>NZ_JBBODH010000002.1:0-73347 GCF_038002865.1 Paenibacillus sp. FSL H3-0321 | reverse complement strand
TGAGCGGCAGGAGCTTGGGGGCCAGGTTTTCAACCTGTTCATCGACCGCCAGCTGATAACTCAGAAAGATACCAACGCTAAATGACAATGGAAGAAGGAGCAGCTTCTATGTTGCGAGTAGAAAATATCAAGCACTCTTTTAAGACCGGCAACGAATGGACCCCCGTGCTTCACGATATCAGCTTCAATGTAAAGCAGGGTGAAATGGTTGCCCTGCTGGGCAGTTCCGGCTCCGGGAAATCTACAATGCTGAACCTGATGGCCGGCCTGATGAAGCCGACTGAAGGCCATATCTTCATTGCGGATCATGATATTGTTAAGATGGGAGAAAACAAGCTTTCCGTGTTTCGCCGCAAGCATATCGGATTTATCTTTCAGGCCTATGAGCTGATCACCAGTCTTACTGTGCGCGAGAATGTGGAGCTGCCGCTTGTGTTCCAGTCCGTCTCGCCATCGATCCGTAAGCAAAAGGCGCTTGCGCTGCTGGAGCAGGTCGGCATTCCGGACAAAGCTGATTTATTTCCTTCCCAGCTGTCCGGTGGCCAGCAGCAGCGGGTAAGTATTGCCCGCTCGCTGATTACGGAGCCATCGGTCATCTTCGCGGATGAGCCGACAGGGAATCTGGACTCCAAGACTGAGGATGAAATCATCGACATCCTGCTTAAGCTCAACCGGACGATGAACACTACTTTTATTGTTGTCACGCATGAACATGAGGTAGCAGAGCAAATGCAGCGCATCTTTTCCCTGCGGGACGGTTATTTAATTACCGAAGAGCAAAAGGCGGCAGAAGCGGAACCTCAAGAGGAGGAGACGCAGTGAAGATCAGAGATATAACCCGTATGGCCTGGGATCAGGTCAAACGGCGCAAGGTGGTTACCGGACTGTGTATGACCGGACTTTCCATCGGTTGTGCAGCAATCATTGTTGCGCTTAGTGTTGGACAATCCGCACAGAACTATATGACCGATGAGGTCAATCGCAGTTTTAAAATGGATGAAATTATGGTCTCTCCAGGCGGCGGTATCCCCTCGCGTGGCGGCGGAGGCAGCAGTAAGGCTCCTGCCGAAACAAACGAGAACCTGAATCCAGGTAAGCTGACGGAGCAGAAGCTTGAGATTATCCGTGGTCTGGATCATGTAGTCGCAGCCGCGCCGTTTCAAGATGTCGGCTACCTGCAGATTGTCACGGTCGACAACAAAATAGGCGATGCCAGAGTCATTGCAACAGACTTAGAGATGCTGAATAAGTACGGCCATACCTACAAACAGGGAGGGGGCTCGAATCTCCCGGGTATGACTGTGCTGAATTATGGGGCAACACTCGGCCTGATTGACAATGAAACCCGTACGAAGCTTTATGAGCGTCTTTCGGCAGATCCTTTTAACCAGGAATTAAATGCTCAATACACCAGTATGACCCTGCTCCCTTCAGAAATGTATAGGCAGCAGCTACAGATACAGGCGCAGGACTATAGCAGCGCGTCAGGAGCCATCAAGCTCAGCTCACCGCTGCAAGTAGGGGGCATCCTGGCTAATCCGACGGGGACTAGCGATGAACGTGCTTCCTATGACAAGATTATGTATATCTCTCAGGATACTGCGGTTCAACTCGGGAAAGAGCTTGCTTTTGACAATATGTCGGTCATTAATGTGCCTGAGGAAGGCAGCTACAACTCAGTGACGGTTAAGGTGGACGACGTTGAGAACATTAAGCAAGTAGAACAAATGATTCAGAAGCTGTCTTTAACGACCAGCAACAATCTGTATCAGATGGATATGCTTAAAGAGCAATTTGATACAATCAAAATGGCAGCGCTTGGAATAGGTGTTTTTATTCTAGTCATTGCTTCCATTTCCATTATTGTTGCCATGACCATGTCCACCCATCAACGCAGACGGCAGATTGGGATTATGAAGGTGCTGGGCGCGAATATGAGGCAAATCCGCAATATGTTCATCACGGAAGCTGCACTGCTGGGGCTTTTGGGCGGATTATTGGGCGTTCTCTTTTCCTACCTGATTGTAAATGGTCTCAACAAGCTTGTGGGTACAGCTGGTGATGGTATACATTTCTTTATTCCGGAAACGAACCTTCCCATCGGGCTTGTATTTGCGATTATGACAGGTGTGCTGTCGGGGATCTATCCGGCGATCAGCGCTTCAAGAACAGATGCGCTTACTGCTATTAAGCGGGACTAGCTATTTTTAAATTGAAAGGACGCCGAACAATGAAGAGGATAATTAAAAAGAGCCTGAAGTGGCTCATTATTGCGGCCATCGTGGGTGTCGGGGGATATCTGCTGTTCACCAAAGTGATCAAAAAAGAAGAACCCCAGATGGTGATGGAGCCTACGCAAGCAATCAGCTTTCCGGTTACTCAGGAGACCATAACGAGTTCTGTTCAGGTGAAGGGGAAATCACAGTATCAAGAGGAGACTCTGGTCTATGCTCCTTACGCTTCAAAGGTTACAGCGTGGAAGGTGGAGAACGCCGGCCAGGTGAAAAAGGGCGATGTGCTGTTCACTCTGGACCAAAGCACATTGCAAAACGAAATTGCCACCACGGAGGCTGCCATTCGCAAAGCGCAGCTGGAGGGGGAACTGAATTCATTCGTCAGCCAACAGGACGCGGAAACTGCAGCTCCAATCGGAACTGAAGCGGAGCGGCTCAAAGCGCTGGCGGCCCAGGAAACGGCACGCATGAATGAGGAATTGAATCAGGTCAACGCAGGTATTCAAGAGCGGGAGCTGGCGGACAAAAGGAATAAGCTCAAAACGGCGATCTATCATGCGCCTGCAACTGGCATTTTCCTGTATGACAGCAGCAAAGAACGGCCGCAGATGGTGACGGACAATCAGTACATCGGTAAGATTGTTGATCTGAGCAAGCTTGAATTTATTGCGCAGGTCGGGGAACAGGACATCTTCCGCATCAAAAAGGGCATGAAGGTTCAGGTCAAGATGACTGCAATGAAAAATCTTACGCTTAAGGGTGAAGTGACCGAGGTATCGAAATTCGCCACTACAACCAGCGGACAGAACTCGGCAGCAAATCAGGTGCCGCAATTTGAGGTGGTTATTTCTCTCCAGCCGGATGAGCATTTAATCGGCGGCCTCAGTCTTAGCGGCGAAATTGAGACGTTGCGTAAAGAGAAAGCCACGGTAGTCTCCAGCATCGCTGTTATGCATGAAGGTGATCTGGCGTATGTAATGCTGGATAAAGGAAATGAGCAATATGTACGGCAGGAAATCAAGGTCGGAATGGAAACTACGGACAAGACAGAAGTTCTCTCTGGACTAAAGGCCGGGGATAAAGTAGTTATTCAGTAGTTAAAATAACGGGCAGTCTGTTGATATAACAACAGGCTGCCCGTTTAGCTTGTCGAAGGCTGTTGAGAGAGTCTCAACAGCCTCTTTGTTTACTTGGTAAGCGAACTTCGCCAGCTTGTGATATCCTGGTTCAGCTTTCTCAGATCGGGTACGGCTGTCGGCTGGTCGGTCAGACGGTATTTGTCCTTCAGTGCAAGAATGCGGTAGACACTCTCATCAATTCGTGACTCCTTGATGGTGCCGCTTTGGACACTGGCCAGCAGCGCTTTCCGAACCGCTTGCTCATTCCCGTATTCATGGGCGACAAGAAGGATATCACTGCCCGCCTGTACGGTATCGACAGCTGCGGCAGCCAGCGTGTAGTGCTCGGTGATGGCACCCATTGTGAGGTCATCGGTAATGACTACTCCCTGAAAGCCCATCTCTTCACGCAGCAGCTTTCCGATAATGGCCCTGGACAAAGAAGCAGGCTTATCAGAATCAAGCTCCGGAAAAAGAATGTGCGCAACCATTACCGCATCCGCATTCTCCTGAATGGCCGCCTCGAACGGCTGCCATTCCAGTTTGGCCAGTTGGGCAGCAGTTTTGTTCACGACCGGCAGTTCCAGATGGGAGTCGACGGATGTGTCGCCGTGACCGGGGAAATGTTTAACAACCGGCACAACGCCTTCACTGGCGATTCCTTTCATCTCAGCGATTCCTAATCTGCTGACGAGGTCGGCAGTGTTTCCGAAGGAACGGTCGCCGATTACAGGATTATCGGGATTGCTGTTTATATCCAGCACAGGGGCAAAATCCATATTAAACCCGGCTGACAGCAGCTCTCTGGCGAGCAGCTTGCCCATCGTTCCGGCAGCACCGGAATTGTCGGCTGCGCCAACGCTCCCGTTCGACGGTATTGTGGCATATTCATCAGGCATGCGGCTGACTTTTCCGCCCTCCTGATCTACGCTCATGAACAGTGGAACCGGATTCTCCGCGTTGCTCTTCTTCAGGTCATTGATCAGGCTGACCATACCCTTCAGGTTGCTGATATTATCTTTATACAGGATAATTCCGCCGATCTTGTCTTCGGCAATCATTCTTTTTGCCTGGGCGTCCAGCGTGGTGCCGTCAATGCCGACCAGGAGCATTTGCCCGATTTTCTCCTCCAGTGTCATATTTGCCAATTTGCTCTCAAATGTATCGCTGCCGCTGGCCGCTGATTGCATGGGTGTCGCTGTTGCAGTTGCTGTCGCTGTTGCGGAAGGTGATGCGGTTATGTAGTCCGTGGGAGAAATAATTCCTGTCTGCACATTGGTGTTTCCTGCGCATCCGCTGATGGCAAGCAAGCCGGTAAGTACGGCAGTCACAGGAAAGAGTCTGCTCCAGTCTCGCGGGGTGAAGTGCCGGTATTTCAGCCAAATCATTTTCATTTGCAAATATTCTTCCTTTCGTTTGCCGATTCACTGGCATGGATGATAAGATGGAGGAGACTTTACATAAGGCTTGTTTCAAGCAAATTACTCTAAAGGACGAGGTGAGGGACCCATGAAGGAAGAATTAATGAATACATTGAATGAGCAGATGAATTTTGAATTTTATTCTGCTCACGTTTACCTGGCGATGGCTGCTTATTGTTCAGGTGAAAGTCTGGACGGTTTCGCCAACTTTTTTCTGGTACAGGCCGAAGAAGAACGGTTTCATGCTATGAAAATTTACAAATTCCTTAATGACCGTGACTATCGTGCTACGCTCGCTGCCTTACCGGAGCCGAAGAACGAATATACATCCATGCTGGATGCCTTTGAACATGCCTATGCCCATGAACAGCAGAATACGCGGAAATTCTACCATCTGGCCGACCTGGCGCTGGATGCACGTGAGCACGCGACCATCTACTTCCTCAAGTGGTTCATTGATGAGCAGGTGGAGGAAGAGGCACTGTTCAGCAATATTATCGCCAAGCTGAAACGGATTGAATCCGATAGCAACGCTTTCTACATGCTGGACGCCGAGTTTGCGGCACGCTCATTTACTCCGCCTGCAGAATAATTGCTTAATGTAAGAGCAACCGCCCTACCATAGTTTAGCAGAAAAGGGATCTGTCTTATAGGACAGGTCCTTTTTTTGCGTTTATCGTGTGAAGGGTGAGAGCCCGCAAATCCTTTCTGTATAAGAGAATAATTCCGGTTCCCGACACCAATCACTGTCTGATGTTGAACTAGGGCAAACAATGTTGCGCATTGCAAAACACTTCCTGCTTCCCAACTCTATTTGGCAGGGTTAACTAATGCGCCGCCCGGCAACACTGTTTCTCTAGACCCACCCGGATGTCAGCGTGTAGTATAGAACAATACTATTGTTTGGAGGTTCTTTTTTTTGGAAAACTACAGCGACATTAAACAAAGTGAAAAAGGGGCCTGGCTCAGTTTATTTGCCTACATTCTTTTATCCGCCGTCAAATTGTTCATTGCAAGTGTCTCAGGTTCCCAAGCACTGCTTGCAGACGGATTGAACAATAGTACGGACATCATTGCGTCTCTCGCCATCCTGACAGGTCTTAAGATTTCCCGGAGACCTCCTGATTCCAATCACAGCTACGGGCATTTCAGAGCGGAAACGGTAGCCGCATTGATTGCTTCTTTCATTATGATTGCCGTAGGGTTGCAGGTTCTGTATCAGGGTGTCAACAAATTTGTCCAACCGGTGCTGGAGACGCCAGATCTTATCGCTGCCTGGACGGCTGCGGGTTGTGCGTTAGTTATGCTGGCTGTTTATGCGTACAATATCAAGCTTGCCCGTGAACTCAAAAGCAATGCCATGCAGGCGGTAGCTCAGGATAACCGTTCGGATGCACTCGTAAGCATAGGCGCTTTTATAGGGATTATCGGTTCACAGTTTGGAATTCCCTGGCTCGATCCGCTGACTGCGACGATTGTTGGGCTTCTGATCTGCAAGACAGCCTGGGATATTTTCCGCAAGGCAAGCCATGATTTAACGGACGGCTTTGACGCAAGCGAACTGGAGCTGATGAAGCAAACCGTTGCCCAAATCGATGGTGTAGAATCGATAAAAGATATTAAAGCACGCATTCATGGCAACAATGTGCTGGTGGATACAACCGTGCTGGTAGACTCGAAGCTGAACGTGGTGCAGAGTCATGATATTACGGAAGAAATTGAAGACCAATTGAAGGACCGACACCAGGTTTCCAATGTGCTTGTACATATAGAGCCGCTGTAAATATAGAATGGATTCCAAAGTCTGATATGCCCGGCGAAAGCCGGAGCAGTCAGGCTTTTTTTGCAATATAGCCTACGGGCAGGACCCTTATTGTAGCGTATTGCAATTTCCTGCATGAACACTCTAATACTTGACTTATACGTCTTGTATATGTATATAATAACATTATGATATTAACAAAAAGATAATAATTAAATCCGCAGCTGCAAAGGAGTTTGGCTATGTCAAAACAACCGGTCACTGACCGCAACGGTATAACTGAGGAACAATTCCTAAAAACATATGATGCTGGAGTGTATGAACGTCCATCCGTAACGGTCGACATGCTGATTTTTACCGTGATGGAACGGGAACAGAATAATTACCGGAAGCTTTCCGAGAAATCACTGCAGCTGCTGCTGATTCAACGGGGCGAACATCCTTATTTGGGACAATGGGCGTTGCCTGGCGGTTTTGTCGGTGTACATGAAAGCCTGGATGAAGCGGCACGCCGGGAATTGTTCACAGAAACGAATATAGACAATATCTATATGGAACAGCTGTATACCTGGGGAGAGGTGCAGCGCGATCCGCGGATGCGGGTTATCAGCTGTTCCTATATGGCTCTGGTTGATCGTACCGCACTGAATGTGCAGGCGGGGGATGATGCGGCTGATGCTGCCTGGTTCGAGGTATCACATGAGATCCTCGAAGCAAGCCGCAGAGAGCTGGAGCAAGGATATGAGCAGGACCAATTCATCAAGATCACTCTGCAAAGTGATAAGGTGACTTTATCAGGAGTGGTCAAAGTTACCGAATCCGTTCAAGGCCATGTCAGCAAGATCCAACGTGAGATCGTGCAGAGTGAAGGCTTCGCCTTTGACCATTTAATGATGGTTCAATATGCGATCGAACGCCTGCGCGGCAAGGTTGAATATACGGATATTATTTTTAATCTGATGCCGCCCCTGTTCACTTTGTCGGAGCTTCAGCGTGTCTATGAAATCATTCTGGGCAAAGAGCTGCTGGCCGCCGCCTTCCGCCGGAAGATTGCTGACCGTGTGATGGAAACTGAGGATTTCACCAGGGATGCCGGACACCGTCCCTCTAAGCTGTACCGATATAACATGAACCGGGCTTCCAATCAATGATATGAGGAGAGAGCAAGATGGAGAAATTCACCTATTTTTACCGCAGTGGCTCACCATTCTCACAATGGTATCCCTGCCGTTTCACGGTGGGAGAGCTTCACTTTAATAGCACTGAGCAGTATATGATGTACAGTAAGGCACAATTGTTTAAGGATGAAGAGCTGGGATTGAAAATCTTGCGGGCCACAACTCCCAGAGAGCAGAAGGCATTGGGGCGTCAGGTGAGAGGTTTCGACAAAACCATTTGGGAACAACACTGCAAAGAGATTGTCTATCAAGGAAACTGGGAGAAGTTTATTCAGAACGAGGACCTGCTGCAAGCGCTGCTGGATACGAAAGGCACCACGCTGGTAGAGGCCAGTCCGACGGACCGGATCTGGGGTGTGGGCTTAACGGAAGAGGATCCGAGGATACGAAGAAGAACTACCTGGCGCGGCACCAACTGGCTGGGGGAAATCCTGACGAATCTTCGCGAGGAGTTTACTCTCACTACTATCTAATCGTTAGATAGATTACCAGTACAAGCAGACCAAAAGCTGCCATCCAGGACAGCGGGTGATTAGGATTTAATCCCCAGCCGAGCCCTGACGATTTCGGAACAAATATACGTTGCTTTGGAGCTTTTTTGCTGAACATATCGTGCACCTCTGTCCTCTGAGATTTATTTCCTGTAAATACTGAGATAAGTATTGATCTTTTAGCGAGAAATTGCAATAACTTCTGATACGCAGCCTTCAGGCTTGCGCTTTTTTTCGTCAACCCAAAAGAAATTTGTTACATATTGTCGTGTGATGTTGTTAACAGAACTTTCTTGCGGAAATGTGGAGAATTAGATATGTCTCTAAATATGCAAATTATGGTAAAGGATAAGGTGAGTGAGTACATGATTGAATGGAAGGATTCGTATGATATCGGCGTGGAGAAGATTGATTGCCAGCACAGACAGCTGCTTGTGAAGCTTAATGAATTTTTTGATGCTTGCACGAATCAGAAAGGCAAAGAAAAGATTGAAGAAACACTGAAATTCCTTAAAGACTATACCCTTGAGCATTTTGGCAATGAAGAGCAGTTGATGTCAGAGATTGATTTCCCTGAGCTTGCCGAGCACCAGAAGACTCATGCCGAGTTCGTGAAGACCGTGCTTGAACTAGAAGAAAGCATAAAGACCAAGGGCGTATCCGTACTGTCCACAATCAAACTGAACCGCACCTTGACGGACTGGTTGATCAACCATATCCACAAATGTGACAGGCTGATCGGTGATTGCATTGCCGCCAAAGGCAATAAGGCTGTATAACTTACATAGATAGATCATGAAGATGCCGCAGGGCATTTTCTTTTTTATGTTGCTTGACTGTTGGGAGGTAGACCCTCTCATTTATTACAATGCTCCGGCACAGTTTATACTCGGCTAATACTTTATGATATGATTTGAGGTAGAACGTATAGATATGAGCTGTACGCTAAAGGAGTGGTTGAATGAAAATACTGCGCATGCTATTTTCCGGAGCTGGAGTGCTGCTTGTATTGGGATTGGTTAATTTCTACATCGGTCTTCATCTCTGGGTTTTACTGGAGAATTGGCTGCCGGGTATTTCAGCAGGTGCCTACTGGACGGTGTTTATGGTTATTGCTTTTGCCTATATGATCGGAATGGTGCCCTGGCCAAAGGCTGTGAAACCGGCTGCCAGATTCTTCAAAGTGATCGGGTCCTACTATTTGGCCTGCATGGAGTTTGCGGTAATTGTGCTGCCGTTGACTGATCTGCTCTATTGGGTGCTGGGACTTATGGGGGTTAACCGTTCGGCATTTACTTATGAAGCAGGAGCGACGCTGGTTCTGTTACTGGCTATCTTCCTCATTTGGGGTTCACGGAATGCCTGGAGCACTATTGTACGCACTCATCCGATCAAAATTGATAAATCCATTGGAACAAGCGCACCCCTTACAGTAGCCGTTGCTTCGGATTTGCATCTGGGGAATATTGTAGGCAACCGTCATTTGCGCAAAATGGTCACCGAGATCAACAACATGAAGCCGGATGTTATCCTGCTGGCCGGAGATGTGCTGGATGACAGTATCGAGCCGTTTATCCGCAATGGAATGAGTGAACAGTTAAAGCTGCTTAAAGCCCGTTATGGCGTGTATGCCGTACTGGGAAACCATGAATATTACGGCGGCTCGATCAAAGAGTATACTGAGCTGATGGATAGCATCGGTATCAAAGTTCTGCAGGACGAAGTGGTGGAAACTGCGGGCGTCTATATTGTCGGCCGGAAAGATAAAACCGCGGAAGCTATGGAGGCAGGCGGCAGACTTAGTGTCTCTTCGTTGCTGGAAGGTCTGGATCTCTCCCGTCCTGTAATCATGATGGACCATCAGCCTACCGGTTTTGACCTTGCAGCAAAGGCAGGGGTGGATATCCTGTTATCCGGACATACACACCGCGGACAGATTGCGCCTAATCACTGGATTACCAAACGCCTCTTTGAGCTGGATTGGGGCTATCTGCTTAAGGAGAAAATGCATGTAATCGTCTCCTCCGGCTATGGCACCTGGGGGCCGCCGATCCGTCTGGCCAGCCGCTCCGAGCTGATCAAGCTGGAAGTTTTGCTGGAGGGCAGCAAACAGTACAGTGAAGAACCGCTGTCTTCACAGACAGTGCTTATTTAAGCTGTACGTGAATTAAACATTAGACATTATATAGATTGAACTTGAGAATTACATGTAGTCACGACCAATCCCAAAATAGAACCCCTGCGGCTTCAATGGAGTAGCTGCGGGGGTTAATCATGTCTAAGGAGTGTTAGTCTTGAAATACATAGAATTTGGAATCGGCAACCGGTGGATAGTCAGAACGGAAACAGAATTGGAGGATGGAACGGAGACGGAGCAGCAGGGGATTAACCGGCCGATCCATTTCCATTCGCTGTACCTGAGGATATGGATAGGGAAGACTGTATTCGTTGCTGATCTTAAAGAAGGCTGCAAAAAAGCAAGGAAGAGCAGAAGTAAACTCAAAATAGTTATCGGAATCAGCAGTTATTAGAACTGTTATAGGATTGACAGATGCGGTAGATTCACGTACATTGAAGTAGTTAAGTTATTAACTAATTGGAGCTGAGCGGAATTTATGGACGACGATCTACAAAGATATGTAATGGAGCAGCCGCTATACACGGAGGCATTCTTCACATTGGTTGAGGCAACTGCGAATGTCGTAGCGGTATCCGAGAAATACTGGCAGAATCAGGGTCTGAACGGAGCGCGTATCCGTGTTCTGGTGGAAATCGCCAAGCACGGCGGAACTATGCTGCCTTCGGTTCTTGCTGAGAAAATTGGCGTGACCAAAGCCAATATCAGCCTGCTGCTTTTGCCGCTGGAGAAGAACGGATTGATCAGCAGGGCAAGCCATGCTACGGACGGCCGGAAATCGGTCATTTCGATCACAGGTAGCGGACGCGCACTGCTGAAAGAGCATCTTCCGGAGAACCGTCAGGCGGTTGCCGAAGTCATGAAGCGGCTGGATGAAAAGGAACTGCTGGAGCTGATGTCATTGCTGCACAAACTGAACCGCTCTATATAAATTTGGAGGTATAAAGCGACCGGTGAAATTCTCATCTTAACATTAATCTGATAGTAGAGATACGTAACATTTTTTTTGCTTATATAGTTAATAGCTTAACTAAATTCCGTGAACCAAAGAGAGGGTGCAAACCGATGAAGACTATGATTACGGGAGCAACTGGCCAATTAGGACGCCTGATTATTGATAATCTGCTGCTAAAAATGCCACAGGAGCAGATTGTTGCAGGTGCCCGCCATCCGGACAAAGCTATAGAACTACAACGTCAAGGAATAGAAATACGTTATGCCGATTATGATGTCCCGGAAGGGCTGGAAGCTGCATTCCATGATATATCCCAACTGCTGCTAATTTCAAGCTCACATACTGATGACGGCATTCGCCTTGCCCAGCACAAACGGGTTATTGAAGCAGCAGTCAAAGCAGGCGTTTCGCATATCCTCTATACCGGCTTTGCCTTCCCGCAACAACAGGTTAATGTTGCTTCCGGCAATGTCCATACGCTTACAGAGCGGGTGATTCTGGATTCCGGCCTAGAGTACACCTTTCTCCGCAATGCATTATATATTGATTTCGTGAATGTGCTTGGATTAAAAGAAGCTATCCGCAGCGGTGAGCTGATTACACATCCGGGGGATTTTCGGTTCAACTCCATTCCACGCGAAGATTTGGCCCTGGCTGCATCCGCCGTTCTTGCCGGCTCCGGGCACAGCAATCGGATTTATGAGCTGGCTGCACCACATACGTGGAGCTTCAGTGATCTTGCAGCAGCGCTGACATCGCTGGCAGGCAAGCCGATAACACATCGGGAGGATGCCGGCGTTCAGCACTGGATTTATTCTTTTCTGAAGAAGATTGATACGGTCTCTACTTCGAATGACCTGGAACAATTAATGGGGCGGAGCATCACTTCGCTGCAAGACAGTATAGTGCCTTTTGTTTAGTCTATACTATTTTTCTAATGGATATAATTCATAATGCTTCCCGTCACTGGGAGCCATGGCTCCTGGGACTCCCCATACACTCTGGTGGATATTCTCCGCATCTATTACGGAATAGATATATATCCAGTCTTTTTCGTTGCTGAAGCGAACCTCCAGGTGATAAGGGTTGTATTGTCTTCCTGCTTGCCGGCTAATTTCCCACTCTTCACCAGGATACTTTACCTCTAAATATTGGTTAAGTTGTTCTGTCCTTTTTGATACTTGATAATCAAGCCAATAGGGACGAACTGCAAAAAATACAAGCAATAGTACAGTTATCGAACCTGCTGTAATTAAACTGATCTTCCTAATCTTATCTGGTAAAAGCACTGCTATAACAAAAATAACAATGACAAAAATAATTGAGGCTGTGATTTCAATTGCTGTTATTGGATGCAAGAAAAACCCTCCTCTTATGATCAAGCTAAATATTCATGCAGCTCTTAAAGTCGTAACAGTGCCTTAATATTAACATGCGGTGTGACGATTTTCAGTAATTTAGAACATAATGAAAGCCAGCTTGCCGGACTCCCGGTTGTCTTAACGCAGCAATGTTGCTACTATGGTGACAGCTAAGAAGGGATATGGGAGAGGTGTTCAGATGAAAAAGATATTGGTTGCCGATGATGATCTAAATATCCGTACACTGCTGCGGCATGTATTGACGCGGGAAGGGTATCTGGTCGTTGAAGCAGGTGATGGCCGGGAAGCGGTAGGGCTGATGAAGGAGAGCACGGTGGATCTAGCTGTCGTGGATGTAATGATGCCGCAAATGGACGGGCTGGAGCTGTGCCAGTACATACGCGAAACGTATGACATTCCGATTATTCTCCTGACGGCGCGGCAGCAGCTAAGCGATAAGGAGCAGGGCTATTTGCGGGGGACGGATGATTATGTGACCAAGCCGTTTGAGCCAGAGGAGCTGCTGTTCCGCATCAAAGCGCTGTTCCGCCGCTATTCGATAGCCTCCGATGACAAGATCCGCCTCAACTCGCTCGTGATCGACCGCAAAAATTATGAAATCAGTAACGGTAACGATGTGCTGCTGCTGCCGGTGAAGGAATTTGAGCTGCTGGCGCAGCTAGCGCAGTATCCGGGGCGTCTGTTCTCGCGCAGCGAGCTGATTGAGCTGGTATGGGGAGCGGATTACGAGGGCGACGAACGGACGGTGGATGTGCATATCAAACGTCTGCGCCAGCGGTTTGCTGACTATCAAGAGGATTTTGTGATCCGCACGGTGCGCGGAATCGGTTATAAAGTGGAGATGGTGAACGCATGAAGTCGCTTTATGTACGGATGAGTGTGCTGTTTTGCTCAATTATATTGATAAGCAGCTTTATGGGATTTTTCGCATCCAACTTCTATTATCAGGTCAAGATCAAACCGCAGAATGATGCCAAACTCACGAAAATGGCGATAGGTCTGCAGCAGTTTGTCCAGGACCATCCCGATGCGGTGGGAGAATATCTGCTAAGTACGGCATCCCTGGGGTATAAATTATACTTGTCCAATGGTCAGGGCGACGAGAAGTTTTATGGCTTGCCTTTCCGCAAAAATGATCTGGGCGAGGATGTGCTGCAAAACGTGCTAGCCGGAGAGGTCTACCATGGAGTGGCGGAGTTCCCGAGCCAGGTATTTGTGACCGGTTTTTTTGATAATCAGCTCAGCAACTCGATTGGATTGCCGGTGCATATCAACGGTCAGACCTATGCCTTGTTTATGCGTCCGGATGCCGAGGTGCAGTTTGGGGAGCTGCGGATCTTTTTTGCCGTGTTGCTTGGGGTAAGTATTCTGTTCAGTCTATGGTTTGTCCTCGTTACCGTGCTGCATGTGGTTAAACCGATTACGAGGCTGACTGCCGCTACGAAAAGGATTTCCAAAGGAAGGTACGACATCCGGCTCAATACCCGGCGGCGGGATGAAATCGGCCAGCTGGCCTCCCATTTTATGATCATGAGCCAGGAGCTGGAGCGGACGAACCGGGCGCGTCAGGAGTTTGTCGCCAATGTCTCGCATGAGATCGAATCGCCGCTGACCTCCATTCAGGGCTTTGCCCATGCGCTTAAAGATTCTGCACTGCCGGAGAACCAGAGACTGGAGTACCTCTCCATTATTGACGGGGAGAGCCGCCGCCTCTCGACGCTCAGCAAACAGCTGCTCACCCTGTCCTCCCTGGATTATGACGAGAATGCGCTGCAGAAGAAGAGCTTTGATCTTCGTGCGCAGCTGCGCCAGGTGGTGCAGATAATGGAGTGGAGACTGACGGAGAAGGAGCTGGCGGTTCGACTGCATGTGGAGGATATAATATTGCTTGGAGATACGAATCTGCTGTATCAGGTGTGGATGAACCTGCTGTCCAACGCGATCAAATATACTCCCTCAGGTGGAACCATCACCCTATCCGCGGAAGCCGCCGGGGGCAGCTGTAAAGTTACAGTAGCGGATACTGGGGAAGGAATATCAGCCGCAGAGCTGCCGATGATCTTCGACCGCTTTTACAAAGTGGACAAGGCGCGTACCCGTGACAGCAACAGCAGTGGGCTGGGACTGTCTATCGCGAAGAAAATCATCGAAACGCACGGTGGCACTATTGAAGTATCCAGCACGGTCGGTACAGGCACCACCTTCACCGTGAATCTGCCGCTTCTGTAATTGTTTATTCATACTCCGTTCATTTTCATCCTCTACACTGTGGTTATACAGAGCAGAGGGAGTGGTTTTATGTTTTTAGCTTTAAGGGAAATGAGGCATTCCAAAGCACGTTACAGCCTTATCATGGTCATCATGCTACTGGTGTCCTTTCTCGTCCTGTTTGTTACCGGGCTGGCCAGAGGACTTGCCTATGCCAATATTTCAGCGGTGGAGAATATGCCGGCTAACCATTTTGTCGTCCAGGGCGACGCCGATCATGCCTTCAGACGTTCTCAATTAAGTGATGCCGAGCTGATTGCGGCACGTTCAGTTGTGGGCGAAGATAAAGCAACACCGCTTGCGGTCCAGACGAGCACGGTTACATCGGACAATGGGGATGCGAAGGCGGACATTACTTTTTTTGCCGTCGATATGAATGGTATGCTTGCTCCAAAGGTGGTGCAGGGAACCGGGATATCAAATGAAGCCGGGGGCAGCGCTGTTGTAGACTCCCAGCTTGCTCAGTCGGGAATTACCCTGGGAAGCACCATCGTTGATCAGGCTTCAGGGATGTCCTGGAAAGTATCCGGATTTGTGGATGACAGTTCTTACAGTCATACCCCGGTCGTCTATATCAATAATCTGGACTGGCGTGAAATGAAACAAGGGGCACGGCAGGAGAAGGCTGATTCACAGTCTGTGCCTTACAATGTTATAGCGCTCAGCGCATCTTCTGCACAAGCTGATGAAATTACCGCCAAACTGGACAATGTGGAGGTCATCACGCAAAAACAGGCGATCTCCAGTGTACCCGGATATTCGGCGGAGCAGAATTCACTGATGATGATGATTGTGTTCCTGTTTGTCATAGCAGGCGTTGTACTGGCGGTATTCTTCTATGTGATCACGATCCAGAAGACTAGCCAGTTCGGTATCCTGAAGGCCATGGGCACCAAAATGTCTTATCTTGCCTGGAGTGTGGTAGGGCAGGTAATGATACTGTCCGTAGCCAGTCTGGCAATAAGCCTGCTGCTGACCTTTGGTATGAATAAGGGGCTGCCGGATTCGATGCCGTTTCAGTTGGAGAGCTCGACGATTATTTTAACCAGCGTGTTGTTTATAGGTATGTCTCTGCTGGGATCACTTATTTCTGTAGCAAGTGTTGCTAAGGTAGATGCATTGGAAGCGATAGGGAGGGCTGGAGCATGAGTGCCAAATTAATCATGAAGCAAGTGACCAAAACCTATGGAGACGGGGACAGCACGATGTCGGTCTTGAAGAACCTTGATCTGACGGTCAATGCCGGCGAATTTGTAGCTGTTCTGGGTCCTTCGGGCTCAGGAAAAAGCACCTTCCTCTCGGCGGCTGGAGCTCTACTGACACCAACAAGCGGGGAGATCCTTATTGACGGAGAGCCACTGGGCAATAAGGCAAAGAGCGAACTAACCGAACTGCGGCTGCAAAAAATCGGCTTTATGTTTCAAAGCGCACAGCTGTTGCCTTATTTAAAGGTTGAGGAACAGCTGCTCTATGTAGCCAAGTTGGCGAAGCTCAGCACCAAAGAAGCCAAAGTGCGGGCTGCGTATTTACTCAAACGGTTAGGCATTTGGGAGCGCCGTAACCACTATCCCGAGCAGCTGTCCGGCGGACAGAAGCAGCGGGTGGCGATTGCCAGAGCGTGGATGAACAAGCCGGCGATTTTGTTCGCAGATGAGCCTACTGCAAGCCTTGATTATGAGCGGGGCAAGGAAGTGGTGCGGATGATTGCCGACGAAGTGAAGAGTGAGGGGAAAGCGGCAGTCATGGTAACCCACGATGAACGGATGCTGGAATGGTGTGACCGCGTGCTGCATCTGGAGAATGGAGTACTGGTTGAGTCTTAAGTTTATGTATGCCTAAATGACCTGAACCCTCGAACAAGGGTTCAGGTTTTTTGCTTTCCTGAAAAAATGTTGTCTATGAGAATTAGACTGGCGGTTTACGGTCTGGATTAACCGGTGCAAGCAGCTTCTCGATAAAGACGGTTATGGCCATGGTAGCAGCGTTTTCCTTACGGCTGATGATTGAGAAATTTCTCTCCAGCAGCTGATGCCTGATCCGCAGCTCGCTGATTTCGCCCCGGGCGAGCTCTTTACGCACAATCCATCTCGAGAGCATGGCGATTCCTAATCCAGCCGAGACGGCTTCCTTAATCCCCTGACTGCTGTTGAATATATAAGACCGCTTATGGGAGATTTGGGCATGCTGCAGAAAATGATCGCTGAAGGCACGGGTGCCGGAGCCAGGCTCCCGCAGCACCCATACCTGATTCTGGAGCATGTCTTTATCAACGGCATTAGCTGCTGAGAGAGGATGACTACACGGAGCTACAATGATCATTTCATCCTTCATATAGGGAATCACGGACAGCTCATGGTCCGACGTTTCGCCTTCAATGAACCCGATATCAAGGATGTTCGATTTAATGGCGGCAATAATCTCCTCGGTATTGTGGATCGTGACCTGCAGATTCACCTGCGGGTATTGATTGGCGAACTCGGCAATTCTGCCAGGCAGGATGTACTCTCCAATCGTAAAGCTGGCCCCGATATGAATACTCCCGGTGACTTCATCGCGCAGCAGTTGGATTTCCCTGCCTGCTTCTTCATAATGCGAGAGGATCTGTTTCACATGTTTATAGAGGATAGCTCCCGCTTCTGTCAGCCGGACTTCCTTCGGGGAACGGTGAAGCAGCTTGGTTCCCAGTTCATTTTCCAGGTTGCGGATATGCAGACTCACGCCGGGCTGGGAGAGGTTTAACAGCTCTCCGGCACGGGAGAAATGGCGCTGTTCAGCAACTGTTGCAAATACACGTAATGCATCTACTAACATAATTATACCTCATTATTAGCCTTGGAATTCTTTGTACATGGCCGTTTATTATCAATTTTAACATAGTTATTACCATCAATCATAAGTATTTATAATGATAGAGATAGCAAAGACGTATTTCACTTCCCTGCTGGCTGCACTTATAGTGAGGTTACAAGTTAGCGACGTAATTGAACGTAAACAGGGAGTGGTTTGAGATGAATCATGCACATCAGCTTCAGCGCTTGAACGATAAATACAGCGGATTTATTCTAGGAATCCTGCTTACAGGACTACTGGCCATAGCAGCCAAATATTTGGCGCTGCTGCCTTACCTTGGCATCATGGGCCAGCTGGTAATTGCCATTCTGTTAGGAGTTCTGCTTCGTACAGCAGGAGGGGTACCGCAGCAGGCGGTGCCGGGCATCAGCTTTTCCAGCAAGAGATTGCTCAGAGCAGGGATCATCCTGCTCGGGATGAGATTGAACCTGTTTCAACTTGTGCAGGCCGGTCCCAAGGTGTTGGCGATTGCCGTGATTAATATTGTATTTACTTTGTTCACCGTTTATGGACTCTGCAAATGGATGAAAATTGATAGGACACTTGGACTGCTGACCGCTTGCGGAACTGCCATATGCGGAGCGGCAGCCGTCGCGGCAATCTCTCCCCAACTAAAGGCCTCGGACAATGAGACCGCAATAAGCGCGGCAACGGTAGCTGTGCTGGGGACGATATTTACGCTGGTTTATACGTTAATTTATCCGGTGTTGTCCCTTAGTCCAGAAGGGTATGGGATATTTGCCGGAGCCACTCTTCATGAAGTAGCGCATGTGATCGCCGCTGCCGCCCCCATCGGTGAAAAGGCTGCAGACCTCGCAGTGATCGTGAAGCTGACTCGGGTAGCGATGCTTGTTCCGGCAGCTCTTGCTATCGGAGTCTGGGAAGCCTATAGACAGCGTAAAGCAGAAAGGGAGTGTAGGGGGCAAGTGGCGGCTGTACAGCCTGCGCATTCCAAAATTCAGTGGAGGAAACTTCAGGTTCCCTGGTTTATCGGCGGTTTTTTGCTGATGAGCGGTGTAAATACACTGGGAATAATCCCTGAACAAGTAACGGCTGATCTGATTATCCTGGCGTATATGCTGCTGGCCATGGCGATGGCAGGACTCGGGCTTGGTGTGGATATCAAGACCTTTGCCTTAATGGGTAAAAAACCGCTGCTGGCTGGCTTAATCGGCTCGTTACTGCTCTCAGGACTTGGATTTCTGCTGGTTCATCTCCTTGGACTCGCATAGACCGGTTCTCCCATCTACCTAGTGCTGTTCCGGTAGGCAGAGGGAGATACGCCGGTAGATTTCTTGAAATATTTCGAGAAATGGGCCAGCTCCATGCCTACCTGCGCGGCGATATCGGAAATGCTGGAAGTGGAATAAGAAAGCTGCCGTTTGGCCAGCTCCATCCGCTTGAGCTGCACATAATGCATGGGCGGAACCCCCATGTATTTCTTGAAGTAGGGGATGAAATAGTTCGGATGCAGATGAACCAGCTCGGCCAGTTCTTCTACCTCCATAGGCTGCGTAAGGCGCTGTTCAATGTATTGCAGGACGTTCGCTAGCTGTTTTTGACCACTGGTATGAGCCAGCTCACCCATGAAATCGGAATATCCGCCGTCCTCCAGGCAGAGCGCTAGCATATGTAGTAGTGCGGCTTGATTCCGCATGGTGGAGAGCAGGTTCTCTTCCGGAAACCGTATTATCATCTCCGTGAAAATCTCCCGTATGGCATCAGGCTCCGCAACATCGCATATGTACAGCTTGTTGCCTGTATGAAACAAGGGCCATTCTCCGATATGGGCATCAAAATGACAAAAGTACCGCTTATAGGGATTGTCAGGGGAGGTTTCTGTAGTTTGCGTCGAGCCTGCCGGCATGATCATCAATTGGCCGGGGCGCGGATAATGGGCTTGCCCGTTCAGGATCACCTTACCCTCGCCGCCATCAATGAAATAAAGCCTGTTAAAGGATGGCGTCTCATTCAAGCGGTTCCATCCGGGGTATCTGCTGCTTAAGTGGGCATGGGTAACGGTGACAGTCAGGTTCTGCAGTAACGCTCCTGTAAGGTTGCCGGATTGATTCATCATATAACTCCTTTAATGTGTAATAAATCCAGTATACCGCTTTCATTTAACTAAAACATCTTAATTATGTACAAAAAAACCTTAATTCCGGTCATGTTCACTGTCTGGAAATAGGGTTATTCTCATATCATAACTCACATAGGAGTGATTCGTAGGATGAAGAAGGTTCGTTATGGAATTATTGGAGTTGGAAATATGGGCCGGGCCCATGCGCTCGATCTGATTCATGAAGTAAAAGGGGCTGAGCTGGCAGCTGTCTGTGATACAAGCCCCGAACGCCTGGAGTGGGCGGCAGAGCACTTGCCTGATACGGTGCTCAGGTTCAGCACACCTGCTCAATTATTTGCCTCCAAAAGTATTGATGCCGTATTAATCTCCACACCGCATTATGATCATCCGCCGCTTGCGATCGAGGCGCTGAAGCACGGCTATCATGTATTAATTGAAAAACCCGCCGGTGTATATACGAAAGCCGTGCAGGAGATGAACGAAGCCGCTGCGCAAAGTGGCCGAAAATTCGGCATTATGTACAACCAGCGGACCAACCCGCTCTATCAGAAGCTGAGAGAGCTGATTCAGTCCGGTGAGCTGGGTGAGATCCGCCGCACCAACTGGATCATTAC
The DNA here is from genome assembly GCF_038002865.1 of Paenibacillus sp. FSL H3-0321. Taxonomy (NCBI): domain Bacteria; kingdom Bacillati; phylum Bacillota; class Bacilli; order Caryophanales; family Paenibacillaceae; genus Paenibacillus; species Paenibacillus sp. FSL H3-0321. The sequence continues at coordinate 52,854 of NZ_JBBODH010000002.1, read as the reverse complement.
TGACTGGTATCGTTCGCAGAGCTATTACAACTCCGGTGGCTGGCGGGCTACATGGGCTGGAGAAGGCGGCGGGGTGCTGCTGAACCAGGACCCGCATCAGCTGGATCTTTGGCAATGGACAACCGGAATGATGCCGAAACGTGTGCGTGCATTCTGCCAGTTTGGCAAGTACCGCAATATTGAGGTGGAAGATGATGTAACCGCTTATGTCGAATATGAGAACGGAGCAACAGGCCTGTTCATCACCACTACCGGGGAGGCGCCGGGAACCGACCGATTTGAAATCAATGGGGATAACGGAAAAATCGTCGTGGAGAACGGCAAGTTGACCTTCTGGCGTCTGCGCATCCCGGAGCCGAAGTTCAATGCCGAATTTGCCGAAGGCTTCGGAAGACCCGAATGCTGGAAATGTGAGATTCCGGTTCCAGAAGGCGGAGGAGAACAGCACAAGGGAATCTTGCGCAACTTCACCAATGCTATTCTGCATGACGAACCGCTGCTCGCTCCCGGGGAAGAGGGAATTCGCGGCCTGACACTTTCGAATGCAATGTACTTGTCCGCTTGGACTGACAATTGGGTTGAGCTTCCGATTGATAGTGATTTGTTTCATGAGAAGCTCATGGAACGGGTGGAGAGCTCTACCTTCCGGAAGGAAGCTGTAGAGCAGCGGGCTTTTGACGTAAAAGGTACTCATTAATGTAATTATAGGACAGACAAACTTTATAAGGAGTGAATTGCTCATATGCAACGTTCTACAATAGCTGCACAAATGTACACACTACGTGATTTTACCAAGACTGCAGAGGATTTAAGGGCTGCTTTCCAGAAGCTGAAAGTGATGGGTTATCAGGCTGTGCAAATTTCCGGAATTGGTCCGATTGATCCGCAGCTGGTCAAACAATACGCGGATGAAGCTGGGCTGACCATCTGCGCGACCCATGTGCCGTGGAACCGGCTGGTGAATGACCTGGACGCATTGGCTGCAGAACATAAGCTGTGGAATTGCAAATACATCGGTCTCGGCGGACTGCCGGGAGAATATCAGAGCAGCCAGGAGGGCTATCGGACATTTGCCAAACTTGCCTCCGGAATTGCGCGGACCCTGAAGGAGGAGCATGGCCTGCAATTCGTTTATCATAATCATGATTTTGAGTTCGAACGGATTGATGGGGTTACGGGTATGGAAGTGCTGCTGCAGGAATCCGATCCCGAGGTGTTCGGCTTTGAACTGGATATGTATTGGGTTCAAGCCGGGGGAGCCAATCCTGTGGACTGGGTTCACAAGGTAAAGGGCCGGATGCAGGTCATGCATCTGAAGGATATGGCTATCATCTCCAGGGGACAGGTTTTTGCTGAGATCGGTGAAGGAAACATGAATTATGAAGCTATTATTGAGGCCGGCCGTGAAACGGGTGTGGAATGGTTTGTTGTTGAGCAGGATGTCTGCCGCCGCGATCCTTTCGAGAGTCTGGAGATCAGCCTCAAATACCTGATTTCGAAGCTGTGACCGGGAGGGTTGAAGATGAGCAGAAAAGACGGAATGATGTATGCACCTACTCATGAAGCTAGACCGGTTGTAAAACCGGGTGAATTTATGATCGCTGCGATGGCGCTGGATCACGGTCATATCTATGGGATGTGCAATGGTCTGGTCGAAGCAGGAGCCCGGTTGAAATGGGTCTTTGATCCCGATCCAGAGAAGGTGAAAACCTTTGTCAGCACTTATCCTGGTGTTCAAGCCGCACGCTCCGCCGAAGAAATTCTTGAGGATCCCGAGGTCCGGCTCATTGCAGCGGCCGCGGTTCCTTCCGAGAGAGGGGCGCTCGGACTCAAGGTGATGGCACACGGGAAGGATTATTTCACTGACAAAACGCCGTTTACGGCAATGGAACAGCTGGAAGCAGCGCGGACTCAGACTGCATTGACGCGGCAAAAGTACATGACTTATTTCAGCGAAAGATTGCATGTGGAGAGTGCGGTGTATGCCGGACAGCTGATTCGGCAGGGAGTGATCGGCCGTGTGCTTCAGATCATCGGAATGGGCCCTCACCGCTTGAGCGCACCAAGCCGTCCGGAGTGGTTCTTCCAGCGGGACAAATATGGCGGAATCCTCTGCGACATCGGCAGTCACCAGATTGAACAATTCCTGTATTATGCGGATTGCCGCGATGCCAAGGTACTGCACAGCAAGGTTGCCAACTACAACAATTCTGCTTACCCTGAGCTGGAGGATTTCGGCGATGCAACACTTGTCGGCGACAACGGGGCGACGCAATATTTCCGTGTCGACTGGTTCACACCGGACGGACTGGGCACCTGGGGTGACGGCCGAACGATCATTATGGGAACGGAAGGGTATATCGAGCTGCGCAAATACAGCGATATTGCCCGCTCCAACACAACGGATCATGTCTATTGGGCAGACCGTCAAGGAGAGCATTATGAGCATGTTTCCGGCAAAATCGGCTTTCCGTTCTTTGGCGAGCTGATACTGGATTGCTTGCAACGGACAGAATTTGCTATGACCCAGCAGCATGTCTTCAAAGCGGCGGAGCTATGCCTGGAAGCTCAGGCCCAAGCGGTAAATCTTACGCCCGAGACACTCATAAAGGCCTGATAGGAACGGAAATAAGATTGGAAGGTGCACAAGATGACAATACTTGGAGCAGCCATAATCGGCTGCGGAGCAATAGCTCCCTTGCATGCCAAGGCGATCGCGGCACAATCAGGGGGACAACTGCTGGCAGCCGTAGATATTGATGTGGCCAAAGCGGCAGCATTTGGAGAAGAATATGGCTGCGGCGCGCTAACAGATTATAAGGAGCTTTTGAACAGATCTGATATTGATATCGTCCACCTGTGTACACCGCATGATCTGCATGCGCAGATGGCGGTCGATCTGCTGGAGGCGGGTAAACATGTCTTAACAGAAAAACCGATGGCGGTTGACCTGCCTTCTGCCCAGCGCATGCTGAAAGCTGCGGAGAACAGCAAAGGCCAGCTCGGCATCGTATTTCAGAACCGCTACAATGAACCCTCTATCAAGATTAAGGAGACCATTGAATCCGGCGTGCTGGGGCCGCTTGTATGTATGAAGGGGGTTGTCACCTGGTACAGGTCACCTGAGTACTACAAGGAGAGCAACTGGAGGGGGAAATGGACCTCAGAGGGCGGTGGGGTGTTGATCAACCAGACGATCCACACGCTGGATCTGCTGCAATGGTTCGGCGGTGAGATCTCATCAGTGCAGGGGAGCGTAAGCACAGATGTCTTGGACGGAGTTATTGAAGTGGAGGATACGGCACATGCCTGCATCAACTTCAGGAATAAGGTCAGAGGACTTTTTTACGGCAGCAATGCCTACCTTGTTAACTCACCCGTAGAGCTGGAAATAGCGTTCGAACAAGGAACGCTGCTGCTGCGGAGGGATTGCCTGTATCTGTGGAAGGACGGCCGGGAAACGCTGCTCAGTGAGCCGGGGGTGTCAGGTATTCAAGGCAAGTCGTATTGGGGAACGGGGCATCAAAGACTGATTCATGACTTTTATGACCATGTCCGCGAAGGAAGACCATTCTGGATTGACGGCTCAGAAGGACTCAAAACACTGGAACTGATCGCAGGTATATACAGCTCCTCCGGGATTGAAAAAAAGACTCATCCTTGGCAGACCGCTCCTTCAAATTGACTTTAGGCAGATTTAACCTTATCTTCTTAACATACGTTATAGTATGTAGAGATTTATAGATAGGGAGAGGGATTACAGGTATGGAACAGGCAATGTTTGCAGGAGGCTGCTTCTGGTGTATGGTTACACCCTTTGAAGAATTGCCGGGTATACACGGAATTGTATCAGGCTACGCCGGGGGGGCAGTCGAGAATCCAAGCTATGAACAGGTCAAGACAGGCACTACAGGACACTATGAGGTAGTGCAGATCAGCTTTGATCCGGCACTTTTCCCATACGATAAGCTGCTTGAATTGTTCTGGCCGCAGATTGACCCGACTGATGACGGAGGACAATTCCAGGACCGGGGAACGCAGTACCGGACTGCGGTGTTTTATTATAATGAAGAGCAAAGACTGGCAGCTTTGGCTTCCAAAGAACAGGTAGCGGCCAGCGGGCGTTTCGAGGGACCTGTCGTTACGGAAATCCTGCCCGCACCGGTCTTTTACCCGGCAGAAGACTATCATCAGGATTATCACAAGAAGAACCCGAAGCATTATAAGGAAGACCGGGAACAGTCCGGCCGTGATACTTTTATCGCGAAGCACTGGTAAGTATAGAAGAAGCTTGATCAGGATCAGCTGGACGGAGCACTTTCCGTTCAGCTTTTTTTTATTCACTTTTAGGCTGCACCAATTCCAACTTAATACTCATTCTTAAATTGTTGGAATTCCACATTCTTTCTACACATTTGATGGGTAAACTTCTAAGTATCCGTGATAGCTATGAAATGGAGGGATACACATGAAGAAAATCATACAATTAAGCGCTGTGACATTGCTGCTTGGTACGGTGCTGACCGCCTGTCAATCGGATAAGGAATCAGCAGCTCCGCAAAGTGAACAGAATCCTTCTGCCGCAATTTCTATGTCCTGGATTGCGACCAAAAACACGACCCGGATCAATACCTCGGACCCGGTTCAGGCAGCGGTACTGGTGTCCCGGTCTTTATGGACGGCAGAAACCAAAGCCAACCGGCCTGCAAGCGTAGTCCTAACCAATGCGGATAACTGGCAAATTGCTGCAGTGAGTACTGACTTAATCCACCATCCGAGTAACGGGCCGGTCTTGTTCTTGAGCAAAGACGGCGTTCCGGAGGTTACCTTGGAAGAGCTTAAACGGCTGAATCCGCTGGGTGCCGAGAGCAATGCGGGCATCCAGGTCGTACTGGTCGGACCCGTCGCGGACGGTGTGGAAGAGCAGCTTAAGGCACTGGATTTGGAGGTAGACAAGATAGAAGGCGAAGATCCTGCTGCTGTAGCTCAGGCGATTGACGCTTATTATGCCAAAGTATCCGGCGAGCTGCCGCAGAGTGTGATTATCGGCTCAATGGACAGCCCCGAATATACGCTGCCTGCAGTCAACTGGATTGCGCATATGCCTGAGCCTTTGTTATACGTAGCGCAGGATGATATCCCGGCCTCCACGGCAGAGGCGCTCAAAAAGCGCGGCGGCAATGCTGCCATTTACCTTCTAGGCCCAGCTTCTGTTGTCTCGGTAAAAGTCGAGGAGCAGCTGGGAGCATATGGTACAGTAACTCGCATCTCCGGTGATGATCCTTATGCGAATGCGATTGCTTTTGCCAAATTCAAGGATGAGGTAAGCGGCTTCGGCTGGGGTATCACGACTCCGGGCCATAACCTATCCTTATTGACGAAGGATTCCACCATGCTGGCTATCGCCGCTGCGCCATTCTCCCATTTGGGAAAACATGCACCGTTAATCTTTACGGAACAAGACGGACTACCGGATTCGGTCATGAATTATATGATGGAGCTTCAGCCCAAGTTCAAGGATTCACCGGCAGAAGGTCCCTATAACCATGCCTGGCTAACCGGCGATACCGGCACAATAACCAGCAATACACAGAGCGAAATAGATGACATGCTCGAAATCACCTCCGCCTCTGGAGACAATCCCCATTCGGGGCATTAAAGCAAGCTGGCTGGCTGCGGACATCCGTGGTCGGCTTGTTCTTTGTTTTTAGGTATAATTGAAAAAAGAATAAAGAAACTGTATAGATTGAACTTGAGAATTACAATTAGGGAAAAGTGGCGGAAGTCCAAACATTCTCTGTAGTCACGGTCGATCCCAAAATAGAAGAATTATAAGTTCAATATATATAGGCCACGAAAAGGGTGAACAGCTTGTCCAAAGCACAGGTTCTCATCGTTGACGATGAATGGAACATGCGGAATTTGCTGCGCATTTATTTGCTGCAGGAGGGTTTTGCTACTAAGGAAGCCTCCACCGGGCGCGAAGCCCTGTCCATGATAGAGAAACATAACTTCGACCTGATCCTGCTGGATGTAATGATGCCTGATATGGATGGCTGGCAGGTCTGCCGGGCGGTAAGGGAGAGCAGTCAGACGCCCATTCTGATGCTTACCGCACGGTCTGAAACGAAAGATAAAGTACATGGGCTGGGCATCGGTGCGGATGATTATTTAACCAAACCGTTTGAACCGGAAGAATTGCTTGCGCGAATCCATTCCCTCTTGCGGCGTTCGAATATGTTCCGGGTTTCCGCGTCACAGGAGCAGGTGCTGGAGTACCCGGAGTTAAGGATTTATCCGCAGGCACGAGAAGTACAGGTTCAAGGTGAGAGGATCCTTTTTACACAGAAGGAATTTGATCTGCTGCATTTGCTGGCGCGCAGCGGGCAGCGCGTGTTTACGCGGGAAGAATTGGTGGAACAGCTCTGGGGCAATGACTACGGCGGTGAGACGCGGGTTATTGATACGCATGTTAAGAATATCCGCGAGAAGCTGCTGAAGGCAGGTCTTTCCTATGTTCCGGTGCAAACCGTGTGGGGGCTCGGCTATAAATTCCAGATTCCCGGTAATGTCGAATGAAAAACAACATCATCGGCTTTAAGCTGGGTGTCGTGATTATGTCGGTGTTTCTGATTGTTCTGCTCTCACTCGGGATAGTGATAGACCGGATGTTTACAAGCTTTTATTACCAGGAAATGCAGACGGAAGCGGAGGAGCTGGCCTCCCATTTCACAGCGATGGCCGAATCCAAAGATACCACGAACGGTCAAATGATGATGTCCTTTGCGGAATTTTCCAATGTCAGCATCTTTAATATCTCCTTGGATGGCAAAGTGATGCTGCACTCCGGTGTTCATGATTCTACAGATCGCTCCTTTATCCGGGATCAGGATATGCAAGCTATTTTTACCGGACAAAGGGTGAGTTTCTTGTATAAAGACCCGTCCGGCTACCGTTATTTTGTTACGGGACAACCCATCTCAAGCGGTGACATTATTACTTCAGCACTTTATGTGATGTCTTCCACGGAGAATATGGAACATTCCCTGTCTACGGTGAGAGATATACTGCTGCTGTCTGGTCTGGGCGCCTTTTTGCTTGCTTTGGGCATCACTTGGTTCATCGCCCGCATATTATCGCGTCCGCTTGTCCAAATGCAGAAGGCTACGCGCAAGATTGCGGCTGGTGAACTGGAAACGCGGCTCACGATCAGCGGTAACGATGAGATTGGCTTTCTTGCTGGTGCCATCAACGATTTGGCTATGAATCTGCAGCACTACAGGGATACACGCCAGGAGTTTCTCGCTAATATTTCCCATGAGCTGCGAACACCGATCACCTATCTCCAGGGGTATGCCAAGGTGGTTAAGGGAGGGCTGTATGAGACGGAAGAAGAAAAAATACTCTACTTGGACATCATCGACCAAGAGGCGCACCGGATTCAACATCTGGTAGACGATTTGTTCGAATTGGCCAAAATGGAGGAGGGGAAAATACCGCTGAATCTGGAAGAGGTCGATTTGGCGCTGCTCGTCGATCAGGCGGTCCGCAAAGTCGAACTCACTGCTAAAGAAAAAGGATTGCAGCTAAATTCCAGCTGTACCGGTGAACCGTTCGGTTTGCAAGGGGATGGCAAACGGATGGAGCAAATTGTAATGAATCTGCTGGAAAACGCAATCCGTTATACCGATGCAGGAGAGGTGAGCGTCCAGCTGGATTTTCGCGTAGACTCAGCTGTATTTATCGTCGAGGACACGGGGATTGGCATTCCTGAGGAGGAGCTTCCGTATATCTTTGACCGGTTCTACAGAGTAGAGAAATCACGTTCACGGCAGTACGGAGGCACCGGTCTGGGGTTGTCCATTGTGAACAAATTGGTAGAATTGCTCGGAGGCGAGATTGAGATTACTAGCAGGGCCGGAGCCGGAACACGGTGTAGGGTTGTTTTTTATAAATAGCCGGATTTCATGGCCGTCTCAATATATGGTCACGGACCTGGACCCGGTCCGGGCCCGTGAGCATAATGTGAATTATTGAGGGGATGGTGACTGTAGATGTGTCAGCAAGCTGCGGATCGTCTGAATGACGAGATCAGGTTCGTCGTGAATAATCATATGTCCACTATGGGTTGCGACAGTCTGCTTGCTGTCTGTGGAAAGGTTCAACATTTTGCGCTGCCCCTTTTGCCAGATATCTTCCAGCTTTTTACCGGCAGCTTCGGAGAAGCCAAAGCCTGCATAATCCTGAGGAATTCCTCGTGACAGGACTCTTACCGGAAGAGAACCGAGGTCTTGACCCCGAATAGCGTCCTCTGTGGTATGTGCCAGATTTCCTTCTTGTTCTTTAGCTTTGAAGTAACTAGGCTTTGAAATGACATTTATGAACTGCCCTCTATCTTCTTTCGCAACCAGACCATCCAGCAGCACATCCTGGAATATACGCATAGCGCCTGATAGTTTCAACACTTGCAAGACTGATGCTGGGGGATTGCCCGCGAATTTTTCAGCAGTCAGGATAGGTTTGGTCTCACGCTCGTCATCTTCCGGTCTGGCATCAATCAGTACCATACCAGCAACCTCATCCCGGTAAGTATCAGCGAATAACCGGGCATACATCCCACCCAAAGAATGCCCAACTAGCAGGTAAGGCCCGTCGATTCCCTCCCGTTCTAATGCCGTGTGCAGCTCACGAACGATATTTTCTCCCGTGCGTGCTGTAGGCGCTTTTTCACTCCAAGCATATCCGGCTCGGTCGTAGCTCACAACAGTTGCGAATTCGGACAGCTTCTCAGGAATATCCCTCCAGGACAAACTGGTTTCACCGCTTCCGGATTCAAGAATAATGGTTGGGGAGCCCTGCCCCAATTTGTTAATGTGCAGCTTGTATCCGCCTGCATCAACCAGCTTGCCGGGAGGCTGGTATTTCTGTTCTGCATTTCTGGATGCCAACCATTCATAAGCAAATCCCGACCCGAGCAGTAAAATTATGCAGGTGAGCAGGGTAAGAGTTACCTTTTTCCAGATCTTTTTTTTGGATCGTTTCTTCGGTTGTTGTGGTTGAATAGTCATAAAATATTGCTCCTCTTTCGATGTTTTATTTAATACAAACGTATTATATAAAACATTATAGCACATTGTATTATAAAAAGATAAGCAGGTATAATAGAGATATGCCAAAAAAAGTTGATCATGAGAAACAAAGAAAACGGCTTGCCGACGCCGCTCTGAGAATTATACATAACTCGGGTCTTGAACAAGCCACTGTCCGTAATATCGCAAAGGAATCCGGTTTATCGGTAGGATCGATGCGTCATTATTTCTCTACGCAGGCAGAATTGTTCGCATTTTGCATGAATCTTTTTCTTGCGAGAATTGAACAGCGGGTGGAGGGATTCCAGCCGGAGGGCAACCTGCTGCAGGATATGAAACGTCTGCTGCTGCAACTGATTCCGCTGGATGAAGAGAGAATTATGGAAAGCGAGGTTTGGTTTTCTTTTAATGCCAAGGTGTTGATCTATCCAGAGTTATCGAAACTGAACGACCGTATGCAGGAAGAGGTGTACAAGGTTTCGATGTTTGTTATTACAACATTAGTGGAACAAAAGGCGGCGAAGCCGGAGCTCGATATTGATCTGGAAGCGGAGAAATTGTATGCGCTGATTGACGGGTTGGCCATGCATCAGCTCATGCAGCCCGGGAGGTTGTCCGATGAGCGCCTTGAGCAAATGCTTGAGCAGCATTTACTTATACTGTGTGATCTTAAATAGGGGCCAATCCAAAATCGGAGAGGCCCCTTCGAAGATTGATTAATGATTCATCCCGGCCATGCCGCCCATAATTTCCGGGTTAATCATGCCAAAGATCATGGCGATATGCGCCACCACCAGGAAGCCGCTGATCAGCAGGAAATGCAGCTTCAACTTGCTCTCTTCCGGATATTTGCGTCCAATCAGGCCGAGGTCAAGCAAGGCCAGCGGCAGCAGGAAGAACACGCCGCTCAGATAGAAGCCTACCGCTACTACGTCCACCCATGTATGCCACTCGCCATTTACGGTGAGCGGGACAAACGCGGTAGGGAACAAATAGAGAAAAACGCCGGTAAAGTAAAGTCCGGCAAGAATGCTGCAGATCCGGTTAAACGCTCTGAGCGGTCCGTTGAGCTTCTTCGTAAACAGGATGATAAATTCTGTAACGGTGATCGTCTCTGCAAAAATGACCGGAATCGCCATGAAAAGAATTAAGTTCCAAGGCTGGTTGTCCGCAAGCAGGGACATGTAATGCGTCATATTCATGTTAAGTCCTCCAGGAAATAAAATCACTTCACCTGTAATGTTAAAAGATAAGTATGTGGAAAGTATGGAGAAACGCAGGTATGATTGAAAAAGCTGCAGCTGATGAGGGAAAAGAAACTGCGGCAATTGAATTTGGAGGGAGCAAGGCGTACGTCATGGGAGAACTGAAGAGTATTTTATTTGATTTGGACGGTACCTTAACCGACCCCAAAGAGGGGATTACCAAAAGCGTGGAGTACGCGCTCAACAAGTTCGAAATAGAGGTAGAGCATCTCGATTTGCTTATTCCTTACATAGGGCCGCCGTTATATGAATCTTTTATCCAGATCCAGGGTTTTACCACGGATATTGCCTTGAAGGCTGTTGAATTGTACCGGGAGCGTTACCGTACATTGGGGATGTTTGAAAACAGTGTGATTTCCGGTATTCCGCAATTGCTGGAAGAGCTCCGGCTGAAAGGATACAAGCTTTATGTAGCCACCTCCAAACCGACAGTATTTGCTGAGGAAATCCTCCGGCATTACGGCTTGGATGGCTACTTTATGCACACTGTTGGCAGCAATTTGGACGGTACACGTTCCAAGAAGCAGGAGGTAATCCGGTATGTGCTGGAGCAGAACGAGATTGCCGCGGAGCAGGCACTGATGATTGGAGACCGGGAGCATGATATTATTGGGGCAAAAGGCTGCGGCGTGGCCTCGCTTGGGGTAACCTTTGGCTATGGGTCGGAGGAGGAGCTTGTGAACGCAGGGGCCGATTATATCGCACATCATGTAAAAGAGGTTGGTGAGATTATCTCACATCTCAAGCTCAATACAATGAGCAGCAGACGTTAATCTGTCGCTCAAAGCGCCATTTACCCGTTTGGTTATCTTACAAGGACAAAAAAACTATTTCTCAACTGTGTATTGACTTTTCCGTGTTTGATTGCGTATTATGTAACCAGCAACACCATAAACACCATAACCAAGGCAATGACCAAAGACATGAGTTCCTTCACGGACTGACCAGAGAGAGAAGTGCAAGGTGAGAGCTTCTTACAGAACCGGCCGGAATTTACCCCTTTGCAGCCGTGGCACTGAACCCCTCCTGCTGTTAGGAAGGCTGTAAATGTCACCGTCTTATCCCCGATATCGGATACCAATAAGGATCTTGCAGCTTTACTTCCGCCGAACAGCAGGGGGTTGCTATCGCGCAGATCAAATTAGGGTGGAACCACGAGCTAAACGCACTCGTCCCTTTCTGGGATGAGATGCGTTTTTTTGCGTTCAAACATACAAAAAAACTTGAAGAAATGGAGGCTGAATCATGGAGATCAAAGCAACACTGCCGGATGGAACAATTAGGAGGTATTCGCGTAACACCACGATTGCGCAAGTCGCAGAATCCATAAGTCCTACACTGAAGAAAAATGCAGTAGCCGGTAAACTTGACGGCAGACTCGTTGACTTTCATCAACCGATTACACAGGACAGTCTCGTTGAAATCGTAGTGCTGGACAGTGAAGATGGCCTGATGATCCACAGACATAGCACAGCGCATCTGTTGGCTCAAGCCATTAAACGTATATACGGTGATAAGAACGTCAAGCTGGGTATCGGCCCGGTCATCGAAGACGGATTCTATTACGATGTGGATATCGAGAAGCCTTTGTCTACAGAAGATCTGGCTGCGATAGAGGCGGAAATGGGCAACATTATCAAAGAGAACCTGCCCATATTCCGCCGGGAGATCAGCCGCAGCGAGGCGCTGAAGACTTTTGAGGCATTTGAAGAGCCGCTGAAGCTGGAACTGATCAGGGATCTGCCGGAGGAGGCAGTAATCAGCATTTATGATCAAGGCGAATTTTCGGATTTGTGCCGGGGGCCGCATCTGGCCTCAACAGGTGCGATCAAAGCCTTCAAGCTGCTGAGTGTAGCAGGTGCATATTGGCGTGGAGATTCCAGTAATAAGATGCTGCAGCGGATTTACGGGACTTCTTTTCCGAAGAAAGCTCAGCTGGAAGACCAGTTGTATATGCTGGAGGAAGCGAAGAAACGCGACCACCGCAAGCTGGGCAAGGAACTGGAGCTGTTTATGTTCTCCGAGGAAGCGCCGGGAATGCCATTCTATCTGCCAAAGGGAATGATCGTCCGTACAGCGTTGGAGGAATTCTCCCGGGGGATTCAGCGGGAAAGGGAGTACAGTGAAGTCCGTACACCGCTGATGATGAACAACCGGCTGTGGGAGCAATCCGGACATTATGATCATTACAAAGATGAAATGTACTTCACAGATGTCGATGAGAACAAGTTCGCACTTAAGCCGATGAATTGCCCGGGGCATATGCTGATTTATAAAAACAGCCTGCATTCCTACCGGGAGCTGCCGATCCGCATTGCGGAATACGGCCAGGTTCACCGCCATGAATTTTCCGGCGCGCTGAACGGAATGATGAGGGTCCGTACCTTTTGCCAGGATGATGCCCACTTGTTCGTTCTGCCAGAACAAATTGAGGAAGAGATCGGCCGGGTACTCGCCTTGATCGATCATATCTATAAAGTATTCGGCTTTGAGTACAAGGTAGAGCTGTCCACACGGCCGGCAGATTATATGGGGGCGGAGTCACTGTGGGATCAGGCCGAGTCGGCGCTGCAGAAGGTGCTGGAGAAACGCGGCATCCCTTATCGGGTGAATGCGGGAGACGGAGCTTTTTACGGGCCGAAGATCGACTTTCATATTCTGGATGCGCTCAAAAGAAGCTGGCAATGCGGAACAATCCAGCTGGATTTCCAGATGCCGGAGAAGTTCGACCTGTCTTATATCGGAGAAGATGGCCAGAAGCACCGGCCTGTCGTTATTCACCGTGCGGTTTATGGCTCGATCGACCGGTTCATGGGTATTCTCATTGAGCATTATAGCGGGGCATTTCCGGTATGGCTGGCCCCTGTACAGGCCAAACTGCTGCCCGTGTCCGAGCATTTTGCCGATTACGCTTATGAGGTGAAGCAAGCGCTGGAAGCGGCAGGAATCCGGGTCGAGCTTGATCACCGCAAGGAGAAGCTGGGCCTGAAGATCCGCGAAGCTCAGCTGGAAAAGGTGCCATACATGCTCGTCCTTGGAGAAAATGAGCAGAATTCCGCTACTGTCTCCGTAAGACAACGCGCAGTAGGCGATCTCGGCACTGTAAGTATTCAGGAGATCATTCAGCGTATCGTTAGCGAGATTGCCGCCCGGCAATAAGTGTTTCTATATAAGTTGAACTTTAGATTTACTGATCCGGCGTAGAACGCAACTGCGGTGAATGTTTGGACTTCCGGCCGCTGTTGTCTCCCGATTTCTTGATTTAACCCGCTATTTGCGGTTGAAATCCGGTGACTGGTTATGCTTCCGAAGAGAGCTTTCCTACGGAAAGCTTTCAGGCGGTCGCTATCGCTCCTACAGTTCCAAAATTCCCCTCCGCTGCTTTAGCCTCTAGGTAGTTCTTTAGTATATATAGATATCAATGTAACTCCAGTGACTGCTCCGTTTTCATAGACGGGGCAGTCATTTTACGTAAATAGGCAGACAAGGATGTTTCGGGTATTTTATAATGATCTCGGGCTTGATGAATAGACAATACTGGAGGCGTCCTTTGTGATTACAAACAACATCAAACAACTAAACGGCAAGTTTATCAAGCTTATTCCTATGGAAGCCGATCATAGGGCGGAGCTGCTCAAGCTCCTGCACAATCCGCAAATCTGGGAATACACCTGGCGGAAAATAACAACAATCCAACAAGTGGAACAACTAATAGAAACTGCGCTGCGCAATAAGGAGAATGGGGCGGACCTTCCTTATGTCATGATTGAACAAGCTTCTGGAAAAGTCGTCGGTACCTCGCGGATTATGCATCTGGACCGGATCCACCGCAATGCGGAGATTGGCTGTACGTGGATTTCACCGGAGTATTGGAGAACGCCAGTCAATACCGAATCCAAGTCGCTTTTGCTGCATTACTGCTTCGAAGAACTGGGGCTGATCCGGGTCAATTTTACGATAGTCGGATACAATCTGAGATCACAGAAAGCCATTGAACGTATTGGCGCTGTAAAAGAAGGCGTTTTGCGCAAGCACAGAATTACGTTGGAGGGCACCGTTCTTGATAATGTGCTCTACAGCATTATTGACGAGGAATGGCCTGCGGTCAAAGAGAATCTGCATTACCTGCTGAATGTTAAATATTCGTAGAACTATCCTCAATTCATTGGTATAATAGAAACATATATTCCCCAATAAACGTAAGTTATCAGTGGTACCCAGCCCATATTTCTCCCTTCATGGGGCAGATATGGGTTTATGTTATTTTGTGAGGGTGATCAATTGAGAGATTTAATTAAGAACGTTATAGAGAGTAAATATGGTGTGGTTCGGCAGACCAGACACAGGATTGCACTTAAAACTCTTGAGGAGTCCGTGATAAACAGCTACGAATATCGTTCTGGCTACGTTGAGGCAGGAAGCTTAACTACCTTTGCAGTTAGCATTGAGCAGCTTCAAGCTGAAGGCTATTTAGTACCTCGTTCTAAAAGTGAGAAATATAAGAACACTGCTGTTGATTCTGTTTATTGGCTGGCTGAAAGTGCTACATCTTATGAAGGCTGGAGTGAATCATCAATGCTTCGGATAAGTGATGTGAAGCAGCTGCGACTGGATTATTATAGAACTCATCCGCAAGAGCAGACGATGGAAACTTGGGGATACATAGAACGTGTGTATGATTTTTTACGTACAGCAGAGAACAGGGAAATTGTTACGAGGGAAGAACGTTCGTTAGAGCTTTTTAATCGTGAAAAGTGGCTTTCTGAGTCTGAGGGGATTCAACTACTTTCCAGGCTCGGTCTTACATTAGATTCTATTAAAGCAGTGGTTGTCCGTGAGCTATTCGAATACCATATTCAGAATCCATGGCCAGTTCGCTGCATTCTAATTTCGGAAAATCATTCTTTTTTTGATTCTGCTAAAAGATTGATGCAGAACGGAAAACAGATATGCAGTATCAAGCCGGATATGCTGATTTACGGAGAAGGCTGGAAGATCGTCAGCAGTCTACTTTTTCTGGGGGAATTGAATATAAATCCGCTTGAGGTTGAAATACACTATGTTGGGGATATGGACAAGGCAGGTTGGGATATCTACGGTAAATTGAAACTCAGCTATCCGGAATTAAATCTTAAGCTGGCACTCTCTATCTATAAACTCATGATGGAATTAACAAAGCAATCCTACAATTACGCAAAAGAGCAGAGAGCTTGTGATCCTACCCATTTGGAACTGGTTTTTCAGGAAATTTCTGCTGATCCCGAACTTAAGGTATTTATCGAAGGATTGCTGGAGTCGAACCAACGCGTTCCTCAGGAGGTCCTAAACTACGAAGTGATGGCGAGGTTGGCGCAAGGATGAACTGGTCTGATTTTGGTGAACGGAACAAACGCCTTAACCCACTGTGGACGCTGGGGGCTGGCATGAATCTTGGAGAACTGCAGCCTTATAAGGAAATGATTGCGCTGAGTGTGTTGCTGCAGGTCTATTATCTCGAGCTGGAATCCAATGAACGAAGAGCCAAAGAGGATATTATTGAGCTGGCCTGGAGTTCACTGGAGCGGTTTAATATTGCAAGGTTTGGAACCATCGAATCTGTGGAACGGCTGGTAGACGGGCTGCTGTGGAGCGGGGGCGGCGGGGATTTTGAAGCCTTTTATTATGATGATCAAACCCGGCAGATGACTCTGCAAAAGTACAAATACTTTACGGTAGACGAGGATGCGACCCGCACCAGTTGGGAAGAGAGCGGCAAGACAGTTTACCGCCTTTCCGAATATGCGATGGAGCTTATCTTCATGAGCCATGAGATTATAGAAGAGTTCCAGATTAGTATTAAACTGCTGGAGATCCAAATGCATATTAAGCATGGACGCGTCACCCGGGCGATGCAGGATGTGGGTGAACTGATCTCGCGGGTTCGGAAAATGACTCAGCAACAGCAGGAATACCGCAATGCGCTGCGGCGCAACCCGAAGCATATGTTCAGCGAATATGGGGTTATGCGGCATCAGCGGCTGGAGGAAATTCACCAGCAGTTTGATGAAGAACGCAAGCATTTTGATAATATCCACCGTTCCCTGGCCCGGTTGGCGAATGACGAGAAGGATGTTATCGACTTTAACGAGCTGCGCCTGTTATCCGAACGGGTGGAGCTGTCAAGGAAAGTGCATGACGAGCTCGCGGAGGTTGTACTTAGCATTTTTGAAGCCGAAACCAATTTAAGACTGAACTTTCCAGAGCTGTTCTGGGGAGCTGCCGGTTTTAATTTTCGCACGAATGTATGGGAGGAATGGGTGAAAGCTGAAGGCTTGCCGAGCGGGGACAGTCTGGAAACCTTGATTAGCGGACTGTTCACACCGAGCCAGGACTTTATCTACCCCCTCGCCTGGGCTTGGGAAGAACAGGATGTCGGTTTTCTGCCGGAAGAATATCTGGATGAGCCCGATGAAGAAGGGGAGGAGCAACTTGCAACTTATACGCCTAAGTCTATACCTTGGACTGAAGTTGCTGAGCTGTGGAAACCGATTTTTACCGAGCTTGCCGGCAAAGGACGTTTTACGTTCAAAGCGGATGCATTCTCTCCTGAGGAACAGTCCCGATGGGCGCGGCTCCCGGATGCCATTGACCTTTGGGTACAATTCTTTCATACCGAGGTTATCGTACAGGAGCGAAACGAAGACAACCCTGGCGGAAGTGACGAGTGCCAGAAGCTGATTCAGCGGCTGCTTACGGATTGTCCCGAGCTGGAGATGCTGCGGGGCAAAGTGCTGCGGACAACCATACTTGAACCGGATCAGGGGACAAGCGTGATTTGGCCCGGTCTGGAAATGAGCCCTTATACCATTACTATAGTAGAGAGGTGAGAGAATACAGCATGAGCTATTCATTGGAACAATTGCAGCAGGCTTCGCGGCTGTTTTTTGATCTGCTTCGGCGGAAAGTCATATCCCTGGATGATCCAGCCGCAGTGGAATGCCTGCAGGATACGGGGGCCTATGACGCCTTGCAGTATATGGCCAAAGAGGGAGGCTGCCGGATTATGAATTCCGGGCACCGCCTTCACCTGCTGGTCAATCCGCTGGGATCGGGGTTCGCGTCCAACTTCACACAGCTGCGGAATAAATACTCACGGATTGAACGTAAAACCCATTTACATATTATCAACGTCATTATCCTGGTTTTTCTGGCGGAAATGGATCAGGATGAGCAGCACTTTAAGCCCGGTCAGGACAGCATGTCCTATATCCAAATCTCTGATCAGGTGTCCTCGCTTCTACAAGCATGGATCGAGCTGGATGAGGAAGGCAGCTTCAGCAAGCAGTGGCGTCTGGATATTCAGGCAATGTATAAAGTATGGGCAAGCCTTTATATGCAGACCAAAAGCCAGGAGGAAGGCGATTCCCTGTCGAGAGGCTCCGGTTCACGGATCGGACTGATTCATGAAGGGATGAAGCTGCTGGAGGAGGAACATCTGGTGTTTATTTCTGAGAACGAGAAGCGGATTTTCCCCCGGGAAGAGTTATATGAAAGAATGCGGTATCTGTACCACGATGTAGACCGTTACAAGGAATTGAAAGCTCTGATCGGCCGGACCTTGACGGAGAAGGAGGGGGAAGGCTATGCCTCGCATTGAACGAATCCGTATTGCCGGACTGAAATACGAGAAGATGCTTAAGAAGTATGATGATATGATTCTTGATCTTTGCAATGAGGAAGGCCCGGCCAATACCCTGATTACCCTGATGAACGGCGGCGGGAAAGGGGTGCTGCTGCAGTCCATCTTCCAACTGCTCCTGCCTAAGGCGGCTTGGGGGAAAGACAACGAGAACCAGGTCGAGGCTTTTTTCCATAATCATAAAAAACAGCTCAAGCCCTATACCTTCCACGTAGCGATTGAGTGGCGGCTGGACAACAGTGAGCGTAATGAATACATGACGACCGGCATTGCCATGACTGCCCACAGCTCGATAGATCAGCTGGAGATTAAGGTTGACTATCTGCTCTACGCGCTGATGGATTATGAAGAGCAGGCTGAGCTGACCCTTTCAACGCTGCCGCTGTATGATCATGCGGAAGGCGGTCCTGTAAGTTTTGAGACGATTCAACAATTTGTACGGGAACGACGGAATGAAATTGTTGCCTTCGGCAGCCACAGCTCCGATCTGAAGAAGTACTACAGCTTCCTTGCTGAACGGGATATTCATATTGGTGAATGGCGTAACATGAAACGGATCAATGGTGAAGAGGGCGGGATCAAGGGCTATTTTCAAAAAAATGAGGCCTTTACCAACCACAATCTGTTCGAAAAGCTGATTATTCCGGAGATTGGCTCCAGTCTGAACGAGGGTGTCAAAGAAGAGGATGGCTCGCTTCAGCGGATGTTTATCGATACCGCAACCATTGCCCAGAGACTTCCGATGCTGGAGCAGAGGGAAAAGGCTTTTGCCGAATTCACTACGCTGGCTGCACCGCTGTATGAGCTGGTTGAACAGGGAACGGAAGCCGAGCGGAGCTTCAGAGAGACTGAACTGCTGGGTCGGCAGATGTCCACGGTCATTCACGAGGAGCTTAAGAACGCAGAGGCGGAACGCAGCAAAACTGCCGATGCATTGGTTCAGCATCACCAGGAGGCGCGCCAGCTGCGTTTTGAGGGCGATAATCTGAAATATCTGCGCAGCAAAGAGGAACAGGATCTTAAGCAGGATGAATTCACGAGGATTTCAGACAACCAGACACGGGCCAAGTTGCGGCTGGATGAGTCGAAGCTGAAAGAGAAGAAGCTTGAAGTAGCTTATTATCTGGCCAAACGCAGCGCGCAGCTCCGCCAGATCGAGCAATGGCAGAAAGAAATTGAAGCTATCGAAGGCTCGCTGGAAATGAAGGAACGCCAAGAGGTTATTCAGGGAGCGAAGGAAGAGCTGCGGCTGCAGTGGGACAAAGTCTTTCAGCTCTGGCAGGGACAGCTCTCGTCGTTCGTAACCCGCCAGCATTCTCTGACTGCTGAAGAAAATGGCTTACGCAAAGAAAGGGAAAGCTTGCTGCTGGAACTGGGCGGTCTGGATAACCGGATCAATGAACTTACAGGGGCCATCCGCCAATATACCGAGGAATTGGGTGTTTTTGCTTCACGCCATGGGCATGAAGCAGCCGGGGCGCCAGGAGCGGCGCTGCAGCGCACGTTAATAGCAGCTAAGAGTATCGCAGACCAAATCAGCGGCTTTAACGAGCAGCGCAAAACTGCTGAAGAGCGTAAGCTCAGTCTGCACCAAACGCAGACTGAGCTGAAGGTGAAGCTGAATGCCGGGCAAAGCCAAAGCGATGAGCTTCAGAATCTGCTGGAGTCACAGATGAACAGGGAGTCACAACTCTGGTCACAGCTGGTCGTGCTGCTGGAAATGTATGAAGAGCATCACCAACTGGGAGTTACGGCGCTATTTGAAGCGAAACCGGCCATTCAGGAGCGGTTTATCCGCAGGCTGGATGAAGCTGAGCAGCAGACGAAACGGCTGAGAAGGGATTATTACAACCAGCTGATCGATGTAGAGCTGCAGCAGGAGTCCTTCTGGCTGCCGAATGCGGATATCCTGAGAGTGAAGGACACACTGGATTCACTCAAAATCAGTTCCATGATCGGCAGCTCCTACCTGAATGACCTGCCTTACCTGAGCCGTGAAGAGGAAATGGAACGGCATCCGCTTCTTCCTTACGGAATTATTGTGACGCAGCGCGAAGCTGCCAAGCTCCAGCCGGATACGCTGAAAGAAGTCCTGCTCAAGTCAGCGGTGCCGGTTTTCATCCGGGAAGAGATGGCGGAAGCCGCATCCGCTCCTTTCCTGCTGCTAGCCAATCAAGGTCCGCAGATGGTTCTGCAGCCGGATCATTTCCAGGAATGGAAACGCGGAATATCCTCCAGTCTTAAGCAACAGGAGGAAGAGCTTAAGGATGCGGAAGCCTATCTGTCGAAGCTCAAATCGGCGCGGCAGGAATTCGAGCGCTTGTTCCAGAGTGAACATACCTTGGCTCTGAAAGCCAAACTGAATACACTTGAATTACTGCAGAATGAGCTGAATCTAAAGCTCGGGGATTTGAACACGGAGATCAGCAGGAATGAAGACAGCCTTGCGGTTATTCAGAGAGAGCTGGTACAATCTGAAGCCGATCGGACCGAGCATGAGGAAAGAGCACAGGCGCTGCGCCTGTGGGATGTACGGACAAAGAAGCAGGAACAGGATTATAAGGATAAGCAAAAAGCGGTAGAACGTAAAAAAGAATTGAGCAAAGAAATCGCCAGCAAGGATCAGGGGCTGGTTCAGGTAAAAGCCGAGCTGGGCAGTACCGCGCAGCAGCGTGAGAAGTGGATTGGAGATACCCGCTATTCGCTTTTTCCAAGGCTGCAGAACTGGTTTCCCGAAATTGCTTTCCCCGGCGAATATCCGGCTGCTCCTGCTCTGGAAGAAGAGCCCGTACTTGATCCTGCTGCTCAAGATACGCTAATGCAGCTGCTCAGCACGGTGGAAAGCCTCCAGCAGTCCTTAACCCAGAATGAACTGGAGATCCGTACGAGAGCGGGGAATATCAAACGGGCCGGTGAACAGCTGGCGGAGATCGAAGCTGCGGTGGTCCAGGTGGATCAGGATTGGCGGAATGCCCCTCTTCCAACGGATACAGCCGAGGTGATTTTGACGGCCAGAGCGAGACAGAAGAACGAGACGGTATACTTGGATGAGGACTACCAGCTTGTCCACGATTCGTTTATCCGCGCCCAGACCATCCTTGAGAATCTGCAGAAGGATCTACGGAAATCCGAAAAAGCGATCAAAGAAAAGCATGAACGTGCTGTAGAAATATGGCATGATCCGCTGGATCAGAAGGAAGAAGAGATCAGCAGGCGTTTCCGGGAGAATGAACAGCTGCTGAACAGTTGTAAACAAGCCTTGAGTGTTATGGATCAATGGATTCAAACATTGGTAAGCCAAAGCAAAATCATGGATACCCATGTTGAGGGACGGGGCCAACTGCGGGATGTTCCTGAAGAACTGCAGCAGCAGGTAAAAGGAAATTGTGAGCCGCTGGTAGCTGACTGGCTGCTGCGCAGCAAGGAAAGCCGCAGCGAGCGGTCGGAAATCTCCCGTAAGGTGAAGGAAGAGAAGACGTCTTTAAGCAGTAAATTGGCGAAAAGCGGCTGGAATGCCGAGCTGGAGACCAAAATCCAGGAACGGTTGAACACTGTACATTGGGATGACTTCTCGATAGCCCGGCAGGTGCTTGATTCCATGCTCCAAAGCTCGCGCGATCAGATTGAGAGCATCCGCAGTGACAAGGAAGGGATGGAGCTGTCCCGCAAGCTGTGGGTTGGCCGCGCCGCCAAACGTGTCGTGCAGATTGTCGATATCCTGAAGCGTATGGAACGCCGGATGATCATTCTTAATGAGAATGGACATGCCTTTCCATTGGTCCGCCTGAATTACAAGAATATTACGGTGCCGAAGACGAGCGATGATATCGAGCCGCTGGTCAGTGATTATTTCAACCTCTGCATTAGCGGGCTGTTGGAGAAATATGCCAAGATTGAGCAGGTGCCGGCAGCCGCTGTCAAAGAGATGATCAATGATGGAAAGATCGTATACGCCGCGATGCAGAACCGTTTTCCGGTGCTTCAGGTCTACAAGCCGGTGACCGAGAACTATTTCCTGTATGCGGCGCCCGAAGAGTACCATTATTCCGACTGGGAAGTTATTAACCGCGGAGCACTGGATGAGGCTGTCGGCAGCGGCGGGCAACGCCAGTCTGTGCAGCTGCTGGTTGCTATGATGATCATGACCCATAAGCGGGTCAACCGCGAGAACAAGGGCTGGACGGTTTTCCTGTACGATAATCCATTTGGTGAGATGGTTTCGAACAACGTACTTGATCCGGTATTTGAAATATCCAAAGCACTCAAATTCCAATGGCTGATCGTTACGCCGCCCGAGCTGGTTAAGAATGATGTCAGCATCCGTTTCGGCGTGTACTGGCAGCTGTATTTTGGGGGGGATAAAGGAGAAATGCTGGAATCCACGCTCATAAAAGGTGGTCGAAAGCTGATCCCTGCCTCCTTGTTCTGACCATATCATAAGTCAGTCGCGCTATCTAACGGAAGCTATAGAAATAAAGTAAGGGACCCGGCATCACGCTGAGTCTCTTTTTGTTCTACCACGCTATGTTTTGAATATACTATTTTCGTATGGAAGGAGAGATGAAGATCATGGAAATTCGGATGAGACAAAAGACGTTTATCATAGCTTTAATTGTACTGCTGCTAAGTACGCTGCTGCCCGCTTTTAGCTTGGCCCAAACTGCCGTGCCTGAGCACACGGACTCTTTTTACGTAAATGATTTCGCCAATGTGATTGATGAGAAAACCGAAAATTACATCGTCAACTATGGTATTCGTCTGCATCAGCAGAGCGGTTCACAGGTTGTGCTGGTGACAGTGGACTCTACAAATGGAGCTGCGATAGAGGAGTATGCAACCTCGCTGTTCAACGCCTGGGAAGCAGGCTCAGCTGACAACAATAAGGGTGTGCTGCTGCTCTTTTCGATCAAAGATAACGAGTACTGGGCGGTTAGGGGCAAAGGCCTGGAGGACGAGCTTAATGACGCAGTTTTATCGCAAATTCTTTCCCAGTCGCTTGAGCCGGACTTTGCCAGGAAGGAGTACAGCTTCGGGGCACGCAAAACTTACGGGTCACTGATCCAAAAGCTGGGCGGAGTCTGGAAGGAGCAGGTCGGTTCCAAAACCTACGTGTCCGATAATGCCGGAGTTCTCAAAAAGGTCAGCAAGCTTTATCTCAACCAATCCAGCAACCGTTTCAAGACAACGACCGGAAGCGGCATTTATGTGGTTACGGTTAAAAATTCCGCAGACAAAAACCTGCAGGAATATACGTATTCGAAATTCGCCTCCATTGGGGCGGGTTCCAAGGATGTAATGCTTGTGCTGGACATCGGCGGGGACAATTACCATATACTGCAAGGCAAGGATATCGACGGAATGCTGACCAATGAGGCGATGCAAGAAATTCTGGATACGGTGCTTGAACCGGAATTTGCCCGAAAAAATTACGCAAGTGGTGCGGTAGCAACAGTCAATGCTTTGCACAAATTCTTGTTGGCCAGAGCAGATATTCCCCAGAGTTCCACACTGGCAAGTTCAGAGACTATTGCCGTTTCCAGTACGGCTGCATTACAGGCTGACAAAGCAATGGTGGTGGAAAACCAGCCTGTTTCTATATCCAAAGGTATAATAGTCAGCGGTCTGTTTCTTGTGTTTATCCTGTTGTTTAGCCTTGCGATAGTATGGCGGAACAGAAAAATCGCACTATACGGTTATGGCAGCCGCAAGCAAAGACACGGATGAAATGATGGCGGAAAAGCGATATCCAATGCCCGATTGACCCTACAAGGTCAACGGGCATTATTTTTTATGTGAAGTTTAACATTACTTTGTTAGTCTAACTCTTTGATCATCTTGAAATTATGCAGGATAACGTCTTTCCGCTCCACCGCCTGCATCTGAACGGACCTATAGCCGTGATGTTCAAAAAAAGACTTTGCCGTGATGCTTGCATCGGCAGTTACTTGGACCAGTCCCAAGCTTCTGGCCTCGGCTTCAAGTACATTTATCAATTCTCAAAATCTTTAAAATTCATTGGCAATCCCCCTCCAAGCGACATTTAACCTCATTATAGTGCACGGGTCTCCTAACCTTCAGCAGCAGAATTGAAAAAAATGAAACTTTTAATCTTTCATTATCGTCTATGATGAAAGTATATGTTCTCATGCTTATTACCATTAATAGAAGTATTAGGGAGGCTTTACGAAGTGAGCTCATCATCATTACCTCAGCGCAATGCTGTAAGCAAGAAGAAAAAACCGGTCCGCAAGCGCAAGAAAAAAAGCTTTTTACGCACACTCTCCAGACTTTTTTTAATCTTGATCCTATTACTAATCGCCGGCGGGAGCTGGCTGTATTTTGCGCCTTCCGCGCATAATCTTCGCTACTTGATCGCAGATACGCTGATTACCACTCAACACCGCTATATGGCGAAATATATCATTGGTGAAGATGAACTGAAAGACCGGGTTAAGGAGTACAATGAACGCTTTGTGCATATGGGAGATGAGAAGGACACCCATACCATTGTACAGCCGCCAGTGGAGGTAGAGAAACCTCTGGTCGAGATTGAGGAAGTGTCCGGCACGGGTTATTCCGGTTATGTCATGACCGTTAATGATCCGACCAAGGTACGGCTGGGTGTTCCCGGCAAAATTGGATCGGGCGAGAAAGTGTCCAGCATGGTGTCACGAACCGGCGCGATTGCCGGTGTGAACGGTGGCGGCTTCGCCGACCCGAACTGGAAAGGCAACGGATTTAAGCCGATAGGACTCGTGATTTCGCAAGGGAAATTGTTTTACAATGGCTTGGGCGGAAAAAAATCAACACAAATCGTCGGCCTCGATAAGCAAGGCAAAATGATCGCCGGCAATTATTCGCTGAATGAGCTCAGTGATCTTGGTGTACAGGAGGCAGTGTCCTTTCAACCGAGATTGATCGTCAACGGCAAGGGCCTTATTAAGAATGCGGCCGAAGGCTGGGGGATTGCCCCAAGAACGGCGATGGGTCAACGTGATGACGGTGCCCTTCTATTTGTGGTGATCGACGGACGGCAGCCCGGATACAGCATCGGGGCCAATCTATATGATGTGCAGCAAATCATGCTGAAGCACGGAGCGGTGATCGCTGCCAATCTGGACGGAGGTTCATCCACCGTACTTGTTAAGGACAACGAGATCGTTAACAAACCTTCTTCGCAATACGGAGAACGTTATTTGCCTACGGCTTTTCTGGTGTTTGAGCACCCGGAGCAGGCGGATATTGCGAACATCTGGGAAGGCCTGGACCCTGCGAAAATTGATGCTGGAAAGAAGCGGACACATTAACTGCCGGTAGGCTAGACAGAACAGACGTGGAACCTCAGAAGGTTCTATGCTACGATATCTTCTGTGATGCTGAATTATCGCTTAAGGACCGGAGGGGGAACAGGGTTGACATTGCAGCAGCTCCGCTACGCAATTGAAATTGCCAACAGCGGCTCAATGAATGAAGCGGCCAAAAGGCTTTTTGTGTCGCAGCCCAGTCTCTCCAACGCCATTAAGGAACTGGAGAGCGAACTGGGAATTACTATATTTGAACGAAACAACAGAGGGATCAGCATCTCTGCTGAAGGGATGGAATTTCTGGGCTATGCCCGGCAGATCATTGAACAAACCGAGTTTATGGAGAACCGGTATACCGGCAAGAAACGTAGCCCGATTTATTTTTCCGTATCGACCCAGCATTATGCTTTTGTCGTTGATGCGTTTGTCAGGTTGATGAACGAGCGCAATGTGGCGGAATATAATTTCAGCCTGAGAGAAACGCAGACTTATGAAATTATTGAAGATGTCCGCACATTGCGCAGCGATCTCGGTATTCTGTATATCAACGAGAGCAACTATAAAGTGATGAACAAGCTGTTCAGCGACGGGAACCTGAAATTCACCCCGCTGTTCAATACGAACCCGCATGTTTATGTCAGAACGGGCCACGCACTGGGCGCCAAGGAACGGGTTACACAGGACGAGATTCTTCCGTATCCCTATATTACCTTTGAGCAAGGGGATAACAATTCGCTGCATTTTTCTGAAGAGATGCTGAGCTTCACGCAGATTCAGAAAAATGTTAAAGTGACAGACCGGGCCACGCTGACCCATTTGTTGCTAGGGAGTGATTCCTATACGATAGGCACGGGCATTATGGCCTCTGAGCTGAACGGCGAAGGGCTCGTAACGGTTCCTTTTGACAGCAATGAAGTGTTCACGGTTGGCTGGATTGCCCACAAGGACCGCAAGCCAAGCGAAATCATGTCCGGGTTCATTGAAATTCTGAATGATCTGGTGTCTGAACAATATTTCGACTTCAATCAATCCTTACTATAACAGCAGGAGGGACGTATGATCAGTCCAGTTATCGGCTCCAAAAGAAATGCTCCTCCCTTTCGTTACGACATCGTCGGCAGCTTCCTGCGTACAGATGAGATTAAGACCGGCCGCAATTTGTTTGAACAGGGTGAAATCACGGCAGAGCAGCTTTATGAGATAGAGAATCAAGAGATTTCCAAGCTGCTGGAGCAGGAAAAGGCGCTGGGACTTAAGGCGGTCACAGATGGTGAGTTCCGGCGTTCCTGGTGGCATCTGGATTTCTTCTTCGGGATTCAAGGCACACAGAAAATCAGCCTGAACCAAGGCGGCGGCTCGAAAGAAACTGCCCAGCGGGCGGAGAGCTTCAAGATTGTCGGTAAAATCGCCTTTACGGACCATCCCATGATCGGACAATTTATCAAGACGCAGCAGTTAGCCGGAGATACGCCGGTAAAAATGACGATTCCTTCTCCTGCCTTGTTTCATTTCGTGCAGGATTATAACGGGAATGAAATTTATCCGGAGCGTGAAATGTTGTACGCAGATATTATAGCAGTGTACCGGGCAGCGATTCAGGCTTTCTATGATGCAGGCTGCCGCTATCTGCAGCTGGACGATACGACTTGGGGAACTCTATGTAGCGGCAAACACCGTGCGCATCTGCGCAGCCGGGGAATTGATCCGGACCAGCTGGCGCAGGACTATGTGCGGCTGATTAACGAGAGCATCTCTCTACGTCCGGCGGATATGACGATTGCCCTGCATGTATGCCGGGGCAACTTCCGCTCCACCTGGTTCGCCGCTGGGGGATATGAGCCGATTGCCGAAGTGCTGTTTGCTCAGGCAGAGGTCGATGCTTTTTTCCTTGAATACGATAATGAACGGTCCGGTGATTTCGCGCCGCTGCGGTTTATCCGTGATCAATTTGTAGTACTGGGGCTGGTGACTACCAAACATGGAGGCCTTGAGAGTAAAGAGCAGCTTAAGCTCCGAATTGAAGAAGCCGCCCAATATGTGAATATTGAGCAGCTGTGTCTGAGTCCGCAATGCGGATTTGCTTCCACGGAGGAAGGCAATATGCTGACTGAGGAAGAGCAGTGGGATAAGCTGCGCCTGGTTATTGAAACCGCTAATGAAGTCTGGATCTGAACAGAATACGAGTTACCCACTAAGAGACCGCTCCTGAAATTAGGAGCGGTCTCTTAGTGCAGATTTGCGAGTCAGCAAGGAGACGGGAATCTGGCAGCTTCGAAAGAAGTCGTGACAACAAATGAAAATTGATCTATAAAGCCTGGAGTTGTGGTGGTGGCAAAGATTTCAACCCGATCGCCGCCGTTCAGTTTCAAGATCGTAGAAACACTTGTAGCGTTGCTTCTGTTTACATTGGTGCCGAAAAAATCGTTGTCTACCGGTGTATTAGGAGATTGAATACCATTCACCAGGATCACAAGTGCAATGACATAATTGACAGTAGGGTTTACCGGATTGACGGCAATCAATGAACTGATGGAATAAACGCCTGAAGTTTTTGGAATAAACACGGAGTGGAGAGGATCATATTCACCGCATAAATCGAATTGAACCACAGGAAAAGGAATTTTGGTAAGCTGATCTGCTTTAGTTATGCTGACAACGCTGTTAGGGGCACCGATTGCCCTAAAAGCCGATGGACGGATCGTGCTCCAGATATCCAGAGGTCTTATTCTTTTCGGTTCAACTCTTTTATGTTTTTGGATTTTTATGACCAAAGGTCTTCTTCTGAAATTTTTTTTGCGTATCGGTTTATACATGATATCCCTCCTAAGTGTAGGTGTTTACCTCATTCAACTTATATATATGGCACTTGCAGTTGATTGAAATGGGTAAATAACAGGGGATATCAGCACATTTATGGTGATATACCTATTCATCAAACGGATGTTATTGACAGATGTACACGAACCGGGTTACTATGGCTTACAATAACTTACATCAACAACAGCAATGAAGAGAAGAGTAATTGGAACGTATTGTTCACAGAGAGCTCCAGCCTGGTGAAATGGAGCAGCGATGATTCCAACGAATAAAGTCTCCGAGCTTCATACAGAATTGAGCCGGTTGCTCAAGGATGGTATGACGGGATCTCCCGTTACAGAGATAGGGTATAAGCGTAATGGCCGTACCCGAAGAGGTGAGCAGGGTAACCTGTTCGCAAACAGAGGTGGTACCACGACGCTAATTATAGCTCTCGTCCTCAAGATGACAATCTTGCGGACGAGAGCTTTTTTGCTTTTTCCAACTAAAAAATTAGAGGTGATTGGTTATGCATTGGGCAGAAAAAATAGCGAGTCAGTTAATTGAAATGCATCCTGAGCAGCAAGCCTTTGTGTGTGCTTCGGGGATCAGCCCGTCGGGTTCGGTACATATCGGGAATTTCCGGGAGATCGCGACGACTTATTTTGTAAGCAAAGCGCTCGAAAAAGCGGGCAAAGAAGTGAGGTTTATTTTTTCATGGGATGACTTCGACCGTTTCCGGAAGGTTCCTAATCATGTAGATCCAGGCTTTGAACGATATATTGGATTGCCTTATTCCAAGGTTCCGTGTCCTTTTGGCTGCCATTCCTCCTATGCGGAGCATTTCGAGCAAGAATTTGAACAAGCGCTGATGGCATTTGGGATTACACCCGAGTTCATCTATCAGAGCAGGGAGTATCAGTCGCGCCGCTACAATCCGGCCATCCTTCAAGCGCTGTGCCGCAGAGGGGAGATTTACGATATTCTCATGTCATTTAAAACAGGGGAAGCCAGTGCAGAAGACAGAGCCGCTTTTTATCCAGTTCATGTATATTGTGAGCAATGCGGAAAGGATAGCACTACGGTTGTGGATTTTGACGATCAGGCAGAAACACTAACCTATACATGTACATGTGGTCAGCATAACACTGTCTCTGTCCCGGAGGCTGCTATAATCAAATTGCATTGGAAAATAGACTGGCCGATGCGCTGGGGAATGGAAGGGGTAGCTTGCGAGCCCGGTGGACGCGATCATTCCTCTGAAACAGGCAGCTTCAACGTAGCCAGTGTGATTTCCGCACAAATCTTTGAGAATAAACCGCCATATTACGTGCCTTACGAATTCATCAGCATCAAAGGCAGCCACGCCAAAATGTCCAGCTCGTCGGGAAATCATTACACGCCTGCGGATCTTCTGAAAGTGTATACCCCGGAGAATTTATTGTTTCTGTTCGCAAAATATCAGCCGAATGCCGCTTTTCATATTGGGATGGATGAAGATGTGCTCCGAAATTATGCGGAATTTGAGCGTTTTCGTGAAGCCTACCCGTCTCCAGCGCTCCCTGAAGAGAAAAAAGCTGCTTTGGAGCTGTCCATGCACCATGTTACAGAGGCCAAGGCCCCAAGCTTCAGTCAGGTCTCCGGTATTTTGCCGCTTGTGGACTTCGATTTCGAACTGCTAAAGGAGATAATGGCACGTAACGGTGGAGGGCATAACGAGGAGCTGCTCCAACAAACCGCAAACCGTGCGGAGTTTTGGATCAGACAATGGGTTCCGCAGCGTATGATTACAGTGAATACTGAACCTGACATCGCCTATTATCAGACTTTAGAGCCCGGCGAACAGGAATGGATTAAAGATTTTTGCAGCTTACTGCGAAGAGAAGGAATGGATGAACAAGAGCTGATGACGGAAATTTACGCAATTTGTCACGATAAGGACAAAAAAATAATGAAAAACAATCAAAAACGTTTGTTTAAAATCATCTATCAATTCACTCTCAATCAACAGGAGGGACCGCGGATTCCCGTGTTAATTCAGGTGCTGGGAGCGGGACAATTACTGGATTTGTTAGACTTTTCCTAGCAAATGGGCTGCCCTTTACGTGATCGTTCGATCAGAGGTATAATAGAAGTCGACTGTTTATAATTAATGTTGGAAAGTGAGCGGAAACTATATGGGTCGTAAATGGAATAATATTAAAGAAAAGAAAGCATCGAAAGATGCCAATACAAGTAAGGTCTACGCCAAGTTTGGGGTAGAGATTTATGTAGCCGCGAAGAAGGGCGAACCTGATCCGGAATCAAACCGGGCGTTGAAGGTTGTTCTGGAACGCGCCAAAACGTACAATGTGCCGAAAGCCATTATCGACCGTGCTTTGGAAAAAGCCAAAGGCAGCGGTGATGAGAATTATGTTGAACTTCGTTATGAAGGCTTCGGACCAAGCGGCTCAATGATCATTATTGATGCGCTCACGAATAATGTTAACCGTACAGCCCCTCTGGTGCGTTCCGCGTTCAGTAAGAATAACGGCAACATGGGTGTCAGTGGTTCGGTAACGTATATGTTCGATCAAACAGCCGTTATCGGTCTGGAAGGCAAATCTGCCGATGAAGTGATGGAAATGCTGATCGAAGCTGACCTGGATGTTCGCGATGTTCTGGAAGAGGACGAGGCTGTCATTGTATATGCCGCACCGGACCAGTTCCATGCGGTACAGGAAGTGTTCCGCAATGCAGGCATAACCGATTTCACCGTGGCAGAACTAACCATGCTTCCACAGAATTATGTCGCGCTTGACGAAGATGCCGAGGCTCAATTTGAGAAGCTGATTGATGCTCTGGAAGAACTGGATGATGTACAGCAGGTATATCATAATGTAGATTCCGAAGAATAGCAGCACTGATTTCATCCGAAAACGGCCAGCAGATGTTTTGTCTGCTCTGGCCGTTTTTTATATGAGACAGCAATCTTTATGTGGGGTTATTTTGTTAGGGGGCGCTGGAAAGAATAATCTGGCTGTGGAAATGCCAAAATAAGCTGGAACACTAATAAGTATCCAACTTAAAGGAGGCAACACAGTGCCGCATGAAACAACGCCGGATAAAAACCTGATCAATACGGTGGAAGAACTGGAGAATGCACCCGTCAACAGCCAGGAAGCCCAGCAAAGGGAGCAGAAAAAACTCGACAACCGCAAAGAGTCGCTCCGGGATGATAGGACGACTTATAAGAAAAATGAACAAAACACGTATAAGTGATCCTTCCACTTGAGTAGCACCAAGAAAAGTGGCAGAAGATATTCTGCCGCTTTTTTTGTCATTTATACACCATTTGATCTAGCGCCTCTTAATAATCCAGAAGGCGTCCATTATCATGCCATTGACCGTACATTTTATTTTCTTTAGTGTTTAATATGAATTTGTCTAATCTACTCTTAAATAATTCAGGCTGCTTAATATTACATTGTATCGTGTCGATCCGAACTCGTTGATAAAGAGCTGGAAGTGCCAAAAAATTCTCATGCACTTGCCTTTCCTCTTTAAGCCTTTGCTCAATAACCCTATCTATTATAAAAGAATCGTGGTCCATATCAGGAAGTACCTTTCTTCCTTCATCAGTCATTAACCCCAATTTTTCGAGGCGGCGGACACGTTCTTTATTCAATTCAGTCCAAGAACTTCTTTTGCTTCTAGGAGACAGTCTCTGCACCAGATCAGTTTCAGAAATTTTCTTTTTGACTCCATCAATCCATCCAAAACATAAAGATTCTTCGACCGCGTCCAAGTATAGCAGCCTATCTGGGGTTGGCGACATACTCACTACGACCCAACAATGTTTTTCAGTCTTACCATTTTCCTGTAGCCAAACCCTTAACGCTTCTCTCGATATTGCTGTAATTAGATTTTTAATTTCCATAGATGAAAAATATTCTCCTTTCCTAGTATTCATACCTCTCCATCATAGCAAAGGCGGCTTATTTTTCGTATTAGTTTGCGGTCATGCTACAAAAAAATTTACAAGCAGTAGAAAGGTGGATTTTTCTGTTCTCAGAAATAGCGACCTTACAGTGATCATCTAAACAATCTTACAGTCTTCCGGGCTTCGGTTAAAGACGTACATCATTCCATGTATTTACATTTTATTAGTAACATTTGTAACTGACTTGATGGGCGAAAATTGATAAATATAGATTGTAAGCGTTTTTATAACATGACTGGGGGAATGGTTGTGAAAAAGGTAACAAAGTTATTGCTGGTAGCCGGTATTTCATTGGCAGTTGTAGGAGTAGGCAACAGCAACGTGCTGAATGATGTGTCTTCAGCCGCCAGTGCACCGCTCAAGGTAGGCCGGGTAGAAGCGGCAGCACATGGCACGAAATGCTTCACCGTAGCTGTTGCCGTTGTTCAAAACGGTGTAATCGTGGCTGCCTCGCTGGATGATTATCAATTCCTGAGCACAGATGTGGCCAAGGGAGTTCCTAACTCCGATGCCGATTTCGGACAAAATTATAAAGACCCTGCAATGGTTCTGGCCTCCAAGAAGGCCAATAACAAATATTACAGTGATCATATGAAAGAAGAAGCCAAATCCACAGTTGCTTATGACAAAAACTTAGCTGCTGTTGAGAAATTTGCGACAGGCAAGACGATTAAATCGCTTGAAGCCACGCTCGCCAAGAAGAGCAAAGAAGAAATGGTGGATGCCGTCAGCGGGGCTACGCTGGTGGATACCAAGGGTTACTTAACGGCTATTTTGAACGCAGCCAAAGCTGCCAAATAACACATTCGCTTCGATAGATGAATACTAGACTCCTTCACGGCTGCTGCTGTGAAGGAGTTTTTAATTCTAGGTAAAGAACACAGCCCTTATCAACTGCCAAGCCGTATCTAAGTTATAGATGAAGTAGATAAGTGGGATTATTTATGCTATATTTTTCACATGGCTTTTAACAAACGTATGTTCCTATAATATAACTAAAGAGAGAAGGTGCACCTTAGAATGTCTGAATTCCGCCTCTTAAGTGTTGTCCATGTTTTTATGATTAGAAACCAGCAGCTGCTGCTCCTCAGGCGCTTCAATACGGGACATGATGATGGATATTACGCGCTCCCGGCGGGACGTCTGGAACGTGGTGAAGGGGTAATGACCGCCGCAATTCGTGAGGTTCAGGAAGAATGCGGCGCTGTAATTGCTCACGGGGATTTAGAAATGACCGGAGTAATGCATATTAAAACTTCCAATGACGAACGGGTTGATTTTTTCTTTATCGCCAAGCAGTGGTCAGGTGAAATTAGCAACGCTGAACCCCACAAATGTGATGATCTTCGCTGGTTTCCATTAGACCGGCTGCCAGCTAATCTTCTGCCTGTTGCCGGTCAGGCGCTGGACCAATACAGGCAGGGAGTATGGTTTTCGGAACATGGGTGGAAGTAGAGATGAGAGAGGAGTGAATTAATGCTGACTATGATAAAGGGGCCTTATTTGCAGTGGCCGACCGAAGAGTCTATGACCTTCATGTGGGAAACCTCTAAGCCTGCAACATCCAGAGTGGAAGTGATGAGGGCGGAACGTATACATAGCGGTTATCAAGGAAACTACAAGCAGCCGGAACAGATCCTTGCCAGTGCTGAGAATTCAGGATATTCCCTAATCCATCAGCTTACTGTTAGCGGACTGGAGCCAGGAACGATTTATTTCTACAAGGTGTATTCTCAGAATGAGCAGGAGGCGGCAGAAGCAGGGCCATTTCCCTTTAAGACAGCTATGTTGCCAGGAGAGCCGTTTTCATTTACAGTAACCAGTGAAACCGGCGGCTACAGCGGTTTTGATATCACAGGCGGTGAGATCAACAACAGCATCTTTGCACAGATGAAAAAGTACCGTCCAGACTTCAGCCTGTTTATCGGTGACATTGTTAACGATAGAACAAATTATGCCGATTGGGATCAGTATTTTTTCAGTCCCGGAAAAGAGCTGCTGCAAGACACCCCCAGCTTTAGCTGCTTGGGCAATCATGAGAACGGAGGCTCATGGTATTATGATTTTTTTGCTTTTACCGCTCCGAAGAATTATTACTCCTTTGATTATGGAGATGCTCATTTTATTGCTCTGGACAGCACGGATTTCATAAACAATGATACTTATCCTGCTAGCTCGGGAAAATTTCAGGCAGGAAATGCGCAATATGATTTTCTGGTTCAGGATCTGCAAAACACTTCGGCCAAATGGAAAATTGTCTACTTTCACTATTCTCCTTATGTGTCCGGCGGGTATCAGGTTGAAGCACTGCGGGCGCTTTGTCCATTGCTGGAGCAGCATAGTGTGGATCTTGTACTCAGTTCCCATACGATTGTGTATGAACGTAGTTATCCGCTGCGCTCCGGCAGGCTGGATTTCAAGGACGGGATCGTATATGTCGTAGCTGGGGGAGCCGGTGCAATGCCAGAGTGGCTGCTGCCCAAGCGGGAATGGTTCACTTCACAATCGCTGGCAGTGCCGCATTTTCTGCAAGTAGCAGTAACTCCACAACAATTGGAAATTCGCGCGATCGATCATCAAGGAGCGCTATTCGATAAATTTAGTATTTTCAAGGATATGGATGGAGCGAAGAAGTATATCTGAGGCTGACAAAAGTATGCGGAGCTAAGGAAATAAGCGGTTGACTCATTAGATAGCTGAAATACATAGCAGGAGGATTTGCGCAGTATGGAGCATGCAAGCATAAGTATGATAGCTATTCTGGTCATTTGCGGATTTCTGGCCGGACTGATTGATTCTGTAGTTGGAGGCGGCGGGCTGATTGCAATTCCGGCGCTGCTGTCTGCAGGGATTCCATTACCCTTACTGCTCGGGAGCAACAAATTAGCCGGGACGTTGTGCTCCTTCACAAGTACCGCCTCCTTTATGCGTTCGGGGAAGATCAACTTTCAACTGGTCAAAGTACTCATTCCTTTTTCCATCATCGGTGCAGTGGCAGGTTCACTTACAGTCAGGCAGGTGCCCTCGGAGTTTCTGAAGCCGCTGGTTATTGTCATGCTGGTCGTGATCACAATTTATACGTTGTTCAAAAAAGCTTGGGGAGATGTATCCACATTCGCCGGCAGCAGCAAAAAATCACGTCTAATCGGTATTGCAGTCGCTCTGCTTATCGGTTTCTATGACGGATTTTTTGGTCCGGGAACCGGTTCTTTTCTGATCTTTGCCTTCTTGATGATGGGATTCGAGTTCGTGACAGCCGCAGGAAATGCTAAAGTGCTCAATTTCGCCAGCAATATTTCAAGCTTATTGACCTTTGTAGCGTTAGGCTCGGTCAGTTATTCCTACGGACTGATTATGGGAATCCCGATGGTGATCGGGGCTATTGTCGGGTCCAGAATTGCCATCCGCAAAGGTGCCGCATATATCCGTCCGTTATTTATTGCGGTGACGGTCATCTTGATCAGCAAGCAAATCTGGGATACGATGCATTAACAAGAAGAAATGGCGGAGACAGTTCTTCGATACAATCGGAGACGGAAATGGAGTGGGACACAGTTATGACTAATAAGCTTTACTACGAATCTGCCTATTTGAAGGAATGGCAAACCAAAATCAGCCGTGCGGTTGAAAAAGAAGATGGCTTGTATTTAATTTTGGAAGAAACGGCCTTTTATCCTCACGGTGGAGGGCAGCCCTGTGATACGGGGTTTATCAATGAACTTCCAGTCCTTGATGTTATTCTGGAGGATGATGAAGTACTGCACAAGGTAGAACGTTTGCCCGCAGACAACCAGCTCAGCTGCCGGATTGATTGGGACAAGCGGTTCGACCATATGCAGCAGCACAGTGGCCAACACCTGCTCTCAGCCGTATTCCTCGATCTCTGCAAGGCCCTGACATTAAGCTTTTACCTTGGCAGTGAATATGCCACGATCGACATTGAACTGCCGGAGCTGACTCCCGCTCAGCTGGCGCTTGTGGAACGGGAGGTCAACCGGCACATATACCTGAATCACAGCATTACAAGCTATTTCGTAAATGAAGCGGAATTGGCGCATCTGCCTCTTGTGAAGCAGCCCAAAGTGACGGAGAACATCCGGGTTGTCGAAATTGATAGTGTAGAATATAACGCCTGTGGAGGGACACATGTCTCTTCTACAGGAGCTATCGGCATGATCAAGCTGCTGAAAGCAGAGAAGCAGAAGGGCAATATCCGAATTACTTTCAAATGCGGAACCCGCGCACTGGAGGAATTTAATGAGAGTCTGCAAATTCTCAGCGTACTGTCCGCAAAATACAATACGGGCAAGGATGAAATCATTGACCGTATTGAGAAGTGGGAGCAGGAGCATAAGGATCTGCAGCTGGAGCTCAGGGCATTGAAGGACCAGAATGACAGCTTCACCGCCCGGGAGCTGTTATCAGCTCTGGAACCGGAATGTCATCTGGTTTCGCAAGTGTTTGAGCACAGATCACTCAAGGATTTGCAGAGTCTGGCACTTAAGCTGACTGCACAGACGGAGCTTCCGGTCTTGCTGCTCTCAGCAGAAGAGAATAAAGTGGTACTCGCCCACAGCGGCAGCTCCGAAATTTCCTGTGGAGCCTTCTTCAAAACCAGCCTGGCAGAATTCCAGGGTAAAGGCGGGGGCAGTGATAAAATGGCTCAGGCCGGTTTTCCGGCATGGGAGAATGCACTTGCTTTTTATGAATTTGCCAAAAAAGAATTTATCTAGACGAGATCCCCTGATGCCATAGATTCACGAAGCCGTACTTCGGATCACTGAAACAGAAGTATTTCTCAAAAATAAAGCATCTTTATAAAAAATGGCCGTATCGCTAAAAAGCGAAAACGGCCATTTGGCGTTGAGGGTTGCTTAAGGGTTGTATAATAACTGCCCCTTTATAATCGCAATAGAGCTTGTATAATCTAAAATGTATATCTGATTATATTTCCATGTCGGACTTCAGGAGAACTGGGATGAAAGAGCTGAACTATGAAGAGTATGAAATACTCGAATCTTTGTTTAACCAGAAAAAGCAGCATATTCCGGCGCTATCTGTGCTGCGGGGAAGTTATCCGGGGCGGGTATTTACAGATGTGACGGAGAGGCCGACTCTTGCAATAGTGTGGGCGACCGGCAGATGGATGTATGCCGCAGGCGACATCAACCCGGAGCAGAATAAAGAGGCAGTGAAGCTGTTTTTGCAGGATGTGGTACTTCCCGATTGCAAAGCTCAGAACCGCAGCTGGTTTGAAATTTATACGGACGATTCCAGGGAGTGGGAGACGTTGTTTCTGGGCGGAATGGACAAATTGAACAAATGGAACGTGGATAAACATCTCGAGTCAGTGTATGTGTTCCATCCTGAGCAATTTAATCGGAGACAACAATACGCGAAACCGGATATAACTAGTAACCTGCGGATCGAACTCTCTGAGTATCCTATTTTGCCTGATGCTTATCATCACCTGCCTTATGTACATACAAAGTTTGCGGAGCAGAGAACCTGCGGTGCGGCGGTAAAGCTTGGAGAACGTACCCTTTCGATCTGCAAAAATAACGGGTTCACAGCCGGGCGTGAATATTTTATTGACGTGGATACTTTCGAAGCAGCCGAGCGGAACAAGGGCTATGCAGAACAAGCTGCAACTGCTTTAATCGACTATTATCTGATAAGAGGGATGATTCCACTTTGGGAAACCACGCATGACAACCACCCTTCTCACAGACTAGCTTCTAAACTGGGATTTGCCCCTGTTGAGCAATACCCGGTATTTTCTTTTGTGAGACGGTAAGGTGCTACTTGTGTCTTGCACAGCGGACCGTTCATAATAGAAATGGATGGTTTGCTGTGCAAGTGTCGTTAACAATCTAATATTCCGGGAGGATATCATATGAATTACCGTAAGCTTGGAAATACAGGACTGTCAATCAGCGAAGTCAGCTTTGGCACTTGGGCCATTGGCGGCGACTGGGGAACTAGCCGGGATGAGGACGGACTGAAGGGTCTGGCGCTGGCTATTGAGCAAGGCGTGAATTTCTTCGACACCGCTGATGTATACGGTTCCGGTCATGCCGAAGAGCTGCTTGCCAAAGCCACCAAAGGCAAAGAAGATCAAATACATATTGCCACGAAATTTTGCCGTGCCGGTGACATTCATGATCCTGAGAATTATTCAGTACGGAGAGTAAGCGAATACGCGGAACAAAGCCTGCGCCGCCTACAGCGTGAAGCCATTGACCTGTATCAGATTCATTGTCCGCCAATTGAGATTTTGCGTGACGGTAGTGTATTTGCTGTTTTGGATCAATTAAAAGCAGAGGGTAAAATCCGCCATTACGGAGTCAGCGTGGAAACGATTGAAGAGGGACTTCTATGTCTCGAGTATCCTGGCGTGCAAGCGCTTCAGGTTATCTTCAATCTGTTCCGCCAGCAGCCAGAACTGGAACTGCTGCCGCGTGCCGAAGCGCAAGGTGCGGGAATACTGGTGCGGCTGCCGCTTGCCAGCGGTCTGCTCACAGGGAAGTTCAAGGAGGACAGCACCTTCCAGCCTGACGATCACCGCAGCTTCAATGCCAACGGCGAGCAGTTTAATGTGGGGGAGACCTTTGCCGGTCTGCCTTTTGTCAAAGGTGTAGAGCTGGCCCGTAAGCTGGATTGGATCAGCGAAGGCCGGGGGAACATGGCAAGAGCAGCGATGCGCTGGATTCTGGATCATCCTGCCGTCAGCTGCATCATTCCAGGATTTAAAAATGAAGCGCAGGTAGCCGATAACCTCGCGTCACGCGAAGTTCCTTCCTTTACGGCAGAAGAGATGCAGCGGTTAAGCCAGTTTTACAGCAACGATGTCGCTCCTCACATCCGTGGGGGTGTATAAGCCGACTCTATGACAAGGAACACAACCATCGGTCTGCTTGCCCATGTTGATGCCGGGAAAACGACCTTCGCCGAGCAGCTGCTCTATCATACGGAGGCCATCCGCAGCCGGGGCAGAGTGGATCATAAAGATACGTTTTTAGATACGCATGAGATTGAAAAAGCGCGTGGAATCACGGTGTTTGCCGACCAGGCGGAATTCAGTATTGGAGATTCGCGCTACTTTCTGCTGGACACGCCCGGGCATGTCGATTTCTCGCCGGAGATGGAGCGCGCGCTGCAGATTCTCGACTACGCGGTAGTCATTGTAAGTGCTGTTGAAGGTGTGGAAGGCCACACAGAGACCGTATGGCAGCTGCTGCGCCGGCATGGAATTCCGACCTTTTTCTTCATCAATAAAACCGACCGGGCCGGCGCTGACCCGCAGCGTGTATTGAAAGAAATCCGCCTACAGCTCAGCAGGGATGCCTTCATGCTGCCGGACCTTCAGGAAACCGGAGTAGACGAAGAACTCAAGTCATTTATGGCCGAACGCGATGATCAGCTGTTTGAGGCTTATCTGGACGGAAGTCTAAACGATTCTGCCTGGCTCGAAGCGCTCATCGCTTTAGTCCTTCACGGCAAAATCTTTCCGTGTATGTCTGGTTCCGCCTTGCTGGATGAGGGCATCGACAGCTTTCTCCGCAACCTGGATGCTTTGGTACATACTGAATATGATTACCAGCAGCCTTTTTCAGGAAGAGTATATAAGATACGCCATGATGATAAGGGAACACGGATCACTTACATTAAAGCACTGCAAGGCGTGCTTAAATCAAGAGAGGAGCTGGCTTACGGTCCTGCTCAGGAACGGATAGCGGAACGGATTACCGGTATCCGCAAAATTTACGGGGCTAAGACAACAGCAGCAGAATGGGGCGCTGCGGGAGAGCTGTTTGCGGTCACGGGATTAACAGCCGCTAAGCCTGGAGAAGGCGTCGGGTTGCTGCAGGCTCACCTCAGCAGCGGGCTTGTCCCGACATTGAAATCAAAGGTGCGGTTTGAACCGCCTGTGCATCTTAAGGAAGTGCATACTGCCTTCCAGCAGCTGGGTGCGGAAGACCCGTCGCTGAATGTGAGCTGGGATGAGGAATTGCAGGAACTGCATATTCAGGTAATGGGGCAAATTCAGTTGGAGATTCTGGAGCAGATTATGCGCGAACGCTTCAGTATCCCGGTGACATTTGGCGATCCGGAGATTCTGTATATGGAGACGATCCAGAACACAGTGTACGGTTGCGGCCATTTTGAACCGCTCGGCCATTACGCCGAGGTGCATCTGAAGCTTGAGCCCGGCGCGCGCGGCAGCGGTATCTCTGTTCAGAATGAGTGCCACCCCGACGATTTAGCTGCCGGCTACCAGCACCAGATTGAGCAATATTTGCTGGAAAGCCGGCATCGTGGCCTGCTTACCGGCTCACCGCTGACGGATCTGCGTATCACCTTGCTAAGTGGAAGAGCGCATAATAAGCACACCCACGGCGGGGATTTCCGGGAAGCCGCATTCCGGGCTTTGCGTCAAGGACTGGAGCAGGCGGAGAATATTTTGCTGGAGCCGGTGTATGCGCTCAAGATCAGGATAAATATCGATCATGTGGGCAAAGTAATGGCGGATATCCAGCAGGCTAGC
Source organism: Paenibacillus sp. FSL H3-0321 (assembly GCF_038002865.1). Classification (NCBI taxonomy): domain Bacteria; kingdom Bacillati; phylum Bacillota; class Bacilli; order Caryophanales; family Paenibacillaceae; genus Paenibacillus; species Paenibacillus sp. FSL H3-0321. The sequence goes on along the minus strand of NZ_JBBODH010000002.1, from coordinate 12,192 downwards.
GGGAGCTTTGCCGCACCCGAGATGACGGATCAAGTGGCAGTCGTCACGGGTACGGTGCCTGTCGCCACCTTTATGAACTATTCCGTCAGACTGGCCTCAATGACGCAGGGCAAAGGCTCATTGTCGCTAAGGGTTGCCGGTTATCAGGATTGCCATGAACCGGAAACCGTTATCCTAAATAAACAATACAATAAAAATGCCGATCCGGCTTACACCTCCATTTCGATTTTTTGCGCGAAAGGGCAAGCTTTCTCCGTACCTTGGGATGAAGCGGAGGAACATATGCATGTGAAGAGGCAATGGTAAGAACCCTCTGGCAGATTGCAATGAGGACATATGTCCTTTCCGTAGCAAGAAATTTCGCTTTTAATTAAAAGAGCAAAGGCCAAGATTTTGAGGGGGATTTACATGACAGTAACGATAGACAAGATCGCTTGGATTTACATCGTGGAAGGTAAAGTATTGGCTGCCCGTTCCCACGGAAAGGATACCTATTATTTTCCCGGCGGGAAACGGGAACCGGGTGAAACCGACAATGAGACGTTAATCCGGGAGATCGAAGAGGAATTAACGGTCCGGCTTGTGCCGGACAGTATCCGGCCTTTTGGCACTTATGAAGCAGCGGCCCATGGCAAAGAGGAAGGCGTGCTTGTCCAGATGACCTGTCTCACCGCAGATTACACAGGGCAGCTTGCTCCGGCAGCGGAAATTGCAGAATTGGCATGGCTTAGCTATAAAGACAGGGAACATGTTTCCGCTGTCAGCCAGATCATTTTTGATCAATTAAATGAAATGAAGCTACTCTCCTAATATTTTCTTTTCCAGGCCCGTTTCAGCCAATGCCATGGCTTGAAACGGGCTTTCGATTTACTGTCCTGTCACCTCCAATTCAACTCTTTCCTCCACTTAGGACATATGTCCTTCACGGATAACGCCAGATGTCATTTAATTAAAGCAGAGATCACATAGAGGAGAGAGAAGCAATGAGAGGAATTATTTTTGCATTCTTGGCCGGGGCCTGCATTACGCTGCAAGGGGTAGCCAACGCCCGCATCAGCCAGGATATAGGCACGTGGCAGGCAGCAACGATCACCCAATTAACGGGCTTTATTATGGCTTTTATCATCCTGCTGTTCGTTAGAGACGGGAAGAAACAAGGCTTCAAGCTGGTCAAACCCTTGTATTTAACAGGAGGTGCATTCGCCGCTTTTGTTATTTTTAGCGAAGTGACCGCAATTCAGAATATCGGTGTTACCTTTACCATATCGGCACTACTGATCGCGCAGCTGCTCCTTACATTTCTGATAGATAGTAACGGATGGTTCGGTGTTGCGAAGCAGAAGATGCGGCTGCCGCAATTTATCGGAATCGGCATGATGATCTTGGGTGTGGTCATTCTTAAGTTCTAGCCTTGGAGGGAAAGCCGGCCATGAAGGAAATTCAAGACCAAGGTCTGCTGCAGACCTATTTGCAGAAACATCAGCTGGAGCAGATTCTCATTGAACCGCTGAGGGCGCAGCTGTCGCTGTACAGCTTTGCGCAGGGGGAAACGATTTGCTTCAAAGGAGATCCTTCCGAGTCGCTGTACGTGCTGGTTAAAGGTAAACTCAAGATTTATACGACGACGGCCGAGGGCAAGACGCTGATTATTTCCTTCAAGACACCGCTTGAGCTAATCGGGGATGTTGAATACATTCAGGGAACAGAATTGCTGAACACGGTTGAAGCCGTATCGCCGGTTCATATGATTTGCATACCGTACAGATGGCTGAAAAAATACGGGCAGAACCATCCGCCCTTGCTGCAATTTTTGCTGGAGATTATTACTCAGAAATTCTACAGAAAATCCGATTTCCTTAGCTTGAACCTGATGCACCCCGTTGAGGTACGGCTGGCGAGTTATCTTTTATCCATTACCTATGATGAATCCGATCCTCAATTTACGGGGCAGTTAAGCACGATTAATCTGGTGGATACGGCGAATTTTATTAGCACCAGCTACAGGCATTTGAACAGGGTAATCCAGAAGTTCTGCCAGCAGGGGCTGACCGAGCGCAGCAAAGGCTACATTCTGGTGAAGGACCGGGAAGGGCTTAGCAGGCTGGCACACCGTAATATTTACGAGTAAACCACACCATACTGATGAACATAAAGAAGACAAAAAAGGAGTAATAGATAATGATACTGGGACTACTACTGGCCATGTTTGCCGGGGCGCTTGTGAGCCTGCAGAACATATTCAACAGCAAAGTAAATGAACATACTGGATCATGGTCCACAACAACATTGGTACTGGGGATGGGCTTTATTGCTTCACTGGTAATGGGGCTGATCGTGGAAGGCAAAAATATGTTTACTCTTCAGCATATGCAGCCCTGGTACTGGATCAGCGGAATGATCGGTGTCGGTGTGGTCATCTGTCTGGTGCAGGCCACCAGGCTGCTTGGAGCGACATATGCGATTTCGATTGTACTGACGTCTCAGCTCGGCTTCGCCCTGTTGTGGGATTCACTGGGCTGGCTCGGTCTGGCCAAGGTTCCGTTCACATTGAATCAGCTCATAGGTGTTCTGGTGATTGTAGGCGGGATTCTGGTCTTCAAATTAGGAGGGGACCGCGAGCGGCAAAAGTCTGCCGAACCCCGCAAGCAGCGGCAAGCACTGCATACCGATTAATAGCGGTTATTCTTAGGCTTAGGTCTTTTTTGCAGCAAAAAGCGCGCACCGTATGGTTACGGTTACGCGCTTTTTTTTGTAACAGCTCTAGTAGAGTGCTTTACTGCCGAGCAGTGCGTTTTTCCACTTGCTGTAGACCATCCAGGCGTCTCCATTGTCCAGTAAATGCTTGCAAGTATACACGCCTTCTTCTATAGAATTGACCTTTCCGGCCACATGAAGCCGGGCAGCACCGTTCAACAGCGTCTGATTGTAGAAGGCCATATGCCCGCCTCCCTGAAGCACTGCTTCAGCCGTCAGCAGCTGCCGCTGGGGAGTCCAGTCCATTTCAGGCACTACGGTTTCAAGTCCCAGGGCATCAGGATCAATGATATCCAGCTGCGCTGTGCCGTTCGCTATGGAGTATACACGGTTCGGGCGGTCGATATAGAGATCCTCGGAGCCTTCCACTCCTTGAACAACCAGCCCTTTTTGATAGCCGAGCTTCACAACCAGCCTGGAAATCCGGTCGAACACAGTATTATGATAGATCCCGAATACGATGTAAGGAGAACAAGAATAGTCGATCAATTTCTCGGCAGTATTCAGGATCGTTCTCATGCCAATGTCTTCCCGGAGGCCGCGAATAGCTCCAAGCGGAGGGCACCACTGCTCAGCCTTGGCGAAGAGGACGCCGCTTTCTTCTGCAGCTTCGATCGCGTCTGTCCGGGACAGCCTGGCAATCTCAATACCGGAGGCTTGAATAATGTCCTGCAGCGTAACCCCCCACTTGGGCGGCAAGGAAGGGGAACCATGCAGTGTCACCGGCACTCCCGCAGCAGACAGCAAGAAGGCGGTAGGGAAGGTGGCGACAAAAGAATTCGTTCTGCCGTCATAAGGCCCGGCACAATCGAGGCCCTGCTGAACCGGCTCCCGGTGGGCAGCCTTGCGGCAGACCGTTACGAAGGCTTCCAGCTCCTCGATGCTTTCCAGCTTGATGCGCTCCGCAATTAGAAAGGCGCCAATCTGCACGGGAGAGGCCGTCTGGCCCAGAATGGATTCCGCAGCATAATAAGCTTCATCATAGCTTAAATCCCGGGCACCCCGTTTGCCTCTGGCAACTTCTTTTAGAATATTGATCATATGGGATTCTCCTTAAGTTTGATCCTGCAGCAGCTGATATACTTTAACAATCGACGTGGCGACATCAACCATACGCTTGCGTTCATTCATCGCCTGCTTGCGAAGAAGGTCATAGGCTTCGGATTCACTGATGTTCTTCGCTTTGGAGAGAATGCCTTTAGCCATATCAATCCATTTGCGCTCTTCGATCCGGGACAGCAACTGCTCCCGCTCCTTCAGCCATTGATGGCGTTCGAAGCACTGCTTGGCGCTGAAATGAAGAATCCAGTGAATCTCCTGCGGGTGCATAAAGGGGGATAATATCCCGTCGACCCTAATATTGTCTTCACAAGCCGAGACAGATAATGTCGCGGTCAGGGAGGTGCACCACCAGACCATTGGCGCAATTTTGTGCTGGATCAGCGGGGTGCTCCACTCATTGATTTCGGTGATAGGCAGATGAAGAATGGAGGCATCGGCATCGCTGATCAGGGCCAAGGCCTGTTCCGGAGTATCAGCTACCTCGACCACATAACCGCAGGAGCGAAGAATGACGTCCGGGCTCCGGGACGAGAGCGTTTCTGTATCGTTCTCTGTTGTACCATTATGAATGACGAGCAGGGAATGCATAGTTTGACGCTCCTTTTACATCGTAATGATCGACGTCATAGATCTACTCTTGAACGTACTTATATAAGTTATAATGTTATATTATATAACACATATTTAGCGATGTTGTCGATAAATTAAATATATAAAAATTTATATGTCATAATTGTTGACGTATTACGAATTCATGTAGTATAGTCATTTTAACAAATTCATCAAATCTACGAATACAACGTTGTATTCGGTCGAAGCGGCAATGGCGCCTGCTCTCACATCTGTTACCTGGAAACGTAAGTTTCCGGCCGGAGTGAAGCGGGCTATTTCTGTTGTCTACATGGAGAGGAGAGAGACATATGTCAGCAATACGCAAAAAACTGATACTGGTCGGAAACGGGATGGCGGGGGTAAGGGCGATCGAACATTTGCTCAAATTGGCTCCTGAGGCTTACGAGATTACGATTTTTGGTTCCGAGCCGCATCCGAACTATAACCGGATTATGTTATCTTCTGTCCTCGCAGGCGGAGCCAGTATGGATGAGATTATTATCAATGACCTTGAATGGTACCGCAGTTTCAATATTACGCTGTATACGGGCCACACTGTCACTTCCATAGATACTGTGGAGCGTAAAGTATATACGGATAAAGGGATCGAAGCCCGCTATGATGAGCTGATTCTGGCCACCGGCTCTAACCCGTTCATGTTGCCGCTGCCCGGAGCAGAGAAGGAAGGGGTCATCGCATTCCGCGATATTAAGGACACCCGGATTATGCAGGAAACTTCGCAAAAGTATAAAAAAGCGCTGGTCATCGGCGGCGGACTGCTTGGTCTGGAGGCGGCAAGAGGACTGCTGCACCTGGGGATGGAGGTTTCGGTTGTACACATCCATGATTATATTATGGAACGCCAACTGGATGAAGCGGCTTCGGTGATGCTCCGCAAAGAGCTGGAAGAACAGGGCATGAAGTTCCTGCTGAAGAAGCAGTCAGAGGCGATTCTCGGTAAAAAAAGAGTTAAAGGTCTGCTGTTCACTGATGGTGAAGTGGCCGAAACCGATCTGATCGTGATGGCAGTCGGCATCAAGCCGAATATTGAGCTGGCACGCAAGAGCTCTATTAAGATTAACCGCGGCATCATTGTGAATGATTATCTGGAAACCAACATTCCCGGAATCTATGCGGTCGGAGAATGTGCAGAGCACCGGGGTATTGCTTACGGACTCGTAGCTCCGTTATATGAGCAGGGGGCTGTGCTCGCCAAGAGACTGGCGGGTGTTCCGACTGAAGGCTACACAGGCTCTATTACCTCGACCAAGCTGAAAGTATCCGGGGTCGATGTATTCTCCGCAGGCCAGTTCACGGAGCAGCCGGGGTCAAGAGCTTTACGCTATCAGGATGAGATCGACGGAGTCTATAAAAAGCTGGTCATTCAGGACGACAAGCTGATCGGTGCCGTCTTGTTCGGCGATACGAATGACGGGGCACAGCTATTCTCCATGATTAAGAAAAGCGAGAATATTAAGGGGAAGGAAAAAGAACTGCTGCTTGGGATTTCCGGCGATGCCCTTGCCTCGCCCAAAGGGAACCGGCTGGAGGGCATGGCTGATGACGAGATCATCTGCGGCTGCAACGGTGTGTCCAAAGGGGCGATAGCCGAGGCTATTCAATCCGGGGGCTGCACCAGCGTAGGCCAGATCAAAGCCTGCACGAAAGCTTCCGCCTCTTGCGGCGGCTGCAAACCGCTGGTAGAGGGGCTGCTGCAGCTCTATGCCGGTGATCATGTGGTCACAGTCAAGGAAGGCATCTGCGGCTGCACTACGCTTGGACGCGACGAAATTGTCGCCGAGATCAAGCGGATGGAACTGAAGACAGTCAAGGAAGTCATCAATGTACTGGATTGGAGTAATGAAGAGGGCTGTGCCAAATGCCGTCCTTCATTGAATTACTATTTGGGGATGCTCTGGCCTGAAGAATATGTGGATGAGAAGGAATCCCGGTACACGAATGAACGCTACCACGCCAATATCCAGAAAGATGGCACTTACTCGGTGGTACCGCGAATTTACGGAGGTGTGACCTCACCGGCTGAGCTGATCAAGATTGCAGAGGTTGCCGCGAAGTTCGAGGTTCCACTGGTGAAGTTCACCGGCGGGCAAAGACTTGATTTGCTCGGCGTCAAGAAGGAGGATCTGCCGAAGATGTGGGAAGAGCTGGATATGGCTTCCGGGCATGCCTACGGCAAGACACTCCGGACGGTCAAAACCTGTGTCGGCTCCACCTATTGCCGGTTCGGTACGCAAGATGCTCTTGGTATGGGCATTCGCTTAGAGAAAGCTTTCGAACGGCTGAATACGCCGGGTAAGGTGAAGCTTGCGGTCTCCGGCTGTCCGCGAAACTGTGCGGAAGCGACGATTAAGGATTTCGGCGTTGTCGCCATTGATGGCGGCTGGGAGCTGCATATCGGGGGCAACGGCGGTGTACATGTACGGGCAACAGATCTCCTCTGCGTAGTGAAGACCGATGATGAAGTGCTGGAGTGGGCCAGTGCATTTCTGCAATATTACCGGGAGAATGCCGGCTGGAACGAACGGACAGCCCAGTGGGTCGAACGTGTGGGTCTAGACAGCATTAAGCAGGCCTTAGAGCTTAAGGAAGAACGGCTGGCGCTGCAGGAAAGAATTCAGAAGACGCTCAGTCTCACCACCGATCCGTGGAAACAAATTGTTAATGAGCCGGAGCTGCGCAAAAATTTCGAAGAACTCTCACAACCCGAGACGGTATAAGGAGGCCACTGCTATGACTATGACCAAAATGCTTGTTGGTAATTTGACGGATATCGACATCAGAGGCTCGCGCAAGTTCAAGGTGGGAGACAAGGAGATAGCCTTGTTCCGTCTCTCCGGTGGTGAGGTGCTGGCTGTTGAGAATAAATGTCCGCACAAAGGCGGCGTCTTATCGGAAGGTATGGTTTGCGGTTCAAAGGTGCATTGTCCGCTCCACGACTGGCGGATTGACCTTCATAGCGGTGCGGTACAGGCACCCGATTCTGGTCATGTGACAACCTATGAGGTCGAGATAGATCCCGGCAGCGGGCATATCTATCTGACCATCTAGTACAGATAAAAATTACAGGGGGGATAATCATGGATTATGTGAAGCCTAGCGAAGTGTTGTCCTCAATGATCGAAGCCGGCAAGGCCAAAGCGGAGCTGAGCATCACGCAGCTTATTGTACGCGGCAGCCTCGGCGGAGCGATACTGGCGTGTGCGACTACCTTAGCTTTTACAGCAACAGCCCAAACTAAGATACCTATGATCGGAGCACTTTTATTCCCTGTAGGCTTTGTAATGATTATTCTGCTTGGACTGGAGCTCGTTACCGGCAGCTTTGCTTTGATTCCGCTGGCGGTGCTGGAGAAAAAGACGTCAACAGGCCGGATGCTGAACAATTTCTTCTGGGTAATTATCGGGCACTTAATCGGCTGTGCAGTATATGCAGCATTATATGGCCTCACCATTACAAAAATGGGGACCGATATGTCAAATCCGCTAATTCAGACGTTGATAACAACGAGTGAAGGCAAAACAACGGCCTATAAGAGTATGGGGGCAGAGGGGATGACGCTTGCCTTTATCAAGGCGATGCTCTGCAACTGGATGGTTACGCTCGGGGCAGTGATGGCAATGACCTCCAACTCCACAGCCGGAAAAATACTGGCGATGTGGTTGCCGATCCTAACGTTCTTCGGTCAAGGCTTTGAGCACACGGTGGTCAATATGTTCGTGATTCCTGCCGGAATGCTGCTAGGGGCAAAAGTCAGCTTTGGAGACTGGTGGATCTGGAACGGCATCCCCGTTCTGCTCGGAAATTTTCTCGGCGGGGTGCTGTTTACGGGCCTGTTGTTCTATCTTTCGCAAAAAAGCTTTAAGCCCGGAGCTTCTTCCACAGCGGAGCAGCAGTCCGGACGGAGAAATGTCGTTATCTCAAGCACAGCGGTATTGGAGAAAAGCCTATGAAACAGGGGAGTATAAGTATTGTTGGAGCAGGACCGGGGGATCCGGAGCTGATTACAGTTAAAGCGCTGCGGCGCATTCAGACTGCGGATGTTATTCTCTATGACCGGCTGGTGAATGAAGAATTGCTCGCTTATGGCAGGAAGGAGGCACTGCGCATCTATTGCGGCAAAGCGCCGGGCCAGCATTCCATGCCGCAGGAAGGTATCGAAAGGCTGATGATAAAACATGCTTCCGCCGGCAGCCATGTTGTCCGCTTAAAGGGCGGTGATCCCTTCGTCTTCGGACGGGGCGGGGAAGAAGCGCTTGCCTCTGCTGCTGCGGGAATTCCCTACGAGGTCATTCCCGGCATTACTTCGGCCATCGGCGCAGCGGCTTCCGCTGGAATTCCATTGACTCATCGCGGTCTGGCCGCTTCATTTGCCATCGTAACCGGCAGCCGCTGTCACGATCATGCTGCTCCTGTCCGCTGGGATGCACTTGCTCACAGCGTGGACACCCTTGTCATTTACATGGGGGTAAGCCATTTGGGCGGGATCCGCGAACAGCTGCTGAAGCATGGGAAGGATGCTGCAACTCCTGTAGCGCTGATCGAGAATGGGACTACAGCCCGTGAGCGGACAGTGACCGGTACGCTTGGCAACATCGACAAGCTGGCCACAGCTATGAAGATCAGCAATCCGGCACTTATTATCATCGGTGAAGCGGTGAAAGTAAGGGAACAGCTGCTGGCTCTGGAGAATGCCGCACGTTCGCAAATTGGATAATCACACGAAATATAATTTTTAGGAACTGTCAATATGTAAGTGAGTGCAGTCACAGGCCCCGGTTGAATATAAAATCTATACTTATTCCATAATCTATTTAGGAGCAACCTGCTCTAAAGGAGAGTGGAGGATATGCAAATTCAACTGGATCCCTTAACTTCCGGACGACTTGAAGAAAGTCTTAATGATAAACCCGGATCCTTCAAATTGTTCTATGACACGGAAGATTGCGGCTGCAACGGTGTTTTGGTTTTGTTGATCGTAAATGAACCTAATACAACGGATATCGTCTTCCAGCAGCAACCGTTCGTCTTTCTCTGCGACCGCCAGCAGGAATCATTATTTGATGAAGTGATGACTCTGAAAGCCGACGAACATTATCCATCCTACAAGCTGACAAGTGATTCCACTTTATTCGGAAGCAATATCAGAGTGAGAGATGCCCGGCAATAAATTTGTCAGAAGACAAGAACATAGTCCTTTAAGAATCCGCGCTCTGCGCGGTTTTTCTATTTTTGAGACTCTCTCAGAGTCCAGCTGTTTCCACTTTCTTCATATAATTTTGACTGTGTACAATAAACTCTGCGGCCACTGGAGAAACGTACTGAAAGTCACGTACGGCAAGTACGACCTCGCGAGTTATGGCTGGTCGAAGGGGAACAGCCGTCACTTTTGGCAATACCTCCGGCATGAACAGTTCGGGCAGGATGGTGACTCCGACCCTTTCCTGAACCATGGAGAGGATTGTGGCCGGATCCCTCACCTCGAAGGTGACATTCGGTACATTACCATGCTCCTGTAACAGTTTTTGGATGCCGTAGTCTTTAACCATAATAAAGCATTTGCCCCTCAGTTGGTCGAAAGTGAGAAACGGTTCATCTTTCAGCGGACTATCGTTTGAAACAAACACCTTCATTTGATCCTGAAGCAAAGGAAACGTATGAAGCTCTTTGTCAGGTGTGGTGGTAAAGCCGACATCTATTACGGAGCCGGAGATCCAGCTGTGAATCTCTTCGTAGCTCCCCTCAAACAAGACAATATCAATCTGAGGAAACTGCTCCCGGAACGAACCGATTAAGCCGGGAAGCACCTTAGCGGATACACTGGGAATGACGCCGATGCGAAGTGTTCCCGCTTCCAATCCCAAGGAAGCAGAGGATTCCTCTCTCATGCATGATGTAATACGCAAAATTTCCCGGGCATGCTGAATCATCCGTTCACCGATGTAACTCGTGGAGATGCCGCGCCGGTTGCGGTGAAACAACAAGATTCCCAATTCCTTCTCCAGGCTGTTGATCATTTGCGATACCGCCGACTGCGTAAACCCCAATGCATCTGCCGCTCTGGTGAAATTTTTGTGCTCCGATACTGCAATTAGAACTTGTAGCTGCGTAAGTGTCATGTTTCCTCCTTTGACATTAGTAAATACTTATTAACTATATAATAAAGCATAATTTCACTAATGGTATACTGCGTCGTATACTCTACCTTGTGAGCAGTGAATCAACTGTAAAAAGGGAGGAATATTTCATGCATCCTGAGTGGAAGAGCATCTGTAATGATTTTATCCAGGCAACCTCTTACGCTGTCGGCGATTTGGAAAAAGGATGGGCGGCAAAGTACGACTTTTCGAAAGCTCCGCCTACGTATTTGCGGTATGAAGAGGCTATTGTGCATATCCCATTGGGAAATCCGGACTTTCCGGAAGCTCCAGCCCTGTGGGAACTGCTGAACAACCGCCGTACCAAGCGTAATTTCACCAATGTGCCACTTTCATTGAACGAATTAAACCTATTGCTCTGGGGAACACAGGGAATCACTGCAAATATGGAGGGGTATCAACTTCGGACAACGCCTTCCGCAGGAGCACTTTATCCGATTGAAACTTATCTGCTGGTGAATAACGTGGTAGGATTGGAAAAAGGACTGTATCACCTGGATGTGGAGCGATGGACCTTGGAAGGGTTAAAACTGGAGGACGTAGCACAGGTTGCCTATCTGTTTACAGAGGAGCAGGAGATGACCCGCCGGGCAGCCGTTAACTTTGTTTGGACTGCTATGGTTGGACGCACGGAAGACAAGTACAACGAACGGGCATATCGGTACATATGGTGGGATGCAGGCCATGTCTCACAGAATCTTCATATTGTCGGGAACGGGTTGGGGTTGGGGGTAGCCACCATAGGTCACTGGTTCGACAAAAACATGAACGAGTATCTGGGCATCGACGGGAGCAGTCATCTCTCTGTTCTGATGGCATCCGTCGGCAAAACAACGGGAAAAGGCTGGAAGCATGATAGACGGCCTACTTAAGTTGCGTAAGAGAAGGAGAAGAAGAGCGGAAAGTGTCCGGGATTCGCTTGTTTCGGGGTAACGATCTCTTACTGGGAATCCTTGGAGGCCATTAAAAATTGGAAAGCAAACGAAGCACATGGATTGGCACAGGAAAAAGGGAAAACGGATTGGTACGAAAATTACATCACAAGAATTTGTAAAGTAGAAAGAGAATATTCCTTAAATGAATTGTGAAAAGATCTTTTCCTAAATCTAAATCCTCGAGCGAATGCTGAGTGAGATGGAGTGAAACATCATCTGCATGCCAAAAAACCACCTGTCTCAGCATTTCAGCATAGGTGGGTTTTTGGCATGTTCATTCGCGATGTTTAATAAGCCGTCCAGCCGCCATCTGCTACGATGACGGTTCCGTTCACGAAACTAGATTCTTCGGAAGCAAGGAACAGCGCTACTTGAGCAATTTCTTCCGGTTTGCCGACCCGGGGGTTCAGGGCCAGTCCTGGCTGGGTACGCCCCATACCAAATTGACTAATGTTTGTCATTGTAGAACCAATATTAGTCTCAACTGCGCCTGGTGCAATAGCATTGCAGCGGATTCCCTGCTGGGCATACATGAAGCCGGTATTCTTGGTGAAACCCACAACGGCATGTTTAGAAGCGGTATAGGTAGCACCGGCCCGGGCACCGTTTAATCCACCGGCTGAGGCGACGTTGATGATTACCCCTTTTTGTTT
>NZ_JBBODH010000001.1:4800000-7819941 GCF_038002865.1 Paenibacillus sp. FSL H3-0321 | reverse complement strand
CCTTGGAATTCATCAAATAAAGTTAATTTGTAAGTGCCGCTCTTGAGCTTCATGTACAGATTTTTGCTGAAGGACATCGAGAAGGTATTGCTCTTTCCTTCTGTCAGATCTGTGCCTATAGTCAGCACTTTATCCTGTGTTACGCCAAAGGGATCGGTCATTCTAAGCACAAGCTTATGCTCCAAATCGCCACTGTCGATGCTGTTATCCCGGGTCAGATCATAGGTCATTACGATGTTGATGGTGTCGTTTAGTTCCAAAAGTCTGCCTTCCGAGTTGATGACCGATAAATTATAGGGGAAGAACGTGATCTTCGTTAAATTGCTTGCCGGTGCAGTGGTTTTAGGTGTGAGCAGCAGGGCGCTTGCATTCATAAAGCCGGTCGCCTCTTGTCCGCTTTCACTTAACTTGTTTCCTGTCACCCCGGAGCCTAATACCAGTGAGATGTCATCGGCACTTACCGTCTTCGGCAGCTTCGCCCAGAATGAAACCAACTGCATACCGCCAGGTGTTGCAGCATTGTCCGGTTGATTAGGTTTCGCATCAAAGAACTGCCCGTCCTTCGTTCTGTAATACGCCTGCAGACGCGCCATCTTGCTTTGTCTTTTCTCCTGGCTGCTTATGAGCAGTTCCGTGTACACAATTTTGGAATTGGTCCCCTCATAAACCGTCGTACGGCTCTCCTGAACATTGGCATTTTTACCTTTGCCGCTGATTTTGTAGGTACCCCCGCGGTCAATGTTATCTATTGCATTCAGTGAATTACTCATGCTGAGGTCCAGGAACGGCACCTTTTCGGTATTCACCGTACTGAATAAATTGATTCGTACATCTTCGAAATCCTCGGTATACGGAACTTTGGACATCACTACGATCTCGGCGGACTTGCCCGGAGCCAGCGTTGCGGCCTCTTTATCGATCAGCAGATTCGTAGTCGCCGCTAAATCATTGCTATCCAGCTTAATCGCTCCCGTAAGTTCGGGAAGCGTAAGGGTTACGGACTGGGTGTTGGTGATGTTCAGCTTGGCCATGACGATATCATCATCCTTCCAAGGATACCGTTGCAAAGAGGTCAGGTTGTATGAGAAGGAGCCAAATTGATTCGTACGATTATAGACCTCCCCCCTTTGCACATCAGCACGAAGCGCATAAGGAATGGTAAAGTAGGCTACCGGAAAAATCAGTTTGGGAGCCGCCACCGCTACCGTTCCAGGTGTACCTGCGGTTTCGCCAGTGGTTGGGCCGGCCGTTTCTGTTGCACTGACAGCTTCAATCATCTGCAGCTGCAGCCCGGCTTGCTCGACCTCAAGGGGTACCTGCACCGTCAGTGGAACAACCTTTGTTTCCAACGGTTTTAGCGTGAGACCACTGAGCGCCTTAGCGTTCACCGGGAAAGCTGTCCCTTTGGTCGACTTCACGGCAAGCTCGTAGTTCGGCAGGGTCACCGCCTTGTTGCCGGCATTCTTCAGACGTAACTGAAAGGACCATACTCCATGGGCGTCCTCTGAATAAACCGAAGCATTCACCAGCTGCATTTCCACTGTATTGCTGTTAATACCGACTTTTTTGACAGCACCTGGATTCACAACAAAATTAGGAGTAGACGCAACTGGAAGCTTGAAAGACATTTTGGGAAGCTCAAGCTTCAGGGTCTCATCCTTTTGGGTAAACTGCAGCTTCATGTTGTTGGTATTCAGGGCTGCGGGAATTTCCGCCAAATAGTAAATGCTCTTTTTCTCCTGCGGCTGAATCTTGTAACCTGCCTGTGCGCTGTTCACCGTCAATTCGAAAGAGGTGCCGCTTGCCGTTTGGAGATACGGAGTGTATCCGGCTTCATTCAGAACTTTACTCCCCTTATTGGTAATGCTCAGCCCTACCTTGGCGTACACTTTACCGCTAAATTTATAGAGCTGCAGGGAATCCGCACTTGCTGTAACTGGAATGTCATTCATCGTGGTGCTCAGAATCTTGCCGCGTTCAGCGGCCGTGGAATAGCCCGCCGGAATCGCCAGAGCTCCCGCATTCTTTAGATACCCCTTGGCTTTGGCGTCCCATACGTACATGGCAATCTTCATCCCCTGCAGCGAAGTCGTTTGACCGACATTCACATAGTAGGTCACACGCAGGCTGTCCTTGGCTCCGACCTTTTTCTTAAGCGCATCAGCAGTTACTGGATTGGCGGGAATGGCTGAACCTCCCGGAGTGACTACACGCGGAAAAAAATGCACCAGATTGGCACTAGAACTGCTGTTGTTAGAGATCTTAAGCGTATAGGCCAGAATATTGCCACCGGTTTGCGGCCAAATATTAACATCCTCCAATGCGGCAGTGACTCCTTGGCCTAATTGAATCGGATTGATTTTGACGGTTGCTGTTGCTGCTGCTGGTGTTGTGCCTGCTGCTTCCGAAGAAGGTGCCGCTATCCCTCCGGCCACTTGACCGAGAACGATGGTGCTTAAGAGCAGAGCAACGTATGTATTTTTATGCTTTCTCACTTTCTTTCCCCTCCCAAGTCTATTAACTAGAATTATTATAGTTGTTGGCTGGAAGGTAAATGTAACCAAGTTGTAACTCTATGATGCGAATTTGTAACCTTTTTGTGCCAATGTTGCAAAAAAACAGCGCAACATGCGCTGTTTTCAGAATGGTGACCCTTAATAAACCCTAATCGTCTGCGTTACTAAGAGCCGAAAGTCCGGCGGTACTGGCTCGGCGGCATCCCTTCTGCCAGTTTGAACACTTTAATGAAGTAGCTGGATTGATGAAACCCTGTCTGATCTGCAATCTGCGCAACAGACAAATCGGAAGAGACCAGCAGCAGCTTGGCCCTGGCCAGACGGCAGTCACTCAAATAACGGTTCGGTGTCTTCCCCATGATGGACCGGAAGAGCCGCAAAAAGTGATAGCTGCTGTAGCCCGCAAGCCTAGACATGCTCTCCAGTGTCCAGGGACGCTGGCAATCCTTATGAATCATGTCGGCTGTGCGCCTAATGGAATGTCGGATCTCCAGGGGCACCGATCCGTGAAGCGGCTCGGAATTTTGCAACAGTGTAACCAGAATTTCATAAAGTAAAGCCGAGAAACGAGGTTCACTCCGGGTTTCATGGACTGCGCTAAGCTCGAACAGCTCATCAAAGATAGACTCCAGCCCGGCATCCGGATCGAATGTAAAGAAATAACCGCGCGACTGATCTGCTTCCTCCAGTAACGGCAAGGAAATGGCTGTATTGAAGTGAACCCAGCGCACCTCCCAGGGTCTGCGGGGATCAGAGCCATATTGCTGATATGCCCCTCTAGGGAACAGAAAGCCGCTTCCCCTTCCCATGGGAATCCGTTCTCCCTCCTGAAAAACATAACCCGTCCCCTCAAATACCAGATGGAGATTGTAGCTGTTCAGTACTCCCTCGCTTCTCCGCTCCGCATGCTGCGGAAAATGTTTGTAGTGCCCGAGAAATTCCGGATAGCATACGTAGTGGGCGTAAGCAGGGGCGGGCAAGACCCATTGCTTTTTCATTTCGTCCCCCTCTCTTCTACACTTGGTAAGCAAGCACGCAATATAGTCATATAATAGCAATATTATGTTATATAAGTTTTTATGTACCTGATAATACAATAGATTTGTAGAATGTTCAAAGCATATTTTTACACTTGGAGGAACCTATGAAGAAACTAGTAGCAGCAGATCGGTTCGAGCTGGGCGTATGCTATTACCCCGAGCATTGGCCGGAAGAGATGTGGGAAGATGACTACCGCCGGATGGTGGAAACAGGCTTCACGATTGTTCGAATGGGTGAGTTCGCCTGGTCCATTTTTGAACCGGAAGAAGGTGTCTATCAGTTTGAACTGTTCGACCGCGCCATTGATCTGGCTTACCGCCATGGACTCAAGGTGGTGCTGGGCACACCGACGGCTACGCCTCCTGCCTGGCTTACCGAACGAT
Organism: Paenibacillus sp. FSL H3-0321; assembly: GCF_038002865.1. NCBI lineage: Bacteria > Bacillati > Bacillota > Bacilli > Caryophanales > Paenibacillaceae > Paenibacillus > Paenibacillus sp. FSL H3-0321. Next base: position 7,816,001 of record NZ_JBBODH010000001.1, on the reverse strand, counting down.
ACCCGGAAGTGCTTAATGTGACTTATGAAGGTGTTACTCTTCAGCATGGCATGCGCCGGCATTACAATTACAGCAGCCCCAAATACCGCGAGTTATGCGCCCGGATTGCCGCTCAGCTTGCAGCACATTATGGCAACCACCCCGGTGTAACCGGCTGGCAGATCGACAACGAGCTGAACTGTGAGATCAGTGAATTCTATTCCGAAAGTGACCACAAGTCTTTCCGGAAGTGGCTGCAAGATAAATACGGCTCCTTGGAGAAACTGAATGAGGCATGGGGGGCTGTCTTCTGGAATCAGAGCTACACTAACTGGTCTCAGGTCTTTTTACCCCGTCCTACCCCGGTCCCGAGACAGCCGAATCCGCATCAGGCACTGGATGAGAAGCGGTTTATCTCTGATAATACGATCTCGTTTGCCAAGAATCAGGCCGACATTATCCGTGCAGCGGCGCCGGATCAATGGGTTACGACGAACGGGTTATTCGGCCATTTGGACAGTCATCAAATGAGTGATGAGCTGCTGGACTTTTTCAGCTATGATTCATATCCCCAGTTCTCCAGCATTCATACTGATCCTGGTGAACGAAATCCGCTGGGTGACCGGAGCTGGAGCCTGTCCCTCAGTGTTGTGCGCTCCATCAGTCCCAACTTTTGCATCATGGAACAGCAATCCGGTCCAGGCGGCTGGGTGAACCGTATGGACATGCCCTCACCTAAACCGGGGCAGATGCGGCTTTGGACGTACCAGTCCATCGCCCATGGCGCAGATATGGTGCTATACTTCCGCTGGAGAACGGCAACCATGGGCAATGAGATCTATTGGCATGGCCTCAATGATTACCATAACCAGCCCAACCGGAGAGTCCGGGAAGCGGCGCGGATCGGCCAGGAGCTGGCGGCATCCGGCCAAGAGATCATTGGGACACGCGCTGAAGCCACAGTAGCCATTCTGCGGGATTATGACAATGAATGGGACGGTGAATATGATGTCTGGCACGGCCCTTTCATGTGGCAGAGCAACAAGGAATGGTTCAAAGCGCTGCAGCGGCAGCACATTCCCAGTGACATTGTCTACTTGGGCGGCGCTACAACCGTAGAGGAACTGGCCCGTTATCAAGTACTGGTCTATCCGCATCCGGCCATCATGACGGATGAAACAGCAGTATTATTGGATGAATATGTGCAGCAAGGCGGGAAACTGATCTTCGGCTGCCGGACCGGATACAAGGATAAGCGTGGACATTGCTATATGCGGCCTTTTCCCGGGGCGGCAAGACAGCTCTGCGGGGTAACAGTGGAAGAATTCACTGTGGTTAAAGGTACACGGCGTCCCACCTTTATCAGTTGGACTGAAGCACCGGAAGCACTGACGGGAGCCGACGCTTTTAACGATATCCTTCACGTGGAAGAAGACAGCGTGGAAGTCATGGCGACCTACGCTTCCGATTATTATAAAGGAAAACCGGCCGTTACCCGAAATCTCCGCGGTAAAGGCGAGGTGTGGTATTACGGAGCAGTATTCAATGAAGAAGCTGCGACAAGAATCATTGGTGCTCTAAATCTACGTTCACCGGCTGAACATTGGCTGGAGCTGCCAAGTGAGGTCGAGCTGCAAATCCGTCAAGGCGAATCCGCCAGCCTCACCTTCCTGCTGAACTACAGCGAAGAGCCTGCAGTGATCTCACTCAAAGAACAGAGAACAGATTTGCTGACAGGAGAAAGCATTTCGGGAACCTACAGTATGGAAGGATTCGGTGTGCTGGTGCTCAAATAATAGGATAAATATAATTAGAAGGTCCCGCTGCATATAGTTTTGCAGCGGGACTTTTTCGTGAAGTTAGTGCACAGGTTACATTACTTGAAGCAGATGGATGATCTCTCCATCAATCACTTCTTCGCTGACTCTCTTGTTTCACAATGCCTCATACATAGCTCAGGCGGTTCATTATCGGGTATTCCAGGAACAATATCCTTGCAAACCACCGTTAATTATTAGATATTAATATAATCTGATTTCATTTCATCTTGATGATTCCATTGATAAAAAGGAGGAGCAACCATGAAGCTGGAGCCTGTACAGGCGTCAGAAACACTTGACGCGCAGGGCAAGGAGGACAGCTTCCTGCAGGGAGTTAAGGATTGTATCCCCACTTTGCTCGGGTATTTAAGTATCGGCTTTGCCGCCGGGGTTGTCGAGAAAACGGCCGGTCTTTCCATCGCTGAAATAGCTATGATTTCCATCATTCTCTACGCCGGTTCCGCCCAGTTCATCGCGGCGGGAATGATAGCCGCAGGAAGCACGGGGGCCAGCATCATCATTACGATCCTGCTAGTGAATCTGCGCCACCTGCTGTTAAGTGCTGCGTTGTCCCCTTATTTCCGCCACCTCACACCCATGAGAAACCTGCTGATAGGCGCACTCTTAACCGACGAAACCTTTGGCGTCGCCATTCAGGAGAGTGCGAGAAAAAAGCACATCAGTGAGAAATGGATGCATGGACTTAATATCACCGCCTATCTGAATTGGTTGTTCGCGAACCTCGCAGGTGCTGTTCTGGGACAATGGATCTCAAGCCCGGAGCAGTGGGGACTGGATTTCGCGCTTCCGGCTATGTTCATCGGACTACTGGTGCTGACCATACTGAGCAGGAACAAATATGCACTGGATCTTATAGTTGGAGCTATTGCCGTAGTGGTTACGGTCGGTGTCTCCATCCTGTGGTCGCCAAATTTCGGCGTGATCGCTGCAGCTCTAATTGCACCTACGATAGGGATGGTGATGCAAAAATGGAAATAAGACTGGATATCTTCTTGATTATCTTCGGAGCCGCATTGGTTACGTTCATTCCGCGGGTACTTCCGATGATGCTGCTAAGCCGGATCACCATTCCGGAATGGGGGATGCGCTGGTTGAGTTATGTACCCATTGCGATTATGTCGGCGCTCGTCGCCCAGGAGCTGTTCATTGAGGAAGGCAAATTCACTTCACTGTCTTCCAATGTGGAACTGATCGCCGCCTTGCCCACCTTCTGGGTGGCCATAAAGACGCGCAGTTTGCTGGGAACCGTGCTTACCGGGGTTCTCTCACTCATGCTTCTGCGCTTGTTAATGTAACTCCCCCGTGATTGCTGTCATCAGGCAAGTTAGCTGTATTTCCCCAGATTCCCCCTGTATAGCTGCCGATGTTCATGATCGCCTGCTGCGCTTCGGGCAGCAGTGCGGCCATGAATTGAAACACACTCCACATGTTCTCCCATACTTCCAGTGTAACCTCTACTCCATCAGCACGTGCGCGATCGGCCAAACGTTCTGCATCACTGAGCAGCACTTCTTGATCGCCAACCTGAATATACAGATGGGGCAAACCATGCAGATAGAGCCGTAATGGAGAGAGGATCGCAGGCTTCTCCCCGTTAGAACCGCCTAAGTAATCCTCCAGAATTCTCTGATTGCCCTCCCGGCTCCCTGTTGGATCTGAATCAGCCAGACTATCATAAGAATATCCATCCAAATGTACGAGATCACTATGCGGCGAGAGCAGAAAAGCCCCTGCAGGCATCTTCTCCCCTGCATCCCGCACACTGATCAGTGTCATCAAGGCCAGAGTGGCCCCTACCGAATCGCCGCCAAGGATAATGTCATCCGGCGAATATCCCTCCGCCAGCATCCAGCGGTATGCATTGAGGCAATCTTCATTTGCGGCCGGATAACGATGCTCCGGGGCAAGCCTATATTCCACTGTAAATACTGGAACACTGCAGGCTGAAGATAGTCTGGCTGCCAGATCACGATAGATCCCACAGTTCCCCGAGATAAACCCTCCCCCGTGAAAATATAGGATTGCTCGAGTTCTTCCTTCCGCGTTAATACAAGGAGCGATGACCCATTCACCAGCGAACTGCTGGATCGTTACCTTCTTCACCTGTACATCACCCGGAAGCGCCGGTAATTGCTTGGCGGCTTGGGCCATTTCAGAACGAATTTGCTCTGCCGGCTTTCCCAAATTGCCGCCTGTTTGTTTTAAGAAGCTTTTCATAGCTTGAAGCTGTTCGATCGGTGTCCGCATCCTGTTCATTCCTCCTACAAGGTTTTGTCTGAATTGTAAACCCTGTAGTATGGTACACAGTCAAGAGGCAATCTGTATTCCGGGTTCTTTATGGCTCCATCTTGAGAATATGCAAGGTCTCCTGCACCCCCGGATGTTTCTCGGCAGATTCGAGGTTGCTCTTCAGATCGCCCAGCAGCGCCTTGGTCTTCTCCCGCTTTGATATTTCGAGGTCAATGCTGATGACTTTCCGCTCAATAACTGCGATAAAATCAGCGATCCCGATACTTCCGTCTGCCGACCTCACCAGTGCCTTCTTGATCTCCCTCAGCGTAAACCCGCAAGACTTGGCATTCTGGATAAAGACGATTCGATTCAATGTCTCTTGCGTATATTGCCGGTAACCGGATGCTGTCCGCTGTGGTGCCGGAAGCAGCCCATGCTTCTCATAATATCTAAGCGTTTCAATATTCACGTTAGCCTCTTTTGCCAGCTCCCCGCGCAAATATCGGGCCATCCTCTCCACTCCTCTCCGTATCCAACTATGAGAATTATTTCAGCCGGTCCTTCAAAGCTGAGACTTCTGCTGCCTGCGGCTCCTCCTCTCCGTATCTCGCCTGATTGTAAAGCCTAAGCAAACCTTCAGGAACTGCCGGGGTATTGCTGTCTCCATTACGGCGGCGTTTCTTCCCGCCAGTCCATTCCTCCACATCCGCTCCCGTCTCTTCTGGAGTAAGAAATCCTTTCACTTCATATCCTTCGTTCCGATTGCTGTTAAGCCAATGGCGATACATCCAGCGTACCCGCTCACGGCCTCCACTCATTCCTTCCCAGCGGTCACTGTGCCTACGCAGCTTCAACCGGCTGCTCCAGTAGTCCCGAATGCCTTGCACAGTCTTTCCCCAGGCGAAGATGCTCTCTTCTTCATCCTGAAAGGCATTATGCTCCTGCGGCGTTTCTCTCCGCAGCATGGACAGCAGGGCATCCAGTGCTCTGCGCAGCACTCCGCCTGTATTTCTGTAAAGCCAACGCAAGACATAATAAAGCAAAACAAGAATTGCCGCCGCTCCAATGGCATAAAACAAGACTTCGAAGATCATTGCCAGCAAACCCGGTTCATGAGTCTCGGCCGGAGGCAGCTCTAGTGGCTGTGCCGGAGGAGCAGCTTCAGGCGGAATCGGCTCCTCTGTTCCGTTGAACAACGCGATGATCCAGTTCAAAAACATCCGGACTGTATTCCATAGAAGCATGCCCACAGCTCTGCCCCCGCCTGCCGCAAGCAAGCCGGCCACGACAATAAACAGCAGGACAAACATCCGGTTATGCCGTCTTATCCCTGCCGGCAGGCGCGCGGATTCACCGGCAAAAGAGCTGTAGCGAAGAAAGCTGGTGTTCGTATCCAACAGTACTAATACCAGACACAGACTTCCACACCAGGTTAACAAGAACAGGTTGGACTCAAGTACAGGAATCCGGGTATTGATGATTGTAGCTGTAAAATAAACGGCAATTCCGGCAATGTACATTCCATTCCGGTTATTCCGGGAAGCGGCAGTCATCCCCAGATAAGCAAACAACACGCTGCAAGCGATAAAAGGAAGTGCAAAAATGGACAACTCACCGAATAAAAATCCTGACGCCACCCCCAGTAGCAGAGCGGAAAGCAGCTGCTTCCACTTCCGGTTGCATAAATGCCGCAACAGCACCCCGGCCAGCGCCAGGAGAGGCAGAATGTACATCCATGGCAGGACAGCCTGCCCGGACTGCTGGTAGCTTTGAAGCAGAACCCATACCGGAAGAAATAGAAGCCATTCTATGAGACAGGACAACCATAAAGTCAATGACGCTTTCATTCGGGGACCTCTAGCAGTGTTCATGCAGACTCTCTCCCCTCATCCGGAATGTCGAGCCATTCCACGCCATTTCCCAGCAGTCTTAACTGCTCAGCTGCCAGCTCAAGCTCTGGGCCTCGGTGACAGGTAATAATCAGATAATCATTATCTTTATGCCCTTCTTCAGCTACTAACTCCAGAAGTCTTGACATGGGCAGCGTCCTGTCCAGGTTCAGCCGGGCCAAGAGTCCCAGTACATCCTCCAGTTGACCCATCGGGTTTGCAGTCACCGGTTCCCGCTCACCTCCACCGTCCATTCTCCCGTTGCTAAGCAGCCCGGTGTCGATCCCGTGCCCCACTGCATATTCTGCTATCGTCGCTGCATAACGGATTCCCAGCTCAATCCGTTCCTTATCTGTAACGGTTCTCCACATGGAGTCACTGATCTCAACATTCAGACAGAGGAACAGCCGCGAATCGGCGGTGTAATCTTTTTGATGCACCTGCATATGCCCGGTTCTGGCCGTTGCCTTCCAGTTAATAGATGCAAGCGAATCCCCTGGACTGTACTCTCGGGTTCCGGCCGTCAGAAAAGGATCTTCAATAATCCATCTTTTGACCGGCAGTTCTCCCAGCCAGCTGTGTATCGGCAGCGGTAGCTCATAAAGGTCTATAATCTCCGGATAAACCAGCAGTTCCAATTGCAAGGAGAACGCTTTGCTGTTCCGGCTCATGCCAAAGAGGTCTCCGGTGGTCATCGTGACGCTTTCCAGCTTGAACAAGCCTCTTTGCTGACAACGGACCTGGTGGCGACGTTTAATATGACGGTAAGACCTCAGAAAAAACATACTTACGTGGTTCTGATAAATCTCCCCGCTGCTGACACCGAGATTCTCCTGGCTGCCGAACTCCAGACCCCGGGCTATGCTGGACTCCAGCCGCAGCCAGGGCAATGGGAGCAGCTTATTGTTGGCTATCTCCTCAACCATCTCCACCTGCTCTCCTTCATAAGCGGTTTTGGCCGAGAAATAGCGGGTGTAGCTGACTTTCTTCAGCGCATGTCGCTGATAGACAGCAGAAATCAACAGCAGCAGCAGGAGCGTGCTGAGGATGAACCAGGGCAGTGCCATCTCTTACTCCACCCTTCCGCCGCTTGTAGCCGGGAGCGGTTCTGCCGGCACCTCCACTTCGCGCAGCTTCTGGAGAACCAGTTCTACGGCTTGCCCCTCCCGGGATCCCGGGCCGCGCTGCAGCACCAGCCGGTGGGCAAGGACGGGAACTGCCACTGCCTTGATATCATCCGGAATCACATAATTCCTGCCTTGAATCAATGCGTACCCTTGGGAAGCACGCAGCAAGGCGAAGCCTGCCCGCGGACTGGCTCCCAGCTTGACCCCCGGTGCAGTGCGGGTCGCTTCGACGATCCGGATCATATAGGCCAGCAAATCGTCGCTGACATTCACTGCAGCCGTAAGCTGCTGAATCTCTTGAATCTGCCGGGCGGTTGCTACCGCAGTCGTCTGATCAAGCGGATTGTTCTGGCGGAACCGCTGTAGAATATGAACCCCTTGCTCAAAGGTTGGATAGCCGGTCATAATCCGCATCAGAAATCGGTCAAGCTGGGCTTCAGGCAGCGGGAAAGTCCCCTGACTGTCAACCGGATTCTGTGTTGCAATGACGAGGAACGGCGCTTCCAGCTCATGGGTCACACCATCGATCGTAATCTGCCGCTCCTCCATGCATTCCAGCAGGCTGGACTGGGTCCGCGGCGTGGCCCGGTTGATCTCATCGGCCAAGAGAATGCTGGCGAATACCGGGCCCGGACGGAATTGAAACTCACCGGTCTTCTGATTATAGTAATTGATTCCGCTTAAGTCAGAGGGCAATAAGTCCGGAGTGAACTGAATCCGCTTGAACGTGCAGTCCAGCGAGCGGGCAAGTGTTTTGGCGAGCAGAGTTTTACCTGTGCCGGGAACATCCTCCAGCAGCACATGTCCATTGGCGAGCAGGGCTGTCAGCAGAAGATTCACACCTTCCTCTTTGCCGACAATAACTTTAGCCAGATTGACTCTTATAGATTCTATTAATTGAGTTGCTTCTTGAAGATTCATAAATCAGGCACCATCCCATCGCTTTAGTGGTATGTATTAATTCCTAATCATACCAGAAAGCGCCTCCAATTTATAATAGATAAGTCGCCTGCGGCTATTTGGACGCCGTACTTATCTTGGAGCGGATGAAAGCAACAATGAAGTAATACACGGGGATGCACTCCACAATCAGCCAAATAATCACAGTGCCAAAGGCATTATAATTCTTGTTGTATTGAGTGAGATTGAGCGAATACAGATAGGCAATTGTAATCGAACCAATCGTCAGGAATGGGATCATCACTTTTTTTGCCTTCTGCTTGGTTAAGTACAAAGCACATTTGTGCGCTACATATATCAAAAAAGCGCTGTGTATAAACATTGAAGCAGACCATAATCCGATGAGAATCGGGTCCGAATTACCCAGCAGATCATCATGTGAAGAACTCTGGATCAATTGCAAATAAGGAAACTGCAGTTCCTTGCCGAAATGTGGGCCAAAATTCAAGATGGTTATCAGCCATGCAGCCAGTACGGTCAGCATTACGCTAATCCCCGCAACAATCAGCCGTTTCTGCATTTTGTTGTCGATTTTGAGATCCGGGGCAACGAACAAAAACACCGTCCATCCCCCAAACCAGGACATTGTCGTGATTGAATCCTTAAAAGCAATCCCGGGATCATGGTAATGGAGCAGGGCAGGAAGCATCGAATAGTCGGCATTTGGGATAAATAAATAATAACTAAGCGCAGTGGAGAAGAGAAAAACCAGAAATAACCCGTCAGTCATATAGACCATCGTCGAAAAGCCCAAGTGAGCCGTATACATAATCACCAGCCCAATAACAATCTGAACAAACAGCGGTGGCGTCTCGCGCAAATAATTAGCACCAAAAAACAATACAAAATTCTCAATATCAAAGGAGACAAAATAAACACACCAGATCAGCAGAAGAAAAACCATTGCCCCATGCAGCCACTTCCCCATAATCTCCTTGCCAAAATCGACCCACGCCTCTCCAGGCTTTATCTTGCCCACCTGAATAGTAAAAAAAAGCGGAATCATCCCCAGTGCACAGCCTGCAATGATCGCAATCCAGCCCTGATAGCCTGAAGTCGAGAGTAAACCGGGGATCAGAAACATGGAGCTCTGTGAAGCAAGATAGACAACGGTAAAGCGGAACATCTGCCATTTGGTTGTAGTCATAACGTCTCCTTGAATATTCATTTATCTCTCCGAACCAAAATCCTCTATAGTGAAGTCAGCCGTTACTTTGATCTCGGCATGCTTGGCGTAATAATCAGTCCAGCGTTCACGGAGCTTATTCCACGCCTTCGGATAATTCCATTCCACCAGCATTCCAAGCTGCAGAACGTCAACCTGCGCGTCTTGCACAATCCGGAGCGAGTCCGAAATTTCTTTTACAACCTGCTCCTGAAGCCTTCTCTTTATTAAAGGACTAAGATTGCTAGCACTGCGGCCTTCTGAATCTTTAAAAAAGGTAATACTTGCGTTCCCTTTCACCTTTATATGAAAGACAGGGCCTTCGCTTGTCATTTTCACAGAGCTTGAGGCGGAGTTTCTTTGGAAAATAGCACTGGCAGTGCCCTTACCTTCTTCATTCCAGGTTATCGTATATTCAGGCAGCTTCAATTTTCCGGCCAGATGTCCTGCCCCCCATGCCAAAGCCCTGCTCTGCTTTACATCCAGAATGCCCTTCATCTTAGCATCATGGAACAGCATAACCCCTTGCACACCTGCCCAATACTCCGTTTTCCCTTGCTCGCTCGTTTCGTCCTTCTTACCGAATGAAAGATAGTTCATCGCATACCCCATATTTGAAACTTCCGCTAATATACAATCCATAACGCTTGTATTGAACATGATATTCTCATTCGCGATATTCATCAGCACTTGGTCGGGAAGCTGTTCGAACACAGGAGTTAACTTAAAAATATCTTTGGCCTTCCCGGGAGCAGCCATGATATATGTGCCGAGGGGGAATTCTGGTTTTCTTTCGAACCATTCCAGCACCTCCCCGATGCCCTGGCGGGCATATTCGTTTCCCAACACGACAATTTTGATGTGAGAGAGCTCAATACGGCGTGAAAGATCCTTTTGAATCATGATGGCCGCATCCTGGAGGGTACGAGCTGTCTTTGAAACCAAAGTGTAGGCTTTGCCGTCTCCGGTTCCGCTCCCTGTTTGCGTACCTGACATCAGCCTATTGGGTAGTGGAGAGCTGATGGATACCTCAACCGTTCCGGGTTCTTTGCCAACATCAATGTATAATCCATATACAAAAGTCAATTCATCCAGTTCCACCTTGGACCAGCAGCCGGTCAGATTCAGCAGCATTAGGATAATGACGGCCTGCTTTAAAAGTTTCATTGCCGCTTCTGTCTCCTTTGATTCTTCCGGTCTGTAAAGGATGTGCTGCGCTTATTCATGAACGGGGACGGAACACGAAGCAGCGTATCCTTCAAATCCTGTAATACAAGCGGAGCGATCGGCTGCAAATAAGGAGTTCCAAAGGATTTAAGATTGGCCAAATGGCCGTAAATCATAAAAGTAGCCACAAATACGCCCAATAACCCCATCGTTCCACCCAGGATCAGGAGCACAAAACGCAGTAATCGGAAAGTCAAACCCAGCTCCAAATGGGGAATGATGTAGGAAGCTATACCGGTAATGGAAACAACAATAACCATCGGCGCAGAAACAATACCCGCTTGAACCGCAGCCTGCCCGATTACGATACCGCCAATGATGGATACCGTCTGCCCTACGGGCTTAGGAATCCGGGTTCCCGCTTCTCTAAGTGCTTCAAAGGTCAGCTCCATTATCAGCGCTTCGGTGAGGGCAGAGAACGGGATGTTTTCTCTTGCCGCGGCAATGGTAATCAACAGATCAGAAGGAATGATCTGCGAATGAAAGGTTGTAATCGCAACATACAACGCAGGCAGCAGCATGGATATAATAGAAAAAAAGAAGCGGACCAGGCGGATCCAGCTGCCGGCATAAAAGCTTTGGTAATAATCCTCGGAGGATTGCAGCAGCGAGAACAAAGTTACCGGTGTCAGCAGAGCGGATGGAGTCCCATCCTGCAGCAGTCCCACCCGCCCTTCCATTAAAGAGGCTGCCACTGAGTCAGGGCGTTCTGTATACTGGAACACGGGAAAAGGCGAGAAATGCCCCTGCTTCATATGCTCTGCCAAATAACTGATACCAAGCACACCGTCGATAGACATATTGCGTAACGTATCTTCAATTGAAGTCAGAAGCTCCGGCTTGTACAGGCCTTCGATATACACCACATACACGTCGGTTTTTGTATATTTGCCGATAGAGAAATGTTTGGTCTTTAGATCGGCATGTTTAATCTTGTGGCGCAGCAGCGATAAATTGGTATCAATATCCTCGATGAAGGCCTCCTGGGGGCCAATGACAACCAGCTCGTTCTGTGATTCCGATACTGAACGTTTCTGATAGTGGGCGATCTCGAAATAATATAAATAGGGCAGCCCTTCGATACAGAGTACCGGGTTGCCGCTGACTATCAGCTCTACCGCCCGATCGGGATCAAATACCTTGATATATGGAATGGCAAAAGCAGATCCCCGGTCGAGCCGTTCCAGAAAACGCGGCCAATCCGGTTCGGAATTCGCTTCGGATTTGAGCGGAGATGACACAAACTCCTGCAGGCTGAGTGTATCTACAATGGACGGAATGTAGACCAGCATGCAGGCATGACCATATACGATAATAGACTGGTATACGGCATCGCTGCATCCCGTAAGCTGCTCTTTTATATTATCCAGTATGCTGGCTGTCATCTCGCTTCACCTCCTCTGATCTATAGGGAATCTTACTTAGTTTTCCAATAGTTGATGAAGTTATGCACCTATTCCCTTCCGCTCGCAGCACAAAGAGCCTGCTCACCAGCAGGCCCTTAGGATTAATGCATCATGGGTAAAGATTCAGTTCAATCCGCCGATTACCGGATGCGGGATATACGGTTCTTCCAGTCTGCGGACTTCTTCCGGGGTCAGACGAAGGGACACCGCTGCTGCTGCATCCTCCAGATGCGCCATCTTGGTCGCTCCGACAATCGGAGCGGCCACAGGTTTCTTCTGAAGCACCCAAGCCAAGGCTACCTGAGCACGCGGGACAGCCCGTTCCTCCGCGATTTCCTTCACCCGAAGTGCGACAATCCGGTCAGCCTCTTCCATTTGTGAATAAAGCTGCTTGGCGAATTCATCGCGCTCGGAACGGGGGCTCGCTTCTTCCCAGTCCCTTGTAAGGCGGCCGCGGGCCAATGGACTCCAGGGAATCACGCCGATGCCTTCCGCTTCACAAAGCGGCAGCATTTCCCGTTCCTCCTCACGGTAAAGCAAATTCACATAATTCTGCATACTGACAAAACGGGTCCAGCCATGCTGCTCTGCAACGTGCAGCGCCTTGAGAAACTGCCAGGCATACATGGAGGAAGCTCCGATATAACGGGCTTTCCCCGCCTTCACAACATCATGCAGGGCCTCCATCGTCTCTTCGATAGGCGTCTGGTTATCCCAGCGGTGGATTTGATACAAGTCCACATAATCCGTTCCCAGCCGCTTAAGACTGTGGTCAATTTCACTCAGTATCGCTTTGCGTGACAATCCGCTGCCATTGGGTCCCGGCCGCATTCTGCCATGCACCTTGGTGGCAATGACCACTTCATCGCGGGAGGTAAAATCCTTCAGCGCCCGCCCAAGGATCTCCTCACTGGTTCCGTCCGAATATACATTGGCTGTATCAAAGAAATTAATGCCCAGCTCCAGCGCCTTTTGGATAAACGGACGACTCTCCTGCTCATTTAGTGTCCAGGCATGTGACCCGCGTTCAGGAATGCCATAACTCATGCAGCCGAGGCAAATCCGCGAGACATCCAGACCGGTAGATCCCAGTTTCACATATTCCAAGATCAACAACTTCCTCTCTATACCAAATGTAATAATAGCCATTCCACTATAGTATAGCGCCGTTAATCGAGAAATAAAAACGCTCTTCCACCCAGTCCGGTTAATACATTGTCTGTAACCAGTTGGATTTTGTCCAGTTCAGTTTACCCGCTCCCGAGCCATTGGAAGCCGTTAGTCTGGCAGCTAGCGTGGAGGGGTCATCCACCGGATAGCTGTAAGGCAAAGCCGAAATCCCAGACCATGAGAACGGAATAATAGCTGCCGGTACCGGGGCAAGCGGACTTCCGGAGGTGTCACTGTTCCCTCTGAAAGACACACCATTCAAAGAGTACATCGTGTCGAGCGCCTTGATTTTACCGGTATAGCTGGAATCTGCGGGATCGGTCTGATTATTGCGCAGCGGATACAAGATATCAACGAAGTTGGATTTCTCGACTAATACCGCCCCGCCTTCCGTAGAAATGGACCCGTTGCTGGTCACGCCGAAGTGGTAGCCCTTGCCGGCAATCGCCGTTTCCATCGCTGTTGTGATTCTTGATTTTGCTGCCCAAGCAGCGGAATTATCCGCCAGAATGTTATAGACATGGGCGTTGCCTCCCCGCAGACGCGGCAAGCGGTCCTGAATGTCGAGATAATAATTATGGTGCAGGGTAATACTTAAATTGGAATTTCCCGAATCAAAAGATGTGGCACCCACCAAATGTCCCTTTTTCTGCGAGCTTGCAACTGCAATGATATCTTCCTTGCTTAATCCGATGGCGCTGCTGCGCAGATAGGCATACATCGGATAAGCAGAGCTGTTGGCCTCCAGCGCGTTGATCTGCCGGGTCACCCAGCTGTTTGAACTCCGGTCATCGCCCTTGAAGGTTGACCAGGAGATGGTCACCCCGGAAGTGCCCTTCTTCGAATCAACCAGTCCGTCATAGGACTTGTTAAAGGTACAGTGGTCAATCCATACGTTGGTGTCCTCTTCAAGCGTGATATAATCCCAGTCGTTTTTGTCGAAATCCCCCTTGCTGGCCTCATCCCATTCCCATAATTCGTCGAATTCGAGATTGCGGATGATCAGGTTGGAGCTGCGTTTAATTGTAAATGCCGCATGCTTAATCTTAGCCCCGTTAGCCGAGAAGATCGTCAGACCGTCAAAGCCGTCAAGAGTAACTTTACTTACTCCTGTCTGCAGCAGTACCGGGTGAGTCAGCGGAGAATTATGGGCCGCAAATGGTGAGGTTTGAGCAGCGGAAGGGATCTCATTCCAGCCTAGATTCAGGTCATTCATAATCTCAATGACCTTTACACCGGACCCTTTCTTGAGTGCAGCTGCCAAATCAGTCGCTGTGTACACCTTTTTGTAAAGGGCGGTATTCGATTCATTCACAATGCCTCCGCCGGAGTTGCCTATGGAGAAGCCAGTCAAATTATATGCACTGAATGCGTCTGCTGGTGCTGATGGTGTTGGGGTAGGAGTTACGGCAGCTGTCGGAACAGAGGTCGGTGTTGCCGCAGGCGTAGCTGTTGCTGCCGGTGTTTGTGCGGGTGTTGCCGACGGAGTAGCCGTCGCGGTTGCCGTAGGCGTGCCGGAAAGCTCGGATACAATAATGTTATCGAACTTGGCCGCTGTTTTGAAGGCTACAAGCCCGATGGCTCCACTGGTCAGGCTGCTGTCGGTCGCTGTAAGCTGGAGAGTGCCATTTACGTACATTTTCAGGGTGCTTCCATTCAGTTCAAGCTTTACGGCATACCATGTGCCCGTTGACAGCGGAACACCCGTTTTGGCCGCCAGGGTCGTTGACGAGCCGCTGAGTTTCTTGCGGATTTCCAAAGTTCCGCCATTGCTGTTCGACAAGGAAGCAGCGTAATAATTGTTTCCGTCGCCATACCGGCCGCAGATAAGGGTTCTGTTGCTGCCGTTGAAATTGTCAATTTTGACCTCGGACTGCACGCTGTAATTGGTCCATTCGCTGTTGCCGGCAGAGGTACGGCCTTCCGAGGAGCTGGATTGATAGTAGACGGAGGAACTTCCATCCTGAACGACAGACCAGGTTCCTGTTGTGCTGGTCCAGTTGTTAGCGCCTTCATTTTCAAAATCATAGCTGACTAAAGAAGCTGCGCTGGCCGGGACAATAAATATCAGTGCAAGAATTACAGCGAATCCAATTCCGCTCAGCAGCCTTAACCTCATTCGTTTGGAAGCCATTTTTCTCCTCCTCAAAGTTTGTATAGCATGCATCTCCTTGTAATAACGATTACTGGAGCGTAGCTCCGATATTCGTGCCGCTTGGTGTACCCGAGCCAATGAGGTCACTGCCGCTGGCGAGTTTCAGGAAGTTGCCGAGTGTGAAGGAACCATCCGCATTTCTGACGACTGAAGGGGTCAAGCTGGCGAAATCGGCACTGCTCGCGACCAGGCCCTTGGCATTCGTACTGGCATTGCTCTTCCACCAGACATTGGTGCTGAGAACA
Organism: Paenibacillus sp. FSL H3-0321; assembly: GCF_038002865.1. Taxonomy (NCBI): domain Bacteria; kingdom Bacillati; phylum Bacillota; class Bacilli; order Caryophanales; family Paenibacillaceae; genus Paenibacillus; species Paenibacillus sp. FSL H3-0321. The sequence continues at coordinate 7,800,605 of NZ_JBBODH010000001.1, read as the reverse complement.
TCCGTACCGCTGGTTTTGTCACTGGATCCACCGGCAAAGCTCAAATTATTGGTGAACTGGTGTGTCCCTGTGTCAAAAGCAAAATTGCTTTGCCCATTGCTCCACGAGGTATTGCCTGTAAGTTGAATGGAGCCCGGATTGCTATTGTAGGTGAAACCATGTTTTTTATTCTGGAAGGCGATGCTGTTCTGCACAATATGATTCACAGAAATTTTCTCCCCGCCCAGCTTGAAGCCGTTGCCGTCACTGTTTGCCGTGCTGCTTCCATCCGAGGTTTGGCCATTTTTGTAGGCGATGCTGTTCTTGATCGTAACCACACCAATCGGGCCTGTTTCCGATTTGGTATATAAATCCCAGCCGTCATCTGTATTCCATGCGGCAATACACTTGTCAAACACGTTGCCCGGTCCAATCGTCAGCTTGGCGGCAAAACCATCAGCATCCTCCCCATTGTCCGGGTCGAAATTGTCGTGGGAGTATACGCCAATGATCTGGTTATAGCTGGGCCAGTCGCTCATATTGGAGAGTGAGGAGGAATAGCGGCTGATCTGCAGCCCTGAATCCCGGTTATGGTGCGTTTCTACATTCTCAATGATATTATAATTGCCGCCAATGAAGATCCCGTTATCTCCGGCACCTTTGACCTCAAGCCCCTTTACCTTCCAGTAATGGCCATAAATCTGCAGTCCGCGTTCAGTAGACCCAAAGGATTCGGCGAAGAAATCAAGCACCGGTTTTTCGTTTCCGTAAGCCACAATATTTTTGCGCAAACTGCTGCTTCCGCTGTTCTCGCGTTCAATTGTCACTGGAGCGGAAAAAGTATAGGTTCCCCCGCGCAGATAGATAGTCTCTCCCGGGGCTACTCTGGTAATAGCTGAATCCAAGGTCGTAGGACTGCCGATGGTTCCGGCATTTCCGGCCGCTCCATTCGGTGAGACATACAGTGAACCCGTTGCCGGAGGGGGTGTCGTTGTCGGTGCCACGGTTGCCGTTGCTGTGGGTGCAGCTGTCGGAGTAGCCGATGGTGCTGGAGTAGAACTGGCCGTAGCCGTCGGTGCCACAGTTGAAGTTGCGGTAGGTGAAGGAGTTGGAGTCGTGAAATCCGCAGTAGAAACAACTACATTGTCAAACTTGGCTGCTGTCTTATAAGCGACCAATCCGATACCGCCGGAAGTCAAAATGTTATCGTGTGCATTCAATTGCAAGACATTATTCACATAAAAGTTGATCGTGCTTCCGCTTAGCTCTAGCTTAACCGTGTACACTGTACCGGCAGTGACAGGGAAGTCTGTTTTAGTGGCAAGTGTAGTGCTGGAGCCGCCGACCTTTTTCCGGATTTCCAGCGTACCCCCATTGCTGTTGGATAGCGAAGCCGCATAATAATTATTGCCATCTGTATAACGGCCGCAGAGATAAGTGCGGTTTGTGCCGTTAAAGTTGTCAATTTTCACATCTGCCTGCACGCTGTAGTCAGTCCAGCTACTGTTGCCCGCCGAGGTGCGCCCTTCCGTATTGCCTGATTGATAATAGACATGAGAGCTTCCGTCCTGCACCACTGTCCATGAGCCTGACGTGTGGGTCCAGCTGCCGGCATTGCCGGATTCAAAATCATCACTGAAGATGCTTGCCGCTTGAACGGATGGAATACTTCCACCCACCCCTGAGAGAGCCAGCATAGCCGAAAGCGCAATCATTGCAGAGAATGCAAATCGTTTTTTTATTTTCACGTTAACATTTACCTCCAATAGGTTATATTCTTTCAGTACCTGTTGCGGTATTTACGAATTCTTCCCTGTTTCTGCTTCTTCAAATCAGCACAGTACCTATCCTGGCATCGCATCCCTCACTTTACTTTAAACTTATGACTGCCGAAAAATCAAAAGCCTGCTCTTTTGCAGTGGTCAGCCTAATCTCAATCATAAGTATTTATTGAGAATTGTACAGTCATTTTCACCCCTCATTATTACAGTTATGTGAAATATTGAACACTGGGATAATCACCCTCGGTGTACATTGCTGAGCATATGAAAAGCCAACAAAAAACATTCGTTTTTGTTGGCCTGCTCGTCTTGTAGGGCAATATGGACTTAAACTATTCAGCTTTGAATATAGGGTTTCAAACTTTGCAGCAGTGTCTGCAGCTTGCCGGAGCTCTCTTCGTACATCTGTTTGGCTTCCTTATTGTTGGTGGAAAGGCTGAACAGTTCCAGATCGGCTTCACATTTCTTCAGCAGCGCGTATAGCTGGGGTTTATCCTGCGGCTTTGGCACCTGCACCTTGTCCGCATATAGATCCACGGTAAGTTCGCCATAGGAATCCACCTGGCCGAGGTATACATTTTCAACGGTTAAACCCTGCTTTTCAAGCTGGCCCTGCAGCCAGCCACGGGACAGATTCAGTGTGTCCAAAGGTTCATCCAAGATCTTGCCGTCCATAATGACAGCTTGAGGTTCCTTCTCAGGAGCCACTTTAATGCCCATATCTTTTGGTGTCAGCGCCTGATTCTCCCGGGTAAGCAGGACGTTAATCGCTCCATCCGATTCCATGATCGCAAATTCGACATCTGCCAATTTGAAGACATCCTTCTTCCGCAGCTCCTCCAGCAATTCGTCAGTTGTTAAACGCTCTTTTTTCATATTATCTTCCAGAATTTTACCGTCTTTGATTAGCACAGTTGACTTGAAGTCAATGAAATCCCTGGCCTTCTTGCTCTTGATTTGCAGAAACTCGATACCAAGGGAGAACGCCACCCAGACGATCAGCGCAATTAATCCCAAATGCCATGTTTTATCGGTATCGAGGGATATGTAAGCCGCCAAGCTACCTACTGTAATTCCAGTGATATATTCAAAAAAAGACAGCTGCGAAACTTGTCTCTTCCCCAGCAGCTTTGTCAAAAAGAAGAGCACAACTACCGCGAAAATTGTCCGCCAAATCACCTCAAGCCATTCCGGCATGATTACTACCTCCTAAGTTTAGAATCACCGCATGTCAACATGCTCATTATTTGTTAAAGGGAACAGACCTAACCAAGAAATAATTTCTTGTTTAATCCAAAAGACCAATGCTTAGCATTGGAATGTAATTCCTGTATTTCTGCATCTTCACCTGTAGATACTATGACTCGTTCAGTTTGCTAACTATTTAGAAGGAGGAAATATCTAATGACTGTATCCTCACAAGTGAAGACTTGCCTTTCATCGCTGAAAAGCGCGCAAGCAAGTCTGGAGCAATTCGCTATGGAGACTCAAAACCAGCAGGCCAAAACCTTATTCACAAGCGCAGCGGAACAGACGCAGCAAATTGTGCAGCAGGTTGAAGGCCGTGTAACCGAACTCGAACAAGAGGAGCCACAATACAAAGGCTTCTAGGATGTAATCTTACTCTTAAACAAAAAACAGCCGTATCTGCAGACATGTCTGTGGATACGGCTGCTTTATTTATGCGAATCACTTATGCATACAGCAGGCGTATTCGGGTGCAACCACCTTTGCCACCTGCTTCTACCCAAGCTGCATGTGCTCCGCAGAACGGTTCATGACCTCAGCAATTTCAAGCTTGCGACCGGTCTTGGCACTCTCAAGGGCGCCGAATACCATCGCCATGCTGTAGCGGTTATCCCTGCAGTCTGTTTCAGCAGGACGCTGCTCGGAGAGCGACCGGAACATCTCTTCCAGACAGCCATGATGGAAGGTCTCATCCATCGAAACGGCCTGTGCTTCGACCTGCTCATAGTCACGGATGAACTTGCCGGACTGGTCACCACCTGCGATTACTTCAGCATAAGGCATGCCTACACCATCCCAGAGAATAACCCCTTTCTCCCCCTGAATCCGCCACGACGCTTCCCAAGAGGTGGGTGCACCTTCCGCACACCAGGACCCTTGGTAGCAAAATACAGAGCCATCCGACATTTCGAAGATGCAAATAGCGGCAGCCTGGCCTTCATACCATGAGCCGGGTGGATTAAATTCCTGGCAGTACACTGTAACCGGATCAGCTCCGCTGATAAAACGGGCCTGATCGAAGGTATGGATGGCCATGTCCAGCAGGAGCGGACTGCTCATCACCTCGCGGAAACCGCCAAAATGGGGGGCGAGGAAGAAACTCGCTCCGATATAACCCGTCCGTCCGACCGTACCTGCATCGACAAGCCCGCGCAGCGAGCGGATGCGCGGATCGTACCTGCGGTTCTGCATGACAGCATGTGTTCGTCCGGTGCGTTCCGACAACGCAACAATCTCATTGCACTCCTCCATCGTTTCAGCCAACGGCTTCTCGCTGAACACGTCACATTCCAGTTCAAGTGATGTACTGGCGACAGAATAATGACTGGACGGAACTGTGACGTCAAACACAAGGTTGGCACCCGTTTCTATAATTGCCTGCCGTATCTCCGTAAAGGCCGGAGTGGAAAGTCCGTATTTCCCGGCCATAGCCTGGGCCGACTCCAGCCGGATATCTACAAGGGCAACGATTTCGACCTCCGGGCGTTTCAACGCGTAGCTGATCCATTCATTGGCCATTCCTCCGCAACCGGCAATCGCTACACGGTATTTTGCTGTCATTGGTAATTCCCCGCTTTCTGTATTAGACCGGATTGGGTATAAAGCTGCCTCCGCGGCAGTGTTTCAAATAGTTCAGGGCATGAACTTGTCCGGTCATCTCCAGCTCATCACGATATACCGGGTCATGCCAGCCTTCAATGTCGATGGTACCTTTGTAACCGGCTTGGCGCAAAACCGTGATCACATCAGCCCAGTTCGTGTCTCCAAAACCCGGGGTCCGGTGCCATACATAAGGCTTCGGACCATGAATGCCGTATTCCTTGACAATGTCCCAGGCGATTGTAGCATCCTTCCCATGGACATGGAATATTTTATCCGTCCACTTGCGCAGCTGCGGGAGCGGATCAATCAGCGCGACCATCTGGTGGCAGGGCTCCCACTCCAAACCGAGGTTATCTGCCGGAACCGCGTTGAACATCTTTTCCCAGGCTGTAGGATTATGCGCAATATTCCAGTCTCCGGAGTCCCAATTGCCGCCCATCGAGCAGTTCTCAAATGCAATTCGCACCCCCCGGTCAGCCGCTCTCTTGGAAAGTTCCCCGAACACCTGTATGAATTTAGGTATTGATTCATCTATTGACTGTCCTGTCAGACGTCCTGTGAAACCAGATACCATATCGGTGCCGAAGAGATGGGCATGATCAATCAAACGTTCCCAGCTGGCCAGGGTATCCGCATTATCGCCGGCACCGGTTAGCGGGTTGCCGAATATGCCGACTGAGGAGATGACAAAATCATGCTCTGCAGCCAGTTCCCGCACACGCGCCGCAGTTTCTGTCAGATTCGTCTCTCCGGTGGTCTGCCAAAAGGTAAGACTGAAGGATTCAAATCCGTGTCCAATTATTTGAGGAATCACTCTTACAGCATCTCCCCCACCAACCAGTGTTCCGATTCTCATTGTATCTTCCATCTTGTGTACCACTCCAATATTGGTTTATAGTAAGTTCAGCAAATCAAGTATATAGCTCATTTGGTGTGAGTTCTCGTCTTATCTTGTGTTAATATAGCTCAATATTGGGGGAGTTGAAAGAAGTCATGACTTATCCGAAGGAGCTTAAGGAATACCCGCAGCTCGAAGAGAAAACCTATCCGTTCCGCCTTTTTTTTAATGAGTGCCGGGAGGCTAAAGTGGAACAGAATATCCTTTTCTTGCATTGGCATGAGCATTTCGAAATCATTGTGATGCAGGAAGGCCATGCGATCTTTCATGTAGACAGCAAACCTTATGAAGTCGGACCGGGTGATGTGATTATTGTTCCTTCAGGCGGTTTACACGTCGGTTACAGTTTATACAGCGGAGATATTGCTTACGTATCCATCGTGTTCCATGCTTCCCTGTTCAAAGACAGAAACCAGGACTCCCAGCATGAGCAATTCGTAGCCCCCTATCTGAATAACCGGTTTCAGTTTCCGGTCAAACCCGCCGATCTGAACCCGGCTTGCTCCTGTTATTATCCCCTGCTGCAAGCCATCATTGCCGAAGTGCGCAGTAAAGGCCCTGCTTTTCAACTGGTTGTGAAGAACCAATTACATTTATTCTTCACCCTGCTGTCGCGCAGCTTTCCGCCGCAGCAATTGTCAGAGAGGCATCAGAGCGAGCGCCATTCCATTAACCGCGAACGATTTAAACCGCTGCTGGAGTATCTGGAAGCTCATTTTGATGAGAAGATCACTATTGAATGGGCTGCAAAGTTTGTCAATCTGAATCCTTATCATTTCTGCAAAACCTTCAAAAAGCTGACCGGACGCACCTTTATCGACTATGTGAACTTAAGCCGGATACATGAAGCTGAACGTCTGCTGCTGGAGTCGGATTTGACCGTGACGGAAATTGCCGGCAAGGTGGGCTGCGACAACCCTAATTATTTCACCAAACTCTACAAGCAATACAAAGGGATTACTCCTTCCGGGGCGCGCAAATAGTTCTGTACTCCGCCATAACACGTAAAACAGCACTGTTCCTGGGAAGCGAACGGTGCTGTTTCATGGGCAGGAAGATCATATTTAGCTTTCCTTCATCTATAATTATGATTTATTGATATTTACATTTCGGATATCTCCACCCAGCGTCTCTGTTCAATGGAGCGTTCAACAGCTTCCAGAACAGCCTGACATTTTACTCCGTCATGGAAGTTTGGCTCCGGCTGGCGTCCTTCCGCAATGGCGGTGGAGAGCTCCAGCATCTCGTGGATAAACGTATGCTCGAATCCGATGGTATGGCCCGGCGGCCACCAGGCTTCGGCGTAATCATGGGCCGGATCGGTGGCAAGCACACGCCGGAAGCCCTGTACATCCTCGTCGTCCGAGGTCAGGTACACCTCCAGCTCATTCATCCGTTCGAAATCGAATTTCACACTGCCCAGACTGCCGTTAATCTCAAAAGAATTGGTCGAGCGGTGACCCGCAGCAAAACGAGTAGCTTCAAAGCTGCCCAAAGCACCACTTACAAACCGGGCCAGAAACAGTGTCGCATCGTCAACGGTCACTTCTCCTCTGGGGGCATCTTTGCTTGCCTTTGCACTTAGGCCAGTCATCTCAGCGGCTAGCGGACGCTCTTTGATAAAGGTCTCGCTCATTCCGATTACTTCCTGCACATCTCCGACCAGAAAATGGGCAAGATCAATTAAGTGTGCTCCAAGATCGCCATGCGAGCCGGAACCGGCAATATCCTTCTGCAGTCTCCACACCAGCGGGAAATCCGGATCGATAATCCAGTCCTGCAGAAACCAGGCACGGAAATGATAGATCTTACCGAGCCTTCCGCTCTCTATCAGCCGCTTAGCCAGCCTGACTGCCGGTGAGAACCGGTAATTGAAGCCGACCATATGAATGATGCCCGCATCCGTCGCAGCCTCCAGCATCTCACGGGAATCCGCAAGATTCAGCGCCAGCGGCTTTTCGCAGAAAATATGCTTGCCTGCTTTGGCTGCCGCCAGAGCAATTTCCTTATGGGCATTGCTAGGCGCGTTGATATCAATGAGGTCAATATCCTCCCGGGAGATGAGCTCTTTCCAGTCGGTCACACTATCAGACCAGCCAAGCTGTAAAGCTGCTTCTTGCACCGCAGCGGTATTCCTCCCGCATATGACAGACATCTCCGGTTTCAGTGCCTGCGGAAAAAACATAGGAAGGCTGCGGTAGGCATTGCTGTGGGCTTTACCCATAAACTTGTAGCCGATCATTCCGATACGAAGCTGTTTCATCTTCTTCCTCCTTTGGTTCACTTTTCTTCGATGAAGCACGAACGGCGAGTTCCGTGACTAATATCTTTGTAACCGCTTAATGTACACGCGTACATTCTTTCATGCCATTTCACATTCGTCAACCTGGAATTTCTTTCGCCCTTTAGTACTTCCCCCAAATCGGTTCGCCGCTTCGGGCATCAATGTATCGCAATTTACGGTTGACGAATTCACGAGGAGGTTCAGAACGTGAAATAGTAACAAGTTCGTAAATCAGCCGGTATACCGGCCGCTGCGCATTAGAATCCTTAATCCATTTAAGCTTGACATCCATATATCGCTTATAGATTTCTAAGGCTACCTCGGGTGTTAGAAGCGGGGCAAGCCTGTGCTCAGCCAGCTGTTGGAGCATCTCGTAAGAAACGCCGGAAAAAAGGCAAGTATTCCCGGTTGCTGTGCTGATACTAATCGTTACCCGCTCTCCGTTAACCGGGATGTCCCCCATGTAGACAGGCAAAAAGAAAAACTCACGGCTGCGGGGTTCATCCTCCAGGTCATCCTTATCAACTTCCAGCCGCAGATAGGAAGCATAGTCCGGGAACACCTCACGCAGGAACCCTTCCGCTTTAACCCAGCATTGCTGCCGGTTCAGGGGAGAAAGCATCTGCTCCTTCCCCGGGTCATCCCGATGAAAGCGTAGCAAGGTTCCTGTCGTCTTTTCGATCTGCAGCTTAAACGGAGATTCCAGATTCCTGAGCTTGTCTCCCCACCTATACTTCATATATCCGTCTACAGAGAGTGCTGCTTGCTCAGGTTCATCTTCCAGGTCATCTATATGCCTGTACTGCAGCATGATCCGTTCGCCATCGTCTGAAGACTTCTCAAGCTCGTATAGCTCCGGATTTATGCCAAGCAGCTGCTCCCAGCCGGCAATGCTGCGGTTTGCACCCGCTTTTGCTTCTGCCGGCCCTTCATCGACTTTGAGCGAATGAATTGATGGCAAAGCGTAATGTTCAGGTCCGAAGCAGTCCCTTCCGCTTACAGCATCAATAAATCGCATAAGCGGAGCCGGATTATATACCATCCGATACTCATCTTCTGTACCGGGCACATCGTAGATGGAAGGAGATAATGCTGTGATTTGCAGCTCCATATGAGTGTGACACAGCAATTGTTCTTTTACTGCACCTTCGTTAACGAGGACGGCAGGCCATTCCGGTGTTGGAGCTGATTTTGGATGATGACGGTAACGGATAATGCCCAGCCCTTGATCCAGCGTCACCTCACAACCTGTGTCCGGGAGAGGCAGGCCACCGGCTTCTTCTCTGTACGTAATTCGTCTTCTGCTGTCATCCGTATGAATCCAAGTCAAACCAGCCGCGTCCGGCGCATGCTTGCCCACAAAGCCATCTGCGATTTTTCTCGCTTCCTCCCCCATGCCCTTGGGATCTGCCCGGTCATTGGTTTCCTCATTAGGTTCCATATCCACATGCATGTCCACCAGACAACCGGTAGTCAAATCCAGAGAGATCTCAAGAGTCCATTCCTTGTTCTCCGGGTCTTCCCAGATAAAAGAGCGATTGACCGCATCCCGCGTTGGCGTGCTGTCTTCCATCACCAAACGGTAATGCTGGGGAATTGCGACAATGTTCATTGCTTGCGTGCGCAGTCTATCAAAGTTTGCTTCCATTTCAACCTCCAGCCAATTGTGTTACTCCGAATAATCTTTCAACCAAACCTGTACATGCTTCAAAAAACGCCGGGTTGCCGGTGATGCATACTTCATAGAATGAACGGCAATACCAAGCGAACGAAAACTGCGCTCCTCCAGCTCCAGCATAGCTACATTATGATTCTGGCGCGAGATGACCATTTCAGGGAGAACACTGATGCCGAGACCATTTTCCACCATTGCAATGATGGCATAATCATCTCCGGCTGTGAATTTGATATTCGGCTGGATTCCCGCCCGCTCAAATACACGCCTGGCATCATAATCTGATCCGGCCTTCTGGATAATAAAATCCTCATAGGCCATTTGCGCAAGCGGCATATATGGTGCTTTGCTCAAGGGATGTTCTTGGGAGAGGATGGCCAGCATCCGGTCCTGTTTCAGGGGAAACACCTCAAATTTATCCCGGGTGGGGAGTGAAATAAAACCGCAGTCGACGACTCCAGCTTCAATCCACTGCTCAATCTCCAGATAGCCGCCCTCCATCAGCTTGAATTCAATATAAGGGTATTCCTTGCGGAACTCCTTAATCATCCCCGGCAGCCAATGCACTGACACACTGGTAAACGTGCCAATCGTAATCGTTCCCGTTTCCAGCCCGTGAATGTCGGCAACCTGTTGCTTTAACTGCTCATTCCATTTCAGAATCTCACGGATAGGCTGCACCACCTGCTCACCGTTGACCGTTAATTTGACACCCGAGCGGTTTCTTACCAGCAGTGAAAAGCCGAATTCCATCTCCAGGCTGCTGATGGTATGACTGATCCCGGACTGGGTAAAGCCCAGAACATCAGCGGCTTTGGTCAGGCTGCCCAGCTCCACAACCTTCAGAAACACCTCATATTTAGTGATGCTCAAGGACTCCGGCCCCCTTCTTAACTTACATGAATTTTCCTCATGCTTCCTATGATAAACATTCAGTTACCTTATGTAATATCCCATATTATACTATAATCACTTGACGTAAAGAAGGATGATGACGAGATGAAGCCGCTTAAGGCTGAGCTAATGCTCATTGTAGTAACGATGTTCTGGGGTTCCTCCTACATCTTCATGAAGATGGGACTGGATACACTGGGGGAATTTAATCTGATTGCACTGCGTTTCGGCCTTGCTTTTGTGCTGGCAGCCATTTTGTTTCACAAGCGTCTACGCAGAATAGACCTTAGAACCTTGAAATATGGAGCACTGCTCGGATTCCTGCTGCTGGGCGTATTCACCTGCATCACCTTCGGACTGAAGACGACTACAACCTCCAATGCCGGATTCCTGGTCGCTTTGACCGTTATTTTTGTCCCACTGATCGATGTGCTTGTTTTCAGAAAAAGAGTCGCTCCCCCGCAGATTTTTGGCGCTGTGCTGGCCATTTCGGGGATCGGGCTCCTGACCTTAAATTCCTCGCTGCATGTGCAGCCGGGTGACCTGCTGTGCATCCTGTCAGCAGTATTTTATGCTGTGCAGATCCTTGTCACCGGCAAAGCGGTAAAAACCTGCGACTCTTTGAATATCGGCATTTTGCAGTTGGGTTTTGCCGGTGGGTACGCCCTTGTGCTGTCTGCTATCTTCGAGACACCGTCATTGCCGTCTTCCATGCCAGGCTGGATTGCCATTCTTGCGCTTGGCATTCTCTGCAGCGCCTGCGGCTTTATCTTACAGCCGGTAGCCCAGAAATACACTACCCCGACACGCACCGGCCTGATCTTCTCCCTTGAGCCTGTGTTTGCTGCCTTTTTCGGCTACTGGTTTGCCGGGGAACAGTTGTCCATGCAAGGCTATACCGGGGCAGCGCTTGTGCTGCTGGGGATCGTCGCCTCCGAACTGCTGGGAAAAATGCCGCTGAACGCCAACATGAACCGAATGCCGAGAAAACGCAGGGCGGATTTGTGAAACAGTCATGGCTTTTGAGGCTTTGCGTAGCATTTTCGGATTTTTCGTGAACCATCCCGTTTTGTAGCTTGCGCCCGCCGAACTGATCGTAGTGCCCCGTGCTGGCCGTATTTACCTTGAGCTGAAAGCAAACTACGGATGAATGCCGTCTGACTGTGAATGTGTTCACCCGCTTGAGTATCCAAGAAGGGGCTGTCCCATGAAATAACTACTTGGGAGAGCCCCTTCTTATGGTACGTGCAACTGCTTGTTATTCTACATTAAAAGTAAAGTACTGTTTCGGAAAAGGCTCTTTAATCAGCGTAAAATGCCACCACTCTTTACTGTACGGCTTAAACCCATGCTTCGCCATAGCATCTTTCAAAAGCTTGCGGTTGGCATGCTGCTTGGCGCTGACCAGTGAAGTATTATAATAGGAGATCTCGCCGAAAAAATCATACGGGCTGCCCATATCGACCAGGGCACCCGTTTTTTTGTCGGCGAGAGACAAATCAATCGTGCTGCCTCTGGAATGTCCCGACTTTTTGGCGATAAAACCAAGCTTGAACAGATTCTGTTTGTCCAGCTTAGGATAATACTGCAGCTTCATCTTAATGTCTCCGGCATCCTGCGACCAGCGGACAAAATGATTAACTGCTTTTTGCGGGCGGTAAGCATCATATATTCTAAGAATGTATCCTTTTCGCTCCAAATCGTCACTAACCTTCTTCAATGCCGTCGCCGCCGTTTTTGAGAAGATCGCCAGAGGAGCTTTGTACCCGTCAACCCGTGTACCGGTAAAATTATTAGCGCTATAATAACGAATTTCATATTGTGCGGTTGGAATGATCTCATCCAGATAAACAAAACCATTGGGCAGGTTATTCTTCTTCTGGGTGCTAACTTGCTGTGCTGATGCGCCTGCCTTCTGTCCTTCACCTGCCGCTATTGCAGAGCTTTCGGAGTTGCCTGAGGTCATCCCCAAGATCAGCAAGAGCATGATCGCCGTCAGCCTTTTGCCTGTCCTTTGCTGCTTCATATTAAGATAAAGCTCCTTCCTTCCTCTAGTTCGGGTCCAAGTACGTATTAATAAACTTTTGAACATCAGGAGTAAACTCATTGTTATTGCGGTCCAGCAGTGCAAGCAGCTCCTCTAAGGCCCTGAGAAGTTCGCTGTCTCCATTGCCGGTCAGTATTGCAGCTTCATAAGCTTGCCGGAGCTCAGAGTTAATAATAACCGGAGCACCTTCCTCCATATAATCATACGCTGGTGTATTGCCGGAGCCAATGAACAGATTTACTTTTTTACTCCACAGTGCAAGCTTGACCGCTTCAAGCCTGTCAGAGAGCGGATACCGGTTAACGAAATCTTCCATTGCAAGTGTTCTGGCCAAAAGCTCATTCCAGCTAATTATGATTGAACCTTCCTTGAGACTAGGCTTGTTCGATTCTGCTGCCATCATATCTATATATGTTCCTATATCAGTCTTAATATGAGGTTTGAATGCCTTATAGCTTTCATAATTCATTACCGGATAGTACATGCCTTCACTGGTTCTGATTTTATACCCTTTATCTCGTCCTTCAATTAGTACTGCACGTATCTTGGAATCTTTAATGTTGTTTAGCAAGGAGGTATAGGTAAGTCCGTTTTTCCGAACCGCTGCGTCAATCGCCTGACGGACCGCTTCCGGATCCAATTTTTCCGTATATTTCGGCAACTCGGCCTTCTGCGCATTTTCTAACTGCAAAGTCATTTGGGTAGCATACCAGAGCCCGGCTTCGTCAATATGATTGATGAGATAGCTGCGCGCCTTAGCGAGTGTGGATGACTGCTGTACATATGTCTGGAACTGTTTGTACACGGCTGCGGATTGCTGTGTACCAGCGGCGTAAGCAGGCTGAGCTACGAATGCTGAGTATCCTTCCGCCGTACCCAGAAGAATGGATAAGCTGAGCAGGATCTTTCTATTCCAATGTGAACCGAATTGGCTCTGCTGTGTCATAATGCCCCCCTTATAGTACGTGATTCATGTTCAGCAGGTGTGAGATCCTTGCGCCGGTAGATGCCCATAAGCAGTCCAAGCGCCGCATACTCAATGATAACATGGCCCCCATAGCTCATGAAAGGAAATGGAAGATAGGTCAGAATCATTTTGCCGCTTAACACCAGCAGACCGTAGAACAGTCCCATTGCAAGTATGAGTGACAAGGCGATAATAACACTCTTGCCATAATCATCTTTCACTGCATGAACTGAAAAGAAGAGCTTAAACATAAACCAAAGAACAACACCGAGCAGCACCAACCCGCCGCCCCATCCGAAACAGTAAATCAGATAAGCAGGCAGCATATCAGAATAGGCATAGGACAGCCTTTCAAATTCAGCACCGAAGCCATGTCCGCTCCAGCCTGCTGATGCAATGACCTCATTCAGGGTCTTATAGACAAATCCACTGGACTCCGGATTGATATTGTAATTGATTGCACCCAGGATCCGGTCTCTCATCTGTTGATTATTCCACGCATACCGGAGGCCCGCTGCTAGAAAAAAACCACCGATCAACGTCGAACGCAACCAGGCCCCGGAAAGCCAGGTATACAATATCAGAGAACAGACCAAATACAGCAACAACACAGGTATGGGGCCAGCAATGATGTAGGCCGCCGCCGGTCCAAGGAGAATAAATAACTCCGGGAGCAAATTCCGCTTAGTTCCCAGCTTGCCATCCGCTTTAAATTTTGAGAAGATGCCTGCCAGCGCAACCAGCACAATATATGGACTATAGGAGACCAGGTTGATCACGATTCCCCCAAAAGCCAAAAAATAAGTCCGGCTCCCGTTCGCATAGAGGCCCCATTTCAAACTTGCGATTATCCCTGCTATTGAAAAGATGTACAGCAGCCAGGACAGCTTTTGAAGCCTGCGAAAATTGATGAAATAGCAGGCAGCCATTAAAGCAATCCCGATCAACATAAAGCTAAATTGCTTCGGCAGAAAGCTTGAAGGAACTCTCGGGTTGTTCATAAAGCTTGCTTCCAATGAGCTCATCCCCAGCAATCCAATCGCAGAGAACAACAGCAGAGCTCCCAGCAAACCCCATGGAGTCCTTGGTTTATGAATATGATGCAGATCCTTTCCCACAGCTTTCGGATCACCCATTTGCGCAATCGCCAAAACTTCTGCTTCTGCTTGGGATGCACCAAGACTTTCCTGCTCAATCATCAGATCCTCCAAATGGCTGCTAAGCTCGCTGTGGATCTCGGCATGCATTTTCTTGGCTTTGACTTCACCGCATACGTTGTCCAAATACTGCTCCAGCCCACTTTTCGACTCCACTATACTCCACCCTCCCCAAGTACAGTATCCACCGCTTTTTTAAATAAACGCCACTCGGACTGTTTCTCCTTCAGCTTCTCCGCGCCTTCCTTCAATATCCGGTAATATTTGCGCTTCCGCCCCTCAACCTCTACCCAGTAAGACTCTACCCAGCGCTCACTTTCCATCGCATGGAGAATGGGATACAGTGTGCCTTCTTTTAAGGAAAACACACCTTCGGAACGTTGCTCCAGCTCCTTGATCAGCTCATATCCGTACTGCGGCTTGTCCAGCAGCAGCGTTAGAATCAACGTCCCTGTGCTGCCCTTCAGCATTTCTTTACTGACTTTCATTTTGTTAACACTCCCTTCAGGATTCAATTAGGCCAAAGTCTGAACACCGCTTCTTAATACATCGTTATTCTATGTATACTATACATTATTTCACAAACACCGTCCAGTATATGGAAAAAGCACACCCGCATTGCGGATGTGCTTCTAAAACTGCAAATGTTCTTATTAGTGCATCATGCCTTGTGCTTTGTGCTGTACAATGACACGTTTCAGGAAGAAGGCGACAACCAGTCCAACAATAGCCATAATCATTCCGAAGATAAAGGCGTTCTGGACCCCATGTGTAAATGCCGGAACAATATTGATAGGATCGGCTGGATTAGTTACGGTCTTCATGAAGCTCTTCGAGCCAGCGGTCATGATGCTGACTGCCAAGGCAGTACCGATTGCACCGGCTACCTGCTGCAGTGTATTCATAATGGCAGTTCCATCGGGATAATATTGCAGCGGCAGCTGGTTAATCCCGTTCGTCTGGGCAGGCATCATAATCATCGAAATCCCGATCATCAGCGCACTATGAAGCACGATAACGAACACAACAGTGGATGTTGGAGTGATGCTGGAGAAGAACCACAGGGATACCGCTACAATGACCAACCCTGGAATCACGAGCCATTTAGGTCCATATTTATCGAACAAGCGTCCCATAATCGGCGACATCAGACCATTGATAATTCCGCCTGGAAGCAGGAGCAGACCTGCTTTAAAGGCAGTATAACCTTGGCCTTGCTGCAGATACATCGGAAGAATCAGCATGGATGAAAGGATAACCATCATACAGATGAAGACCATAAGCACGCCGACTGTAAACATAGGATATTTGAATGCACGCAGATTAATCATCGGCTGCTTCATCGTTAATTGGCGAACAGCGAACAGTACGAGTGCTACTACACCGATAGCAATGGCAATAATTACTTTCGGGCTTCCCCAGCCCGCTTCTTCACCAGCACTGCTGAATCCGTAGACAATACCTCCAAAACCTAACGAAGACAGCAGAATGGAAAGGGCATCAATTTTCGGCTTCGTCACTTCAGAAACGTTCTGCATAAACAGAATTCCGAAGATCAGTGCAGCTACCAGGAACGGCAGCGACAGCCAGAAAATCCAGTGCCAGCTTAAGCTCTCAATCAATAGTCCGGCAATGGTTGGGCCGATTGCAGGAGCAACCATGATCACGAGTCCAATCAGTCCCATCGCGCCCCCTCTTTTCTCGGCAGGGATGATGAGCAGAATCGTATTGAACATCAGCGGTAGGAGCAGTGCAGTTCCCATCGCTTGAACGACGCGTGCCGTGAGCAGAAACTCAAAACTTGGCGAAATGGCAGCCAGGAAGGTTCCCAGAATTGAGAAACTTACCGCAGCGATAAACAACTGTCTTGTTGTGAACCATTGCAGCAGCAGGCCTGAGATCGGAACGAGAATTCCGAGTGTCAGCAAGTAAGCTGTTGTCAGCCATTGGGCCGTTGTAGGTGTGATATTCAGAACCTGCATTAAATCCGTCAATGCCACGTTCAACGCAGTCTCACTGAACATGCCGATAAATCCGGCGAGCAATAAGGAGACGAGGATCGGAATTGTCTTGAACTTTCTTTCTGGGGTTTGCTTCTTTCCTTGCATCGTTGCTTCCACTCTTGTATCCTCCTGAAAATGTATAGTTTTCTCTCTATATTCTTTCTTGTCAATCCAGTATGGCAGGTATAGCTCTAGCAGCTGCAAGCAGCGGCTGTGTATTGCGGTACGTCAATGTCTGGAGCAGTGCCCCTTCAAACAAAGAGATTACAACGGAAGCCTTATCGGCTGCCATTTGTTGATCTGTGCCTTCAGCAAGCAGCTGTTGCATGACAACGTCCTGCCAGTCGTTGAATACGGCTTGGCATGCCGTCCGCAGCTCCTCGCTGACGCAGGAGGTTTCTACAGACAACCAGAAGCTGAATGGAACAACGCCTTTAAAGGTTGAGTTCTCAGCATCAGCAGCCATTCCCAGAATGAAATCCTGAATCGCGATTGCCGCACTTTTGCCATTTTCCACATAATGACGCAGCTGCTTAGCGACGATCTCACTGGTCCGGTTAATGCAGGTCAAGGCCAGCTCCTCTTTCCCACGGGGAAAATAATAATATAGCGATCCCTTCGGTGATTCACTGTCTTTGATGATCTGACTTAGCCCGGTAGCATGGTAACCTTGGGTAAAAAACAACCTTGAAGCGGTGTCCACAATCGCCTCCCGTGCATTGTGCTTGTTCGACAAGCGCTACACTTCCTTTTACTTTTATAACAATCGGTCTACATAATAAAACCACGGAAGAGGCCTAAATGTCAACGTGAAATTATTTTAAAATTAAACTTTACGGTGCCTATTGAAAATCACCGCTCTAACTAGATAAGGAACTGCAGATCAAATTGAAGAAGCTTGAAAATGAAAAAACTGACCAGGATAAAGCCACCTGGTCAGAATTTTTAACCTGTATTCAAAGCAGAGTCACTAATCCAGTTCCTGACACTACTCTCTCATGTTGATAAATATCTTTTTAATAACAAAACTGCTTTAGCCCGGTCATTGGTACCGATCTTGGAATAAATGTCACTTAAATAGTTCTTTACCGTTCCCTGAGTCAAAAATAATTTTTCGGCAATTTCCTTTGAGTTGTATCCTTCAATAAGCAGCCTTGCAAGGTCAAGTTCTTTTTGCGTTAGCTCAAGTTCCTTACCTGCTTTTTCAAACCCCCTGTTCTTATTGCGGATCGTGAGAGCAAGCTTTTTTGCCACTTTACCAGTAAGCAGCAAATTTCCGGAGAGCGCTTCATCGATGGATTGAACAAGCTTCTCTCCATGATGTTTTTTCAGAACTCGTAACACCTTATAATCTCAATTTCCGATTTGTCTTTATTTCACCATTTTAATTAAAACAGCTTTTTTCAAGAATATACTCTTCATTGGAGTTTTTTAAAACTATATCAAATTTTTGATGATACGGATGCATAAATAAATCATATTGAATTCTACGCTCTTCATGAGATTTTCTTAAATAATTAGTATCTGTTCCTCTTTCAGAAACATCACGTATACTCCTTCTCATCAACTCGGTTTCTCCATCCGTATATAAGTAAACTTTCAGGTCATACAAATTTGGGTCTGTAAAGGCAACACTCATGCCTTCCACAATATTTATTTTGTTTCGTGAAGATATTAACGTACTCTTTGTATAATTCGTGCCTATTGTATAAAAATCCAGACCATCTCTCATCATACGAATGTCTCTTTCTAAAGCGAATATATTATGAGCAGCAGGGTGACAAGCAGTCATTTTATCATGATGATGTTCATTGTTATATTCATAGTCGATAAAAGTGTATTTCCTAAGATGAGAGCTGATAATATAGGGGTCAGTATTAATATAATTCACATCATCATGTCCCAGAAGCTTTAAAAAATTATGGGCAAACGTTGTCTTTCCAGATGCACCATGACCCGAAATCCCAATAGTGACTCTTTTAACCTCACCGCTAATCAAATTGGCTATCTTATGTAATACCTTATCCATATTTGCCCCCATTTTATCTATTAATTGATGTTCATTAACTCTCCATAAACCATACATAATTAGGTAATTTGCACAAAAAAAGCGCAGAGTTTCTGGTTTCAACACTACGCTTTTATTGGTCATGCGGTCATCTTTTTTTCAACTTTTCGAGCTAGTATTAATGCACCTTGATCGATATATTTCATATAATAATGCGACAAAATAAATAAGGGCACCATGGAAACCATAAACGTAATTGCATAGGCAAGATTATAACTAAAACGATGAATCACCGTTATATGCCCTCATGTCTTTTTGAGTTATCGTTTCCCGATAGTTCAATGACTAATTACTTAGTAAAAGTTTCATACCATCATGACTAGCAACAAATCCAAGTCGTTCATAGAACCGATGGGCATCTTTACGTTTTTTGTCAGTTGTCAGTTGAATCATCCCGCAACCCATTGCTCTAGCCTCATTAATAGCATAACGAAATAAGGACTCTCCAACTCCTGTGCCACGATAATCACTGTCAATACGAACACCCTCAATTTGAGCACGTGTCGTTCCTAATCTTGCAATCCCAGGAATAATTGTAAGCTGAAGACAACCAATAACTTCGTTGTTATCCAAAGCAACGATTATGGAATTACCAATCTGCTGTTCAATCTTTGCAAAAGCATCAATGTATGCTTTTGGCAGTGGGTGTTCAAAACGCTCACGGGTAGCCCCCAATTCATCATCCGCTAATAAACGGACAATTGCAGGAAGATGGTTTACATTTGCAGTTTTGAATTCCATAATGACCTCCAATATCTCATTGTTTTGTTAAAATACTATATTACAATGGTATACCTTCTTCAACAAGACTGCCCTTTACTTCAGTAAGCTCCCCCAACGTTGCAGCTTCTTCGCTGTAGACACCCGTCAGATGAGCAACTATTCCGATAACCCCCCCTTAGTTGTTTCGAGAGCTCTGTCCAGATCATGTGATGCTTCTATAATGGCTGGCTCCAAATTACTCAGCCATTCGGAATACTCTAGACATGTTACCATGGATGGATCCTTCCTTAGCTTCTTGCATCGCTTCAAATTCTCTTTCCATCCGCCACTAAGATGTAAAAGCCCCCAATCTGCTGCTTGGCTTTTAGACAGGATGACACCTTCCTGCCACCAAGCTATAAATTTGGAAGCTAACAGGAGCCAGTCAACGGAATGTAGGCTATTTCCCTTGCCAAACATCCGCATGCTCTTGGCATATTCTTTAAAAAAGCTAATGAACTCTTCCCTCGAGTACGATGGCACATTGTCTAGATGGGACTTACCATACAACAAGATACTCTGCTCCTTGATCGTGTACAGGGTGAACAGGTCTAATTGATTTTCCGTCCAGACGGATTCACGCTTTGTTCCCCACCACAAGCCGCTGCCCTTCTCCCCACTTAGCATACTAATCGTAAGAAAGGCACCCTCAAGCATATCGGTGTAGAGGTTGGGGATCTGTCTATCGACAGATCTTCTAAGAAGGGATGATCTATAAATGGATCTTTGTTTGTTTAATAGTTCGATTTCATTTTGGCTAAGGTCCTCACCGATTACAACGAGAAAATCCAAATCTCCGTACCCCGGGGATAAATCATTGTGAGTGGCCGAACCGTAAAGGTAAATGCTTCGCAACTTTCTATTAAGAATGGCTCGAATATCATCGACAAATATGGACAAGGTTCGCTCAAGTGTTTCGTCTTCAAATGATTGGATCAACATTAAGATCGCTCCATTTTGAATTTCTATTTTTAGTTTTTGCCAATACTATAATACCACCATATTGGAACCCTATCTTCTGTTCAATAGTTAGCAAAGGCTGCCGTATGGATCCGCGGCAGCCTGTTCTTGGAATTATGATGGTATAATTTCTACGTTAGTTCAACGATCAAATCATCAATGAGCCGATCGGTTACGTCGCTGCTCGTAGTTCACTGAACTATCGTTCGCGGCTAACTCAACCAGTCATACCCATAGATACCTTTATTGTTACTTCAGCCATCTCTTTTAGTTTAACAGTAGCTAATCCTTTTATCTCAAAATTTGTAGCTATCCTTTCAAAGTAAGACCAATCGTTATTTTCTTTAATTAACTGTATTTCCTTTATCAATTCTAAAAACGTGTCAAAGCCCTCTATATCTATGTATAACCGTGCTAATTTTTCAAATCCAGCTTCATCTGGCGTTTGAACTATAATTTCTAGTTAGAATAAAAATAGTAAGTGTTTGTTTTCTTTCATCTTCTTTATAAATTTAACGATTCCTCGAATAATAAATATTGATAAAATGATAATAATGACTGGAGCAATTTCTAAAATAAAAACAGGAAATAATGCTGATAATGAAACAAAAATCTCGTAAATAAAAAAATAATCAACTATTCCAACAACTACAAAAGACATTACAATCAATTGAAATTTCTGATAATAATAACTAAGCCTATAATAGGCTCTTCTTAAGTAATCAAAAGCTTTCATACTTCACCTCAATGCAATTTATTTACACTATGCTACGATTAGGTTTAGAAATGGTTTCATGTTTTACTTTAGTTCAATCTATATAAAACTCTATTTTCTTCTGACACCCGGAACGAATAATGCCCTTCCGGCTTCCTGCAGGGAAACGAAAGGGCTGAAAAGTTTGTTTTCTCGTTATTTGAAACTTTGTACTCGTTTTTTTGAAACGGTTTCTGCTTAATTGGCCTTGTCGGCAGTGTCATAGATAAGGCAGCGCAGGGCCTGATTCGGATAGCGGAATTCCGCTGTATAGCTGCTTCCGTCTTCCAACAACAGTTTCACTGCCACCATCCCGCGTTTGTTGTTAACCTCGGTATCGGTCAGATAAGCTTTGACAATGGTTCTTGTTTCTCCCTGCTTGTCCTTAACGACCTGGGTAGCTTTGTGAATCCAGCTGGCATCCTTTTGAATGGCACTGGCGGCCGCTTTGTCGATGGGAGTTCTTTTCAGCGCCAAATTAATTGCTGTCGTATCTAGCACGACCCCGGTTTTCGCATCAATTATTACGTGATATTGCCAAAATTCCTTGCCTTGCCCCCGCAGGGTTTGCGACTTATAAGGAGACCAATGAACGCTCCAGGTTGGATGTTTGTCCAGTCTTAGTTCATCTAGAATAACTGTCGTTTGCAGCTTGGAAATATCGGCATCAAACAGCTTGCGCACACTTTCAGCCGCCAGCGCCTGCGCTTCAGCCTTGCTGAATTCCTGCGGCAGGGGGGGCGCAGTCACATTCCGTTTGGACAAGATGTAATTGAGCCGGTAGGACCAGTCAATCAGCTGCAGCAGCTCTTCATCGGTCAAACTCCGCTCCGGGTATGTGTACGTATTGGTCTCCAAATCCAGATACACTTCTGCTTGTCCCGGCTTTAACGGCAGCTGCTGTTTGGGGCGGAGCCCATCATACACATACTGGTCATCCAGAACCAGTCTGCGGTTCACTTCTGAATCGGTCATTTCCCGGCCTGAATTATGAGGATCGCCCGGCTTGTCTATGAAGTCATAGATCTGCTGGATTTGCGCCTCAGTCATCTGCTTAAGCAGGTCTTCTTTCACAGTGGACACCGGCGCCGGTGCCTCCACTTTCAGCACAGGGACGGTGCTTCCGGTTAAAGCCAGCTGGGCACTACCCTGAATTTCCGGGCTGTTCTTGGCGACGACTGCGGAGTTCACAAAGCTGGGGACGAGAGTCGCGCTGACAGTGAGCACAGCTCCTGAAAATAGGATAACAGCTAACGTAGCAGACAGTTTGTTCTTGCTCAATTGTATTACCTCCATTGGGATCAAAGATGTTGAATCTGTCTATACCTTAATCCCAAGATGTTATGGAGTAGGAGGACAGTTGTTATGGAGTTGTAAAAAGATGCGGATGCTTGTCCCTTCACCAAGAACAGATTGCAGCTCAACTCTGGCTTGATGCGCCTCGGCAATTTGCCGGCACAAGGAGAGACCGAGACCGGCATTGCCATAGGTCCGTGAACGTGCAGGGTCCGCCCGATAGAACGGCTCGAAGGCACGCTTGCTCTGTTCCGCCGTCATCCCGCTTCCGCTGTCACGCACTTCCAGCACAGCCTCCCCGTTCTGATTATAGGCTAGCAAGCGGATCTGGCAGCCTGGCTTTGAAGCATGAATGGCATTTTCGATTAAATTCACCAGAAAGGATGCCAGCAGATCGGCATCTCCCCACACGGTGGGGATGGAGCTGTCAATCTGCAACAGTATTCCGTTCTCAGTTAATTTTTGCTGTTCCGTCTGCACTACCGCCTCGAACAGTCCAGAAACATCCACCTCTGACTGCACCAGAGGCTGGTGCCGGAGGACGGACAAATCGAGCAGCTTAAAGGCAAGATTCTTCAGCCTGATCGTTTCACTCCAAATATAGCGGCCAGCCTTTATCTGTTCTTCCTGGCCAATGTTCGCCGAAGTGAGAAATTCAGCGAACCCTTGCATACTGGTCAGCGGTGTACGCAGTTCATGGGCAAGATTATCGACCATCCGCTGTTTATCCTCTGCCATGTCGGAGAGATCGGTCATCCGCTGCTCCACCACCGAAGCCATCCGGTTGAAATTGAGTGCCAGCTCTCCGAACTCGTCCTTACTGTGCAGCTCCACACGGTTCGAATAATTGCCCTCAGCGATTGTCTTGGTCGTCTCCGACAGCTGCTTGAGCGGCTTGGTCAGTTGGCGGATGAGGAGATAGAGCAGCAGCGCCAGCACCGGACCTACAATCCAGTTAATCATTACAAAGAAGCGGTTCAGCTCCTGCTGCTGGGCATACAGCCCGCTGATGTCGCGCTTATAGGCCAGCTCCATATGCTGGTAAGGAGCAGGAAGCGGCATGGATAACCGGATGGTATGTTCATCCTGCATACCGTCCTTTCCGCCCGTATTCGGGTAGATTAGCCGACCGTTCTCCCGCAGCTCCAAGCCAATTCCTTGTGTGCGGTAGTGTTCACCATATGACTCAGCCACACTGAGCAGCAAGACAGGGGTGAGGGTGATGCCCCGTGCCAGGATAGAATCAAGATTCTCGTATATATTATTGGCAATCAGCAGCTGCTCGCTGGCCGCCCGCTTGGTCTCGCTGTCCATGTTCAGCTGCCAGCTTTTTTTCATCACCATAATTACACTTACATCGAGGGCTGCAATGAAGAGCACGAGGACGGAGAGGAGAATCTTATGCCAGAACCGCATGGCTAGACCTGAACTTCCAGGCGGTAGCCCAGCTTGAATACGGTTTTGATTCGTTCTTCCCAGCCTAGTTTTTTGCGTAGCTGACGGATATGGACATCCACTGTGCGGGTGTCGCCGGCAAAATCATAGCCCCAGGCCAATTCAAGCAGCTTTTCCCTCGAGAGGGCTATATTCCGGTTGCGGATCAGCACTTCGAGCAGCTCAAATTCCCGGGTAGTCAAATCCACCGGCAACTGATCTACCCGGACCTGACGTTCCGGAAACCGGACCTCCACCTCATCGCAAATAAAAGCAGAGGCAGTTTGTTCGTTCCTGCGCAGCACGACATTGATACGGGCTAGCAGCTCAAGGATTTCAAAGGGTTTTATAATATAATCATCCGCACCTAACTCGAACCCTTTGATGCGGTCTGCCAATGCATTTTTGGCCGTAATCAGAATTACCGGAATCCGCAAGTGGGCAATCTGCTGCATCACTTCAAACCCGTCCATACCGGGAAGCATCACATCAAGCAGAATAAGATCCGTTCGCACTTGTTCTAGAATTCCAGAAACCTCTGAACCGGCATAAACTTTGGAATACGTGTGTCCGACCAGCTTAAGGTTCATGGTAATCAAATCGCTGATTGGCTGTTCATCTTCAACCACTAGTATATGGGCCATCCACTGAATATCCTCCTGATTCCTATAGTAGCGAAAATTTCTGTTCGTATAGACTTCATCCGCTAGCATCAGCTTACAAATTTAGCGCGTATTCTTTACAATCCGGACCGTCACGTACCGGTAAAGCCTCGGTCGTCCAGCACAACATAGATCATATTCAGCCCTTCTTTCTTGTGTTGTTAACTATTTACACTTTAACATACCAGATTTCAGAATTCTTCATGACTCTTTCGGTTTGGCGCTGTAAATCACTTTTTTAAGTCTCTTTTTTTTGGCAGAAGGAAACTGGCAGTCAAAAAATAGCTTAACTTTCAACGCAGAAGGAGTCAAAGAATAATTCATCTGAGTTGAACTGTTGAACCGACTGAGCCATGAGGACTATGGACATTCCCTACACGAACGTAAAGGATGGAAATTTTGAGATTATATAATTCTTTTCTGATTGCTAGTGGGAGAGGGATCCGCTATAATTTAATTAATTCCAATGCGAAAGGTGTGAATTAGATGGGCAAAGATATCAAAGCCAAAGGAATCCCCAGACCACTTGTCAAAACCAACCAGGCAGTTATCGTGATCTCCGTACTATTAACCTGGCTTACAGGACAACATTGGATACTTGCGATTCCCCTAGCCGCCGGCTTGTCCGGTTTACTGTTCGGATACAATCCGGTGATGAAGGTTGGGGTGATTTTTCTCAAAAAAGAACGCTCTGCTTATGTGCAAGAAGATTGGGAGCAGCAGCAATTCAACCAAAGCATAGCCGTCTTCTGTCTTGCCGCTGGTCTGATCAGCTTTCTGGCAGGCTGGAATATTGCCGCTTATATCTTCACCGCATTGGTAGCGGTCGCAGCAACTGTCGCTATTCTTGGATTCTGCATTGGCTGCTTTATCCATTACCAGTGGAGAATGTACAACTATAGACGCAAACAGGGAAGCACTCAGTAACGCTTACAGCGTGTAAGGACATCAGCCGCAGCGGACATTGTGACCGGCAACAACAAAACAAGCAGCAATGATGACCTGGGTCTTCACTGCTGCTTGAGACTGGCATTGAATGTGCTGGCCAACTCCTGCCACAGGTTATTTCCTCTCTCCGTCGCCCGCAACATCCCAGCGATGGCGGAATTTCTCCAGCCTCGGATGAACAGTAGATGGAGTTTCGCTCAGAATAAGCCGAAGCTTCACGATCCACTCCTCAAAGGAGGAATAAGAAGCAAACAAATTAGCCATCTCCGGTGTCAGGTACAGGAAATACGGCGAAGGATACACTTCGCTAATATGACGGAGCGCAGAATCAAGCGGCGTATATTTCTTCCGCTTTCCCTCCAGAGTTTCCACAGTGATAAATGAAAGTCCCTGTTCTCTTCTCCACTCATGCAAACGGTCTTCCCGCTTATAATACGACTGTACAGGCTCTTTTGTCATCCGCCTTACCGTTTCTTCATGCAACGGATACAGCACCAGCTTGGTGAATTTGCGTTCCGTAGCCGTCCGGGCTGCCTCAGCCAGCTCCTGATCACTTATATGCTCAAAGGAATCATAGAAAACTAGCGTTCCTTTGCGTTCGCTGGCCGGTGGTTCATAGCCATAGGGTACATGCTGGATCTCTCGTTTCATTTTCGCCCTCCTGCTTGATCTGTCCGCTCTATGTAGCATAGCATGCGCTATTTTGTCCGGAATTAAATGTTTTATGATTTAGTTTTGATTAAAAAGAGCGTCAGATCATCGTCCACACAAACTTGGCTTCCTGGTACTACGGGCATATCGTTATACATTATCCCTCTGCCATCGGGGACAAAGCCGCGCTTGATGTACATTCTTTGTGCAGTGCCATAGTCAGCATACAACCCGAAGCCTATACCTATCGTGTCCGACTGCATAAATGCCTCTTTTTCCAGCGCCTCAATAAGCAGACTTCCTATGCCCAGCTTGCGGAGCGGGGGGATAATGTCAAAGTTCTGGATTTCAGGGATTCCGTGCTCTTTAAAATATGGGTACTGCGGGTGAAGCACCACATGGCCCCAGCCTGCAAGCTTACTCTCAAGGGACACCAGGAGCGTCACTCTTTCTTTACTCCGGTTTTCTTCCCAGCAGCTTTTAATATACTCTAGTGGTTTACTGATATCGTGACCGGATAAACCTTCATAGATCCGCTCTATGTCTTCTTGGGTCATAGGACGGATCTGTACAGGTAAACTCATGGCATGTCTTCCTCCATTCAAGCAGAATGCTGCTTTTTTTCAGTGTTTGCTATTCACTCAGCACCTTAATTTCTATCGCCAAAAAAACAGGGGTCACCGGATTATATTGCTTTTCCCCTCATCTCCCAGCTTAACACAATCCTTCTTATACGCGTAGTATGCAGCCCCCAGCGTTCCGGCCCTGCTACCAAGCTGAGCCTGAACAATCCTGCATTTGCCACCCGCCAGTTTCAGTGCATGCGCATTTACCGTTTCCCGGACACTGCGCAGCAGCCTGTCCCCTGCCGCCGCCATTCCCCCGCCGATAATGACTACGTCCGGGTTCAGCAGATTAATGACATTGGCCAGTCCAAACCCAAGCAAAACCCCTGTCTCATGCATCACCTCGACAGCCAGCCTGTCCTCTAGATCATACGCCTCAGAGATCATCAAAGCGGTTATGGCATCATTATTACCGGTTGTCCAAGTCTGAATGATGCTGGTTCTGCCTTCACCCAGCTTTTCCTTAAAAGTGTTGACCATGCCTACAGCGGACACGTACCTCCCAAGACAGCCGGAGCTTCCGCAGCGGCAAGGGCGACCGTTCCTGTACATGTTCATATGCCCGATTTCCCCGGCACTGAAAGTAGTACCGTAAAGCACCCTGTCCTGAGTGATGATTCCTGAACCTAGTCCCGTTCCTAGCGTAAGCAGCACCTGATTTCTATACCCTCTGCCTGCGCCAAACTGCCACTCACCGTACATGTTGACTCGCACATCGTTATCGATAAATACAGGAAAGCTGTAGAACTTTTTCATTTCATTTACAATATGTATGTTTTCCCACTCCGGAAAATTGGGAGAGAAAATGGACAGTCCCTCTTCCGGATCAAGCAAACCGGGGATACCCAGTCCCATGCATTGGATCTGCTCCAAAGCAACTCCATGCTCCTCCATCAGCAGCTGAACCGCATTTCGGATTCGTTCGAGCACAAATGCCGGTCCTTTCGCGGCTTCAGTAGCCGTTGACAATTCCCCGATTGCTGTAAAACCGGTATCAAACAGCCCTGCTTTGATATTCGTTCCACCCAAATCTACCCCAAGGATATATGATTTCATCCAGTACCTCCTCATTTCCGCCAATTTCATTTTTATAGTGATGATCTTTCAACTTTTTCAAAACCCTATTAGTGCCATATTAATTCAAGCTCATTGTCTTCGCATCGGCTTCCGCCCTGCGGATCGCCTTCACCCCGCTCTTCAGCTGGCTTTCCGTAAGATTGGAGTAACCCAGCAGAAATACGGGCTTCTGCGGCTTGGAGCCCACGAAGTAAGAAGAGGCTGGATAGATACGAACGCCATACCGAAGCGCAGCTGCCGCTATATCATTTTCATTTGCGGGTGAATCCAGCTCAACCAGCACATGCAGGCCTGCCTCTTCACCAAACGTACGCACCCGCGGGCCAAACTCCTTCCGCAGACTGTGAAGCAGACAACTTCTGCGCCCGGCGTAGAGCTTATTCATTCGGGCAACATGACGGGCATATTGTCCAGACTTCAAAAACTCAGCCAGCGCTTCCTGATCCAGAGCAGGAGACATCCGGTCGGCAAGCCATTTGACCGCCAGAAATCCCGGGATCATGGATGGGGGCAGGATAATATAGCCTATGCGGAGCGCCGGAAACAGGATTTTGCTGAAGCTGCCGATGTAGGCCACCCTGCTGCTGGAATCCAGACCGGCAAGTGCAGACAGCTTCGGACCATCGTATCTATATTCACTGTCGTAATCATCTTCAATAATTAACGCATCATGCGCCTTTGCCCATTTCAGAAGCTGAATCCTGCGGCTTAATGACATCGTTGTCCCGAGCGGGAACTGATGGGATGGCGTGACATAAATCAGCTTCGGAATCTTGCCGTGCCCTGTTTCTGCCGCTTGAAGAACACATTTGTCGAAGTCTTCAACGGTTATGCCTTCCTCATCTACTGTTACCGGTATAATCTCAGCGCCGGAGAACCTGAATATTTCGCGTACCGTATGGTGGGTTGGATCTTCCATAATCACTCCGTCGCCTTTGCTCAAACATAACCTCGCCAAAATATCCAAGGCCTGCGTTGCCCCCGCTGTAATCACAATTTGCTCGGCAGTCACGGGAATGGAACGTGTTGAACGCAGCAGCCGGGCAATTTCCTGGCGCAAGGAATATGAGCCCTCCGCAGCTCCATATCCCAGTGTCTGCGGCGTGGCGCTGCGGCAGGCATTCATGAGCGCTTTCTGCCAGCTATCCATGGGAAAGGCATCCCAGGCAGGCACACCATGGCGGAAATCACAAAACACGGCACCAGGTCCGACATTATCCATGATAGCATCAGGTGTAAGCAAAGAGAGGGCCAGTTCATTCTTCAAGTGAAGTTGCCGGTCCTCCTGTGCAATCTTTTCCATGTCAGGGTCATCGCCTGATAGTCCGTGCTCTGACTGCAGACCCGTAACGAACGTTCCAGCACCTTTGCGCATTTCCAGATATCCTTCTGCTTGAAGCAGCTCATATGCCTGCAGAACCACGCTTCGCGAGAGGGATAACTGCTTGGCCAGCATTCTCGTTGGCGGCAACGGATCGCCTCCACTTAAAGCTCCAGAATGGATAGCTGTCCGAATCTGCTCATAGATCTGCCGATTTAAAGGCACTACCCTATCTCTGTCAAGCGTGATTAGCAGTTCATGATTCATCGGGCACCTCTCCACATTTCATCATATATCAGAAATTTAATGATATCACCTTTACTATAACTGCCGCTGTTACCGCACCCAGAACAACAAGCAGCAGCGGTATTTTACGGACTAAGACCAGTATAACAGCAGTAGCGCCGGAAGCGATACCGATCAGCGGAGCTTTGGGATCTACCTGAAAGATCCCCGGTACCGTTAAGGCACTCAGTACAGCCAGCGGCAAATGATCCAGCATCATCTTGATTTTACCGGTTTTCGGAAGGAAATCACGGGTAAGCAGCAGCGGCGCGAATCGCAGCAAAAAGGTGATCAGCGCCATGCCAACGATCACTGCAATGTTCATGCGGCCTCCTCCACAGCCCTATTAACCCGAACTGGAACGAGAAGGCCGGCAGTCATTCCTGCCAGCATGGCGGCAAGCACAGCGGAACTCCCGAGGTAAGGTTGCAGAACCCAGGAGAACAACGCCGAGCACAGGCAAATCACCAGATTGCGCCTGCTGCCCCGCAGCTGAGGAACAATTAATGCAATCAATAAAGCATATAGCGAGGTGTTCAGCGCGGGTAAAAAAGCGGCCGGAATATAGGCTGCAAGGGATATACCAGCAGCTGTGGACACAAGATTCGCAGTATAAGGAGGAATTTGCAGGCCAAGAAGATAATGCAGCGGCAACTCCGGTGATTGCCCGTCCGCTGCTTCCTGCCCTAAACTCTGCTTATGGCTTAGCATACTTACAGCATAGACCTCTTCTGTTAAACTGAAGCCGATCCACGCCTTCACCGCAGTACTGAGGTTTCGTCTGACCAACCCTGAAAAGGACAAACTGATCATCAGGTATCTTAAATTAATAACCAAGGTCAGCAGCAATATAAGAGGCGCCGCCGTCCCTGCCGCAAGCAGCTTGACGCCAGCAAATTGACTTGTGCCCGCATACATCAATGCTGACATCAGAAAAACCTCCAGACTTCCAAGTCCAAGTCCCTTGCCAACCAGCCCAAAAGTAAAACAGGCAGGAATAAAACCGGCGACAATCGGCAAAGAATCCAAACACCCTTTTTTAAACTCGGCTCCAAAGACCCCCATGTTCGATCACTCCCTTAGCACATTTAAACCACACAGCCAGCTTACCTGTTCGGTCTGTGCCGGGAAATAACCACTTTGCACTCTATCCACCATACCAATTCTACAGAGACAGAAAAAAGGCAGACAGGGTGTCTTTCTCCTGTCTGCCTTGCTGATACTATCTTATAGCTAAAAAGCTGCTTTAGGAGCCTGCTCCCTTATACCGTTTAACCCCGTAGTTCCAAGAAACAAGGCCAAGGCAAAGGAATACCGCACCGACTACAGGAGTCAGCAGCGCCATTCCCCGCATCTCATCCCGTTCCAGAAACAGCGCCGCCGGGTAAATACCGACGAAGGCAAACGGAATAACCCAGGTGAGCAGTACCTGAATAGCCCGGTTGTAGATCGTGACCGGATAACGGCCATAGCTCTGAATATTGTACATCAGCGGCAAAATGCCGGTCGGGGCATCGGAGTAGAATGACAATGAAGTCAGCGTGGTGTAAATCCCCGTATAGATGGCTACCGCACTGAGCGTAAGGAGGATCAGTGCCGGTATCGTCCACCACTCGAACGGCAGTCCGAGGTTAGCGCCGCTGATTGCCATAATAATCAATCCAATGATCGAACCAAACAGGGCTGGCGGGTCTACATTTTCCAGAAAGATCTGAAAAAGGTTATGCGCAGGCCGGGTCAGAATCCGGTCCATTTCGCCTTTGACAATATAGCGCTCACTGAAGCCCCACATGTTCACAAAGCAGCTGAAGACGCCGTACGGGACCATAAAGAAGCCGTATACGAACACCACTTCATTTTGATTCCAGCCGCCCAGGCTGTCGGTATGCATAAAGATCACAAGGATAAAAATAAAATTAGTCGCTTGAAACAGCAGATCCGAAATGACCTCCACCCAGAAATCGGCGCGGTAGGTCAGCCGGGTCTTCATATAATTTTTCAAATATTCGATTAACAATCCCAGATAATACAAACCTTCCTCACCCTCCCTGCACGAACAGCCGCTGACGCGCCGCGTGGTATAGCCAGACAATTGGAATCAGCAGCACCAGGAACCAGAACACCTGGACACCGAGCACATTCCATATGCCCACACCCTGTACCCGGCCCGTAAACACGGAGCCCGGAAGGTAGGTGATGGCTTGAAAGGGCAAAACCTTCAGCACACCGGACAGCCAGTCCGGGAACAAGCTGATCGGGATAATCAGGCCGGAGAACAGGTCTACAATGACCCGCTTCATGCGCATCATGCCTTCATTGTTCTCCACGAAGAAGGCGGACAGCCCTGTGATAACGTTAATCTGTGAACTGATCAGGAAGCTGAAGAAGAGCATGACCAGAAAGCCGGCCCAGGCCGAAGGCTCTGTCGGCAATTGCACCGGAAATAACAGAATGGCGATGACCATCCCCGGAATCATCAGCATCATGAAGCGGAATAACCCTTCGCCGAGTCCCTGCATCATTTTAACCAATACGTAGTTATAAGGACGAATGAACTGGATGGCGATGCTGCCGTCACGGATATCCGTGGAGATCTCCCGGTCCAGGTTGTTGAAATAAAAGGCGCGCGCCATCCACGAGACTGCCACATAGGTGGTCATCTGCGCTCCTGTAAACCCGCCAAGCGACTCCCCGTCCCCATAAATGGCCTTCCAGGTGAAATAGTTCACCCCGATATTAAGCGTATAGATTAGAATGCCTGAATAATAGTTCACACGGTAAGCGAGCATGGTCAGAAAGCGGATGCGGATAAAATCAAAATAAGCGCCCAGCAAAAGTCTGCGTCCATTTTCCGGCTGTCCTCCAGAGGAAGAGGAGCCACCCGCGGAGCTGGCAACAGCGGTGTTAAGCTTGTCCGACATGTATGACCTCTTTCTCTTCCTGCAAAGCCGCGATCATCTCTTCCGGTTTCTCCGCCGATCCGGACTGATAAATGCTGCGGACAATATCGTCCGTGTTGGTTTCGATAATCTTGATGTCTGTTATGTCCGCCTGGCCTACCACGCGTCCCAGCACATCCGATACATTCAGCTCC
Organism: Paenibacillus sp. FSL H3-0321; assembly: GCF_038002865.1. NCBI lineage: Bacteria > Bacillati > Bacillota > Bacilli > Caryophanales > Paenibacillaceae > Paenibacillus > Paenibacillus sp. FSL H3-0321. The sequence goes on along the minus strand of NZ_JBBODH010000001.1, from coordinate 7,768,132 downwards.
AGCGGAATCCAGACTTTGGCGGCGAGGTCGTTCTCAGCCGTCCAGGTCACCGGCATACCTTCCGTCCATTGCATAATCCGGTTGAGCTTCGTAGCTGTGCCGAATTGGAATACCACCTCACGCCCGGTTCCCCAGCGCTGTTTCAAGTCCTCCAGACCGCCGTCATAAATAATCCGGCCATCATCGAGCATAATGACCCGTGAACAGAGCGCTTCAATGTCCTGCAGATCATGAGTAGTCAGCAGAATGGTTGTTCCATGCTCCCGGTTCATATCCTTCAGAAACTCGCGGATCTCCGATTTCACGACAATGTCGAGACCAATGGTCGGTTCATCCAGGAACAGGATCGAGGGGTTATGGAGCAGTGCGGCCACAAGCTCGCAGCGCATCCGCTGGCCGAGACTAAGCTTGCGGACCGGCCGGTTCAGCAGATCCTGCAGCTCCAGTCGCTCCACTAGCTCATCGAGCCGCTTTTTGAAATCCTGTTCGGAGACCCGGTATACCTTGCGCAGCAGCTGAAAAGACTCGATCACGCCGATATCCCACCACAGCTGGCTGCGCTGCCCGAAGACTACCCCGATGTTCTGCACAAATTTCTCACGTTCGGCATACGGCACAAACCCTCCGACAGACAGGCTGCCAGCGGTCGGAACGAGGATGCCGGTGAGCATTTTAATCGTGGTCGATTTGCCTGCACCGTTTTCGCCGATATATCCGCAAATTTCACCTTGAGGAATCGTGAACGAAATGTCCTTCACTGCCGTAACTTCGGAATATTCCCTCTTAAACAAATCAGCGAAGGCCCCTTTGAGGCCCTCGCGGTTCTTTTGGACTTTAAACGTTTTGCGTAAGTCCTGCACTTGAATGGCGTTCATATCGTACCTCGCTAAGCTAAAGATTGGGTTCAGTACCCCATTATAATGCACGGATTACAAAAGCACTACCCGTTTATCGTAAAATAAACAGAAACGGTTATACCGTCCATTTACAAACGGCATCCGTTTCTGCGGGGAAATCAGGAATGTAGCTGGATGACAGCATTATTTGGCGACTCTGCCTTCAAAGAAATCGTTACTTTTCACGGCTTCCAAGTGCCCGGACCGGGTTACCTTCGTACGCAGGTACTTCTCATTGAATACGGAAACGTCGCCCCATAGCGGAATTCTTTTCACTGTGTTCATTCCGGCAGCCTTCAAGGCGTCCATCTTCTTAGGGTTGTTCGTAATCAGTGTCACCGGTTTGCTGCGCAGATGCTGCAGTACGCTGATGGCATCCTTATAGTCTCTGGAATCATCGGCAAAGCCAAGCTCCAGATTGGCTTCCACAGTATCATAACCTTCTTCCTGCAGAATATAAGCCATTGCCTTGCTGAACAGACCAATGCCTCGTCCTTCATGATTGGCCAGGTAGAACAACGCACCAGAGCCGTGCTGAGCAATCATTTTCATCGACTGGCGCAGCTGGAAGCCGCAATCACAGCGTTTGCTGCCGAAAATATCGCCGGTATGGCAGATGCTGTGCATCCGGATCAAAGCTTCGTCCGAGTCTTCGAAATCACCGTAAACGAGTACACTGGACTGCTGACTGTCAGCAAGATTCATGGAAGACAAACGGGAGATCAATAATTCAGTTGCTTCTATAGAATCCCCGCCCTGCAGTTCAACGTCATCCGATTTCAACCAGCTGTACCATTTAAAAGTGACTGTTTCTCCATCGAGATTCACCGGCAGCGTAATCGGTCCGACCAGTATATTAGTGGAATCATCCATCGTTATCCGTTTGATCTTATTCTGCAATATAGAAAGGATATCAGGTTTAATCATAAGTGCACCGTCCTAAAGTTTTAAATATTTTTAATTTTAACTTCAAGTAACTATTTGTAAGTTAGTTTATCATTGTAATATAACTTCGTCAAGTTATAATATATATTTAAATTATTATAATTACTTATTGTAAGTTTATGATATAATGAATGCAGAGGTGATCTTAATGAATGACTTCGAGATGTGTCCACGCTTTGAAAAAGCAGTAGATGTGCTTAGCAAACGTTGGGTTGCACTGATCGTATTTGTATTAATGAATGGCCCTCGCCGGTTTGGTGAAATCGAGAGCTGCTTGTCCAATCTCAGCGGAAAGGTTTTGTCTGACCGCTTGAAGGAAATGGAAAATGAGGGCATTATCACGCGTACAGTTTATCCTGAAATGCCTGTACGCATTGAATATTCGCTGACGGACAAAGGCACTGCCCTGGCTCCTATTCTTGGAGAAATCAGCAACTGGTCTACAGAGTGGATCAAGATCGGCGCAACCAAATGATATGGGGTCCGCAGCATCAATAGCGCCCTTTTTTGTTCCGGCAACCGGAATAAAAAGGGCGCTTATTGTTGTTCATATTTTCTGGAACTCCGTATCTATAAATCTTTCCGCTGAAACCGCAGCAAGCCGATTGTGAAAAGTGCAGCAGTATAAACCGCAGCGTAGACCACAAATGAATTCGAGGGAACTGAGTTCAAATTAAGAAGTGAAAATGCGCCGCCGCTGAACGAGACCATACCGCCTAGATCGTCCAGACTGAACAGCACAGCTGTCATTTTGCGCTGCAAACCATCAACCGGCATGAGCATTGACATGAAGCCTGTCATATTGTTTAGCATATGAAGTGCATTGCCTTCCAGGCTCAGCGCTGAGCTCACCTTATCAATCATACCTCCCAGCCAGCCCGCTCCGTAAAGCATCGTCATAAATACCCCGTTCCCGAGCGCCGAAAAAAATCCTGAGCCCAGCATCGACAATGTGATCAACAGCGGAACACTTGAAGCAAAAATCAGGAAAGCTTTAACCAAGGCTGCCATATCTCTAGGTATTGCGGCATGGGCATTTGTAATGAATAGAATAGCTGCGAAAAGTATCAGTGCGTAGAGTAACCCCAGCGTGACATAGCCAAGCCAACGGCCGAGATACCATTTCCAGCGTGGAATCGGTCTGGGCAGCATCGCCTGCATCACTCCCTGCTCCGCTTCCCCGGCAATGGCCGAGAAGGAGCTGAAGATCGCCAGAAAAGCGATGACAAACGATCCGAAGAAAAACCCTAACGTCAGTATAAATGCCCCATTCGTAAACCGTTCAATAAGAATACTGCCATTCATGATCCCGGACCCGCCGCCAAAACGTCGATCTCCGCCGATAGTGCCGGCCACAAACCAGAAAGCAAACAGGAAGATCACTGTCATCACCAGGGTCAGCATCATCACCCTTTTGCGGAGCATTTCTTTCCAGGTCATCCCGAGTATAATTCTCATTCCCGCTCCCCCCTGTGACTCAGTCCGGATACCGCATCCATAAACCATTCCTCCAGACGCTCTTTTTTACGCTTCACTTCATATAAAGTCAAACCCTGTTCTATAAAAACCGCATTCAGCCAGCCCACCTGCTCTTCACTTTCCAGCTCTGCTTCCATCCATACAATTCCGCTGTCAGGATCCGTTCCCTGCAAGGAGTCCCGTTCGTGCTTATCTTCACCCGAAGAGATGGTGATTGACAGTCCGGTAAAATCATTCAGCCAGGACAGCAAAAAAGGCGAAAAGCCGCCCACTTTAAAATGCCAGCTCGTTCGCTTATTTAATATTTCTGATACTGTGCCGTGCCGCAGGATAAGACCGTTATTCAGCAGTGCCATCCGGTCGCACAGCACCTCAACATCCTCAAGCAGATGAGAGTTGAGAAAAATAGTGATCCCGCGCTCCTTCAAGCGCTCCAGAATACCTCTGACTTCCATGCGTCCAATCGGGTCGAGCGCAGATGACGGTTCATCCAGGAAAACGATCTCCGGCTCGTTCACCAGCGCGCAAGCCAGTCCCAGCCGCTGCTGCATTCCCTTGGAGTAATGCTTGACCCTGTCCCGTCCGCGTTGTCCAATACCCACCTCATTAAGCAGCTGAGGAATTCTTTGATCCGCCACGGTTTTATCGATCCGGCATAATCTGGCATGCAGCCGCACAACCTCTTCCCCGGTTAACCATTCCTGATAGCGGTACAACTCCGGCAGATAACCGATTTTCATCTTGGCTTCCAACGTACCAATTTTATGTCCTAACAATGAGGCGCTTCCGCCTGTTGGATGGATAAGTCCTACCAGCATCTTCACAAAGGTGCTTTTCCCGGCACCGTTGGGGCCGAGGAAGCCAAAGGCTTCCCCTTTCCCCACAGTAATCGTTACATCCCGGCAACCGCGCCCGTTGCTGTATTCTTTGGTCAACGAGTTGGCTTCTATTGCGGGAATGCTCATGATGTGATCAGCTCCTGCAGTTTCGTCATAAACTTATCTTTGTCCGCATATACTTCTCCTCCGGAGAAATCGAACAACTGGCCGTTCTTCACCCAAGTCGCACTATATTGCGTTCCTCTGCCATGTTCGTTTTTATTAAAAATAACCGGTGTCCCGTCAATTGTGATTTCTTCTGAGAACTGCCCCTTAATCAGCGGCAACGGAATGTCGCCGGATAGAATCCGGCTTTGCTGCAAACTGGATTTCAGATGATCCGGGAGAAGCGGAAAGTCAAGGACAGCCTTAACGGCTTCTTCTACGTCTATAGACGGATCTACCGTCACTATTGGCGTATTCATCTGAGTAAAGCTCGCCCAATGCTCATTGTCCGTGGATAAGTCGTAGCGGACGATCTCAGGAATAGCCAGAGTTATCGGCTTGCCATCTATAGATTCCGGTAGCAATTGATCTGATCCCAGGCGCAGCAACGCTTCGTTAACTGCGTCGACGTTCAGCGTAAGGGTCATCTCCTGGGAGGGACTAATCCAAGCAGACTTGACTTGGTCAAAGCCTTCCCCGCTGACTGCGCTGTACCCCAGCGTTTTCTGCAAATCATTTATAGGCACCGCTCCATCGATGGTTCCGGACGAACTCGAAACCGCTCCGAATTTACTGACAGCTTCGCCGACAGTTCCCCCCTCGGTAATCTGATTGAAGATATTCCGCAGATCGCTTTCATTCACAACTGTTGGTTCCTGCATCCGGAATTGGTTCAAGATTGCTGCCATAGCCGTGCTCCCTACCGGAGTGGCGAGAATAGCAGCGAAGATAGCTACACTGGCTGCTGTTGCCGCCCACTTCCGCCGGCGGTTCATCTGAGGCCGCCGAGTCCGACTTCCCGTTTTCTTGCCTTCCGTGGTAGAATCAGCCTGCCCTGTTATCTGCGTCATTGCAGTCCTACCGCCGGCTGTACCAGCTGTAGAAGCAGCATCTATTAAGGGATCATTGTTTGTCGTTGATTGCTGGCCCCAAGCTGCCCATACCGGATTTACCGGTTCCTGCGCAATGCTGTCTTGCAGCCTGGCCCAAGCTTCATCCATATTCAGCTGATCTGATTCATGTTTTATAGGATTGGTCATTGATCGTTCCTCCTAAGTAATATATAGAAGCAAAATTTCCAAACGCCACTGTCCTCACGGTCTAGTCGTCTGCGGGAGCGTCTCTACCGCATGCTGCCTTAGCTTCGTTGTGGCCCTGCTTAGCAGTGTCCCGACAACCGGCGGCTTTACACCGAGCTCTCCGGCGATCTCTGCGTAGCTGTAACCCGAATACCTCAGCAACAGCGCCTGTCTGTCTCTGTCCGGCAGGCTGTCCAGCCAGATCCTGACATCCTCCTGGTCCAGCTTGGCGAGCACCACCTCTTCACCTGTAGGCGGAGAGGCCCCAATATCGAAGAGGAGCTCCTGCTTATTTTGCAGCCGCCGTTCTCTGGCTACTTTATTCAAATAATCATATCCGACCCGGGTAAGCACTCTATGCAGCCAGGCACCGAGCGCTCCGGGGTCATCCGGCGGATTGCGGTAAAGTCTTAAAAATACATCCTGGGCTAAATCGTCCGCCGCCGTCTCATCCCGTACCAAAGCAGCAAGTTTGCGCCGTACCACAGGATAGTGTTCATAAAATAAAGCTTTGAATATATCAGATTCCGGAATATCCATTGTTTAAATCCTCCTTATCAGCTGCAGCTATAAGTAAGACGAAGCCTGGAGCTTTTTTGTATCAGAGAACGTCAAAAACATCTTACCACAACAAGTGGAAACGGCTTTGTCGTCCTTTTTAAGGACGGTACCGTTTCAGCGAGAAATAGAAGGATAATTTATAGCGTGAAGCATATAAAATCTTATATTTACAAAAAAAGCAGCCCCTTTTTATGAAAAAAGGAACTGCCGGTATCTTCTAATAACCGTGCACAGTGATGTTTAGTAATCTTATAATTACAATCTGCAAGGTCTGAATATACATAATAGTGACAAATAATAAAATATTTCCAGGCTTAAATATTTAAAAAGTGTTGATTAGACTAGCAAAATATAGTAATTTGAGAAGGTAAACTACTATAAATTGAGAGGTGGCGTTAACAATGGAAAAGATGTGTATGGAAATGATGATGAATATGTGCATGGAAGACATGATGGCCAAGATGAACAGTATGAAGATGTGCATGGAGAAGATGACTGAAATGAACATGATGGACATGGATATGGACATGATGATGAAGAAAATGCAAGACTGCGATGAAATGATGACCATGTGTATGACGATGATGCGTGAAGGAATGCAAATGTCGAAATAATTCATCTTTCAGATTGTTAATGTGAATCCGCAAAATTCACCTTAACGTAAACTTCGCAAGTCTTGGCAGAGCAGACTAACTGCATGCCATTTTTTTATTTTGTATTATCAACTAAGGGTATCAATTCATCTATTATCTGATCTTGATATATCTCTCCTGAATTTGCTTAGCCACTGTAATCCGCTCCATCTTCAGCTCCCAAATCTTCTCTTTCCACCGGTAACTGTCCTCAGCATCCTCATGTTCTCTCAACTTGTTGAACAATTCCAGCAGCATCAGGTTTATATGATCAAACCGGTTCCAGAGTTCCCGGACATTCTCCACTCTTTCCCGCTCTTCGGAAGATTCCTTGAAGTTCTTTAAATTCTCAATGATGTCAGCCTGCCACTGTCCATCGTTAATTGCTTTGGCGTAGTTTAAAAGATCCAGATAATCATCGACTGACATGTGTACCGACTCCTTAATTCCGTTATACCAAGTATTATACTCGGTATTGTATATATTGCAAGAGGTCAATCATAAAAAAATGCGGACATCAGAGATGCCCGCACATGATATTTATTACATAAGCTTCTTTATATCATCCTTAATCTGTTCCGATTTTGGACCAAATACGATTTGCACCGCACCATGACCAAGTCTCATAACCCCGGAAGCGCCCAGTTGTTTAAGCGCAGCATCTTTTACCGCCTTATCGTCGTTTACGATCAACCGCAGCCGTGTAATGCAGGCATCAATATTCCGGATGTTGGACGGTCCGCCGATGTTTTCCAGAATTTTTGCGGCTTGGGAAGAAACACCTGCCGAAGCCCCGCCGATGGACTTTTCTTCGATTTCATCCTCGGTCTCATCTTCCCGCCCAGGCGTCTTCAGCTTAAATTTCACTATAATGAAGCGGAAGAGCACATAATAGAGGACGAAGAACGCAAGTCCTATCGGGATAAGCATCCATGCATTAGTAGTAAGCTTCAGGTACAGCAAGGAATCAATCAAACCTGCGGAGAATCCAAAGCCCATCTTAACATCAAGGACGTACATCAGGGCCAATGATAACCCTGTCAAAATGGCATGCACCAGATATAAGAGCGGAGCAACGAACATAAAGGAAAACTCAAGCGGTTCAGTAATACCTGTTAAAAAGGAAGCAATCGCTGAACCAATAAAGATAGAGGCAACCAGTTTGCGTTTCTCCGGTTTTGCAGTATGGATAAAAGCAAAGGCTGCGCCAGGCAGAGCGAACATCATAATCGGGAAGAACCCGGTCATGAACATCCCTGCGGTTTTGTCTCCGGCGAAGAAACGTGTCAAGTCCCCGTGTACCAGTTCACCGGCTGCATTGGTAAAGTCACCAATTTGAAACCAAGCTATGGTGTTGAGTACGTGATGTAATCCGATAGGGATCAGCAAGCGGTTGGCTGTACCGAAGATAAATGCGCCCACCGCGCCGAGACCCACAACCCAATTCCCGAAATCACTGATTACATCCTGTATAGGGCTCCAGATCATACCTACGAATATGGCAAGCACCATCATGGAACCGGCAGTCACGATCGGAACAAAACGTTTGCCTGCGAAGAATCCCAGCCAATCCGGCATCTTGATATTGTGGTATTTTTTATAGAGGAAGGCCGCCCATGCACCGGCGAAGATACCCCCGAGTACCCCCATATTCAGAACAACGTCGTCATTGATAAATGAGAACTGCAAGGGTACGATAGCCAGAACTTTGGTGAGTACCAGGTATGAAATCAACGCAGACAATGCCGCTACAGCATCTCCGGCGAATCCTATGGCCACACCGATAGCAAATATTAAAGCGAGATTGCCGAATATGGCGCCCGCGCCAGCATTCAGGAATGGAGCAACATACTGATTCAGGAATCCGCCTACATTAGCCCCCAGATGCCAATCTTTTTCGTAATTAATCAAAGCTAATCCTTGCAGAATCCCTGCTGCCGGCAATGTCGCGACCGGAAGCATCAGAGACTTACCTAACTTTTGTAAAAAAGCCAACATAATATCATCCCCTTGGTTTCATGATTGGTTCTGCTCAAGTATGCTAGTGCTTTGAAGTCACCCGTAGAACGATATTCGTACCCGCTGTGACTGCACCATAGAGACTCTCTACTTCCGGTAAATGTTCCTCCATACTCGTTACGATTACCGGCGAGATTGTTGCAAGTCCTGCCGCCTGTATAGCCTCAAGATCAAACTCAATCAAGGTCTGCCCTGCCTTTACGCTGTCTCCGGTAGCAACATGGCTGACAAATCCGTTGCCTTTCAGGCTGACCGTGTCGATTCCGATATGTAGCAGCAGCTGTAATCCGGACGGATGCTCAAGAATCAATGCGTGATTGGATTTCACGATATGGGCAATCTTGCCGTCAAACGGAGCCTTAAGCCTCCCCTCAGCAGGTTCAATTGCAATTCCGCTGCCCATGTGTCCGCCGGCAAAGGTATCATCAGGTACCTGGTTCAAAGGAACCGCTTGCCCGCTGATAGGAGCTGTAATTTCTATGATCTGTTCAGTATGCTGCTCTTCTTTTTTGGATTTCCATTTGGAAAACATCCGCGCCACTCCTCGCAAGCTGCTATTTGTTCTTCTCTAAAGTTTGGAATAGCCGGTGCAAGTGCATCGCCAGGAAACATAATTCTTCATCAGGAACTTCCACTTCCAGTGAACTTTGCATTACCTTCCCGAGTTTCTGCGCCAGCTTATATTCCGCTTTATACTCCTTCTTAATGTGCTTCACGAAGGGATTATCTATTAAGGATCCCTGCAGTATCCGTTCCAGCGAAAAACGCAGATGAATCATCAACCGGACATGGTTCATACTGCCATGCTCAAAGGTAATCTTCCGCTCTTCCCGGATCATCTCAATCAATTCATTCACGATATTGGAGGCTTTCACCAGCTGTCCAACCGGAACATTGCTCACAGCGGAGTATACATGATAGGTGAGGAATCCTACTTCGTCCTCAGGAATCTGTATTTTAAACTCTTCACTGATTTTTTCTGCCGCTTTGAAAGCGATCTCAAATTCCTTCGGGAACGTCATTTTGGTTTCCTGTAAAAAAGGATTAATTATATCCATCCCGCCCCTCAGACGGTAGATGGTAAACTGGATATGACTCGGGAGCGCCAAATAAATCTTGTCGTTTAACTTGCCGGGAAACTGACAGGTGATATCTCCGATAATCTCATCGGTGATTTTCATTATTTTAGGATCAATGTCCTCCAGCAGTATTTGATACTGGCTCCATTCTTCCCGGTCTTCCAGGCGAAACAACTTTTCGATCCGGTGATCGTTGCTTTCAATCACACCGGCATCTTTCACCGCAAAGCCGATGCCTTTGCCAATAATGACATATTCCTTGCCGTTCTTTTCTCCCTGGACCATTACAACGTTATTCCCAATTACACGCTGAACTTGAAATTGTTCGATTTCCCGTGACAAGTTCTCCCCTCCTTCCCCTAATCTTCAGGCTACAGGCAACAAAAAAAGCCAAGAACCGTCTCAAATGAATGAAGACAATCCTTGGCTCATGCCCTTTACGGTAACACGCCAACTACATATAAATGATCATTTATGAGCCTATCATAAATCATAGTTCATATCGCCGTCAATGGTAATTTTCAAAAGTCAAGCAAACTCATAAGCCTAAGCTTATTCAACCGTAATCCATCGGCACATTCGGGTAATCACGTCTTTCATAACTACAGGTTTGCTTATGAAATCAGTTGCGCCCGCCGCCAGGCATTTCTCACGGTCCTCTTTCATGGTTTTGGCTGAAATCGCGATAATCGGCAGATCCGGAAGCAGGAGTTCTTCACGGATGATTGACAGAGTATCATAACCATCCAGATTCGGCATCATAATATCTAGCAGCACGATATCCACATTTGCCTGTTCCCTGACAATCTGTAGACACTCAAAACCTGACTGTGCCGTCAGGATATTCATCTGATAAGGCTCCAGCCCTTGCTTAAGGGCATAAATATTACGAAGATCATCATCAACAATCAGCACAGTCCTGCCTTGAAGCATCTCATATTGTTTCTCAAACAAACTTGTGTCCACAGTTATAGTGGCCTTCTCAGGCTTTTGAGTGACTTCCCGCTCCCGTGCCGCCGCAACGGATGACCAGGAACCCGGTGGCTGAAGTCCATCCTCCATGTCAGCTTCAAGACAACGGCAAGGAAGAAATAGTGTAAAGGTGCTGCCTTGGCCCAGCTCGCTTTGCAGTGAAATATACCCGCCCAGTAATCTGGCCAGCTGCAGGGAGATTGACAGACCCAATCCGGTTCCCCCAAATTTGCGTACAGTTGAACCGTCTGCCTGCATGAAAGCTTCAAAAATCAGCTCACGATGCTCTTCCGAAATCCCGATTCCCGTATCCTTGACGGAGAAAGCCAAAACTGGCTCAGTTGGGTTATACTGCGGGTCAGAATAAGCTTCGATCCGGGTAATGTCAACTTGCACGGAACCTTCCTCCGTAAACTTAAAGGCATTGGACAGCAGATTGCGCAGAATTTGATGCAGCCGCATTTCGTCGGTATAAAATAGATCCGGTACCTCTGCACCGATGTTCACAGAAAACTCCAATTTCTGTTGTTCGGCGGTTTTTCCAAAATAACCCCTAAGCAATGTAGGCAGCTCCGTAAGATTGACCGCATCCATTTCCACCATCATTTTGCCGGCTTCCACCTTGGACAGATCGAGAATATCGTTGATCATGACCAGCAAATCAGTGCCGGAATTGTGAATGACCGAAGCATAGCCTTGTTCTTCCTCGTTTAAGTTGTTATTGCGGTTCTCGGCCAGCAGTTGGGATAGAATAAGCATACTGTTCAGCGGAGTACGCAGCTCATGCGACATATTCGCCAGAAATTCCGATTTATAGCGGGAGCTTAACTCAAGCTGTTCATTATATCGTTCGAGTTCTACTGCGGCATTCTCTGCAACGGCCTTCTGATTCTCCAGTTCCCGGTTCACCGTGAGCAATTCATTCGTGTGATTTTGCAATTCTTCGGTCTGCACCTGCAATTCCTCAGATTGCACCTGCAGTTCTTCCGATTGAACTTGCAGCTCTTCATTCATGACCTGAGACTCATGATACAGTTTCTGGATTTCCATACGGGTCATCACTGAATTCACGGAAACCGCCATCATGTCCAGAAGCTTAGACAAAAGCTCATGGTGATACGATGCCCATTGAGTCAAAGAAGCTACTTCCAATACAGCCACTGTTTTATTCTCAAATATAATCGGTGCAATGACTGCGAAGCGGGGAGCCGTTCTGCCCAGTGCAGAATTAATGCTTATATAATTCTCCGGCAAATCTTCAACTATAATTATACGTTTATCTACTGCACATTGTCCCACAAGACCCTCACCGGGTAAGATCGAGTCTTCTGCAAACGGAAATTCTTTTTTCTCAGCACCGGCATAGGAATACATACATTTATAGCGTTCCTTATGATTCATAACATAAATGGCACCGTATTGCATCTCAAGGGTTGTTGCCAGTTTATTCATAAAAGTCCTGCATAACAAATAAATATCTGTGGCTTCCTGCAGAATTACGGACATGGCAGTCTGCTGCTCACTGCTCCACTGTTCCAGCTGCACAGTATCCAGCAGACTATTGGTAGCTTCACCAAGATCATAGATTTCATCCATGGTCTTTACCTTTATCCGCTCAGACATATTGCCGCCTCCAGCGATCCCATTAATTGCCAGAATGACATGCTGCAGCGGATTTACAATACTTGCAGAGATTAAATACGTAATCAAGACCGCGAGCAGCACAACCAGTGTCCATAGAATATACATGGTTATCAGAAGTCTGCTATTGCTTTCCTTCAAATTCGAAATCCGTTCATTGGTTAGATTCCGCTCGTTATCCCGAAAATAGTCGGACTGCGAGCGGATCGAGTCAATAACCGATTTGCCGGTATCATTGCGGAAAAACTCAGCTATGGCTTCATCCTCACCATTCCGCTTTAGATCAACGACTTGCTGTCCTGCCAGATCAATCCATAATTGAATGTTCTCTTTAATAATGCCCAAATTCCGCATCTGGTCCGGATTGTCAGCAATCAGACCCTTTAGCTTTGCGAGATTAATCTGCCAATCTCTAAGGCCATTATTAAATGGATCCAGGTAGGAATTGTCACCGGTAAGCGCATATCCTCTTTGTCCGGTCTCCATATCCAAGACATTTTTTTCAATTTGATATGTAAGCTCGTGCACTTCTATATCATGATCACTCAGGAAAACTGTTTCCTTCTCAAGATCGGTAATTCTACTGGATACGATCAGCAGAAAAAGGCCTAACATTAATAAAATCAAGACATAGCCTACCGCAATTTTGCCACGGATCTTTAAGCTCCAAGCTTGCTTCTTGGGCAAAGGTTTCAACCTCCATCTTGCATCCCGATATATACTCCCATTTTATTGTAAGTATTGGTAATGTAGTGAACAAGTCGCTCGATTGCAAAATGTAAGAATATATTTCATATTCATCCTTTTATTGTCACAAGTAGCTTTCACTTTGTGGCAGTCTATCTTTTAATTGACGGATATTGTTTTCAAGTTTGATAATAACATCCTCCAACTCTCTCGGATCAATTCCTCTAACGATCGGAGGCGCGACTGGAATCGCCTTGGTCTCAGCTTTCATTTCGCGCAGTTCAATCTGCTGTTCCTGCCACTTATCCATCAAATCGGCAATCGTCGCATAAAATCGTTCGTAATCCTTGATTACGCTGTCCAGAAAAGTGTCTACTTCCTCCGCGTCATAACCACGAAGCTTCATACCAAATTCCTTCTCATGAATCGTCAGTGCATCAAGTGTAATACCGAGCTGGCTGAACAGCTTTCTTTGCTTGTCCAATCGGCGTTTCATATGTTCATCCATTTAAGTGACCTCCAAGTTATCTGTGTTCTCCGGCAGTAACCATTATAACAGGCTGAGTGCAACCTGAAAATATCACTAAAGTTGCAGTTCTGTCGGTGATTCGCTCAAAATCTCAACCGGTGAACTCTCCTCCGTCGACAACCATCCGGCTGACACAGGCACAGAGACCTTCGAAAGAAGCAGAGATTTGGCTATTAACAAAGCTCTTACAGAAGAATTAGAAGAGATAGAAGCAGCGCTGCAGCGAATGAAGGATGGAACCTACGGTGTCTGCATCGCCAGCAAACAAAACATCCCTTATGAACGTTTAGAGGCCATTCCTTACACAGCCTATGCCGTAGAATACTCTCCCGGCAGAGAGCTCTCAAGCGACCGTCCTGTAGAAGAACAGGTAATGACACCTCCTCCTGCCGGGGCAGGCGAGGGACGGCAGGAGCATAGCGGAAGATTTGATGATGCCGGGGCCTGGGATTCCGTTGAGGACTACGGCAGTGCCAGCTCTCCGGTCACACCTCCCGGGCAGGATGTAGAAAAAGAGGACTCCTGACTTTAGAAATTATCTGCTACCGCCTTGTTTAATATACCGAGGCAGCGGTCAAGGTCTGTCTTCACCTGCTTTTTATAGAGCCTGGCTTTTTCCTCCCCATCGGCCGTGAAATGATATAAGACAATTTCCTGAAAATCGACCTTAGGATCATTTCCCTTCAACTGCTTAGTGCGGTAAAGTATTCCTTGCTGCACCAGTTCATGGAGCGCACGGTAGATTTCACTTTGGGGAGGAGAATAGCCATGAGCTTTGAAATCTCTCCGCAAATCCTCCAGCATTTGATAACCGTATCCCTTGTGCTGTTCTACCATCGTAATCAGATATACTTTAATAAAAGCCCGCTGGGCAATCATAAATGCCATCGGCAACCCCTCCTTGTAGTGGAATGACTTTACCTGCATTTTTTCTAACCTCTTCAGTAAACTCTATTGAATACTCTATTGCATAACTCTAGTAAAACACTATTTACCAATTTTCACAACCTGAAGCTCCCGCTTGCTTAGGGGCCACTTTTTCCTTGTTTGCATGATATAAGTGAAGATAATATGGTGGTCATTCTCGCTGAATTTTGGCTGAGTGATTTTTATGGTTTTTCTATTGTGAATTTTTCATATGTTGAAATTAGGGTTATAGTGGTTGTTATGATGGATGGTACGCTGTAGCTTTGTTCAAAAAACCTTCGATGACGAAAAGGTGAAGAAAGCTTGGTAATAGAGTTGCGACAAGTTTGAACAGATTGGGAAGTTGGTGGACTAGATAGAACTATATTGTTGTGTAACTTCTGGATTCCGCCATTTAGCCGTGTGCGGCAAATTCTGATGCGTTTATGCCTCTCATTCCATCCAGATGACTGTCCGGGCCGATTTCTAATGTGCTTCTGTGCAGCATACTGACACAGTTTCTGCCACTTTTATGCGATCAGAAGTAGCCGCGCCTGTACCTCATCAAATTTTCGAGTGATCCACAATTTTCACAATGCATAATCTTCTATACAATAAAAAAACTGTTCTTCCGGCTTGTTAGCGGAAGAACAGTTTTTGTTAGTTCAAATATGGGGTCAAGGAGACTGATAAAGCCCCTTGCAATCAAACTATTTTTACAATCTGTTGCGGTTATAAGTATCGGTTGTATCCCTGTTGATCAAGGTGCCATCCACTGTAGTATCGCTGTAGAGGTTATTGTAACGACTGGAATTCAGTGATTGGCTGCCGCTGAACACATCGTGGATATCCCGGCCCCTGCCGTTGTCATCTACGAGAACAAGGATTTTGCCGCTGTCGACATATCCCTCATATTCCTTGGCTTCATCCTCAGGGATACCAAGACCAATCAATCCGCCTACCAGTCCACCGGCACCTGCACCGATAGCTGCTCCAGTGAGTGTTGCCACAATAGGTCCGGCCGCCAGAATGGGACCGATCCCCGGAATGGCCAATGCCCCGATTCCTGCGAGCAACCCGGTAATTCCGCCTACCACACCACCTGTAGCCGCACCTGTCGCTACCCCTTCGGGAGCCATCGTACCTGTATCGTCAGAAATGCTTTTTAATTCATCGCGGTCTCTTGTGATTACTGAGATTTCGTCATTGCTGACTCCTCGACTTTGAAGCCCTTCAATTGCTCTGGTCGCTTCTTGTTCCGTATCGAAAACTCCTACAATTTTGTTAGTCACTTGAAGCCCTCCTTCGTAATTGTGGTTCGCTACATTATTACCCTTTAGCGGCTGAACCAAACAGTTTACAGGAACAAGACTTCACAATCCCCTGAAAATTCATAGTTTTGTTATTCTGCGTACGATCGTCGTCCCTGTTTAACAAGATGTATCCGTACGGGACGATTCATCGTCCCTATTTAACCGGGCGGGTCCGGTTTGTAGGCGCCGCCTGCAGCGGATCATCCGGCCAATAATGTTTGGGATATCTGCCTTTGAGATCCTTCTTAACTTCGAAATAGGTACTGCGCCAAAAGCTCGCCAGATCGGAGGTGACCTGCATCGGCCGTCTCGCCGGTGACAGCAGATGCAGCAGTACAGGAACTTGCCCCATGCCGATTCTCGGTGTATCTACCTGCCCGAACATCTCCTGGAGTCTTACTGCCAGCACAGGCGCACCCGGATTGCTGTAATCCAGCGGTATCCGAGATCCGCTGGGCACCGCGATATGTGTCGGAGCTTCCTTGTCCAGCTTCTGTCGGCTGTTCCAGTCCAGCATTCCTTCAAACGCCCGGCTTAAGGGAAGACGCTGAAGATCACGCAGGTTGCGCATGCCCTGGATGAAGGGCCTCAGCCATTCATCCAGCGAGCCAAGCAATGCTTCATCCGCCACATCAGGCCAATCCGTCCGCAGTCCATGCATGAATGCCATCCGCTGCCGTAACTGCACTGTTCCTTTATCCCAAGGTAATAGCTCCAGACCTTCTGCGGATATCACCCCCAGCAGGACATCCTCCGTCTCTTCTGCCGTAGGCCGCTCATGCGAGGTTTCTTTCAATACCAGAGCTCCGAGCAGCGTGCGCCGGCGTGCCTTGACGCTTCCGCTCTCTTTGTCCCAGTAGACCTCCCGTTCCTCTGTAAAACTGCCCGCATGATGACGGAGCAGTTCTTCTTCAGGCAGATCTGCGGCCAGCATGATCCGCCCCTGCCCGGCGCGGTCGTCCACGCCGGCGGCAACAATATAGGGCGAACGCGACAGCGGCTGCCCTTCCCGCATCGCCGCCCCCCGGCCGCCGGCCAGCAGAAACGCGCCATCACCGCGTTTCTGCCCGACCCGGTCGGGATAGGCGAACGACAGCAGCAGCCCTGTGCCGCTGCTGTCTCGGGGCACTTCCGGCGCGGCCTGCAGCTGCGCCAGGAGATTCCGGCTCTCGCGCTGCACCGCGCGCAAGATCGCCGGGTCTGCTCCGCCCGTCTCGGCGGAGCGCTCGAACCTCAACAGCGCCTCCACGCGCAGCGTGAGGTCGCTGTCCGCAGCGGCGGGACCCTTGAAGAGGTCCCGCTCCTGCAGCAGTGCCGCCAACCGGCAGGCGAGCGGCGCGGCGCCAAGCTCTGCCGCGCGCAGCAGCATATGCGCGGCACGCGGGTGCGCGCCAAGCGCGGCCATGCTGCGGCCGTGCGGCGTGATGGCGCCGCCGGCATCCAGCGCGCCGAGCTGGCGCAGCAGCGCAGCGCCCTGCGCGTAAGGCGCGGCGGGCGGCGCATCCAGCCAGGGCAGCGCGGCAGGATCGCGCACGCCCCATAGCGCCAGCTCCAGCGCGAGCTGCGCCAGGTCGGTTTCCATGATCTCCGGCACGTTGTCGTCCGGAAGACGTTGATGCTCCTCGCTGCTCCACAGCCGGTAGCAGACTCCAGGCGCTGTCCGCCCGGCACGGCCACGGCGTTGGTCAGCGGATGCCTTCGATACCGGCACTGTTGTCAGCCGCGGCATGCCGGTGCGCGGAGAGAATACCTGCGTACGGCGCTGCCCGGTGTCAATCACCGTGCGCACCCCTTCGATGGTCAAGCTTGTTTCGGCGATGGAAGTTGCCAATACGACCTTGCGCTCACCCGGCACGGCTGGAGCCACCGCCGCATCCTGCATGGCCTGCGGGAGCTGGCCATAAAGCGGCCGCAGCACCGTCCCTTGGGGAAGCGCCCCGCTCTGCAGCTCACGTTCGGTACGGCGGATCTCCCGTTCGCCGGGCAGGAACACCAGTACATCACCGGGCTGCTCATCCAGAGCCCGGCGGACTGCAATGGCCGCTGCTTGCTCCAGTTGCGCTGTGCCTGATCCCGGAACATAAATCGTCTCCACCGGATAGGTGCGGCCGGGACAATCCACTACCGGCGCTCCGCCAAGCAGCGCCGACACCCGTTCTCCATCCAGTGTAGCTGACATTATGAGAATACGCAGATCTTCACGCAGCACAGACTGCGCCTCCAGCGTCAGTGCCAGCCCGAGATCAGCATGAAGACTGCGCTCATGAAATTCATCAAAAATTATAAGTCCAACATCGCCAAGTGAAGGATCGCTTTGCAGCATTCTCGTCAGCACACCTTCGGTCACAACAACAATCCGTGTGTTTTTGCCAACCTTGCTGTCCATACGCATCCGGTAGCCTACCGTCTGTCCCACACTCTCTCCAAGGCAGGCCGCCATATAAACAGCCGCTGAACGGGCTGCAAGCCTTCTGGGCTCCAGCATTAGAATACTCTTGCCAGACATCCAAGGCTCGTCCAAAAAAGCCGGAGGGGTTCCGGTCGTCTTCCCCGCACCGGGTTCGGCAATAAGTACAGCTGCTTTATTCTTATTCAGTATCAATTTCAGGTCAGGGAGCACCTGCATAATAGGAAGCTGTTTCATCTTTTCTCTCCATAATCTGTGATTAACATAGTATAATTGGCAGCGCGTATTGCATCTATCCTGCCTAATCATCATGGGCGAAACGATCCTAAATTTCAAGATGCTTCATAAAGTTGCATTCGAACACTCACAGCCGGATACACATATACCGAAAGACAAAAAAAGCCTGCCGCCCCTCCGGGCGCAGACTTATTCTTCTTCACTCAGCAGCTTCTGACGAATTTTATCGCCGTACTCCAGGATGGAACTGCTGCTCTCCAGCCCACGCTGCCTCAGCAGTTCCTGCAGCCGAAGTCTCTTCATGGAGAGCTTGTTCTCCAGCGTTTTCTGCTCAGCAGAACCAGTATCCCCGCTGTTGCGGCATGCTGCCAGCAGTTCCTCAAGGGTTACACATTCCTTACGCAGTGTGATCTCTTCCGGCAGCAGCCCGGCATTTTTCATAATCTTGAATGACATCCGCAGTTCCTCAGGAACCCCCGACAAGTCCTCCAGCTCCAGCGGCTTTCCAGACCCGGGAAGATCCTTGAATTCCCCGCTCCGCATCGCTTCCTGAATCCGCTGCTCCGCCAGCCATGACAGCATACCCATATCGTACCGCTCCTTGTGTTCAGAACCCGTTTTGCTTCTTATTTTAACACAGCCGCTATGTCATTTCATTTCTGCTTGGGTTTATGATAACCGCGGTCTCCGTAGGGAGACAGCTGGTCCATCCATTTGCTCTCCAGCTCCGGAAGCTGCTTTCTGTATTTGGCCAGCTCGGACACGGATGCCACAAAATCCTCCTCCGGTTTAATTTGTTCCAGAATCTCAAAACGGAAGGCCTCTTCCCCGTACTCTACCCAGTCGGCCATCAGCGATTTATTGTCATGGCTATTAATATCGAGCATAAATTTATGCTTGTTCCATACACCTTCCAGGTTAAGGCTGCTGCCTACAAAAGACTTATCGTTCTTCGTATTCACAATCCGGTATACACCCATCGGCCGATGAGAGTGGGCATAATCATAGGCCAGTTCTTTGCGTCTTGCTTTTTCCATTATTCCTGATCTCTCCTTCAATAATAAGCTCTGTCCCGGGGCACAGGCTCTATAATTTAACCCAGTAGCTGCTGCCATCATCCTCGCGGTCCAGCAGGCCATAATCAATTAGATAGCGCCGCAGTGTGACATGATCAGGGAAGGCTTCACCCAGAATGGCGTTAACCTCTTTCTCACTGTATTTGCGGCCGGCGGCAAACCTCTTAATCAGCTGGCGAAGAATGGCGGCTTTCCGCTTCTGCTTCTTGGGAAATTCGGATAACGGGCCATCCAGTCCCTCCTTAAAATAAGTCCCAAGGATCTCGGCATTCTCCTCTTCCGTAATCGCAAAACGTTCATCGATCATGGAAGCGGAGCGCGGGATACTTACAAATGGTGAAGAAACACCCGGTTTCTCCTCAGCCAGCTCCATGACGGCAAGAAACAATTTGGCTTGCTTGACCTTCTCACGCAGTGTGAACCGGTGATTCCGCACCGTGGAAGTACTGCCGATTCCTAGCTCCTTGGCAACCTCCCCGTCACTGAGGCTCTGATGAAATGCAAGCAGCAACCCTTTCTGCAGATCCGTCAGCCCTATAAGTTTCTTATCCATTCCGAGCAGCCAATTAAACATGGTGCCATGAACATTGGCCACATGAAGCGCAGCATATTTCTCTGCCTCATAGTAATGGTTGTCATTCTTATAGATAATACCCTTCTCATATTCTTCACCGCATACCAGACAGGTATAGATTCCTGAACGGTCCCGCGTCTCAAAAATATAACCTTGCTTTAACTCCTCAATCGAGGCATTCCAGAATTTTTCCGAAATACTGACTGAACCCTTTCCTTCCGGCAACTCAATCACCCAATCCGCTTTATTTAATATAGACATATTATCATTTTGTTTGTTATTTTACAACTATCTAATTAGATTGTTTAGTTTTTGTTCTTGTGAAAAAATAAAAAACACCACCTTTCGGCAGTGTTTCATTCCTTTTATTGTTCAGCATCCGATTCTATGAACTACCCTAGAGTGTAGCCGATGCTTGTTTCAGCAATGCACCCAGCAGCTCATAATCAACCGGTTTGCCTTCAAGCAGCTTGGCTGTTCTTCTTTCCGGTTTTCCGGCTTCGAACAATCCGTCAGGAGCTTCCAATTCTGCTGCATTGAAGATGGAAAAGGTCACCCAACCCTTAGCGGTGGTAATAACCGCAGCATATTTGCCGTTTTTAAGAAAATGCGGTTTGCCGTATTGAATACGCTCCTGTACCTCCGGAATGGAATCATGAACCAACTGGCGGAGTTGATTACACAGCTCATTTTGCCATGGCTGTTGGACAGTGTTAATGAAATCTGTCACCTCTTGATTCATAGGATCACCTTTTTCTGTGATAGATTATTTAATGCTTAACCTACTGCTCTCTTTTAGTGAAACCGCATATTTAGGGAAAAGCGCCCGCACCACAGGGTAGAGCCATTGTATAGCATAATAATACTTATGAGTCCGGGTCAGCCCAGGCCCTTTAGCTGAAATGTTACCATAACCTGTATGTTTACAACAAGAAAAACACAGCAAACAGCCTCAACCCTGATCATTGATCTGATCACCGGCTAAGGCTGTTTGCTGGGAAGCAGATGATGTATCACCCGCTGCGTTATGGGTTAGGACAACAGGGATTCTGCACCGTCGATCACAATCTGCGCACCCGTTATATGAATGGATTCATCCGAGGCTAGGAAAGCAACCAGATCCGCTACATTTTCCGGCTTGCCCGGTCCATCCGCGAGTGGCTGTGCCCCTTCCGGAAATTCAATCGGAATCACGATAGCTTCCATATCCTCATTAAATTCCGTGCTCTCATCAATATTGGTGGAAATCGCACCCGGACAGATTACATTGACCCGGATTTTGAACTTGGCCAACTCCAGTGCCGCCATCTTGGCAAAGGCTACCTGACCGGCTTTAGTTGTGCTGTATGGGGACCAGCCGAAGCTGGCGAATCTGCTGTTGCCGTTAATCGAGCTGGTGATAATGATGCTGCCTTTCCCTTTATCCTTCAGATGGGGAATGCTGTACTTCAGCGTCAGGAAGGTTCCGGTCAGATTGACCGATATAGTACGTTCCCAATCACTAAGGCTGAGTTCCTCAATCGGACCCACAGCTCCGTTGATTCCAGCATTGGCGAACACAACATCAAGACCTCCGAAATGCTCAACGGTCCTGCGCACTGCTTCTTTCATCCGTTCCTCATCCGAGGTGTCTACGTCAATGGCCAGTGCACAATCCTTACGGAGCTTGTTCAGCTTCTGCTCCAGGATCGAAGTACGCTCATTCACCAGATCAAACAAGGCTACATTTGCACCTTCGCGCGCCATTTGAATCGCCGTCGCTCTGCCGATTCCCGAGCCCGCACCTGTGATTATGGCTGTTTTTCCAAGAAAACGCTGCTTTTTAGCTATATTTGGGCTCATATGTACACTCTCCTTCCGATTCGTCCATCCAAGTGGCTCTGTTTCAAGATTACCCAAATCGGCCTTGATTATAATCAGGTTATGCAAAATTTGTGCAAACCAAGCAGCAAGTTGCACTAAAGATGCACAAAACAAGAGGATGTGACCCGGTTATCTCATTTAGATACAAAACTAAGCCCCACAATGTGGGGCCTGGATTCTGTACATTTAGTTTCCCAGCTGACGGACATCCACCTTCACGGTGAGCGTACCCGATACTCCGCGGTAGACACCTTTGACCGGTACAATATCCTTGTAATCCCGGCCATGCCCAAGTTTGATGTAACGCCAGCTTACTTCCACGTTATTGGTGGGATCAAAACCAAGCCAGCCCGTGCCGGGAATATGCGTCTCCACCCAGGCATGCGAAGCCTGCTCGAAATTGGCATTAGCTCCCTGCAAATCACCGACAAAATGATACCCGCTAACATATCTGGAAGGCAGACCGACACTGCGGCAGACCGCAATCATCAAGTGTGCGTAGTCCTGGCAGACGCCGCGCTTCAGCTTTAATGCTTTTTTCACAGTCGTGTTCACACTGGTAGCCTCGGGATCATACGTAAATTGCTCGTAGATGGTCGATGACAGCTTTTTGGTCCACTCGTACATATCATCGGCTTCGTCAAAGGGATGCTGTGAAGCAAATTCAACCAGCTCAGGAGTCACTTCCGTATAACGCGTCGGCAAGATGAACTCAACATACCGGTTCTGGAATTTCTCATCATTGAGCAGTCTCACCTGCTCTTCCAGCGGAAGATGCGGCAGATCGTTACCCTGTGCTTTATCTAAAGTCACTACGGTCGCCTTGGTATGGATGACCATCTCCGTATGCGGCTTATTCACGGAATAAGCATGAACCCGGTTGCCGAAGAAATCCTCGTAAGTCAGCAAATTGGCTGGGGGAAACACCTCAACCTCATGATGGTAGCAGGACTGGCGGTAATTCGTGCGCGGCGTCAGCCGGATTTCATTGACACTGTCCGTAACCGGCTCGGGATAGCTGTAGGTGGTCGTATGATGGATCTGAATTTTCATACCCGCACTCCTTCGCGGCGAAAAAAGGCGCCTTCCATCGTTTTGCCCAGTCTCTGGCATGATAACATCAGCGAATGCAGCACATCCTCGACGAGATCGCCGGACATTTCTTCTTTCTCCATATAATCCAGCTCTGCTTTGATCTTTCCGGCCTGGCGAATGACCTTCTCATGCCCAGAGCCCTTCTCAGAAGTATCCAGCTCGAGCTTGGCTAAATGCTCCTCCAATTTATGAAATGAAAAGCGGATCGAACGCGGAAAAGAGGCATTCACAATGAGGAACTCCAGAATACTCTCCGGCGACATGGCATCTGCATAATACCTTCGGAAGGATTGATATCCGCTCACGGATTTCAGCACCGCCTGAAGCTGGGTATAAATCGCGTTGATATCCTTAGACTTGCACTGTACAGTGACCGCCTGCAGAATCCGTGTCGTGTTCTCTGCCCGTTCCAGAAAGCGGCCGCTCTCAATAAAATGCCATTCATTTCCCCTCAGCATGACAGACTGCTCTGCCCCGAGGAACATCGCCGCCCGTTCTTTAACCTGCTGATAGAAATGATGCGGCCCCCGCATAATATCCGCTACCGACTGCTCTGCGAGCCACAGATTAAAACCGTTGGCAATATCCCACAGCTCACTTGGCAAATGCTGACGCAGAGTGCGCAGATTATTGCGCGCTTGATGAACACAGGAGAATAACGAATTGGAATTGCCCAGATCCAGCGTAATGAAGGACAATACATCCTGTTCCGAAAAGCTGTCAAATTGCCGCAGGTATTCATTTCTGACCCCGAGCGCATCAATCAGCCTCGACCATTTATGTCCTTCCTCCTGGAAGTCCTCTTCCTGTTGAATATGATAATGCACATCGATAAGCCGCGCATGATTCTCTGCCCGTTCAATATACCGGCCGATCCAAAACAAAGCCTCCGCATTACGATTCAGCATCCTCGCCACTCCCTCATCTAACATAGTGATTCGGCATTTTATGATCCAGAAGCAATATGCATTTCCCTCAGGCCATTACCCAGGTATCCTTGACCCCGCCGCCTTGTGAAGAATTCACGACCAGCGACCCTTCCTTCATGGCAACCCGGGTTAACCCTCCGGGAATCACATGCGGCTTGCGGTCCGCACCCATGAGCACGAATGCACGGAGATCAATATGACGCGGAGCCATTGTCCCTCCTGACAATACCGGCGCTCTCGACAGCGACATAATCGGCTGGGCGATGTAACGGGCAGGGTCAGCGAGGATCTTGAGCCGGAAATCAACCAGTTCCTCCTTGCTAGCTTCACTTCCAATCAGCATGCCATAGCCGCCGGAGAGTGAGGTCTCTTTCACGACCATCTCCGCAAGATTATCGAGCACATACTGGCGTTCCTGCGGACGTGATAACAGGTAGGTGGGGACATTGCCCAGAATTGGCTCTTCATTGAGGTAATACCGGATCATATCTGGAACATAGACATACATGGCTTTGTCATCGGCTACTCCGGTTCCCGGTGCATTGGCAATGGCAATGTTGCCTGCCCTGTAAGCATTCATCAGTCCGGCGACACCAAGCAGGGAGCTGGGCTGGAACGCCAGCGGATCGATATAGTCATCATCCAAACGGCGGTATAACACATCTACACGGCGCAGCCCATTCATTTCTTTCAGATAAATTTTGTGGTCCTGGGCCACCAGATCACGGCCTTCTACAAGATGAATGCCCATCTGTTGTGCCAGGAAAGCATGTTCATAATAAGCGGAGTTATATTCTCCCGGGGTCAAAAGCGCAATAACCGGATCTTTGGTCCTCGACGGAGATAAACTCCGCAGTACAGACAGAAAACGGTTTAAGCTGTGATCCACATCCCGGATGGAGCTGGCAAAAGACAATTCGGGGAAAAGCTGATTCATGAGTGATCTGCCTTTAAACAGGTAGGAAAAGCCGGAAGGAGTACGCAGGTTGTCTTCGAGCACATAATACTCTCCGTCATGATGTCGGATCAGGTCAATGCCGGAGGTAGTGACATAAGCACCGCCGGGGACTCGCAGTCCCGCCATCTCCGGCCGGAAATAACAGTTGGAGATAATCATGCGGCGCGGGACAATCCCGTCTTTTACAATGTATTGCTCGTGGTAAATATCATGGATGAACAGGTTCAAAGCCGTGATCCGCTGGACAATGCCAGCCTCAAGCCTCTCCCATTCCCCCTTGGGGATAATCCGCGGAACCATATCGAAAGGAATCGTTCGTTCCATCGCATGATCCTGTGCCGGGTTGTACAGCGTAAAGGTTATACCTTCTTCCATCATCCGGCGCTGCAGCAGCTTCTGCTTACCTTGCAGCTCTTCAGGGCTCATCCCGGAAAACATGCGGTTCACATGTCTGTAATGAGGACGGATGCTCCGTTCATCGGCATACATTTCATCATAGAAATGCTGCAGCGGATACGGAGACAGACCGGGCAAAGGATCAAGTTTGGACATGAGCCCGACTCCTTTCGGATCAATATAATGTGTGAAGTTTGTTGACAAACAGGCTTGCATTTCAAAAATTAAGTATGAAAATATTAAATACTACTTTCATAATACGTAAATAATATTGTTCATGTCAATATATATAACAACAAAATGGAGTTTATACTCCATACATAATCAGTGGAATCGCTTCCTTTCTCATGAGTTTAGTTTTTCGGGAGCACAAATGTGATTTATACATTGAATTGTATGCAGGTGAGTTGACAAGCAGTACTATTATGAATTTTTCATATAATGTTTTTTTAATATAAACATCCAAATGTAAAAGCACCCGTTCCTTCTATTTAAAGATGGACAGCTTTTTCACAAAAAAACCTGTTGGCAGTTGTTTTTTCACGCAATCGGTCATGACAAAAGCCCTGCAGAACGTGAACCGTTCTGCAGGGCTTTTATGGTAATCACAGTTCATCCTCGTTTGAAGCGCCTGCGGCGAGTTACTCCTGCGGCTCCTTCTGTTCTTCATCAGAGATCATCCCGGCGAACAGCGCATGGACGAACTGTCCGGAATCAAATGGCTGCAAATCCTCCATTTTCTCACCCAGTCCAACCAGCTTCACCGGCAGATTCATTTCCTGGCGGATCGCCACAACAATTCCGCCTTTGGCGGTCCCGTCCAGCTTGGTCAGCACCAGGCCGGTAACGCCACTTTTTTCACCAAAAAGCTTCGCCTGCGTCAAGGCATTCTGGCCGGTAGTCGCATCCAGCACCATCAGCACCTCATGCGGAGCGCTGGGAATTTCACGCTGAATGACCCGGAAGATTTTGTTCAGCTCTTCCATCAGGTTGCTCTTGTTCTGCAGTCTTCCCGCCGTGTCGCATATCAGCACATCCACATTCCGCTGCTTGGCTGCCTGCACCGCATCGAACATCACTGCAGCCGGGTCAGAGCCCGCCTGCTGCTTAATGACGTCAACACCGGCCCGTTGGCCCCAGACCTCAAGCTGCTCAATCGCTCCAGCCCGGAAGGTATCGCCTGCGGCGAGAAGAACCTTTTTACCCTCCTGTTTGTAGCGGTGTGCCAGCTTGCCGATTGTTGTTGTCTTGCCGACACCGTTTACGCCGACGAACAGAATAACGGTGATTCCGTCCGGATTCTCTTTCAGACTGTTGTCGTCATCACCGCGCAGCAGCTCCATCAGTTTGCGGGAGAGAATCGGCTGCAGCTCCGAGGCATCCTCAATCCGTTTCTGCTTCACTTCAGCCCGAAGCTCTTCAACAAGTGACATTACCGTATTTACCCCAACATCGGCACCGATCAGAATCTCTTCCAGTTCCTCATAAAACTCTTCATCTATTTTTTTACGGCGGATGATGAGGTCGGATACCTTCTCAACGAAACCCTTGCGGGTCTTCTCCAGACCGTCGCGGAACTGTTTGGTAACCGTTTCGGTTTTACCGGAAATACTTTCTTTCAGTTTCTTAAAAAAACTCATACTCTTCCTCCTCTTATCGTTAAGACACCAGATTCCCCGGTTCATTTCCGAAATACAATGCTTTCATTTAGGCAATCTCCGCTTCCTCATCCTCCAGCTTTACCGAGACAAGCTTCGATACGCCGCCTTCTTCCATCGTTACACCATACAGCACATCCGCTTCCTCCATGGTTCCTTTGCGGTGGGTAACCACGATAAACTGTGTCTGCTCCGAGAACTCGCGCAGATACTGGGCAAAGCGGACTACGTTCGCTTCATCCAGTGCCGCTTCCACCTCATCCAGCACACAGAAAGGCACCGGTTTGACCTGCAGGATGGCGAACAGCAGTGCCATAGCGGTCAATGCGCGTTCACCGCCTGACAACAACTGCAGATTCTGCAGTTTCTTGCCGGGAGGCTGGGCGACAATATCTATGCCTGTGTCGAGCATATGCTCGGGATCAAGCAGCATGAGGTCCGCCCGTCCGCCGCCGAACAGCTTTGAGAAAACCGTGCCGAATTCACGGCGGATGGCATCGAAGGTCTGCTTGAAGCGTTTGGACATCTCTTCTTCCATCTCATGAATGACAAGGTAAAGCGTTGTCTTGGCCTCCACCAGATCATCCTTCTGGCCGCTGAGGAAAGTATAACGTTCATGCACCCGCTGATACTCCTCGATGGCCCCCAGGTTCACTTCGCCAAGCGCAGATATACTGCGCTTCAGACGCTGCACCTCCAGCTGTGCGGCCGGCACATCCTCGGGAACCGGATAACGCTGCTTCGCCAGTTCATAACTCAGCTCGTAATCATCGCTCAGTTTACGGAGAATGTTGTCAAGCTCAACATCAAGCCGTCCTACAGCTACCTCTGTGGAACGCAGCTTGTCCTCCACGGCCTTTAAAGCCTGCCGCTGGTCTTTGGTTTCACCTTCGGCGAGCTCCAGCTTGCGGGTTAACGCCGCCCGTTCAGCACGCGCTAAATCAAGCGTACCCGCCGTCTCTTCTTTCTTCAGGCGGTAGTTGTTCAGATCTTCCTTCTGTTTGACCGCTTCGCGTGAATTCTCTTCGAGATCCTTCTCGATGGTCATAAGCAGACTGCGGCTCTGGCGCAGCTCTTTATCCTGCGATCCGGCGTCTTGCCTCATGCGTCTTAGCTGTTCCTCCAGTGAGAAAATCTCCTGGTCCAGCTTACCCTCACTTACCTTCATGCCGGTCAGCTTACCCTGCAGCTCTTCCTTTGCCGTTTCACTCGCCTTACGCTCCGATTCGGCATTGCGGATGGCCTCATGGGAATCCTTCTCTTCTTTCTCCAGCCTTGCAAGCTCGGCAACCGCCTGATTGCGGCTCTCGTCCAGACTGCGGACTTCACTCTCAAAGCCGCTGCGTTCGGCACCCGCACCATCCACCTGCTCCTGAACATGGCGCAGTTCCTGTTCCAGCTGCTTCAAATCACCGGAGACCCGTTGCTCCTCCAGACGTTTCTCGTCACCGTCATGGCGCAGCTGCTCCAGCTTCTTCGCAGCGTTCTCCTGCTCCTCCCGAAGTTTGGCAATGCCTTGCTTCAGCTTGGCAATCTGGCGTTCGCTTTCTTCAATTTCACCGAACAGCTGGTCGAGCTGGCGTTTACGGCTCAGCAGGCTGTTATTCTTCTTATGCTGACTGCCCCCGGTCATCGAACCGCCGGCATTGACAACATCGCCTTCCAGCGTAACTACACGGTAGCGGTATTGGCATTTGGCGGCGATCCGGTTAGCCTGTTCCAGACTTTCTGCAATAACGACATTTCCGAGCAAGCTGCCGACAATGCTTGCATATTTGTCCTCATAACCGACCAGATCACTGCCGATGCCGACAAATCCTTCCGCACCTTCCACCATACTGCGGTCGCTGCCGGTAATCTGCCGGGGCCGGATGACATCCAGCGGCAGAAATGTAGCCCGTCCCAGCTGGCGCTGCTTCAGGAAGGTAATCGCTTGACGGGAGACGGCTTCATTATCCATAACCACATGCTGAAGCGATGCGCCTAACGCTGTTTCCACAGCCAGCTCCAGCCGTTCCGGCACGGAGATCAGCTCCGCTACTGCACCGTGCACACCGCTTAGCTGGCCTTTGCGCGCTCCCTTAAGGACCTCTTTGACTCCAAGCATAAATCCGTCAAAATCATCCTGCATTTCCTTCATCGTCTCATGCCGGGAAACCTGGGCTTCGCGCTTCTGTTCCCATTTACGGAGTCCGCTCTGCGTTTCCTCCAGCAGCTTCTGGCGTTTGCTGGTCTGCTCGCTCTCCGTGATGTAGGCGCCGCGCAGCGTTCCAATCTCTTTGCCGAGTGTAGCAATGGTATCCTTCAGACCCTTCTGCGAAGCAGACAGCTCCGCGAGCCGCGCGACCCATTTGCCGCTTTCCTCAACGCTGCGGCTCATCCGCCGCTCCAAGGCTTCCTTCTGCTGATCCGCGTATCGAATTTCGTTACGGGCCTGGGCCATCAGGTTCATCAGCTCAAGCAAGGCGCTTTTCAGCTTCTCTTCCTTGCTTTGGCTAATCCCGCCAGCCACTCCTTCCAGCCGGACTTCCTCATCTGCCAGTTGAGCGCGCAGCTCCTCCAGAGCCTGTCTTGACTGCTGCAGCTTATGCTCCAGCTCTGCCAGCTCGCGTTGTCTACCCTCTGAGCGCTCTCCTACCGAGCCCAGTGTAAGCATCAATTGCTCGCGGTTGTTCTCCAGGTTGCGCTTGCGCTCCTTCAGCACTTCGCCGTAACCTTCACTTTTCTCATTCGCTTCACTGTAACGAAGCAGCTGTTCCTGCAGCTGTTCTACCTGTGCCTCCAGCGCTCGAAGCTCAGAGCGCCCGCTCTCCAGCTTGGCGTCATGAGCCGAAACGACAGTGGACAGCTCAAGCTGTTCGACCTGCAGCGTTTCAAGCCGGGCATTACCTTCCTTCCAGGCGGTATGAATGCCTTCTATCTGGTGCACGTACACGGAGATTTCCAGCTGTTTCAGCTGCTCGCGCAGCTCCTTATAGCGGATGGCCTTCTCCGATTGATCCTTGAGCGGGCCTACCTGATCCTCCAGCTCGCTGATCAAATCATGAATCCGGAGCAGATTCTGCTCGGTTTCGTCCAGCTTGCGGCCCGCATCTTTTTTGCGTGATTTATACTTAACAATACCTGAGGCCTCTTCAAAAATACCGCGGCGATCCTCGGAACGCGTACTCAGAATTTCTTCAATCCGGCCTTGTCCGATAATCGAATAAGCCTCGCGTCCGATGCCGGTATCCATAAACAGCTCTGTGATATCCTTCAGCCTGCAGGCCTGCTTATTGATTAAATATTCACTTTCACCGCTGCGGTGCACACGGCGTGTTACTGTAACTTCGCTGAAATCGAGCGGCAGGACGTGATCCTCATTATCCAGCGTGAGCGACACCTCACCGTAATTCACGGCTTTGCGTGCGTCACTTCCGGCAAAGATAATATCCTCCATCTTGCCGCCGCGCAGCGATTTGGCGCTCTGTTCACCGAGCACCCAGCGGATGCCGTCGGAAATATTGCTTTTGCCGCTGCCGTTCGGGCCAACGACGGCCGTTATGCCGCGTACAAATTCCATTTCCGTTTTGTCGGCAAATGATTTAAAGCCCGCTAATTCAATCCGTTTCAAAAACATAACTCGCCTATCACCTCTGACCCATTATACCATAGCGTTCAACTCCTAAAATAGCTCTGATTCATGAAGAACGCAAAGGCTGTATGTGAGATATTAAATTGACACTTTTTAGGAAAAGTGATGTAGTAAGGGTGTGTTTTTAGATGGTATTATTTATCATTTAAGGAAATGTTGAGATATTCAATTTCTAACGAAAAAGGGTGATTGCATTGGAACTCGGATCCGAGCGGCATGGGGAAATTATACGTTACCGCAGTGGCCATATCACGATGGAGGAAGATCTTATCGTTACGGAGCATCCGGTCACAATCAAAATAAACGGTGATGAATTCGTCACTTTGGTATGCACGCCTGAATATATCGAGGACATGGTTATCGGTTATTTGGCATCCGAAGGAATCATTAGAGGGTTCCAGGATATCAAGGCGATTTGGAGTCAGGAAGAAGAAGGTTTCGTCCACGTAACTATAGACCATTTAAGCCCATTACACCGTCAGCTGTTCGCCAAGCGATATGTAACTTCCTGCTGCGGGTCTAGCCGGCATGGCTTCGTCTACATTAATGATGCCAGAACGGCCAAAATTGCGGACGGAGTACATGTGTCACTTTCTTTCGACGATTGTTTCCGCTTAATGGAGGAAGTGCAAACCGGATCAGAGCTGTTCCACCGCACCGGTGGCGTCCATTCTGCTGCAATTTGCGATGCCGGCGGGGTGCTGCTGGCCCGCAGCGACATTGGGCGTCATAATGCACTGGACAAAATTTACGGCTACTGCCTGAAGCAACATTTGAAACTCAATGACAAAATTGTTGTTTTCAGCGGACGGATCTCTTCTGAAATCTTATTGAAAGTAGCCAAAATAGGCTGTGAAATGATTTTGTCCAAATCTGCCCCCACCGGACTAGCACTTGAGCTGGCGGAACAGTTGGGAATCACCACCGTTGGTTTCATTCGTCAGAATTCATGTAATGTGTATACCCGTCCGGATCGTATCTCCGGTTGTCCCGCTTTCCCCCCTCCTTGAACCTCAAAATTCAAGCACAAAACTCACTGTTCTCTATTTTTACTTTTGTTACAATTTTTTCTAGAGCTTCGCAATTGTTATTTTTTGGTTATATGATTAATCCCCTCCAGGATAGGGAGTGATGTCAACGGAACAATTGCTGGATCGATTATATGAAGAAGAATCACTGGAAGCTCAAGAGATCATTACCGTACTGAGGAACCCGGACCAAAATCTAAAAAAGCGGCTTCATCACCTGGCCCATCTGAAAAGAATGGAACGTTATGGCGACCGTGTATTTTTGCGTGGGCTGATCGAATTCTCCAATATTTGCAAACAGAATTGCCTGTATTGCGGCATACGTTCCGGCAATAAGACGGTCAGCCGCTATCGGCTCCAACCTGAAGAAATCTTGGAATGCTGCCGGGAAGGGTATGAGCTGGGCTATCGTACCTTTGTTCTGCAGAGCGGAGAAGACGACTGGTATACCACTGAGAAGCTGGCTGAGCTCATTATGCGCATCAAAACACTCTATCCGGATACCGCGGTAACACTGTCGATTGGTGAACGGGATGATGAGACTTACGCTACACTGCTCGCGGCCGGAGCTGACCGTTACTTGCTGCGCCATGAGACGGCCTCCCGTAAGCTGTACCAAGCCCTGCACCCGACCATGACCTTTGACAGCCGCCGGAATCGGTTGGAGGCTCTCAAGTCCCTCGGCTATCAGGTGGGTGCAGGCTTTATGGTTGGTTTACCAGGCCAAACGCCCGGGGATTTGGCTGAAGACCTGCTGTATCTTAAGGCGCTTGAACCGGATATGATCGGCATTGGCCCTTTTTTGCCGCATCAGGCCACACCCTTAAAGGACGAGCCAGCCGGAACAGTAATAGATACACTGGATATGATTGCTCTTGCCCGGCTCTTCGTGCCGAATGCCCTAATCCCTGCTACAACAGCCATGGGAACCGCTCACCCGAACGGGCGGGAGCTGGCGTTGCAAGCAGGCGCTAATGTGGTCATGCCTAATCTCTCTCCTTTGACTGTACGAGCCCAATATACGCTCTACAACAACAAAATCTGTCTGGGTGATGAATCCGCCCAATGCAGATTCTGCCTGGAACAGCGGATTGAAGCTGCCGGATTCCATGTGGATATGGGCCGGGGAGATAGTCTGAATCATCTATCCCGTTCTTCTGCACAGCATGTTCCATTGTAAGGAAGCCACCGAATCAGCCTGTTGTCATCTCGCAATCGAGTTGGAAGAGTCCAAGTCTGCTTGTCAATCTAATAATGAACCCAGAAAGAAGTGGATATTCGTGAGCCGAGTAAATGAAAGTCGTCCGGCGGATTTCATTCAGGACGAAGAGATCAAAGAAGCGCTGCGATTTGGAGAAAATGCCGGATCGGATCGGGCCAAGGTGTCCGCAATTCTCGAGAAAGCCAGACAATGTAAAGGACTGACCTCACAAGAAGCAGCTGTCCTCTTAAATGTGGAAGATCAGGAAACACTGAATGAGATTTATCAGGTATCCAGAGATATCAAGGAACGGATCTACGGCAACCGGATTGTATTGTTCGCACCGCTCTATGTCAGCAACTACTGTGTCAATAATTGCGTGTACTGCGGTTACAAACATTCCAATTCTGAATTCACACGCAGCCGCTTAACCTCAGATGAAATTGCCCAGGAAGTTAACGTTCTGCAGTCTCTGGGACACAAACGGCTTGTGCTGGAAGCTGGTGAGGATCCCCGCAATTGTTCCATCGATTATATTCTCGACTGCATAAAGACCATTTACGATACGAAGCTGGACAATGGCAGTATCCGCCGGATCAATGTCAATATCGCTGCAACCACATTCGATGACTACATCAAGCTGGCTGAGGCGGGAATTGGAACTTATATTTTATTTCAGGAGACTTATCATAGACCTAGTTACAAGCAATACCATCCGCAAGGACCCAAAAGTGATTATGATTGGCATACGACCGCCATGGACAGGGCCATGAAAGCCGGAATCGAGGATGTTGGTATTGGTGTTCTGTATGGGCTCTATGATTATAAATATGAAACGATAGCCATGTTAAAACATGCCGAGCATCTGGAACAGGCCTATGGCTGCGGACCGCATACGATTTCCGTCCCCCGCCTGCGCGAAGCGGAGAATGTGAACCTGGACAGTTACCCTTACTTGGTCAGCGATCCGGATTTCGCCAAAATCGTCGCCGTTCTGCGAATAGCCGTTCCCTATACAGGAATGATACTCTCTACACGCGAAGACGCTGAATTTCGTGATCAGATAATCAAACTGGGCATTTCCCAGATCAGCGCAGGCTCCGCCACAGGTGTTGGCGCATACAGTGTGAACAAAGATAAAGATGACAAACCGCAATTCATGGTAGGCGATCACCGCTCCCCTATGGAAATCATCAAAAATCTCTGCCAGGACGGCTATGTGCCGAGTTACTGCACCGCCTGTTACCGGGAAGGCCGCACGGGAGACCGTTTCATGCAGCTGGCCAAATCCGGCCAAATCCATAATGTCTGTCAGCCGAACTCCCTGATGACGTTTCAGGAATACCTGCTGGATTACGCCGATGAGGAGATGCGGGCCATTGGAGAGCAGACGATTCATGACAATCTGGAGCGCATTCCCAAGGAATCGGTCAAAAAAGCGACCCTAAAGCAACTTCAGCGTATCCATAACGGCGAACGAGATCTACGGTTTTAGGCCGCACCCAATGTACGCTGTCACAAAAAGGGATGTTCCAGCAGCCATTCAGATGGCTTTTGGAACACCCCCGCTTTAATATACGCATTAATGGTTATATGCCCCCTCCTCCCAGGCCAGCATTGCAGACGGAAACATTTCGATGGCTCTTGGGAACACCCCCTGCACGTAGGCAATAAATACACCATAATTCACAATTGGAACACCCGCATGTTCCGCCTCTTCAAGCCTCCCCAGCATCGCCCTGCGGTTCAACATACACGCTCCGCAGTGAATGATCAGTGAATAACCGCCGAGTCCTGCAGGGAAATCGCTGCCTGCGGCATGTTCAATTTGAAGCTGCCTGCCTGTCAGTTCCCGCAGCCAGCGGGGAATCTTCACGGAAGCAATATCATCGGATTGCCGGTGATGCGTGCAGGCTTCCGCAATGAGCACCCGGTCTCCGTCCTGCAAACGACCAATAGCGCGAACCCCGCGCACAAGCTGAGGAAGATCCCCCTTGTACCTGGCAAACAATATGGAAAAGGACGTGAGCGGGATATCCTTTGGGGTATCTGCCTGAACCTTAAGAAATGCCTGTGAATCCGTGATGACCACATTTGGCTTGCGCCCCAGCGTCTTGAGCGTGTGTCCAAGCTCCTGTTCCTTGGTGACAACAGCAACTGCATCACATTCCATGATGTCACGAATGGTCTGCTGCTGGGGCAGAATCAGTCTTCCTTTGGGTGCTGCCTTATCGATCGGCACTACCAGAACAGCCAAGTCTCCGGGATTCAACAGGTCTCCCACTAGCCGGAACCGGTCTTCGTCCCTCGGCAGCTCCCGGACGATTGCAGCTTTTAGATCCGTGATCCCAGTATTCCTGAGAGCACTGAATAGCATTGGCTTCAAATGAAGCTGGTCTTCTACCTTTGCCTTTGCCGCCACTACAGTGTGTTCCTCACCGTTACCATGTTCTTCGAGCAAGTCTACTTTGTTCAATAGTAGAATGACCGGAATCTTCTTGAAAGACAGGTTCTGTAAAAGATTG
The DNA here is from genome assembly GCF_038002865.1 of Paenibacillus sp. FSL H3-0321. Lineage (NCBI taxonomy): Bacteria > Bacillati > Bacillota > Bacilli > Caryophanales > Paenibacillaceae > Paenibacillus > Paenibacillus sp. FSL H3-0321. Next base: position 7,732,770 of record NZ_JBBODH010000001.1, on the reverse strand, counting down.
TGCTCAAATTCGCTTACTCCTTGGACAGCGTCTATCACCAGCAACGCCAGATCGGTTTTGCTCAGAACCTGATTTGTTTTGCGAATCCGCTGTTCGCCCAAACTTCCGCTATCATCCAATCCGGCGGTATCAATGAGCACTACCGGTCCCACCGGCAGCAGCTCCATCGGTTGATAAACCGGATCTGTCGTTGTCCCGCTTACCGGAGAAACAATGGACGTCTCCTGACCGCCTAAAGCGTTAATCACACTGGATTTCCCGGCATTACGCCGGCCAAAGACTGCAATGTGCATTCGTTCTCCACGCGGGGTATCATTTAAGCTCATAACATGCGCTCCTTCTTATCCTAGAACCTTTATAAATCTCTTAATCTTCCAGGGATGCCTGGTTTGGTAACCTCCAGCGGGTGCAGAATGGCATCGATCTGCTTTTTCGTCATCAGTCCTTGTTCCAGCAAAATCTCTTTTAACGGCCGGCCCGAGGCCGCCGCAGACGTAGCCAGTTCAGCTGCGGCGTCATAACCCAGATACATCACTGCTGCGGCAGCCATGACGCCGGAGCGTTCCAAATGCTCGAGACAATGCGCAGTATCGACTTTCAACCCACGCACGCATCGCTCATGAAAGAGCCGTACAGCCTGGGTAAGAATTTCAAGAGATTCAAGCAGAGATTCTGCGATTAAAGGGGCAAAGGCATTCAGCTCCAGCTGTCCGCTGGCCGCCGCCAAAGTGACTGCTGTATCATTGGAGATCACTTTCATAGCGACTGACCCGGCCATCTCTGCGATGACCGGGTTCATTTTACCGGGCAGGATCGAAGAACCTACCTGCATAGGCGGCAGGATGTATTCTGCAATTCCGCCGGAGGGCCCGGCATTAAGCAGCCGGAAATCGCCGGATATCTTCAGCAAGTTCACCGCAGCGGCTTTGAGCAAACCTGAAACCTCCACAAACACATCCATATTCTGTGTGCCATCCATCGGAAAATCGCTGCGGCACAGCCCCATTCCGGTTAGTTCCCGCAGCTCTTCTGCAATGGCATAAATATAAGCAAGGGGGGCATTCATTCCTGTGCCCACTGCCGTTCCTCCAAGGTTAATCTCCCGCAGCCGTTCCTCCGCCTTGTACAGCCGCCACCGGTCCCGTGCAACCGCCTTGGCATAAGCACCAAAGCTTTGTCCAGCCATAATAGGCAGTGCGTCCATGAGTTGCGTCCGTCCTAACCTTAACACATCGGCGTATTCCCGCTCCTTCTCCTGCAGGGCCTCCTGAAGAGAGGCGAACTCTTCACTAAGTGAGCGAAGCAGCGGAATCATCGCAATTCGCATGGCAGTGGGATACACGTCATTGGTAGATTGATAGAGATTCACATGATCTATCGGATGGATCAGCCGGTAATCCCCTTTATGCCCACCAAGTTTTTCGATGGCCAGATTGGCTATCACCTCGTTAACGTTCATGTTCGTACTCGTTCCCGCTCCGCCCTGATACGCATCCACAATAAAGTGTTTATCCATCTGGCCTTGCAGAATTTCATCGCAAGCGGATAGAATACCCGCAGCCACCTGTTCGGAAATATCCCCTTGCCTGCCATTTACTTTGGCTGCCGCTTTCTTCACCATTACTATGGCCCGCGTGATCCGCGGATTCACCGGACGGCCGCTGACCGCAAAATTATCCCGCGCCCTTACCGCGTGAATTCCATAATAAGCCCCACTGGGAACCGCTTCACTCCCTAAAGCATCCGATTCCACCCGAAACATTGGATCGTCGTTCAATTGTTTTTCACCCCCCAATTTGCGACATCAGGCGCATTGTGGCCTTCAGGGATGGCTTGATGCCCGGTTGGTCCATCATTATATGCTGGCCAGGTTTGGCCTCCAAGGCGCGCAGGAATAATTGCTTCAGCAGCTCTGATTGTCCGATGTAAGGCCGGATATACAGCTCTTCGTTCCAGAAGAGGCACGGCTTAACGTGACCATTTGCTGTAATACGCAGCCGGTTACACGAATTACAAAAATGCTGGCTGACCGGATGAATCAAGCCAAATTGCCCTGCCGCACCTTGGATGCGAAAATAACGGGCCGGGCCGGAATCTGCTGCTTTTTCAGCCGGCTCATCAGTTGTCCTGCCCGGGTCCGGACCTGCTTCAAGACTAAAACCAGCCTTAGCACACCGCTCCAGTATTCTATCCAAAGGCATATATCCCGCCTCCCATCCGTTGATATCATGACCCATGGGCATATATTCAATAAAGCGGACGTGCAGCGGATATTTCTGAGTCAGCTGCAGAAAGGATTCAATTTCATCATCGTTTACACCTTTCATCAAGACCATATTCAGCTTCAGTACCTCGAAGCCAGCCTTAAAACCAGCTGCTAAAGCATGCAACACCTTGCTGACATCACCGCCCCCAGTGATTCTGGAATAGCGTTCTGGAATTAGAGAATCCAGGCTGACGTTGAGATCGGTAAGCCCGGCATCACGCAGCTTCTGCACTTTGGGGGCGAGCAGCAGTCCATTCGTGGTCAGACCGACACGTTCGATCCCGGAGATGGCCCTTAACCTGGCCACCAGTTCTTCCAGGTTCGGACGCATCAACGGTTCTCCTCCGGTAAGACGCACCTTGGTTACCCCCATCTCAGCGAGTACCCTTACCATCCGTTCAATTTCGTCAAAGGTAAGCGGGTTACCCTCCACAGCCTTTTCTACTCTGCCCGGATTGCAATACTGACAGCCCAAGTTGCAGCGCTCAGTAACGGAGATACGCACATAATTATGTAAACGACCAAAGTGATCAACCAAGATATCGGACAAACGCTCCACCTTGCTTTCTGCGTTATAGTGACTGAATTAGAGGCGCGAAAAACCGCCGAACTGCTGTAATGACTGCGCACTGGCCAGTCTTTTCCGGGAAATAGAATCCTCAATCTGGCTTGGAACGATGAATTGGAGTGCATTTGTGGGGCATACCCGCACACATTCCGGGCCCTTGCCGCTGTCTTCACACAAATCACATTTGTTCGCCACAATTCTCTCCTTGCGGCTCCATGAACCCGATGTATTGGAACGAAGCCCGGATTGAAGTTGCTTTTGACCACTCTTATGTGCCGTAACCATTGTAATCGCCCCATAAGGGCATACCAGCATACAGGTTTTGCAACCAATGCAGCTATCCTGATTGATGAATATGCTGTTGTTTTTGCTCGTAATGGAGCCATTCGGGCACACATTGGCACAAGGAGCATCCTCACAATGTCTGCACTGCACCGGTGCGGTAACTTCATCGGTCTCGACGACAGTCAACCGTGGATTGAAGTCAGCCCCGCTCTCTTCCTGAAGGAACATATTATTCCCGGCATGTGCAACTACGCAGGCCACTTCACAAGTATGGCAACCTATACATTTATCGGGATCGGCAATGACAAACCGGTTCATGACATCTCCTCCTTAAGACTTCTGTCAACAAATTTGGTATGCAGCAAATGATGTGAAGTATGGCCTAACGGTTCCCCTAAGAAGTCCTTATATAATTTGATAATATCTGGATTCTCATGGGATTTGCGGACCTTCTGATGAGAGTCGTGGCGGTAGACGGCGCTCTTTCTGGCCTGATAAGCAATTTTCCGCTGCGTTTCCAACAGCAGCTTAGGCTGTCCCCCGCCGCTGACACAGCCTTCGGGACAAGCCATCACTTCAATGAAATGATACGGGCAGGTGCCCTCTGCAACTTTTGCCAGAACAGCATCCACATATTTCAGTCCAGCAACAACTGCCACTTTGAGCTCCAAATCGCCAATCTGAACTTCTGCGGTCCGGATGCCTTCCTCTCCCCTGACAAAATCCAATTGCAGATTGGGAATCTGCTCATGGGTGATCAGTTCATACCCCGTTCGTATCGCAGCTTCCATCACACCGCCTGTGACGCCGAAGATCGAGCCTGCTCCAGAGTATTTGCCCAGCGGTGAATCAAACGGCTCGTCGGGAAGATGAATGAAATCGATGCCTTGATCCTTGATTAAGCACGCCAGTTCCCTTGTAGTAATGACGAGATCCACTTCACGGCACCCATCCACACTCATTTCTTCTCTGCTGCATTCAAATTTTTTACAGGTACAGGGCATAACCGCGACGCTGAAAATATCCGAAGGTGCAATTCCATCCAGCTCCGCTCCGTAGGTCTTGAACAAGGCTCCACCCATTTGCATCGGGGACTTGCAGCTGGACAAATGCTCCAGCAGCTCCGGTGCTGCCGTCTCCGCATGCTTCACCCAGGCCGGGCAGCAGGAGGTGAACATTGGCAGCCGCTCTCCAGACATCACTCTGCCAATCAGCTCTGAGCCCTCTTCCATAATCGTCACGTCCGCAGCAAAATTCGTATCATAAATCCGGTCAAACTTCAGCCGTCTCAGCGCTGCCGCCATTTTCCCCGGGGTTAAAGTGCCAAAGGGCAGCCCAAACTCCTCCGCCAGAGATACCCGGATCGCAGGAGCGCACTGCACCACCTTGAACCGTCTCGGATCAGCCAGAACAGCTTTAACCTTCTGGATATCCCCTGACGAATAAGCAGCGAACAAAGGCTCACGCACGTTGGGAAGCTGCCCTCTTTCCTGTAACTTTACCGCTCGTAAGGCTGTCGTCGACTCGTTGTCTGCAGCATAAGCGGTACAGATCTGCACACACTGTCCACAAACGACGCAGAGATGAGCATCAATAGTCTGCGGGTAGCCCGGTTCGCCGATAATGGCGTCCACAGGACATACAGCCGCGCAACGTCTGCAGCCGGTACATAATTGTTCGTCAATATGAATGATTGGATCCTTATACGACATAGTACAACCTTCTTTTCTGAATTGAAGTGGTATTACAGTCGCATGGCCGCTGCTGTGCGCGACCTGGATACACTGGTATCCGGATGAACCAGTGACAGTGCCTCTACCGGACAGACCTCTACACAAGCCGGAACGTTTCCCATAGCTCCGTCCTTATGGTCCCTGGTCCGGCATAAATCACATTTATAGGCGATCACTTTGGCCTTACGTTCCATCGTACTGTCCTGCCGCTCCTTCAGTTGGATCTGCGGGACTACCTTGCCGTTGCTGTATGCTTTATACAAACTGATGGCACCAAACGGACAAGCCATCGCACATCCTTTGCAGCCTATGCAGCTCTCTTCATGAATAACTATCGTCCCCTCCTCCTGCCGGATCGCCTGAACCGGACAGGCTTCCGCACAGGGCGCATTCTCACACTGGCGGCATTGAACCGGCAGTGTGAAGCTCTCTGTTCGAATGACATGCAGGCGGGGAATAACCGGTACCGTTACTGTACCCACAGCCGCCCCAACCCCATTGTGATCGTTATGAACTGCGAAACATGCCAGTTCACACGCCTTGCAGCCAATACATTTGCCCGCTTCGGCAATGACAAACGGATTCGGCTGTAAATTATTCATACCGGTCTCGCCTCCACATGCATCTGCGCTCTGAGCGCCTCATATTCCTGCTGAACCTGTTGTTCCGCGCGTAGTTGATCTGCAATTTTCTCGATGCGGACCGCACAATACTTGTATTCCGGGGTTTTGGAGACCGGGTCCAGATAGTCACCCGTCAGTTCATTGCAGGCTCCAATCCAGAAATGGTAAGTCATATAGGTGGCCCCGGTTTTGACACGGTTGCTGATCTGTGCCCGGGCTAACACTCTGCCTCGGCGGGATACAACATGTACAAGCTGGCCGTCTTCAATCCCTAAGCTTGATCCGTCCGCCGGGCTCATCTGGATGAAACCAGGCTCATCCGACAGTTGACTGAGGGCACGGCAGTTGCCGGTCATCGTCCGAACCGAATAATGCCCTACCTCACGCACTGTGGACAAGGACAACGGATATTCCTGATCCGGCTGCTCCAGCGGAGCCCTCCATTCACAGGCAAATAGCTGTCCTTTGCCGCTGGAAGTGGTAAACCGGTTCCCTTCATATAAATACGGTGTGCCCGGATGATCTTCAGACGGGCATGGCCACTGAACACTGCCCTGTTCTTCCATCTTCCGATAACTGGCTCCGGCAAACGACGGGGAGAGCCCCCTCATTTCATCCCATATTTCTTCCGTGTTCCGGTAGGACATCGGGTAACCCATCGCCGTGGCAAGCTCGCTGATAATTTGCCAATCGGGCTTTACTTCACCCGGAGGCTCGATGGCCTTTCTGATCCGTTGGAATCCTCGGTCGGCTGAGGAGTAGACCCCGTCATGCTCACCCCAGGAGGTGGCCGGCAAAATTACATCCGCATGCAGGGCCGTCTTGTTCATGAAGATGTCCTGGACAATTACAAATTCTAATTTATCCAGCGTCTCCCTCACTTCTGAAGCATTCGGATCGCTCTGAACCGGATCTTCGCCAAAAATATAATAGGCCTTCACCTTGTCTTCCTTTAGAACGAGATGAGGAATTTCGGTAATCCGATACCCGATTTTGCGAGGCAAAGCCACTCCCCAGGCCTTTTCGAATTTTTTACGGATCTTGTCATCCGTAACAGACTGGTATCCCGGATAGACATTCGGCAATGCCCCCATATCGCAGGAACCCTGTACATTATTTTGGCCGCGGACCGGACCAATCCCGACGCCAGGTCTGCCAAAGTTGCCGGTAAGAAGCGCCAGTGAAGCCAGACCCTTTACAACGTCCACGGCTTGGGCAAATTGACATACCCCCATACCGTACAGGATCATCGCCTTGTTCGCACTCGCATATTGCCGCATTACTTTGCGGATCTCAGCCGCTTGCACACCTGTAATGCTCTCCGCATATTCAGGTGTATATTTCTGTACACTGGCTTTATATTCCGCAAAACCTTCCACATATTTCTCAACATACTGCTTGTCGTATAACTCCTCAGCAATTAACACATGACCAAAGGCATTGACAAGCGCCATGTTCGTGCCGCCCTTAAGGGGCAGCCATGTATCTGCAATGCGGGCCGACTCCGTCTTGCGGGGATCGGTTACGATGATCGTTGCGCCCTTCTGCTTTGCACTAACAATTCTTCTTGCCACAATGGGATGGGTAACCGCTGCATTGTATCCAAAAATAAACAACAGATCCGTGTCCTCAATTTCAGGAATTGAGTTAGACATTGCGCCATCCCCTAGCGAATAGGTAAGCCCAGCTACGGACGGCCCGTGACATACCCTAGCGCAATGGTCAACATTATTGGTTCCGATAACAGCGCGCATAAATTTTTGCATGACATAATTGGCTTCATTTCCCGGGCCACGGGCTGAACCGGTTCCCATGATTGCATCCGGTCCATACTTTTCCTTGATTGCTGTTAGTTTCTCGGCTGTATACTGAATGGCTTCTTCCCAGGGTACCTCTGCCAGTGTCCCTGCCTTACGAATCATCGGCTTGCGGATACGGGCGGTAAGAATCTGCGGATCATTCAGAAAATCCCATCCATAATGACCCTTCAGGCACAGGTTCCCTTCGTTTGTTCTTCCATACGCTGGTTCAGCGCCTACGATTTTCCCCTCCTCAACAAGTAAATTCATCTGACAACCACTTCCGCAATACGGACATACAGTCAGCACTTTATTCTCCATAGTTCCTCACCTCTGTTTGTGATTTTTTGCACAATTATAGCAACAAAAAAATAAGCCAATACAAGGTATAATCAGAAATACACAATGTACTGGCTTATTAAAAAGCTAAGGCGCAAAAGTCCATTCTCTCTAATCAAACCGATTTATTCAATTGAATAATAATTGCCTTATCCCCTGGATTCGGGTCTTCAATCTTCCATGTATATGTAAAGGGGCTGCCAAGCGTTTCTGCGATCTCTGCCATAAACTCTCTCTCCAAATAAGGCTTCAGCACTTTCCAGTATTCTGTAACTAAATGTACCGCACCTTCTTTGAGCAAAATTTCAGATAAACTGGAGAGAATTCCACGGATCTCTATAATGATTAAGGACTCATACTCCATCCTAACCTTTACATTCTCCGGACCCTTGCCGCGATAATGCTTCACAATCTTGACTGCAAGTCTTCGCATCTTCTCCTGGCATTCAAATACAGTCTCAGACATCACTACATCCCAGCCTTAACATCCCTATTATGGTAATTTATTTAATTAATTACATGTTAAACCTACCCAATAAAGATTGTCAAACCACAAAAAAGGGCAAATCCCTTCATTTCAACGTGAATTCATCCACTTCTTACACGATATCCATAAATTTCTAAAAAGCTTGTTCAATCTAACTACATTTAAAAAAGAGCAGCAAAGGTCTAAATTCCGCTTTTCCTGCCGGATTCAGACCTTTACCGCTCTTTGCTAACTACCATATCTAAGTTCCACATCACTCAGGCGCCGTCTTCCTTCAGACGCAAAAGCGCTGCAGCCGCAGCCTGTTGTTCCGCTTCCTTCTTGGAACGGCCGCTGCCCTTGCCAAGAGACTGGCTGGACATATACACTTCAGAGACGAATTCGCGCTCATGCGCCGGTCCCCGTTCTTCAATAATCCGATATTCCAGCGTACCCAATCCGTGATGCTGTATCAGCTCCTGAAGCTCCGTCTTGAAATCGCTCATCTGCATTTGCAGCTTGCCGTCCGTCTCCACCAGCGGAAATACATGATGATCAAGAAACCGCCGTGCCGTTTCCAGCCCTTGGTCGAGATAAAGCGCTCCCACGAAGGATTCGAACACATCGGCCAGCAAGGCCGGGCGAGTACGTCCGCCCGTAAGTTCTTCCCCTTTGCCCAGCAATACATATTTGCCGAAACCCAAGCTCTCAGCGAACTTGACCAGTGAAGGCTCGCATACAATAGCGGCCCGCAGCTTGGTCAATTCACCCTCCGGTCTGTCCGGCAGCAACTTGTACAAATATTCAGAAACCGTAAGCTCCAGAACCGCGTCTCCGAGAAACTCCAGACGCTCATTGTCCTGATGCTGATTGAAACGGTGTTCATTCACATAAGAGGCATGGGTAAAGGCCTGCTTCAGAAGTACAGCATCGTGAAATTGGATTTGAAGTTGACTTTGTAACTGCTTCAGGTCTCCTTTCACTGCACTGTCCCCTTACTGATTATATTTTTTGAGAATTACGGTTGCGTTATGTCCTCCGAATCCGAACGAATTCGACATTACAATATTCAGATCAGCTTTGCGCGGTTCATTCGGAACATAGTCCAGATCACATTCCGGATCAGGATTGTCCAAATTAATGGTTGGTGCAATGATGTTATTTTGCAGGGAAAGACCACAAATGATCGCTTCCACACCGCCGGCAGCACCAAGCAAATGGCCTGTCATTGATTTCGTGGAGCTGATTGCAACCTTGTAAGCATGATCTCCAAGCGCCTTCTTCACGGCAGCCGTTTCCGATCTGTCGCCTACTGGCGTGGAAGTGCCATGCGCATTGATGTAATCAATCTCTTCCGGTGCGATACCGGCATCACGGATCGCCATCTTCATACAGCGTGCTGCACCGTCAGGATCCGGTTCCGTCATATGATGGGCATCCGCACTCAGACCGTAGCCGATCACTTCGGCATAGATCTTCGCCCCGCGTTTCTCGGCATGCTCCAGCGATTCCAGAATCAGAATTCCGGCACCCTCACCCATTACAAAACCGTCACGGCCGCTGTCAAATGGACGGCTGGCCTTCTCCGGCTCGTCGTTGCGGGTGGACATCGCCCGCATGGCACAGAACCCAGCCATCCCTGTCGGGCGGATGGTAGCTTCGGAACCGCCGCAGATCATCGCATCCGCGTCACCGCGCTGGATCAGGCGGAAGGATTCCCCTATGGAGTGGCTTCCTGTTGCACAGGCTGTCACAGTTGTTGTATTAGGACCTTTTGCACCAAGATTGATCGACAGCTGGCCGGAGCCCATATTGGCAATCATCATGGGAATAAAGAACGGGCTGACCCGTTTCGGCCCCTTTTCCAGCAGGAGATTATGATTGTCTTCCCAGGTACCCAGACCTCCGATACCTGATCCGACGGACACACCAATTCTCTCCGCATCAATATCTTCACCAATCTTAAGTCCGCTGTCCTTCAGCGCATCTTCTCCGGCTGCTACTGCGAACTGAACGAAACGGTCCATCTTGCGGGCTTCCTTGCGGCCAAAACGCTCTTCCGCATCAAAGTCTTTAACCGAAGCTGCTATTTGCGTAGTGTATTCACTGACATCAAAGGCTTCAACCTTGGAAACACCGGATTTCCCGCTCATGAGGCTATCCCAGAACGTATCCAAATCTTTACCCAGTGACGTCATCACGCCCATACCGGTAATTACCACTCTATGACTCAAACGCAATCACCCCATCTGTAGGCTGTATACTTCAACATAATTGAACATACATGCTCTCTGAATAGTCTATATAAACTGCAGTCGCCGCAAAAATTAACCCCTCTGCGGTTCTGTTATTTTCCCCGTAAAGGTGCAAATATGCATCCTTTTGTATTTCATTTGTGCTGTAAAATGAGGAGAAGTCCCGCCCTGGCAGGAACGGGACCCTCAATCATATGACTCTAGGTATGAGATTGTATGTACTTCACAACTTCACCCACGGTCGTAATCTTCTCTGCATCTTCATCAGAGATTTCCATATCGAATTCATCTTCCAATTCCATAACCAATTCTACTACATCAAGAGAATCAGCACCTAAATCATCTTTGAAAGACGCTTCTAATGTTACCTCAGCTTCATCGGCACCTAAGCGGTCGATGACAATGCGTTTTACACGCTCCAATACATCGGACATCCGGTTCACCTCCTCTTTTGGTATTATACGAGATATGAAGTCAAAATACCATAGAGCGTAAAAAACGCTTTCCGGGCGCTTCTTCCCGCTTCTCCCTTAATCCCTATACGCTGGTTTGATCTTACATGTACATACCGCCGTCCACATGAAGTGTCTGACCGGTCATGTAAGCTGCCCCTTCCGAGGCCAAAAATACCGCCGCCATAGCAATGTCCTCCGGCCGCCCAAGCTGAGCAAGGGGAATTCCCTTAATCAGCTCACTGCGGACTTCATCGGACAACTCACGGGTCATATCGGTGTCTATAAAACCGGGAGCGATGCAGTTCACGGTAATTCCCCGTGAAGACAGCTCGCGGGCCGCAGCCTTCGTCATGCCGATTACCCCTGCCTTTGCAGCAGTATAGTTAATCTGCCCAGGATTCCCCGTCACACCCACTACCGAAGAAATATTGATGATCCGCCCGTAACGCTGCTTCATCATCGGACGTGTGACTGCTTTTAGACAGTTGAACACGCCTTTGAGATTCGTTTCGATGACCTGATCAAATTCCTCTTCCTTCATGCGCATAATCAGGTTGTCCCTGGTGATGCCGGCATTATTAACGAGGATGTCAATCTTGCCCCAAGTGTTCAAGACCTCTTTAACGAGATTCTCCGCCTCATCGCTTTTGCCTACATTCGCCTTCAGGGCAATCCCCTCGGAGCCTAGCTCTGCTATCCGGGCTACTGTTTCCTGCGCTGCAGCTTCACTTCCGGAATAGTTCACGGCCACTTTCACGCCATGCTCTGCGAGTAGAAGCGCTATGCTGCGGCCGATGCCGCGGGAACCGCCGGTTACAAGGGCCGTCTGGCCTCTTAATGCTGAGAACATTCTGTATTCCCCTCCCTTTATCCTGCGCTGTGGTTAAGCCAAGCCATTGACTGTCTGGATGCTTTCCAGACTGTTGATATTGATCACCTTGACATTCTTGTCAATTTTGCGGATCAGTCCTGCCAGCACACTGCCGGAGCCAATCTCAACAAAGGTGTCCACACCAGCCGCAATCAGCCACTCCACACTGTCCTGCCAGAGTACTGGCGAGAACACCTGGCGTACCAGCAGCCCGCGGATTTCCTCGGGATCGGTAACCGGCGAGGCAGTAACATTAGCAATGACAGGAACTGAAGGCGCATTAAAGGTTACACCTTTCAGTTCAGCTGCCAGACGCTCGGCAGCTTCCTTCATCAAAGAGGAGTGGAACGGTCCGCTGACTTCGAGCGGAATCGCCCGCTTGCCTCCGGCTTCTTTTACACGCTCAACGGCAGCATTCACACCTTCGAGCGATCCGGACACTACAATCTGACCCGGACAGTTGACGTTTGCCAATTCAACCGGGTTACCCTCTGCGGAAATATTGTTGCACAGTTCAGCCAAAGCTTCGCGTTCTGCACCCAATACAGCCGCCATAGCGCCCTGTCCGCCAGGAACCGCTTCTTCCATGAAACGTCCGCGGAGACGTACGAGGCGGACTGCATCCTCATAAGACAGTACGCCGGAAGCCACAAGAGCGCTGTATTCACCCAGACTGTGACCCGCAACGTAGTCTGGCTTCAGTCCATGCTTATTCAGCGCTTCCAGATAAGCTACACTGGTTGTTACAAGCGCAGGCTGTGTGTTTACCGTCTGCTTGAGTTCGCTGTCGGGACCTTCAAATACAAGTTTACTCAGCGGAAACCCAAGCACTTCATCGCCCTTCTCGAACACCGCACGGCTATCCGGCAGAGCGTCATATACATCCTTACCCATCCCAACTGCCTGTGCACCCTGGCCGGGAAAGACAAATGCGATTTTACCCATAAGTTCGAACTCCTTCCCGTAAACGGTGCAGCTGCCGGGCTTGCAAATCAAGCGGCAGGCACACCGAGTTCTTTGAATTCATTGCTCGTTTATATGTTTACCATTTCAGTACCGAGGCACCCCAAGTAAGGCCGCCGCCGAAGCCAACCATCAGCACGGTGTCGCCTTCCTTCATCCGGCCCTCTTCCGCTGCTTCAACCAGCGCGAGCGGAATCGAAGCTGCAGACGTGTTGGCGTATCTGTCGACGTTGATTACGCATTTCTCTTCCGGCAGATCCAAACGCTGCATAGCCGATTGAATGATGCGGATATTCGCCTGGTGCGGCACGAACAGATCAATATCTTCTTTAGTCAGACCTGCTTTGGTAAGCACACGCTCGGTAGCAGTACCCATCACCCGAACGGCGAACTTGAACACCTCACGGCCGTTCATGTAGATGAAATGCTTCTTGTCGTCTATCGTCTGCTGGGAAGCCGGCATACGCGAGCCGCCCGCTTCCATCTTCAGCAGGCTGCCTCCGGAGCCTTCAGCACCGAGATCAAAGGATTGGAAACCTCTGCCTTCCGGAACTTCGCCGAGAATAACCGCTCCCGCGCCGTCTCCGAACAACACGCAAGTGTTGCGGTCCGTGTAATCCGTAATCCGCGACAAGGTATCCGCTCCAATGATCAATGCATTGTTATACATCCCGTTCTGGATAAATCCGGTTGCTGTTGCCAGACTGTAGACGAAGCCGGAGCAGGCTGCGGACAAGTCAAAAGCCGCGGCTCCTTTGGCCCCCAGTTTGTCCTGCAGAATGCAGGCTGTGGACGGAAAAGAACTGTCAGGTGTAACTGTTGCTATAATAATGAGATCCAGATCCTCCGCCTTCATACCTGCTGATTCCAGCGCCTTCAGCGCAGCTTCATAAGCAAGATCCGAAGTCGCCTCATGAGGAGCGGCAATATGCCGTTCACGGATCCCTGTCCGGCTGACAATCCATTCATCATTCGTTTCGACTATCTTTTCCAAATCGCTGTTGGTTAATATTTTTTCGGGCACATATTTTCCTGTACCAATTATTCCTACCGGACGCAACTGTTTCATATCGTCACTCACTTCCCGCTAATTTCCTTGGATATGCTGGACACGAGACCCGCCTGCAGCGCAATCCGCGCTTGTCTGACTGCATTCTTAACCGCGTTACCGTCAGATGAGCCGTGCCCCTTCACTACCAGACCGCTAAGACCGAGCAGCGGCGCTCCGCCGTGCTCCTTGTAATCCATCTTCCCCTTGAGGCTTCTGAGCTCCGGCATCAGTATAGCCGCACCCAGCTTGGTTTTGAGCGAACGGCTGAACTGTTCCTTCAGTAGAGAGAACATAGCGCCCGCCGTACCTTCAAGTGTCTTCAGAAGAATGTTGCCCGCAAACCCGTCACAAACAAGCACATCACAATTACCCGTCAGCACATCACGTGCTTCAACATTACCAACAAAGTGAATTCCAGGCAATGCGGCTAGCAGAGGATACGCTTCTTTGGTCAATTCATTCCCTTTGCCCGGCTCAGTGCCCACATTCAGGAGCCCTACACGCGGCTTGGCAATTCCGTGCACTTTGCTGCGGTAGATGCTGCCCATCAGCGCGTATTGTGCGAGGTGCTGTGGCTTGGCATCCATGTTGGCCCCCAGATCAAGGGCGAGTACGCCGACATCATCGAGCGTCGGAATCATCGGAGCAAGTGCCGGGCGCTCTATCCCATCCATTCTCCCCACCACAAGCAGCCCCGTGGTCATCAGCGCGCCTGTGTTCCCGGAAGAGATCATAGCATCGGCTTCCCCTTCACGCACCATACGTCCAGCCACAACCATGGATGAATCCTTCTTGCGGCGGACTGCTTTGACCGGCTCTTCATCGGAGCCAATCACTTCCCCCGCATGACGCACCGTCACATTGGACGGCTTATTCTTCAGCAGCGGCTCAAGTCTGGCTTCGTCGCCGACGAGCACAATCTGCGTATCGCTCCATTCCGCGGCCGCGGACAATGCCCCTTCCACATTGCATTCAGGAGCATTATCGCCTCCCATGGCATCAATGGCGATCAGCACTGCGGTTTCCCCCTTCGCTGTATTCTTCAATTGCGGATCGGTACACTACAAAATGGCCCTGAAACACGAGTTCTTCTCCGACATACGTAAATACGTCCACCTCAGCTTTGCCGTTCCGGCCAGCGAGCGAACGCACCTGCGCTTTGGCAATACATTTCTCACCTAACCGGACCATGCGCACAAACCGGATGTCGGCTGAAGCGGTCAGGGCAATTTCGTCATTGATCACGGCAACCGCCAGCGAATTGGCCTGTCCGAACACGTAGTGGCCACGAGCGATCCCGTTTCTGGAGAAGACATGCTCCTCACGAATTTCAAATATGGAAATGCCGCTCTTGTCCAGCTGCAGATCGACAATATCGCCGACCACTTCATCGGCAGGCAAGGAGCGCACCTGATCATAAGAATGTTCAGCCATTTGCTTCATCCGTTCACGCAGCTCCGGAATCCCCAGCTCCAGCCGGTCCAGACGGATGGTCTGAATGCTCACCTTGAGCTGCCGGGTTAACTCCCTGTCGGTCACAAATGGATTGCCATCAATAATACCCAGCAGCTGCTGCTGGCGCTCTTTCTTGGACATCCGCTCTATGGCGGCTCACCTCCTGGCACATGCTGAACTTAGCATCCGGCCGCGAGAAGGCCGCTAGCGTCATCAATATAAAGGTCATAAACTTCATTTAGAACCTGGTACTAATATGTAGTATAAAGCATGCTGCGGCAAAAATAAAGCTTTGCCTGAAAAGCGGCATAACCACACGGCTTCAGCCACACAATAACAGAGGGAAATCTTTACCCATCCCCAAAAAAATAGCACCCCACCATTAGATGAAGTGCTACTCTTATTAGAAACTATTGTTTGATGATCTCTCTTGCTTTGTAAGTTCCGCAAACTTTGCATACGTGGTGAGCCAGTTTCAGCTCTCCGCATTGTTCGCATTTCACCATGCCCGGCACAACCAGTTTGAAGTGGGTGCGGCGTTTGTCACGGCGTGTTTTGGACGTTCTCCGTTGAGGTACTGCCATTGTGTTACACCTCCTAATTCGGTTTTAACCCGCCTATCGCGGGATTTGTTCTTAGTCATACTTCATTTGAAAAAGTCTTTCAACCCAGCGAGTCGAGGATCGATCACTGTGTTGTCGCAACTGCAGGTGCCTTCGTTCAAGTTTTGTCCGCATTTCTGACAAAGACCAAGACAGTCTGCCTTGCACAATACCGAATCCGGCAAGTGCAGTACGAAGTTTTCTTCCACGAACGGGACAAGCTCCACAGTCTCATCTTTGATGTAAATGAGTTCATCATCTTCATCTTCGGGAAGAATTGGCTCCTTAAGCCACTTGAAAGTCTCCGCAAAAGGAATGTTCAGTTTACTGTTGACCTCGGTGAGACAACGTGAACATAACATGTCCACCTCTCCACTCAGTCTTCCCACCACGTTCACACAATCGGTATCCGCGGGCAGCGCTTTAAGGTCCACCAAGAGCGGTGCAACAGCAAGTATATCCTTTCGCCCTTTGACAAGCTCGCTGACATCCATAGTTTCATGAATATTCAGAGGCTCATCGACATTTGCCATTTTGCGAAAGTGAATCTTCATAATCATCACTCCAAACAAACAAAATTTATTATACCTATTATTACCGAACTTTGTCAACCATTTTCCCTTTATATTGTTTCAGTAAGAGGGACAATTTATGATATAACTATTAAATCACCATATTTCTCAGAATACGGAGTGAAGCAGCTGTGACAACCGTCGGCATAATAGCAGAATACAACCCTTTACATAACGGGCATGTCCACCATTTCAATGAAGCCAAAAAAATCTCCGGCGCGGACAGTGTGATCGTCATCATGAGCGGCCCGTTCACCCAGCGCGGCGAGCCGGCTGCGGTCAGTAAACGGGCCCGCACGGAGATGGCGCTGCATATGGGCGCCGATCTCGTGATTGAACTGCCGGTCGCTTATGCCCTTCAACCGGCAGAGTGGTTCGCCTTCGGAGCTGTATCCCTGCTGGAAGCGACCGGGGTCGTGGACAGCCTGTGCTTCGGCTCCGAAGCCGGCACTTTGGGTGAGCTGCTGCCGCTGGCCGGATTCCTGGCCGAAGAAAGCAGCGAGCTTCAGAGCGAGATCCGCCGCCGCATGGCGCTAGGCACGAGCTTCCCCGCCGCATACAGCGCCGCGGCAGCGTCCGTCTGGGAAGGGTCTCTCCCGTTAGAGGAAAAACCCTTCGATGCCGAAGAACTGCTGCGGCAGCCGAACAACAGTCTCGGCCTGCATTACCTGATCGCCCTGCGGCGGCTCGGCAGTGTCATCAGACCTCTTACCGTGCCGCGCACTGGCGCAGGCTTCCATGACCCGCTGCAGGCGGGGTCTTCGATTGCCAGCGCAACAGCAATCCGCCGGCTTCTTAATGAAGGCGGCTCGCCTGCAGAATTCATGCCAGAATATAGCGTGTCCATCCTGGAAAGAGAGCATGCAGCCGGCAGAGGCCCTTTGAGCCTGGAGGACTTCCGCACCCAGCTCCGTCATGTGCTGACTACGCATACTGCCGCGGAGCTGAGGTCCCTGCAGGATATGAATGAAGGGCTTGAGAACCGGCTGCTGAGAGTCATGCCGCAGCTTGAACAATTCTCGGTCAGCGAATTGCTGCAAGTATTAAAGAGCAGACGCTACACGCACACACGGCTGCAGAGATTGCTGCTGCATGCCCTGCTGAACCACAGCAAGGAGGAAATGACACCTTCCCGGCTGGCTCAAGGCCCCGGTTACATTCGGGTTCTAGGGTTCAGTGAAAGCGGCAGAAAGCTGCTCAAGAACATGAAGGGAAGTGCCTCACTTCCCGTTGTCCTGAGTCCTGCCCATTTCTCACATCCCATGCTTGAACGCGATCTCCAAGCCTCCGCCGCGTATGCCGGAGCTTTCGCCTATCCTCTGCGGACTGATCTGTACAGCGATTTCTTGCAGCCGCCGGTTAGGGTTTGACCGGCAGCTCTTCCATATATTTCAGCGCCTCATCCAGAGTGGATACAGGCACCAGCTTCATTGAGGTGCCTATTTTATCCGCTCTGGCTTTGGCTTCATCATAATTCTTAACCGGCACGAAAAAAATCTCCGCATCCTCCCGGTCTGCAGCAACAATCTTATGCTTCACTCCGCCAATGGCCCCTACCTTGCCTTCAGCGTCAATAGTTCCAGTTCCCGCTACCCGGTGACCTTTGGTTAAATCGCCTTTAGTAAGCTGGTTATAAATTTCCATCGTAAACATTAGGCCTGCCGAGGGTCCTCCGACACTGGTATCCACAAACCTGACCGCTTTTCCTGCTTCCTTCGGCTGTACCTTCTGCACCGCGCCAATCACAACCCCAAATCCTGGGCGGCCCGCCGCAGTCTCCTTGTCTTTAACCTCCACCAGTGTTACCTGTTCCTTGACTTCCTTACCGCTCCGCTGCAGTACGACTTCTACCTGATCGCCAACCTTGCTTGAGGAAAGCAGTTTGGAGAGCGCAGTGGGGTCAGGCACAGTTTGCCCTTGAACACGGATGATTTTGTCGCCTATTTGAAATTGGTCCTGGCTGCTTTCCTCCGGAACTGAGAAGACATACAGATAGTCTACAACATCCTCATAAGGAACGCCCGCAGCATGATAGGCTGCCTGAACGGAAGAAGACTGGGAGCTGCTCATATAATACACCTGCTCAGCCGCATATTCCTGCTCACTCTTATCCCCTAGCCTGGTCTCTTTCAATACGACTTCCGCATTGGAATTAAACGCAGAAGCCACTAATAGGGCAACATTGGCGTAGCTCGCGGATACGGTCGTCATCATGAATGTGCCCTGCTCCTGCGGATCGGCATTCTCCACCTTGATCATCGGTGCCACCTCTGAGGCACTGCCCGGCTGATACACGAGATATGGAGTATTCATAAATACTGCAACATAGAGTATAACCACAAAAGTAAACAAGTAGGCTATGGCGCGAACGCCTACCCGGCGTTTCAGTTGCCTCAATGCAATTCCCTTCTTTCCCCGCGGCTCTATGCTTATGTCTCCAAATAAACTTCGGAGCTGTATCCTCTCCGCTGTGGCATGATGGTTGTCTGCCCTGCATAAATTGATAACAGTCTCAGCCCATGTCCTAAGTTATGAAGAGGTGATGCTCATAATGAATAACTTTAAAATACGCCGGTTCACTTCTGCCTCGGTTCCCTTTCTGTCCGGGGCCGTTGCCATTGTGCTCGCCATTGCGATTATCTTATCGCCGGAGTCCTCCTTCCAGGCTTCCCTTCAGGGTCTGAAGCTCTGGTGGACGCTTGTCTTCCCGGCGCTTCTGCCCTTTCTGATGTTATCAGAAATGCTCACAGCCACGGGATTCGTGCATGGACTCGGAGTACTGCTGGAGCCGGTAATGACCAGGATTTTCCGCCTTCCGGGAGCCGGAGGCTGGACACTCGCCCTCGGAATGACCGCCGGTTTCCCGGCTGGTGCAGGCGGAGTGCAATTACTGCATAAGCAGGGCAGCATTACGGACAAGGAGGCTGGACGTTTGGCTTCCATCGCCCACTTCGCCAGTCCGGTTACGCTGCTCATTGTAGTCGGCGTTGCTTTTCTGCACAGTCCTGCCGCCGGATATACCCTGCTGGCCATCCACTGGATTTCGGGACTTGCCGCAGGCGTAACCGCGACCTTGCTCACAGGTCGGCCAAAAACCGAAGCTCCGGTGGTAGTTCCATCACAGCGCAAAACGGCTTCATTGCCCAGACGGATGCATCAGGCTGTAACAGAAGCCCGGGCAAGAGATGGCCGCGGATTCGGCAAGCTGCTCGGCGAATCCGTCTCTACTGCCGTTCAGAGCCTGATGGTCATCGGCGGCTACATGATTATGTTCGCTGTTGTCATAAATATTGCTACTTCTCTAGTTCCGCAGCTGCCTCCGGCTTTGGCGGCAAGTTTTCTGGAGATTCATCTCGGAGCAAATGCACTGACCTCAGAACTGACAGCGCCTCACGACTTTAGTTCCATGGGGATCACAGGCCTGGCCCTGCTATCAGCTGCTCTCGGCTGGAGCGGAATTTGCGGCCAGCTCCAAGCACTTACCTTGCTTAAAAGGGCGAAAATCTCTTTCCTGCCTTATGCCGCCGTCCGCTTGCTGCATGGAGTATTTGCCTTTGCTTTTACCCTATTATTATGGACCCCGCTGATGAATCTCCGTGAAACCGTACTGCCGGCGGTGGCGGGTCCCGAGGTTGCCGAATCGACCGCAACACTGGGAGCATTGAACGTATGGAACGTAGTCCCCCAGTTGCTTGGCCTGCAATCACTGCTGCTGCTGGTGATCATCGCTCTGTCTGCCGCTGTATCTGCTGTTACTTGGCTCCGCCGTCTAAACGGCTGAATTTAAGCTTCATTGCCTGTTCTACCTCAGGGGTCACAAAATCCGACACATTCCCGCCAAAGTGGGCGATTTCCTTGACCACACTTGAGCTAAGGTAGGAATATTTCGGATTGGTCATCATAAAGATCGTTTCCGCTTCAGGGTCCAAATTATGATTAATGGATGCATTCTGCAATTCGTATTCGAAGTCGGTGACCGTGCGGATCCCGCGGACAATGACTTGAGCATCCTTTTGGCGAAGATAATTAACCAGCAGATCGCGGAAACTGTCAACCTCCACATTCGGAATATCCGCAGTAGCCTGCCGCAGCAGCTCTGTACGCTCTTCTACCGAAAACATCGGATTCTTGCTTAGGTTGTTAAGCACGGTAACAATCAGTCTGTCGAATTGTTTGGCTGCACGCCGGATAATATCCATATGTCCCATCGTTACCGGATCAAAGCTCCCGGGATAAATGGCAACACGTTCTTTTCTAATTTGCAGACTCATCATTACCCTCCTTACCACTCACAGCCTCTTCACGGAGAGCGGATTCATACTGATAAATTGAAATTGTCGTCTCGCCGTATACGGCCTGTCTGGTTCTATAGAACCCCGGAATATCCTCCGGATAGGCATAGCCTGATTCATGCTCCAGCACGATGACCGCGTCTGATCTAAGCAGACCTTTTTGCGCCATTGCCATCATCAGCTCATCCCCATGCTTTAGCCTGTACGGCGGGTCCAGGAACACAAGATCAAACGAACGTCCCCGCTTCTCCAGCGCGCTAAGGGCTCTGCCGGCATCATTGCGGTAAACCTCAGCTTGCGCTTCCAGCTTAGCTGCCTTCAGATTCGCACGCACCGTGTCGATGCTTTTCTGCTCCATATCCACAAATACCGCACTGTCCATCCCTCTGCTCAAGGCTTCAATGCCAAGACCGCCAGTACCTGCGAACAAATCAAGCGCTGCCCCGCCCTCGAAATAAGGACCGATCATACTGAACACCGCTTCTTTTACCTTGTCGGTTGTAGGCCGCGTTCCGCTGCCCGGAACACTCTTCAGGGGCCTCCCCTTTGCACTTCCCGATACAACTCTCAACGATTATTCACCTGCTCTATGTCTCTGTTTATTATGCCGCTTAAGGCACAAGTCCAAGCCTATAGTACCACAATTGTCTATTGAAATAAAAAGATTGTCTACCGTTGTCACATTGAGGCCGGCAGATTTTTTTTAACGTCCACAGGTATAAGACTGGAGCAACCGGGACATCATGTAACTATCGACATCACAAAATGTCGTAGACAACCGCGGAGCAGGCTTACGTTTCCCCATAAGCTCTTCGTCCGGTTTCTCCTCTCCCATGAAAGAGGCCCTAGAAATAGGGCCTCGATTTTTGTTCTATGAACCCTTATAAATCAATGGTTTGTTAGTTATTATTAAAATGGTTCTATCGATCTTCTCGTCATTTGGGCACCAATTGGGCACCGTTACCCTAAACTTTTTCAGTTTAATAAACAAATTTCTGATCATCATTTTGAGCTAGATTACATAATTTCCGTGACCTCCCCTTGTTTCTGGGCATGAAAAAAGTCACCCGGCTTATGGATGGATTTATGTACCGCTTATGAGATTGTGATATAGAAAAGATTAGCTACGGTCGTTTAATGATACTCAAACGAATTGGAAAACTGCCATCTTTAAATATCATTTTCGCCTCTTGCTATCCCACCGATTCATTGTCTCTTCAATAAGCACTCCAAAACCTTCGATCGTTTGAATCATTTGTTCAATTCGGCGCCGATCCTGTTCGTCTTGTACTACACAACTCCTGATACCAACCCTGCCCCAAAAGCAGATCCAGGCAGAGAAATTCAACCGTCTATTCCTTACCACGACCTTCCTTGGCACCTTTCATCCCGACGCCAATAAGGACGACACGATCTTCAATCACCAGCAGAGGCGCAGACCGTCCAACGACCTGAAGCAGCCCAGAGAATCGCGGCAGATCGTCCTAAGAGCAAACAAAATCCGATGCCTGGGAGCACCGGATCAAGGTGACTATTTAATTCGCTTTAACTGAGCTTCCTGGTCTATGGACCGAACCGATAGCAATTCAATAATTTTATGTTGCAACTCTTGAACCTCTTCAATTCTCTTCACACGATCATTTGTGTCCAAGACAGCTTGTTTTATAAGAGTCTGTTCTGTCTCTATCCGATCCAACCGTTCATTCACAGGTACTAACTCTTCCCGAATAACGGACCTCAATAACTGCACCAAATCATTATCCATGCGCTCCGCTCCCTCAAACTTAATATTTAGATTGTACCAGAATCAAAATTTTTA
Organism: Paenibacillus sp. FSL H3-0321; assembly: GCF_038002865.1. Classification (NCBI taxonomy): domain Bacteria; kingdom Bacillati; phylum Bacillota; class Bacilli; order Caryophanales; family Paenibacillaceae; genus Paenibacillus; species Paenibacillus sp. FSL H3-0321. The sequence continues at coordinate 7,710,356 of NZ_JBBODH010000001.1, read as the reverse complement.
TTCTACTTGGGGAATTTGGGTGGTCACATTATTGACTTGATGCAAATTAAACTTTTATCAACCGATAAGTACTGTTCTAGGTTTGACCTCTTCTATTCCAATTATTGAACCACTGTTGCTTAATGCCTCACTTAATTGTTTGTACAGCCATAATATTCTAATAGCTTCCCATTAAGTAAACGAAAATCAGATGGTATAGTTGATGATGTTTTATCTTTAATCGATAGAGAGTCAGCAATTTTATTTGCTTGAGCAGGTGCATTATTCTTGAACCCAATACCATCTCTGCTTTGTGTAAATAAAATAAAACCCTACCAGCGGCAGGGTATATACACTTAAATCTCGCTCCAACTTACAGTAGGTTCAACAACACCATCCCGGGAAGTTGAGACCCACCAATATTAGACCAATTCTGCTTTCTTGTTATCGTCGGAGTTACGTCCTGCAGAAGAATTTATTCCTCGTCATCAAAAAGTGGTGTAGACAAGTAGCGCTCTCCTGTATCCGGCAGGATAATAACGATGTTCTTCCCTTGATTCCCGGGGCGTTTGGCTATTTGCGATGCGGCATAAACAGCAGCTCCGGAGGAAATCCCTACAAGAAGGCCTTCTGTTCTGGCCAGACTGCGCGCCGTTTCGTATGCTTCTTCGTTCTTAACCTGAAAAATTTCGTCCACCACGTCTTGGTCAAAATTATCGGGCACAAAATTGGCTCCAATGCCCTGAATCTGATGCCCTTTTGGCTTGCCACCGGAAAGGACCGGCGAATCTGCCGGCTCGACAGCAATTACTTGCACGCCCGGTTTTCTCGCTTTCAATACTGCTCCGACACCGGAAATGGTTCCCCCAGTACCTACCCCAGCCACAAAAATGTCCACTTCCCCGCCGGTATCCTTCCAAATTTCTTCTGCAGTTGTGTCGCGGTGAATTTGTGGATTGGCCGGATTGCTGAACTGCTGCGGAATGAAAGAATTCGGGATTGCTGCAGCCAGCTCTTCCGCCTTGGTAACCGCGCCTAACATCCCTTCAGCCGCCGGGGTCAAAATAAGCTCAGCTCCAAGCGCCTTCAGCAGTTTGCGGCGTTCCACGCTGAACGATTCAGGCAGCACGATCATCAGCCTGTAACCAAGTGCAGCAGCCGCAAAAGCCAGTCCAATCCCGGTGTTTCCGCTGGTAGGTTCAATCAAAACTGAATCTTTTTGGATCAGCCCTCTGGTTTCAGCATCTTTGATCATCGCAAAGCCGATACGGTCCTTTACACTACCAGCAGGGTTAAAGTACTCCAGTTTCCCGATAAGCTTAGCTTCAACCTGATGAGAATTGCTGTAATTTGCCAGCTCCAGCAGCGGTGTATTGCCAATCAGATCGGTTAGATTCTTATAAATAGTTGTCACAACAATTCCTCCAATAAATTAATAATACAGCTAGTCATATATCTAGGGATAACCGTAGCATATCTCTGCATTGTATGCCATTCTCATAGATCTCTTCAGGATAATGTTTTGTAAAAAAATCTATATCCACGGCCACTATTCTGAAGCCGCATTTCTGGTACAGCGCAAGCTGCCCTACACTTGAATTACCGGTGCCCACTTCCATCACGCTGTACCCTTCTTGTCTGGCGATCTGTATGGCGTGCATCACCATTTGTTTACCTATTCCTCTGCCCTGCTGCTCTTCAGCAACCGCAATATTTACCAGTTCAACCGTAACAGGTCTTGTCGGCAGCAGCACATATACTCCCACAACATCCTCTTTGTCAACTGCGAGATAACAATCACCTCTTTTTGCATAATCCTCCACTTTCGGCAGAGAAGGATCAGCTGACAACAGCAGCTCCAGCGGCAGACTTTCACCATTTTTTATTTTCCTGAAATCCATAACGATCTCCTTGTTTAGGCATTATCCTCAAATATAAATGTTTTGGTGCATTATGTAAATCGGACTAGACACAGAAAAAAGCGCGTCCCCGGCAAAAAGCCCGGGAACACGCCGATGTGCTATTCAGCTTAGATGAAACAGGCACTCAAAATAATGACCAACAGGATATAAAGAACCAGAATTGCACCTGTTGATGTAAAAGGACTTACCGGACAATTATGAACGCCACCAACATTACCGCCGTATCCGCAATCTGCACCCATGAGATTACCTCCTTCATAATGATTACTACAAGGTAGAATATGTATTGGCTGGCTTAACAGATTGGGCGAAACGGTCAAAATTTAGGCCACGGCAAATGTATATGTAGAGGTCTTGTCATGCCCAACATTTCAGGCATGACAAGACACAGTAACCTTAAATTAATCGGAGACCAGAATGCCGTCAAAACTCTCCGGACCGACACGAACCGTGCCGAGCAGGTTGGAACTAACGAAAGCAGTGTACGTTAATTGAGGAGTTATCGGCGGGTTAAAGTCTGCAGCTGAAAACGTGATGACTTGTGGCGCCAAGACGCTAAGGCTAAACGTAGAGGTAGCAGAATATACAACCGGATCGGTACTAAGCGTCCCTCTCACTATTGTAATTGTAATACCAGCCAGCGCTAGCGGAAGCGTCAGAGAGATTGTTCCTTTTAACAATACTCGCGGATTCGTCGTAGCACCTGCGGTGACCAAGCCGATTTGTCCGAACAGCTGCGGAGCATTCAGCAGCAGAATCGGAATGGCAATAGAGTTCGCTATGCTCGCGTTCTGCGAGGTTCGAGCATCAAGATAAGTTCCCATGATGAGCACCCCCTTTCCTTTCTTGCATTTTTTATTGTATTAAGAGAGATTACTTATTGCTTGTACATAACACCATTAGGTTCAATGATTTATAGTAAATCTTTAATAGATTCGGAAGAATCGGCAATCACAGGATATTAATCTTTAGTCGTTCCATCTCTTTTGTTAAAAGCCAGTTCAAACAGACCCGTGGCGGACAATCCTGCCAGTCCGCCTGCCCACAGACGCAGCACCAGATTCATATCTGTAAAAGGATAGGCAACGGCCCCGACTAATAATCCTATGGCCAGACCAACCGCCGGAACAAGGTTGCGCGGAAGCTTCACGCTATTCTTCACAAGCTGCACTAGAGCCATTACAAACACGGCTAACACCGATGCGAAAGCAAGCACATTGTTAAGCGCATCGTTATACATGACGTTCACCCCTCCTTCCGGGATGACAGCAATCCCGCCCGATGCAATACTGTCAGAACCCGGTAGAAATCCAAGCTGCCGCCGATGGGCGTATCCAGCAGTCCCGCCGTCACTGCAGCACTGACAGCCGACTCCGCCCATGCCGGGACATTCATCACCATCCGGCCTTCGATTAGGGAAAGGCGCTCAGTCGCACTAGTGATCGCCCGCCCCTGCTCCTGTACACCTGTCTTCAGCGTATCCCTGCTGACTGCAAGATCGGACAACAACATCCGCAGCTCTTTCAGCTCTTTTTCCAGACTTGCAAGCTTTTGCTTATCTTCCGCTGACATCTCGTCCTCCTCCTTAATTTCATCATATGCGTACAAGTTATAGGTATTCATTATCTTAATCAGCTTTGCCGCATACTTGGGATCAGTTGCATATCCCGCTGCCGCAATTTCCCGTGCGGCCGTTTTTCCATCCGCACCAATCACCTTGCTGTATAGGCTGTGATTCCATGAGACCCCGCCGATGAGCAACGCAGAATGGTCGGCCACCGATTCACCCCAGTTATTGTAAGCACGGAAGGCCGCAGTCACCTGCACCGCTTTGCCGTCTCTGTACTCTGTTGTCCGTACCGCCACACTTCCGGCAGATCCGCTGCCTTTAATCCCAAAAAGGTTATTGGCTTTAACCGTTAGACTGCTGTTCCCCCAACTGGATTCCAGCGCTGCCTGCGCAATGGTCAGCGAGGCCGCAATATGACTGCGCTCCATATCTTCGATTGCGTAGGGTGTAATTCTGGAAATAAATTCGGTCTCCGTCATCTCATCACATCCTCTCCCTATATTAAATGCGCATTCTGCCAAATAGCTTGTGCTTATCCCTATGAATTCAGGATAGCTGTTTAGCTAAATGAATAAAGGGGTAATGAATTATCAATTGTTCATCCAACACCGTACATAGAGCAACCAGCTTAAAGATAAACGGCCCTGATTTTACCAAAACTTTACCTGAATTTGATAGAAAAGCTATTGTTAGTTGCTAAATTTTGGGGTAGTATATAGTGAAAATTAACTATTTAGGAGGGTCTATTGGACTATGCCATCATATTATTTTAAAGAGTTGTGGACACCCCTTAGATGGTTTGGCATTAAATTATTTCATGATGACGAAGGGAGCCTCTGGATCAAATGGTGGGCTTCCCCCCGAAAAAAATTGCGCTAAGGGTTTCACTTACAACTAAGAATCTCATTAGAATAGCAACACAAAAAAACCTTTCTTAGGATACAGCGGCAGGTTAACCGCTATATCTACACAGAAAGGTTTTTTGGCTGCACAGTACCTATTAGCAAGCGGCTTCAAATGTAATCCGATTTTTGCCGCTGCGTTTAGAAATATATAATGCCTCGTCCGCCAGCCGCAGAGTTTCGGCCGTATCCAAGCAGTCTGGAGTCCATACGGCTGCTCCGACACTGCATCCGACCTGTATGGTATCGCCTCCAATGACGACCGGCAGATTAACTTTGCTGATGATGCGCGCTGCAACAACCTCCGACTCCTGCATGGGTTTGCTTGCAGAAGTATTCAGAATGATCACAAATTCATCTCCGCCCAGACGGGCAACGATTTCATTGTCACGGGTGCACTCCCGCAGCCGCACAGCCACCTGCTGGAGCAAAACATCTCCGGTTGCGTGGCCGAAAGTATCATTCACTTTTTTAAATCCATCCAGATCCATGTACAGAAAACTGAGGGTTGTCCGGTTCAATTTGGCCTTGTTCACCGCGTGAACCAAAAATTCGTTCAATCCGGCCCGGTTCGGCAGCCCTGTTAGCACATCGTGCAGAGCCATATCTGACATATAGCTCAGCTTATTCTCTGTTTTGGTCAGATTGCTGACCAGATTCCGCAGTGAAGTTGACAAGATGGCCACATCCTTAAAGCGGGACAAGGCGGGGATTTCCACATTGGCACCGGAACTGAGCAAATCTGCCGTTTTGGCGATTTGATTCAGCGGGCGGGCAATCCATCCGGCAAGCAGCCAGCCCAGAATTCCGAAAATTACGGCAGCTGCCAATCCACTTAATATGATAAATCTTTCGAGCTGATGAACAGTTGCGAAAGCAACATCTGTGGGCTGACGAACTAGAACTGACCAGCCCAAACCCGGATAATTCAAATAACCGTCCCCGTAAGCGTATCCGGTCAGATAAGCATCTTTTCCGCTGCCGCTGTCCACGATCCATGAATTTCCGCCCTCCCGGGCTTTCTGCAGCGTTTCATTCGCCATTTTCTTCCCTACCAGCCCAGAGGGTCCAAGCAGTATAGTATCATCCTTCTGGCTGACTACGAAGATTTCCACATCTTTCATCCGTTCTTTGAGCGGGTCCAGAATAGATTTCTCTACCTCACGCGACCACTCCCAGCTCAAATGCGCTGCCAGTACACCATTAAGCATTCCCACCTTGTCGTAGACCGGGACACTCACGTCCACGAATTGCAAGGCTTCTCCGGATGGATTAGGCAAGAGCTTTGCCAATAACACGGCATCATGCACATCACCCGTGAACAAACCCTTCCGGCCTTCCTGAAATACGGGTCTTTGGCTGATATCCTTTCCAAGGAGAATGTTGTCCGTTGCGGAAAGCACAGTTCCCTTCGGGTCAAGATAACCGACCCAGGTGAACACCGGCAGGCTGCTCTTCAATTGATTCAGCAATCCGCTGATTTCTTGAGTGTCCAGCGGCTTCTGGAAAGCGTTAAGCTTGCTCAGCACTTCCACTTCACCGGAACGCGACCACATGAAATGATCCAGTTTCTCCGACATTTGATATGCCTCTGCAGCAAGCGAGCCCCCGATACTTACCTCCACAGATTTCGTGGCTTGATTCCCGATTACATAAATAAGCAGTGCAGTCAGCAAGATAATAATTACCGCAAAGGCACTGGCAAAAAAAGTCCGCAGGTTAAACGTCATGCACATTCTCCCCATATCTTTCGCAGAATAGTGTCGATAATTTTTTTATCGGATAAAGCCGCAGGAATTATAAATCTGCAATCTTAAAGTCAGCCTTGTAGACAGAAAAACAGCTCCGCCCTTATCTTACAGAGCGGAGCTGTTCGCGTATCCAATATCAGCCGACTTTAGCCCCCAGCGAACGTGCCAGCAGCACCGCCTGTTCCACATCGAGCCTAACTCCCTTTAAGTCCAGACTTTTCAGGTCAATCCCTTCTAGCTTAGCATCTCTTAGATCCGCTCCCGCAAGCTTGCACTGGGCGAGCTGTACCCGGCTTAAATCCGCACCGCGCAGATCGCATTTTTGCAAATTGCAGCCTAGCATGTCTGCCTCAGCGAACTTGATACCCCGCAGGTCCTGCCTGCTGAGGTTAATATGCCGCAAATTGGTGTAAGACCAATCCCCGCTGATCAGCGTAATACCGTCCATATATGCATTGGAGAAATCGGAGCCGACCATTTTGCAATCCTCGAATTTAGACACAAACAGATTTGCCCCGGAGAACTTGCAATTGGTAAACGCCGCTCCTTTATGTAGCGAGGCATTCAGCAATGCTCCGGTAAAATCACAATCCACAAAACGGCAGCCGCTGGAAGTCATTTCTTCCATAGAAGCTCCCTTAAAAGAACACCTATCAAACGTACAGCTGTTCAGTTCTCCATCACGCAATTCGGCGTAATCAAAATTATGCCCGGTAAAATTTTCATTGTCATATTGATACACGGGGTATCTGCTCCTCTCTCGTTTCAACAAATAAGTAAAACTTTTCTTTTTAAAAAATAGCACTTTAGGAGATTGTTCAAATGAAACCATTTCGTTATAATAGCAAATAAACTAGCGGAGGTGAACAATGGACGACTCCAGCAGAAAAGAACCGTTCCGATATGTAATGAACCAGCCCATCGAATGCTGGCTTGAACTTCCTGCTGGTAACAACGGTCCCGGGGCAGGCAAGCTTACGGAAGGCGTACTGCTTGACCTTAGCCGTTCAGGGTGCAAAATCCGAACTTCGCTGAATCTCCGCTTCACTGCAGGCGATACGAAGATAATTATCCACTTTCAGCTGGCAGAAGACAAACTTCAGTTTGTGGGAAGTGTACGCTGGGGCTGGATGTTCGGACTTGGCCAATATCAATATGGGGTAAGACTGGATTTGCAGGAGGATGAAGAAGAGCAACTCCTGCGGGAGCTGGAAAGCTGGACTAACACGCGCAGCGCCCAGTAAGTTGGTTAATAGGGCACAGCCAGGAGTCCTCCTCAGAGGACTTCTTTTGCTGTGCAAACACGAAAAGCAGGGCAATTAGCCCTGCTTTTGTTCAGCAGCAAACGCCGCATGAGTAGTGAGTATCCCCAACCCCCCTCCCAAATGGAGCGGCGGTTTAAGCCTCTACCCTTCTCTTCAGCAGCACGTTCATCACATAGATTAGAATAACTGCAACTGCCGCTTCAAATAACATAGGCCAGTAATTAAGATCTGGATAGGAGAATGTAATCCCGCTGCGAACCGAGTCCACATCAAGAACATCAAACTCGAACATGCTCTCCACACCCGCGAGAGAACTTTTAAACATCAGCTGTTCAAGATAAGACAGCCCGTTCTGGAATACCACCAATACAGCGATGATGATCCATATCTTTCCTCTGACCCGCAGACTATTAGCCACCGTGATGGCAAACATAATGGAGATCAGCGTTAAACCGGAGAACCAGATAAGCTGCAGCATGCAGTTTAGGGCAACCGGCCAGAAGTTTCCCGGGAGGAAATCCGCCGAATATACGAGAATATAGATCCCAAGATGCAGGGTTGCGATGATAACAACGGAAAATAGCAGCGCCCAGCAGAGCAGCAGCGGTGACAAGATGGTATACAGAGAACTCAATGGCAGAAGCCGGCGGTGATAGGATTTCAAATTGCGGCCATAGGTAATCGCGCTAGTCAGCAGGAGACTGATCCCCACTACGACATACGTGGTCAGATTGATTGCGACCAATTGAACCCCCATGTTTCTGTTCCAATACCATGTGGCGGCATGCACCAGAATTGCGATTACAAAGTACGCAAGAATCCGGTCACGGCTCCGTCTAAAATCGTATTTTATCAGCTTCAGCATTCTGCATACACCTCTCTGAACAGCTCGTCAATGCTTTTTCCCCGTTGCAGCCTTAACTCCTCCACATCACTTTGCAGGACGATTTCTCCTTCTTTTATAAAAATAACTTCGTCAAAGATCCGTTCGATGTCTGTTACCAGATGCGTCGAGAGCAAAATGCTGCTGTCTTCCTCGTAAAATTCCATCAGCGCATTGAGGATTTTGGTCCGTGCCACAGGGTCCACTCCGCCAATAGGTTCATCCAGCATGTATAAACTCGCCCGCCGCGAGAGGACCATGGTCAGCTGCAGCCGTTCGTTCATCCCTTTGGAGAGCGTCTGCACCCTATCCCGTTCACTAAGCTTCATAAACTCCAGCATACGTTTGGCTTTGACCGGGTCAAAATCCGGATAGAAGTCACGCTGAAATTTCATCGCATCTCCCACACTCATCCAAGGGTCTGTCAGGGGCCGGTCCGGCATAAACGAAACCAATGCTTTGCTTTGTTTCCCTACCGGAACACCGAGCACAGACACACTGCCTGACGTTGGCTGTGCCAGCCCGGCAATCAGCTTCATGAGTGTACTTTTCCCGCTGCCGTTGCTGCCGAGCAGTCCGGTGATTCTGCCTGCACCGAGTTCAAAAGAAACCCCGCGCAGCGCCTGTTTTGAGCCGTATTTTTTAGTAACCTGTTGTACTTGAAGTATACTGTCCACCCTGGCAATCCCCCTATTTACTATTCCTTTGTGCAATATTCTCCGCCACGACCGTCAAGATCTCTTCTCCCTGGAAACCCAGCTCCTCCATGCCGCGGATAAACCGGTCCAAGACATCCTGGGCCATCTCTTTTTTAATGGTCATAATGGTCTCTTCCCTCCCCGTAACATATCTGCCCATACCCCGCCGTGTTTCCACAATCTCTTCACGCTCCAATTCTTGAAAGGTTCTTTGCACCGTGTTTGGATTTATCTGCAATTCTGCGGCCAGTTCCCGCACCGAGAGGATTTTATCGCCGGGTTTCAGCTTGCCTGTGATAATCTCGCCTTTGATATAATTCATGATCTGAATATATATGGGCTGGTTGTTGTCAAATTCAATGGTCATCAAGCAACGTCCCTTCGTCTGAACACCACAAACCCCGCCAGCAGAAACGCAATCAGATAGACCGCCAGCATAACAATGGAAAAGCCAAGAGTCATTCCCGGCAACGGCGCTGCGTTGTTGTGGTAGACACTAAGATTTATATTCGGAAACAGAAAGTATTTGTAAAAATCACGGTAAATAACTACTTTATCCAAGGTCAGCGCAAACATCGTAATCCCGATAGTCACTCCTGTGGAGGTCGTCAGCACCCCGATCATAAACGCCAGCGTTACATATACGACCGTGTACACGCAGCCGTACAGCAGCGAAAGTAGTATATCTCTTATTCCCGCTTCTCCCCCGCCAACGTCAAACCAAATGGCACCCGAGAGATAGACAGCCACGGCGGCAACTGCGGTCAGACTCAGCGCGAACAGCAGTACCGTTACATACTTGGAGGCTAGAATAGCCATACGGCTGCGTGCGCGGATAAGCAGAAACTTGATCGTTCCTTGACTATACTCCTTGGATACGATCCCCGCTGTTCCAATGATGGCGAGTATAGCGATGACCTGGCCTATTCCGGTTGGCTGCAGCATCACCGCCGTAAACTCGGAAGCAGAGGCGAATGACTCTTCGGAAAAAGCTTTGATCATATAGCCTAACAGAAGCGGCAGCAGAATCAGCAGTACATGCGGCACGAAAAAAGAACGTTTCTTCGACAGCTTCAGCCATTCATTCAGCACCAGATAATTAAATTTACGCAATGCGGTTGCCCCCCGTCCATTTCAAGAAATCTTCCTCAAGGCTTTGTTTGTTCTCCGTAATCCGGTATACGCCGACATTGGCTCTTCCCAATGCCTCAACGAGTTCAGGCACTCTAATGTCATGCAGCCGTATGTTTAGTTCAGAACGGGCCTCATCCACGCTGCCCAGCCCCACTCCCTGCATCTCTTGTATAACTCGTTGTGCGGCTTCCATCCCGCCTACCCGGACAGTGAGTGACACTTCTCCTTCCGTCTCTTCCCCGGCACCCAGCTTGGTTACCGTCACCAGCTTTCCGTTCTGAATGACAACGGCCCGATGGCAAATTTGTTCAATCTCCGCCAGCATGTGGCTGGAAATGAGAATGGATATCCCTTCAACTTCAGCGATTGTCCGCATATAATCACGCATTTCGCGTATTCCCGCAGGATCCAGACCATTCGTCGGCTCATCCAGAATCAGCAGCTTCGGTGAATGGAGCAGCGCCTGGGCGATACCGAGCCGCTGCCGCATCCCAAGTGAATAAGCCTTTACCTTCTTGCTCATCGCTTCCTGCAGCCCAACCAATTGCACAACCTCTTCAATCCGCGATTCCGGAACATCATCACTCATCCGTACATATTGCTTCAGATTATCCAGCCCGGTCATATGCGGATAAAACTCAGGGTTCTCAATAATCGCTCCGATATGGGCTATTGCCCTATTAAAATCATTGCGGATGCTATGTCCTTGAACCAGCACATCCCCTTCGCTCATCTTGATCAAGCCGGTCATCATGCGGATCGTTGTTGTCTTTCCGGCACCGTTCGGTCCGAGCAGCCCGACAATTTCTCCTTTGCGGATGTCAAAAGACAACTGATCTACTATCGCCTTTCCTTTGATAACCTTACTGACCTGATTCATCTGCAGCACAATGGTATCTTTCCCTTGTGTTGCAAGCCTCTGTGTACTCATTGACTGTTTCATAGCAACCTCCCTGAAAAAGTGAAAATATTGGAGAAACAAATACTGTATCGGTGTGTTAGTTACATAGTACACTAGTATCAATGTGATGTAAAGCCATTTTTTAGGAATTGGGTACCATTAAAAGGCGGTCCCATAGTTCCTCGTCCAAGACTTCCTCTTAAGCAAACATAGAATAGTAGTGGAATAAGCTTCACGCATGCTGGCTGATTTCACAAAACTTAAGCCAAAGCTTCCGAAGTCAGTTTTGTACGCTGAAGATTATGGAAGCGATGCTCACAAAACTTTTAGGAGGAATAAAAATGAAACGAGAAGTTCATATTTCCCAAACTTACCCGCGGCTCACCGTATACTCAGAAGAGAACTACAGGGGACGGAGCAGAATTTATACCGGCAATCTCGGGATCCGTAATACAGACAACATTCTCGACGGGATCGAAAGTCTGCGCTTCTTCTCCACCAGCAGCAATGCTACGCTTGTATTGTTCAGCAGAACCCGCTTCAGAGGCATTTTCCGTGTACTGCGTGGAAATCACAGCATCCGTGATCTGGATGATTACATCAACGGCAATGACGTGGAATCAATCATCTCCACCAATCAAAGGCTGACGTTAGCGCAAATCCGCAATATCCGCGATAGCGGAGAGCTGCCTGCCGGATATCGTCTGATCTAGAGTTTATGGGCAGCCGCTATAAAAGAGGGAACACCCCGCCTCCCGGCAAGGTGTTCCCTCTTTTACTCGAATCTGCTTATTCCCCTTCAATTAACTGCAGCAGCTCTTCAACAACCCGCTCAGGCTGGTAGCTGTGAATGTAATGGGAGCTGTCAGGCACGATGATTTGTTTGCCTTTGACGGACCATGCAGGAAGAACTGCTTGGCTGTCCATCCATGAGGCATCGTCGTCAAGCTTGCCGAAATAGTCTGCAGTCAAGACAGTGACAGGAATCGGAAGCGGTTTGCTGCCAGCCAGCACAACGCGGGCATTCTCTTGACTCTGGCGAATTTCATCGGTCATATTCCGGTTGCCCGCCAGCAGCAGTACCGCTTTGCGGTTTATTTCCTTCAGCTTCTCAGGCAGCAGCTTATCCCCATTGCTGTCACTCGCTACCCATTCTGCGAATCCGTTCACATGATATAATGCACGCAATATACCGGTCGCCCGAAGCCCCTTGTAAATTCCGGACACTAGTTTAAGCTCCGGACTGGACTCATAGTATTCAGGACTTCCACCGTCAATCAGCAGAATCCCTTTCACCTCTTCAGGGTACCGCTGGGCATAACGGATGGTTTCCAGTGCGCCTAGCGAATGGCCGACAAATAGATAAGGCGGCTGCTGGCCGGAAACTTGCAGCAGCTCGTGAACTTCGCCGGTGATGGAGTCAATATCCCGCTTTCTGCCGGTTAAGTCACTATATCCGTAACCAAAGCGGTCATAGACCGCAATTTTCGCATGCTGCCTCAGCCCCTCGTACAATGGAGAAAAATCGGCGTAAGGATTTGCCGTTCCCCACCCGGCTGCAAACACCACAGTCGTTGATCCCGCACCCTCAGTATATAGGTGCATTTTACCTCCTTTTACCTGGTATAGACTTCCGGCGGGTGAATAATTCTTCCTGTCCTGTGTAGAACCATACCATTGGTATGCGGCTCCCAACCCAGCCAATACAATCAGTGCAGCCAGCAGGCAGAGTGTAATTTTCACACCTCTTCTTTTTAACATACACTCCTCCAATTCCTTGTTTGAAGCTGCTCTTCACCTCGACAACGTTATATTCAGACGATTCTCACTCATAAGCCTTGAGCGATATTCGTAATTTTATGAATGACGGACTGAACTTCATCGCTATCCTTAATTACAAATAGATGATCTGCTTCGCCTGCTGCTGGTGCCGCCACATCGCTATGATGAGACTCTGCTTGCTGCCGGCTAAGCACTTCTTCAAAATTAGACGCGCTTCTGAAAATAGTTGTACTACGCTGACTATTGCTAATACGTGAATGAAGAATATCATCGGGGATTTCAAAATGAACAAGTATGCTGACAAAACCTTTGTGATGAAAACGTTCGAGCATCTCCAAACGGCCTTTGCGACCACGATTGGCGTTACATAAAATAAGATGCGAATTTGATTCATTAACAGCATAATCTACAATTGTTCGAGAGATAGCGTTTTTGAAAGAGTTGGCTCCTTGTTTAGGCAGCAAGCTTTTGTAATGGGTGTTGATAAATTCAGCATGGTCATCCCGGTCAATCACAACTGAGTTGTGTAAGTGCTGTTCTAATTTTTTCGCAAATGTAGTTTTCCCGCTATGTGTTTTACCGACGGTAATGATCACTAACCTTTTCATCCATGCAACTCCAATTCTCCAAAATATTCAATAAGCTTCAATAAGCAAATACAGCGAACCCATTCATAGATTTAACTATGCTTACGAACAAAAAGAGTGACTGGTTACATCCTTGGTAAAAAAGGGTACACATACTAGAAACCAACTGCCGAAGGAGAAAAGCATGGCATCCCACAAGTCAAAAGTCCAACTACATACAGGAGATGATTACCGCAATATTCCACACTATAAATTTTGGCTGTCCGTTTATTACGGAGTTCGATACTTCCAGTTGAAGCTGGACGATTAAGATAATGCGCTTAACCGGGGGGCTGGCTGTGGAGCTCAGACCCATGATCATACCGGGAGACAGCTGCATCAAGCTCCGCCTTGCTCTTCCAGCAGAATCCCTTGAATTTGTGCAGCTCCAACTGACAACTGGGTTACCTCTGCGGATAACTGATTCACTTGTTCATGAAGCACATGTGCTTCATCGGTGCCCTCCAGATAGCGGGTGGAAAAGTGTAGGAACACATCAACTTTTCTAAGTAACATCAGCACAGGAAGGGCCTTGATTTCGGCTTCGGTAAGACGGACCCTGGTGCTGAAACCCCGGCAAAAATCCCGGACCGCCGCTCTTTCCTCGGCATGACCCAATAGCCCCGACAGAATTACCGCAGGCTCCATCGCCCTCACATCAAAGGTGCAAAATTCAAAATCAAGCAGTGCGGTCACTTGCCGGTGATCGCTTGTCTCCACCAGCAGATTGGAAGCATTCAAATCTCCATGCACCAGCTGATGCGGCAACCCCTTAAGTTCAGCCAGCGAATCCGCGATATTTTCATAAGCGTAGTAAAGGATCTCCAATCCCTTAGCAAGTTTAGTAAAGGGTACTGGCGGTTGCAGACACAGCTCCCGGATTACTTCTCCGGTACATAGCGGATAAGCCTGCCGCAGCTCATAATATGGCCGGTAGACCGGAGCAAGTCCGGGACTTATCTCTGCCAAGACTACGGACAACGTACCTACCGCTACTCCGAAGGATTCGAAATAGCCAGACTCCTGCTCAGTGGGCGAATCTCCGTCTATGTATTCGAACAAGCAGCTAAATTTACCATTTCTGTCCTCCAGCTGAACCAAAGTTTCTCCGGCCGGTGTCGCGATGGGAACAGGCACTTTGAAGGGTAAAGACAAGATCCCCAGCTTTTGCAGCACAGCATGCTCGAATTCGATTTTCTCTCTATCTTTATGTGTATCATAGATTCGCAGCACGGCGCGGCGAGTGCTATTTTCTACAAAATAGGTTGTATTATTCCAGCCCCCGCTCCGCTTCCTCAACGTTCCACTCCACTCCGGCCAAACTTGGCTTACAATAGTATCCGTAGGCTTATGCCCCTTTCTTAATTGTTTTGTAACGAATCTCCAGTGAGCGGGTCTTATATGTAAGGTGGTGAACATGTGACCGATGTAGAACAAATCTACGAGCAATATTTTCAGGACGTGTACTTGTTTGCGCTGTCCTTAAGCAGGAGTAAGCAGATTGCTGAGGAGATTACGCAAGAAACGTTTGTAAAAGCAGTGAAAAACATTAACCAGTTCAAGGGCAATTGTAAAATTAGTGTCTGGCTATGTCAAATCGCCAAAAACACCTATTTCACTTATATGGACAAACAAAAGCGTTACGAACCGGGCGATCCGCAGGAAAAAATACACAAGAACAGTTTCACGATTGAACAAAAGCTGATCGACAAGACTGAAGCCCTGCGAATCCATAAGCTACTGCACAGTCTGAAAGAACCTTATAAGGAAGTCTTTACACTGAGGGTGTTTGGAGAGTTATCCTTTGACCATATCAGTGAGGTTTTTGGCAGAACGGAAAGCTGGGCCAGGGTTACATTTCACCGCGCAAGAAACATCATACAAGACTTATTAATGGAGGAAAATTGATGAACAAACTATCCTGCGAAGTCGTCGGGGATTTGTTGCCGCTCTACTATGATGAGGTGTGCAGCGCTGATACCAGGGAATCCATCGAGGCCCACTTAGCTACCTGCGAGCAATGTACCACCGCGTTGCACAAGCTGCAACAGAGTAGCAATCTGCCTTTTGAGGTCATAGTGAAGAACAAACAGGAAAGCACTGGTCTGGTCAGCTTCAAAGGCTACTGGCACCGCTCCAAAGCTGCGGCATTTCTCAAAGGTCTGCTCCTGGCCACAGCCGTGTGCGGCGTTATCATTCTAGGGTATGTTGGCTTATTCCGCTGGAATATTGCAGAGGTCCCCTCCAATGTCATCGAGATCACTGATGTAAGCCGGCTCAAAGACGGAAAAATCGCTTATCATGTGAGAATGACCGATGGCTACCTGGTAAATCAGGTTATGGGCTTTTCGGAGGGGGATGGGATCTATTATATAACTCCAATGCGGCCTGTCATCAAAACCAAAAAGTCTGCTGCGATTGGTCTTGGCAACGGGTACGAGTTTGTAAATTTCGAACAATTAAACGCTAACCGTACAGACCCTTCCACTCAGTTTAAAGCCATCTATTATGGCCCCAAGGATGACAATCCCATTCTGATCTGGAAGCAAGGAATACAGCTACCGCCAGCAACGGATACCGTTGAAGCGCAGTTTATGGACCGGGATTAGGATATTTCGAGCATATCTTGAGGGGACTCCGATTTTTCCGCTATAATAAATTTCATATTGATATACGCAAAGGATGGGATACTTATGGACGCAACTGTTTCCAAACGATGGCTGCTGGCAAGGCTCTATGAGCCGGAGCAGACCATAGTAGACTGCCGGTTTACGCTCGGTAAACCTCAGGCTGGCCGGGAAAGCTATGAGCAAGAGCATATTCCGGGTGCGGTCTATCTCGATTTGGAGTTGGATCTGTCAGGCCCTGTGGGAGAACATGGCGGACGCCACCCCCTCCCCGACCCGCAGGTACTTGCTGCACGCCTCTCGAAGCTGGGAATCGGAAATGATTCACGCATTGTCGCCTATGATGACGAAAGTGGCATGAATGCTGCGCGCCTCTGGTGGCTGCTGCGTTACCTGGGGCATGAACAGGTATTCATTCTGGAAGGCGGCTTCAGCGCATGGAAGGCAGAGAAATTCCCTGTAACGGATCATCAGCCGGTGCGGGTGCCAAGCTCGTTTGTACCGCAGTTGCAGTCGCAAATGGTTGCGGGGGTTGATAAGGTTCGTCAGGTGTCAGAACAGACAGTTGATGCTGAGGCTGGGAAGGGCGAGACTGCTTCACACCCTGCCCTTCCTCTTCTGATCGATTCCCGCGCGAATGACCGCTATCGTGGCCAGAATGAAACTCTGGACAAGAAGGCCGGACATATCCCTGGCGCACTGAATTACTTCTGGAAAGACACGCAGAACGCGGATGGCAGCTTCAAGAGTGCGGAGCAGCTTGCGGAGCATTTCGCCGGGCTGGACAAGGACCGGGAGATCATCGTCTACTGCGGCTCTGGCGTAACCGCCTGCCCGAACGTACTCGCCTTGGAGAAGGCCGGATTTAAGAAGGTGCGGCTGTACGCGGGAAGCTGGAGTGACTGGATTTCGTATAGCGAGAATCCGGTGGCGACGGGGGAAGAATAAGAACCGAAAGGCCGCGTTGAACGTGGGCTTGGGGCTGTGACAGGTTGCCGGGAGGCAGGCTGTTTCAGCCCTCTTTGGGCTTTTCTGTCAACAACCTGCAAACTAGAACAAAGCGAAAGCAGTTGCAAGCGGCCCGTAACCAGCCATGGCTGGGCTGTCAGGTCAAGTTGATTGAACGCTTGGGGGCTTTGTTTGGCCATCCACAAGCTGGCTAATCGGGAGCTTGACCGCCTTTGGGAACACTTCCTTCGTTTTCCTCGGCGTTGGTTTAAAGAAGCTTACGCAGTCTTACGTTCCGAAGCTTTCAAGCGTAAGGCTAAGCGAGCCCGCAGGGCAGTCAGCATGTGTCCGACAGACTGCCGAACGTGGTCGGCGGTCTGTTGCTCCAGCTGAAGTGTCGGGTACTGTTCGGCCAGCCAGCGTTGCAGATAGCGGTAGTGGCTTTTGTAGTCGTTCAGCGTTGCAAAAAGCTGCCCGATCATTATAACGTCGGCTTCAACGTGTTGCCGTCTTCTTTTTGCTTTCAATGACTAAGATGGCTTCCAAAATGCAATATAGTGTTTACATTTTACAATACATAAGTTACAATCACTCCCAACCAATAACTGGAAAGGAACTCTCGTGTGCTGGTTAACAACGTTCGCGAACTGAGGGCGCGCTTCAGATGGTCGCAGCAAGACCTAGCGGATGCCAATTGAGCCACTCGCCAGACAGTAGGGTTAATCGAGAAAGAAGATTACTCCCCTTCGATTACGCTCGCGCTTAAAATTGCCGCAGCTTTCAAGTTACCCGTCGAGGAAGTTTTTATATAAACATGTTAAAACGGATTATGCGTTCGCCATTACTTTCAACCTCATTGTTTCCCGGCAGCATCGCAAATATTGTTCAAAACTAAGTGTATTTCTACCGAGGGGAGATCAAATTAATATGAATATAGCCGTCAAGTTGATGCAAAAATTCAAAGACCTCGATAACCAGAACAAGCTGAAAGTTTATCAGGGGAAAGCGGAGCTCATCAGGAAACGGAATTTGGAAGCATGGGACGATGGGCAGTTTCAAGCGGAATCCCTCCGGCTGCAAGAAGAAGCAAAATCGGGTACGCCTTTGGACGAGCTGCTTGTCGATGCCTATGCGCTAGTCTGCGAGGCAGCGAAGAGAACGCTCGGGTTACAGCCTTACGATGTCCAGATCATGGCTGCCATAGCTCTACATGAGAGATTTCTGATCGAGCAGCATACCGGTGAAGGAAAAACACTCTCTGCTGTTATGCCTGCATATCTAAATGCACTGACTGGCGAAGGCGTTCATGTGCTGACTTTTAACGATTATTTGGCCAAGCGGGATGCGGAGTGGATGGGCCCGATCTATCGTTTCCTCGGGTTAACGGTAAACTCGGTTCAAGCCGGCATGAGCCTGTCCGAGAAACGGGAAGCATACGCCAAAGATATAACCTATGTTACGGCCAAAGAAGCGGGATTCGATTACTTGCGCGACACAATCGCACTAAGCGAAGCCGATACCGTGCATCGTCCATTCCACTACGTCATCGTCGACGAAGCGGATTCGCTGCTTCTCGACGAAGCGCGGGTGCCGCTAGTCATCAGCGGCAATTCGGCCTCTTCCAGGAGCGACGGCTTTCGTTTCGCAGAAGTGGCTCGGCAGCTCAAGCAAGCAGAGCATTACGACTTCGACGAGTTCCAGCGGAACGTTTACTTAAATGAAGCAGGCGCTGCAAAAGCGGAATCGCTGCTGGGATGCGGCAATTTGTACGATAGCCATAACAGTCACTTGCTGACGTCATTAAATTGCGCGCTGCATGTGGAATCGTTATTAAAGAAAGACGTCGATTACATTGTCAGGGACAGCAAAATCGAGCTGATCGAAGAATATACCGGCCGCGTGGCGGAGAACCGGTATTTGCCGGACGGGCTGCAAGCCGCGCTTACGGCCAAAGAAGGGCTGTACTCCATAGCCGGCGGGAAAATTCTCGGGACGATCACCATTCAACACTTCATCAGCCTGTATCCGCAGATTTGCGGAATGACGGCTACCGCGCATGCTTCCGCAATGGACTTCGAAGATATTTATTCGCTGCAGGTCGTGCAAATCCCGCCGAACCAGCCAAACATCCGAATCGACCATCGGCACCGGATTTATACCCATAAAGAAGCCAAGCTTAAGGCACTCGTACAAGAAATCTCATCCGTCCATAGGACGGGACGTCCAATTCTCATTGGTACGTCAAGCGTCGAAGAGTCTGCCATGCTGGCAGAGGCGCTAGCGGCTGCCGATGTACCATGTCATGTTCTGAATGCGAAAAACGACGCGGAAGAAGCCGACATCATCGCCAAAGCGGGAGAACCCGGCGCAGTGACGGTGTCTACAAATATGGCGGGACGCGGCGTCGACATCCGTCTCGGCGGTGGCAGCCCCACACAAGCAGAGGTAGTCGCCAAGCTTGGCGGGTTGTACGTGATTGGCACCCATGTGAACGAAAGCGTGCGGATCGACGACCAGTTACGCGGGCGTTCCGGCCGCCAAGGTGACCCGGGAGCTTCCGTTTTTTATGTAAGCTTGGAGGACGAGTTGCTGCTTCGCTTCGGCATCCATAAAACGGTTCGCGCTCCCAGGCAGGATGAGGCTCTTGAAGCGCCGGTGCTCAGCAGCAAGATCACAAGTATTCAGCGTATTGTTATGGGTCAAAACTTCGATATCCACAAGGAACTGAACTGTTATTCGGATATGGTGGAGGATCAGAGGCGAATTCTATATGCGGAGCGGCTCCGAATTTTGAAAGGTGAGCAGCTGTTGAGCCCAGCCGAGCAGAGGGTACGGCTTTTTTATATCGACGAGTTCTGGGCTGACCATCTTGCATACGTTTCTTACCTTCGCGAAGGCATTCACTTGGAGAGCCTTGCCAGCCGCAATCCGATCGACGAATTTCATGCGCAAATCACCGAAGCCTACGAGCAAATTCCTTCTAAAATAAATAACGCGTCGGAGAATATGCTTGAAAGGCTCGGAGGTTCGAATGACCCGGCAGAGTGGGAAAAGTTCGGTCTGAAGAGCCCTGCCTCCACCCGGACTTATATTATCAACGATCAATACAGCCAGAATAAGCGCAACTCATGGACCGGAACGACCGTATTTGCTTATTGGCTTCGCACGATTGCGAGGCCGATATTCAAGCTGTCAAAATATTGATGCAGCATAACTTTCAAGGATAATCGCAGCAACCAGCATTGTCTCAGCAGTTATCCATTCATTGCAGACTCGCAGCGGTGAACAGCAGCACCCTTCCGTCCGTGTTTAGAATCTGGGTGCCATTATCAAGCTCCGCCAGGGGCTGGTCCCAATGGACATGCCCGCTCTGCCCGAACCGTCCCACATCAAGTCCAAAAAAGCCGCCTGCAGCATCATAAGCCACAATCAGCAGGCCGGGCAATGCAGGAATATCTTGTGAGGCTGCTGCAAGACCGTTCCAGGAAGCAAGACTCCCATAGATGTCTTCGCCACCAGCGCCAAGAAGTGTAATCCAGCCATGCTCAAATTGGATATCCCATAGTTATGACTCCCTTATCAGTTAGTGTACGATTGTGCCCTTTCCGTTGATCTCGTAGTAAAACATGTAGTGTTCTCATTTAATCTATAGCCCCATTTTCACATAAAATGTTCATTTGTCAGATCGAAAAAGCCGGCCCCTTTACGGGAGCCAGCCCTTATTTTTACTCAGGGTATCTTGTGATAATATAATCGCCTACAGCTTTTATATGTTCCAAAGTAAACATACGTCCCCAGTGAATAGATGAATTATAGTTCCCTTCCGCAAGGGTAATATTTGTGTCATCTATGCTGAGAATAATCACTGAATGGGTATCATTATTTATCCTTACAATATCTCCAACTTGAATATTGTTAAAATCCGTATGCTTGCGAGCGGGTAAGTTACCAAATGCCGCATCACTTAATATAAAAGCAAACCCCACACAGCCATAACCTCTACTATAAATGCCACCATTCCACGCGTAAACATTACCGTTTGTCCATGCCATTCCCTCAGGATATTGTTCCTTTAGGGCAATCATTTTTTCATAAGCAGCCTCTTCTGTAGGTACAGGTGTTGTTGTGTTAATTGAAGTATCTATTGATGTGTCTATTGATGTATCTATTGATGTGTCTTCTATTAGGTTGTCTGCTTTTGATGTGTCAACAGGTTCAATAATAACCGTCCGCGAATCTGATCTATAACTTACGGCTCTGCCTAATGACTCTGCGATAACACGAACGGGCACTAATGTACGCCCATTTATCGATACTGGCGGGGAATCGATAGTCACTTTTCTATCATTTTTATAAATATATTCATTTCCTATTGAGAGCTTAACCACATCACCGTTTTTAGATAAAGCTGTAATCGATAGTGTAGCATCATCCCATTTAACAGTAGCATTCAATGCTTCAAAAATAACTCGCATCGGTATCATAACACGATTATTTATTACTTGGGGCGGAACATCAAATTGCAAATTCGTACCATCGAGCCTCACAGTAACTTCGTTACTTGCAGCATTTACACTTGTCACACTTACAAAACACATGAATATCATTAAAAGAATTGATAATTTAATTGTAATTGTCTTAAATATGTTGGTATTCCCCTTTATATATATTCTATGTAAACCGCAAAAGACAGAAAGAAATCCGTTCATCAAATATGGACGGGGGGATTCATATATAGAGTTTAATTCTTCGCCGCAACTTTATAATACGAATCCAGACCTTTTTTAATTCCTTGAACAATCTTGTCCTGATATTCATCCTCACTTAACTTCATGTCTTCTTTACGATTCGTCATGAATCCCATTTCGATAAGCACAACCGGTACGGTTGACCAGTTGAACCCGGTAAGATCACTCCTAGGAATTAATCCGCGCGATGCCGCCTGCGTTTCTTTCAGCACCGCTTTAGACAGAACCTTGGTGATCTCCAAACTTTGCGATGCAATCTTCTTCGTCGATGGGATGTCAGTAGAAGGATAGAGAAAGGACATGCCTTGAATCTCGCGATTAACGCTCCCATCTGCGTGTAGTCTAAGGGTCATATCGGCACCTGCCTGATTACATCTAATGGCACGCTCGCTGTTTGATATATCCACATTATTAGTGCGGCGAATCATTACCACCTTGTAATCCTTCTGAAGGGCTTGCTCCAATTTCAACGCCACTTCCAGTGTAAGTTTGTATTCGGTTTTACCAGTAGCTATGCCCTGCGTACCGCTTGACACCTTTGGCTTAACCGTTTTGCTTCCTGGCGCTACGGGCTCTTTAGAGTTATTACCTTTACTCTGGTGTCCCGCATCTATGCAGATAACCGTCTTTCCCATTGTACTGGCTAATGATGTTACATCTGCTGTTTTCGCCTCTACTCTATTTGGAAGGCTGCCTGACGTTAATAAAATCATAATAGCTAAAAGGATTGCATTCAATTTCGCGCGCATGTTTAACTCCTATCAGTTAGGCCAAGGATCGCCACTAAATAATTTGTTGACTCCGTAATGGAACATCTGCAACAGGCGGGACTTAGTACCTCCTTTCCTTATTCTCCCATTCTAATCTAAACTTAGTGGTATTATTATTTAATAGTTATACCGTAATACATAATTCGACATCATACAAAATATCCCTTCATATTCTGCACAAAGGAAAATCTGTTTAAAAACATCAGTCTTTTTCCAGACACTGGCGAACAATCAAATCATGTGCTATTGAATATTTAATGAGCCATCATTTGGGGGAGCTCGTCCAGCAGCTTGCTGCTGGTCAACATATCGTCATAATTCCATTTAGACTCTACAAAAGTAACTTTCCCGCTCTTAACTGCCGGAAGCGTGCTCCACAGCGCAGTTTTCAGCAACTCATTAAAGGATTTTTCTGCATCGGCATCGGCCGGATACATGACGAATAAGTGGTCACCAATAAGCATCTCATGCATCAGCTCTGGTGAGACCTCAATATAGGGTGCGCCTTCTGCCGGCTCGATTGCCTGCACTGCTTCGGACATCTTGTAGCCTAGCGGATGATACAGCAGATTAGGAATTCCACCATCTTTCATCAAATACATCGTCTTGTCCCAATAATAAATCAGCACTACCGCCGTTTCTCCCTTGGCAATCCTGCCTTCCTGACGTAATCCATTCCACATGGCCTCAGCCTTGCTGTTATAGTCGGCCAGCAGTAGCTCTGCTTCTGCCTTTTTACCCACGATCTCACCTATTAGCGGCAAACGCTCGGACAATGGTGCATTCTGATCAAAAACAACAGTGGGTGATATCTTCGATATTTCTTCATACTGCTTGTCCATCGCATAACCGAGCATGGTCAAATCCGGTTCCAGTGACACGACCGTTTCCAGATTGGTAGGAAATCCGATATCCTGCGCCGGGGTTTTTTCCTGGTCCAGATAGACTGATTCTTCAATGAAGCGGCGGTCGATACCGACCGGCTCAATACCAAGTGCGAGCAAATCTCCAATCGAATTACCCTGCAGCACAATCCGCTGAGGACTCTCCGGAATCTCAACCTCATGGCCTTGACTGTCTTTATATACCCTTGTTGATATTGAGTTGGGGTCTGCATCTGGTGTCTGTGCCTGCATAGTAGCCGCCGGGCTTGTGCTTGCACTGGCTGAATTAACAGAGTTGTTCCCTGAGGAGCAGGCACTAAGCATTAAAACCAGACACAGCAGCATCGCTGCGCCCATTGACATTCTAGTATTTCTGTACATTGGTGAATCTCCTTCTCTGTTGTATTGATAATGATTATCATGTTCATTAACAATATAACTTCGCTCAGTCCATCCTGCATTAGACAATCTTAGTCTTATTTTAGGACGATCTGATTCTTTCGCGAGTTCCTGGGCCAATGCCTTAAAATTGCCCGGTGTTACACCCGTTGTTTTTTTGAAAATACGGATGAAATAGGACAGGTCCGCGTAGCCCACACCAGCGGCAATCTCCTGCAGTGAGGCTTCGGTATACAGCAGCAGCTCTTGAGCCTTATCGATTCGCGTCCGAATTAGAAAATCAATCAGACTGTTACCCGTCTTGTTTTTGAACTGCTTCGCCACATAGGCCACGCTATAATTAAACTGCTCTGCAATAGATGACAAGGTAATGGGCTGACTGTAGCTTTCTTGTATGTAACGAACCACTTGCTCCACCAGGTCCGGCTTGACGTAATCTTTGTCATTCGCCTGCCTCTGCCGCTCAACCTCATATACAAACTGATACAGCATTGCTTTGACCTGAATCCGTTCGAGTAAACTTGACTCCAGCCACTTCCGGTGCATCTTTTTTACTTGAAACAACAAATCCAGCGGAGCATTCGGGGCAAATTCATACTGTCGTTGAAAAGGGCTGTTTTTTTCAAATAGTCTGCGTACTCCCAATCCGGACGTTAAGGTAAGCGAGGCCTTGTAGAAAATAAAGTAAAACTCCAATTCCTCCCTGACCCAATCAATATCCAGTTGCCCGCCTTTTCCGCTATGCAGAATATGAAAGCGTTCTGCCGTATGTTTATTTCCATTAAGCCGAAAAACCGCGCTGCCGCGCACCAGGTATAAAAAACCTGCGGCCGGGAACCTATAAGAGTTCGGCTTGTCGCCAGCCTTAAACAGCACATGGCGAATATCGATCAGCCGGATATGTGCATAATCCCACAGCATTAGATTATCATCAGCATTCAAAATCTTTACTCGCCTCCTTCCTGTCGGTAATATTATAGATAATCCGTGCGTTTCATCTTGCTTGAAAATCAATTCCTTCTTGGTAAATCTTTGATCATGCGTAAGTGAGAATTATTCTCACCCTGAATCTCATTATATCAAACGGCAAGAATCATACAATACGACCCATCAGATTACAAACCGCGAGCTTGGCCGTCTTTGACTCTATCACCGGGAACACTAAAGCAGATTTCTTTCAAATATTCACTTTCAGGGATTAGCAGCCGAAGAATATATTATGTTTAATACATAATATTAACTGTTTTGAGAGATTTGGAGGATAATAATCGTGAAGTCCCATGTTACACTGATTGCATCTTTAGTACTTATCAGCACCCTAATGACTTCCTGTTCAATGAGCAAGTCCGAACATGAAACAGGTGCGAATGGCAACAACTCCAAGGCAGCCGTGGAAACCGCGCAAGCTTCAAGCTCAACGCCTGCGCCCACCGAGGCCATCGACGAGGAAGCCGCCAAGTTAGAACTCGAAGCCCTGGAATTGGCTAAATTCAATGCCTATGTAGACCTGAACAACGCTATGACAGGACGGCTCCAGGATGTGCTGAATGATTATTTTGAAGAGTTCGGTTATGAGGCTAAGCCGGTGATTGACAAGTATTTCAGCGCCACAATGCTCTCTCTAAGCGAATCCGGTGAGAAGACCATGCAGACCGCGTTCGCCGCCGCTGCCGACAAGCCAAGCTTCGGGAAACTGGATGCCCAGGTCAGCCTGCTGGAGCCACTTCTGACAGAACTGCTTGCCGCACTGGCTGAAGCGCATGAGTATTACGAGATCAAAGGCTATGTCGATGACCAGTTTGCCGGAAGCAAGACGATGCATACCCGAATTGTCAAGGCCGCTGCTGCCTATGAAGAAGCTTCTGGCGAATTCTTCTCGCTGCTCGGCGAGATGGAGGATGAGCGCACAAGAAACAGTCTTAAGGAATACAAGGAGAAAGGTCAGGATCTGAATTACACCGTGATGCTCTTTTTACTGGATGCGGAAGGCCTGGCAACAGAGATGGATGACCAGGGAATTCTGGCGGACAACATTCTGGAGCTGGATATGACGAAATTCAAAGCGAAATACGCTGTTCTGACAGAAGATCTCAAGCTGCTGATGGAATATGCGGCAGATGAGACAAGAGTCGTATCGGAAGGATTCTCCAGCCACTCGCTCGAAAGATATGTTGATGCAGCCAAGAAAGTCAAAGTTTCAGGTGCTGAAATTATCGAACGTGTCAACAAGAAGCAGCGTGTAGAAGATTTTTATTTGAAAAGCTCCTTCTTCCGCGAAAATCAGTCAGGCACACCCGAGAATTTCAGCAAGTCTTTAAGTGAATTAATCGCAGAATACAACCAATTGCAGTAAGCTGCTCTATGCAGGGGCTGGCCCAAATGCCATGAAATGGCTACTTGGATCAGCCCTTCTGTTAGTAGGGTCAACGTTAAACCTTGGTGAAGACACTCCGTGAACGGACAGTTGTTCCATTTGCTGTGCTTTCGCTCTCTCTATTTCATTCACCCTTTAATTCCCCTGTCTGTTTGGTGTTATAATGATCTCCAAGTAATTTATCCCTTGAGTTCGAGAACGGAGGTATACAGAATGAATATTGAATTTTGGATTACAGCTTCGATCAGCGATTTGGTGTTTTATCCCGATGAGTGGGATGATAAATATGTGACACACCCGAATTTCCAGGCGGTCTTGAATGAACTTGGCATAGCCGTGCCTGTGGAGGAGATTCATGAACACTACTTCAGCAATCCTGTACATACTGGCGATATGCTGGTATTCCGCAATCAGGAACAACCCTCGGAATGCATTGTCCTGAATACCTATCGAGACCCGTTGGACCAACTTGATATGATACAGTTTGGCTGGAGCACCGTGAACAGAGGGGAGACTATACGGCAGTTGTCCAGGCACTTCTACGATGAATGTGAATATGCCGTTCGCTACGAGGAAGGTCAGAGTGTACTCTACCATATACTAAGAAAAGGTCCATATTCGCGAATTTTCCACTATAATACCGTCTTTGAACAGCAACTCAAGTCCTACGACCTGTGACACTGGCTACCGGTGTTCTTTAGCCATATTCAGCCAGAAGACACTCCACGCCGCACCCTGATATTGCGCACGGCAGAGCCGTTCAGGCTCTGCGTCACAGCGCAGCTTACACGAGTTGATTGAGACTGATCGGATTCACTCGCCACCAAAACCCACAAGGCCCCCTCCCTGCCTTAGCTTCGTTATCCTGCAAGCATCAACCCGGTATAGCCAAACAGGTCGGCCATAAATCAGTAAATTTGGCCAGCAGCCGTCCTCATATTGTTTTTTTAATTTCACTTTTACATAAAAAGAGAAGGCCCGAAGACCTTCTCTAAAAACAATCAATTATTTACCTTAGTTCGACAGGCTTTGCAGATAAGCATCCGCTTCTTCAAAGGTTGGATAATGTACGGCAAATTGCCCGAACAGTCTCTTCATCTGCATTTTCCAAACCGGAGAATTGGCCACATACACCCATCCGCCTACTCCATTTGCAACAGCGATATCGCCTGTGGGGGCAAGCTTAGCGGCAACCTCAGGAGAAAGAACAGAAGCTGAGCCTGATACATCAGTCACTCCAGTGAAACCTGGTTTTAGTTGCTTCATTGCTTTTTCAAAATCGGAAATGTAGGACGGAACATCCTCTTCTGTAAGACCAAATGCTTTTACTACCACTTGATTTTTTTGCACATTTACTTCCATCGTGTAAGGCATGCTGATTCCTCCAAGTATGTATAGGTTGATTCATCAGAATCTAAAACCTTTTATCGGTTAATCCCCTTAATTAATTGAGATTTTCAAGGAAAATAGTTTAATTATTTAATCAGCTACAGCTTCTGGAAGCAAGGGGACTTACTTCGGGGCCACTAAAACTACACCTTCCTACACAGGAATTATTTACAAAAGCAAGCAGATCAGTTATATTGTACTGGTACATTAAGTACACTGTTCGCGGAAAGGAGGACTTTTTTGGAAATTATTATTAGCAGTAATAGGAATAAGCCCATTTATGAACAGATAACCTCGCAAATAAAAACAATGATTATGAGTGGAGAACTGCAAGCGGGAGACCCTATTCCCTCCATGCGGTCATTAGCAAAATCTATTCAAGTCAGTGTCATTACTGTCCAAAAGGCGTATGAAGATTTGCAGCGGGATGGATTCATTGAAACAACTGTTGGACGTGGAAGTTTCGTATCTGCCCCCAATAAAGATGTCTTTCAAGAAGAGCAACAGAAGAAAATTGAAGAGCACTTAACTATTGCAGCTGAAATTGCCCGAACGAGCGGAATTAAATTGGAAAAGATGGTAGAAATGCTGACTGTCTTTTATGCGGAGGATAAAAATGAATCATAGTCTAGAAATAGCAGGACTAACTAAAAACTATTCTAATTCTGATTTTCATTTAGATAATGTTTCGTTCTCGATTCCTTGTGGAACAATTATGGGGTTTGTTGGTGAAAATGGAGCTGGAAAAACAACGACCATTAAATCCATATTGAACACAGTTAAAAAAGATAGTGGAACGATTAAAATTTTGGGTCAGGTTATGACAGACAAAGACATAGGAATTCGTGAAGACATAGGAGTTGTCTTTGATGCTGCGAGTTTTTCAGGTGTTGTGACACCCAATAAACTTGCAAAGGTTATGGGCGGAATTTACAAACAATGGAATCAGGGTTTCTTTTTAAATATCACGAGTAAGTTTGACCTTCCTATGGATAGAAAGATCAAGGAATTTTCACGAGGAATGACAATGAAGCTTGCTATTGCAGTCGCATTATCACATCATCCCAAGTTACTTATTTTAGATGAGGCAACTTCCGGTTTAGACCCCATTACCAGAGAAGAAATTTTGGAGGTTTTTCTGGAGTTCGTGGAGGATGAAAGCCATTCAATCCTTATGTCTTCCCATATCACAAGTGACTTGGAAAAAATCGCTGATTTTATAACCTTTATTCATCAAGGAAAAATTATCCTTACTGCGAAGAAAGATGATTTGATTTATGGATACGGAGTGGCACGCTGCAAAATAGATCAGTTCAATCGTATTGATAAAGCCGATAGACTTGCGTACAGAGTAAAGAATTTTCAAACAGACGTTCTTGTAAAAGATAAAAAAGAGTTTGAGCGAAAATATGATGGTATTATTGTTGACAATGTATCTATTGATGAAATTATGCTGCTCCTGGTAAAGGGGGAGGAATAACGTGCAAGGGTTACTGTTGAACAATTTTTATTCCATGCAGAACAACATAAAGACATCCTTTGGAATAGCTTTATGTTTGTTGTTTGTTTCTTTTGTGGCAGGCGATACGTCTGTACTTAATGCAGTCATTGCTGCACAGATTATGGTTTTCCCTGTGAATGTAGGTGCTTCTCTGCAGATCGATGAAGCATCTAAATGGAGTAGGATAGAAATTACGTTGCCAATAAAAAGGAAAACTATTATCGATGCCAAATACATTTCATTTATCATGTTGATATTAATGGGTACTGCAATCAGCTTATTTACTCCGGTTCTTTTCTATTTAAGAGATTTAGATACTACCAGTTATTTGAATTTGTCATCTGGGTATACTATGGGCCTGTCACTCTCTATTTCAACAATTTCCATTTTATATCCGGTTATTTTAAGATTCGGAGTTGAGAAAAGTGAGATGATGATTTTTGTGTCGTCAGGCTTATCAGTAGTTATCCGAATTCTGGTGTGGGTTCTTCTAAGATTGATATGGGATAATGTTAATTTTAATGGCAGTGAAGTAGGATTTGCCTCTTTAATTGTTGCGGTTGTAATGTTTGTGGCATCTTACCTCCTATCGGTACAGATACATAGGAATAAGGAATTTTAATTCTTTGGATAAGCTTGTTTGCAGGAATTTTTATAAGTTTTTTAACCATTATATTTATCGGCATAACGAGCTCGCGTAGGACGCGGGCCGTTGTGCTGGAAATAAAACCGCACTTCAACAAAAATCACGGAAATACGGTCTTATACTGCTTTAGTATCGATAATACTCCGGCAGCAAATCCCTGCCTTCTTTCACACTTCTATTCACTATATCGATTAACTCTTCCATCGTTCCGTAGATCACCTCGGTAGGAATGGCATCACCAAAATGTTCATTGTATAGGGTGTTTAAATACCGAAACTCTTTTGTATCTGAGCATTTTGCATTAATCTAAGCCCTTGGTACACAAAGAGATTTTGAGCATAAAAAAGGACTTCACCCCAACTTGGAGAAGTTTTTTGGTAACGACACCAAAACACTCAAGAGGAGGAAGTCCCCTTTGTATATTCTCCAAGAAAGTCTATTTTCCTTTGAGGAGCTTCAAAAAATCGAATCAAAAGAGCGATTGCCCATCTTTTTCAGCGCACTGGACCTGCGACCTTACGCGAGACAATTGAGAAATCCTTCACCCCGAGGAGCGGACGGGCACTGCCGTCAAGGCATTCTTCGCGCATTACTCGTGGCTCCCTTAGAGAACATCGATACGTTCACCGGCCTAGCGCGCAGACTGGAGTTTGACCTTCGTTTCCGTTACCAATGTGGACTTCGGCTGGACATCCCCGCCCCTTCAATTTCCACGTTAAGCCGGGTTTTTGCCGAGTTGACTCGCAAAAGCCTTGCCAAGCAGTTGTTTGAGGATCTTGTGGCTCAGTGCCAAGAAGCTGGAATCATCGACGGCACTCATGTCGCCATCGACAGCGCAGCCATTCACGCCTACGAGAAAAAAGAACCCAAGCGAAAAAGCGAGCTCACTGGCCATGCCAACTGGGGTGCAAAGTTCGACACCTTCGGCAACAAAGTCAAGTGGTTTGGCTATAAGCTGCATTTGGCCGTCGATGCCAAGAGTGAACTTCCTATGGTGCTCCAGGTGACTCCTGCCCATGTGAACGACGGAGACGAAGGGCCTGCACTCATGACGATTGTCGCTGCAAAATCCAAAGTGAAATTCTTCATGCTGGATGCGGGCTACGACCAAATGAAAAACTACGAGGCGGCCCGGAACGTCAAGGCGCAAGCCATTATTCCGCTGAATCCACGAAATGAAAAGGAACCGCCAGCGGGGATCACCCGCAAAGGCACGCCTTGTTGTTCGATGGGATTTCCTATGACGTATTGGGGACAGGAAAAGGTACATTTGAAATTTCGTTGTCCACATGCGACAGGTCAAGTGGATTGTCCTTTGGGTATGGTCACTTGTTCGTCGTCCAATTATGGAATGGTGGTTAAAATCAACAGTCAAACGGATCTCCGGCGTTACGCGTTGCCGCATCGGGAAAGCCGAGGCTGGAAGGAACTTTACAATAAACGAACCAGTGTAGAACGCTGCAACTCTCGAATGAAGACCTATTTAACTGCAGACCAGCTTCACGTCTGGGGGATTCAAAAAGTGACAACACACCAATATTTGAATGCGATTGTGTTACTTGCCTCTGCACTTGCCATCGTCAAGCAACGAGTCCAAAACGCCGCTTGAAATTTCAAATTCATTGAAATTCTGCCCGTCTGTCCATTTATCGCTCCGCTCTCACAACACTGAGATTTCGCTGTGGCCTAACCATGGACTCTCAATCGAAATATGAATTATGCAAAATGCTCATCTATATTATTCAAAGCTTCGGTCCAGCCATAATATTTGGGTAACAAATTATAGCCATAATTACTACTTTCCTTAACCTTATAACGCAGACCTTCTATTGTCTCTGTCTTAGGGATTTTATATTCACTTAAGACACCATAATGCTCACTATACTCTTTCAAAATATTCTTGTATTCCTCTGATTCCAATATATCC
This sequence comes from Paenibacillus sp. FSL H3-0321, assembly GCF_038002865.1. NCBI lineage: Bacteria > Bacillati > Bacillota > Bacilli > Caryophanales > Paenibacillaceae > Paenibacillus > Paenibacillus sp. FSL H3-0321. The sequence continues at coordinate 7,678,730 of NZ_JBBODH010000001.1, read as the reverse complement.
CATACCAATTGATCTTCCGATGTCTGTATCAATTCATTCACTTTATGAAAATAAAAATCTATCTGTTTTTCCTTCGCTCTTAGCGATTCCTCCAATTTCTTACGTTCAGCCGCTTCTCCAGGTAAACGAACTTCCTGCCTGGAGTGGCTATACCATAACCAACCGCTGGTTGTTATTAAGACGATGAACACAATTACTCCACAATACTTCCATTTTCTCTTAGTCATGAACGCCCTCCAGTAACTATTCGAATCTCTAATAGAAGAATAAAAATAAAACCACACTTCCAGAAAAATCCACGAAAATATGGTCTTACGCTGTTTTTTTAGTACCGATAATACTCTGGCAGCAGATTTCGGTCTTCTTTCACACTTTTGTTCACTATATCGATTAACTCTTCTGTCGTTCCGTAGATTTCCTCTGTAGGGATAGCATCATTAAAATTTTCTCTAAAGAGAGCATCCGTTTCCTCAAAATCTTTTGTTTGCAAACTCATTAAAACATTGGTCCATCCATAGTACTCGGGTAACAAATCATAATCCTCAGTTATACTCTCATCGACCTTGTACCTAAATCCACCCAACGTCTCAGTCTTGGGAATATCATATTCATCAATGATTCCATAATGCTTTATGTACTTCGCAAGAACAGCTTTGTATTCTTCCGATTCTAATACATCCCACACCAATTGATCTTCCGATGTCTGTATCAATTTATTCACTTTACGAAAATAAAAATCTATCTGTTTATCCTTCGCTCTTAATGATTCCTCCAGTTCCTTACGTTCAGCCGCTTCCCCAGATAAACGAACCTCCTGCCTGGAGTGGCTATACCATAACCAACCGCTAATTGTTATTAAGACGATGAACACAATTATTCCACAATACTTCCATTTCCTCTTACTCATGCACGCCTCCAGTAACTCTTCGGATCTCTAATAGAAGAATAAAAATAAAACCACACTTCCAGAAAAAACCACGGAAATATGGTCTTACGCTGCTTTAATATCGATAATACTCTGGCAGCAAATCCCTGCCTTCTTTTACACTTCTATTCACTATATCGATTAACTCTTCCATCGTTCCGTAGATCACCTCGGTAGGAATATCCTCACCAAAATGTTCATCATATAAAGTGTTCAGATCTCGAAACTCTTTCGTAGCCATATTCATCAAAGCTTCGGTCCAGCCATAATACTTGGGCAACAAATCATACCCCTCAGCTATACTCTCCTCGACTTTGTACCTGAACCCGCCCAAAGTCTCAGTCTTGGGAATAATATACTCATCAATGATACCGTATTGCTTTATGTACTTTTCAAGAACAGCTTTGTATTCTTCCGATTCTAATACATCCCACACCAATTGATCTTCCGATGTCTGTATCAATTCATTCACTTTACGAAAATAAAAATCTATCTGTTTGTCCTTCGCTCTTAGCGATTGCTCCAGTTCCTTACGTTCAGCCGCTTCCCCAGATAAACGAACTTCCTGCCTGGAGTGGCTATACCATAACCAACCGCTGGTTGTTATTAAGACGATGAACACAATTACTCCACAATACTTCCATTTCCTCTTGGTCATGCACGCCCTCCAGTAACTCTTTCAATCTCTTATAGAATAAAACCGTATTTCCAGCTAAAGTTACGGAAATACGGTCTTACCTGCTTTTTAGAGTCCATAATACTCCGGCAGTAAATTCCGGCCTTCTTTTACACTTTTATTCACTATATCGATTAACTCTTCCATAGTTCCGTATATCTGCTCGGTAGGTATACCCTCACCAAAATGTTCATTGTATAGGGTGGTCAGATCTCGAAACTCTTTCGTATCCAAACTCATCAAGACGTTGGTCCATCCATAATATTTAGGTAACAGATTATAACCCTCAGCAATGCTTTCTCGTACCTTGTATCGGTATCCTCCAAGAGTTTCAGTTTTGGGTATGCCGTCCTCGTCCATGTAGCCGTACTGTTTATTATATTCTTCTAGAATCTCCTTGTATTCTTCCGTATCCAGCATATCCCACACCAATTGATCTTTCGACGTATGTATCAATTCATTCACTTTACGAAAATAAAAATCGATCTGTTTATCCTTCGCTCTTAATGATTCCTCCAGTTCCTTACGTTCAGCCACTTCCCCAGATAAACGAACTTCCGGCCTGGAGTGGCTATACCATAACCAACCGCTGGTTGTTATTAAGACGATGAACACAATTACTCCACAACACTTCCATTTCCTCTTAGTCATGTACGCCCTCCAGCAACTCTTTCAATCTCTAATAGAATAAAATAAAACCGTATTTCCAGCTAAAGTTACGGAAATACGGACTTATGCTACCGTTTAGTATCGATAATACTCTGGCAGCAGATCCCTGCCTTCTTTCACACTTCTATTCACTATATCGATTAACTCTTCCATCGTTCCGGAGATCACCGCTGTAGGAATAACATCACCAAAATGTTCATTGTATAGGGTGTTCAAATCTCGAAACTCTTTCGTATCTATATTCATCAACGCTTTGGTCCAGCCATAATACTTGGGTAACAAATCATAACCCTCAGTGATACTCTCCTTGACCTTGTACCTGAATCCTCCTAACGTCTCAGTCTTAGGAATAAAGTATTCACTAATGACACCATAATGCTTATTGTACTCCTCAAGAACAGCTTTGTATTCTTCCGATTCCAATACATCCCATACCAATTGATCTTCCATATGTAGATCCTTCTCTCCTTTTATTGGATTATCATTTAATTCACTTTGATTCAATTCGTGTATCAATTCATTCACTTCATGAAAATAAAAATCCACCTGCTTCTCTTTCGCTCTTAGCGATTCCGCTAGTTTCTTACGTTCAGCCGCTTCCCCAGATAAACGAACTTCCGGCCTGGAGTGGCTATACCATAACCAACCGCTGCTTGTAATTAAGACGATGAACACAATTATTCCACAATATATCCATTTCCTCTTAGACATGAACTCCCTCCAGTAACTCTTCAAATCTCTTATAGGCAGTTGGGAAATACTTTCTAAAATTAGCACGCCTATTTGGGTCAAATTGAGCTTCATAACAATGAGCGAAAGCTTCTATGTATATTTTGTCAGGATTCTCTGTCCAATATTTCTCAGGATGTTGCCAATTACCTATAATTCGCTCCGTGCTTTTATTTACTTTTACTATGCTTAATCCACTATATAGATCAGATACCGCAGAAAGATTATTTGACATTAATTCCTTACTTATTATCTTGTATAATTCCTTGTAATCAATCAATGGTTTTTCCTTCCCATTCCAATAATTTGGATTCATAATATCTTCCAGCCTTATTTTGATGTTACCTAGCATCGGTATAAGTTTAGGATCTAGCTCACTTAAGTACATAGCATTTGCACGGGATTCCATTATATTCTTAAAATCAGCTCTTAGATTTTCCCGGAAGGTCTTATCATCAGATAAATCGCCTGCAGCATGATCAATGTAATGTCCATACTCATGAAAGAAAATTACACCTATACCTTGTTTAGAGAAGTCATCATCAATATTCAGAAAAACGGTCTTTTTAGAATCACGATAATAGGAACCATCATCATCCCCAGTGAGTTCTTTCAATGAGTCATCTTCCACATATTTCAATAACAATTCCTGTGCAATAGGTGTGCCCTTCATATATCGTTTAATCACTTCTTTAAGATATTCCTCATGATCTGCCATCCCGGAAAAGGTCCCCATCTTCTTAATGAACAGGGCTTCAATAAGCTCTTTTCTCGTAGGTGCGGCTCCCGAGGTTGCATCCACAGGTTCGGGTATCCTTATCTTCAGGAGATCATAATAAGCCGGGGGCTTCGGAGGAAATGCGTTAGGTAATAGAGGAGTAAACACTTTTGCAGCGTCTGCCTGTTCTTGCTCGCCAAAATTGATCTTGCCCTGTTCACCCCGTTTTTGCCCTAAGGTTAAGTGAAAGCTGCCTGTACCGCTGTAGTTGTCATAATTCTCTTCATAATTAAGTACATAGGCTTTGGTAAAGTTCAATTCACGTACAATCTGTTCTCCTTTCTCATAGACAATAGACACCTTCCGGTAAAAATCCGCTTCGGGAGCATAGGGTAAATACGCCCACTTGGTGAGTTCCAAAATACTTTTTTGAGTAGTCCGCTGTGCACTCCTAAGGGAAGGTTCTATTCTTCCGACTATTCTCAGGACATACCCCGTATCCCCGGTCCTTGCCATCGCATTCCCAATAGTATTGTGTAAATATTCTGTAGATACTAACGATTCTTCATACAATTCAATGATGCTGTCATCTGTATCCAGCCCTTCAATTCTCATGGAAAGTCCCATCCATCCACCTCTATTCGCCAGTTTTCCAATTATATCCTCAAGACAAAAGAACCATTTTTTCCTTTATTATGTATATCGGTTATAAAATATTTTTTCATTATATTCCATATAAACAATAAAATTCTTCCACAGCAATGGGAGAGCCCCCCGTTTGTGAGACTGGGATCAAAACGCCTAACAAGTCAAAGAAGCCAGTCGCCGGAATTGGCGACTGGCTATTTAGTTTCGCTTGAATCCGATTGAGTTATTAGGGCGGGGACATTAACAGCGAGCAGCTTGATAAATTCTACCTCTCACTCGAAAAACCCCAAAAACTCTTCAATCGAATCCGCTAGAACACCGTTTGGATTTTCGTCATAAGTGTCAAAATAACCGTAACCGCAATCAATCCACTCAACCTTGCCTGTGTCATTATTAAGGAGGATACAAATATCGCCGATGTTGACAAACAAGGAACCGATCATCATCCGTTTGCCAAAATCATTGCCGCCGGTCCATTCATGAAACCCGTATGCAATAAAATCCGCAAGCTCTTTTTCCGAGCCGGGCATACTCAACATGACCTCGCAGTTTCCTTCACAATTGTTGAACGAAAACCAAGTATCCCAGCGAGTTCCATGCGGTTTGATATGGACTTTCTCTCTGAGATTCAAAACACCGCTGGCCCCCTTCCCAAATGAACGTGTATACAAGCTTTTTATGCCCTCGCATAGTGGAAATCCAACCTTCTGCTCGGCCTCCGTAAAATCAATCGCCAGGCTCCCGCGTTCTTTTTTTGACAAATTAGTTAGTTTCATCATATTTCCTCCCATGAGTAATTAATGCCTCTGCAGTATGGACCCTCCCTTTACAAGCAAACCTTGTTCTCTTACACTTGAAGGTACTGTGAAATAAAAGGAGGAAGCAGATTGGAGCAACAATTTTTAATAATGGCACCTTTATCTGAACTGGCTTATTGGCCGGATGAAAATGCGGAAGAATATTTGGTACATCCTAACTTTCAGAACATCATGGACGCTCTGGACATTACAATCCCTTTCCATGACATTTATGAATATGCTCTGGAACAGCCTGTCCATACTGGTCATGTGCTTAAATATGTCCATAAGGATCAACCTGGAACTTACATTATCCTGGACACCTATCAAGATCCGATTGACCAGTTGGGCATGGTACAGTTCGGATGGCGCACTACCAGTAATCACAAGCTGATTCAGCAGTTGTCCCGAAAACTTTATGATGAGTGCGAACACAAAGTCTTTTACCATGAAGGCCAATCTGTACTCTATAAGCTGACAAGACCTGAGCAATATCCCCTTACCCTCCGTTATGGAGACAGAATATTTCAACAGGAGCTTAAAATCTACCAGGTATAGACTACAGCCTCACAATCCGCCGGTAATGCAGCTGATCGAGCCAATCCAACCATTCCTGTTCGTCTTCATGATGGTCATGGTAATATACAGCCGTTGTCAAATAACTGAAAAACTCGCCCGGACCGCCGCTCTGGATAACCATACCGTTGCCTCCTTTGCCAATCGACCCGCCGTCTCCAGTCCTGGTCAGCTCCTTCTGATATGGATCTCCCAGAAAGTAAAGCCCGAAAGCGTTCGGCGGCTCAAGATGCATGGAATCGTTCATTCCGTTCCCCCATGGGAACAAGGTCCGGCAGCCAGCGCCATACAAATACTCCCACTCGTCTTCAGTCGGAATATCGAAGCCCCGCTTCAATGTGTAATCGGCCCAATCCTCGAAATCCTCACTTTCATTGAACAGGTAGATGCGGATCTGTTCTCCATCACGATCCAGACGATAGGAAGGATAGTATTCACGGTTTCCGTTAGAGTTGTTCTTGAACGTATCCAACCGCTCGAACAGCTCGGCGTGTCTCTCTGCATCCAGTTCCCGGGCAGCCACTTCAGTCCAGCCAACAGACTGGGTATTACGTTCTACCAACATCGGCTGGATGACAGCGTTTCTGACTGGAGTCATTATTCCACGCAGCCTCTCCTCCACCTTCTTGGACGCCACCCCGATTAGCGAAAAACTTTCTTCCATTATCCTGGAGGCTGTACTGTCCGGCTCCCCGGACCATCCGTCCCAGCCCAAGGTTACCTCGTTGCCGGGAACAAATACAAATTCGACCCCTTCATAGGCGCACACTCCCGTTTCCAAACTCTGCCCATAACGTTCAAAGCGCTCCAGCCGACAGAACGAAAAGCCTTTCGGCAGCCGTTCCTGCAGCATTTGTTGTTTTTCAGGCCCGGATAACCGGCTCCACGCCATATGATTCAATGTAACCATCTGATTGTCCCCTCTCATAATAAATGCCAATCTGCTCTCAGGAAAACCCAGTTTATATACGTCGTCCAAATTTTTTCAAATATTCCTCCACGTCATTATAAATGCCGGATTGGTTGGAGTATTTCACATAATTCTTAGCTGTCCGCAGCCATTCCATAGTTGAAGGCCGGACTTCTTGCAGAACAGCCTCGACATCCGACATCCTGATAGGCCGTTCGACTCCTGTCTCCAGGATCTCTTCCAGCACCTGTTCGGCAGCTCTTTCGCACAGATTCTCAATATCGGCACCGGAGAAAAATTCAGTTTTTGCTGCCAAAAAAGGGATGTCTATTCCCTCCATATAGCGATCAGCAAGTTTAAGCCTGAATATTTGCTCACGGGCTTCCTCATCCGGCGGGGCAACAAACACCAAGCGATCGAACCGTCCGGGCCGTTTCAGTGCGCTGTCCACATCCCATGGCATATTAGTTGCACCAATCACCAGAATCTGATCTGTATTGGTATCGATTCCTTCCATTTCGGTCAGAAAAGTATCAATTACTCCCCGCATACTGGAGGAAGATTTGGACCGGTTATATCCCAGCGTATCAATCTCATCGAAAAACATAATGCTTGGCTTCCGGGAACGTGCTTTGTCAAAGAGATCCTTCAGGTTCTGCTCACTGACTCCAATATAGGGGTCGAGAATATCCGTAATGCTGACCGGAATAAAATTGGCCTGACACTCACCGGCTGTAGCTCTTGTAATAAAGGTTTTTCCACAGCCAGGGGGGCCGTACAACAAAACACCTCCACCTGCTTTTTTACGGAACTTGGAGAACAGACTTTGATTTTGAAAGGGACTGATAATCCGAAGCTGAATGGTTTTCTTAAGCTTGTGAAGTCCGGCAACATCATTAAATTTAATCGGGGCAGGCCCTCTCTGCGCTGATACTGCGTTGTCCTTGCCGCCTGAGAAGACGGTCAGCCCGGCGCGCCCGGTATGTACCTGCTGCTCCTTATTCTCAAGGGTAAGATCTTCATGCTCGAACGTTTCAATTTCCGGTTCGGCAACAAACCCAGACGCTGCGGAAATATTATTCTCTAAACTTGCGACGGGAGAGCCTGCCTGAAGACTTGAGGTGATTGAAGATATCGCTTGAATCAATGCAAGCCGCTGAGTTTCCTGCTGACTAACTGCCAGTGCAGCACTATAAATTTGCAGCGCCTCCAGGGCTTGTCCACGCTGTTCCAATTCCTGGCCCAACCAATAATGGGCTTCTGCATCTTCAGGATGGAGAAGTAATATAGTTTGCAGCCATTTTAATTTATCCATATTCGTCCTCTTCTTTTATGTAATTTATAATAACGCTTCTTCAACCGTTTGCCATGAAGGAACGCCGTAGCTCCATAATCTGATTAAGTCTGGATCAAGCTGTCTGCTGTCTCTCGCCCATTGAAGCTCTTCAGTAGTGTGCAAGCCCTTCAGCATACCGTCCTCCACAACAATCCAACGCTTGGAATCCGCATGCGCACATCTAACCGGCAAACTCCATGGCTCCGTATAGGTTGGATCATAGGGATACTCTATACCTTCTGGAACTGTACAAAGACAACTGATATAAAAGCGGATATCCTCAAGCAGACTGGCAAATTTCCGCGGATGGACGAAAGAATATTTATATTCGCCGATAAGCAGAAAACGTGATTTGGAATTGTCTATCGGAGCCAGTGCTAAATTGTCGTAACTGATAAAGGCATCCGGAAAGGGATGGTCAAAAGGCTCGCGAATATAGATGCCAATGTCCGTGATAACCACGCCATATTCTTCTTTTTTACCTAATACGGTTCTAAAATGCGCGATTACTCTTTCGTTCTTACTAAGGCGGAAGGCCGCACGATTCAAAAACTTCTCATCCAGAGGATGTTTCGGATAAAACTCGGAAATGAAGAACTTATGCTTTTTACAGATATATTCTAGGAAAAGAGCATCTGCTATGAGTCCGTCATTCTCAGGTAGTTCAGCCCGCCCGATTAGATCAATAACCCATTTCTTAGGAGCGCTTGATGATCCCTGTTCTTCTGCTTTTTGGGCAGCTATACGGGACAAGCTTTGCAGTATCATTATGAGTTCCTCTACAGAAAGCTCACAATCGGATAAATCATAAGATCTCGTACCGATGTTCAGCGCAATTTTGTCATTTACTCTAGAGAGGTGGCTTCCCGCCACTAACTCCCATGGAATACATTCGAATGCACTCCAGAGTGCTTTCCAGTATAGGCAAGACTCAGTAATCAGAATTCCGTCTTTCACTTTACCGGGCTTGGAGAAGCTTAGAAAAATTACGGTTGAATGTTGTTGATAACCCGGGAATCTGTCCAGAAGATCATTTTCACTGACGCAATTGTAATCAAACGGGGCGAGATAGCTCCTATTCCCAACATATTCTGAGCAGACGGCTCTCATCTGGTCCACAATGGGCTGAGCTGAAAGCTCCCCCTGCGCCTCTGTATTAATAACCATTGAACGGATGGATTCCAATAATTGTACTATCTGGTCGTTGGATACATCAGAGTGCGAGAAATAAAGAATTAAGCTTCCCAAGGTGATGCTATGTTTGTTACGCCGCTTAATAGGCCCTATATCAGCCATCCTTCTCCAGGAAATACGCTTTTCACTTCGACCACTCTTATAATACATAGCCACCGGTGTCAGCAAAATTCCGTTCTTATTCGAGAATAATCCGCTATCCATATAGATTAGCAATCGCTCGTTATCTTGGATATTGAACACATCTATCAGCTGCCTTGATCGTTCCTGAAGCAGGTTGCCTTTGTATATTTTGGGCCCGGAGAACGGATCAAGCAATTCTATTAATTTCTCTTCTATATTATGTATTTGCATAGATTTCACACCAGCCTATTGAGTTGAGCATCTTGCTGCCGTCTTGCTTTAGGGATCGTGTAGAAGCTTAACGTGAACATTAGTGTTTTTAACAGCGTAATAATGACAAGCTTCACAGGGAGTATGATACATCGCTTAAGAAATGGAACCAAATTCCGTTCTGCCACGCTCATCTGCGAGAGTTCTTTCAGCCAGCCTTCGATGTAAGGATTTCCAGGCCATTTACGGTTCAGACGCTTGAAGTAATAGTACGCAGTAGGATAATGTTTGGCGTCAAAATGAGCTTTGCCATACATCAGATGAACCTCCAGTTCTTCGGGCATCAGGCGCAAATACGCCTTGAGTTGTCTAATCGGCTGCACTTTGCCCTCCTCCAGCAATATTTTAGAGAATTGCAGCTGGTGTTCCGCATGTGGTGCCACTTTTGTTTTGAGATGATAGGATCGCCTGAGGTTTTTGAAAAAGTGTTCCTTCTGTGTTTCATAGATGTGGAGTTGTTCTTTTGCCATCAAGGCAATTTCCTGGTTAGGATCAAACATAAGAGCTAATTCGCAATGTTCTCTAGCTTCCTTGACCCGATTTTCCTGGAGCAAAAAGATTGCATAGCTTCCATTTGTCTCTGCATTTTGCGGCTCTAGTTGAAGTGCATGGCGATACTGCTGTTCCGCTTCCTCAGTTCTGAATAACATAAAATATATAGCTCCAAGCTTCACATGATGCTCGGCAACATCTGGATCAAGCTGGATGGCCAGATGGATTTCCTGCACCGCTTCTTCAGCTGATTTCAACAAATGAGGATTAATGACAGGCCTGCTGAAAAAGTTGGGGCGGATAAATTGGCTCATCTTGAATTGAATAGTAAACTGGAGGGAGAATTTATTGATGATATTCCCGGCCTTGGCGAAATGAAATTCGGCTATTTCCGGATCCAGGCGAAGACATTGCTCCAGATATGCAGCCTGCTCATCCCATTGCTGTAAATCTTGATGAATCTCACTAAGCAGGAATAAGATCCATTCATCTGCCGGTGCTTGTGACAACGCCTGCAAGCCAACATCAAGAGCTTCTTCGTTCCGGTCCAGCATATACAGGGTCCGTGAGAGGTAGTACAACGCTTTTGAATCTGTTGGTTGTGTCTCCAGAATTTGATAGGCAAGCTGTTCAGCGGCTATGTATTTTCCACTATCATGCAAAACAACTAATTCGTTCATTAACGATTGATGTTCTCTCTCCACATTTAAATCCTCCTATATCTTGGATGCTATTTAATATTTCGACATTCCACTCCTATTCTATAAATAATTATTCAAGAAATAAGCCGCTAATGATCCAAAAACACAGAGCAGCGATTCTCCGGTAACAGGAGAATCGCTGCTCTGTGTTTTATTACGGTTCGGAGTATGTAGAGGGCCTGGCTCCACTCGTAGAAGATCTACTTATAGGCCAGCCTGTTATTTAAACGATACAGATTCCAAAATCTTATCTGTTTCAGCCTTCGACGCATCATCTACGTATGTAAGAATAAAGTTGAATGAATAGCCTTCAATTAATGTGCTGTAATATTCTTGTGTGACTACTCCCAAGTCTCCGTTATCAATGGTACCTTTCAACATGTCCATATCTTTGCCACCGACTTTTACCGTTGTGATTTCTGTAAATTCATACGGCAGCTGGCTTGCCTTCGCCTGCTTTATATAAGCTTCCAGATAGTCCTTACCGTCCTTAATACCTTGGAGCATGCTTAACTTCTCGGCAACAGAGACAATGGAAGGCCCTACTTCACCTGAGTCTAACGAAAATTTGGAAGCCATCAGCAGGTTAAGTGTTTTGGTCTTTGCCAGATCAAGCTTTTTCTTCTTATCTGCATTATCACCGGCAACAATTTCCATGCCAGCTTCCATAGTCGCCATCATCTCGTCTGCGCTCTGGTAAACCCATTCTTTTGGAAAATTAAGAGACACACCGAAGTAATCATTTTTATAAGTACCACTTTCAGTCACACCTAAGCTAACTTCTTTATCTTTCCCCCCGCATGCCGTAACCATCATCAGCATTAACACCATTACCATTGATAATAATCCTACTTTTTTCTTCATAATACCCTCCTGATGTTTCTCTCTTTTTTAAACACCAGATAATATTAGCATGCGGTCCCATCATTTCCCACTATATAAAACTATAGGGAGTGCTAAAACAATGACATCCGAGTCGCGACAGAAACAGCTTCTGAGCTGGATCGAACATCCAGCTTATCAAAAATAATTTTCTTATGATGATTCACTGTACTCTCTTTAATTTTTAATTCTGAGGCAATCGCTTTTCCTGTCAGTCCCTGAGAAATCAGTTCGAGTACGTTTAATTGACGTTCACTTAGTTGTGCTGAAAGCTGTTCAGCGGCCTGATTTACAAGCTGGTCCTGGTAATTGATCAACATATCTGCCGGAATCAGCTTGGCAATCGCGATTAGTTCACTTTTCATATCAGCATTAATCGTGGAGACATCGAGATAACCAATAATTTCTTGATTAACAATTAGAGGGATCGAAAAACAATGCCAATCTTTAAAAAAAGAGTTCTCATGATCTTCAGGTGGTAAATACACGGGACAGCCTTGGGCAATGGCCTCTGATATTGCATTTACACCACAATGATCCTCTGTAAAAAGCATCCCTAAGTGAATAGGGGACCTGCTCACTGTTCTCTCCAAGTTAGGGCTGTAATCCATCGCGAGCAGAACTCCCTCCTCATCTGTAAGAAGAAATAAAAATGTGCCGGAAAGATGTTCTTTAATATTGAAAATACAGTCCTGGAAAACTTCAATTAAAAGTTGATTCGGAGCACTTCTCCGGATAAATTGCTGCGTATTCGATAGCAAGCAGTCTTCTTTTCCAAGTCTGCCAGATGTATCGATGATATTAATCATTACTATATTTCTCCTTCCGTATATGCTCATCCAGATTGTGGATATTCCTTTAATACTTATCGGAATAACTGAAGGAGAACTTAAATTTTATGAACAACGCTTGCGGAGAATGCAAAAAAGCCGCCAAGGTTCTGGCGGCGTAAAGTTATACGTTAACGAAATAATAAAACTTGAACAATTATGTGGGGGGTAGCCCATACTGCCAAATAAGACGATATCTAAAAAAGCCATGGATACATATTAGTCTATAAAAAAATACAATATAAGTCTATTACTTTTTTTGTATAAATTGTATGTTATATAAGCGGCCGCGGCGCAAAATGAAGAATGAAGGGAGAGCACTACATGATTACGCTCAGAAAAATCACGCTGGAAAACCGGCGGTCCATCTTTAATCTGGAGGTTTCAGAAGACCAACGCCGTTATGTTGCGTCCAATCTGTCAAGTATGGCTTCATGTTATGTTCTGACCACCAATGGGGGACATCCGTTTCCGTTTGCTATTTATGCGGATGAACAGCCTGTCGGTTTTGTTATGCTGACTTATGGAATCACCGGATACGATCTCCCGTCAGTAGCAGACGGTAATTATTGCATCCTGCGGCTAATGATTGACAAGCAATTCCAGAATCGGGGCTATGGTCGGGCAGCCATGACAAAGATATTAGAATTTATCCGCACCTTTCCAGCCGGGCCTGCAAATTACTGCTGGATCCCTTATGCAGGCGAAAATTCCGTCGCCCAAAAGCTATATGAAAGTTTCGGCTTCCGTGACAACGGCGAAATCTGTAACAACGAATTAGTAACCGTATTGCAAATCTGAAATGCTGCTTAACTATTTATACGGATCAGGAATTTCTTCCCACTGGCTGGTAAAGACATCGGCTTTAATCGTGAATTCCCTGCCCTCTTTCCTGACTTCACCGAACAAATATCCATCCCCGGTAAAGCCGGAAATCCAGTCCTTGCTCACCGGCTCGAAGCCTTCGGTATCCAGGATGGGCTGTAGCAGCTTATACAGCTCCTTCTGGTATTTGCTGCCGTCAGAGATCTCCCACAAATCTATCGCTTCCCTGTTTACAAGGCTTCTCAAGGGATTGCCGGAGATAGCGTCATAGACCGTTCCGGTAAACGGATTGATTTTATAGGTGTTACCTTGCTCTTCGCCGTTCGGCGGATCTGTGAAATCCACAGTGTATTGGCCGCCGTCTTTGCCAAAGGTCCAGCCGGTTGCCGGAAGCCTTTTTTCCATCATGGACTTGATCTCTTGCTCGCTGAGCGGCGGAGCAATGAACGAGCCATAGTACATCTGTACGCTGTCAAGGGTCAGGTCCTTGCCGTAAACGGCAACAACTTCGAGCGGAAATTCATTCATAGACGCAGCGCCGGCCAAGTGGGCCACAATACGGCCGCCTGTCAGCTCATACGAAACTATGGCGCCAAATCCGACCTTCTCCCCCCATGCTGCCTCCGTGTAATCATAAACTTTGCTCATATGCTTTCCATCCAGTTCAGCAGAGACATAGGTATGGTTATCGCGGTGTGTAATGGAGGATTTCAGCCTCCGATTCAGTGCTTCGACCGGATCCTCGACCACAAGCTCTTCCAGAGTAGCCGGCTGCAGCACATGAATGTCATTCATATAAACTCCTGTGCCAGTGCCGGTCGTAATACGAATGAAGATTTCTTTAGTACCATCCCCGTTCACGTCGGCTTCATCAATGATCGGAGGCCGCGTCTCGTCTTTACCTGCATCCCACAAGAACGTGCGGCTCACTTCACCCCGTACATTAACTGTGACTTCATGTAAAAGCGTATTCTCCCCTGTGGGCTTAGCGGTCACAGTGATCCCGTTTTTCTCTCCCAACAGGGTCCCTTTGACACCGGATGCAGGGGTATCTTTATCCTGTGAAGCTGCCGGGGAAGCAGCAGGAGTACTCTTCTCCGGGACCGGCGCAGAATTCAGCTTGGCCCCGGTCAGGGTACAGCCGCTTAAGAGCATAACTACGGCCAGGCCCAACAGCGTGTTCTTTGCTGTGATTTTCTTATGCCTTGTGATCATGATTATTCTTCTTTCCATTTCCTTTTTACTGCTCGAAATGCCAGCTGCTCCGGCCAGCCGGATCGGGCCAGGTAATGTTTCCAACAGTTTGAGAAGAGTCAGCGCGTAGCTTCTGTGGCACTCCTGTTCAAGATGTGTTAAGGCCAGTGCATCACACGCGACCTCCTGATCCGCTTTCATTTGGCGTACGGCATACCACAGCAGCGGGTTGAACCAATGCAGGGCCAGCAGCAAGCTTGTCAGCAGATTCAGCGGAATGTCACAGCGTTTCACATGCGCCAGTTCATGGAGAAATACATGGTGGAGCCCGCTTGCCACCAGAATATGCAGCGTGGATGCCGGCAGCAGCAGCTTGGGTCGCATAACGCCGAGCAGCGCCGGGACGGCAATCTGCCTCGTCTCGATCAGCTTCACCGGACGACGCACCTGCAATTCGCGCAGACAGGTTTCGAATAACAGCCGGATGTCCGGAGAAATAACCTCCGGTTCCCGCCGAACCCTCGCCGTGAACCGCAGTTGCGCCATAACCGACAGGCCCAGTACCACTGCAGCTCCACCAAGCCATACCAGTCCCAGCAAATATAGCGGCGTCCAGCCTGCATCTGCAGCCAGAGCATTGCCTGCGCCCGGCTGTGTAACATTAACCGGCGAAGTCGGATTAGCCGGTGTTAGACCCGGTGTCGTCGCTAGCGGTGAAAGTCCGGCACCTGCTGTTCCAGCATCAGGTGCCGGGCCGGATTCTCCACCGGTCAACCCGGCCTCATGCTTAACGCCAACCATTGGCTGCGTTGACGGAATGGAGGCAGTCTGCGCCGGTTCTTTCTCCAGCGGCAACAGATTAAAAATGCTGAACGCGCTTTCCGGTGTCCAAGGTATGGCCAACCTCACTACCAGCGGTATCCATAGTAGATACGTCCAGGCCGGTTTTAAACGATCCTTAAACAGAAACCGGGCAGCCAGGATCAGCAGAGCCAGTACGCTCGCCATCACGGATAGCGACATTACCTTGACGAACAGATTGTATGTTGCTTCCAGCAAGCAGCTCAGTCCTTTCGTTCATCCAAAATTCTCTTCAATTCATCAATATCTTCCCGGGACAACTTCTCATCCTGCAAAAAGTTGACCAACATCGGGCGCAGAGTTCCGCCGTAGACCCGTTTCAGAAACGATTGGGTCTCTGATTGAACGCATTCCTCTTCCCGTACAAGCGGGTAATATGAATACACCCTTCCTGTCTGGTTGTAGCCGATGGCCCGCTTCTCGGTCAGACGCTTAATCAGTGTCCGTACCGTCTTCGGGTTCCAGTGCCGGCTGTCTTCCAGCGCTTCAATAATCTCACCTGCGGTGCGCGGGGCCTCTGCCCACAGTACCTTCATTACTTCCCACTCGGCATCCGAGATTTTTGGAGTTTCCGTAGACAAATTCTTTCCACCCTTCTTTCCGTTTCATGACTACACTTGTAATCCAATTCCAATAATATACAATTATATCTTATCAATGTCAACCTGAACCAGTTCTTATCTGCGAAGGTTTCATGCATGTTCAGAGTTTTCTGGCGGAACTGGCCCGTTCCCCACATTAACCACCTTGACGTTATATTCCACTAGTGTTATATTACACTCATGTAATATAAGGAGGAAGAAAATGTATAGTCTCTCCAACGTAGAATTCATCTTATTGCAAATTATTGCGGAATCCAAACAAGCGTCAGGTTACCAGATTAATAAGCTGATCGAGCAGCGGGGTTACCGGGAATGGGCGAACATAGGCACTACTTCTATTTACAACGGTTTGCAGAAATTGAAAGACAAAGGCCTGATCCGATCCGAACAATCCGGCCACAAATCTGGCAAAGGTCCTCTCCCGTCCACTTTTGTCATGCTGGAAGACGGTATGCACACTTTGAGAAAAGAAGTCATCATTAGCCTAACTACCTCACGGGAACGGGATAACCGTTTCGATCTCGGGCTGGCGGCTCTCCCTTTTATCGGGATAAATGAAGCTGTAGAAGCATTGCAGACACGGCAAAATTTTCTGGAGGAGTCATTGAGGAACATCGCGCAAAAATATGAATCGCAAGGCGGCTGCCGTTTGCCGTTGCACGTCAGGGCTCTTTTTCTTCACCCGATGAGTCTCATCGAGAACGAAAAGATCTTTGTCGCCAATCTGATCAACGAACTAATAGGGGAATTGGAGGGTCAAGTTCATGAGGATTGAAAACTTTGCTCCTTATCAGGGAGAACACTGCGAGACCACAGCCATGGGTAATCTTCTTCAACATGCAGGTGTTCAATTATCGGAGCCGATGTTATTCGGAATTGGACAAGGATTGGGATTTATTTATTGGGATTCGAAGGGAATGGACTTTCCTTTTATTGGAGGCAGAGCGAAGCCAGATGAACTGTCTGCATGCCTGGCATCCCGGCTCCAGTTGAACATGAAGGTGAAAGAAACTTCCTCTGTCACAAAAGCATGGCAGAACGTGCAAAGCTGCATAGAGCAAGGTGTTCCCGTAGGCCTTAAATTAGATTCATATTATTTAGATTACTTTACGAATAAAATACACTTTGCCGCCCACTATGCCGTGATCTACGATATGGATGACGAATACGCCTACATGTCAGACACAGGCCAACAAGGCGGGCTTGTAACCACGCAGTTATCCAGTTTGGCCATGGCAAGGAACGCAAAGGGACCCATGAGTTCCAGAAACCGTTCCTTTACGCTTGAACTGGCAGGTGACCTTCCACCGCTTCTGCCTGCAATACGATCCTCTATTCTTAATAATGCGCACGACTATTTGAATCCGCCGATCCGCAATATGGGCAATAGAGGCATCGAAAAAATGAGCAATGAAATTCTGAAATGGCCTGCTCGCAGTAAGGACATGGAGAAAGATCTATGTTTGACTGCTATGTTAATGGAAAAGGCCGGAACCGGCGGTGCCTTATTTCGCAACCTATACAGAGATTTTCTCAAAGAATGCGCAGAATTGCTCAGTAATTCAAAAATAGAAAAGGCTTATCTGCTGTTCACGGAAATCGCCCTCTTGTGGAATAGTGTATCAGCGTCAATTGACAATGCTGGAAGAACCGGAAATCAGCAGGAGCTACAACGGGGATCCGAGCTTTTAAGCGATATTGCCCAGAGAGAACGCTCCGCCATGGAGCTTTTATTGACAATATAAACTCATGGTTGGACTACAGTTAGCTCACCTCCTTCCCCCGTCTGGAAACGCATCCAGAATAAGGACAGCAGCTCTCGCACTCAGCGTAGTTTTTATCCCAAATCCTTATTTTTTAAATTAAATTTCGTTCATTTAGATGAAAGCTATATTAAAATAGTTACAATCTTCCGACATATTCTTATGAGCTTTTAGCTTAGAAAAGATTCGGGGGAGATGGTAATATGTTGCAGCAAATAAAGAAATGGCGATTCGGCTCACCAAGCATAGCAAATACTTTGTCCATTGTACTTTTAGTTATTATTGTTGTCGTCTTCTCGATCTTGGGAACATATATGTTTTCCAGCACTCGAAGCATACTTGTGAAACAACAAGAATCCATGCTGCAGACCAAGACACAGGCACTCGTAAGT
Organism: Paenibacillus sp. FSL H3-0321; assembly: GCF_038002865.1. Taxonomy (NCBI): domain Bacteria; kingdom Bacillati; phylum Bacillota; class Bacilli; order Caryophanales; family Paenibacillaceae; genus Paenibacillus; species Paenibacillus sp. FSL H3-0321. The sequence goes on along the minus strand of NZ_JBBODH010000001.1, from coordinate 7,660,617 downwards.
CAATTCGATGCTCTATTTAAGGAAAAGGGTTCACTTGTTAAACAAATGTCAACGAATGATATTTTTAAACAATACATTGAAACCACTGAATCTCCGGAAATGGCTAAAACTTCTCCGTCTGCTGATGAAGTAGTGAAGACTCTGGCTGCCATTGTAAAAGCAGAGCCCTCTTTTGCAGATGCTTGGATTGCAAGTATTGACGGCAAAGGCTTTTACCTCTTGAACGATGGTAATGCATCTGATGGAACTTTTAATATTAAAGAACGGCCGTATTACAAACCGGCAGTCGCAGCAGACGGGCTGTACTATTCCGATCCTTATATTGACATCACTTCGGGCGATATGCTGATGGGTATCTTTTATCCGATTAAGGATGACAACAATGCGTTAATCGGTTTTGCGGCGGTTGATATAGCATCTAAAGACATCCCTGCCATTATGGAAAGCTATAAGCTCGGCAGCACCGGTTATTCCATACTCGCCTCCAAAACAGGTGATATTCTGTATCACCCTGATCAGACTAAGGTATCCAAGGAAAAGATTAATGAGTTCCCTGGAGATCTTGGAGCGATCGGCAAGAAAATGATAGCTGGCGAATCCGGAGTACAACTGATTGATGACAACGGAGAAAGCCGTTACATCGGCTATGCTATCAGTAAAGATACCGGATGGTCCGTAGGTTTGACCATTACGGAGCGTGAAGTGCTCTCAGAATTAAAAAAGTTCACCTGGGTTACGATTGGCGGATTTACTGCAGCTGCGATCCTGCTCGTTCTATTTTCTTATATCACGCTCCGTTACCTGCTCAGATCAATCCCCATACTGCTTACTAAGATCAAGCGGGTGGAAAACGGGGATTTGACAGTTCAGTTTGATGCCCATTCCAACAACGAAATTGGCCAAATTTCAAACGGAATCTTCAACATGGTCCAGAAAATTCAAGGTATGCTCCAGATGGTTGGCACCTCCGCTGAGGTATTGAACCAGTCTTCCAAGGATCTGCAATCCATTTCTTCCAGAACGGCTATAACTATGAACGATACAGCAACGGCCATTAATGAGATTGCCAATGCGACCAACTATCAGTCGATCGAAACGGATACGATATTGCAAAAAACCGGATCCCTATCGGGCCAAATTGACGAAATCGCCAGTGATGCCATAGCCATAGAGACGATGGTGCAGGCTTCTGCCGACCAAAGCGAGCTGGGGTTGGGTGTATTGGATCAGTTATCCAAGTGGGCGGAAGAGAATCACAACTCCACTCAGTCGATATCGTCTGCTATTCATGATATTGATCTAAGCCGCCATGAAATTTCAAGCATCGTGGATACAGTACATCAAATAGCCACACAAACCAATCTGCTGGCGCTCAATGCTTCCATTGAAGCCGCTCGTGCGGGAGAACAAGGCCGCGGGTTTGCCGTTGTTGCCGGAGAGGTTCGCAAGCTGGCGGAGCAGACCGCACAGGCTACACAGGAGATTGGCAGAAAGGTACATGAAATCGAGGAAAAAACTGTTGCATCCGTTAAATACACAGCACAGGGTCTTGAAATTGCTGAAGAAAACGCAAAATCTGTGGAGGCTACGAAGCAGGTATTCTTTAGCATTAACAAGGATTTGGAGGCCTTGAAATTGCGTATGATTCAGATCAGCAGCAACACTTCCAAAGTCCATAAACATAAAGATGAAATTCTCCAGGCACTGGAAATCATCTCTTCCACTACAGAAGAGAATTCCGCTTCGACGGAAGAGGTTAGCGCAAGTACGCAGGAACAACTGGACAGCATTGAACAGGTCGCTGAACTATCCCAGCAACTCAGTCATTTGTCCAAAAAACTTCAGGATGAGTTGAACCAGTTCCAGGTCGAGTAGTGCTCAAGTTATCCACTGTTAACTCGATAACAGAATCATGCTAAGCAGGCAGCGCGCACCGATATTCCATCGGCGCGCGCTGTTTGTGTTTATTTATCTCTTTGATCCGCAGCACCAAAATTTCAATAGGTATTCGTATCAATACTATTTTCTCTGCGCAGCTTACCCTTGAATATCGGCATAACCAGCATATATTGCAACATAATGAGCGCCAGCGGAAGAATCAGCATCCATATTTTCAGGTTAAACGGCATATAATCGCCAGTCTGAAGAGATAGAATCCGCAAAATCCGTTCTGTAATAAACACCGCAAACGGAAGAGTAATAACATAGAGCAATACCAGCAGCGGTCTGTACACGTCAATCAGCAAACGGCTGATTTCGGAAGATTTGTAACCGAGCAGCCGGAGTATTCTCATATCCCGGGTACTGTCCTGAAAATTAAGCAGGAGAACCAGGTATAACAGTAAAACTCCAATTACAACGCCAATCATTTGATTAATGACAGCACTTGAACGATTTGAGACAGCGCTGCTTTCCAGCGCAGCTCTTTTATCCGCAGCAGTTACCACTTTAACGTTGGCGGAAGTATTCATTTCATTACTTAACTCGCCCGAATGCAGTGAACGCTCCACCTTCATCCAACCAGCGAGGTTATCTTTGGATGTATATATCGTATCCGTATCCCCGTTTTGGCTGATCGACTGAACGACAACCGCCACATTTTGCCGATCCAGTATAAGGTTGAGAGTAGCCCCCTTCTTGATCCCATACAACCAGCTGAATGAGCGGCTGACAATGACTCCTTTCAGGTTATCCATCCTGAGGCCCTTATTATTGGCATCGAGCAGCGTGAACAGCGTCCCCCCGCTATCGAGTCCCAGCATTTGCGCTGAGACCATACTGCCTTCCTTTTGCTTCAGTTGCACCGGTTGCTGGAGATAATACATCCGGGAGGATCTGGCATTCGCATCATCATGCTGAAATTCCGGATAGGTAATGTCATAGGTATAATCGATGCCAGCCATTTGGGCATTCATGGCTGTACCGCTGGATTGATATAAGGAATAACTTAGCAAGAACAACAAGGTAGTCAGCAGAATTGCACAAGCACTAAGGATTAAGGCATTCCATTTTCGCAGTGCAACACGGAACGGCAACCGCCACTTCTCCGGTAATAGTTTGACTAACCGGTTGGCAGCCCGCAAGACACCCTTGACCGGCCGCGGTTGCGCTGAAATGTTTAACAAAGCATGGGTTTCTTGCTTCAAAAACGGAACCGCTGCATAACACGTTATAAGAACTGCTCCCCCGGCTGGAAATAAGATGCCTTTAACGGCTGACCCGAAATGAATCCCCCGTTCAAAAAACGGGAAGGAATAAGTGCTTTCCAGCATGCCCATGAGCACGTTGGATCCAAGATACCCTAACCCCATCCCCAAGAGGCAACCTATACCCGCAATTCCCAAGGTGAACCTTATCAGGACAAAAGTTATTTGCCTCCCGGTAAAGCCAAGTGCTTTTAAACAGCCTAAATCTTGCTTGTGCAGCGACATGAATCGTTTAAAAAACATATAAAAGATGAAAAAAGATATTAAACCGAGCACAATCAAAAAAGACTGCGCCAGTCCATTATTTGATTCCAGCGCCTTTTGCAGTTCTGTATCGCTGTCTATCTCAGAGGCCAATGTTAAATATGAAAAAGCTGGTTCTGCCAGCAGGCTTTCCTTTGATAGGTGATCAACGCCCTCTCGCAAGACTCCGGCATAATATTGACTCTCCTGCCCCTCTAGTCTGTCATAGACTTTCGGTAGGACGAGAACGAACGTAGCATCGGTATCATTCTGCTGAACCTCACCAAAGGGTATAAACGATAAGTAATCCGGCAAATACATTGAACCACTAATCGTAAAGCTTACTTCTCCGATTCTCCATAAATCGCCAACTTGCAGGTTATTCTGTTGCAGAAATTGCGGCAAGACCGCAATTTCATCTGCTTGCTCCGGCAGCCTGCCCTTCACGATATAGGGTATATTCAGCCGCTGAGGTTCGCTAAGCAGAAAATAAGTCTTGTTCTCACTCTTCACTTTCTTAATGCTGCGTTCTTCGGTAATCAGTTGATTCTCTAACCCCTTCAATACCTTGTTCTTGTCTGCTGTGCCGGTGAACTGGAATCTGACATCTTCCTGTTTCTGATTTCTCAAGTAGTACTCCATATTCGTTACATTCCGGTCAACTGAAAATTGCACGAAAAAATACATAAAAGAGGTTAACAAAATAATCAACAGCAGCACTGCTCCATATGCACGGTTTTGCTTCAACAGGCTAACTATTTGTTTATTTAAATAGTGCAATCCAATCCCGCCCCATTCCCCTTCAGTCTGCACAAGCTATACCCAGCTCATCTGTTCCACAGGGATAGGATTCTTGTGATGAATATCTTTAATCAGCGATCCGTCCTTAATCGTAATCACACGATCTGCGGTTCTCGCGATTTCGTAATTGTGGGTGATGAAAAGTACAGTTACACCATATTTAACACAAATCTGATGCAGCAAAGAAATAACCTTCCTGCTGTTTGTTTCATCCAGAGCCCCGGTAACCTCATCGCAAAACAGCATACGCGGCTTCTTGATCAAAGCTCTGGCAATGGCTACCCGCTGTTGCTGGCCTCCCGACAGTTCGCCTGGATATTGGTCCAAAACACCAGAGATATCCAGAATCTCCGCCAGTTCTTGCACGGAATACGCTCCACCCGTTGCAGGCGCACCAATTCTGATGTTCTCTTCTGCCGTGAGATGGGAGAGCAGCAAATATTGCTGGAAAATTTGACCGATATCCAGTCTGCGGAAATCAGCAAGCTCATGTTCGCTGAATTGTGTAATGTCTTTGTCTCCGAAGAATACACTTCCGCTGCTCGGCTTTTGTAATCCGGACATGATGTTGAGCAAGGTGGATTTGCCTGACCCGCTTGGCCCAATGATAACCGTGAAGCTACCTTCCTCTATTTCCAGTGAAATCGCTTTGAGAACGAGTTCATTATTCCTGTATTGCTTCGTTACCTCGTTAACTGTAAGGATTGTTTTCATAAGGGGGACGGCCTCCGAACAAATTATTTTGAAACCACTTGAACTGCTCCTCCAGAAACTCATCTGTAAGATCAACGGATAAACCCAGCACCCTCAGGCCCTCTAAAAATATCAGCAGCTGATTGGCAACTGTATCCGGGGAAGCTACCTCCGTCTCTTTCCGTTCATTGCCGTACTGGATCAGCCGGCTGAGAAAAGCCGCCGATTGTATGTACTGCTGCCTTAAGAACTCCCTGTCTGAATTGCTTTTATGTGAGAGGAAAAACTCATAGGCTGCAGTCATCATGCTGTTATTAATCTGGCGTAGCTCAATTCTTTGCCCGGACAAAAATAGCTCCATGATTTCACGATAGGGCTTGCCTGCCCCCATCATAGATTCAAAGATTTCTTCTGTATGTATGGCATTTGCACGCAACAGTTCGCGGAAGATATCATCTGTAGAGCTGTAATAACGGTACAAACCACCGCGGCTGATCTGGCACTCCTCTACAATATCGCTCATCGTCACAGCATGAAATCCTTTGCAAATGAATAACTCTAGTGCTTTACTCAGAATCAATTGTCTCTTTTCCACTGATTTTTTGGCCATCCTCATTCCTCCACTCGCTAAAAGAACTTCAAATCGAAATGTGACACGACTGTCGCTTTTTGAATTTATGACACCACTGTCGCTTTTGTCAATGTACATTTGTCTGTCCACGACTGGATGAGCGCTGTATTGTGTTGAACATCACAGTATAATCAATCCGTCCATCCTCCTGGCCAAAAACTGTGCTAAAATCACTTATACTAGGCATTTGACATCCGCATTAAATTACATGAGGTGAAAAAAATGGGACAAGGCTACAAACTGACCTGTGATCACTGTACATACACTAAAGATATTTATATAGGAATTGGTTTCTATTATTTCAGCTTGGAGTCCATTGCCTCATTTGTAAAAGACCTTGCGCTCAAACAACAGATTGAACATTTTCAAAAAGATCCTGCCACGACCTTCGACGCTTATGATGCTTTATATGTCTGTCCATCCTGTAATGCTGTCCGAAATGAATTATTTATGAACATGCGATCGGACACATCTCAGTTTGTAACAATCTATACTTGTAAAAGATGCAAGGATACCATGAGGCTTACACCCTTGGAACATTTGGTGCCTGTTCATTTGAGTTGCCCGGAGTGTGAACATGGACAGTTGGAATCCACATTTTTTATGGACTGGGATTAGTATTTGTGGGGGATTCTGTGAGGCAATAAAATGAGGAGTTGTAAAATGAATAGATTTTATGAGGCACTATCCTATGTAAAAGAAATTTTGTATGAACCTAATCAATTAACGATAGAATCCGTCCGGGAAGAACCCCAAAATTCAGATTATGGAGCTGGTATATTCCAGCTGAATTCTAAATCGCTCAGATTCAGAGTTGCCAAAATAACACCAACCAAAACAGGACAATTTGTCGCCATATGGGAAAAAGATGATCATCATAAAAACCAAGCCTTTTCATATGAAAAGGCCACGGACTTATTGGTTATTAATACTTTTGATGCACCTAATAATCGCTTTGGACAATTCGTTTTTCCAAAAGATGTTCTTGTGAAACATAATATCCTTACAACAACAAAGGCAAAAGGAAAAATGGCCATTAGAGTCTACCCTAGTTGGGATACCCCCACCAGCAAACAAGCTATAGCTACACAAAGCTGGCAATTGCCCTATTTTAGTATTGCTCAGAAGGGCGATTTATTACAAAACAAAAAATTAATAGGATTATACTCCAACTGATCCCATGTGCCGCTTAAATACCTGATCCGCAGCCTGCGCGAAGGAATCGGGGGTGATCGCTTGCCCCCGCATCTCCACATTTTGCAGCGTCCCGCAGAAAAGTGCGTGACTTATAGGCAGTTCATCCTTCACCTTGTAGTGACAGCCATCCCTCACCAAAAGCCCGTCCGCTGCCAACTGCTCTACGTCAAAATAAAATCTGCCCCCTGGTGTATACTCGCAGAGGCTATCCATGCAGACGAAGCCCTTTTGCCTTGAACTCACAACAATTTCCGGCGCAACTCCGCTGCCCAGCATTACAAACTCCTGAAAATCAGAGGGATCTCCAAGGGTCAGGCCAATCGGAGCCGTTTCCCTCACACCGTTAGCCGCCTGGACCTTCTGCCAGGATTTCAAGACCCCTTCCCGGCAGATCGCCGGGTAAGCGCCTGGTGTTGTGCTGTGGACCAGAACCTTAGGTTCATAAGGACGCAGGAATCTGTCAAATGGGCTATGACCTGTATACACAGCCTTTGCTTCCTCGTAATCCTTAGGCAATGCGGTAATAATCACCTTCCGCCGGTACAGATGATGATAAGCAATATAATCCATGGCCCGAAATTGCCATCCATTGCAGTGCTTGCTCAGCTTGAAGCCGAAGATCTCTGTTTTGCCCGTGAACATTTCGTATTCGGCGCATTCATCAATAGACAGCTCTACCCAGCTTTCATCGTACAATCCATCTTCCGAATATGGATTCCTCTTAGTTACTCTGTCGGCAAAATACAAACTCCCCATTTTAGCCTCACTGCCTTTCATTACAATTCCTTAATGACTTCCTTTCCATCGCTTTTAGCGGGAGCTCTCACCATAATCATAATAGATTATAGAGTATAGAGTATCTGCAAAATATCCATTCGGTCTGAGTTAAGTCAGTATATTTCTATAAATCACTTTAGATACCTCATGTCTCACCGTCCGATGCCCTGCTTTAATCCCTTTACCGATAGCAATAAGCATTACATCCAGATATCTTTCGGAAATATTCAAAGTTTCCTTTAGCTGCCTGGAATCATAACCTGACATTGTAATCGTGTCCAGTCCGGCTTCATTCACCAGCAACACTAATGACATAGCCGCAAGACTTACATCTCTGGTTAATTCCATCCGGAGGTCCTCGTCTGATTTACTGGCATAATATCCGATGGCCGCATTTGCCAGGTAGTCTCTTAATGATTCATCGAAATAACCAGCTTGAAACCCTTCCTCGTGAATCTGAATAATGTTATCGTCCTGGAACGCTTTATAATCCCCCAGCATCACCAATACAGCGGAAGCGTCTGCCACTTGTTGCTGATTGAAGGCGATAGGCAATAGTGACTTTTGGATTTGAGGATCATCAATGATCAGGTACCGCACAGCCTGTACATTATTTCCATTGGGTGATTTGCTTGCACTTTCAATGAATGAAGCCAGCAGTTCCGGGCTGATTTTATAATCCGGATCATAATGCCGGACTGAATTACGATGCTCTAAAATATTTTTCACACTCATGTTGTTCACTCCCACCTTTATTTATCTTGCTTTTCAAATTATAGTAGTAAAGATTACACAGGAAAATAACGCACAAAATTGTGGTTTACCCACTTTTAAGTGCCTATTGGGGAGGAACGGGATTTGGTCCAATATAATTCAGGGATAAATATATTTATGAATATTGTGGGCGGAAAGTGGAAGTGTTTAATTCTTTTCTTTTTGAGCCGAAATCCGGTTAGAACCAAGGAGTTTTATGAGTACATTCCGGGAATCACACAAAAAGTATTAACCGATCAATTGCGTCAGCTGGAAAAAGACGGACTTGTAAAAAGAGAGATCTTTCAGGAGGTTCCACCAAAAGTAGAATATAGTCTAACGGAGTTGGGCCAATCATTTGTGCCCGTGTTAAATACAATGTGTGACTGGGGCCATGAATATGCAGTGTTGAAGGAAATAGCGAGAGACGGACAATTTTACTGCACGCACCAAAATAATCCTCAATAGCAGGACATAAGGTGGTGTATCGGCGGGGGCCTTCCAGTTGTGCCGGATAGCCCCCCCGATCATTCCTAGAGCTAAATATCTTCCTTCTCAAAGGGGCTTACAAGCTCTGTTTGTCTTTTAATTGCATGGTTGCAATACAGGTGTCGTCATTCTCAAAAGTGGAGATGGCGGATTCCGCGGTTTTCCCGTCATGCTCTACTGTTATATGGTAGGTTTTGTCCCGCGGCAGCCACAGATCAATAAATCCATTGTCTTGTGATTTCATTGTGGTTTTGTCCATTACGGAGTTCCCCTCTGAATCCTCAATCGCGACACTGAACTCTTCATCCGTCATTTCGCCCTGACAGCCAGTCAGGCTATGGATTGCGCAAGGGTGTGTTTTATCTATGTAAGGCGCAATGGACAGAAAAAACTCATCCTCAGGCAGATTGTAGGTGATTTCTTTTGAATCGGCACCAGTCACGATAAGCTGCCCGGAAGTGATGGAAGCCGATTGGGCCGTTGTGTTGCCTGTACTGAAATCAAGTACCATTTGTTTAATATTTGGTGCTATGTCATGTTCAGGTTTTTGTTTTTCGGTGTTTCCCGCAAATAGGTATGTCCCCAGCGCGATAGCAACTGCTCCAGCAGCCGCCAGCGTTTTTTTGTTCATCTTGAATTCATCTCCTTGTCCGTTTATTTTATTGTAACCGAGATCGTACAATTGTGCGCGTGGCACAGATGATATTCGCAAAAGAGTAACAATACCAAAGAAGGCCGGTCGTCCAACTCATCCTGAGTGGATACCGGCCTTTGACAAAGGAACAAAAAGATTATGACGTTATTACGCGTGTGTTTTTCCAGCGCAGCTTATACAGTTCAGGAAGCACAACTCCGATCAGCACTATAATAACACCAGTCCACTGCAGCCAGCTTACATGCTCATGCAGTACAAATGAGGACAGCAGAACTGCAACCGGCAGCTCGGCGGCACCAAGAATCCCTGCCATTCCGCCTCCAATATGAGGAACACCGATTGCAAACAGCACAGGCGGTATAAAAGCGCCGAACAAACCCAGCAGGAAACCATACAGCAGTAATTGTCCCCACAGCAAACCGTTGAAGATGAAGGTTGGCGGGAATAAAATACATAATAATACAAATCCGCCGGTAATCATCCAGGCACTCCGGTAGGCCGGGTGTGCGGCAGGAACGGCTTTGCCGCTGAATATAATGAACATCGAATAGCTTACCGCAGACAGCAGGCCCAAAGTGAGCCCCAACATATTGAAATGGGCGGCACCTTGATCCAAAATCCCCGCGGCCAGCAATGTTCCTCCGAACAGCAGCAGCAAAGTCAGCAGTGTAATTTTATCGGGACGCTGGCGTTTGCTTACAGCTTGAATCAGCACGCTGATCCATGTGAACTGGAACAACAGGATGATCGCCAGCGATGCCGGAATATAACGGAGCGACTGATAATACAGCAGACCAGTCAACACCGTCGGAGCTCCGGCGAGCATGAGCAGCAGTCTGTGCTTCCAGGTCAGTGCTGTTGACACACGCTGCGTTGCTGTTGCTGGAATGCCGCGGCTCTTTTGTTTGCGGTTTTCTTTGACTTTTGTATAGACTGCCAGCAGCCAAGCGAGTATGCAGCCGGTCAATAACTGTGTACCGACCACTTCCCCAAGCTGATATCCTTTTCCGTAAGCCAGCACAACAATTGTTGATAGGATACCATAGCTCATGGCACCCACTAAGACGGATATGAGGTATTTCAAATCTTTCATGTTTATTAATCCTCCTGAATCTTCTGAATCGGCCGCTGCACACAAAAAATCCCAACTCCGGGGACAAGGATCATATCATTTGATCCTTGTCATCGTAGTTAGGAAGAATAGGCTTCCTGTAGAAACCCTCGCCCTGTGTGTAGCAAATGGCTGCGAGGTTATACGAGAACAGTATGTAGTTTTCTGTGTTTCGACTGTTCATATGTTACACGGCAAGTGAGCAGACGTCAACACTAATTTCTTTAAATTTGTGGTTTTGTCTTAGGAACCCCTATCTAGCAATGGAACTGAAGTGTTACTCTTCATCACAGGACGTTTCCTGACGATGATAGATATATGCTGATATTGCCAGGAAAATTATGGAGGTACCGATGAAGATCAATCACAGAAAAGAACCTTTCCGATACACCTTTAAAGAGCCGGTCTCCTTCAACTTGTTTATTGTAAGCATAAATGGAATACCCGCTCCCGCCAAACCCGTACAGGCGCTCATGTATGACATCAGCCGTTCAGGTTGTGGTCTTAAGATGCCGCTTGCGCTTAGAGTAGACAGCAATCAAATCCGGATCAGCTTAAATCTCGTGCTGCATGAAGAACCATTGCAGTTGGAGGGCACGCTGCGCTGGGGCCGTGAGGAAGCAGATAATCATTATTACGGCGTTCAGCTGGACATCCCCGAACATGAACGCGACCGGCTTCCGCGTGAACTCCGGCTGCTGGCCGGGCAAAGCAAAATCATTGTCAAATAGAGGATTGCGGCGTCAGCTCCTTGACAACCTATGCCGCAACTGATTGACATCCCTGATTGGCGGCTGCCCAAAGAGGCGGGCATATTCCCGGCTGAATTGCGACGGGCTTTCGTATCCCACCTGAAATGCCGCCTCTGCGGCTTCTGCGGTCTCTGACAACAGGAGTCGCCGGGCTTCCTGCAACCGGACCTGTTTCAGATACTGCAAGGGACTCATCGCAGTAACTTCTTTAAAATAATAGTGGAGCGAAGATACACTCATGTTGACCATTTTGGCCAAATCATGTACTTGAAGCCGCTGCCTGTAGTCACGGTTAATCCGGTCTATAACGGCTGCGATTCGCTGGGCATGGCTGCCGCTGATAACAAAAGACTTGATAGACGCTCCCTGTTCCCCCTGCATGACCCGATACAAAATCTCCCGAATCATCAATGGTGCCAGACCTTCAATATCCTCCGGGTTATCCAGCAACCGGATCAGCCGAATGACGGCGTCCAGCAGAGAGGAGCTGACGGAACCCACCGCCAGCCCCCGGCTGGAATGGTTCCCGGCTTCCCCGCCAGAACGCGGCATCTGCAGCATATCAACAATTTGATCCGGTTGAAAATTTAACTGTAGGCCCAGATACGGCCGAAGTGCCGTCGCCTCCAGGATTTGGCCTTTGATAGGAAGATGTACGGATGCCAGCAAATACGATCTCGGGTCATAACGGTAGCTCTCCTTGGCCAACATTACCAATTTGCTTCCCTGGGCAATCATACAAAGAGCCGGCTCATAGATCGCGAACTGCGGTTCCTGCTCGCAGGAAGCGCGGAATAAATGCAGCGAAGGTATTGCGCTCAGGTGCTTCCCATCGGTTCTTGTATGCCGTTCAATCAAGGAAGCCAGTTCCCCCTGCCCTTCTAAGGACAGTTCTTCTTCCGGTTGTGTCTGGTTCATCTTTACCCCTCCTCTCTCTTTACTCTAATCCAGCTTGGAGAATTAGGCAATAATCCACGACAAACGCTATACCTCCAGCACTCTGCTTCCCCGCATAATGATAAGCAGAGTCACCAGTAACCCTATGAGGAGTGTAGCGGAAATGAACAAGAATATCTCAGGAAAAACCGTAGTTATTACAGGTGCAAGCAGTGGTATAGGTGAAGCTACCGCCCGCTTGCTGGCCCGAAGCGGCGCCCATGTTGTTATGGCAGCGCGGCGGACCGGACGGCTGGAAGCAATCGCTGCCGAACTGGAAGCAGAAGGCTGCACCGCATACTTCCGTCAGGCGGATGTCACCAAGCTGGAGGATATGCAGGCTGTAGTTGACTTCACCTGCCGGCAATTCGGACGGCTTGACGTGGTCGTGAACAATGCAGGCGTCATGCCTCTTTCCCTTCTGGAGAGTCTCAAGCTGGAGGAGTGGAACCAGATGATTGACGTGAACATACGCGGCGTACTCCATGGAATTGCCGCCGCCCTGCCTATTATGAAGGAGCAAGGCAGCGGCCAGTTCATCAATATCGCCTCGATCGGCGCTTATGAGGTTTCGCCCACGGCGGCCGTATATTGCGCCACCAAATTTGCGGTCCGGGCCATCACGGAAGGACTGCGGCTGGAAAACGTGAGCGGAATCCGGGCAACGTTAATCTCGCCAGGAGTTACTGAATCCGAGCTGGCCAATAGCATTTCGGAGGAGTATGCGAAAGAGCTGATGAAGGAATACCGGAAGCAGGCACTCCCTGCCGAGGCTGTTGCACGGACAATCCTTTTTGCCATCGAACAACCGGCCGATACCGCTATTAATGAACTTGTTGTCCGTCCCTCCTAATCTATCTGCAGCTGATCAGCAGCCTATTGCTGCTCTGCCTTTACACACAACGAAGCAAGAGCCCGCGACAGACGCGGGCTCTTGCTTCGTTGTTTAGACTGTCTTCGGCTTGTACGACGTACTTGCGTAGGTTCACAGCCCGCAGTTGCCATAGCTGAACACACCGCTAGGCAATACCGCAGCCTTCCCCTATTGCTCGGCACGGAGGACAATTTTACCAGCTGCATGATGCGTTTCACTTTTTTCATGCGCCTGCCTGATTCCTTCTTCGTTCAGCCAGAAGGTACTGTCAATTACCGCCCGCAGTTTGCCTTGATCGGCAAGCTCTGCAAGCTTCTCCAGCTGACTGCCGCTGGGCTCCATCATGAATTGAACGCCGGTGACTTGGTATTTCTCCTGCAACTGCTCATCGGGTATCTCAACAAGAGAGACCAGCCTGCCGCCGGGTTTTAAGATCTCAAAGCTTTTACGCTGAATATCCCCGCCCATCGTGTCCAGCACGAGGTCATAGTCTGAGAGAACCTTCGAAAAATCTTCTTCTTTATAATCAATAAAACGATCGGCACCGAGCGATTCCAGCAGTTCCTTGTTCCTGGAACTGGCTGTTGAGGCCACTTCTGCTCCGAAATGTTTGGCCAACTGGATAGCAAACGTGCCGACCCCGCCCGAACCGGCGTGAATTAGAACCTTATCGCCTTCTTTAATCTTTCCGTGGTCAACGAGCGCCTGCCACGCTGTCATCGCTGCCAGCGGCACGGCTGCAGCTTCTTCAAAGTTGAATGCTTTGGGCATCTTGCTCACCACATCCGCATCTACCGCGATATACTCGGCATAAGTGCCGAAATCACGCGGACGTGCGAAGACACGTTCATCCGCCTTAAACCGGCTCACATTCTCGCCTACCTCAACGACCACACCGGCGGCATCTCCGCCTAATACTAATGGAAAATCACCAGTGGCAGAGCCCATAGCGCCTTGCCGAATTTTAAAATCCACCGGATTTACAGATGTTGCCCTCAGCCGAATCAATACCTGATTGGGTTCAATCACCGGCTTGGGAATTTCTTTGCCCACCAATACTTCAGGTCCGCCAAATTGTTCAATCACAACTGCCTTCATGCTTCGGATCACGCCTCTCTTCAAGAGAATATCTTCCTGAACCAAATCCAGGTTCCTTATTGATTAGCCTCCAGACCTGATTCTGCCACAATTTGTTGTATATCCGTATAATGTATCAAAGTGTAGTTTTGGAGAAATAGGCAATAACCCGCTAACAGTGAAATATTCCTTTGGAAAATAGATACAAAATGTGTATCCTAATGAGTATAGTCTTCTATGCCAACTAAAATCTGAAGGTTCGGAGGAGAATTTATTGTTATTTGAACATACTTTGAACGGGTGGGATTCCTGGAGCAGCGTTTTCCAATCGAGGGAGGCCTTTTTCCCTTTAGCCAATGCTATCTTCCGTAAAGAAGGTTTACCTTTGGCAGAATCCTTAGAGAATCTTCCTCCAGGCACCAACGCAGTCTTCAAAGCCAATGAGCTAATCATTAAAATCTACGCCCCCATACAAACTAATATGGATACGCAACAAGACTACGCCACTGAACTGGCAGTAATGAAATTTGCTATGAATCATAATATTTCCATCCCCAAGATCATCGGGCACGGTGAGTTTATGGACAAGTATTTGTTTCGTTATCTTATTATGGATTATGTACCTGCCGCATTTTCCATTCAGGAACTTTTATTAGCTTCTTCATCCGAGAAGAAAGATTTTGCAGATCACATCAAACAGATCTCTGGAAAACTCCATCAGCCGGCGCAAAACTTGCTGCCCCGCATTGACCTCAGAAATCAAGACAACCGAATGAACCGCATGGATGGGTTGAATCCGAATCTCATCAAAGAGCTGGCAAGAAGCGCTGAGAACTTGGATTATGATGAAGTGGTTTTGGTACACGGTGATATCACGAGGGATAATCTGATCATTGGTACTGATCGCTCCGTTACGCTAATCGACTTTGCAGACTGCATCATGGCTCCAGCCTATTACGAGCTGCCTGCAATCATATTTGAATTGTTCTTGTGCGATCAAGAGCTGGTGGCGGAATATATCGGTGAAGAAGACCGGGAATTGTTCCTGGATGCACTAATTAAAGGCCTTTCTATTCATCTTTTCTGTGGTTTCATCTTGAAAGATTATTTCGAAAGAATTGACACACCAAGAGATAGTGTAGCAAGCATAGACGAATTAAGGCTGTTGTTGCAAAAACAGTTGTTTCCACATTAAACAAGGAGGTTTGCAGAAAATGAGTGAAGTAGAAAATACCTCGGGTTGGGACGCTATAGACGCAGCTTTACAGAACATCTATGGAGACCAAGAGCCCAAACACTATGGAACTATAATTCCGTATATGCTGGGAGGCCCTGACCCTCTGAATGGCATCAGTGTGTATGAAGTAAAAGAGCCTGTAGCCCATTGGCATTTTGTTACCTACGGCTTCTCAGAGCTTTACGATAAAGAGAGCAGTGATCCTGATTACAGCGGTTATGGATTTGAATTGACCTTCCGGCTGTCCAAACCAGACAACGAAGATGAGCCCCCTGCCTGGGCATTGAATCTCCTTCAGAATATGGGGAGATATGTGTTTGGCAGCGGCAATATCTTCCGTTCCGGTGATTACATGGACGCGAATGGACCTATTTGTCAGGGAGCAGATACGCTTCTGACTGCCCTCTCCTTCATTGCCGATCCTCAGCTACCGGAGATCGAGACCCCTAACGGGCGGGTGGAGTTTCTGCAAATGATCGGCATTACGCAAGAAGAGCTGCTGGCTATGCAGGTCTGGAATACGCTTGGCGTTCTTTCGGCAATCTCTGAGCATATACCGCTCTACACAACTAATCTGCTGAGAGATTCGCTGCTGAGCCTCCCTGCGGTTTCTGAAGCCGTTCGGATTGGCAGTGAGACGGAGGGTTCAAATACCGGAATTCTCTATGTTGATCAGTTGTCCTGGAATCCTTCACCTGCCGGGGGCATCTCCAAGACATTGACCATCGGCGCAAAGCAGGCTGAGGTTGTTGGTAAATTGCTGCGGGGAAGAATCTTGAAAAAGCGTAACTTGACCTTATCCGGCCCGGAGACCCGGATCGTCTTCGAGCCGGGTGAGGCCAGAGAAGTACAGGAACAGGAGGATTCAGTCACAATTAAGCTTGATCCTGCTGCGGCGACAGCAATTGCCCGGCTGCTTACCCCTGTAGCCGGAACTTTCGCGGTTCCAGCTTGGCCGGAACTCATTGTGAGTATCGTACCTACCCATATCAAAGACAGTGAAGGAAATATCGTTGAAAGTATCGGATAAGCCCTTTAAAGATTTGAAGCGCTAAGAGGCTTTAATGCTGTTTTGAGAAAGGCTTCTATTTCAGGAGTAAGCTTCTTTTTCTCTCAAACACCCTTTAATAGAATTACACTTGGCCCTTTGGCTCTACGGCATAGGTGGATTGCAGTGCATAATCACTACACTTTCACCCGCATCCCCCCCGCTGTAACCGTCTTCTCCCTGCCGGATCATACGTATATTTATTCTGCGGCGGGCGCAGAATAAAAGCTATCCATTGCATAAATATAACACCTTTTGTTAGTTTCATAGAAATTATTGATAGGCTATCAAAAAAGAATTGATTGGCAAAAGGATGTCAGGTTTTAGTAAAATTCTTTTAAATTCTTAGTAAATGATGGGTTTAACCATATCCACTATACAGACAAGGAGTGTTCATCAAGTGTCTACCCTCACACCGGAAGCCTCAGCTTCGGCCGAAAGTTATGTACGGCGTATCTATGAAGAGGTCAAACGCCGCGATCCTCAGGAACGCGAGTTCCATCAGGCTGTCAAAGAAATTTTGGATAGCCTAGTACCAGTTCTGGCCCGCCACCCCCATTACATGGAGCATGCGATTCTGGAACGGCTGGTTGAGCCGGAACGCAGCATTTCCTTCCGTGTTCCCTGGAGCGATGACTCCGGTCAGATCCGCGTCAACCGCGGCTACCGGATCCAGTTCAACAGTGCTATCGGACCTTATAAAGGCGGCATCCGTTTCCATCCATCCGTCTATTCGGGCATTGTCAAATTTCTGGGCTTCGAGCAGATATTCAAAAATGCTCTGACCGGCCTGCCGATCGGGGGAGGCAAAGGCGGTGCCGATTTCGATCCCAAGGGCAAGTCGGACCGGGAAATCATGGCCTTCGCCCAGAGCTTCATGACTGAGCTGTACCGCCATATCGGTCCGGATACGGATATCCCCGCAGGTGATATAGGTGTCGGCGCGCGTGAGATCGGCTATATGTTCGGGCAATATAAACGGATCCGCGGGGGCCATGAAGCAGGTGTGCTTACCGGCAAAGGTTTGTTATACGGCGGAAGCCTGGCGAGAAAAGAAGCTACAGGCTACGGTCTCGTTTATTTCGTGCAGGAAATGCTGGCTGCGCAAGGACTGGACTTCCATGGGCAATCCGTCGTCGTTTCCGGTTCAGGCAACGTTTCGATTTATGCCATGGAAAAAGCACAGCAGCTTGGTGCACTCGTTGTCGCCTGCAGCGATTCCGCCGGGTACATCTATGATCCGAAAGGCATCAATGTCGATACTGTCAAGCGATTAAAAGAGCAAGACCGGCTGCGGATCAGCGAATATGTCAAAGAGCATCCCCATGCGGTATATACGGAAGGCAGCACAGCCATCTGGACCATCCCTTGCCAGATTGCCTTGCCTTGCGCCACCCAGAACGAGCTGGATGAAGAGGCAGCGCGGACGCTTGTAGCAGGTGGGGTGAAGGCTGTCGGAGAAGGCGCCAACATGCCCTCTACACTGCCGGCCATTGATTACTTTCTGGAGCATGGAATCCTGTTCGCACCGGCCAAGGCAGCCAATGCCGGCGGTGTAGCCGTATCAGGTCTGGAAATGAGCCAGAACGGAATGCGGCTGTCCTGGGCCTTTGAAGAGGTAGATGAACGGCTGAGGCAGATTATGAAGAACATTTACCGCAGCGCTGTCCGGGCAGCAGATGAATACGAAGTGCCCGGCAACTTGGTGGCCGGTGCCAACATCGCCGGCTTCCTGAAGGTAGCCGACACTATGCTGGCCCAAGGGGTCGTCTAAGACTGACAGGCTGACCGGCTACTGCTTAAAGAACATTCTTAAAATCAGCTAACAAAAAGACGTGCCGGAACCCGGCACGTCTTTTTGTTATGATACTTTCAGCTCTCCTATGAGTGCATCGCGTCTGATCTGTCTGTGCTGTTGTTACAGCAATTCGCGGCGCAGGACTTCCGCAGCTTTCGGGGAAAGATAGCCCAGCGGAATATCGAATACCGTCTTCGCCCCAACTGCCCCTTCATTGCTAAACCGGTAAGCGGCTCTGGCATAAGCTATAAGTACGCTGGCCGTAAACTCGGGATTGCTGTCGAGCTTCAGACCGAATTCAGCAATTTGTTTGCTGCCGTTGCCCGTGACCGCGCTGCGGATAACAAATCCGCCATGCGGCATGCCGGAATGTTCTGCGGCAAGCTCTTGTTCTGTAATAAACGTCACCGTCGTATCATAGTCGGCAAAATAATCAGGCATGTCTGTAATGGTACGCCGTACGGCTTCCTGATCTGCCCCCTCTTGCGCTACGACGAAGCAGTCGCGGCGGTGCTTCTCGCGGGTGGACAGCTGTGGCGTCTCTCCGGAGCGAATACGTTCAATTACTGCCTGCACCGGTACAGTGTACTGGACTCCTGCCTTGACGCCCGGCACACGGCGGATCGCATCGGAATGCCCCTGGCTGACTCCGGTACCCCAGAAGGTATAATCCTGTCCTTCCGGCAGCACAGCCTGCATCAACAGGCGGTTCATGGAGAAGAGTCCAGGGTCCCAACCAGTGGAAATCACACCGACTTTTCCGCCCTCTTGTGCAGCGGCGTTTACCTTTTCATAGAAATCCGGAATCTTGGCATGGGTATCAAAGCTATCCACCGTATTAAACAGCTTCACCAGCTGCGGCGTCTGATCCGGCAGATCCGTCGCCGATCCTCCGCATAAAATCATTACATCGATTCGGCCTATGTACTGTTCAACATCGGAAAGGCGTTCTGTCAGGACACCAGTTTCCTCCGCCAACGGGCCGGGATCCCGGCGTGTAAAGATGGCGACCAGCTCCATATCCGGATTTTGTTGAATCGCCTGCTGTACCCCTCTTCCCAGATTGCCGTATCCTACGATACCTACTCTAATGTTGCTGCTCATGATGATCCTCCCCTGCCGGATAATTCCGGGTAATTTAATAACTTTAATTACAAGTATATATACATCACATGAAATGTAAACATTTTTCAAGAATTAGGATCGGATAATACGTTTACTTCCTTCTTTTATTTTTCCGCAAATTCATATACGATTAAAGCTTGAATCCAATAATTATAACAATCCGGAGGAACCATCATGGCACGACCGTTATTCGCCCGTCTGCAGGGGAACAGCCGGGGCTGTCTCGCATTCGAGCCTTTTTTCCTGATCCCGTTCAGCATGTTCTCTACCTACGCAACCTTGTATATGTACGAGCTTGGCGTTACGGAGATGAATATCGGCTGGATCACAACAATTGGGCTTATCGTTCAAGTTTTGTCTTCTTTTATCAGCGGCTATTTAACTGACCGGCTGGGCCGCAAGCGGGCGATTTTATATTTTGACCTGCTTAGCTGGAGCTTGGCGACGCTGTTGTGGGCGTTCTCGCAGAACCTGTGGTTTTTTGTGGCCGCCGCCTTCATCAACGGTTTTCAGCGTGTGCCGCATGTTGCTTTCTACTGCCTGATTGTTGAAGATACCCGGCCAGCCGACCGTACCTACGTGTTCACACTGCTGCAGATCATCAGTGTCATCGGTGGTCTGTTCGCACCGCTCGGCGGTCTGCTCGTCGCCCAGTACGGAATGGTGCAAGGTGTAAGGATTATGTACATACTCGCTTTTGTCCTGATGACGTTCCAGTTTGTCGGCCGTCATCTGACCACCCGCGAAACCGCAGCCGGGCTCCAAAAAAGACAGAAGACGCGCGAGCTTGGGTTAAAGCAGAGCCTGATCGAGTACAGTGGCGCTTTCCGCGAGCTGTGGGCTGACAGCAATCTGTTGCTGATCTTCGCTGTGTACATCCTGTTCAACTTCCAGGCCACATTGAAGACGACATATCTGTCTCTTTATCTGGCAGACTATTTGCGGCTGGACAACGGCATTCTGTCGCTCTTTCCGGCAGTGTCCTCCGTCATTATGCTGCTGACGCTCTGGCTGATTATGCCTAAAATTCCGGAGCAGGGTGCGAACCGCTCCATGATGGCGGGGTTCGCGTTGTCCGCTTTATCAAGTGTTATGCTTGTGCTCTACCCGTCATCCAGCCTGCTCTGGATCGGCCTAAGTACCATCCTGTCGGCAGTGGGATTAATGATCAGCTCGCCTTATCTGGAAACCGCTGTCCAGAATGCCATCGACGATGATAAACGCGCCAAGGTCTTTTCCATGCTGTCCGTGCTGATTCTTCTCTTCACCTCACCTGCGGGCATTATCGGCGGATGGGCTTACAAGCTGGACCCGCGGATTCCGCTGTGGCTGGTTACCGCCGCCTTTGTCCTCTCCTATACTCTGCTGCATCTATACCGCAAACGAGTTAGCAAGCTAACTGTAGGCTCGGCGTTCTAATCAAGAAACGAATTGCCGTAGCATAAGAAATACAACCAGCATCGTGTAAGAACAACCCAAAGAAGCCGCGTTCAGCCCGGCTTCTTTGGGTTTACCTATACAATTGTATGTCACATTTACTTTTTCAGCAGCATTCCTGCGGTAAACTCGGCCCACTGCGGACTGTTGAACGCCGAACATAATCCCTCTTTTTGAAACCAGGAAATATCGTCGGCCAACCGCTGCGGAGTAATTTCCACTCCACTCGCAGTGAGTTCCCGAATGAAGGTCATTGTCTTTTCAACTTCATTAGCTTTGATATAACAATACAGACAATCCATAGCCAGCTTAGGCTCCTCCTTGGACGCCCTCTCCAGATAAGTCCCCCAATCATACCAGCCCTCTTCACTTAAGTCTCTCTGGTTCTCAATTGGCGGGTAGGAGGAAAAGGAGGCGTATTCGTTCTCCTTCTTAAATCCAAGTCCCTCCGCGATGGCCCGGGAGCCGGCATTGGATGAGACGCACAACCATTCAACCCTGCTATACCCTTTGTCAAAACAAAGCTGTACGACCCCGGCAACAACCTTCTTGGCCAATCCCAGCTTTCTAAACGGACCATCTGTATGAATTCCTACAGCGATGGTATCTCCTGCGGAGCAGTCACTTAAGGACCAGCTGACAATTTGATTCTCCTTACGGATATAACAGCCGCAGCCACCTTCCTCAAACCGTTCTTCACTTCCCCAGGCTTGGGCCCACTCCAAGATCCGGTCTGCATTGCCGTAATTTTGTTGCTTCAGGTCTTTCAGGTTAACGGGCTCCATGACATAACCTTCAGGAAGCGACAATTCCGGTTGTATGAACTCCCTGCTGCTGAGACTGTATTTATACCTTGTATACTCTCTAATGAATCTATTGGGGTGAATAGCTGGGATCTTGTCTCGCCATTCGCCCGAATCGGGGGTTACGTTATCCCAAAAATCCAGCTCTTCAGTAATTTCTTTATTAAAATCGGTGTCGCCTGCATTGCCGGCAAGCAAAATAGTCTCACTCGTCGCAATAAGTACGGCATCCGGATGTTCCGCTGAATTCACTTTTACCTCGCCCGGCATTTCTCCGTTCAGCACCGAAAATACGGACAACTCGTTCCGACTTTCCACAAGATGCCTTACCTTACCATATTCCTCTTTGTTCAAAACAATCATAGGTTAATCCTCCAGATCTGCTGTCAACTGCAATGATTACATAATATTCATTTTCAGACCCCCATCCATATTTTACAAGGGATTGTTTGGTTATAACCAATAATTCCAGCCCCCGGTGAAGGCTATCAGTCTGCTTTCTGCTGAGTGACAAACCCGGAGATCGAGTTTAAATACTCGGTATTGGTCAATTTCCCGGGTGCAAAAAGAGCCGTCATCACGGTCAGCAGCTGTGAATCCGCAAGCGGTTTATTCATCATGGAGTGGTCGGCTTCCGGGATTTTGACTACTGTCAGCAGTCCGGCTGAAATCTCTTTCCGGTAGACTTGCTCTGTTTCTTCCACATCCACGTTGATATCCTTGCCTCCCAGAACAAGCAGTACCGGTGAATTAAAATAGGTTAATTCTGCGGTAGCGTCAGACTGGACGTTTTTGCTGATAAAGGTCCATCTCTCTTCCGTGATGAGATGTTCAGGATCGGCTATGCTCAAATACTCCTTGTAAGAAGCCCCTGCCTTAAGCAGGTTCAACACTTGCTGATTGTATTTTTCTTTTTGAATGATTTCCTGAGCACTTATGCCGGCCTGCTTCATTTCCTCCTTAGTATTGAATTGACCTTGAGTGATCCAGTTTATAGCCGGTGAGACGAGAATGCTGAAAGCAATATGGCGGTTTTCTCTCACTACCTTGGGTATGACCCATCCGGCTTGACTGGCCCCCCATAAACCGATGTTATCGGCATCAACCATTGACAACGTTTGTGCCCATTCTATTGCATATTGAA
The DNA here is from genome assembly GCF_038002865.1 of Paenibacillus sp. FSL H3-0321. Classification (NCBI taxonomy): domain Bacteria; kingdom Bacillati; phylum Bacillota; class Bacilli; order Caryophanales; family Paenibacillaceae; genus Paenibacillus; species Paenibacillus sp. FSL H3-0321. The sequence continues at coordinate 7,637,830 of NZ_JBBODH010000001.1, read as the reverse complement.
TCTCCTGTGCCCGGTCCTCCATACTCTGATCCAGCCAATTGCCCGGAGCACCCCCGATTCCAGGCTTGTTCAGAGACAAGGAAGCATATCCGTTAGTTGCCAACACCTCCCATAAAGGCCTGTAACCTTCTTCATGATCGGCATTAACCGGGCCGTCTCCATGGACAAAAACAACAAGCCCGACCTTTCCGGAGTACTCCTCCGGCAGCACCAAAGTTCCCGTTAAGATGCCTTGCGGCGTTTCAATCCGCACGCTCTTTTCAGTCATTTCGTAGTCATTCTGATAGAGTATAAACAGAACAGCGGCAGCGATCAGGCTGCCCATGATCCATAATGTCATTTTCATCGCTTTCTTCACGTGATGTTCACTCCCTGCATGTGATTACACTCGATTCCCAGGTCATTAGATGCCAGGCTGGTTCCCGGAAGATTAGATGCCTGAGCACATTGTAACGGGTCCTCCTGATGCCGAATGACAGCTTGCGATAAAGCTGGATCGCTTGGGAATTGCTGCATGAAACATGCAGTGAAAGCACTTTGCACCGGGATTGTACAGCCATATTCTTGGCATAATTCAACAGCTGTTGTCCGGCCCCCTGATTCCGCTCCCTGGAACTGACAGCAAGATGTTCAATGTAGCATTCGGTTTCATGCGGAGCATAGCTCAGCGCACCCAGTCCTGTCAGCAGCTTCAGAACCTTTACGGGGCCATATTGTCTGATCAACTGGACTATATTCACCTGACTCTGCGGATTATTCCGGGGTTCTGAAGGCTTCCATTTTAAAGAGAGCACACCGGCGATCTTCCCGTCTTTTCGGGCAACAAATTGTTTAACAGATGCATCTCTGCAGTCAAAGGTCCAAAGCTTCATTAATAATTCTGTCATCTCTCGATCGCTCAAATGAACAAGGGCTTGAAATTTGCTCCGGAAAGAGTCAACCAGCAGCTCGCACACCTGCTCATGATCCTTCTCATGAAATGGCTCAATCTGAAACTGGGATAGATGCATCGTTTTCAGTCACCCTTTCCGATAAGCCCACTTTGGCTTGGATTTGATAATGCAGCTGCTCGTTGCTGAACATGGACAAATAGGACTTTTCAATCACCACAATTTGACCTTGGCGAGTATACCCATGTTCTTGTATATATTGTTCCAGCTGCAAAACCTCTTGTTCGATCTCTTCCTCCCGATGCACAGAAAAGTTCTTCAGCAGATAGTCACCTTCTTCAAGCACGTAATCGGCAGGTTCCATGGTCTCATAACATATCCGGATCACTCCGCCACCTGTTAAGTAATGCAGATCCTGTTCATACAAATCCGAAGGAGCGGGTCGGTGTTCATACAATGTTCCGGCAGTAAGCACTTGATGCTCATCAAGAGACAGCCAGTGTCTCAAATACCGGGGACCCAAAGAAACCATCACAACTTCCTGATCACGTCCCTCCATTTCCGCCTGTTCACTCAATACCTTATGAATGAATTGTTCCAGCTTAACCAATCTGTGGATTTCTTCCTGAACTTTGGTCAGCGACTGTTCAAAAACCTGCTTGTACTGACTGCCGGAGTATGAAGTGAGACATTGCTCGATCTGACTAACCGGAATATTCAGTTTGCGCAGCAGCAAAACATGGGATAGCTGATAAATCTCATCGATCCCATACATCCGGTATTGATTGTCTTCCGTAAATGCCGGGTATAGCACGCCCTTTTCTTCAAAATAACGCAGTTGATGAACAGAAACGTTCATTAATTGTGATAATTGGCTAATCGTAAGGGTATCTCTCAAATGCGGGGCTCCTTTGTCTCTTTTGGATATCTCTACTATAAACCTTAGGTCTGACCTAAGGTCAACCGAAACATACAAAGATATCACCCAACTCTGCGCATAACGCACATTCAACAGCAAACAGACCCCCTCCCAAAACAGGAAGACGGCCTGTTTTTGAATCTAATATTCAAAGGTTTAGATTATGGCAGATACACCTCAGAAATGCCGGTAACAAAATCATCCTTGTACGTAACTTTGCATAAGGGCGAATTGTCAGAGTATTGATTGAGAAATTCAATAAATTCCTGCTTGGTTACGTCTTTATAAGAGCCCCAGTTCTCCTGGTCAAGGATGCTGTACTTCGTTTCAGCTGTTACTTTCATAAGGTCTGTAATTGTATATTTGTTAAGAATATAGAATCCGCCCGGCAAGTTTTCCTCCGTAATGTTCAAATCCTTAAACCGCGCAGAATCCTCAAGTGTCAGCCACTCAACATTGTCAAAATCAAAGGATTCACTGTCCAAGCTGAAGTTCAGAACATATCCTAAAGTAGTGCTTTCCGGAGTGACGGCAAAGTCTGCTGCTGTTGCATTATAATCCACCTCAAGCTTATCCTTGGCAACCGTTGGCCCGATAAAAGTTTTGATATACCGAATGGCCACCTGCTGAGGATCAAGAAGCCAGGCCTCCTCCCCCTCATCAGCTTGTGCCTGCAAACGGTCATAATATTCTGCGGGCGGGAGATCACTTTGCGGAGTATGGTAGTACTCATTGCCACGGGTATCCTTCCAGCGTTCAACGGCCCAAATTCCTTTATCCCCTGCTTGCGCGGGCTGTGATAACAGCAGCTGGCTGGTCTCCCCCAGGGTCAGTGGAAATTTGACCAGAATATGCTTCCCGCTATAGGTCTCATGAGATAATAGCTGTTTGCCTTCAAGGAATACACGAAGTGCGGTCTCCTGGCCGGCAATTGTACTTATATCATATTCTGCGCTCCGGAATGAGCCCAAATAATTCGGAGTATCCTGTTCATAGGAAAAAACCATTATCGGATCGCCCATGCTGCCCTCTTCGATAAGCATTCCGTCTTTCAGATCAAATGCCCCACTTACTTTAGCCGGATCATCAGGCTTCAGGCGATACTCCAGGTGCCAGATTTGCAAAGAAGCAGGCATCAGATTATCAAACTCTGCCAGCTTTTCAAACTTTGTGATGCTGCTGTCCACAATTTTGAACTTATTCGCCTCATTGCTGGCAAAACCCGCAATCTCCTCTTCGATGAACTGCTCGGCATAATCCCGTTCAGTTAATGTGGTTTGTCTCGGATTACTCATAAGACCCACACTGACAGCAGCAATGGCAATAATAACAAGGATCACTACCCAGAACGCGGGTTTCCTGTAGTTCAGGATATTGAGAATGCGTCCTTTCGTATTATTCTCACCAAAGGCAAGCGGTGAACCGCCTATGAACCGTCTGCCCGCCGAAAGTGTTAAAAGTGAAGTGGAATAATCCTTTTTGATGCCGCTGCCCAGCTGCCGGATGACACTTTCATCGCAAGACAGCTCCATATCCTCGCTCATTAGAACAAAAGCTATCCAAACCAGCGGATTAAACCAATGTATGCATAATACAGCAAATGCTAAAGGTTTGATCAGATGGTCAAGTCTTTTGATATGCACCTGTTCATGTTTCAGAATATACCCACGCTCATGTTCTCCAAGCTCTGCCGGAAGATAAATCTTGGGCCTGATTGCCCCGAACACAAATGGGGTTGCGAGTCCCTTCATCTCGTAGATATTTCCGCTGATCTGCTGTGCAGGTTTCAAGCTCCGAACTAACCGGACCGTTGCCCTTATGCTGTAGAGGAGCAGCACCGCAATTCCAAACAGCCATACATATTGGCCCACAAGCAGCCAGATATTCGTATCGGCAGCAGTACTTGTATCCACCACAGATGCAGCGGCAGTTGCAGGTTCAGCCAGCAGGTTATTTAATGCTTGCCCGCCTCCGGCTAATCCGCTTGGAATCTGGGGCGGCTGTGTGGCGATCCGCTGAAGCGGGATCTCCTGCGCTTTGGCAGGAATCAGGCTGAATACACTTTCGAAGGAGAACGGGCATACGAGCCGGAACAACACCACTGACCACAGGGCATAAGAGAAAACCTTGGGAACTTTTCTAAGCAGCAGCCGGGCCACAATCACAAACACGATGACATAGCTGCCGGTAAGGCTCATACTCAAAAGTTGCAAAAACAGCGATTCCACCGCTATTCCTCCTTATGATCCTGAATCACTTTAAGAAACTCGTCAATCTCTGTGTCGCTCAGTTTACGGCTCCTTGTGAATGCGGCCAGAAACTTTGGCAACGATCCCTGAAAGATCTCCTCTACAAACTGCTTGCTCTGCTGGGCATAGAAATCATCTTTGGAGATGAGCGCTGCCACCACACCCTCTTTGTTTTTAAAAATCCCTTTGCTCTCCAGACGTTTCAGCATCGTATAGGTCGTCGATTTTTTCCAGATCAATTCAGATTCGCACAGCTTCACGAGGTCGCCCGACGGGACTGGCTCATGGCTCCAGATGAGGTCCGCAAATTTAGTTTCCATCTCCGTCAGTCTAATTTTGTCCATTTTACAGAACTCCTTTGGGTCTACAAGCTGTAGACTAATGTAGTCAAAGTTTACAACTTGTAGACCGTTTTGTCTACCAGAAGTTCCACTTTTTAACACACGCTATATTTGGGACAGTTTATTTATAAGTGTTAATTCCCGGAAAAGAAGCAAAGAATCCTGTTAAAATAAGGAATTATCATACCTTTTATTGGAGGGAAGCTTTTGAACACTATGCTCGCATTGGCAGAAGCAGCTTTACAGCAGTATCGCATAGAAGTAGCGTCTATTCATTTTGTCGGACAAAGTGCAAGCCAGGTTTTTAAAATTGTGGATACCCGCAACAACAGCTATAGCCTGCGAATTCATGCAGCAAAAAGTGAAACCATGGACAGAGATTGGACCTCACCGGAAACGCTCCGCTCGGAAATGATATGGCTAGAGGCCCTGTCGGCGGGGACAGACTTAACAGCACCTGTACCCTGCCGGAATCATCATAGCGAATTGGTGACGGATGTAGACGGAATGAAGTGTACACTTATTAAATGGCTGGAAGGGGAACAACAACAATTCATTACTACTGTGGAAGACGCCGGACGGATAGGTGAAATGATAGGAAAGTTGCATCAGCGGGCTTTCTCATGGATTGTACCTGAACAGTTCACAAGACCGGTCTATGATGGAAAGCGGATCGGGCAAGCGCTTGATAAGCTTCACCATTGGGGCAAGGCAGGGCAAATCGAAAGAGAAAATGCTGAGCTGCTTACAGTAGCAGGCCAACGTGTGATGAACATGATGAATACCCTCGATACCACGCCAAATTATTGGGGAATCATTCATGCTGACCTGATCCCCAGCAATTTTATTTTTTATAACCAAGAATGCCGCCCTATTGATTTTGGTGCCTGTGGGTTCGGGTATTTCCTGTTTGATCTGGGGTGGACCTTCTCCTATATTCATCCGGCATACAGGGAACAATTATTGAAATCCTACTCCGGTCATTTTATGCTGCCGCCTAATCACATTGAGCTGTTGGAGGGTTTTTTTGTAGCCGCACAGCTTGAAACCATGAATTTTTGGATAGGGCTGCCTGATGCCAAGGATTGGCTGCCGGAGCATATTCAAAGACTGGCCTCCAGAGAGTTTAAGCATTATGTTAACAAAGAACAATTTCTGTTCACATGCACACCCTACTGGGAGTAATCGCATAATAAAAGAAACATATGTTCCCTTTATTTAGTTCATATGGTATAATTCATCCAAATACATTAGATTCGCTTGGAGGTTAATTATGCGGGATTCAATCTTAGAGGAAAAGCTGGAGCATCCAAAAATCTACAGAAACCTGGCTAAGCTGAACAGTCTGGAAATGTTTTATCTGGATACACGAACGGAAGGTCCGGTAATCCTTTGTCTCCACGGCAGATGGGGCAGAGCAGAAACGTGGGTTGATTTCATGCAGCATTACGGCAAACAGTACAGAATTATCACCCCCGATCAAAGAGGGCATGGACTAAGCAGCAAACCTGTATCCAAATATACGGGTGAAGAAATGGCCGGGGACATTGTTGAACTATTGGATCATCTGAAGATCGATTCGATCATTCTGGTAGGCCATTCTATGGGCGGGAGGGTAGCCGGATATCTGACAGCCATGTACCCAAATTACATACAAGCCTTAGCGATATTGGATAAATCCCCATCCGGGCCTGCCACGCCAAGCCTGCTGCCACTGGATCAGCTACCATGTGTTGAGCCTGTAACCAAGGATTGGCCGCTGCCCTTCTCCAGCCTAAACGAAGCGATGGACTATATCCGGCAGGCCATGGAATCGGAGCTTAGCTATCAATATTTCATGAACAGTCTGATCGAAACCGTCGATGGATACCAGATGATGTTCAGTCCCCAGGCGATGGCTGCCAACATACAATATAAAGTAAATTGGTATCACCTGCTGCCGGAGATCAAGTGTCCCGTTTTACTGATTAGAGCTAAGAACAGTGAGGGCGTACCGGACGAGGATTATAACAAAATGCAGTCCCTGCTAGCGAATGGTCATGCCTATGAAATGTCCCATCCCGACCATAATGTGCATCTCAGCAACAAGGAAGAGTTTTATGCCTATATGGATGGATTTTTAGGTCAACTTTAAGCAGCCGGAAACGCAAAGAGGATCAGGAAAGTTCGCCATCGGCGATCTTCTCTGATCCTTTTTTCAGTAGTTGTGAATGAATATATAAGTTGAACTTTAGTTCAACTCATATAGCGTAGCTAAACAAACCTTACTCCTGTGTCATCCACTCTATCAATGTTTGATTAAACAGCTCCGGTTGTTCAAACATCGGATTATGTCCGCTGTGCTCAAAGATTACCTTCTTCACATGGGGGTATGTCTCGTCGATAGCCTCCCATAAGGAAACAGGCCCAACCAGATAATCATATCTTCCCAGCCCGATAAAAACCGGCATACTGACATCCTTCAGCATCTGCAGCAGATTCATCCCGGCAAATACCTCGCCCCACAAATAATCCATAACCGGCATATTTGTTTGTACCTGTTCCCACATATAGGCTGCATCAAAGGAATAGTCGTAGAAGCTCTGTGCACCCATTCGAATACACATGTGAACGAACCGGCGTTCCGGGTCTAGCCTGATGTCGCCTTCTAGCAGAGCCATGTCCTGTTCGAATCCTGTCTTTCTCTCCAGACTTGCAGTCTCATTGAAAAATGCAGCGCTCTGACTTTGCCTTTCCCGGCTATTGCTTGGCGCTGAATTCAGCAGAATTACTTTGTGAACCTGCTCCGGATATTTCCTGGCATACGCCAGCGCCATGAAAGCATGCCCTGAATGCCCCATTATGACCACATCACTCAGGCCAAGCTGCTGCCTTGCGAGCTCGAGGTCATCCAGCACCCGGTCCAGCCGGTACTGCTCCGGCTTCAAGACTGCAGACGGACTGGCAAAACCTCTATGATCAAGGAATATAAACTGAAATCGTGCAAATAAATCTGCCGAGAAGAGCTGCGGATAAAAGACGCTGCTGCCTACAACCAATATCTTTGGCCCGGTTCCTTGTACAATATAATTCAGTTTAACACCGTCATTGCTTATCACTTGTCCTCTGTTCATCTCAAAATCATCCTCATTTCATTTGTTTATTTTGCGCATCCCTCCTTTCCCTTCCTGAACCCATGATATTTTCCATTGAGCGTTCCAGCACTCTGCTCCCCCCTTTTCCAAAAGATTATATCATTCTCCTGTTGTTTACAGATGGGAGAATTTAAGTGTTTAATATTATGGAAGCTGAGAACTTTCCGGATTAAGATGAAATGAATGAGGATGTGGATTGATCACAGGGGGGAAAGTGATGGTAAAGTACATCTATAAGAACAAAGAAAGTGAAGCTAAAATGCATGATTTTTACGATACAGCACTTGCTGCTCTAGATGTGATGTACGAAGAGCAGATCATTAACACCAGTTATGGAAGCACACATTTGCTTATCGTTGGAGATAAGTTAAAGCCGCCTTTATTTACCCTGCACGGTGGAAACGGTATTAACCCGTTGAATCTAAAGCTTTTTTTGCCACTGCTTGATAACTATTGCATTTATGCACCGGATGTAATTGGCATGCCCGGAAAAAGCACCCCTTATCGAAACCTATCCCCCTCGAAAGATGATTACGGTTGGTGGATCAGTGAGCTGCTGGAAGCCTTAAGATTTAACAGTATGATGTTCGTAGTCAGTTCATACAGCTCGGCTATGATGTTATCATTGGCCAAAGTTGATCCTGGTAAAATAACCAAGGCCGTGCTGCTTGCTCCTTCCGGTATTGCTCATGGTTCACTCCTGCCCATCTTTACAAAAATGATGATTCCTATGATGACGTATATGCTTCGTCCTTCGAAAGAGCGGCTGGTAAAGATCTTCGATCCGATGCTGACGGAAAAGGATGTGCTATGGTACCAATTCTTTAATCTGCTCTTGACCTGCTACAAGATGGAAATGCGTGCTCCGAGAGAGTTCAAACGAAAAGAACTGAATGGTTACTCTTCGCCATTACTAATTATTTGTGCAGCAGATGATATTTTTTTCCCTCCCCATAAGGTCTTCACAAAAGCCCGGACAGTCCTTGGAGGCTGCGATATCAAGGAGATGATCATCAAGGGGAAACATTTGCCCACAGCAGAAATCATGTGTAATGTATGTAAGGAAATTGATCAGTTATTTAAAGAAGTACACGAACATCAATAAAACAGTCAAAACTCATATCAGCAATCTGCGCAGCAAGCTAAAAAAAGCAAACCCGGCTATAGAATACATAGAAACGGTATGGGGCCTCGGCTACCGCCTGTACAAGGAGTAAACGCTGTTCCCTGTAGTTTTCCGGCAGTTTTTCGACTGTTTGTATCCGCTTAACCTTTTCTAAACCTGCCGCCTTTACACTATAGCCAGAAAGGATTGGTGGGCATGATGAACAAATATGTGCTGCGAACAAAAGGTTTGACAAAAAGCTACAAAGGTGCAAATGCCCTTAAGGATCTGTCCCTAACGATAGAAGCCGGCCGGATCTACGGTATAATCGGGTAATAGCACTACAGAGCACGGCAGGCACAACCTCCGCTGCTCTGTTTTTTTGTGCCGATGAGATGGTTTGCAAGGGTTGAAATTATAAGATCAACGCTGTATGATATATCTAATAGTTACATATCTAATAGATACATTATAGTCAGGAGCGAGGGTTATGGCCAAATCGGGAAATACAATGTTCGCAGTTCTGGGTGTTTTAACGAAAGGAGTCTATTCCGGATATGACATCAAGAAGCATTTCAGCGGCTCGCTTCATCATTTCTGGAGTGAAAGTTACGGGCAGATTTATCCTGCTTTGAAGGAGCTTGTTGCCCAAGGATATGCGGTGGAAGCCAGCACACCCATTCAAACACGCGGCCAGAAAAAGTATCAGATTACACCTGAAGGCATGGAGCATTTCCGGAAATGGCTGTCCGCCCCCATTGGCGCCCTTAACTACCGGGATGAATTGCTGCTTAAGGTTTTTTTTGCAACCCCTCAGGATAAAGAAGTCATTAGAGGTTTGTTCGAACATGAGCTGGGTGAGCTCACAAATGCCATGGAGGTTTACCGCGAACAACAGCGTGCATTAATAACACAGAAGCAACCGCCGGAAGATTTACCGATGTGGATGTTAACCCTGAATTATGGGATCCTGTCAACCGAAGCTAGACTGCAGTGGTGCAAAGAATCAATTGAATGGTTAAATCAACAGCGTTAATGAGGGAGTGAAAAAAGTGAATCAGAGTAAACTGCATAACATCCAGGGTGTAAACTTTAACATCGAAGTACAAGGAGCAGGTGAACCGCTTGTGCTGCTGCATGGCGGCTACTCCAACCTCAAGGTGTGGGATCTCCATGTGGAAAGATTGGCTCAAGCCTATCAGGTGATCCGGTATGATCAGAGAGGATATGGACAAAGCGATGCTATCACCACTCCCTTCTCCTATTATCAGGATCTGAAATCCGTTCTGGATCATCTTGGGATTACCCGTGCCAGTCTTGTCGCCTCTTCTTTTGGAGGGAGTGCTGCGATTGACTTCGCTCTGGCCTATCCGGATCGTGTCAGCAAGCTAATCCTTGTTGCCCCTTCCGTTAACGGTGCCAAGTATCCCTTGCGGCTGTCCTGGGAAGGCATGAAGGATTTCCTGAGAGTCCGCCGGGTTGGAATCAACAAGGCTGCGGAGCATTTTATGAAGAACAGCTTCTGGCACTACCTCGTTCCACAAGATCAGACGCTTCGTGCCCAATTCAAAGAGCTTTATGTCAGTAATGAAGTCTTTTATCAAGGTAAACCCAATTTGCATCGTCCTTTAATGCCTCCGGCCTACAGTCGCTTAAATGAAATCAGTCATCCAACCCTTGTTATGGAAGCCGGGCTGGATTCACCCTTCAACAAGCAGATCTGTAGTTACGTACATAAGAACATCCCAGCTTCAGAATTCGTCCAGCTGCGTCAATGCGGCCATTATCCGCATCTTGAGCAGCCTGCTGAATTTATAGAGTTAATTATTGAATTCTTAAATAAAGACTAGATGGCTCGCCCCGGGAAAAGCACACAAAAAAGCCTGCGCCAAGGCGCAGGCTTTCGTTGTTTTTCTATCGCGTTTCATTACTGCAGTAGTGATGCTAGAGTCTCCACAAGGTAGCACAACTCGTAATACCCGCGCCTACCGACCACATAAAGAACAAGTCGCCGCGTACCAGCGTTCCGTCCTTAATCGCATGGTGAAGGGTGATAAACGGACTGCTTGTGCCTGTGTAGCCATAAATATCCCCAATGTAAGGGAATTTAACGAGTTCCTCGTCCAGCTTGCCCGCGATATCTTTAATGACGCTCAAGTTTAACTGACTAAGGATATAGTGCTTCACATCACTTTTGGTATATCCATGTTCCTGAAGCAGCTGCTCAATATTGGATACCGCTGTCGGGAAAGCCACATTGACGTTATACTCCGGATGAAGATAAATTTTCTTCTCTTCAAGCGACAGATGTTCTCCGTACATTTGCGTCATGCCTCCGGCAGGGAACTGCATATCCTCCGCCTTCTGCGTATTGGTGTAGTAAGCCGAATCTATCAGGCCGGAATCCGTGTCCTCCACTCTCTCCAACAGAACCGCACAGGCCGCATCTCCGCAAAGGCCCTTGGACGCCAGGTCCCCCTCTTTGTAGAAACGGGCAATCTGCTCCGACCCTACAATGAGTGCGTATCTCACTCTGGGAGTGGATATCATGGATCGGGCTGCTTGGTCAGCAGCGACAACCATACCTACACAGTTGGCATTGCTGTCATAGATAATGCAGGAATCTTTACCCTCCAGCGCCTGATGCACAAATGCAGCATCTGTCGGAGCGCTGAAATCATGTGTTCCTGAGGAGAATACGATCATATCCAAATCGCTTCCGCTAAGCCCACAGTTCTTCAATAGCTTTTTGGATGCTTCAATAGCCATATAAAGTGTGCTCTCTTCATAGTCCGCCGCGTAATAACGATCCTTACGGCCAAAGAACTCCCAAATGCCGATAAGCTTGTCCGCTGAAGCTCCGGCCTGCAGAGCCAATTCCTCATTGCTGATCTTATAGGCAGGATGGTACACTTCGGTGCTTACTATTTTGACACTAGCCATGGTTGACCACCCTCTGCTTTAGATTTAGGATATACGATTTAGGATTTAGGATTTAGGATTTAGGATTTAGGATTTAGGATTTAACGATTGCCCAAGCCTCTTCCACCGTATCCACAAAATGTCCTTTAAATCCGGCACTTGGAGCTACTCTCTGTAATTGAGATTTGGCTACTACTTTCTTCGGATTCACCAGAACCGCATGTTTAAATCCGTTATACAGCACATAGCAGCGTTCCAGAACCGGGAGTATCTCCGGCTTGAACGGCGCCATATCATTGCAGTCAATAATCAGAGACATCTCGTGGATTGGCAAAGTCGGCATGGACGCCTCGAATATTTCCACTTCTTTTACCGTTTCAGCCAATTCGGCAAATCCATGCAAGCTGATGAAGATGGTGTTGAATTCCGGGTACATTTTAGTTTCTGCGATCATTTTTTAATGACACTCCTCTAGTTGTTTTTTTTCAATTTGCGATTGCGGGATTCATTGGAAATAGGTTCATACCCAATATTTACCGCTTTACTACTATCGTCAAATTGCACTGTTTTTTTGATAGTTTCTGAAAATTCATTTATGGCGTTCTGACTATTGTACGAAGCACAATATAGTCATTCGCGTCGCGTGAGATCAAAGTGTCTTTATTAAAATACACAAAATTGTCCGCACTGCGGTTTCGTTCCCCAAGTAAAAAGAGTTCCCCATTTCGGAGGTTCACTCCGCGGGCTACCAGTTTATTATTCATCATTTCCGAGAACACCGCATAATTGTCACCCACGATTAAGAGATCATTCCGGTCGCCAATTACCCATTCACGTTTGAGCAATACTTTAACCGGGGCTCCGGCTTTACTGCGGTCCATCGTCATATAGATGAAGTAATTTTTGGTCTTGCCGGCAGCATCCACTTCTTTGGAGTCAATCATCCAGACAATATCTTTACCATTCGAAGCTACGAGGTTGAAGGATTCATTTTCTTTCAGCTTGTAGAGCTCAATTGTTTTTGAACTTGGCAGATCATACAGATACAACGTCCCGGTGTCCCATTTGCTATAGATGAACTTGTCATCTACAAACTGGTGGACCTGATCAAAACCAAGATCATTGATGGTCTGAGTTTCCAGCGTCGTTTTGTTAGTGAAGTAAAAATCTGAGCCACTGCTGTGTGCATAATATTTGTCACCCACACCCAGTAATTCCGGAGTTTTCACTTCCAGCGGAAGCTCGCTTGTTTTTTTGGTTTTCAAATTGTACTGTACCAGCTTCTTCGGGTAGATATTAATTCGTTTAGTCACTTCAATTGTAGACTCATAATAATAAACACTGTCTCCCATAAGCTGCAAGTTCGTTTTGAACGTGTTAGTAGAAGTGACCTTCTCCGTCGTCTTCTTCTTCCAGTTATGTAAGTACAGCTGATGAGCCCCTTTGCTATCCTTCTCCAGTGAAGCGATTGTGTCACCTGTGAACTTGTAGTTGTAGTCAATCGGCATGTTATATGCAGTTTTGACATCCGTAAAAGTGTACTTCGCAGCTGCGTGGACCGGGGTGGCAATCAGGGGCCCAGCGGCCAAGACTGTAGCCAGAATAAACGCTAAGCCAGGCCTCAATTTGTGGCGAATCTTCAAAAACATGATTTTTTCAAGCTCCTTTTGTTGTATTTAGACAACAAAAAACCAAACTACATGAGCGTCCCCGCTGTCATGCCGCTTTCGTGAGCGGTTTAGACCGGTGGCTTTGCGTCTTCCGCCTTTCGGCGGAGTTGCCTTTGTTCATCAGCTGGCGCTTCCGAATCACAAACATATTTTGGTATTTATTATCTATCTAAATTTATAATTCGACAAGAGTAGTCATTATCCTCCTTTTTTCTCACATTCAAATATTGTTCGCTGTATCTGTTTTGTTACGATAGTGCGTAGATCCGTTTGACCATAAAATCGAAAAAACGCTGATTCCAGTTCTCTGACAGCCGTTCGGTCAAGTCTGCAATCAACACCACAGCGAGGTCCACCAGCTTCTGGACACCTGAAGGGAGTGCGTCCGGTCCAAGAGCATTTAACGCTCCTGTTAACTCATCCAGTTGCTGTGGACTGAGTTTGTGATGCAGTCTCTTAATGCCGAGCTGCGCTGTAGAAGGATCTGCTACATGCCGCAGAACTATCATTAGATCTGCCGCCAGATGACTGCCAAGCCGGTGTGCCCAGAGCAAATCGCCGCGGAGATACGCGGTTTCAAATTCCAGAAGACTGAAAGTGAAACCGGAAAGGATCCTCGTAATCTCTACATCCGACATGGGGAAGCTCTCTGCCTTGTAGTTGGCAAGACAACCCTCGGGATCATGCAGGACAAGGATTTGTTCGGTTTGTTTCAGACTCTCCGCAGTCACTGTATAAAGATCGAAATGCAGACCGTCTTCAAACACGCCAACAATTTGTGGTCCTACGAAGTTAGCTTCCGACCAGAATATCAGCGGTTTATAGCTCTCCATATAGGATATTCTGCGCGCTAAAAAATCCGTCAATCCCTCGCTGTGGACCAAGCAGTACAAATCAACATCCGAGTAAGCATCCTGCTCTCCTCTGGCATGTGCGCCTTTCAGAAATACCGCCCTGACTGCCGGATCATCCTTTACGGCCAAGCCTACCTGACGGATTGCTACGTCTTGTTTCATTCTCTCTTCCCCCTGCAATGTGTAGTATGATCTGAACATAATCTTTCTTTTTTATAAAAAGTGAGAAATATTGTGGCGCTGGTGCGTCTTATATACAAATAAATTAATGGGAGGCACTGGATGAAGGCACAGGACAACGACGAACAAATCATTGCCGAAGTGCTGCAGGGCAACCGGGAGGCCTTTGCGGTACTCGTAGACAAATACAAGTCGAGCTTGTATGGTCTGCTGCTCGGTATGGGCGCCAGTCACCAGGATGCACAGGATTTGGCCCAGGAAACATTTATCAAAGCATACCAGAAACTCCGCGAGCATCATGGCCAATCAAGCTTTGCCGCTTGGCTGTACGCCATTGCGATCAACCACTTCAGGTCACTGAAAAGACGGAAATCCCCAGGCCTAATAAGCAGCACCTTGCTGCAGGAGAAGGATCGCGGGCCAACCCCTGAAGAGCAATATATGCGCAAGGAAGACGAGCTTGAAATGCACCGGAAATTGTCCAAGCTTCCAGAACGTTACCGGATTGTACTGCTGCTTCGCTATACCAATGAATTATCCTATGAGGAGATCTCAGCGATAACGGGAATGCCGATGCATCAGGTCAAAAATTGTCTCCACCGCGCCCGTCAAAAGCTGAAGAAACAATGGCCGAAATCCAGGGAGGGTTCCAATGAAAAAATGGGCTTACACCAATCACAATGACTTGTCCGGCACTGATAACGATCTACTGACGGATTCACAATTGTATACAAGCTCTAATCTAGCTGATGATTTCACAGAGCGCGTTATGGAACAAGTTCGCAATACAGAGATACAGCCCGCCTCCGGGCAAAAATTATCCGAGATATCCGGAATGCAAACGGGCCGCACCCTAAAAAGAGGTTTAAAGTGGGGCAGCTCTGTTGCTGCAGTGATAGGAATTGCTTCATTACTGTTTTTCATTGGCAAATCAGGTACAGTGTCAGAGACGTTGTCCACCCCTCCACAGAAACCGTTCCTCCTTGCCAACCAGTGGGCAAAGCTTGGTCTGCTGGACGCCAAAATACTCGGAGTGGTGCAGCACCCTGGCATAGAGAAAACCGATAAAGGCTATACCTTTGTCCTGCAGGACGTAGTGGCTGATCCTACCCGTTTGGTGCTTAACATTAGCATTACGGATAAAACCGGACATGCTGCCAACGACGCAATGTCCAAATTTAATACCAGCCAATTGGAAATCCATGATGAACAAGGACACAACATCGGAGAACTTAAAGAGATCATGCCCTTGGCCAGTGACATTTATGGAAACTCTGGTCAAGCCTCTCTGCTGTTGACTTACGTATTCCCTGATGAAGGCCCAGGAAGCACCGTAGTTATTCAAGGCAATATTCATGAACTGGCTTCAAACAGCAAAACAGAAAAGGTAGTCACCGGAGACTGGAGCTTTAGCTATGAAGCAGATATGACCGCAGCACAGGCATTATCGGTAACCACAGATTTGAAGGACCATGTCTATAAAACACCGGATGGGATGAAGCTGGAGATGGATCAAGTGATGCATACACCTGCAGGTGTCACACTGAAATTCAACACCTCGCTTACTGGAGAGGCAGCCAGCCTTATTTCTGCCAATTCCACTAATTTTAGCCACGATTTTGGGGTCATGTTCCATTTTGAGGGAGAGAATGGTGAAGAACTTTCAAGAATCAACAGTTACATCTCCGGAGGTATTATCGACACTTCCTTCGGCTACACTGTCAGATCAACAGAACAAGCCGGCAAGCAGCACTGGACCTACTATTTCAAGAGCCTTCCATATGACAGCCGGCAAGTACGGTTCATCCTGGATGGTTACAATAGTCCTGTCAAATCTAACGATTCAATGACGTTCCATCCTCATGAGCTTAATGAGAAACCCGCAGTATTTAGTGCTCAAGGTGATGTGCTGAAGGTGAACAAGATGGAGATCAAGGAAACCAAGGATGAACCGGGAATATCCGGCTGGATGTCGGTCAGCGGCGAATTCACCAACAGATTTTCCAAAGACAAGTGGGTCGCCCTCGATGGTCAAGGAAAAGAATACAAGGTTATTTTTAGAGGTGCTTACACTATGGATGAGAAAGTCATATTCGGTGAGACGGGCAATCATGCAAATGAAGCCTATCTTATAGCCAAAGGCATGACTGAACTGCCCGAGGAGCTGACGCTCCGCCGGGTCATAACGGATAAAAGATTTACCGATGTGAACTGGAGCTTTGATCTGCCAAAAATCGAAGTGAAAAAACCTTGAGTTTGCTTCTATTCTATTGTGGATCTGGAACTTCTGATCGGATATGCCATTTGATGTAGTCATCTTTCAGGATGCTGTACACCTCAAGATCGACGATTCCTTTGCCTGACCATACACTGGCTTGTCTCAAAGTTCCTTCTTTCATGAAGCCGTTTTTCAGCAGCACCTTTTTGGAAGCCCTATTGGGGGGCATTACTTCAGCTTGAATCCTATTGATATCCGCATCATTAAACAAGTAACTTATCAATAGGGATAACGCTTCTGAAGCAATGCCTTTCCCCCAATGGGCTTGCTCCAAAAAATAGCCGACCGATACCATATTTACTTTCTGATTAAAATCAAATGCCTCGATAATACCAAGCAATTTGTCATTATCATTACAGCTGAATATTTATGTAATTGCATCCCTCTTCATTTATTGTCTTTGAACACTCCCGCCACCTGTAGAGGTGGGGGATTCTTGGGTCATTGCTTCCTTGAAGCAAAATGTATCGATTTTCTCAAATGTGAAAAATCGTACACCAAGCGATCCCTGTGGTTCCCACAGTTCTTTGCAAGACGGTTAAACCGCCATCATTATAATATTCTGTGCGGCATTTTCATCACGATCATGCGTTGTATCACAACCTGGGCAGACCCATTGCCGCACTGAAAGATTTTTCACTTCGGGGTTGATGAAGCCACATACAGAACATGTTTGGCTGGTCGGGGCAAAGGTATCCGAAATCTTAACCGTGCGTCCGTACCATTTCGCCTTGTAGGAGATTTGGCGTTCGAACTCACTCCATGACGCATCGGCGATAGACTTTGCCAGTTTGTGATTTTTGAGCATATTCGCCACGCGAAGGTTTTCTATACTGATCGTTTGGTTTTCACGAATCAGTTTGATTGTGAGCTGATGCAGAAAATCATGGCGGCAATTGGCGATCTTCTCATGAATGGAAGCGACCTTTTGCTTGGCTTTGTGCCAATTAGAGCCGCCTTTGCTACGGCGAGCCATACGGCGTTGCCAATAGGCTAACTTCTTTTCGAAATGGCGATACCACTTGGGATTTTGAACCCGAAATCCATCGGAGCAGACGGCAAACTCTTTAAGCCCAAGGTCAACACCAATCTCTTTGCTGGCTTGAGGCAGGGGCTTAACGTCAACTTCACAGACGATGGATACGAAATATTTCCCAGACGCATTCCGGCGAACGGCTGCAGACAGGATGCGTCCCTCTAAGGCTCTGGAATTGGCAAAGGGCATCCATCCCAGCTTGGGAAGCTTGAGTAGACGTTCTTCCACAGCAATGTTGCCGTTGGTATATTTCGTTGTGTAGCTTTGGACAGGGTGTTTACGGTTTTTGAAACGTGGAGCTTGATTCTGTTTTTTGAAGAACCGATCAAAACTATCTGCCACGTTTCGAACCGATGATTGCAAAGCAATGCTATCCACGGTTTTCAACCATTCGAACTGTTGTTTGAGTGCAGGAAGTTGTGTGGCACAACGATTGTAGGATAAGCCTTTGCCTTTCGCCTTATAGGTATCATTCCATAAGCCTAAAAATGATTGAACACAAAACGGCAACACCCGAACATCTGATGAATGAGTTGCTGTTGTTCATTTGTAGGAAAGATACGATACTTATAGGCTTTATGAATGAGCATGCCAACACAACCTCTTTCGATGAAGTATATAGGGTTATTATAGCACATGCGTTCGTTTTCTTTGCAAAAAACACCGATTCATCCCCAACCTATAGAAGGTGGGGTGTTCTCGGCTTTCTTTGATAAATAACTTATCACACTTGATACTTTTTCCTGCCCCAATCTAATAAAGCATTGACCGATCTCCAGGGATCAGGTAATAATATACATATATAACATCAATAACGCAGAAGAAGAGTAAGTAGACATATGTGAGAGGACTTGCAGAGAGCCGGTGGTAGCTGCGAACCGGTGTCCGGCATATGATCGAATGGACTTTGGAGTTGCTTTCCCGAACCGTCGGCTACGATGTTGTAGGGAAATGCCGGGCATCCCGCCGTTATCAAGGGAGCGGTCTCGAGATTATGTATTCAGCGATCTCCGCACCGTATAGCGAAGACTGGAACGCTTGCAATTCATGCAGCGGGACGGTCATTTAAGGTGGTACAACGACAACTTCGTCCTTATGGGACGGAGTTTTTTTGCATGGATAAGGGGGTGATGGCCATGGAGGATGGCTGGTGGTGGCGATTTATAATTTCTACACAACAACATTATATCAGGAGGTTTTTTAACGATGAAAGAACGTGTACTCACAGGAGATCGGGTTACCGGCAAACTTCACCTTGGCCATTACGCCGGCAGCCTGCAGAACCGGGTTATTTTACAAGATCAATATGAATCCTATGTATTTCTGGCGGATGTTCAGGCACTGACGACCCATTTCGATAGACCCGAATTGATCCGCAGCCATATCCGCGAGATTATGCTCGATTATTTGTCTGTAGGCATTGACCCCGGCAAGACAACCCTTTATGTACAGTCCATGATTCCGGAAATCGCCGAGCTGACAATCTTCTTCTCTATGTTTGTTACGGTGAATAACCTGCGGCACAATCCAACGGTAAAAGCAGAATCGAAAAACAGCAGTCTGGATGAAATGTATTATGGTTTCCTCGGTTATCCGGTAAGCCAGGCGGCCGATATTGCCTTTTGCAAAGCCACCATCATTCCTGTTGGTGAGGATCAGCTGCCGCATCTGGAGCTGGCCCGTAAAATTGTGCGCCGGTTTAACGAGCTGTATAAGCCTATATTTGTGGAACCTCAGGCGTTGATCAGTGAAACACCCCGGCTGATTGGCACAGACGGCAACGCGAAAATGAGCAAAAGCCTCGGCAACGCCATAACGCTCGATGCTTCAACGGAAGACCTTGCCCACAAAATAAAAAGAGCAGTGACAGATCCAGCCCGCGTTCATAAAAATGATCCCGGGCATCCGGGTATCTGTCCAATTTATGCTTATCACCGGGCCTTTCTTCCGCAAGACGCCGCTGAAATCCGCGAAGGCTGCGAACGCGGGTCCATCGGTTGTTCGGCCTGCAAAGAACGGATCACCTCCGCGCTGGAAATGCTTCTGGCACCGATGCGGGAACGCCGGGCCTATTATGCGGCCAGACCAAGGCTTGTCGATGATATACTAATGGCCGGCACCCGCCATACCCGGTCTCTGGCCCAGGAAACGATGAACGAAGTCCGCGAGGCGATGAGCCTTGATTATTTTAAATAAACTCGAGATGCTTTCAACGAAGGATCTGGAATAGATGACTTAACAGCTGAATAATTGTGAATAGCAAAGAGGCCGCTTCAGCAGCGGCCTCTTCTTGTTATTACATATAAATATCAACTACAGTACCTTCTGCTGTGCGCAGATTTTCAAAGTCTGCCTGTTTGATCCGCAATCCTCCAAGACGATAAGGGTTGGCAAGCCGTTCGGCCTGAACCTCCTTGCCGCCTACGGTTACAGAGCGGAGATTGCCTTCTGCACAGTGGTAGATGAACGATACCGGTGAACCGCCATATTCGAAGTCAAAACGGGTTCCATCGAGTTCATCCGGCAGTACAGGATCAATGATGAGATCACCGCCGTCCTCACGGATACCGAGCACGTTGGAGATCAGCTGATTCATGTAGATTCCGGGACCGCTGGAATAAATTCTCCAGCCGCCTTTAACGGCTACCGAACCATTCCGCAGCTCATTGAACCGCTCCTGCGCTTCGTAACGGTTAGCAAATTTCCCGTCCGAGCTGCTGAAGTAGGCATTGCTCTGACGCAGTTCAGCATTCGGCACGGCATCGCGGATCCCAATCGGATTAATGACCGCCAGTCCGTTCCATACCTGATCCCGCTTGCCGATCTTCGCCATAGCTTCTACGAACCGGATATGCGCATGCACATATTGAAGTCCGATTTCGCGTCCGAAATTAGCCGCCTGCTCCGCCCGTTTAAAATGCGTGCTGACTCCGCCGGCATATTGCGCCGGATGGTTCATCAGCCGCACACCATCCGGGCAGAGGAATTGCTCCAGGATCAGCTTGTAATGCGACTCCATTTGCTCTGGTGTGAGCAGCTCACCGATCATGCTGCGGGTCATCGGCAGCAGCCGGTATTGAATACCGGTCTCCTGATCGTCTGGATGAAGCATAGGCTTGGCATCCTGCGGATCTTCGAAATACAGGAAGCCTGGAATCACTTCCGTTCCCAGCATGTAACGGTTGAAATCACTTTTGATCCCTTCCGCCATCTGCTTCAGCTCATTTGACCAAGCTTCATCATTGCTCTGCAGCACTCCGGATAAACCGAGCACAGTCTGATAGGTAAGTGCAACTGTCCAGCTGCTGACCATATACTGCTTCAGCTGTGCGTTCGCCGGCTGGAGCGTATCATCCCAATCCCCGTCGCCGTAAGAAGACAGGAACGTATCATGCAGGAAGTGAGATTTAATGTAATCCAGCTCTTTGTTGGCATGTTCCCGCAGCGAAGCTGTCGTTTCCGTAAAGTCAAAGCTGTGCTTGCGTGTATATGGAATCTGTTCATCCAGTACAGCAAAATCAAGGGTTGCCCGCAAGTAATCCCCCAGCACTTTAAGCGGCCAGACAATAATATCGCCGTGGCTTTCTTCCTGCTGAATGGATGTGTATTTGTCGAACATGAACCACTGTGGCCAGCTGCCGTCATCTTCATACTGATGGGCAAACACGGTCAGCAGAATCTCGCGCACCTGCTCATATTTGTGTGTGGCGAGGAAATATTCCACCGGTCCCTGGCACACATCACGCGTCCCCCATGCTGCGCCCCCATACTGCTCCAGACCATGAGGCACTGAGTAATGGACCAGCATATTGTGAGTATACCACCAGGCCAACGCATTCACTTTGAACAGTCCGCCTTCGACTCCGCTTTCCTGTGTCAGCTTGAAACCATTCATGACACCGGAGAAAAACTCACGGTAACGGGTGATTTCTTCTGTGACGGGTTTACTGGAGAGCGGACGTTCTTTGCCATCCAGCAAGCCCTGTAATGTCAGCGTCCACTCTGCGCTTTCCTCCAGTTCAAGCACCGCAAGCGAAGCACTGCCCTGAACCGGTCCGTCTGCCAGCAGACTTTCATCTCCCAGACGGTAAGAAGCCCCATCGAGGAACATCTTGTAAGTGAGCTCCGGATATACCTCAGCACTCGTTCCGGACTTCTCGCCGCGGAGGCTGATCACTCCGTTCGGATCCTGAGCCATTTGGTAAGGCACCTCATACTCGGCCACATTCATCGTAATCTGGTTGCTGACGAGGAAACGGTAGGCTTGGCCGCTTACAGATCGCACATGCAGCTTTACTTCCGGTGAATCAACTGTTGTATAGTTGGTAATTACAAGCGTGTCGGAAAGAGTTTTATAGTACCAGCGCACGTAGTTAAAGCCGATTTCAAATAGCGACGGCATCGTAAGCATACGGTATTGTCCATCCATTTCCACATAAATACGCTGTCCTGAAGTCTTGTACACATTCAGCGCGTTACGGGGGTTGGACATCATTTTATTGAAATTCGTATTACCGACTACCACCTGGGAATTGAAAATCCCATACATATACGAGGTTGTGGTCATGACCTCAGCACCCAGATGAGCATTGTCCCCGCTCATCAGAATATGCCCATGCGGACGTTCGACCAGCAATTCCTTACGCTTGAGCACAATATGCTCATAGGTGCCGGTAAAGAAGGCCAGCAGCTGGCCGCCATCACGTTCTTCCTCAAATCTCTGCGGGAACAATGAGTTCAGCTCTTCTTCAAGCATGTCTACAGTTTGCAGCGGAGCTCCAAAACGTGAAGATAAGGAGGTCTGATTCAGCCAATGACCTGTTTCCTGAACATCTCCCAGGGCTTCAGCCTCATCCCACGCTTGACGCAGTGCCGAATGAAATTCCAGCTCTGTAATGGCTGCGGGATGGTCTTCACGGAACAGTCCGTAAAAAGTAAAACATGCAGCTCCATCCAGTTGAATTTTCTCGGATTTCAACGCCGTATAGGCAAATTCATATTGATAAATCTCATTGGCCAGCTGTTCCTGGTACAATGCTTCTGGTTTGTCGGTTTCCTTGTAGGATAATCCGAAGAACTGGAATCCATCAGTGGAATATCCGGTAGCTCCGGTGAGAGCACCTTGCTGCAGGTACGGGAACTTGCCGCCTTGCGGCTGATTTTGCCGGGAGCAAACCACATATCCATACTTCTCATCCTCAAATACCGCATGATCAATATATTGCGATAAATAGGCTTCATTACTGGTGACAGCTGCGGGGGAAGCAATCCCCACATCTTGACTATAGATGACGTCCAGCAGCACATTGCTGCCTTCAGCCTTCACATCCCAGAACCACACCCCACGGCTGGACAAAGTAAATACCACCTGATAACGGATATCCGCCAATAGCCCTGGGACATCCGGACCCGCAGTAATTTCACCTTGCCACACCAGGCGTTTGCCATCCTGACGGAAACGGCTGCTCGATTTCACACCTAGCAGCGGAAAGACCTGAATGCCATCCTGCAGGTGCAAACGCGCATAAAGATTTCCGGGCGCACCGTCTACGCTATTAGACAGCAGCTGATTGATCATCATCGTCCCGCCGACAGCCTGGTACAGGTCGCCGCTTTCCAGGAAAGTAAAAGTCAATCCATCCTCGTGAAGCGACAGCTTGGAGCCAGTTCCTGTTATAGTTGTCATTTCTACTCACTTCCTTATCTGCTGCGGCAGATTGCCGCTATTCGTCAGTATTTGTGTTTAACATTTCGCATTATTTAAGCAAACGGAAAGACGCTGCCTGAACATCCTTGCTGCTAGCGCCGATGAACAGGCTGAATTGGCCGCGGTCACTGCTTACGGACAAGTCACTGTGGTGATAGCGGAGCATACTTTCGTCAATCCGGAAGACAACCTCGCTGCTTTCTCCCGGAGCCAGTTCGACCTGCTTGAAGCCTTTCAGCTCTTTAACCGGGCGGACTACCTCTGCCGATACATCACGGATATAAAGTTGAACCGTTTCTGTTCCAGCCATCTTCCCGGTATTTGTGACAGTCACCTTCGCCTCAATCGGCTGATCAGCCTTCATTGTCTCCGCTGAAAGTGTAAGTCCGTCATAGGAGAAATCCGTATAACTTAGACCGAAGCCAAATGGAAGGAGCGGTTCGTTAGGAATATCAAGGTACTGGGAAATATAACGGTTGCCTGTCTCTTCTTCCGGTTTGGGACGGCCGGTGCTGAAGGAGTTATAATAAACCGGAATCTGGCCAACGGAATAAGGAACGGACATACTGAGCTTTCCGGATGGATTAACCTTTCCGTATAACAGATCTGCCAGCGCAGCACCGCCTTCACTTCCCGGGAACCATGCTTCAAGTACAGCATTGGCAAGATCATACACACCATGCAGATCGAGCGGGCGGCCGTTAAACAGGACTACAGCTAAAGGTTTGCCCAGCCCTTTCATCAGCTCAATCAGTTCCAGCTGCGCCTGCGGCAATTTGATATTACTGCGGCTGCCGCCTTCACCGCTCATCTCTGAGGATTCACCGACCGCAAGCACGATTACATCGGCATCTGCGGCTGCTTTCAAGGCCTCATTACGCTGAGACTCGCTGATCGAATCGATGCCGCTTCCCTCGGCAATAATCACATTGCCCGGATTTTCGCTGAGTATACGCATGGATTCTCCAAGCTTGACCGCCGTCTCTTTAGAACCCGTCCAGGACCACCAGCCCAGAATATCTCCGCTATTCGCAAACGGACCAATCAATGCAACCCGTTGCTCAGGCGCCAGCGGCAGTACACCTTCGTTCTTAAGCAGTACACTGGATTTCTCGGCAAGCTTGCGGGAAACCTGGCGATGCTCGGCGGAGAACACAATCTCGCGTTCAAGAACCGGATCCGCACCACGCATTGGATTCTCGAACAAGCCCAGCTTTTCCTTCAGCTTCAGAATCCGCAGCACTGCTTCATCAATCAGCGCTTCATCCACAAGGCCTTCTGCCACCAGTTCCGGCAGATGGTTCACATAGCTTGTAGTCATCATATCGATGTCGACGCCACTCCAGATTGCCTTAAAGGCGGCTTCTTTTTCGTCTTCGGCAGCACCATGGGCAATAATTTCCTTAATGGCCGCCCAGTCTGAAATGACGATTCCCTCAAAACCCCATTCTTCACGCAAAAGGCTGCGCAGCAGCTTGCTGTTTCCGGTAGCCGGAATCCCGTCCACAATATTAAAGGAAGTCATCACCATCTCGACTCCTGCGTCTACCGCTGCTTTATAGGCCGGCAAGTAGTATTCGCGCAGCTGGCGTTCTGACAAGTCGACTGAATTGTAATCACGTCCGCCTTCTGCCAGTCCATAAGCTGCAAAATGCTTCACGCAGGCTGCAACACGGGAAACATCATTTCTCAGGTCATCCCCTTGGAATCCCTGTACAAATGCCTTGGCAAATACAGAGTTCAAATAGGGATCTTCACCGGTTGATTCCATCACACGGCCCCAGCGGGCATCCCGGACCAAATCCACCATCGGCGCAAAAGTTACATGAAGTCCTGATACTGCAGCTTCACGAGCGGCAATTTCTGCACTCTGTTCAGCGAGTTCCGGGTTCCAGGAGCAGCCGATCGCCAGCGGAATCGGAAAAATCGTCTTGAATCCATGTACAATGTCCGCCATAAACAGCAGCGGGATGCCGTGTCTGTTATTCTTCAGATGTTCTTTCTGCACAGCCATCATTTTCTCTGCACCGGCTATTCCAAGTACGGAACCAGCCGCAAGTTTTGTCTCACTGCCGATACCGAGCTCCTCCATAGGTCCGGTGATTTCCGAATGATCGCCCGGTTCGTCATAAAAGGGGGCTGCGAGCTGCAGCAGCTGCGCTATCTTTTCTTCAAGTGTCATGTGCTTAACATATTTGTGATAGAGATGTTCAGTCATGGTTGTATTCCCTCCACCGAAACGAAACGTTTCTATTCTATTATCTCTTTATTTATATGGTCTTTTCTAGTATATGTTATCTCTTTTTCATAAACGTTTCTATTAATTTCGACAGCAATACGGAGCATTAAGAGTGCCAGAATCTTCTCTTGCCCGATAAATAACCGGAAGCTTGCCGCCGCGCTAGGCCAAAAACTAAGCGTTCGGCGGGATTATCGCATCCAGCTCCGATTAACTGTTGATTTTAACCGAGCTCCGTTCAATCAGTTCGATCTTGAGCTTGTAGAAATCGTTGACCTCATCTCCGTTCAACCTTTGGAACAGCAGATGTCCGGCCAGCGAACCGGATTCGTACATTGGTTGACGAATGGTGGTCAGCCTTGGCTGAAGATATTCGGCTAACTGGATATCGTCAAATCCAATGACCGAAAGATCATCCGGCACGGAAACTCCGGCTTCCTCCAATGCCTTCATTCCCCCGACTGCCATTTCGTCATTGGCATAAAACACCGCCGAAGGCAGCTCACCCTGCACCAGCATCATCTTCGTTGCTTTATAACCGCCCTCACGGACAAAGTTGCCGCTCAGCTTCCACTTCGTTTTTTCATTTAGTCCCGCCTCACGCATGGCACGCAAATACCCCTGATAACGCAGTGCATTGTCATAAGAGTTCGCAGGCCCGCTAATATAAGCAATGGAATGATGCCCTTTTTCAATCAGATAATGGGTCGCACTGTAACCACCCTGTTCGCTGTCTACCACTACATTAATAAGGCCTTCACCGGAAATGAGACGATCCATCACGACGATTGGAAAACGCGCACCCGCAGCAGCGTGAAGAAGATCTACTGTAATATTATGAGCCAGCACAATAGCACCATCTACTCTTTTTTCGAGTAAATAACGCACAGCCGTGGAATCTTTTCCACCCATCGAACTGCAGGCAATCAGGTCATAGGAGTTGGATAGCGCAACATCCTGAATGCTGCGGATGAGCTCCGAATAATAAGGACCGGACAAATCCGTTAATATGAGTGCAATCGTATTGGTCCGGCTCCGCTTCAAATCCATGGCAAAGCCGTTTTTTTGATAATTCAGCTGTCTTGCTGCTGCCAGAACTTTTTCTCTCGTTTTTGCGCTAACCTTGCTGTCCCCGCTCATCGCATACGAAGCCGTGGACAGCGCTACCCCCGCCAGCTTGGCCACATCCTTGATTGTTGCCATCCATTTCAACCCTTCCTAAGCCCTGCATTATTTCTCTCTATACTATTTTATGCCAGAGATCGTATATCCTTCTATGATATGCTTCTGGAAGAAGATAAATATGATAATAATTGGAATGACCATAAATGCCGCACCGGCCATCTGCAGTCCAAACGCTGTACCATATTGGCCTTTCAGCAAGGACAAACCTACTGAGAGTGTATACAGTTTCTCGTCATTGGCGATAATCAGCGGCCACAGGAAGCTGTTCCAGGCCCCGATAAACGTCAAAATCCCTTGCACCGCAAACACCGGCTTCACGATCGGCACCATCAGCTGGAAAAAGATCCGCAGTTCGCCCGCTCCATCCAGCCTTGCCGCTTCCAGCAGATCCATCGGAATGGTAGTCATAAACTGACGGAACAAGAATATCGCAAACGCCCCTACCAAGCCGGGCAGAACGATACCCGCCATCGTATTTACGAGATGCATTTGATTAATAATCAGATACGTCGGGATCATGGTTACTTGTGATGGAATCATCATCGTACCCAGGATAATAAAGAAGAACTTATTTTTGCCCGGAAAATCAAATTTCGCAAAAGCATAACCGGCCATCGCATTCAAAAACAGTCCGGCGAAAGAACATAACACGATAATTAGCGTATTTTTCAAATAAATTAGAAAATCCATCTTCACGAACAAATCCCGGTAGTTGTTAAACGTTGGGTGTGCCGGGAAAAGCGACGGTGGAATCACCGTAAATTCATTCTCTGGTTTAAAGGATGAACTGATCATCCAAATAAACGGCACCATCATCAGAAGTCCTCCGACAACGAGCAGGGTAATCATAATTCCTTTTTCCATCTTCTTCATCTTCAGTGCCATGCTAGTTCCCTCCTTCTTAAGCCATCAGCATCACGCTGAAGCTTAGTATTCCACTTCTTTCTTTTTGACCGCGAATTGGATAAGTGTCGCAATAATAATGATGATGAACAGTATGAATGAACCCGAAGCCGCATAACCGAATTTGCTCAGCTGGAACCCGTTATTGTAAATAAAGAGCGCCATTGACATCGTTGCATTCAGCGGTCCACCTTTTGTCATCACGAGCGGCTCTTCGAAGAACTGAATCCAGCCGATCAGGGTCGTAATGGTCACAAAGAAAGTAGCGAATCCAAGCAAAGGAACAGTGATGTAGCGCAGCTTCTTCCAGCCGGTTGCACCGTCGATTTCCGCAGCTTCATAATACGAACGCGGAATCCCCTGAAGGGCCGCCAGGAAGATGATCATATTGAGACCAATTGATTTCCAGAACGCCAGCAGGATAAGTGAAAATTTCGCCAGCACAGGATCTTGGAGCCATTGCTGCGCAGGCAGGTCAAACCAGGAAAGAACATAGTTAAACAAACCGTACGACCCGTTGTACAAATAACCCCATACTACGGCTACGGCCACAATGTTGGTAATGGAAGGCATATAATAAATCACCCGGAAGCTTTTAAACAGCCAGCCTGTTCCGTAATTCAGCAGCAATGCAACCCCCATGGAAGCAATAACCACGCAGGGAACCCCGACCACAACATAAATAAGTGTGTTGTACATCGACTTTAAGAAAATAGGATCTTTGAAAATATTAAAATAGTTATCAAAACCAATTGCACTTATATTCGAATAATCCGCAAGCCCCACCAAATCCATATCCGTAAAACTGATGACCAGTGCGATAATTATCGGGATAATCGAAAAAAGGGTCAGCAGGATTACCGCAGGCGCGATAAACAAATATGGATACTTATGCTTGTTCCACTGCTTGACAAATGAACTCACAACATCACACCCCTTCGCATTCTTTCACTTCCTTCCGTGTGGAAGGATATACAGGCATAATGCCGGAACCTCCGTAAAAAAGAGATCCCGGCAGTCCGCCTGACACAATACTTCAATAATTATTTGTTGCCCAGCAATTCATTCGCTTTGGCGTTCAGCTTGTCCAGCTCGGTTTGTGTATCTGCACCGCCCATGGTAATCTGCTCGAAAGCAGCCATTGCAGCCTGTGCAATTTCTTCATATTCTCTGACCGTTGGAGCCGGACGGGAATTTTCAAGCTGTTTACCGAACGCTGCAATCATTGGATCCTGAAGCGCTTCGTTCTTCCAAGCTGCTTTGAGTGCCGGCATGGAGTTAGAAGTTTCGAAATACTTCAGCTGTGCATCCTGTTCGGCCATGAAAGCAATGAATTTTGCAGCTTCATCCGGATTTTTACTGTAGTTGAAGATGGACAGATCAGCACCGCCAATGGAAGAGGTGTTGGTTACTTTGGCAGGCAATGTCGTTACAGCCCATTTTCCGTCAATTTCAGGGTTTTTCTCTTTTACAGTCTGGATCATCCAAGGACCGCTGATGAACATAGCCATCGTTCCGTCTTTGAATGCTGCTACAGTATCAAGGTCAGTGCCTTTAGGCGACAATCCTTCATCGTAGAAGCTTTTCAGAAAATTAACAGTTTCCACATAGGCCGGTTGATTAAACTGTGGCTTACGGTTGCTATCAATAATATCGCTGCCGTTCTGCCAAGCAAAAATTACAGGGTAGATAGAGTCTTTACCTTCAATCGGCAAGGCATAATGTCCGGCTCCGCCTTTTTCCACCAGCTTCTTGCTTGCATCCTTCAGCTCGTCCCAAGTTTTTGGACCTTCAGGGTATCCAACATCACCAAGCATATCGGTGCGGTAGAACAGCGCCCGTGTCTCAACATAGAATGGGATACCAACCGTCTGGTCTTGATATTTCGTCGTTTCAACGGCTCCGTCAAAGAAGTTCTCCGGTTTCATGCTTGGATACTTTTCGATGTATGGAGTCATATCTTTCAAAGCTCCGGCAGCGGCGAATTCAGGAATCCATGTGGTACCCATCTGAATAACGTCCGGGCCGTTTTTGGAAGCGACTGCGGTCAGCAGCTTATCATGTGCGGTATCCCATGGGATCGCTTGCACATCCACTTTGATGCCAGGATTTTTTTCTTCATACATTTTAGCAATAGGATCTACGGTATCAGATGTACCCATGAACCATACTTTAAGCGTCTTGTTATCTCCCGATGCTGCATTGTTGGAATTGTTACCGCAACCCGCCGCAACTAATGAGAAGCTCATCAACATTGCCATCATCGTAACTCCAGTTTTTTTCTTCATTTCTCTTTCACCCCTGTTTTAGTATGAGCAAAACTTAAAAAACTATGATAAAAGCCCTTACATCGAAACGTTTCGATTATTATCGAAAAAAAATTCGAATATTATCATTCTTTTTCTTATTCCCCGAGGTAGTTACAGGTAATATTAACCAAAAAAATGTAGGATGAAACCAATTTTCAGACATTTTTCGAGTTGAATGAGCATTTCCGAGAACATATTGCTAATTCATTCGATGGTTGATTCGAATCGTTTCGATAGCCCTATTATAAATCCATGTGTTAGCGATTTCAAGTGGCTTATTAAAAAAAACAGATTTTCACAGCCAACTCAAGGACGCAGTGTTAATATCTGGATTTATCTCAGCTTTTAAAAAGTAAATAATGGAATCCGCTGTATAAATCTTTACAAAAAAGGACGTACTGTACAAAACTCAGCGCGTCCTAATTGTATTGCAGCAGACTTGAAATAACCTGACTGCCCTTCTAATTAATTCATTAATTCGTTGAAATTTGGTTAGCATTAACCGATTCCCGGCAGATCAATTCCGGGACAAGTTTCAATGTTCTGCCAGCTCCGCCGTTCATCACTTCAAGCAGCATTTCAGCAGCGAGTGTCCCCATACGTTCGTACTGATGCCGCACTGTAGTCAGCGGCGGGTTATTATATGCGGTAAAAAATGCTCCATCATAGCCCATTACAGAGATATCCTGAGGCACGGAGATGCCTTTGCGGGCAAGCTCCATAACCGCGCCCATTGCCATTAAGTCATTTGCGCAGCAAACCGCCGTCAGCTCAGGTGCCCTTGCCAACAGTTTCAGGACTGCCACCGCTCCGCTCTCCCCGCCAAAATCTCCATATTCCAGTTGGGCGGAATCATGGAGAGTCCCTGTTTCGGTTAAAAATATCTCGCTGAAGCCCTTGTAGCGTTCCTCGCATATGCTTACATCCGGGGGGCCAGTAATATAGCCGATTCTTCGATGTCCTTGCCCAATCAAATAGGCGGCTGCTATTTTCCCGCCTTCCCGGTCGTCAGAAGCAACCAGTGAGCAGCGTGGTCCTACAGCCGAGCCAAGATTTACAGAGGGAACCTGCAGCTTTACCGCTTCCTTGATGAGCGGGTGATTCTTGGCAAAGGGTGGCATAAATACACAGCCTTCCAGATTTCTCATCCGCACCCATTCGGTTAAGCTGTTGGGCTTATACTCCGTAAAGGGCACTGAGAAAATTAGAATCTCCTTCTGGTAGAGCCGTAAGGCCTTTCTTAAGGTGGCAAAAATATCGTCGAACTCACGAATCGACTCCTTTTCCATCTCCGGCATGAATACACCAACCAGGTTGCTTTTACGGGTGACCAGCTGCTTGGCACCCAAATTGGGGACGTATCCAAGGGACTGGGCCGCTTCTTGCACGCGGGCTATGGTTTTCGGATGTACACCGTAACTGCCGTTCAACGCTCTGGATACGGTACTGACCGATAAGCCCAGCTTTTCCGCAATATGCTGTATCGTCACTTCCAAGCTGATCTCATCCTTTTGCGGCTTCCGCCAAGATTTTACCCGCCTCCACCTTCAAGAGCGTTTCCACATGATAGTCCTTTCCGGTTTCCTGCTCAAGCTTGCGCAGAGCTTCGCGCTGAGTGTTAGTTGCGGGTTGATGCTCTATGAGCGCGGCCAGATTGTCATGAGCGATTTTCCGCGCAAGGACAGGATCCTCAATCAGCTCAAGCATTTGGTACATCGCGGCTATCGCCTGTTCTTCACCCGCTATTCCATACCCGGAGTCTGTGCTCAGCATAAAGCGGTCGGGGAACTTTTTCATGACAGGAATGAATTGTTCCGGTGCACCTCCCCCAGCTGGATTATAAACAGAGAACCCGGCAAAAAAGTCAGCATATAAATTGGGGTGTGCGGAAAGCAGCCGCTCAATCTCTTCCGGTGTATTGTAGGCATTTATATGCGCAAAAATCATCATCGTGTCCGGATGCTCTTCCAGTGCCTGCTCCAGCTTCTCAACCGGCATACCGCTAGGCGGATCAATGTGCAGCAGCACCGGCACCTTGTATTCTGCGGCCAAATCATAGATTTGCGGAAGATAGCCATCGAGAGGATGATTGGCCTTCCAGGCCACCCGGGATACAACCGGGGACATCGTGGAGGCAGCAGCGATTTCGCCAATGCCCATATATCCCTGCTCCAGATTATTTCTCACTACCGTCAGGCTCTCTACGCGATGCAGGTCAAATCCGCAGAAATACGGAATAATAGTCTCCGGGTGCTCCTGATAAGCCTTCCATGCAAACTTATCGGAAATAACGGCACTCGGCTCAGACACATCACCAAACAGGACTACTTGCTGCACTCCATGATCTTTCCAAGTCTTTAGCATAATCATATACTTCATTAGACTGGCATCATGATTATGGGCGTCGATAAGACCCAGGTCCTTATACTTGGCAACTAAATCTGTCAGCGGATTGTCTGCCTGATCGGGAGCAATGCTGGCTTCTGCAGCGGCAGGTTCCGCTGTATTGGGCATAGAGGACTGTATGGTCTGTTCCAACACAGGGTCTGCTATATCTTTGGCTTGCTCATTCCGCAGATACAAACCAGCCAGTGCTCCGAGTACAATAATAGTACCGAGCAGCCACACCACATTTCTGCGCATCATGATCAGATACCTCCTTATTTTCGGAAACGTTCCCGATATTTACGATAATTATAATTCTATATCTATAATATGTAAATGTCATTTTCGGGAACGTTTCCGACATAGTTGTCAAACCAGCCGCCGGCGGTTCTTTTGTAAACCACCGTGGCCGTCTGTATCCTACACTTGTTTTCTGTAGGCCTTGCCTTCTTTTATCTTTTGTACTTCATACATATTTACCGTTGTGCTGATGATAAAAGCCGGTTTCTCTTGGCCTCTGCTGTTGCGGTGGCCCTGGATATGCGCATCACTTTTCTCCCAATTCTTCCACGCTTCCTCTGATTCCCAGCGGATCAGGAGCAAGACCTCCTCGTTATCCCTGCTCTTCTTGTTCAGCGTAACGCTGATATCAATGAGCCCTTCCATTTCCTCCAGCGCCCCAGGTGCACTGAACTTTTCAATCACTTTATCGCTGTTCCCCTTCTCAATGACGATGGATCTGGTCTGAATAAACATCAATGATTCCTCCTATGATGCCATAAGCGCCTCTAGCTCTGCTGCTTTTGCTTGGCATATTCTCTTGTTTCAACTCACTGTTTTATTCTAATTGATAATCGTTATCATTTCTAGTCGGATAGAAAAACAGTCTTTCTCTATTGAATAGGTGCATACTTCTTTTTTAACTGAACTCTCTCTTGTACGAAGTTTCAGGCAAATATATACTCGGTATAATTACAACCATCCTTTACTGGAGAAAGTTGGCCTGTTATGAATGTTCAGGTCAAACTTGCGGATACAAACGAAGCTTATATAATCAAAAATCTCTATCCTTTATACTTTCATGATTTATCCGGTCACTATGGACTTACGGATGGCCCCGGCCTTAACAGGCACGGCATCTTCGAAGACAGCCAGGAAATCAGAACTTTGGCCGATCAATACGAGGTGCAGAATGTTTGGTGGGAGAAACCGGGATGCCTGTATCCTTTTTTAATCAAAGTGGGTGCTGTGCCTGCCGGCTTTGCATTCATCGCTACCCCGCCTTATTGCGCCAAAGGTGTAAACTACTTCGTAAACCGGAAAAGAACATCACCGGAAAAAAGTTCTGGAGAAAGACCGTATCGGGCTATGCAAATGGCAAGTATGAAGAGAAGCTTGAAACGACCGTTGACGGCCCTAAGATGGTATTTAGATTTAATAATGGAGACAGACAGGAGCTATAGAGAATGGAAATTATAGGCGAGCGAATACAGCTAAGGGATTTTTCCGACAGCGACCGTACTTTTTTCGGGGAATTGGAGGGCCATGAGCTGACCACCCGTTTCGAGAACCACAGACCGGATGCCGCACAAATTCAAAAGGATTTTGAAGCAGCTTTATCACATGCACAGTGCACACCCCGTGAACATTTCAATTTGATCATTTGCAGAACTGCAGATAACATACCCTTAGGTGGCATCAGCCTTAAGCTGAACTGGTCAGAAATCAGGGAATGGGAAATCGGCTGGGCGCTGCATCCGGATTATTGGCGGCAGGGTTATGCTGCGGAAGCGGTTAGGCTGATGACCGGCTATGCCTTTGAATCTCTTCAGGCCCATCGAATCGTAGCATATGCCAATGCTGATAACGTCCGCTCTGAGAACCTGATGATCCGTGTGGGCATGATCAAAGATGGCGTACTCCGGGAGACAAGATATTGCAATCAAACCTGGTGTGATGAGCTGATCTATTCGATGCTTGAAAAAGACTGGGTCCAGCTTAATCTATAGGGCAGCAGCACTCCCTCAAGTATTCAATGATACCTCTCATTTACAGGGATAAAAGGAACAGGGTCAGCACGACTATGCTGACCCTGTTTATTACTATATAGATTGAACTTAAAAACTTGAGAAAAGGGAAAGGAGCAACGGAGGGGAATTTGGGAACTGGAGGAACGGTAGTGTCCGCCTGAAAGCTTTCCGAAGGAAAGCTAGCATCGAAAGCATAAGCAGTCTTCGGATTTCTACCGCTATAGCGGTTAAAATCAAGAAATTTGAAGACAACAGCGGCCGGAAGTCCAAATATTCACTGTAGTTGCGACTGGTCCTGAAATCTAAAACCACAAGTTCAATCTATATAGTTTCAGTGTGTACAAGGCAAAGGTTATTGATTAACTACAGGAATCTTAAGCTTGATCTCCGATAGGCCCTCTTCCTCTGATCCAGTCTTAATTAACAGCTCCATAGACCTTGGGTTATCCAAAAGATTGCTGCTGAGCAGATAACTAAAACCCTCATCCGTCCCGCCCCCGGAGTACGAGAGAAGCCGACCTACTCCCTTTTTCGTCTCAGAGGCAATTTCCGTTCCCCTGATCGCCACAAACAATTTGTCTCTTATCTGCCATTGATCACGCTCGTTCTCCTGCAACGCCAAATTCACCCGGGTCATTAAGGGGGAGAATTCAACCTGGGTCAGCGTTATCTCATGCCCTTCCAGTGTAAAAGTCTTGTCCGGATATACGGTTTGGGTTGGATGCTCCTTAAACTTGGAAGCTAAAGTAAAACTGATTTTAAGACTGGGAGAATATTGTACATCTTCATAAGCAATTTCCGAATTGGGGTCCTCCATCATGCCAGGGTCTACCAAAGCAATTTTAAAATCCGCTTCCAGCTGTTCAGGGAATGGCTTGTTCCGGTCAAGATCAAACGTGCTCCGCCCGATGAATTTACTGTAACTCTTCACACCCGGTCCCCTAAAATGGCTGGCCACCCGCATCGTATCTTTCAAATAACTGTTCGTTGCCTTGTCTTCAAGCTTTGCACTATTAATACTGTGAATCTCCTGAGCGTTATCTGTGGTAGCCGTATATAGAATAATAAGCTTATTCTCGTCCGCAGTAACGGCGTTCAAGGTCACCGTAAAGCCTTCGCTGCTCACCGATTTGTTGATCTTTTGAATATATCCGTTTCTAAGTCCGGAATAAACGGTTTCGTCGTCGACATCAAATGAAGAAAGATCTTTGAAATCCTCCAGCCCTGTCCAGTCAATCGTTTGCAACGGCCGGGCCGTTTGCGGCTCTGACTCGAGATAAGGAAGGACAAACAGCAGAATGGCGACCGCAGCAGCTGCGGCAAATCCCATGAATGTGCTTCTGGAGAATAAAGCCATCTTGCTTTTTCGCTTACCCCTCTCAAGCCCCTGTTGAACCGCAAACCTTATCGCGCTGCTCTGCTGCTCCAATTCCACTTCTACCTGCTGGTGCATCTGAACCGCGTTTGATAGCAATTCCTCTTCTTCCTTGTTACTGATCATTCCAGTCACCCCGATTCCTGATAATCGTCCTAAGCTGCTTAAGCCCTTTATGCTGCCAGGTTTTGATTGTCCCTTCCGGCTTGTTCAACAATTCCGCAATCTCTGTCAACGTCATGTCATTATAGTATTTAAGCAGCAGCACATGACGGTACTTGGGTTTCACCTGTTCAAGCGCCCAGAGCATTTCCATCCTGCTGGTATTATGCATTGTAACGGGCTCCTGCATCTGTTCGTCCGCTGTCGGAACACTGCGCTTGCGTCTTCTCTGCTCATCTATGCAGACATATATCAGAATCCGGATGATCCAAGATTTAAATGCCTTGGGATCTTTCAGCGTTTTCCGCTTGATCCACGCCCGGCAGGTCATTTCCTGTACCGCTTCCAGCGCATCGTTCCGGTTGCCCAAATAACTGTAAGCTATACGATACAGCTGCTCGCTATGCTCTATCACAGTGTCATAGAACACAGATTCTTCCCGCGACACTGTACTGCTAACCCTCTTCATCTCTACCCCGGACATTGTCATCTTTCCTCCTACTCCCCCTTACCTTACATAGTTAAGACGGGGAGAACACGCAAACAGTTTTCTTAAATTGTAATTTATCCTTTTCTTCATTCCGTAAAGTGGAAATTGACAAAAAAAAGCCGTAAACCCCGCCTTTCAGCGGGACTACGACTTTTCGATAAATGTATGTTATAGCACCCAGTTTCCTTTACGGAATACGGGTTCAATGG
The DNA here is from genome assembly GCF_038002865.1 of Paenibacillus sp. FSL H3-0321. Taxonomy (NCBI): domain Bacteria; kingdom Bacillati; phylum Bacillota; class Bacilli; order Caryophanales; family Paenibacillaceae; genus Paenibacillus; species Paenibacillus sp. FSL H3-0321. The sequence continues at coordinate 7,601,258 of NZ_JBBODH010000001.1, read as the reverse complement.
TACCATCCGCCAGTTCGCCGTCGATATCAAGCTCAGCTGAGCCGACCATGAAATCAACATGCGTCAAACTTACATTGGCGCCTTTCGCCAGCAATTCTTCGCTGCTTAGCCCAACGCCGCCTTCAATATTGACAGGGTAAGCACTACCCAGCGCAAAATGGCAGGAAGCATTCTCATCGATGCCTGTATTATAGAATACCCGGCTCATCCGGGAGATTGGCGAGTCGTGCTGCACCAGGGCCACTTCGCCCAGGTAGGAAGCACCTTCATCCGTTTCCAGAAGAGAAGTCAGATGCTCATGCCCGGACTCGGCATCGTATGCGGTAACCTTGCCGTTTGTAAAAGTAACGGTGATGCCATCCACTAGACGCCCGTTCAAATTCAGCGGAAGGGTACTGGCCACTGTGCCGTTGACGCCTGTGCGACGCGGCATCGTGTAGATTTCTTCCGTAGGCATGTTCGCTACGAAGTATACACCGTTGCCATTCTCACCGCCGCCGCCGCGCCACAAATGGCCTTCAGGCAGTTCCACATGCAGGTCCGTACCGGGGGCGCGGTAATGCAGGCTTTTGTAGCGCTTGGCATTCATCCGGTCCTGGCTTTGCTTCAGCTGGACAATATGCTCCCGCCAGGCTGCAACAGGGTCCTCACTGCCTACGCGGTTCATCTGGAATACCGCTTCCCACATCGCTTCCACTCGTTTTTCTGCTGGAAGATCGGCAAATACCTTATCCGCCCATGCACGCGTCGGCGCTTTGATGAGGGACCAGCTGATTTTATTGTTCCGGGTATAGTTCTGATATTTCTTCCGCGCCACTGCAGCAGCCTTGACGGCTGTTGACACCTTCGAGGAATCAATGCCGCGGAAAAGCTCCGGATCGGGTACTTTAATATGTAAGATAGCTCCACCCTCTTCGGCAAAACCCTCCAGCATATCCGCATGCCATTGCGGGTAATAACCAAAAGAGTCTTCGGGAGCCTTTTCGTAACGGATGCGCGTAACCGCCTCATCATCCCAGTCCACCATGACGTATTTAGCACCGGCCTCATAGGCTTTGCCTACGATCAGGCGCGTAAGCTCGGCTGTCTCCAGGGGAGAATGGATCATCAGCACTTGTCCAGGCTGTACATTTACTCCGACCTTCACAACGAGGTCCGCATATTTCTCCAGCATCACTTCAAAATCCTTCATGACTTCTTTTCCTCCATATCTAAGATTGCTGTAGTTCTACAAATCCAAACGAACTGCTCTTGTTATTTTAACGCAAAATGATCCTCGTTGCGATTCTTTATGCTTTGACCTCTACTGTTGCTCATTCCACACCAGTTTACCGGAGTAAGTACCGGATTCGTCAGACTGTATCCTAATAAGCGCCCTGCCAATTTCAGTATGATTGCTGTAGGCAGTAAGGATCAGTTCACTCTCCCTATTCTTGCTGGGTAATGGCGACCAATAAATCGTATCTCCGGATGCAATGGCCGTCTCCGTTCCGAGCTCATGCACCACATAATCCGGCGGAGTCCAGCGAAGAAAACTGCCCTCTGTTGTCTGCAGCCTGATTTCATCCGCGCCGTCAGCCGTGATCTGTATCGGAAATCCCGGCGACCTGCTGTTGGTCACCCGATAGTCCCCGATGGGGAACTTAATTTCCGGCTGTACCTCTTGCGGCTCACCGTTTGCCGCGTACACCGTTACCGTGAAGATGTCTGACAGGAAGGGGCGTTGACCCGGCTGGCGCTGGCCGTTACTCTGGATCAGAAACAAACTAAGCAGTGAAAGAAGAACCAGCGCTGCGGCGATAATGGATACGGCAGGTTGTAGTCTATAACGGCGGGTTAGTGCAGGCTTACCTGTATCCGATTCAGCTTTTTCCTGAACGGCTTTCTTCACTATCCCTTCTGCAAGCTCTGTTGAAGCCGTAATTTTCCTCATCCCATTCACATATTTATTCATCCTCCATCCCTCCCATTACGGCTTTCAGCCGCTCTCTTGCACGCTTCAGCTGTGTGCGGACTGTACCTTCTTTATACTGCAGCATTGCGGCAATCTCTGCCGTGCTGTAATTTTCGAAATAATAGAAATGAATGACTATCCGGTATTTGACGGGAAGCTTCAGCACTGCTGATACCACTTCCCTATCCTCCTTTTCAGGTATGGGCAATTCCGGTCTTTCCATAGCAGAGATGTACCTTTTCCATGGGCTTCGCAGCATGTCCTTACACCGGTTAATGGTGACTTTTATCATCCATGCGCGTTCATGATCCTGATCTGCAAACTCAGGATGATGCTGAAACAGTCTGATAAAGACATCCTGGCAAATATCCTGCGCGTCAGCCATATTCCTGACATAAGCTAAGGCCAGCCGCAGTACCATGTCCGAATGTTTCCGGACCATTTCATTTATGTATTTCTCAGTGCAGGGCAACTGTTTCTCCAATCTCTCTCCCCCCCTTCACTGATAACACGCCGGAACCCGCGAATATGTTTCACTTCTTCACAAAAAAATACGGCCCCGTGCAGGAGCCGCTGTCTGCTTCTCATAGATAGGCCAAAGGGTTCTATTAACCTGTGGCAGCATCAGTGTCTATTGTTTATCCACCTGTAACAAGGTCACGGTCTTCACAGCGTAAGTATGCTGAATCTTTTCTTCTGCGATGATATTCAGTTTGGTCAGACTGGCCACCTTTGCCGGATCGGTCTTTGAGAGCAGACGCCAAACCTCCGGGTCGGACAACGTGTTATACAGCTTTTCATCATCATATTCCTTGCGGTTCTGCGTGACAAGCTTAACCTTGTAGCTACCAATCACTTCCTCCGTCTCCCCGCGTTCACTGCAGTAGGACAAAATGTCCTGCCGCAGCTCGGCCAATTCCTTCTCAAGCTCCTTTTGTTTTGTTTTGAGTTTATAATACTGCTGAACCTTCTTCTCCATCATTGCTCACGCTCCTCTCCAAACATATGTATGCCGGATGAGGCCAATAAATAAGTTGAGCCCTATTCCATAAACTTCTATAATAAAATAGATTCTGCTGCAGTGATTCCGCCAGTAAGCAACGTCTAACCGCAAGGGTATGTTCAAGTGCGGGTAAGCTCAGTAAACTAACAAAATGGCAGGTGAACCATGTTTCAATCGTATCTATTTCCGATCTCTTACGCCTTTATGACCTTTCCTGTAGCGGCGCTGTTCTTCACGCTGCCTTTTCTCATTGTTCAATACCGGAAGCATGGATATATCAACAAGATCAGGGCAGTTGTTCTTTATTTGCTGCTGCTCTATCTGCTGAACGCCTTTTATCTCATCATGCTGCCGATGCCGGCGTCCCGGCACAACCTGCCCCCTTCGGGCAATACAATTCAGCATATCCCACTGCAATTTATTCAGGAGATTCTGAAAGAAGGCAATTTTTCCGCTCAGCAACCCTCAAGCTATCTGGCATTGCTGCGCGAGCCTGCATTTCTTCAGACCGTGTTCAATATCGTCTTGACGATTCCCTTCGGCTTGTTCCTGGGCTACTATTTCCGCACCAGGTGGGTGGTGTGCATTCTGCTGTCCTTCTCGCTCTCATTGCTGTTCGAGATCACCCAGATCACCGGCATCTACGGTATATTTGATTATCCTTACCGTATCTTTGATGTCGACGACCTGATCACCAATACGCTTGGCGGAATGATCGGATTCAGAATTGCCTTGTGGATTTCAGGATTGCTCCCAAAGATCGAACAGCTCGACAACCACGAGGATCTGGCGGCCAAAAGAGTCACCTTCACCCGCCGCAGCATCGCCTTTATGCTGGATGCCTTCGTATGGCTGACTGGGCTCACCCTGTTGAATGCCTTGTCTGTATCAGGAGCATTCTGGATATCAACCAGTGTCTTCTGTCTGCTCGTGCCCTGTCTGGCCGGAGGAAGAACACTTGGCAAATGGATCGTGCGCATCCGTATAAGCACTCAAAGGGAACGGCTCCGGCTGTGGATGCTGATCACCAGATACTTGCTGCTGTATGGGCTACTGATTGGAATGAACCGCCTAATTCTTGTTTCTTCTCAGCTCGACGGTCTGACCTCTGCCCTAGCAACAGTTGTTCGTATTGCTGTATTACTGGGGGACATGGCATTTAGTATTCATCTATTTATTGGAATCTTTAAGAAAAAACGAGTGTTATTCTATGAGAACATAAGCCAGACCTGCAACGTAATTACATGGCCGGAGAAGAAGCAGGAATCCGCTAAGGATGTTACAAATTCAGTTGTCAATTAAGAGAGTTTTTTCATGGATAGCATAAGAGGCCATGTTCCCCACTTACCGGGGACGCATGGCCTCTTTGCATTTTGAAAGTAATTTAAAACTAGGAATCCAGTTCCTTAATCGTCAGCACCACCGGACAATGGTCGCTGCCGAGGACATTAGACTCGATACCGGCCTCCACCAGCTGCGGAGCCATCCGTGATGAAGCAAGGAAATAATCAATCCGCCAGCCGACATTGCGCTCTCTGATCTTCGGCATATAGGACCACCAGCTATAGGCCCCTTCTGTGTCAGGGTAAAAATATCTAAAGGTATCCACAAAACCTGAGTCAAGCAATGTCGTCATTTTACCGCGCTCTTCATCGGTAAATCCTGAATTCCCCCGGTTGGATTTCGCATTTTTCAAATCAATATCCTGATGGGCGACGTTGAGGTCACCGCAGACTACAACCGGTTTATGCTGATCCAGCGCCAGCAGATAATTGCGGAACCGGTCCTCCCATTCCATTCTATATTCCAGACGGGTCAAATCCCGTTTGGCATTCGGAGTATATACATTTACGAGATAGAAACCGGCAAATTCCAAAGTAATAATCCGGCCTTCCGGCTCTGTATCCTCCTCTATTCCATATCGTACGGAGAGCGGTTTGATTCTGGTAAAGACCGCCGTTCCCGAATACCCCTTCTTAAGGGCATAATTCCAATATTGCATATATTCCTCACCCTGCTCCAGGACAATTTGCCCCTCCTGCAGCTTTGTTTCCTGCACACAGAAGATGTCTGCGCCGCTTTCCTTAAAGAAATCGTTAAAGCCTTTGTTCACACAAGCTCTCAGACCGTTTACATTCCAGGACACCAGCTTTATCATGTTCATTCTCCTTACATTTCGCTAGAATTATCCCCAGTGTAACATATTATAAGCTGTTTAGAGTTGCTATGCGTGATACAATAACTGGGCTTGCTTCTTCCAATCTACTAAAATATGCGGGGGTTCCTAAGGCTATGAATATACCAAAACTGCTTCGCAGCTTTAACTTTTTATATTTTGCTCTGCTCGCCATGTTCATTCCCTTTCTTCCGGTCTACCTGGATAATCAGGGTCTGAGTCCGGCGCAAATCGGATTTGTTGTCGGCACCGGCGGTTTCATAACGATAGTCGCCCAGCCGCTATGGGGAATGATCAGCGACCGGACAAAAACCATCCGTAAAGTACTGCTGTTCCTGCTGCTGTGCTCAGCCATTGTCGGCTACCTGCTGTATGTCTCAAACAGTTACAGCCAGCTGATCCTGTTCGCTATGCTGCTCTACTTTTTCCTAATGCCGATTGATCCGTTGACAGAAAGCCTCAATTTCCGTATCGCCGAGTCTTCCGGGATCAGCTACGGCTCAATCCGCACCTATGGTGCGCTCGGTTATGGTATCATGGCGCTGCTGACCGGATATGTGATGTATTATTTTGGCGCACAAGGTCTAGGGCTGCTGTTTGCCGGCAGCAGTCTGCTAGGCTTCCTGGTCAGCTGGAACATGCCGGATGCCCCGGTTACCGGGAAACCGGTCACCCTGGACAGTCTCAAGCATTTCCTCTCCAATAAAGAAACGCTGTTATTTCTGCTGCTGGTCTTTGTCAGTTCTGTACCGGCAAGAATGAACGATACCTTTCTGGGGGTATATATTATTGATCTGGGCGGAGGATCAGCATTGGTGGGACAGTCATTTTTCCTTGCGGCAATAAGCGAAATCCTTGTGTTTGCCTTGAGCTTCTGGTGGCTGCGCAAAGGCAAGGAGCTGATTATCATCGCTTTCGCGGGAGCCTTCTATTTCCTTCGTTTCTTTATTTCTGCCTGGATTACCGATCCGCAGCTGCTCACTTACCTGCAGGTTCTGCAGTTGCTCACATTTCCCGTCTTCTACTCGGCGGCTATCCAGTACCTGTACAGCATTGTACCGGAGGAATGGCGGGCTACGGGCCAGACAGTGCTGGCGCTTCTGTTCTTTGGGGTGTCGGGCATCCTGGCCTCATATGCGGGAGGTGCCATTTATGACAGGTTCGGGGGCAAAACGTTCTTTTTATGCGTATCGGCATTGTCCTTTACCGGCATGATCTTTGGCCTCATTCTTTACCGGATTTATGGTAGACATAGCCGTAAAGGAGAACATGCAGCAACTCTATAAGACCGGAAGCCGTGTCAGCGTTAAGGAGAATCAATAAAATCTGGAGAGTACAGCGATTGGAATAACGGTCCGTTCGCGGAACGTTCTAAATTGTGCTAATCTCTTAAGTCATTCGCTGCTGCATTAATAGAAACGGAGAATATAATGTTCTATCATTGGAAAGCAGAGCTGCCTCTGATTTCTAATGTAATGCCAGAGTATCCCGCCCATACTCTCTCATTTCACTCCCCCTGCTAACATCCCTGGACGTTCAACGGCCAGGGATGTTTTGCGCGCTATAGGATAAACAGATTACATACAGCTTGTTCTTAGAACTCCCCTTCAGGCATAGGTCCCGTATATATGGATTGCGGTCGAAAAATACGGTTGTTGGCGGCTTGCTCCAGAATATGCGAGGTCCAACCCACAATTCTGCCGGACGTAAACGTAGGCGTGAAGATCTCCGGGTCCAGTTCCAGTGCCTGCAGGATCGCGGCGGCATAGAACTCAACGTTAGTGAACAACCGGCGTCCCGGTTTGTATTCCTCAAGCAGGCGGATCGCCGTATGCTCGACATGAATCGCCACATCAAAGGATGGATCCTTGCCGATCATTTCCTCGGTAGCAATCTTGAGCGCTTCAGCGCGGGGATCTTTGGTCTTGTAAATGCGATGACCGAAGCCCATAATCTTGCCACCTTTATCCAGAACCTCACGGATCCATGGCTCAGCCCGCTCCTTCGTTCCAATATCCGCCAGCATCGAGATAACTTCGGAGGGCGCTCCGCCATGCAGCGGACCTTTCATCGCCCCAATGGCACCACATACGGCTGCGCACATATCAGATTCTGTGGAGAGAACCACGCGTCCGGCAAAAGTCGAGGCATTCATTCCATGCTCCATGCAAAGAATCAAGTACGCACTTAGTGCCTGCACATGGGCTTCCTCCGGAATTTGTCCATTCAGCATATACAAATAATTAGCGGCATGCCCAAGCTCTGGAAGCGGCTCCACAATAGGCAGTCCTTTTAACCTGCGGTATCTGTAAGCAATAATCGATGGCAATAGCGCAGTCAACCGCACGGCTTGCCGGAGCGTCGGCGGCCATGTTGCATTCCCCTGCTCCCCTAACGCAGCTACTGTGCTTTGCAGAACCAGCATCATCGGAACCGAAGCCGGGAGCAGATCAACAATTCTGCACAGATACTCCGGCATCGCTCTGGCCGCTGCCATTTCCAGCTTCAACATCTCCAGCTCCTCCGAACTTGGCAGATGGCCATTCCACAGCAAATAAGCTACTTCTTCGTAACTTCGGCTTATTGCAAGTTCTTTCGCCCAATATCCGCGGTAAACCAGATAACCCTTTTCTCCGTCTACCAAACCAATTTCTGTTTCTCCAGCCACTACGCCTTCCAACCCGCTTACTGTTGCCATTGCACTTAACCCCTTTTCCGATCCAATAGGAATTGAACACTATATTAGGAGTATATGCTGTAAATCCCATATTGCATATTTATAGTTTTTTATGAATGCATAAAAATAATTTATCAGGTTAATGTATCGCGGACTGCCCGATAAGCTGCTTCAGCTTGGCTTCTGTATTTGAAGCTCCTGCGGGGGTATAGATGCTGCAGCGCAGATCTGTGCTTCCGTGAACCTGAAGTGAAGTTAGATGAAACAGCATCTTACCTGCTTTGGCATGGCGGAATTCGAGCACCACATCGGGAGCTGAGCTAACCTGGCTCTCCTCCCAAAGTGCTTGAAAAGCAGGATGTTTGCCCTTCATCTCCGCAATAAAATCATCATACCAGTGATCCTCAACATATTGCCCGTAGTACGCCCGGAAAATAGCCAGATAACCCCTGACGAATTGTTCCCAGTTCACGGCAAGCCGCTGAAATTCCTTGCGTTCGAACAAGAGGCGGATCATGTTCCGTTCTTCTTGCGGCAACGAGGCAAAATCCAGAAAAACATGTGCCGCCGCTTCATTCCAGCCGACGATGCCGCAGCGCCGGTCCGAAATAAGGGTCGGGCAGGTGGTAAGCTCCTGCAGAATTTTCTGCAGTGGCGGACTAATGACGGAAACCTCCACCTGCTCAAATGGCATATTCCCGGGACCATTCTCAAGGGCCAAAGCGAATAAATAGCTACGCTCATCCTTGGTCAGCTGCAGTGCCGAGGCAATGCAATCCAGCACAGATGCCGATACTTTAATATCACGTCCCTGTTCCAGCCAGGTATACCATGTGCTGCTGACTCCGGCAAGCTGCGCTACCTCTTCTCTGCGGAGCCCGGGCGTTCGTCTGCGCGTCCCTTCCGGCAAACCTGCGTCAGCGGGAGAGATCGCCGCCCGGCGTGATTTTAAGAAATCCGATAATGCCTGAAGCCTCGTCTGATTGGACAATATCTGTTCCTGCCTTTCTGAAACCGTCCTATAAATAGTAGTAATTATACTAGTATAAACTACAACTTGTAATAGGATAAGTAAAGTGGAAAAATACTTGTATAACCCCTATGTACAAGGATGGAGGAGGACGATTATGGAACGCGTAGTAATTACCGGGATGGGCTTGATCTCGCCCCTTGGCAACACTGTAGAGCAATTCTGGAGCCGCCTGACTGCAGGCGAATCGGGAATTTCCGAAATAACTTCATTTGATACCTCACATTTCAAATCCAAAATTGCCGCTGAAGTGCGGGACTTCGATCCTGAGGGCAGATTCGGCCGCAAGGAAGCCCGCCGGATGGACCGGTTCACCCAATTCGCACTGGCTGCCGCCGAAGATGCGTGGGCGCATTCTGGTCTTCAGCGTGATCAGATTGACAAAGAACGGCTTGCTGTATATGTAGGTTCCGGGGTAGGCGGTATTCATACCTTGATGGAGCAAGGGGATGTACTGCGGACACGGGGACCGGAACGAGTCAGTCCCACCTTGATACCCATGCTGATCTCTAACATGGCGGCTGCGACGATCAGCATTAAGCTGGGAGCGTTGGGTCCTACTCTCTCCCCGGTCACCGCCTGTTCAATCGGCAATACGGCGATCGGAGAAGCGTTCCGGTTAATCCGTTACGGCGGAGCTGATTGTGTAATTGCCGGAGGCTCCGAGGCGGCGGTCAGCGAGATTTCGTTGGCCAGCTTCGGAAACGCCACTTCCTTATCCACCTGCAACGATGAGCCCGAGAGAGCCAGCCGCCCGTTTGACGGCAAGCGTGACGGGTTCGTTATCGGCGAAGGCGGCGCGATTGTCATTCTGGAATCACTCTCCCACGCCTTGCGCAGAAATGCCGTGATTCATGGAGAAGTCATCGGTTATGGCGCCAGCTCTGATGCTTATCACATGGTAGCCACCCATCCGGAAGGCATCGGTGCTTATCAGGCGATGAAGCTTGCACTCCGCGAAGCGGGAATCAAGCCGGAGGAAGTGGATGTTATCAGCGCCCATGCAACCAGCACCATTATCGGGGACCGCTCGGAAACATTGGCGATAAAGAAGCTGTTCGGGGAAGCGGCTTACCGCATTCCGGTTACCGCCAACAAATCGATGACCGGCCACACGCTCGGAGCTGCCGGCGGGCTGGAAGCCATCGCTCTGATTCAAAGCCTGAGTAGCGGCATCATTCCGCCTACCATCAATCAGGAAACCCCTGATGAAGTATGCGACCTGGATTATGTGCCTAATATTGCCCGCAAAGGCGAGCTCAAGATTGGAATCTCCAATTCTTTTGGTTTTGGCGGCCATAATGCTGTTATCGCCCTAAGCAAGTACGAGAATAGATAACATAAGAATAATTTGTATCGTGAAGCATATAAATGCTTATATTTTGTAAAAAGCTCCAGCTCACCGTTCTTCACAGTGGGCTGGAGCTTTTGGTCAAATATATAATAATAGATTTATTTGCTCTCTGCTGCTGACGAGACATGACTTCCCCAGATAGCAATCCCCTCGGCAGAAAGTGCACTGAACGTCATGACTTGGGCCTCAACGGCTTCATTCCATTCTTGCAGGAAGACACCACTGTACACGGTCCCATCTATTGTCAGCTCAGCGTTGTGTTCTCCGTTTATCGTCCATGTTCCCGTTACCGCTCCCGATATCTTACCGTCGCCGCTCAGCTGAATCAGTTCCGACTGCACTGTATTTGCAGTAATGTCCTTGCCATGATTCACATATTTGTACGCTCCGGCGACTTCCGCTGCAGTATAAGTCCCGATCTTCTCACCGCTGTAACGATGAGGAGCGACAACCGGCCAGCCGTCCTTGTTCATGAACATCTGATGTACTCGAACTTCGTGTTCTTCTCCCCGGTTAGGGAATCGCGTATGGAAGATCAGATAATATTCCTCTTTCTTCGCATCATAATAAGCCGAATTATGTCCCGGCGACAAGTAGCCAACCTCGCTTACAGCATTCTCAGTTGAACTATTGATGAACTTAAAGTTGCCCATCAGCTTCACCCCGTAAGGTGAATAAGCCGGATCATCGAACAGCTTGTCGGCCGTGCCCTTGGCGTCAATCATCGCTTTGCCTTCGGAGTCTTCAAAGGGACCATCAGGATTCTTGGAACGCGCTACGCGGATATTATAGCCGCCTTTGGTGTCCAGTCCCCCGTAGGAGAGAAACAGATAATAGTAATCGGTTTCCGGACTGTACAGCATATAAGGGCCTTCAATCCGGGCGTGATTTGCTCCCAGCAGCTTTTTGCCATAGCCTTGGTCCGGCAACGGGAAGCCGGTAGCGGCATCCAGCTCCATAATAAAGATCCCGCCGGAATAGGAACCATACACCATCCACAGCTTGCCGTCTTTATCAAAAAACACATCAGGGTCAACCACATTCGGTTTGACAGTAGCATCATAAATCTCACCGTCATTGCCTACACCAGCCATGCCGGATTTCAGGATAATCCCCTGATCCTTATACGGTCCTTCAATCTTGTCGGCTACGGCAATACCCATTGCAGACAACGGAGAATCCCCACGGCAGGCGTTATAGTACATATAGAACTTCCCGTCCGCCAGCTGAATCACATCCGGTGCCCACAGTGTGTCCGACTGGGCCCAACTCAGGGTCTGGCTCAATTCCTCGGTCACGTTGGGAATCAGCACGTTGCCGTCCGCTACGCCGGAGGAAATTTGTTTCCATGATAACAGGTCCTTGGATTTGGCTGAAGCCAAATGGGAACCGAATACATAATATGTATTGTTCACCTTGATAACAGAAGGATCATGTACTGAAACATTATCGAACTTCGGCGTACCGCCGTCACCGCTGCAGCCTGCCAATAATGTTAACGAAATCAATGTGGTCAATGTGTATTTTTTCATTATCTTACCTCCTATGTATACCCTTACATTTTGCTGCGAAAATAACATTTAGTCAATACTTTTATTTACACATATTAGTTTCGTTTTAAATATATATAAAATATAAAATTCTGCACCCACGCAAAAAAGCGCCAAGCCTTACGAAGGCCTGACGCTAATCTCAATAGTATGCCATTACTTGATCTAATTAATTCACGCTGAAGCTTTCCACCAGAACCGGCTCCGGATAAGCATTTTTCAGCACGCGTTGTCTCTTCTTCACAACTTCAGGCGGCTCTACAGCCGGAGCCATCGGATGCATCAGCCAGGATTTCACCAAATGGGAGTCCGAAACCTTATACATTGGCGGCTCTTTCTCCATATCGATTTGCATCGCATAGGTGCTGCGCAAGGCAAAGGCGTCGCCCTTAGGCGGTTTGATCAGATCGGGAGGGGTTCCTGGAATGGCTGTAAGCTTGGTGCCTTTGCTTTCCAGACTCGGCATGGAAGCGAGCAATCCCCAGGTATATGGATGTCTTGGGTCATAGAAAATTTCTTCCGCTGTGCCCATCTCGACAATTTGTCCGGCATACATAACGGCTACACGGTCGGCCATTCGGGCCACGACACCGAGATCATGGGTGATAAAGATGATTGCCGTATCAATTTTCTTCTGGATATCCTTCATCAGGTCAAGAATCTGCGCCTGAATGGTTACGTCGAGCGCTGTTGTCGGCTCATCGGCGATCAGCAGCTTAGGGTTGGCTGCGAGTGCCATGGCAATAACAACACGCTGGCGCATACCGCCGCTGAACTCATGCGGGTACTGCTGGAAACGACGCTCAGGTGAAGGAATTCCCACCAAATTGAGCAATTCGACACCCCGTTTGTATGCAGCGTCTTTGGACATTTTCTCATGTTTGAACAGAACCTCGGTAATTTGCTTACCGACCTTCATCATCGGATTCAGCGAGGTCATCGGATCTTGAAAGATCATACCGATTTCCTTACCGCGAATCTTCTGCATTTGCTTCTCACTCTTCTTAATCAGGTCTTGACCATCGAACAAAATCTGTCCACGTTTATAAATGCCCTGCGGCTCAGGAACAAGCTTCATGACCGCTTGGGAAGTTACGCTTTTACCGGAACCGGATTCGCCTACAATCGCCAGTGTTTCCCCTTTATTTACATGGAAGTTGACGCCACGGATTGCTTGCACTTCTCCGCCGCGTGTTTTGAAAGATATTGCTAGGTCCTTTACCTCTAAAAGGCGCTCCATCCTGTCACCCTCTCTGCTCTTTTCAAGATATGATAATGATTCTCAGTATATAGAAAGGCAATAAGTATTATTTTATCTATCTTTATAGTCTTACGTCAAGTGCTTTCTGAAAATGTGTCTTTATAGATTCAAGCGGTTTCACCCTTGATTACGGCGCATTCTGCTCTTCATCAGGCCCCAGACAGCCGGTGGAGCCAGGCACAGCAACAGCAATAGCGACCAGCCTATATCCGCAAAGCTAACGGTCTCTGCCTCCAGCAGCCTGTAAAAGGCATACAGTGAATACGGCAATGCTACTAACACCGCGGTTACTACGCCGGGAGTATACAGTTTCAGATAGATACTTTGCCCCAGATGTGTAAAAACATGCAGCAGGAAAACGGCAAGAACCGCCAGATATAACCAGTAAAAAGAAAAGAATACTGCAAGTACGGTCACTGTTACTATCAGAATATACACGAACAGCACATCCATAGCAAAAGCCCGCGTCGTCATGCGCATGGTACTCCTATACATTGTGCTCATGTACTTAGGAAGAGCCGCTTCCACGCGGCTGCCGTATTTGCCTGCCCAAGACTCAACAGTAAGAATTTCTTCAAAATCATGAAACATAAAGCATACAGGCAGCAACCACAACAAGCTTATCGTATCGATATGAAGATTCAGCCAACTCAGCATTTGTAAACCAGCCTCCCACAAAAGAAGTTTTTTCCGGTTAATCAGAGCAGCAAGAAGACCGGTCTCCCTTCAGAGGACCGGCCTTCCGCGTTCTATTTTATGGCTTCACCGCTGCCTGTGAATGTTCTCCAGCTCTCCGTCAGGTTATCCAAGGTCCAGCTTACATGATTCTCATCCTTATACTGCCGTGAATAACACTCAATCACAAGGATGAGGTCGAGATACAGGTCATAGAGTTTCTTACGCCGCATCTCGTTCGGGCTGTCGAAGATGAGACCATAGCCTTTGTGGAAGGCTGCTGAGTCCTCGAAGTGGCGGAAATAATACTCCTGCAACACATCGCCCCACAGCGCTCTCTCCCAATCAATTATGGAGACAATAACTCCATCCTTCACAAACAGATTGCCATTCCACAAATCCCAATGCACAAGCCGGGGTTCGGTTACCTCATCAAGGGCGGGATAATATTGCTCCAGCACCCGTTTAATTTCATCGTGGGACGCCGGTAATTTGGCTTCCAGTCTGGCGGCATCAGCAAGCAGGTTATTCATCAGCGAGGTGAAGCTCTCCCGCCATGAGGCTACCATTCCTTCCGGCATCTGTCCGAACAGGCCAAACTGCGGTCCCTTAATCTCGTTAATCAACCGCTGATACCGTCCCAGCTCCTGCTCGATGGAGGCTCTTTGTTCGATGGACAAAGTATCTTTCACTTCACTGTAGGGCTGCCCTTCAATCTTCTCCATGAAAAAATAGGGAGATGGAATTAGCTGCAGGCTTTCGTCATAACTGTATACGGCTGGCACAGGAATACCACCGGCTGTCTTGACCAGCTGTAGGGCTTCTACTTCTGCCCGCATAATATCCTTCTCATAGCTTAACGTTTCCGTCTCATCTGCAGGAGCGATCTTCAGAATCACAGTCTGGCCATCGCTTAATTCAAGATCATAAGCCGTATTAAAAAACCCCCCGGTCAGCTCCGAACAAGAGACAATCCCAGCATCTTTGCCGAAAGCCGTCTCTACCAGCAGTGCCAGCTGCCCGTCATCCAATTTGACTTTAGTGAAGCTATCCATAGTATTTACACCCACCACATATCAGCAAGCGGCTCTTCAATCAGCACTTGACGAAGATTGTCTACCGCTTTGGAGAACCCTTCTTCGATGGACATCAGTCCATCTTCGTGTTCGATACTGACTACATAATCATAACCAACCAAGCGAAGGGCACTGATGATATCTGCCCAGACCTTCACGTCATGTCCATAACCGACTGAACGGAATTGCCAAGCACGGTCAAGCATATTGGTATACGACTGCATATCGGTCAATCCGTACATATTCACATTTACCGGATCAATCACGGTATCCTTGGCGTGGAAGTGATGAATCGCGCCCTGACGGCCGAGAATATGAATGGCCTGCACCGGATCAATGCCTTGCCACCACATATGGCTGGGATCAAGGTTGGCTCCGATAGCTTCACCTGCAGCTTCTCTCAGGCGCAGCAATGTCGCTGGCGTATGCACGGAAAACCCTCCGTGCAGCTCCAAGCCAATCTTGACGTCATGCTGTGTTGCGAACGCACCCATTTCCTTCCAGTAAGGAATAACTTTATTCTCCCACTGCCAAGCCAGAATTTCCTGATAATCGTTCGGCCATGGAGCAACCGGCCAGTTGGGGTATTTGGCATCCTCATGGTCGCCCGGGCAGCCCGAGAAGGTGTTTACCACCTGAACCCCGAGTTTTTGCGCCAGTTTAACAGAGTTCACGAAATCTTCGTGGTCCTTGCGTGCCAGCTCTTTCTGCGGATGCAGCGGATTGCCGTGGCAGCTTAACGCACTGATCATCAGGCCGCGAGACTCCACCGCATGCTTAAATTCCTTCAGCGCCGTTTCATTCTCAAGCAGCAGCTTCGGATCACAATGGCTGTTGCCCGGGTTGCCGCCGGTGCCGATCTCCACTGCCTTAAGTCCTTTGGAAACTACATAATCCAGCGCATCCTCAAGCTTGCGACCGCCGAAAAGCACCATAAATACACCAAGTTTCATTGCCCTGACGCCTCCCATAGATAATAAGTCATGTTCGTTATTTAAACCCCGTAGATATCAAAATCCTTAATAATTTCATTGCTCTCCGCAGCCTCAAAAATCGCTTCAATCAGATTCTGCACACGCAGCACTTCCGCATTCTTGACGATAGGCTCAGCCGTACCTTCAATTACAGCGACAAAATTGTTGTAGAAACCGTCCGCAAGCTCTGCTGCCGGCGGCAGCGCTTCGGTAATGGTCGAGCCTTCCGAAGGCGGTGCCATCGTCTTGGTCAAGCCGACACCGGCACGGATCGGCGTGGGCTCCCGGTGTTCACTTTCACTGTTGCGGGTAACAATTCTTCCGGTCAGCGACCAGTCTTCGATTACTGCTGAACCTTCAATCCCTTTCACATACCATCTTGGCAATGTGATGAAGTTGGTCGTGCCGACCTCAACGATCGCCTTGATGCCATTTGCGAATTGCAGCACCGCTTCAAATCCGTCATCGACATCATTGCCGAGAATATAGCTCAGCGTGCTGGTCACGCTGATCACTTTACTGTCGATCATAAACAGCAACTGGTCCAGCAGATGTACGCCCCAGTCGAGCAACATACCGCCACCCTGCTCCTTCACATGGCGCCAGTCGCCGGGAATGCCATTGGCTCCATGTACGCGGGACTCAATCTGGAACAGTGCTCCAATCGTTTCCGTCTCGTACATTTGCTTGATCACGCGAAAATCCTCATCCCAGCGTCTGTTCTGATGAACCATCAGCACGCGTCCGGCTCCATCGGCCGCCGCAGTCATCTCCTTAAACTCAGCAGAGGACATGGCTACCGGCTTCTCACAGACGACATGCTTGCCGGCTTGGAGCGCACGGATGGCTATTTCTTTATGGACATCGTTCGGGGTTGCAATCAGAACCACCTCGACAACCGGGTCAGCAAGCACTTCCTCATAGCTGGCATAAGCTTTGTAACCTGCTTCTACTGACGCTTCGCGCCGTACTTCCAGTAAGTCGAACGTACCTGCGACTTCCAAGCGCTCATTCTCACCGATCAATTGTGCATGATAACTTCCCATTCCACCATAGCCGACAATAACCACAGAATGTTTGTTTGAACTCATGGATTCCACTCCTGCTTTTCTTATTGTATCCGTGTTAAATTCTCTTAGTTGTCAGAACTTCCGTCAAAATAGACTGCACGTCCAGTGCGTGCGGATTCATAAACAGCTTCCAGAATCTGCGTCACGACAAACGCTTGTTCAGGCTTGACGACCGGGTCCTTGTCTTCAATAACCGCCTCAAGCCACAAGCGGGCTTCGCGGTCAGCCTCGGTCTCTGCAGACCCGCTGTAGAAAGCAACGCCGCCGGAAGACAGGTCCACCTTCGTTTCATACAGGCGTCCGGCGCGCTCTCCGTTAATGCGCAGGCCGTCTTTCATATCCGCACCGCCTTCGGTGCCTGCAAGCAGCGTCTTCGCTTCACCGAATTCAGCGACATTCAGTGCCCAGCTTGATTCCAGCACGATGGTCGCCCCGTTCTCCATTGTAATAAAGCCGAAGGCGGAGTCTTCAACCTTAAATTGTTCAGGATCCCATGGACCGAACGCATTTGCGGCATTTTTACGCTGACCCAGCTTGTGGAAGGTAGAACCGACCACTACACGAGGTTTATAGTTGTCCATCAGCCAGAGAGTCAGATCCAGAGCATGCGTTCCGATATCTATCAGCGGGCCTCCGCCCTGCTTCTCTTCATCCAGAAATACCCCCCAGGTCGGAACGGCGCGGCGGCGCAGCGCAATGGCACGGCCATAATAAATATCGCCCAGCTCCCCGCTTTCGCACATTCCCTTCAGGTATTCACTATCTGCACGGAAGCGGTTCTGATACGCGATTGACAGCTTCTTGCCGGTGCGGCGGGCAGCTTCCAGCATGTCCTGCGCCTGCGCCGTTGTCTTCGCCATCGGCTTTTCGCACATGACATGGTTGCCGGCTTCCAGCGCCGCAACCGTAATTTCGGAGTGGCTGTCATTGGGTGTACATACATGCACGATATCAAATCCGCCCGCTGCAAGCAACTCACGGAAATCCGTATAGACAACTGCACCTTCGGCACCATAGATTTTGGCGGCCTCCTGGGCACGTTCTTCCACGATATCGCAGAATGCTACCATTTCAGCATTCTGTTGACGGGATAGGCTTGGCATATGTTTGCCGTTTGCGATACCACCGCAACCGATAATAGCAATTTTAAGTTTGTTAGACATGAACTTTTCCCCCTTGATTGGCATAGCCTCTAACCCATTTCATACTGTCCGCAACACTTTCCAGCGCCGGACGGCTGCAATAATCCTGTTCCACTACAGCCCATTCCACTCCAGCCGCATCAGCAGCCTCCAGAATCGCGGTAAGCTTCACTTCACCTTCGCCCAATACAACAGTCTCTGCCGAGCCATCTTCGAGCTTCTTCATATCCTTTAAGTGGATAAGCGGCAAACGGCCGGCATATTTGTGAATATACTGAGCAGGGTCATAACCGCCGTAGTACACCCAGCAGGTGTCCATTTCCACCTGAAGCAGCTCAGCAGGAACCTCTTCGAAGATACCGTCAAATGCGGTGCGCTCTCCAAAATGCTCCGTGAATTCAAAATCATGATTATGATAAGCAAAAACCGCTCCTCTTGCTTTGCACTTCTCTCCGATTATGCGGAAATTAGCAACAACCTCTTCCCAGTTACGCTGTTCCTCAGTCAAGAAAGGCACAATCAGGTTCCGGTTGCCGATCTCAAGATTAAAGCTGATTTCCTGCTCCGTATCGTTCAGCATGGCATCATATGGACGATGTGCTCCGAGAGCAACCAATCCCGTTTCCTGAAGCAGTCCCTTTACTTCCTCTGCTGTCCGGCCGAAAAAGTCGTAAAATTCCACTCCCGCATATCCCAGCTCAGCCACCTTGCGCAGCGTTCCTTCGAAATCCTGCTCCAGCTCTGCTCTCAGTGTATACAACTGTAATCCAATCTTCAGCATTCTTTCCTCACTCCTAGTCGATGTAGAGTTAACTTGCGTTATTCAAAACGGCGTACCCGCTTCGGCCACACTATGGAAATCACCTGAACAAAAGGGCTGTTATACAAAATGTCCTTTATATCTATTTCCTGCGCCTTCTGAACCCCACGCCTGCTTATGTAGCTTCCAGAGCCGCCATACAGCCTCCTTCGCATCATTTATATGTTTTTGCTTAGCTACATGGTAATATGAAAGCGTATATAATAAAATGAATAATATGATTAAAACATGAACAATCTGCTTATCATTTCAACAACCCAGGAGGACTCATGACATCTGCTGCTGCCTGCCACGTATTTTCCGCGGGATTCTCTTTTCACCGCAAGCCTTTCCATTCGTCACTCAATGAAGGCCTCCAGAATTATCTCCTGCGATTGCAGACGGAGGGGCGCAGCCGGACGCGGATTGACGGTGTCATCTCCACAGTGGAGACCGGAGACCTCATGCTCTTCGCCCCGGATGATCCTTACTATTTAAGCATCGACAAAGAGAACTACCCTGTTGGCAAACCGCGGATTGAAAGCGGGGATTACCATATTTTTTGCGGCGGCCCCTGGATCGAGGAATGGTGGACACGCACACAGCGTCCTGCCCTCCTCCGCTTGCCGCGCAGCGATTATTTTCTCGGCTTATTCCGCCAGCTTGTGCTGGAGCAGCGCAGGCTCTCCGACTCCTCACCAGAGATTTCAGCATGTTATCTGCAGATTTTATGTATGGAGATTGATAGACTGATGACCGAACAGCCGGTGATCTCACCTAAAGGTTATCTTGCCTACCGGATGAAGCAATATGTGGAGGAACATGCCGCTATTTCTTTTCGGCTCGAGGATGTGGCCAGCCACGTCGACATTTCTGTCTCCCGCGCGGTGCATCTCTTTAAAGAAGCTTTTGGCACCAGCATAGTGAAATATGTAAATGACGTCCGGCTGGAAATGGCTCGGGAACGGATCACCTTCAGTCCGATGCCGCTGGAGCATGTCTCCGAAACCTGCGGTTTTGCCAACTATACTTACTTTCACCGCGTGTTCCGCAGCCGGTTTGGCATGTCGCCAAAACAGTACCGGATACACAGCAGGGCACAGACTTAAATGATGAGGCCCCGTATAATTGCAAAGGAGCACCATCCCGAGAGATCTGCTCCTTGTGTTTGATCTTATTCAATTGCTGTTGTTTGCTGGGAGTAAGACGTACATGCTGGGAGATTGCACTGTAGTCATCATTTGTTCTCCGGTTTCTTGCGGCGCACCATGTTCCGGCGCGCTCTGCCTTGAGCAAAGCTTTTTGTGTTTTCGTACGTGCCATTGCAGCAACACTCCTTTTGTATCGTTATGACCGGCAAGCCGTCTGCCGATACTTTAATTTTAACATATTCACAACCTGATTTCCCGGTATAGTTAATTATAAAAATCTGGTACCCGCTTAAATCTAGAAGCTTGCAGACCAGATAATGGTATAATACAGTATCCTTGTTTTACAGGAATTCCGTTATAAAAGCTAGGCAGAATCGGAGGAGAAATCAATGAAATATGATGTATTGTATGATGGCGCTTTTGCCATGCTCAAGGTGCATTTGAGCCCGGGTGAAAGTGTCAAGGCGGAAATGGGCGCGATGGTCGCCATGTCGCCGAATGTTGAGATCAGAGGTACGGTAGACGGCGGTTTGATGCGCGGACTCGGCCGGATGCTGAGCGGGGAAAAATTCTTCTTCCAGGAGCTTACAGCCACACGGGGTCAAAGCGAAGTGTTGCTCTCCCCCGGTGCAATCGGCGATATCCAGGCGATTGAGCTTGACGGGTCGTACAAGCTGTATGTTCAGAAGGACGGCTTCCTCGCGGGAACCCATGGTATTCAGGTCAACACCAAAATGCAGAACCTGACCCGCGGCCTGTTCTCCGGCGAAGGATTCTTCATCATAGAAATCAGCGGCAGCGGAACGGTGTTCCTCTCCTCCTTCGGGGCGATTCATGCGATTAACCTCGCCCCTGGCGAGGAAGTAATTATCGACAACGGGCACCTGGTGGCTTGGCCGGATTATATGGACTACAAGGTGGAAAAAGCCGCCTCCGGCTGGCTGAACAGCTTGACCAGCGGTGAAGCTCTGGTCTGCAGATTCCGCGGTGAGGGCGTGGTGCTGGTGCAGACCCGCAATCCGGGAAGCTTCGGAACATGGATCAAATCGTTTGTGCCAAACCGGCCTTAAGCCTGAGAAATAATAACACAAACAAGCTGCCATAATTTCAAGGCAGCTTGTTTGTGTTATTGAAGCAGACCCCGCAATTGGTAGGTTACAAGCGTGCTGAGGTCTTTCTGGGTTACTTGCTCCGGCTGGCTGATATGATGCAGCACCAGCCCGTCCACCAAGGCATGCAGCGCCATGGCTTCGGCCCTCAGGTCCAATCCCTCCTTAAGCAATCCCCGGGCCGCGAGATATTCAATGGCTTGGTTAAAGCCATCATACATAGCGTTATGTACCTCCTGTTTCAGCACCTGCAACTCAGGGTCTGTAACAGCCTTTACGGAAAATGCCAGCCAGACTTCGGCCTCCACACTCCGTTCTTCATCCAGCGGCATCAGCTCACGGATAAACCGCTCGATGTCCTGCAGTGGATGATCCGTAAATTCCATAGCTTCCATACGCGCGTTGACCCGATCCGACACCATCTTCATGGAGAAGGCAAGCAATTCTGATTGGGTGGCAAAATAATGGCGCAGCGATCCCAGAGACATGTCGGCCTCGCTCGCTACACTCCTGACGGAGACTGCCTCCATCCCTTCCCGGCGGATAATTCGCCAGGCGGCCTCGGCTAACTGTTGGCGCCGTTCCTCATGATTCACTATTTTTGGCATAAGGCAATTATATCATAGTTGAATTTATAAGGTCATCCATGCTAAACTTACAGCAATTGATTTAATACACTTGTACTATTTAGGAGGAAAATACGAAAATGGCGTTATTTATTATTGGCTGTGAGATCGCCTTTTGGGTGTTTGTCCTGGCGGGGCTGACCTTCCGTTATATCCTCCGCAAGAAGCAGATAGGAGCCATATTGCTGTTCTGCACTCCGCTGATTGATCTGGTGCTCATCGCCGTTGCGGTAATTGACCTGAGAAATGGCGCGGAAGCCACATTCATGCATAGTCTTTCCGCCATTTATATCGGTGTATCCATCGCATGGGGCCACCGGATGATCAAATGGGCGGATGAACGGTTTGCTTACCGTTTTGCCGGAGGTCCAAAACCTGCTCCCAAGCCAAAACACGGCACAGCACATGCACGCAATGAAAGAATCGGCTGGCTGCTTCATCTGCTCGCTTTTGCCATTGGCGCACTTGTGATGTACGGTATGATTGTTGTGACTGGTGATTCTTCTCGAACAGAGAATCTGTTCGAAACGTTAAAAGTCTGGGCAATTATTGTAGGGATTGATGCCCTTATAAGTTTTAGCTACACTTTCTGGCCCAAGCAGGCTAAAGGCACTGTAGAGAAATAACCATTATAAGTATATATTTCCAAAGTATGATACACCTAAAGACGCAGGCTGCCAGAGCTCTGTGTCTTTTTTAAGCCCAATATTAATCTACAGGAGCCTTAGGATACCGCCTGTTTTTGCTTGTCCGCCTTGCAGCCGTTCTGCTTGCATGTCTTGTAAGTGCCTTTGAAGTCGAGCCTGTGATCGGTGACTTTAAATCCGTACTCCACTTCCAGCCGTCTTTCCAGCTCCAGCAGCCAGTCTTCCTTGATTTCTTCCAGCCTTCCGCACACATTGCAGATCAGATGATGATGCATGTGGGCATGATCATCCCGCAGATCATAACGGGCCACGCCATCGCCGAAATTCATTTTTTCTACAATATGCAGCTCACATAGCAGCTCCAAAGTCCGGTATACCGTTGCCAGCCCCAAATGAGGATAACTGGTTTTCACACGCATGTATACCTCTTCCACACTTAAATGCTCTTCCTCATTATCAAGCAGCACCTTCACGATAGCCTCACGCTGGGGCGTCAATTTATAGTTTTGCGCAGCAAACTGTTGGCTGATATTCGCAATTGGGTTCATGGCTTCTCCCGCCTTTCCGCAAGAATTTCCTTATATCTTGTACTTATAATTAGTAATCGTTACGATATAAGCATAACAAAATTGACCATAAATGAAAAGTCTATGACATGATTATAACATCACCCGCCGAATTTCCGCACAATGAATCAAAAAACATTTCAACATATCCCGCATAATTAAAGCTGTAATTAACGCGCAAAGGAATGACGCCGATGGACTATTACTTCAGAATCCAGCAGTCGCTCGACTACATTGAAGAACATCTGCAGGAGGAACTGCGGATTGCGGAGATTGCCGCCCGGGCTTATTTCTCGGCATTTCATTTCCAGAGGATGTTCCTGGCGATTTCCGGCTTCACTGTCAACGAGTACATTCGCAAACGAAGATTGTCCGAGGCGGCTAACCGCCTGCGTGGAAGCAACGAAAGCATACTGCAAATCGCCCTGTGTCTTCAGTACCAGTCCCAGGAAGCGTTCACCCGGGCTTTTCAAAGCTTTACCGGCCTGACGCCCGGTAAATACCGCAAAACTGCAGACGTTATCCAAGGACAGCCTGTCATCAATTTTCTGGAACTCCAAAAAAAAACCAAAGGAGATGTACACGAAATGGACAAACCAACTCTGATCCACTGGGAAAGAACAAAGATTATCGGCGTAGAGTACAAAACGAATCTAAATGAAGACGCGCATTACAAGGATATTCCCGGATTCTATGATGACTTTGGAAGAAACGGGCGGTTCATGGCTATTCCGGAAAAACAGTCACCGGGGATGTCCTACGGCATCGCCTGCCACTATCAGGAGAACGGAGACTTCTCATTTATCATCGGTGAAGCGGTAGCGGATACAGCGGAAGTTCCAGCGGAAGCTTATGTCCAATTCGATATCCCGGCAGGAAACTATGCCATGTTCAAGGCCCATGGCCCAGCCGGGTTGACCCAGTCAACCCGAGACTATATCTACGGAACCTGGCTGCCGAACACCAATTATGAACGGCGGGAGGGGCCGGACTTTGAAATTACGGATGTGTTGAAGTCATCGTATCCCGATAATATGCGAATAACTATTTATATTCCTGTAGATTAAACGTCTGCCCAATCCGAAATAGGCCCGGCTTCCATACCTTATATTGAGGGATTATTTTATTGATATGAGGAGGGTCCGGATGGCAAATGCAATCGCACCTACAGCAAGACCCCTTGTGACTGGCTCCATTCTGCGCAAAGTTGCTGCGGCCATGCTGCCGTTCTACCGGAAGATAGCCGGAAGCGGCAGCTTTGCCGCGCAATGGTCAAGCGCCATCGTTAACGCAGACCTTAGTCTTATGGGCAAACTGCTCGCAAAGATTCCTACTCTGGCTTCTGTGGAGAATTACGGCACAAACGGCATCGGCTACTTTATTTCCTTCCCCTTTCCGCTGCCGGTATCCTTCTATACAAATGGGACGACGATCCCGCCGGGTACCGTACAATTTACTTTTAATGCAAGGATGCACCGCAGGATTGCCGCAGCTGTACTCCCGTTTTACCGGAAGCTGGCCAGAAGCCGCAGTTATGCCGAAAGCTTTGCCGCCGCAATCCGGCGCAACGACAGGACCGCCGTTAACAAGCTGGTTCGCAGATTCGTTAAAGCAAGTTCACTGAAATCCGTCACGATAGAGGAGTATGGTGCCGCTCTATTGTTCAAGAGCAGCCTCAGCAAGTATCCTTACCGCAACCTGATGTTTCAGGAAGTGATGTGAAAACGCAGACACAGCCATTTAAAATTAAATTGTCTGCAACCTTCTCCCCAACAATAACGTCAAAGGAGTTGATAATGGCCAAGCGGCCTACCCTACTATAGAGGTGGAATCTCCATGAAACTGAAAAAAAGTGCTTTTGCAATGATAACAACCGTATCACTTCTCTCCTTCTCGCTGGGAGGACAGATGTTTGCTGCTGGCAGCAGCTTTAAAGATATTGACAACGTATCCGGAAAGTCCAAGATCAACTCCCTGAAGGAACAAGGTCTCATAAAAGGCATCTCCGATACCCAGTTTCTGCCCGGCGCCAAAGTGACCACAGCACAAGGCGTGCAGTTTATCACTGGTGGACTTCAACTCAGTCTGGCTGCCATTGATTTCAACAAGGCACCTCTGGCCAGCGCTATATTCTCCAAGGTAAAAGATAAAACCTGGTATGCGGAAGCATTCGTCAACGCCCATTACAACGACGTTGATATTCCTGCAGATATCGATCCTTCCAAGCTAATTACTAAGGAGATGTTTACCAACCTGCTCGTTCAGGGCGTGGAGAAGGTTGGCAATCTGCCACTGATCAATATTGTTCCTGTAGATATCGCTGACGAAGCTGCACTGGAGCCTTCCTACCAAGGCAGTATACAGCGTTCGCTGAAATACAAGATCAACACGCTTGATGCAAATGGCAAGTTTAATCCGAAAAGCGAGCTCACCCGCGCCGAAGCGGCTGTTATGCTGTACAATGCACTGGAGTATCTGAATTCAGTCAATGATGCATCCACACAGAACTAAATACTATTGACCGCATTTCAGGCGCTTCCCCGCGCATCATGAGATGAACTAAATACAAGTAAAGGCAGTCCGGGTCTCCCCCTGGACTGCCTTTACTTGTTCCACGCAGCTTGGATACACTGCGACTCACAAATCATCGCCGCTCAGCCGGTTCAGAAACTGCAGGGCCCGCGGATTCTCCGTCTGCTCCAGTACCTGCTGCGGAGTTCCCTGTTCCAGGATCACACCGTTGTCCATCAGGATGATCCGGTCGGCCACATCGGCAGCAAACCTCATCTCATGGGTGACGATCACCATTGTCATGCCTTCAGCCGCAAGCTGCTTGATGACCTTCAGCACCTCGCCCACCAGTTCAGGATCGAGCGCTGAAGTGGGCTCATCGAACAGCAGCACTTCGGGATCGACCGCCATCGCCCGGGCAATAGCCACACGCTGCTGCTGGCCGCCGGACAGCTGATGAGGGTAAGCCTCCGCTTTATCACTGAGGCCTACCTTGGCCAGCAGCTCTAACCCCCGCTGCTTAGCTTCCTCCTTGCTGCGTTTCTGTACAGTAACCTGCCCCTCCATTACATTGCCAAGCGCAGTCATATGCGGAAACAGGTTGTAGGACTGAAAGACCATCCCTGTTTTTTGGCGCAGGGCCATCAGTGTCTTATGCGGAATTTTCCTGTTTTGCGTAAATTCAAGGTTTAATTCCCCCAGCGACAGGCTGCCCTGATCTGGTATTTCCAGCAGATTAAAGCAGCGAAGCAGCGTTGTTTTGCCGGAGCCGGAGGGCCCGATAATCACCAGAACCTTGCCATGCTCCATGCTGAGGTCGATACCTTTTAACACCTGTAGCGAACCGAAGGATTTATGCAGGCCGCGAATTTCAATCAAGTGCTTTCCTCCTTATCTCGCCGAATAACGGTCAAACCGCTGTTCCAGGACATTTTGCAGCGCGGACAGTACGGAGCAGAACAGCAGGTAGAATAATGCAGCCTCACTATAGAGCAGCAGCGGTTCGTAGGTGGTCGCCGTGATCTGCTGCGCTGTTTTGAACATCTCAACGTACGTAATGCTTGCCGCCAGGGAGGTGTCCTTTACGAGACTGATAAAAGAGTTCGACAAGGGCGGAACCGATACACGCGCCGCCTGAGGCAGAATAATCCGCCGCAGTGCCTGCCCCCGGCTCATTCCGACGGAAAAGGCAGCTTCCCATTGGCCTTTATGTATGGACAGGATGGCTGCCCGGACAATTTCCGAAGAATAGGCTCCAACACTGAGTGTAAAACCGATTACAGCGGCAATAAAAGGATCCAGCACAATCCCTGCCGCCGGAAGTCCATAAAAGATAATAAAGAGCTGCACCAGCAGCGGTGTCCCGCGGATTACCCAGACGTAGAACCGGGCGATCAGCTTCGGGATTCTCCATGAGGAGAGACGGAACAGCGCGGTAAGAACAGCCAGCAGCAATCCAAGCGCAAAGGAAACAAGCGCCAGCGGAAGGGTATAAGCCACCCCCGCTTTAAACAGGGGCAGCAGTGAATCCATGAAAATCCCAATTTTCCGGTCATCCATCGTTCAGACATCCTTTTTGGACACTCGGCTGCATCTTCGCGCCAGCTCCATTTATTATTTGGACACATCCGCCCCAAAGTATTTCTCCGATATTTTCAGATAGGTTCCATCGCTCTTCATTTCAGCCAGTGCATCGCTGACGGCATTAACCAGCTCTTCGTTTCCTTTGAGGAAAACTGCCGCACTTTTCGATCCCTCGGCCGTTTCATCCACCTGTTTGATCTTTGCATCTGGTTTTTGCTTCTTTAAGTCGAGATAGGACAAGCCGTCATTTACGGTCGCATCAATCCGGCCCGAGGTCAGCAGGTCTATGGCCTGGTTGAAGCCATCCACAGCGACGATCTCTGCACCGTTCTCCCGGGCGATATCGGACAGGTTGCTGGTCAGCGATTGACCTGCCTTCTTACCTTTAAGATCCGCGAAGGCTGTAATATTCTGGTTATCCTCGCGCACGATCAGCGCGCCCTTGGAGACGATATACGGCTCAGAGAAATCATATTTCACCTTGCGTTCATCCGTGATCGAAACCTCGTTGAATATCGTATCAAAACGTTTGGCATCCATGCCGGCAAACAGGCCATCCCATTGGGTTTCTATAAATTCGGGTTCCACCCCCAGCCGTTTCGTAATCTCCTTCGCAATCTCCACATCAAAACCGGTAAGCTTGCCCTCTGCATCATGAAAAGTAAACGGAGCATATGTCCCCTCCGTACCAATACGCAGCTTGCCACTTGCTTTAACAGCTTCCAGTGAGTTCTGCCCGGCCGGAGCCGCCGCTTTTTCTGTGGGCGCAGCAGTAGCCGCAGGCGCTGTATTGTTATTATTGCCGCATGCCCCTGCCGGCAGCAGAGTTAGCAGCAGCAGGATAGTCAGACTAAGCTTCTTCATCACATGAACCCCTTTCAAAATCCCTCTATTTTTCACTGCATGGACACTTGCTTATCTTGCCCAAAAGCACCGCTGCTTCATCAAGTTTTTTGCATCTTTAGTCAGACCTCTACTTATGCCAGCCGAAACGGTACAGCTCCGGCAAAGAGGCGATTCCCGCCGGTATGCTCATACTGTTCACAACCGGACTGCAGCAATGTAAGCGACTGCTTCTCTTTACAAACTGCCGGGATATGGTATATTAATTAGCAATTGCAAATTCAATATTGACCTGTTTTTTCACTAGGGGAGTCGGCCGACTGAGACGGAGCTTTAAGCTCCGGACCCTTGGAACCTGATCTGGATCATACCAGCGGAGGGAAGTGGAGCAGAATTGTTCAGCGGAGCCGCATTAAGCTAACTGACTGTGACGTTCAGACCCATTTATTTCCTCCGGAAATGAATGGGTCTTTCTTGTGTTTGCTGTTGCCGCCGATCAGGCAAGTAACGTTAAACAAACTACGCCCCCAGGAGGTTTCCACATCCCAATATGCTCACTATAA
The DNA here is from genome assembly GCF_038002865.1 of Paenibacillus sp. FSL H3-0321. Lineage (NCBI taxonomy): Bacteria > Bacillati > Bacillota > Bacilli > Caryophanales > Paenibacillaceae > Paenibacillus > Paenibacillus sp. FSL H3-0321. The sequence goes on along the minus strand of NZ_JBBODH010000001.1, from coordinate 7,572,917 downwards.
CCAACCTGGCTTATTCGTTTGCAGCGACTAGGAATCCGGTATTCTCCGGTCTTTCAATGACCGTCCGCCAAGGCGAATTCATTTCCGTTGTTGGAGCCAGCGGCTGCGGGAAAAGCACACTGTTCAAAATCATTGCCGGCCTGCTAGAGCCGTCCGGCGGTGAAATAACCGTACATGGACGCTCCTCTCCTTCGACACGCTCGCGGCTTGGACAGATCGCTTATATGCCGCAGCAGGACCTGCTGCTGCCTTGGAGGACCGTGCTGGACAATTGCCTGCTTCCATGGGAGCTTAAGCAGGACTCTAGCCGGCACGAGGTACTCGCCCGGATCCGCGGAATGCTGGACGGCTTTGGCCTTTCCGGCAAGGAAAATGCTTATCCGCAGGAGCTGTCCGGCGGGATGCGCCAGCGGGTCGCTCTGCTGCGCACACTAGCTGCAGGCAACGAACTGCTGCTGCTTGACGAGCCGTTTGGAGCGCTGGACGCGATCACCAAACGGGAGATGCACCGCTGGCTGCTGGAGCTGTGGGGCGGGCTGGATAAGTCCGTTCTGTTCATCACTCATGATCTTGAAGAAGCGCTGCTGCTCAGCGACCGGATTTATTTGATGACCGGCGGCTCTGACGGCGGGCTGCAGGAGCTAATCGTCACTTTGCCGAGACCCAGACATTACAAAATGAATTATGAACCGCAGTTTGTTGCCCTGCGGGAGGATTTGGAGAGTAGATTGCATGAGAGCTCTATGGTATAAGAAACAGCTGCGGACTTATGGCCCCTTTCTACTGCTTGTGGTGCTGCTTATTGCGGCATGGGAGCTCACAGCACAGCTGAACATGATCCCTTCATTTATTCTCCCGGCGCCAAGTGCAATTTGGACAGCGCTGATTGAAAAGCGGGGACTGCTGTTCGGAGAGCATTTGCCCGCCACGTTGCAGGAGTCACTGATCGGGTTTGCCCTCTCGGTTGTTTGCGGAACACTGCTGGGTACCGGCATGCATATGTTCGCTCCGCTCGCCAAAGCACTTTATCCCATGCTGATTATCAGCCAGACCATTCCGCTGATCGCGCTCTCACCTATTTTTATTATGTGGTTCGGCTATACCCTGTGGGGCAAGGTTGCTGTCGTCTTTCTGACTGCCTTTTTCCCGGTTGTGGTAGCCGTCTATGACGGCCTGCGGCAAAGCGGCAGCCTGTACAGAGACCTGCTCCTGACGCTTGGGGCAAACCGTTGGCAGATATTGCGTAAGACGCAGATTCCGCTGGCACTGCCCTCCTTTTTCTCCGGACTTAAGCTGTCCATCGTCTACTGTGTGATCGGAGCGACGATCGGGGAATGGCTGGGCGGCAGCCGGGGGCTTGGTTATTTCAGCCGCCGGATGGCCGGCAATCTGCAAAGTGCAGAAATGTTCGCCGCCGTATTGCTGCTGTCCGTTTTGGGTGTAGCCTTGTTTCTCAGTATCGCTGTGCTCGAAAAACTCATTTTGCAGAAAAGAGGATTTTACCGATGACCCATCCTGAGCTGTATCGCAATCATTCCACACATAAGAAAACACACCGCCTTATTCCATACTTATTGTTGTTATGCCTGCTTACCCTCTTAAGCGGCTGCGCCAGCGCAAAAGACCCGGATACCTCCGCCGCTTCTTCAGAGAATTCCAGCGGCAATCCGCACAAGCTGACTATAATGCTCGACTGGTATCCGAACGCAGTTCATTCCTTCCTGTATGCCGCTCAGCAGAATGGCTATTTTGCCGAAGAAGGGCTGGAGGTGGACATTCAAATGCCGGCGGACAGCAATGATGCTTTGAAGCTTGTAGCCGCAGGCAAAGCTGATCTGGCTCTCAGCTACCAACCACAGGTACTAATGGCGCGCAGTGAAGGAATACCTGTAAAATCTGTCGCAGCGCTCGTAAGGCATCCGCTCAATCATCTTCTGGTCCCCGCAGAGAGCGCGATAACCGGCCCGAAAAAACTCACAGGCAAAAATGCCGGATACTCCTCCATTCCCCTGTATGAAGCGATGCTCCGGACAATGGTCAAATACGACGGAGGCGATCCGGCTTCACTGAACCTGATTGATGTTGGATTCGATCTTATTCCTGCCCTTTCTACCGGACGCGCAGACGGCATTATCGGCGGATTTATAAATCATGAGGCATTGATATTGGAAAAAGAAGGCCACCCCGTCACTTCATTCGATCCGACGGACTACGGAGTGCCGGACTATTATGAGCTTGTACTTGTTGCCAGTGAACAGGGCTTGTTGGATTCGGAGGATGACTACCGGAAGTTCATGAATGCGGCACGCAAAGGACAGCAATTCGTACAGGAGCAGCCTCAGCAGGCACTTGAAATATTGTTTGCACACGAAGATGCTACCGCCCCGCTCGACCAAGCAATCGAGACAAAAAGTCTGGAAATCCTTCTGCCGCTGATGGTTGCAGGAAAACTGCCTTTTGGACAGCAGGAGGAGAAATCCTGGGAGAACGTGCATACGTGGCTATCCGAGAACGGACTGTTGAGCGGAGAAACGGACAGTAAGGAAGCTTTTGTTAATCTGTAGGAGCTAAGTTCAAAGGGCCGAAGTTTAGAGTTTCATGTATGTAGACTGGACTTACGTATGGGGACTTACGTATGGGACTTATATCGTGGACCATTCTTTATGGGACTAATCCAGTGTTAGCGGGACCATTATTTTTGTGCATTATTTTCACTCAAAAGCTTACGCAACAGCGTTATCTGGAAACTGTGAATGCTGTTCTATTAGATGTATGTAGGCTGAATCTAGAATCAGCAGTGTTAGGTTAATTTCTAAAGTGCATTTTTTGGATGAGTGTATTTTGTGCAGCAGATTGCTCATTTCTCTGCGGTGATCCGCATTCTGCTGTATTTCATGCAGTAGATTTCTGCATTTCCGAGCAAAAGCCCCTTTTCTGCTAGATTCTGCTGTATAGAGTGCAATAGAAGCTGTTTTGCGGCTGATTTAGGGGCCGACTGCTGTAGAAAGTGCAATAGAATGTACCTCTCTAACACATAGAGGGATGAGATGTATGAGAACAGACATGCGCTGTAACAAAACTTTGAGGAGGACTAATAATGAGTTATTTAGCTAAAGTACGTGAAGCCAATCCGCTCGTGCACAACATCACCAACATTGTGGTGGCCAACTTTACCGCCAACGGGCTGTTGGCCCTGGGCGCTTCGCCCTTCATGGCCGATGCCCATGAGGAGGTCGCGGACATCGCCGCGATGTCGGGAGCTGTCGTGCTTAACATCGGCACGCTGAACGAGCATGCCATCACCTCGATGGTGTTGGCCGGACAAGCGGCTGGGCGCCATAAGGTACCGCTGGTACTGGACCCGGTTGGAGCCGGTGCTACCGCCTACCGCACTGAGGTCACGCATAAGCTGGTCCAGGAGCTGCGCATTACCGCCCTGCGCGGTAATGTTGCTGAGGTGGCCCATGTTGCCGGGGAAAGCTGGGCCATCAAGGGCGTTGACGCCGGTGCGGGCGATGGCGATGTCATCGCTTTGGCGAATAAAGCGGCACGAAAGCTGGAATGTGTGGTCATCATTACCGGGAAAGATGATGTAATTACCGACGGCATCAGCACCTACGTCGTCAGCAACGGTGATCCCATCCTGACCAAAGTTACCGGTACAGGCTGCTTGCTCAGCGCCGTAGTCGGAGCTTTTCTGGCGGTCAGCGGCGGGTCATGGCTGGAAGCGGCTGCCGAGGCGCTCTCCTTCTATGGTGTCGCTGCCGAGATCGCAGCCGAACGGACAGCTTTTAAAGGCCCCGGCACCTTCCAAATTGAATTCCTCAACCAGTTGGCCCTGGTCACTCCGGATACCTACAAGGAGAGAGCACGGGTACAGCTGCTCACACTATAAGTCTTGCGGTAAAGGAGTGGACTACATGACAAAAGTATTCAAAGCGCTGACAATCGCCGGCTCCGACAGCGGCGGCGGTGCAGGCATCCAGGCCGATCTGAAAACTTTCCAGGAGCTTGGCGTGTACGGCATGTCGGCACTTACCGCTGTGACTGCACAGAATACTCTCGGAGTACAAGGAGTATACCCGCTCGGAGCAGAAGCTGTCACCGCACAGCTTGATTCCGTCGGAAGCGATCTGCAGCCGGATGCGGTCAAGACCGGCATGCTTTTTAGCGGTGAAATCATCCGCGCCGTTGCCGGGAAGGTACGCCAGTATGGCTGGGATAAGCTGGTGGTTGACCCGGTTATGATCGCTAAAGGCGGTTCACCGCTGCTGCAGCAGGAAGCCGTGCAGGCGCTGATTACCGAATTGCTGCCGCTCTCCCTGGTGGCAACACCTAATATACCGGAAGCAGAAAGCTTGACCGGGATGAAGATTTCCGGCTTGGCGGAACGTGAACGGGCGGCGGTGCTCATCCATTCCATGGGCGCCCGCTTTGTTGTTCTAAAGGGTGGCCATGATGACGGAACCACCGGAGTCCTCGATCTGTTGTATGACGGAAACGAGTTTATCTATCTGGAAAGCCCGCGCATTTCCACGCGGCACACCCATGGAACGGGCTGCACCTTCTCTGCGGCAGCGGCGGCCGGATTGGCACAGGGCAACACCGTTAAGGAAGCGGTCCATACCGCGAAAGCTTTTATCCAGGCGGCCATCGAAGACTGTCTTGGCATTGGAGCGGGACATGGGCCGACAAATCATTTTGCTTATGGCAACAGAATGCGGGGAAATGTGAGATGAAGAGAATCGACAGCGAAGACATGCGCAAGCTCCTAAAGCTATACTTTATAATGGGCAGTGTCAACTGCCGGATCTCACCAGCAGTCACATTGACACAGGCCATTGAAGGCGGAATTACGCTGTTCCAGTTCCGGGAAAAAGGCCCCGGGGCACTGACCGGAACAGCAGCATTCAATCTGGCCAAACAACTTCAGCAGATATGCCGCGAGCATCGTATCCCCTTCATCGTGAACGATGATATTGAACTGGCAATCGCACTTGACGCCGACGGTGTCCATGTGGGACAAGAGGATGAGCCGGCCCGCTCCATCCGTCAGCGGCTAGGTGATCACAAGATCATCGGCGTCTCTGCCCATACACAGCATGAAGCCCGGCAGGCCATCGCCGATGGCGCAGACTACCTTGGAGTTGGCCCGGTCTACCCGACCTCCTCCAAAGACGATGCCGAGGCCGTGCAAGGCACCCGGGTCATTGAAGAGCTGCGGCGCTGCGGCCTTACCATCCCGCTGGTCGGCATTGGCGGAATTACGCCGGGTAATGCCCAGCCGGTTATCGGAGCCGGAGCCGATGGAGTATCCGTCATCTCAGCCATTGCCCGGGCGTATGACGTTAGCGCAGCTGCAAAGAATTTGTTGCAGATCATACGGTATACATGACTGCACCCGATTTTTTTCGAATAGAGTAAAGCTAACTTAAAGAGCTGCCCATTACAAAAAACGCAGATACCGTAACAGACGGCTCTGCGTTTTTTTATTGGTGAAACTTATAACTTAAACCTTCCCATAACTATCGTGTTATAGTAGTTGCCGTCAGAAAGAATCCGGTCCTTCGTGATGACCCCTTCGATTTCAAAGCCGAACCTTTTATACAGCTGCACCGCTTTTTCGTTTGTTTCCAATACATACAATATGATCTTAGTGATTCCGTTCGCGTCCGCCCAAGCAAGCGACTGTTCCAAAAGATGTTTCCCGATGCCAAACCCCCAATACTCCCGCGCTGCACAGATTCCGAATTCCACTTTATGTGAGAATCTTGTAAGATGATTCCCCTCACATCTCGAAAATGCGACAATTTCGCCTTCAGCTTCCGCCACTAAAAATAAGTTTCTGTTATCTTCCGTATCCCGGGCGATCAATTGTTCAAAGCCTGAAGTGTCGATAACCCCCTCACCCTGAACTCTGTCCATGTTTTCGGTTTCGCCGTCAATCTGCAGCCTTAATTGCGATAATTTCGCGGCATCTGCTGGGTCGGCGGATCTGATGATGTAGCTTAAGCCTTTTACCTCAAAACCTTTTTGGTCAATGTTCATGCTTTACTCCTTTATACAGTGGTAGGTAAATTATAGCATTTACATCCCGCTGTTTCAGGTGTATTATTAGTTTACTTTGTAAACTGTTCACAAACGTAACTATATTCAGCAAAGGGGGTCCGTACATATGATTGATCCGCAGCAGACGAGTGAGGTTTATCATTCCTTTTTCGCGGTGTCCCGCCAGCTCAAGAAGCTTGCACACCAAAGTGCAGCAAAGCTGGGGCTGACGGTGCATCAGATCGGCATCCTGAACTCCATTCAAGACAACCCGGGCCAATCACAGAAGGAAGTTACCGAACGGCTCGTTTTTGCCAAGAGCCGGGTAAGCACTCACATTGATGCTCTGGCAGAGAAAAATTTGGTCACCCGGGTCATTTCCGAACAGGACCGCAGAGAAACCAAACTGTATATTACTCCTGCCGGAGAAGAGCTGTGCAAGCGATATAACGAGGAGGCTTTTTCCTATAAAGTACTGGGATCGGCACTGGAGCAGTTTTCCGGGGAAGAGATTGACACCCTCCTGCGGATGAACAGACAACTACTCGACAAGCTGGCACAGGCACAGGAGCAAGAGACTTAACAACAAAATTCCACACAAAGCTGGTGATGTGTAATGTCAAGAGGTTTTGGTGCAGCAGGATTTGGTGGCGGGCCTGGGCATGGCAAGCTAAAATTTGATGATGATGAGCTGCATTCGAAGATTTCCAAGCAGCTTCTGCTGCGGATTTCTAAGTATTTTCTTCCCTACTGGAAGCAAACGCTGCTGGTTATGATCGTATTATGTGTTTCTGCAGTACTGGGGCTTTTGCCGCCCATCCTGATCCAGCATATTATCGACCAGGCGCTGCCGGACAAAAATCTGCATCTGCTGTTGTTGCTGGTCCTGGCTTCACTAGGCGCAACCGTTGTCTCGGGACTGCTGGGAGTGCTGCAAAATTATTTGAATTCTTTTATATCGCAAAATATCGTCCATGATATGAAAAACCAGATGTACAGTCATCTCCAGCAGATGCCGCTGCAATTCTACTCCAGTGTCAAACAGGGGGAAGTCATCACCCGGATGACTAGCGATATCTCGGGAATTCAAGGTGTGTTCAGCAACACGATTGTTAATTTTGCCAGCAATTTATTTATCCTTGCCACCACTGCGGTGACGCTCTTTATTATGAACTGGAAGCTGACGCTGCTTGGAATTTTTGTTATTCCTCTATTCATACTGCCTACCCGCAAAATGGGCAATTTTAGCTGGAAGCTGGCTAAAAAGACACAGGAGAAATTCTCCGAACAGAATGAAGTCATTGAGGAAACGTTAAGTATCAGCGGCTATTTGTTAATGAAGCTGTTCACCAAAGAAGAAGCGGAATATTCAAATTTCAAAACGATTAATGCAGAAGCTACAAACCTGCAAATCCGCCAATCAATGGCCGGGCGCTGGTTCATGATGGTCCTCTCCACCTTTACCAGCATTGGACCGCTGCTGATCTACTTGTATGGCGGATATCTGTTCATCCAAGGTGAGCTAACAGTCGGTACAATCATCACTTTTGTCGCCTTACTCGGCAGACTGTACGGGCCGGTCTTGCAAATGACGAATTTGTATGTTGATATTAAACGCTCCGCAGCGCTTTTCGAGCGGATCTTTGATTATTTTGACATGGATCCACAGATTGTTGATTCTCCGCTTGCCCTGCACATCAACGCTTCCGGGAAGGACATCGAATTCCGTGACGTAAACTTCGCTTATCAGCAGGATAAACCGGCGCTCCGCCATATTTCCTTCACTGCTGCTGCCGGAACCCTAACCGCACTCGTCGGGCCCAGCGGTGCCGGCAAAACAACGATCACGAACCTCATCCCGCGCCTCTATGAGCTTGATTCCGGCGCGATCACCATCGGCGGCAAGGATATCCGCGATTTCACCCTGGACTCGCTTCGCTCACAGATTGGTCTGGTGACGCAGGATACCTATCTGTTCAACGGAACGATCAAGGAAAATTTGCTGTACGCAAATCCAGAGGCCAGCGAAGCAGAGATCATGGATGCCTGCAGATCCGCTTATATTCATGAATTTATTATGGAATTGCCTGAGGGTTATGATACGGTAGTAGGTAACCGGGGCATCAAACTGTCCGGCGGTGAAAAGCAGCGAATTTCCATTGCCAGGGTGCTGCTCAAAAATCCGCCGATTATCATCATGGACGAGGCCACATCCTCGCTCGATACGGTGTCGGAATACTACATTCAGCAGGCCATGCATGTGTTGCTTCTGAACAAGACCAGTCTCGTCATCGCTCATCGGCTGTCCACGATTATGGCTGCTGATACGATTCTGGTGGTTAAGGCCGGTACGATCGTCGAAGAAGGCACACATGACTCGCTGCTGAAGAATGACGGGGTCTATAGGGATTTGTATAACAAGCAATTTGAACCGAAGATACTGTCGTGATGATCCCTGATTCAAGTGGAAGCGTAAAAATACTTATATTTTCAAAAATCCGCACAGCCCGCTGAGAGTAGCGTTCTGATGCGGATTTTATTGGCTGCATTCAGCTGTTGCTTATCCGTTCAACCGGGAAAAAAGCTCCTCCAGTTCCTCTTCGCCCAAATGTCTCCAATGTCCCCGTTCCAGTCCGTTCAGACTAATATTCATAATCCGTATCCGCTCCAGTCTAAGCACTCTGTAGCCCAGCTCTTTACACATGCGGCGAATTTGCAGGTTCAGCCCTTGGGTCAAAATGATTCCGAACTCATATTCACTAACCGCATAGGTCACGCAGGGTGTGGTCACCGTTCCCAGAATCGCGACACCGGAGGACATGTCCTGCAGGAAGGTTTCAGTCACCGGTTTATCCACACTTACCCTGTATTCCTTCTCGTGTCCATTCTCCGAACGCATCATGGTGTTCACGATTTCTCCGTCATTGGTCATCAGGATCAGACCTTCGGAATGTTTGTCCAGACGGCCGACAGCAAAGATGCGTGAGGGATAACCGACAAAATCTATAATATTGCCCTCCACCTGCCGCGCAGCGGTACAAGTGATCCCAACAGGCTTATTGAGTGCCAGATATACAGGTTTCTCCTTGCTGGGGGTTACGGTCTGTCCGTCAATGGCTACAACGTCTCCCGGCTCCACGGTGGCACCCGGTTCACAAACCTCTCCGTTGACAGAAATCCGCCCGGCGGTGATCATCCGGTTCGTCTCTCTGCGCGAGTAAAGACCCGTTTCGCTGATATATTTATTAATTCTCATGCTGATCCCGCTTCCGTCCCGGAAATGAAAAACATCTGATTTCAGCGTACAAAATCAGATGCTTCAATTCACATAATCTATGAGCACTACGCTCTGTTATTTGCTGCGACCGGATGAAGTTCCCCCGCTGCTCTTGGCAGCAGCATTTCCTTTGCTTCCTTGGCTACCGGGAGCTACACCTTTCGGTTTCACCGGCTTTGCCGTTTTGTTCCAGCGCGTCCAGCCCTTGCTGCCTGTTCCTCTGCCTGTGCCGCCGCCTTTGCTTTTTGCCACAATATCACTCCGTCAGTATTCAGTTTTCGCCTTGCATTTCTCTATCTTACCATTACTATAGGCAATGTGTCAGGAAAATACACAAACAACCCGCCGGTACGAGTCCGGCGGGTTGTTATTCAGCGGATGAAATTCAGTTGTTCAGGCGATTTATTTCGGCTGAATATAACCTTCAGCCTTCAGCAGCTCGGCAATCAGTACGGCTCCTCCGGCAGCGCCTCTCACAGTGTTGTGAGACAGGCCGACGAACTTATAGTCGTATAGCGAATCCTCGCGGAGTCTGCCGGCAGAAATGCCCATGCCGTTCTCGATATCTCTGTCGAGCTGAGTCTGAGGACGGTTTTCTTCTTCGAAATAGGTGATGAATTGTTTTGGTGCGCTTGGCAGTTCCAGTTCCTGCGGACGTCCTTTGTAGCTGTTCCAGCGTTCAAGAATTTCTTCCTTGGACGGCTTCTGCTCAAAGGAGGCGAATACTGCAGCCATATGGCCGTCAGCGACAGGCACACGGATACATTGTGAAGTGATCACCGGCTGTTCGCTCTTGACAATCCCTCCGTCCGTAACCGTTCCCCAGATCCGCAGCGGCTCCTGCTCGCTCTTCTCTTCTTCGCCGCCGATGAACGGAATCACGTTATCCACCATCTCCGGCCAATCAACAAACGTTTTGCCGGCGCCGGAAATTGCCTGATAAGTTGTCACGACAACCTTCGAAGGCTTGAACTCGTTCAGTGCATGCAGCATCCCCACGTAGCTCTGGATCGAACAGTTCGGTTTCACAGCGATGAACCCAGTTTCCGTACCCAGACGTTTGCGCTGCTGTGCAATGACCTCAAGATGCTCCGGGTTGATTTCCGGTACCACCATTGGAACATCCGGAGTCCAGCGGTGCGCAGAGTTGTTGGAGATTACCGGCGTGCCGGTACGCGCATAAGCTTCTTCCAGCGCCTTGATCTCTTCCTTCTTCATATCCACGGCGCAGAAGATCAAATCCACATCCGCAGCCACTTCCTCTACCTTGGAAGCATCCTGTACCATGATGCTCTTCACTGCTTCAGGCATAGGTGTAGACAGCTTCCATCTGCCTTTGACCGATTGTTCATACGTTTTGCCTGCCGAATTCGCACTGGCGGCAATAGCTGTCACCTGAAACCAGGGATGATTCTCAAGAAGTGCAATAAACCGTTGACCCACCATACCGGTACCGCCGACGATACCCGCTCTTAACTTACTTGACATAAGAAATTCATTTCCTTTCAAGCAGCTCCTATTGATAGGTGCTTTTTAATAACCGATTATAAATGATATACGCAGCTTACACAATATGTGAACGAAAAGTAAGTATTTCCTTTAATAAATATAGCCCAATTCATCCAGGAATTTCACGATCTCCTGAAGAGTCCGCTGGTACGGAATATTATTATAATAAAAAATCCATGACCTAGGTAGATTGAACTTGAAACTTGAGGAAAGGGAGCGACGGAGGGGAAGTTTGGAACTGTAGGAGCGATAGCGACCGCCTTTGTCTTCGGATTTCAACCGCGAGCAGCGGTGGTCATAATCAAGAAATCCGAAGACAACAGCGGCTGGAAGTCCAAACATTACCCGCAGTCGCGACTGAACCTTTACTCTAAACTTTTCAGTTCAATCTATCTAGCCCTTCAAACCGAACCAGACGCGAGTCATTGCCGGATTTCCACATGGCATCTACGAATTCCTCCACGGTTGCATAAGGAATATTCTCGTCCTGTGTCCCATGAAAGAAAAGACTTGGAGGCAAAAAACCTCTCACATGATCTTTAGGAGACGCGCCAGCGAGGTCAACCGAAAGTTCCGGAAACATTTCAATGAGTACTGCTGTGTCCACCCCACCGTTGAAGATAATGAGCACATCTGGAACACTACTAACTGACAGATCACCAGACAGATCATCGGGAAGATCAGTAACTGTTTCAATCATCGCCGTGCAAAGGGCCAGGTAACCTCCGGCAGAAGCGCCTGCAATGACAATACGGCATGGATCGATCCCGAGAAGAGCTGACTGTGCTCTAACCTGCCTTACCGCTGTTTTGGCATGCTTAATGCCCGTAACAGGTGAGAATAAACCATCAACGTGCCTCGGACGGTATTCCACGCAGATCGAAACAAAACCCAGTGCAGAAAAATAATGTGCGTGATGCTGAAACTGCTCCGGCCTTGCTTTACCCGCTGAGAACCCTGCACCATGAAAAAACAAAATGGCTGGACGCAGCTCATCACATGCCGGAGGTTCAAACACATACATTTTCAGCTCTCCATACTCCGCACTACTTGTATACACGAGTTCTTTAATCGGGAAATTGAACAGTTTCGTCACCTTCCGGTACACTGAAATTGACTCATGTTTCAACTAACAGTTGCCCCACAAACCGCTGTAGGATTATGAAGCTCCCAGACGTTTGGCCAGCTCGCCTAAATCCTGTCCTTTCAGTGCGCCTTCGACCAGTGCCGGCAGCAGCGCAGGTGTGCAGGCAAAACACGGGGTTCCGTCCCGTGACAGCTGAGCCGCCAGACGTTCGTCATAGGAAGGTTTCCCTTCATCCGACAGAGCCAGCAGGGTCATCGTCCGGACTCCCGCCTCGCGCAGCTCGCGCATCCGCCGCACCAGCCCGGCCTGATTGCCGTTCTCATAGAGATCCGAGACGATGATAAAGAGTGTCTTCTTAGGCTCTTCAATGAACTGCTCACAGTACTTCACCGATTTATGGATATCCGTGCCGCCGCCCAGCTGAATGCCGAACAGCATGTCTACGGGATCATTGGCGCATTGTTCGGTAAGATCGACAACCTCTGTATCAAAAGCTACTACACGGGTGTTAAGCGCCGGGATGCTGGCGAAGATCGAGCCGATGACCGAAGCCCAGATAATGGAGTCGGCCATGGAACCGCTCTGGTCAATGTCAACAATTACCGTCCACTCTTTGCTGCGGCGCGCCCGGTCAAAATAATAAAACCGCTCGGGAATAATGATCCGCCGTTCCGAGTCATAATGTTTCAGGTTCCGCTGTATTGTCAGCTTCCAGTCCAGCCCGCTGAGCGATGGCAGAGGAGAGTGCTGCCGCTTATTCAAAGCCCCTGTCACTGCCCAGCGGATATCCGTCTCCAGCAGCTTGACCAGTTCGTCGACCAGTGCCTGAACCAGCATTCTTGCTGTGTCTTTGGTCTTTTCCGGGATCTTGCCCTTTAGCGATAAAAGGGTACCAATAAGCTTGATATCCGGCTTCACGGCAGCCAGCAGCTCCGGCTCGAACAGCAGCTGCTTCCAGCCCTTCCGCTCCATCGCATCGCTCTGAATAATCGAAACTACATCTTCCGGGAAAAAATTGCGCACATCCCCGAGCCATTTCGAGAGGTGGACCGCGCTCCGCCCCGTTCCGGCACCTTTTCCCTTGGCGGTGCCGGCATTCCCGGAGCTGCTGCCGGCACCGGTCTCATCATAGATGGCGGCAAGCGCTGCATCCATAATCAATTCCTCTTCTGTCAGCGCAAGCCGGCCGCCTTCGCCATAACCTGATAACGCTTCTTCCGCTTCCTGACCCAGAATCAGCCGCCAGCGGGATACCGTATTCTCCTGCCTGTTCTCCGCCGTCATCTAAAAGTCACCGAAGTCAAAATCATTCAGCTCATCCAGCATTTTGGCCTCTTCCTCCTTCAGCTCCCCGGTGAGAATCTCTGCGGCCTGCTCCACATTCACACCCCACAGCTCGCCCAGCAGCTCGGAAATCATCGTTTTCTCCCTTGGAGAGAAGGTGCTGAATGCCCGGCGCAGAAAAACGAGTGCACGCTTGAATTCATCATCCGCAAGAGCATTGATATAGTTGTTCAGCTGTTCCCACAGGCTCATGCGCGACAGCAGTCCGTACCGGTTGCGCATGGAGAGCCCTTCAAACCAGCCGGCTCCAAGATCGGCCGGTATCCCCGGAGATAATCTGCGCGACACTTCCGCTGCGACTTCCTCCGCAGAAATTGCAGCCCGCTCCATCAGAATGGCGCAGGCGAAGCCGGACAGCCGCGGATTGCGGTCATCCCGCTCTGCTAGCTGCTGCAGCTCCTGCAGCCATAAACCTTCATCCAGCGTTTCGCCATGCTCAAGTGAAATCCCGTTCAGCTCATTGATGGCAGTCAGCATACTGCCGGCCGCTTCGTCGTTGCAGCCGCTGGCATCCAGCAGGAACAGGCAGCCGCGCCGGAACAACTCCTCCATCAGCGGTACCAGCGGCGCGGTATCCACCTTGCGGATATCGCCAAAGCTAATAATCGTCGACAGCTCGCTGGCGGCCGCTGCGATGCCGACTACATCCCGGCTGAGGGCAGCCAGATTCTGCAGTACTCTGCTGGCCTCCTCCATCTGGGCAGTCATGCCGCATTGGCAGGCAATACGGATGAGTGCCGAAGCTTCGGCGATAGAGCGGCATTCCTGCAGCCGTTCACGCAGCACATAGGCTCCGGCCACTTCCACCGTTTCTCCCAGCAGGGTGGATTCTACAACCTGTATCTCCACCTCCGGCGACCACTGGATCACCCAGTGCTCAGCCCAGGTAGCTCCCTCCTGACCGCTTGGCCGGTTCTTGGCAAATGAAATGCCGAGCAGAGTGAGCCGGTGGAACAGCACAGAACGGTGCAGGTCCAGATAGGCCGCCTCAACGCTTGACACCCTGCGGTTCTCCCTGAGATCAAGGGACAGTTCACTGGCTACCGTCGATTTGTATTTCTCCAGTTTATAACGTTTGAGCAGCCTGTTCAGATCATCCTGAATCGGAGTCTGGCTGACCCCTTCGGCGAGGCTGCCAATGGCTGTGCCAACGTCTACTCTGGCCAGAGCTTCGGCTACAACCGACAGCTCACCGTGGCCGAGAAGCGTCTGTGCGGCATCGCGCAGATCCCGCAGCGTGGGTGCACTGCCGCCGTGCAGCGACGCCAGCGACTCCGCCAGCCGGACCGCTTCAATAACCTCTGCGGTTGAGCGGTGTGTGCCGGAGCCGCGTACACGGCGCGCCACCGAAGACAGGTACAGATGCGGCAGTTCCTCCAGCCGCCCGGCCGCTATGGCTTCCCACATCATTTGGAAATAATGGGGAGCCCCGTTCCCCGCGCCATAGCCGGACATCGTGGACAGCTTGTAATACGAATAAGGCATCAGCGTCAGCTTCGTGCTGCGTGAAGGCAGCGCAGCCAGTTCTTCATCACTCATGCTCTCCGTAAGATCGGCCAGAGCCGAAGCATGGTAGGCACCACAGATGACGACGATCTTCTGCGGCTCATGTCCGGCGGCAATCAACTTCTTGATCTGCCGCCTCATATAAGACTCACGCAGCGCATTGTAGGCATATTCGGACGGCTGCTCCCGCAGCTCCTTCTCTTCCGCCAGTTCACGCATTTGTGCGGAGAAGGATAGGACCGCTGCACGGTATGCCCCGGCATTCGCATTATGCTCGTAATTCCGCTCCCAGTACATGTCATAATCATACTCGCCTGCCAGCCGGGCAATCCGGCTGTAGAGCGATTCTTCGTCCTGCATATCTGCTGCAGAAGGTTCTTCGGCTTCAACAGCAGCGGGCTTAGCTTCCTGCCCGCTGCCCCGCTGCTGTCTCTTCATATCCTGCAAGCCCAGCGTTACCGAAGAAGGCAAATCAATAAATAACGCCTCCGCTCCATTCTCCTTAGCCCACTTCATGCCCTGATATTCCGGAGAATAGACGGCAAAAGGCCAGAGAACGGTACGCACCGGCAGCTCATCAGTAAAGGCCAAAATTGCCACCGGAGGTTTCGTAACTTTATGAGTCAGATGGCGGATTTCCTCGGAAGCATCGCTAGGCCCTTCGATCAGCACCGCTGTCGGCTGAAGCTGATCCAGGTATTCCAGCAGATGCTTTGCGCCGCCCGGTGACAGATGCCGCACCCCGAAAATATGCACTCCAGTTTCAGCAGCCTTAATCACTCGTTCATCTCCTTACATGCCTGGTACAGGCCGCGCCACTCTGCTCCTTTTTTCTTCATCACATTGTCCAGGTATTCCTTCCAGACCAGTTTATCCTTGTCATCATCCTTGACAATCGCTCCCTGAAGTCCGGCGGCCAGATCATCGTCAGTCAGCTCGCCGCTGCCGAAGCTTGCCGCCAGCGCCATACTGTTGGTCAGCAGAGAAATGGCTTCTGCCGTAGAGATAACCCCAGCCGGTGACTTCACCTTCTCCTTCTTGTCTAACGTCATTCCGCTGCGCAGCTCCCGGAAGATGGTAACCACCTTCAGGAGCGCCTCATCCGCCGGAACGGAAGCTTGCAGCTCATACGAAGAAGCAATTTCCGCAACCCGCTTCTTCACGATGGCCAGCTCCGTCTCAAGATCGGAAGGCGCCGGCAGCACAATAATATTGAACCGCCGTTTGAGTGCGGCGGACATTTCGTTGACTCCGCGGTCCCGCGTGTTGGCTGTGGCAATAATAGAGAAGCCCTTGCGGGCCCCCGCCTCCTTGCCCAGTTCCGGCACAGAGATCGTCTTCTCCGACAGAATGGAGATCAGCGCATCCTGCACCTCGGAAGCACAGCGGGAGATCTCCTCGAACCGGGCGATTCCGCCGTCCTCCATGGCGCGCATGATCGGACTCTTGACCAGCGCTTCCGGTGTAGGACCGTTCGCCAGGAGCATCGCATAATTCCAGGAATAACGCACATGCTCTTCACTGGTTCCGGCGGTCCCTTGCACAACAAGCCCCGAGTTGCCGTAGATCGCCGCCGCCAGATTCTCAGACAGCCAGGATTTGGCTGTTCCCGGCTCACCGATTAGAAGCAGCGCCCGGTCAGTGACCAGGGTGGCAACCGCCATTTCAATCAACCTTGAGTTGCCGATATATTTCGGTGTAATGATCGTTTTCCCGGCTTTGCCGCCAGTTATGAAGGTCAGCACCGCCCGGGGAGACATCTGCCAGCCGGCAGGAATCTTCCCTTTGTCCTCCTTGCGCAGCGCTTCCAGCTCCTCACGATATAATACCTCCGCAGGCAGCCGCATGTAATCCTGAAGCTGCTCTTGTCCCGTTGACATATACTCATCTCCCTCTAATGACTTTACTCTTGGCTCCGCAAATGGTTAAGCAAATACTCAAGCTGCTGTGCGCATTCGTATCTGTATACCGGAACAATAGCTTCAATACGGCTGATATAGCTGACCGGAAAACGAAGCATCATTTGGAACACGAAATAATCAAAGATATAAGGATTATAAAGCCGATCATTCTCCAGCACAGACATTAGGAGCTCCTGGCGCTCCTCCTCTTGCATATCCGTACGCTCCAGACCAATAAAGATATTCGTGATAAATTCTTGCATTCTGCGTTTCTTCTGCCCCTGGAGCTTCTCCAGGAGGTAGCTGCGGGCACGCTCATGCCCCGGCTGGGCAAAGGCGCATACCAGCTCCAGTGCGTCACGGTCAATGAACCAGTCCAGCCAGCGCGGGTCCCACTCTGCGGCAATTCTCTCCGCAGGCAACATCTCTCTCGAGTATTGGAGCCTGTCTCTGGAAGAACTCCAAGGTGATTCGTAAGCCACCCGTTCCACATTCATAATCTGCCGCTCCAGCGTTTCCAGAAGCTGCTGGTCACGCTGCGCCGCCTCCTTCGAGACGATTGATTTCAACTTGTTCATCATCGTACCGCCGAACTGGTTGTACAATTCCTCCGGGTTCAACTGCTGCTGAGCCGCACGGAAAACATTCGGCAGATAGCGCATGTTTTGTTTCGCCAGCCCCTTCAGCAGCTCCAGCGATTCCGCGATAACCGACTTTTCAGTGTACCAGGCCGCCTGATCGATAAGCGGCAGCCAGCCAAACGAGATAAAACGGGTGTATTCTCCAATCACATAGCTGTATGCTTCATCGAGCTGCGGATTCCGCTCGCTATGGAGAGCAGTTAGGTAGGGTTCGATTCCATTCCAGTATGTTTCCGACTTCTTCTTGTCCTCGTTGTCCCGGGGAGCTTCACGCAGCTCCTCCATAAATCGAACCGACAGCTGGTCTGCAACACGCGCCGAAGGCCACTTGGAGAGCGCCTCCGCCACCAGCGCCCGGTCCTTCTTCAGCGAAAATGCTTCCAGCAGACGTTCCCCGCCCTGTAGGGAACCGCCTGCTGCCAAAGCGGCAAACGCAGCTTCCCGGATGGTCTTCTTCTTGTCCGCCGTCCATTCCAGCAGTGCCGGGATATAGGCCTCATGCCCGGCAAGACATCCGATCGCCGCCACCCGGACATCATCGCTGCCGCTCTCTGCGGCTGCGTAGATCTGTTCGAGCACGCCGGCTCCCCCCACTTTGCCAATCACCTGCAGCTTGCGTACCTCACCTCTGCCGCCGGCCGGATTAAAGTGCTCCATCAAATATTCGGCGATAGCCGGGCCGTAAGACGGAAGTATCTCTGCCGCCGCAAACTCCGCAAGCTCCGCATAAGGATCTTTCAAAGCGGCAATAGCCAGCGGAAGCAGGCGCATATCCTGAAATACACCTTCCTTAAAAGCTTCGATTACGATCTCATATCTGCCGCTTCCCGTCGTGGTCAGTGCCTGTCTCACAGCGGCCAGCTTGCGGTAAGGCAGCCGGGTCTCCGCCGGGAAATAAAAGGCCCGCAAAGGACCCGGAGTTCCGTCGGGTGCCGTAACCCCCTGGGTGTAGAGCACCGATTCCAGCAGCAGCGTCAGCTCCTGCAGCTTTGCAGCGGATACAGGTTCCGCTGTACTGCCGGGCTCTATCAGAGCCGTTATACCCTCACCCAGCCTCTTGAAGACTGGAGCACGCTCACCGAGTTGCTGAAACTGCGGAAGCAGACGCTTCAGCCGGAAATCTCCGGCTGCCAGATCACTTCCGGCAATATAAAGTCTTCTCACCTCTTGGTGAAGCTCTTGCAATAATGCTGTACTCATGGGCTGTCCCCCTATAGGTATATAAATCATGTTTATGATCTCAATGATTGGTCAGTACAAGAGCCGGGTTACCGCCTCATCCTTGATTATCGTCAGCGGTTGGGCAGTCAGCCGACCCGAATCCAAATGATGCTCGAACATCACAAGTATGGCACAGTCCGTCAGCAAGGAAGCTGGCAGAAACGGCAATAAATCCACCGTCCCCTGAGGCAGCGAAGGGATATCCTCCAGCACCAGTCTGCTGCCGGACTCATCTGTGATGACATACTGGCCGCTTTCGGTTATCCCAAGACTTGCTGCATGCAGAAGCAGCACAGGCGATTTATCACTCAGCGGATTCTTGAGCTGATTTTTCACTTGCTTGAGCACCTCCGCGTAAGAGCGGTGAGCCTTGCTGTAGACCTGATGCAAGTCAGCCTCAGTAACAGGTCTCGCTGTTATTTCTTCATATCGGACCCGGGCATTCATCTCTCCGGGGTATTTGTAGAGCAAGGGAATCCGGCCAACTTCAAAGAAGCTGTCTTCTTCCCGCATCAGTTTGGCTGCCTTGTAAGGGCGATAATATACCGTCCGGTGAATCTCTCCGCTGTTCGTTTCCAGCCAGTAGCCAAGGTCGACATATTCCTGACGGGCAAGATCATCGTAGCTGTGGAAGGCTAATTGCAGAAGCTCGACCTCTTCCTTCACCAGTCCGTATTCCTTCAGTTCAGACAACTGCCAGGCATGTCCGAGCCATTCATCAATAGTAGATTCATGATCCAGGGCAAGCTCGGGATCCTCACTCCTCGCGGTCAGATAAGCCCGCCCTTTCTTAATAAAAGCATGAAGCCGTGTCAACTGCTCCATCGCATATGTATAACTCTCTTCACGGTCACGGCCTTCATCCAGCAGCAGCGCGAACCGGCGCAGTTCAATCTGTGCTCCTGACAAATAATAATTGCCAAGCTGCTTCACATGTTCTTTAATCGTCTTCAGCGTTTTGCTGTCAATGGTCGACAATCCGCTGCGGATAAGCGACAGGACCAGCTTCTCCAGCAGGTCAAGCCCTTCAAGCTGAGCGTTGATCTTTTTCTTCAGCGCAGATTTATTAACTTTCTTAGGCTTAGCTTCCCCGCCTTCGGCAGCTTGCTTCACCTTGTTCTCTTCACGTTTCTCGGCCTTCTCGCGTTTGGCAGAGATGTCCTCGGGTACATCAGCTATTGTGAAAGGCTGACCCTCGGCATAGGCATACAGCAGGCCCAGCGCATGCTTGCAGGGGAACTGCCGGCTGGGGCAGGTGCAGCGGAACACCGGCTTATCCGGCACAACGAAGTCCGCAGAGCACTCATAAGGCGTTTTGCCGCTTCCCGAGCACTGCCCGAACAGCAATTCCCCGTTCTCCGAACGGTTCAACTGCACGAAGCTTTTCTTCTTCACCAGCCCCTGACCATTCTTCATGGCAGCGGCGTTGGGTGCGAGCGAATCTACATACGATGATGTCAGTTCAGGCAAATCAGTTTCCTCCCCAAATGAGATAGCATAATAAATCGAAAGATATCAAGCAAACAATTGGATATATCTTCTATTAACCAATTAACACGGATAAGATCACATGTTTGCATTTATCTTAACAAAAATGGTTTGCTGTTCCAATGGCAATCCCTCATCCGTGGCAAAAATAGTAAAATCGTCCCACCTCTGCAGATGAAATCCCGGGAAATGAGCAAAAAAATAGGGTGACTCCGAAAGTCCCCCAGTGATCCTCATTTGAACCAGCCTTTTTCCTTGAACCTAGTAATCGCTTCAATCCGGTTGCCCACATCGAGCTTGTCGAGAATAACCGAAATATAATTGCGGACCGTACCGGTCGTAATGTACAGCTGGCTCGCGATTTCCTTCGTATTTTTGCCGTCGGCAATCAGTCCCAGTACTTCCTTCTCCCGTTGGGTCAGGGGATTGGCCTCGTTGCTGTAAGCTTCGTCCATAAGCTCCGGCGCATACATCCGTTTGCCAGCCATAACGCTGCGGATCGAGAGAGCCAGCTCTTCACTGGGGCTGTCTTTCAGCAAATAGGCATTTACGCCAGATTTAACGGCGCGCTCGAAATATCCGGCCCGGGCAAAGGTGGTCAGAATCATGATTTTGCAGCCGGATTGCTTCAGCGCCTCCGCCGCCTCAAGTCCGGTCATTGCCGGCATTTCGATATCCATGATGCAGATATCCGGTTTGAGCTGCTGGACCAGCTTTACAGCCTCTTCACCATTAGCTGCCCGGCCCACCACTTTCATATCCTCTTCCAGATCGAGCAATGAAGCCAGGGCGCCAAGCAGCATGCGCTGATCTTCAGCAATTACAATTTTGATCATCAGTGATTCGCCTCCCGTTCCGTCTGCTGGATGACTGTGGGTACTTTAATGACAATCGTTGTCCCTCCGTCCTTCACAATGTCCAACAAACCGTTTACAAATTCCAGCCTCTCTTGAATTCCCTGCATTCCATGGCCCTTATAAAATAGAGAAGTCCCCTCAATTCCCTTGCCGTTATCCTGTATCTTAACAACCAAATCTACGCGCGAGGGTTCAATGAGAATTTTGCAGACCGTGGCACCGCTGTGCTTTACCACATTCGTTACCGCTTCCTTAATACAC
Organism: Paenibacillus sp. FSL H3-0321; assembly: GCF_038002865.1. Taxonomy (NCBI): domain Bacteria; kingdom Bacillati; phylum Bacillota; class Bacilli; order Caryophanales; family Paenibacillaceae; genus Paenibacillus; species Paenibacillus sp. FSL H3-0321. The sequence goes on along the minus strand of NZ_JBBODH010000001.1, from coordinate 7,551,777 downwards.
ATGCTCAGCACATTTTCCGTAATTAGTGAAGTATTCTTCAGCTTGGGACTGCCTTCCAGCTCGAACTCAATTTCCGCAGCCTGCAGGAGCTGCTTGATCCGCACCAGCTCGTCTTCAAGCCGGATGCCCCTCATCTGTGTAATCATTTCACGGACTTCTTTGAGCGCTGTTCGCGCTGTCTGGCGGACATCGTTAATTTCGACGATAGCCTGTGCCGGATTTTTGTTGATCAGCTTGCCGGCCAGATCACTCTTGAGTCCGATGAGCGACAGCTTTTGTCCCAGTGTATCATGCAGATCACGGGAGATCCGCTGGCGTTCCTCCATGATGACGAGTTCAGAGATCCGTTTATTAGCATCCTCCAGTTGGACCTCCAGCTTATCCTGATTGTTGCGGTTATACGTTGTAGCAGGCAGCAGGACCACCGCAATCATACTCACTAGGACAAAAGGGAGCTGGGAGATGAATACCGGATTGCGTGTAATCAGTTCATAGTTGATGGCGATAATCGTGGTCAGCAGGTGAATTGAATACAGCGTAAAGAATCCGACCCGCTTCTGGATATTCCCGATAAAAAAAGCCAGGAACAATGCAAAATACATATACCCGAACAGCAAGGTCATCGTTATAGAAACAATAATCTGCACACTTGTCCAGAAGTAGACCACCCAGCCCGTTGATTTGAAGGCTAGGACATAACAGGCAAAAAATACAATGATCATGAGAATTCCGTATACCCACCGGTCCATCGAGGACGAACGGAAGATAAAATAGAAGGGAAGAATGTAAAAAATGACCCATACATAAGGGCTCAGACCTGTACTTTTATGGAATATATGGTGCCACTTCTGCATGTTAGCCATCCTTTTTGCCAGCAATATTGTACCTCCATTTTAGCATAAACCTTGCAGCAACCGGCAACCCGCAACAAAAAAGAGAAAGCTCAGCACCGGTCAGCGTTCAGCGGTTCTGGCTTCCTCTCCTGTTACAGTGTCATTTAAAAGATAAGGATGGCTCTCATTCGCCTTGAAGTCCGGGTTTGCGTACCTTTAACGCTTCCACAGCCGGCTTCGGCTCCCGCAGTCTTGCCTTGATCTCCTTAAAGCCTACAAATCTTCTATTCTCTTCATCCCACAGACGGAAATGAAGGGCCTTCAAGCTGCTGCCAATCGTGATCGTTGTCGCTTTTTGCAGCGGCGGAGTGGCATTATGGGCCAGCTCCAGATTATAATTCGGCACCTTCGGACTTAAATGATGGACATGGTGAAACCCGATATTCCCAGTGATCCACTGTAAAAGTCTCGGCAGTTTGTAGTAAGAGCTGCCTTCTACGGCGGCACTTACATAACTCCATTCGTCCTCATGCTCAAAATACGAATCCTCGAACTGATGCTGTACATAAAATAACCAGATGCCGAGAAAGCCTGAGACAAATACGATCGGCAGCTGTACCAGCAGAAATGCCTGCCAGCCGATGGCCAAAATCAAACCACTATAAAGCGCTGCGATCAAAATGTTAGTCAGATAAGTATTCATCCGCTCCTTACGTCTTGCCCCTTTGGCATTAAAACGGTATTGGATCAGGAAAACGACGATAGGTCCAGCTACAAACATCACCAGCGGGTTGCGGTAAATCCGGTAATATAAACGTTTCAAAGGCTTGGCAGCCTCATATTCTTCAACTGTCATAATCCAGATATCGCCAATGCCTCTTTTCTCAAGATTGCTGCTTCCGGCGTGATGGATGGAATGACTGTGTTTCCACTGGCGATAAGGCACCAAGGTTAATACTCCCGTGATCGTGCCTATGATATCGTTGGCTTTACGGCTTTTGAAGAACGAACCGTGGCAGCAGTCATGAAAAATAATAAAGGTCCGGATCACAAACCCCGCTGCCGGAATCGCAAACAGGAGGGTAAGCCAGTAGGAGACAGACAGGCTGAAATATGCAGCCGCCCATAACAGGACAAGCGGTCCAAGTGTATTAATAAGCTGTCTTACGCTTGTTTTGCGGTCTGTTTTCTCGTAGGGAGCCACACTTTTTTTCAAACTGGAAAGCTGGGATGTCTGTTTCGTAGTCATCGTGTTTGTTTCCTCCTCGGATGTGTCCGGTTCCGGTCACATTCATCTAACTTCATTATAGAGAAGGAAGTGTCATACCCGTAAGTCATAAGTATCAAGGAGGGAGTATGACAAATGTCATACTCCCCTCAAATTAAGCTAACTTTCTAATCCGTAGCAGCGGGAGCAAAATCAGCGTACCCATCAAGAGCAGCACACCGCTCCCTGTGAAAACAGCGAACAGCGAGAATGTTCCCTTCAGATATCCGGCCATGGACATACCGATGACCATAAATCCCATAAACATCGGTCCCATAATTCCGCCTACCCGGCCCATATAGGCAGTCTCCGTATTTTGCAGAATCAGTGTGTTGATGCCGATATGAACACAAGGATAAAAGAAGCCAGTTAACGCTTGAAGCAAAATCGCGAGCAGCACATTATGCGCCGATCCCATACCGATGGTTCCTGCGGCACTCATGAGCAGCCCAGCTGCCAGCAGTATTTGCGGCTTTACCTTTTTGCCGATTCCTATAACAAGTGTCCCGCCCAGCAGCATTGCAGCTCCGTTAACCACCATCATCCATTGCAGGAAGCTGCTGTCCTTGCCCAGATTCTCAATCATCACAAATACACCCAGAGGCTGAATAAGCCCTGCTCCCAGCCCGGCAAATGCAAACGAAATTCCCAGATTTCTCAATATCGCGCTGGAGTGCACATAATGCAGTCCTGCTATTATTTCCGTGGCAATCCCCTTACGCTCCCCGGCTGCCTCATCCGGCACATCCTTAGGCAGCAGCCCCAGAATCAGCGCCGAACCGATAAACATGACTCCCATGATCGTAAGTGAAGTTTCAATACCATAGTGTTCATATATAAAAGCACCGATCATCGGGCCAATCACCATAAAAAAAGCGGTCAGCGACTGGAAGACGGCCATCACACCCTGTAGCTGTTCTTCGGGAACATGCTGCTTAAACAGCTTCATTGCGGAAGGCTGTGAGAATTGCGACAGTACCGCCGAGACAAAGGTAGCCAGCAGCAAGGCTCTCCATGATCCTGTTAAGACCACAAGAAGCACTGCAAACACTGATAATGCGGATAACCCGTCGCTTAGAATCATCGTTTTCTTCGGACGCCACCGGTCCGCAAACGTACCACCGATCAAAGCAAATAAAAAAATCGGTGCAAATTCAGCTACAGAAATCAGCGATACGTAAAACGGATCATTGCCCGTTATCTCCGTCACATACAAGAGTATCGCGAAATTGCGCACCCATACTCCAAGCTGAAGCAACACTCTGGATGCAATAATTGTTCGTACAACTTTATTACCTAACACTAGGTTCCCCTCCATAAAAAATAAACATAAAATTATAAACATCGAGAGCTCTCGTTTATTAATATATAGACGTTTTATTATTTTGTCTATATTTAATTAGATATTTATCTAATCTATCTATTGTAAACGTAAAAAAAAGCGCACAGAGAGATCTGTGCACTTCTCAAATAGAATTCAAATCGTTGCTGCGCTTTACCAAGTGTTCCGGAAATTGCCCCCAAGCTACTATGCCTGCTTCGTATATTCCTCGCGGTACTCTGTCGGCGTCTTGCCGGTCGCTTTCTTGAACACCTGTGTAAAATAACGGGGGTCCTGATAGCCGACGAGCGGAGCTACCTGGTAGACCTTTACATTGCTGTTCTGCAAAATATATTTGGCCTTTTCCATCCGGCAGTTGGTAACGAATTCAAGAAAGGTGTAACCGGATATTTGCTTAAATAACGTGCAGAAATGGCTGATGCTCAAACCGGCTACCTCCGACAGCTCTTCAATACTGAGATCTTTATGATAATTGTCTTCAATATAACGTTTGGCTTTCTCAACAACGCTGCGTCCATCTTCACGGGCCATCACTTTGTTGCTCTCCAGCATCCACTCGCGAAATTCCTGCTTCAGCACGTTAATCATTGCCGTCAGGGTACCCAGGCCGTGCAGTTTGCCAAGCAGCCCCTCCAGCGACCAGTCCGGCTGCATGTTCAGGTTCTCAAATTGCCTGTACAGCACAACAACCATCTCGATGATGATCCGTTCGGCCAGCTCCTTGGACAGCGCCTGGGCTTCAATAAAGATGGCCATTTCATCGAACAGCACCAGCATCCGCTCCATGTTCAGCGTGCGGATGCTTTCGATCAGCGAAACCTCAAGCTCCTTCGGATACTTTACGTCCCTGCCGCCTGTATCCGGTGTCTCCTCTTCAATAAACACGCCTGCCTGGCCGGAATAGAAGCGCTGGAACAGCGCCTTGGCTGCAAGCGGATATACGGTGCTCAATTGATCGATCCCCTGCGTGCTGCGGCTAATCCCTACCGAGCAGGCCAGCTTGGAGTACCTTTTAATATCAGCAACCAACTTCTCGCCAAGCTCTCTTTTGCCTTCCCCGAGCCTTCCAGGAAAGAGCAGCACCCATTCTCCATTGTAGAACGGGAACACAGAAAGCGCGCCATTATCCATTGACCACTCTTCAAGGATATTGCGGATTGCGAACAACCAGAGATGCTTCTCCTCTGCGCTCCATCTTGCAGCAAGGGCCGCATAATCGTCAAGCCTGACGACAGCCATGAAATATTCGCCCTCCAGCTCGCTGTTCTCCAGCCATTTTAAATGCTGCAAAGGCCGCGAATTGCCGAGCGTGAACTCCGCAAACATCCGCTCCCTTGCGAGCGTCGACAGCATTTGTACAGAGAGCATCAACTGCTCGTTCTCCTTCTGTTTATCCAGTTTTACCTTCGCCCGGGTCAGCATCTCCGTTAATTCATCATGGTCAATCGGCTTCAGCAAATAATCAAATGCCCCGAGCCGCAGCGCATCACGCGCATATTCGAACTCCCCATAGCCGCTGATAAAAATAAAGATCAGCTTGGAGCTGCGGGGCAGCACCTCTTTCATCAGGGCGATACCATCGATGACAGGCATGCGTATATCACTGATGATGATCTGCGGCGCTTTCTCTTCAATCAGCCGCAGCGCCACTTCACCATTTCTGGCCTCTCCCGCAATCTCAAGTCCCAGCTCATCCCAGGGAATCGCCACCTTCAAGCTTCGCAGAATAATCGGCTCATCATCCACTAGCAGCACTTTGTATTTCTCTTGCCGTGCAGTCATTACCGGCACCCCCAGGTTTATTGAACTGTAGAACTTTGTATCAGATTCCAGTATTGTTCCGAAGCGGATTGCAGCTGCGCGAGTGCCTCGTCAGCCTGCATCCCTCCGCCGATCATCTCCTCGATGACACTGAGGAAGGTCTTCTTCACTTCTGGAGACAGCAGGTTGTCGTACGGAACAAAGCTCTGGTGATTATCCTCCATCATAGCCATTACCTGAGCGAATACCGGTCCTGTCTTATCCGGATCAATGGTGATCCGCATCGAAGGTATTCTTAATCCCTCATACACAATCTGTGTCTGAATCTCTTTTGTATAGAATGCTTTCATCAGCTCCAGCGCCGCTTCCCGCTTACTTCCGCTCAGGCTGGAGGAGAGACCGATTCCTATCGTATAACCTCCCGCGATGGACGGTTCTGTCCCTTGGTTCAGAGCGGGAAAAGGAATCACGCCTACCTGATTCTGAAAATCTGCCGGAGCCGTGTCTCCCGAGAACAGATTAATATCCCAGTTACCGTTCAAATACATCGCAGCCTTGCCGCTTGTAAATAAACGGACCGCATTCTCCGTCGATAAATCATTGGATTTGGCGCTGAATGCCTCCTCCTCAATCCACTGCTCCAGATGCTGAAAAGCCTGGGAATACAAATTATTCTGAAAGGTACTCCCGTCCTCCCCGGTAACCAGCTTCTGAATCAGCTCCGGTCCGGCATACCGGTCCATTAAATAATGGGCGAATATCCCGGCAGGCCAGCGGTCTTCATTGCCGAGAGCAAACGGGATATACCCTGCTTTCTTTAGCGTCTTAATCGCAACATCCAGTTCAGCAACCGTCCCGGGAATTTTGATGCCCAGCTTGCTGAACAGCGTTTTGTTGAAATACAGCGGCTCGGCATTTCCCTCAATCGGCAATCCGTAGATATGCTGGTTGAAGGTCCATAGATGCAGATCACTGAATTGGTTCTTCAGCCCGTTCTCCTGCACAAAATCAGTCAGATCCATCAACCGGTTGGAGCGGACATACGGCTCAATCTCCGCACCGCCGAACAGCACGAACATATCCGGCGGTGTACCCGTGACCATCTCGTTTTTCAGCTTCTGCTCACGGTGAATCGTCTGGTCGAGTCCCTCGAAATTCACTTTGACGTTGGGATGTTCCTTCTGATATTCCTGAACGACCTCTTCATATATTGCAAGCAGCGGCTTGTCATGCTCCTTTATCCAGAAATGTCGGAAGGTCAGCGTAATCTTCTCTGGAGAGTTATCTTCAATCGGCTCCCTGTTGCCAAAATTTATAAATAATACCGCTCCGGCCATAAGCAGGATATAGAGCAGTATCCAGCCCCATTTCATCACCCATTTCACAGCTCCTCGCCCCTCTTTCATCCCGTTTTCGCTTATTTTCATGGCTGGATTTTGGGAATACGGATACAGATTGTCGAACCGAATCCAGGGGACGAACAAACGAGGATACCATAAGGATTGCCGAAACGGATGTTCAGGCGCTCATGCACATTCTTCAGGCCTACTCCGCTGTCGCTGTACTTCTTCGGATTGCTGTGCTCTGTATTCCATAGGCTCATCAGTGTGGCCAGATCGAAGCCCGGACCGTTATCCTTGACGATGATAATAATATCTTTACCTGTCTCTTGTGCACCGATGGTGATCACCCCATGCTCTTCCATCTGCTCAATGGCATGATATAGCGCGTTTTCCACTATCGGCTGAACAATCAGCTTCTGGGTCATCACATTTCTGAGGGTATCGGGCAAGTCAATAGCGTAAGAGAATTTGTCTTCAAAACGGAATTTCTGAATATCCAGATAGTGGCGGACATGCTCAAACTCCATTTGCAGCGGAATCAGCTCCTGATTCTGGCTGATGCTGATCCGCAGCAGCCTGCCGAGAGAAATGACCATTTTGCTGATATCCCTGTTCCCCGCCAGCACCGCCATAGAATTGATGGATTCCAGTGAATTATAAATAAAATGCGGGTTAATCTGCGCCATCAGTGCCTGCATTTCCGCTTCCTTTTTGCGGCCCTGCTCGGTTTGCACCTGCTCAATGAGTTCGCTGATCTGCGAGCTCATCCGGTTAAAGCCGTCAATCAAGAGATCGCTTTCATCATCTGAGCGCAAAGGTGTCGTGATCGGAGTGAAGATTCCTTGCTTGACCCGCTTCATACCGTTGACCGCGCTGTTAATGCTGCGCACAAGCCTTCGGATGAAATAGCGGTCAAACAAAAAGGCGGACAGCAGCGATACTGTGGATAGAATGATGGCAAGATTGCGAATAGAGTCCGATTCCGAGGAAATCAGATTCATGGGAGTGATGGCCACCAAATTCCAGTCCAAATTATGAGAAGGAAGGAAAGTAATCAGTGATTTCTCTCCTTGATAGTTGTCAATGTAATAATCCTGAGCCTGGGCGTAACCCTCCTGCAGAAAAGGAAAATGAGTTTGTTGCCCGATATGCTCACCGGATTTGTTAAAGACGATATTCCCCTGCTTGTTGACCAGCAGAATATCCCCTTTCTTCAGTGTTGCAGCTTCCCAGAAAATTTGGTCAAGCAAATCCGGCTTAACGTAAACGACCAGATAACCGATATCCTCCAGAGAATAAGAATCCTTGATAATTCTGGACTGCACCAGTACCGGATTGCCGGTAGCTTCCGAACCATTCTCTCCGGGTCCCGACCATACCGGCCGGCCCTCCGCTTCCTCCATCGCGCGGTACCAGTTCTGATGGCGCATCTCATTGAAGGGCATAGGGGCATTGTACTGATAGATGAGGCGATCCTTGCCGTAAAGACTGAAAGAAGTGATCATCGGATGATTGATCAACAAGTTGTTAATGTCCTGCTTAATGTCGTAGGTCAGTACAAAATTCGGCTGTTTGAGCGTTTCCTGAATTTTTGGCGAAATAATAGCCGAATTTGTAATGTATGAGATTTCGCTGAGTGCAAACTTAAGCTTGCGGTCTGTCTCCAGAAGTGAAATCCAGTAAAAATTGCTTGATTTCTTCTCCATGGCACTGGAAAAATTCGCATACGTAACAATCCCCATCACGATCACAGGAATGAACACGAGAAGAATAATAGCGAACAAGATTTTGCGGCGGAGCTTCATATGCCTTTCCCTTCCTCCTGCTGTCTCTGCCCATTATTATTCTTCACGGTACTCCCTATTTCCTTGTTTAACATTAAAAACCAGTTTAGCTTTTGATTGCGCCTGAGGTCAGACCGGCAATTACCCAACGGCTGAAGAACAGGAAGACGACGAGCAGCGGAAGTGTGGCCGTAAAGGTTGCCGACATAATCATCCCATAGTCAAGACCATCACGTGCACTGAACAACTGCTGCAGCGCGATCTGAATGGTAAAATGCTCTTTATTCTTCAGGACGACGAGCGGCCAGAAGAAGTCGTTCCATACCGTCATAAAGTTAAGTATGCCAAGCGTAGCCATTGCCGGAGTAATGACAGGAACAGCAATCTTCCAGAAGATCCGGAAATGTCCGCCTCCGTCAATCCGTCCTGCTTCGATCAGTTCGGTAGGCACCGCCGAGGAGATATACTGGCGCATCCAGAAGATCCCGAAGGCATTGACCATCGCAGGCACAATAAGCGCCTTGAAGCTGTCGATCCAGTGCAGTTTGGACATAATAACATAAGTCGGAATTACACCCAGCTGCTGGGGAACAATCAGCGTAGCGATGACGAACACAAATAGCATGTTCTTTAGCGGAAACTCATATTTGGCAAATGCATAGCCGGCCAGGGTACAGAAGAACACAACCGAAATCGTGACCATGGACGAGACGAACAGCGAGTTCCCGAGAGCCAGGAAGATATCCGACCGTTCCAGCACTCTGCTGAAGTTGTCGAAGAACTGGTCACCGATGGTTAACAAAGGTGGCTTATGGAACACGGCTCCCTTGTCATTGGTTCCTACAACAAACATCCAATAGAACGGAAAGACAGAGATTAATGCTCCGAGAATGAGCAGGAAATAAAACCCCAACTTACCGAAGAAACCGAGGTCATCCGGTTTTTTTCTGAAAATTCGCAATGTGCTCACGCTTTTCTCCTCCTAGACTCTCCGCCTGTGCCTCTGCTAATCAGCATATTAAGGATGGAGAATAGAATAGTGACGAGGAACAGCATAACCGCCGTAGCCGCCGCCGTACCGAAGAATCCGTTGCGGAATGCTTCGCTGTATAAATAAGTAACCATTGTAATCCCTTCCTGGCGGGTTGATCCGGTACCGGATTGGCCCAAGAATACATATGGCTCTGTGAAGAGCTGCAGCGCACCAATCGTAGATTGGAGGGATACGAAAATAATGAATGGCTTGAGGAGCGGCAGTGTGATGGAAAACAGCTGCTGTCTTCTGTTCGCACCGTCAATCCGCGCGGACTCGTACAGATCCATCGGTATGCTCTGCAGGCCCGACAGGAAGATGATCGCGTTATAGCCCGTCCAGCGCCACATAACCATGGTGGAGATGGCAATCTTTACGCCCCACCAGCCGGAGTTGAATGCCATGCTGTCCAGTCCAAGCCCGTTCAGCATCCAGTTGATCATCCCGTTGTTGCCGAACAAGGTGCTGAATACAAGCGTAACAGCCACAATCGACGTAATATTGGGCATGAAATACAGAATACGGAAGGTTTTCTTAAACCGCGTCATTCCTGAATGCAGCAGCACTGCGAGCAGCAGCGCCAGAAACACCTGCGGCAACGTGCCCATCAGTCCCATAATCAGCGTATTGGTGAAGGAAATCCAAAAGGTCGGGTCGCTTGTGACCAGATCGTAGTTCTTCATCCCGACGAATTTCATCGGATTGAGCGCGTCCCACTTAAAGAAAGATAAATAAAACGTAAAGAAGATCGGGTACAGTCCAAATATCGAGAACAGAATAAAGAACGGAGAAATAAATGTATAAGCAGTGATGCGGCTCCGTCTTTGTTCAGTTAAAAAAGGGCGTTTGCTCTCGGCATGTGGACTCGTAATTACGGGTTCAGCCATGTCACACCTCCAGGGAATATAGCAAAAACTCCGATAGGAGTCTTGATCGATGATTAAGTCTTCCTATTTCACTAAAACCGGACTCACAGAGAGTGCGGCTCTCCATGAATCCGGCATTACAGGCATCATTTCCTTATTGAAATGCTTAGCTGCGTTCCTCAAGGGTTTTCGCTTGTTTAACTGCTTCATCCCACTCTTTGGCAGGGTCGGCTTTTTTCTCAATTACGTTCTTCAGCGCGTTCTTGAAGAAGGTATCGGTTTGGTCATGCAGCGGTCCGTAGTATACCGGTTTAACACGGTTAGCCGCCTTACCAAATTCAACTGCGATTTGTTGGCCGCCGAAGAAGTCATCTTTGAAATCTACGAATGCCGGATCTTCATACAGTGCAGGAATGGAAGGCATCAGACCCTTAGCTTTGAACGATTCGAGCTGATTGTCCTTGTTGACGAGCCATTGAATGAAATCATAAGCTTCCTTCGGATGCTTGCCTTCCTTAGGAAGGGTGATGAACGAACCGCCCCAGTTTCCGGCACCTTCGGGCAGCTGAGCAATTTTCCATTTACCGGCAGAATCAGGAGCGTTGGTCTTAATATAGCCGGCCATCCATGCAGGACCCATAACTACGGCGAACGATCCGTCGGTCATGCCTTGACCCCACTCAGGAGACCACAGCAGCATATTGCTGACCCAGCCTTCCTGAATGCCTTTAACGGTGAAATCGTAAGCTTTTTTCACTTGCGGATTGGTATCTCCGATGAATTTGCCGTCAGCTTTGCTGAAGTAGATTTCATCAGGAGATTGGTCGCGGAGTGCGTTATACGTCAGATCTGTTAAGTCAGAGAAGTATTTACCGGTTTTGTCCTTGAAGGTTTTCGCTACAGTAGCGAGCTTATCCCATGAGTCAATAGCAGCACCGAACCCTTCCGGATCGCTTGGCAGTCCCGCTGCTTCAGCCAAATCCGTGCGGTAGTAGACAACGGTAGGACCGATATCCGTTGGAAGTCCGAGCTGGAAGCTGCCGTCAACAGAGGAGGCTTGCTTCCATTTCCAGTCGAGATAATTGGCTTGAATATCTTTTGCTCCCAGATCATTCAGGTTGTAGAATTTATCCTGAGCACCCAGGAAACGTTCCATGAAACCGATTTCAAGTTGGAAAATATCAGGAGCTCCCGAATTCGCCGACAACGCAGTTGTCAGATTGTTGTGGTGGGCAGTCTGGTCACCGGTGTTCTGAATTTTGATTGTAACGTTCGGATGTTCCTTGGTGTATTCTTTCGCCAGCTCTTCATAGTTAACACTGCCAAGTGTCCAGAATGAAAGCTCAACCTTCTCAGCCGGTTCCGTTTTATCTCCTTCAGTTGCCGGCGCATTTGTACTTTTAGCGTTGTTACCTGCATTATTTTTTGCAGTGTTGTTTTCAGCGTTGTTGTTACCTCCGCATGCTGCCAGTGAACCAACGAGCATAATTGAAGCAAGTGTCAACGCCAGATTCTTTGCTTTTTTCATTCCTCTGTACCCCTCTCAAAGGTTTCTCTTACAAGTCTTAGTGTACAGTAGGAGAAATCTTTTTTTGAGGAGGCAAACTTCCGATTTGAGGTGGAAATAATTACGATATGGTAAATTCCGGTTCTAATACGCCCATTTCCACAGCCGCCTCCCGATTGGAAGCATTGGATTTCTATCCTCTGCACAGGTATACTGGTTTTATTTCAAGCAATTATTCACCCATCAAAGGAGAGTACCTTTCATGCCCATCAACCGCCCTTTACTGACAGACAGTGATTTACAGGAAGCCGTTGACCGCAAGCTGCCTGTGCGCGTCTTTCAAGACGATCATCTGGTGAATTCCGGAGCGACGGTTGTCCGCTTTACAGATTCGGATGTTGTCATCCAGTCGCGGGTCAGCGATTTAACCTACTATTCCCGGCGGAGCTGCCAATTTTTTGAGGTCAGACCCTAGCTCAAATATTTTGAGAATGGAGAGGAACTGTATCTCGTAGAGACGCATCCGGCGACAGCTTTGGGGCAACCAACATTACGACGGAAATTAACAATAGTATTGAGTATAGATTGACAGGCAGGGAGACACTATAGAGCGAGGAATGGCTGGTCAGCCAACAACAATCCATAGTGAGGTGCCCCCATGTTCAAAAGATTTGACGAGATTGCTATTGAGATTCCCGAGGTTGAACGCCCCGACCCCAATGCTGCTGCTGCTGTTCAGGAACTGCTCGGCGGGAAATACGGGGAGATGTCCACACTGAACAATTACCTGTTCCAGTCTTTCAATTTCCGCAGCAAAAAAAAGCTCAAGCCGTTCTATGATCTGCTCATGAGCATCACCGCAGAAGAGCTGGGCCATGTTGAACTGGTCTCGCATGCAGTTAATAAATGCCTCTGCGGCTCCACCTCCTATAAAGAACCGGATCAAACGCCGCTGGAGCCGTTCAAAAATGCACGCAACACCTATTTTGCACTTAGCGGTGGCCAAGGCGCATTGCCTGTAGATTCCATGGGACGCCCATGGAGCGGAGAATATGTCTTTAACAGCGGCAATCTGATTCTGGACTTGCTGCATAACTTCTTTCTGGAATGCGGCGCCCGTACCCACAAGATGAAGGTTTATGAAATGACAGACCATCCGGCTGCCCGTGAGGTGGTCGGGTTTTTGCTGGTACGCGGCGGAGTGCATGTGGTGGCCTACGCCAAAGCGCTGGAAATGGCTACAGGTGTAGATGTCAGCAAGCTCATTCCAATCCCTTCCCTCAGCAATAAAGCATTTAATGAAACGCGTAAATATGAGTCCAAAGGGATTCATACGAAGCTGTACACGAACAGCGAGGGAGATTTCACAGAGATCAAACAAATCTGGAAGGGGCCCGCACCCTGAAGACGGCCAGCCCTTAGAGGTCATTGAAGGCTCCCCTAAAGGATTTCCGATTGCCGAAGCTCCTGAAGTACCGGAAGAATTCGCTCCGGGTTTTTCAGAGGAGGATTTCCTCGCCATTGCAGCACGCCTGCAGCAGGCGGCCAATATCCGCTAAATTCAAAGAAGCCGGACAAAGACCCCCGCAGGGGGATCTTTGTCCGGCTTCTCTCATTGTCATCACTGTGTCATAAACTTCCTAATTATCTCTTCATCTCATTCGTTGATGTCTTCAGCTTCTCGTTCAGAATATCCTGAAAGCTGCGAGTCTTGTCATCGGAGTTGGAAGATTTGGCTTCGACCACGGGTTGAGGTCTAAAATACTGATGATTGAAAGCCATAAGATTATGTACTGTCATATTCATTAAGGTTCAACCTCCTTCCGTAATCTGCACCTGAATTTGCGTGGTTGCGCATTTTCTTATCTCTTATTTAACCCATCATTTCCATCCCTAAACATTTTTTTTGCACTTTCAGGAAAAAAATAACCTCCGCGCCGATAATCCGGCCGGAGGCTATAATCTTCTTCGTATCGAATATTTATTTCAAGGCTGCCCAAGAAGCTTCATTCAGCTGCTCCAGCTCATCCCTAACAAGCTGGAAACTCATGGCCCCGATGTTCTCTTCCGCATGCCGGACCTTGGAAGCGCCTGGAATGGCGACCACTGTATCCCCGTGAACATGTATGAGCCAGTTTAGGGCAATCTGGCCCGGTGTCACTCTGTATTTCTCGGCCAAAACAGATAATAGATCAATCAGCGGCTTGCTGCGGGCCAGGCTTTTCTCATCCAGACCGGATTGCATCCGCCGCATCCTCGAAACTGCACGGATCTGTGAAGGATCCTTATGGAAACGTCCGGTCAGAATCCCCTGCTGCAGCGGAGAGTATGCAATGATTGAGATGCCCAGCTCCTTCGCCGCTTCCATTGTTCCATTCTCATCAATCTTCCGGTGCAGCAAATTATATTTCACCTGGTTCGAGACCAGAGTCAGACCATACTGCTGCAATATCCTGTGCGCCTCCACCATCTGTTGGGCCGAATAGTTGCTGACCCCTGCATAACGGATTTTGCCATCCTTGACCAGACCGGCCATCGCTTTCATTTCACTGGCTATTGAGGACAGGGAAAATGGCTGGTGAATCTGGTACAGATCGATGCTTCGCCCGCCCAGACAGGTGAGCCGTTCATCAATTGTAGATGAAATAGATTTCGCTGTGCGGAGCATCGGCCACCATTTGGTGGCGATCAGCGGCTTGGCATGGAGACTGCCCTCCTGCTGCAATTGATCCAGCGCATGGGCAAGCGCCTCTTCTGATTTACCTCCGCCGTAGATCTCTGCGGTATCGACCCAGTTCATGCCGCCTTCCAGACTGACACGGACGATATCAAGGATATCTGCATCCTTAAGATTACTCCAGTACCTTCCTACGATTCCGCTTCCCCGGCTGAACTGCCAGCAGCCCAGCCCGAGCGGTGAAACGGATAACGATGATTGGCCTAAGGGGCGTAAAGTTACTGCTGTTGTCTCTGTCACCAAGTTTCATCCTTCTTTCAGAACCAAGATAGTAAAAATCACTCCAGAATCAAAACTACTCCAAAATAGAGCTCAGATCCACCAGCAAATATGGTATAATTACCCTGCTCTGCAACGCCATACTACAAACAAACCGTGTTGCAGAATGGAAACACAATCATTAATGGAGGGAATTCATGTTAAAAATCTTCGGTTTTTTCATGCTGTTAAATCTGGTCGGCAATCCTTTTCTTGCCCTAATCATCCTGCTGGTCATTCTGTATTTCCTCGACCGCCGATATGTCGGCATCTTTCCAAGCATCACGAAGCCGTTCCGCCGGAGCCGGCAAATTTCCAAGCTGCGGACAACCATCTCGCTGAATCCCAATGATGTCTCCGCCAAGTTCGAACTGGCCCGGCTGCTAACCGAACGCAAACGTTTCAGCGAATCCAAAGAGCTGCTTGTGCAGATCGCTGACCGGTACGAGCAATCCGCCGAATATTGGGTGGAGCTTGGTTATGTGAATCTCAAGCTGGGACAGCTTCCCGAGGGGGAAGCGCAGATGCTTCAAGGACTGGAAATCAACCGCAGAGCACAATATGGCCAGCCTTATCTCCGTCTCGCCGAGACTTTCCGCAATATCGACCATGACAAAGCTCTTTATTATGTAGGACAATTCCAGGAAATTCAGTCCTCTTCCAGTGAAGCCTACTATTTGGCCGGCTCTATGTACAAGGCGCTGGGCAGAAATGAAGACGCCAAACGCGCTTTTGCCGAATCTACGGCCATTTACCGCTCACTGCCAAAGTACAAGAAACGCCAGGAACGCGGCTGGGCGCTGCGCAGTTATTTCGCAAAGCTGCGTACATAAATAACCGGGATGGCTCCATTATACGCCTATTCCTTCCTGCAATCATTAACGCAAAATGTAAAACCTCCGGCTTCTGCACTCCCTGTGCATACCGGAGGTTTTTTTATGCTATTTTACAGGAACGGTCATTTCAAGCTAGGAATGTGGTGAATGGTTACCTCTACGTATAAATTTTTTTCGCCCTGTTTCTTCATAAACAGCAAAGAGCAAGCTCCACTGTCCCGGAAGCCTGCTCTTTGCTGTAATTCAAGTCATGCCGAATCTTATAAATCTAATGTTTTCGGCTGATCCTCCGCTGATGCCGAAGAAAACGGCCACCAGTTCGCCCGGCCAAACATCCGTACCATAACAGGAACGAAAAATGGCAGGAAGACCAGTGCATAAAGAGCAAGACCAGCCAGAACCACAGTAGCAATCTGCATCATCGACAATACGCCGGAAGGATACATCGAGGCAAAGGTTCCGCCCAGGATCACTACAGCCGACAGAATGACTGTCCCCATATTGCGCATGGCATGCAGGATCGCTTCACGCACATCCCAGGTCTTGTTCTCATTAAAGCGGGCCATCAGGAAGATGCTGTAATCCACCCCAAGCGCAATCAGCATAACGAAGCTGAAGAATGGAGTAGTCCAGGTAATTCCGGAATAATTCAGCAGATTCACAAAGATGGCTTCCGTAATTCCCAGCGCCGTAAAGTATGTGATAACGAGTGAAACTATCAGATAAATCGGCATGATAATCGATCGAAGCAATAATACCAGAATGATGAAAATACCGCCCAGCATCAGGATAACGGTCCGCGAGTAATCCTCATTGGAAATCTTCTGCAGATCGCTATGGGTGCTGGTCACTCCGCTGATCGCGGTCTCCGCATTCTCCAGCTTCGTGCCCTTCACAGCCCGGTCCACGGCAGCCTGAATATCTCCAATGCTGTCAATCGCTTCGGAACTATAGGGATTCTCGGCGAAAACAACATCCAGCGTCATCACCTTGCCGTCACCTGCCAGGTACGTATCAAAAATCTGCTGGATGCCCTCGGCTTCCAGCGCCTCAGACGGTACGAAGAATCCGCTCAGCTCATCATCTTTGGCCTCCTGAATTTGCCCCAGGTACGCTTGAGCAGAATTCAGCCCGCCGGTGATTTGCTTCAGGCCATCCGCACTGTCATTCAAACCGTCTGTAAGCTGGCCGATTTGTCCGGTAAGCTGGCCGAACCCGTCAGCAAGCTGCTGCTGGCCGCCCTGCAGCTGGTCGAGCCCGTTTGTGATCGAAGGAATGCGATCGACAATTTGCCCTTGCCCCGCCGCCGCTTGATTCAGGCCCGTCTGCAGCTGGCCGATTCCGGCGACAAGCTTGCCCAGACCTTGTGCCAGCGCCGTTTGACCGGCAACGGCCTTGGCATATCCGGTGTTAGCCTTGTTCAGACCGGCAGCTGCAGCTTTTAGCTGACCTGAAATCTGTCCAAGTCCTGCGGCAAGCTGGGCTGTACCCGTGCCGGTTTGCGTTACCGTTCCTTTAATCGTCTGGTAATCAACATCCTGCAGAAGATCAGGATGGCTGGCTTCCAGGCCTTTGAAGGAAGTATCCAGCCCGGTAAGTGCAGCAGCCACGCCCTGGAGCTGGGTTTGCAGCCCTGCAACGCCTCCGTCCAATGCGGTCAGCCCCGTGCCGATTTGCTTGTAGCCTGCCAGTAGTGCAGCATTGGCGTCCGCAAGCTGCTCCGCGCTGGCTGCTGCCTGCGCCAGACCGGCTTTGATCTCACCTGCTCCCGCTGATCCGCTTTTAATGCCGTTCTCTATACGGGAAAGTCCATCGCCCAGCGCGGCGATACCTTGTTTCAGCTCAGCTGTGCCCTCCGTCAGCTTCGCGCTGCCCGATACGGCTTCGTTCAACTTCGGCTCGTTGTCACTTAGCTGCTTACTTGCTTGCGCAAGCCCCGTTTGAATCTTCGTAAGCCCTTCATTGCTCTGATCCAGACCCTCTGACAGTGTAGCCACTTGAGTCGGGATCAGGAAGTCATTGATCTGTTCCCCCGTAGGACGCGACATGCTGCGCACAGCTTTGACGCCGTCGACCTTTTCCAGCTCACGGCTGATTTTTTCAGCCAGACCCATATATTCAGGAGTATCCATACGGTCATCATTTTTGATGATTATTTTGCCGGGCATCGATTCTCCCGGCCCAAAGCTCTCGGAGATAATGTTGAAGCCTTTAACCGATGCGTAGTTGGAGCCGATTTCGTCCATGCTGTTAAAGGACAGCTTGCCGCCATAAGTGACCAGGAACGGCACCACTACCGCAGCTACAATCAGCAAAGCAGCCCACGGTCTTTTTAAGGAGAAGGAACCGGCAGCCCCCCAGATACGGCTTTCGCTGTGCTCCAGCTTCCCGCGGGATGGCCAGAACATCCTTTTGCCCAATACCGCCATAAAGAATGGAACGACAGTCACGAGCGCCAGCATCATCACGGCAATCCCTACGGCCACTGCAACCGCAGAACGGTACAGCATGAATTTGGACAACCCAATGGCCAGGAACCCTACAAATACCGCAAGACCGGAATAGAATACTGTCCCCCCCGCTTTGCGGTAGGTCGTGATAATCGCACTTTTCGTATCCTCAGAGGTTGCCAGCTCTTCCTTAAACCGGCTGATCAGCAGGATGCAGTAATCCGTCCCGATCCCGAACAGTACGGCCACCATAAAGATCTGCGTAAATGTGGATAACGGAAAATCAAACCGGTCCACCAGAAAAGCCACAACCGATTGCGATACAATATAGCTCAGTCCGACCGTAAGCAGCGGCACAAACGGCGCAACGAACGAACGGAATACAACGAACAGGATCAAGAGAATAAATACAACGGTAATATACTCCGATTTCTTCAGCCCTTCCTCTGAGCTGACAATGGTATCTTCCGTGATCAGTCCTTCGCTGGTCAGATAATGACCGGCTGTTACATCACTTAACAGGGCTGCTACTTTAGCGGGGAGCTCCTTGACCACTTCTTCTCCGCCTTTTACCGACAGTGCGACCATAATGGTCTTCCCGTCCTTCGCAATCAGCGTATCCTTTAATTCGGTTTGAGAAAAGGGGTCGGTAATGGAATCCAGCTTCAGCGATTCCTTGCTCGCCGCAAGCTGCTCAACGCCCTGCTTAATGCTCTCCGTATCTTCTGCGCTCAGTCCACCCGGCTTATTAAAAACAAGGGCAACCTGGTGCAGCGTCTCACCGCCCTTGGCGTCAGCCACCTCTCTCATAATCTCGGCCGCTCTCGAAGAGGTGTAGCCATCCGGAACAGCAATCTGCCCCTTCTCGCGCACCAGATCCGACATCGCCGGCGCCGTCAAAAATAACACTACTGCTACAGCCAGCCAGACTGTAATTACAGCCCATCTAGCTTTCAGTATGGTCTTCAATTGTTTCTCCCTCCTGTTTCATGCATTAAAAATGCAAGCTTCTCAAACATGGTAATAAATTTCTCAATGTCCTTTTCCTCAAAATCAAACAGATAGGGAGAGATCACTTCCTGAACCTGCTTCTCGGCGGTCTGATGCACACTCTTCCCATGCTCCGTGAGTGTCAGATATACCTGGCGGCGGTCATTCTCGTCCCGGGTCCGCTGAATCAGTCCAGCTTCGTCCAGCCGGTTAATAATTGCCGTTATCGAACTCTTGCCTACCGCAACCGCCTCGGCCAGAAATGTGGAAGTACAAAGCTCCTGACTGTTTATCAGCCGGAGAATAATAAACTGGTCATTGGTCAGTCCTTCCGGAATCCGCTCCTTGACACGGGCGCTAATCTGCCTAGTCACCACCATGTATGCATCCAAATAGCGGTTGATCCAGTGTTCCGCCTCTTCTTTCAAAATTCAAACCTCCCAACACTATTAATAGTTCACGTATGAAACTGTTTCACAGTAAAACTATATGGTCTGCCGCCCAAAAAGTCAATATGTTCCTTTCCGTGTTCCAGCAGCGGCTAATTTGCATTTTGCATAACAAAAACAGCCATTCCGCACGGGTGACATGCGTAAATGGCTGTTTGCCGGAAGGAGGTGAGAATTCTCTCTTTTCCCCTTAGCCTATTCTCGGTTATCCTTCGTCTTCAGACTCCTCAACCTCATATACACAGCGGAACATTTCGATTCCTGCGGCATTTTCACCCAGGCTGTACACCATGAACCCAAGGCTGCGGTAGAAGTCAGCAGCTATTTCGTCTTCAGTTTCTGCCAGCAGGTAACGGGGCTGACGCGCAGTTAGCAGCTCAAGAATCATTCCGCGCGCATACCCTTTGCCCCTGTTTTCTGGCAGTACGGCGATATGGCGGATGTCCAGTGAGCCGTCTTCCGTTTCTTCAAAGCCCACCAGCCCCAGCAGCAGACCTTCCTCTTCCCAGCCGCACAGCTGCAGTGCAGCCTGTGCGCTATATTCGGCTGAAGTGCGCTGCAGTGCATCCGGTTCATCAATAACAGCATAAGCCAGCAGCTCGTCCACCTCGGGAGAACCCACGAGATGCTTCAGATCTATCAGCATTTTTAAACCTCCTAAAAGTTTTGTGAGCATAGCTTCCTGATAATACTTCGTACAAAACTCACTTCGAAAGCATACGCTTAAGTTTTGTGAAACTTTAGTTTAACGATTTACCCCATGCCAAATGAAGAAAAATATAACCTATCCACACACCCAGCAAGTTAAGCAGCAAATCGTCAATATCAAAGCTGCCGACACGCAGCAGCATTTGCATGGATTCCAGCAGCAATATCCATAAAGCCATATGTAAGGTTAACCCAAACATGGAGTTAAGCCGCTGCTTCAGCAGCGGCAGCAGGAGGCCAAAGGGAATGAACACGGCGACGTTTCCCAGCAGATTCACCAGCCGGCCGGAGAAGGGCACCCCATTGTCCAAATCAAAATAGAGTTTTATGGTCCGCAGCGGCTCCAGATTATATTGTAGCGGTCCGTCCGGATGAACGACACGGCCAAAACCGATAAACATCCAGTACACAACGGCTGCACAGTACAGCATTAGCAGCATCCACGCCCATATCCGGCGCGGCTTCGGCTGAAGTTTTCCCCGGACGGAACGGTTTCCGGGCTTCTGCGTCTTACGCGGACTAGAGATTGCTTTCACCTTCCACTATCTCGATGCTGCCGTCCTTCTTGCCGATAATGGCCAGAGCGGCAATTCCAATGAACAAGCCGTGTTCAACAACGCCCGGAATGCCCTGCAGAGACATCGCAAGTTCAGGAGCGGAAGCAATCGCTTCAAACCGGCAGTCCGCAATGTAATTGCCGTTGTCTGTCTTGTACAATTCATCGCCGCTCCGCCGCAGCTCCGGCTTGCAGCCCAGCTTGGCTAGTTCAGCGACTGTCCATTCCCAAGCGAAGGGAACGATCTCAACCGGCAGCGGAAACTTGCCCAGCGTTTCTACCGCTTTGCTCTCATCCGCCACCACAATCATGCGTGTGCTGCCCATGGCCACGATCTTTTCGCGCAGCAAGGCACCGCCGCCGCCTTTGATCAGTTGAAGCCGGCCATCGAGTTCATCCGCTCCGTCAATCGTCAAATCCAGGTGGTCAACATCACCAAATGCAACCAGTGGAATGCCCAGCTCGCGGGCCTGCTCCTCCGAAGCACGTGAGGTAGCTACTGCGGTAATCTTAAGTCCCTGCTGCACTCGTTCACCCAGCTTGCGGATGGCCCAATATGCGGTGGAACCTGTGCCGAGGCCAACCTTCATTCCGTCTTCCACATACTCCACGGCTTTTTCCGCAGCCAGCTGCTTTACATTGATACTCATTTTAATACCTCCATATTATCCGTTATAATAATGAAATAGCTTTACATTATAAAATTATCATCACCAGGAGGATTCCGGATGAGAACCGAAAATCAGATTCAGTCCAAAATCAATGAATTAACACTCCAACGCAGGTCTCTGGAGTCACGTTTGACACCACTGGCCGAGGACAGCCCGCAACGCGAAGCCCTAACCGCCCAGCTTACCCGGCTGGAGGATATGATGCTGATGCTGGAATGGGTGCTGAATGCCCCTGCAGGCAAATACCACGCTTGAACATCAGATTAGAAGAGTTCCTTACCGTAACATAAACTATCCGGATCGCCAATATAAGGTCCGAACAAATCAATCGGCCGATAGCCATGCTTCACGTAGAGTGCAATGGCTTCCGGCTGTTTGATGCCCGTCTCCAGCCGGATTTCCCGGCAGCCGGCACTAATGGCCTTCGCCTCAAGATCCAGCAGCATCTTGTTGGCTATTCCTTGCTTGCGGCTGCCCGGGTCCACATAGAAACGCTTGAGCTCCATCACCGCACTGTCCGGGTCAAGCGGGCGCAGCGCTCCGCAGCCGACCGGCTTCTCTCCTTGATAAGCTACCACGAAAGTCATCTCTTTTACCTTCGGATCGGTGAAATCCACAACGTAAATGGTCTCATGCGGATAGCGGGATTTCAGATCCTCATCCAGACGGTCAATTAACGAACGCAAATCCGTGTTCCCGGGATCAACTACAACAAAATTAACATCAGTTATAGACGTCATTACCGTCTCTCCTCCACTTCAACCATAGCGCAAGTCCAGCTATATATAATTTTTAAGCGTTTCCTCATATAATTCAGCGTTACCCTTCTCAAAGCAAATAAATGAGATCTCTTTCAGCGGCAGCAACCGGGAATCCTGGGCCACCACATACTCAATGACCGTATGAAGCGCAATTTCACAGGCCAACACTTTAGGGAAATTATAAACCCCGGTGCTGATATTCGGAAAGGCTATGCTCCTCGCACCCTTTAAGCACGCCAAGTCGAGGCTGCTGGCATAACATTTGGCCAAAGTATCGGCTTCCCCGGCGCTCCCGCCTTTCCAAATCGGCCCTACTGTATGTATAATGCCCAGCAAAGGCAGCCTGCCTGCACTCGTTAATGCCGCCTCACCAGGCAGACAGCCTCCCTGCTTCTGGCGGATTACCGCACATTCCTCAGCAATTCGTGGTCCGGCAGCCCGGTGGATCGCTCCATCAACACCACCGCCTCCATAAAGGCCGGAATTGGATGCATTCACAATCATATCGCCCTGCCAGGACGTAATATCACCTTCGCGGACAGATACCGCCACATCATTAATGATGATTTGCATGTTCGGCCTCCTCTCTTGCCGTAACCTCCAAGTTCCGAATCAGCTCTTTCTCTCCCCTGCGGTCCGCCTTCTCCGGAAAGGAAGCAAACACGACCCTTGCTCCTTCAATGGAAGCTTTGCGGATGTTGCTTCTCATCCAATTCTCCGCGTCGGTCAGAACCATCTCTCCCGTGCCGGCCGGTACACGGCATAAAGCGGAAGTCGTACCCTTTTCTCCCTTAGCGAGCTGTTCTCCCGGTCCGGAAAGCACAGTGAACTGAAATAACGGAACCGCCTCCGGCCGTTCTTCATGTTCTGCGAACGCTTGATTAACTACGGAGTACATCAGTGAACCGGTAGGTGCGGCAGATTCACTCGCCTCCCGCTCGGAAATCATCCGGCTGCTCTGGTAGGCAAGCAGTCCTGCAGCAAACAACAGAAACAACACGACGCCCCCAACTACAGTAATCATTTCTGTCACCCGCCATTCTTCAGAAAATCAACAATACCGTTTCTATATTATCATGGAGAGAACATGCCCGGGAATGGTCAAAATGGGCTGAGTTTCTTTTTTCACAGGAAATCTTCATGATTAAGGACGCCGGTCCTAACTGAAAGCGATGTATATTCTATAAAGTTATTTTGAAATATTCATATTAACAGTTGAAACTTTCTGTGGCATGATCCATAATGAAGTTGTGCATACTGTTTGTCAATCCATAAGAAATCAAGGGAGGAAATTTACAATGAAGTTTTTCTTGGATACCGGAAATATTGAAGAAATTAAACGTATTACCCGCCTCGGTTTAGTGGATGGCGTGACGACGAATCCGTCACTGATCGCCAAAGAAGGCAGATTGTTCAAAGATGTAATCAAAGAAATCGTTGCTATTGTGCCTGGTCCTGTCAGCGCGGAAGTCATTGGCCTTACAGCAGAAGAAATGCTTAAGGAAGCCTATGAAATTGCTGAGTGGGCACCCAATGTCGTAATCAAGCTGCCTATGACCGAAGATGGTCTGGAAGCCTGCTACGAATTGACCAAAAAGGGCATCAAGACTAACGTTACCCTAGTATTCTCCGCGGCTCAAGGCCTCATGGCTGCCAAAGCCGGCGCAACCTATATCAGCCCGTTTGTCGGACGTCTGGACGATATCGGCGTAGACGGCATGAAATTGATCAAGGATCTGAAGACCATCCTGACCAACTACGGCCTGACTTCGGAAATTATCGCAGCCAGTATCCGCAACATCGCACATGTAGAGCAAGCGGCAATCGCCGGCGCGCACATTGCAACAATCCCGGGCTCCTTGCTGCCTTCTCTTTGGAAACACCCGCTTACAGATAACGGTATCGAACGCTTCCTGAAAGATTGGGAGAAAGTTCCGCAAGTATAATACAGCTGCTGCTATTAACATAAAGCACCTCGTGGAAATCTTATTGGATCATAATGGGTCCGATACATTTCTATGGGGTGTTTTTTGCGTCCGGTTGACTAATTTACTTGTCTTGATTATAGTTGTTATAACAAGTATTTTTAGAAAGGATGATTCTTTTGTCTAATTCCTCTCCGCAGCAATTCCTCGGATTCTTGCTCGGGTCCACCCACCGGAGGATATCCAATGCATTTGCCCGGGCCTTGAAGCCTTACGATATTACCCCCGAACAATGGTCTGTCCTGTTAATGATTGTTGACCGTGAAGGTATTAACCAGAAGGAAGTTGCCGCTGCGGCAGCCAAAGATCAACCCACAACTGCGCGGATCGTAGAGCTGCTTCAGAAGAAAGGTTTTATTACAAAATCAACAAGTCCCAGCGACCGGCGGGCCTTTCTGCTGTATCCCACCCTTGAGGGGCAGACGCTGATCGAAAGCACAATCGCTCTGGAGCAGCAGACGATCCAAGCAGCGGTTGCCGGACTTTCACCGGAAAAGATTGAAGAGCTTCGCGTTATGCTGGAGCAGATCTATCACAACACTGGAAATTCTCACCAAGAATAGGAGCAATGGTATTGAACACAACATCTGATCGTCTCTGGACAAAATCGTTTATTCTGCTGACAATTTGCAACCTGCTGCTGTTTACAGGACTGCAAATGACACTCTCCACTCTCCCTGCCTATGCCGAAGAATCCTTGAACGCCTCTTCTGTGCAGGTTAGCCTGGTCACCAGCTTATTTGCGCTTAGCGCCATCGCTTCACGGCTGTTCTCAGCCAAGGCCATGGAGAAAGGCGGCCGCAACCTGCTGATCTTCCTCGGGCTGGCCGTATCACTTGTAGCCGTCACCGGTTATTACTGGGCCGGAAGCATAACCGTACTGCTGCTTATGCGCATGCTCTTCGGGATCGGCTTCGGGATGGCCAGCACCGCCTTTCCGACAATGGCTTCGGATGTGATCCCGATTCGCCGGATGGGTGAAGGTATGGGCTATTTCGGCTTATCGACAAGCCTGGCGATGTCTGCCGGTCCATTGATCGGTCTAAGCCTGCTGCAGGGTCCCGGGTTCGGCTCATTGCTGCTTGTTACCGCGGCCGCACTGGCGCTAATCTTCCCGCTTGGCTACCGCCTGACAGCAGTGCTTCCGGGTCAGCACAAGGAACCCGCTGCGGTTCCGGCAGCGGATTTCAAAGGCGGGGCATTTCGCAGGCTGTTTATCCCATGCCTGCTGAACTTACTGCTGTCCGTGTCATACGGCGGACTGCTGGGCTTTCTCGCTCTTTACGGCAAAGAAGCCCATTTGGAACATATCGCCTATTTCTTTCTGTTTAACGCTGTTGCCATTGTTATCATTCGTCCATTGTCAGGCAAAATTTATGACCGTTTCGGTCCAGCTGCCCTGCTAATTCCCGGCAGCCTGTTCATCATCGGCGGATTGCTGCTGCTCTCCTTCGCCTCATCGACAGCCGCCCTGTTCCCCGCTGCTTTATGCTACGGGATCGGGTTCGGATCCATGCAGCCTGCCCTGCAAACCTGGATGATTCAGTCCGTTGATACACGCCAGCGGGGAATGGCCAACGGCATGTTCTTCAACTCACTGGATCTTGGTGTAGCAATCGGCACGATGCTCCTCGGATCTGTTGCGTTGTATAACACGTATGCGGTCATGTACCGCTATTCTGCAATGGCTCCCGCACTTCTGCTGATGGTTTATATTGCATATCTCTCCATCAGACGGAGAAGCAACCGGACCGCCGTCACCTCTGCTTAATTTCTAGTCGGCCGTCAGCAAAATAACAGTAGTATAACTACCGGGCGCGCTGCGGCCAGATCTGTGGTATCCGTTCGGACAATCTTTTTGTACCCGATTGGCCCTTTTCCCCTTTTTCTCCTTTGTTGGGCGTCACGGCGAACAATGTCAACAGTCCGCCGACTGCCCCCACTCCGGCCATCGTACCAAACAGCACCCAATGCCCCCGTGTCATCAGCAGCGACACCACCGGCGGTCCCAGCGACACGCCGATGAATCGCATGCTGCTGTAAAGGGAGGTGATGGTGCCCCGCTTTTCCTGCTCAATCCCTTCAGTAATCAGCGCATCGAGACATGGCAACGCTGCGCCGATTCCAATCCCGCCCAGACTAAGGAACCCGATAATCATATAAATGCTTTTGCTGAATCCGGCAATAACCATCGCCGCTGTCAACAATACCATCCCGCTGAAGCCCAGCCATTTCATCATTGACTTGTTCCGCCCGATGATCTTGCCGCCGCCAAAGGAGGATAGACACAGCAGCGCCAGCGGAATAGCCAATACAAAACCTTTCATGGCACCATGAAGGTTGTATTTCGCCTCAAGTGTCTCCGATAAATAAAAGAGCACACCAAAGGTTACGAACATGCAAATGCCGCCAATGGCAAAGATGGCATACAGCCAACGCCCATGCTGGCGTAAAATATCCGCAATGCCCGATAAAAACTGCCGGACGGAGGTCTTCTCAGCCTCTTCCTGCTCTTCTGGCTTACGGACCAGAAATAAAACAAGCAGAAACGAGACCACACACAGTACAGGAATGGCAATAAAAGGCGCATACCAGAGCAGCAACCCTAAATAAGCACCGAGAATCGGGCTAAGCACCTTGCCGAAAGTATTTGAGGTCTCGATAAGTCCTAGGCTTTTGCTGACCACCTTTTCATCCTTGAACAAATCGCCAACAAAAGGAAGCACAATTGGAAAGGCTCCGGCTGCTCCAATGCCCTGCAGCACACGCCCGCCAAGAATGATCCAGTAAGCGGTCATCCCTTTTGTGAACCAGGCAGCAGCGACACAAACTGCTCCTCCGGCCGCAGCAATGAGCAGACTCGGCAGAATAACCTTTTTCCGCCCGTAACGATCAGACAGATAACCCGCCACCGGAATCATCAGAATGGCCATCAGGCCGTATAGTGTGATCAGCATACTAACCTGAAAAGAGCTAATCTTCAGCTCCCGGGAGATTTGCGGCAGAATCGGCAGCAGCATGGAGTTGCCTAGCGTCATAATAAGCGGAATGGAAGCCAGAGCTGCCAGATCCCATTTTCTGTCCTTCATGGATTGACCACCTTTGTTATCGTTCACAGTCTCCTTTATTGTGGTTTATTAGCAGACCCGGTATGCATCCCAGCAAGTGGAAACGGCTTCGCCGTCCTCAAAAGGACAGTATCCGTTTCAGCGAGAAATAGAAGGATAATTTATAGCGTGAAGCATATAAATTCTATATTTTAAAAAGCCGTTCCCGCATCAGGTGCGAGAACGGCCAATATGATGTTATTCAGCTCACAGCGAACCGGCGGTTACAGACTCACGTACGGCGGCCGGAAGGAAATGATTGGGTGCCCCCAGGCTATAGATATGCAGCAAATGCATCGCCCGGGTACAAGCAGTATAAAACAGCTTACGCTCGCTCTCTCTGCCATACCTCTCCGCTGAGCCGTCATAAATAATGACTGCATCAAATTCCACGCCCTTGGCTAAGTATGCGGGCAGCACCAGAGTCCCTTTTTGAAAATTAGGCGTCTCCTTTGTCACGTGTCTTACCGGCAGCCTGTTTTGCAGCCCGGCATGTACACGTGCGCTCTCCTCCGCCGTTTTGCAGATGACTGCCACATAGTGATAGCCCTCCGCATGGAGATTAAGAATATCCTGCTCGACCGAGGCAAGCAGCTGCGGCTCACTTTCGACAACGGTAAGCTGTGGCGTTTCCCCGCTGCGGTTGAAAGGAACGATCCGCTCTCCCCCTGGAATCATCGCCCGTGTGAACTCAACAATTTCATAAGTCGAACGATAGCTGCGGGTTAGAGAAATCACCTCGGTATTCTCCTCGCCGTAAATACTCACCAGTCCTGCCAGGTCGCCAAGCACCTCGCCCTGGGCATAAATCGCCTGATTCAGGTCCCCAAGCACCGTCATCTTGGCCCGCGGAAACAGGCGGCGCATAAATTCCAGCTGGAACGGAGAATAGTCCTGCACTTCATCCACAATGACATGACGAATTAGCGTATTGGTCCGGAAGCCCTGGCTCAGCTCCTTTAAATATAGAAACGGCGTTGCGTCCTCATATGCCAGCTCGTTGGCCCCTATAGATTGCAGCGTTTGTCTGCAAATCTCATCCCAAACCTCCGGCAAAGTATTGCTGTTGTTGAGGGTTTCCATTAGCTCCCGGTCAGTAAACAACCGGCTGTACAGCCCTTTAACATCGACAAACCGCCCCCGTTTGGTCCATCCGCGCAGCGGCTTCAGCCGCTGGCTGACGATATACCGGGCGAGCAGGCTTTTTTCAGTATCGAAATCATCAAAGCTCTCGTTATGGCCGCCACCCTTGCGCCGCATCATCTGGTAAGCACGTTGATATTCACTGGAATCCAGCAGCTCAATCTGGTCTTCGACCCATTGGGCACTCCGCTCCTCCATGCTGAACGCAGCAATCTTCTTGAGCAGCCAGCCTGTCATCAGATCAATCCGGTTCGCCAGCTTGATATTGGAATCGTAGCTGTAGAACTGCTGCTCCATCTCATCTTTTCCAACGATCGCCCTGCCCTGGAACATCAACGGCTTGAATTGCATGCTTTCATGCTCCAGCAGATTCACATAACGGCGGATGGCATCCAGAAAAGCCACTGATGATTTATACCCGATCCCTTCTCTGCGCACTGAGGCTTCCGGTCCGTCAGGTGTATTCAGCAAACTTTCCGTCTGGCTGAAGACATCCTCCAGTTGAAATTCGTGGCCCAGCCGGTGCTCCAGATACATCTGGAACGTTGTCTGCTGCATATTCTCTTCACCAAGCTCCGGAAGAACCGTGGAGACATAACTGTTGAACAGCGGATTTGGTGAGAACAGCAGCATTTGATCGGCTTGCAGCACCTCACGGTATTTATAGAGCAGATAGGCGACCCGCTGCAGGGCTGCTGAGGTTTTACCGCTTCCGGCAGCACCCTGGACAACCAGCATCCGGCTTTTATCGTTGCGGATTACCGCATTCTGTTCCTTCTGAATCGTCGCTACAATGCTCTTCATCCGGTCGTCCGCGCTGTGGCTTAGCACCTGTTGAAGCAATTCATCCCCGATGGTTACTCCGGTATCAAACATCACTTCGATGACCCCGTCATCAATTACGAACTGCCGTTTCAGTTCCATCGTACCGCTCACGAGTCCTCCAGGTGTATCATAGGCCGCCGGACCTGGCGCTCCGTCATAATACAGACTTGAGATTGGGGCCCGCCAATCATAAATCAGGAAGCTGCCGTTATCCTCCATCAGGGAACCAATTCCGAGATAGATCTTCTCTACCTCTCCATCCGGAGTCTCAGAGAAATCAATTCGTCCAAAATAGGGAGACACCACAAGCTTTTTATATTTTTTGAGCGCTTTGCTTGACTGCAGATGATGGCGCTCGCGTTCATTTAATATTTGCGCCTGCTGCCGCAGACTGGTTGAAGTCTCGCCCAGATCATCCGGGCTGCTGAAGTTAACCGTGACCTCTTCCCAGAAATCTTTGCGCATATCCACAACATCGCTGCGGTGCAGACCCAGCTCTTCAGACAACTGCCGGATATGGCTCTTAAGCAGCTTCGTTATACCCGTTACCCGCTCCTGCTCCTCTTTCCACTCACTATCATGTTTCTCCACTGCATTTCATCCCCTTTGGAAGGTTGACATTTATTTTTACCCATGGTATAATTATTTTGAATAATTATGCATTTTTTACAATATTCATTCAATATCCTATTATTTTAGCAATTCCACCCGACTTTATCAAGTCTTTGAGTCCATTATTATAATACTTTATGATGTCATAGCCTATTATGTATATGATCCGGTCCTTTGGGACCGGATTTTTTGTTTATATAGAGTAAGTATATCAGGTAGAAGCCTGCTATTCTTTTTCATCGGCAGATGCACGGTTGATCTGATCCGCCACTTTATCGAGGCGCTCCAGTTGGTACCCGTAATCATAGATAGCTGCTGCAACAACAGATAACCGCAACTGCCCTGATTTCTCAGCGTCATAGCCCTCAATTGCCTGCTGCAGAAATCTGTCATTGTCCTCTCCAAGCGGCTCCGAGTCACTTGAACCCGGCTTCAGCTTGTCCTCGAATTTGAGCAGAATGTACTCATGGTATTTAATCAGCTGCTCCAGATGCCTGTCGAACAGCTCATCGGTCCGCTCCGTCCGTTCTGCCTGGAAATAGTGCCGGTCTACAGCCTCCAGCACCTCATACCCCTTCTGCAGGGAGGATAACAGATTTTTGTACATCACCATTTGCCGGGTTTGGCTATATTTGGCTCTTCGCAGCTGCTTCTGCTCTTCTTCAAACAGTCCATACTTATCTGCCAGCGCTTTAATCGAGCCCTCCAGCGCATGTTTCTCGTCGCGGAAGACACTCTCTTTCATCTCATGCGATACTGCAGTCCGCAGCAGCA
The DNA here is from genome assembly GCF_038002865.1 of Paenibacillus sp. FSL H3-0321. Lineage (NCBI taxonomy): Bacteria > Bacillati > Bacillota > Bacilli > Caryophanales > Paenibacillaceae > Paenibacillus > Paenibacillus sp. FSL H3-0321. Next base: position 7,521,179 of record NZ_JBBODH010000001.1, on the reverse strand, counting down.
GCGACAGGCTGGTGAACACGCTCTCGATCTGCTGGATGTACTGCTTACGCGGCTTTGGCGGAAAGACCGTAATATTGATTAAAAATGCCGATATAATTCCTGTGAGCGTAAGCAGAAAGCGGGTCAATGCAAATTCCCACTGCCCCGAAGCTTCCATTACGGAAATTACTGTAACGAGTGTCAGTCCGATCGTATCGGCACGGTTCATTTTCATGCTGATCATAATTACGAGGATACATACCAGCCCAACCGCGATGGGCTCATTGGACAACACCATTCCCCCCAGCAGCGCGATAACTGCCCCCATTGTGCTGGTCTGTATCTGGTCCAGGAAGTAGCGCCATGAACGGTAGATGGAGGGCTGCATGGCAAAGATTGCTGCAATCGCCGCACCTACTGGAGAAGTAAATTGCAACAGTGCAGATAGATAAAGTGCGAGTGTGACAGCCATTCCTGTCTTGAGTATGCGGGCGCCGAAGGCCAAAATCATCCCTCCTTACTATTTTATTAACATCTTTTATGTATATCCTGCAGAACTTCAGTCAATTTCTAATAGGGTACAACCACTATTACCCATGGAGAAGGCCGGCGAATTTTTAGTATGGCTTAAGCTGGCTTTCAGAATTCTTTCAGCTTCCAGGGAATACTGTGTACTGCAGTACCCATAACGATCACAAGAGGTGAATCATGAGCAACAACATTAAAAGAATAACAGCCTTTGCTGCAGCCGTGATGCTCAGTCTGGCTCCAGCCGCTGCATTTGCAGACAACGCTGCCGGAAGCACACCTTCACCTGCACCAGACAGCATCCATGCGGGAAAAGAACATTCCTCCCATCCACATCATGTGCGGGGCTTTAAAGCCGGAGGTTACTTTATTCTGAATGAATCGGCCAAGCTGCTTGAGATCGACCGTACAGAATTGATCCGCAGTTTGAAAAGCGGTAAAACCCTCTACACACTGGCTAAGGAAAAAAAGGGCTGGACCGAGGAGCAATATATTCAAAAACTGAGCGAGGCCGCCAGCTTGAAGCTGGATGAGTCCATCAAAGACGGGCAGTTGACATCCGACGAAGTCCAGAAGCTAAAAGCCGGACTGCCTGCTTTGCTGAAGCTGAGCATTGCCAATGCGTCGAGTGCACATCAAGCCAAACCCTAATCGTTCAAGAAAAGAAAACCACCAAACATCAAGCGGATACAACGCAGGTCTACCTGCGGGTATCCGCTTGATTAATTGTTCCGGCAGATTTGCGCTTTCGTGAATTCCGGTAGGCTTCAAATAATGCGATAGACAGCATCAGCCACGCACCGCTTGCAGTATACCCTCCGATCACATCACTCGGATAATGCACACCCAGATAAATCCGGCTCCACCCGATGCCGCCTGTCATCAGAACCGTAAAACAAATCAGTAAAAACCGTTCACGGTGCCGCCGCAAATGCCGCCAGAGCAAATAGGCGATTACACCATACAAGGAAAAGGCGGCCATGGAGTGACCGCTGGGAAAACTGTATCCCGCCTGCTCAATCAACCGGTGAATATTGGGGCGTTCCCGGTGAAACCACAGTTTCATCATTGTATTCAGCAGCTGCGAACCTAATGCAACCCATAGGAACAAAATCAGCTCCAACCGGTGCTTCAGCAGAAAGAATAGCAACGCCATCGTCAACAGCGAGATGCCGATCGCCAGACTGGAGGAACCCACCAGTGACAATCCTTTAGCCAGCGAAGTAAGTGCAGGAGATTCTGCAGATTGGACAATATGAATAATATAGGTATCAAAGGAAGCCGTCTTGTTCAGGAATACAAGTGTCGCAATCACACTGAATCCTAACAAAAACCATAAAAACCGGCGAAAACCTCTGGACCAGTACTGATAATAAAGCATAACTACCTCCTTGTCTAATTCCGCGCCGTCCACCACATTTCCAGGAAGAGTCTTTCCCGTGTTATAATTGGCCTGGAAGTCAATTCATAAAAAAGATGGAGTGCTGCCAAAGTGGAAAGTCTAAAATTACAGGAACGTTTGTTGAACCAATGTATTTCAACAAAGGTGCCCGTGACGATTTTTACAACCAACGGAGTTAAAATGCAGGGAATTGTGACCTCATACGACGCTTACACGATCACCTTGCACGGACAGGGTGACGGCAGGCAAAATGTGCTCTTTAAATCGGCAGTTTCCACGGTTGTGCCGCTTAAGCCCGTCTCACTTAAATAACAAGCCATTTTACATCACCACTAACCACCATAACGTTACAGCCTTAATTCAAAAGGAACACCGGAGCAATTCCCCGGTGTTCCTTTTGTCGGATTTAACCCGAATGAAGTCCACTTAACCGCTCTGTCTTGTGATAACTTACGAGATGAAGAATACAGCAGGCTTAACACATACCGGCTTTGACACCTCTGCTGTATTCCCTGTGAAGCTAAGGCGCCCGCTGGCAGGATCGAGGGAAAATACCACCAGATTGTTCCCGTCACGATTGGCAACAATCAGAAATGCTCCGTCAGGGGTCACTGTAAAGTGGCGCGGATGGCCGCCGCGTGTAGACACATGCTCTACCCAAGTAAGCGCAGCCGATTCGGCATCCACAGCATAGACCACAATACTGTCATGCCCGCGGTTGGAGCCGTAAAGGTAACGGCCGTCCGGTGACAAAGATATTTCAGCGCAAGTGTTCTCCCCCTCATAATCCGCTGGCAGAGTCGGCACAGTTACAGCCGTATGCAAGGTTCCGGCACTGCTGTCATATGTAAACGAAGTAATCGTGGAATCCACTTCATTAATAACATAAGCAGATTTGCCGTCCGGATGGAAGGTAAAATGCCTTGGACCTGCTCCATTGTGCAGCGGGGTTTCGTCATGAACCTCGAGCGTCTGCCGCTCCCGGTTGATCCGGTAGGAACGAATCAGATCGAGCCCCAGATCCGACACAAACAGGAAACGCCCGTCAGGACTGAATACGGACGAATGCGGATGCGGCCGGTCCTGGCGTTCCGGATGCGTTCCATGTCCAGTATGCTGAGCAGTATCCGTAAGTGCCAGCGGCAGCCCTTGCTTATCGAGCGCCACAAGACCGATACTTCCACCATGGTAACTGCATACAACGATATATTCGTTCTCCAGATCTCTGGAGATATGACAGGTTGTGGTTTGGGTTTTGCCTGCAGCAGGCATCGTTGGAATCCGCTTCCGTTCGGTCAGCTTGCCTGTCTGTGAATCAATGGCGAAGGAGACAACCTCGCCTTCCTTGCCGCCTTCACGATTCCCCTGTTCACCAATGGCATATAGCCGTTGTCCCGAAGCATCAACATTAACAAAGGTGGGATTCGTGATACCTTGCACCGTATCCAGCAGTTCCAGTGTGCCCCCTGCCTCCCCGTTGAACTCAAACACCTGAACTCCGCTCTCTTCCGCACTTGCGTAGGAGCCAGTAAACAATAACAGTTTAGTATTCTCATTCATCTCGGTATTCCTCCTCCATGGTTTCATAACTATAGTATCATCCAAACCGCCCGCAGTTTTAACGGCAGTCATCTTTATAATTTACAATTTTTCAGCGTCTATGACAAATGCAACGTAAAAAATGACAAAAAACATTTCAAAAATAAGCCTTCTCAAATCAGATTGGATATGATATAATGAAAGCGCTAACATCAATGTAAATTTTTATAAAGGGGGAACACGAATGAGCAGCCTGCTGGAAGCCAGAAACGTATATGAGGACTTCGAGGTGGAGACGGACATTCTGTTCTTTAAAGTCGGAGATCACGACTTGGTCATTTTTCACGGCAGAAACTACAACATTAAAAAGAGAATGACTGCCGAGCAATTGAATCGTTTATTATCCAATGCCAGCTATTATCATGTGTACGGAGGCTGCTACGTTAATCTGAACAAGATCAGCGCGATTGAGGACGACTGTATCTACTTCGGTGAAATGGGCCTGTACGCCAAAAATGTCCGTGTTCCCAGACGGAAACAGGAAAGTATTCGCCATCTGCTCAGAGGCCTCAGCTCCTAAGCGGATGTACTCAGAGATATACGAATACATTCTTATATCTTCTACATAAACCGGAAGCGCGTGGTGCAACCATGCAACTCCGGTTTTTCCTTTAAAATATAAGAATTTATATGCTTCACGCTATAAATTATCCTTTTATTTCTCGCTGAAACGGATACCGTCCTTTTGAGGACGGCGAAGCCGTTTCCGCTTGTCTTAATGGAATCTTAAAAAGTAAATAGACTTTTTTATACTTTCTTAAGGTTTGGAATCCTGATTTCTGGTAAAGTTGTAGAAAGACAGGCAACACCTATATTGAAGGGAGTCATTAATTATAATGGACAAAAGAGATTTGGGCGAAAACGAACACCAGAACAACAATGGAACACCGGAGGAAAGCAACACTTCCGTAAACAACAATGAAGGGTTAGTCCAAGAAGCAGCATCTACTCCAGCAACCGGTGATGTCAACGATTCCGAAACACCAGTGTTTAAAACTGCCGAATCCGTTGAGACACCTGCTGTTAGAGAAGCTGAAAGAAATGTTCCAGTAATGAACAAAGTGGGCGCTGGAGCTCCTCCACCGTCATCTTCCCCTAAGGCTGGAAAAGGCTGGATGATCGCTTCTATTGTACTCGCAGCTGCGCTTATCATTGTACTAATTAAACCGCCTTTCCAAAAAGACGACAGCAAGACGGCTGTTGCAACCGTTAATGGAACCGACATTACGAAAGCACAGCTTTACGATAAACTCATTGAAGCCGGCGGTGAAGCTACACTGAAGAACCTGATCACAACTACCCTTGTGGATCAGGAAGCAAAGAATGCCAACGTCACCGTTACCGATGAGGACCTCAATGCGGAGATTGAAGATCTTAAGACTCAGCTCGGCGGTGAAGAGGCCCTGACCGCTGCATTGTCACAAAGTAATATGACCCTTGATGATCTGAAGAAGCAAATGCCGATGCAAGTGAAAATCCGCAAGCTGATTGAACCGAAAGTAACCGTTACGGAAAAAGATATTTCCGCTTATTATGATGAGAACAAAGCTTCCTTTAACCAGGAAGAAGAAGTCCGGGCTTCCCATATTCTTGTAGCCACCCAAGCGGAAGCTGACTCCATCGTCAAGCAGCTTAAAGAAGGAGCGGATTTTGCCAAGCTGGCTAAAGAGAAGTCTACGGATACTGCTTCTAAAGAGAACGGCGGCGATCTTAACTTCTTCAAACGCGGTGATATGGTTGCTGAATTCTCCGATGCAGCCTTTAAGCTTAAAGTCGGTGAAACCAGCGGTGCAGTAAAGAGTGATTTCGGCTACCACATTATCAAGGTAACCGACCGCAAGGAAGCAAAAGAGTATACGCTGGAAGAAAAGAAAGCAGAAATCGAAAAGACCCTTAAAGCACAAAAGGTATCCGAAATGTCAAACACTTGGCTTTCGGAGCTGAATAGCAAAGCAAAAATCACCAACACGCTCACTGATGCCAAAGAATCTGCACCTCCAGAAACGAGCGCAGAACCTTCAGCAACTGAAGCACCCCCTGCCAAATAAGGCAGTTCGCAATATTTAACAGGACAAGCTTTCCCACAGAAGAGGACCAGGCGGTTAACCGCCTGGTCCTCTTCTTGTCTAATGATTTTTCTTACGGATCTGCTTATCGTGATTTTCGCCCCACTCTTTAGCTTGTGCTGTCGCAATCGAGATGGCTCGCCCTTCCTCATAACCTTCCTCCAGCAGGGCATTGGCTATCTCAATCGCCTTGTTACGTACAGGCGCCATAAAATTCTTAAGTGAATCCGGGTAATCATCCTTGTTCCACGGCATAATGAAAACCTCCTTGATTAGGCTATAGTACTTATTAGCCCGGTCAAGGAGGTTCTAAACAGCTCTATAGGATGCTTATTTAAGCACTTTTACACGGTCTTCAATCGGTTGGAATTCTTTCTCGCCCGGAGCGGTAGCAATTTTACCGAACGGCATTTGGGCGATCAGCTTCCATTCTGCAGGAATGTCAAAGCTTGTTTTCACTTCATCGTCAATTAGCGGATTGTAGTGCTGCAGTGACGCACCTAGGCCTGCTTCTGCAAATGCTGTCCATACTACAAACTGCAGAATCCCGGAAGACTGGTTGGACCAAACCGGGAAATTATCGGCGTACAGGGCAAAATTCTCCTGCAGGCTCTTCACCACTGTCTGATCTTCGAAGAACAATACGGAACCATAACCTGCTTTGAAGGAAGCCAGTTTTTGAGCAGTGCCTTCAAACTGTTCTGTTGGAACAATCTTGCGCAGGGTTTCAGCAGTGATATCCCATAGTTTATCATGCTTGTCGCCCAGAAGAACAACGGCTCTGGAGCTTTGGGAATTAAATGAAGTTGGGCTATGTAATACCGCAGCTTCAACAATCTCTTTGATTTGAGCATCGGAAATCGGAGTTTCTTTGCTGAGTGCATATATGGAACGTCTTTCTTTTACTGCTTCCAGAAAATTTTTAGACATAAAATAACTACCTCCATTTATTTAGTAACTAACTTTTCTAAATCTTAACACTTTTATTCCGGGAACACAATACTTTTTCACAACTATTTCCTGCTTCCTCTCTTTTCACCAACACTTATTGTCGCAGGAATCCCTATATTTATACCCTCTCCACTATTTTTCTATAATCACCTATGCAGGTTTCGAAACATCGCCTTACTTTCCGATATACAATTCCGCTAGAAATAAGCTACAATAATTCAGCAAAAGTGCAGAAGGAAGGTTTCAACCATGAAATTATTGTCTCTGAAGTACCCCTTTCACCTAAAAAACACTACAACTTGGGCCTTATCTATATTGCTGGCAGCGTCTTTAGGCCTCAGCGGATGTGAAGACACAAAATTGCCACCATCTTCAACAGCGGCCCCGTCTTCTTCGGAACAAAATACCGAACCGGTATCCTTTTGGGTAGCAACCGATACCCACTACCTTGATAAAGCGCTAGAAGATGGCGGAACTGCTTTCCAGTCCTATGTCAGCGGCGGAGACGGCAAAATGCTGCCTTACAGCGATGAGCTTGCGGAAGCTCTGATCTATGATGTGCAGCAGAAGAAACCGAAATTTCTTGTTCTCAGCGGCGATCTGACCAATAATGGCGAAGCAAGCAGCCATAAGGAGCTTGCAGAGAAGCTGAAACGTATTGAGAATTCGGGTACCTCTGTGTATGTCATTCCCGGCAATCATGATCTGTTCAATCCTTGGGCGAGATCTTTTGAAGGGGACAAGCAGCTTGTTGCAGAGCATATCACTGATAAAGACTTTACTGGAATGTACGGGGACTTCGGCTATAATGAAGCCGTATCCCGGGACAAGAACAGTCTGAGTTACCTCGTAAAGGCAGCGCCTGGACTATATCTGCTGATGATTGACAGCAGCCAATACAACAACAACGAGAAATACGGCTTTCCGCAAACCGACGGGCGTATTCTTCCAGGTACGTTCTCCTGGATGGATGAATGTGTAAAGGTGGCGGCCGAGCAGCATGCTTCGATCATTACGGTGATGCACCACAACCTGTTGAGCCATACCTCGATGTCCGTTTCCGGGTTCAAGCTGAACAACGGCCAGGAAGCATTGAAGATGCTGCGCCGGAGCGGACTGAATCTGGTACTGTCCGGGCATATTCATATGCAGGATATCCGCCGTGATCCACCTGTCAGTGAAGAGAATAAGGCAGCTTCTCAAGCATTGCCGGTATATGATATCGCTACAAGTGCTATGGCTGTGAATCCCCATCAATATGGAGATATGACCTTTGATCCAAGCTCCCGTGCTGTAACCTATCTTACGTCTGCTGTTGATGTGGAGGGCTGGGCCGCAGCATCTGGAATTAACGATCCCCATCTGCTTAACTTTAAGACATATGCAGAAGAAACTTTTGCCGGATCATCCTACAACAAGGCGATGAATAAACTCAAAGAAACAACCTTTACCGAAGCAGATAAGCAGTCGATGGCTGAGGTAATGGCCAAATTAAATGTGAAATACTTTGCAGGAACTGCAGCCAGTTCGATTGATGAGATTAAAGCCATGCCGGGCTACAAACTGTGGGAAGGCATGGAAGGCGGCTTCATGTCCGGCTATATCCGCAGCATGGCCGAGAATCAGGAACAGAGCCTTACATCACTTAAGATTGTCCTCACCAAACAATAGGAACCTTGTGCAAAGAGAGGAGCACTTCCAGTGGCTGATTTCAATGAATCCAAGCTAGACAGCGATCTCCCCGCCAAATTGTCCAAGCCGGCACAGCGTGCTCTTACCGCTGCCGGATACAGCCGCCTGGAGCAGTTCACTACACTCCGCGAAGCTGAGGTGCTAAAGCTGCATGGCATGGGACCCAAAGCGATGGATCAAATCCGTCAAGCACTTGCGGCCAAAGGCCTCGCGTTTGCCGAAGGATAATTTATTGCGTGAAGCATATAAATTCTTATATTCGCAAAAAGGCCGGAACTCCTATGTACAGGAGTTCCGGCCTTCTCTTCTATTGCTTCACAATTGCTTAAGGACGGTGGATATCAATATAACCGTACTCATCTACTTTAACGGTCGCATGCAAAGCTTCTGCCAACAGACGGAGTGGCACATAGGCATCACCGTACTCGTCAACGAATACTGGTTCTGAAATCTTCACTGCCTTACCGTTGATCAAGACCTGTGCAGAGCCTACCTTGAACACGACAACGTCGCCATACACATCATCGGTAACATTAATCGCCTTGTTCACAGGATCCCATTTCACCACTGCATCCAGATCCTCTGCCAGGTAGCGCAGCGGAACATACGTTGTACCGTTTTCTACAATCGGATAATAATAATCATCATCCGGGGCAATCACAATATCTTTGGCTGTAATGCCAAAATCATCCTTCAACAGTTTGTATACTGCAGAATTCTGATCAAAGCTTCTCAGCGTCTGACCCGGTGTAAGCTGGGTTTCGGAGAGGTCCAATGCTCCCTCTTTGCTGATGGCATCGGCTGTCACAGCTCCATTTACATTCCAGGTCTGGGTTTCTGCTTTAACCGAAATGCTCTGAAGGGGCAGGTCTTCACTAGCTGGAAGTGCTACCTTCAGATCTAGGTTTTGCTTGCGGATATGGAATCCGCTGTCCACTAACAGATCCACTTGCAGTTTTGTATCCTTGCCGAGAATGGTGTTCAGCTCAGGAGTTGACTTATACAGGTTCTTCACCTGATTGTCGTACACCAGGAGAAGGGCATCCACCGCCAGCTTGGCGGCATCATGTGCGACTGTTACAACACCCTCTTTGTCATCCAGCGGGAGATCTCCCAGTCCGAGATCGCTCAAGCTTTCGTCCATTCCGGATGCCTTAAGAATCGGATACAGATAATCATAGAGGCCGCTAATCAGTGCAGTAAATCCTTCAGTATCTTTGGAAACGGATTTCAGGAAGCTTTTCACTAATGCGGGCAGCTCGTCACCTGTAATTTCCGTATGTAGCTTCGTAAGGTTCAATTGCTGACCATATACGGCTTCGTTTACGGAGGATACGTTAATTGCACCAGGGTTCGGAAGATTCTTCACCACAAACGTCGTAAGGAGCTTGGAAATCTCCTGTGCTTTTGTCGGATCAAATCCTTCAACACCAAATTCTTCTTCATAACTTTCAAGCGGGAAGTAGAACGGCTGCTTTGCCCCTTCCGCTGTAAACACTATGGCTTCTTTATCCATAAACAGTGTAAATGGCACTGTCAATTTCTTATAGCCAACTGATCCGGCAGCAGATACATTGCCGTTGTCCTGCAGTTTTACATGAGCAATATTAACGGAAAAAGAATTGATAAGATCTACCATCTCCTGATCCTCGGCGCTGATTCCAGCGGCAGGTACAGCATTCAAGGAAAAGGTTGTGCTGGATTCAGAAGACTTAACATCCAGATCCCCTAGTAACGCCTTATTGACGTCGAGTCCGCCGACCGTCTGACAGCCCGCTAGAATCAGCAGCAGTGCGAGAATCGGGAGTAACCACTTGGTTCTTGCTTTCATTTTCTTCATAGCATGTCTCCTCTTACGTTTATTTTTGTGATCTATCCATCAACTCAAAATGAGGAAGGATTTGCATAGGATACGCCATCATTTGGTAACCAGCTATAAAGTTAACAAACTCCGCCATTCTATAGTTACCCAATTCTGGAAAATCAGAATCTTCACCAAGGCGAGCACCGCTAAATGTGCCGGATAAAAGGACCACCATACCCAGCGCGGAAGGCGTTTTTTCTCCAGAAACCCCCATACTCCCGGGGTCAGAGCAATGAACAGCGTAGGCACAATGCTGACCATCTGGACCAGCCAGCCGCTGTAGAACAGGTAAAACCCGTTCAAAACAAAATGTGCCAGAACTAGCCAATAGGAACGCGCATAGCGGAAAATCAGCACCAGCAACAGACCGTAGGCATTATAATCGAGCGGAAGAACATCCATTAGAAAAACCGCTGCAATTACCACAGGAATGCCAAACCAAAGGCTAGGCAACTTATCCAGGATTACAAGCACAAGAGCAGACAGAAGCAGAGTAAATACGACATTCCAGCCCCCGGGATCCAGCGCCAGATTATATGGCACCTGTGCAATCAACGCAATCCAGAGAAGCCGCCGCAGGTATCTGGCCCTTGATGATGTATGTATATGCCCCTGCACCAGTCCGTAGCAGTAAATAGGAAAAGCAATTCTCCCTACATACCGCCAGGCAAGCTCTCCCGGAAAAAAAATATAGCCGATATGGTCGATCAGCATAGTCAGCATCGCGATGATTTGCATGTCAATCCTCCTGGTTCATAATCTACATTATATATAGCTATTCATCAAGAAGTCTTTTCTATTGTAAGGTACGGATTCAGATATGAACAGCCTCTTCTTTCCAACTATGCCAAAAAGAGCCCTCCCCGCATTTATTGCGGGAACGGCTCTCTGACAGGCACATCCTTAATTACGCCGTCTTCGACTTGTTGTAAATATCGAACCCTACGGCCAGAAGAAGTACAAGCCCTTTAATACCCTGCTGCCAATCGACGCCCAGGCCAACCAGGGACATACCATTGTTCATGACGCCCATTACCAGCCCCCCGATGATCGCTCCCACCACTGTGCCGATTCCGCCGGAAGCAGAAGCTCCCCCAATGAAGCAAGCCGCGATGGCATCCAGCTCGAAGTTGGTTCCGGCTTTTGGAGTGGCGGAGTTCAGGCGGGCGGCAAATACCAGACCGGATAAGGCTGCGAGTACGCCCATATTGACAAACACCCAGAAGGTAACGCGTTTGGTTTTGACACCGGAGAGACTGGCTGCTTTTTCGTTACCGCCCAGCGCATAAATATGCCGGCCCATCGTCATATGATTCATCACGAAGGAGTAGATCGCAATTAGCACAAGCAGGATGACGAGGATATTCGGAATCCCGTTGTATTGAGCAATCACGAAGGTAAAGAGGTTGATTACAACCACCAATGCTCCGGCTTTGGCGATGGACAACCAGACCACCGACTGCTCAAAACCGTATTTCACAGAGATTTTGCGGGTTCTGAATTCCTGGTACACCACCAGAACGGAAAGAATGATGCCCACAATAAGGGTCAGCACATTCAGCGAACCGCCGCTCACGATATCGGGGACGAACCCGGAACTGATTTTTTGGAATGTCTTGGGGAACGGGGCAATGGACTGCCCATTCAGTACGATCATCGTCAAGCCGCGAAACAATAACATTCCTGCCAGGGTGACTATAAATGCGGGGATTTTGATATAGGCAACCCAGAAGCCCTGCCAGGCACCAACCAGCGCCCCCATCAGCAGTGAAAGAATGACAGCAAGTACCGGATTCAACTGCATGTCGACCATCATAATCGCCGAAAGCGCCCCGATAAATGCTGCCACCGATCCGACGGACAGGTCGATATGTCCCGTAATGATGACAAGCACCATCCCGATGGCCAGAACCAGGATATAGCTGTTTTGCAGAATCAGATTCGTAACGTTCAGCGGCTTGAGCAAAATGCCATCGGTGAGGATTTGAAAGAAAATTGAAATAAAGATCAGTGCAATGATCATGCCGTATTGGCGGATATTCTTTTTGAAAATCCCACTAATGACTGCCATGCGGTGTTGCCCCCTTGCTTCGTGTCATGTACTTCATTAACAGCTCCTGCGACGCATCCTGCCGCTCCACTTCGCCGCTGATCCGGCCTTCGCACATTGTATAAATCCTGTCGCACATGCCGATAATTTCCGGGAGTTCGGAAGAAATAACCAGCACTCCCTTACCCTCCGCAGCAAGTCCGTTGATGATCGAGTAAATCTCATATTTCGCACCTACGTCAATGCCTCGTGTAGGTTCATCCAGGATAAGGATATCCGGCTGCGCGTAGATCCATTTGCTGAGCACCACTTTTTGCTGATTGCCGCCGCTGAGGTTGACCGTTTTTTGCAAAATGCTTGGCGTCTTGATGTTCAGCTTCCTGCGGTATTCCTCTGCAACCAGCACTTCCTCATTCTCATTAATAACCCCCCGGCGGGAAAGCTTCCGCAAATTGCTGAGCGAGATGTTGCGCTTGATATCGTCGATTAGAATAAGCCCGTACTGCTTGCGGTCTTCGGTTACATAAGCCAGTCCGCTTTCTATCGCTTTATTGATGTCGTTCAAATGCACTTCCTGTCCATGCATGTAGATCTGGCCGCTGATCTTTTTGCCATAGGACTTTCCGAAGACACTCATTGCCAGCTCCGTACGCCCGGCTCCCATAAGTCCGGCAATACCGACAACTTCCCCGCGGCGGATATGAAGATTGATCCCATGGAGCATTTTGCGGTCAGCCTGTGTAGGGTGATACGCTTCCCAGTTACGGATCTCAAAGATCGTTTCGCCCAAATCCGGTGTCCGCTCGGGATAGCGGTTCGTTAGATCGCGTCCGACCATGCCTTTGATAATGACATCCTCGGTCACTCCATCCAACTTCATATCCAGTGTCCGGATCGTTTGGCCGTCCCGCAAAATCGTTACAGAATCCGCTACCTTCTCGATTTCGTTCAACTTGTGTGAGATGATAATCGAGGAAATCCCCCGTTTTTTCAGTTCCAGGATCAAGTTGAGCAGGTTCTCGCTATCATCCTCATTCAGTGCCGCCGTCGGCTCATCAAGAATGAGCAGCTTCACCTCCTTGGAGAGCGCTTTCGCGATCTCCACGAGCTGCTGCTTGCCGACACCTATCGTTGATACTCCGGTAAACGGTGATTCTTTTAAGCCGACAGTCTCCAACAGTTCTTGGGTCTTTACCGTCGTTTCGTTCCAGTTGATCACCCCATGCTTTGCCTGTTCATTGCCGAGGAAGATATTTTCCGAAATAGACAAGTACGGAATCAACGCCAGCTCTTGATGAATAATGACTATACCCAGATTTTCACTGTCTTTGATATCCTTGAACCGGCAGACTTGGCCTTCGAATAAAATATCCCCTTCATATGTCCCATGCGGATAGACACCGCTCAGCACTTTCATCAGCGTTGATTTCCCGGCTCCATTTTCCCCGCAAAGCGCATGAATCTCGCCCGCCTTGACCTGCAGATTCACATTCGAGAGCGCTTTGACGCCGGGGAACGTCTTCGTAATGCTGTTCATCTCCAAGATATAGTCACTCATTGCTTTTCACCCAGCTTTCAATTGTCACTGTTGCAGCCGATTATTTTCCCAGCTCTTCTTTGGTATAATAACCGCCATCCACCAGCACTTTATCCACATTGCCAGCATCCACAGAGACTGGCTCCAACAGGTAGGAAGGGACGATTTTTACGCCATTGTCATAGGTAGTCGTGTCATTAACCTCTGCCTCTGTGCCTTTAAGTACGCTTTCCGTCATATCTACCGCTTTTTTGGCCAGCTCACGGGTATCTTTAAATACGGTCTGGGTCTGCTCTCCGGCTAAAATCGACTTCACGGAGGCCAGCTCGGCATCCTGACCGGTGACAACCGGAAGCTTCTTGTCCCCTGAGCCATACCCCACACCTTTTAGGGAAGACAAAATTCCAATGCTGATGCCATCATATGGGGACAGAACGGCATCAAGATTCTCGCTCGCATAATTGGCGCTGAGCAGATTATCCATCCGCGCTTGAGCGGCAGCACCGTCCCAGCGTAAGGTAGCGACCTGATCCATCGTAGTCTGTTTGCTGCGGACCACCAGCTTGCCGGAGTCGATGTAAGGCTTCAGAATGGACATCGCACCATCAAAAAAGAAATAGGCATTGTTGTCATCCGGTGAACCGCCGAACAATTCAATGTTGAACGGCCCTTTGCCGTCCTTCAGGCCAAGCTTTTCTTCGATATAGGAGCCTTGCAGCACACCGACCTTGAAGTTGTCGAAGGTGGCATAATAATCAACATATTCACTTTTTTTGATCAGGCGGTCGTAGGCGATCACTTTAACGTCTGCGTCATGTGCTTTCTGCAGTACATCAGTCAGGGCCTCACCGTCAATAGAAGCGATGACAATCGCCTTTACACCTTTGGTGATCATATTCTCGATCTGCGACACCTGGTTCTCCACGACATCCTCGGCGTATTGAAGATCCGTGCCGTATCCCAGCTTCTCGAACTCCTTCACCATGTTGTTGCCGTCATTCACCCAACGCTCTGACGACTTCGTCGGCATAGCAATTCCTACCTTGCCTTTGGAATCATCCGTGCTGCCGCCTGCATTTTTTGCGTTGCCGCAAGCGGACAAGATCAATACAACTACCAGTGTCAACATGATCAATGAGTATTTTTTCATTGCTGTATTCCCCCCTGGACTATTCTGTTGCCTTCGCGGGCGTTTCCCGTTTGACAAGTCGAGTATAACAAGGGGGATACGGCCCCGTATTTACACTCAAACTACTGTTTTTATAAAATCAAAACCTTTTTTGTCAGCGTTTACATATAAACAAAAAAACCACATGAGGCCGGAGCCTGCATGTGGTTCATTAAACCTGAAGTATACGTCTGTTCAGTGCCGGTCATGCTCAGGAAAGAAGCGTCTTGCTGAGTAACTATTGAATGCAAGAACCACCGGATACTCTAACTTGCTGCTCCCTGCCACTTACGCGTCGTCACGGCCCGCTTCTCCGGGAAGTACGCCCTTACGAAACTGCAGGGGGGACACTCCTGTCTGCTTTTTGAACGAGGTGCTGAAATAATGCTGGGTCTCGTATCCTGAACGCTCTGCTACCTCATGGATGCTCATTTCCGTGGAATGCAGCAGCTGTGCCGCTTTGCGCACTCGAATCTGTGTCAGATACGTTCCAAAGGATTCGCCGAGCTCCTGCTTGAACAGGCGGCTGAGATAGACCGGAGAGGCTTGAAGAGAGCCCGCCATCGCCTCCAGAGTCAAGCCGTATTCACTGTAATGCTCAAGGATATATTGCTTGGCCCGGCGAACCAGCGGCGATAAAGGCTGCTCCTTGGCAAGCTCCGCTCTGCATTTACGGTATGAGGAGGCCAGCTCCTCAATCTCTCCTTCAACGGGCTGAATTCCCACTTCGACGGCGATTTTGAGATGACAACGCACGGCAGCTTCGACTCCGGCCATTATACGCTCTCCCGCTTCATGCCAGAGAAGAATTACGATTAGTCCTGCCGCATCGCGAAAAATAACTTTCGGGTACGTCTCCAGCAGTTCGGCGGCAATATTCTCGATGGCGAAAAGAAACAGCTGGCGTTCCTTCTCCCCCATTCCCGAGGGGTGGGCTTCCCATCTCCAGCGGATGATGCCGATCAGTTCAGGACGCTCCAGCGGCAACTGCAGAAAATGCAGCTGCTCAAGGATTTCTTCCCGGGTCAGATTTCCGTCCAGCCATTCCTGGCAGAAGCGTTCACGCAGCAATGGAAAGTTTTTGCTAATCTGTTTGGAGGCCTGCTGCAAATGCTGGTTCCGCTCTCTCACCGCATTCAGTTCATCCCGGACACCCCGCAGCACCTGCATCAGCTGCTTTGGTTCGGCAGGCTTGAGAATATAATCATTCACCTGCACCCTTATCGACTCCTGGGCAAAGACAAACTCGTCATGTCCGGTAATCACGATGATTTTGCAGCCGGGGAGCTGCTCCCTCAGCTGCTTCATCAGCTCAATCCCATGCATAATCGGCATATTCAAATCAACGAGTGCGATATGGACGGTATGGTGAAGCGCTAGCTCAAGCGCCTCCTCACCGTCCTCCGCCTCCGCAACTACCTGCAGGCCAAGCCCTTCCCAGTCCACACATTGCTTAATTCCCTCACGAATGATAGCTTCATCATCAGCAATCATGACCTTCCAGTATTCCATATGCGCTTGCTCCCTCCATTCCATAATCAATCGCGGGGATACACTTCACGAACGACAGGATGCCGGATCGTTGCAGCGGTCCCCTCACCTTGTCTGCTGTCGATGCGGAGTCCGTATGGCTGCCCGTAGGTCAGCCTAATTCGTGCCTGGACATTGAGAATGCCATAGCCGCTCCCTGTGCTGCCGGGAAGCGGCTGTTCCGCTTCCGCCGCGTCACTGCTGCTCCCGACGGCCTCAAGCCGTTGGTTCAGGATGGAGAGCTGTGCTTCCGGAATGCCTGCTCCGTCATCTGTAACTGTCAAGTACAAATCCCCCTCACGTTCTACCACCGAAATGGTGAGTTGACCCGGACCGCGCCGCTCCTTGATTCCGTGATAAATCGCGTTCTCAACCATCGGCTGAAGCAGCAGCTTAAGCACATAGAGCTCCCGGAGCCGCGGCTCCACCTCAATGCTATACGTCAGCTTGCTGCTGTAGCGGACCTGCTGGATCTTCAGATAACTGATGATATGCTCCAGCTCATCGGAGAGCGGGACAATGTCGCTGCCTTTGCTGAGTCCCAGGCGGAACAGCTTGGATAAAGACTGGACCACCTCGGCGATATCCTCCGCCCCCTTGCTGCGGGCCATCCAGTGGATCGTATCCAGCGTATTATATAAAAAATGCGGTTTGATATGCGCCTGCAGACTGCGCAGCTCCGCCTCCCGCTTCTGCCGGGCCTGCAGCTCCGTCAAGGAGAGCAGCCTGCTGATTTGGGCCAGCATGCTGTTGAAGCTGCGGCCAAGCAGCCCGATTTCATCCGAGCGGTTGCCCCAGTAGCGGATCGTCAAATCGCCGGATTGCGCCTTGCTCATGAAGGAAGCGAGCTGGCCGATCGGGCGGGAAATCGAATACGCCAGATAAAAGGATGCCGTCATCCCCAGCATACAGACCACAAACACAAATGTTACGACATTAAACGTAATCTCCCGCACGCCATAAGCCGATTCCTCCATTGGAAAGACGCCCATCGTCGTCCAGCCTGTAAAGGCCGAGGTCCTGTAAATCAACTGCAAATGGCGGCCGTCGACAGTCTGCGAGGTGATGCCGGAGGTTTCACTGAACAGGCCAGCCGGAATCTTTTGCATAAAAGGATGCTGCGGAGCATAGATCATTTCCCCGCTGTCATCCACTACCGTCAAATAACCGGTTTTGCCCAGCGTCACATCACGTGCCGTCTCGGCGATGACCCGCAGCTTCAAATCGACCAGAACCACGCCCTGCACCACCTGCGTCTCCGGATCGACAATGGCTCTGACGGCGGATACCACTTCGCTTTCTTTATAATCAACATGGGACATGACTGCGCGCCCATAAGGATGTCCGACAATTTTGAATATCCCTTTATTATCAACAGCCTCCTTGTACCATGCTTCATTAGTCATACGGGTTTCGGGGCGGGCATACATTTCATTACTGATGAAATCGCCTTCACGGTTGACCAGCATAATTCCGGCAATTTCAGAGCTGAGCGTAGTAAAGCCCTGCAGAAACTTGCGGATATTGTACTCTGCCGATTCTCCGCTTGCGCCTGCTTCCTTCAACTGCGTTTCGTCCTTCTCGGTGCCATCCAGAAAAGCCTGCACCCCCGGATCAAAAGAAATCAGGTAGGTAATCTTCTGCAAATTCTCCACATCATTTTCCAGCGCCGTATTGACCTTACCGATCAGCTGCATCGTATTCTCGTTGCTCTGCTCTTCGATAATCCGGTCCACCGTCCAGCCAATCAGCAATCCAAGCCCGATCGAAGGCAAAATGCTGATCAACAAAAAATGGATGATCAGCTTATACCGGATCGGCAGATTGTTAAACTTCAGCTTCTCCATCGTCAAGCCGCTCTTCCGCATAAGACAATCCCCCCTGCATCAGCCTGCTTCTATTTGGCATAATAGTTGTCCACATTGGCCCGGGTCACCACATCAATGCCGGTGTCTACCGTATCAGGCACAGGAATAGGCTTGTTATTGGCGTAGGCGGCAGGGTCCTCATCCAGATCACGGTGTAAATGAAACAGCTCCGTAAGCGACCAGTAGCCCATATTCCAGGTACCTTGCGCCATCGTGGCGGCGATTCTGCCTTCTTTAACAAGATCAAGTGTGCCTTTATCCGTATCGAAGCTGATGATCTTGAGCAATGACCCGGCTCCCTGCTTCGTTTCTACCGCCTCGGCTACACCTATTCCCCCATTGGACTCCGTAGCAAAAATACCTGTAAGCTTCGGGTATTCCGCTACCAGCTGTTGTGCCGCTTCCCTGGAAGCCACCTGATCACCGCGTCCATCCTTGATTGCTACCAGCTTCATCTCAGGGAATTCGCTGCGGATGGTGACACTGAAGCCGTCCGTACGCTCCTGATGATTATGCTGCTCCGGGGTCGTAATAATCGCCACCTCCCCTTTGCCGCCGGTGAGCTGGGCCATCTTCCGCGCAGCTTCAACTCCGGCATTGTAGTTATTGGTGCCAAGGAAAGAGTAGGCCTTGCTGTCCGGTGCCCCCGAGTCAAACAGCACGACAGGGATGCCGCTGTCCACGGCCTTGTTGATCGTAGCTGTGAGCAGCTCGGAATTAACTGCCGAAATGGCAATTCCCGCCGGTTTTTTGGCTATCATTTGCTCCAATACCGTCATTTGCTCATTGGCATCATGCTGGGTCGAGCCATGGTATTCGACGGAGACGTTCAGCTCCTCCGCAGCATTTTCGAAGCCCTTCAGCACGCTTTTCCAATAATCAATTCCACTTTGAAAGGTAACCATCACATATTTATCTTCTATATTGCCGCGCAGACCGGCTGTCTCCCATGGATCCGCAGCGTCAGCCTGCAGCTTGTAATTCAGCACATATACGAGAAAAATACCGATTAGCAGCACATAGACCATCCACAGCTTTTTCAAAATGTAACCCCTTTCACAAAAGAACAAGGTAGCACAGCTATTGCCATGATACCTTGTTTAATAGGAGAAGGGAATACCCTCAGAATAGCAAATCTTGTGAATAATTCTCGCCCTCCAGCAGATCGTACTCCACCATACGGTAGTCATCCAGCAGCTGTTGCTGTTCAGGAGTGAAAGCTGTCAGTGCACCGTTGGAACCGATCAGCACCTGCTTGCTCAGACCGGGCATCTCATCCTGCACTTTCCCCAGAAGTTTGTAGTACGGGGGCATAGGCTGACCCGAGAGTCTAAAGACTGTAGGACCCAGAAAGGCCGGACTGAGAGTGTTCAGCGGCTCTTTGCCAATATTAAAATTCGCCAGCATCACCAGCTTTGTCTCGTGCTTAAGCCTTGGCTCGCTGTCCCAGCCGGCATCCGTATATATTCCGGCCGACAATGCCGGCAAATGATCACCCCAAAAAACGGCAATCGTAGGACGATCAAGAGTTAGCAGCTCCTGCTGCAGATACGCCAGCGCCTCATCGGTCAGCTTGGTATTCTGTGTGTAGGTTTCAAGCTCGTCTTTATAGGACGGTGAAGTGCCTTCAACGGATATCGTATTCGGTCCATTGTGCCCCTTCGTAAACGGAAAATGATTCTGCATGGTCACCAGATGCAAAAACGCCGGGTCAGAGGACGCCTTCAGCTCCCGCAAAGCCTCCTGTACAGCCGCCTTATCGGAAATGTATCCCTCCGGTGTGATGCGTCCGGCATTGTCCAGATCCTTCTCGCTGGTAAATGCGTCAAATCCGAGAATCGGGTACACACGGTTGCGGTTGTAGAACGTCTCGTCATACGGATGCAGCGCCAGCGCCCGGTAGCCACGCTCCTTCAGAATGCTTACAATTGAAGGCAGCGAGGACATTTTCACTATTTTTTGCTGATATGGAATGGAACCGTCGTTAAGAAAATACATGGACATCCCTGTCAACGCTTCAAATTCTATATTTGCCGTATTGCCGCCAAACTCAGGTGAGAGCAGGAAACCGGAGGGTGTGGCAGATTCTTCCTCATGGATAAACTTTAGCGGATCTTCACTAAAGGAGAGCCCCGGCAGACGGGTAGGATCAAAGAAGGCTTCGTCCATCATGAACAGGATGTTCGGCTGCTGCGTTGCCTGTACGTTCGGAACCGGATCCGGCAGCTTGCTGTATTTAGCGGCGATCTCCTCAATTGCTCTGCGGCTGTAGCCCTCAGGCTCTTCGATCAGGCTCTGGCGCAAATTGCCGGCAAAGGCAAATAAAAGACCGTTCTGTTTGTAATTCACCTTCTGGTTCCAGAAAATGTTCTGATATTTCATCGAAACAGCCAAAGAAGACTGATGGGCGACCATCGAAACAAATCCGGTTATCATCGCCACCGAAAGCGCGGCAAAGAGCATTCTCAGCGGCAGGGACACCTTAATCTTCGGCAGTTTGAAGAGCAGCCAGACCACAGCGGCAATAAGCAGAACAGCAGCTGCCAGCGCAAGCGGTGGAATCATGCCTTTGGTAATATGGCTCATCTCCCCGGCATTTTTGAGCAGCATCAAATCCCAGGGAAACAGCGGTTCTCCGGTGGTGGACAATTTCTTGTAATCGACAATACCCAGCACGATGCATAACACAGCGGCTACCGCAGATCCGGCGTAGACGCTCGGCAATATCATGGAAAATACCAGCAGGAGAAAGAAAAAGAACAGGCCTCCGGCTAAATACAACCAGTAATATTCTCCGATCCAGCTGAAAACACTCATCGCATCCATATTTAATGAAGCGGCCTGCATGAAGAAATTCAGAGCAAAGCCGCATAGCAGCAGAGCGAGCAGCAGGAAGCCCAATCGTTTGGAAGGTAAAAAATAGCGCATATAATATTCACTCCTAACTATACTAAACGTGTAGTATACGCCATTTAGCTTAAAGCTGCATTAAAAGAACGCACAAAAAAAGCCCCACAAAAGTGAGGCTTGGCTTTCCTTCCCATTTGAGACCTTAGCACCGCACACATCAGTTAGATGCACCCGGCTTGTTCAGCTATGAATCTCTACTCCCTATTTCACGTACAGACGGCTGGTTTCTTCCCAGAATTCGCCCGGCTTCAGGCCGAACAATCCGATCTCATCAGCAGGAAGATCCACCTTCGGCGCATTCACCAGGTTAATCTGCGGCTCCGGACAGAAGAATCCTTCTGTAGCGCCATTGTTCCAGATCATCCATTGCTTGTACGAGGTTCCGACATCATACACGAGCGTAACGCCGGACTTGCTGTCCGTCAGTTCCATCCGGTTGCGGCCATTTTGCGGTACAGCGGTGTAGTGGTTGTCCATCGGCGCAAAAAACGGATTAACTCCTTCATCACGCAACGCGATTTCGTCTGCCGTCAGCTCCTGGAATGCACCGGTAGGCAGCATGCGCTCACTCAACTCCCAGCGCTCGCCGATGGTTGCCTTCACGCGGTAATCCTGAGGCGAGCTGTCCGGTGCAAACGGCGCATTGATCGCCGTGTGGAAGGCCAGCAGGCAAGGCATCAGCTCGCCGCCGTCATTGTGGACCAGCAGTTGCTGGGACAGCCCGGTTGCTTCTCCCAGCGTGTAGCGCAGCTTGACCGTATATTTGAACGGCAGGTATTGATAGGACGGGTGAGTCTCGTCTACCTTGATCGCCACCGTAACGAAGCTTTCGCTCTTACCGCTGCCGAATTCTTCAACTTCCCACGCAGCCGTATGTAAAAATCCGTGCAGATGGTTGCCTGTTGCAGCCTCATTCACCGGAAACTTGTAGGTTTGTCCATTCCACGGAAATTCCCCATCTTCATAACGATTCGGAGGAAACAGTACAGGTATGCCGTGAATTCCAGGGCTGGCCTTAAAGGCCTCCATCTCTGCCGCTCCCGGCTCATGCAGGAAACGGTAACCGTTTTCGGTATCACGGAAGCAAATCAGATTGCCGCCGATGCCCGGCAGGATAGCTGCCTCGTAACGTCCCGCTTTTAGCCAGACTGCAGCTTCTCCTTCATATTGTCCTTCGAATGCAGTAATCGACATGATAACTTTATTCTCCCTTCCATATGTTCGAAATGACTATCTCCTAAATAGATTACCACATCTGCCCAGAAGCGAACATGTCATTTTTACAACTGTTCCACTTCTACGCTCATTACATGTTCAATTTTCTTCACATCATAATAAATTTCCGTCGCATAATCCTGATCAGGCGCAGACAGCACCATGTCAATCAGTTGTCTGCCGTCATCCAGATCCTTGATCTTCATCCGCCGGATCGTCCGTCCCGGTCTTCTCGTCTTTCGTTGATCGGTCATCTGACGTCCCTCGATCTTCTGGATCACCTCGGTCAGCACATAATTGGGCTCCATTATGATCTTGACGGAAATCTCATGCTTGTTCAGCACCTGTGGTCCAACGGCTTTGATCAGCAGCGGCACAGCATTGACGGCAAACATCAGCAGCACAACTGCATACCCCGCTTCCACATAAAAGCCTGCTCCAACCGCGATGCCAATCCCCGAGGCCGTCCAGATCAGCGCCGCCGAAGTTAATCCGGAAATCGCGTCTCCGCCTCTGCGCAGGATTACACCCGCGCCCAAAAATCCGATCCCGCTGACAATCTGCGCCGCCAGGCGCATCGGGTCCATGTTGGGGTGGTCCGTTCCCCCGACCTTGTCATAAGCATGGATCGAGACAAGCGTCACTAAACAGCTTGCGATACTGATGACCATACTGGTCCGAATCCCCAGCGGCTTTTGTTTTAATTGCCTGTCGATACCGATGAACAGCCCGAACAGCATGGCCACAAGCAGCTTTACTATCGATTCCGTGTGCAGATCAATCTCCATAGCTCCTCCTAAAAGTATATTTGTGAATAAACAGATAGAATCAGTATACCTGAAAACAACATGAAAGCTTAGCTTTATTTATAGCATGTTAACCCCATAAAACATTTAAATCTAAATGAACAAGAAGAAACGGCATCCCCGGCCTTTTGCGTCAGCGATGCAGCCCTCTCGGGCTGAGCCTATGACAAGGAACGGATTCCGTTTCTTCTAAGGAAGAGCTATTCAGTTCATTATATGCTTGGCTGCCCTTGGTTAGAAGAGATCAGCCATGCAGCAGCGACTCGGCTCCGTCACAATAAATCTCTGTTCCTGTAATATGATCCGAATCTGCGGATGCCAGGAACAGGGCAAGTTTGGCCACCTGATCGGGCCTTCCGGGACCTTCCTCCAGCGGCTGCCCGCCGTCCGGAAAGTTCACCTCGATCTGCACTTCTTTGAGATCGTCGGAAGGATACGTATTGTCATCAATATTCGTCTTGATCGCCCCCGGACAGATGGCATTCACACGAATTTTGTATTGGGCCAGCTCCAGTGCAGCCATCTTCATAAAAGCCACCTGACCGGCCTTCGTCGTGCTGTAGGCTGAGAAACCGATATTAGAGAACACGCGGTTACCGTTGATCGAGCTGTTGATCAGTATGCTGCCTCCGTTCTCCTTCAAATGCGGAATTGCATATTTGACAGTGGCAAAGGTTCCACGGAGGTTGATATGAATCGTCTGATCCCAGGATTCAATATCCATCGTTTCAATCGGAGTCATCGCTCCGTTTATCCCGGCATTGGCGAACACAACATCAAGCCGCCCCCACTTCGCGGCCGCTTGCTTCACCGCCGCTTCCACCTGCTGCGGTTCGGCAATGTCACATTCAATGACGACGGCTTCCCCGCCTTCCTGTTTCACCTGACGTACAACCTTCTCGGCATTTTCAACCGTCCGGTCGAGCAGTACCACCTTTGCTCCGTTTCTGGCGAACTCCAGCACCGATGCTCTTCCGATCCCGGAACCGCCTCCAGTAACAATAGCTACCTTGCCTTTTAGCTTCTGGTCTGTCATATTAGCCAATCCTCCCAATCTAGATCATCTGTATACGCTTACCGGTTAAGTTCTTTCCTTAACCTTTACCTCACATACAGGGGAGTGAATCGGTGTGCACACCTTTCCTGCTCTGCTCCAGAGCAGATCATACTTTGACTCAACCCTTCAGTCCGCTGGTACTGATACCATCCACTATCTGCTTCTGGAAGATAAAGAATATCAGCATAACCGGCGTGAGACTGAGCACAGACATCGCGAACATCGGCCCCCAATTGGAAACAGATTCACTGTCGAGAAACATTTTTAGACCCATGGATACTGTGTATTTGGATGGAGAGTTCAAATACAGCACAGGCCCGAGCAAATCCTCCCAGCGCCAGTAGAAAGAGAAGATTGCTGCAGTCGCCATAGAAGGCCGGATCAGTGGCAGAATAATCTTGTAATACAATCTGAATTTACCGCAGCCGTCAATCGTCGCCGCCTCGTCCAGCTCCGCGGGAATCGTGCGGATGAACTGCAGCATCAGGAAGATAAAGAACGGGACACCGAAAAATTGCGGAATTACAATCGGTCTGATGCTGTCCAGCCAATTCAGCTTCGTATAAATTATATATTGCGGCACCAGCACTACATCCGAGGGCAGCATCAGCGTCATCATCATGATCCCGAACCACAGGCCATGGCCGGCAAATTTGTTGCGGGCGAATCCGAAGGCAACCAGTGAGGAAGAGAACACCGCACCAAAAGTAGCCACAATGACGATAACGAATGAGTTCTTGATAAAGACGCCGAACGAATATCCTGCGACCCCTTCCCAGCCATTGGCGTAGTTCCCCCACTCCCAGGGATGCGGAAGCAGCTGCTGCGCCGTGACGAACACCAAACGGCTCTCCTTAAAGGAGCTCATAATCATCCATACAATCGGGTACAGCATGATGATGGCGAGTCCGCCGATAAGCAGGTGATAGATCGGCCATTTCATTTTATTCTTCGCCATGGCTCATTTCCCTCCTCCCGATTCATAGAAAACCCATGATCTGGATGTTTTGAACAGAATTCCAGTCATAATTCCGACGAGCAGGAGCATCACCCAGGCCATAGCCGACGCATAGCCCATATTGTTGAACATAAATGCCTGGCGGAACAAATACAGGGAATAAAGCATGGTTCCGTCCATCGGCCCGCCTTCGCCCTTGGAAATAATGTAGGCCGGCACAAATGTCATAAATGCGCTGATCGTCTGCATAACCAGATTGAATAGAATCACTGAACTAAGCAGCGGCAGCGTTATTTTGAAGAACTTGCGGAAGAAGCTTGCACCGTCTACACTGGCGGCTTCATACATTTCACCGGAAATATTTTTTAGACCGGCCAGAAAGATCAGCATCGAGGAACCGAATTGCCAGACCGATAAGGTTATCAGCATTATGAGTGCGGCACCCGGATCTCCGAACCAGCTCACGGGCCCAAGTCCGAAAAATCCCAGCAGGCCGTTGATAATTCCGGTATCGCTAAAGATGTTGCGCCACATAATTGAGACAGCCACACTGCCGCCGATGATGGAGGGCAAGTAATAAACGGTCCGGTAGGCCCCCACCATTCGCGACTTTGTATTGAGGATCATCGCCACGAACAGGGCAAATCCCAACCGCAGCGGGACACCGATGAACACGTACATCAGGGTGACTTTCAGGGAATGCAGGTATTTGGGATCACCTGTGAACATCTTGGTATAATTGTCCAGCCCCACCCATTGAGGGGGGGCGAACAGATTATATTTGGTAAAGGACAGATACAAGGAAATAATCATAGGAACCAGTGTGAAGCTCAGGAATCCAATAATAAAAGGACTGATAAATGCGTATCCTGTCAGGTTTTTGCGCAGCCTCTGCCCTAGCGGTTTCTTCGCTCTATAGACGGGAGGCTGTGCGGTAAGGGGATGGCTGGAAGGCAAGGTTCTCCAACTCCAATCTTTTTAGAATTCACAGTACGGCGGGGTTTGCCTTAACGGTTCGCGAGAATTTCATTCGCTTCCTTACGGAACCGGGCAGCGGCAGCATCTGGCTTAATCTGGCCGAAGTTCATTTGCTCGGCAAGGTCGGTCAGCAGGGCCACCACTTCCGGCGATCCCACCGGCGGACTCATTGGCGAAGTCTTCGGCTCCATGTCCGCTACGAACTGGAAGACCTGTTTGCCGGAATCTGTCAGTTCAGTGGACAGTGATTCTTTGATTTTGCTGGAAATCGGCACGCCGCGTTCACCTTTGATCAGCTTGTTGGCTTCTGCATTATTGATCCAGAAATCAATAAATTTCGCCGCTTCTTCTTTAGCCTTGGAGTTGGCCGTGATCGACCAGTACATGCTTGGCTGCATATAGAGCCCTTTTTCCATGTCCGGACCAGGCATTTGCGCCAGCGCCATCGGACGGTTCACAGCAATTTGCAGGGCCACATACTGGTTCGACCACTGCCAGACCCCGACCCCCGTTCCTTTGACCACATCCGTCTCTTCAATAACCCCTTTATTCTGGCTCAGCTTATCCTGGGAAGGTACAGCCCCTTTGACAATCAAATCAGAGAGCATTCCGAAAAAGTCACTGAACATTGCATCATCTTCATAACCCAGCGCAGAACCGTCCGTGTTGTAGAGCGACACTCCTTTGGTGCGCAGATAGTAGTTGAAAAAGACATCCGCCGCCATCGAGGTGTCTATATACAACCCGGCGTCTTTGCTCTTGAGTGCAATTTCCTTATAATCGTCCCAAGTCCAGTTCTCAGGAATGCTGTCCACACCGGCTTTCTTGAGCAGTGCCGGATCGTATTGGAAACCAAGAACATTGACACCCAGTGGAATGCCGTACTGTTTGCTGTCAATTTTACCGGTCGCAAGCACATTCTCATTCACGTCTCCGACCTGAATCGATTTGTTTAAGTAGGCGCCCATATCCTCCAGCTGACCGTTCGTTCCATATTGATTAATATAGGAAATATCCATTTGCACAATATCGGGCAAGCGGTTGGCCGCCGCCTGGGGAGCCAGCTTCTTCCAGTAATCATCAAAGGAAGCATATTCCGGTTCAATCGTAACGTTCGGATTCTGCTCTTCATACATGTCGATCACTTGCTGAGTATACGAATGACGGGTGTCTCCGCCCCACCAGGCAATACGCAAGGTTACAGGCTCCGCTGAGGTTGTAGCTGCCGGCTTGTTATCTGCTCCTGCTGTCACTTCCGAATTAGTTGCGGTGGCCGCAGTGTTATTGTTTCCTCCGCAGCCGGCAAGCATGGACAAAAGCATGGGAACCGCCAATAAGGCAAATCTCTTTTTCAATTTCAGTTCTCCCCTTTTCGCAAATGGATTAAGAAGGACCCACTTCAATGGTAACGCTTCCATATGAAAATTCTCTCAAATTCAGCAGCATACTTGAATACAAAAAACCGTTCTCTTTGTTCAATAATCAGCTTCCTTGCGGCTTCATAAAGTCTGTAGGGGTCTGGCCGGTCACTTTTTTAAACACCTGGCTGAAATATTGGGCATTCCCGCCGAACCCGAACATTTCCGCCAGCTCAAATACCTTGACGTCACCGCTACGGATAATATGCTCTGAAGCTTTTGTAATCCGGTAATTAGTCACATAGTTGGAGAATTTTTCGCCGGTGATTTTTTTGAATATTTTCCCCAGGTAATCCGGGTTCATATATAACATTTTTGCGGCCACTGAACCAAGCGAGAGCTCCGCATTCCAGTAATCGGTTTCGATGATGTGCAGCATTTTATCTACGATGGAGGATTGGCGGGTGACGAAATGCCGTTCGTACATTGCCGTTAGACGGCAGGCCGCCTCTTTCACATAATCCTTAAGACTGCCGAGGGTACGCAGCTCTGCCAGCTCCGCAAGCCCTGAAGTAAAGGCGCCTCTCTCCTCCGGTATACACAGTCTGATCATCGCCGAATACAGCTGCAGCACATAGGAACGGGTCACATTGATATCAAACCGCTCTGCCGATAATACGCCGAATAAGCGATCCAGTTCACTTTCCACCGCATGCCGGTCGCCAGCTTTGATAAGGAGACAAATTTGCTCCTCCTGCAGATCAATCTCGTTTCGTCCGCTGAGTTCATCTTCAGGAATGTCACTTCCCGTAATCAGGCTGCCTTCTTCCAGATAAAAACGATGGTTCATGCACTGCAGTGTCTGCCGGTACAGGCTGCGGGAGTGGTTCATCTGCCCCTGGTCACTGACCGCAATCGTCGGATATATTTTGTAAAAAGTATTAAAAATCTCCTTCACCTCTGAGATCCGCTCCAGCAAACCCGGCTGGTCACTGCCATCCTCCGGCTGCTCCACCAGGATTAATAGATGGTTGCCGATAGTGGTGCTGAGAAGCACCTCATGAAGCATATCCTGGGCGATATTTTGCAGCGCGAACAAATGCTCATATTCACAGCCATCCTCCAGCCGGAACAGGATCAGCCTGACTGATTTATCATCCAGCGTGAGGCCAAACAGCTCTTGATAATAATCCAGGTCACGGCTTCCATAGGTTTTGTTGGAGATCCATTCCTTAAGAAATTGCGCTTTGACATGCGGCAGCACCTTCTTCAGACGCTCTTTCATGTCACCCACAAACTGCTCCCGTCTCTTGATCTCACCCAATTCCAACGTCAATTCGCTCAGCGCTTCATGTATCTGCCGCTCGTTGCACGGCTTCAACAGGTAATGTTTGACCCCGTGCTGCATAGCGCTGCAGGCATAATCAAAATCCTTATAGCCGGTCAGCATAATGAATTTGACCTGCGGAAAGCGCACACTGCACTGCTCTACCAGCTTCAGGCCATCCAGACCGGGCATGGAAATATCGGTGATCACGATCTCCGGCTTAAGCCGCTCCATTTGGGCCAGCGCTTCAATGCCGTTGCGGGCTGTTCCTGCCAGCACTGTGCCTGCCTTCTCCCAATCCACAACCTGTGAGATCCCTTCCAGGATCAGCCTTTCATCGTCGACCAACAGCAGTTTATACATGGCCATGCTCCCCTTTCAAATAAGGAATTAGTACATGAATAACCGTACCCATCCCCGGCTGACTTTCAATTTCGGTTCCCCACTCCCCGCCAAAAACCAGTTGTACACGTTCCTTGATATTCGCCAGCCCGATTCCCTCACCCCGGGTCTGAATCCGCCCCTGCTGCAGATCGCGAATAAATTGATCCGTCATACCGGGTCCATTGTCAGCTACCCTAAGATCCAGTCCGTTTGAAGTACGGCTCACGGAAATTGTAATCGTGCAGGGTTCAATATTTGGTTCCAGCGCGTAGCGGATGGCGTTCTCTACCAGCGGCTGCAGGGTCAGCTTGGGAATCAGCGCATCCTGCAGATCGGCAGGAATGTCCATTCTGAAGTCCAACCGCTCCTCAAAACGTGTTCTTTGAATCGTGACATAACTCCTCACAATACTGAGCTCCTTCTCCAATGTGATCAGCGGGTCTTTCAGCCCTATCGAGCTGCGGAGCAGGTAACCCAGTGCCTCCACCATCTCTGAAATCTGCTCCTGCTTGTTCACCTTGGCCAGCCAGTTGATCGATTCCAAAGTGTTGTATAGGAAATGCGGATTTATCTGCGCCTGTAGCGCCTTCAGCTCTGTTTCCCGGATCACCAGCTGCTTTGCGTAGTTCTCATCAATCAGTTCTCTGATCCGGCGGATCATCATTTTGAACGTACGGTTGAGCTGGCTTACTTCATCCTGGGCATTGCGCGAGACAAGTCCCAGCGACTGCTCCTCCAGATTGTCCAAGTCACCTTTTTCGATCCGTCTCATCTTCTCCGTCAGCTTCGAAATCGGCCGTGCGATGCTTCGGGCGAGACGATAGCCAAGCAGCAGCCCTAGCAGGAGAATGCAGGCAAATACGATGACGACCATTCTTTTGAGAATAGTGATCTGCTTGAACATTTCATTGAACGGTGTCGCGTTAATATAAGTCCAATCCATATAGGAGGACTCCGTCTTAGCAATGAAATACGTGCCTTGGGCGTAGCTGCCGGTCCGGTAAGGTTCAGGCCGTCCCACTTCCACTGCCAGCTCGAGCGGTGTAAGCAGCGGCTCTGCGGGATAGATTGAGCGGTTGCTGGCCGTATCAACTACAATCAGCTGGCCGTCACCCGAGACCATATTCGTGCTGTCGGCAACGATCCTTTCTACCCGTATGCGGATAACCAGCGTCCCCAGATGATCCAGTGTAAAAGTTGAGCCTGTATAAGACTTGATCTGGCGTACGGCAAGCAGTGAGTTTTTGCTGCCCTGGGTGTACCAGACGTTGCTTCCTCCACCCTCTACAGCCAGCGGCTTCAGCTGATCCTGCAGGGACTGCGATACTCCTTCCCGGTTGCCGGCTGTCATCACACCGTCATTTGCATCCATCAGCATCATGGAATACACATACTTCTCCGCACCCGCAAAAGCCACCAGCCGGTTAATAATCTTGTTATGCAGCACCAGCCGCTGATAGGGTGTGGGATGATCCAGCAGCTTGCGCAGACAATCCTGGATCTGTTCATCCGAGCCGACCGCAAAGGACAGCTGCTCCAGCTCCTTAAGCTCACTCTCTATGCTGACTGCCGACATACCAAGGACTTCAGATGACTTTTCATAAATTTGCCGGTCGTAGATCCGGTACACGTACTGAAGAAATATAAGAGAAAACAGAAACGACAGCAGCAGTAAGAAGGAAATGAGCAGAATCATTTTGTTAAAGATCCCCGAATTCCTGTAAGCGCTTTTATTATTTCTCAAGTACATTTCTCTTTTCAATCCGCCTTTCCGTATCATTTATGAGGCCAGTTCGCTTCATGGACATTATTATCATAAACGAATGACACGGTTATGGAAATATAAACCAAAAAAGACCTGAATAGCAGTTCCATGAGAAACTGCCTATCCAAGTCTATAGGGTGATGATTGTAAATGCGTATTTAAGTAGAGCACATATTATCCCAGCATCATCCGGTCATCCGCCAGCTTATGTCCGCTGATGGTTTCGAATTCACCAAGCAGCCGTTCGACGGTCAGATCTTTTTTCCGCTCTGCATCAATGTCCAGGATAATAGTCCCTTTATCCATCATGATCAGCCGGTTGCCCAGCCGGATGGCCTGCTCCATGTTGTGGGTAACCATCAGCGTAGTGAGCTTCATCTCACGGACAATCGATTCCGTCAGTTTCGTAATCAGCTCCGCGCGGGCCGGGTCAAGGGCTGCAGTATGCTCGTCCAGCAGCAAAATCTGCGGCTGGGTAAAGGTCGCCATCAGCAGGCTTAGCGCCTGTCTCTCTCCGCCGGACAGCAAGCCCACTTGGGCGCGCAGCCGGTTCTCCAGCCCGATGCCGAGGCGGCTCAGCTGTTCACGGAACAGCGCCCGTCTGGCGCTGCTTACTCCGAAGGTCAGACCGCGGTTTTGGCCCCGTTTGAAAGCCATCGCCAGGTTCTCCTCAATCGTCATATGAGGGGCCGTACCGGCCATCGGATCCTGAAAGACCCGTCCGATCCAGCGGGCGCGCTGATACTCAGGCAAATGGCTGATCGAGCTGCCTTCGATCCGTGCTTCCCCCAGATCCGGCTTCATTACTCCGGAGATCACGTTCATCAAAGTGGATTTACCTGCCCCGTTGCTTCCGATAATCGTAACGAAATCGCCGGCTTGAAGGTGAAGGTCGATGCCCAGCAACGCTATCTTCTCATCCGGGCTGCCGGGATTAAACAGCTTGGATACATTATCAAGCTTTAGCATCGGCTGTTCCCCCTTTCTTGCTTCTTAGTGCCAGCGCCGCTAGTTCAGCGCTTCTTCTGCGGGCTGTTCTCTTCTGCTTCATATACCGCTGAAGCGACGGGAACAACAGGGCAATAATGACGATAACTGCCGTAATCAGCTTCAAGTCGGAGGCTTTTAACCACGGAACCCGCAAGGCGAGCGCTACAACTATCCGGTAAACGATCGAGCCCAGCACAACGGCCAGCGTAGCCCGGAACACATTTCTGGCGCCAAAAATCGCCTCTCCAATAATTACCGAAGCCAGTCCGATAACAATCATCCCAATACCCATGGTTGAATCGGCAAAAGAGGAAGACTGAGCGATTAGTGCTCCCGAGAGCGCCACTAAGCCATTCGACAGGCTGATGCCGAGAATAGTCGTTGTATCTGTGTTTACACCAAAGCTGCGGATCATTCTTGAATTGTCGCCTGTGGCCCGCAGGGCCAGGCCAAGGTCTGTGCGCAGAAACAGATCCATCAGCAGTTTAACAGCAACG
The DNA here is from genome assembly GCF_038002865.1 of Paenibacillus sp. FSL H3-0321. NCBI lineage: Bacteria > Bacillati > Bacillota > Bacilli > Caryophanales > Paenibacillaceae > Paenibacillus > Paenibacillus sp. FSL H3-0321. The sequence goes on along the minus strand of NZ_JBBODH010000001.1, from coordinate 7,488,700 downwards.
ACAATAAACGGCATGACCAGCAAAGGATTTATTGAACTAAGCAGGGTGTCTTCGCCCATGATCGAAACGTTGGGCTTATCTAATATCCGTAAATTAATGGAATAAAGAGCTATCATCATCAGGATCCCGGACAGCAACCCGTTAATTTTGCCTTTGGTATGCAGCAGGCCCGTGCACATGCCGGCTGCCATACCGCCAGCCATTGCACAGAATGTAGCCAGCCAAGGGGAATAGCCCTGAGTAATCATCACTGCGGCGATCGCCCCGCCAGTTGTAAAACTTCCGTCTACAGTTAAATCCGGAAAGTCAAGAATCCGAAAGGTTATATATACCCCCAAAGCCATAAAAGCATACAGCAAGCCCGATTCCAAGGCTCCCATTATTGAATCATACATAGGTGACTTCCTCCCTCAAGCGGCAAGGGGCGTTCTTCTCGAATCGCCCCGTCATAATATCTGAACTTATTGAATGATGTTGTTGGTCTGATCGGCGACTTCGGCTTTCATGGCATCTGTAACTTCAATGCCCTGCGCCTCTGCAGCCTTCAGGTTAAGTATAAGGTCCAGCTTCTCCTGCATGGTCACTTTCATGTCGCCTGGGCTTGTGCCGTTCTTCAGCACCTCCACAGCCATTTCACCAACCTGATAGCCGTGGTCATAATATTTGAAACCGACAGTGGCAAAAGCACCCTTCTCTACCGTATCACGGTCAGCGGAGAAGAAAGGAAGCTTCTTCTCATTCGCGGTTTGGATGATCGTATCTACAGCACTTACCACCGAATTGTCCAGCGTAATGTAGAATGCGTCTACACGTCCGACAAGCGATTCAGCCGCCTGCTTCACTTCAGAAGTATTCGTAACTGCAGCCTTCACCAGCTCAATGCCGTGTTTGTCGAGCTCTTCCTTGGCGATTCCTGCCATAACTACAGCATTCGGTTCGCCCTCATTAATGACAAGACCCAGTTTCTTCACCTTCGGGAATTGTGCCGCAATAAATTGCATCAGCCGGGTGATTGCCTCCGGATTGGTATCGGAAGCACCGGAGACATTGCCGCCCGGGTGTTCCAGATCGGTTACAAGTCTGGCATCCAGTGGATCTGTAACAGCGGCGAACAATACCGGTGTATCCTTATCTACCTTCTGCACAATTGATTGAGCCGAAGGAGTGGCAATCGCGAGCACGAGATCGTTTTTGTCGCCGGCAATCTTCTGTGCGATGGACAGGTTGTTGGCTTGATCGGCCTGTGCGTTCTGGAGATCCACCCTCAGGTTCTCGCCTTCAATAAGGCCGGCATCCTTAAGCGCGGCCATGAAGCCTTCGCGCGTCGCATCCAGCGACGGATGTTCTACGTATTGGGAGATGGCAATGCTGTAGGATTCTTTGCTGCCTGCATCTGCAGGAGCAGCCGTAGCATTTGCCGGTTTGTTAGCAGCTTTTTCCGTATTCACCGCAGCATTGTTGTTCGATCCGCAACCCGAAGCTACAAGCATCAGACACAAGCTCAATCCTACCCAAATATTCTTTTTTTTCATCATATAACCCCTTTTCTTTTACGGTATCAGCGCGTGCATCAAAGTGAGCGACTCAGCACTATCGCTTTCATCTTTAAAAGCGTTAAAGCGAAAGCTTACACTAACCTCACATAAAATACAGCCAATCTATTAAACATAATATTATATGGCGGTCGTTTATCCGTCAATGACTTATCGGCTCTCCAATTTATTCTTGCAAGATCAGGAAGCTAATCCAAGATGTTCACTCCTTCTGACCCTACAAGAAAAGCTTCGATTGATGTCATTTCGGGGATGTCGCCGAATCCTTCCTTAAAGGATGCTTTTCTTGCAAGATCAGGAAGCTAATCCAAGATGTTCACTCCACCTGATCTTATAAAAAAAATCTCCTTGCGCAAACTGAACTTACAGTCTGAACATGGAGTGTGTCCGATGACATTTACTTATCCAACTAAAACAATCACGAAAACTGCTGTGATCCTTGCCATTGTTATGTCCACCAGCGCTTGCGGGTATTACAAAAACGAGGCAAAGCCAAAAGTCAATTCGGTGACACCTGCCGGCACTTTTGCGGGCAGCTATTATGAGAAGTCCCATGTCACCGACAAGCAGGGAAAGTTCTGGATTCCGCTGAAACCCGCCGCTGCCTCAATCGGCTACCGGATGAAGGATGACACCGCAAGCGGAGGTTATGCCAAGCTCGGCTATACGGATGTGATGTACATGCTGCGCCCGAACTCCACTCAGGTCTTTTCACTGGGGGAAAAAATCACCCTGCCTGACGCGCCAGTTCGCCGTGATGGTCAAATCTATATCACCCCGACAGCTTTGTCCAAGCTGCTCCAAACCGAGGTGGGCTGGAACCCCACCAGCGGTGAGATCAATATTGCTTTACCGTCAGACAAGGAAGCCCTTAGCAATACTGAAAAGAACGGTAACACCAATATAGCCAAACCGCTGCGCATCCAGAGCGCTTCGAGCATAGATACCGGTCAACTAGTCGCCTTTGCCAAAAGATTTCTGGGTGTACCTTACGATTTTGGCGCCGGTCCTTATGAGGATACCGGACGTTTCGACTGCTCCTCCTTCACAAGACATGTATTTAAAAGGTTTGGCGTGGATCTGCCCCGGCTGGCTAAAGACCAGGACAACATCGGCAGACGGGTAAGCCGCAGTGATCTGCAGGCCGGAGATCTGATTTTTTTCACCGTGCCAGGACGTTTTGACAGTGACGCCATACCGGGGCATGTAGGTATTTATATCGGCGACGGAAAGTTCATCCATACCTGGGGTGATCCCGGTGTACAGATCAGCGAACTGGACAGCGGATATTGGAGCAACGTGATACTGCATATGCAGCGCGTGCTGTAACCACATTGCAGCGTAGGCTGCTGAAGTAAAGAAGAGCCTGGTCTCCTGCTAAAGAAGACCAAGCTCTTTTTTACATTTTAAATCAACTGATGTGATCCGGTTTCACTAGTCCCAACCTTTGCCTTTGCCGCTCAGCCGGACAAACAGCTTCACCAGTTCAACTAAAACAACGATGGACACGGCTGCCCCGCAGACAATCCACCACTGCAAACCGTTCAGATGCTGTACACCAAACCAATCGTTCAGACCCGGAATAATGATGACCAGCACCAGCAGCAGTCCGGAAATCACCGATGCGCCCAGCATATATTTGTTGCTGAACAAGCCGATCTGGAACAGAGATTTCGTATTGGATCTGACGTTGAAGGCATGTGTAATTTGAAGCAGACCGAGTGTGGCAAAAGCCATCGTAACCGCGACACCCTCATCATAGTGGGTATGCGCCCAGTAATAGACGAGCAGCGTCAGTGCCGCTTCGATGATCCCCTGATAGACAATTCCAGCCCCCACACCACCGGAAAAAATACTGCTGCTGGACTTGCGGGGTTTCTTCGTCATTACATCTTCCCCGGCTTTTTCCAGCCCCAGTGCCAGCGCAGGCAGCGTATCCGTCACCAGATTGATCCAGAGGATGTGAATAGGCTCAAGAATCCGCCAGCCGACCATTGTGGCGATGAACAAGGTCAGCACTTCCCCAAGGTTAGCGGAGAGCAGGAACTGGATGGCTTTGCGGATATTGCTGTATACCTTCCGTCCTTCTTCCACCGCAACTACAATGGTCGTGAAGTTATCGTCGGCCAGCACCATGTCGGATACGCCTTTCGCGACATCCGTTCCCGTAATCCCCATGCCCACACCTATATCCGCCGATTTCAAAGCCGGTGCATCGTTCACCCCGTCTCCAGTCATGGCGACGATCTTGCCCTTTTTTCTCCACGCTTTGACGATCCTTACCTTGTGCTCCGGAGAAACACGGGCATATACGGAATAATCCTCGACCCTATTTGCAAAATCCGCCTCGCTGATCTTATCCAGTTCGCGTCCGGTCAGTACACTCTTGTCGTCATCGATGATACCCAGCCGTTTGGCGATAGCCGCAGCGGTGTCCCTGTGGTCGCCGGTAATCATAACCGGACGGATACCCGCCTTGCGGCAGACCGCTACAGCGTCGCGCACTTCATCGCGCGGGGGATCAATCATCCCGACGAGGCCGATGAATACCAGATCCTTCTCTGTTGTGTCCGGTGAAGGTTTGTCTGGCAGCTCTGCATAATCACGGTAGGCAAAAGCCAGCACCCGCAGCGCTTCATCGGCAAGCGCCTTATTGCTTGCAGTGATCTTGCGGGAATGCTCCTCTGTGAGCGGAATGAGCTCCCCGGCCTCATAAATGTGGCTGCACTTGGAAAGCAGCACATCGGGAGCACCTTTCGTAAGCCCGCGGAACTTCCCTGCCTCCACCTGATGAATCGTTGTCATCAGCTTGCGGTCCGAGTCAAAGGGCAGCTCGCTTTTCCGGGGATACTGCTTCTCCAGCTCCCGCTTGTCAGTGCCGATGCTCAGCGCATAGTCCACAAGGGCTGTCTCCGTGGGATCCCCGATAATCGCTTTGCCGCTTTTGGTCCCGCTGGCTTTATCCCCCTTTGCGTTCTCTGAATCTTGCTTGCCGGTAGTGTTGCCTTCGTCAATGCTGGAATCATTGCACAGCGTCATCGCCTGCAGCAGCAGCTCACCGCCCGGAGTTTCCTTGAGCTGTTCGGTCGCCTCAATAGTTGCTCCATTGGCGTACAGCTTCTCGACAGTCATTTTGTTGAGTGTCAATGTTCCTGTTTTGTCGGAGCAGATAATTTCTGTACTGCCCAGCGTCTCCACCGCAGGCAGCTTGCGGATAATCGCTTTGCGTCCGGCCATGCGCTGAACGCCAAGCGCCAGAATGATCGTTACGATCGCCGGCAGTCCTTCAGGAATCGCCGCAACCGCCAGCGAGATCGAGGTAAGCAGCATATCCAGCATTTCTCTGCCCTGGAGCAATCCTACGGCAAAAATGACTACACACACGCCCAGAATAATATAGGTGAAGTATTTCCCCAGTTCATCCAGCTTCTTCTGCAGCGGAGTGACATCCGTTTCTTCCTCTGCGATAAAGCCGGCAATTCTTCCGACCTCAGTCTTCATCCCTGTGGCTGTAACAACGCCAACAGCTCTTCCGTACGTGACGCTGCTGCTCATATATGCCATATTTGTCCGGTCGCCTATTACGAGATCTGTCCCCTCCAGTTTGTCGGCATGCTTATCCGAAGGCAGCGACTCACCGGTTAACGCAGCTTCCTCCGTCTGAAGTGATGCTGTTTCCAGCAGCCTGACATCGGCAGGTACGACATTGCCTGCTTCCAGCAGTACAATATCACCGGGCACAAGCTCCTCACTCTTGATCTCCGTCACCTGACCGCTGCGGCGGACGCGGGCATGCGGCGAAGACATGCTTTTCAGCGCTTCCAGGGCCTGTTCTGCCTTATTTTCCTGGATGACTCCAAGCACCGCATTCAATATAACAACCAGCAGGATAATGATTGTATCCGTCCATTCCCCGAGAATACCCGACAATACCGCAGCCGCCAGCAGAATAAAGATCATCACATTTTTGAACTGTTCAATAAATTTGGCCAGTAACGACTTTGGCTTTGCCTCCTGCAGCATATTTTTCCCGTACCGCTCCAGCAGCTGCGCCGCCTGTTCTGAAGTTAATCCCTCTTCTCTTGTCTCCAGCCGTTTCAGGACTTCCTCTTTCTCCAGCAGATGAAACGGCTGTTGATCTTGTTGATTTGCAGAGTTCGAATTCAAGCTGTCAGCTCCTCCCATATTATAAAGTGGTGTATAGCAAATCACTTATATGGAGTTTTACCCAAAATTAACCGCAGAATTCTGAAAATTTAAGGACATTTTTCAAAGCTTGCTCAGAAACATCTGCAAACAACGACGATCAGCCTTCAGTATTTTGAAAACCGGGATGCTCAAAGCCCTTAAACCTGGTTCCCTGATATACAAGCTCCCCCCGGTCTCCTTCAACAATCAATCCAAATGCCTTATTTGGTACCTGCAGTTCGACGCGGCGTCCATCTTGAAACTCAAAAGTTACATAGTAGCTCGTGTGGGCCCCGGAGTCGCCTGATCCGCCCCAGACCTCCGTCCTTTTGGTCACGGCCGAAGCGTACGCGGAGACCAAGGGACTGGCATTATTGCTGCTCCAGATACCGATGGATTTGATGATTACAAAGATGAAAATACCAATCACCAGCAAAAACATCAGTTTGAAAAACAAAGGCATTCCATAAATAAAACTCCAAAAAAAACTGCCCTGTGGAAATTGCCCAAAACCGCTAATAAAGCTCTGTCCGTTCAAATCCATCTCTCCTCTTTCAAAAAAAATATTAAAAGTACGATTTACTTTAAAATACGCTTTATTCCTCCATCAGTTTCAGTTTTTCAGCCTTGTAAAATGAAAAAAGAGCTGATTTGAATTTGGCCCGGCACAGGAACGTATGTTATGCTTTATATACAAGATACAGTAAGGAGGTGATCTCATGAGGGCATATCTAGCGTATTTTTCCTACTCAAAACTGCTTCAGGCCGCATTTATTCCGATTCTTCTGTTTACCCTGATAGCAGGAGCCATCGGTGCTTTCAGCACTGTGGAGTATGAAGGGGAGACCCTCAAATTTGAACGCTACGAGCATAAAATGGCGACGCCGGTCCGTGCACATTCAACACCTATTAAATTTGTACCCGCTGTCCGCTTACCGCATCATGGGATCACTCCGGTAGTTCTGCCGGAACCTCCCGTACCTGTACTTGTTGTTTCGCTATCCCCAATTATTTACATTACGCTGAAGCGGCTGCTGCTGCAACCGCTTAGATATACTTCAAATTTGGTGCATCGCCCCATTTAACGACAGAAAAAGAAATGCATATTTGCTCACACAGTAGAACACTCTTAAGACATATCAATTGGAGGCTGGACTTTCATGAACTATAGAGAATCAGATCTGCCGGGAATCGGCAAAAAATTTCTGCTGCAAACACGCAGCGGCGACAAGCTAGTGGTCATTGTGCATGACGACGGCAGACGCGAGCTGTACCATTTTGATTATGATGATCCGGACCAGAGTGTATCCATGGTTACACTGGACGATGATGAAGCAAGGCATATCTCTGCCATTGTCGGTGGAGTCACCTACAAGCCCAAGGCCCTGGAGTCCATTGAGGTGGCACTGGATGATTTGATCATCGAATGGTACCGCCTCGAGTCAGGATTCAAATGTATCGGGCATACGATCGGCGAACTGGATGTACGTGCACGTGCAGGCGTCACTATTATTGCGATCATTGAAAAAAACCACCAGAAACATCTGAGTCCTGGACCGGAAGTTTTGCTGAAAGCGGACTGCACCGTTGTCGCTGCCGGGGAGAGACATCAGCATAAGCAGTTCAAACACATTCTACGAAATGGATGTGGTTAATAGATGAGCCATTATATTATTTTTGAAGTAGGCCTGGCCATTGTCCTGATTGCGCTTGCCGGAATCATCTCCACTAAACTCCGCTTTTCTGTAATTCCTTTCTATATTCTAATCGGGATGGCTGTTGGGCCTCACGCGTTCAAAATTTGGCATCTCGATTTCCGCTTTATCGAAAGTGCTTCCCTGATCGAATTTATGGGCCGCATTGGTGTACTCTTCCTGCTGTTCTATCTGGGGCTGGAGTTCTCCGTGGGCCGGCTTGTCAAAGCAGGACGTTCGATCGTAACCGGCGGTACGATATATATCCTGATCAATTTTACACTGGGGCTGGTCCTCGGCTGGGCACTCGGGTTCCCTCTGGAGGAGATTCTGATTATTGCCGGAATCACCACGATCTCTTCCAGTGCGATTGTAGCCAAGGTATTGGTTGATTTGAAGCGAACCGCAAATCCCGAGACCGAAATGATTCTCGGCATCATCATGTTTGAGGATGTATTTCTCGCAGTCTACATCTCCATTCTCTCGGGCCTTGTCCTCAGCGGCTCTTCGTCGCTTGGCGGCGTACTGCTGTCCGCGCTGCTCGCGCTTGGATATATGCTGGCCCTCCTCGTTATCGGACGCAAGCTAGTTCCCTGGCTCAACCGCGTCCTGAACATCCGTTCCAGTGAAATATTCGCGCTTGTCATTTTCGGTGCCCTCTTTCTCATTGCCGGCTTCTCCGAAACGATCCATGTCGCCGAAGCGATCGGAGCATTACTTGTCGGACTGGTGCTCGCCGAAACCGAGCATGTGAAACGGATTGAGAAACTGGTCATCCCGTTCCGTGACTTCTTTGGAGCCATCTTCTTTTTCAGCTTCGGTTTGACCATTGACCCGCTCTCCCTCGGAGGAGAAGCGTTCTGGTATTCATTAGCTGCGGTAATCATAACACTGTTCGGAAATTTCTTGGCAGGAATGCTGGCGGGACGCAGTGCAGGTCTCAGTCCGCGGGCTTCGTCCAACATTGGCCTAACTATCGTCTCCCGCGGGGAGTTCTCCATTATTATGGCCAATCTTGGCAAAGCGGGCGGACTGATGGCGATCCTTCAGCCATTCGCTGCCATGTACGTTCTGATGCTGGCCATCCTTGGTCCGCTGCTTACAAAGGAGTCCAAGACGATTTACAAGCTCCTGGATAAGGTATTCAAATTCGAAAAGCGGCATCTCGCACGCAAAGCGAAACAAGCCGCCCCTGTACTCGACAAAGAGTAAATAGAGTTCCGTGTTGAAGGGAGGGACGTGTATGAAGAAACGTTTACGCGGGGAATACACCCCGCCACAGCACAAGGGAATCCGCATTCTCTCCGTCATTGGCGGAGGACTGCTGGCCGCTGTCGGGCTGGAGCTGTTTCTGATTCCGCATAAGCTGGTCCCTGGCGGAATTGCCGGACTGTCTGCTCTGCTCGCCCATCTTACCGAAATGCGGCTTGGCCTGTTTCTGTTTCTGTTCAATCTGCCGTTTATTCTTTTGTCGCGCAGGCAGATTGACTTTCGGTTTGCACTTTATACGATGCTCGGATTGATCTGCTTGACCATAGGCTCATTGGCCTTGCATCACTTTCCAGCCGTTGTCAGTGAGCCGCTTGCTGCAGCAATAGCTGGTGGTCTCTGCCTTGGCTTTGGAATCGGTATTTCAATCCGCTTCGGCGGCATCAGCAACAAGACCAGTGAACAGGGTTATGTCTTGCTAAGCGGCAGCTTGCCGAAATCGGCGGAAACCGTCATCATGCTGCTCAACTGTGTCATTCTGCTATTCGGAGGTGTGCTGTTTGGCTGGGATCAGGCGATGTACAGCATTATCGCCTATCTGCTGGCCTTTGAAGGCATCCGGATCTCGCTTCGGGACCTATCGCGCTCCCGGGCTGTCTGGATTACCAGCAGCCACTGTGATGAAATCTCCAAAGCGCTCCACCAATCGCTCGAGCGGGAGACCAAACTTGTCCAGGCTTCCGGGCCGGCGGGACAGAAAGGTACACTCTTCTGTCTTGCCAGCAAGATGGAGGAAGCCACTTTGACTTCAATTGTGAAGGAATGCGACGAGGACAGCCTCATTGTCGTGCGCGCAGCGCAGGGCCGGGGCATCGCCGATTTTTTCCGCAAAAAAATCAGCTGATAGATGACTCTGCCGGACTTTCCTGAACTGTGAATGGCTATAACCTATGAAAAAGGCGTTCCCGCTGCTGCAGCGCGGGAGCGCCTTTTCCTATCTGCCAGATCCGGGTCTAGCAACCGCCCGTTTCTTCAACGGAACATGCCCCATAACCGGATCAGGTGAAACGTATTGCTCGGATCAATCTTCTGTGCGATCACAAATTTCACGATTTGCTCTTCCTGGGCTGACGACAGCTTCTCACCCATCACTGCCGCAGCATTGCGTACCAGCCTGCGCACAACTCCTGTGTCCTGCAGCTCTTGCTTGGAAATACCGTTAATCATATTTTTGATGCGTTCCTTGACTGCCGGATTCTTCATCTTCAGCTTGATGCGTTCCACCAGCTGCGGGCTGATTCCGTATTGCTGATAACCCAAGCGCAGCACCTCCCGTCATATCCAATCATTCACAGTATATGAGGGCCGGTTGCCGCATGTGCCTATTTAATCGATAATATCCCCCTGGAATATTTGTTCGTTCTGCAGATAGCTCCGCAGCGGTGCATAATCTGGGGATGTCCAGAAGGAAGAATCCTTCAGCAGCTCCGCAGCATCGTCGCGCGCCTGCTCCAGTATCTCAAAATCCGCAGTCATATCCGCCAGCCGGAATTCCGGCAGACCGCTTTGCTTCGTACCAAAGAAATCCCCCGGACCTCTTAGCTCCAGGTCACGGCGGGAGACCTCGAATCCGTCGTCTGTATCGGTCATGGCGGTCATCCGCTCCCGGCCGATCTCCGACTTGGGATCAGCCACAAGCACACAGTAGGACGCATGCTGACCTCTACCGACCCGCCCGCGCAGCTGATGCAGCTGTGACAAACCGAAACGGTCCGCATCCATGATGATCATCAGCGTGGCATTGGGAACATCGACGCCAACCTCCACGACCGTAGTGGAAACAAGCAGCTGAAGCTCGTTGCTGTAGAAGGCGCGCATCACTTCATCTTTCTCACCCGGCGTCATCCGTCCATGCAGCAGCCCAACTTTATAGTTCGGAAAGGCCTGGGACATCTGGACATGCAGGTCTATCGCGTTCTGCACATCCAGCTTCTCCGACTCTTCGATCAGGGGGCAGATGAGATAGGCCTGACGGCCTTGATCAATCTCACGGCTGACCAGGTTCAGCACACGCTCCATCAGATCATGCTTCACCCAATAAGTCGTGATCGGGACCCTTCCTTTAGGCCGCTCTGACAAAGTCGAGACGTCCATATCCCCGAAGACCGTAATTGCCAATGTCCGCGGGATCGGGGTCGCCGTCATCGTCAGAACATCCGGGTTATACCCTTTGCGCCGGAGGACACTGCGCTGGTTCACTCCGAAGCGGTGCTGTTCATCGGTAACCACAAGCCCCAGCCCGCGGAAGAATACATCATCCTGAATCAAAGCATGGGTGCCGACCACAACGTCCACCACGCCCATTTGCAGTGAGGCCAGCAGATCCTTGCGTTTGCGCCCTGAGACACTGCCCGTTAACAGACCTACCGTGATGCCAAACGGCTCAAACATTTTGGTCAGCGAGCGCATATGCTGCTCGGCCAGAATCTCCGTCGGCACCATCAGCGCGCCCTGAAACCCCGACCTCACGGTGGCAAAGAGCGCAATGGCCGCAAGCACCGTTTTGCCTGAGCCTACATCCCCCTGCAGCAGCCGGTTCATGCAGTACCCCGACCGCATGTCCTGCAGAATCTCCAGCTCTACATGCTTCTGCGCATCCGTCAATTCAAACGGCAGACTGCGCACAAAGGAGCGGACGGTTGAGTTATCAACTGTATGCACTACACCGTCCATTCTGCCGTGGTTCAGCACCCGGAAGGCCTGTACCTTAAGCTGGAACAAAAACAGCTCTTCATACACCATTCTGCGCCGTCCCTGCTGTCCTTCGCGGGTATCCTCCGGCTGGTGGATCGTAGCAATCGCCCGCTTGCGGGGCATAAAATCATATTTTCGCATAATGACGTGCGGCAATATTTCCGGAATCATCTCTCCGAACTGCTGCATGCCCTGATTAATAACCTTGCGGATCCAGGACTGGGTGATCTTGCCGCCCACAGAGTATACCGGCTGCAGGGTGCCTGTCTTGCCCTCCCCGCGGTCCGGGAACTCATAATCCGTCACCGTAATCTGGCTGCGCTTCTGGTCCCATTTACCGGTTAACACGATCTCCCGGCCTACAGTCAACTGCTCGCGCACATAATGCTGATTGAACCATGTAGCGGTGAACATCCAGGGTTCAGCCACCATCTTACAGCTTAAGCGCGACTTGCCGCCAAACCGCTGCAGTACGGGGATGCCAATCACCTTGGCCATCAGGGTAGCCTTGTCACCATGCTTCACTTCACTCAGCGAGCGGGGACGGAAATCCTCATAACGGAATGGATAATACTCCAGCAGATCCTTTACTGTAAAAACGCCAAAGGCGTGGAGCTCGGATTGCTTTTGAGCGCTCACGCCAGTTATTTGCTTCACTTCAATTTTTTCCAAAGACAGGTTCATGTTCATCCCCTATTTACGCGGGCCAAATGAATACGGCTAAGGTACCGTTGCCGACATGGCTGCCTACGACAGGGCCGATGTTGGTCAGCACTTTCTCATTCAGGGTGAAGTGCACGGCTAATTCCTGCAGGAATTCTTCGCCGTAAGCCGGTTCAGCCGTATGACCCACAGCCACATTGATTTTGTCCACACCCGGCAGATCGTTTTTGAACAGCTCGATCATGCGGGCTATTGCCTTCTTCCGGCCTCTGACCTTCTCTACCGCATAAATAATGCCTTCTGCATCAATGGAGAGAATCGGCTTGATATTCAGCAGCGTGCCCAATATGGCGGACGCTTTGCCGATTCTGCCGCCCTTTTGCAGATATTCCAGTGTATCTACCAGGAAATAAAGTTTGCGCGATTGGCGCAGCTTCTCCACAGCTGTCAGAATTTCCTCCGGGCTTATACCTTCTTTAGCCATTCTGGCCGCTTCCACTACCATAAAGCCGAAACCGTAGGATGCGGACAGGGAATCTACCACAGTGATGGCGTCCCCTTCCTCATCCAGCATCGATTTAGCCAGGACTGCAGACTGATAAGTTCCGCTAAGTCCGGATGATATATGAAAAGATAGAATCGTACTGCCTTGATGACGCTCCAGAATACTGCGATACAAATTCATATATTCCACCGGAGACGGCTGAGATGTGGTCGGCAGCTTCGCTGAGTGGGGAAGACGCTCATAGAACTGCTCCGGTGTCATATCCACATTGTCCCTGTACGCTTCCTCGCCGAACATTAATGTCAGCGGCACAACCTCAATGCCGTATGCTTCCGCCAGAGCCGGCGGAATATCTGAGGTGCTGTCTGTGACAATTACGGTACGATTCATGGGTTTCCTCCCCAAACTATGATTAAGCAGTCCGCACGAGGCGGAGTATGCTTTGATGCTGACAGAAGGAATTCAGTCTCCGCCTATGGCTCTACCGAGAAAAGATAATAATACAGCGGCTGCCCGCCCTCATGAACCTCAACTTCAACCTGAGGATAAGCCTCTTCCAGCCAGCTGCTGAGTGATGCGGTCACTTCCGCTTCTGCTTCAGCACCGGTCAGGACTGTAACGATCTCGTCGCCGTTCTCCAGCATGCTTGTAAGCAGTTGCTTGCTTGCAGCGAGCAATTCATCGGAAGCAGCAACGATCTTCGAATTGGAAATACCGATATACTGTCCGGATTTGATCTCCAGCTCTTCAATCACGGTATCACGTACGGCGTTCGTAACCTGGCCGGATTTCACATGTGCGATGGCTTCCAGCATGTTGCTTGTATTGGCTTCCACCGCATCATCTTCCTGGAAGGCAAATGCAGCGGCAATTCCCTGCGGGATGCTCTTACTCGGAATCACCGTGATATCCCGTTCGTCCTCAAGCAGCTCTTTAGCCTGCTGTGCGGCAAGCACGATGTTGGAGTTGTTAGGCAGAATATATACATGCTTCGCAGAGATGGATGAGATCGCATTTACGAAATCCTCCGTACTGGGATTCATGGTCTGTCCGCCTGCTAGAACCGCATCGACCCCGAGGCTTTTAAAAATATCGGTAATCCCGCCGCCGGAGGATACGGCGATAAAGCCGTACGGTGCCATATCGTCCGCCGGAGGAACCGCCGGGGCAGGCACTGTGCTCTTCTCGCTAGGGATATCTGCAAACAGATCCGGCATTGGAGCGATATCCATACCGGTTGTCAGCAGATCGCGATGCTGCTCACGCATATTCAGAATATGGATCTGGGTGATCTCGCCGTAGAGCAATGCCAGGCTCATCACTTCACCAGGAGTCTTGGAATGCACATGCACTTTGATTGTGTCGTCATCGGAAATGACGATGATTGAATCCCCATTAACTGACAACGCTTTCCGAAAAGCTTCCTCATCAAAATCCGCTTTCACGGCTGCGCCAAGCTGGCGGTTGATGAAAAATTCCATATCATATAAAAATTCGATATCTTCCGTGGACAGCTGGGATTGCGCAGAAGACTGCACGGAGGACAATATATTCTCAGGTTTGGTGAGCACAGGTGCCGTTACAACGGCAGGTGCCGGAGCTTGTCCTTGTACAGACGCCGGAGATGCGGAGACTCCGCTTGTCAGATACTGATGAAATCCTTCATAAATGTAGACCAGACCTTGGCCTCCAGAGTCAACAACGCCAACCTGCTTCAGGACAGGCAGAAGTTCCGGAGTATTGGCTAATGCCTCTTTGGCTTTGGCCAGAACCTCCGTCATAAGCTCCGTAATGTCTGTTGTGCGGCGAGCGTAATACACCGCATGTCTGGCAGCTTCTTTGGCGACCGTGAGTATAGTGCCTTCTACAGGCTTGACCACCGCTTTGTAGGCCGTATCCACTCCGGTCTGCAGCGCTGCCGCGAACTGTTGCGTGTTCAATTCATCATATTGGGCTGCGGAACGTCCAAGACCTCTGAACAGCTGTGACAAAATAACGCCAGAGTTTCCCCGTGCACCCATCAGGAGACCTTTGGAGAGTACTCCTGCACATTGTCCGACAGAGGCGGTATTATTCTTTTTCAATTCGTTCGCGCCTGCAGTCATCGTCAAGTTCATATTAGTTCCCGTATCTCCATCCGGAACCGGAAATACATTTAAGGAATTGACGTGCTCTGCATGCTGCTGCAGCTTTTCCGCTCCGGCGAGTACCATTGCGGTAAAATCTGCTCCGTTTATAGAACGCTTACTCAATGAGAATTCCCCTTCCTAACTTCATGCCTAATCAATTCTATGATTAACTGGACATAATACACTAATTTATATTGTACTATAAGAGCCAAAAGAAATAAATGTTTTTGAATCGGTTGACGTAGCAAATTTTGCTGTGATATTATATTTAAGTATTGTTTTATGCAGGTGTTAGTAACAAGGAGGTGTAATCTATGTCCCGCAAATGTACTGTAACAGGCAAGAAACCGGGCAGCGGCAACCACGTGTCTCACGCAAACAACCGCAACCGTCGTTCTTGGGGAGTTAACGTTCAGAAGGTCCGTATCCTAGTGAACGGCAAACCGAAACGCGTGTACGTCAGCACCCGTGCTTTGAAAGCCGGCAAAGTTGAACGCGTTTAGTCTTGGATTATCCTAGACCTAGCGATATCTCATATGAAGCAAAAAGCACCCTTTACATACGTAAGGTGCTTTTTTTCATGTTTTCAGTTCTGATCCTTCCTCAGCTTTTCTGAAAAGTATTCAAAATCGCTTTAACAAAACCTCCCAAGAATCTTGGCAGCTTAAACGTGTAAAATTTCATCATTAACCCTCCCATCAATTCATGCCGTACGCTAGGAGACTTTCCTGTCTTTTCTGTTTGCGCAAACGAGCTGCAGAGCTCCCTTATGGAACAAAAAAAGGCTACATGAGATTTCTGCTCATGTAACCATATTTATGCGCCAACAACTTGGCCTATACCTCAAGACTAATTAGGCGGCAGCCCGATTAACGGATTGCTGTCTCTGCTGCTTCACGAATTGCTCTGATGGCGGCTGCGCGATCGCTGCGTCCAAACACGGCATTGCCTGCGACAAGGGTGTCTGCGCCCGCTTCAGCCACCAGGGGTGCCGTTGCTTCGGCAATTCCGCCGTCGACCTCGATGCGCAGCCCTTTGTGATTGGCTTCGTTCGCCCACTCCCGGATCTGCCGGATCTTGCGCAGCGTATGGGGAATGAAGGCTTGGCCGCCAAAGCCCGGATTCACGGTCATCACAAGCACCATATCCACATCCTCAAGCACCTCGCGCACGGCTGAAGCCGGAGTTCCCGGATTGATCGCCACGCCAGCCATCAGGCCCAGCTCCTTGATCTGATGGATAACCCGGTGGAGATGCACACAAGCCTCCGCATGTACCGTAATCACTGCTGCGCCGGCAGCGGCAAAATCGGCAATGTAACGTTCCGGATTCTCAATCATCAGGTGCACATCAAGCGGTAAAGAAGTGTGGGACTTCACAGCTTTGACAATGGGCGGACCCAGCGTAATATTCGGCACAAAATGACCGTCCATCACATCCACGTGAATCCAGTCTGCACCACTGGCCTCCGCTTCCGCTACTTCAGTACCAAGTGCGGCGAAATCCGCCGATAACAAAGATGGGGCAATTATAATCATCAGTTAGTACCTCCGCTTTTTGTCTTTCATTTCATTGTAGAACAGCTTGTAATGCTCATAGCGGCTGTCTGCAATTTCTCCAGCCTGCCATGCCTCAATGACACGGCAGGCTGGCTCATGCAGATGACTGCAGCCGCGGAACTTGCAATTCTCCGCATAAGGAGCAAACTCCCGGAAGCAGACCGAAAGCTCCTCCACGCCGAGTTCCAGAAAGTCCAACTGGCTGAACCCGGGGGTATCGGCCACGAAGCCGCCATTACCGATATCCATCAGCTCCACATGGCGGGTAGTATGGCGTCCCCGGCCGAGCCGCAGGCTGATTTCACCCGTCTCCAGTTCAAGACCGGGCACCAGCCGGTTCAGCAGCGTTGACTTGCCTACACCGGATTGTCCAGAGAAGACACTGATGACTCCGGCAAGCCGGTTGCGCAGCTCATCGCTGCCAGAGCCGGTTAAAGAGCTAGTAACCATCACTTCGTAGCCGATACGCTCATAGAGCTCTTTAACCATTTGCGTTGCTTTCCCATCGTCATCCGCTAAATCCTGTTTGGTCAGCACAATCAGGGTGTTCAGACCGGAATGTTCGATGTGGACCAGAAACTTGTCCAGGAGATTCAAATTCATATCCGGCTCCCGCACCGAGAACAGCAATACAGCCAGCTTTACGTTGGCAACCTGCGGGCGGATGAGTTCCGATTCACGTGGAAGCAACTCGTCAACCATCCCTTCCCCGTTTTCGGTCAGAACATAAATTATACGGTCACCTACGAGCGGAGCAACCCCTTTTTTCTTAAGAATCCCCCGACCACGGCATTGAACGGCCTCTTCCTCTGTCGCTATTACTCCGTCCCGGAGCGGCTTAACGTAATAATATCCGCTTAACGCTTTGATAATTATTCCTTCAGGCATACATAGTGAGCCTTCCTCTCCTGATTTTGCGCAAATGACCCAAGCTTGAAGCTCCCCGGGTCATTTCGCTGCCGCAGCTTCCCTGGTCAAATTCACCAGTTCAGCTTCAGCTTTTCTCTTTAGGATTTGTTTTTTTCTTTATTTTTACCGTTTGTTTTCTTGTCATTCACCAGTACATTTGCATTCTTGGAGTTATCCGGCAAATATCCGGTCTGATTCTGACCCACTTCACCCGTATTTTCGCCTTCGCCGGTAGGCGGAGACAGAATCTCCGGTTCAATTGTCTCTTCAGGCGGACTTTCAGTTGGCGCCTGAGTAGGTTCAGGTGTAGGTACAGGTGTCGCTGTCGCTGGAGGCTCAGGCACCTGCACAGTTCCGTTTTTGGCATCCGAGTAACGGATCTCAAAAGCCTCAATATAATCTCCGTTCTGGTAGATCGAGACTGCTCCGTCTTTATTCGGGGCAAGGATCAGAGGTACGGATAAGACCTGACTCTTCGCGATCGTGCGGGTTCCCCATTCCTGCTGGGCTCCATCTTTGGTGGCATCAGAGAAAACAATACGGATTTGAGTCCTCTTACCGTCACTTGACGGAGCTACAGGCACTTTAAAGACATATTCAATAGCCTCCGGCGGAAACCCTGTGCTTATGGAAATGGAGACTTTGTCGCCTGGTGCAGCAGTATCCCCTTCTTCATAAGGCCATTGCTTCATGACCTGTCCCTTTTCAACGGAATAACTGGTATCTTCCTTGACCTCATCAAGAACAAGGCCCAGCTCCTCCAGTTTCGCTTTTGCCTGCTTCTGGGTTGAACCGGTAAGATCAGGCATAGTAACCGTGTCTTTGCCTTGACTGACATAAAGCTTAATAGAGCTCGTCTCGGGATCATAATCACTCCCCGCAGCCGGTTCAGAACGAATGACCTGTCCTTCAGGAATGTTATCGTTGTGCTCTTCAACCGGGGTGATCCGTTCTTGCTCGACACCCTCCGCAATCAGCGCTTTAACGGCTTCGTCGTAGGTTTGTGTGGACAATTCCAGCATTTTAGATGGAGTCTTTTCTGTACTGACTGACAGGATGATATGCGTTCCTTCTTTGACGATTGTTTCAGCCTTTTTACCCTGTTCCCATACGATATTCTCAGCGAAATCCGGGTTGTACTGCATAACCGGTTCCGCAATGAGTCCTGCCTCATCCAGCATGGAAGTAGCTTTCTCAAGCGTTTGGTTAACCACATCCGGCACTGTCACTTCGTCAACGACCAGCTTGGCATTTACATACCACACAACACTGCCCATAGCGAGCAAGATTACAAGTGTAAGACTAATCCATAAAGCTGGGCGGCCCCATCTCCGCTTACCCGGGTTGGAAGGAATGATCTCAGCCTCTTCCCGCTGCACTTGCATCCGGTCTTCACCGCCGTTGCGGTTGCCAAGCCCCCGCTGGAGCGGCTTGATCGCCGGTATAATCCGTGTTCTGTCCTCGTCATCCCCGTCATCGTGGAACAGGGATTTGGCTTCACTGCGCCGCTCAGGCAGCAGGCATGTCTCTAAATCCTGCAGCATCTGCTTGGCCGATTGATAACGTTCCTCCGGATTTTTGCGCATGGATCTCAAGATTACATTCTCCACACTCTGCGGAATCAGCGGATTGAGCAGACGTGGCTCCTCAAATTCCTCCTGCAGATGCTTCAGCGCAACACTGATCGGACTTTCGCCCAGAAACGGCAGGACGCCCGTCAGCATCTGATAGAGCACAATACCCAAAGAATAGAGGTCAGATTTCTCTCCAGTGGTCACACCCTTGGCATGCTCCGGGGAGAAATAGTGCACTGAACCTACAACTGAACCCGTCTGGGTGATTGTAGTGGAAGTAACAGCACGGGCAATCCCGAAGTCCGTTACTTTAACCCGTCCATTACGGCCGATTAGAATGTTATGAGGTTTAATATCGCGGTGAATGATCTGGTTCTGGTGGGCATGGTCGAGCGCATCGCAAATCTGTGAAGCGATACGCACCGATTCATCTACCTGTAGCGGAGCCCGTTCCTTAATGATCTCATTCAGGTTCTTGCCTTCTATATATTCCATTACAATATAATGAACTTCGTCTTCTTGCCCCACATCATATATACTGACCACATTCGGATGTGATAAAGATGCGGCTGATTGCGCCTCCCGCCTAAACCGGCGGATAAATTCCTCATCATGCACAAATTGATTGCGCAGCACTTTAATGGCGACGTTCCGGTTTAGTAATATGTCATGCGCTCTATAGACAAGCGCCATACCGCCTCCACCGATCCGTTCGATGACTTGGTAACGGCCGCCCAATTCGTGACCGATCATCTATTCCACTCCTTTGTTTCGGGCACAGCGGCCTCTCCTTGATGTTCTAACATAGCGAGGCTGATATTATCGCCGCCCCCAGCAAGCAATGCCAGCTGAAGCAACCGATCCGCTCTTTCCTCTAACGGTATTTCTTGTATTCCAGCAACCTTACCCATATGCTCCAGGCTGACAAAATTACTCAGGCCGTCGCTGCATAGCAGCAGAAGTTCCCCCATTGCCAGATTGACAGGAGCCAGATCAGCATGGACCTCGGGATCCGTCCCCAGTGCTCTTGTCAGCACGTTGCGGCGCGGATGGTTGTCGAGCTCCTCCAGGCTGATCTGGCCGTTCTTGAACAGCTCATTGACCAGCGTGTGATCCTCGGTTAATTGCGTAGCTGCACCGTCCTTAACCAGATAAGCCCTGCTGTCCCCTATATGGCCAATATATCCCGCTGACCCCTTCAGTAGAACAGAAACGACTGTAGTTCCCATATTATGGTACTTCTCGTCGCGCGAAGCCTCGCTGTGGACGATACCATTGGCTTCTGTAATTGCGGCAGCCAGCGCTTCCCGCAGCTCTTCCTCTGAAAGATCAGGCTGTAACCCTTCAAGGGCATTCCTCATCGTCTCCAAGGCGAGCCGGCTTGCGGTGTCGCCAGCCAAATGTCCGCCCATTCCATCGGCGATAATACCGAGGGTATAACCGTGGCGCGTCGCGCCGATCCAGACCGAATCCTCATTGACGGTACGTACCCGGCCAATGTCGCTGGCATGAACTGTTCTGATCAAATATCCTCACCCCAACTCCATATGTTTGGCGCGCAGCTGTCCGCATGCGGCCGCAATATCATGGCCCTGCTCACGGCGGATGGTAACATTCACACCCTGATCGGCCAAAATACGCTGAAATTCAAAGATATCATTACGTGAAGTTCTTACATACTTGCGCTCCGGCACGTGGTTAACCGGAATCAGGTTGACGTGGCACAGCATTGTTTTGAGCACCCCCGCCAATTCCTTCGCATGCTCTGGCTGGTCGTTTACTCCGCCGATCAGTGCGTACTCGAAGCTGATGCGACGCCCAGTCTTGGCCTGGTAGTAACGCAAAGATTCAATCACGTCGTCAAACGGATAGCGGCGGTTTACCGGCATCAGCTTGGAGCGCAGGGCATCATTTGGCGCATGAATGGAAATGGCCAGATTGATTTGTGTATCTTCCTCAGCGAATTTGTAAATGTTCGGTACAATTCCGCTGGTAGAAACGGTAATATGGCGCTGGCCAATATTCAGGCCTTTTTCATGGATCATAAGACGCAGGAATCTCATCGTTGCGTCATAGTTCTCAAAGGGCTCGCCTGTACCCATAATTACAATGCTGCTGACACGCTCGCCGCGCGCATCAAGAATTTGCTGTGAACGGACGACCTGGGCAACAATCTCGCCTGCGGTCAAATCGCGTTTCAGCCCGCCAAGTGTGGAAGCACAGAAGGTGCAGCCGATCCGGCAGCCTACCTGTGTCGTTACACACACGCTATTGCCATAGTTATGTTTCATAATAACTGTCTCGATCGCATGATCGTCATGCAGACCGAACAGGAATTTCACAGTACCGTCCTTGGACTCCAGCTTCGTAATCTCGGTAAGGGCAATGATGCTGAACTGATCATTCAGCTTCATGCGCAGCGCCTTGGACAAATTGCTCATGGATTCAAAATCGCTTACACGCTTTACATACAGCCAGTCGAAGATTTGCCCGCCGCGAAAAGCGGGCTCACCGTTATCTTTCGCCCACTGCTGCAACTCTTCCAAAGAAAAATCATATATTAAAGGTTTCATTATATTCAGCACCTGTTCTTTCATGAAGTATAAAAATGTATTGATTATACGCTTAGGATATGCGTATTATTTCTCATTCTTCCTATTTTAACACAAATTTCAGAGACGGTAAAAGAAAGCCCGCCACGCACAATACCCTGCGGGCGGGACAACTGTAAATCCCTTGCCGATTTACTATTTTACGAGAGTCGTTCCAGCCGGGCAATATAGAACCCATCGCTTCCAAAATGCTGCGGCAGGAGCTGTATGCCCTCTCCTGCGGCAACTGCAGTTTCTTCAAGACGCTCCCATACAGGGGAGCTGAAAGTCACAGGTGCAAACCCGGGATTATTCTTTAGAAAATCAGCGACAATGCCGCTGTTCTCCGCCTGCTCTGTCGTGCAGGTGCTGTAAACCAGCACGCCGCCGGGTTTCAGCAGTCTGGCAACCGATTGCAGCAGCTCGCCCTGCAGGACGGCAACACTGGCGACATCCTCCGGCTGCTTGCGCCACTTCAGGTCCGGCTTGCGGCGGATTACGCCAAGGCCGGAGCACGGGGCATCCAGCAGGATGCGGTCAAAGGATTCCGGCTCAAGCGTATCCTCAAGCTCAAGTGCATCGCGGCTGCCTGTTGTTATGGACTCCAGGCCCAGCCGCAGCGCCTGATCTGCAATCAGCTTTGCCTTATGTTCATGCAGATCATTGGCATAGATGCTGCCTTCGTCTTTCATCAGCTCAGCCATATGCGCGCTTTTGCCGCCCGGGGCAGCGCAGCAATCAAGCACGTTCATTCCCGGCTTAGGATCAACAGCTTCAGCCACCAGCATAGAGCTCTCATCCTGGATCGAGATGTATCCATCACTGTACCAGGAGGTTAATGCCAGATTACCTCCACCTTTTACAACAATCCCGTACGGGCTTACTCTTGACACAGAGGCTTCCATTCCCGCTTGCTGCATCTGTGCCAGCAGATTGTCCCTGCTGATCATCGTTGTGTTCACACGCACGCTGACCGAAGGGGGTTCATTATTGGCCGCACACATGGCTTCAGCCGTTTCCATACCATATTCAGCCGCCCAGCGCCGCACCATCCAGAGCGGATGCGAATGGAGAATGGAAATCCGCTCCTCCCCGCTGAGTCCTTCTTTTAGTACAGGCAGATCACCGGCCCTCAGCACGCTGCGGAGAACCCCGTTGACCATTCCCGAAATCCCTTGGTGCCCACGCTTCTTGGCTATATTCACAGCCTCATTTACGGCTGCATGTGATGGAATCCGGTCGAGATACATGATTTGATACAGACTCAGGCGCAGCAGATTACGCACCCAAGGCTGCAGCTTGGCGATTCCCTTGGTCACGAAATCTCCCAGTACATAATCCAGCGTTAACATCCTAGAGATGCTGCCGTATACAAGCTCTGTGACAAGTCCTGTATCTTCCCGGCTAAGCCCTGATTTCTGCAGGCTGCTGTTGAGCAGCAGGTTACTGTAAGCTCCCTGCTGTTCGACCCGGACGAGAACATCGAGAGCTACCTCACGGGCAGAATCTGCCGACGATTTGCCGCCAGCAGCGCCCTTGCGGTTTGGTTTGGCAGTTGCCCCTTTTGCGCCAGTCCCCGTATTCCCCCCTCTTGAAGAGGGGGCCTGTCCACTTCGTCCTGCGCCATTGTGGCCGCCCGCGCTCAACCGAGCACCGTCCCGGGCTTCATGGCCGCGCCACGGCTAAAGTCGCCAGCGCTCATCGCTTTTTTGCCAGCAGGCTGCACTGAGGTCAACAGCACAACTCCGTCGCCGGTCTTCACCTCAACGCCCCGCTCGTTAACAGCTAATACCGTGCCTGGCGCAGACGTTCCACCCGTGCTGTTCCCGTCAGGCTTTGCTGCCGCCCACACCTTGAACGTTTCACCGTTCCAGAGCGTAAACGCCCCGGAGAACGGGACCAGTCCCCGAATGCGGTTATAAATTTCGCGCGATCCGGCATTCCAGTCAATCCGCTCGTCTTCCCGGCTGAGATTCGGCGCATAGGTGGCTTCACTGTCGTCTTGGCGCGTAGCCTGAAGGCGACCGGTAGCCAATCGCGGCATTTCTGCCTTCAGCAGATCCCGTCCGGCAAGACTCAGCTTCTCAAACAATACCCCTGAAGTATCTTCATCTCCGATGGGAACCTCAACCCGCGATATCATATCCCCGGTATCCAGCCCTTCCGCCATGTACATCAGCGTGACTCCGGTGACCTGCTCACCGTTGATAATACAGCGCTGAATCGGCGCTCCACCGCGGTATTTCGGCAGCAGCGAGCCATGAACATTGACACAGCCATTCACGGGCAGCTCCAGCACCGATTTGGGCAGAATTTGACCGTATGCCGCAGTAACAATCAAATCCGGCTTATAGGCAGCCAGCTCCGCTACGGCTTCCGGCCGGCGCAGCCGTTCTGGCTGCAGGACTGGCAGCCCCAGAGACAGCGCCGCCTCCTTCACCGGAGTTGGTACAAGTGTCTTCTTGCGGCCTTGCGGCCGGTCAGGCTGGGTGACAACGGCCACAACTTCGTAACCTTCCTCCACCAGCATCTGCAGGGAGGGCACCGCAAAAGCCGGCGTTCCCATGAACACTATTTTCATTTCATTCACTCCTCGGCTTCACTGCGTTCAGCTGTATATTCATATACCTTCTCGGCAATATCCGTGAACACTACTCCGTTGAGATGATCGATTTCATGCTGAAAAGCACGGGCCAGCAGACCGCTTCCCGTAATCGTCACTTCCTTGCCTTCACGGTCAAGGCCACGCACCGTAACAGTCTCCGCGCGGCGCACATCGCCATTTAGCCCGGGAATACTCAAACATCCCTCAGGTCCAAATTGTTCGCCTTCCATACTGAGTATTTCCGGGTTGATCAATTTGATCAAACCATGCTCCTCATCGGCATCCACTACGATCAGCCGTTTCAGGATACCCACCTGCGGTGCCGCCAGGCCAACGCCTTCAGCGTCATACATCGTGTCCGCCATATCGTCCAGCAGCTTCTGGACATTGGGTGTTACTTTCGTTACTGTTTTCGCTGTCTTGTGCAGCACTTCATCCGGTTCTTTCACGATCAGCCTGATTGCCATTACCAAAACACCTTCCTTGTTCTGAACATTTCTATAGTTAGTAAAACGAATTAATAAACCAAATCATGCCTAGAGGCAATATTTCCTTACCCATTGTAACATGTCTTCCGGTTACATCAACATCTGCGGATCAACGTCGATGCTGACCTGCAGTCCTGTGTCACGGACCGAATCCTCCAGCTCTTCAGCCACCTGCTTGGCCAGCCCAATCGCATCTATGGCTCCCCGCCATTTAATGATGCACTGGAATCTGTATCTGCCCTTCAGGCGGGGCAACGGTGAAGCCACCGGTCCCAACAGATCAAGCGCGTCCGTGGACAGCTTATCCAAGCTGCCGTACCAGCGGAGCTGTCTCGCTTTGCCCTGAAGGTTCAGCGCATAATTCTCGGCCAGACGCAGCAGCAGCGGCAGCTGTTCATGTGACAGGGTCACGAGAATCAGCCGGCAATAGGGAGGATAATGCAATTCTTTGCGGTGCTTCAACTCTTCACGGACAAAGGAGCTGTAATCATGGCCGCTGGCATGGATAATCGAATAATGCTCGGGGGTATAGGACTGGACCACAACTTCACCGGGTAGCTGATGCCGCCCCGCCCGCCCAGCCACCTGGGTAAGCAGTTGAAACGTCTTCTCCGCCGCGCGGAAATCGGGCAAGTTGAGCGCGGAATCCGCCGTAATAACTCCGACAAGTGTAACATCGGGGAAATCCAGCCCCTTCGCCACCATCTGCGTTCCGAGCAGCACATCCGCCTTTTTGTCCCTAAACTGGTTCAGCAGCTTCTCATGCGAGCCCTTTTCCGTCGTTGTATCCACATCCATCCGGATTACGCGGATGCCGGGAAAAAGTTTGCCTAATTCTTCTTCCACCCGCTGTGTGCCTGTCCCGAAGAAGCGGATATGCTCACTTCCGCATTCAGGGCATACCTTCGGCGAAGGTTCCGCATGGCCACAGTAATGGCAGCGCAAATTGTCGCTGCGGGCATGATAGGTCAGTGAGATGTCGCATTCCGGACAGCCCGCGACATAACCGCAGCTCCGGCACATCACGAAGGTGGAAAACCCTCTGCGGTTCAGCAGCAGCACTGTCTGCTCCCCGCGTTCCAGCCTGCTCTCAAGCGCAGCGTGCAGCCTGCGGCTGAACATGGAGCGGTTGCCTTCCTTGAGTTCATCGCGCATGTCTACCACATGCACCTTCGGCAGTTCATTGCCAAGCGCACGGCTCGGCATCTCTAGCAGAACTGGAGAGAAGTGAATATCGCTTTGTGCCCGGGAAGCATGATAGCTCTCCAAAGAAGGAGTGGCTGAGCCAAGAATTACTGCAGCCCCTCCCTGCTCTGCCCTGCGGACAGCCACATCGCGGGCATGATACTTCGGATTCTCCTCCTGCTTATAGGAGCCTTCATGCTCCTCGTCCATAATAATCAGTCCAAGATTGGCGAATGGCGCGAATACCGCTGAACGTGCTCCGACGGCAACTGCCGCTTTGCCCTCACGGATTTTGCGCCATTCGTCGTATCGTTCTCCGACAGACAAGCGGCTGTGCATCACCGCCACTCCGCTTCCGAACCGGCCCTTAAACCGCTCAACCATCTGCGGAGTGAGCGCGATCTCGGGAACCAGCACCACCGCCTGCCTGCCCTGATCCACTACCCGCTGGATGCACTGCAGGTAAATTTCCGTCTTTCCGCTCCCGGTTACCCCGTGCAGCAAAAACACTTCATGCCGCTGCTCATCCACCGTCCGGACAATCCGTTTATATACGGATTCCTGTTCGTCTGTCAGTGGCAGCGGAGTGCTCGGTTTGAAATCGCGTCCCCGGTAGGGATCACGGTACACTTCAATTTCGCTGATCTCAATGAAGCCCTTGTCTTCCAGCGACTTCACGGTACCGGCTGTAACCTGCAGCACCGACAAAAGATCCTTCATCGGCATGGGTAGCATCGGCTCCATGTCGATCAGGAAGGACAGCACTTCCTTCTGCCGTGCTGAACGTGCCGGGAAGCTGCCCAGTGATTCGCGGGCTGCGGCAACGCCTATCGCCAAATCTACGGCCTTCAGCTTCTTTTTGCCCATTTTATCCTTAATCGACTGGCTCTCGGACAGCACTCCCCGCCGCAGCATGAACTTCACTGTCTCCGCCGCATCTGGAAACGTCCGGGTCAATTGTTTCATGGAGACCTCCCCGGCACGTCTGACAAAATCGGTGATCTGCTGCTCCTCCTGGTCCGTATCCAGAAACAGCGGAAACAGTTCATCCTCAGGGCTCCCTGCTTCCTCTGCCGCTTCTCCGAGGGAGATCAGACGCTCGGCTTTGCCCTTAAGGGCAGTCGGAAGCATAGCCTGCAAAGCGGAGATCCGTCTGCAGGCATATCTTTGACTCATCCAGTCCCCAAGTTCTACAAGCTCTGGCGACAAAGGCGGGAGCAGATCAAGCACTTCCTGGATGGGCTTAAGGGTAGGGCCCGAGCCGGTCTCTCCCGATTCCAGTGAGACTACAAAACCCTGTACAGTCCGGTGACCAAAAGGAACAGCCACTCTGCTGCCCACTTCAATCCACAGTTTCAGGTCAGCGGGAATCAAATAATCAAATGGCCGGTCAGTGCTGCGCACGGGAACATCGACAATGACCTTGGCTATATCCATTATAAAGCAGCTCCAGCGATACGCTCTGCTGCGAGTCCCAGCAAGCGGCGCGCCACTTCATCTTTACTTACCAGGGGAAGATCCAGCACAAGGCCTTCGGCCCCATAAATAGAGACAATATTGGTATCCGTGCCAAATCCGGCCCCTTCCGCAGCCACATCGTTAGCCACAATAAGGTCCAAATTTTTGCGGACCAGCTTGTCCTTCGCGAAGGCTTCGGCGTTTCCTGTCTCGGCGGCAAATCCGATCAGGAACTGCTTGTCCTTCATTTTCCCCAGACTCTCCAGGATGTCGGTTGTCTTAACCAGTTCAAGCGTCATTGTTTCTCCGCTTTTTTTGATCTTGGATGGGGCACTCTGCTTAGGACGGTAATCTGCTACAGCAGCGGCCTTGATCAGAATATCGCATGCCTTCCACCGGCCGGCAACCGCCTCATACATCTCCTGGGCCGACTCTACCCGTACCACTTTGATGTCCGGGTCCTGCGGGGGCTTCTCATCCGTACGCGCAGCAATCAAGGTTACCTCCGCACCCATAGCCCGCGCAGCACGGGCCAGGGCAAAGCCCATTTTGCCTGAGGAGTCATTGGAGATATAACGCACCGGATCAATCCGCTCCACCGTACCTCCAGCCGTCACAATAACTTTTTTACCAGCCAGCGGACCGGATGCAGCGCTGTTCTGAAGAGCGAAGAACGCATCCACACAGCTCACAATCGTCGCCGGCTCCTCAAGCCTGCCTTTGCCTACATAACCGCAGGCCAGCAGCCCTTCACCCGGTTCAATAAACTGCACACCACGCCCGGCAAGAGTATTCATATTGCTGATTACCGCCGGATGCTGGTACATATGGACGTTCATTGCCGGTGCAACCATAATCGGAGCGGTCGCGGCCAGCAGTGTGGTGGACAACATATCATCGGCAAGGCCATGCGCCATTTTGGCGATGATATTGGCCGTAGCCGGTGCGATCAGGACAAGGTCGGCGGCATCGGCAAGGTCAATATGCGATATCGATGACGGGTCGCGTTCCTGGAAGGTATCGCTGTATACCCGCTGCTTCGAGAGTGACTGCAGTGTCAGATCAGTAATGAACTGTTTAGCCGAGGCCGTCATAATGACATGGACTTCGGCTCCCCTTTGTGTAAGCTTGCTGGTCAAATCCGCTGCCTTGTATGCAGCAATTCCCCCTGTAATGCCAAGAATAATCGTTTTACCCTTGATGTTGTTCAACATGATCTCCCCCCTGTTCCTTTCCTGCGCCAAAGCTCTATAGTTCGGATATAAAATGAAGAAAACTTGAAATTCTAATATTTCGGGCAAGAAGAAACGGCTGCATCGGCCTATCTCGAGACGGCATCCGTTTCTGCAATAATATAAGGATAATATAGCGTAAATCCTCGAGTCTTATCTCTTTAAAAAAATAACAACCTTCCGGTTGTCAGGAACAGCCCGGTACGGGCTATGGGTCACTAGGTTCATGCGCTGCCAGCCCCTTAACCTAAGAAGAAACGGTAGCGCCGCCTTATACAAAGGCGGTGTCCGTTTCTACAGTAGGCATGGCAAGCTATCCGGACTATTCTTCGCCGCGTGTTACAATGATGCGGTCTTCATAAATTTCTTCCAGGGCAACGCCAACAAACTTGTGGGATCTCGGCGACTTGATATCAGTCTTGCCGCCTTCACGGAGAGCTCTTGCCCGGCGGGCAGCTGCAACAACCAGCGAATACTTGCTGTCGACTTTGGTCATCATTTCATCAATAGATGGATATAGCACGTAAGACACCTCTTCATCTTTTACTGTTAAATATGATCAATCTTGCTGTGCATATCATCTTACCTTACAATGTTCGGCGATAATAATGCTTTCTATTCGCTTACAGGCCAGATCAATCTCATCATTCACTACGGCATAGTCATAATGCCGGATCAGACCAATCTCATCTTCTGCTACGGACATGCGGTGGTTAATCACATCAGGATGCTCCGTACCGCGTCCGCGGATGCGGTCCTTCAATTCGTCCATGGATGGAGGAAGAAGGAACACAAAGATGCCTTCCGGGAATTTGTCTTTGACTTTGAGAGCTCCCTGAACCTCGATCTCCAGAATAATATCTCTTCCGCTCTCGAGTGTTCTCTCCACAAAATCACGCGGAGTACCGTAATAATTGCCTACGTACTCCGCATACTCCAGCAGCTGGTCCGCTTCTATCATTGCCGTGAACTGCTCTCTGCTCTTGAAAAAATAATTGACGCCGTTCTCCTCACCCTCACGCGGACTGCGTGTGGTGGCGGAAACGGAATAGACAAGCTCGGGCATCTTCGGCCGCAGCGCGGTACAGACGGTACCTTTACCAACGCCGGAAGGGCCGGACAATATGATCAGCAATCCTTTTGACATAGTACACTCCATTTGTTGTTATTCGTCGTTATCGTCATCTTTGCTGGATAAGCGGTGCGCCACAGTCTCCGGCTGAACGGCCGACAGAATGACATGATCGCTGTCTGTAATAATGACGGCCCGCGTCCGGCGGCCGTAGGTCGCATCGATCAGCATATGCCGGTCTCTGGCCTCCTGGATAATGCGTTTAATTGGTGCAGATTCCGGGCTGACAATGGAAATAATGCGGTTGGCCGATACGATATTTCCAAAGCCGATGTTGATTAATTTGATTGCCATGTTCCGGTTGTTCCCCCCATAAGTTACATCTTTGCTTGATTGAACTACCTGTTATTCTAAGTTCGCTGCTTGCTCGCGTATCTTCTCCAGCTCAGCTTTCATATCAAGCGTGAGGTTCACTAGAGTCAGATGGTTGCATTTCGACCCGATTGTATTCGTCTCCCTGTTCATCTCCTGAATGAGAAAGTCCAGTTTGCGTCCTGCCGGCTCGCTTCCCTTCAGCAAAGCTCTGCATTGTTCAAAGTGACTGTACAGCCGGGTAAGCTCCTCATCAATGTTACAGCGGTCGGCAAAGGTAGCAATTTCCATTCCGAATTTATGCTCCTCAAAAGGGAAAGTCCCGTCATTCAGCGCGTTCAGCCGCAACCGCAGCTTATCACGGTATTCAACTACTACTGCAGGAGCAAGTGCGGCCATTTCAGCGTGCAGCTCCTCCAGATGCCCTAGCCGGCGCGTTAGATCAGCGGCAAGATAACCGCCTTCCCGGGCGCGCATTTCCAGCAGGGAATGAAGGCTTTGCTCCAGCCCCAGTTCAAGCATCCCGGAGTACTCTTCAAAGGATGCAAATCCTGTGGCGGCTGCCTCCTCCTTGAGCTCCATTACACCGGGCATAGAAAGTATATCACGTAAAGTCAACTCGCCCGTAAATCCGAACTCGTCCTTCAGCGCTTCCGCGGCTTTCAGATAGGACTTGACCGCCGGGCGGCTCAGCATCTGAACGGAGGCTGTCTCTTCAGTGATTTCTCTATTAATGACGACATCTACCCGTCCCCGTTTGATATGATGCAGAACTTTTCTTCGCAGCATATCCTCATAACCCGTCCAATCCCGGGGCATCCGCAGCACAACTTCGCAGTAACGGTTATTCACCGATTTGACTTCGAACGTAATCTTGTAACCGCCGAATTGCAGGGATGATTGACCGTATCCGGTCATGCTAAATGACAACGGAATCACATCCATTACACTATTGTAATTGATTATTACTAGCGAAACAAGGGGGACAATTTGCGCCCTTGTTTCTCCCAAATGTACTCCAGCAGCTGGACGCTCATCTCGTAGAACATGAATGGCGTCATCAGATAGATGCCGTTAAAATGCTCTGTCGCCGCGTCCAGCAGCTCTTTGGCAATGGCCACGCCTTCAGCCCGGCCAACCTCTCCTTCAAGACCCTGCATCCGGCTGCGCACCTCTGCGGAGAGCTGAATACCGGGAACCTCGTTATGCAGGTATTCTGCATTGCGGCCGCTTGCCAGTGGCATGATCCCGAGGAATATCGGAATATCCAGATGCTCGGTCGCTTTGGCGATGTGGGCGATCAGCTCTGGATCATACACCGGCTGGGTCATAATATAATCCGCGCCGGAAGCGATCTTCTTCTCCAGCCGCTCCACCGCCTTGTCCAAATGTTTGACATTGGGATTAAATGCGGCTCCGATCACAAATTTCGCCTTCTGCTTCAGCGGCTTGCCGGAGAAAGCGATCCCGTCGTTCAATTGCTTAATCATCCGGATGATCTCAAAGGAAGTAAGATCATAGATCGAGCTGGATCCCGGCAGATCCCCGAAACGGGCCGGATCTCCGGTCACCGCCAGCACATGGTCGATGCCTAGCGCATCAAAACCCATGAGATGCGACTGGGTCCCGATCAGATTCCGGTCGCGGCAGGCCACGTGCACCAACGGCCGGAGTCCTGTGCGGGCCTGAACCAGATGCCCGAGAGCCATGTTGCTCATCCGTGTTACGGCGAGTGAATTATCCGCAAGGGTCAGCGCATCTGCACCTGCTCTGCGCAGCGCATCTGCACCTCTCATAAACTTGGCGATGTCCAGATCACGGGGAGGGTCAAGCTCTACAATAACGGTGTGGCGCTCCTTGACCAGATCGACAAGTGTCGGTTCGCCGCCGCTGCGGTCTTCATCCTCGCCGAGATGTTCCTGCACCACAATCCGTTCCGGGCTCTTCTTCTGAGTCGGTTCTGGCAGCGGCTGTGGAGCATAATCACGCAGTGCAGCCGAGATTTCGGCGATATGCTGCGGAGTAGTCCCGCAGCAGCCGCCGATGATCCGGCTGCCCAGCCCGGCAAACACAGGAGCCATTTGGCCGAAATAATCCGGTGTGGCGCCATAGCGGTACTGCCCGTCCACATAATCCGCCACTCCGGCATTGGGATATACCGACGCTGGCAGTGTCAGACTGCCCTGAAGCGTCTTCAATGCACGCTTGATGCCGTTGGGACCGGTCCGGCAATTGAAGCCGATCACATCCGCTCCGTCCTGTTCCAAAATGCGGAAGGCTTCCGGCAATGTCAATCCATCCAGCGTTCGCGCCGTTTCATCTACAGCAAGCTGGCAAATGACCGGAAGCCCGCTGAGCTTCCGCACTGTCCGCAGTGCCAAATGCAGCTCTTCCACATCGTAGAAGGTTTCCAGCATGATGCCGTCCGGCTGCTCTTCCAGCAGTGCGGTGATCTGCTCCGTGAAATAACGCTTCAGCTCCGACGAAGAAAGATTTGCCCGTTTGCCGGCACGAATGGAACCTACCGCTCCGACTACATACCCTGCTTCACCGGCAGCTTGCCGGGCAATCCGCACACCTGCACGGTTGATTTCCCCAACCTTTGATTCCAATCCGTATTTGGACAGCCTGTCATAATTGGCAGAGAACGTATTGCTCTCCAGCAGCACGGCTCCAGCTTCAATATAGCTGCGATGCACGTCTTCAATGACCCCCGGAGAGGTCAGATTCAATTCCTCGTAGGAGATGCCGACAGGAAACCCTTTTTGATATAAAAAGGTTCCCATGGCTCCGTCCCCGACCAAAACATTCGTATTCCACGCAGAGCGCAAATCCGGCTTCACCGCAAGAACCTCCCCTATACTGTCATTAGTTTCATACTAATGTAACATAAATCGGGTTGGATGATAAGCATTCAAAGCCCAAAAGCCTAACAGCTCCATCACTGCCTTTGCATGGCAAGGAATGAAATGATTCATACTAGCCTTATTCTTATTTAAGGAGGAACCTGCCTTGAAAAAAAGAACAAGAAGGCTGCTGCTGCGCAAATACGCTGTAATCCTGTTGTTATCCACACTTTCTTTGCTTTACTTGTATTTTGGCGACTGGCTGTTCGGCTATGGGATGGGCAACATCAGATATATCATGAACTACCTGCTCTATTCCGCCTCGGAGAAGCTGGCTGCGGCAATCATGCTGCTGTCTCTGCTGGTTCCAGACCTAATCTATTGGGTTCGCGGCAGTCAGCCCGGGCGGGGAGCCGAGAAATAGCTCTTCAACGCCGTGATTATAATCAGGATGGCTGGGATAACCACTATAAACAGAGGATATACCATATACAGCAGCCTTCCGCCTTCATCCAGATGTTCGATAAAGCTGCGGGCGTCCAGGATGGAGGTAAACAGGATAATCAGCGCGCACGGATAGATCATTCTCCGGTAAGGGATGCCGAACAGCTCGGATATTCCAATCAAGGCGGCGGCAAAAAACACGGACATTTTGAAAAACACGCCGATAATCAGCACCATAACCACAAAAATATCTACCCGCTGAATAAAATCAGAAATGGAAATTTTGCTGATTGTCGGCATCAGCGGTAGCGGCGAGCGCTGAACGATATCTGCACCCAGCACCGATATATTAAGAGCCATGGTAAAGCTCAGCAGCAGCGCGGATACCAGCATGGCTGCGGCAATAATCCATGGGCCTTTTTTTACATTGGACAAGTAGGGCATCAGCATTGTAAAACTGATCATTTCGCCAAAAGGAAACATAAAGTTCTGATGTGCGACTGAGACCAGTACCGGTTTGATCCCGTCCTCCAGCATGGGAAGCAGGCGGTGCAGGTTAATTGAGCCTGACAATACCAGCATAATTGTACTGAACACACCGATGATCATAACGATAGTGGCAAAAACAAGCGAAGTTCTGGTCAGCACCTCTATCCCTTTATGCAAGACATAGGCTCCTGATAAAATCATCAGACTGCTGAGAATAAACATCGGGGTATTATGCATGGTCGCCATGGCCAGCATCGTGCTGCCGTCACGCAAATCCCGCGCTGCCAGGTTGATATATAAAATGATGTACAGCACCGCAACCGGTACTCCCAGCGTTTTGCCCAGCAGTTTCCGGGTATAGGCTGTAAAAGGCAGCTCCGGGTGTTTCCGGTACAGATAAGTGTAGCCCGCAAACACGACAATTCCTGCCAGACAGCCGACCAGTATTGAGAGCCAGGCATCCCTCCCCGACTCCATTCCCAAATTAACGACAAGTGCCGTCCCAAGTTCAAACAGCAAGGTCAAGCTGAAAAACTGGGTTAGACCAATTTTGATGGTTCCCATCATGCCCCCCCTTTATTCCGCATCACTTATTGACCTGAAAAGAATTGCTCCTCATATCCGTATGCCTGATCACAGCATCCGCCTCGATTCTGACCTCACAATGCGCAAATACAACCTCCCAGTGATCTCTGACCTTTTTCCAGCCGCGCGGATTTCTCCGTTCTACCGCCTCTCCGAAGCCGAGATAATCACTCTTTAGCTCCCTGGCTGCCGATACCGCTGCCTCAATCTGTTTTCTCGTCTCATCGGTCAGCCGGCCCGAAAGCTCTTCCAATACCTGGGGAGAGGTAAGATTAAGCACGTTAGCCGATTCCTTAAGCGCGGCCTGCTGGGTTATTTTAATAGTAATTACAGGATGCTCCGGATCCTTCGCCTGGACCTCCAGATGAACCTGGGATTTGTATACATTGAAGGAAATATAGCCGCCCGCCGGGCTCTTTACTATTACAGGCACCTCTTTAATTTTGTTATGCAAAAGTACGGTACCGAGCGCAGCGTTGCCATCCAGCCAACCCTTCAACTTATCATCCCTAAACGCCGCCATACCAGACACTCTCAGAATAGCGCTCGGAGCAATCGTCTTCATGTTATCGTTGGTGTCTGCGGAATTCCTGTCCCCTGTGGTAAACACCCCGTTAATAATCGGACCTCCTCCTACGGTCTGAATCCCCCTGACGACATCATCCACCTCCACCCTGAAGTTGTAACCGAACTGCTTCGAGGTGGTATCCAGCTTTTCCACCAGATCATTGGCGGGGATTTTGCTGAACACAGTCATCGTTGACATTAGGTCGCTCGCCGGCTGGCCTCTGGAAATGAACATCAGGCTGGTGAGCCGTGTATCGCTCTCCCGTTCCAGCACATCCAGCATGTCCTTAATTCCCTCACGGGCAAACTCCTCCGAGATGACAAGCACCCGGACATGGGCAAGCGACAGAAATCTCGCAGTTTGCCGCGAAGCGTTGGCCAGTGCCTCGAACATCGTGCGGCCGCTGCCTGTATACAAAGACACCGGTGAAGTACTCCGGGTATTCTCTCCGGAGATTTCCTCCGAGACAATCACCTGAAAGGACAGCCGATACTTCTCTTTCTCCGAGGGACCTCTGTCAATGGCCACGCCGGAGACGATGGCCCTCCTGTTCAGCTCGACACTGTCCCAGCAGCCGGTAAGAACAAGCGGCAGTACAATCTGCAGAATGGACAATAAGATCAGACAGGAAGGCTTAATCTTCATTTCGCCCTCCTTCATCGACCGGCATAGCATCGTTTTCCTTAAGAATCAGAGGTGCGAGTTCAGAATCATGACCTGTCGTGACCCTCATGTAGTCCGGCAGTTCCGCTCGCATCTGCTGCGGGGATTTGCTTGGTCTCATCAGCCACAAGGGCAACCGCAGAATCGTATCTTTCTGCCCTTTTATAGAGAGCGGAACAAACGGCGACAAATAGGGAATGCCGAAGGAACGCAGACTGTTCATATGTGCTACGAGTACAATTAAACCAAGGGTGATGCCATAGAAGCCGAACATGGCGGCCAGCAGCAGAAAGCCGAAGCGGATAATCCGTCCGGCAATCGCCATGTTATAAGCAGGAATGGCGAAGCTCGCAATCCCTGTTAATGCAATGACAATAACCATAATCGGGGTAATAATGCCAGCTTCCACAACTGCCGAGCCAAGAATCAGCGCACCGACGACCGAGACCGTCTGTCCGATAACACGCGGCATCCGCACACCCGCTTCACGTAAGATTTCAAATGCACTCTCCATCAGCATGGCCTCTACAAAAGCCGGAAAAGGTACATTTTCCCGCTGGGCCAGCAGATTGATCAGCAGGGTTGTCGGGATCATCTCATAATGATAAGTGGTCAAAGCGATATAGATAGAAGGGCCGAGAAGCAGAACGACAAAGCTCATGTAACGGACGATCCGCATCAGTATCGCAATATCGAACCGTTGGGAATAATCCTCCGCCGACTGAAAAAATTGAGTAAACACCGCCGGCAGAATCAGCACAAATGGTGTACCGTCCACGATCACTACAACTCTGCCTTCCAGCAGATTACCTGCTGCCACATCGGGCCGTTCAGAATTGTATATTGTCGGAAAGGGCGTAAAGGTCTTGTCCTGAATCAGCTCCTCCAGGAATCCGGATTCCAGCACTTCGTCAATGGCGACTTTTTGCAGGCGGTCTCTGACCTCCTGCACCAAATCCTCACCGGCGATTTCCTTCATATACATGATGGCCACATGGGTTTGGGTTTCCGAGCCGATTTTCATATACTCCAGCCGCAGCTTGGGAGACTTGATTCTCCGGCGGATCAGCGCGATATTAGTTCCCACGGACTCTACGAAGCCATCTTTGGGCCCGCGGACAACGAGCTGCGAAGACGGCTCAGTGACAGAGCGCTGTTCGCCGCCTCTGGTCTCACACACAATAGCTGAAGTGTAACCTTCCACCAGAATCGCCGTATCTCCGGAAAGCAGTGCCAGCATGATATCGTTCCATTCCTCTTTGAAGTCCGCTTCACCTATTTCCAGAGCAGAGCTTAGGATCCGTGATGGCAAGTCCACCCCTCTGTCAGCTTCGTCCATGCCATCCGTAAGCCCTGCGGTATTATCGAGCAGTGACCCCACCACAAATTCATTGACTGCGACGGTATCTGCGAGCCCGCTCAGATGAACAGCCGCGGCTTGCACAGGGTGGACTCCGCCAATTTCGATCTGGCGGACCTTGAGATCAGGGCTGTTACCAAGCTCAGTCTGTATGTTCTCTATGCTCTGTCCAAGATTTTCTGACAGTTTTGGACCGCCGCTGCTTAAACGCTGCTCGCGGACATCCTTTGCCCCGTTTCTTGTAAGATATCGCTTCGAGTTCACCACGCTCCCCCCTCTCGTACTGGTTCTTATTATTCACGGTTAACTCTGCCATTATTCGGATATGATGCCATTCTGGAACAACAAGTGGAAACGGAAATAGAAGGATGATTTATAGGGTGAAGCATATAAATGCTTATATTTGCAAAAAAAGATGACCTGCAAGCGGGCTGCTTGAGGTCATCCTTTTGTATTGCACACCTTATTCAGTTTCGATAACGAAATCCCTGCAGGATTAAACTTCTACCGAGCCGGTATATACAACCTGGGCAGGTCCGGTCATATAGACATGGTTGTCATGCTCATTCCACTCAATAAACAGATCGCCGCCCTTCAGGCTGATCGTGGCCGAGCGGTCTGTATGGCCATTCAGTACCGAGGAGACCAGCGTTGCGCAGGCTCCGGTGCCGCAGGCCAGTGTCGGTCCGGCGCCGCGTTCCCAGACACGCATATCGACATGGCTGCGGTTTAGCACTGTCGCGAATTCTACGTTCACTTTTCTCGGGAAAAGCGGGTGCACCTCAAGCTTTGGCCCCCAGGTCGCAAGATCAAACGACACGGCATCCTCCACATAGATTACACAGTGCGGATTGCCCATGGATACGGCCGTGAACTTGAATTCCGTTCCGTCCGCCTCGATGGGCTGGTCCAGCACAGGCTCGGCATCTATTGCCACCGGAATCTGCAGGCCCGACAATACAGGTTCTCCCATATCGACCGTAACCTTCTCCACCACGCCGTTCTTCACCTGCAGGGATACCTTTTGTTCACCGGCACCGATGGTTTCAATCACAATCTGCTCCGAGCTGACGAGACCCTGCTCATATACATATTTGGAGACGCAGCGGATTGCATTTCCGCATTGCTCCGCTTCTGAGCCATCCGAATTCATAATGCGCATCATATAGTCTCCGCGCTCCGACGGAAGAATGTAGACAAGACCGTCGGCTCCGATGCCGAAGAACCGGTTGCACAAGGTAACTGCAAGCTCGGAAGCATTGCCCGGCAGCTCCTGCTCACCGAATACGATAATAAAATCATTTCCAAGTCCGTGCATTTTTGTAAATTCCATTGAAAATCCCACTCCTAAAAGTTTTGTTAGCATTCACATCTTCTGAACAAGCATACCTTAAGGAGTGGTCTTAAGCTATTGACTTTATGCTGAAATTTTTGTACTTTTTATCATCGTCCGGCCTCCGCTGCGGCTGCGGTTCTTCTTACCGCCCCACACGCTGCCCGCTCCCATCAGGAAGGTAGGGATACCGGCGGTGACCAGCACCAGACACCATTCGCGGAAGCTGAGCGGTACGGTCTTAAATACCGGCTGCAGCGGCGGCAGATACATAACAGCCAGCATTAGCAAAATAGATGACAAGACGGCCAGCACCAGATATTTATTCTGGAAAGGATTGCGGTGGAACACCGAACGGGAACTGCGGCAGTCAAATACATGAATAAGCTGAGCCATAACCAGTGTAGCAAAAGCAACCGACTGTGCGCGGATGAGCTGCTGCGGGCTGCCTGGATCAATACGCAGCGTCAACCAGAAGGCGCCCAGGGTGCATAGACCGATCAGCAGGCCCCGGCTGATGATTTTCCAGCCCAGGCGGCGGGCAAAAATATTCTCCTTCGCTCCGCGTGGCTTGTGCTCCATCAGATCCTTCTCCGGCTGATCCACGCCTAGCGCCATCGCAGGCAGTCCGTCGGTGACCAGATTGACCCAGAGAATCTGGATTGGCACCAGCGGCAGCGGCAGCCCCAGCATCATAGCGAAGAACATGGTCAGGATCTCTCCGACATTGGAAGCCAGCAGGTAACGGATAAATTTGCGGATATTCTCGTAAATATTCCGCCCTTCTTCTATAGCTGCCACGATCGTTGAGAAATTATCATCTCCGAGAATAAGCGCTGATGCTTCTTTAGTGACATCGGTGCCGGTGATGCCCATGGAAATCCCGATGTCCGCCGCTTTAATTGCCGGAGCGTCATTCACACCATCTCCGGTCATAGCCACAACATGGCCCCGCCGCTGCAGAGATTTGACGATCCGCAGCTTATGCTCAGGGGAGACGCGGGCGTATACATATACAGAGTCTGACACCTTATCCAGCTCATCATCAGTCATCCGCGTTAGCTGGGAGCCGGTCAGAACGGTCCCACCCCGCTGCAGAATACCAAGCTGATGGGCAATGGCTTCGGCGGTAGTTCCGTGGTCACCGGTAATCATCACCGTCTTGATTCCTGCCCGCCGGGTTATGCTGATCGCGTCGCGCACTTCACGGCGCGGAGGATCGATCATTCCGGCCAGTCCGACAAATATCAGCTGGGATTCCGCTTCTTTTTCACTGTCCGCTGCTTCGCCTGATCGCAGCTCACGGTAAGCCATCCCTAGTACACGCAACGCTCCGGAAGCCATCTCCTCGTTCGCTTCCAGCACCTTCTGGCGCAAAGTCGGTGTACAAGGGACAACCCCACCTTCCCACAGCATATAGGTGCAGTTGCTCAGCAGCACATCCGGCGCTCCCTTGGTGCAGATCATGCGTCCGCCGGGATGCCCCACGATCACAGACATCAGCTTGCGCTCAGAATCGAAAGGAAACTCCTTCTCTCTGGCATACGTTACAGCAAGCGACTGGGCAGTAAGCCCCATCTTCGCGGATAAAGCGACTAATGCGCCTTCGGTAGGATCGCCCTTGAGCTCCCATACCGACTGGGTGTCTGCCGCCTTGTCCGTTTCCCCCTTATCCTTTCCCTTGCGTTTCCCCCGGCTGTCACTGGACAGAGACTCAACAATTTCGGCATTGCTGCATAAAGCCCCGACCTGAAGCATGCGCCGCAGGCTTTGATCATGCTTGAGATCAACGGCTCGCCCCTTCTCCATCACTTGTCCGCTGGGAGCATAACCTTCGCCCGTCACGTCCATACTGCGTCCTCCGGTCCACAGCCGCGTTACCGTCATCTTGTTCTGGGTCAGGGTGCCTGTCTTGTCAGAGCAGATTACGGAGGCGCATCCGAGAGTCTCTACCGAAGGGAGCTTGCGTACGATCGCTTTGCGTTTGATCATCCGCTGCACACCAAGTGCGAGCGCGATAGTGACAATCGCCGGCAGACCTTCCGGAATGGCTGCAACTGCAAGACTGACGCCTGCCAGGAACATCGCTGTAGCGGGCTGACCGTGCAGAATGCCAGCAACGACGACGACAATGGTCAGACCGAGCGAAACGTAGATCAGGATCTTCCCAAGCTGCTCTAGGCGGTGCTGCAGCGGCGTTTCCTGCGATTCAGTGTTTTGGATCAGATCGGCAATTTTGCCCATCTCGGTATCCATCCCTGTACGGACTACAACCGCCCTACCTGTGCCCCGTGTTACCATCGTCCCCATGAAGCCGATATTTTTCTGGTCCCCCAAGGGAATCTCCTCGGCATGAATCGGTTCCGCGTGCTTAGAGACGGGCAGCGATTCGCCGGTCAGTGCAGATTCCTCGGCATAAAGTGCGCTGCACTCCAGCCAGCGGATGTCAGCTGGAATCCGGTCGCCGCTTTCCAGCAGAACGATGTCGCCGGGCACCAGCATTTTTGCCGGTATAACTTCCTGCTTTCCGCCCCGCAGCACTTTGGCAGAAGGTGCCGAGAGCTGCTTGAGTGCGCGCAGTGAACGCTCGGCACGGAATTCCTGGACAAAACCCAGAACTCCGTTGAGTAAAATAATGGCGATGATCGTAATTGCATCCAGATATTCACCTAAAAGTCCGGATACCAGCGTCGCTCCCATCAACACAAGCACCATAAAATCCTTAAACTGATTCAGCAGCAAGGTGATCGGAGAAATTGTCTTCCCCTCCGAAAGCTCGTTATACCCGCTCTCTTTGCGTCTCTCCTCCGCCTCCTCTCCGCTTAGGCCTACTCCAGGATGAATGTTCAGCATCCTCTGCAGTTCCTCCGCACCGAGCCGGTGCCAACTTTTTTGTTCCATGACTATTCTTTCCCCTCCCGGTCGTTTCTTGACTTCCGGCGGCGCACAGCTTTTCCACCTGTTCATGACAAAGTCTATTCATGGTCGTCCCAAAATATCACAGCTTCAGAGCTTCTCCTTTTGCGCGAATGTGTTAAAGTATGGCATCATAGAGAAGAGAAATTTATTATTATGCGACAGGAGAACATTATCATGGCATTAGACGGCATCGTTACAAGAGCGATCGTGCATGAGCTTGGGCCTTTCATCGGTGCACGCGTCGGCAAAATATATCAACCAAACGCTCACGACCTTATCTTCATCCTGCGCGGCGCAGGCGGCGGAGGCAAGCTGCTGCTGTCGGCCAATCCGACCTACCCGCGACTGCATCTGACAGACCGGAACACGGTTAACCCTGCGGAAGCACCGATGTTCTGCATGCTGATGCGCAAGCACTGCGAAGGCGGCACGATTGAGAGCATCACCCAGGTCGGCATGGAACGCATCATTCATATAAACATCAAGACACGGGATGAGCTGGGAGACGTTTCGGCCAAAAAAATTATTATTGAGCTCATGGGACGGCACAGCAATATCATTCTGACCGATCTCTCCACGGGCACGATCATCGACGGTATTCATCACGTTACCCCATCGATCAGCAGCTACCGGAATGTCATGCCCGGCATCGCCTACCTGGAGCCGCCGCAGCAGCACAAGCTGAATCCGCTGGAGATCGGCAAAGAGGATTTTGTTACATTGTTCTCCTCGGCAGAAGAAGCAGCACTGCTGGCAGGCACCCGGGAGGAAGAAGAGCCCGAAGAAATTATTGAGGGCGAGATTGCGGACCTGCTGCGGTCTCTGGAAGAGCCCAAAGCGGATGGTTCAGGCGGTCCATCGCCAACAGCCGATCCAATCGGATGGATGGTGCATGCCTTCAGCGGTATGAGTCCGCTGATTGCCGGAGAAATTGTGCGGCAGCGCAGCGCCGGCGGTTCCGAAGCCGTGGAGCCCGGACGCGATCAGCAGGATGATGCTTCTGACGACAGCAGCGGGAATCCACTCCTGTTGTGGGAGGCCTTTAATCAGGTGCTGGCTCCGGTACGGGAATTCCGGTTTTCACCGGTTATAGGGACGAATGCCAAAGGCAAACCCGTTTTCTCGGCAATTCCGCTGGCATTGCCGGATGAAAGCTTGAAGCA
This sequence comes from Paenibacillus sp. FSL H3-0321, assembly GCF_038002865.1. NCBI lineage: Bacteria > Bacillati > Bacillota > Bacilli > Caryophanales > Paenibacillaceae > Paenibacillus > Paenibacillus sp. FSL H3-0321. The sequence goes on along the minus strand of NZ_JBBODH010000001.1, from coordinate 7,446,590 downwards.
TTACAGCTCGATCAGCGTTTGTATGGAAGACTATTACGGGGATAAAGCGGAGCGGGATACCGTGAAGCAGCGCGTCAGCGATCTGATTCGCTTCCTGGGCAATGAGCGGAGCAAAAATATTAAAAAGCTCGCCAATCTCCAGAAAGACCTGGAAGAAGCGGAAGATGCCGACCGTTACCGGATTTGGGGCGAGCTGCTGTTTGCGTCACTGTATGCCGTGTCCAAGGGCGACAAGGAAGCCCGGCTGGTGAACTATTACGATGAGAACCAGGCGGAGACGACCATTCCGCTTGATCCGCTGCTGACGCCTTCGGACAACGCGCAGCGTTACTTCAAGAAATACAACAAATACAAGAACAGCCTGCGGGTCATCGGTGAGCAGCTGATCAAAACCCATGAGGAAATTGCTTATATGGAAACACTGCTGCAGCAGCTGGCCCACGCCTCGCTCAATGATATCGAGGAAATCCGCGATGAGCTTGTCAGCCAGGGTTACATGCGCGACCGCAGCAAAAAGGGCAAAAAGAAGAAGAAAACCACCCGTCCTACCTTACAGGTGTTTACCTCCTCCGAGGGCGTGGACATCTATGTCGGCAAAAACAACCTGCAGAACGAATACGTCACGAACCGGCTGGCTTCTGCCAACGACACTTGGCTGCACACGAAAGATATCCCCGGCTCGCATGTCGTGATCCGCAGCGAGGAATTCGGTGATACCACCCTGGAGGAAGCGGCTCAGCTTGCCGCCTACTTCAGTCAGGCCAAGCAGTCAAGCAGCGTACCAGTGGACTGCACCCTGATCCGCCATGTCCGCAAGCCAAGCGGTGCAAAGCCCGGCTTCGTCATTTACGATCACCAGAAGACACTGTTTGTCACACCGGATGAGGCGCGGATCAAAAGTCTGCCGAATGCTTTGAGAAGCTAGCTCCGTGCCCTTCTTCGTTATTTCAAATATCCGGACAGACCAAAGAACCTCCAAGCCTGACGAAACATCGTCTGGGGCTTGGAGGTTCTTTATCTATTCTGGTGTTTAAAATCGTCAATGTTCATAACTATTACTTTCAGCTATTGTATTGACCCCTTTGGTTAATTGGATTAAGCAGGCATACTTAACTCTCTATCCCTTCAGCCGCTCCAGCACATCGGCAGAAACCGTAACGCTTCCCAGATCACCATGGAAGATTACACCCTGCCGCGCACCGTGAAAATCCGAGCCGCCGGTAACAACCAGGCCGAATTCTTCGGCCATCTCCAGATAACGCTCCTCATCGGCAGGAGTGTGGTCAGAATGATAGACCTCAATGCCCCGCAGAGAGCTTCGGGTCAGAATGCCGCGCACCAGCTCATCATCGCCGTAGATGCCGGGGTGAGCCAGCACTGGAGTGCCTCCGGCTTCAATAATCCATTCACAGGCCAGCTCAGGTGTTATCCGCGGGGGAGAAACATAAGCCGCTGCACCGGTTGCCAAATATTTATCGAAGGCCTCGCGCATATCCGCTGCCGCGCCCAGCCGAACGAGTTCATCAGCGATATGGGGCCGCCCGATACTTTCATCAGGCTTCAACTCACGGCCGATCCCTGCAACAACATTGTCCAGCGTAATATTGATGCCAAGTCCGCGCAGCTTGCCGATAATAGACGCATTGCGCTTGGCACGGGTATCTCTTTGCTCTGCAAGCCGCGAGAGAAACAGTTCCTGATGAGTATCGATATAATATCCAAGCACATGAATCTCCTTACCTTCTGCACGGGTGCTGATTTCTACGCCGGGTACAACAGTAATCCCGTACTTCAGGCCCGCCTCCAGCGCTTCGGCAACGCCGCTTACCGTATCATGGTCGGTAATTGCTACTGCGGCCAGCCCTTTATGACGGGCAATCCGCACATTTTCCGCCGGTGGCTGCATCCCGTCCGAAGCCTGTGTATGGGTATGTAAATCACATCGGCCATGTACTTCTGGTTTAGCACCATCTATTATGTTGCTGGCTTCCACATCGTTCTCCATCATGCCACTCCTTGTCCCAAGTTTATAATGTACCTGTTGACTCCCATTCTTCACGAAGAATCCCCATCTTTATGGCATCATAATATTCGCCCCGCACAATCCGCGCTTTGCGGACACGGGCTTCCTCCACCATCCCGCATTTGGCGGCCAGCCCCATCATCCGGACGTTGCCGGACCAGGTGCCGATGCCGAGACGGACCGTATCCAGCGAATTGAACAGATATTCCATCCACATGCTGAAGGCTTCGGTACCGTATCCTCCAGACCAATAACGGGAGTCATAAATAGCAATTCCGATTTCAAACCAATTCGTGACTTCCGAAACCCAGTATCTGCCCACGCTTCCCTTTATCTCACCATCAATCTCGATAATCAAACGGTTCCGCGGTTTATCTGTACCCACAAGTGCCAGCATCCCGTTATATTTTTCCGCAAATTGTGCATAACTTACTTGCTCCAGAGGTTCGTAGGGACCATCCCATTGCAGAAACTCGCGATCTTCTGCCTCATAATAGAAATAATAGATTTTGCGGATATCCTCTTCCCTCAGGTCCCGCAAGACAACCTTCTCTCCGCGCAGCAAAATGACCATCATCAGACTCCCCTATCCCACTATTATTCGCATACCTCTCCTCGTAAACTTCATCCAAGGGATTCCGCAATACCATCCCAATCGCCTACTGGTCGTTCGCGTGCTGGCGTAAAAAGGTCAGAAACGTAACCGCAGAGATCGGCAGCAGCGTTGATTTTAGATGAATCGCATAGAATTGTCTCTTAAAAGAAGTATCCGACAGATTCACAATCTTCAGCAGCCCCAGCGTCACCTCATGCTTAACCGAGGAGGCTGAGATTATGGTCAGACCCAGCCCGGCCTCCACCGCTGATTTTACCGCACCTGTGCTGCCCAGCTCCATCACAACTCGCATAGCGGCCGGATCCAGCCCCTTGGCTATCAGCTGTTCTTCCATCACCCGTCGTGTTCCCGAGCCCTGTTCGCGCAGCACAAACGGATACTCCAACGCTTCCTCTAGTGTAACTTCATCCCTGTCTGCCAGCGGATGCTCACTGGGAACAATCAGCTTGAGCTCATCGCCCATGACTGGTTCAATCTCCATGTCGGGATGGGACACCGGCGCCTCGATCAGCCCGAAATTTAGCTGGTGTTTGTGAATTTCCTCCATGATCTGCGACGTATTCATCACTTTCATCATGATCGAAATATTTGGATACGCTTTGCCAAAAGGGCCAAGCAGACGCGGCAGTACATATTCTCCAATCGTCAGGCTTGCCCCGAGCTGCAGCCGTCCCTCCAGCATATGGGTAAAGGCTGACATCGCCTGATCCGTCTCCCGCATCAGTTGAATGCTGCGCAGCGCGAAGGGCATAAGCGTCCGTCCGGCCTCGGAGAGCACAATTTTTTTACTCGAACGGTCGAACAGCTTGGCTCCGAAATAGTCTTCCAATGCCTGTACCTGCATCGTTACCGCCGGCTGCGTCATATGCAGTGTCTGGGCTGCAGCAGAGAAGCTCCCCCGTTCAGATACCGTATAAAAAATATGAAGCTGATGAAAATTCATGCACTCAAAGCCCCTTCATAGATCATAAATTATTTTAAAAAAGGCATGCAGCCACCCGCCGCATACCTTCTTTGTAATTGCTGTGCATTATTTGCGTTTGCGGCGCTTCTTCATCAGCTTCATGCGGCGCGAGTTGCGCAGACGCGAATAATAAGCTTGCAGGTCACGCAGTTGGGGAGTCGCGGAGATCCGCCCCAGATAAGATACGATTACCATAACATACAGCGGACGCCCGGAGAGGCTCGTTACATCTTCCAGCTCCTTAAACTCGGCAATGACTAACGTATCCTCGTCAATCAAATACGCGTTATGCTCCTTTTGCTGGTAAGGTTTGATCCGGTTTTGCTTCAGGCATTGCCACATCCATGCACTGAGTTGTCCGCTGTCACTGCTTTCCGGGTTAATCCGGTCCAGATAGCGGCTCTTGGCATGATTGGTGATCACAATATCAGCGACCCTGTAGTCATTCAGCATGATGTGGAAGGGTTCAAACGCCCCCCACCATTCCATCCCCTTGCCATGCATTATCATCACACTCCACCGAAAGGGTCTTGGCATGCTCTCTTATTGTTGTCAATCTTACCGCATTGACGCGGGTTGTTCAAGCACGCCCCTAATCAGCGAATGCGAAACACCAGTGTTAGTTGCCGGACCCGCTTGCGATTCTGTCTGCGTCATCCACAAGACTGCTGCCTTTGATCATTTTGCATTTTTTCTTGATCCGCGCCGCCTCACCTGAAATGGCTTCGATGGAATCAAAACGCTGGAAGCGGTTGGTCACTATGGCGATGGAAATCGAGACGAGCGGAATTTCTTCCATCACTCCTGAGCGGCTTTCAGTCAGCACGTACTGCTGTGCAAGATGGCCGGTATGATAAAAGCCCTTCACCGCTGTCTCAAATTCCCTGATGATGATCCTGCAGCAATCCTCATAATCATAATTATTGATGAAAATGATAAAGTCATCCCCGCCGATATGCCCTAAAAAGCCCTCCAGACGCAGCGCACAGTGCTTTAAAATTTCCGCAGTCGCCTGAATCATCCGGTCTCCTTCCTTAAATCCATAGGTGTCGTTATAAGCTTTGAAATGGTCAAGGTCAATATAAAGTACGCTGAATTGCTCCTGCAGCAGTGATTTCACCATCCATTCATTGATGCTCAGATTACCCGGCAGACCGGTAAGTGGGTTCAGAAAACTGGCGGCTACAGCCTGAATCTCGGCAAAATTAAGCAGCAAATCTCTTACACTCACGGCCCCGAACATTACACCTTCATGGATAACGATCACATAATCATAAAGATTCTCTTCATTTCTGTTCATTGCCAGCCTGCTGACCTCGGTGATCGGTGTTTTGTACTCTACGGCAAGCGGATTTCTGTCCATCACGAGCGAAACCGCTCTTCCCATATACAGCGTATAACCGTATAAAGTGCCTATCTGCTGGTAAAATCGGATCCTCATAATTAATGCAACCGGATGCCCGTTTTCGGTTACCGCTACTCCTTGGAGCTGGGGATTGCTTTTAAATATTTGATCCACGTATTCGCATTTATGATGAGGGGAAATCTCCGGAATTTGCTCCGCGATTTCACCGATCTGAAGAAACATGCTTGTAGCCTCCTCTCACCGGAACTTTAATGATATCGGAGGGGAACGATCCATGCACGGGACGATGGACGGGCCTGCCCAGAGCGTACCCTTGACCGAATTCAATCCCCGCCTGCTGCAAAAATTGCAGCTCCCCGGCTGTCTCGATTCCCTCGGCAATCACCCGGGTCGGTGAACGTTCGGCGTATTCCCGGACCAGCTCCAAAAGTTCCTGCTGTTCCCGGTTGCCCTGAATGCCGTGGATCAGAGACTTGTCCAGCTTGATGAATTCCGGCTTTAAATACACCAGTGTCTTCAAGCTGTTATACCCGGAGCCGGCATCATCGACAGCGATCCGGAAGCCCTGCTCGCGGTAGTGGGACAGCACTTTTTCAAAGCCTACATAATCCTGTACAGCCTGCCTTTCGGTCAGCTCAAAGACAATCCGCTCAGGTGACAGCCCGAGCTCCTGCAGCAGTCCCAAGGTTTCTCCGCTTTTATGGCGGGCATCATTCAGCACCCCCGGATGCACATTGATGAAGACAAGCCGTTCACTTTCCGCACCTGCTTTCGGAAGCCGCTCCACATACCGTGAAAGCGACAGCCTGCGGCAATCCTGCTCGAAGCGGAACATCTGCTCCGTCCGTCCGGCAAACTCATAGAAATGCTCTGTAGTCGGAAAATGTACCGAGCCAGGAGGCCTGTTCAGTACCTCATGTCCGATGGTCCGTCCGGAAGACAGCTGCAGTATCGGTTGAAAAAAAGTATCCAGCCGTTTGTTATTCATAATATCCAGGAAGGCGGTCAATCTTCCCAGTTCCTTGATCTCACCTCTCATCCTTCCATTGAGATGCTGGAGGTATTGGGAAATCACCGATAATTTTGGGGGCATTGCCCACGGTTTGGTCATCATATCACCTGTATGCTTTTCTACGTGAATTTTGTCACTCTCTTCCGAGTATAAACAGGAAATATTAAGCAGCGATAAAGTGACCGTCCTACACGCTCTATTTTCCCTTTCAATATGACCGCTAAAGGTTTCAAACTATATAAGTTGAACTTTAGATTTAGCGGGCCGGCATAGAATGCAACTGCGGTGAATGTTTGGACTTCCGGCCGCTGTTGTCTACTGATTTCTTGATGAATACCTCTCTTAGCGGTAGAAATCCGTAGACAAAGCATTCCTGTATACTCTTAAATTTTGACTTTGAAATTTAACGAGCACCTCCTTATGATGAAAAGGTGTCCACGACGACAACCAAAACATCTATAAGGAAGGTACTCTTATTATGAAGTTAAAACAATCGGCTCAACAAAATCAACGCATTGAACGCATTACCAGTCATCATCTTATCATTGGTATCGACATCGCCAAGTTCACTCATGTCGCTCGTGCGACAGACTACCGAGGCATCGAACGAGGAACCTATCTTGCCTTCTCTAATGACCTGGAGGGTTATGAAAAGTTGTTTCAGTGGATGCAAGCTCTCAGGGTCCAATTTAACAAGACCGATGTCATCTTCGGTGTTGAGCCAACCGGTCACTACTGGTTTAACTTGGCGCTCTGGCTTCAAGAGAAGCAACTCGAACTCGTTCTCGTCAATCCTTTCCAGGTGAAACGCAACAAAGAAAACCGGGACAACTCTCCAACTAAAAATGACGTTAAGGATGCCTTGGTGATTGCCGACATGGTGAAGAATGGCTACTACAGTGACGTTTATCTCCACGCCGAATCGTATAGGGCGCTTAGACAACTTGTCACCACCAGAGACTATATTTCCAAACAAGTCTCTAGCGTTGTCAACCAAATGTACCGGTGGACCGACATATACTTCCCCGAGTTTCAGCAGGTATTTAAAGACATCACTTCGAAGACGGCTCTGGCGACGTTGGCCGAATTTGCGCATCCCTCCGATCTTCGTTCCTTATCGGTTCAAGATGTCATTTCAGGGTGGAAAAAACGGTTAAAACGTGCGGGAAGCCGCACGGCAGCGGCCGCCCTCATCCATGCGGCGCGGCGCAGCGAACCGTAGCCATCCCAGATTTGGTAGAGGAAGCTAAACTCAGTATATCGATACTTTTGCAGCAACTACAGCTGTATAACGACCAAATGGATCAACTGAAGGAAAAGATAAATCGGATTCTTCAAAACATTCCCACAGCGAAGATCCTGCGATCTATTAAAGGGATAAATGACATTACGCTGGCTGCGTTATACAGTGAAGCGGGTGATTTAAGCCGCTTTGTTCACGGCAACCAATTGCTTCGATTAGCCGGTTTACATCTGTCTGAGAACAGCTCAGGTACCTACAGAGGCCAAGTGAAAATCACAAAGCGAGGGCGACCCGGACTGCGAAAAATCCTCTTTATAACGGTCTTTCAGATGGTCTCTGTTAATCCGGAATTTCGGGCGCTGCATCAGCATAACAAACGAGTGAAGAACATGACCGGCATGAAGTCAATTATGAAGCTGTGCGGGAAGCTTGCTCGCATGCTTGTAGCGATGTCGAAGAGCCATTCCGATTACGATGTGTACAAAGTAAACCCAGCAGCCTAATAAACCTAGCACCCGCTTGCCAACTGGCTCATTCGCAGGATTCACAATGAAGCATGAGGTACCGCTACGACCGCCTAAAGGGCTCAGACCCGTGGACAAAGCACTGACGGACTTCATCTCCTTGATAGGTGTAACGAAGGAATGTAAGGGCATAGACCCGTTGAGACATGGGAGGGTAAACCTCAAGGATGAAGATGGAGCATGCAAATAAAGGAATATAATGGGAATTTTTCATATTCCCTTATTTCGTTATGCCCGTGCCGCCATTCACCCCCCACTCTCGTCTGCTTCGTTACCACATTCGTGTTCACAACGAATGAAATCCTGCGAATTAGCGAGCTAGCGCAAGAAAACTGAATCATAAGGAGGGAGGCGGTCGCTATCGCTCCTACAGTTCCAAAATTCCCCTCCGCTGCTTTTGCCTCTAGCTAGTTCTTTAGTTCAACTGATATAGCCCGCCAACAAAAAAAACCTCTGCCTGCAAAGCAGGCAAAGGAATATGAGGAAAGCCAAACCGAGCATACAAAAAACAGGCGCCAGCGGCGCCTGTCATCCTTCGGGAGTTTCAGCTTCAGGAATTACAATCCGTAATAACGGGACTTGTCCGGTCCGTTACTGGTGTATTCCGTCTTCAACTCATTGCGGTAAGATCTTTCAATCTTGCGCACGTAGGAAAGTCTGCGGACATTCTTCATAACTTCCTCGGCACGTTCCGCATTCACATACATGACCGCATAATGCATCTTCCGCGATACATAATGCAGTGTTCCATATTTCTCCAGATTACGCGCCGCCTTAACGTCGCTAACCCATACGATATATCCTGTCCGTTCCGCAAACATTAGCTCATCCGCCTTTCTTTCTCTCCCTCTCAGAGGCGCTTATCCGCAGGAGCATTTGCCTCCGCTGCCGCATCCGCCACCCTTAGGATTCGGGTCATTGCTTGGAACCTTGATGCTCTCCGATACAGAGAACGCAATCGCTTCCGACATGGAATGAAGAATATCATCCAGCGTCTTCTCGGCCAGCTTGAAGCGGGCAACTTCCTCGAACTGTTCAAGTTCCTGCTCCACCCGCGATACCTCATCCTTGGCCGAATGATAGTTCGGGTGAAAATGTCCGAACCGCTGTGTCTCTTCGAACAGCTCCTTCTTGTTCTGCAGCTGTTTGACCATGGCCTGGATTTCCGGGTTGCAATCTACCCGGCCTTTCCAGTATAAGTAATCCGACACTTCGGCCGATTGGTTAATCATGTCGCCTAATTCATAGGCGTATGTCAGCACTTCGGCCATATCGACCGTATTCAACTCCGCTACGCTCATGAACTTCAACTCTTTTCTACGTTAATGTTCTACCGTAAACAGTAGACTACCTTATCATAACATAACCACTTGCTCCAGCAGAAGAAGAATTTCTCAGCTCCGCAGGAATCAGCAGCTTCATTTCCTCCCAATCTCCCGGGTCCAGTTCCATTTCCGCATCACGAATCTGCGAATCGGAATCCAGCAGGCATCCGGAGACTCGCCAGGGATGTCCGCTGATCCGCCCGGGAATAAAGTCGCAAACTTCATCTCTTATGGAAAGCCGGACTTTAATCCCCCACTTCAGCGCCTGCTCCATCACCTTTTGGGCCGTGGAACCGTGATACTTCCGCCATTCCTTGATCCACATTTGCGGAACGTTTTCTTCACCGGTCCAAATGCTCTCTTCCACTTCAGCTGAGGACAGCGGTAAAGACTGATAAACAGCTTCCCCGCTAAGGATTCCCCGCTTGGGGTCCGGAGCCGGGAGAACGAAGTCAGCCAATGGCAGGCCGGGATCGCCTAGATCAAATAGTTTTTGCTTCGCGTTTCCTTCCCTGCCGCCGATGATCCGCGGCGGGGCCATTCCGGCTGCCGCAAGCTCCTTGCGCACCTGCTCCACCTGATCACCCTGCACGATAAAATGAAGCGGGCCTACACGGGTGAGGCTGCCGCCAAGCCGGGGATGGGCGGCAATATCCGCTCCATCCGCCTCACTGTTGCAGGACAGCAGAATCACCTCGGAGAATGCCGTTCGGCCAATCCCCTTTGCCCACTGTCTTAAAGATAGGTCCACCTGTTCCGGCAATCCCCCTTGTGCATGGGCAGCCAGCCAGGAAATCGCCATCTCTGGAGACAGTCCCTGTTCAGCGGCATGCTCCAGCCTTTCCCGGGTCAGCCTGAAGCTCCACAGATCATCACTATGCAGCAGCTCCGAACAACCGCCAAGCGTCCACCGGACAGTGTATGGCACTTCCGGCGGCACCAGCACCTCGAAATCCGGCTGAACAATAAACGACTGAAGGGAAGAATCTTGTAATATCTGCTTCTCCACGGACGCTGGAGCATTCAGGTCTTCCACTGTCCCGCAGCCGGGAGCTGGCCTATCCGCAGTGAACAGATTCACGCAGCTGTCCCCTGCTTCCCAGCCTGGATCGGGCGAAGGCTTGGAGTCCGTCCAGCGGAAGCACCAGTCCCCGTAATCACTATACCCCAGCTCGCACCAGCCAAACCCGGCCAGACAGCTAAACCATGCCAGACAGGAGGCTTCCACTGCTGTTTCAGGATAATCTGCCGCAAGATTTAACTTATGCAACCTGTCCAGAATATCCGGCAGGGAGAACCATTGACCAGGCGGGAACTCTCCCGCGGAAATACAGTATCGAAAATGCTGCCTGACTGGCTCCTGCAAGCCGTAGCGGTTCAAGATCAGGTTATACAAAATATCGTTCATCTGCGGCTCATTGAGCGCAAACCATTGACCCAGCCTCTCCAACTCCAGCATATAAGCCTCACTCTGCCGGCTGATCAGTCCAAGCATGAGCATTAGATCAACCAAAACCATGGCTGTCAGAGGCTGGGGCTCAGCATAAGCATCTCCGGGAATCAAACCCCGTAAATGCTCTTCGCGCAAAGAGAGCAGTGCTGCCAGACGGCTGATATTCTTCTTGTGGATCACACCTTTGGCAGTCAGAGGCAATCCTTCACGCGCTGTGAACAGCAACGCACGAAACAGCTCACCCGGCAATCCGCTGCCTGCGGCAAGCTTGAGCATCACCCTTTCGCCTGCCACTGGCAACGGGCTCATGGAGAAGAAATGCTGGTGGATAGCTGCGAGCTGCCGCACGGGAATTTGATATAGCTTCTCCCCCCATATTTTCTGCCGCAGCTCCAGTATTCCAGCCTGACGAAGCTCCTTCAGTGCAAGCTGCTGCTCGGCTCGGCACAGGGTGGCAGGACGCAAGCTGTCTGCCTTCTCCACCGCAAAGGGCTGGGCCGCATAGACCGCGCATATTATTTTCAGCACTTCCTGCGCTTCGGGCGATACCCCGTTCATAAAACTGCCTCCTCTTGCGTGTCCATGCCTCTGACGGCGTAATCGTAGCCTTGCTCGGTCAGAAACAGCCGCCGCCGCAGAGCAAAATCCTGTTCTCTGCTGTCCTCCGAGACAAGTGTATAGAAATACGCTTTATTCTCACCCGGCTTCGGGCGCAGAATCCGGCCCAACCGCTGGGCTTCCTCCTGCCGTGAACCAAAGGCTCCCGAAACCTCAATCGCCACCGAGGCATCCGGAAGATTCACGGCAAAATTGGCCACCTTGGAGACCACCAGCACCCGCAGCTGCCCTTCATTGAAGGCAGCATACAATTGGCTTCTTTCCCGCTGTGGCGTTTTCCCCGTGATCAAGGGCGCCTGCAGGCTTTCGGCCAGCTGCTCCAGCTGATCCAGGTATTGGCCGATGACCAGTACCGCAGCACCGGTATGGGACTTAATGATTTTAGCGGCAGCCGCTGTCTTGGCCGGATTCCCGGCAGCAAGCCGAAACTGCTCTTTTCCGCCAGCATAGATATACTTGCTCCTTAAGCCGGAGTTCATGGGTATCAACATCTCTATGCAATCCACAGCGGCGATCCAGCCCTCTTTCTCCAGCGACTTCCAGGGCAGATCATAACATTTCGGACCGATGAGGGAGAATACATCCCCTTCCCGCCCGTCTTCTCTGACAAGCGTAGCGGTAAGCCCCAGACGGCGGGTCGCCTGTATATCCGCCGTAGCCCGGAATACAGGAGCCGGAAGCAAATGGACCTCGTCATAAATGATCAGTCCCCAGTTCCGTTCATTAAACAGATTCATATGCAGAAACGGTCCGTCTTTGGCCCGGCGAAACGTCAGTATTTGATAAGTTGCCACAGTGATTGGACGTACTTCTCTTTTCTCACCGGTATACTCCCCTACGGCATTTGCATCCAGATTCGTCCACCGCAGCAGTTCATCACGCCATTGTCCTACGGAGGTAGAACTTGAAGTCAGAATCAGCGTCTCGCATTGCAGATCTTCCAACACAGCAAGACCTACAACCGTCTTGCCCGCACCGCAGGGTAGAACGACAACACCGCTGCCTCCCGTGCCCCCAATCCCCCGAAACATACGGACAGCTTCCTTCTGATAATCCCGAAGCCCGAATGATGCTTCCGGTTCCAGTTCCAGCCCCTCTGCTCCCCTCCAGGCCAGACTTAAAGTCTGCCCTTCACGATAACCGGCATAATCCAGCACAGGATAGCCCAGCCTGGTCAGCTCTTGCTTCAGTATCCCGCGCTGTTCAGCGGGACAGACGCTTTCCTGGGGGAGGTGCCTCCGCAGACCCAATGCCTGTAAGGATTGGTTCACTTCCAATTCATCCAGCAGTTCGGGTTGATTGGCACGTAAAATAATATAGCGGGGATCCCCCGCATGAGCATACAGCTCCAAGCTGCCGTACCGGGACATCAGCTCACCAATCTCCTGCTCCAGTTCGCCAGGAATCCCCCAGCGGGAGAGCTTTTTCAGGCTGGAAATAATATTCTCCGCTGTATGACCGGAAGCGGCAGCATTCCAGAGCGACAATGGTGTAATCCGGTAGGTGTGGTAAGCGGTTGGGCTTTTGACCAGCTCCGCGTAATCCGCCAGTGCAATTCTTGCGGCCTCGAACCCGGGATGAGCGCAATCCAGCAGGATTGTCCGATCTTTCCGGGTGATGCAGGACCCTGTTCCATTCATCGAATCCCTCCTGTGCTTGTGTCATGTTCAACCTGAGTTGGGGTATGTATCCCGTATCCCGCCCGCAGGATAGCGGAAAAAGCCCATCTCCGCGCCAGCGGACATGAGCTTCCCTTGTATTCTTATCAATGCAGCTGCCGCTGCGAGATTTCGCTCAGCGCTTCTCCCGCTTCGTCCGCGAAGATACGCTTCACCGCCAAATCGCCGAGCGATACGATGCCGATCAGCTTCTTCCCCTGGACCACCGGCAGGCGGCGGACTTGTGCTGAAGCCATGAGTTCAGCCGCCTCGTCCACAGATGCAGATTCGGAAACAGTGATGACCTCTTTGCTCATCACCGTTTCCACGGAGGTTGATCCAGAATGCTTGTCCGCATAACCTCTAAGCACAAGATCCCGGTCTGTAATTACGCCAATCAATGTTTCTCCATCATTAGAATCAACTACGGGAACAAATCCGGTGTCATAGTCTCTCATTTTGACGGCAACCTCATATACATTATCGAGCAGTGTAACCGTCGCAGTGTGCGTGGTCATTACCTCTTTGACTGTCTTCAAGAAGCCTTCCTCCTGTCATGTCGCTATGTTATACGGGAGTAGGGTTTCCTCAATGTCTTCAAATTATACGGTAAAAGATTATTCGTTCAGACAAGAATCAGCCATTGCCACCAGCAGCTTGGCGCCATGCAGCATGGCCTCTTCGTCAAAATCGAATTTGCTGTGGTGATGCGGATAAACCGCCCCTTTATCCGGATTGCCTGCGCCCACAAAGATGAAGCAGCCGGGAATCTCTTTGACATAATACGAGAAATCCTCCGCCGGCATAAGCTTCTCCATAAGGATAACATCTGCGGAATCACCTAGTGCCTCAGGAGCTACCCGGAAAAAGCGGTTGAATTCCGCTTCATGATTGACCAGCGGCGGGTAACCCATGAGGTAGTCGATCTTGGATTCCGCACCATATGCTGCGGCTATAGAGGCTGTAAGCTCTTCGATTCTCCGCCGGATTAAATAACGCGTCTCCTCATCAAACGCGCGCACCGTTCCGGTTATCCGGCAGCGTTCCGCGATGATATTCTGCGCAGAGCCTCCCTGGATCGTTCCCACGCTGACAACAGCGGGACACAGCGGATCAACGGAACGGCTGACAATGCTTTGCAGTGCAGTGACAAGCGCTGCACCGGCCACAATGCTGTCGATGGTGCGATGGGGCATGCCGCCGTGTCCGCCTTTGCCGGCAATATCAATAAAAAACTCATCGGCAGAAGCCATTAGCGGTCCGGGGGCACTGCCGATGGTGCCCAGTGGAAGCGGAGTCCACAGATGCAGGCCATAGATAGCGTCCGCCCCCTCCAGTACCCCTTCGGCTATCATGCCCTGCGCTCCACCGGGGCAAATTTCTTCCGCCGGCTGGAACAGAAACCGCAGTTCTCCTGTGATCTCTTCACGGCGGGTGCTGTAATACGAAGCAGCGGCGAGCAGCATGGCTGTATGCCCGTCGTGGCCGCAGGCATGCATGACCCCTGTATTCTGTGAGGCATACTCGCTGCTGTTCTCCTCCGTGATATTCAGGGCATCCATATCCGCGCGCAGGACCACTGTTTTGCCTGGCCGCATTCCCTTAAGGATTCCTGTCAGTCCATAACCGGCTCCGCTTCTTCTGACCTCAATTCCGAATTCGGCCAATCTGGCCGCTACATAAGCTGACGTCTCCTTCTCCTGGTATGACAATTCCGGATGACGGTGCAGATGGCGGCGCCATTTCACCATTTCCGGAAGCAGTTGTTCGATTGCTAACCTGTCCATATTCGCTCCATTCCCTTCTCCCGATAACCCGCTCCGGCCAAGACAGCAAGCGCTCCGCATCTTCATATCCCGGCCGCAAAGAGCTATATTTCTTTTATTGTAGCAGAAACGCAAAAAAGTGGGTATCTCCAGGCCCCGCCTGCCCTTGCGCAACCTTGGGAAACATACTATCATGAGGTAGACGTCTATAATTGCGATCAGAAATAATCATTATACTTCATAAAGGGGATATGTGCGCTATGATATTTGAGAACACGGGCCTCGTAGGATTGAAAAGCGATCTTCTCTATCTGGACGAAAGCGCGGCCAAGGCCGGGTTCATCCGCTGGCAATGGGAATACTATCGCGCCACTTACGACTGTAAGATCGAAGATCAGCAGAACGGCGGAGAGTACTTCCTGCGGATCAATACGCGCGCTGTCGAAGGAAAGCTGGAGAAGCCGGATACCATACTTACCATTGAAGCCGTTTACTTGGGCAAAGCAACCTTTCCCCATGGCCTGGAGTATACATCCCCTGTGCCGCAGCCTGTACTGGACACTGCCGCCAAGCGGATACTTGAACTGAAAGAGCTGTTGGAAGCTTGAGTAGCGTAAAGGGAAAGACAACCAAAAAAGTCAGCCTGCCCAAAAGAGGAACACCCGACTTCCAACTGCTTATTCTCACTTTGCTCCTTGTCGGCTTTGGACTGGTTATGGTTTTCAGCGCCAGCTCCAGTCTCACCCTGGCCAGTCAAAAATTCGGCAATGATTCGTTGTATTTTGTAAAAAAACAAGTTGTCTTTGTCATACTGGGAATCATCGTCATGTTTACAGTCATGAATATCCATTACAGCAAATTCAAAAAGTGGTACGTGCCCATCTTCATCCTTACCTTGATTCTGCTGCTTGTAGTGGCTTTTACGGAGCGTATCAACGGTGCAAAAAGCTGGCTGAGCATCGGGAAGCTGGGCATCCAGCCTACCGAGCTGGCCAAACTCTCAATTATCCTTTATTTATCTGCACTCATTTCCAAAAAAGGCGAGCGGCTGAGGGATTTGCGCACCGGTTATATTCCGGTGATGGTCATTGTGGGAATTGTGGCCGGTCTGATTATGATGCAGCCGGATCTGGGCTCCTGTCTTATTCTGGTAGCTACCAGCGGGCTTGTCATTTATGCCGGGGGAGCCAGTATGAAGCATATTCTCGGTTCAATCGCCTTGCTAGTGCTGGGGGTTGGACTTGTCATGGGGGCAAAGACAGCAATTGATTCCTTGTCCCCGCCTACAAGTGAGAACATTGCCGCCAATGATTACAGAAAAGACCGGATTTCAGCCTTCCTGGATCCGGCTCAAGATGCTTCAGACAGCGGGTATAATATCATGCAGTCTTTGATTGCCCTCGGAGAAGGCGGAACTACAGGCTCCGGATTTGGACAAAGCGTGCAGAAGCTTCATTACCTGCCATATCCGTATACTGACTTTATATTTGCGATAATCGGGGAGGAACTGGGGTTTGTTGGAACCTCGATCTTTCTCCTGCTATATCTGTACTTTATCTGGCGAGGCATTCTGATTGCACTCAGGTGCACCGATCCCTTCGGCACACTCGTCGGCATCGGAGTCATGGGGCTGATTGCCATCCAGGCCTTTGTCAACATCGGCGGGGTGACGAAGACGATTCCGTTGACGGGGGTAACCCTGCCTTTCATCAGCTATGGCGGTTCCTCTCTGCTTGTTTCCATGCTGTGCATGGGAATCATGCTCAGCATTTCGAGAGAAACCAACCGTCCCGCCAAGGAGGAGGTCACGAAATCCGTGACCACTGTCAGAGGTGTCCGGGCCCGCTAAGGGTACATAAGAGGAACTCTTGGTTAAATCAAGCTGAAACGGAAGGATAATTTATAGCGTGAAGCATATAAATTATTATATTTACAAAAAGGCAGTCCGGAGAGAACCTCCCGGACTGCCTTTTTGTCATGCCCCGCGACTCACTTGGAGAGACGGGAATAACCGCTTACGAAATTTCGTCATTCTTGAAGGCTACGCCTTCCACTTTGACATTAACCTCAACAATATGAAGCCCTGTCATGCTCTCCACTGCTTCGCGCACATTCTGCTGAAGCATCCGGCATACCTCGTGGATCGGAGTTTCATAGAGAACAATAATACGCAAATCAACTGCGGCTTCAAGCTGTCCCACTTCAACGGTAACACCCTTTTGCACGTTTTTACCGCTCAGACGCTTAGCCCAGCCTTCTGACAAGCCGCCTGACATGGCCGCAATTCCCGGAGTCTCCAAGGCAGCCAAGCCGGCAATTTTCGAGACGACATCATTTGATATCCGTATGTTTCCCATTTCCAATTGAAGTTGTTCCGCCATGCCATATCCCCCCTACACTCATTATCAATTATTGTAATTCGAAAACAGGCTAAAAAGCAAATGACTTTCTATCATGCCCGTTTACACACTGGATCAATTTGGTTATATTGAATTATGAATTCAACCTACATATACAAGACTGGAGTGTGCCACACTTGAAAAAATGGATTTCACCTTCGCTAATGGTCATTACTTTCCTACTTAGCGCAATTGGTCACTATGCAGATTGGGACCACACCCTTCAGTTCGTGGTATCTGCCATCGCTGTCATTTTTGTGGCAGGCTTCCTCGGAAGGGCCACAGAAAGCGTAGCCCACTACGCCGGTCAGCGGCTCGGAGGTTTTCTTAACGCAACCTTCGGCAATGCGGCCGAACTGATCATCGCCTTCTTCCTGGTCAAGGAAGGGCTGTATGACATGGTTAAAGCCTCTCTCACCGGTTCGATCATCGGTAATCTGCTGCTCGTTCTCGGGCTCAGCATCTTTGCCGGCGGCATGAAATTCAAGGTTCAGAATTTCAATGTCACGTTGGCCGGACTGAACGGTTCCTTGATGATCGTGGCCGTCATTGCCTTGTTTGTTCCCGCCATGTTCTTCAACACCCACTCCATCACGGAGAAGGACACCGATGTGCTAAGTCTTGTTGTCGCAGGGCTGCTTATCGCTGCGTATATCGCCTGGCTGGTCTTCTCCATGATAACACACAAGAAATACTTGGAGGATGTCACTGTGGACGGCGACGAAGAGCTGCCGAACGAGCACGCGCCCGCCTGGTCGAAGAACAAATCCATTCTTTATCTTGTACTGGCTACAGTGATGGTCGCTTTCGTCAGTGAATGGCTGGTCGGGACGCTAGAGACGTTAACCGAACGTTTCGGGTTCAGTGAGCTGTTCGTCGGTGCATTCCTTGTGGCGATTATCGGTAACGCCGCGGAGCACAGTGCCGCAATCATGCTGGCGATGAAGAACAAGATCGGCGCCGCCGTGGAGATCGCCGTCGGCAGCAGCCTGCAGATTGCCTTGTTCGTAGCCCCCGTTCTGATCTTTGCCAGCTACTTTATGGGCGATACGATGGATATTGTGTTCACCATCATCGAGATCGTTGCCATCGCCGTCTCAGTGTTTATCGCTAAATCGATCATACAGGACGGTGCAACCAACTGGTATGAAGGACTTCTGCTGCTCGTTGTTTATATGATTCTAGGTGTCTCTTTCTACCTGGTATAAGGTTGACGCCCCCCAGAAGCTGCTACACTTCATACGAAACAAAAAACGCACATGAGCGGCCCGGCGGTCCTCATGTGCGTTTTTATAAATGGTTAGAGACTTGGCTTACAGCTCGCGCTCTTCCGCCTTCTTATTCAGAGCCTCGTATAGCACGGCCAAATTGCGTTCCAGCTCGCTCAGCACAAGCTTGCCCGTTTGCTCAGGCACCAGTCCCGCTCTGACCGCAAAATCGACCTCTTTGGAGAAGCCGTACATCTGGGTATCCAGCACTTCCTCATAGAGAGGGCAGTAACGTGTCGCCAGATTCTCCATCTGCACTTCGATGAGCTTCTGAATTTTATCGGCATCTTCTTGTAGAAGAGTAATCGCTTTAAGATTAAGCTGTTCCTGCAAATCCGATGAAGTCATGCATTTTCCCCCCCATGTCTAAAAGTTACAGCTGCAAATGCTATTTAATTTAATATTAGTCGAAATCCGAACCCAATACAAGAATTCAGTTTTTAATATATATAAAAACGTCCCACCGCAAGGGCAGGACGTCTTCGGAAATAGTAGATTACTCCGCAACAACTGTAAAATTCAAACCGTGTTTGGCAAAAACTTCACTCATTGCTTTTTTCGCTTCTTCGGCATCTGTGCCATGAACATGAAGCTCGTAGCTTTGGCTGGAGACCAGAGTAGTGAACAACCCAAGAATACTCTTAACATCAATATACTTGTTGTCCGCTTGAAGAACGATAGAAGAGTTGAACTGGCTTGCCGTTTGGGCAATATCCACGATTGCCGCATTGTTACTGGACATAGGAATCCCTCCGCAACTTGATTATGGAACAAAGACTTTTCTAATCAATTCCATGATACATTGAATCCGCTTACTCGCGCAAGGTGTTTTCTTTTTATTACATCTTATTTCAGGTTTTCGGGGTTCAGACCTTGAAGTTCCGGAATAACGAAGATACCATCCTTGCGGATCAGCACATCATCAAAATAGATTTCTCCGCCGCCGTATTCCGGACGCTGAATCAGCACCAGATCCCAGTGAATGGACGAGCGGTTGCCATTATCAGTCACATCATAAGCCTGGCCCGGGGTAAAATGCAAGCTGCCGGCGATTTTTTCATCGAACAGAATGTCCTTCATAGGATGCAGAATGTAGGGGTTGAAGCCAATGGCAAATTCACCGATATGGCGTGCGCCGTCGTCGGAATCCAGAATTTCGTTCAAGCGAACCGTATCATTGCTGGACGCTTCGACTATTTTGCCGTTCTCGAATTTGAATTTCACATTTTCAAAAGTCACGCCGTTATAAAGTGTCGCAGCGTTGTAGCTGATCGTGCCGTTGACGGAATCACGAACAGGAGCACTGTAAACCTCGCCGTCGGGAATGTTTTTTTGGCCGGAGCATTTCTCGGCGCCGATGCCCTTAATGGAGAATGTGAGCTCTGTTCCCGGTCCCGCGATACGAACCTTATCAGTTGCACGCATCAGCTCGGCAAGCGCATCCTGTGCTTTGTCCATTTTGGCATAATCCAGGTTACACACCTCGAAGTAGAAGTCTTCGAATGCTTCCGTAGTCGTATTTGCCAGTTGGGCCATACTCGCATTCGGATAGCGCAGAACCACCCATTTGGTGTGCTTCACGCGTTGTTCACTATGTACCGGGTGGGAATACAGGGAGTTGTACAGCTTCATGTTCTCTTCCGGCACATCAGCCAGATCATTGACATTCTCTCCTGCACGGATACCGATATAACAATCCATTTGCTTCATCCGGTTCAGATCAATCTCCGCCCAGGTCTGCAGACTCTCACGGGTAGCATATTGAAGCATGCTGCGCAGAACAGTCCGGTCCGTCAGCTGCACGAATGCGTTACCTCCGGCTTTGCCGACTTCCTCCACAACAGCTTTAATCAGATCTCTTTCGCTGCCGATCATTTCAACGAGCACGTTCTCGCCCGGCTGCACATTTACGGAATACCCTACAAGGTTTGCCGCAAGCTTCTGAATTCTTGGATCCTTCATTCTTCTCTCTTCCTTCCTCATCACTAAAAATAAACATACTATTCTATTGTAGCACGCCCGCAAAAGAGCGCAAGATCTCATGGTCAGTTAGCTCTGCTTCACCGGAACCCATAAAAATCAACTTTGGTGATGTAAGTTTCTTCGGCGTCACTTCCGGCGGCAGTTGGATATTTTACCTTACGGGTCCAGGTCAGCCGCTTGGGCAGATTGCGCTTCACATCCACCTTCAGATAATACACCGATGAAATTTCGGCTTGCTCGAGCCTCTGCCGCAGCTCCTCGTCCTTCTGCTCCCATAATGCCATCATTGCCTCATTGACCTGCTTAGGCTTGCCTGCGGCCTCCTGTGGCTTGCTGTCACCGGACGGACGGATCAGCAGCATCTCTCTCTCCAGTTCGGCAGACAGCTGTTTCCTTGCCTCTCCTGGGGTCAGCTCGATCCGAAGTTCTTTGGTCCCTCTGGCGGCTCCTGCCCGCTTCGTTACCTTTTTCTCATTGCCCTCCAGTTCTTCCAGCTGAAGCAGCGGATTGAGCGCAGGAAGCGGATTACCTGCATTGGCTGCTGGAGCACCGGTCAGCATCGTCCATTCCCCGTCTTTTTTCTCCAATTGCGTGTAGTATGCCTCGGGAGTTTGTCTCTGTTCAAGCTTTTTCAGACCAGCTTTAGCTGCTGCCTTGGTCTTCCCATTCTCATCCGGCAGCAAAGTATACAGACTTACCTTGTTGTGATCTGCAACCTTCCCACCATAATAGAGCGCCGATTCCTGAGCCGGCTTCCCTCCCAGCAGTAATGCAGCGGCACCTTCAAAGGATACCCCGTCTGTACCGTCCATCCCGGCCAGAACAAGACTCAGTTCCTGGTCAGCCGGCTTATCCGAAATGCCCCCACAGCCGCTGCATAGCAGACAATATAAAGATAGAACTACGGCAAGGATCGCCTCGCGCCGCCATAAATGTAATTTCATCGTGTTCAAGCCTTTCCCGGTCAAGTGTAGTTGCTCCTACAAATTCACCCGGAGGCGGAGCCGAGGCCAAGTAGAAATACCCGGGTGAACAATTATTAATAGGTTCCCCCTGCTGCCCGGGCTTATACTTTGATATATATCTCAAAAAAAAGAATCCCCGCCGTCAGGCCAGAGGATTCTTTGCCGTACTATCCACTTTCTTGGTATCAATGACAACCTGATTGCGGCCGTTGTTCTTCGCTTCGTAAAGTGCCATATCGGCCCTGTAGAACAGTGACTCCACACTCACCCGTTCATCTGTCCAGCTCCATTCCGCGATGCCGCAGGATACGGTAACACGAGGTTCGGTCTCACCCATTACCCGCTTGCGGATCCGTTCGGCTACATAAAAAGCCTGCTGCACCCCCAGCTGCGGCAAATAGACCGCCAGCTCCTCCCCGCCCCATCTGGCAGCAATATCGCCTTGGCGGATGGAGGACTTCACAATTTCGCTCACCTGCTTCAGAATTTTATCGCCTTTCTGATGGCCGTAGGTATCGTTGACCGTCTTAAACTGATCAATATCAACGACAATCAAAGAGCCGCAGAAATCCGTTGTCTGCCTCTCCTTGATCTCCTCATCCAGGTAATGACGGGCATAAAGTCCGGTGAGACTGTCACGGTTGGCCAGGAACCGTACCTCAGCATGAAGCCGGGCGTTGCCTACCGCAAGCCCGATGTGACCCGCCATCGCCTGCAGCAGCCTGAAGCTGTCATAAGAGAAGAAGTATGGTTCCCGGTGAGCAAGCATAATAGCACCGCGTACTTCCCCGCCTACATTAAGGGGAGTAGCAATCAGCGACTGCGAGCAAGTTGCGTCCATGAGCTTCGAAGAGGGTCCCGGCGTATTTAAATAATCCGACAAAATGATCGGCTCGCCTGTAGTGTAGACATTGCCTCCCAGCCCTTGTCCTACTTCTATAAGTTCATTGCGCAGCGGAAGATGATTGCAGGCAATCGCCTCCAGCCCGCCTTTCTCTTCATTCATATGCAGAATGCAGCAATAATCGGCAGCAAACATCTCCAGCAGCTCTTCAAAGGCATACTGAAAAATATCGCCCAACCGCAGGCTTTGGTTCAAACGCTGTGTCATTTCATTGCTCATACGCAATTCACGAATAAGCTGGTTGGAGCGTTCATACAGCTTGGCATTCTCAAACGCTGTCCCGGCCGTATCGGCAACCATCGAGAGGAAACGCAGGTCAACCTCCGAAAAAACGGGCTTATCCATAATCATATGGAAGACACCGTACACGCCTTGCTTCCCTCCGAGCGGGAGGCCGACCTCCACATGCTGACTGTCCTCGCGCCCGGCATGCAGCGCTACCCGGCCGTCCTTGAAGGCACGCGCGCAGACATCATCACTATCCCAAAGCAGTGGAAGCGGCTTTACCTGCGGATGCGTGCTGCGGTGGTCCTGTGACATAAACAGCTCCAGACGGGCACCCGGATACATCGCAGCAATGCTCTCAATGACCTCGGTTAGAACGGCGTCGACATCAATGTTGTCGTGCATCCGCTGGACAATTTGAAACAGGAGCGAACGGCGGATGCTTTCCCGTTCGGCATGCTGGTACACTCCCGCTAGATCTGATACAAAAACATGCTCAAACCTGCGGTAAAAACAGGTCTGGAAATGCATGGCCATTGCTTCAGCCGTATTCTTTCCGCCCTGCTCATACTCGACGGCTGTCATGGAGCAGGCAAGCAGAGCGAAGATTTCCCGTTGAGCTCGGGTAAACACCGGCAAGGTCAAGAGGTACACAGCTTGTCCGTTCTTCTGTTCCGGGGCAGCACTGGCCTCTCCAGAAAGCAGGCTTAGTCCTGCAGCTTCCGCCCATTGCGCATCCCAGCCCTCCTCTCGGATACTGCCGGCACCTGAGTCTAAAGGTTCAATCCATTTCCCTTCAAAATCCAGCAGACCCCAGTCCCATGATTCCGCGAAGGGAGGGACAGCCAGTCCACGCCAGTCCGCGAAGCTTTCCGCAATCAAATTGGCTGCATACGGGAAATCATAGGATACAATATCCGTTTCCCTGAGCCATGCGGCGGGATCTATCACATCTCCGCTTGACTGCATAGTGTCCTGCAACAGCATACGAGTGTCTTTGCGGCCGTATGCTTCCTGAACTGACATAAGCGGATCCCCTTTGCGTCTCATATTATTAATCTTCCGATAACATCTAATTAGCTATATTTTACTCTCTTTTTTCCTGTATTGCATTATATTTTCCTGATTTGAGGGATTTTTTTTAGGACCAAAGAACTAACGACAAAGATAGACAAAATCTCCTTAAAGATGCACTTGACTTTAACTGTTGTTTTCATATAATATTTATTGTTGAACAAGACTGTAACAAGTCTTAATTGGGCGTAACGTTGTGTCACCCTCTACGCATTTCGTTACTGCCAGGGCAGCGGCTGAACTTCCCTGGCAGTGTGAAACCATTTGACGCTTTCACGGATACGGATTGCGGCGCAAATAGGCCCTACAATGAAATTTCAAATATAAAGGAGTCTACTATAACATGGCACGTTACACCGGACCTAAATTCAAACTCAGCCGCCGTCTGGGCATTTCCCTTAGCGGTACAGGCAAAGACCTGAAACGCCCTTTCCCACCAGGACAGCATGGCGCTAACCAACGCAGAAAAGTAAGTAACTACGGAATGCAGCTTTTGGAAAAACAAAAACTGCGCCACATGTACGGCTTGGGCGAAAAGCAGTTTAAAACTCTTTTCACTAAAGCACAAAAGATCCAAGGTATCGCGGGCGAAAACTTCATGTTCCTGCTCGAAAGCCGCTTGGACAATCTGGTTTACCGTCTTGGTTTCGCTAACTCCCGTGCAGGCGCACGTCAGTTGGTATCCCACGGACACGTAACCGTTAACGGCAAAAAAGTCGACATCGCTTCTTACCGTGTAAGCGTGGGCGACGTTATCGGACTTCGCGAAAGAAGCCGCGCTATGACTTCTATCAAAGAAGCTTTGGAAAACCGCTCCCACCTTCCAGCTTACCTGGAATATGCTGACGGATCTTTCGAAGGCAAATACATCCGTTTGCCAGAACGCGCTGAGCTTTCCCAAGACATCGATGAGAAACAAATCGTCGAGTTCTACAACCGTTAAGATTTCGCTAACAGCGAATGCAAAGCAAAGCCTCCGGAGAATTCCGGAGGCTTTTTTGTATACTTGTTCTTGTGCCAGGCGAGATAATTCTATTTAACAAGTCTTTTCCATTCCTTCTGAATTAGCTTCTGTGGTAAATTCAGGATAACTACTGAATCGGAGGAACCTGAATGCATCTAATAAAAGATAATTTAGTCATTCGTGAAGCAACTGCCGACGATGCGCAAATATTGTGCAACTGGTGGAACGATGGAATGATCATGGCCCATGCCGGATATCCTGAAGGTCTCGGTACTACAGTCCAAGAGACTCTGGATATGCTTCAGACTGCTGCCGGCTGCAACCATCGCCTGATCCTGGAAATCGATGGTATGCCCATTGGGGAAATGAACTTTAGAATATTTGCCGGGCACTGTGCAGAGATTGGCATTAAAATCTGCAACTTCAACCACCATAATCAAGGACTTGGGAGTGCGTTTCTTACTATGCTTATCAGCTCCCTGTTTAAGCAGATGGAGATTCAAAAAATCATTCTGGATACCAACCTCAAGAACTACAGGGCACAGCATGTCTATGAGAAGCTCGGCTTTCGCAAAGTTGCGGTTCATCATGACTCTTGGAGAAATCAGCTCGGGGAGCTGCAATCTTCAGTTGACTACGAGTTAACTAAAGAGAATTATGTAATAAAAGCTTCGGCAGATTAGGCTGCATTATGCAAAATAAACCCTAAGCTAATGTTAATTTGGCAAACTTCCGCTTGCCTACCTGGACAATGTCGCCCTCCTGCGGCTGGATTTCTCCGTTCGGATCCTCCTGCTTCACCCCGTTCAGCTTCACTGAGCCCTGCTGGATCGAACGTTTAGCTTCGCCATTGGAGCCTGCAAAACCAAGCAGCGTTAACAGCGTGACCAGCTTGATTGTGCCGCTCAACAACTCTTTAGACGGTATGCCGATTGTCTCAATATCCTCCGGGAGCGCACGCTGCTGGAACACCGTAATGAAGTGCTGCTGCGCGGCCTCCGCGGCTGCTTTTCCATGGTACATTCGTACTAATGTATATGAAAGACGCATTTTGACATCCCGCGGATGGGCCGTCCCGTCGGCCAGACCCGCTTTCAGGGCAGCGAGCTCCTGATTGCTGATATCTGTAGCCATTTCGTAGTATTTCAGCATCACCTCGTCCGGCACGGACATCGCCTTGCCATAGATTTCATTAGCCTCTTCATCAATGCCGATGTAATTCCCGAGACTCTTGCTCATCTTCTGCACACCGTCGATTCCTTCCAGCAGCGGCATCAGTATAACAGCTTGCGGTTCCAGACCATATTCCTTCTGCAGTGTACGGCCCATCAGCACATTGAACTTCTGGTCCGTGCCTCCAATCTCCACGTCGGTCTTAAGAGCAACGGAATCCATCCCTTGCATCAGCGGGTAGAAAAATTCATGAATGCTGATGGCCTGGCCGCCCTGGAAGCGTTTGGAGAAATCGTCGCGTTCCATCATCCGGGCCACAGTTACTTTTGCCGCCAGATTTACAACATCCGAGAAGGACATCGGGCTGAGCCATTCCGAGTTGCAGAAGATCTTTGTTTTCTCCGGGTCAAGAATCTTATAAATCTGCTTCTTGTAGGTCTCGGCATTGCGCTGCACATCTTCTTCGCTAAGCTGCCTCCGTGTCTCGGATTTGCCCGTAGGATCCCCGATACGTCCGGTGAAATCTCCGATAACCAGCTGCACTTGATGCCCGAGTTCCTGGAACTGGCGCAGCTTATGAATCACAATGGTGTGTCCCACGTGAATATCCGGCGCCGACGGATCAAGACCCAGTTTGATGTTTAGCGGAATACCCGCAGCTACGGATTTGATCACTTTGCGCTTCATTTCCCCCTCTGGCACTATTTCCACGGCACCGCGCGTAATTACTTCCATCTGACGCTCGACTTCCTGCTGTTGGCTGATTGAAAGCTCTTCCCATGTCATTTCATTATCCTCCCAGTTTTTCATCACTAATCATTCCAAAGAACGCAAAAAGAGCCTCTCATTCATCCCAAGGGACGAGTAAGAGGCTCGCGGTACCACCCTAATTAAAGATTTGCCGTGCCGGAGCACAAGCATTCTCTTTCACTTCATTGCCATAACGGGCTTGCACCCGGTCCAGGACTACTGAACAAGCGAAATGCGCTTGTAGTTCCTCCGGACAGCTCCAGACTGTAATTCAAAGGGGCCTGCTGCCGGTTCGCACCACCCACCGGCTCTCTGAAACACATGGCTTTCCTTCTACTGATGTCTTTCCACGCTTTTCGAATATCCAATTGAGTAAACTTATACCATAGGACCTTTTAAAAAGTCAACACCTCATGAATTCGACTTTCAGGCAGAAGCGCATTCAAATACGCCAAATTGTGCTATAATAGTTCCGTTAAAAGGAGGATTATCGTCGATGGTTGAGGAGAACAAAAAGAAGACCGTAAAACAGCATCCACCCCGAAGATCCTGGCTCCGCAGGTTCGGTTCAGTCGTAAAGTGGATGTTTATACTCGGCATACTAGGCACTCTGTTTGCTGGTGGTGCCTTGGCAGGCTACATAACTTCCATTGTGAAAGATGATCCTGTGCGCACCGAGGAATTGATTCAGCAGCAAGTCAGCTTGAACGCCGTCACCGGGTTTGCCTATTTCCGGGATGGGCAACCGATCGGTCAGCTTCGAACCGAAGAAGACCGCAGGCTAATTGAATTCAACGATATTCCACAGCTTGTGATTGATGCCGTCCTCGCTATAGAGGACAATAACTTCTATGCCCATAAAGGAGTGGATTTCAGCAGTACCCTTCGTGCCGTCAAGCAGAAGCTGCTCAACGAATCGGTCCAGACCGGGGGCAGTACGCTTACCCAGCAGCTCGCAAGACGTGTATTTCTGAATCTGGACCGTACGGAAGACCGCAAAGTGAAGGAAATCCTGCTCTCCCTGCGGCTTGAACGTTTCTTATCCAAACAGGAAATTATTACGGCATATCTTAATAAGGTACCCTTTGGGAACGGCTCCAACGGTTATAATGTGTTCGGTATCAAAGCCGCATCCAAGGGCATCTTCGGTGTGGAGGACCTTGAGAAGCTGAATGTTGCGCAAGCTGCCTATTTGGCCGGTCTGCCCCAGCTTCCTTCCAAGTATTCCGCATTTAACGGGGTGGGTGAATTCAACGAGACGGCCTTTAACAGAGCCATGGAGCGCCAGCAGCTCGTACTGCGGCGGATGCTGGAGGAGAATAAAATCACTTCCTCCCAGTATGATGAAGCGCGCCTCTTTGACATCAAAGGCTCTCTGGCACCGCATTCTAAGAAGGCCTATGCTACATTCCCTTACTTGATGCTGGAAACCGAACGCAAGGCGGCAGAGATCCTACTGTCGATCAACGAAGACAAGAAAAAAGCGAAAGATACCACGAGTTCGGCAGAAGACACAGTGCTTCTGGAGGAAGCCCGTCAGAAGCTAATGACCGGCGGATACCGTGTATACACTACGATTGACAAAAAAGTATACAGCGCTATGCACAGCATCTCCGAGAACAGTGATAATTTCACAAAAAACAGCAAAGCCAGAGGCAAGGAACAGACAGCCGGGATGATGATTGAGAACAAAACCGGAGCCATCCTGGGGATGATCGAAGGCCGGGACTTCAACATTGAACAGATGAACTATGCTACGCAGATGGTCCGTCAGCCCGGCTCGACCATGAAGCCGATTGCTGCTTATCTGCCTGCACTTGATGCAGGTCTGATCCAGCCTGCCGGCATCCTCGACGATGCTCCAATCATATTGAAGGATGGTTCCAAGGGATTCCACATCCCCAAGAATGCCAACAACCGTTATCAGGGTCTGGTTACCGCCCGCTATGCGCTTAACAAGTCTTTGAACATTCCTGCGCTCAAGCTGTTTAATGAGAAGGTTGGCATCGAAGACTCCTGGGCTTTTTCCAAGAAGCTGGGGATTACGACCATCCAGGATGAAGACTACAGTGCAAAAACCGGCGTAATCGGCGGTCTGCGTTATGGTGTATCCGTCGAGGAACTGACCAATGCCTACTCCTCCATCGCGAACAATGGCGCTTTTACCGATGCCTATATGATCGAGAAGATCGTCGATTCGGAAGGAAAAGTCGTTTACCAGCATAAGGTCAATCCGGAGCAGGTCTACTCCAAACAGACGGCATACCTCATGACGGATATGCTGCGCACAGTCATTACCGACGGAACTGCCAGCACTGTCAGAAAGAATTATAAACACTTCAAGGACGTACCGATTGTCGGCAAGACTGGTTCTACCCAGAATTACGGCGATGTGTGGTTTATGGGCTATTCACCGGATGTCACTCTCGGAATGTGGGTTGGCTATAAGGAGCAGATCAATACGCTCCAGGGAGATGCCCAGAAACGGCAGGCCCAGACGTTATGGACCAAGGTCATGAATGCTGTTATTGACAAGCGGCCTGAGCTGTTCGTAACGAAAGAGTTCAGTAAGCCTGACGGCATCGTCAAAAAGACGGTTTCGGCGTACAGCGGCAAGCTGCCTACCTCTTTAACCGACAAGTTTACTACAGACATGTTCAATGCCAAGTATGTACCGACTGAAAGTGATGACGGTATATCCAAAGCCAAATACATCACATACAAAGGCGTGAATTATATTCCGCTGGAAGGAACCCCTGAGGATTTCCTGAAGGAGAAGATCGTGGTGAAACGCGAGAAGCCGATTCAGGATCTGGTCAAGGAGCTGCTCGCTGCTTTCCCTGCAATGAAAGAGCATAAGGATTTGTCATATTATATGCCGGCTGATGCCAAAACCGATTTCCCGACCGAGGTGGATCCGCGTGTCGACGACGGTACAGCTCCTGCTGCTCCAGGCGAAGTAAGCGTGTCTTACAACAGCGGCAAAGCCGTAATCAGCTTTACGCCTAGCAGCTCATCAGACGTTGTAGGCTACCGGCTGTACCGTTCCATGAACGGAGGCCCATTCAAGAAACAGCTTGTACTGTCAGCTGGTGAAGGCACCGCTTTCTCATCAGGCACACCTTCCAGTGTGAATGCCACCTTCTACGTGGCTGCCGTTGATGTGGCCGATCATGAGTCAGCTTCCGGCAGTGTAGCCGGAGGTGCTACCCCGACTCCCGAAGCGACGCCTGCTCCGACAGAACTGCCGGGGACAGAACCAACGCCGGAAGGGGAGATTATACCGGGTGCCACCGAAGATCCCGGTATGATCATCGTTCCGCCAGTGAACGGAACGGAGACACCTCCTGACAGCGGAAGTGGAAGTAACGCTGCCGGAGGAAATGCTACCGGCAACGGGCAATAACCGCTATAGCGGATTGCCTGAGGCAATCCACACAGAACAGCAAAAACACCGTTTCCGCAGATTCGCAGGAAACGGTGTTTTTGTGTTATGCTGCCGGCATGGCTTAGTCCTCAATGGTCGACAAATCCCCTTCAGGCAGATGCAGCTCCCAGGCTTTCAGCACCCGGCGCATAATTTTGCCGGAGCGTGTCTTGGGCAGCTTATCTTTGAATTCGATCTCCCGGGGCGCTGCATGAGCAGATAAACCGGCTTTGACAAAAGCGGCGATCTCTTCTTTAAGCTCCGTGGTCGGATAATAACCTTCCCGCAAGGAAATAAACGCCTTGATGATCTCTCCCCGCAGCACATCAGGTTTGCCGATGACTCCAGCCTCGGCTACCGCCGGATGCTCTACCAGCTTGCTCTCCACCTCAAATGGACCAATCCGTTCACCAGAGGAATTGATTACATCATCTATCCGGCCCTGGAACCAAAAATAACCATCCTCATCCATGTAGGCTGAGTCACCCGAGATATACCATCCGGGAATCCGGAAATACTCGTCGTATTTGGCCTTATTGTTCCAAATGGCGCCCATCATGGACGGCCAAGGGGTTCGAATCGCAAGATTCCCCATGGAATAAGGCGGCAGTACATTGCCCCGGTCGTCCAATATCGCTGCTTCAATGCCCGGCAGCGGACGTCCCATGGAACCCGGCTTAATATCCATCCGCGGGTAATTGCAGATTAACTGCGCACCTGTCTCTGTCATCCACCACGTATCATGAATGCGCTGATGATAGAATTTGTCACCCCAGCGGACAACTTCCGGATTTAACGGCTCCCCTACGGACAGCACATGGCGCAGGCTGCTTAGGTCGATGCCCTCCAGGCTAGCCTCCCCTGCTCCCATCAGCATGCGGAAAGCGGTAGGTGCACTGTACCATACAGTAACGGCGAACCGCTCAATCGTCTTGTACCAGTCCTGCGGGCTGAAACGCCCGCCCCGCACCACATTGGTTACTCCGTTCAGCCAAGGGGCAAAGATGCCATAAGAAGTGCCGGTGACCCAGCCTGGATCAGCCGTACACCAATAGACATCGTCAGGCTGCAGGTCCAGTACGATTTTGCCGCTATAATAGTGTTGGATCATTGCTCGTTGTACATGATAGACACCTTTGGGTTTACCTGTGGAACCCGAGGTGTAATGCATAATCAGCCCGTCATCCAAACTGAGCCACTCGGGCTCAAGTTCAGCTGAAGCTGCCACCATCTCTTGTTCAAAGCCCAATACCCCCTGCTCCACATCGGTTGCACCGCCGACAACAATAATATGGCGCAGTTCCGGCAGCTCACTCTGCTTCACCCGGTGTAGGAGCTCCGGTGTAGTCACCAGCGCCACTGCGCCGCTGTCCTCGAGCCGGTCCTTAACCGCCGTTTCCATAAATGCCTCGAATAGCGGACCAGCCACTGCTCCGATCTTAAGAATACCCAGCAGACTGAAATACAGCTCCGGCTTCCGCGGCATAAAAATAAACACGCGGTCTCCTTTGCCAATGCCGTGCTTGCGCAGAACGTTGCCGAACCGGTTGGAGCGTTCCTGCAAATCGGAGAAGGTATATCTTTCCTCTCTCGACGAATCGCTGTAAAGTAAGGCGGTTGACGCCCCACGGCCTTCCTGCACATGACGGTCCACGGCTTCATGGGCTATATTCACCTTGCCGGTACTATACCAGGAGAAGTCCCTCTCTACATCCTCCCACCGGAATTCGCTGACTGCCTGGGAATAATCCGCCATATTTGCGTTTTGCACGGTGCCCGGCAAAATTTCGCTGTGGACTTGCCCCATTACTCTTGCCTCCCTTACTAGTTTGATTTAAGCTTTAAGGGCGAGATTGATTTCCATGAAAATCCTGTCAATGTATTAAATGTGAAGTTTTTATGTCGGAATTAGTATATCACAGCAAGCGGTTACATTCCATATTTTAGTTAAGCGAAGGGAGCCCATTCATGGAGCACCGCAAAATCCGCGTTTCCCATACCTTTGTATATAACAGCAAGAATATTACAGTCAGTGGACCTTTATCTCCAGGCCTGCTGGAGGGCCTGCATATGCATCCTGATCTGGATGCCTTCCGTAAACCAAGCGAACAGCTGGAAGCACTCATAGACATCGCAGGCCTGCCTGAGGGGCGGGTGATCGCCGCTGTCGAAGACCAAACTGTTATAGGCTATGTAACCTTTCACTATCCGGATGAAATGGAGCTTTGGTCACAGGGGGGAATGATGGATCTCATTGAGCTGGGGGCTGTAGAGGTGGCTAACGGGTATAGAGGGAGCGGGCTTGGCAAGCTGTTGATTTCCACCGCCTTTGAGCGGGAGCAGTTGGAGAACTGCATCGTATACACCACGGAATATTACTGGCACTGGGACCTGAAAGGCAGCGGGCTTGATGTATGGGCCTACCGGAAAATGATGGAGAAGCTGATGAAAACCGTAGATATGGTATGGTATGCTACGGATGATCCGGAAATCTGCTCTCATCCGGCCAACTGCCTTATGGTCCGTATCGGACGGGAAGTTCCGATGTCGTCTCAGGAAACCTTTGACAGAGTGCGCTTCAGACAGCGCTTTATGTATTAGGATAACCTGCTCTGCCCGATCACATTGCCTTCAGCATATATTCAAGTATGGCATGGGAACGCTCGGAAGCCTCTACTGTGAATTCGTGATAATTGACATTCGCCGACCCGTCAGCCTTATCTGACATTGAACGTAGGATGACAAAGGGGATTTCATTCATGAAGCACACCTGTGCAACAGCAGCCCCTTCCATCTCGGCGCAGGCGCCGTTCAGCTCCAGCCGCAGCTTGGCAACCAACTCTGCACTGGCTATAAATTGATCACCGGACAACACAACTCCGGTCATGGATTGCTGCTTAAGGTCATGACAGGCTTGTTCAGCAAGCTGCACCAGTGTTTGATCTGCCGGAAAGGCGGAAATCTCCTGATAAGGAATAACCCCTCTGGGGTATCCCAATGCAGATACATCCATATCATGCTGAATACACTGCGAAGAAATCACGATATCACCGATGTTCAGTCCAGGATGAACTGCACCTGCTACTCCTGTGAACAATACCCGCGAGACGCCGAAGCTGTCCAGCAGAATTTGCGTCGTGACCGCAGCGTTGACTTTGCCTACCCCTGATTTGCACAAAACAGCCGACTTGCCAAACACCGTCCCTGTGTAGTACTTTATACCTGCCTTAACCGTTGTCACCCTATTGTCCATACTCTCCAGCAGCAGTTTAATTTCTTCATCCATGGCTCCGATTAATCCGAACACTTCACTCATCGGTACTCCTCCTGATCATTAATTATATGTATACAGCATAAAAAGCCCCAAAAGGAGCTTTTTATGATCTTATATGCTACTTGTAAGCCAGTATTATTTGTTCACATGATTGACGGACAAGCGGAGAATCGTTTCATGCGGCAGAATGACGCGCGGATTCTCAACGGTTTCCTTCTTCATCAGCTTCGTGAGCAGTCTCATAGCTACCGCTCCCAAGTCATACATTGGCTGGGCTACAGTCGTCAATAGAGGGCGAACCATCGAAGCCATGCGGATGTTATCCACACTGATGATCGAGAAATCATCCGGCACCTTAAGGCCTTCATCCTGGATGCTGTGAATGGCGCCAATTGCCATTTCATCTGTTGCGGCAAAGATCGCAGTTGGTTTCTTCTTAAGGCCCAGGAAGTACTTCATGGCTTCGACACCGGATTCGTACCGGTAATTACCGATTCGCACGAGATCCTCCTGATACTCAATACCTGCAGCTTCCAGTGCTTTCTTGTAGCCATGGAAACGTGCATAACCGTTTGCAGGATCCTGCAGCGTTCCGCTGATCATTGCAATCTCACGATGACCGTGGCGGATAAGTGTGTTGACAGCGTCAAATGCAGCATTCTCATGATCGATATCAACCGAAGGATAGGTTCCCTTCTCATCACGCGTTGCGCAAAGAACAATCGGTACGGCAGAAGTCTGGAAGGCTTGGATATGTTCTTCCGTCACTGTTCCGCCCATGAAGAGCAGCCCGTCCACTTGTTTCTCAAGCAGGGTGTTGATGACCCGGATTTCCTTCTCTTTGCGCTTGTCTGCGTTACACAGAATAATATTGTAATGATACATATTGGCGATATCTTCAATCCCGCGTGCAATTTCAGCAAAAATCGAGTTTGAGATATCGGGGATGACAACCCCAACAGTTGTCGTTTTCTTGCTGGCGAGTCCTCTCGCCACGGCATTTGGACGATAGCCCAAACGCTCAATCGCTTCAAAAACCTTCTTCCGAGTCTGCGGTTTCACATTGGGGTTATTATTCACAACCCGTGATACCGTAGCCATAGATACGCCTGCTTCTCGAGCTACATCGTAAATGGTTACCGTCAAATTACTCTCTCCATTGCGATAAATTTTATCGTTCGACTAATTAAAATTATGATACGACACTTTGTACAATTGTGCAATGATAACGCTTCATTTTCCTTTCAAAATTCTTTCAAAGGCTGAACACATCATCCTGACGCGGGCTGTATTCACTAATGCTTCAATATAGCTCTCCACTCGCAAAACTGAAATATCAGCAGCCAGGGAAGGGGTGGAAATCAGCAATAGTTCTCATCCGCGCTGCCACAATTCAACTAACCTAGTACTATCGTAACAAAAAGCGCGTGAAAAATCCAACATTCGTGAAAAATTTTCAATGATTTTGCAGAAAAAACTTTTCATTTAGCGCTTTTTGTACATTGTAACGTCAATTGTGACAGTCTTTGAGCCGTTTCTTCCATCCATTTCAGGTCAGCCAGATCCCCTGCAACGCGATAGACATCAAGTAACAGATCAATACGGCTTTGAATAGCTGAGCGAATGCTCTCTTCCAGCTCTGAGATACCGCCGTGGAAAAAGCCCGAGGAGAAAGTTTCCTTCAGCACATTGGCCCATTCATTTCTGTCAGCAAGAGAAAGATGGAGTTTGGCTGGATGCTCCCCCATCTCACCGATCAGTTCGCCCAGATCCCGTTTGATAAAGGGCAAGGGTTCGTAACGGGCACATACTCCGCAGGTGTAGACCGGAACATGGGTAATCTTTATCTTACCGCTATAAATCAATGTATGCATATGTATAGTCATAACTCCGCCGCAGCCGCATGTCTTCTTTACCAGATTGTCTTTTTTCATCTCCCACACCTCAGGAATAATATTGAAACAACACGAGAGTCCGCCTTTTCAATAGCTATATTCGACCTCTCTCTCCATAATCCCTGCTGATTTGCATATAAAGATTTATTTGGCAATTAACCCAGTGTTTTCAATCCCGTAAGATGACTTCATATTTCAAATTTGATAGAATGTACAG
This sequence comes from Paenibacillus sp. FSL H3-0321, assembly GCF_038002865.1. Taxonomy (NCBI): domain Bacteria; kingdom Bacillati; phylum Bacillota; class Bacilli; order Caryophanales; family Paenibacillaceae; genus Paenibacillus; species Paenibacillus sp. FSL H3-0321. The sequence goes on along the minus strand of NZ_JBBODH010000001.1, from coordinate 7,411,504 downwards.
GACAAGAATCATAATCCTGAAAGGAGCTGCTGAACATGAGACTGGCCGGTAAAAAGGTCATCGCACTTGTAGACGATGAATTCGAAGATTTGGAGCTCTGGTATCCCGTATACCGGGTAAGAGAAGAAGGAGCCGAAGTGCATCTGGCAGGCCTAACGAAGGACAAGACTTATGTCGGCAAATACGGGGTTCCCGCCACAGCTGAATATTCCTGGGATGAGCTCAGCGCAGCCGATTACGACGGCATTCTGGTACCGGGAGGCTGGGCGCCCGATAAGATCCGCCGTTACAGCGCCGTACTAAAGCTGGTACAGGATTTCAATGAAGCCAAGAAGCCGATCGGCCAAATCTGCCATGCAGGCTGGGTGCTGATTTCAGCCAAAATCCTGGAAGGCGTAACCGTTACTTCTACGCCCGGCATCCGTGATGACATGGAAAATGCCGGAGCCATCTGGAAGGACGAGCCCGTGGTTACTGACGGGCATATTATCTCCGCCCGCCGGCCGCCGGATCTGCCGCCTTACGGCAAAGCCTTCTGCGATGCTCTAGCCGGAGAATAAGCTGAAAGCAATCTTCTCACAAAGATAATTAAGCCCTGCCTCTCAACTTACCGAGGTGCAGGGCTTGTTGCCGCGTTAAGGCAGCTATTTGCGGATGGAGAGGGATACCGTTTCCTTCAGCGGATTCGGGTAGCCGTTCAATGTGAATGTCAACGGCTGAGGAAGCTTTGCTTTGCCTAAAGCATAATAATACAATGTTGGCGGTAAGGCCGCCTTGTCTGATGACTCCTTGCGCGCCGGAATACTGATATCGGACATAATGGTGGAGTACACCTGGCCTGAGGCATCCTTAAACTCATCGTTTAACAGAAGAATTATTGAATCAGAAAATCTGGTCTTTGGTGACGGTGAATAATATTCCAGAATCATGGTGGAACCTTCTGCAGTACTGTTTACGGAGACCTTCAAATTTTTATCGGGTGCTTTAATAATCTGCTGCTTCTCTGTGTCGATAATCAATTCCGTTGCATCCTTGGCCAGCGCATGAATTCCGTCAATCTGCAGTCTGAGCGGCTGCTTGGAATTGTTATCATTTGCAAATACCAGACTCTTCTTGCCTTCTACAACTAGTGTACGGAATGAACTTAGACTCATAAATTGATCTTCACTGCCTAATAACATTCTGGGATTAAGCAGTGCGAAAATCCGCTTTGAATTCTGCGGATTATACTCCTCTTCCACATAAATACCGGTTGTTGAAATGTATACCTCATTGACATCGACCTCTTGTCCTGCAATGGTCAGAGTACGGTCTACATGGATGAGTTCTCCTGTTTTAGCCATTTTATCGTGATCAAGGGTGACCGGTACGGACAGTTGTGCCAGAGGCTTTACTCCACTTGAAGTAGCTGTCTGTGTCTTCTCACCAAGATTCAGTTCCAATGTGATCTGATCAGGCAGTGACCTGAAATCGCCGCCCCACTGCAATACCTCATAACCGAGGGTAATACCTGGCTGCACATCTTTAGGAGACCACCCGTTAGGATAGTTCACGGCTGAATATCCTTCACCCGCAAACTGCAGACGGTTCACCTGCGACTTACGGCTCGTATTGTTTTGCAGCGAATACAATATGAGGATTCCCTTGCGGTCGGCGGCGATCCCATCCACCGTTAGCACGTACCCATTCTGCTGTGCCGAAGCACCGCTGATGCGCTGTACTAATCCCGCATCGATTGCCGACGATACCGTAATATTGCTGCTTGCCACTTTACGGTATGCCTCAAATGCATTGCTGCTCTGGGCTGATACCAGCGGACTCTGGGCATTTTGCGGCTCTGACTGCTTACCGATCCAAGGGAAGGCAAACAACATCACAATTGCCAATACCGCCGCTATACCGATCGAATACCGCTTGCCTGCAGATATACGGTAACTTCGGGGTCCAGACATCCCGCTGCGTATCGCCGCATTCAATTTGATCTCCGATATCGCCTCTACCTGCCCAGACAACCCGCCAAAATATTCCTTCAGCAAATTCTCCTCGCTACCGGCCATGTACAAGTCCCCCTTTCATTTGGTCACGCAGCTGCTTTAAGCCCTTATTCAGCCAGGTCTTGACCGTCCCCTCCGGCTTGCCGAGGACTTCCGCAATCTCTGTAAGTGTCATATCACGGTAATATTTCAGCACAAGCACCTGACGGTATTTCAATTTCACACTGTCAAGGGCCTGTTCCATGTCCAGCTTGCGGTCACTGGTCATTTCCATCACTCCAGTACTGCCTGCATTCGCAGGCTCTACGGAAACTAACCGTTTTCTCCGCTTCAGTTCATCGTTGCAGCAGTTGATCAGAATTCGTGTCACCCAAGGTGCAAACCGTTCCGGATCTTTGAGACTTTTCCGTTTGCTCCACGCCCGGTACGTAGCTTCCTGCAGCATTTCGAGTGCATCTGACTCACTGCGGAAGTAACTGAAAGCGATCCCGTATAGTATTTTCTTTTGCTCTGATACGAGCCGGATAAAAGCCTGTCCACTCTCATCACCAAACTGGACCCGTTCAGCCTCCATTAGATTTTCCATTCTCCGCTTGCTTTGCCTCCCTCATACAGCAGCCTCAAAAAGCGCCTTTTTATACTTTCATCTATACTGACTCTCCCAAGGGAAAAACGGTTTTGCTTTTTTTATAAATGGCTGTTCAAGACCAGTAACGCAAAAAGCCCGGCGCGTTCGCCGGACCCTTCACTTCTTCGAATATTATTCTGATTCCCTAAGACTAGGATGTCTTCTCTTTCGGATCTTCACCCGCACTCAGCGATAGGCCGCTCCGTCCTGCAAATGCGCTTAGCATCTCTTCTGTCTGCAAACTGGTACGGTGCCGGAAACATGCTTTGGCCATCTCACTGGCTTCCGACGCGAGTGTGTTCAGTGTACGGTGCTTCACCCGGAGCAGCGCCTGCGGCGACATACTCAGCTCGCTGATTCCCAGCTCCAGCCAGAGCGGCAGAGACCGTTCATCGGCAGCCATTTCACCACAAATACTCACGCCGATGCCTACTTGCCGCGCAGCTTCCACTGTCATGCGAATCATGCGCAATACCGCTGGATGATAAGGGTGATACATATGGGCGATCTGTTCATTCATCCGGTCAACAGCCAGCACATATTGCACCAGATCATTTGTCCCAATGCTGAAAAAGTCCACTTCTTCCGCCAGCAGATCCGCGATCATAACGGCAGCCGGAACTTCAATCATAATGCCTACCGGTACATTGCGGTTATACGGAATGCCTTGCTCGTCCAGCTCTGCCTTGACCTCGTTCAGCACCGCTTTGGCAGCTTGTACTTCTTCTACGGAAGAAATCATCGGGAACATCATCTTCACATTGCCGTAGTGGCTGGCACGCAGGATCGCAGTCAGCTGTGTTTTGAACATATCTTTGCGGTCGAGACTGATCCGGATGGCGCGGTAGCCCAGGAATGGGTTCTGCTCGTCAGGAAGCTGGAAATAATCCAGATGCTTGTCTCCCCCGATATCCAAGGTACGGATTACAACGGTGTTGCTGCCAACCTTTTCGGCGACAAGCTTATAGACCTCAAACTGCTCTTCTTCTGTCGGGAAGGAATGGCGGTCCATGTACAAAAATTCCGTACGGAACAAACCAACGCCCTCCGCTCCGTACTTCAGGGCCATATCCAGCTCTTTGACCGAGCTGATATTACCGGCCAGCCGCAGAGATACACCGTCTTTGGTAATGGCCTCCACTGTAGCAAGCAGCTCCAGCTGTTCTCTCTTACGCTGCTGCTTATCGCGTCTCGCTGCGTAGTCTCTTACCGTTAGCTCATCCGGATGAAGCTGCAGAATCCCGGTTTCACCGTCGAGCACCAGCAGATCTCCGGTCTGAATCGGATTGGGCAGTTTGTTCTCCAAGCCAGCCACCAGCGGAATACCAAGCGCCCGGGCCATTATGGAGGAATGGGAAGTTTTGCCGCCCATCATGGTGACAATTCCCAGCACATAGACCGGATTCAAATGAACCAACTGAGAGGGAGATAACTCCTTCGCCACCAGTATATAGGGCTGTGTATCAGACGGCAGAGTTACCTCGGGTGCACCCAGCAAATGCTTTAGCAGACGGTTGCCGACATCCTTGATATCAACTGCCCGCTCTTTCATATATTCATCGTCCAGCAGATCAAACATCGCTACAAAATGGTCAATGGCTTCCTTGACCGCCACTTCAGCCGCCTTGTATTGGCGTTCGATAATGCCACGGATTTCACTCATGAACACGGGATCATCCAGAATTGCCAGATGGGCGTCAAAAATACTCGATTCCTCCGGCCCCACGACTTCCCTGAATTCTCTTTTGATAAACTCAATTTCATCTTTCGAGGTGCGGATTCCTTCGTATAAACGCTCAAATTCCTTGGCCAGATCCACCGGATTTACCTGCGTATCCGGCAGGCTCCATTCCCAGTTCGGCAAGACAAAGGCCTTCCCGATGGCAACACCTGCTGCAGCGCCTATGCCTTGTATCATGCTTCAATCCCTCCAACATTGCTTTCATGTAATACCACGGACATTACGGACGATTGCCCCTTTTTCACAGTTTTAAATGGAGCATAGCTCCAGGATTTCACACGGTCAGGGTTGGTAATCACCATCGGTGTAGCAAGCGAAGCCGCATGTTCACGCAAAAAGGTAAGATCGAATCTCACCAGCAACTGGCCCGGCTCCACACTGTCCCCTTCCTGCACAAGCGCCTCAAACGGCCCCTTAAGCTGTGAAGTGTCGATCCCGATATGCATAAGCACTTCCAGCCCTTCGGGCGTTGAGATGCCCACTGCGTGCATTGTAGGGTACACGTGCATCACCTTGCCAAACACGGGTGAGACCAGCTCCCCTTTATCCGGGAAAAAGGCCACCCCGTCCCCAACCAGCTTCGCGGCAAAAATATGGTCCGGCACTTCCTCAATCGGCATCATTCGGCCCTGCATTGGAGAACTGAACAGCACCTGCGGCAGATCACGAAGCATCAGCTTGTCAATCTCCTCACGGATTAGCTCTGAGTAGGTGCCGAATACCACCTGCACGTTCCCGCCGCCCAGCTTTATAATTCCGGCCGAGCCCAATCCCTTGAGCGCCCCGGTATCAATGAATCGGTCATTATGCACAGTTAATCTTAAACGGGTGATGCAAGCCTGAACTTGTACGATGTTCTCTTTGCCCCCCAGCGCCTCCAGAATGAGCGGAGCCTGATACGGGATATTCCCTGCCCAGTCGCCCAGTTCAGAGCCTTCCTCACGCCCCGGCGTCGGAATCTGGAAACGGCGGATCGCCCAGCGGAACACGTTATAATAGACAATCCCATAACCGATCCCGATCGGGATCAGCAGCCAGGCGCGCTGCGACAGGTGCAGGTTCAGGATGAAGTCAATTACCCCTGCCGAATAAGAGAAGCCATGATGGATGCCAAGCGAATAGGTCAGCACCATCGCAAGACCGGACATGACTACGTGCAGCGCGAATAAATATGGCGAAGCGAACAGGAAAGCGAACTCAATTTGCTCCGACACACCGGTCAAAAAGCAGACCATTGCGGCACGCAAAAAAGTTTTGCGGATCTTCGGCTTCAAATCCTCCCGCGCTTCCTGAATAATAGCTAAGGCGATCGCCGGCAGTGCAAACATCATGATCGGAAAAAGTCCGGCCATAAAGATGCCCGCAGTAGGATCTCCCGCAAAAAACCGCGGCAAATCCCCCTGGACGACCGCGCTGCCGTCAGGAGTAGCATAGCTGCCCAGCTGAAACCAGAACACATTATTTAGAATATGATGGAGGCCAAAGGCCGTAAGCACCCTGTAAAGCACCCCGTAGACAAACACGCCATATCCGCCGGTCGCCTGTATATCCCGGAAAAGCACGTCCAGTCCTTGCTGAAGCAGCGGAGAAACGCCGAGCATCACCCAAGCGAATAAGGCCGAGAACAGGCCCATGAACAGCAGAACAAACCGTGAACCTCCGAAGAATTGTATGGCTTCTGGAAGCTTGATATTTTTAAACCGGTTATGCGCCACTCCGGCGACAATCCCGAGTATGATTCCGATTAATGTAGCAGGCTGAATATCCCCGTTCCCCATATGGGTAACAATCCGGTCATAAGTAAACATTCCAGCCAGTGCAGCCAGCCCAGCCGGTCCGGCTTGATTAGACAACCCCCACGCTACGCCGACAGCAAACAAATAAGGCATGAAATAAAATATTCCCTGCCCCGCATATGTAGTCACTTCGGATACCGAAGAAAGTCCCCATGCAGACCACGGTAAGCTGCCCAGACTAAGCAGGATGGCGGCCGCCGGAAGCACCATGGTAGGAAGCATTATGGCTCTGCCCAACTGCTGCAATGATCCGAGCCAATTCAAGGTGACCCTCTCCTTTCATTCTATATTGAATGGTACGCGCTGCGACTGCTTTTGTCAAAAGAATGCGGCAAGAATTAGGATACCACGGTTCCCGTGATTATGGGAAACTTTATTCGAGAAATGAAAAGGTTGAATCTGGTGCAAAGAAACTCCAAATGCTGTACAATGATCGTCCGCATGCCTATATTATAAGTAACCTGGTTTGCGGCTTGCCATTATCTCCATCTAGTGTATTTAATACAGCAGATTAGCCTTTTGAGAGCTCCTATGAGCAATCTAATGCACTTCATGCAGCAGATTTCCGTAATCTATTCAAAATCGTCCAATCCTTGATATTCTGCTGTACAAAGTGCAATAGAATCGCTTTCCAGCAATTTCACAGCGATTTCTGCTGTACAAAATACAATCATTTCGTGTTGAGGTTATATTGTTCGCATCTGCTAAGACCGCTTACCAAATCTGGTCCGGATGTATCGGTTTCAATTCATAATACCGAATCCCTCTTCCACCCTCAATCGGATGAAGCAACCCTTTGGTACTTAATGCAGATAACAGCCTCCGGGCCGTACGATAATTAATCTGGAAATAGTCGCACACATCCTTGGGGCGGAGCGGTTTAGCGATACGCCAGGCCAGGCGCAGCACTTCTTTCTCTTCGGACAAAATATCTGCGGCTAGCGTCTTTCTGGCTAAATACGGCGCAAGCACCAGCTGCAGGAGCATCCGGCATACTTCAGGACGTTGCTGAACATCGTCGAAGGAAAAGTGGAGCATCCTCCAGCCCATCCCGGTGAGGAAACTATCGCGGTTCAAGGAATAGCTGAACTTCTCGCGGTCCATGTCTTTGACATGACTTTGAAAGCCGTCGCATTCGATCCCGAACCGGCCCCCATTTTGCGGCAGAAAGGCGAAGTCCAGAAACTGCGATTTGCGGTTCCAATCGTAAACTTCATATTCCGGATGCAAATGCTCAAGCGATTCAAACAGCGGCCACCACACATTCTGCAAAAACAGCCGCTCCGCATAATTGTGACCTCTGACCAGCCTCCCCTTACGCTCCCCACTTCTCTCTGTCGTATGCTGCTCGATGAATAAACGATGTGCTTCCTCAAACTCCATCTGATCCCCTCCCGTAAATAAAAAAAGAACGCCCATCTCCCGCAAAATAATCACGGCTAAATGGACGTTCTTCGTCTAATTCCAGTATAGCAACACAGCCTGGCTATTTCTAGATGGAATAGGATCAGAGCAGCAAAACTTGCTATATACCTTCCTTCCCCACCTAGGTTAAAGGGTTCCGGGGTTCCGGGGTTCCGGGGTTCCAGAATTACGAGAGTACTGGATCCTCCCCGGACTCCCCCTGAATACTACTGCCGGCTGGGCCCGTGCATCGTGATCGCTTCCTCGACCTTGATGCAGCGGTCCATGATCGCCGTCATGCCATGCTCTGCGGCGATGTCAGCAGCCTCCTTGCTGATAATGCCCTGCTGGAGCCACAGCACATGTGCGCCGATATCAGCTGCCTCCTGCGCCACTTCGGCGCAGTATTCGCTGCGGCGGAACACATTGACAATGTCCACCGGCTCCGGTATTTCAGCCAGCGTATGGTAGCATTTCTCCCCTAGAATCTCACCGTCTACTGTAGGATTAACCGGAATAATCCGGTATCCGCGGCTCTGCATCGCATAAGCCACCATATAGGAGGTACGGTCCGATTTGTCAGAAAGGCCTACAACAGCAATATTACCTGCGGAAGCAAGAATATCACCGATTTGCTCCCGGGTTGGGTTCTCAAAGCTCATGTTTGTTACCCCTTTCGCTTTAGTGCCGAATCAGCAGGTGAAACCAAAACTTCCTATTATAAGCCGACTTCACCTGGATCAGCATCCTTTATTGTTATTGTACCCACTCCACATTTGCTCCAAGCGCGCGCAGGTGGTCGAAATATTGCGGATAGGACTTGGCGACATGATGGGCGTCCTTAATCAGCAGCGGCTTGCGGGCACGAAGGCCCACTACCGTCAGTGCCATGATTACCCGGTGATCATAATGCGCATTGATCGTTACTCCACCTTCGACACCCTCAGGCATGCCATGCACGATGATCTCGTCGCGGCGTTCCTCAACCTTAGCTCCGGCACGGGTCAGCTCCGCCAGATAGTCGGTAATCCGGTCGCATTCCTTGTAACGCAGATTCTCCACGTTGTAGAAACGTGAGGTCCCTTCAGCAAATACCGCCGCCGCCACCATCGCCAGCACGGCATCGGTTGCCGCATCGCCGTCGAATTCCACAGCCTTTAGAATGCCGTTTCCCTGTACATGTACTGTGCCGTCTTCGTGAGTAAGCGGTACTTCCATCATACGCAGCACATCCACAATTGCCCGTTCCCCTTGCTTGCTCTTCTCGGCAAGCCGGTGAATTTTCACATCCGATTGGGTGACAGCCGCTGCCGCAAGTACAGCCGCAGATCCCGGATAATCCCCCTGCACAGTGTAAGATTTGGCCGCATACGCCTGGCGCCCCGGCACCTTAAAGGACATATAATCGTCAGCAGCATGAACTACGATTCCTGCCTGCTCCAGCACCTCCAGCGTCTGGCCGACAACAACCTTCGACTTCAGATCATCCAGTACGATGATCTCGCTGTCCTCTTCAAGCAGCGGCGTCAGGAAGAGCAGTGCACTAAGATACTGTGAGCTTACTGCACCGGAGACGGTAACCCTGCCGCCAACCGGCTTGCCGCCGCGAATGGTAATCGGAAGTCTTCCATTATTATGCTCCACTTGAACACCAATCTGGCCGAGCGCTGCAATGAGATCGTCATGCGGGCGTTTGCCCAGAGAATCCGGGTACGTGTTCACGAAAGTCACCTCCGGGCTCAGCGCAGCTACAGCCATCAGAAAGCGCAGGACGGCCCCGGCATTCCCTACATTAAGTTCCTTGACGTCACGGGGATGCCGGCCAAAGCCTTGAATGACAATCTTCTCTTCATCCTCCGTAAGAACCGCTCCAAGATCGGCGATACATCTGCGGATCGCATCACTGTCCTCACTATGTGCAGGATAGTAGATCGTGCTGACGCCCTCGGACAGAGCGGCAACGAGCAGGTAGCGTGTAGTGTAATTTTTGGAAGACAAAGCTCCAAATTCTCCTTGCAAAGCTGGCGTCGGCCTAACAATAACGTCCATGATATAAGCGCTCCTTAGTTAATGTAGTTGATATATAGTGCTTCGTTTGACAGGCTATTCTCCACTTGTGTTATCATTAAACCAATCTTCCGATAGAAAAGAGGTCACAACCATGAATGAGATCCCCCAAATTACACCGCAGGAATTGCGGAAGCGTCTGGAGACAGGCGAAGACCTTGTATTGATAGACGTACGTGAAGATGATGAAGTCGCCTTTGGGATGATTCCCGGCGCTCAGCATATCCCAATGGGCGAGATCCCACAGCGCAAGGAAGATCTCCCGGCAGAAACCGAAATCGTCTTCATTTGCCGCTCAGGTGCCCGCAGCCAGCGTGTCTGCGAATATCTGCAGCAGTTCGGCTTCAAAGGCTCCAACCTCAGCGGCGGAATGATTGAATGGAATGAAAGTGCAGAGGCGTAAGCCGCACACAAGTATACTTAAAAGCTCAACCGCGGTAATGCATTAAAATATGCTGCGACACTTCTGCCGCACTCAGCTCCGAAGTATCGACTGTGCAATGCGCGAAACGGTAAGCCTCCCGGCGCTGCTCCATGATGGTGCGGACCCTTTCCTGCGCGTTGCCAGCGAGCAGCGGCCGGTTCTGATCTCCGCTGACGCGGGATAAGATGACTTCTTCCGTGGCCGTAAGCGCCACAACAAGCCCTTTTTCCAACATCATCTCGGCATTCCCTGGAGCCAGTGCTGCACCTCCGCCTGTCGAAATAATTCTGCCCTCTCCTTCAAGCATCCGCTGAAGTACTGCAGTTTCAACCTTCCGGAAATACGTTTCACCGCCATCTGCAAAAATATCGGCAATGCTCCGGCCTTCACTCTCTATAATGACATGATCCAAATCAACCAGTTCAAAGCCCAGTTCCTCCGCCAGCATGGCACCCACTGTTGACTTGCCCGTGGCCATCATTCCTACAAGGATAATATTTTTATGCAAGGTATTGAAACTCTGTTGTTGTTCTAACTCCCCAGTCATGACTACCCTCCAACCGCGACATTTGTCATATCATAACACAGGGTGAAAACTTTGCACAATGCGATTCCCGTCCTGCAGATTCCGAAAAAAAAGGCCCGAAAGCCTCCCGGGTGCGGGAAGCCGTTCGGGCCGCTGTTTGCAGCTGAGCCAAATAACCTATTCAGCTAGCCAGTTGTGGTGGAAGACGCCTTCCTTGTCCACACGTTGGAAAGTATGGGCGCCGAAGTAGTCACGCTGTGCTTGCAGCAGATTCGCAGGCAGGCGTTCCGTACGGTAGCTGTCATAGTAGGCCAATGCACTTGCGAATCCCGGAACCGGAACCCCTTGAGTTACAGCAGCGGCAACAACCTTGCGCCATGCGGATTGGTACGAACCCATGATGTCTTTGAAGAACGGATCCAAGAGCAGGTTCTTCAGCTCTGGATTGGTTTCATAGGCATCGGTGATATTCTGGAGGAAACGGGAGCGGATAATGCAGCCGCCGCGCCAGATTTTGGCCAGACTGCCGTATTTCAGATCCCAGCCGTATTCGTCGGAAGCTACGCGCAGCTGCGCAAAACCTTGTGCATAGGATACGATTTTGCTCGCGAACAACGCTTTGCGCACATTTTCGATAAATTCTGCTTTGTCCCCTTGGAAAGGCTCGGTTTCCGGTCCGCTCAGCACTTTGCTGGCTTCTACACGCTCATCCTTCATTGCAGACAGGAAGCGGGAGAATACGGATTCGGTGATCATGGACAGCGGCACGCCAAGATCGAGCGAGCTCTGGCTTGTCCATTTGCCTGTTCCCTTTTGGCCGGCGGCATCGAGGATAACGTCAACCATCGGTTTGCCGGTTTCTTCATCATATTGTGCAAAAATATCCGTTGTGATTTCGATCAGATAGCTGTCAAGCTCGCCGCTGTTCCACTCTTTGAAGATGCTGTGCAGTTCTTTGGCATCCAGACCAAGCACATCCTTCAAAAGCTGGTAAGCTTCGCAGATCAGCTGCATGTCGCCGTACTCGATGCCGTTGTGCACCATTTTCACATAGTGTCCAGCACCGTCCGGTCCGATATATGTACAGCAAGGCTCTCCGTCCACTTTGGCCGAAATTGCCGTAAGGATAGGTTCAACAAGCTTATATGCACTTTCTTGACCGCCTGGCATAATGGAAGGTCCTTTAAGCGCGCCTTCTTCACCGCCGGAAACTCCGGTACCGATGAAACGAAAACCTTTTTCTTCCAGTTCTTTGCTGCGGCGAACCGTATCAGGGAAATAAGCGTTACCGCCGTCGATAATAATATCGCCTTGGTCAAGATGCGGCAAAAGCTGCTCAATTGTGGCATCGGTAGCTTTACCCGCCTGAACCATGATCAGAATTTTGCGCGGTACTTCGAGTGACTCTACAAACTCTTCAATGGAAAAAGTACCCACCAGATTTTTGCCTTCCGCTTCGGCAATAAGATCATGTGTCTTCTCCGGGGAACGGTTGAATACCGATACGGTAAAGCCTCTGCTCTCGATGTTAAGAGCCAAATTTTTACCCATTACCGCTAAGCCAATAACGCCGATTTGTTGTTTTGCCATCTGGTCCTCCACCCTTTGCATCCTATATTTTTGTGAAATCCATTTCTCGCAGTATAAGAATACCACCCTTTGTCAGATACAGCAAAGTTCCGCCTGCGAAATAGAGAGCAATTTCATTGACAAAGTCCTTAAGTTGCAGGAAATTGCTCACAATGACTATTTTAACGTTTTTACCGCCAGAAGTGAACCCCTGTCCACAAGTTGAAATACAAAGTTAAGGGCACCCCTGCTGAGGGATGCCCTTAACCAAATGAAGCCGATCTTTGCTACCATTCAAGCATATTCAGTTCCCGCTGCAAAAAGCTGAGCTCCGCCATACAGGACTCTGCAAGTGCAGCGTCTTCACTGCGAAGGGCCTCATTCAACCGGTCCAGCTGTTCATCAACCTCAATCCTCCGCTGGCGGATCCGTTCTTCTCCTTCACCGGAGTAAAAAAGCTTTGTCAGCTCCTGATCCGTGAGCATCGGCCCTTTCTGATACAGGACACGCTGCTGATACCCTGAAATTTCCACCAGACGGATCACTTCACCAAATAAAATATTCTCAATGATAATCTGGCGGTCGCGGAAACGTTTGACTACGGCATGCCCTCGCATATCGCCAATCAGCTTCTCCATCCATTCGGACAGGCGCGCATCACGGATCATATAATCGCCCACCAGCTTGTAGCCATCCTTAATCCGCTGGAAGCGGAGCTTTACCAGCTTGCGGCCGGTGCGCACCGAAATCAAAAAAACACTTTCATTCTCACTCCAGTAAAGGGAATAGCCATCCTTTATCAAGTCCTTGATAAGATCCTGTATATGCTGTCGGTCAAACCGCAGCTCCAGATTGCAATACTCCACTTCGTCGTTTTTGTTCACGGCACTCCCCCCCTAACAGCTTTGCTTCTGCAAAACCAGCTTTATTAGCTTTTTTCCTAGGTAAAATTGACTGCCGGACCTCCACTTGCGATACTTTACTTTGCGTTCGTCTTACTCTTATTTTATACTTCATTTTATGTAGCGGTAACTTGGTTTATTGACTATTTTTACCCGTTTCCTGCTAATCCCAAACGCTTCCCGCTGTTTTTACTGGATTTAGAGGCTTTGAGATGGAAATATGCTGCAGCTGCAGCAATTTCAGCAATCCTTATATGCATGCTAATCTATCTTTTGAACAAGGAGACGCTATAATGCCATTTCAAGGATTTACACATGATGATTTTGAAGTATTTCAAATTGAGGGGCGTAAGCTGAAGGAAGTCAAGAAAGCCGAGATTACGTGCGGTCTGCGGATCGACAAGGATGATCCGATTCTGTCGGATGAGGACAAGCTCCTTGAGCTTATTCAGCAGACCTTCGAGATGCTGCTGCCCCTGTACCGTATGTCCTTCTAGACACATACATAGTCTATGGCTGCAATAAAGCCGCAGGCAGACGGATGAATTCATTCCGTCAGCCTGCGGCTTATTTGGTGTCACCGATCGGTTTAACCCCCCCAGCTCAGCTAGTTCCTGTCTTTAATTTTGTCCGATGGACAATAAGCAGATGCAGTCCGAAGAGCAGCACCATCACAAATGAGCTGGCCAGAAAAGGAGCACTATGGCTGACTGAATCCCACAGTCTGCCTGACAGTACAGGGCCTGCTACCATGCCGGAGCCTTGGAGTGTCAGGAAAAGGCCCCATACGGTCCCACGCTCCCCCTTAGGCACCTGGAAAGCAATAAAGGCGTTCCAGGCCGGAAGAATAAGCGCATAACTTACACCAACCAGTGCAACGGCGCAGAAGGCCAGCGGCAGCCAGCGCACCTGGGAGAAGAAGGCCAGTGAACCGGCTGCCAGCAGAAATCCGATGTTCAGAAACACTGTAGTCCCGATCCTGTCCACCAATTTCCCGGCGGGAATGAGCGCCAGCACTGTGATCCCCCCACCGGCAATGAGCAGCAGGCTGAACTGATTCGGCGTGACATGCAGCTCTGAATGGGCAAACAACGTAACTACCGGTGTCATAAGGCCGATGGCAAAAGCCTGCAGAAATAATGCCGGGAACAGAAGCCGGCTTACCTTCAGCGAGCTTCTAACCGCGTGCATCGTCCGCTTGAGGCTCTGCAGCGGCTGAAACGGCCTGCGCTGTTCCACAGGAGCTTCTTCACTGTGGATGTCACGCACAACATGGGGAGCATGGCCACCAATTTTGGACGGGAGCAGCAGGGCAACGGCAGCAACGGCAGCTGCACATCCCATAAGCACAAGAAATACCGTGCGGTAGCCTTGACCGCCATGATCCATCAGAAAATTCATGGTGATCGGCCCGATCCCGGTTCCGGCCAGCGAGGCCATCTCTACTGCGCCCATCGCCGCACCGCTGCTGCCGCTCTTCGTAGAACCGGCCAGCTCCGTAATCCCTGTCATTGTGCAAGGCCACAGCGGCGATGTTCCAATGCCCAGAATCAGGCAGGCTATGGATAAACTGACCGCATCTTTGGCATAGACAATCATTCCTACCGCTACTACCAGCAGCAGCAGGGCGCCCGTCATTGTCCAGCGGTAGCCGATACGCTCCATCACCCAGCCGAACGGGCTGCGGAAGAGGTTGTCCCCCAGATATTGCAAGGCAAAAGCAAAGCCTACCACCGTTACCGACAAGCCGAGGATATTCTCCATATACACAGGCAGGAGGGCGACAAGCAGCGAGCCTTTCACAAATTCCACCAAAAAGATAATAGCCCACATTTCCATAATGAAGGGCGAGGCCAAGCTGATATGCATACGTTGTGCTACTTTGCCAGACATTAGATCACATCCTAGTATTATGTTGATTGATTTGTTATACTGATGCTTGCTTGAAAAAAAACTATTCGCGAAAGGTTGTGACAGCATTAAATGGATCAACACCGTACTCCCCTCTTCACTGCTCTCAAAAAGCATGCCGCTGGAAACCCAGTTCAATTTCATATTCCCGGGCATAAGAAGGGGCTAGGAACCGATGCCGAATTCCGTGAGTTTATCGGCGATAACGCTCTATCCATAGATTTGATCAATATCGCACCGCTTGATGATCTTCATCAGCCTACCGGCGTAATACAAGAAGCTCAGAAGCTGGCTGCGAAGGCTTTCGGCGCCGACTATACGTATTTTAGCGTACAGGGCACGAGCAATGCCATCATGACTATGATCCTCTCTGTCTGCTCAGAAGGAGACAAAATAATTGTGCCGCGGAACATTCACAAATCCGTGATGTCGGCAATTATTTTCTCCGGAGCCAAGCCTGTTTTCGTCTCACCTGTACAGGATGAGAATCTTGGGATAGACCACGGCATTACCACCAGCTCGCTGGAACGAGCATTAAGGCGCCATCCGGACGCCAAAGGAGTTCTAGTAATCAATCCAACGTATTTTGGCGTATGCGCTGACCTGCGTTCGATTGTTGACCTGGCCCACAGCTACGGGGTTCCCGTATTGGTGGACGAGGCACATGGAGTATTGATTCATTTTCATGAGGATCTTCCAGTATCAGCCATGCAGGCCGGTGCCGATATGGCGGCAACCAGCGTTCACAAGCTGGGCGGCTCCATGACGCAAAGCTCGGTGCTTAATGTGAATGCCAAAACCGGGCTGGTCAACCCGCAGCGGGTACAGACGATTCTCAGTATGCTGACGACAACTTCCACCTCATATATTTTGCTTGCGTCACTGGATACTTCCAGACGCAATCTGGCTCTGAACGGCCATGAAATGGCCGAGAGAACAATAGCCTTGTCCAATTATGCCCGGGAGACCATCAACAACATCGACGGTCTGTACAGCTTTGGCAGAGAGATTCTTGGCACAGAGGCCACCTTTAATATTGATCCAACCAAGCTTAACATTCATGTCCGCCATTTGGGAATAACCGGTTATGAAACAGAAAACTGGTTGCGCCAAAAGTATAACATCGAAGTAGAACTAAGCGACATGTATAATATTCTTTGCCTGATTACGCCTGGTGATACCCAAGATTCCGTAGATAAGCTGCTTTCCGCCCTGCGGGTATTGTCAGCCATCCATTACAGCAAAGGTGAGATCTATGAGCTTAAGGTGCAGGTGCCGGAAATTCCACAGCTTGCCCTTATTCCAAGAGATGCCTTTTATGCGGATACTCAGGTAGTTCCGTTCCGCGAATCCGCAGGTTATATCATTGCGGAATTCATCTATGTTTATCCTCCGGGCATTCCGATTTTGCTCCCCGGTGAAATAATTACCCAGGATAACATTGATTATATCATCGACCATGTGGAAATCGGGCTGCCGGTCAAAGGTCCGGAGGACCGCAGCATCAACTTTGTCAAGGTAGTCGTGGAAGCTGATCCGATCTCTTGATCGGCCAGCCTTCCACAAAACATAGGCATTCATACAAAAACCCGATACTTAGGTATCGGGTTTTTGCATGCAAGCCTCAGTGCTGAATTCATGCAACCTCAGGCTGTGCTACACTGAAATCTATTCTTGCTGGGCAAGCAGCTCGTTGTAAGCTTCTTCAACGGCTTTCCATTCAGCTTCATCTTCAATGTTGTAAAGCACCATCTCTTCATCTTCTTCTTCCATGCGCAGAATGATGCCATCCGCTTCAGGGTTTTCGCGTTCCAGCAACAGCGCGTATAATTTCTCGCCCACATCGAACGTTTCTACCAGCACCATTTCTACATCTTCGCCCTGCTCGTTCGTCAAGGTCAGCACAAACTCCTCGTGCTCATGGTCGTGATCATGTCCGCAACCGCATGCTTCACCATGTTCATGGCCATGCTCATGTTTGTGATCGCTCATTGAAATACCTCACTTTGAATTGAATTATCCTACATTTGGTATCGTAACACGTATGATAAGTTCAGGTCAATTTGAGGGAGGTGCAAAATACCTAATCTAGTGCAGTGATTACCTTCTCTGACACAAGTACGTAATCTACATTCTTGGAGGCTTTAATATAGAAGCCCACACGGTACTTCCCGGACTCTTTAAAATCATAGGTGAACTCCGAGGTGGAGAACCAGAAATCTTCTTTTTTCGAACCGCCCAGCTCCTGCGACTGAATGTCCTTCACATTTCCCGATGGATCGGTAATGGCTACTTTTACTGCTGCGATGCTATCTGTCAAGCTGTCCACCTGTGACAACACCTTAAATTTGAGTTTTCCGATATTCACGTTACCAAATACATCATCGCCCTTATACAGAATAATCTGTACATTCGGCTTAAGAATGGTCACTTTGCCTGAACCGTCCCAGTTCACGACGCCTCCAGCTTCCCTGGCCGGGATATAAGCCTTGCCATCAATCAAATAGCCGCCATCGGCCATTTCCTTCCCATTGCTCCATACCCTGATTTTCTGATTTACAGCGTCCGCGAACAATAATGAACTTCCCATCAGGGAAAATACAACTACGCACAGAGCAACTTTTTTCCACCTCATAAGCAGAGACCCTCCAAATAATTCATGCTGTTAATATATACTGCCAAGGGTGACACAAGTTGCGCCGAAGTGAGATGAAAATTTCATTTCTGTCATCAAAATGTTACTATATTGAAAATAAAACGTTAACCTGCTTTGGCAACAATTAGAACTGGGGGATTTTCGGTATGACTATACAACTGCAAATGATAGGTACGGGTGATGCTTTTTCCAATAACTACTATAATAACAACGGGCTGCTGCTGGATGGCAACTTCTCGCTTCTCATAGACTGTGGTGCTACGGCCCCGCTCGCCATGCATCAATTAGGGAGATCGTTCCGTGAGGTGAACGCGACGCTAATCACACATATCCATAATGATCATGTCGGCGGACTGGAAGAGCTGGCACTAGAGTTGATGCAGGATAATAACCGGAAAATGCAGCTGCTGTTGTCAGCGACACTGGTCAAACCGCTGTGGGATCACATCTGCAAGAGCGCTCACTCAAAGGAAGGCCGTGCAGATTCCCTCGAAGAAATGTTCAATATAACTGCCCTGCGTCCAGGTGAGTCTTATACCCTTTCCCCGGAAATTACACTGCAATTGATTCTCACCCCGCATATTCGCGGCCGGGACAGCTACTCGCTGCTGCTGAATGATGATATCTTTTACAGCGCCGATATGACCTTCCAGCCTGAGCTGCTGATCAAGCTTGTCCGCAAGCATGGCGTCCGGAAGATTTTTCACGACTGTGAGCTCAGCGGATCGGGTCAGGTTCATACTACACTCCGGGAACTGATGTCTTTGCCTGATGATGTACGCAAGCTGATCTATTTAATGCATTACAGCGACCGGAAGCCTGAATTTGAGGGGATGACCGGTGACATGGAGTTTCTTGTACAGCATGAGATATATGAGCTTTGAGGTTCAGTTTTGCGTATCTTTATTTTCCGCAGTTTATAACCTTGAAGCTGTAAAAAAGCCGGACAGGCAGTGTCAACTGACACTGCCTGTCCGGCTGTTCTTATCTATGCGGTTTTAGAAGTGCGGCAGCTGATCCAGATTATTCGTGGGATCGCCATCCGCATCGCCACGGATGTATAGTTCGCCATCTCTGCCTTTGAACACATTCACTCCGGCTATGCTTCCCGCTTGAACCTCCTGCAGCGCTTGCTGGTAGTCCAGCACACGTCCTGAAGAGGTCTGGAACTTCATCAGGTCGCCGTCACCGTTTCTTTGGGCCGCTGTAAACCGTTCGCGTTCATTGTTCATCACTTAGGATCTACTCCTTCGCGCTTGGATTGGCCATTAGGCTCAACTCTAGCTTGCCCTGCTAACGAAAGAATATGTACTTTGAGGTTTACAGCGTTTTCTGCATTCTCACATGCAAAATACCCGCATCATAGAATGGCTCTGGAGAGATCACTTCATACCCCAGCTTGTTATAAAAGTCTTCCGCCTGGCATTGTCCATCAAGGATGGATGATTCGAGGCCCAGCTCACGGGCAAGCTCCTCCAGTGCCAACAGCAGGATACGCCCGTATCCCTTGCTGCGGTAGTCTTTGTCGACTGCTATACGCTGCATTTTCGCAGTGCCTGCTTTATAATAAATCAATCTTCCGGTAGCTACCGGGAGACCCTCATCCATCAGCAAGATATGATGCACATTGTCGCCGATTACATCATACTCATCAATTTCCTCTTCTTCCGGTACCTTTTGCTCTTCAACAAATACTTTTTTGCGGATGTCCAGTCCCATCTGGAGCTGTTCATCTGTCGTTACATGTACGATTTCCGCCGCCATACTTCCACAGGTCTCCTCTCTTTATATAAAAACGATAGTTGACCCATTATACAGAATTTTTATTACGCTGTGAAGAGCGCCTTTATTCAACCGAATAGACCTCAGTGGAAATCGAACGGTCGTATACATCCTCCAATACAGGCGATAAAGGGCTGTCTAAACCTTCAGGCTTTCCATCCAAGCCAGTCATGCTCTGGATCTCCACAACACTCGGTGCCTGATAGGATGAAGCACATCCAACTGCCGCCAGAAGCAGAATTATACACACTACCGCTTCCCATATCTTAATTTTGCGCATCTTTTCCCTCCTATCATCTTCTGCTCTACACAGCTTTGACGATTCGTGAGGTTATTAAACTGATTCGCGGTCTTTGTTGAATCCAGATTCAAAAACCGCATTAATCGCTTGACTTCTACCGCCTTCCTCCCGTAAGATAACCATTAATTAGGATAACCACAAAAGCTAAGAAGAGAAAGAGTACCTTGGCCAATCTTTCACAGAGAGCTCCGGCCGCTGAAAAGGAGCAAAGAAAATCCAAGGGAATATGGTCTCTGAGCTGCGCATCGAACCCCTCCAGAAGGGTTGTAGGCTGCGCCGGAACCCGCATCCGTTATCGTGCTAGGGTATACCCGCGAACAGCGGACGTACCTGAAGAGGTGAATGCCGCAAGGCATTGATGAAGTTGGGTGGTAACACGTGAGCACAGGCTCTCGTCCCTTTTGGGGACGGGAGTCTTTTTTGTTGCCCAAAAATGCTTCTGGAGCGAGTTTTGTTGGAAGGGAATTCAAGGAGTAACGCTCACAAAACTTGAGCATATGCTTCCGAAGCGAGTTTTGTTCGAAGGACATTCTGGGAGTAACGCTCACAAAACTTGAGCATATGCTTCCGAAGCGAGTTTTGTTCGAAGGACAATCTGGGAGTAATGCTCACAAAACTTTAGGAGGAGATAAAATGTCCAATATCTTTATCGGAGGGGCGTGGCCTTACGCCAATGGCTCTCTGCATCTGGGAAGGCTGGCAAGCATTCTGCCCGGTGACATTCTGGCCCGCTACCACCGGGCTAAAGGTGATCGGGTGCTGTATGTGTCCGGCAGCGATTGCCATGGAACACCGGTTGCTGTCCAGGCAGCCAAAGAGGGCGTAACGCCGGGCGAATTCGCCGACCGCTATCATGAGGAATTTGTGGAGTGCTTCGGCAAGCTTGGTTTTACTTACGATTTATACACGCGGACAGATCAGGAAACCCACCACACGGTCGTTCGTGAGCTATTTCTTAAACTTCTGGACAACGGGCACCTGTACAAAAAGACAACACTCCAGTGCTACTGCGAGCAGGATCAGCGGTTTCTACCCGACCGGTACGTGGAGGGAACGTGTCCGGTCTGCGGGCAGCAGGCACGCGGTGATCAGTGCGATTACTGCTCCACCCTGCTCGACCCGTCCGATCTGCTGGACAGATCCTGTAAAATCTGCGGAACCCCTCCGGTGCTGCGGCCTACAGAGCATTACTATCTTTCTCTTTCAAGCTTTCAAAAGGAACTGGCAGACTATGCAGCATCATCTCAGGGCTGGAGGGATAATGCCGTCCGGTTGACTCAGCGTTATCTGCAAGAGGGACTTCAAGACCGCGCGGCTACCCGTGATCTCGATTGGGGCGTGGATGTGCCGGTAGACGGATTCACCGGCAAAAAAATCTACGTATGGATCGAAGCGGTCAGCGGCTATCTGTCCGCCAGCAAGCAGTGGGCCGCAGAGACAGGAAACCGCTGGGAGGATTTTTGGCTGGAGAATCGCGACAGCATCGATGAGGATGGCAAGACAACCGCTTATTATGTACATGGGAAAGACAACGTGCCTTTTCATAGTCTGATTTGGCCGGGTATACTATTGGGAGCGGGCGGACTGCATTTGCCTGACCGTCTGTTTGCCTGCGAATACATGACACTGGAAGGGCAAAAATTCTCTACCAGCCGCAACTGGGCGGTCTGGGTACCGGATATTCTCAGCCGCTATCAGCCGGATTCAATCCGGTACTTCCTGATTGCAAACGGCCCCGAGAAGCGTGATACCGACTTCTCCTGGAGGGAGTTCATCCACAGCCATAATGGCGAGCTGCTCGGCGCCTTCGGCAATTTTGTAAACCGCAGCCTGGCCTTCATAAATAAAGCCTTCGGAGGTTATGTGCCGGACGGAATACTGGAGCCTAAGTGGAGAGCGAACTTCGACAACTTATACGCTGAAGCCGGCAGGCTGATCGAATCCGGGCGTTTTAAGGAGGCTCTGGAGTTTATCTTTGGTTATATTCGCCAAGCCAATAAATACTTTGATGAACAGAAACCCTGGCTGCAGATCAAGGAAGACCGCAACGCCTGCGGAGATACCCTCTACACCTGCGTACAGATCATTGCTAATCTGGCTAATCTGCTGAATCCGTTCATTCCTTTTTCCTGTGATGAGCTCCGCACCTTCTTGTCCCTTGATGAGGCTGGATGGCAGCAGTCCTCTGTTCCGGCAGGACAAACCATCAATGAACTGAAGCTGCTCTTCGAACGCATTGATACTGTACGGATTGAAGAGGAAACAGCCCGGCTGGAGAGCCAGATGCTAAGTAACTAATCCTTATTACACCTGCTGGCTATATGGCGGAGGATGAGTTTAGTATGTAGTAGGCAGCCTCCGCCTGTAAGTTGCAACTTTTTATTCGGGATGATATCAATTCTATTAAAGGTGAAACTATGAGAAAAACTCTAACTCTAGTTCCAATTTTATGTATATTACTTTTTCTGCCTTCTTCTTCTTTTCTAATGAAGCATTCCTTTCGGAGCGCCGACTGGGGAATGAGCATTACCGAGGTGAGGGAAAGCGAAACGTTGGATTTTAAAGAGCTCGGCGATGGTGCTCTAAAGATTCTGCAATATAAATATCCGTCACCGGAATTTGACGATGCTTGGGTGTACTATTTGTTCCCGGAACAGCAGAACCACAAGTTAGGCGGCGCCGGTTACATCTATTATATACAGGATCAAGAGGCCAGAGCAGCACTCGTCCGGAAGCTGTCGGAGAAATACGCGGGCATCTACGGTGTAGGGCAGTATAGCAATGATGCCAATTTTCAACGGTATTACTGGAATTTACCCGACAAGAGGCTGAACATTTACAACGATTTCGGAGCAGAAGCGGCGGCTCAGTTCTACTATGATTATGAATTCATTGAAACTATCAATGCAGGAACACAATAACTGGTACCGTCTCTCCAAAAAAGCCGATTTTTCTATAGCCCGGTTGATATCGTAAGGCTGTAGAAAAAAACGGCTGTACCGCAAAAGACCACTGTATTCCTCATGCTTTCTCTAATTCTACCGGTTATCCAGGTTAATTCTGGCCGGGAAACCGCCCGCCGGCTGCTGCCCCCTTCGGTGAGATGTTTTCGATTTGGGCAAGCTCTTCCGCCGACAGGGATACCTGAAGCGCTCCGAGGTTCTCCTTCACTCTATCCAGCCGCTTTGTCCCCGGGATCGGAACAACATTGTCGCCCTGCGCCAACAGCCAAGCCAGAGCAAGCTGTGAAGTCGTGCAGCCTTTTTGTACAGCCATCGCTTCAATCAGGGAGACGACTTCAAGGTTTTTAGTGAGTATGCGTCACCCCGAATTTGGTCGCAATTACAGCCTTATCCCTGCGCCCTTTAAGCGCCCGCCCCAGCAGGTATTCCTCACCATAAAGATCTGCTGTATCAAAAAGTGTCACACCCAGCTCCAGCGATCCACGGATCGTATCTACCGAATCTTCATTAGCAGCAGCTTTCAGGGAGTTAGGGCGTCTATTTCATTGTGCAAGCCTACGCGTTACGCGTCCCCGCAGTGTCAGAATAAAAAAAGTGCCCGAACAGTCATAAACACAACTGCTGCGGACACACTTTTGTGCAACTTTTACTGAGCTAGATCAATTTCCTGCAGCATTGCTGCAATGGCTTCAACGGAGCCGTTCCACAACTTCTCGCCAAGATCCCTATTGGCATGGGTTGGGTCACCTATAACGCCTGTTGTGGAATATTTGCCAAAATCCAGATTGGGATCATCCCATTCCGGCTCGCTGCTGCCAGGATTAAAGATCTGCGCTTCCCTAATATCCTCAGGATGTTTATAAAGTCCCAGCGAAGTAGTGAAGCTGTCTGCATGACCACCCGGAATGTCAGGATCAGCATGCCTGCACCAGATCTCATGAAACGGATGATGGGGAATATCGACCTTGGCTTTCCCCTCATATTCCTGATTGAACCTTACTGCCACATTGCCCAGCAAGTGACCGCCACAGCCGCGAAAAATAACCAGCTGCCTAAAGCCTTGGTCCACCAGGGAAGTCAGAACAGCGTATATTACATCTTCATACAGCTTCTGCGGAATATCGATAAAGCCGTATCCAAAGCTGCGGTGCTCCGGCGTAGGTCCAAAAGGAATTGTCGGTATCACCAGGGACTTGACTCCGTATTTCAGCTTGGCCTGCTGCGCTGCTTCAATGGACAGCTCTGTGGCCAGCCAGGTATCAAAATCAACGGTGGAGTGTGGACCCTGCTGCTCCGTACAGCCCGTCGGAATAATTGCCAGATAACCTTCCGCTGCTTTTTCTTTAATTTCCAAAAAGGTGAGTTTTCCGTATTCGACTGTCATTTGAATTTCCCCTTAGGTTGTCTAATAGTAAATAGTCGAAGCGAGGTGTTTGTTTATGCGCAGATTTTCATTGTGGCTGCCCCTCGGAACCTTTCTTGCCGCAGGAATTCTTTTGGATTTCCTGATCCATACCCTTAACGAGAAAAGAAGGCTAGCTGCAGCCATCGAAGTGAAGAATAGCAGGATTGCCACGCTGGTTCTATATCTTCCGTTTCAGCGAGACGGCAAACTCTGGTTTGGTCTCATAGGCCATGTAGGATACGATCCCTGCAAAATCCAAATAAGCCTGATAACGCGTGCGGATCGCCATGCTTGTGATCTTGTCCAGCACAAGCTCCTTAGCCACCCAGCAGCTTTCCGACGTTTCCTCTGAAACGGCAAGTTCTCCGCCCACCGGCTTACATACATAATCCAGCATTACTTTCGTCGGAACATCGGTGATGCCGTCATGCCATTTGTACATTCCGGTATTCGAATACACTCCGATCAGGTGAGAGACCTCGGTGTCTATTCCGCTTTCTTCCTTGATCTCCCGGATGAGTGCATCCATCAGATTCTCTCCGGCCTCTACTTGCCCCCCAGGGAACACCCAGCCACCATGAAACGTTTTGACCAAAAGCACTTCTCCCTGCTCATTCTCCACGATCCCGCCGACAGCCACAATATGAGTTGGCATAGCCATGTTATTGACCTCCCATGATCTTTATAGTTGAATATTGCACTGCTCAGCAAATTCATTGACTTTGGACAGCAATACAGGATAGATCATCGGATAGGTTAACTCTTCCGGTACCTCCGTGAACCCGCATATTTCTTCCATTTCATAAGCCGGCAATTGTCCGAACTTATTAACGGTGGCCAGGTAGAGCTTTCCGAAACTATCCGGCATTGACTCTCCGGTAACCGAATAAATACTTATTGGAAATAACGTATAGTCTTCCGCTCCTGTCTCTTCATACAGTTCTCTTGCCGCTGCTTCATCAGGCGTTTCATTCTCATCAATATGTCCACCTGCAAATTCCCATGTGGTACGACCACGCTGCCGAGCTAATATCCACTGCTCATTATGCCTTACGATAATAACGACGTAGGTTAGATTTTCCTCCTTTATTCCCGTCTCGTGTATAGTAACTTTCATTCACAAGCATCTCCTTAGACGGCAAAACCGATAGAGTTTTGGTGGATTACCGGATGTGACGTTCCTATTATCTCTGGTTTTTAACCTATGTATAGAATATCTTGATATTTCTTCCAAAAGTTTCTTCTATTATATAAAAGAAGCATTCATAAGTCCGCCGGCAAAAGAATCACTCACCACCGTCTTCTCCCCGCTTCTCCTCACCCTTGCCCGGAGCGTTCAATTGCGCCCATATCTCCCGGGTCAAATGTTCGCCTTTATAATAGTCCACCCTATCCTCCGTTTCATACAGCTCCTCATACGGCAAAATATTGATTTTCCCGGAGTCAGGGTATTCCGCAACATCCAACCCGTTATTCGTCCGTAAATCGAGATAGCGGCAAGGCGTCTCCGTATGATTGAACAGCTGATGCGCACCTGATGGACCGGTTTCGAAAAATATCGTATCGCCCTCATGGACTTCCTGTAACCCGGCGGGAGTTCTTAACATAGCACTGCCCGCCATAATCACAAACAGCTCTTCAGCATTTCTATGAAAGTGATACGGATACGAGTACTTGCCCGGGTCCAATGACCGGATATCAAAAATCAAATGCTTCGCCCCTACCATCCCCGCCAGCTTCTCGCTGGTGTGCCAAGCAAATTCCGGAACCGGAGACTGCCTTTGTTTAAAAGAGATATTCTGTTCATTAAAAATGGTCGCCATGGAATCACTCCCTACGCAAAAGTTAATTTAATCCGAGCATAGAGACTATGGAACAAGTTGTAAGTGAGTAAATTCATATGCCGTGAAAAAAACATTGCCATCTCCTCACATCCTGTGGTATTATAAATTTCGTTGCAGGACGGTAGCTCAGCGGGAGAGCACTATCTTGACAGGGTAGGGGTCATGGGTTCGAACCCCATCCGTCCTATACTGCATCACTACGTAAAACTCCTTATTTTATAAGGAGTTTTTCTTTTTCTATTCCCCACTCGCATTGGGGACGGAATTTTTCGCTTATAAAAACAACCACTCATGTCAGAGTGGTTGTTTTTATAAGTCTGATGCGATTGATAATCAATTTATATGTTTTATCCTGAGTGATTATTTTAGAAAAAAAGAGTTACCATAAAGGCAACTCAATGAAATTGATTTTTGTAGTTGTTAAATTAATATTTTTTCTGACTTCTTTGTATCCTTTTTCAGAAAGGAAACACTTTTGCTCGACTCCTGATAAATTTTCCCCGAAGTAGGCCACATGAAACGACTTATCCACTTGAAAGATATTAGAAACATGAATCAATGTGTTTCTGTCTGCTAGCACGAAGTTATATCCCGATGCCTCTAGAGTGCTTAGCCAGTATTTCAATGTGCCGACTGTATAGTAAACTCCTTCTATCGTGTGGACGAGTATCCTATATATGTCTCTCTCAAATTCCATATAATTAATTTTAGGTATTTCAAGAGAAAACAACCCGGTAATGCCTTTTGGGTCTTTATTCACGGATATGATACTCAAACGGACCACTCCAGTATTATTTAAGTAGTTCTTCTGGAACCTCAGGTTGATGCACATACAACGCACTGTTTGTATTTGCAATGAATAACGCTACCATCGATAAGCATGTCGCCAAACCAGACGCGATTCGAACATTCGCTTTTTTCAACATTTTTACTTCACCTCCTTTCTGGCAATTAATAGACTTAGAGATTGAGCAAAATAACTCACGGCTATAGCAGATGAACAAATTATGACATTTGTAGCAACCAAGACCAGACCGATTATTTTAAGCTTCGGATAGTGACGCTTGGGAATTCTAGTCTGCTTTTCAATCCCAATAGGCGCTAACCACAAGATGATCAAAAAACTGATTGCATTCATAACCTGTACAACTAATAAATTTAAGTTAATAAACGATAGCGCAGTAAACAATGTCGTAGTAAATATGACACATGCTACACCCGACTTAAGGTGAACACCGCCCGACGATTGCCGTAGTAATGCAAAAGAAACTAATATCGTTGAAGCTTCAGAGAAATTACCTGTGAGCAAAGATATCGCAAGTGTAATGACAATGATAAAAACAATATTTAGCACAACCTCTAATGCATACTTTAGAACCGCTTGCGATGCGGGGTGATCAGGAACAACTTTTTTTATGTTGTAGGCTATCCTCTCAGATATACGATCAATCATTTTCTTTTTCCTTCCCAGTAGAGTAATAAATGAAGAAAATTGAGATCACTAAAAAGAACAATATATTCAAATAAATTTCGTTGTAGTATAAAAGAATTGAGATTCCAATTAGGAAAATTATGATGATCGTCGTTAAAAAAATATCTTCTAATTTAAATCGAAGTTTCTCTATGTCAAAAGTAAAGCCTTTGCCTTTTCTGTAGTAGTGCCAAAAAAAGGAGCAAATAACTACGGAGGTAAGTACTTGTAATATGTATCCATTGCTTTTATTCCCTTCTATTGCTCCTATTGAACCGAATAAGATAAGTACAATAACAGTTTGTATGACTGCAAAAATAGCATATCCTGATATAGTTGCAACAACGGACAGTATGAGGGGCATCCTAACAACTGCAGCAAAAAACAATATGAATATTACTATCAATATTAAAGGTGCGATATTGCTCATATCAAGCTCTTTCCTCACCAAATAGCTCTGCAAATTTATTATTAAAGTAACAAACAAGGCTTGCCAAGCATGATGTTTCCACTTGAATCTAAAGAGCGACATAATCAAATAATAAATAGACATGAGTTCAATAGTCGAAAAGAACATGAAAAGCATTGGCTCCCATGGCAACACACAACACCGCCTGACATTATTTTCATTCAATGCATTAATTATAAATCCGAAATAGAGTTACCGTATACTACTTATTTACTACGAAATAGGTCCGCTTCCTCATGATAATTGATCGTTACGTTTTACTCGCTCCTTTCTGTTCTGACTCTCAATATCCCTTATCCCTCCCGCGTATGCCCGCCGATAGATTTTTTTGAATTATTTGTAAGTCAGTAGACCAGAAGACGAAGAAATCCCGCCAGCTCAAAAAGCCCGGCGGGTTATCATATCGTTGGGTCAAACACACGAAACCAAGGCGGATAAGCTAAACATCAAATATCCATTCAAGAGCGGCGTTCATCCCTCTAGAGCATCATTTATATATTGAACAAACAATTTGTCCGAGAACAGAACAACCTTATTGTCCTTCGTCAGCATATAGATGCTTTTAGCATCAGCACTTACATACGCAGTAGTCACATAATAATAGGGATTATTTGCCCCTACAAAACACACTTCGATAACATAGTAATTTTGCTTATTGATTGTCTTAATCTCACCATCATCCATAAGATTAGGTTCATTTCCAAGAAGGGATATAACTTTTTTATCAAGAACTTCTAAAGCTTTTACTCTCAAAGAAACAGCATTCATATTTTCTGAGAAAGCTTTGTCAGAGAAACCTGCAACTTGATGCTCTTTATTCAACATGAGGAAAGTTTCTCCATCTACACTGACATACACAGTGGTAACAACATAAGAGTTAAAATATTTTTCATCTCCTATTTCAACATTAAAAGCGTAGTATTTGTTCCCGTTGATTATTTTTATCTCATCGTTGTCGTCAATAGTTAGTTCCTGTGACTGAGCTTCTATCTTTGCTTCCAAAACTTCAAGGGCATTTCTTCGAGATATACTTTGAAAAGCTCCATCAGAATTAGAATAATAAAGCACTTCACCGTTGTACTTATCAACAAGGTACACACCGTTATTGTAACCGTCCAGATTAACGCTATAGTATCTTAGAAGCTCCTGCCCCTTGATTTTTGCTGTGCTGTTATCTCCATCTATAAAGCCCTTAGCTTTTTGTAATGCTTCAGCTTGCGTTGTAACTACCTCACTAGCCGCATGCTTCGATTCGATAGCTACGGTCTTCCACACATCTTTCCATACCACATCTGTATTCATTCCTTTGGAAATTAACTGAATGGGCACCATCATGGTATTGTTGATGTTCTGCGGCGGAACCTCAAGAGCAAGCTTCTTACCGTTCGTATAGGCCGTTTTTTGCCCCAAAGTAAAAGAAACCTCGAAGGAACCGCTTTTGATCACAATCGGCTTCTTAGCAGACTGGAATTTAATAGTAGCATTTAAAGCTTCAGTGACAGCACGCATAGGTACCATTACCCGGCCATTTTTATAAACGGCTGGCTGGTTCATGTTTAAAAGCTGACCATTCACCATTACTTGGATTGTCTGATTCATGTCGGCATGTACATAACTACCTGTGCCAGCGGAAGCCAAAATCAAACACATGATAAATAGCACTCTTTTTACTATATTTCTCATTACGAAAACTCCTTTGTTTCAAAATGATTTGACTATGTGTATGTATAATATTTTGCCTAGTACTTGTATGGTTTCGTTCACTATTGATCGGCTCAAACAACTTCTAAATAATATCGCAAAGACTCCTCATATTTTCTGATCCGTTTATTTTGCGCTCCCTCCCCCTAGTTGTTC
Source organism: Paenibacillus sp. FSL H3-0321 (assembly GCF_038002865.1). Taxonomy (NCBI): domain Bacteria; kingdom Bacillati; phylum Bacillota; class Bacilli; order Caryophanales; family Paenibacillaceae; genus Paenibacillus; species Paenibacillus sp. FSL H3-0321. Next base: position 7,381,794 of record NZ_JBBODH010000001.1, on the reverse strand, counting down.
AATAAGCATACAAAATGTGCCAATATACGTCAAAGATATGATTAATTCTTATAGTACGTTCGGAACTGCTTCATACATGGGGCTTCTTGATTCTTCATGATGTCAGCAGCCGAATAAACAATAACAAACCCGTCAGGACAAGCCCGGCGGGTTATGATACACATGCTCTACATTCAAATCTATCTATTGTCGTTTTTAAAACTAGAAATCAGCAGTAGCAATTTGAATTGAACCCGTAGCAGGACCAGCAGCTGTGGTCTGGAGAGCCGCTGCCAACAGCAAAGCAACTTCCAGCGTGAGGCTATTGACTGGAGGTATTTCATAAGTGATAACAGGAGCATTGACACGTGTAACTACAAGAAGGATCGGAAACGGACCGTTGTTATTAACGGTAATTGTAGCATTTGCTCCATTGTTCAAGTTTTCAAAATAAGATTTACCAACATTGGTAGCCAGAGAGTAAAACTGCTGAGGTAAGAGAATCGACATAAGAATCACCTCCTAGAACTAGATATAGTATTCTATTCTTCCAAAGAATAAATGTAATAGATAAGTGAATCAGTAATAAAATACATTTTACTATTATTAAATAGTGGTGAAACTATCTTCTATGCCTAGATTCAATCAAAATTAGATATAAAAAAAGACCCCGCCGCATCCGGCAGAGTCAAATCATTCATGAACTTATCCCACATAGGTAACCGGCTCTTTACGCCAGTACCCGCAGCACATCCTCGATCTTCCGCTGATGCGAAAGCACACCATAATTCATCCAGGCCATAAAATCCACCTCGTACACGTTGCGGTTGCGCACAGCGGGCAGGCTTCTCCATAGCGGCGTATCCAGCAGCTCCCGGCCTTCACCTTCCTGCCGGTCAAAAGTAATGAACAGATGATCCGCCGTCAGGCCTGACAACTCTTCACTTGTTAGGCTCACGCGCTTCTGTCCCCGGGTGAGCTGCCGGACCAACGGATGCTGCTGGAGCCCGAGATCCTCATGCAATACGCTTGCTGTATATCCCAGACCCTCACATCCATAGAGAGCAACTCCGCAGGAAGAAATTCGGAGTAACGCTACTGTCTGTCCCCGGACGCTGCGGCTGAGGATCCGCTTCGCCTGCTGGGCCTGCTGCTCATAATGGCCGATGACCTCCTGCACATGTTCCGTTCTGCCAAAGACAGCTGCTGCAGAACGCAGTGTTGCACGCCAGTCTTCCTGGTGGAACGGGAGTCTGAACAGCGGAGCAATCCGGCGGCACTCACCCAAATGCCAGCGCTGAAAGCCGTCATCCAGCATAATCAGCTCGGGCGTGTAACGGGAAAGCTCTGACCAATCTCCGCGGGAAATATCAAACGTCGGCACCTGATCCAGAGCCAGGTACTCTTGCTTGCCCCACTGGGCATGACAATATTGGGCCACCGGAGTAATGCCCAAAGCCAGCAGATAATCCTCCAGAAAAGGCGCGAATACACGGACCCCATCCTGATGAAGACTCCTGTATTGACCGGGTGTAACACCTACTGCTCCCTTGAAACGCCGGTTAAAATAATACTCATTGCTATAGCCGACAGTCAGTGCAATATCATGCAGCCGGTCCTTGGTCAGAAGCAGCTGCTGCTGCGCCCGTTCGATACGGAGGCCGTTCAAATGCTCCAAGGGAATCCTGCCGGTAATCTCTTTAAAAAGCTGTGTATAACGCGCGCGCCCAATGCCTGCAATCTCTGCCAGTTGGTCGACGGATACCGGTTCACTGTAATGCTCCTGCATATAATGAATGGAACGTTGTACCGCCTCATGATCATTCTTTGTCTGAACTGCCGGGGAATTGGCTCGCATGATCAGCAGCAGCAGCTCCTGAAAACGGGTATGACCCGCGAACCATTCGATGTCATCGGGGCTCCTGCGGCTATGATAAATGGAATCCAGCAGCAGTGCACATTGTGAAAAAGGTCTGCAGCTTAAGAGACCTGGCTGGAGCATGGCATTCCCGGTCAATTTCCCCTTTCCGCGGTGTCTGCCATCCCCAGTGCCGATAACCTCAAAAGCAAGCCGGTAAAAGCTAAGCCCCCGCTCTCCGGCCTGAATTCTGTTCATAGATCCAGCCTTAATCAGAAAGCCTGCGCCCTTGTCCAAAGGATAACGCCTTTCCTCCGCTTCGAGCCAGCCCTGCCCTTCCGATACTATGATTAATGTGTGCTCCTGAAACACAGCCATTTGTCCGTTTCCCGCAGGGGATTGGGCTATTGCTTCTATGTTAGTCAAGCTGTATAACAGCTTTTTTTCAGTGCTTTCACTGAGCTGTTCTGCCATTCTCCCGCCCCCTAATTGAGAATCATTTTCATTTCCTTAGTGTAAAACAAAAATGAAAGCCTATCAACCATGCTGTTCAAAGGTGTAAAAGATGTTTGACACTTTAACCATGTTATTTTAAAATCTATATGTAAAAACTTTTTTACACCCGTCTAACGAAGAAGGTGGAATTTAATGCAAAATCATATCAAAAAATTTCGAGAGCAAAAAGATATATCACAAGGCAAGTTAGCAGATTTATGCAATGTTAGCAGACAGACCATAAATGCCATTGAAAACAACAAATATGACCCAAGTTTGCAATTAGCTTTTGATATTGCCAAACACTTAGGAGTTAGAATCGATAAGTTATTCTTACATGAAGGGATAGAAGAGGAATGAACACCCGAAAAATAGGTGCAATCGCAGTAGGGGCAGCCGCTCTAATTGTGGTGGTTTTTACCATCTATAAGGTCATGGTTGGAAAAGACGTTGGATTTAACGAAATAATAACAATCGCAACGCTATTAATGATGTTTTTTCCTATGATCACCTGGGGAAGCAAGGCAGACAAAGATGGTATATTTGAGGATGACGAGTTAGGAAAAAAGATTACGGAGAGAAGCTCGAAAATAAGTTACTTTCTTCTTCTTTTTTTTATACTTGGAGCTTTAGTTGCTGATGAAATCGTAAATGAAACAATGAACATTTTTTTATTAGGGGTATTAGGATTAGCAATGATTACATTACCTATTGTTGAGTTTTTAGTGAGTAAGAAGTATCGCTAGCGGGAACGACAGTTCAATAAAAAAGCGGCAGTCCAGACTTTATTTCTCGTCCATGGCTGCCGCTGTTTATTTTTGGGGGTTAGTCTATCAGTTTGCCTGGCGTTTATTTCACCATTGCTTTCAGCAGATCATCCAGCTTCATTGAATTGGCTGTAATCGCGCCGGACTGCCAGTGGGAGCGTTCCATTCTGTAAATATTCCCGTTCTTCACCGCAGGAAGATTCTTCCACAACGGGCCATCAAGAATTTTGATTGCTTCCTCGTTCTCCGCAGTGTCCCATCCTCCGTTGTCAGGGAATACAATGATATGATCCGCCTCAAGATCTGGTATCACTTCTTCGGAAATAATGGACTGAAATTCAGTCATCTCCGCAGCCATAGGGACGGGAGTCAGACCGAATTGATCATAGATCACACCCGTAAAGCGGTTTTTGACACCAAATAGCGCAAAGGTTTTCTCGGCAACGTTAAGCCGGATTACAGCTACCTTCTCCTGCCCCAACGCCTGCTGCAGCTTGGCTTTTCCATCCGCTACCTTCTGGTCATACTCCGCAAGTACAGCTTCGCCCTTTTCCGGAATGCCCAGCACCTCTGCGATAGCTGTGAGCATTTGTCTTGAATCCTGCAGCACTTTCTCCGGCAGACGGTAGGTTGGCGCTACCTTGGAATATTGTTCGTATTTTGCTGCATCTGCTCCTCCGTCGGCAATGATTAAGTCCGGATTTTTTTCCAACAATGCCTCAATGCTCCCGGTAATATCGTATTCCGGCACATCCAGATTTAAATAATCCTGCTTGCCCCAGCTGGGATGATACCATTGCACGACCGGGGTAACGCCTAACGCCTTCAGGTAATCCTCCACATAGATCCCTGCCACCCGCTTAGGACTAACAGGAATTTCAACCTCTCCGAATTCCCCGACGACAGTCCGTGTGCCATTATCGGCTGAAGTATCGGTACTTGCATCGGTAGATGTATTGCTTGCTGCGGTTGGATTCGCCGCATTCTCTGTTTGAACGTTTTTTCCTCCGGCAGCATTATTATTCGTGCCGCAAGCCGCCAAAGCGGACATTGCCAGTACAAGTACAGCTGTCCAAATACATTTTCGACCCCAACTTGCCATTGATCTCTTCACTCCTATACATCATTGTGATTGATTATCATTCTCAATAATCCTAATGACAATAGTAGCACGTCTTTATCAGCTTTCAATGCACTTTCTCTGCGGCAATCTTATACAAACTTCTAAATCGCATAATATCTCACGTCGATTTGCAAACCTATAAACAAGCTGAAACGGATAATTTTTAGCGTGAAGCATCTAAAAATTCATATAATTTAAAAAACGACCCTGCCAGCAGCTGGCAGAGTCAAGAGTTCATGAACGTATATACTACATACAAGCTGGGGATATCTTCAATTTAACACCTGATTGTTAATAGAGTGTGTGAAGAAATCATGGAATGGATAAATTATCCTTCTAAACTTCTAAATCTAACCAAACGTAGTAGACTATAAATAGAATTCAGGGTGAGCGTATGCATCAAGATGAGTTAGTGTGCAAAGTGTGCGGGGGTACTTCTTTATCCAAAGGTCAAATGGAGGGGCACGCTGTTGTCAGACCCATGAACAAACCTTTTTCCTTTGGCTCTAAACTTATCCTTACCCTCTGCACACAGTGTGGAGAAGTCGCATCCATATAGGGTTGAAAAATTCGATAAATTCTAAGCGGACCTCAAACCAAGAAAGCCCTCCGTAGTTTGGAGAGGCTTTCTTGGGTTTGTAGCTAGCAATGGCGGATGTTCATTGCAGTGGCTTCAGTTGTTTAATTTCTTCTACCGTCAGGCCAGATGCTTCAGCGATTACAGGCAGATCAACGCCGAGTCCAAGGAGCTTCCGCGCAATCTCTCTTTTCGCCTGAGCTTCACCTTCAGCCTTTCCTTCAGCTTTTCCTTTTGCTTTTCCTTCAGCAACACCTTCAGTGAACCCTCTAGTCTTCGCCGTTTCATACATTGAAGCTTCATCATGTAAATATTTTTGGCGATCTTCATACTGTCTGCGGGCTTCCTCATTCTGACTTAAGAACTCCAGCGTATTCATAGCCTTCTTTAGTATAGGCTCATTCATTGTCAGCACCTCCCATTTGGATTGATCTGCGCCTTTCAAAAAGAGCAACCAATTCGCAAGACCGCCTTGCTCCAGCGAAACGATTTGCTCATCTAGCTTCGGAAGTTCCAAAAAATGAATTTCAATGTCTTCAATCAGAGAAATTCCGGTCCGGTCTTCACGCAGATGAAACACGTTATGATACATCTCATTGGGCAGCAATGTATAGTTTAGGATATTAATAGTCACACAACGCTTCAATTGGCTATAAGACTGGCTTTCCTGTAATTGGCTGGAGTATTGTTTACTCCAATAGAACAAAGTTCTCTTCTCTGTATCATATTTATTAAACAATTGCATCTCGATATTAATGATTTCGCCTTCTGTTGTTCTAGCACGAATGTCCAGTATAGACTGCTTATCGCGAGGAGAATCTTTGTCAGTGTACGGGTTAAGTAGAATGATCTCGCTTAGTGGCGGCTTCCCAGCCTCAGCAAATGTCCGGTTAAGGAAAGCGATTAGTACATCACGGTTCTCTTCACTGCCAAATATACGTTTGAACAAAAAATCATTGCGCGGATCAAGTAGCTCCATCTTGACATCTCCGTTCTTGTTCATTATAACATTATCGCTTCCAGTTGCGTATGTTCTATGTAATCCCCGACCATCTCCACATATGTGTTCCTGTACTTACTTCCCTCAATGGCGGCAGCTTCCAGGTCGTTCAGCCCTACTTTATGCCTGATTGGATTCACACCATACCAGGCCAACGGAATCGACGACTTCAGCTTTCGCACCGCTTCTTTCGTGATTCATCTCTTCAAAAAGCATTCGCTGTCCCCCTATTCTCCTGATTGAAGCTGCCAAATTAGTTCTAGTTTAAAAAGAGCTTCCCCGCAAGGCAAAATTCTTTAGTCTGGTGATTGATTTCTGTAGCGATTTATTTTACAATGAACTCATAAACGCGCGTTTATTTAAAGGGGGCACTATGCGCAGCGAAGATATTGCTAAGCTCGCCGGGGTATCCCGTAGTACGGTATCCCGCGTGATCAACAACTATTCCAATGTCCCTGAAGAGACCCGGGCCAAGGTGCTGAAGGTTATTGAACAGCATCAATACGAGCCAAACAGCTTTGCCCGGGCTCTGGCCGGCAAGAAGACCGATACGATCGGCCTTTTCGCCATCAGCATGAACGAGAAGGAGAATGCAACCCGGATCTATCAGAATAATTACTTCGCGCCTTTCGTCGATGCCGTAGTCGACACGTCGAATGCCCGCGGCTGTTATGTGCTGATTCATACCGTATACTCTCCCGACGATTTCCTGAAGGTTAAGCAGGCTTTCCTGCAGAAACGGATTGACGGCGGCATTATCGTCGGCACCCAGAAGGATATTGATATCGTACGGGAAATGGTTGGACTTGAATCCCCGCTGGTGCTGATCGATTATGACATTTCGGAGATTATGTCGGAGCATCTGGACCGCAATCATCTGGCCATTGTGAACTCCAAGGACTATGAGGGCACAGTCGAAGCCATCGAGTACTTGATCGGCCTTGGCCATGAAGAGATTGGCATGATCTGCGGACGAATGAACACGTACTCCGGACGGGAACGCTATATGGCATACGAGGATACGTTGAAGCGGCATGGATTGCAGCTCAATGAGAACTTCATCCTGCAGGGTGATTTCCTGAAGGAGAAGGCCTACGAAGAGGTCAAGAAGCTGCTGGAGTCCGGCGGCCCATTGCCGACAGCCTTCTTCTCATCCAATGATGACATGGCTATTTCAGCGATGGAAGCGTTCTCCGAACACGGAGTATCCGTGCCTGAGGATATGTCCATTGCCGGATTCGATGATGTGCAGCTTGCCTCGCGCATTCATCCCAAGCTGACCTCCGTACGTCTGCCGATTTACGAAATGTCCAAGGCCGCTGTCGAGAAAGTGATCGAGCTGTGCGATTCCGCTCAGCCGACCTTTAGCACCATCAGCTTCCCGGCCAGGCTGGTCGAAAGAGACTCCTGCCTGCCGCCGAAGAAGTAAGGCTCCCTGCAAGAATGCTGCATCATCCGTCCAGCGTATACCATTTCGCTGGATGTACCAGCATTTCTTTAAGGAGTGGCAATCATTATAATGTTTTGCAGGAAAATCCCTTTGCCCCGAGGGAATTTTTTCTCAGCTCTGTAAACGCGCGTTCACAATTGAAAGGAGACTTTCCTCTTATGAAATTCGGAACTTTTGACGACACTCGTAAAGAGTACGTAATCAACACCCCTAAAACACCTTACCCATGGATCAACTACCTCGGTAACGAGCAATTTTTCGGCCTTATCTCCAATACTGCCGGTGGTTACACCTTCTATCGTGATGCCCGGATGAGAAGATTGACCCGCTACCGGTATAACAATATTCCGCTGGATACAGGCGGACGTTACTACTATCTGTATGACGACGGCGATTTCTGGACCCCGGGCTGGATGCCGGTCAAACGCGACCTTGATTTCTACGAGTGCCGCCACGGTCTTGGCTATACTTCCATCACCGGCGAACGCAACGGTATTTCTGTGAACCAGCTCGCTTTTGTACCCATGGGCCACAATGCCGAAGTTCACCGCCTTGTTGTGAAGAACACCGGATCTGCTAAGAAATCGGTGAAGCTGTTCTCTTTTGCCGAGTTCTGTCTGTGGAATGCCCAGGATGATATGACCAACTTCCAGCGTAATCTGAGCACTGGTGAGGTTGAAGTCAAGGATTCCGTAATCTATCACAAAACAGAATACCGTGAGCGCAGAAACCACTACGCTTTCTATTCTGTAAATAAAGAAATCGCCGGCTTTGATACCGACCGCGAATCCTTCGTGGGCATGTATAATGGCCTGGATGCTCCACAAGCAGTAGCTGCCGGGGAAGCAACCAACTCCGTAGCCAGCGGCTGGTCGCCAATCGGCTCTCATGCACTGGAAATCACGTTGGAACCAGGCGAAGAGCAAAGCTTCATCTTCGTACTCGGCTATATCGAGAACCCTGAAGATGAGAAATGGGAATCCCTGAATGTCATCAATAAAAAACCGGCGCAGGCTGTCATCGAGCAATTCGCTACAGACGCTCAAGTGGATGCTGCTCTGGCTGTTCTGGCTGCACACTGGGATAACCTGCTGTCCAAATATCAGATCACAAGCGGCGACGACAAGCTGAACCGTATGGTTAACATCTGGAACCCATATCAATGTATGGTTACCTTCAACATGTCCCGCTCCGCTTCCTACTTCGAATCCGGGATTGGCCGCGGTATGGGCTTCCGCGATTCCAACCAGGACTTGCTCGGATTTGTACACCAAATTCCTGAGCGCGCCAAAGAGCGTATTCTGGATATCGCCGCTACCCAGTTCGAAGACGGCAGCGCGTATCACCAATACCAGCCGCTGACCAAAAAAGGCAACAACGAAGTCGGCACAGGCTTTAACGATGATCCGCTTTGGCTGATCCTGGGAACGGCTGCCTACATTAAGGAAACCGGCGACACTTCCATTCTGGATGAGCAGGTTCCTTTCGACAGCAACCCGGACAACACTGCTACCCTGTTCGAGCACTTGAAACGCTCCTTCGAGCATGTCACCAACAATCTCGGACCTCACGGCCTGCCGCTGATCGGCCGCGCGGACTGGAATGACTGCCTGAACCTTAACTGCTTCTCCACTGAACCAGGCGAATCGTTCCAGACGACTGCCAACATCGAAGGCCGTGTAGCGGAATCCGTCTTCATCGCCGGCCTGTTCGTCTTTGTTGGACCGGACTATGCAGAAATTTGCCGCATGCGCGGACTTAACGATGTTGCTGCGGATGCCGTAGCCAAGATCGACAACATGCGTGAAATCACACTGACCCACGGCTTCGACGGTGACTGGTTCCTGCGCGCTTACGACCACTACGGCGACAAGATTGGCAGCAAAGAAAACGAAGAAGGCCAAATCTTCATCGAACCGCAAGGCATTTGCGTAATGGCCGGTATCGGCGTGGAAGACGGTCAAGCAGCGAAAGCTTTGACTTCCGTTGAGGAACGTCTGGATACAGATTATGGTATCGTGCTGCAGCAGCCGCCATACTCCAAGTACTACCTGAACCTGGGTGAAATTTCTACGTATCCGCCGGGCTACAAAGAAAATGCCGGTATTTTCTGCCACAACAACCCATGGATCATGATTGCTGAAACGGTACTGGGACACGGTGACAGAGCATTCGATATCTATAAGAAAATCGCTCCGGCTTACCTGGAAGACATCAGCGAAGTTCACCGGATGGAACCTTATGTGTACTCGCAAATGATCGCTGGTAAAGATGCCGTACGCCACGGGGAAGCGAAAAACTCCTGGCTGACGGGTACCGCTGCCTGGAACTATGTAGCCATTACCCAATCCATTCTCGGTATCCAGGCTGATTTCGCCGGTCTGAAAGTAGATCCTTGTATCCCTGCTGAGTGGGACGGATTCGAAATCACCCGCGTCTTCCGTGGAGATACTTATGTAATCACTATTAAGAACCCTAACCATGTCTCTAAAGGCGTTGCCAGCCTCACTCTCGACGGCGCCGCTGTAGTAGGAAACATCATCGCTCCTGCCTGCGACGGTGCAGTGCACCAAGTGGTAGTTGAGCTGGGCTAAATAGCTGCCGCGACAACATGTTAACCCTTGTTTATTAAACAGGCCTCGTCTTTGCAAAATGACGGGGCCTGTTTTTTGTAGGAAGCTCACTTACCGGTTCGCAAAAAGATACAGTTATGCCGTTACCATCAACCCAAGGACAATATTCTAAAAAAAGCAACCCAATACATCCGCCATACTTGCGGGATGCATTTGGGTTGCTTTCCTTTTAGATAACGAGCTGCAGCTTAAGCCTTGCCCTCCGGTATCCACACCTTCATCTCTCCGCTGCCGCGGTTGCCCCACAGATAATAAGGGACAGCTGTAACCTTAACGGATTCCAGCGGTGCTTTCTCCCTGCTGTACAGCCCTCCGCTCCAGCCGGACGGATTGACACGGAAGCCGGTTCCTTCAACGACTACGGCTCCGCCAAGCAGCGAGTCCTTAAAGACCTCTGTGAACTCGCCTGTCTCGTTCAGGGAGATAGAGCTCAGCGGCTCACTGTTATCGGTTGCCTCGAGGCAATAGACAAGTGGTCCCCGCTGAATAGCAGTTTTCTGCGCATCAGCCCGCAGCTCGGGATGGGCATAGACACGGTGCGCTTCCATCGGAATGCTTACCTCTATGGTATCCCCGGCAGACCACACTCTGCGGATCACCCGGTATCCCAGTTCCAGGCCTGCGGCAGGATCCAGCACTTCACCATTGATGCTGATCTCCATGCCGCTGCTCCAGGAAGGGACCCGCAAGGCAATGCCGAATTCCGCAGCTTCTGCCGGATTAACCTTCAGCGACACTTTACCTTCCCATGGGTAATTACTCTCCTGGGTAACATTAACCTCCGTTCCGCCAAGCATACCCTTCCATTCACTGCCAATGTACAGATCAGTGTGCAGTGTGTCCCCGTGAACCGTGTAAATATAGTGGTTCAGCGAAGTCAGCAGCCGGGCTACATTGGGCGGACAGCAGGCGCAGCCGAACCAGCCCTGCCGCTCCGCCTTCACATGATGTTTACCCGGATTGCAGCTGCAGGCCTGCGGCCATACCTCAAGCGGATTGACATAGAAATAATGCTTGCCGTCCTGCGCCATGGACCCCAGCACATTATTATAGAGCGCCCGCTCCATCACGTCCGCATACCGGGCTTCCGGGGCTAACTCCAGCATCCGCCGGGCAAAAAAGATCAGGCCGATGGAAGCGCAGGTTTCCGCATACACCGTATCGTTGGGCAGATCATAATCGAAGGTGAACGCCTCCCCATGATGGGTGGAACCGATCCCCCCTGTAATATACATCTGCTTATCTGTCATGTTGTTCCACAGCCTCACACAAGCATCGCGCAACGCGTCATCATTTTTAAGCATCGCAAGGTCAGCCATTGCTGAATACATATAGACTGCACGTACAGAATGCCCTACCGCTTCGCTCTGCTCACGGACCGGAATATGCGCCTGATTGTAGGCTGGATCGAGATGGTCAGTTTGCCCGCTCCAGTGAGTGATCCGCCCCCGGCTCTCCCACTCCTGCCGCAGGAAATTCGGTTCCTGGCCGCGCTGGTCGATAAAAAAGCTGCTGAGTTTCAGATAGTTCTCTTCACCTGTAAGACGGTACAGCTTGATTAGTGCCAGTTCAATCTCCTGATGCCCGTCATAGCCCTTCAGCTTGCCTTCCTCCGGTCCAAAGACCGAATCGATATGATCGACCATCCTGCGCATAATATTTAGCAGCTTGTCTTTGCCTGTAGCCTCATAATACGCAACCGCAGCCTCGATAAAATGTCCGGCGCAGTACAGCTCATGGCAATCCTGCAGATTGGTCCAGCGTTTGCCCGGCTCCTTGATTGTGAAATAGGTATTGAGATATCCATCCGGCTGCTGCGCTTCGCCGATCAGGTCGATAACTTCATCTGCCTGCCGCTCCAGTATGGGATCACGCTTAAGGCTCAGGGAGTAACCTACTGCCTCCAGCCACTTCGCCACATCGCTATCCTGAAACACCCAGCCGTGAAACTCTCCTTCCTTTCTCCCTGCGGCAATCTCGAAATTGGCAATCGCATGACTGGGCTCTGCGTCCGGTACCCGGTCATGCAGCGCCTCATATTGGTATGGAATGACTACATCCTGTGCCAGCCTGATGTAACGTCCCCAGAATTCATCCTGAATCTTTACCGATTGCTGCTTGTCTGTCTGCTGCGTTTTAATAGTTCTGCTCATTTGCCTCTTCCCCTCCGCTATATTTCGTTCTCGCTATTAGCAATTATAGAGGGTAGAATAAATAAAAAATACAATCATAAGCAACCCTGTTTTTGTACTATTTCACACTCAAGATTGCGAATGACACCAGAACTGCAGGCTGCCGACAATTCGCTTTGAAAGGAGTAATCATGACATTCAGCCCTTCTTATATCCATTTGGCTGCTCCCCCGTTCCCCTACTTTCTGGAATGCGACCGCACCGTATATCAGCCGGGGGATCAGCACCCGAACCGCAACCGTATGGGGAAATTCGATCTGATTATTGTAGAACAGGGCACCCTGTTCATTGGCGAAGATGAGAAAGAATGGGAGGTTGCGGCCGGGCACACTTTGCTGCTGCTGCCAGACCGTTATCACTACGCTGTCAAACCTTGCGAGGAGATCACCACGTTTGTATGGATCCATTTTCACACGGTGGGGGAATGGATTGAAGCCGTGGGCGATCCGGTGTATGCCGGCCGTGAAGCACATTTCCAGCAGTTTCTCACACATCCGTACACGATCCGTGTACCGCAATTCGGTCCGCTCCCGGACCCCTTTGAGCGGAGCGGGCAGGCGGAGCTGCTCCTGCAGCTGAGCCGGGACAGACGGTCAAGCGCGGTATGGCAGCAACAGCGGATCTTTGAGGAGATGCTGCGGATGATGGATCTTGCGCAGCAGGACGCTGCAGGCAGCCATGCTGCCGAGATTGCGGAGCAGACGGAAGCCTACATCCGCAACCATTACGCAGAGGCGCTCACCAATGGCTCGCTCGCGGATGCCCTCCATTTTCACTATAATTATCTCGCCCGGTGCATGAAGCGCGTCTATGGGCTGACGCCGATGGAATATTTGACGGATTACCGCCTGGAGCAGGCCAAGCTGCTGCTGCTCAAGACAGAGATCCCCATTTCCGGGATTGCGGAGCGCACAGGCTTCGAGAGCGCAGCCTACTTCTCACGGCGTTTTGCCCGCAAAGTCGGCATCTCACCGCTGCGCTTCCGCAAGCGTTATTCACGGTAAGCCGAATCACTCATTAGCGAGAGCACGAAACTCATACAACTCCCGGCTGTAGGACAGTTCCCCGATACGGACACAATTAGGGGTGTATTCTCTAATCTGCCCGCCAAACTCCAGAATATCATCTTTTATTTCTTTCACGGCGACCGCTACCTTGACTTCTGACAGCGCGGCCGCCAGTAAATCAATATCGCTCTCCAGCACTTTATATGTATAGTCCATCCAACCTTCACCCGCCTTGCTGACTTTATGTATTTAATCGTAACATTTACTATTAATATATATTGTTTGGCTGTCCTGTACAAGTCTTAATTGCTTAAATCAACCCTTCCTTCGAATAAAACAGAGGATGCCGGACAACCTAACTTCACGTTTCACCACCTTATCAGTGAAGGAGTTTTGCAACGATGGGAGTTCTAAACGGCAATCCCAAAGACGAACCGCTGCACTATGGCGAAATATTTAATCTATGGCAATTTTCCGCTACCGCCAAAATGTCATTATCCACCTTACAGGCATTTCATTATCACGCTGGCGATCAGGATCTGAAAAAAATAATTGATGATCTCATGGACCAGTCGCAGCAGGAAATAAAAGATTGCGACAAGCTGCTGAAAACCCATGGCTTCACACCGCCCCCTGCACTGCCCGACCGCCCCTCCGTTAAGCTCGAGGAGATTCCTGCCGGAGCCCGTTTCTCCGATCCGGAAATCGCCGCTTCCCTTGCTGGCGCAGTTTCCCTAAGCCTAGTCGTATGCAGCCAGATTATGGGGACTTCCATCCGTGAGGATATCGGGGCCATGTTCATGAAAAATCATGCGCAAATGGCCGCTTTAGGAATGGCTGTGCTGAAATTGAATAAAAAGAAGGGCTGGCTGGTACCTCCGCCGCTGCAGCTCAAAAAGCCGGAGCCTGCTTTGGTTTAGTAATATCCCCGTCCCACCTAATCCTGCGCAAGCAGGATTTTTTGCTTTGCAGCTATTTTTTCCCATTTCTAAGCATATTCATTAAGACATGCCTAAACGTGGAGATGTTGAAGAATATGCGCTCAAGTGCAAGGTACGCCATTATTTTGCTGGGAAGTTTGCTGATTGCTGCAGGAACTAATTTTTTTCTGGTCCCCTACAAAATTCTCGATGGGGGAATCATCGGCATCGCCCTCATCATCAACTATATGTCCGGCGCAAAAATTGGACTGGCCATTGTCCTGTGCAGCCTGCCGATTTTCTTGCTTGCCTGGCTTAAAGAACGGGACATCTTCTATAACAGCGTACTGGGTTTGCTCACCTCCTCGTTTTTCATTGAATTCCTCGGACCGCTCCAGTACCATTTTCTGTACTATATTGAGCTCGGCTCCATCTCCAGCGCCATTCTCGGCGGCTTTCTAATGGGGAGCGGTTTCGGAATTATGCTGCGCTTCAAGGCCAGCACGGGTGGAACGGATCTGCTCGCCAAGTTTATGAAACGCTATATTCCGCTCAATGTCGGCGTCATTATTTTTCTGACGGATTTCCTGATTATTGGCGCGGGTGGCCTGCTGATCTCCAAGGAAACCTTCTTGCATTCGATTCTGACGATCTTTTCGGGCGGAGTGGCCACGGGGTTATGTACGCTCGAAAAATAAGCCTCTTGACTGAATGGAAATAACTATGCATATACACGATCATATGTTCGTATTATAATAAGGTCAAATTCAGCCGCTTACCTGGAGAGTGTGAACCTATGAACAGAGATCGTGTCATTATGCTATCCGATTGCCAGAGCTTCTATGCCTCGGTCGAGAAGGCTGCCAATCCTCTCTACAGCCATAAACCGCTGGTCGTTGCCGGCGATCCGGCCAGACGCAGCGGGATTGTACTTGCCGCTTGCCCCTTAGCCAAAGAGCATGGCGTTACCACTGCCGAGACCTTAAAGGAAGCGCTGGCGAAATGCCCTGAGCTTGTGGTCGTCCGTCCCCGTATGCAGCACTACATCAACGTTTCCTCGCAAATCACCGATATTCTGCGCAGCTTCAGTGATCTCGTAGAGCCTTATTCCATTGATGAACAGTTCATTGATGTCACCGGCAGCTCCGCCTTGTTCGGCAGTCCGCTGTCCATCGCGGCCGCGATCCAGGATACCGTCCGCCAGGAGACAGGCGTGTATGTGCGCATCGGCATCGGCTATTCCAAGGTTACTGCCAAGATGGCCTGCGATCTGTGGGCCAAGAAAAACGAAGGCGGCCGGTTTACACTCACCCGCGAACAGCTGCCCACCCTGCTCTGGCCGCTGCCGATTTCGCAATTGTTCATGGTCGGCCGCCGGATGTCCGCCCATTTCCATAGCATGGGGCTTACGACCATTGGCCATGTGGCCCAGCTGCCGCTGGCCGAGCTGAAGTGGCGCATGCGCGAGAAATTCCGCAAGAACTGCGATATAGACGCCGAGTTGTACTGGCGGATTGCCAACGGCATTGACGACAGTCCCGTAAACCCGCATACCCACGAGGTTCCACCCAAGAGTGTCGGGCACCAGATGACCCTGCCCCGGGACTACCGCACACTGAAGGAAATCAAGACGATTCTGCTGGAGCTATCCGAGCTGGTGTGCAGA
The DNA here is from genome assembly GCF_038002865.1 of Paenibacillus sp. FSL H3-0321. Classification (NCBI taxonomy): domain Bacteria; kingdom Bacillati; phylum Bacillota; class Bacilli; order Caryophanales; family Paenibacillaceae; genus Paenibacillus; species Paenibacillus sp. FSL H3-0321. Next base: position 7,366,127 of record NZ_JBBODH010000001.1, on the reverse strand, counting down.
CGCTGCCGCAGCCTCAAGGTGAACGGCGCGGTCGTGTCTGTCGGCTGCCAGGGTGCAAGCTTTGAGATGCCGACCGGCTTCTCCCGCCAGACCGTAATGAACGACCCCACCAATGCCACCAATCTGGTCTATGAAGCAGCCGTAGAGCTTTTCCAGCGGCACTGGGACAACCAGCCCGTACGCAGGGTCAACCTCAGTCTTTCCACGCTCTCCGACGAAAGTGAGTACCAGCTGACACTGTTCGAATCCCGCCCCCGTTACCGCGAGCTTGAACGGGCTACCGACAATCTCAAGAACAAGTATGGAGATATGATTATCGGCCGGGCTGCGTCTTTCACCGATGCAGGACAAATTAAGGATCGGGCCGGCAAAATCGGAGGACACTACAAATAAAGTGTTAAAAAATAAATTAAAAGAATAAGGGTTGATATTTTCAGGTATTGCGGCGACAATCGAATATATAACATTCCCGGGGAGGATCGAAAGAAGTTGGATAGCACAAGCAATAACAGCAATACTTCCACGCATGAAATTATCGACCTCTGCCTGCTGGCCGGTAAAATCATGCTGCAGAGCGGTGCGGAAACTTACCGTGTGGAGGACACCATGACGCGTATGGCGGAGGCACTCGGTTTTCCCGGGGCGCACAGCTACGTGACGCCAACGGTCATCATGTTCACAACCAGCAGAACCGAACCGGTGAAGCTGTTCCGGATTGCCGAGCGGACGACCGATTTGCAGAAGGTGTCGGAGGTCAACGACATCTCGCGCCGGCTGAGCGAACGCCAGCTCAGCGCGGCAGAAGCCCGCGAGCGCCTTGGCGTCGTGGACGATGCCGCACATGCCTATCCGGCATGGCTGCAGATCGCCGCAGCTGCCCTCACCGGAGCCTGCTTCACAGTAATGTTCAAGGGGAGTCTGTGGGACGCCCTTCCGGCTTTGCTGGTGTCGGGGCTTGGCTTCGCCGCTGCAACCTATCTGCACCGGCTCGTACAGATCCGATTCTTCGCTGAATTTACCGCCTCATTCCTGATCGGACTGTTCGCGTTCTTCTCCGTCAAATTTGGCATTGGCCGCGAAATGGACAAGATTATCATCGGCTCCGTCATGCCGCTGGTCCCGGGCCTGCTCATTACCAATGCGGTGCGTGACCTGATGGCTGGGCATCTGGTTTCCGGCCTCTCCAAAGGTGCCGATGCATTCCTGACTGCGTTTGCGATCGGGACTGGCATCGGACTTGTGCTGTCGCTTTTTTAACCCACGTGAAAGAGGTAGCAATTCATGATTTTGCAACTGATAACCAGCTTTATTGCCGCTGCATCCTTCTGCATTCTGTTCAATGCCCCGCGGCGCGCGCTGTTGCAATGCGGCTTGGCCGGAATGGTAGGCTGGATCCTGTATTTGGAGCTTGATGAAAGATGGGATACGGTTATTGCCACCTTTGCGGCAACCGTAGTCGTCGGCGTCATCAGCCAATTCTTTGCCCGTTCCTTCAAGATGCCGGTCATTATCTTCAGCGTCGGAGGGATTATTCCACTTGTCCCGGGGGGACTTGCGTATGACGCTATGCGCAAATTCGTGGAGAACGACAATAACCAGGCGATTCAGATCGGCGTACAGGCGTTGCTGCTCTCGGGAGCGATCGCCACGGGACTTGTGCTCAGTGAAGTGCTTGGACAAATGTTCCGCCGGAAGAACAAGTAGACACGCGCAGGAAAGAGGCTCCCCGTACCGATCACCTATAGCTTTGACTAGAACAGGGGCGCCTCAGCTAGAGCTGCTTGGTCTACAGCGCATAAAAAGTCCGCCTGCGGCAAGGAATGCTTCCTTGCCGCAGGCGGACTTTTGGGTATATGGGATATTTACTGCAGCTGCCCAATGATCTTCTGATAGCTGACAATATCCAGCCATCTGCCGAACTTGCTGCCGATCTCTTTGAACAGGGCACTCTGCTCGTATCCATGCTTCACGAACAACCGGCGGCTCGGCTCGTTATCGGCGCACACCGTAGCCACCAGTACATGAAACCGGAGCTCCGCGGCCCGCTCTTCGATAAAGCGCAGCGCATGGCCGCCCAATCCCCGGCCGCCGCAGCCCGGCTTCAGGTAGATGCTGATTTCACCGGAGGTATCATAGGCCTGCTTATTCTTATGTCTGGCAATCAGCACATAACCCAACATTTCGCCTTCCTGCATAATGGCATAGGATTTGAACCGCGGATCGCCGCTCAGCACCGACTGGCGCATTTCCGGCAGGCTCTGCGGCTCGGTATGAAAAGAAACTGTGGTGTTCAACACGTAATAATTATATATATCCAGTACTTCAGCCAAATGCGCTTCCCCGATTTCTTCAAACAACAGCCCGCTCGCAGTGATTTCGCCCATTTATTAATCCTCCCAGATTGATGTTTCCAATTGATCCACGAACCGGCGCAGCTTGCCGGCGACCTTGAGATTAATCGCTCCGTTCTGGTACATCTGCTGCACCGTGTCGCGCTGCTCCTGAATCGCCTTCAGCTTCAGCTCCAGCTTCTCATCGTCGATTACGCCATCCTTGCTCCAGCCTTCCCCCTGCTCCAGCCGTGACTCCAGCCGCTCATATTTGTCAATAACCCGCTGCGAAGCCTGGCGGTTTTCTTCGCTCATCCCGGCACTGACCGCTGAGACGGCGGCCTGGCACATCGCGATCTTCGCTTTCCGGGCACTCTCGGCATTCTGAACCGCCCGCCTTCCTTCCTCACCGTTAAAACGGCCGGTGAACAATCCCGAGAATAAGCGTTGAATCTCTGTCAGGGAGAATTTGACCTGTGTATCGAACCGCCGGCACAGAACGGCCTCCGTATGATCCAGCAGCTCTTCCATCTTCACTGCTACCGGAGATTCAATCTGACCTTGCTCCAGCATACGCCGCAATGCTGCCCGTTCCGCATCGAGGCCGTTCAGCCGCGCTTCAACGCCAAGCCGGCGGAAGCGCTCCGTAGCCACATCATTTTCCGGTTGGGGAGCGCACAGTCTGTCGATCTTGTCAGTGAACTCCAGCAATGCAGGCTGCGTTGGGGAGCCGGGATTCTCCGTCGTCAAGCTCCGCAGCATGGTCATTCCTGCATCAATCACCACCGATCTGGCTGCAAGCTCCGTGTTCTGCGGCTGGACGGTTTCGTCAACGGCCTCTTCTTTTCCCGCAAGGATAGGCAGAAAGATACTGGCAATCACCAGCGACATGAGAATAACACCTGCCGCGAGCGCAATGATTAAATCCCGTTCCGGAAACAGGGAACCATCTCCAGCAACCAGTGGAATGGAGAAGGCACCGGCCAAGGTTACAGCTCCGCGGACGCCTGAGATCGAGATAATCAGCTGTGTTTTGAGCGGTGACTTCTCTGTCTTCAGCCTGCGGCTCTCTACTAGCGAATAGACATACACCCAGAGGAAGCGGAGTACAATGAGCAGCGCCGTAATTGCGAGCACATAGCCGGCCACCATAAAGTTATTCAGCGTTTCATCCCGGTAGATGACTTCAACTACATCGGGAACGGAGATGCCGAGAATGAGGAAGACCATCCCGTTCAGGATAAACAGCAGCACCGACCAGGTACTCGCTGACACAAGCTGCAGCTTGTATTGCGGAGATACTGCCCGGTCTTTCTCGATGGCATATACGATACCGCCGGCAACAACGGCCAAAATGCCGGATACGCCGACTTCTTCACTGATCAGATAAATAATGAACGGAGTAAGAATCTGCAGCAGCACATGGACGGTAACATCCTCCATGCCTAATCTGCGGATGAGCACGCTGAGCCGGATAAGCAAAAATGACAGCAGCGCCCCCAGCAGCAGCCCTCCCGCTGCGATGAGGATAAAGCTGAACGTTGCTTTGGGCAGGGAGAACACCCCGGTAACCGCAGCAGCAATGGCAAACTTGAAGGCCACCAGACCGGAGGCGTCATTCATCAATGACTCGCCCTCCAGAATCCGGTGAATGCCCTTCGGCAAATGAACCCTTCCGGCCAAGGCGCCTACCGCCACCGCATCGGTCGGCGAGAGAATGGCCGCCAGCGCAAACGACGCCGCCAGTGGAATCGAGGGTATCATCCAATGGATCGCATATCCCGCAACAAAGACGGTGACAAAGACAAGGCCCAGCGCCAGCAGCAGAATGGGCGCTCTAAGGTTCCAAAGTTCATCGCGGGGTGTCCGCTTGCCGTCATTGAATAGCAGTGGAGCGATAAATAATACAAAAAACAGCTCAGGCTCAAAGGTCATATGTATTCCCGTGGGCATCAGTGCAGCAATAACGCCCAGTCCAATCTGAATCAGCGGAATTGGCACAAACGGGATAAACCGGTTCACGATGTTGGAGGCCGCGATCAGCCCCAGAATTAACAGTACGGCAAGAAAAGTCTCCAAGCTGCATCAACTCCAAAACTGATTTTCCCATTATTATATCCTAAACGTTTATAAAGGGGCAAAATGCAATTCTCATATTTATGTTTAGCCGAAAAAGTTCACCGATTTATATATTGACAAATAATTATTTTTGTGTTATAATATCATATTTTTCTATTGCGCAACATCTCTGTTTTCAGTATGCTATGCATTAGCCTCACAGCATGAATCTTATCAAGCATGGGAGCACGGGCTCACTAACTTTTTAGGAGGAACATTATGCATATCGCCAAAGGAATAGACATGCTTGAAATTTCCGTTCAAGTTATGGGTGGAACAGAAACGATTTACCCCACCCTGCTTTGGGACGGACAAGCCGCCACTCTCGTAGATACTGGTTACCCGGGGCTGCTGTCCACATTTAGGGTGGCTATGGAAGAAGCCTCTGTACCCTGGAATCAGCTGCGCACTATCCTGATTACCCATCAGGATCTCGATCATATCGGGAGCCTGCCCGCTCTGCTGGAGCAGGCTGAAACCGAGCTGACCGTACTGGCGCACGAAATTGAGAAGCCCTATATTGAGGGCGATAAAATGTTGCTCAAGCATACGCCGGAAGCGCTGGCTGCCGCCGAAGCCATGCTGCCGCCTACAGTGCCGGAAGAATGGCGGCATGCCTTTCTCTCCGTGCTTGCCCATCCACCAAAAGGAAGAGTCGATCAAACGCTCATTGGCGGGGAACGGCTTCCTTGTGGCGGCGGAATCACTGTGATCCATACGCCCGGCCACAGCCCCGGGCATCTGAGCCTGTACCATCAGGCTAGCTGCACACTGATTGCCGCTGATGCCCTCACGGTGCGCGGCGGAGAACTGTACGGGCCAGATGCTGCGGCGACACCCGACATGGCTACCGCACTTGCTTCTTTGCAGAAATTCGCCGATTTGGAGATCCGGCAGGTGATTTGCTATCACGGAGGATTGTACCGCGGTGATGCGGGCCGCCGGATCGCCGCGTTGTCACAGGGGGAAGCGTAACTGGATGCAGAACAAGCAGGAGGCAAGGCCGGTAGATCCGGCCTTGCCTCCTGCTGAAATCCCGTCCGCTCCCGGTAATCGAATCAGGATTGAAGAGTTTTTGACCCAGTGGTCCTAAGGTTCAACCCTTTTGCAGAAGATCCTCGACAATACTGCGGTCTACGTCCAAGTCAAACTTGCGGCCCCAGAAGCTTCCCTGTCCTTGTGTGCGGATTCGTTCGTAATCCACCGCCCTGAGCGTTCTGGGGAACTCCGGTCCGGTCTCCCAGTCTGTATAACGTTTGATTTCATTCACTACATTATCCTTAAACGGACTATTCAAAATAATCGAATGAAAGAATATTTCGTCACCGCAGAATGAGTTCTTGAACAAACGGATGTAACCTGGAGAAGTACGGGTGAATTCCAGAATATACTCCATGCACTCACCGGTAATCGACATCCAGTTTGAGCCTTTATATAGTTTATCCGGGAGATGCTTCAGACTCCGCTTAAGCCAAGGCACCGACATCACCAGATTAATGTACCGGTTGCGCACCTCGGAGACTGCTTTTACCCGCGATACAAGAAATTTTGGATAATAGACAGAAACCCGATAGTAGCAGCCCCACATCTCCGCTTCATTAGGCAGTTGCAAATACTTCACAAATTCCTTCCCCTCGTTCTTCTGGAAGAACTCCACAATCGTCCCATTGGAGACAAGGGGCAAATCCTGCCCGCTTATGATATGAATATAATTATAGTAACCCTGCTGCTTAATCAGCTCAAAACCTTTAAGAATGCATTCAATCTGGCTGTAATGTCCCCACTGCACTTCAACAGGATCTTTTACAAAATGAATATGTTCACGGTGAACAATTTGCTCTTCTATGCCGCTCTTCTTGTCTACATGCAGGAAAAAATCCACATGTTCATCACTTAAACGATCAATCAGCAAATTGATCTGCTCAGGATTTTTATGACAAAGGATTACGTATGCCATTTTGAATTTCTGCAAAATCTACACCCTTTCACTCATTCATTTCCAATTATTATAGGGGAATGAGTGAAGATGGACAAGCAAATTATTCCGATTGCGAGTTCACCATCAGCTTCAAACCGATGTTCCATGGATCTTTGAGCGAAAGGGTGCCGTCTGCCTCAGTTACTGTATAACCAGCCTCCCGCATACGCTCAGACACTTCCGCCAGCTCCTGTCTGCTTGACAGCAGCAGTGTAAAATAATCGATGCCGGGTGCATCAGACGGAGCCGCCGGAGCACCCTGCCCCGCCCAGATATTGAGGCCCATATGGTGATGATAACCTCCCGCCGAGATAAACAGCGCCGAGTCTCCATAATGGGTTGTTGGCTCAAAGCCCAATGCATCCACATAAAATTTCTTCGCTTGGTCAAGATCACCTACATGAAAATGCACATGTCCGATCACGCTGCCGGCAGGCAGGCCGTTCCAGGTTAAGCCTTCAGCAGCGGCCAGCAGACCGTCGGCATCTACCGGGTCCGTAGTCATAATATAGTCCCCTTCTGCATCACGTTTCCATGTATCACGCGGCCGGTCCCGGTACAGCTCAATTCCGTTATTATCCGGATCCTGAATGTACAGCGCTTCACTTACCATATGATCTCCCTGACCGATATGAATCCCAGAGTCAATCAGATTGCGCAGCGTGAGCCCCAGGCTGGGGCGGTCAGGCACGAGAATGGCGAAGTGGTACAAGCCCGCTACCGAATTCCGGCGCAGAATTTGCGCGCCTTCGATCTCCCGCAGGATGAGCAGTACATGCTGCCCGTCTGCCGTCATCTCCACCTGGCGACCGGTCTGGCGCAATATCTTCAGTCCCACAACATTCTGGTAAAAAGCGATCGAACGCTCCAAATTGCTTACTCTTATCTGCACTAAACCAATTTGCACACCCTCATGCAATGTCGCTGTTGCCGTCATAATATCTCCTCCTGAATAAATGCTGGTGTCCGTGTCTAGCCGCTTATTGCAGCTTAGTCTTTACACCTTCCATTTTTGCAATTCACACTTGTAACTGTTTCCGTTACATATTAACTAACTTTAGTATAGTTGCACTCCATAAGTTTGTCAATTACTTTCAAAAAGAAAAGCCAGACCCGTCAGGTCTGGCTTAGCATTAGTGATCCACGCCCTTACCTCTATATTCAGCTGTTCTAAGCTCCTTAATATAGGGTTCCAAGTCAGGCATATGAGATTCCTGTGCCTGCTGCACAGCCAGTTCGATATCGTAGGGAACTCTGACGAATTGCAGATTTAACGGTGCCAATGCACGATCTTGATACCTTCCCTCCATAACTAAATACGAGGCCTGGGTAAGATCGAGCGGATTCCCTACACTGCCTACATTCAGTAACGTCCTTCCGTCCAGATGCTGAAGGTACGCATTATGAACATCCCCATATCCGGCTATATCCGCCATGATTGGTTCCTTGCACAATCCGGAGGATAGGAACAGGGATAAACGCTGTTCGTAATCATCCCAGGGCTGGACCCGCTCATTTAAGCTCCGCGGTGAGGCATGGAATAAACGGATGAACTTTCCGCTCATCCAGAATTCAATCGAGAACGGCAGGGAGTTCAGATAATTCAGGCGGTCCTGGCCGAGCAGCTCCCGATGCCATTGTACAACGGCGATTTCGCTGGGACGGCCGATGAATTCATCCCAGTTGCCCATCACAACTTCTTCGCAGTGCTTCTTCACCAGATCAACTGCCAGGTCTGAGCTAGGTCCTTTGCCAACAATGTCTCCGAGACAAAAAATCCGGGTGATATTACGCCCGTGTATATCCGCGAGTACCGCTTCAAGAGCCGGTACATTGCCATGAATATCAGAAATAATTGCAATTTTCTCCACTGAAGTTCCTCCGTTTGGGTCCATTCTTATTGTCTTGCTTAATCAATTCAGCAATTTGATGCCGCTGTATACTCTCTTCTCTGCGGTGGCTGTCCGAATCCAGTTCAATAAGTCCTCCCTGGTGAACAAGAACTCGTCATCAATTTTAATATAAGGAAGCTTTGCTTTTGTAAAAGGTCCATTATTGCTCAGAATTGCATTTTCCGCTTTCATAATATTGAGCACCTGCTCTTCTTCCAGCCCCAGAAAATATGCAGCCTCCTGAAGCGTCATTAATGCCTTGTCCTGTTGCTGCAGAGTATTCTGGGCTTGCAAAGCATTTCCGTTGCTACCCGCCTTTTCATGGCTGATGACCAGGCAGCCGACAATAAAACAAACACCAAGAATAAGGCTGGCCCCCAGTATAGATAGATGGTTATTTTTCATAAAGTATCCCCTTATTTCGTACTGCCCGCATATTCAATGAGCCAGCAGTCCCTGAATTCTCCCTCATGCCATTCATGCTCTACAAGCAGCTTCCTCCGCACAAAACCAAGTTTCTCATACACTCTCAGCGCCCGGTGATTCCAGCATTGCGGGTCCATCACAATTTTGTCTGCCTGCTTCGACTTGGTAAGATATTTAACTGTCTCCCCCACGAGCTGCGAACCAATTCCTTGATTCCAGAATGCAGTTTCGCCGATAAACTGGTCCATGCCGTAAATTCTGCCTTCAAAATCCGTATACCCGTACTCCGCTTTCTCTTCAGCATCAATAGGATAGAACTGTATGTATCCAACATCCTGCGATTTATAGCAGACAATCCCCCGCGTGATTCCCCCGGCTTCCTCTTCATAAAAGTGCTCCAGCACCATCTCCATTGTATGCGGACGGTCACGGCCTTCATAATACTCCAACAGAAGCGGATCGGAAAGCCATTTCACAAGCAGCTCCGCATCGGGAGCCACCAGTCTTCTAACGCTTAGTTCCTGATTGTGATATAAGATCATTGCAAAACTCCCCCTTTTACAGGCGTTTATCAATAATATGCTTATTCTCCTTAATTTCTTTACGCAGCAGCCTGATCTCCTGAATCAAAATATCCAGTTTGTGCGAAGTTTTCGAATCATCTATCGCTTTTCTAATAATCAGCATAAATACCAAGAGGCTTACCAAGCCTAAAATCACAGCCAGAAAGGTCATCATTCAAATCCCATCCTCTTTCACAAAAATCATTCCATTTCACATGTCTTGTGTCAGTCTAATTCATTTGGAATATTGTGTAAAGCTCCTGCTATGTTATCGCGCTCTCCATTTCCTTATACAGGGACAAAAAAGTGACCCTGCCAGCGTCCGGCAGAGTCAAGGTCTATTATAAGGGGGTCATGTGACTACTATAACCGGCAAAGCTTAAATCCGGATGAAAATTTAATAAAGGTTTGCTGAATTTTGTAGAACCCTCGGATTGCAGCAAACCAAAAAAATTGGAGCCTGCCGAGGCACGGCAGGCTCCTAGCAAAAATGCATCCACTGGGGGGTGGAGATCTTTAATATACTCCTGAAACCTTAAAGAAACATAAGTTTTTGCTAAAAGTTTACTTAAATTACTCTTAATCCCCTTCGCTGCTCAGTAAACAGGGATCTGATTTATAATCTGGTCCAAGGTAACCTCCTGCAGCACATTCTCCATCGCTTTCTGGGCAAGGGAGAATACAGGCACGATGGCACCGGCGATGTTCTTGCCAACCGGACAATCGGGATTCGGGTGCTCATGCACGGAGAATAAGGAATCTTCCTCCACCGCATTAACCGCCCGATAAATCTCCAGCAGCGTGATCTCAGCTGCAGTGCGGTTCAGCTTGGCTCCGGCCACACCGGGACGGACATCAACCAGTCCCGCTTTGTTCAGCATGCCTGTAATTCTGCGTATGACCACCGGGTTGGTATTGACACTGCCAGCGATCCATTCGGAGGTGCTTTTGCCTTCCTTGTTGCTGTCGATTAACGTAAGAATATGAATAGCCACCGCGAACCGGGTGCTGATGTTCATGGAAATCTCTCCTTTATTGCCCTAAACAAAAGAATGCTTTGGATGCAACAATAATAGTTACATTTTAGCACATTGTCAATGCTGTGAGGAGGTCCGCAACCTGGTCAGGATATTTTTTACTCAGCCGGGCTTTGCCCAGATTGCTCTTCACAATCTTCAGCATCCGGGGATCGCCGCTCTGTGCAAATCTGCGGAGCATAGCAAAACCTGCTTCCGGCTCGCTGGCCACAAACAGACTGAGACTATATTCTAAACCCTTGGACAACACGCGATAATGCTCCCGATCGCCTTGTCCCGGCTCAGAGGAGAGGATGCCTTCCATAATGCCGCCGGCCAGATCCAGGCTATACCGTGCATTGGTCTGCTCCTTGAGCAGCGGCGGATGGGCTAAAGCGGCAACAAAGGCGCGCTGTTCCGGCAGTGTAGCCTCCGCTTTCCATGAATCCAGCAGTCCCTGCAGAAGCGAAAAATCATATTCTCCAATGGTCTGCAGACCGATCGCCGCGGCCTCGCGCAGCCGCCATCTGGAATCATTCATGGCAGTCTTCAGCAGGCCTTCTGTCAGGGTGCGCCGCACTGCATCAGCATACCCGTAATGCGCGCAGCTGGCCTGTACAGCACAAAAAGGCAGAAACTCGCGGGGATCATTAGCAGCAGCCTCGTGGTCCGAAATAAGCGCCCATGACGAAAGCATTGCCCATGAGGTCTCCGTTACAGAAGGCCGGGCAAAAGACATCGCGAAGCTCTCTGCCAGCTCCAGATTGGCCCGTGGTCCGGGCAGGCCGCTCCCGTCCAGCATATAACCGGCAAGCAGGGGCCACTGCCCCTCCGTCTCCATCCATTCCCGAATCGGCACTGGCACCGTCTTAGTTACAGTCATCCTAATTCCCCCGTTTTCCTGCACAGCTTATTGCTGCTGTACAATGCCCTGCATCACATAAGGATAATCAATTTGCTTCTTCACGGAGAGCATGGCCTCTTCACCGGCAAGCAGTGACATGACATGCAGCCCCAAATCAATGGAGGCAGACACCCCTCCACCGGTAATTATACTGCCGTCCTGTACAATCCGACTCTTCACCACACTGCCGCAATAGGGCGCCAGCAGATCGTACGCAGCGGGATGCGTCGTTGCACTGCGTCCCTCCAGAAATCCGGCGGCTCCCAGCAGGAGTGAGCCTGTGCATACAGAAACCTTATAAGGCACATTGGCGGCTCCCCGCAGCCAAGAGAGAAAGGACTCATCAGTCCTGAGCCGTCTCGTTCCCATCCCGCCGGGCAGGAAGACTAAATCATATTGCGACAGATCCGGCAATACTGTGCCGATCTTGACCGTAAGCCCCAGCTCATCGGTCACTTCTTCCGCAACACCGCAAATATCCCATTCCAGCCCTTCACCTGGGGCGAATTGTCCCAGCCGGTAGATAACATCATAGAATCCGGCAAAATCGAGAAAAGTAATTCCATCAAAAAGAATAAAGGCCATCTTCAACATCGCTCGCTCCTCTTACCCTCGGCAGGGTTCTATGCGCTTGTCAGAATGATCGGTTTGCCCTTAGTAATTATAATGGTGTGCTCATACTGTGCTACCCGGCTATTGTCCTTCACACTCAGTGTCCACCCGTCCGACTGCTGTTCTACAAAGTCAGCCCCGGTAGACAGGAACGGCTCAATCGTAATGACCTGATTTTCTTTAAGCACCGTAGTTACCCGCGGATTATAAAACGGGAGAATTTCGAAAGGCTTCTCATGCAGTGATTTCCCGATGCCGTGGCTGCATAAATTACGTACGATTTTGTAGCCGCGTTTGCGGGCTTCACTCTCCATCACTCTGCCAATCTCATTCACCTTCATGCCTGCTCGAAGATGATTGATTACGCTCATCATGGTTTCCTCCGTGCTGCGGCACAGATGTACAAGCTTCTCGTTATAGGGCGGCAGTTGAAAAGAAACGCCGGAGTCACTGTAATAACCGTTAAGCTCGGCAGATACGTCAATATTAATCAGATCACCGGGGTTAATGACTCGTGAGCCGGGAATGCCGTGAGCCACCTCTTCATTAATGCTGATACAGGTGCTGCCCGGAAAATTATAGGTAACCTTCGGAGCCGATTTTGCACCAAATTGCTCCAGGATTTTCGCCCCCACCGCATCAAGCTCGGCAGTCGTCATACCTGGTTTTACATGTTTCTTCATCTCGGCGATAGTGTAACCTACCACCTTACCGGCTGCTTTCAGACCTTGCAAATCCTCTGCTGTATCGCTCGTCATTCTTTTAACATTCCTCTCGCTCTATAAGATGTACTCAATATTTATTATTTCGGTATAGATTGTTAACTTCTTCATTGATAATGTATTCCTGATACGCTTCTCCGAACACTAGCTTCATCTTGAGGTTTGTGCTGACGCCCGGTGGCTCTGAGAATTCCTTCCGTTTATTCAGGCTTAGCCATGAGCTTGTTAGATGAAGTATCGGTAATATGTACCCTACAATTATAACAGTCTTCAGATGCAGAGTGAAATGTCCGTGCATGGGTCTGCCTCATCCAATTTTCAGCTCCGCGCATCAAAAAAAGACCGGTCCGCTATAAAATAACGGACCGGTCTCAGAACACACTCAGATGGGATAGCTTTAACAAAATAATTTGAAGCTCTAGTTAATTGCTCCTACCGCTTTCAGCCAGGCTTCAGCAATGAGGGCATGTCCGGCCGAAGAAGGATGCACGCCATCCCCTGCCCAGAACGCTGGCTCCGCTTTAACGGAAGCCGCAGCGAACAGGCCGTCGAGCGGAACCAGCGGGGCCCCGTACTCACGTGCCAATTCACGCACAACATGGATTTTGGGATCCAAATCCTGACGCCAATTCTTGCGGTCTTCCGGCACAGGCAGTACGAACGGCTCAATCAGCACCAGCCTGGCATCCAGCGCACTCATTGTACGCTCGATCAAATCACGGTAAGCGGCTTCAAACTCGGCAGCAGTAGTTTCCTGGCCGGAGTCAAAGCGGCGCCAGGTATCATTAATTCCGATATAAATGGATACCCAGGTCGGCTTCAAGTCCAGGCAATCCTTATCCCAGCGCTGCTGCAAATCCGTAATGCGGTTGCCGCTGATTCCCCGGTTAATGAACGTCAGATTCTTCTCCGGATACTGCAGCCCGAGACGGGCGGCGGCCATCATTGCATAGCCTACCCCCAGTGATGAAGCGTCTTCATAATTGCGCCCGCAATCGGTGATACTGTCACCTTGGAACAAAATGATATCGTTTTCTTTAAATCCCATGTTTAAATCCTCCTATAAAACCACCGAATGGTATAAACATAGTCCATTATATCAAATAGAATTTCTCCGGACACCCTCAATTATGGCAGGATTTCAAAGCGCACTTCGCATTGTGAACTTATTTAAATTAATTACCAGTTATTAACTATGTAATTCAGCACAGAAAAAAGATCCCCTTCCAGCACCCGCACCTCAAGAAAAAACCAGGTGTTTTCGGGTAACCAAAAGGGGATCCTATGAACTGGATTCCAGCAAAGCCGGATAATGAATATTAATACGCCAGACTAAACAAACCTTTGATATGTGTCAGATAACGGATATTGCTTGCTTCTTTCATCATCGTTGCAGGCAAGCCCTTCAATGGCGTTGAGTTGCCGCCGATAATAGCAACACCGTCTTTACGGCCCAAGCTGGCCAGTGTGCCCGAATTGACCGGACTGAAGGTATCCAGCGATTTATTGTTCAGGTAAGCATACAGATTATAGCCGATCAGCTCACCCATCTGCCAGGCGATTTGTGCAGTCGGCGGATAAGGACGGCCGTCCGGAGCAAATACAACGGCACTGTCACCGGCAACAAATACATCGGCATGCGATGTGGATTGCAGGAATTCATTTACCGTTGCACGTCCACGGTTAACTTCAAGACCGGATTCACCGATCAGCGGATTTCCTTGTACACCGCCGGTCCATACGAATGTGTTGGCCACAATTTTCTGGCCATCCTTTAGATCAATGGTGTTGCCCTCTACATTGGTAACGGCTAGACCGGTCAGGAATTGTACGCCGCGTGCGGCAAGACTTGATGTAGCGCGTTCGATCAGGTGATCGGGCAGTACCGGGAGAATCTTTGGACCTGCTTCCACGAGCAGCAGCTTGATCGCTTTTTGATCCACCCCATAACGTTTGGTGAGCTTCGGCAGCACGTCGGCAATTTCACCTACAAGCTCAACACCCGTCAATCCGCCACCGCCGATTAGAATCGTCGCGTCAGCTTCATTGCCGGTTTTTGCGTACTCACGGATCCGGTCTTCGATATGACCGTGAATTTTATTGGCGTCGGCAGCCGATTTCAATACCATGCTGTATTGTTCAAGTCCCGGAATTCCAAAATAAGCCGTCGTGCTGCCAAGGCCCGCAACAAGGGCGTCGTAAGTAAGATTCGTGCCATCCGAGAGCGCAATTTGTTTGCTTTCAACGGAGAAGGATTTTACTTTGGCAATTTTAAGATCAATGTCTTTACCGGCAAAAAGCTTCGCCAGCGGCATAGCAACAGCTTTCTCTTCCACGCTGCCTGCGGCAAGACGATGCAATTCGGTAATAATCTGGTGGGTTGGATACTGGTTGACAACGGTGATCTTTGCTTCAGCCTTGCTCATATATTTGCGCACTGTCAAGGCACTCAGCAATCCGCCGTAACCTGCTCCTAGAATAACGATATGTTTTGACATATGATGTTTCCTCCGTCCTTACGTATGAGATTAGAATTAATTATTTCTGCTGGCTGCGTTCGCCGCTGACTTGCAGGTAAGCATTCATAAAACGGAGAAGCTTCTGAACCTGCGGATCCTTAATCATCTTCATCATTCCGAACACACTGATCGTCTCGCTGCTTTCATTTGCCCGGTCTTTCGCCTCGATCACAGTAGCCGCCATATTCTTGACGGAACCTACTACCGGCTCGGCAATTTCTTTAATAGCGCCCACCGTATCATTCTTGAGTACTTCATCGGATGCAACCGACTGTACAAAGTCCATAGACTTCGTTAATACACCTACAAGCTGTGTAAGCTGCGGCAGCTGTTCTATCAAGGTTGTTAATGATTCCTGAACTTCCGGCTTCAAAAGCTGATCCAGAACATCCTCTTTGGTTAAAGAGGCTTTCGGTGCTTCCTGTTCAGGAGTGGTTTGCGTAATTGTTTCTGACATTGTTGGACTCTCCTCTGCATTAGCTTGTAACGCTTGATAATAGTCAATTCAATAACCCATGCGTCTATTATAACACCTATTATGTAATAAACGTCACAATCTTTTTGCCTATATAACCTTATTTTGTGATTAAAATCACTTCTTTTCTGTCGTTTTTATTAATTTTCTTCTATTTGAACTTAATTTCACGATTAAGTGTAATTCATCATTGACGATTCCCAATTGCCGTGCTATCTTAAGTAAGTAACCATTTGTAAGTAAGTTTATTTACATAAGTTATTGAAATTTATTAACTATCAATTTATAACCATTTGGAGGTATTTATCATGAGTACTTTTACAGATTTGGTGCAATCCCGCAGATCAGCTATGAATTTCGTGGAAGGGATCAAGATCCCGCAAAACGAGCTGGAGGACATGTTCTCTCTCACCCGGCTCGCCCCTTCAAGCTCCAATTTGCAGCATACACATTACAAGGTGATCAGCGATCCGGCACTGAAGGAGGAAATCCGCAGAGGTGCTTATGACCAATATAAAATCCACACGGCTTCCGCCGTTATTATTGTGCTCGGAGATAAGCTTGCCTATCAGCAGGCACCGGAAATTTACAGCGGACTGAAATTGCTTGGCGCTATGAGCCAGGAGGAATATGACAACACCATTCAATCCATCAACGATGCCTATGAAGGAAATGATGCTTTCCAGCGTGATGAAGCCATTCGCAACGCCTCCCTGTCTGCCATGCAGTTCATGCTGATTGCCAAGGATAAAGGCTGGGATACCTGCCCGATGATCGGCTTTGATCCCGAAGCCATCAAGGCCACCCTCAATATCCCGGACCATCTTGTGCCGGCTCTGATGATTACCATCGGCAAAGACTACAAACGCAAGATCAGACCGCGCGGCTACCGCAAGCCGGTAAATGAGTTTGTTGAATTCTTCTGAGATGGACCCTTGCAACCCGCAAAAAGGCCTTGCCGCAGTATCGCGGCAAGGCCTTTTGTGATAATAACAACCGGTTAAATCCTAGACTCTGCGGAAACGCCAGAGCACGCTCTGGAAATCACCGTGCAGATTCGGCAATGGCAGCCCCGCAAACATAAGATGATCTCCTCCATACACGACTCCGCCTTCCAGCCACTCATAATCCGCTTCGGGATCCAGTCCTTTCAGGCGCAGATAATACAGTGAATCATTGGGCTCGGCCAGTGTCCGGGCATACACGACGACAGCCTCGGATTTATCTTCAGCCGCAATCAGCCATGCGGTCTCGTTGCCTTCAAACGGGCTGAGCAGTCTGTACTGCTCGCCGAACTGCACCAGCGGCCGCAGCTCCTTGTAGAGCGCTACCTGTGCTTTTACCGTTTCCTTCTCTTCTTCCGTAAACTTTGTCAGATCCAGCTCATAGCCGAAATTGCCTGACATTGCGATATGTCCGCGCAGTTCAAGAGAAGTATTGCGGTGTACCTGATGGTTCGGCACGGCCGAGACATGGCTGCCCATGGAGCTAAGCGGATAGACGATGCTCGTTCCATACTGGATTTTGAGTCTGCTGATCGCATCGGTATTATCGCTTGTCCAGGTCTGCGGCATATAATAGAGCATTCCCGGATCGAAGCGCCCTCCCCCGCCGGAGCAGCTCTCAAACAGGACATCCGGAAACTCCGAGGTAATCCGTTCAAGCACTCCATAAAGACCGAGCATATAACGGTGCGCCGTTTCACGCTGTCTTTCCGGCGGCAGCAGCGCGGAGCCAATTTCGGTCATATTGCGGTTCATATCCCATTTCACATAGGAGATTGGCGCGCTGCGCAGCACATCGGCTATCCTGTCGCCGATCGCCTGGCAGACATCCTCACGGGAGAAATCGAGCACAAGCTGCATCCGTCCTTCTGTTCTGCGGCGGTCCGGCACATGCAGGCACCAATCGGGATGCCGGGTGTACAGTTCGCTGTCCGGCGAAATCATCTCCGGTTCGAACCAGAGGCCAAATTGCAGACCCAGCCCGTTTACACGCTTGGCCAGATCATCCAATCCCTCCGGCAGCTTATTCGCATCCACGAACCAGTCCCCCAGTGAGCTGCGGTCATCATTGCGGTGACCGAACCAGCCGTCATCCAGCACAAACAGCTCCAGCCCAAGCTCGCTGCCGGCACGGGCGATGTCTTCAATCTTGTCGGCGGTGAAATTGAAATAAGTCGCTTCCCAGTTATTGACGAGTACTGGCCGGGTACGGTCGCGGTGGGTGCCGCGGCTCAGCCGGGTACGGTACAGCTTATGATAGGTCCGTGACATCGAACCGATGCCATCCACCGAGAAGACCAGTACAGCTTCGGGAGTCTGGAACGCCTGTCCCTGCTCCAGCAGCCAGTTGAAGTCGAAAGGATTAATCCCGATGGATAAGCGGGTTGTCTTGTACGGCTCAACCTCAACCTGTGCGCTAAATCCGCCGCTGTAAACCAGGCTGACGCCATATACTTCGCCATGGTCTTCATCCGCACCTTTGGACAGCAGAGCGATAAATGGATTCTGCGCATGGCTGCTCGCTCCCCGGCGGCTCTCGATACCCTGCATGCCGGAAGCAAGTGCTCTGCGTTCCACATATCGCTCCCTCGCCCAGGACCCGGACAAATGAAGCATATCGTAATTCGAGTCACGGAAATCCACACTCATGCTGAGTCCACGCAGCAGCCTCAGCGACTGGCTGCCTTCATTGACAAACCGCACAGAACGGGTGATGGCGTTCAATTCATTAAATACGGTATAGCTGAGGATAATCCGCAGCCCGGCCACAGGATCGAGCAGCTCGATCTCCAGTGTATCGGCTTCCTCTTCATGCTCGGTATATGTAGCTGGCAGCCCCTCAAGAGCAGGCTTTCCCCGATAAATGCGGTGTTTGTCATACAGCGCCTCGGAAGCCGTAGTTCCGTTCTCAGCCTGGATCTGGTAGGCTGGATGGCGGAAATCACCCACACCATATACCGGGTACTCCTGTGCTATCGTATCGTAAGAGATAGACATGTCCTCAGGATATGGGGCTGGCGAGAAGGAGCAGCGTTCAGTCCGCTGCAGGATGGAGGACAGACCAGTTGAACGAATTTTTCTGCCCCAATATACATGCGCCGGAACTCCGGTAGGCAGCAACTGAATCACGTAGCTGGTTGCCTTGCTCTGAAGATGAAAGATGCGTTCGTCGGAAAAATATTGAATTGCCATTGGAACCTCCTGAAAGTTTGTGAGCATCTGCTTCCTTGATTAGCATCGTACAAACTCGCTTGGGAAGCATCAGCTTTGTTTTGTAGAGCAGCATCTTACTTAATAGGCTTCGTACAACATCAATCTATTATATAGTGAAATCGCTTTAATTTCACCTCTGGTTAGCTTTCATTTCGCATAATGGAGAATGGCCGCAGCCGCCCGCTCCCGCCGCTCGGCATCTTCACTATGCAGCGCAGCCGTGAGAACAGACAGCGCTTCAGCAATTATCTCTGCATCAACTTTTACTGTGTGTTTCGTTTGCTCACTGCCTCCAAGACCCGCATCCGAGAGCCACAGATCCAGCCTTTCAGGCGGCAGCGTTCCTATATACTGCGAGACTGGCAGGGCATCTGCCAGCAGTTCACCCATCATAGGATTCAGCTCTGCACTAAACAAGCTCTTCAGCCAGGTTACTCCTCTCCGGTGACAACGGCCATCTTCCGGATGGTCACAGGCTTCCTCATAGAAATAATCGCCCAGATCGCCAAGGTAGGCCCACTCCCCGTCTGAGATCAATACATAATCTCCGTCCTGCATTGTATGTACAAAGATGTCCAGGCTGTCCAGCGCCTTTTCCAGTTCCGGCCCGTAGTAGGCAGAGGTCTGATGCAGCCGTCTGGCGATTTCTTCGCGGCTTGCCTGTTCCAAATCACCGATGCCGGGATATCCGGCGCAAACATAATTGTCCTGCACAAACTCCGTCATCCGCTCAATCCCAAGCGGCGCCGTCTTCATCTGAAACAGCTTCATATATGCTACTCCTTCCATTCTTCCTAACTCCTACGCCATAAGTGAATTATACATTAAGAGCAGCAGCAATTATCCATGGAATATTAGTTAAAAAACTAAGAATAAGCAAGGATAACAGCGCTTACAAGAGGGTTATATGTATAATGGTTCCAGATTCAAATGATACGGCTTTTTACTGCTTATGGGGATCAGGCTATACTATAGACATCAACTCAAGGAACCATACACTGCTAGAAGGAACGCTAATGCGGGCAGGTAAAATCTCTCCGTGAGCAATCTTTTGCAGCTGTAATCCCTGAGCTTGAGACTATATCTTTGATCCTGGCATTAAAGCTTTCAATTTATCCCGGAACGAAATGGTATGAGCTTCTTAAAGCTCAAACGTTGATCATCGATCCAATCGTTACCTGAGGATGATTAGAGAAGATTTAACGGTCAGGATAGGCAAATACACTGCCGCCTCGGACGATTTCTACCCGGCTGAGAACAAAGGATAGGATAAGGAGTCTGAGAAGAACATGGGTATAGTGCTTACAACATAAACCTCTATTGTTGATGAACAATCAATGATAGAGGTTTATGTGTGTTATGCGGACCACCCTTGCTTCATTTTGATGCCTATCCTCATTAACGGGAAATACTGCAGCTAATATAATCCTTATTTCAAGAAATGAACAACTAACGGAAATCCCGCCCTCTAATTTTATGTTACAAAGGATCATTGGGGTTTATCTCCATGTTAGCGGTAACAATTACCTATATTATGCCAAAAAAGGGTTTTCAGCTCAAATTAGCGGGTACTTTTTACCGCAATAGCGCAACAGCTGATATGAAATTTAGCCTCACAGCAATGCAGGCGGTTCTATAGGGTGCTTTTTTAGTTGCGTTCTATGCAGACTGCATTCCTCTGGTCCTCGTCAGCCGCAGCATGGTGTTTGCGCCTTTTTGGAATTCATAAGAGACTTTAAGCTCTTCTGTATTCCAGCCCTGAGTGTGAATATATTCTATTAAACGGTCCATTTCTTCATATCTGCGGCCGGATAGATCGATCAGAGGGAAGATGCGGATTTCTTCACTTGTCACACGCATCAGCTCCTGCAGACTCTGGAGATGAAAATCATAGTCCAGACGGTCACTATACATGAATAGAAAATGCGCGGATAATGTAAGCTCAAAACTTAGATCGGCAAAAGGCAGCTGCGGGAGCACCGCCGAAATATAACGCTCCTCATTCTGTTGTCTGTCCAAAGTGCTGGCTGTTAACGCTTCGGTTCTTGCCTGCTTCAGCTCTTCGATGGATTTAAACTCATTCCACAGGAAATTCTGCTGCACCTTCCCAAGCTGCAGCATAGCGTGCTGAATATCCTTGATTCCCTTCTCCATCAGGACTTCCGCAGAATGGCAGTAGGCAATATCAGCGGCGATGGCTTCAGCGCCGAGCTGATTCGCCGCAGCCGTGAAAGAACAAACACCCGCAGGACAATCGAGTATTCTCCGCCCGGCCAGCTCCTCACGCTGCAAATTGAACATCCGCAAATATTCCTCGAAGGTCCGCCCAATCACAACAATCCGCTGCAAATCCAGTTTCGCTCCACTCATCTGATCTCATCTCACCTTTCCTCTTCTCGTCTCGTCCCGTCTCATCTTGTCTTGTCTTGTCTTGTTGCAAAGTTAGCGTAACGACAGCTCCCGTTTCAGAAATTGATACAATCTCAAGCTGGCCGACCGGAGCGGATAGTCAGCCACTCTGCAGGCGATTCCGCAGGCCATGTCTACAGCTCCTCCTGCCAGCTGCCGCACTGCCGTTCCCGCCGGTACGGGCGCAAGCGTAGACTCAGGGACAAACGCAAGACCTAAACCAGCCTCTACGTAGAATTTCAACGCTGTCATGCTGCCAACTTCCATGGTATTCAGCGGCGGTCCGGCGAATTCCTGCAGTACGCTCTCCAATTTTTTGCGGTAGGGGCAATTGACGGCCGTAATTAGCAGCCGATGTCCGCGAAGATGATCTGGAGTCACCTCCGGCAGGTCAGCCAGCGGATGATCCTCCGGCATTAACAGCACGAATTTCTCCGTGAACAGAGGCTCAAAGTGCAGCTCCTTTCCCAGCTCCGGTGCTGAACATAACACCATGTCGAGTTCCCCGCGGAGCAGCCGCTCGGTGAGCACCGGTGTTCCGGCGATATCTACCGAGATTTCAATCTTGGGGTAAAGGCTCATGAATTGCTGCAAAAGACGAGGCAGCCGATAGCTGGCAGTAGGATCGGTTGCACCCAGACGGACATTCCCCGCCTCGCCAGATTTCATTTCCGCGAGACTGCTCTGCAACCGTTCCATGTCCTTCACAATGAGCAGGCTCTGTTCATGGAATAGCCGCCCGGCTTCCGTTAAGCTAATCCCCTTGCCGCGCTCGAGCAACTGTACCCCCAGCTGTGATTCCAGCTTTTGTATTTGCATTGTAATCGTCGACTGGGCATAATTCAGCTCCTCCGCCGCGCGGTTAAAGCTTCCTGTGCTTACGATCGTCTGGAAGGTAATCAGCGTCTTGAAATCCATTTCCATTCCTCCATCACGATTCAATATTAATGAATCCTCACTTCAATTAGTTCAATTATACAAAACCAAGTATGCTCTATAAAATAGTCTGTATCAACCCAAAAAGAAATTCAAGGAGTGAATGCAGATGGAGCTTACAAACAAAGTGGCGCTCGTAACAGGCGGGGGTACCGGCATAGGCAGAGCCACAAGCCTTGAGCTGGCACGGCTCGGGGCGGTGATCGCTGTTAATTATTCCCGTTCGGAACAGGAAGCGTTGGAAACTGTTCAACAGATCATTGATCAAGGCGGACAGGCCATCGCGGTACAGGCCGATGTTTCACGGGACGTCGAAGTCCGGGCGATGGTTGAACAAATCGCAGCAACATTTGGCCGTGTGGATGTGCTCATCAATAATGCCAGCATTACAAAGCACATCCCTCTGGAGAATCTCGATGCAGCTACGGAAGAAGTCTGGGATCAATTATTGGATGTCAACGTCAAAGGAATGTTCTTTTGCGCCCGGGCAGTGGCTCCTTATATGAAGCAAAGCAAGCAGGGAGCCATTGTCAACCTCGGCAGCATTGCCGGAAATACAGGCTCTGGCTCCTCTCTTCCTTATGCGGTGTCCAAAGCCGCCGTACATGGACTTACCAAGTCACTGGCCCGCGCGCTTTCACCGGAGATCCGGGTCAATGCTGTGGCTCCGGGAGCCGTCGCGACGAGATGGTGGACCGGCCGGGAAGCGCAGATGCTGCGCCTGGCTCCCAATCTTCTGCTGCAGCAGATCGCCACAGCGGAAGATATCGCCCGGTTCATCTGCTCGGTTGTTGTGCAGGAGGCCCTAACCGGACAGATCATTACCGTCGACAGCGGACAGACTTTATAACAGCAGGCACAGCAAAAACGCCCAACAGCCTCATCTTCCCAATTCACAAAGGAAGATGAGGCTGTTGGTTCAAGAAAATTCATGGCTTCTTGCAGCTCATTGTATAATGGATAATCCTGTTATGCCGATCCGGGTTGCGGCCGGATCAGATCAGGAAGGTTCATTCCCCCATACCAGGCTGCCGGAGAGATAGGCCGGAACACCAGCCCAATCCGCATAACCCGTACCTGACGCATTAAAGGAATAATCTCCAGTCTGGGTATAATTGCTCCAATCCGCCTTGGATGCCCGCATCTGGATATCCAGGCCCTCCCCTGCTGCCAGGGAACCCGCTGCGCTTGTGAAACCCAGCTCCACATAATAATCCGCCCCGGTTATGGCTGCCGGGAGTTTCACAAAGGTGCCGGTAACATTCGCACTGCCGGCCTGTGACCAATCGCAGAAGAAGCTTTGCGGCTGCTCGCCGTCAATCGTGTAATAATATCTGATCTTCACATCCGCCAGCGAAACGGCGCTGGTGCCCGTATTCAGCAGTTTGATCCGCGGATTCAAGACATTCGCCGAAGCCGCTGTGCTGCCGTTATACATTTGGACCTTAAGACCACCGGTCACAACCACAGAAGTATCCACTACGGCAACCGCCAGCGGCTGCGCCGCTCCGGCGCTGAAATTGAAGCTCAGCGTTGTTGTACCCACCGGCTGTGCGGCCAAATAATCTTTCTTGATCGTGACTGCTGTGCCGCTAACGGTATAATCCGTTCCGGCAGTCAACGTTGCCGCTCCGTTCTTGATCGTGCTCAACGTGTTCCCGTTCAGCGTCAGTGTTACGGCCACATCCGCCTGATTCGCCGTCTTCTTGTCGAAGCCGGCCGTGACCGGCGTAATCGCCGAATTGCTCGCTGCCGTCGTATCCACTACGGCAACCGCCAGCGACTGCGCCGCTCCGGCGCTGAAATTAAAGGTCAGCGTCGTTGTGCCCACCGGCTGCGCGGCCAGATACCCTTTCTTGATCGTGACTGCTGTGCCGCTAACGGTATAATCCGTTCCAGCAGTCAATGTTGCCGCTCCGTTCTTGATCGTGCTTAACATGTTCCCGTTCAGCGTCAGCGTTACAGCCACATCCGCCTGATTCCCCGTCTTCTTATCGAAGCCGGCCGTGACCGGCGTAATGGTGGATCCGGGGGCCGGAGGATTCACCGGCTCAGCATAGAGTGTGCCCCGGCCGTTTGTTCCGAGATATACCCGGCCGTATATCCGCGGATCACCGGTTAT
Organism: Paenibacillus sp. FSL H3-0321; assembly: GCF_038002865.1. NCBI lineage: Bacteria > Bacillati > Bacillota > Bacilli > Caryophanales > Paenibacillaceae > Paenibacillus > Paenibacillus sp. FSL H3-0321. The sequence goes on along the minus strand of NZ_JBBODH010000001.1, from coordinate 7,341,887 downwards.
GGCCATGTTGATTTTCGCATACTGATGGGCGTCATCATTGATCCGTACCCAAGATGCGCCAACATCATCGGAGCGGAAGACCCCTCTGACGCCATCGATTTGAGCAACCGTATATAGTGACATATAGTTCTGGCCCGGTGCGGCCTTACCATAACCGATCAGATCCGCTTCCTCGACATTAGACAGCTTGGTGAAGCTGGTTCCCGAATTCACAGAATGCCATAAACCGTATTTGTTCTCGACTGTATTGCCTCCGGCCAGCCAGATATCGCCTTCAATGCCCGGCACTGCCTTCAAGCTGATCTGCGCCTGGTTCGGCTGCAGGCCGTCTACATTATTAGTCGGGAAACCTGCTGCCGGCGTAGCGGTAAAGGTAGCTCCGCCGTCTACACTGACATAGAATATTCCTGCATAGAACGCATAGAACTTGTTCGCGTTTACGCGGTCTGAAGCGATTTTGGCTCCGGCCGGTACCCCGCTGCTTGCCGTCCAGGAGTTGCCCGACGATTTGCTGTAGTAGACACCGATATCGGAGGTGCTCCACAGGATGGCATTGCCGCTGGCAGATACGGCGACCTGGCCTTGTCCTGCCGTTGTTTTGGTTCCATTCGACGGTTCGGCATTCGGCATATACCAATTAGAGCCGCCGTCATTCGAAATCCCAAGCGATTTCATGCTCGGCGTCTTTTCCTTATCGGCTCCGCCAACACGCACAACGAACGCCGGACTGAGCTCCGCATAATCAATACTTGTCGTTGTCGCCCAGGAAGGGCTCGTTTGGAACTTGACCGGCGCCTGGGTCACATCTTCATACCGGAAGCCTGAGACATCTCCAAGCGCCGTGATCAGATGCGCACTTCCCGACGGCGGGCTGATCAGTCCGAGCACAGCAGTCTCCTCTACGCCCTTGGCCATGACCAAAATATTGACCTTACCGCCTGTATCCCAAGCAGTCAGGTTATTCGAGCCGTAGATTGTAGCTCCTGTTCCGTACATCATCCGGTTGGAGTTGAACGGATCAATCTCCAGGTCTCCCATCATCCAGCCCAGCTTTGGTGAAGGATCAAGTGAAGTGGAGGTGGTTCCATGATCCAGCCAAGGTGCTGCGGTAATGTTCATTGCGAATTTATAGGTCCGTTCCGGATAGTTGCCCCAATCCCAGATCCGGCTCCAAGTCGCTCCGCCGTTCGTACTGCGGAAAATAACCTCATCCGGCCACCAGGCATTCAGACTGGAGACCATCACCGTATTCGGATTCTGGGCATCGACAGCAAGTCCTCCGAAGCCGTACCAATTATCCGTTCCGGTCGTCGGGCTGATATTCGTCCAGGAACCGCTGGTTTTATTAAATTTCCAGACTTCACCTTTGCTGCCGTCATAGGGCCCTACGCCATTACTGTACGTAATGTACAGATCCCCGGTTGAGGAAAGCACGCCATGATGCGGCAGAAAACCAGTGGGCTGTCCGGGAAGCGCGGACCAGGTAACGCCGCCGTCGGTGCTGCGGTACACGCTGCTTGCCGTATCCGCTACGCCGACATAAATCGTTCCCGTAGCACTGCCGGGTGTGCCTGTGCTTTTGTCAAAAGTAATCCAGGATAATCCGACGAGGTCATTGCCATAATCGAGCGTCGGGTTCTGAATATAAGTGCCTACGTTAGGAAAAGAGCTTACTTTGGACCAGGTTACTCCCGAGTCCGTACTTTTCCACAACCCGTTGCCGCTGCGTGCCCCGAAGAACAGAATGCTGTTCTTATTGGGGTCGATAACCAGACGCTCACCGGCTGAACGGCCGGGCATATTGCCCCCAACCTTGAACGGCAGCGCAGTCGTCTGCCACGTATTGCCCCGGTCGCTGGAACGCATAATCTGCCCGTTGTCATCCCAATGGTTCGTGTAGGTGCCGGTTGCCATGTATACTTTGTCCGGATCGACAGGGTCTGTAGCCAGCGCATCCACCCCGTTCTTGTTCCAGTCGACCCAGCCCACGGCATCACTGATGGAAATCCAGCTGCCAGTGGCCTGATTCCAGCGGTAGGCGCCCCCGATGTCGGTACGCGCATAGATCAGATTCGGTTCAGTTTGGTTAAAAATAATGCCCGGCACAAACCCTCCGCCCGCACCGGTGACGACACTTTTCCAGTTGTAAGCTTCACTTGCAGCAGCATGGGCAGCCGCCGGAAAGGCGGTAAACAAAGAGCTAGACATCGCAGCCAGCAGGACAATTAATCCCATTCTTCGGATACGGTTACGAATCACGAACCACGCCTCCTATGATTGCTTTACTTTGTTAACGCTTTCATTATAGAGTGTAAGCAGGATTCATAGTGAGGGAAAATGGTTCAAACTTGGAGAATTCCGTCTTCTGTTATCGTACCATTTTCACACTAATTATTACATTTATAGTAAAAAAACTCTCCTGAAGGAATGTCAGAAGAGTCTTACTATCTTAGTGCTCCAGCAGAAACTCGTCGAGTTTGTTTCCGTCCACATCATAGGCCTGAAAGGTCAATGTATTTCCGCTGACCGTAATTCCGGCGTACATCTGCTTATTGTTCTGGAAATGAACCTGATGATAGTACTGATCCTCTTTCTTCTCGTTGAATTTTGCGCCGGAGGCGTTGGTCACTACGTACACCGTTCCTCCTCCAGTACTGGCAGAATTCCCGCCCTCCGGGACCACTTTTCCGGCAAGCAGCGGATACGATCTGGAATATTCATGATTATGTCCCTGGAGCACCAGATCAACCCCATACTTGTCAAATATCTCTGTCCAGTCCTCCAGCTTCTTATACATGTTCCCGCCATATGCCGGACGGTGCAGCGCTACGATTTTCCACGGTTTATCTGTAAGGGCCAGATCCTTCTTCAGCCACTTGGCCTGGCTTTTCAGGTGGCTCTCCGTATTCAGCACCGTCACATGCACAGGTCCATAATCAAAAGAATATGAGGTTCCGGCAATGGCTTCCGGGTCGCCGTTATCCGGAAGGTTGAAATGCGAAGTAAAGCTTGCTGCCTTCCCGTCGACCTCATCATGGTTGCCGGTGACAGGCATCAGTGGAATGCCCGGCACCCACCCCTGCACATTGCCGAAAAAGTCATCCCATGCACCTGAATCCTCCGGCTCTTCCGTCAAATCCCCGTTATGTACGATAAACTTTGCCGCCGGGAAGGTCTGGAACGCCTTGTCCAGCGTATTGCCCCATAATTTGAAATCTGCCGCCGTCTCCCCTTGCGAATCGGTTACATTGATAAAGGTTACGCTGTCGCTGTCCGCTTCCGCCGTGGTGAACGTAGCTGCTGTGCTCCATTCTCCTTCTTTCCCGCTGCCTGCCCTGTAGGTATACAGCGTTCCCGGCTCAAGCCCGGTCACTACAGCTTTATGTACGCCTCTTTTGCCATCATCTGTTTTGATCACGCTGTCTATGGCCTGCACCTTGAGAACATTCCCTGCTGTAAATGCGGCACTTTTTCCTTTTACAACCTCAAGCCGTCCCTCCGCGCCCGGAGCTCCGGTAAACCAGGTGAACGCACGGCTGGTCTCCGCATCTTCCTTAAAGGTAGTGACCAGATCATACGGAGCAGTGCTTTCCCCAGGTCGGGCAGTCCGCTCCGATTTAAGCCATTCCAGGCCAAGGGCCAGCAAGACCAATACAACTACGATGATTACAACAATAATCAACACTTTAAAATCCTTCATGCCCATCCCTCCCTCATCGCTTGCTTTCCAATAAACAACAGTCCGGATTCTAGCCTTCTGTCTATAAAAGATAGCCTCCCTCATAGACAGAAGTCAAATAACCCTCCCTAAAACCTCACATAACGGCGTCATTTGTTAACGCAATGTAAAAACTTTCAGCTAACGTTCAGGCAGATTTAAGAAAATCATAAGGTCCGTCACTTAATATGGGTTCAGCAGCAAGATTTAGGCGCAGCGGTGACCAAAGCCAAACTTTTGAGAGAGAAATGGGGTGTGAGATGAATAAGAAGCTGCAATTCCGGCATGAATTGAAATTTTTCATTAACTATCATCAATACCTTATTTTGCGGCAGCGGCTGCAGAGCTTGATAGATACCGATCAGAACGCCAATGACAGCGGGGAGTACCATATCCGCAGCCTGTATTTTGATGATATTAACAATTCGGCCCTTTCGGACAAGCTGGGCGGACTTAGAGAACGCGCCAAATACCGGATCCGCATCTATAACGTACAGGACAATGTCATACACTTTGAGAAAAAAATCAAAATGGACGACTACATCGCTAAGATCAAGGAACCGCTGACCCGCGAAATGTATGATCAGATTATGGCCGGCAATTACGAGGTGCTGAACGTTCCGCAAAGTCCTTTGTTTATGGAGCTCTACAACCAGATGCGCCACAATTTGCTGCGTCCCAAAGTAATTGTCGATTATGTCCGCGAACCTTACGTCTGCCATAACGGCAATGTACGGATCACTTTTGACAAGGAGCTGCGTACGGGACTGCATGAGACGGACATTTTTGATAAAGAGCTTCAGCCGGTCCGGGCGCTTGATGAGAACTTTATTATTTTCGAGGTCAAATTTGATGAATACATACCGGAGTACATCAAAATTGCGCTGCAGCTAAACGGCTTAAACCGGCAATCCGCTTCGAAATACGTCATTTGCCGCAAATTTCTAAAAACCAATACTTGGGAGGATTATTAATGAGCATTTTATCCACACTGGGGGCAGCCACGGCCACGCAGACTATAGCTGCAACCGCAGGGCAAGAAAACGATACGGCCACAACTTTTTCCGATATGATTAAAAATTCGGTCGTAGACAACTTCGTTTCCGATATCAGCATCTCCAAAATCCTGATCACGCTCGGCGTCGCTTTTCTGATCGGATTCTTCATCTACCTGCTCTACAAACGTGTGTTCAGCGGCGTATTATACTCCAAAAGCTTCAACGTGTCCCTGATGGGCATGACTATGATCACCGCAACTGTCATTATCGCCATCAACTCCAACCTTGTGCTCTCGCTCGGTATGGTCGGCGCTTTGTCCATCGTCCGTTTCAGAACGCCGATCAAAGATCCAACGGATCTGATTTTCCTGTTCTGGGCAGCCGTTGCAGGGATCGTTACCGGTGCGGGCTTCTTCACGCTGGCAATTATCGGCTCGATCATTATCGGTCTGATTCTCTTCCTCTTCATTAAACACTCTTCAGTCGAAACTCCGTATCTGCTGGTGCTTAACTGTGAAGGCGATGACAGCGAACGCGAGGTGCACAGCCATCTGAACAAAGCCGTAAAACGTTACAACATCAAGCAAAAAACCGTAACCGCAGGCAATATCGAGCTTACGCTTGAGCTGCGTCTGGACGACAAGGAAGGCGGCTTTGTAAACACCGTCTCCGATATTACAGGTGTCAAAAACGCCTTGCTGATCAGCTATAGCGGCGACTATGTATCTTAAGTCCCGGCCTTATGGAAGCAACAGAATATTCAATGAGGAAAGGCGGTGCTAAAGATGAAGGCACGCGGTAAGCTGACCCTGCTGATTCTTTGTTGCCTGCTGCTGGTTATCGCTATGGCGGGTTGTCAGATTGCAAATCCTTCTGCGGACAATAACAGTATTACGGATACGCAGGAAAAAGCGGTATCAAGCGAGGAACAAAGTCTGGATACGGAGGTGTTCCCGAAGGACAAGGTTGTTGATGTTAAAATCACACTGGACCCGGATGATTTCCAGGATATGCTGGACAATGCCAGCGCCGAGGAATACAAGACAGCCTCCGTGGAATATAACGGGATCAAAATGGACAATGTGGCCGTGCGCACCAAAGGCAACTTAAGCCTGCGTAGCGTTGTGCAGATGGCGGACTCCGACCGTTACAGCTTCAAGATTTCTTTTGACGAGTATGTGAACCAGAATTTATTCGGCATTACCAAAATCAACCTCAACAACAATTACAGCGATGCCTCCTATATGCGGGAGTTTCTGACCTATGAGCTGGCGGAGAGCATCGGTCTTCCGACACCGAAATACTCCTTCGTCAACGTCTACGTCAACGATGAACTGAAGGGTTTCTATCTCGCGGTGGAACAGATCGGCGGCGCCTATCTGGAGCGCAACTTCGGCAATTCCTATGGTGCGTTATATAAAGGCGTAATGACCGGCCAAGGCAGTGATTTGACCTGGCTAGGCGACGATGCTTCACTCTACACGGGACTTGAAATGAAGTCCGAGAAATCAAACGATGACATTGTGGTCGACATGCTGGATGAACTGAACAACGGCACCGACTATGAGAAGTATATCGATATCGACGATGCTTTGGGGTATATTGCGCTGAATGCCGTAACCGGCAATATGGACAGCTACCTTGGAGGAAACAAGCAGAATTATTACCTCTATGAAGATGAGGGAATCTTCTCGATCCTGCCTTGGGATTATAATATGGCTTTTGGCGGGATGGGCGGCTCGGATGTGCTGATTGACGAACCGACCCAAGGCGCTCTTGCCGAACGCCCGCTGGTGGCCAAGTTGCTGGCGAACGAGGATTACAAGACGAAATATCATGAGATGATCCGCGAAATGCTGGATGGTTATCTGCAGAACGATACGTTCAAGGCGCGGATCCAGAAGCTGGACACCATGATCTCGAGCTACGTGAAGGCTGATCCATCCGCCTTCTACACGTTCGAGCAATACGAGAGTGGAATTACCTCTGTGGAGACCTTCATGTCAACCATGGCCAGTTCGGTCTCCCAGCAGCTGGACGGCACCCTTCCTTCCTCCGGTGACGGAACGGGAAGCGGCATGGGCGGTGGTCCAGGCGGCGGCTTTGGCGGCGCAGGCGGGCAGGCGCCACCGGGTGCGAATGGCGCTGGTGCAGCGGCACCCGGGCAAGGTGCCAACGGCGCGGCGGCGACCGGGCAAGGTGCCATCGGCGCGGCGGCTCCGGGGCAAGGTGCCAATGGCGCGGCGGCTCCCGGGCAAGGTGCCAACGGCGCAGCGGCTCCGGGCCAAGGTGCCAACGGCGCGGCGACATCCGGGCAAGACGCCAACGGCGCGGTTGCACCGGGGCAAGGCGCCAACGGCGCGGCGGCTCCGGGGCAAGACGCCAACGGCGCAGCGGCGACCGGGCAAGCTCCGGCAGACGGGCAGGCCGCGCAAGGCGGTGCGCCGGGTGCCATGGGCGGACCGGCGATGCCTCAAGGCGGCAACGGCCCTGGCGGTGATATGGCCGGCGGCTTCGGCGGTGGCGGTATGGGCGGCGGCTTTGGTGGTGGTGGCTTTGGCGGCGGCATGGGCGGCGGCGAGTTTGGCGGAGCTGGCGGTGCGCAGCAACAGGGCAGCACAGGCGAAGCCATTACAACCGGTGTGTCCATCGTTGTGCTTCTGCTTGCAGCTGCGTTCATCACTTTCTACAAACGCAAACGTCTATAAACTGTGCAAGCTGAACTTAAGTACTAGGTAATGTAAACCGGCGAATACCATAAAATAAGGTTAGTTGGGTTCACGGGAAAAGATTCTTACGTTCGCTTTGTATTTAACTGTATTTCATACAGCTCTAATCCAAGATATTGCGTCGAACCAAAGAATAATTGCACTGTGTGCACTTAAAATGAGGCTTTTGGAATAAACGGGTATTATTTGATATTTTTAATTGCACAAAATACAATTATTACTTAAACACCCCAAATATGGGCCATTTTTATTGCACAAAATACAGTTATTTCGGCAGGACGCGGCTCTGCAAACCTCTCAAACATGTGTCCGCGCAGCCTAGCAACTAAATACTGGTGGAAGGCAACTTCCAGGCAAGTGGAGCCTCAGACGGGTGATCGTCTGAGGCTCTTTTGTTTTTAGAATATGTTAGCTGCCGTATGCCGTACACTTCAGATCTTATCCTGAATATTCAGCTGCAAGGGCACAGAGTGATGCGAAACGTTCTTTGGAAGGCATGTACTCTCTGTTATTTCAGACGGATGATGACTCGTGCCAAATTATAGGATTTCTACCGGCTTTGTCATACACACCAAAAAGCTCCGCGCCCTTGACAGAGAGTGTCAATGCGCGGAGCTTCTTTGCAACAGCATATTCCTTTGGAATTTTGACAAAAGCTACGTTCCACCTGCATTCCGCAAATGTCTGTCTTTCCTTATTCCTTCCGCCCTCTTAACAAACTGACGGCAGCCAACAAGAAGGACAGCAATGATATCCCCAGAGCAATATAGACCAGCGGTGAGGTACCTGAGGATTTATCGAGGTCCTCCACAATGGCTTTGTGCTCATCCATGCTCATGGAGTCACCCGTGTCCGCCGATCCGTGGGAGTGACTGTCTCCGTTGCCGGAAGTCTGCACAATCGATGTTACGGAATGCGGGGATTCCGAGCCTTCTTCGCCGGACCACTGCACCAAACTGCCGTCAGCATAATGCTGGTAGGCATTCCAGGCAATATCGCCTGCGGCATCCGGGTTCTTGGCCGTGAAGTAGAAACGCTGAAATTGTCCGGCTTGAATGCCTTCGCCGGTTGCGGTCCAGCTGACTTTATTGCCTTCGATGGTTACATTCCATCCGGGCGTTGCCTCATATTGCTTGAACTCCGCCCCCTCAGGGATGCGCAGATCCACCTGAACAGTAGCGATATCCTTCTCCGACGGCACTTTCAGTGTATAGGTCTCCCATGCACCTGTACTGGATTCTGCCGGAGCAACGGTCACATGTGCGCTGGCCACAGCCGCGAACAGCATCAGTGCTGCCACGGAAGGTGCGGCTAAAGTCATCAGTTTACGAAGCATTTTATTCATATGTGTATATTTCCCCTCTTCTCAGTTTCTATGGTATCTGTCAGGTTCCCTCTTAATACCCGTTATCTCTGTGGTTTCCTCGGAAAATCCCGCTCCCGCGAGGCCAGTCCCTGCTCCAGAGCATACCGCGTCAGCTGCGTACGGTTCTGGAGCTGCAGCTTTTGCAGGATGTTTTTCAGATGATTTTTGACCGTATGCTCGGAAATCCCGAGTTCAGCCGCAATCTCCCTGTTGGTGGAACCGGAGGAGACACAGCCCAGTATTTCCTTCTCCCGCGCCGTTAATGCTTCCCGCTCTTCCTTGACCGAAGTAACGGCAAACTCCTTCAGAATCTGAAAAGCCAGCTCCCGGCTCAGCGGAACCTCCTCACTGACAATCGCCAGCAAATATTCGATCCAGGTCGAAGGCGCCAGATTCTTCAGCAGATATCCCTGCGCGCCCTGCTTCAGCGCCTCGAACAGATAGGAGATTTCATCCGACACGGTCACGATGACGATTTTGACATAAGGGTATTCCAGCTTGATCCGCCGTGTCGTCTCCAGTCCGTCCATCCCCGGCATCTCAATGTCAATCAGGATCAGATCCGGCATCCACTGTGCGGTCCAGACCATGGCCTCGGCTCCGCTCGCCACTGCTCCAATGACCTCAAAACGCTCATCCATCGCCAGAATCTCGCACATCGCCTCACGCGCATGAGCATGATCGTCTACAACCAGTACCCGGCAGCAGTTCATTCGGCGTCTCCCCCTTTCGTTATTTCAACTAGGGTCCCGGCGCTATCCGATCCCAGCGATAATCTCCAGCCCATCCGCTCTGCCCGTTCTCTCATAATCTGCAGGCCATAACTTCCACTCACTGCAAAAGGTCCTCATGCGGGATACCTGCACCGTCATCCGTGACAGCTACTTTCCAACGCTCCCGGCCGCCTTGCCCGGATATGGCTACTTTGCCCGCCCGTGTATGCTTGCGCACATTAATGATAGCCTCACGGATGCAGGACAGCAGCTCCGCCTTTTCAGCGGAAGTGAGTGCTTCGTCATCCAGACTCCAGTCCAGCGACACTTCTATCATCACCTCACCTGCCATCTGCGCCAGCTGCTCCTTAACGGACTGCTCCAGGGTGAAGTTCTGCGCAACGCTGACTTGAACCTTCAGGTTCGCAATGGCCTGGCGTACATAAGAATTAACCTCATGCACTGTTTTTTTGATCTGCTCAATGCTTTCCCCGCTCACCTCACCATTCCTGCGGTTCTGCTCCAGACGCTCAATCCGTACGGACAACAGAAACAGCGACTGCGCCATCCCGTCATGCAGCTCTTTGGCCAGACCCTCACGGGCTTCCATGGCCGTTTTGACCGCCCGTTCCTGCTCCAGCTCCCGCTGGTTCCGTTCCAATAACGAGAACAGCGGCAGCAACAGCACGAAGCTGAACAGGAATACAAGCACAGGCGTCAGATAATTCCCCATGTCCATAGAGATATAAGGCATCAGAAACTGGTGGCGCACAATCTCCCAAATGCCGACCATTACTGTCGGAAGCAGCAGAATAAGCAGCTTGATTCTCGTATACGTTGCTGTCCCCTCCCAAATCTTAATGTATAGAATAGCATTGCCAAGGTAGCGCCGGCATGACTCTTTCGGGCTATACCCTCTTTGAAATGTTACAAATATAAGTATTTAAAATATTAACATTACCGAAAATCGCCGCTCGCGAAAGCTAAACCGATAAGGTAAACTAGGAGCAAAGCGTTAATTGAAGTCCACATTACATGTTAACTTATACAGGAGCGAAAATGAAATGAAACGAATTACGATTCTAATCGCCGATGACGATGCCGAGATTGCCGGACTGGTTGCCTTGCACCTGGAAAAAGAGGGCTACCATCTGATCAAAGTATCTGACGGACGAGCCGCCGTGCAGGCGGTCCAGACCCACTCCATTGATTTGGCAATTCTGGATATTATGATGCCCGGCCTGGACGGGCATGAAGTCACCCGGCAGATCCGCGAGCAGCACCAGATGCCGATCATCTTCCTGAGTGCCAAAACCTCGGACCTGGACAAGATCACCGGCCTCGTAATCGGAGCCGATGACTATATGACCAAGCCGTTTAATCCCATGGAGCTGGTCGCCAGAGTGAACGCGCAGCTGCGCCGTTCCATGCAGCTGAGCCGGCCGGTCTCCGGCAGCAAGGCTGTGCTCGAAGCGGGCGGCTTGATTGTTGATCCTGACTGCCGCACCGTGACGTTATACGGGAACAGCATCGAGCTGACACCCAAAGAATTTGATATCCTATACCTTATGGCCAGCTACCCCAAGAAGGTCTTCAGTGCCGAGCAGCTTTTTCAGCAGGTGTGGGGTGAAGCCTATTTTGAGAGCGGGAACACAGTGATGGTGCATATCCGTACCCTGCGCAAAAAGCTTGGCGAAGATCAAAACAAAAATAAATGGATCAAAACCATTTGGGGAGTAGGTTATACATTCAATGGCTAAAATGATCCGCAGCTTCCGCTTTAAAATGATCTTGATGCTGATAATGAGCATGTTTTGTTCGGGTGTCCTTACCTTTGCGCTGTATAAAGTGCTTCAGCTTTATTACCAATCAGAGGTTAAGCTGGAGGACAAGCTGGCCCGGTTCCGGTATATGATCGGCAGCGTCGGCGATCTCAATTTCTTTCTGATCTTATTTATTCCGCTGGCCATCCTCTTTTTCTTCCTCTTTACCAAACCCTATGCCACCTATTTCCGGGAGATTTCCAAGCATATTCATCTGCTGGCAAACGGTGATTTCAAAAGCAGGCTCAATCTCTCATCGAATGACGAGTTCGACGATATTGCCGCAGACCTGAATCTGGCGAGTGAAATGCTGCAGAAAGCGGTGGAACGGGGGGATTTTGCCGAAAACAGCAAGGACAAGCTGGTCTTGAATTTGGCCCATGATCTGCGTACTCCGCTGACCTCTGTGCTGGGTTATCTGGATCTTGTGCTAAAGGAAGGTCAGCTCTCTGCAGATCAGATCAAACATTATACGACCATCGCCTATACCAAATCCCAGAGGCTTGAAAAGCTCATTGATGAGCTTTTTGAAATCACCAGAATGAACTACGGTATGCTTACCATCAACAAAGAGCTGCTTGATCTAAGCGAACTGCTGAGCCAATTAAATGAGGAATTATATCCTGTCTTTGAGAGCAATGGACTGACAGCACGCCTGAACACCCCTCCCCGGATCGAAATCGAGGGCGACGGTGAGCTGCTGGCACGCGTATTCGAGAATCTGCTGACCAATGCCGCCCGGTACGGCAAAGATGGCCAGTATGTGGATGTCAGCTGCAGTCCGCAGGCGGAGGATACCGTCATTCAGGTTATCAATTATGGCGGCAGCATCCCTGCAGAACAGCTGCCCCATCTATTCGACATGTTCTATACCGGAGACCGGGCCCGCAGCCACCAAGAAGGCGGAACTGGACTCGGCCTGTTCATTGCCAAAAATATCGTCGAACAGCATGGCGGCAGCATCTCTGTGCAAAGTGACATCATCCGCACCCTTTTTGAGGTTCGGCTGCCACGGTAGCTGTAATCTTTTCGTTACACGGATTTCAACATGCTTATTATCCGTTTCAGCATTGAATTAGTATAATTTAAGAAAAACTTTATTTTTACCCCACTTCTTTTTAAACGCTCTCTCTTATCCTTAAAGAATGAACACAAGGAGGAGACAGAAATGAAAAAAAAGAAGTGGGTTTTTTGGCTTGTCATCCTGATGCTGTTGGGCTATGAAGCGGTTCACAAGGAAGCGGAAATCACAGGAAATGATCTTACGGACAAGAGGTCCAAAGTGATCACAGCGGGTCCCGGACGAACTGACATTACAGTTATTTCCACAAAACAGATCTACAAGGGAAACCTGTTACTCGTCAACAAGAATTATCCAGTACATAAATCAGGAGTTACAAAGGACATCGTCAACCTGTTTGAGCATCAGGAACTGGTGCAAGGATACGGGCTGCTGGACAACACGATTATGCTGTCGCAAAACGTGGTGCAGCGCTTCTCAGAGATGATTGAAGCAGCTGCCACCGACGGCGTTTCGAATTTTCTGATCAGCAGCGGGTACCGGGATACGGAAGAACAAAAGCGGCTATATGAGGAAAAAGGCGCCGAATACGCGCTGCCGCCAGGCCACAGCGAGCATAATCTTGGCTTGTCGCTGGATATCGGATCTACACAGACGGCGATGAACAACGCACCAGAAGGCAAATGGCTGCAGAAGAATGCCTGGAAATACGGATTTATTTTACGTTACCCGAATGACAAGACGGCCATTACCGGCATTCAGTATGAACCCTGGCATTTCCGCTATGTCGGTTTGCCGCACAGCAGAATTATGCAGGACAACAATTTCACACTGGAAGAGTATCTCGAATTCATCAAGGAGCAGCAGACCTATTCGGCAACGGTGGATGGAGAGCCATACCAGGTTTCGTATCATTCCGTTACCGGCAATACACCGATCCCGGTACCGGCTGACCGCCGTTTTGAGCTGTCGGGCAACAATATGGACGGGGTTATTTTGACCGTGTTCCCCTGACAGGCATGGCAGTAATCAATAGAAAGTGAGGATAAGAAATGAAGCGTACACAAGCCAATAGAGAGATTGCAGTGCAGATCTTTTTCGCCTTGTATGTCTATGCGTTGTTTAAAATCATTTTATTTAAGTTCGGCTCCATAAATTTCATCTTTCTCTGGGATCAATTACAACACAGTCCGCACAACATCGACCGTGCGATGCAATGGGGCAATTTCATCCCGCTGGCCACCATATCGAACACACTCGATAACCTGACAAGTCACACACTGCTCAATCTGGGCGGAAATATCGCTTTATTCCTGCCGTATGGCATGTTCCTTATACTCCAGTCAAGCGGCCGGAGAATTTCATTATTGCATGTGTTAATTCGCTCCCTGGGTTTAAGTCTGATATTGGAATGTGCACAGGCTCTCCTCTCTATTGGTACCTTTGATGTCGACGATCTCATTCTGAATACCCTTGGAGGAGTAATCGGCTATAGTATGCTTCGACTGTTCGCGCACAAGAAAAAAGTCCAGCCCGCCACAGAATCATGACGGCTGGACTTTGTGTAACACAGATACGCATTTACAGCAGCTACAAAGGCGAGGTATAACGGCCGTACTGGATATCCAGCTCTTTGAAGGTATCCCCTTCCTGGGACAGGAAAAAGGAATTAATCCCCTCTGCGCCCCACCAATTCAGCCCGAGCAGCAGTCCGTCTGTAGTCTCGGCAGCAAATAACAACGAGAACATCTCCGGCAGGACCTCACCGCCGTCATCTACACGCCATACTGAATATTCATCCTCCTGAACAACGGCGGGATAATCCATGAACTTGAGCTTCCCGCCATCCTCTACAACAAGACTGAACAGCATGTTCTTGTTCTGTCTCACGAATTGCACCAGATACAGACCACGGTCCGGGGGCAAATCCGCCAGCTTCCAGGCGGCCTTGATTTCCCGCTGTTTAACCGCAGAAATGCTCTTTCGCAGAGGATCATCAGCGCTGAGCTGTCCGCGATCTGTTGCTGCCGGCTGAATTTCAAGCAGCGACTTGAGCTTAAACTCAGCGGAATCGGCCAAATAGTAGGTTTCATCCGGTTCTGCGCCGTCTTCATCTACCGTATAGACATACCCCCGCAGATTGGCAAAATTATTCGCCGACTCCCGGCCGTTACTGTTTTCGCTCCCAGCCTGCCATTTCTCGAACGTTAACGTGAGAATTTGGCCGTTATTGCCGACAGCCGTGTTCAGAGATTTCATCTGTTCCATCTCACTGTCATCTTCCCGGGTCATCAGGATATGCTTCCCTTCTGCATCGGCAAACCCGAACGTGGTATGCAGCCTGGCAGTTTCCATGTATTCCTTCGATGCTGAAGCCGAGGCCGGAGGGTTCGAAGTTGTTCCACCATCGGTTCCCTTGACCGGCGGTGCACTGGCTTCATCCGTAACCGCCGGAGACGGCGTTGCACTTGCTACTACGGCAGACGGCGAGGAAGTGGACGTTGTCCCTTCCTCTGTAGCCGCATTTTGCGCAGAACATCCTGTCAGCAGCACGCAAGTAATCACTATACCCCGGAAAAGCTTCATTCTACATTCCCTTCAGAGAAGTATTAGAATATCCCCATGCTCAGGTAACGCTCACCGGTATCCGGAGCGATGCAGAGAACACGTTTGCCGCTCCCCAGACGCCGCGCTTCCTGTAGCGCCGTCCACACTGCTGCTCCGCCGGAAGGGCCAATCAATATCCCCTCCGTACTGGCCAGCGCTCTCACTGTTTCCAGTGCATCCTCATCGGACACTTGGACGATTTCATCATATACACCCGTGTTCAGAATGGCGGGGACAAATCCCGGGCTGGTTCCGACCAGCTTATGCGGGCCGGGCTTGCCGCCCGAAAGCACCGGTGAGCCTTGCGGCTCCACCACAACGATCTTGATGCCGGGCAGCTCCCGGCGCAGCACCTCGCCGGTTCCGGTAATCGTGCCTCCGGTTCCGGAGGTGGCGACGAACACATCGAGCCTGCCGTCCATCTGGGCAACAATTTCCGGTGCCGTTGTCGTGCGGTGGATGTCCGGATTGGCTTTATTCTCAAACTGCTGGGGAATGAAGCTGTCCGCGATTTCTGCGCCAAGCTCCAGCGCCTTAGCAATTGCGCCCGGCATCCGCTCCGACGCCGGAGTCAGCACCACTTCAGCACCATATGCCTTCAGAATATTAATCCGTTCCTTTGTCATATTGTCCGGCATGACCAGTATGGCCTTATAGCCCTTCGCCGCTGCGTTCATCGCCAGCCCGATGCCGGTATTTCCGCTCGTCGGCTCGATAATGGTTCCGCCGGGCTTCAGCAAGCCGCCAAGCTCAGCCTGCCGGATCAGATTATACGCGGCCCGGTCTTTCACGCTGCCGCTGGGGTTGAACATTTCCAGCTTCACATACACTTCCGCATCATCCGGGCCGGTCAGGCGGTTCAACCGCAGGGCTGGCGTATCGCCGATCAGTTCCGTAATATTATTGACTACCAGGGGTGTCATAGTAAATCCTCCTAACAGTTTTGTGAGCGCTGCATCCATGAGTGTTCTTCGTATAAAACTGGCATCGGAAGCATGGGCTTTACTCCATATACTTTGTAACACCCATTGTAGGCTATGGCCCGGCACTTGTCGATTGCCGGGAATCCGGGCTGCTCATGCCGCTTCTTTATTCCGCGGCAAAAGGCCCTGTGTCGGCGGGAGGCGGCCCTGCTGTGAAACGGGTACTGCTAATTAAAGCAGCAGCACTCCGTTTCTATGGGTCTGTTCAGCTGGCTGTCTAAGGATTAACGTTGATCGTAAAGGTGGACGTATTATTTTTAATAGGAGTGACTGTATTGGTAATCTTCAAGTTGTTGAAGACTACCGAACCCATTGCCGGGCCTTGACCGGCTTCCGCCGATTCATTGGCCCAAATGCCCACTCCCGACTTGGCATCAAATGCGTCCCCGCTCTTCTGCGCACCGGAAATCGTAATATTGGAGAAGATTGTATCCGCGACAGGGAACTGCGATGAAGTGCCCACATAGTTGGTCTGAAACATAATGCCGTGGTAAGTCGGATCGATAATGTCCACATCACTGACCCGGATGCCCTGGAACACCTTCGATGCCGAGAATACCCAGATGGCCGGGAAGGTCTGGCTGCCCCAGAAGTGTCCGCCTGCACGGACAATCGAGATATTCTGGAAGTTCGTCGGCGGTGAAGCGCCAAATCCGTTCATCGGATAGCCGAAGTCCAGTGAGCTGATGGTAATCCCGGAATAACATAACGTGTCGGCGATATAAATGTTGCGGAAGGTATTGGCATAACCGCCATAGACCGCCACACCGGCTGCGCGCCAGGTCAGGATTGAGGTCAGATTCTCATAGACATTGTCCTTCATGTCCGAACCGCCGGAATCAATCGCCGAGAACAGTGCAAAGCTGTCATCTCCAGTGGCACGCGCTTCATTGTTGGATACGAGATTGTTGGTGCTTCCGTTTGTCATATTAATACCGTCGGCAAAGGTATTGCGGATACGCGAGTTTTTGATCACCATGTAGTCGGTATTCGCACCCCAGAACATACATACCTGATGCTCGGTCCAGATGTTGTCAATCGTAATGTTCGACACACTGGAGAAATCGAACACTTTACCGGGTCCGTCGATCCGCGAAGTATAATTGCCGAAATAAGCGAAGCCCGAGAAGGTCGATCCATTGGCGGAATCGGTGGCTCTGAATCCGACATCCGTATTGGACTGGCTGACTGGAGCATAAAACCGGGTGTACCACGGTCCTGCACCGACGATCTTCACGGCTTTGCCGTAGACCTGGAACTTGCTTGAGGTCTCGTAAGTTCCGGCAGGCAGATATACCCCCACAAGGTTGCCGGTGTTATCCATACGGACTTTATCCAGCGCATTCTGCACATCCTGATGGCTGAAACCGGCAGGAACCGCATATTTAGCCGGGTCCGGATTGGCAATTGGCGACACCTGCTCCAGACTGATAAAGTCGATGGCATACTTCGAGGTGTTTGCCGCATCCTTTTGCAGCCTGATCGTGCTTCCTGCCGGAATAGTGCTGTCGAACATAACGTTCGCTTCATCATAGATATGGCGCGGGGAACCGGAGCCCGGGGAGTTGCCGGGACTGGTTTCCGGGCCGTACAACCAGGCGTATTTGGAGGTCAGGCTGATCGCCTTGTTGAACACTCCATTGACGTAAATGTTCAGTGTGGCATTGGTTCCGTCACCGCTGGCCGAATCCGGAATGGAGAACCGGGTAACCAGCGTATTGGTGCTGGCCTTTGTGGTGAATTCCACATAGCTGCCGGTCGTGTTCAGCGTTACCGCCCTCCGGCCCGAAGCTTCACCGGCCAGATCACCGATGGTGCGGTTCGGGGCAAGCTTAACAGCTCCGCCGCCGACAACGCCATCCTCGGCCTCATACATGTCGTAAGGCATGTTCGCCCCGCGGCCGACAAACAGCGGCTGGGTCTGAATATTGTTGGCCCGTTTCACCGGAAGCTCATTGGTATCCACGGCAATTTCGCTCTTCACCGTGTATTTGCCGTTCGCCGCAGTCCATGTGCCCAAAGTGACCGGAGCTGTTGTGGCACCGCTGGCGATTACTCCGTTGTAGGAGCCGGTTAAGGTTTTGACCACGGCATTGGTGGTGGCATCAGTCACCGTCAGCGTTATGTTATGCGCACCGCCGGCGGAAGCTGCTGTCCCTTGGTTTTTGATGGCAACCGAGAAGGTTACGGCATTGCCTCCGGCCGGATTTCCCGGGGTCCAGCTTACCGGGGAAGCGAGCAAATCGGAGCTTGATACAGGTGTAACAGTAAGAGAAGACGGATGGGTGTAATTGTTGTTGCCTTCATTCAGTTCAATAACAGTGTTGCTCTCATCCACCTTGGCGCCCAGTGCATAGGTGGCCGCATCTTGGGCACCGATGTTAAGCGAGACATTGGCTGAGGCTCCTGCAGCAAGTGCCCCTACCGGAGTCGTCCCTACCTTGGTCGTACCCAGATAAAAGCTGACCTTTGTCGCTGTGGATGCTGCGGTTCCTGCATTTTTAATGGCTGCGGTTAAGGTCATGGCATCCGTTTCCACCGGAGCAGAAGGGCTCCAGGACATTGCCGTCACCGTCAGATCAGGATTCGCTGCCGGTGTGCCGGTAATTTGAAATTCTGCAACCTGGCCGGCATTTGAACCGGAGTTGGTGGTGAACTTCAGTTGAAGCTCACTGGCCGTTGCCGTAACCGGAATGGTCACTGAATTGCCGCTGGCCGGATTAAAGATATACAGGGTAGCCGGAACGAGACTTGTAAAGGTGGAGGTTGCCTGATTGTGTCCCAATACCTCAATTGTTTGGGTACGGGTTGCCCAGGCCGCCGCCGGATTCAGCTTCACGACAACAGAAGTAATGCTGGCATTGGCCCCAAGATTGACCGTCAGCGTATTCGGATAGCTGGCAGCCCCGCCCTCCCAGTACGTGGTGACATCGCCGTCATTCGCATGGCCAGGAACAAACGTAAATATGGATGAGGAAGCATTAATGGTTTTGCCGATGGCCAGATTCGATCCTGGACCTGTGCTTGGGGTAGCTGTAGGTGAAACCGTTGGTGTGGCTGTAGGCGTTGGTGAGGGTGTTGCTGTTGGGATTGCTGTTGGGATTGCTGTCGGTGTGGTTGTTGGTGTCGCCGTAGGTGTGGCCGCCGGAGTAAGAACCAGATGATCCATATTAACATTGCCGGTATCTCCGGAATCGTATTTATAGGAAATCGTGTTGTTGCCGGCAGCCAAAGTTAATATTTCATCTTGTGTGGACCAAGTGTCCCAGTTCGCCAGATTGGGAAACGAGGTCTGCTTAACCTTTGTTCCGTTCACGTAGACACTTAATGTTCTGGTGCTGCCTGAAGCATTGGCATACCTCAGCGAAACATTGTAGCTGCCTGCAGTGGCTGCAGTAACCGTAAAGGCTGTGGTTGCACCTTGTCCGAGATATCCGTCCACAAATGCCGAGCCTGTATAGCCGGCATGGTCGGTGTTCGTCTTGGCTCCACCGGATAATGCGGCAGCTTCCGCTTCATAAGTGCCGGTTGGCGTTGGGGTCGTCCCATAGACCTCAATCTCGGATACCTGTGCTGCCTGCCAACCCGTATTTGCAGTAAAGTTTAATTTGATGTATCTGGCGTTTGCTGCTGTAAAATTAATAGTTACCGTGTTGGATCCGCTTGACGGATTAAACGTATAACTCGCCGATGCCGCAAGGTTGCTGTACGCAGAATCATTCGTGCTGCCTTGAACTGCTAACGTCTGCGTTCTTGCCTCCCAGGCAACAGGCAGCTTCAGTACCACCTGGTTCACATTGTTGCTTGTGCCCAAATCTATCTTTAACCATTGCGGAAAAGCATTGCTTGCACTTTCCCAATACGTCCCTTGATTGCCGTCATTGGCATTCGCCGCCACATAAACGTCGCCGACCGAGCTTGCGGTAATTGTTTTGCCCTGCGCCAGATTGGCCGCCGCAGAGCTTACAGCCGGAAACAGCGCCAATTGGCCTACAAGCAACGCAACAATCAAACCATAGATGAGGAATGTTTTCCTGGCAGATGCCTTGTTTCCTGTTAACATATACGAGCCACCTTCCATAATGTTATGGATCATGTTAAAGAAAGCGCATTCACAAACAATTTGTTTCCTCCTTCACCTCCTTGATTAAAGGCTGCCCTCCTGCCCGCACTAATCCAATTTCAATTAGCCAGCTGCAGCGTCTCCCAATGCTGTACATCCACAACAAAAAGCACGATCTACTCCTTGCGCAAACATGCAGAACTACTAGCCGCAATCGCAAGATACACTGACCGAACTCGGAGACTGACTATTAACTAACTAATTATGGTAATAATATAAGATATAACTAGATTTTAACCAATGGCCGTTTCTATGCTTAGTATGTGCAATATTACGTTCTATGATTTTTTTCGCAGCATTTCTAACAGACTTAGACTGGTAGTGCGAATGTGTGGACTCCATCCCGACATTAATTGTTATTCTGTTCTATCCGGCCAAAATGTGTGGATAGCACACTTGTAATCATTTCTCGTTCTTTAAGAGGTAGCTGATCCATTCATATATAGCAGTATATAAAAAAGCGACCCCGCCGTTATCCGGTAGGGTCAAGGTCTATTGTATGGGGGTCATGTGATGAATATACCGCCTGAAGCTTAAAACCAAATGAAATGAAGGTAAAGATTTGCTGAAGAGCGTATTTCCAGTCAAGCTACACATTAAACCTTGCCACCAACCCCTGCAGGCCTTGCGCCAATATGTTCAGCGCACCTGCCGAGGAAGCGATTTGTTCTACCGATGCCATCTGCTCCTGTGAAGCTGCCGACACCTGCTGCGTATTCGCAGCCGTGGTTTCCGATATTTGCGTGACGGTGCGGATCGACTCCACAATCTCTTCGGTAGCCGCCGTGATTTCCTCGACCGCTCCTGACACCTCCTGAACCTGTCCGGCCAGAGAATCGATCGAAATGCGGATCTCCCCGAAGGAATGTCCTGCATTTTCAATGATTTCCGTACCGTCCTGCACCTCGGCAATGCTGCTCTTCATCACCAGGACCGCATCATCGGCATCGGACTGAATCCCTGCCGCCATCTCGGCAATAAGATTGGCCGATTCTCCGGATTGCTCGGCCAGCTTGCGCACCTGATCGGCAACAACGGCGAACCCTCTGCCCTGTTCCCCGGCACGCGCCGCTTCAATTGTTGCGTTCAGCGCCAGCATATTGGTCTGCGAGGCGATGCCTTGGATGACCCCTACGATGCTGCCAATCTCCTGGGAGCGTTTAGCAAAACCAAGCACCTGCTCGGACAACGACCCAATCGACTGGTTAATCGAAGCCATCTGGCGGACGGCAGCCTGCAGCGACTTATCTCCTGCCACGGCGAATTCATTAGAGCGCAGTGATGCATCGGAAATATCCTGCACACTTGCGGCGATCTGCTGGATGCCGGCCGACATTTCAACAATCGTCGTCATGTTGGTCTGCAGATCATTCATTTGTCTCTCCGAACCGGAAGCAACCGTACCCATAATGCCGGCGATCCGTTCCGTGGCCTCGGCTGTCAGCCCGCTGTCGGAGGTAAGCTTGACGGAAGAAGCCGCCAGACCATCCGCAGATTGGCTCACCTGTCCGATGATCAGCCCGAGATTATCCGTCATTTTATTGAAAGCAAGTGCCAGATCACCGATCTCGTCCTTGGTCCGGACTGTCAGCTTGCGGGTCAGGTCGGCATCTCCTTCGGCAATCTCCTGCAGTTGTTTATTTACATCACGGATCGGTTTAATAATCTTGCCGGACAGCAGCAGTGCGATGAAAATAGCCAGCAGAACCGACAAGCCCGTCACGCCAAAGCTGATGCCCATGGCCGAGCTGCGGTGCTCTGCGGACTGACTTTGCGCATGCTGGATCTCCTCATTCAGCGTATTCTCGAAGACCAGCTGCGAATCAATAATCGTATCCAGCGAAAGATTCGTGAACTTCTTTTGCGCATTCGGGAAATTTCCTTCCTTGGCTAAAGCGAAAGCATTTTCCAGCACGGTCAAATAGTTACTCCATTCACTCTCGAGACTCGTAATCCCGGCAAGCTCCGCTTCATTAAGGCCCGCATTCGTAAGCACGGTTATCGCCTCGGTAATCTCCGGAACCATTGCCTCATAAGCGGTCAGATAGGTGGTTCTTTCCTCATCTGTATTACTCATCACATATCTGGCGCCGAGCCCGTCCGCTGTGCGGATCTTGTCCGTCAGCTGCTGAACGAGCGTCAGCTTGCTGTAATTGCGGTTAATCTGCTCGGTGAGCATGGTAACCTTGCCTTGAAACAAGGTATTTCCGGCGATTGCGGCGATGAATACGAGAATGACCACTGCGAAGCCAAGTAGTATTTTTGCGCGAATTTTTGTAAACATAGGTATTTCCTCCATATCCGTATGTATTCTTTGCTGATGCAACCACACTAAATCTGTTATGTAACCAGCAGCTCGGGGCCGCCTCTTCCTATGTACTGCTAAACATTTCCTCTGCCCTTATCCTATCTCCCCAGCCTTAAGCTGACCTGAGATTGAACTGAATGTTCGCTTAAAGTGCGGAGGTGGTTGGATTTTGCGATTCAGCCGCATAGCAAAGAAACGGACACCTCCGCGATAGGTAATAAATGTCCACCTATCCCAACTATCCGCTACCGTTTTACAGAAATGAATCTGCTATATTTTAAAAGGGAAAGCGTTCTCTGAAATACGCAGAAAGAAGGAAGAACCATGAGCGATGAAAGCCATACGAACATGAATTCCACCATGTTGACTTCCACTGTGGCGATTTTTATCGATCAGAAAATCAATCGTCATATTTTTGGAATTGAAATTGCTCCAGGATCAGTGGGAACCATTGATACCATTTTCGGCTTGGCCTTGTCCCCCGTCTTTGTCTGCTGTGGACCAAAACACGCGCAACCCATATTCGCACCACTTATAAATACGGATTAGGTATATTGTTCTCTGCTTGCAGCTTGGGCTTGCTGACAAGGCTTGAACAGGATGAGCCAAGTGTTCCACGAGCTGTATCAAACACGGTTGGTCCGAGGCTTCTGGAGGGACAGGGAGCGCCCCATGCTAATCAATAACTAGGAAGCCACCTACATGAATTTTGATGAGGACAAAATACTTAGACTTGCCCGCTCGGCCACCGAGCTTGGAATCGAATTGTTTGTTCTGGATGATGGCTGGTTTGACGAACGTAATACAGACACAACCTCTCTCGGGGACTGGTACCCCAACAAGACCAAGCTGCCCAACGGCATCTCCGGCCTTGCCTCAAAGATTACTGCAATGGGGCTGAAATTCGGCCTTTGGTTTGAACCGGAAATGATCAGCAAAGCGAGCAAACTTTATGAGAAGCACCCGGACTGGTTATTATCCGTCCCCTACCGTACGGTGAGTCCGGGTCGAAATCAATATGTCCTGGACTTGACGAAGGCTGAGGTCATTGATTACTTGGATCAGACCCTCAGCAATCTGTTAGCCCACTCTGATATCTCCTATGTGAAATGGGATATGAACCGCTCTATGTCAGAAGTGTTTTCCCAAGGAAGGGAATGTGATTTTTAAGGAAAGGGTTACCATCAATACATCCTGGGGATATATGAATTGCACGAACGGGTAAGCAGTAAATTTCCTGAGGTCTTGTTCGAGTCATGCGCCAGCGGTGGCGGACGATTTGATCCGGGGATGTTATTTTACTCGCCGCAGGGATGGATTTCCGATAATACAGACGCCGTCGAACGGTTAAAAATACAATACAGCACGTCCATGGTATACCCGCTCAGCAGCATGGGGTCCCATGTTTCCGCGGTACCCAATCACCAGACATCCCGCAGCGTTTCCCTGAATACCCGAGGCAGTGTCGCCTATTTTGGCACCTTTGGCTATGAGCTCGATATCAGCCTACTGTCTGATGAAGAAAAAGCGACCGTTCAGGAACAAATCACCTTTATGAAAAAGTACCGTGGTCTCATGACGCGGGGGACGTTTTATCGGCCAGTCCCTTCCAGGGTAATGAAACAGCATGGATGGTCCGATCCAGAGACAGAAGCCAGGCGATCGTCGGCTATTACCGCATTCTTACGAAGGTAAATGACGGCTATCGGGGATTGAAGCTTGCCGGACTGGAACCTCATAAAAAATATCGCATCGCCCATTTGGGCGAATACGGCTATTTGGGTGAATACGACTATTTCGGGGATGAATTGATGGAGATCGGCATTGTTTTAAATGACCATACATCTGGTGATTACCATTCCAAGGTGCCAAGAGGCGATTTTCTGTCTCGCATTTTTATTTTGGAGGCAGACTAGAAGCAACCCGCTTCTGCAATAAGGAGGTCCGGTAAACCAATGAAATGGTTTACCGGACCTCCTATATATTATCCATATACATGTCCGAAGTATTAGACTGACTCCAATATAAAACCAGCGGCAGTCTTGTTCTGGAAATAAAATCCTGAACTACCTCTGGTTTATTAATCTAATGGTTGCAATAGGTAAGCGTTTGATATAATCTCCGGCTTTTCCCCTGCGCCACACCGGACGTGCCAGTTTCCCGGCATCCGGCGTTCCATCTAATGAAAGCTACTTGATCATTGGTTCCCCGTTACTCTAGGTTCTGGAAAAAAAAAACTGATCGGTTCCAATCCGCATTTAGTGCGGTATTGGTTGATCAGGCTCTGCATGGATTCAGTTATTCCAAGCTTAGCCATGAGCCCGTCAATTGTCTGCTTGCATGTAGAATGGATTAACCGATGAACCTCCTTTTGGAGGATACGAAGATTAGAGAATTTATCGTTGCCGCCCAGATGAAGCGGTACAAAATGATGGCAGTGAACATCTGCCGCAGAAAGATACATGCCTGTAACTTCGCATTTCCCCATTTTCATACTGTAGCGACTGATTCGGTTATCCATGTACTCTACACTTCGACTTGGGATATGGGATTTCATTAATGAAGCAATTTCGTGTTGCAAATCTGACCGTAGCTTTTGGTGGATTTGCTCTCTTCCTTCTGCTGTATAAAGGGTCAGCTGTTGACTGAAGCTCATGGTATTTCTTGTCTTCACATCAGCAAGAGGATATAAATACACGTTTGCCAATTTAAATGTCCTGAAGCCGCGACTGTAGAATTTCTTGTACGTTGGCGGCGGGTTTTCAGGGTGTTCGTATTTCCCAATCTGTTTGAGACGATTGAACATGAAGGCACGTAGATCGTAGGCAAGACGTGAGAACTCGGGGTTGACGTGGGTTGCCCATTTGAAATAGTTATGAATCCCTAGAACAAAGCTATTGAACAGCAGTGCATTCTGTGCGGTTGGGGAAGCTCTAAGTTTCTTGATGCGCGCTTTGGCTTCTTCTTTGATCTTCCGCTTGTTTTTGGCTTTAATGCCGGTATGCGCCACTCGTTTGTTGCCCTTTTTAGTCGCACGGATGGTGAAACCGAGGAATTCGGACTCCCGTTTGCGCAGATTCACAATCTGCGATTTCTCCGGGGAGATGTCCAGTTTCAGGCGTTCCTTCAGGTACAGTTTAACAGCATGATACCACTTGTGGGCAGTTCTCCAGTCTCGGCAGAGAACTTTGAAGTCGTCCGCATAGCGGACAATGTATCCTTCTTTCAGAGTAGATCGCTTTTTCGCGTACAATTCTCCTGTTCTCGTCTTGTATGACTCGTTCATGGGAAACAGTTCCCACTGCCCAGCAATCCATTGATCCAGATCGTTCAAGACAATATTGGATAGAAGAGGAGAGAGGATTCCGCCTTGTGGAACTCCTTTGAAAGGTACACCTTCTCCATCAATTTCTGCCTTTAGCATCTTCGAGATGCATGCTAATGTTCGCCTGTCCTGAATGCCAAGGTTCCATAGCTGCTTGATCAGCAATCCGTGATTTACATTGTCAAAGAAGCCTTGAATATCGATGTCGACAACATAGTGGAGTTGCGAATGATTCACTAGAAATTGCACTCTAGCCATAGCATGGTGAGTTGACCGCAACGGTCTGAAACCATAGCTATGGTTATAAAAGTGAGCTTCCGCGATTGGCTCAAGCACCTGCTTAAAGCACTGCTGAATGATACGGTCCAAAATACACGGAATTCCGAGAGGTCTCCATTTGCCGTTATCCTTTTCAATGCGCTTCCGTCTGACTTTGTTGGGGCGGTAGTTCTTTAACTTGTATTGGATATCAAGGACTAGTTCGTCTTCGGATAGCTTTTGGATATCCGTAATGGTTTTCCCATCGGTTCCAGGTGTCCGCGATCCTTTATTCGATTTCATCATTCGATAGGCGAGGAGGATGTTTTTTCTGGATGTGATGATGTCGTAGAGTTGCGGGAAAACTTCCTTTTTCGAGGCACTATCGTATAACGCTGTGAATGTGTCCGTCATGCCGTAGTAATCCCAGTATCGAAGAGCTTGCACTGTGGCATCCCTCCTTGTAGAGGTGATGTTCCCACGTTCCTACCCGATCGGTGCAATTCACGTTGGAGAATGATCGTTCTTTCCATTAGACTTGGGGCTGTTCCTCCACTCCCATTACAGAAGATTCATCAGTCGTGCCCCTGCCCTCACAAGGCTTAATGCATTTCGGCATGTGCCTTATTGCAACCGTCTTGGGTAACAGCCCTTGTTGCGACGTGCCTTGCTTTCCAAGTCCCTTACAACCTAGCTATCCATTCAGGACGTAGGTGCTTCCTCTAAGCCTGTGAGCTGGAAGCTGCCATTGTTCAGCATAGCGTATTTCATAGGGAAAATTATTACTTTACGCCACTCACACCATCGCTTGATGGCCCGCATGTTTCCATACGTTCTAACTTTAGACCCGTACATTCGGAAGTTCGTCAGTTCAAAAAAAAAGAATGAACATTCTCACCATATCCAGTTTTTCAGCCGCGCGGCATATCCATTGGCATACCTTTCCGTGAGGAGGCTTCAGCCTCTGTTCTGCCGACTCCACCTGTACTTCACACCCCATGCTCTGTCAGGCATGATGCATGCAGGAGTATTGGCGGGATGGTTTCGGGAAACATGGTTCCGTCATTTCCATCCTCGGTTATAAAGTTGAGATTCCTAATTTTGAATCTCCTGCTTTTCACACCGCCGGGTGCTTATAGCAGAACTTGTCGTACTATCCCGTTAGCCAACCATGCAGCGCAAAATCAGCGCTGCACCACAGAGAATGAAAATTTTCGCTTGGTATTTTATACTGGAAGTACGGCTGGGAGAGGAAGGTCGATGAACTATGGTGCGATTAGAGCCCATCCGTTAGTCTGACTCCAACGACCACGGTGCACCACTGAATGTTGCTCCCACTGGGAAGCACTCATAGTAGATTAATCCTATTCTGGTTGTTGCACCAGTCTCCAATCATGATGCCGTAGAAAGGTTGAATGGCGTGGATGTAATTATTGAACGGGCGTGCGGTATGGATGTCCATAAAGACAATATTACTGCATGCATCATGACACCTGAAGGAAAGGAGATTCAAACATTTTCAACTAAAACTGTATTTCTTCTTAAGTTAGTGGACTGGATTAAGGAGCACAGCTGTACTCATGTCGCCATGGAAAGCACAAGTGTTTATTGGAAACCTATTGTAAATTTAATTGAGGCTGAGGAGATCGAATTTCTGGTTGTTAATGCCCAGCATATGAAAGCTGTGCCTGGACGCAAAACTGATGTTAAAGATGCAGAATGGATTTGCCAACTCCTTCGCCACGGACTGATTAAAGCCAGTTTCATTCCAGACCGTAATCAACGTGAGTTAAGAGAGCTTGTTCGTTATCGTCGGAGTATCATCGAAGAACGTGCCAGACAGCATAATCGAATCCAAAAAGTATTAGAGGGAGCTAATATTAAGCTTGGTTCCGTTGTCTCAGATATTATGGGAGTTTCCTCTAAAAACATGCTTTATGCGATTGCTGAAGGTATAGATGATCCTGAGCAACTGGCCAACATGGCCCTTCGGACACTAAAACGAAAAAAAGACGAACTCGAACTTGCCCTCCAAGGATACGTAAGCCCCCATCAACGCCTAATGATAAAAACCATTCTAACTCACATCGACTTTCTAACTCAACAAATTGATATGCTGGATCAAGAAGTTGCACGGCGAGTAAATCCTTACCAAGAAGATATTGAACGATTAGACTCAATTCCAGGCATATCAACACGAATGGCCGAACAAATCCTGGCTGAAATCGGTACAGATATTAAAAAACAGTTTCCAAGCGCAGCTCATATGTGTTCCTGGGCAGGACTTGTTCCTGGCCATAACGAAAGTGCGGGCAAAAGGAAATCGGCTAAAACCAAAAAGGGCAATAAATATTTGAGATCAGCCTTAACCGAAGCAGCTCATTCCGTAAAAGGATCTAAGAATTACCTTGGCGCACTGTATAGGCGTACAGCAGCGCGAAAAGGAAGGAAACGAGCAGGAATTGTAGTCGCTCATGCCATGTTGAGAATCTCCTATTACCTTCTAACTCGTAAAGAAATGTATGTTGATCTAGGGGAAGACTACTTCGATAAGCAAAGGGAACAGTCCATTGTTCGACATGTTTTACGCAGACTTGAAGGACTAGGCTACTCCATTACTATCACTAAACCAGAAGGCTCTTGATCTATATAAAGCTGCAATAAAAAGCTATTCAGGCGCTCTCCCCTTTAAAAAAACGAACGAGTTGCGTCTTCTTTAGTGCTGCCTTTTTCCACACTTTGGTGCAATGAATTTTCATAGTAGCTTAATGATGCTGTTTCAAGACAGTCTAAATTTATCAAATCACCTAGGAAGTTAATACTTAAACCTCTCCTATCAATCCTTCCAGGGATTTTCCTGCAGTCTTCCGCAGGCTGCGCCGATGCTGCCGCCTTCCATCAGGCAAACCTTGATTTTTTTCTGTAAAGATGTATGTTCAGAAAGTTCGTGTATTGGAATATCAGTTCTTCCATAAACCCATCTGATAGAGCTGTCATTCGCATCATCTACACTTATCAAGTCGAATGCCTTCTGAAAACCGACTATATTCGAACTCTCTAACAACAGCCTAGCAAGGACTGGAGAAAGCAGCCAGGAATCACATACCATATCCGACTGTCCATACTCCGGATAATATTTTGCGAAAAATCCCCTAGCATCCTCATATGACTTTCGCAAACTCTCTCGCCTCATATCCGCATCAGCAGGGATATGTATATTTATTATTTTCTTTTCTTTCTGCTCAATCATTTCGTATTCAAGTGCACCGATTCGGAATTCATGAAGTGAAATCTGTCTAGGAAACCACCATCCCCACGTGAATGCATATGTCCCATACACCTTGTAATGTTCCATAATGAATCTGGTACAGAACTTCATCGTATCCGTAAAAATTGTCTCGCTGATTCCTCTTTTTTCGTATTCCTTATGTGCCTTTACTGCATGTACAAGCATAAAAGCTAGCATTTTGCTCCCATCTGGATCCTCTCCCAGAACACCTATTATTTCTTTAACTCCCTTTTCCCAGGCAAACGGATCATACAAGGCAGTAGAAAGAGGTTTAAATGTTTCCTCATCGAATCCGCCTGCAAAGCCAAGCACTTTTCTTTTCATTTGTTCCGGTAAACAAATACTTTCACAAACTTCTTTTAAAGTCATATTTACATTCTCCTGTATCAGATAATAACAACATTTAATTAATTTAGGAGCAAATTCAGCCGGATTACGGTTACAAATCAAGATATACTTCCACAACTCCATTCTAGCATACAGTACAACGATTTAAACTTTAATGCAGATAACATTGGTTTAATACTATTAGAATTAGGATTGTTCCTTAAAAGAAAGACATATTCTATCATAACCTTACGTGTAACTGTACGTTAATTGAACAGACAGCCGATGTTCTCGGCTGCCTTATTGTTATGGAGCTATCGTTTCCCTTTAGTTCAATTGCCTGTTCTAATTCATATGTTACAGTTCCCCGTAACACCTTAAAAGCGAAAGGAGTCCCTTTTTAGGACTCTCTTCGCTACGAATGGTTAGGTATTACACGATTTATACAAGGGGATGCGGTACATAGAGCTCTTCTAGGCTGGTAATTTCTTCAGGTGTCAATTTGACCGACAACGCTGAAACGGCATCCTCGAGATGGCTGATCTTGGTCGAACCGATAATCGGGGCTGTGACCTCTTCTTTTTGCAGCACCCAAGCAAGGGCAATTTGTGCGCGTGGAAGCCCCCGATTCCGGGCAACCTCTGCCACTCTTTCCGCAACCTTGCGGTCCGCCTCTTCCGTTCTTGCAAACAAAACCTTTGCAACCTGGTCTTTCTCGGATCTTGAGGTCTGTTCATTCCAATCCCGGGTTAAGCGCCCCGCAGCCATGGGCAGGTAAGGGGTGACGCCCACTCCCTCATCTTTGCAAAGGGGGAGCATTTCTCTTTCTTCTTCCCGATAAAGTAAGTTAAGTCTATTTTCCATAGAGACGAATCGTGTCCAGCCATTACGTTCCGCGACATGCTGGGCTTTCGCGAATTGCCATGCCAGCATAGAGGATGCTCCAATGTATCTGACTTTGCCCGCCTTAATCAAATCGTGAAGGGCTTCCATGGTCTCTTCAATCGGCGTATTAGAATCCCAACGGTGGATTTGGTACAAATCAACGTAGTCTGTCCCAAGCCGTAACAGACTTTTATTAATTTCGGCCATGATCGCTTTGCGGGAGAGGCCCATCGCGTTCGGGCCTTTGCGCATTGGAACGAACACCTTCGTGGCAATTACGACTTCATCGCGACGGGAGAAATCCTTTAATGCACGGCCGAGAATTTCTTCTCCTGTTCCGTCGGAGTACATATTCGCGCTACTAAAGAAATTGATTCCCAACTCAACCGCCTTTTTAATAATCGGTCTGCTTTGTTCTTCATTCAGTGCCCATGGTGTGTTTCCGCGCTCCGGCACTCCGAAGCTCATCCCTCCAAGGCTTAGCCTTGAAACTTCCAATCCCGTTCTGCCAAGTCTCACATATTCCATTGAGCTTCACCAATCCTTTATCTTTATTGGTTGACACGTCAACCTAGGGTCACTTTACCATCTTGTGGTTGATGTGTCAACCGTGTTATGATATGCCTATGGAGACTAACGAACTGAACGATGATGAAATGCAAATATGGAATATGTGGAAGGGCTCCTTTAAGCGGATCTTTGGACGTGTGGTCAAAGATATGTCCGATCAGACCGGACTGTCCGAGGGGGACTTTGGAATTTTGGATCGTTTGGCCCAATCGAGGGACGGCCAGATGCGCCAACAAGAACTTGCCGACTCGATGGGCTGGGATAAGACTCGGCTATCTCACCACTTGACGCGGATGGAAAAAAGGGGCCTTGTTCTAAGGAAACCATTAGACACGGAGCGTGGTGTTCAAGTTCTCATTACGTCCGCCGGGCACTCCGCCTTGAATGAGACTCTTCCCATTGTATCGAAGGCCATCCGGACACACTTCCTCAATCACTTAACCGATCATGACATCGAATCGATTACGAAACTGGCGGAACGAACAAAACTTTGAGCTTAGCATATTTCAGATCTCGAGCGGAAAAAGCCCTTTTATTCTGAAGGGGCTTTTTTTCGTCGCTGCCATCCTCCAGTAGACCAGAGCAATAAATCTTTATATATCTATGGATAAGAATCTGTTCAATGTCTACTCCAAAATTTTGCGTCACTTAGGGTACGGTTCACCGCGCTGTCTCTAACGGCAAGTTTTAGGGCCATCCTTTTGTGGAATGGCTCTTTCTTTTCCCTCGCTTTGTTCAACAATCGTATCCGTTAGCACAACAAAGAGAACAGCCGCAGGCTGTTCTCTTTGTTATCTGCCTTAGAAGCATGTGAACGAGCTAATCCGATTCAAATCAATGCCGAAGTACGCCCAGAAGAAACCAGTCCATCTGAACCCTGCAATAGAATTACGCCCGACGAATACCGGGAAGAACCAGAATTGCTCGCCGTTGTTCAGCCAAATGTATGTGTTACGGAACAGGCATCGTCTGATTCCCCCGGGGTCGATGGCAAAAGCGGTAGCTGGCATTTGCGGTACGAATTGCGGTGGAGGAGCCGTCGGCGCTTGAACGCCTCCCGGTGCACCTCCCGGAAGCCCCGGTCCTCCCGGCACGCCAGGTCCGCCAGGTCCGCCCGGGAACCCCGGAAATCCTCCGCCGGTCCCCGGTGTTGGAAAAAACCCCATATGTGATCGCTCCTTTCAATGATTAGGCATAATCATCATATGCATTCGCGGAAAGGGCGCTTGGGCCGATGCCCAACAATAAGATTTAATCGACTATGCACAACACGGATGGTTTCGACACAAATCCAAGCTTTACAAAAAAAAGAGTCGCACCATCATCTTGTGCAACTCTTTATCCGTAATTTAGTCTTCAATTTCAGTATAAATTTGAAAAGTCACGCCGAATTTGTCCGTTACATCGCCAAACCCAGGGCTGAAAGGTTCTTCTTTAAACGGCATATTGACCTGACCTTCTTGCCGCAAGGCTTCATAAATCCGTTTTGATTCTTCTACTTCATTCGTTGTAATGCAGATGGTGACCCGTTTCCCGTTTTCACTAGGCGAACCGCCTGGAGCATCCGATAACATGAGTTCCGTTACTCCGACCTTTAACTTGGCGTGCGCTACAAGATTACTCAGATCGTCAGTGAACGTACCAGGCATGTCCGGCATTTCACCGTAAGTCACCATGGAGAGGATTTCTGCACCGATGGCTTGTTCATAAAATTGAATTGCTTCCTTTACCCGGCCCTCCAAAGTAATATAAGGGGTAAGTTTTACCGTCATAAGATTGTTCCTCCTTAAATTTTGATTTGATTCAATGTGGTTCATAAGTATAGACGATCCGGCCACCGTAAACTCATCGCTATATTGAAAAATCCTGCTTCGCGTCCAAACCTGTAGGCAATCCAAATCGAACAAATAAATCGGAGTCAATGAAATAATGGATATGAGCGATCTTATCCTGTTCTATCTCTAGAATATGAATGCTCCACGGAGCCAGCAGCCCATCCCTTCCGGTGGGTACATACTGAGCAAAAGCTGGACTATCCCCGTTAGCCCGAATCGGCAGCAATCTGGAACCCAAACAATGGCTGCGTGTTGTATTGTAGAATGAAGACAGATTAGAGCTGCCACGAACCCACATCTTAAATGGCGGCATCGACAAGCTACCGTTCTCGTGGAATAATGCTAACAATGCATCGATGTCGTACTGTTCGAAAGCTTCCATATAACTTGCAAGCACTTGTTGATCTGCCTGAACATCTCCCCCTTGTAATTCTTCGGACCGAAGATTCGACCGAGCGATCGTCGAGCGAGCCCGTTGCAAAGCGCTGTTGACGGCTGCCGTGGTCATCCCCATCGCATTCGCTGCCTCATTCGCCGACCATCGGAAGACATCAAGCAGGATCAGTACGGCGCGTTGCCGGGGCGGCAATATTTGCAGGATCGCAACAAAAGATAATCGAATGGTTTCTCTGCTAACCACGATATTGGCCGGGTCACCAACGTTATCGGGGGCCGGCCAGATCCACGAACTTCGGGGCAAGCTGTCCCTTGGTTCCATAATAATAGACGCGGGTTCTGAGAGATCCATCGGAAGTGCCCGACGCTTTGCACTCCTTAACCTATCCAAACAAACATTAGTGGCAATCTGATACATCCAAGCTTTACGGGAAGAATTCTGCCTAATCTGGTCCCAGTTCTGCCAAGCGCGAAGCAGCGTATCCTGCACCGCATCTTCCGCTTCAAAAATGGACCCCATCATCCGATAACAATATCCGATTAGTTCAGAACGCAACTCCTCGAGCATGTCTATTCCATGCTTTTGGCTCATTTTACGTTTCCTCCTTTTTGGCGTCCAAAAAACTTATATCTTACTACTCATATTAACATTTCATAAGCGAGAAAACTTGCCTCTATTTGTGATACGGTTCACCGCGGATAATCTTAAACTATCCTGCCCGTTAGTTTAGAAAAAGCAGCCGATCACAAGAAGCCGCGGTTCTTGTAGCCGCCTGCGATCCAAGCATACCAATTTGGCCAAAACCGCGTAGAGAAGTCCGTTATCGATGAGCAGGAATGGCAATATCATAATCTGAATTACTCGGATGTCCTATTTTTACATACAGGGTTTTGATTATTTCCCTCTAAATCGACCATAAAAAAACAAGCCGGACAAATCCCGGCTTGTTTAGGCGATCGTTTATTCGGAGTACTGTAGGGCTCCAACATATATCCAGATCATTCATTGCTTAGGCAGTACTTTCAGGCGCTCAAACTCCTTGATGGTTTGGGCATTGCTAAGAAATATGTTTTTTCCACCAAGCTCGGAACCCATGGCCAGCTTATCCCCGGATGCTCTGTAAATGCTGACCGAATCGCCGGTAGAAAAATTTACTGACATTCCATGGAAGAACGTTACCGGAAATGTCCGAGGCAGCGTAACTTCAACGCCTTCTGCGGTGATTTTCCTTAGGATGCGGCAAACCGTACGGATCCCTTCCTGATCCTGTTTATTCGTTCCGATCAGCGGTTTATACATGAGATCCCCATCCTGAATATCTACAGACACGACCGTATCGGTAGAGCATGAGGATGCCATCTCCTGAAAGCTGCGCTCCTTGGGAAGCGCCTTTCGTTCTTCTTCATAAGACGGTCGTTCGTAGGACAGTCGTTCTGATTGGCTGTTGTTGTTTTGGAACGGACTGAGATAATCGAAATCCAAAACGCCGTGCCCCACGTCCCCACCAAAGCTCAACGAATCCCCAGGATATGGCGTCTGGTTGTCATGGGCATATGCCAAATCTTTTCCTGTCAGGAGCTTATCTGCCAGGACCACAGTAGAGTTGTCTTTCAGGTCGATAAGTGTCAGCAGGCCGCTGCGGTTGGGTCGGACTACCAGAAAATCGGTACCCACAGCCTGGACGCCGAACACGTCGTCCTGCTGGGTCAGCTCCGCCAGATCATACGTTGAGACGACTTTCCCATCATCGTTATATACCAACACGATCTTGCCGTCCGTCAGCACCGTATAATCAATCCAGCCGTTTGGATCATAGACCTGATAATACGACGTATTTGGCTCATACCGTTGGTCATACGACGCATGCTTCTGCTCGACGATCCGGTTATCGCGGATCAGAAGAGTGTAGACTTCATAATGAGGATGGGGACTTGCAAATCTGTCCACTAATGTCAGCACCGTATTCTTACCTTGCTTGCTAGGCTGAACAAAAACCGTACCCTGCAACTGCGCATCCAACTTGCCGATAGAAAGTACATCGGACTGTTCGTCTTTGCCCATATACAGGTCATGGGTCGTATGATTCAACCATATCGCAAACGGGTTCAGCTTGAGGTAATCGTTCGGCTTCGTCATGCG
The DNA here is from genome assembly GCF_038002865.1 of Paenibacillus sp. FSL H3-0321. Classification (NCBI taxonomy): domain Bacteria; kingdom Bacillati; phylum Bacillota; class Bacilli; order Caryophanales; family Paenibacillaceae; genus Paenibacillus; species Paenibacillus sp. FSL H3-0321. The sequence continues at coordinate 7,306,473 of NZ_JBBODH010000001.1, read as the reverse complement.
TACGTTATGTGTGGCCGCCTCCCATTTAACTTCTGCTCCAACAGCCTCCGAGAAAAAGCGCAGCGGTACATACACACGCCCATCAACCATTCGGAGGGGCGTGGACAGAGCGACTGGCTGCCCATTTACGGCTGCGCTGGTCGAGCCGAAGGGAATTTTTACCGTGAGTTCCGGATACCTCATCGTCACCGTTTTGGCCTGTGTGTTCCAGGACACCAAGGTTCCGAGCAGTTCCCCGATATCCCGGACAGGCAGATAAACCGCACCTTGGTCTAGGAAAGAAGGTGTTTTCGTCTTTACCACTTTTCCGTTAATCGTGATGTTAATGTCGTTTTTAACAGATGTAGCGAGGGCTTCAGATTTGTCCGCCCATACGGGTAGCACGATGACAAATGCTGCAGCCATGGCCAGAATCGTCGCCGGCAGAAATGAAGACCATCGTAATTTGAAGCGCATCTCGCAGGAAAACTTGGTTTTTAGGTTTTTAATCATCTGTTCATTCCTCCTTTAAGGTGGTTTTAAAAAAATAAATTCTATTGCCCATTTATCTTTGGCTTTTTATGGGTACTCAGACGGCAAATATTGTGAGTGTTGGACCGTTTCTCGAAGCATTTTTTGGACTTATTGTGTTACCTTTGGTTCTTGCTTTACTTTCACAGTGGTGGGCAAGACAGCAACCTCGTGGGGAATGACTCCTTGATGATGCAGTATGGCTCCCTGTGCCTTTAATGGCAGTAACTCAATTTGTTGTCATTGCTTCTCAAATTGCTAAACTTTACACCTCTTTTAATTTTATTGCCCAAGTGATTCCTGTATATATAGGGTGTATGATTATTATACCGATTATTGCTCTATCGTTTCTCGTATATTCCGTCTAGATACAGGGGCAGGGCGCGCTCTTATTTTTAGTGCTGGAACTCGTAACTCCCTTGTCGTTCTTCCCGTTGCACTGGCTCTTACGGAACCTATCAATGCGCTAGTGTCAGCTGTGATCGTAACGCAAACAATCGTCGTAGAGCTTATTGGGGAACTAATTTATACTCGTCTTGTTCCAAATGTCCTTATACGGGAAAAAAATAGCTAAAAGGAGAGTGTTATTACAGATTTGCTTATAAAATCAGTCTTTCGGTCTTTTAACTATCCTGCCCGTTAGTTTAATGGCTACTTAGGACATATTCCTTTCATATCCCCATAGTGGTTAACGATTTGTTTCAATCCGTCGAGCGTCTCCACAAAAAAGCTTTGATCGCTTTCGATTTCAAATATTAACTCATTGCCCTCGTGTGCAAACTCCTTGAAGTAACCTTCAATGATGACCTGCCCTCGCTTGTTAAACTTAACTTCTAGCTTTAGGTTCACTTCAGAATTTATCAATGCTGCAATCCCGTCTAAATCAGCCATACACCGTATCAACTGATCGTAGAACTGGTACACTTCACCTGTTGAGAACCACAACTGACCCTTGAGGTAATAGTTCCCACTCTTAATTTCTACAATTCCTCTAACATCATATCCACCAAAATGGCTTGTCATGTTCGGAAAATCGAATGCCTCTTCTATCGTGATTTGTACAAAACAGCCCTTTTTCCCTCGTACTACAAACTCATGCACTTTAACCAGCTCACTTAATTGGGATTTTCCACTTTGTTTAACTATATTTGCTCGTTTTCACTCCGCAGCAGGCAGCAGGTCTTGAACGGAAAACTTATTGGACGTGCTGCTCCAGGGTTTCGGGAATGCCCGGTCAGGATAGATTGAGTCGAAAAAGGAATAGCCCAGCGGATCATATATCTTTAGCTCTTCCCGAGTATTAGGTTAAGTGGACAACACAACTATGGCTCTCTTCATTTTTTATTGTAATGCTTGTTAAAAAATGTTTTCCTGTATTGGGTGGGGGTGATGCTCTCATATTTTTTGAACAAACGCATGAAATATTTTGAATCCTCGTAACCCACCTCCGAGGCAATTTGCACAATGCTCAAATCTGTTTCCGTTAGCAACTTTTTGGCATGCTTCAATCGAAAGGTAATGATTTGCTCGGAGATTCCGATCCCGGTATTCTCTTTGTAAATTCTCGACAGATAGCTTTTGTTGTATTTGAAATGATCAGCAATTTTATCAATCGTAACGACAGTTCAAATCCTTGGTCAAAGCGGACACGTGGGCTGTAACAGGCTGGGTGGAGAAATTCCGCGAGGTCAAGGATGAAGAAGAGCTTCGAAGTACCCTGGAAGCCGTACGTATAGCTGATAAGACCTTTATGCATATTCTCAACTACATTCGTCCGGGAGTTACCGAGCTCGATGTGGCGACAGAAATGGAATACTTCATGAAGCGGAACGGAGAAGACGGCCTTCCCCACCATCGTGGCATCCGGTATCCGCTCCTCCTATCCCCACGGTGAGGCCAGCCATAAAGAAATCGAGCGGGGCGACACGGTGATCTTAGATTTTGGAGCAACTTACGAGGGTTACGTTTCCGACATCACCCGAACCATTGCCGTAGGTCAGCCAGATTCACGACTTGACGATAGTTATTATCTGGTGCTGGAGGCACAAAAAGCAGGACTTCGCGCAATCCGTTCCGGAATGAAAAGCAAGGAGCTGGATTCGATCATCCGGGCTCCCTTTATCCGTGAAGGAATGAATGCCCATTTCACCCATGGCGCCGGTCACAGCATCGGATTGGACATTCATGAAGCCCCTTATATCAGCTCCCGGTCGGAGCATAAGTTTGCAGAGCATACCATTATGACGATCGAGCCGGGATTATATTTTCAAGGGGTTGGCGGAGTGCGTATCGAAGATGATGTCCTTGTCAAATCAGAGGATAACTGTACATTAAGCAAATCACCGAAAAGCGATTTGCTTGTACTACCGTTTTATTGACAGATTCAAAACAACCCATTCCAATGCCATTCCGCTCTCTCCAATCCCGTTTATTCATATAAATTCCCGTTCGCAAGCCGGGCCAGCTTAGCTTCATCCAGCACACTCAAACGGCCCTGTCTGCGTTCAATGATGCCATCCTCAATGAACCGCCGCACAATCCGGTTCAGATGGCGGTAGCTCGTTCCGAGCAAATCCGCCGTCTCCGTAAGACTTGCTGTGCGGAGCTCCTCCACACGATGCCCGCCGACGCTGTCCGCGAACATGGACATCAGATAGCTGGCAAACCGGTTCTCCACCGGGTAGAGCAGATTCAGCGCGGAGGTCTGACCGAGCGTATACAGCTTATGGCTTAGCTCTCCGACCAGGAAACGCAGCAGCGCCGTGTTCTCTTCCATTTCTTTCAGCAGCAGCTTTCTGCCGGCCACCAGCAGCAGGCTGTCGCCGACGGACTCCACCTCATTTTTAACCGGATACTGCCGCAGCAGCTCCACGTCCCCAATCACGGACATCGGTTTGGCAAACCGCACCAGCATCGATTTTCCGTTGGGGAGCAGCGTGTGGATTTTGAGCTTCCCTTGGACTAGGATGAACATGCTCTCCAGCCGGTCTCCGACCGAGCAGACCGCCTCCCCGTCGCCGTACCGCCGCAGCTCCATTCTTTCAATGACCTCAGTGCTGAACATCTCTTCCAGCCCGTTCTTCCCGGCCAGTGTACGGACAGCCTCAAGATCCAATATTGTGTTCATTCCGTGCTTCCTCCTTGACCTCATGCTGGCTTCAATGTACCACAATATATAGTAGAGTATAACCCGTCCCCGATTTCAAAATAAAGCGTCTATTCCGTAAAATATCGCTCCAGAGCCTGCTGCGCCCGGTGTTTGGATACATTGAAGGACGGCCATTCTTGTTCAGCAGTTGTGTTGTTCTGCCATTTGTCACGCAGGTTCTGTTCCAGCAGCCCATTCTCTTTCTTGCTGAATTCAATCAGCTTCGGGACCGCATCCCAGGACAATCCGCTCAAATAGGCAGCATCCAGCTTGCCGCTGGCCTCATACCGTTCCATATTTCTGCCGGCAATGATCCCGTCCATCCCAATATAATTCATCAGCACGTACGCAAGCAGACCGAGCACTATATAACATTTGGCCAGCGGGAAGTTCACCCGGCTAATCCGCACCGCCGCAATGACCAGCAGCAAACCGAGAAAGATCATAAAGGCGTGCACGAGAAAGCGGATATAGGTGTAGCCGTACGCTTCCTCATACAGCGCCAGACGGGAGTAGGCAGAATACAACATGACCATGGAGCACAGGACCAAGGTATAGAGCAGGATGTTAATCATCTTTTTCAGCGTTTTCTTCACTTCCCCTACGGACAGCAGCGACAAGAGCAAAATCGCAAAGTTGATGGCTGTAACCAGAATCAGCTCAAAAAATCCGCTCCGGGCATAATCAGCATACGTGCTGCCTTCCGGCAAAACCCCATCCCATGCACCAAACAAATATGAAAACTGCACGCTTACAAACAACACATACACGGTATTGATCGACACAAGGATTGTGGTGATAATTACCGGATCAATGGAAAAGGTAAAGGGTTCACGGACCGGCTCGCCGTCCAGTGGCGGCACGCTCCAGTCATAGTGTTTAGGATCGGCGAACCCTTGGGCAAAACCGAACAGTCCCATTCCGAGCAGAATGATCCATAAGACACGGGCTAAGCCCTCACTGAATGAGATCCGCTCCAGCAGCGCCGGTACGTCCGCCAGTATCTCATGAAATACACCGTCGGCTGAAGAGAGCAGTGAGATTACAATCAGCAGCAGCGGGCAGGAGATGAGCAGTCCAACCAGCACTTTGACCAGCACCTGCTTGCGCTCCCCTTGCAGATTCCTGCCTCCTGCTTTTTGGATAATCTTAAACACCGTAGACCAATGCCGCAGGCTCTGGGCAAAAAAGTGCTCGGCCGCAGCCCCAATCAGTGCTAACCTGCTCCAAGACGGAACGCGATAGCTCAGCATATAGGTCATATGTAAGAAAATCAGCGCCGGAATCACCAGGAAATTCAGCCCGAAGAAAAACCAGTTTGCAAACAGTGCGTATGTCAAGGAGAGCAGAAATATCGCTCCCAGCCAAACATAGCTGAACCACGTGTTCTTACGCAACCTATCCTTGGCAACATAAAGTACAAAGATATAGAGCAGGCATACAAAAATCGGTACAGAAACGCCTGCCTTCTGGCCGTAGAACAGATACTGATGCACGTCAGCCAGCAGAAATGCAGCAATTAATGCGTAAAGCGGCCGCATTGCTGTAACCGTATTTTCATCCCCCATGGTAAATCCCCCCATTTTCTTGCTTTCTTATCCCAATTTTAGCTGATAAAATAAGAAGAAAAAGAGAAAGAAATGAGTTTATATTTCCTATTTTAAGAAAGGAAGAGCCGACAATGAAACTGCACAGCCAATTTCTGAAGCTGCACTCCCATCATGGGGGGGCGGCGGAAATCTTGGTCACCCTTGATGAACTGGCTTTAACTCTGGGCTGCACCCACCGCAATGCATTGCATGTTATCAATAAAATGTCGGAGCAGGGCTGGATCGTCTGGACGCCCAGCCGGGGGCGGGGCCGCCGGTCCTCCCTGAAGTTTCTCACGGATTCCGAGACAATCGCCCTGCAATCCATGAAGCAGGCGATCAGCAGCAGAGATATCCGCAGCGCCATGGAGGGCATCCGCGGACATGCCCGTTCCTCCTCGCTGCAGGATTCCCTGCAGGGCTGGCTGATGTCCTACTTCGGCCATCACTTCGAGATCCGCAGCGACAAACGGATTGACAGCTTACGGCTGCCGGTCAACCAGCAGCTCCATACCTTTGATCCGCTGTACATGAATTTATTGGCGGAGTCCTTCGTGTCCAGCCATGTGTTCGACGGGCTGGTTGGACGCGGCGGTGAACGGGACGACATCCTTCCCGGGCTCGCCCATGCCTGGGATGTAGATGACAGCCGCACCAGCTGGACATTCCATCTGCGCAAGGATGTCTTCTTCCATCATGGCAAGGTGCTGGCTGCCGAAGATGTGGTCTATTCCTTCGAACGGATGATGACTTCGTCGCACCGGATGCTGTACAACTCTATTTTCAAAGAGATTCAGGAAGTGAAAGCCCTGAACGCTACCACGGTGCGATTTCTGCTCAAGAAACCCAATGAGCTCTTCCTGCCTTTCCTGTGCACGAGCCGGGCAGCTGTCGTTCCAAGAGATCTGGAAAGCCAGGGTGAGAGCAGCTTCGGGCGCAGACCGGCAGGCACCGGACCGTTCAAGGTAGCGGAGATGCATGAGGATTCCTGCGTACTGGAGGTATTCCCGTATTATTTTCAGGGCCGCGCCCATCTGGACCGGGTGGAAATTCTCTATGTACCGTGGGGGATAAGTAATTCTTCTCCGGAGACAAGCTCCGGCTTCCACATTGTTACGAATCCTTCTGTCTCTGACCCTTCGGCCTGGAGCCGGATTCATTCCGAGTCCTCTGTGCGGAAATTTGTGACCTTCAATACGAAAAAAAAAGGACCGCTAAGCGATCCCCTTCTTCGGGCAGACATTGTATCCTGTTTGAACGCGGATGTGGAGACGCATGGACCACAGCAGCCAGAGCCTCATCCGGTAGCGCTGCAAATTGCCACGATCCCGCAATATTCCGGTGATGCCGAATCCGTTGCCGCAAGGCTGAAGCGCCAGGGTTATACCTGCACGGTACTGACCGTCTCCCCGGAGGAATTCAAAGGCCCGGTCCGCCTGCAAGCCGACCTGATTGTTTTCTCCCTGCTCCGTGATCAGGATGAACAGCTCCGGCTGTTCGACCTGTATCTGACGCTTGCGCAGCATATCGAGCCGCGTACCCGGGCCGATATCGAAGGCCGGCTAAGCCTCATTTCCCGTGAGCCGCATTTCCAGGCCAGAGCCGAGGGCTTCAAGATCATCGAAGACAGCCTGATCCGCGATCATCAGCTGCATATCCTGTACGAAAAGCCCACCGAAACGGCTTACCTTCCATCCGTGCGAGGTGTAACCTTCAACAGCCAGGGCTGGGTCGACCTGCGCCATCTATGGTTCCCGCCGGAGCTGTAGAGCCTCCAAGGACAGTTGGCCTGGTCATTCCAGTGGCCGAAGGGGGCGATGAGCGGACGGACTTTCAGAGTTTAAGTTCAATTCCATAAGCCCGGCAGGCTGTCCGCTAGCCCTTTGCCGATCACATTGGCAGAAGGAGGCTGCTTCCCGAGCTCTCTGGCCCAGACGGAGAGCTGCCCGGTATGATGAATTTCATGAGCGATAACATGGCGCATAATTTCGCCCCAGGCATCGGTAACCACTGAGCCGTCACTGCGCTCATCTGCAAAAACATTCCGCTCCAGACCTTCATGCCAGGCCAGCACAAAGTCTTCCACCTCGGGACGAAACTTTGCATCCAGCTCCCGTACCTTTTGAAGGTTGCTGTACCGGGCGAAATCCTCTTGAAAATCCGGCTTGCCCTCCATCACCATGATCCAGCTCCACTCTACATCAGCAATATGAAACAGCGTCTTCAATATCCCGCCAACGCCGCCTGTACGCGGCTTCAGCAGTTCCTCTTCCGGTATCTCCTCACACCATTTGTACCACTGCTCGCGAACCATCCAGTTATAACGGAAAAACGTCTCCATCCAACCCCTCCAATAATGTTAAATTCATCACACTTGCAGACAGTTTAACATATAGCAGAACCGGCATGGCATGGAAAAAATAATTATACTTGTCATACAGCATCTTCCAGGAAAAAGTATATAATTATAGAATATTTTATATTGAGGAGTGAATCCGTTGCTTTTGGTTTTTGTAATCTGTCCTATAATCGTTATAGTCACTTCAATTGTTGGTTTTATGTTGATTAGAAGATGGTTCGTAATGCCGTTATTAACTTTTATTGTTTTCACAGCACTAACTTTTACCGTCTTCAATGAGTCCTTTTTCATTTGGGCGATAGTTTATGCAATATTATCAGTCATCGTAGGTTTAATGATGAAGTCAGCAAAAAAGTAAAAATCAACAAACGTAATGATTAACGGCCCCATATTGGAGTCGTTTTTTCTATGCCTAAGCGAAAAAAACCAGCCTCTGCAGGCTGGCGGGATATTCTTAATTCTTCTTTCGCTTCTTGCGGTTTTCCCAGAGAGTATCTGTGATTGCATCAAAGTTGAATCTCCACCACTTAGCTGACGCTTGAAGGGGTGGATTCTTGCGAACAGAGGAGCAACCTCCTCTTATGGGCAAGCGATCCCTGCGTTCTCGCAGTTCTACGTTTTTATTTTTATAGGTAATAGCTATACCGCTACCTGTTTGATATTATGAGCCGCATTTTCATCCCGATCATGGTGTGTTCCGCAAGCTACACATGTCCATTCTCGAATCGAGAGGTTCTTCACTTCGGGATGGATCATGCCGCATACGTGGCACTGCTGACTGGTCGGCTCGAAGGTGCCGGCAACCCGGAGGGTTCGTCCATACCAGGATGCTTTATACGTGAGTTGTCGCACCCATTCGCCCCAGGACGCATCAGCGATGGACTTGGAGAGTTTGGGATTTTGAATCATATTCGCCACACGCAGCTGTTCGATGCTGATCGTTTGGCACTCACGGATCAGCTTCGTTGTCATCTTGTGGAGAAAATCCTTCCGGGAATTTGCAATGTGTTCGTGAATACAAGCAATGTGTTTCTTGGCTTTCTTCCAGTTGGAGCCCCCTGGTGTGCGTCTCGCCAAACGCCGCTGCCACAGCGCAAGCTTTTTCTCGTATTGACGGTAAAACCTGGGGTTGGCAAAATGCTCGCCGCTTGAGCACACCGCGTATTCCTTAAGCCCCAAGTCAATGCCGATATGCGCATCTGCTTGTGGGAGTGGGGTCTTTTCGACCTCGCAAACCAGAGAGACAAAATACTTATCGCTGGCGTTTTGCAGTACCGTAGCGGACAGTATACGACCCTCCAGCTTCCGGGAGTTGGCGAAACGCATCCAGCCGAGCTTGGGAAGCTTCAACCGGTTGCCTTCAATGGCGATATTTCCGTTCGTGAATTTCGTGGTGTAGCTTTGTACTGGATGCTTCCGGCTTTTGAAGCGAGGCGCTTGATTTTGCTTTTTGAAAAAGCGGTCAAAGCTATCTGCCACATGCCGAACGGCGGACTGTAAAGCAATACTATCGACTTCTTTGAGCCAGTCATATTGGGTTTTTAGGACAGGGAGCTGTGTCGCACAGGGCTGATAGGACAACCCTTTGCCTGTCTCGGCATAGGTTTGGTTCCACTCTTCCAGGAAATGATTGAACACAAAGCGGCAGCAGCCAAACATTTGACGAATGAGTTGCTGTTGCTCGGTATTCGGGTAGATGCGGTATTTATACGCTTGATGAACGATCATGTGCGACACCCCCTTTTGTAGTATTTTTTACAGTATAGCACGTATGTTCGCTGAATAGTTAAAAACCGCCGATTCATCTCCGCCTATAGAGGTCGGAGTCTTTTCGGTTTTTGAAGATAAATTCAAAACATGCCCACACAGCCCTCCCTCCCTCATGTTAATGTGAGCTTAGATGCTTGCGGTACCCTTCTACCTTTTCATCCCGGTAGCCCATCGACTCATAGAAGACATGCGCTTCCTTACGCTGCTCACCGGAGACGAGGATAATGTAATAGCAGTTTCTCTCGTGGGCGGCTTGCTCAATGGCAGTCATAAGCTTTTTGCCGAGACCCTGGCGTCTGGTGCGGGAGGATACGACTACATTCTCGATCACCATAAACGGCCGGCAGTCTCCGACGAGATCCTGGCATTCGATCCCCATCAAGGAGCCGAGCAGTTCCCCGTCCACGTATGCGCCGAGCAAGATGTACCGGCTATCTGCCTTTACCCTGTTAAAAGCTTCAACCAGCTTCACTTGATCTGTTCTATGGCCTATCAATTCACTGTACAGCTCATTTAATGCCTCAAGAGAATCCGCTTCAATTTCCTTAATGGTGACCATTTTATGCATCCCGCTTTCATTTAGTTTTCTACCTTCTCATATGTATAAAGCTGCCCATTTCGCGGATGTCCCATCCGCTTCCCTTGATAGGATCTGCGCCGCAATTCCCGCTCCAGCTGCTTCATAAAAGCGCCATGCGTGACGATCAGCACACCGGAGCGCTGCGGTACTGACTCCAGGAGATCGACAGCCGCTTTCACGCGCTGACTGGTTGTCCGCCTGCTCTCTGGCTGGGAGCGGTGACCGAATATCCAGGACAGACGTCCGAGAGCCAGCCACCAGGGTACCGGCAGCCTGGGACCCGATACACTAACCGCAGCCACTCCAATTTCTCTCAGCTGCTCCGTGAATGTAATGCCGCCTGAGTAAATGCTGCGGGCCGTGTCCACCGCTCTGGGCAGATCACTGCACAGGCAATGATCCCACAGTTCTGCAGGCTGATTCCACTCCACGGTCCGGATATCCGCTGCATCATACAATCTCACCCATTCATTGAACTGACGGCCGCTCACCCAGCCCTGCAGCGGCGGAGCATCTACTTTGAAATGTCTGACCAATCCGAATTTCACCGTCTACCACCCGCCTGAATCGACGGTATCGACTTCAATTCCTTTTCCAGCTGTCAGATGAAGGTTCACATTGCCCTTGCCTTTGTTTCCGACAATTTTAATCCGGCTGTTTCCTTGGATAAGCGGCAGTTCCACCGAACCTTCAGTGCTGCCTTCGGCAATGACTACCGTTTCCTCTTTAGGAGTTATGAGTACGACTTTAAACTTTCCTTTGGTGATATCCTGCTCAAACTCGATGCCAAGCTTGCCTTCCTCCGCTGCCTCAATGCTCCACAAAGTATCCGATCCATAGAAGCCGGTAAACGTAAGTTCGGCATCCTGTGCAGTCACTTCACCTATACGATCCTTGTAAGTAAGACTGTCTCCGCTCTGCACGATCACCTTGTTGTTGCCATACACATCCTTCTGTTTCTGGTCGACACCACAGCCGGCAAACACCACAGCAGCCAGAACCACACCAAGACAACAAGCAATCCCCCGGTTGTACATCTTATACACTCCCCATGATTACATTCAACTTTTGACTTTCGCAGTACACACCTTGATCCTATAAACCGTCATCCCATAACCCGCAGCTCAAACGGCTCCTTCTTACCACGCTCTTTCTCTCCTTAGCTTTGACTGGACAGACAGCTCAGCACAGCCTCCACACGTTCATCTACCGACATTTCCCCTGTTAACCGCAGTACCGGACAGCCCAGCTCAGACATCCATTCCTCATGCAGTGTTCTGCTTCTGACCTCCACACCTGCCGTATCATATAAAGCGGCCCATTCCAAAAAAACCTGCATATCTGTAAATTTGCTCCCACCCGGCAGGCTTTCCTTCCCATACCGCTCATATTCTCTTGCCTTTAAGCGATCCAGCCGGAGCTCCGGTGGAATCCACAGAAAGATTACCAGGTCAAAATAAGCGCGAAGTTCATCTCCCCAGCCACAGACAGCCCCGGAAAGTATCCATGGTCCGGCATGATCCAAATCCCGCTTGATTGCAGCCAGTCTCTGCGTTTTGTCACTCTGCTTAGTGAATTTGTGCTCCCAGAAATAGTCGTCGCTATCCAGATGCACATACGGCAGCTTCTCTGCCAGCGCCTGGCCGAGCGTGGTGGTGCCGGATCCGGAAGCCCCCATAATATGTATCCTGCTGAACATGGCTCCTCCTGAACATGTAATGATTATTTATAATTGTATAATTTTTCACATAAAAGATACAGCGGCACATTTCACTCCCCGGCGGCAAATATTGAAGCGGACGCAAAGCAAATAACCCGCGAGGCCGCTGTGGCCGCAGGTTTTTCGCTTGCTCTTTGGTGACCTCAGTCCGAAATATCCGGAGGAATACGGCGCGCCGTACGGGTGGTGATAGCTGCCTTGATCACTGCCAGCCGTACCTGCTCCACCACTTTCTCATTAAAAATACTCGGAATGATATACTGCTCATTCCGCTCGTCCTCCTGTACAACCGAAGCAATGGCCTGTGCTGCGGCCAGCTTCATCTCCAGATTCACCTCTCTTGCCCTGCAATCCAGCGCTCCGCGGAAAATTCCCGGAAAACAGAGCACATTGTTGATCTGGTTCGGATAATCGCTTCTTCCGGTCGCCAGTACACGGGCATACGGTTCTGCCAGTTCAGGCTCGATCTCCGGATTGGGATTCGCCATGGCAAAGACGATGTTATCCTCGGCCATGCTCTGCAGGTGGCTGACGTTCAGAATGCCTCCGCTGGATACACCGATAAACACATCCGCCCCCTGGAGCGCCTCCGTCAATCCGCCGCTTAAACCCTCAGGATTGGTATTATCCGCCAGCCAGCGCCATTCGGCATTCCCGTAAGCTTGCTCTCTGCTGAGAATCCCCTCCCGGTCAACGGCATAAATGCTGCGGGCTCCCGCTGCCAGCAGCAGGCGGCAGATGGAGACGCCGGCTGCTCCGATGCCGACCACGACAATTCTGCAGGAAGCGATTTGCTTGTCCACCACTTTCAAAGCATTTAACAGTCCTGCCAAAGCAACAACTGCCGTGCCATGCTGATCGTCATGAAACACGGGGATATCCAGCTCGGCGGAGAGGCGCCGTTCAATTTCGAAGCAGCGGGGTGAGCTGATATCCTCCAGGTTGATGCCGCCGAAACCGGAAGAAATCGCTTTCACAATCGCGATGATTTCCTCCGTATCCTTGGTGTCCAGGCATAAAGGAAACGCGTCGATATCTGCCAATTGCTTAAAGAGCATCGCCTTGCCCTCCATGACCGGCATGGCCGCCTGCGGTCCGATATCACCGAGGCCGAGTACCGCAGTTCCGTCGGTGACGACAGCAACCGTGTTTCTTTTCATCGTCAGCGAATAGGCTTTACCCGGATCCTCGGCAATCGCCATGCAGACGCGGGCAACACCAGGTGTATACACCAGTGACAGATCCTCCCGGTTCTTGATCGGCATTTTGGGTGTGATCTCAATCTTCCCGCCAAGGTGGGCCAGAAACGTCCGGTCGGATACATTGATAACCTTAATCCCCGGCATGTTCGACAGTATCGTAATAATCTCCTTATTGCCCGCATCCTGGACGTTTACGGTAATATCTCTTGTCGTCACATCCTTGCCTGCACGGATGACGTCAATGGCCACAATATCCCCGCCCGCTGAAGCAAGCGCTGAAGCAACATCGCCAAAAGATGCAACCGATTTACGGATTTCCAAACGGATAATCATCGTTGTCGCAATGGACATAGAGTAAGCCTCCTTCTCAAAGCGTTCTATGACCAATATACTACAGTTCACAGAATGTACAAAAGAAACTTTCCCATGGAACTGTTGGCCCCACATTTACTGTGTGAGCGCCTGTCATTTACTGCACAAGGGTTCAGACACTCAGCACCTTCATAATTGCTGTATAACAGGATTCTTTGAAAGTGGCATGAAGGTCATCGTCATCGGTCATCAGCCACTGGATCAGACAACCATCGATTATTGCACGGATCACCGGCGAGGTCTTGTCCGGGGTCAGCTCCCTGGAGAATATCCCTTCCTCCTGGCCCAGGTTCAGCACTTCGGTGCTGATGGCTGCACAGCTGTCATAGAAGCGCTGGTTGATTTCCCGGTACACGGGAATCCGGCTCGCCCGGGCCAGGAAATCGAGGTACACCCGGTAAAATGAACGGTTTTGTGCGGGACCGGCAAACGCCGAATCAATATAGGCGGCAAGCTTGCCCGTTGCCGTATGCTGCTCCTGCACCGCCGACTGCTCTTTCGCCGATATTTTACCTGTCAGCCATGCCAGCAGTTCAACCAGCACAGCCTCCTTATTCTCGAAATAATAATGCACGACCCCTTTGCTGACTTCGGCATGATCTGCGATGGTCTGCAAGGTCACGGAATCATAGCCGCTTTCTGTCAGCGCCTGAAAGGCTGCGTACAGAATCTGCTTGCGTTTCTCTTCGGATTTCTTGTAGCGTACCATTGGACCTCCACGATTAGACAGTTATGTACTTAATATCATAGCACTAAAAAAGTTGACCGGTCAGAATAAATATTATATAACTGACTTACCTATCACAGATCGTAGAAGAACAGGAGCGAAAACTCATGCCTGAAACATTTCAAGCTTTGGTTGTGGACAAAACAGACACGTTTAAGGTAGCTGTACAACCGGTGACACTTGGGGAATTGCCTGCCGGTGAGGTGCTGATCAAGGTATCCTACTCCAGCGTGAACTATAAGGACGGCTTAGCCAGCATTCCGAATGGAAACATTCTCCGCAATTATCCCTTCATCCCGGGCATTGATCTGTCTGGAATCGTTGTATCTTCAGCAGACAGCCGGTTCCGGGAAGGACAACCCGTCATTGCCACCAGCTACGGCATTGGCGTATCCCATTTCGGCGGCTTCAGTGAGTATGCCCGGATTCCTGCCGAATGGGTCCTTCCGCTGCCGGAAGGTCTTTCCCTGCGCGAAGCGATGATCTACGGCACCGCCGGATTAACGGCTGCCTTGTCGATTCAAGCGCTGGAGGATAACGGAGCAGCGCCTGACAAAGGTAAGCTGCTGGTAACCGGCGCAACCGGCGGTGTCGGCGGAACAGCCGTAGCGATGCTGGCCCACAAAGGATACACGGTCACAGCCAGCACCGGCAGAACGGAAGAAGCCGGTTATCTGCAGACCCTGGGTGCAGCCGAGGTCATCTCCCGCGGAGACGTCGGCGATGGTACAGGCAAGCCGCTTGACAAGCAGCTGTGGCAGGCTGCTGTTGATTCCGTAGGCGGCGGCCCGCTAGCGGCGGTACTCAGCAAGATCACCTACGGTGGCGCCGTTGCCGCAAGCGGCTTAACTGCAGGAACGGCAGTCCCGACGACCGTGATGCCTTTTATCCTGCGCGGTGTAAGCCTGCTTGGCATTGATTCCGTCTCCTGCCCTATGGAGAAACGGCTGAAGATTTGGCAGCGTATGGCAAGTGATTTGAAGCCTGCGGTGCTGGAGGAGCTGGTCGACCGGGAGATCGCCTTGAGTGAGCTGCCCGCCGCATTGGAAGACATCCTTAAATCGAATACCAGAGGCCGGGTACTTGTCCGCCTCTCCTAGTCCTAATACAACAACAGCCACCCGGGAAATCATGCCCGGGTGGCTGTTTAAGTTTAACTGTCTACTCTGTGATCAATTCATAAGCCGTAATCCGTTTGATCCGGCGGGAAACCAGCATGGATATGAGGTAAGAGAACAAGACAAGACCTATGCCCAGTCCTATGATCATCGGGGCCTGTATATTAAAGTTCACCTGTGCGATTCCAGCACTGGACAGCAGCATTTCGAGTAAGGAATTGGTATAAAGACCGCCAAGGCAGGTACCGACGAGAACGCCCACCGTTACTACAGGGAGAAAGCTCATAGCTATCTGCGATCTCAATTGGAATGTCGTATAACCTAAGGCACGCATTATGCCCAGTTCCCGCTTCCGTTTCAGGATGCCTGTCTGAATTACCAGGTAGAGAATTAAGCTAACAGTAAGTACAGTAATTGCCAGAATCACAACCATAAGGGCGAAAATGGCCGATATATACACTTTCATCTGATCAGCAATGGATTTTTCGGCATTGGTTACAGACTGAAGCATATCCGGATATTGTGATTTCACAGCTTCAATAAACTCCGGAGAGGTAGTGCCATCCAGATAGACGTTAATAGACATCGCCTGTTGGCCCGGCATCAGCCGCTGCACACCTTCAAGTGCCAGAGATGCATCTGCGCTTAAGGATTGGCTCAGGCCGGTGATCAGAAATGGTTCGGACACTTTGCCCAAATCAACATTTATCGTATCGCCGATACTTTTCCCCAGCAGCCTGGACAAAGTGCTGGTAATCACAATTTCGTTATCATATTTCGGATGGCGGCCTTTCACCACTGTGTTATTGTCCATCTGCGCATAATCATCGGAGAAATCAGACGACACCTGACGACCGTTGATCGTTACCGTGAGGTAATCCTGAAAGATCGCTTTTTCGACGCCGTTCATCCCTCTAATCTCCTTCAGCAGCCGTTCACTGTCCTGCCCCTGCTGAACTTGAATTCCCACATTGGGTGTTTCGGCACCGGTCATTTGAAAGAAGGCCGTTTTATCCGTGGAAATATTATAGTAAAGCACAGCCGAGAAGACGGATGCAACCGTAATCGCCGTTATAATACAGCCAATCATCAGGTTCTGGCGGCTATTGGCAAGCATTGTTTTGCAGGCCAGCAGAAATTGCAGGCCTCCCTTGGCCTTATGCAATGGAAGGTGATTGCGCTTGAAATTATGCGCCAGAATCCCGCCCCGCAGCGCTGCGACCGGCTGCAGTCTGCGCACACGCCAGGCTGAACCCATCGCCACTGCCCACACAAGCACCATAAGGATAGCAATACTGAGCAACGAGTTGCCTAATGGGGTTCCGCCAGGCCAGCGCAGACCCGTCAGCGTGGCGATGATGCCTCCGAACGCTTGAACCGCAGCGTAGGAAAGCGCTACACCGGCAACACTCCCGGCAAGACCGGTCAGCGTAAATTGCAGAGCAAAGGAGGATGAAATCTGCCGGCTCGTATATCCCAGTGCCTTGAGCACACCGATGTTTACCATTCCCTCTTCAATGCTGTCTGCAATGCGGAACTTGATGACAATCAGCGACACCACCACAATAATGGCTGCAAAAACAATCAGAATCATCGCGACAATATTGATTGTGAGTGTCGAACTTTCGGCCTGTCCGATATCACCGCTCCAGTAATTGATATCGTTCGAGTCGTTAAGCTCCGGAAACTCGGCGCTGTAATCACTTAAGAATGATGCAGACTGGCTGCTGTCCTTGAACACTGCCGACTGGAGGATCCCCTCTGCATCAGCTCCCAGCTTGTGTTGAAGTTCACTGTAGGTGCTATCCGGTAAATAAAATTTCATCAGAGCCAGATTTGGCTTGCCCATTAGGGTAGACTCGAAAAATCCGGTGATCTTGTAGCTGTAAGTCACATTCTGATAGGTAAGACTGAAGGAATCACCCAACTGGTAGCCTCCACTGGCTTTCAAAGAATAGGGGGCGTAGATACCAGCCTCATCATTTGCCGGCAAAGACTCAACCAGTTTGAGCGGTGCGATGGTGCGGTTGTTATCCGCATTCAGAAGTGCAATACGCAGACTGAAATCATTATCGGTGTCTTTATCGTAGCGGAAAGCAGCCTTGGGGATGAGGATAATCCGTTCCGTTTCCTGTTCCTTTACCCCTTCATAGGATTTAATATAATCCTCAGTGGAGGGCTTAAAATGAGAGGCTGACATCGTAATCACTGCATGCGCATCATGCAGCTCATCGGCCTTCTTCTCATAGAACCTTCCCATTGAGGAGACAATCGTGATACCGATATTGAGCAGTAAGGAAGCCGTCAAAATCAGGATGAACAGGGAGAAGGCTGCTCCTTTTCTTTTTTTGATATTGGCCCAGGAGAGGTTGAGAACGTTCATCTTACCACCCCATTTCAGCAAGAAAGGCATCCAGCTTGTCATGCCTTGCCTGATGCTGCCCTTCGTCATAAGCATCCAGTCGAAGATCACCACAAATCATCCCGTCGCGCAGGTACAGGATCCGGTTCCCGCGCAAAGCCGTTTTGAAATCATGGGTCACCATGACAATGCTTTGTCCGCTCCGGTTGATCCGGGTCATGATATCGAGCACATTGGTGCTTGATGCGGAATTCAGCGCTCCCGTAGGCTCGTCTGCGAATACGATCTTGGGATCATTGATCAGCGCACGCACAATTCCGGCCCGCTGGGCTTCACCGCCGGACAGCTGTGAAGGAAATTTGCCCCATGTGGCCTCCTCCAGCCCTACCTGGCTAAGCAATTGCTTCGCTTTAGCGGTCAGCTCCCGCTTATTCCGGCTCACCAGCAGAGCGCTCGCAAGCATGTTGTCGAGCACACTCATGTTGTCGAGCAGATAGATTTGCTGGAAGACAAATCCGCAATGGTTTCTGCGAAAAATAGCTAGCTGGTCATTGCTCAGCTTGGCAATGTTGGCTTTCGCGAAATGAACTTCACCGAGCGACGGTCTATCCATACCGGACAGTGCATACAGCAGTGTCGATTTGCCCGAACCCGAACTGCCCATGATAATCGTGAAATCCCCTTCCATCAGGCTGATATCCAAATTTTTCAGCACATGCTGCTGTACTCCGCCGGAAGAGAAGCTTTTACATAATTTTTCGGTTCTGAGAATTGTATTCTGCATGAATGGATCATCCTTTGTTCATTAGTAGCCTGCAGATCTATCATACACAATCAATTCTTAATCCTTCTTTGCCGGAACCTTAACTAATCCTTAATTCGTTTACACCAGCTTTAATCGCAGGCTTACCGTAAAACCGCCATCACGATTGCTGCATTCAATCTCCCCTTGCATGCCCTGCATCAGGTATTTGGAGATATAAAGACCGAGTCCCGCTCCGGCCTGACCGGTAATATTTTGTCCCCGGTAGAATTTGTTGAACAGCAGCGGCAGCTCATCCGGGTCTACACCTTTGCCGTAATCCATAATATCGATTTGTAAATAACCGGAGGTTAGGTAAGTAACAACGGTTACCGCAGTATTTGCATATTTATAGGAGTTGCTAAGGATGTTGTCAAAAACCTGCTGCAGTCGCAGCGCATCCGCATAAATCATACACTCCG
Organism: Paenibacillus sp. FSL H3-0321; assembly: GCF_038002865.1. Taxonomy (NCBI): domain Bacteria; kingdom Bacillati; phylum Bacillota; class Bacilli; order Caryophanales; family Paenibacillaceae; genus Paenibacillus; species Paenibacillus sp. FSL H3-0321. Next base: position 7,287,792 of record NZ_JBBODH010000001.1, on the reverse strand, counting down.
GGATCGGGTCGTGAAATATCCGGTTATCCAGATCGGCATTTTGCAGGATATCATCCAAGATACTGCTGTATTCCTCAGTTCCTTTAACCTTTAATTCCTGCAGCTCCTCCAGCGTCGCATGAAACATATCCGTTATCATCAGATCTATCTGCTCGGCTTTGGCATTAATCATGTTCAGCTGCCGTATGTCCTTCGCATCCATTGCGCGAAGCAGCATCAGTTCGCTGACCGCCTTAATCGAAGCAACCGGGGTTTTTATATCATGACTGAGGCTGGCCACCAGCTCCTTTTTGCTGCGGTTGGCTTCATATTCACTTTTCCTAGCCGCAGCGAGCTGTTCACGCATAATGTCAAAGCTTTCGGTGAAAACGCCGAACGGATTATTTTTGTTCATGTTGAGCGGAACTTCCAAATTCCCCCTGGCCACGTTCCGTGCAAAACCCTGCAGTTTCTTGAAGGGTGAGATAAAAGCCCGCTGCAAATAAAAAACATAAAGCCCGCCCAATACCAGCATCATGAAAAAGCTGACCGCGATGACCGTCGTCAGCTGGTGCTTGTTCTGCTGGTGCTTTGCGCTGTAATCCTCCCGGATAATGAGCTTGCCTGCCGTCACTCCCTGCACCGTTACGTCAAGGATTGCATCCCTGTTGCGGATGGCATCGTTCAGCCCCGTGAACATTCCGTCCGCCGATTGGTAGCGCAATAAGCCCTCTTGATCCAATACAGCGAATTGCTGCGTGACGCCGCTGTAATCGCCTTGCTCAATCCGCTCCCAGTTCTTCTCAACGGTCTTCAGCACATCGTTGGCCATAACCATATCCAGCCTCATGTCAATGCCTTCCGGGATGATGGACAGCGAAAAAACAACTCCTGCAATAAAAACGGCAAGCATTGTCAGGAGTACCCCCCTGGACCTCATCGCGAATTATCCTCCAGCACATAGCCCTTTCCCCACACGGTCTTAATATACTGCGGACTGTTGGGATCGTATTCGATCTTTTCACGCAGGTGACGGATATGCACATTCAGCGTTCCATCACCGGTAAACGAATCTTCCCATACTTTGGCGAACAGTTCTTCCTTCGGCACCACCCGGTTCTTATGCTGTGCCAAATAACAGAGCAGCTTGTACTCCATGGTTTTGAAGCGGATCTCCTCTCCGTTTACGAGAACACGGGAGAGCTGGGTATCAATCCGCACCTGGCCAAACGCCAGCTGTTCCGCTTGATCCTTGTTACCGTACCGCTTCAGCACAGCCTTTACTTTTGCCAGCAGCACACTGAGTGTATAGGGCTTATGGATGTAATCGTCTCCGCCAATATTAAGCGCAATCAGAATATCATCGTCGCTGGAACGGGCACTTATGAACAGAATCGGGATCTGCAGTGTCCCTCTTAGTTTTTTGCACAGATCAAAACCCGAGCTGTCACCCAGGTTAATATCCAGGAGAATAAGTGACGGTTCATGCTCCTGCACAAACTGCTCACATTCTGCCGCACTGGTTACATAAGCGGTCTGAACCTCAAACATATTTAGATATTCGCAGGTAGTTTCCGCCAGCACGGCCTCGTCGTCGACAATTAAGACATCATATCTCATTTTGCATAATCTCCATCTATCGTTAAAATTTACAAGCCTATAATTCCCTCTCTACGATACCATGAAAATAGAGTCAAAATAAATAAACCCGTCAATTCGACGGGTTCAGGATAGTGCTGAGGCTTCACTTGGTGATGGACGTGAGATAAGTTTACAGATTCTCCGGAGGGTTCACCATATTCTGATAAACCGGATAGGCCTGGGCATAAGGCTGCTGGTGATACTGCTGAACATAAGGCTGGCCATAATAGCCGGGACTGGCGTATGGCTGGTACCCGAAGGAGTGCGTTTGCGGGGCATGCGGAGCATGCATAGGCATGTGAGGAGCCATATTAGGGGCTGCGATATTTTCACCTGCCATCTTTGATGGTTCACAGCAGTCCGCAGGCGGTCCGATAAAGGTACCCGGTTGAAGCGGAGCCAGTGCATCCTTCACTTTAGCTTCGTTAAGACAGTAAGTATGGGCAAGTACATTCGCCGGTGTGAGACTCAGAATGTCCGAACCCAGAATCACTTCCGGGACAGGCGCATTAAAGATAGCCAGCAGATGGGTGCAATCCATGGTTGCGACCTCATAATGCCACCACCCCTGCGGCACATTCGCTACTTGGCCGGGGCAGATCGGGAAATGCAGCAGCTCGTTCGTAAAGGGATTGATTATGGAAACCACTGCCGCACCGGAGATGCAATAGACCAGCTCCGCAGCATTTTGATGATAATGCGGTTCGACGACATTGGATTTGCTGAGGAAAATATCAAGCAAAGACGTGTTATCCAGGGTGTTCAATTCCTTAATTGACAAGGTATTGATATAGTTGTTGGCATCCTTCTTAAACGTTGTATTGCTGTTTACATCAAAAGTAAACTGTGTATTGGGAGACTTGTAATCCATGTATGACGTCACTTTGCAATCCTTCCCTTCTGCTGACCGTTTTTTATTCGTTCTGCAGTAGGATATGTATCCGCCCAGGCCCAGGTGACGACTTTCTCACTCCAAGCCCAGGAATAAAATCGCCCCATGGATACAGCTTATTAAATTTCCGCAAAAATGCTGCGACCTTATTCACCGGCAATAATGGTCCGGTTTCTGCCTCTATTCTTGGCTGCATATAGCGCCCGGTCCGCCTGTCCAAGCAGTTCTTCCAGCGAAACGCCGTGAGTGGGATAATGGGCTATTCCCTGTGAGGAAGTTACCCGCATAGCCAGAGGAACCTCGCTTTTCTCCAATGTCTTGCGGATTCTTTCGGCGACGATATAAGCATCTTCAGCCTTTGTCCTTGGAAGCAGCACTACAAACTCTTCTCCGCCGAAACGGCAGCATACATCTCCTGGACGGACATTGGCGCTGATAATTCCGGCTACCTGGCGCAGCACCTCATCACCAGTCAAATGACCATACGTATCATTCACAAATTTGAACTTGTCCACATCCAGGACGATCAGGGAAAAAGGCATTCGCGCGGCGATCCACTGATTCATACTGATTTCCAGTGATCTGCGGTTCACAAGCCCCGTCAGCAGATCGGTCATCGCCTCCTGGGCCAGTTGATCATTCTGCTTCTGGATATCTTTCCAGGCCATAACGACTGCTTGGGTCAGCAGATCCGCTTCCCGGTTCCAATGAGGTTTCAGTTCAGGCACCTTCATATTGTCTTTGCCGATCCTGTTCACCAGGTCAGCTAGAAACACAAATGGCTTGGCCAACTGGTGGGCCAGCAGAAAAACAAAAATCAGCAAAATTACAAAAGGAATAATCGTATAAGCAAGAATCTTGCGCATATGGGCCATTAATTGTTCCTGAATGAAATCCACAGGTGAAACGACAACAATTCCCCAGCCATTCGCCGGAACGGCGGAAAAGCCGGCTAGCATGGACTGCCCCTTTACATTTAGCGCCTCCATTTGCCCGCTTTCACCTTTCATCAGCTTCTGTACCACCTTATTAGCGCTAACATCTTCATTCATCCGCTCTTTATCGGGATGGAACAGCACATGCCCTTCAGAGCTGACGATGTAGTAATAAGAGCCGGAATCATCTATGTTATTATTCCCGAAAATCATATTGAGGATATTGAAGTCCTGCAGATAGACGGTGCCTCCGAGCACTCCAAGATATCGCTTGTCTTCGCTGTACAGCGGCTCACTCATAAAGAAAAGCATTCTTCCCGTTGAGGTGGTGGTGTACGGTGCGGATAAATATGAGTTTTTTAACCGCAGCGCTTCCTTGACTGGAGCAGATACTATCGGTTGCCCGACGATCCCCAGCGATGCAGGTGAATTGTTAAGAACAACGCCGTCAGCGCTTATCACGATTATCGAATTAAAATAGTTGCTGCTGTTGCGCATTAGCTCTAAATAGTGGTCAATAGCTCCCGGCTGTGATGTCTCAAGCTTGGAAATCTGATCTGCGCTATACAGCAGACTGCTGCGCATGGAACGAAAAAGTGAATCTACTGTCTTGCTCATTCTCTCGGCATTGGACAGATTCAGATTAAGTGTAGTTTCCATCAGTGATCTTTTCTTAGATTCATATGAACCGATGAGTAAAATCGTTGTTGTGAGCAGAAACACGAGTGTTACCAGGGCAATAAGCAGCCAAGTCAGACTAAGCTTCTTTTTGGACCGGGCATCTGCTCCCCGTGGTAAAGGCATTCCTAAACCTCCTTGTATTCGCGAGCCTATTTGTACTAATTATAAACGATTGCGAAACAGAGTCTACACGCATACTTTTTTCCATTTCCTGCACCTGCCGGCACATCTTTCGCCCGCCTTCAGGGTATCCTTCTCAATGTCGGATGTATAAACCAACAGCAGGAGGTAAACGCATATGATGTGGATAAAAAACAAACTCACGCTAGGCCTGACCGCTGCGTTCCTGATCCTGCTAGTACTTCAGCCGCTGTTGGCCGGACAAGCTGAAGCTGCTGCTGCAAAAGGCAAGCCTGAAGCCAAGCAAAGTCTTACCTTCGTACTTGTGCACGGGGCATGGGTGGATGCCAGCTTCTGGGATGAGACGGCAGCAGAAATGCGCAAAATGGGACATACCGTGTATACGCCGGAATATGCCGGCCATGGCGGGGACAAGAATACGCAGGTTACTCATGAGCAAGTAACAAAGTCAGTGGCAGATTTCATCAAGCAGAAAGATTTGCATGAGATAATCCTGCTTGGGCATAGCTTTGGGGGCTCTGTGATCCAGAAAACCGCCGAGCAGGTTCCGGACCGGATTAAGCTGCTCGTTTTTTTTGACGCCTTTGTGCCTCTGGACGGACAAAGTGTTGCGGACCAATTCCCCGCTCCCGTCCAGGAGCTGTTCGGAAATCTGCTGAAAACGTCCGGCAACAATACGATTATGCTGCCCTTTAGCCTGTTCCGTGACGTATTCGTCAATACAGCCACACTTGAGCAGGCACAATCCCTATACCGGAAGGTTATTCCCGAGCCGGCAGGTCCGGCATTTCAGAAACTTGACCTTAAGAAATTCTACAGCTTACAGCTGCCTAAAAGTTATCTGTTCCTGACGGAAGATGCCGTGCTGCCTCAAGGGGCTTCCGGCTGGCATCCCGGCCAGTCCAGCCATTTGGGAATGTTCCGCTATATTGAAGGCACCGGTGATCATATGACAACCGTTCACACAGATCCTCGGGAAATTGCCGATAAAATCGTTCAAGCCAGCCGGGACTAAGACATCCGCGGCCGGACAAAATTAAAGAGCAGGCGGCGGGAAGTATTCCCCGACCACTTGCTCTTTTTAATTGAGCCGATTACCAGCCACTTCGAAGTACCAATGAGCTGATTTGAGCGGTATGATGACGGTTATGCCATACATATCTTTGGACTGCCGCATCCAGCGTCATTGTCCCGAGTCCCAGGCTTACAAAGGTTCGATTATAGTCCGCTTCGTCCAATGAATCCAGCAAAAGCGCAAATCTACCGTTGAGGTGCTTCAGCAGCTGAAGAGAAGATTCAATGGGCTCCTCCAGGTAATCGCTTTGTTCCGCCCATAAGTCCTGCCGGTACGAAGGTATCTCGGGGGCATCCTCAGTCAATCCCCGCTTAAAACGCAGATAGGCATACATATTCGTATCTGCCAGATGATGCACCACTTGCCGTACGCTCCAGCCGCCTGGCCGGTAGGGTGTGTTCAACTGCTCCAGTGTCAGCGGCTCTACCGCTTTGCTTAAGATATCCGCCAGCTGGCGGATATCTTGAACCGACTGATTCCGTGCTTCGCCTGTCCGGCATTCTGCCGCTTCGAACCTTCCTATAGGGTAACGCAAACGATCTACTTCCTGATCTGCTGATGTATAGCTATCCATAATTGTCCATCTCCTTCCGGAACGGCCTCTCCTTGACGTGCATCAATCGCGCAGCTTTATAGCAGCTCGTAAAACTCATCCAAATTCTTCACCGTATAATCCGGCTTCACCTCATGGTTCCAGACCTCTTGATTCCGGTTAAGCCAGCAGGCCTTAATGCCTGCTCTTGCCGCTCCCAGCACATCTGAAACAGAATCACCAATATGGATAATCTGTCCGGGCTCTACACCATAATGCGCAATAACTTCGCCAAACATCCGGTTATGGCTGTCATTCTTATACGACAGGTGCTCTTCTGAAGTAAACAGCCTGATTGGGTAACTCTTGTAGAAATCGGGAAGCATCTCCACATCTGTATCGCTGACAATACACACTTGATATTCTCCGGTAATCCGCTGCAAAAAATGCTCCGTCTCCTCATACAACTCGGACAAACGGTGTTCGGCAAATAAAATATCTACAGCCTGCAGGTAATCATAATCCATCGCCTCCTGCTGAAACACTTTCTGGAAGCAGTCGCTGTATATCTCTTTGCTGGTCCAGTAGACCCCGGAATCGCGGATTGTTGTTGCAGCCTTGTAATAGTGGCTTAACAGCAGCCCGCCAAGCTCTGTCGCCCGTTCCTCGCTATAGCGCTCCTGCAGGATCGGCCTCCACACATTTCCCGTCCGGCCCTGGATATTTACCAGTGTCTGAAACATATCCAGGCTAATTACTTTGTAAGGTTTCATGAACTTCCTCCTACAGATTAAAGCGTGCCGCTACGAACACTGCCGGTGAATTCCAGTAAATATGTGTACATGCTATACGCATCAGCACTGCTTAGACTATGACTAATTCCCTAACAGCTTGATGAAATCGGCGGGCAGATGTAATTGCTGGTTGTTGAGGATGATCCGGCGCAATTCTTCAAAGGAATCGTCCTCCTGGGCGTCTTTAATTTCCTGAATCTCGCGGTGCAGGCGTTCCATTTGCAGGTCGAGATCAGCTGCTTTATCAGCGGCTTGTTTGAGTTCGCGGGTCAGATGTTCAGGTACCGACTGGCTGTATTTATAGAAAATTTTGTGCTCAAGGCTAGCCCAGAAGTCCATCGCAATCGTACGGATCTGCACTTCAACACATACCAGCTCTGTGCAGTCCGACAGAAATACCGGAACCTCCACAAGCAGATGCAGGCTCTGGTACCCGTTTGGTTTCGGATTCTTAATATAGTCCTTAACCTCAAGCACCTTCAGATCATCCTGCTTCTGCAGCATTTCACTGACACTGTATATATCCGAGATAAACGAGCAGGTGATTCGCAGGCCGGCGATATCCTTGATGCTTGATTTCACGGCAGCCAGCGAAAGTTCGCTGTTCTTGCGCAGCATTTTACTCATAATGCTCTCCGGGGATTTGATCCGTGATTTGGTATGCTCTATCGGGCTGTAGTCATGAAGGATCTGAAACTCCTGTTTCAAAATTTCAATCTTGGTCTCCATTTCCTCCAGAGCGAATCTATAAATCATCATAAAGCGGGTCAATTCGTGTTTGATCTGTTTTAAATTCTCCATCTGGTTGTTGTCGACATTCATATTTAGTTCTCCTCTTCTAACTTCTATAAGTCCCGCATGTCCATTCGGCTGCCGATCCTTATAGTAATCTTTCATTCATCATAGCCAATCTACCGGCTGAATTCAAATCCGGCGGTACACAAAAAGGCTATCCGATGGGGTCTGCTACAGACCGGTCGGATAGCCTTTGCTATAAGCTGGCTTAGTGATACACCTATACCGTTTAGATAAATACCTCTTCAACCGACAGGCTGCGTTCCCGTGACAAATCTCTGAACGTTTCATTCACTTTTACCAGCGGCTTGAACAGATCCAGCGGATTATTCATCACGATAGTACCTATTTCCCCGTTGCTGAGCCGGACATTCTTGCCTACGAAGCCTGGCAGCATATGTCCTGTAAGCGCCTGTACTACATTACCGTTCAGCTTGCCGAAGCCCATCTCATGCACTTGGCGCAGCACAGTAACCAATCCCTGTTTGGGCTGGTTCAGCCGCGAAGTTGTAAGTCCCATGTAAATGTTAGCTACAGTGACGATTTCGGTATACGGGTGAATTTCACCTTTACGGATCATGTTCGGATAACCTGAACCATCCTCAAACTCATGATGCTGCAGCGCTACGAGTGCCGTACCTTCATCCTTCATAGAGCTGCGAATGATATCGTAGCCGTGGGAAGTATGGCGTCTCAGCTCGTCCTCCTCGATAGCGTTCAACAGTCCAACTTTATTCAGAATGGACAAAGGTACCTGGCTCTTGCCGATATCATGCAGATAGCCGGCACGGCTGATCATGTACCGTTCCTCTTTGGAATAGCCAAGCCAGGAAGCAATATAATAAGACAGCATCCCTACCAGCAAAGAGTGTTGATAGGTGTCAATATCGTCCCGGTCAAGCAGGAGCAGCAGAGAAACCACATCTTTTTGCGCATCCAGTGTTTCCAGCAGCGGCCGCAGTGTGCCGTCCACCATGGACGGGCTAAAGCTGCCCTGAGCCAGCGCCTCCATAAAAATAGATTCGTAATTTTGTATCGCGAGATCAAAATCCTCATTCAAACCGTGGGTTAAATCCGCATCTTCCCCATCACGGGACAGCAAGCGCGCCTCAATATCCACATAATCTATTTTGTGCCGCATCAGGATGGTAATTTCCTCCCGTTCTACGACAGTTCCCTTAGGGAGAACATGCAGGCCCAGACTATTGAAAGTGTCCGTGATAAGGCAATCGCCATTTTTGAGATCTGTGACATGTACTTTCAAGTATCAGCACCCCTTCTTATGTACAGGAATCAATAAATTCCCAGAGCTTTACTTGATCATAGTCAAAAGTGCTCAAAGTAACAATATGGTGAAAGTCGCATTCACGCCGCCGGCATAGTTCAAATGAATCCCCTACTTTAGCCACCCACCGGTATGATTTTACATCCATTTTAAAAATCTTTTGTATTTTAGCTGGACCCCGTTTACTTCAGCCCAGCTGGTCAACCCCTTCATCGCCTGCTCCCGGTCATCCATAAATCTGAAGCATAGATTGACAGGTACGATACGTTTGCCTCTTGGTATGATACCGATTAAAGGACCATCAATCATAATCCACTTAATCTCTCTCGGCAACAGCCTTCTATTTCGGAGAAAGATGGACTCTCTCCCCCATTTAATTTTAGTTGCCTTCCGCAGCGATTGAAACATAAAAAACAGCAGCAACAAACCGCAGACGCAGAGCCAAATTACTACGAAATAACTCAGTACCGGGTGAGGATGAGCCGTGTTAGATGAATTTATATAAATCATTTGAATTTCGATGGCGATCAGGAAAACCATACCCAGCATTGATCTTAAAGCAAAGGGAAATTTGATGTTTGTTGCAAAAGTATCCGGCATAATGTACTCCTTTCACGAGACCTGTGTTGTATACTGAAACTGCTCTTCACAAAACTAAGCGTTTGCTTCCAAAACAGTTTTGCGATGAAGTTAAACCATGGAGCGATTGCTCACAAAACTAAGCGTTTGCTTCCGAAGGCGTTTTGTGATGAAGTTAAACAAAGGAGCGATTGCTCACAAAACTTTCAGGAGGTTGTAAAATGTTCGAGCATCTCGTTATTTTTAAATTTAATGAGCATTATGAACCACAAAAAGAAGCGCTGCTGGTGCAGACACTTCTGGGTTTAAAGGACCAAATACCGGGAATCGTGGCACTTACGGCAGGTGTGAATGTCACGGAAGAGACTGAGAATATGCATGGATACACACTAGGGCTTCGCGTGACCTTTGCAGATCAGGAAGCCCTCCGCCAATACGGGCCGCATCCGGCACACCGCCATTTTGTTGAACTGCTAGAGGGGATTATTGAAAATGTCGTAGTCGTTGATTATCCCATCGCTAAGTAACGGGTTAGAACAGATCACTGATGTCGACGAGCATTTTGCCGATCAGCTTATCCTTGGCCACAAAAGGCGTCGGCCACAAATGGGCATCATAGCTGACATTCCGGTTGTCGCCGAGGAAAAAGTAATGGTCTGCAGGGACGGTGACCGGCCCGAAAGTATAGTTCATCGTTTCCTTAAGATACGGCTCGTCGAGCTTCTCCCCGTTTCTGAACAAAGCTCCATCTTTAATCTCAATAGTGTCTCCCGGTAATCCCATCAGCCGTTTGACGTATTTTTTCTGCACACCCTCTACTGGCGGAATAAACACAACAATATCGCCATGCTTCAGCGTGGTCAGCCAGAGCATTTTCTCTACGACAAGACGGTCGTTAACCTCGATCGTTGGATCCATTGAATCGGTAGGCACACGCATCGCCTCGGCAACATAAGTACGGATAAATAAGGACAGGACAACCCCGATAAGGATGCTGGGCACCCATTGCTTCAGAAACTTTTTCATTTGCCACCTCAGTTGATTAGTTTAGAGTTCAAATTGTTCAATAATTCTGGCCATTTCGCCTTCAACATCAATTCCAGAGTTATGGGGCATATGGATGACAAGCAAACCTCCGAAGATCTGCTCCGTTCTCCCCTCGTCGTCCTTGATGCGCTGCTTTATATCCCGGATTTCCTTCGAGCTTGCCGCTTCCTTGCTGAGCAGCCAGGCATATCTTCTGAACCCGGATTTCTCCACCGTCTCCACGTAATATGAAATACCCTGCTTCTCTTTCACTCTGATGATGTCGCCTAGCGCGATACCCGGGTTAAAGATCGGTGTCTCTTCAATGCGGTATTTATCCCGCGCTACCGGGGTCACATCAAGGATTTCAATCTCACGGCCAAGTTCGTCGAAGCATATGTGCAGCCCCACAGTATCCGGCATGGTCACACCTCAATTCTTATGATGTAAAGTTTATTTCAGTTTTGCGAGCGACCGGGCGATGATGCGCTCCAGCGTTTTCCAGGGCAACAGCATTTTACCGAGAATCAGCGTTCTTGTCCCTTTCCCAACGGGATAGCGGAGCTTCGGTGCGGACATTGCGGCAATACGCCCGATCAGCTCAGCCACCTGCCGGGGATCGGGAGCCGTCTCTGCGGTTCTCCGGGAATAACGCAGCACCTCTTCCAGCTTCTCCTTGTACGGTGAATCGGCCAGGCTCTGGATTCCCGCGATCCCTTTGCCCCAGATAGGCGTACGGAAAGATCCGGGCTCCACCAGCACAACCCTGATGCCAAATGACAACAGTTCCTGGCGCAAGCTCTCGCTGAAGCCTTCAACCGCGAACTTTGAAGCGGCATATGGCGCATAACCGGGAAATCCGAACCGTCCGCTCACGCTGCTGACATTTATGATAGTGCCCGTCTGCTGCTTGCGCATCAGGGGAATGATGTTCTTGGTGACCTCCACCAGACCAAAAAAGTTGGTATCCATCTGCCGGCGCCACTCCTCCATACTTACTTCCTCCATAAAGCCGCCGACAGCAAAACCTGCATTGTTAACCAAAACATCGACCCTGCCGTACTTCTCAATGATCTCCGGGACAGCCGACTCTATGGATGCCGTATCTGTCACATCCATCGTCACTAGATGAATTCGCCCTAGAACTCCAGCTTGCTCAGCCTGTTGCACCAGCTCGTCTTTGCGGCTTAAATCCCGCATAGAAGCGATAACCTGATACCCTTTCTCCGCAAGGGTAAGCGCGCTGAGCATCCCAAACCCGCTGGAGGTTCCAGTGATGAGCGCTATTTTGTCATAGGGTTGTTTGTTAGTGTGAATCACATCTACCTCCTGCTGTTCAATGTTGATCAAGCTTCAGTATACAGCAAGCCAGATTCATCGACGTCCTCCTTGTATATTCTTTCACTCATCATATCATAGAATAGGTTATATCTGGAAATGTAGTTAAGCAAGTAGACCCGGCTTCGCCGTCCTCAAAAGGACGGTATCCGTTTCAGCGAGAAATAGAGGATAATTTATTGCGTGGAGCATATAAATTCATATATTTTCAATAAAACGAACTGGCGTTCCACTTCGCTCTTGACTATCCACTAATTTCAAGCTATAGTGAGTAACAAATATATACGTGGAGCGGGCGAAGCACCTCGCAGGACAGGCATTTATGCCTTTCTTGGGGGTGCTTTTTTTGTGCGCTTTAACGCAATTCAGACGGGAGATGAAGAAGATGATCTATTCAGCAGGCAAGGAAAGTTCCAGGAACAGAAAGGCTGCGCCCGTTTATTTCAGAAGATTGGCCGCTTTGCTAATTGTATTAGCACTTCTTACGGGCAATATTCCGCTGGCCGCAGCAGCAGGAGACTGGGACTCCGCGCTGGAAGAATTTCATGATTTATATGAAGATTACACCGGACTGCAGGTTACGCTTAAAGCTGAAATTTCGAGGAATCAAACGCTGCGCAAACAAAATACCAGTGATCTTTCCGCGATTAATTCGCAGCTTAAGTCCATTAACCAGTCTCTCCTCAACAGACTGAAATCCGAGGCCGAAGCGACGCAGAAGAAGCATGCACCGTTACTGGAACAGTACACGACACTCGGCAAGCAGGCCTCAGCCGCCCGTAAAGCCAATAATCAGAAGTCTGCTGCTTCCTTGAATCTGAAGCGCAATAAACTGAAGGCATCTGCAACCGCTGCCCGTGCGGAGATCAAAGTAAAGACTACAGCCCTTGCTGAAGCGCGGAAGTCTACCGCTGCCAAAATCAAACCGACAAAGGATGCCCTTGCCCCGGTTTCTGCTCTGCGGAAGCAAATTACTGCAGAGAACAAAAAAGTAAGCGAGCTGCAAGCTATACGTTCTGAAGCTGACAAACGTTATAAAGCCGCTGTCAAAGCAGGAGACGCTGTTGCAGCCGCTGCGGGGATGAAGCTGTCTTATGCCAAGATGAGCGAAATACGCGTCATGGTTCAGCAGATGTACAGCTGGGAGCAGAAGATATCGGCTGCGCTCCGGACAGCGGAATCCAAGATTCCGAAGTAAAGCTGCTGGCCAAAGAAACAGCCACACTGCACTGCATGTTTCGGCGCAGTGTGGCTGTGCATTATATCAGCTGTACCAGCCAGCTGATGAAATAAGAAGCAGGCTCAAGCACAAGCTGGCCCAGCAAGGTTCCGAGGAAACGTGCGCCCATCAGCAGCACATAGATTTTTCCCAACTGGTCGCGATATTCCAAATGCTCCGTAGCCTTGTGCGTGATAATGCCAAGCTGCGGGTCAATGAAGATGGTCAGCAGAATCGTAGCCAGCCCGTTGATAAGTCCTGAAGCTTGAGAGGCGGTTGTGCTGAACTCTGGCGATAAATGCGCCGCGTACAATGAGGAGAGCACCCCTACGGTATAGAACGCAGTAACAAAGATATTCATGATAATAAAACGTTTGGGAATGCCGAGATATCTGAAGCTGGGCAGTTTCATCTTCGGTTTTTTGATATATTTCCGCGTGTTCTTAAGCTGGCCGATAGTTACGCTGGTCAGTAGCTTCGGTATAGAGCCCTCCACCTCCAGCTTGGAAATCACTCTTCCAAACAGGCCCACGAAGGTAGGGAATATGGCAATCGCTATCAAAGTGCCAAGCGATGAAGCCAGCATGATGATCCGCAAATAATTGATTAAGGGAAATTCAGGGTGTGTTTTGGCAAAGTCAACAAATTTGGCGGTAAGCGGTGCTTGGATCATATTAGCCGTTCTGGATACTAGTACAATAATTCCGGTCAACGATAATGCTATGGCGATCTTGTTCAGCTTCACTCCGGCAAAGCGAACGGAATACGACAGGGTTTCTGCCGTATGAATGACCATTGTCAGCAGGCATACCACAATTAGACTGTTTGTCATTTGTCGAAATCATCTCCATTTATAAATCTTCCTGCCTTTTAGCGCGAATTCTTGCGAAGCCAAAGCGGTCTGCCACATAAGAGAACAAAATCCCTGCTGAATATCTGATCAAATCAATCCAAAGGAAACCTTTGCCGAGAATTAATCCTCCCAATAAAGTGGCACGCAGCTCATTGATCCATATTTCTTGGTAGAGCTGGCTAAACTCGATGCCAAAGCTGAAGCCGAAACTCAGCACTACCGAAATCCACCGTTGTTGCCGGGTAAGCAATACGCGAAAGGCAAAATAAATCATGGCCGCCCACAGCGCATCTCCAAAATGTCTTGAGATAGACAGCGGCAGCTGGTCTGCAAATGCTCTAGAACCGAATCCGAGCACCATCATCAATAGCATAGCGATGCTGTAAGCAAGTTTTGCTCTCATGTTGTCCCTTTCCGGATTCCCGTTCTATTCAAATATGGCATGCCCGTTACCGGAATCCTGCATAAAAATCTCCCGGGGGTATGGGATGGCTATCTCGGGCAGCTCCTGTTCCTTGAAAAATTTAAATTCTTCCGCCTCTCCGTCCATGCTTCTCGGCGTGCCTTTGACAATCGAGCATTCAAACACAATTACCGAATACTCAACCATGTCCCCATTACTGTACTGGTATGCATACTTTTCGCCGCCCAATACCCCAATGATCCGCCCCGGTGTCACCATCAGCCCTGTCTCTTCAAAGACCTCTCTGCGCAGCGCCCTGGATGGAGTTTCACCGGGTTCAACCGCTCCGGCAGGCAAGCCCCACAACTGCTCTTTTCCTTTACGAATAAAGAGAATCTCCTCGTCGTCATTTCTGATTACTGCCGCTACAGATGGCACCATCAGCAGCCCGGAGCCTGTCTTCTCACGCAAAGCACGGTAATATTCCGAGATTGGCATGTTCATTTCCCCCTTTATGTAACCTTGCCAGAGTAAGTCTACAGCTCATCCTTGCGAAAGAAAATAATATTGATCTTCTCTTCCTTGGGATAGCCGCTGTACTCTGACAAATTTACTCTGTAAAAATCAGTGGTATTCTCAAGCCCGATCGCCTTGCATACATATTCGGTCTTCCCTGTGGCGGAGCTCATGCTGTCCCGTGTATTGTCCAGTGTCCAGCGCAGCTCCCGCCCATCATTGTAGACATCATGGATAAATGGCCCGCTGTCTATCCCCCAATTCAGCAGAGTAAGATTGTCACCCTTGCCATCCTCAAACCGCTGAATCATTTCTTTGATCCTGTCCAAATCCATCTGGTCAAAATGTGTAATCAAATTCGGCTGATCGTTTGACCTGGACGGCCGCTCAATGAATTCAAGGATTAATAAAGTTGCTAACACAGCGATTATGACTGCTTCCAAAAGCATAATAGTTCTACTGTATTTCATGATCCCTTTCATAATTCCTCCTGTCAGGATGTAATTTCATCATCCTCTGTCTCTATATTTGACACCACTGCCAGAGATTCCTTGTCTGAAAACACAAGAAAGAAACGGCTTGACCTTCCCGATAGGGAAGATAGCCGTTTCTGAGAGAACCATGATTCAATTGTTCATTTCTAACCTTCCCCGAGTTCCAGCCCCTTCAACCCCCGACGCCGGACCCGGCAAGTCCAAAGTAAATCAGCAAGAAACAACAGGGCAGCCATCGGCAGCACCATTCCCCATAACGGTTCAATGATCGTATACAATCCTTCCATCATCGGCTGGAGGAGGTAAATGCATGCTGTAGCCAGCCCCCACCAGTATAAGGAGAACTTCAGGCAGATATGCCCGTGCAGCTGGTACGGCAGCTCTTTATAATCCCACCATTGCCTGTGAAAAGCCGCTTTCAGCAGCCACCCGCTTGCATACTCCACTGCTGAAGGAATGATCAGCGCAAGCACAAGCAATAGCGGAACCGGCAGCTGCAAATCCTTGGCGGCCAGCAGGAGCAGCGGAGCACAGCCATACATCGGCTTAAAAGGCCCCTTCAGAAACCCCTCTTTACGAAAGGTTCCCTGACTGTAGAGATTATACGATCCTTCCAGCACCCAGCCCAGAAAGGAATAGACCATAAAGTAAAAGAAATATTCTCCCGCAACTGCAACAGCTGCATAGCTGTCCAGCGGTAGCACCGGTGTAATCACGATCTGTTCCGCCCCCTGCCTGTGAGGATTACCACACATATATTCGGGAGCTAGTATGCCATTCTAGAACTGTTGTTATGCAAAAAAACATAACCCTCGCGGGTTATGTCCAGAAACCAAAATATGAGCCCGGCACTCCGCCGGTTTATTCTTTAAGATTCTTAACATGCTGTTCCTTGAGCATTGGTGTCAGCGACTCGCCATCCGTCTGTCTTCTTAGTGTCTCCAGCTTCATATCGCTGCGTACACCAAAGTCCGAACCGTACTTTTTCTCAAGGTTGCCTGCCTGCGCTTCCCCGCGTTTCTGCCGATACCGGCCGTTCTCGTTCCGACTACGCATTTCATTTCCTCCCCGCAATTGAAATTGCTTGAGACCCTAGAAATCTGCGATGATCTTACGTCACCCCTCCCTGATATTCCGTTTCATCCTGACGTACATCCCTGCCTTCTGCCTTGGCCTGTTCAAGCAGCTCCGCCGCATCATCTTGAGGCTTGTATCCGATCAGTTCCTCCAGATACCCGATGGTATAATAGTTGTCAGTATTCGCAGAGGTCCCATACAGATTCAAATATTTCAGTTCCTCATCCGCCTCAATGCAGCATTCTACTAATTGCAGCAAATCGCGTTCAGAAATCCAGATATGTCCTGCCCGTTCCGAATGGGGGCGGTCGTCCCCGGGGAAGTTGCCGATCCTGATATTCAGCGAAGAGATTTTGCCTTGGTCTGAGTATAGGCGGCCGAGCAGCTCGATATAACATTTGCTTAACCCGTAAAAGCTGTCCGGCCTGTAAGGGTCGCTTGGACCCGTTTTCTCATCGGTCTTGTAATATCCGGTCGCATGATTGGAGCTGGCGAATACAATGCGCCGCACACCGTTCTGTACAGCCGCCTCAAATAATTTGTAAGCACTCCCTACATTGCCTTGAAGCACCTTACCCAGGAAATCGTCATTATCCTTAATCCAGGCAAAATGAAGTACCGTATCGACACCCCTGGTAAGCTCTGCCAGCCGGGCTTCATCCGCGATATCCATCTGAACGATCCCTTGCTCTTCGTCCGCTTGAATATCTGCTCCTACAACATCATATCTGCCGCTTTCTTTCAGCCCCTTGAAGAGTGCATTGCCAATTCTTCCAGCCGCCCCTGTTAGCAAGAGTTTGCGTTTCATTAATTACAAGCCCCTTTCCAGCCTACTATCCTATGCATTATTAACCGCTGGAGAGGAAATGATTACAAATGACTCAAATTTGCGGGCTGGCCAGACCCATTTTCAGGTAGTGGCGAGCCGTTTGAATGCCAACTGCACTGTTACAACACAAAAAAGCAATGCCCGTTCCCGGAAGTACCGGAAACGGGCCGCTGCTTTTTGAGAAAACAAGAATTATTATGCTTCGCGCAATAAATTATCCTTATCTTTCTTCTCGTTTTGTATATTTGCTACTCCAGGTACCCTTTAACCAAACCCAGCGGCAGCAGCTTCGGCTGCTCGCAGCTGGTGGACAGCTCCGCATAGCGCTTGGTATCGGAGCTTGTATGGAACGCATGCATAATTTCAAGCACATGATTGGCCAGCTCGCCGTTTGCGCGCGGGGTGTCTCCTGTCCCGATGCAGCGGGCCATATCCGCCACGCCAATGCCTCTGCTGTTCCCGGCATAATTGTAGATCAGCGGAATCTCCTGGAATTCCGTGCTGTGAGCCGGACGCAGCAGGATCGGACCGCCGAAGGTGTTAGGGTCCGGTACGATCAATGTGCCTTGCGATCCGTAGATTTCGATCCGCGGCAATGTGCTGTGCCAGACATCGAAGCTGGTAATCATCGTTGCCACGGCGCCGCTGACGAACTCAATGGTTCCGGCGACATGTGTAGGTACTTCTACATCAACCACTTTGCCGAACTTCTTCTCACTGGTGATCGTCCGTGTGGCAAAAGAGGTTTTGGTGATGCCGCATACCGTTTTGGCCGGGCCAAGTAAAGATACCAGAGCCGTAAGATAATAAGGGCCCATATCAAACATTGGGCCGCCACCGGCCTGATAGTAGAATTCAGGGTCCGGATGCCAGCTCTCATGACCATGGCAGAGCATGAAGGCCGTTGCTGCTACCGGCTCTCCGATATAGCCGTCCGCAATCAGCTTGGCGCAGGTTTGCAGACCACCTCCGAGGAAGGTGTCCGGCGCGCAGCCGATGAACAGATTCTTTTCCTGCGCCAGACGGACAAGCTCTGTTCCATTCTCAAGCGTTAGCGACAGCGGCTTCTCGACATACACATGCTTACCGGCTAATAAAGCTTGCTTACACACATCGAAATGAAAATTAGGCGTGGTCAGATTAACGACAATCTCAATCTCATCCGAAGCAAGCAATTCCTCTGTCGTCCATACATGAGGAACTCCATATTTCTCCGCTGCCTGCTGTGCCCGCCCCAGATCCAGATCAGAACAGGCATAGACCTCCGTGTTCACAAAAGTTCCGGTCAAATTCTCAAAATAAATGCCGCTGATATTCCCGCAGCCGACGATGCCCACCTTCACTTTACGCACAATGATTCTCCCCTTATCACGGTTTTAGTTGGCAGCCCACAAAAAGCCTTTACGCATCAGTTCCTTGGCTTCCGGAATATCAAAAACATCCGCATGATGTCCAAGAGAATTGTAGAATACCTTACCCTTGCCCCATTTCTTCGTGTATACCACTGGCATGGTGATGACCCCGTTCGCCGAATGCTCCCCTTCGCTCAGCACAAAAGTTGTTGTAGCCAATACGTCTACCGCTGGATCTACATGCAGATAATACTGTTCTGACTTCACCATGAAATCCGGGATGCCTTCCACAATCGGACTGGAGCCGGATCTCACAATATTCACTTCATAATCCACTCCATCGTTGAAGGGATGTGCCACCCACTGCGATCCGGTCAAAAATTGCCATTCTGTATTATTACGGAAGGAATCGCACATCCCGCCATGACAACCGGCAATGCCTACCCCGGAAGCCACAGCTGCAAGAACGGAAGACACCTGTTCACCCGCGATTTCACCCATTGTCCACACCGGGACAATCAGACTTAATTCCTTAAGCGCCTCGGCGTTATTGAAGCTGTCCAGCGTATCCGATACCTCAACCTCAAACCCTTCGGCCTCCAGAATACCGGCAAAAATCGCTGCAACCTCATTCGGTTCATGACCATCCCATCCGCCTTTTACAATCAATGCTTTCTTCGCCATATCAAGTTCTCCTTTTTGTCCTGGAATCAATAACCCTGTCTACCTGAAGAAATTGTAATCCAAAAGGGTACTGGCTGCTCGCCATTTTGCTTGAATGACTGGTCATTTTTTGCTAAGTTTATGTGTAAATAGCGGAAGATCAGAACAGGAGAAATTATGAGAGCTTTTCACGAGAACCGAACGTATGGATCAGCTTTTCCCTTCACTGCATTTGTGAGTGCAAATATAGATTTTCTGGCCCACTGGCATAACGATCTGGAGATTATCTATGTACTGGAGGGTTCAATCCGGATGGGGATCAACTCGGAAACACGGGTACTTCTGGCAGGCGATCTGGCCGTTTGCAGCAGCGGAGATATTCACTACTATGACAGCAAGGACAACAAATCCAAGCTTATCTTTGTTATCTTTAACCCTTCGCTGATCGGGTTTCCTGCAGGCTGGCCCCTGAATATGCGGCTCACTTCCCCTTTTAGGGAGAACCGTCCAGCCACACCGGAAGATGAGGTCATTAACAGCCGCCTGTCCGCGATCATGCAGGAACTGCTGCAGGAACATGTTCAGAAGCTTCCGCATCATGAACAGCTTATGATCGGCTTGCTGCACGAGCTGTGCGCATTGATTCTACGGAATATGCCTCTGGACATAGTCAATCCTCATAAGGATAAGCGGCGCATTACGAATATGAAGATCATGCAGGAAGTCCTTGAATACCTCGACGTCAATTACATGCATCCCATCACACTTGCCGACGCAGCACGTCACGCCAACATGAGCCTGTTCTACTTCTCCCGTTTCTTCAAAAGCATCTCGGGCATGAGTTACATCGCGTACCTCAATAGTATCCGGGTCAATCAGGCAGAACGGCTGCTGCTCAGCACGGACAAAAGCATTCTGGATATCGCGCTGGAATGCGGTTTCTCTAATATCCGTACTTTCAACCGTGTATTTAAACAGGTCAAGCTGCGGACACCGAGCGAACTTCGTTAGCGCTGCGTTACATCGCTATCCTCATGTTTTCAAGTTCAATTCATATAATAATGTCTTGCTTCTTCGCAGAATAGTAACTACAATACACTTGTTAAAACTCTTTTAAAAAATACCATGATAATCAATATCCCGAAGGAGGGTTCCTCTATGTCACAACCATCCCACAATACACAGCTGGTGAAGAAAATAAATGTTGAATTGGTTAAAAACATGCTGCGCACGTCCGGCACAGGCACGAAAGCATCCATTGCAGAGCAGACCAGATTGAGCGTGGCCACATGCGGCACGATCTTGAATGAACTGGTCCAGACTGGTGAAATCCTGGAACTTGGATGGGAGGAATCCAGCGGCGGCAGACCGGCGAGAAAGTATCAGTTCAACGCGGATTATTCCTTCATGATCTGTATGATCGTGCGTTCCGAGGGCGGCGTACAATCCATTTCCTATGCGCTCGCGAATCTTAACGGTGAAGTGATCGAGGAGACCGCAAAGGTGTTCGATCAGATTACTCTGGGCACCCTCGAAGACTGGCTGGATCAGATCATAGAGGCTCATCCGAATGTGCAGGCGATTGGCATCGGCATACCGGGGGTAGTTCAGCATGACCGGATTGGTATATGTGATGTGCCGGCGCTGGCAGATCAGCCCCTTGGTATCCTTCTGAAGCAACGCTATGAAGAGGTTGAGATCATTATAGAGAATGATATGAATCTGACGGTTTACGGCTTGTATCAGAAGCTGTTCCTGGATGAAGAGAGTCATTTTGCCGTGTTGACTTTCCCTAAGAACCATTTCCCCGGAGCCGGCTTCATGGTGAATGGACGTTTGCTTAACGGAAACAGCTATTTCAGCGGCGAGGTGTCATACCTGCCTTACGGCATTTCCAGAGAGGAGCAGCTGCGGCTGGTCCAGGGTTCTGGGGACCCCAGCAGGCTGGCAATTCATGCACTGGTATCTATTATCAGCATTATCAATCCTGCTACGATCGTGATTACCGGTGACAATATATCGCCAGGGATGCTGGACGATCTGCGCAGCGGCTGCCAGGAGATCATTCCGCCCGAGCATATGCCTGAGCTGATCATCCAGAATGATACCCGGCAGGAATACTTGAAAGGACTGATTACAACAACCATGGAAAGCCTGACCTACCGGTTCCAGCTGGTTGAACGGAAATAAAATACGCATCATCTCAAACTCAGGAGGCTATTTAATGTGAAGGCTCAAGCAAGCAATTCCAAAAGCAAACCTAACACTATCTATATCATGCAGCTCGTAACCATCTTTCTAGGCTTTGTTGTATTCGGCATCTCGGAAAATATTAAAGGACCGGCGATTCCGCGGATTCAATTTGATTTCAACCTGGATGAGCAACAGCTCGGTACGCTGCTCTCTCTGAATGCACTGGGCTATCTGATCGCCTGTTCTTTCACGGCTATTCTCGTCCGCAAATGGGGAATCAAGGCTGTCAGCATTATTGCATTCGCCTCGATGGTCATCTCGGGTGTGTTCATCTTTCTGTCACATACCTATCCGCTGTTTGCATCCTCTTACTTTCTGATGTACATCGGGAACGGCATGCTGGAGATTGGGCTGGCGATTCTGGGGGCACGCATTTTCGTAAAAAATACGGGGATGATGATGAATTTATCCCACTTCTTCTATGGACTGAGTTCGACCGTAGCGCCGCTGCTGGCTACAGGAGTGATGTCGTTAAGTGTGTTTGGACATCTGCTGGACTGGCGGGGGATGTACCTGGTCATGTTGTCGCTCTGTCTGCTGCCGATTCTGTCCGCACTGCGCAGTACCTTTCCCGGCGATGAACTGCCACACGAGGACCGCACTTCCTTCCGGACCCTGATGCATGATCCTGCGCTCTGGATGATGGTCATGATCCTGTCCTTTGGCGTCGTTTCCGAATTGGCAGTAGGCGGCTGGCTGGTTAACTTTCTGGAGAAAGCGTATGCCTGGGATACCGCCCAGGCCGCCGGCATGCTGTCGGCATTCTTCCTGTTGTTCTCACTCGGACGACTCTTACTCGGTCCGCTGACGGACCGTATCGGATTTGTGCTCTCCCTGATTATATTCTCATGCTTCTCGGCAGTATGTACCTTCATAGCTCTGGCTGGCGGGGAGAGCTTTGCATTTCTGTTCGCTTTATCGGGGGCAGGAATCGCCATCATCTATCCTACCGTTATGGCCTTTATTGCGCGCCGCTACCCCAATGGAAGTGATATAGCCATTACCTTTGTTGTGACCTTAATGGGCCTCGGAAGTGTTGTCGGAAACTACCTGATCGGCTGGGTAATTGAAACCGTCAAAGCTATGTATGGCAGTACAACAGAGCTTGGCCTGCTTCGCGGTCTGCAGGCGGGATATGGTTTCATCGGATTATGCGCTGCGGTCTGCTCCGTGTCGGGAATTGTGCTGTATCTGTATTTGAAGCGGAGACAGGAACTGATCTGACGGCTTTACGCTGTATAATTTCCCAAGCTAAAAAACAGACTATCCCCGAAAGGATAGTCTGCTTTGGCAGTTCACTTGGATTAATTTTTGGGGAGCGGGTCTGGATGAGCCGATTCTGCAGGTTTAGCCACCCAGTCATCAGCCTCCGGTTCAATATCGACACCGTTCTCCATCTTTTTGCGCTCGGCGAGAGAATCACCGTCTTTGTTTTCTTTATTGCGGAGATCCGCTTCGTTTTGCGTGTGATCTGACATGTGTATCCTCCTAGACTTTTTTTGGGCCACATAGTTATAGTTACCCGTTGACCTGGTTTGCAAACATTTTGCAGGATAGTCCTGAAAAATTGCAGGTCGGCTATTCGTAATATACCCGGAAGACAATGTCCTGCTCATAATTCCCGAACCCGCGGCCAAACAGGGTTAAGCCGCCCCGCCTTCGGGTGGTGTCCTCCGCAGTAAGCCGGAAGATCCAGTGATCCTGCTCCCAACCCACATCATCAAGGGTGACCGCAGAGATCTGCTGTCCGTCCACATACGTACCGCCTTTATTAATCCTTAGGACCTTGAGCAGTCCATATTGATTGACATCCGAGTTCCACCAGGCCGGAGTAAGGCGTCCTCTCATCACCCCGAAGTCACCGGGACTGGTCCATTTCCCCAGCTCCATACCATTCAAGGTAAAGCTGATGTCCGAAGGCCATTTCTCGTTCACATGCGGTGCCTCTGAGCCGATTTCCATAGAGATCTCGATCTCCTGAACCGTCTGGTCCATAAAAAGATAATTAGGAACCTTGTACTCGGCGTAACCTTTGGCGAACCATAAAATCCCCGCATCCACCCGTTCCGGATCGAGAAAATAACGCGGATCATCATAATACCCGATCAGCTTTTCTGTTGTGGCAATGCCGCAGGTCGGCGAAGCTTGCAGATCTGTATAATGTCCCACAGGCACCGACACCTCGACCACTTTTCTGGCGATACCCTTTGATCCCGACAGCTTAATCTGCAGGAAATTGGCCGACAGCGAACAGAACTTGTAGGTCCCTCCGTCGATTCTCTTCATTTGCGAGCTTACAATTCCTGCCTTTTGGAGCTTGGCGACATGGGAGCTCACGATTGCACTGCTGAGATAAAGTCTGGCTGCCAGCTCTTTGATATGCATTTCCTGCGTGCCAAGCAGTTCAATAATCCGCAGTCTGACCTCACTGGCCAGCGCTTCATAGACCTTAAGAGATTCTGAATCCGTTGTTAAATACATATCCTATCCTCCATTACCCGTAATTGAATTAACATTTTTATTAATCCTTAATATTTATATTGCTTAGTATAGCTTGACATACGTATTATGTAATCAGTTATTACTTTACGGATTAATATATTAATTAATCCTTTACAAAGGAGCAGATAATTCATGACGATACAATCCTCGATGATTGTCGATAAGGATTTTAAGCTGGCTGAGGTGGACCCGCGGGTCTACGGTTCTTTCATTGAACATCTGGGACGGGCTGTCTATGGCGGTATTTACGAACCGGGACATCCAACGGCAGATGAGAACGGCTTCCGCGGAGATGCCCTGCAGGCCATCCGCACGCTCAATGTTCCGATTATCCGTTATCCCGGCGGGAATTTCGTCTCAGGCTACAACTGGGAAGATGGAGTTGGTCCCAAGGCTGAGCGTAAGCGCTCTCTTGAACTCGCCTGGTGGACGACCGAAACCAATCAAATGGGTACTAATGAATTCGCAGAATGGGCAAAGCTGGCAGGCTCCGAAGTCATGATGGCCGTCAATCTCGGTACCCGGGGGATCGATGCGGCCAGAAATCTGGTCGAGTATTGCAATCACCCCTCCGGCTCTTACTGGAGTGATCTGCGGATCTCCCACGGTTATGCAGCCCCCCATGCCTTCAAAACCTGGTGTCTCGGCAATGAAATGGATGGTCCATGGCAGATCGGGGCCAAGACGGCAGTTGAATACGGGCGCCTAGCCAATGAAACAGCCAAAGCCATGCGCTGGGTGGATCCTTCACTTGAGCTTGTCGCCTGCGGCAGCTCAGGCAGCGGGATGAACACCTTCGCCGAGTGGGAAGCTACTGTGCTGGATCTCACCTACGATAATGTGGATTTCTTGTCTTTGCATACGTACTACAATAACAATGAAGACGATACCCCCAATTTCCTGGCCCGCTCCCTGGATATGGACCAGTTTATCGACAGTGTAGCCGCTGTATGCGATTATATCAAGGCCAAGAAAAAGAGCAGGAAAAAGATTTATCTCTCCATGGATGAATGGAATGTGTGGAAGTCCCAGGGTTCGAGCCGCGCCGAGCAGCATTGGCAGGTCGCCCCGCCGGAATTCGAGGATGTGTACACGCTGGAGGATGCGCTTGTTGTGGGTTGCTGTCTAATTTCGCTGCTGAAGCACGCGGACCGGGTGAAGATGGCCTGCATTGCCCAGCTTATTAATGTCATTGCACCAATTATGACCGAAAACGGCGGCCCGCTCTGGCTGCAGACCACGTACTATCCTTATATGCATGCTTCCGTCTATGGCCGCGGGACCGTTTTGCACCCGCTCATTTCCAGTCCGAAATATGATTCCAAGGATTTCACCGATGTTCCCTATCTGGAAGCAATCAGTGTATACAACGAAGAGCTGAACGAGGTAACTGTGTTTGCCGTTAACCGCCATCTGGCAGAAGGCTTGGAGCTAGCTGTGGACCTGCGCAGCTTCGGGGCTGTTACCGTACTCCAGCATACCGTACTGGAACATGAGGATATTCATGCAATGAACACCCGAAGCAACCCGGGGACGGTCCTGCCGCATGACCGCGGCACTGCCACGGCAGACGGCGGACGCGTAAGCGCCCTGCTTCCCAAGGCTTCCTGGAATGTGATCCGGCTGCAGGTGAACGGCTAGGCCAGAGGTATTAATGATACATGATCCAGGCCACGAGCGGTCCGATAATGGAGCCGACGATAGCGCACACCGTCATCGCTACGGAACTCATGGAGACGGACTGCTCGCCGTATTCCAAGGCTTTTGCCGTACCAAGTGCATGTGAAGCCGTGCCCAGACCGATCCCGATGCCGGACTCGCCCCGGATGCGGAACAGCTTGATGATGTAAGGACCGCCGATGGCTCCGGTGAATCCGGCAATCATCACAAATACGGAAGTCAGCGAGGAATCCCCGCCCAGATTGCTGGAGATTTGAATCGCTACAGCGGTCGTAATCGATTTCGGCAGGACTGAAAGAACATACAATTTGGAAAATCCCATTCCTGCCGCCATCAGCAGGCCGCTGAACATCCCGACCAGAAGTCCGGTTACCGTACCCCCAAGCACTGCGGGGAGGTTCTGCCACAACACATGACGCTGTTTGTACAACGGATAAGCGAGAGAGACAACTGCAGGTCCAAGCAGCTTGTTGATCCACTCACCGCCGATCATATAAGTGTCGTAGGAAATATGAAAGCCCATCAGCAGCACAACCACTGTAAAGGTTGCCGTCAGGGCCGGCAGGAGTACGGGGAAACGATAACGTTTGTAAAGCATGGACATCAGGAGATAAATCCCCACATTAAGCAGGATAAAGCCAACTGCGAGCAAAAATCTCATGCTTCCTTCCCCTTCTCTCTAAGGCTTCCAGTGCGGTAGCTGTTTCTGCTTCTGCGTCTGGCGCTGCGGCCGGTGAACCACTGGCTGGAATGGGCCGTTACGACCATGGTCAGCACACTGCTCACCACGAGAATGGCAATCAGCAGGAGTCCTCTGCCGCTGAAAATATCGAGGTGGTTCATAATCCCGGCAGTCGCCGGAATGAAGAACATCGGAAGATAGGCCAGAATAAAGGAGGAGCCATTCTCAATCAGCTTGAGCGGCACGATTTTGCAGAGCAGCAATATAAACAGAAGCAGAAGCCCGACAATACTGCCCGGAACCGGGAGATGCAGCAGCTTTTGCAGATAGTCTCCGGCCAGATAGAACGCGTACAATATTCCGACCTCGGCAATAATGCGGATGATTTTCATGATGCAGGAATCCCTTCAGTCTTAAAATGAATATCCTATGTAAAAATACTGACTATATTAGAGTAGCAGAACTTTCAGTAAATTTTCAATTATTTTTCGAAGCTTCTATGTATTTTCATGAGTGTAGAACAAAATAAATCCTTACATCCTAAAAAGAAACCTCTCCAGAACGGGATCGTGTTCTCACACTGCCCGCTCACATGGAGAGGTTTCTTCCATTTACATTACTCCTCTTTACTTTACACCCACTGAATCACTTGCCCGGCAGTTTGCCGAGTTTTCCCGCGCGGCTCATTGACCCGGTAACCAAAGGCTACCATGCAGGATATCCCAAAATGCTCAGGGTCCATAATACCTTCAGCAGCCAGTACCTCTTCAAGCTTCGCCTTGTCGAAGCCTTCTATCGGGCAGGAATCGATGCCGATCATCGCTGCGGCGGTCATCATATTGCCGAGAGCCAAATACGTCTGGCGGGCCCCCCACTCGAACATGGCCCGTTCATTGTCTTTCAGACCAAAGTCGACTTTCAAGAAAGAATCGTAAGTCTGCTGCTTACCTTCAGCAGCTTCGGGTGGCAGGTTCTGCACCTGTTCCATCATATGCCGGATATGATCCGATCCGGCGGCCATATCTCCGGGTTGTCTGGACAAAATCAGCACAAAATGGCTGGCGGTTGGCAATTGTCCTTGGGCCCCCCAGGCAAAGGGGCGCAGCTTCTCGCGGATTTCCGGGTTCTGTACCACAACAAACCGCCAGGGCTCAAACCCGAAGGAGCTTGGAGACAACCGTCCCGTCTCCAGAATAAACTGAAAATCATCCTCGCTGATTTTCCGGCTGCTGTCAAACACTTTCGTCGCATGTCTGAATTCAAAGGCGGATAGGATTTCATGCTTGGCTGCTGCTGTCGCACTGGCTTCCATCTTACATACTCCCTTTCTATAACTGGACAAGTTTAGTTTGACTGATTATGGCTTACAAGCATAATATTAATGTATATATAATTGATTTTGTAGTACGCACATTTTTGTTATGTAGTATACAAATTGATACTATAGGAGTGATCCCCGAATGCGAGATCGAAAAGGCGGATTTGGCCAATGCCCGGACGGCAACGAAACAGCGTGCCCCGTAGAATTTACGCTCGACGTTATTGGCGGCAAATGGAAGGGTGTGCTCCTGTACCACTTAATGGACGACAAGAAACGGTTCAATGAATTCCGCCGTATCTGTCCCGGCATTACCCAGCGGATGCTGACCTTGCAGCTCCGTGAGCTGGAGGAAGACGGGGTGGTGCACCGCGAGGTCTACCATCAAGTGCCGCCAAAGGTTTAGTATTCCCTGACCGAATTCGGCCGGACACTGATCCCGATCATCATGCTGATGAGGGATTGGGGCGAGGAATACAAAATAAAACAGCTTTCCAAAGAAAGCTGCCCTAGTTGATCCAGAAACAGGGGTGCAGGCATGATGCTGCACCTTTTTTGTATGAACTGCTTTATTTATCCCCGTTGAAGAAAACCTCTGACTTCTCCCTGTGTTCGTCCGTTACCTGTCCGGCGATTGCCCGAATGCCTGCCGCAATAATAGCCGCGTCATCCGTCAGTCCCAGACCGAGCAAGGCATCAGGAATAGCATCAATCGGAGAGATGAAATAGGCTAGTGCTCCGAAGGCAATACCTTTTGCCCACAATGGAGTTTTGGCGTCAATGGCGCAATAGTACATTGCAATCGCATCTTTGGTAAAAGGAATTTTGCCGGCGAATTTCCTGGTTTTGCTCCAGAAGCTCTTCTGCACCAGCCTCTCGTTCTCTGTGCTGTATTTGAAATGGTCCACTACGAGTTCTGCGGGAAGCTTGTTTCCGTCCTTCTCCATTAGCGATCCCTCCTGTGATTGTAGACTAATCCTTAATAAGTTCTAAAGCTCCCTCATTATAACATATACACCGTACCCCTTCGGGCAACGCTCTATATAGATTGAACTTATAATTCTTCTATTTTGGGATTGGCCGTGACTACGGTTCAATCTATATAGCTAAAATTAAAACCCTTGACCTGGTATTACTCCAGATCAAGGGTATAAAAATTACCTAACGCTGCTGCGCAGCCCCTAAATGCCGCTGGAAAAACATCGCCTTCTGACGGTTATGGAACTCGCCGACCTCATGTCCGGAGAATGGGTAATCCCAGATTTCTTTGGGCGCCGTAATGCGGTTATACGCCGCATAGATCGTTTCCGGCATACATACCGTGTCCTTCCAGCCGACAGACATCATTACAGGTGCAGTAAAGCGGTGCGCCAGATTCACAATATCGAAATAGGCAAGATTATGCAGAATGCGTTCCAGATGCTCCGGGTACCGCTTGATATAATCAGCGATCTCTGTCAAAGAGCTGGTTGAATTCAGCACCCCGAAATCCAGCCGGCAAAGATTCGGAATGTCGGCAGCGACCGCAGCGACACGCGGGTTCAGCGCGCCTGCCAGCAGGGAAAGTCCGCCTCCCTGGCTACCGCCGGTAACAGCGATGCGTGAGGGATCTATGCCGGGCAGCTGCGCGGCGGTATCCACGGCCCGGACGGCATCCAGCGCCGCAGCCATGTAGTAGGAGTGCTCCTTCTCCAGGATCCCCTGGGTGATCCAGCCTTTGGCAACGCCGCTGCTCTGGGGCAGCAGGTTACCCGTCTCACCCAGCTGGCCCCGCACATCTACAGCCAGAACAGCATAGCCGAGAAGCACCCATGAGGCATAACGTTCAGGGTATCCCCGGTCCCCGGTATAACCCGGGAAGGTAACGATACAGGGCAGCGCCTGCCCGGCTTCTGCATTCCAGGACGGCTGAATATGCCAGGCATGCACCGTGGTTTCATCAAATCCCTTGAAGCTGACTTTGTTAACCTCCATGCCCGGATAGGGTGTTTCTTCGGGAACAGTGATAATGTGCAGCGGCTTCTGCTCATATTCTGCGAGGATTCCATCCCAGTAATTGTCGGCTGACTGTGCATCAAGTGTCGGTTCAGGACGGCAGTTTTCCAATTCCTGCTTACGCAGTTCAATAGTATTCATAGCATAATCTCCTAAACTTAGTCTTTGTTATTGCAAGTTCTTGTAAGCGTTATTAATATTAATAGTAATAATAATATAAATCCAGAGAATTCAAAAGGAGATGTTCATCATTCGATACGGAACTTTGGCGCATTCAGCAGGTTGTCTGCCGCTCCAGACCTTAACCTCCACACTGCAGGCCCACGATATCAGCTTCGTGCAGCTCGCCCTGTCCAAGGCAATACAGGATATCGACACTTCCCCCGGCAAACTGAGTCCCGGCTTGGCGAATTATATCGGCGAGCAATTCGACAAGGCAGGGATCCGTATCGGTGTTCTCGGCTGCTACATCAACCCCGTTCATCCGGACCCGGTGGTCCGCAGGGCAGAAATCGACCGTTTCAAGGAACACTTGCAGTTTGCCAGACAGTTCGGCGCACCGATGGTAGCTACAGAAACCGGGGACCTGCATACGTTTCAAGAGATGGAGTCTTACCGTTACGAGGAGATCGGTTGGGAAACGCTGCGGACTACGGTGGAAGAATTGGCCGAGGAAGCGGAGAAATGGGGCGTATTTCTGGGGATCGAAGGCGTCAGTACCCACACCTTATCCACCCCGCAAAAAATGCGCCGCCTATTGGATGAGGTCCCTTCCAGCTCCATAGGCGTCGTGTTCGACCCCTGCAACTGGATCGGTGACGATGTGTCCCGGCAGGATGAAATTGTGGACAGTGCCTTCAGTCTGTTGGGTGACCGGATGATCCTGGCTCACTTGAAGGATATCTACCTCGAAGGGAACCATATCCGTCACGGAAAAGCGGGCCAGGGGCTGTTCCACACTGCAGAATTCCTGCAAAAGCTTCAGACCTTCAAGCCTATGATTGATGTCTCCCTGGAGGAAATCACTCTTCCTGAGATTCGGGAAACAGTTGCCCTGTTGACCGCTCTCGGGAAATGATTAATTGTAATGCTTCCAGTTCAAAAGATGTGCGTCTTCCTCCTGCAGCCACTTCGCTGCATACACAATCTGCCCGGTGTGATAGGAATAATGCTCTGCCGCACCGATCAGTATCTTCTGGATGCTCCACCGGTAGCTCTCCACGCCGGAATTCTCCGGGTAGGTAATGGTAACTACCCGCTCCAAATCTGCAGCCGTGAGCTTCCGGACAACGGACCAGCTCTCGGCTCTTACCGATCTTAGCAGGGTGAGCAATTCTTCCCGGCTATGTCCGCCTGTCTCCAGAAGCTCACCCGGTCTGTCCCTGATCACCGGCTGATTGCCAATCCCGCTGACCAGATGCTGGTATTCGCTGCCTGCGACATGAAGGCAAAGGTTGCCGATCGCATTCATTTTCGGTCGGGGACGGAACCATATCTTCTCTTCCGGCAGCTTGCCTACAGCTTTCTCCACATACTCCAGAGATTGATCCAGCCTTCTCATACACTCCGCAATCATTTCACTCATCCTCTTTGCCTCCTGTTCGCTAGTCCCGATTTTTGATTAATGACCGGATACCCGGTACTTTTCCTATCCTTCTGAATAAAATAGTATACAAAAAGCATCGCTGCTGATGCTGTATTCTCCAGAAGGGAGGCGATCATCTATGAGGTTCACATTCCCCATTCTCACCTTATGCCATGGCGGGGCGCAACGGATGCTGGTGGAGCTCACCAATGGTCTGACAGCTTTGGGCCACCAGGTTGTGATTCTCATGCCGCTGGGGGGCGACATTTCCTATGAGATCCACTCCACCCTGCTCCGCACCGACCACACAGTGCTGCGTGAAACCGACTTTCCGGCCAGCGATGTCATTGTTTCCAATTTCTATACCACTGTGCCTGTGGCCGAAGCCGCCAGCAAGAATGGAAAGGGAATTCATGTACGCCTGTCCTTATGTTACGAGCCGCTTTTTTTGCCGGAAAATCATGTATCCTTTCCCAGTTATCATACCACCGGCAAGCTGATCGTTCTATCTCAGTGGCAGAAGGAATTGATTGAATTAAATCATGGGATTTCAGGAAGTATTGTGCCTGTCGGCATCAGCTCCTCCTTTAATAATATGCATATCCGCCACAAACTGCAGGAGCCGCTGAACATTACCGCTATTCTGCGCAAGGTTGAGAACGGCTTCTCCTGGCATCGCGAACAGGATTATCTGGTACAGCAGCTGGATATCGTCAAACAGAATCTTCCCGTTGTAAACATCAACTTCATCAGTCCGCCGGATGAATTCTATACCTCAGATTCCCTGCAGCAGATGAAGGCCAGCGGCAAATACCGCTTCTTCACACCGCTGAATGATGAAGAGCTCTGCTATCACTACAATGGGGCGGATATTTTTGTCAGCTCCAGCATTTTTGATACCGGGTCCCTCCCGGGACTGGAAGCCATGCGCTGCGGAGCGGCGCTCGTCTCCGTGTACTCCGGCGGCAATCTCGAATATGCCCGTCATGAAGAGAATTGCCTGCTCTCCTACCGGTACGAGAACCGGCTCGCCGAGGATGTCCTCCGCCTGAGCCAGGATCATCTGCTCAGAGCCCGGTTAGCCATGCAGGGAGAAAACGATTCTGCCGGATGGACCTGGGAGAACAGCGTCAGAATCATGGAACGGAGTATCAAAAATTTCCTCCAAGGCACACCTGCTGACAATCAGCCCAAGTCCGCACTGGTACGCAGGATGAACAGCTTTAGGGCAGGCAGGAAATAACGATAGCCTCAAAAGCAAAACAGCAGCTCAACTGCCCGATTGTGGCGTTGAGCTGCTGTTTATACTGTTGCGGCTTACATACATATGTTCAATTCCCGAAAATAACATCCTGTTTTCCAAGCCGCGTGTCGTTCCATACTGCTCCCAGTGTATCCGGGAAGATCGTTGCTGCAGTAATATAATCTCCGATGAGCGGAACCGGTGTAGGTGAATTCCCGTTCGGATTCGTGGACACATCCGATACTCTCCGGTTCACAAAGGACAAGCCGCTGTTGATGGATTCCGCCACGAAGACATCCAGCAGGAAACCATCCAGACGGTTCGTATAATAAATTACCCGCACTGTTCCGTTGGAAGGTGACACCGTAATCGATGGTGAAAAATTCTGCGAGCCTGGCGGCGCACCCGTTATGCTGACAGGTTGTGACCAGAGCAAACCATCCGGCGACCGCGAGAAAAAGATGTCTGCATACCCCAGCCGGAAATCATTCCACACCGCATAGACGAACCCGCCGAAGGATCCGGCCGAAATATCTGCTCCAAGGCTAAGATTTGTCTGCACACGGAAGGCATAATTCGGTACGGGCAGCGGACTTGGAACAGGAACCGTATTGGCGATAAATGTAGCTTCACGGGTAACGGGTGGATTAAAGGTGACTCCGCCATCCAGTGAAGCCCGGATATAGGCGTCTTTGGGGGCCGACCCAAGCTCAATAAAACCGACATATACCTCACCGGCGAGTCCGACTGCCAGAGCAGCACGCTCAAGCCTCCCTCTCGGATCTGATATACGCTGCGGAGGTTCCCAGCTTAACCCCTGATCTAAGGAGCGTTGAAAGAAGATCGCCGAGTTCTGCGCCAGATCATAAAGCGGCGTGTAGCCTACATAAGCATTTCCCAGGTACGGACTGGAGGGTGAGCGGTCCACGGCAAGAAAAGGCTCATCATTGTGGATATAGAGACCAAAACCCCGCCGGACAATAACAGGGGGATTAAAGGTCACACCGTTGTCGAAAGAGGTATAGGTTGCAATGGTTCCATCATTAAACGCATTAAAAAAATGAACAGCAACAATAAAGGTATTAGGAAACGTATAGTCTATGGTGGGTGCTTCTGCACTCATATAACCCGGTGCCTGCGGCAGAATAGTTGCCGACCATGTCTGCCCCCCGTCAATAGATCTGTAGAATCCGGTCAAAGCTGTACCTGTGCTGTCATCCACCGCCACCGCGCACAGAATATTCGGACTCAACGTATTGACTGCGATGGAAGGTTCAATATGATTGCCCGGAAGCCCGGCGGTAACATTGACATTCACCAATTCGTATCACCCCATCTTCAAGTAGAGATCATTGTTAAGCGGTCGATGTATGTAAACTCAGGTTGAAGAATGCTGTTAAGGAAGTTTCCGGCAGCGTCTATGGCGAACACATTTATGACAGTATTAACAGCACTGTAGAAATTGATCTGGGCTTCATAATAATCGGCTAGATTCACAGAAAAGGTCTGAACGACAAGCTGCTGGGGATTGACCTGAAATAAGGACTCGCCCACCGGTACGCGGGTGAAATTATTGCCCCGAAAATGAAAGATCTGCAAATTGATATTAATAGCGGCTATAATCGAGTCATTCAAACAGGAAATCTGTATTCGGTCGATATGGTTGAGTCCAGCCGGCGGATTGTAAACCGCCCCCGTTGTAAAGGGCATATTTTCTGATCTCCTTTCCTTCTGCTGCAAGCAGAGAGTTTCCCGCAGGACAACGCGCAGCCCACCTCCTTCGCAATCAGGTATAATACAATTCCATATATGTCTATGTGGATATTATTTGTCCAATGAGAGAAAACTTTGCCCAACCGGTGAGAAAACGGAAAATAATAGTAAAGGTACAGGCCTGGAGCATAAAAAAAACTGCCAGGAGCATGATTGCTCCGGCAGCCTCCAAAAATTAAAGTATGGAAAGCCCCGAGAATAAAAGCGGACCGATAATAACCGGCGGGTTCACCGTACTAATTGAAGAAGCGGTTAAAGCATATCCATAATATCCGGCAGGGATTCCGCTATCTGCAAAAGAGAAATGAACGGCTTCAAAGTCGTTTACTGCCAGCCCGCTGGATTGAATGGTGAAGACCTGCACCGCATTGCGCGAGATCGTAAAAATAATGTCGGAGCTGTTTGGTCCAGTGCTTTGCAGGCCAATGGTGCCTTGAAGTAAAACTGAGCCATTAGCGCCTACAGCTAAACCAAATTGTCCCAGAACAGTGCTGTTTGGCAAGCTGTTTACGGGCAATGATGCGGACTGGCTGAAGCTCGACGGGATGCTTTTTCCGAAATCAATGAGTTGTGTCATGGCTTCACACCAACGATAGTCCTGAGAAATCCACAGGACCTACCAGATTTGCAGAATTAAGGGCAGCATTGTTAACAATCGAAACTGTCAGCGTATAGGCAAAATATCCGGCAGGCACATTGGAATCCACATAGGAGAAACTAATCGGGTCAAATTGTCCGGCGTTCAGCGCACTTGCACGAATTGAAAAAATAGCGGCTGCCCCACGCAAAATCGTGAACAGCAGGTCCGGACTTCCGAGTGTGGTTTGCACGCCAACCGAAGCATTGAGCAGGACACTGCCTCCCTGCGCTGTCGCGAGCCCAAACTGGGTCAGTGTATTGCTTGAAGGAGCGCCAAGGACCGGCACGGAAATCGTCTGGCTGAAGCTGGATATTGAGCTTTTACTGAAATCAACAACCTGGGTCATTACAAAACGCCTCCTTATCACAAATTTAACTCTATATAGGATATGGCATTATTTAAGAAGTGACTGGACCTCTTCAGCCCCTAAATCCATGACATATATACATAGGCAATCCTTGGACGAATGGATTACACTAAGATTAAGTACAATAAAGCTATCGGAGGTGAGGCTAGTCATATGAACGTATCGGACAAACAAACTGCCGTGCCCCAGTTTAAATATATGGTAAGCGGCGATTCCATCTCCAAAGGGGTGGTCTATGATGAAGCGAGAAGCAAATATGTCATTCTGGAAGAAAATTACGTGTCGCTGCTTCAGGGCAATCTGAAGGGAGCGCTGCGCAATACGGCCAGATTCGGCAACACACTGCTCAAGGGCTTCGGCAATCTGAAACGGGATGTGCTGAAGGAGAAACCGGATGTGGTACTGATCGAATATGGGGGAAATGACTGCGACTTTCATTGGGAGGAAATTATGAATAACCCCGAGGCAGAGCATAATCCCAAGACCGATTTCACGGCTTTCGAAAAAATGCTGCTGGATATGATTGATTTCCTGAAAAGCCAGGGGATTATGCCTATTCTGATGAGTCTCCCTCCGCTGGATGCGGACAGCTATTTCAAATGGGTCAGCGGAAACAACCCGGCGTCGGAAGTGAATATTCTGAAATGGCTCGGCAGCATCACTAAAATCTACTGGTGGCAGGAAAGATACAATTCCACGATTATCAAGGTCGCCGAGAGCACCCGAACCAAAATCATTGATGTCCGGGGCGCTTTTCTCCAGCAGCCGGATTTCACCAAGTTCATCTGCCGGGACGGGATTCACCCCAACAAAGAGGGACACCGCATCATCTTTGACAAGGTGCTGGATTTCATCCGAAGCAGTGAACCCCAGCTGCTGGTGGACAGCACCGGACAGGCTGCACACAGTCATTAAAGTCTAAAAGGCCTGCTGCATATGATAGATGCAGCGGGCCTTTTGCCGCCTGTTCAGGGATTATGGGATGGAAACTACCGCATTCCTGGTGGAGCAAATGATTCCGGCTCTGCGATTCAGACAATGCTGTTCCAGTAAGCTGGCAAAACTACATTTGCTGCGTCTACCGGACTCAGGAGCCGCTATCTTACCACG
Organism: Paenibacillus sp. FSL H3-0321; assembly: GCF_038002865.1. Classification (NCBI taxonomy): domain Bacteria; kingdom Bacillati; phylum Bacillota; class Bacilli; order Caryophanales; family Paenibacillaceae; genus Paenibacillus; species Paenibacillus sp. FSL H3-0321. The sequence goes on along the minus strand of NZ_JBBODH010000001.1, from coordinate 7,251,545 downwards.
AACGTGCTGTATTCCTTGCCGGCGGACTGCATAGCCGCTATTCTCGCCAAAAGGCGGCCATTTATCGCCAAATGTAGAGCATAACGTCCATGAGGTCCGATTCCTCGCTGGATGCTGCTGTTTATCCGAAATAGCTGCACTGGAGTCCGGATGCAGCCGCAGCATGCAAGTAGGTCTGCTCAGAAGCCCCTCATTCAAAGCGCAAAGCGGCCAATGGGCTGGGCGGGCAACGTGTTACTCCGCTTCCTTCTCGGCAGCTTCCCGTGAATGCAGCTCTACATAATTGTCTCCGAGCACATTTTTGAAATAATTACGGTTGTAGAGCATACTTGGATGGATGGGATGATAGAGCAAAGCGGCTTCATTGAATAGATTAGCTTTCTCGCGCTGGCCCAGCCGGTCATAACATAAAGCAAGCTGAAGATTAGGCACCCAGGTGGCAAACGCCTCGTTCTTCACACCCATTGAATCATTATTCCGCGGGAGTTTAATCGCAAGCTCATACCAGTAGACAGCCGGGAGCAGCTGGCCTTTCTCTACATGCCAGGCACCTAGCCGGCAGCAAAACTCCGCCCGGGGGGTATCATACTGCAGTGTGCGGCATAATGACTGGAAGGCTCCCTCCCTGTCTCCCAGCTGCTCCCGGCATTCAGCCAGCCTAAGACAAGCCTGGTAATTATCTTCAATCCAGCCCAAACCTCCGTCGAGGAACAGCTCATAATAGCGGCAGGCTTCCTCATAAATTCCATGGTCGCGCAGCTCGTTGGCATAATAATATTGGTCACGCGGCGAGAATACCTCACCTTCCGCCACCCGCTTCTGATAGATCCGCAGATTGCGGTCCGTGTACACTTTGTCTTTTTCATGAGTGATGCAGACGTCACTGCTGTAAGCGGGCCCGTAGACCTCCAGATACTCGTGCACCGGACCTATCCACTTGAAATTGCAGCTTCTGCGGACCAGCCGGTTGCGGCGCAAAGAGGTGACGACTCTCCCCTCTCCGTCAAAAGCCAGATTGTACTGCATGTTCACACTGTCCACACCGTCTGGCAAGCTGTGCTTCAGCTCCCTGAACCGTACATGATCCACGTCCTTCAGGTAGTCATCGGCATCCAGCCAGAAGATATATTCCTTGGTAGCTTTGCTGAAAGCAAAATTGCGGGCGGCTGAGAAATCATCAATCCAGGTAAAATCATAAATAACCGCCCCATAGGATAAGGCGATCTCTTTGGTGTTGTCCGTTGACCCGGTATCCACAATGATGATTTCATCAGCAATCGCCCCTACCGAAGACAGGCAGCGGGGCAGGCTATTCTCCTCGTTGCGGACAATCATGCATAAGCTGATTTCTATCATGGTACCCTCCTCAAAGTTTTGTGAGCACAAGCTTTTCTCCTATATTGATATGCACCGCAGCAGGAATGGAACCCTTGCTCCTACCTATGACATTTCCGCATTCATCACTGACCTTAAGGAGAAAGCCCGGAGTGAAACAAGCGCAGTGTGCTTTTTTGAGGACGCTGGCGGTGTTTTTTGTTATAATATCGGAGAGTTTAAAATGATTCCCTCTGAATCATGCTTTAGAATTTCTTATACAAGAAGGAGACGTTACCTTGTCAAAGATCATAAAAACCCTAACCATTGCCGGCAGTGACTCCAGTGGAGGCGCAGGCATTCAAGCTGATTTAAAAACCTTTGAGGAGTATGGCACTTACGGCTTCAGCGCTCTAACAACCATCGTCACCATGGACCCGGATAACGGCTGGCACCATAATGTCTACCCGGTTGACTCTTCCATCGTGGCGGAGCAGCTAAAGACTATCTTTGCCGGTGGACCTGTGGACGCGATGAAGACAGGGATGTTGGGCAGTGTGGATATTGTGCTTGTTGCGGAAAAAGCGATCAAGGAAAACCTCCAGACCAATGTGGTCATTGACCCGGTTATGGTCTGCAAAGGTGAAGACGAGGTGCTGAATCCGGAGAGCGCAAATGCCATCCGTGATTTGCTGCTGCCGCTGGCTACCGTAGCCACTCCTAACCTGTTTGAAGCAGGGGTGCTCTCCGGACTGGGCAAGCTCACAACCATTGAAGAAATGAAAGAGGCTGCGCGCCTGATCCATTTGCTGGGAACCCAAAATGTCGTTGTCAAAGGCGGCAAAGCGCTAGGTGGAGACCTTGCGATTGACGTCTTCTTCGACGGCTCCGAATATACTGTACTTGAAACCGCCAAGATTGAACCTGCGTACAATCACGGAGCAGGCTGCACGTTTGCAGCTGCCATTACCGGCGGCCTGGCGAACGGCCTGTCTGTGCATGACGCAGTAGTCAAAGCGAAGGATTTCGTCTCCGCAGCCATCCGCAGCGGTTACGCCTTCAATCAATATGTCGGCCCTGTATTTCATGGCGGTTACCGCCTGGAACAGTAGGACAAGCAGGGGCTGCAGGACTGCACAGACAGGGCTGTAATTCCCTGACTGGATATGCGTCCCTCAACCTGCTACCTGCTTGCTATACGATACAAAACCGTGCCCCGTATAAGGTGTCACGGTTTTTGTTTGCCTATTGTAAAAAAACCGTTATCGTGCTGCGCAAAGCAGCATGATAACGGTTTGTTCTATACAATCGAAGCTTCAGAGAACCTCAAGGCTATTTTTGAGCGGCTGACTTCCCGGCGATCTTCTCGATGAACGAAATGAGCTTGTCCTTGTTTTCATCTTCACCAAGAACCCCAATGATGATGTTTTTGGAATTATGGTTGAGTGGAAGCGCGGATACAAACGGTGAGTCTGTAATGTCTACGCCGTACAGCTCCTCCTGTCCGCTTTCTTCATTCTTCCCCCATTTCAGGCGGGAATCGTCTTTGGCAATTGCCCCGTCTGCTACGACGGCCTCCAGATTCCCGAAGCCATCCTGCCCTCCGATCCATTCCAGGGTTGCTTCATCCAGAATGAGAACATCCGGCTGATTCGCCGCCAGTTCTACAACGGCCTTCTGCATATAGTTCATATCAAACGTATCCGAACCGGGTCCTGTTTGCGGGAGATAAACGATACTGGCCTCTACCCGCTTCCAATCAGGGTATTGGGCGATAACTGCCTTTTCCAGATCATCCGTCTTACCATCCGGGTCCTGAACCCCGAAATTGCCCAGGAACATGATTTCCGCATCAACCGGCGGCAGAGAGGCGAGGTATTTCTTATGCTGCCAATTATTATAGAGCGCGTTTCCGCCTACAGCCAGTACAATAACGATAATAATGGATACAATTACATGTGTCTTGTACAGGCGCATAAACCGTTCCCATTTACTCGCAAAACCGGAAAGCTTGCCGTATTTCGCCAATCTCTGCTCTTCGGCTTCCTGAATCTCCTGCTCGTCCAGACTATCCAGAATAAACTTGAAGGCCTGAAAATCCTCCTCCGGCGCCGACCTTTCGTCATCGGAAGCTTTGGAACGCCGCCGTTTAAGCAGCAGATCAAACCGTTTATTTATCTCTTCTCTGGATACGTTTTCAGACAGCCCCACTCGTTCATATGCCTTCTTCAGCTTCTCATTCACATTAAATTTCTCCTTTGGTATGTATGATGCCCGCCTTGCTTCGCCGCTGCCGTCTCTGTTCTTCGCTGCGTCTACTCTTTCATTATATATTTTACTGACACTCGACACAATTTCTCTCTGAATGTTCTGACATCTGTTTACGAATAACTGAATGCGTCCACTCAGAATTCCGGATGAACACTCTTTTACTCTTATCTCCGATACTAACTTATTATCTGTTAATCTCACATATATTTTTCACTTGACCCTTAAAATAAAATGTTTTATTCTATCCTTTAACTGATCTATTATATGTTTTGGGAGAGTGTGAAATTGATACAGCTGAAGAGATGCGGTTATAACGTTATCCATCCCGAAGGGTTTACGATAGACCGTCCCCATGGCTCGGGGGATTATCTATTTTTAATGTTCCGCAGCAGCATGGAGATACAGCTACAGGGCCAAAGGATCATCGCCGACAAAAACACCTACATTATCTACAAGAAAAGCAGCCTTCAGTTCTACCGGGGGGCCGGATGTCCGATGATCCATGATTGGTTCCACTTTGAGATGGAGGACGCCGAGGATTTCTTCAGTCAGCTGAATCTTCCGTTTGATACGCTGATCCGGGCGCATGACCCGTTCTATATCTCCAGAAAAGTGAATGATATTCAACTGGAGCATCTGCAAACCGGCTCCTTCCGCAGCGAAATTATTGATTACACGATCCGTTGTCTTTTTATGAAGCTGAGCGATATCCGCAATCATGTGGAGAATCACGAGCAAATCAGCAAATACTACGATCAGTTTCTGGCTCTGCGCAATGAAGTTTATAATTCGCCCTGGATTTGGTTTACCGTGGATCAGCTTGCAGAGAAGCTGCGGCTCAGCCGCTCGCATTTCCAGCATATGTACAAGCAGATCTTCGGAATCCCGGTCATGGTTGACGTCATCCACAACAGGCTCGGATATGCTTCGTATTTGCTGGAGAACACTTCCTACCCGGTAAGCCATATTGCTTCCGCTTGCGGCTATGAGAACAGCGTGCATTTTATGCGGCAGTTTAAGAAGTTCGTCGGGCTTACCCCAAGCCAGTTTCGGGTGAAATCCGCAGGCCCCGTCCCCTAACACCAGCTCAGAAGAGCATATTAAACAGCAGAAAGCGCCTGCTTCCCGGGAAGCCAAGCGCTTATGTCTATTCTCAGCTATACAAGGTTGTTATCGGAGTCTCATCACTGTCACCGACTGCTTCGGAAACTCATAAACAAAGCTGCTGCCCTCTGTCTGCAAGGCCTTCTGTTTCGGGGAGACAAGCATGGGCTGCTTGAAGCTGTTTTCGTCCTCCGGCTGATGTCCCGACATTTCGTATACTTCTATACTCAGGCGCTTGTCGGTCAATCCTTCCAATACAATCTCAGCAGCAATGCTCACTTCCTGCATATTGACTGTTTTGAGAATCATATCCCCGGTAGAATGCTCCACACTTGCTGTATAATAGAGCGGTTCTATTACAAGCAGTTTATCTTCCGTCTCGTTAATCAGCTCTCCGTCAATATAAGTGCGGATCTGCCTTCCCGAGACCTCCAGCGTAAGATTGTATTCCACATCACTTTCGACGGTGAACAGGGTATGGGTCAAGACGGAATTTCTGCCCTGTGCAATGGAAGCAACTATGGAATCCTGATTCTGCCAGCCGCCGATTTCCCAGAATAAATGATTTTGTTCATCTGCTTTGCCAAAATAGAGCACAAACCCCTTTGTCCCTCCGGTGCGTACCGCTTTCAGACTTAGTGTATAATCCGTCCAATGCGTAGGACCCAGCTCCAGCGTCCGCTTGGCTGCTCCATTTAATGCCGGATCCGGCAGATCCGCAACCTCACCGGACAGGTCCGCATAAGCCTTCACTTCTCCAGTCAGATTGTTAACCAGTGAGATCTCGGAGAAACGGGCAGCGGAAGCATCCACCGCCAGTGTGATGGCTCCGGTTATCGGTTGAACCTCCTGTGCTTGAGCAGGTGCAAAACCGCAGCTTCTCATCTCCAGCAGCTGATCGCCCTGATGGTTCATGAATAATTTCTGCACGTAATAATTGGCCGTCCCGTAGGCTTGATGATTGTTGAACCAGATCATGTCCGGCTTCCAATTTACATAATCCACATTGCAGAGCATGGGGGCATAACAGGCCAGTCCGACCGCGTGGGCGTTGTTCTGAAGCCCGGTCATGAACGCAGCTTCGACCAGCGCATTATAATAAGTGTTGCCCCATGAGGCATATTCACCGAGGAATACCTTCGGCTCACCGGCTTTAAATTCATCATACCGGTGATGATTGGCCAGGAACCACTCCGGTGCCGCATAATAATGCTCGTCTACCAGATCGGAGCCGTTTGCTCTGGCCGATGCCCAGCCCCGTTCATATTCCTTGCCCGCTGAGAAAGGGCCGCTCGAATTAATCACCTTAATTTCCGGATACTTGGCCTTGATGGCCTCATGGAAATAGGGATACCGTTCGAAAAACGGCTCGCCTACCTCTTCGTTCCCAATGCCGATATACTCCAGGCCAAAGGGCTCAGGATGGCCAAGGCCGGCACGGATGCCGCCCCATTCCGTTGAGGAATCGCCGTTCGCGAACTCTATTAAATCAAGCGCATCATCAATCCACGGCTGCAATTCATCCAGTGGTACAATCCGTTTATGATGCGGGTCGTATCCGCCGGGCAGAACCGGAATCGGCTTCGCGCCAATATCCTCGCTGAATTGGAAATATTCCAAATATCCTAATCCAAGTGTCTGATTATAACTCCAGTTGTTCCGTCTGGGCGGTCTTTGGGCTATATCCCCGATGGTGTTCTTCCATCTGTACATCGAGTTTCTGTCATCCGGGTTGAGCGACCCGTCATGGATCAGACAGCCTCCCGGAAAACGCATAAACTTTGGCTTCATGTCCGCGAGCAGCACTGAGAGATCCTCGCGCAGGCCGCCGGGCCGATTCAGGAAGGTCTTCTCCGGGAACAGGGACACCATGTCCAGACATACCTTTCCGCTTCCCCCTGCAAGGATTACAAGCCGGCTGCTGTTGTCTGTACTATCAGCTTGTATTACGGCCTCGTACCGGTCCCACTCACTGCTGTTCACGGTGATTTCCGCAGCACCATAAACGGTGCCGTCTACTCCTTCTATCGTTACAGTCAGAGACGTATCCCAACTGTTATCGCGGCGTGCGTACATGGAGAATTTATAATTATCGCCTTCTTTTACCGGGATGCCGCTGTTAAAGCCCAGATTCATGATGCCGACTCCGCCACCCTCCGACACAATGTCGATGACTGCATAATGGAGATTCCGGGCATTTAAAGGTTCTTTGTCTTCCACAGTGATTACAGCTTGCCCGTCTCCGCGTATCACCGGTTCCCAGGCAGTCAGCGCATGGTAGTCAGCCTTGTCTATGGGATCAAATTCAAAGGACCGGTTCTGGACCAGTTCGGCATACAATCCTCCGTCCGCTGCATGGTTGAGATCCTCGAAGAAGATGCCGAACAAATCGCTGAGTTCCGCCCCGCGCCGCCCCGTATGGACTGTTAATGTTCCTTCTGTCTTCATTTGTTCACCGCTTTCCTTTTGATTAATAATTATATTAATTAATTAGCTATTGTATAAATCATTATAGCCAGTACTCTTCCTATCCGTCAACCGTTCAGCAGCGGCAATGGCAGATGCCCCAAGGCCAATGATATAATTTATAAATCATGAGAAATGAAGAAGACGAGGTAACGTCAACGTGTATAAATATCTGAAAAGCTTCCTGCAGGCATGGGCGGACTATCCACTGGAGAAAGGCAGTTTTATCGGTAAGCGGTACAGAATTATAGCGCAGATTGGCGTTGGCAGCTACGGAATTACCTACCGGTGCATGGACGAACAGGAGCAGCAGATTGTAGCGGTGAAGCAGGCCAAGCCGAGTAAGAAAGGAATCGGGCAAAAGATGCTGGCCTGGGAACGGGAGGTCATTTCACAGCTGGAGCATCCCTTCATCCCGGCCTGCCGCGATTATTTCAGCGAGAACCGCTCCTATTGGCTGGTGACAGATTATGTGGAAGGCAAAACGTTAGAGGATCTGATCTTTGCAGACAGCCGGACTTTTGGAGAGCAGGACACGGTGATGTGGACACTGGCGCTTATGGAACGTGTGCAATATGTTCACTCAAAGGGTTTTGTTCATCTGGATATCCGCATTCCAAATGTGATTATGCGGGGTGAAGACCTCTATTTGATCGACTTCGGATTAGCTGCGCCGAACGGCGGAAATGACACAGCAGCCCGGCAGCAAACACAAACAGGCTTCAACAGCGTAACGCCGTCGAAGCCTGCAACCATACAAGGTGATCTATTTGATATCGGACATCTGATGCTGTTCATGCTCTACTCCCGTTTCAGCCCCACATCCGGTGCAGTTGAAGGCAGCTGGATGGAGGAGCTTGAGCTCTCGCCACAGCTGGAGCTTATTCTCATCAGACTGCTCGGTGAAGGCGTACCTTATCAGAGCACCTCCGAGTTTGTCTCCGAACTAGCGGCAAGTCTCCCCGGGCTGAGGTCTTAACCGCTCAGCTCGAATGGCTGCCGTATCTATTCTTATAATATTTATGCCCTTTATGACCGCTGCCATGACGGTAGTCCGAAGAAGAACCTCCCCGGGATCTCGGTCTGTCACTGCTGGAATGACGGGAATACTGTATTTTCTTATCGGAGCTGGAATGACGGGCATACCCTTGCCTTCCCCGTTTGCTGCTGGAGTGTTTATGCTGGGAATGCTCAACGGAATGAATCACCTTTTTCAGCAGTTTCTTAAACATACCATCGCCTCCTCTGTAAATTGGCCGGACCACTTATGTTCGTATCAGGATACTACAAGTATATGCAACAAAAAAGCTGGGGTTTAGAATATACTTAAAATTAGAACATATTTTTTGCCCTAGTGCAAATTTACGGAGTATCGGTGAACCCGAAAGATAAAGAGCCCCCTTTAATAGGAGACTCTGGCATGTACGCGTGAGGAATTCCGCCATCCATATGTGATTGAGTGCAGGATACTCCTGCTAAAGTGAAGATCCGGACTTACGCTGTATACTGCCGGACCGTTTACTCAGACAGCCGCATTTTCCTTGGCCGTCAGATGAACCGGAGTCAGCCGGTAGACGGCTACTCCGTTCCCATCCATGGAGGACCTGTATTTCGCTACCATACGTTCCGACATTTCCTGCTTATAGAAGCCCGGTGTATACTTCTCCAGAATCTTCTGAAGGACTCCAGCTGCCTCTCCCACATCGGTAACCTTGGCTGCATCACCGAACAGCATCACACTGAAATATGCGGTATCTGCCTTGCAGGGGACCGGATCAGTCAACGTGCTGTCTTCCCGGTACACGGTGAAACTTACTGCCGGATGCTCCGCGAGCAGACGCACTTTTTTGCCCGAACCCATGCCGTGGAAATATACAGAGCCTTGATGCCATACATAATTGACCGGCACGGCATAGGGATAAGCATCCCCGCCGATTCCTACAATGCCAATTCTTGCGACAGTCAGGAAATCTACGATTTTATCCTGGTCGCGGCAGTCCCTTTGCTTATAGCTGATATGCTCCATTACGGCCTGCTCCTCCTTTCCTGTTCGCTGAGCCGGTTCAAAAACTCCGCCATCCAGGTATTGCTCAGCACGATATATTCCGGATGAGCGAGCATTTCCCCCGCAGACTGCACATAGGCAGCAGGCTGCAGCTCACTCCTGTATTCCGCAATCAACTGCTCCAGCATCACTCGTGTAGTCTCCAGATGGAACTGGAATCCGAAAACCCGTTCGTTGTAAATAAAGAGTTGATGAGCGCACGCATCGCTTCCGGCAAGAACCTCCGCCCCGGGCGGCAAAGAGCTGAAGGTGTCATAATGCCATTCAAACACGATAGAGGTTTCAGAAAAAAAAGAGAAGAGCGGGTGTTCCCGGGCTTTGGCACTCCAGCGTACCGGCAGCCAGCCGATTTCAGGCTCACGGTTTGCCGTTACCTGTCCGCCGATCACATCCGCAATAAGCTGGGCTCCGAGACAAAGACCAATCACTATCTTTCCGGCAGCAATGGCAGAACGGATGAACAGCTTTTCTTCAGCCAGCCACGGAAAGCGCTCCTCTTCATAAATATTCATGGGGCCGCCCAGGATCAGCAGCCAATCAAAGCTGTCCACAGCCGGTAGCGCCCCTGACTCGTGGAACAACGTATACGTAAGACTGCATCCCTGCTCACTGGCCCAGGCCAGAATACTGCCCGGGTCCTCCATAGCTACATGCTGCAGATAATGGATTCGCATCTCAGCCAACGTCACCAGCCGCTTTTGCCAAGGAGATTCTGCCCGGATCAAAGAGCTGCTGCACCTTTTCACACATGGTCAGCACACGGGTTGAATCCTCCGGCTTCGGTGTGCCATGAAAATAATCATCCAGCGAACAGATACCGAAAATAAAATCCAGCGACCGGATCTCCTTGTTCAGCTCTTTGGGAACATCAATGACAGATTCCACTGCATTCATGAGACAGATATAATTGTGATTCAAGGGCATGATCCCGTATAGGTGGCATAAGGCGACAAGGTACCGTTCCAGCGCAACAGAGCCAACATTGAATACCAAGCTTTGCCGCTGCTTTTGATGCAAAAACTGCTCCGCACGGCGATGGTATCCCATGGCATCCCGATAATTTTCTTCAAATGCCTCTACATCCGTTTCCGTTACCAGCATAACGATTCACCCTTCCCGTATATAGTCCTTGGAGAACGCAGGTCCTACCACACACTCAAAATCCATTCCTTGTTCTTCTTGTACTCCATATCAGTGAATAAAGTATTGGCGATTTCTTCAGCCAGCCGGATCGCACCTGCATATCCAACAGTCGGATGACGATACAATCCCGCACGGTCATAGGTCGGGAACCCGACACGCACCATGGGAATATTGTTGTCGATGGCGGTAAAACGGCCCTTGGAGTGGCCCAGGATCAGGTCCAGCTCCACATCCTTGTTCTTAATGCGGGTTTCAAGTTCCATCAGATCCGCATTCAAGACGATTTCCATATCGAATTCCACGTTTTCCTGCAGCGCCTTTATCCGGAGATCATTCTTATAGGTCGTGTTGTCGTCACCCAGCAGCAGAAGGACGGGTTTCATCTCCAGATCAATACAAAACTCAGCCAGACCGATAACCAGATCGGGATGTCCATAGATCGCTACCTTCTTGTCGGCGAGGAACATGTGCACAAGATCAGCCAGGGCGTCGATGGCTATCCCGCGTTCACGGACCAAGGATTCCGGAATCGCTTTGCCCGTTAATTGTTTGACATTCTGCAAAAAGGTATCTGTATTGCGGATACCGATCGGAGTAGGTCCGATGACCGTCGGTATATCAAATTCATTCTGGAGATACTTGGCGGCTTTACCGCCTTCGTATTTATTGAGCGCAATGGTACCCAGTGCGTTGGCCGTTCCGGCCAGATCGGCAATCGTCGTATTGCCGTGCGATTCTCCGCTTTTATCCGGCAGTATCGGAGAATCAAAGCTTTCTATTTCAAACAGCACCGTCGCATCCACCTGCATTTCGGCCAGCAGGTGCTTGAGTGCCGTCACATCTCCGGGATTAACCCAGCCAGTGATCAGATTAAGCTTGCCGTTCGGCTGGTCCTTTTGGGCAAAATGCTTCACAAAAGCTTCCACAGCCACATCATACCCGCTCACCTGGCTGCCCACAAAGCTCGGCGTATGAACCGGTATCAAATGCACCTCGCGTCCGGCATACTTCTCCGCCAAAAGCCCGCTATTAAGCTTCAAAATCACGCCGTCCACATCGTCACCGATGACTTCCGTGGAACAGGTGGTGATGATCGGCACTACCTTGATATCCGGGTATCGCATGAGCAGGACATCAACTGCTTCTTCGACACGGTTTAATGCGCCGAATACCGCTCCATCCTCATGCACGGAAGACGAGGCGAGTAGAAAGTTATCCTTGAAATGCTGCGAGAACAGCAGGCGGACGAACATCACGCAGCCCTGCCCTCCATGAACGATTCCGATACAATCCTTGATTCCGATACTGGCATACTGCGCGCCTGCAGGCTGGCAAGTGAATATCGGATTAATAACACCGCCGCGTTCCTTTTGAACGATTTCACAAGTCATAGTATTACCCCCTCCGATTATTCATGTGCGCGTCCACCTTGACTGGATCTGTTGTAGAGCTGACAACTAATTAATATTGCTTGACGGTCAACTCTTTGTTCAGCGATCCGGTAATGGTTACATAATCGATCCGTTCCCTCAGCCCTTGCATCAACAGCTTAATTTCCGTTTTGTCCAAAGCCGCAAGCCACGAGAACCGCTTCTTGTACTCTTCCGCCAGAACTACGGCATCTACCCAATAGCAGCGGTCTGCGGGGGTTCCTTTGTCCACGGGTTCATCACACAGAATCTGCATGGTCTTTGAAAGAACGCCCTCGTTCTGCTTCTCCCTGTCCCAGGTGCGGGAATGAAACTGCCATAGACAATGCTTCAAAATATAATTTTCCAGCTGTGCAACTCTCTCTTTCATCAACTCTTCCATGAGATCTCCTCCATATGCCTAAACGCCGGCAAGCTGATTTTGCAGATACGGATAGGTTTTGTTCCGCAGTTTGGATACCGAATCATACCCGCCTGTATATTGTCTTAACGTTACAGAAGACCGGATTTCTTCGCTCAAATGCGCATCAGAGGTCATCCGCTGGGTAGCAAAGCCTTTATCCGTCGAAATCGCATCCTTGCTGATATCCAAGGCGGACAGCTGATGAATCGGCGAATAGATCGCATTATAAATATCGCGTGCAAATCTGACCCAGCCTTCATAGCCTTTGTAAGGGCCATTATGATAGGCATGCGCATTGAGATAAGGAACACGTACTTTCTTGGCCACTTCGCCCGGACGTTTACCGGTTAAAATGATGTCGGGCTTAAGCATCTCCAGAGCTTCCAGCCCTTCAAGCTCGTTCGGATCATCTATCGCTAGCGCACCCGTATTACAGCGGGCAATACCCTTTTCCATGTCGCCCTGATGGCCGAATTTCGTATACATGGAGACAACCTCGAGTCCCATTTCCTCATGAATGACATTGGCCCAGTGCCAGAGCTTGGACCCGCCCGGCCAGAGACATACTTTTTTGCCTTGCAGGCGTTCCTTGTACCAGTCAAGCTCCGGCTTCCATCTGGCAGTTTCCTCATCGATAATCGCCTGTGCCCGGTCCTCTATGCCGAAGAACAATCCGACTTTGCGGAGTGATGCCGACAACGGCTCAAAGCCAAATCCGTCGATGTCGAGACGCGGTATTCCATATTTCACCCGCAGCTCATTGCAGATGTATTCGGCGGAACGCGCACATTCCAGAACATTGAGGTGCGCTCTATGCATCGCTCTCAGATCATCGTAGGAGCCGTTTCCGGTAAAGGTGGACAGCACCTGAATGCCCATGGTTTTGAAATAATCAACCATAACCTCCTGGTCTCCCTGAATGTTGTACTCGCCGACATAATTGATTACATAATCGCTAGTGATTTCAGGTTCCACCGTTCCTACCTTCTGCTTGATCCAGGCGATATTAATGATATGATGGCCTCCGGATTGGCTTGGACCCGCGAACCCGGGAGAATTACAGACGAAGATATCGACTTCAGGCATTTCATCCATGACTTCCTGAGCAACCGCGCCAATGTCATCACCGATCAACGCCGTGGCACAGGTAGAGTAAATCGTCATCCGTTTGATTTCAGGAAAAGCCTCGAAAGCTTCAATGATATTTTTCTTGAGCAGCCCTTCCGCTCCGAATACGATATGCTTTTCTTTTACATCCGTCGCAAATGTGTTCTTAATCTGGAAGTTGTCATTATCGCTGATGTAGCGTTTGGTCTGCCAGGTATCATAGGTACAGCCCACCGGACCATGACTTAGGTGGATAACATCCTTCATCGGCGTGCCGATAACATGCTTGGCTCCGCAGTAGGCACAACCCCGTTCAGAGATCGTTCCGGGAATAGTGTTGAGATACCCTTCGGGAAGAGCTGACGTCAAATCCTCACCGGGACCTTTGATCACTGCATGCTGTCTCCGTTCAGGGATGCACTCGCTGCACTTAAATGTATGATGCGGCATAATCATTCCTCCTAAATAGTTTTGTGAGCATTTACTTCCTGAGTCGCTTCGAACAAAACTGGCTTCGAAAGCATACGCTAAGTTTTATGGAGCATTACTTCCTGTATTTCTTCGCAATAAATCTCGCTTCGGAAGCATCCGCTTAGTCGCCAATTCCGTATTTAACAACCATCGCTTCTAGCTCATCCATACTCAGCGGCTTGGGAATTACGAAGCTCTCATTTTCGAGGATTTTACGTCCCAGCTCTCCATATTCATGCGCCTGATTGCACTCCGCATCATACTCAACAACCGTTTTTTTGTTAAATTCAGCTTTTTGCACAATATTGTCGCGGGGTACAAAGTGAATCATCTGCGTGCCGATGGAAGCAGTGAATTCTTCCAGAAACTCTCTTTCCCGGTCCACATTCCGGCTGTTGCAGATGACACCGCCAAGGCGGACACCGCTTTGCTTGGCATATTTCACCAGACCTTTACAGATATTGTTCGCTGCGTATATAGCCATCATCTCGCCAGATGCCACGATGTACACCTCTTGTGCCTTACCGTCACGGATCGGCATTGCGAATCCACCGCATACTACGTCACCAAGTACATCAAAAAATACAAAGTCCAAATCTTCAGTGTAGGCTCCATTGTTCTCCATCAGATCAATCGCTGTAATAACGCCGCGGCCGGCACAGCCGACTCCCGGTTCAGGACCGCCCGATTCCACGCACTGGATACCCAGATAGCCCTCCTTGACCACCTTCTCCGTGGTGATATTTTCTGCACCATCATCACGGAGCATATCCATCAAAGTTTTTTGATTCATCCCGCCAAGGATCATCCGGGTGGAGTCAGCCTTTGGGTCACAGCCGTGAATGAATATTTTTTTGTCGTGGAAATAAGCCAATGCCGCCGCTGTATTCTGTTGTGTAGTCGACTTCCCGATTCCGCCCTTACCGTAGATTGCAATCTTTCTCGTCATTTCTCCACACTCCCTTTGAATTAGTCTGAATCTGTTGTTGCTATGGAATTGACTAGATCATAACAAAATTGAAAAAGCTGTCAACGGCATAGACGAACCATAATAGAGACATATCTATTATTCATTCGTAAACAGACATTTGTAACCGTTATTTTACCGATATTACATGACATATATAAAATAAATCCCGAACAAATCCATAACACTCATCTGTAAAAGCGCAATCATTTTCATGAAAAATACACTTTTGTAATATTAAAGTTAGCTTATATGACACATTCAATGAACCTACTGTTAATTCGTCTGTTTTACGGTTGAGATTGGTCATTGAGGGGATGTAAAATGACATGTATAGGAATGTTGTAGTCCTTAGGAGATATGTTATTTGACAGATCTTCAGCTTTATTACGAAGTTTATCAAAAAACAGAGGAGAGAAAACCATGAGTCAATTTGCCAGCGTCAACCAGGAGGCCTGTATCGCTTGCGGCGCCTGCAACTCCGCAGCTCCTGACATTTTCGATCTGGACTACAGCGGAATTGCCGGAGTGATCTATGAAGGAGATAAGAATCGGGGCATAACAGCCATTGAACAGGATTTGCACGAAGAATTGCAGGAAGCCTTTGACAGCTGTCCAACCCACTGCATCCAGATTGCCGCCATTCCTTTTGCCTAAGGATTCATTTCATGATCGTGCCCTCATAAGCAGAAACGGGTGCCGCCCTTGACAAAGGACAGCACCCGTATTGTGTTCTGCTATTCGTCCAAACGCCGGTGAAACTCCATCTGTTCGATTTCACAGATGCCATCACCGCACTAAAAAGGGGTCCAGCATACTTTCGCCATCATAATAGATGATCCGCTCGCCCCAGTCCCTGCCCCCGTTTCAAAGCTTTGACCAGCCACAGGGGCGGACGCTCCTTCAGCATCCGCCCTAGTTGTTCAAGCTGCGGGATAATCTCGCTCCCCTGTTCGGACTGCAGGAGGATAATACCTGCTTTCAAGACTGTTTTAGTGGCATCGCCGCCAATCTTCACTACAAATAAAACCGTACAATCCTGAATAAGATCCACCCTCTGCTGGAATTTATCGCATTCCTCCGTCTCCGGCTGCGGGGCCGGAAGCGGCCTTGTCTCCAGCAAGCGGTATCCCTTCTCCCCGAAATCAAAAATGGCAAATGATGTGCACTGCCCGAAATGACAATCCAGCGCTCTGCCCTCGTTGGACGCAAAGGCTATCTTCATCAGCTGATCCTCTCCTTGCTATTCATAATATTAGCGATTTGGTTCAGCAGATCGGCCGTTCCCCGGTAACCAACCGAAACGTTGGCCGGTGACCCAAAGCGGTTAAAGACAGGGAAGCCCAACGGAAAGTACGGAATGCCGTTCTTAAGCGCGGTCTGCTCCCCGTATGAATTGCTTAGCCACAGGTCGGCACCCCCAGCGGCCATCCGCTCCAGATCCTCCAGATCGCCAACCTGCACCGCTTCCGGGATCACAGCCACAGCCGGTGAAGCGGCGGAGATGACCGAGCCGAAGGACTTGATTCCGAGTTCCGAGAGACATTGGTACAGTGCAACCAGATGATCGGGCTCAAGCGCGGCAAGAATCCGTTTCCCTCTAAAGACCGAACGGGTATCCAGCAAGCAATCGAGCAGGAACTGCCGCTGCCAGCGGTATTTATTCTGTCCTTCACTCTGGCTGAACTGCCGGAGGAACAGGAAGAATTCATCACTTTCCCGCAGGCCGGTTACACCATGAAACATCTGATAAGGGATTTGCAGTTCCTCCTGCAGCAGTCTCGCACAAGGCTCCATCGAGCTGCCGATCGCAACCGTATACGTGCTCGTAAGCATCTCCCGTAAATAATCCAGCGGAATCCCTCCCCGGGAGAGTGCAGTATGCCCTGTCATTAAATGCCCGGTGAGCGAGGAGGACAAATCCGGCAGGACGATAACCTCGATGTCAAAAGAAGCTATCATTTCCTTCAGCTCCATCACATCCCCCGGTGTCAGATGGGATCCCGGCAGCAGATTGATCCGGCCCCGCTTCTTCTTCCGTGATAGCCTTCCGCGACTTCGGATGACTTTTTGGATCACGGAATAAACCGTTTTAGCATAACCTGATTCCAGAGAGCCCTCATAGTCGGGGAGGTACAACCCGCACATCAGCTTATCTTTGAACATCTCCTTGTGCTGCCTGTAATAAGTTTCAGCGGTTCCCAGTAGATCCTCGCCCACTACCTCTGTCAGGGAGGTGCCTATCAGCGCGACAACATCCGGATGATGCCTCTCCATGACCAGCCGGATCATCTCGCGGATGCCATCCCCACCCCCAAAAATCAAATTCTGCTCATGGATGGCAATGTTCTGCAGCGAAATCGGTTCGCGGAAATGGCGGGATAGCACCGTTTTCACTGATTCCGCGCAGCCCTGCGCACCATGCAGAACCGGTACGGCACGGTAAATCCCTTGTAGCGCAAGTACACCGCCAACCGATTGACTGGTCTGAAAGGGATTGACAGACAACGGCTTCGAGACTGCTCTGTCAGCCTTGTCCATAGCTATCCACCTCCCACGGTGAACGCCGGCGGATCATTTTCCAGATGGGCTGCTCAAGGGTATCCATTAGATCCTGAGCAAATCTTCTAACTCCATCATAACCGGCATATCCCCCATGCTGCTCTTCATCGATGTTCATAAAAGGAATCCTTTCCTTCAGAGGCACAAACGCATTGCGTCCGCTCACGATCATCAGATCGGCCTTCCGTTCCCGGTGCAGCTTAAGAATCCGGGTTTCATCGCTTTGAACGACCAGTAGTGTGTCCTCATGAATCCTCTCTTTGATCCGTGACAGATCCTCCTGTGCATTCTGATTCGTGCCAATGGCGGCGATTTTGATCCCCAGCTCATAGAGCAGCGAGATATAGATCCAGCTTTCAATGCCGTCGGTGAACAGCACAACCTTTTTGCCTTTGAGCGATTTGTAGCGGCGGAGGATTTCCTTATCAAGGCGTTCCTCTTCCCGGCGCATATAGCGGTGCAACTGTTTGTCCAGACCCTCATCCTGAAAGTGGAAGGAGAGCTGCCGCAGGGAGAAGCGAATCTCCCGGGAGCCGCAGAACGAGCCTTCAAAATAAGGAATACCGAAGGAGTCACGCATTTTCCGGGCCAAGGTAACCATCGAGCGGCTGCACACCAGCATATTCAGTTTGGCCTGATGGGCCGAGCGCAGCTCGCTGAACGTACATTCGCCGGCAATGCGCGAGATGACACGGATCCCTATTTTGGATAGCATAGCTTCAATTTCATGTCCTTCTTTGGAAAAATGATGATCGCCAATGAGATTAATATCAAAAGGGGTTAATTTTCTGGGGTCTGAATCACAGGTTCCAATGACTTTTTCGAACAGCGCTTCGCCCGCCTGGCGGTTTCCCATATTACCGCTCCCCATGAGTCCCGAATTATGCAGCGGAATGATCGGTATGCTCCATAGACCCTCGGCTTTGCGGCACACCGTATCCAAATCTTCGGCGGTGAGGATCGTAATGCAGGTGGCATAGACGAATATACAGGGAGGACGATAGTGCTCCACGATATAGTTTATAGCTTCAAACAGTTTCTTTTGCCCGCCGAGAATAATATCCATTTCCGTAAGCCCCATGGAAAATCCGAATTTCGACAACGGCCCTCCCGGCATACCGGCTTCCAGCATGCTCCAACTGTTCTGAAGACAGCCGGACGTTCCGTGCACAAGGTGCGCGGCATCAGAGATAGGAAGCAGAACAGCCTGGGAGCCTTGAAATACACAACCCTTTGTGATCTCGCCAGGGCTCGGTGCGGCACAGCCTTTAGCAAACTGGCGGTTGTGCTCACAATCAGGCTCAATGTACAGATTCGGGATACCTTTGGGCATTGAACACCCCTCCTTCTTCTATTCTGCCTGCATAAAATAGTTGAGGTAACACGTGCTTTCCAGCAGTTGCTCGTCAATGTTCCAAATTTATTTATTTATATTACTTTTATTCTAAATATAGTTCAATCTCAAAACGCGCACTCAGGTACATTGTCATAGTGCATGTTATAATTTGTGACCAACATATTACATTAAGCGTTTCCAAACAGGTTTTGTTCAGGTTTTCCGCGTGATCCCGGGAGCAGATCGCATATGTTTCTTGACATATTTCACGAGAAATCCATACATTCACTGCGTTAAGCACGCCTCAGTTATTGTCCCTTCTGTGAACAAACGCCGATAACCCGCTCTACGATCCTTAATCAAATGCAAAAAACCTTCTGTGTGATCGGCTCTTAAAGAGCACAAATCACAAGAAGGTTAACCTGCAGCAACAACTAGCACTCAATCAAATTGAATCTACATCTCCAGCAACAAGAACATCATTTCGTGTTCTTCATTGTTATTTACGAACTCCCCTGCCGGCTTAAAGCCAACACTGATATATAAAGCAATAGCCCGCTGATTAAACGCGGCCACGCTTAATCTGAATCGCTCAGGGCCGTACATCCGCCGGGCAAATTCCATACCGGACTCCAGAAAATCGCGCCCTTTGCCTTCTCCGGTGAGTTCCGGCTTTAAGCCAAGACCGATATCGAGCACCTTGTCACCTATGTACAAACCCTCACGGATTCCAACGGGAACCTGCGCGTTGCGCCCGTAACAGAAAAACCCGGCCAGTTCATTCTCAGGGCTGATCACAGCATAATAGGAGCCGTCCAGCAGTTCTTGAATGTCTTCAGGATCGTCAGACAGATTGTACATCGCATACGGCGCTTCATATCTCCATTTCACGATTTCCCGCGTATCCTGCTCTTCTATGAGCCGGATTGTATAATGCAGCATCTCATCTCTCCTTTACAATAAACAGTTGCTTATCCTCTACCTGAGTTTACACGGTTTACGGTACAGAAATAAACCGGCGAGATATTCTCTCGCCGGTTCGCTCCCTAAGGATCCGATAGGATCGCTTCTGCTCGCTTATTCCACGCTGTCGCTGATCAGGATGGACAAGGCACTCTTCGCCTCCAGACGGAAGGTCAGCACCTCTGTTCCCTGCAGCTTCACAGCAACATTCTCCGCCTTCCCGCTGTCATTGAACAGCACGGCAGCAATAGACTGGTCCGTATTCTTGAAGGCTACGGAACGAATCACCTCTTTACCCGAAGCGGATGCAATGCGTACCGCCTGCGGGCGGATAATTTTGCTGAAATGAGCCAGCGCGTAATAATCCAGTGTATACACCAGCTCCCGGGTCTGCTGGTTGACCTGCACGATTCCGCGGCAGGTGCTTGTGCCAAAGCCTGGGACCGTAGGGCCGTTATGTTCATCCAATGCCATATTCCACAGGATAAACGATTTGCTGTGATTGTTGAGAATTTCAATCCCGGTCCGTATGACATTCGAGAAGGCTTGCTCAAACGGCGGAATCCATTCTCCCCCGGAGCCTTCAGTAAAATGCACCTCTTTGCCGGCAAAGGCTTCAAAAACCTCCGATTGGGCCGACGGTTTTCCGCCGTACCAGTGCCAGGCCACACCGTCTACCTCTTCATTCGCCTGCTCTAATACTGTCAGCGGATAGTCGGGGCGGTCCCAGTTGTGATCATAGCTAAGAATTTTGGTCTCCAGCTGATGCGCTATAAATGCGGGTTTTAAATGATTTTTAATAAAATCGATTTGTACCTCGGGTTGCATCAGCATGCTTGGATAATGTGCCGGTTCATATAAGGGTTCATTTTGCGGAGTGACCGCATAAATTGGCAGCCCTTTGTCACCATAGGCCTGAATGTAACGCACGAAATAGTTCGCATAGGTGCCGTAGTGTTCTTTTTTCAATTGTCCGGCTTTCATCGATCCATTCGTTTTCATCCAGCCGGGAGCACTCCAAGGTGAAGCAAACAGCTTGATTGCCGGATTCAGCTTCAAGGCCTGCTGCAATAAAGGGATGATGTCCCCTTCATCATGAGCCACTGAAAAACGGGTCAGTTCCGGATCGGTTTCCTGTTCGGGCAGATCGTTATAGCTGTATAAGGTTCGGGCATAATCGGATGCCCCCATCGGATTTCTTAATACAGACAGGCCAATTCCGTCCTGCGGATCGAACAGCTTGGTCATGACCTCTGCTTGCTGCTCCGCATCCAGCACCTGATGGATCAGATAAGCAGCCGAATCCGTAAAGGAAGCACCGAAGCCATCCATCTGCTGGTAGGTTAGGTTGTCGTCAAGATCAACTACACTAATCTCCGCTCCCGAATCAACAGGCATCAGCTGCTCCGGAGACTGTTTCTGAAACAGCTCGCCTTCTCCCTTGGACTGGTAAATCAATAGCTCACGCATGTGTTTCCCTCCAGTTTCTATATTTTGGACTTATGCTTGCTCACAGATTATTTGATGCCCAATTTTTCTTTGTTCAGCTTCATCTTTTCACTGCGGATTTCCACGATCTTATCCCAGCTGTTGGCATCCAGGAAGGATTTGTAGCCGGCAAGGGTATTGTCGAACTCGGCTTCGCTCTTGGACCGGATCATGCTTACCAGCGCTGTGTTCCAGTTCGTATTGATTGCTGTTAATGCCCGTGCTTCCGGGGTACCCTGGTCAGGGTTAATGTTCTCAAGAATGAAATGCGGTTTCAGCTTGCCTTTGCCCCATTCCTGCATTTGTTTAATAGATTCAGGGAATGCGTCGTCGCTGATAGATTTATGACGGTCATGCCCGAAGAACATAAATTCACCCATCCGGTAATCTTTCTTGAATTTATCCGCATTGTTGAGCTGCAGGTCTTTAATGGCAGGCAGCAATTCCACCTTGCCCTGATCGTTTTTCTTATAGGTTTCGCCTTCAATACCGTAGTTCATCAGCATCTGGCCTTCTTCGCTGAGCAGGTAGGTGAACAGCTGAATGGCTTTGGCCGGGTCCTTGCTGTCTTTAGTAATGTAGCTGATCATCCAGCCGGTAATCCCGGACTGATTCAGGGTTGGCTGATTTCCAACAGTGCTTTGCGGACCGTCAATGGCAATATACTCCTTGCCCGGGTTGCCGCTCATGAAGATTTGCAGATTGCCCCCTTGCTGAGGTGTGCCGTCAAGGAAAATGGTAGCGTATTTGCCGGATTTCACTTTTTCCTCAAAAGCTGTTCCGTCATCGGCAAAGCTGTCATCGCTGATATTCCCGTCCCGGTAGACGGCATTAAGCGTTCTCAGCCAAGCCAGATAATCTTCATCCAGATTGCGGTTGTAGAATCCGCCATTGCTGTCTTCCAGCGGCACCCCGATAAAGTCCTGCAGCACATCGCCCAGGGATCCGCTGCCTTCACCGATAGAGTTGAAGCCGAAAGGAATCATGTCCGGGAACTGTGTTTTGATTTTGCCCAGTACACTCTTGAATTCTTCCGGGGTTCCCATGCTTGGCTTTCCAAGTGCTTCGTATACATCCTTGCGCACAATAAACGCTGTTTTGGCCGGGATGTTACCGCTGTCATAATCGGCTTGTGTATTGGAATAGTTCGGATAGCCATAAGTTTTTCCATCCTTCAACTGGAACCAGTTCAACGTATCCTGGGCAGCAACCTTATTGAAATACGGATCATATTTTTCGGCCAGATCATTTAACGGAACGGCCCAATTTGCAGCTTTTTGCACGATTTGGGAGTTCGAGTCAAAGATGGTCAGCAGATCCGGCATTTTGCCGCCGGCAAAAAATGTGTTTAATTTGGTATCGTCACCGGTAATGAATTTAATATTAATATTCAGATCCTCTTTGATCTTCTTGGTCACTACATCTTTGCCGAAATCGGTGTTCCACCAGTCTGCATTCACGTACCAGGTAAGCTCAGTGGTTTCTTCCTTTTTGTCCAGCGTCCATGCCGGTTTTTCCGGGTCTGGTGTGTAACGGTCTTCTATGGATACCATGTTATTTTTAGATCCGCTTTTGGAATTGCCGCCTGATCCGCAGCCGCTGACTACCAGCATGACAGCCATCAGTGAAATACACAGCTTGAGCCCTTTTGTAGCGAATGTTCTGTTCATCTTTTTGTCCATTGTGTAACCTCCCATTTTTTGTAAACGCTTACTTGAGTCTTCACAACTGTCTGCTTTTTTCTCTACAGCTCTGCAAGTGACCTCTACTCTTTTACCGCCCCCATCATCATGCCAGAGATAAAGTACCTTTGTAGCAATGGATACATTACAACAATCGGCAAGGTGGTAATGACAATTGTCGCAAGTTGAACCCCTTTGGTGGTCGTTTCGATCACAGCTGATCCTCCGATATTCTGCATGGATTGCGTTTGAGACTGCACAATAATTTCATACAGCTTCATTTGCAGCGGATATAAGTTTTGATCGGTAATATATAGTTTGGTTGTCATGAAGTCGTTCCATTGTCCGACACCGTTGAACAAGGCAATCGTAGCCATAGCTGGCATGGACAGCGGGATGAATATTTTGAGAAAAACACGCCAATCGCCAGCACCGTCGATCTTGGCTGATTCTTCAAGCGAATCCGGCACATTTCTGAAGAAATTCATCAGTATGACAACATCGTAATAGCTGAAGAGTGCGGGAATAATGTAGACCCAGAAGCTGTCGAGCATGCCCAGGGATTTGATCAACAGGTAGGTTGGAATCATCCCGCCCGAGAAAAACATGGTGATGACACCCATAGCCACGTACAGCTTGCGGCCGCGTAAATACTTTTTGCTGAGCGCATAACCGACCATCGCACAGAAAAATACATGGGTAATGACGCCGATCAGCGTTTTGGACACCGAGATAAAAAACGATTGCCAGATGCTGCTGTCCCGGAAGACAGCCCGGTAATTTTCCATTGAGAACTCTTTGGACCAGAAGATAAATCCGCCTTCCGCCAGCGCCCGGCCTGAACTGAGTGAAGAAATAATGACATTCCACAAAGGGACTAGAATAACAACGGTAACAAGCACTAGCAGCGTTATATTAATGGCATCGAAGATTCGGCTGTCGAGATCTTCCTTAACCGCCTTTCGATTCATGGGAAGGCCTCCTTCTATAGGACTGATTGATTGTCATTCAATTTGCTGGTAATCTGGTTGGCGGTCAGCAGCAGAATCACCGATACAATGGATACGCCCAGCCCAACGGCGGTAGCATAGGAGAAATCACCCTGTGTCATCCCCATACGGTACACGTAGGAGTTGATGACTTCCGCTTTAACCCGGTTTTGCGAATTCATGAGTACGAGCGTTTGATCCAGATTTGATCCCAATAAACCGCTTACAGTTAAGATCAGATTTAGACTGATAATCGGCTTCATGTTAGGCAAGGTAATATTCCAGATTTGTCTCATCCGGCCTGCGCCATCAATTTTAGCTGCTTCATAATAGGTAGGATCGATCTTGGACATGATGGCCAAATACAGAATCGTTCCCCAGCCTGCCTCTTTCCAGATATCCGACAAGGTGGCAATCCACCAGTACTTCCCGGCATCCAGCAGAATGTTCTGCGGCTTCGAGATAATTCCCAGATTAAGCAGCAGCTCGTTGAACAGTCCTGTAGTTGAGAACCAGGTAATCAGCATGCCGCCGAGCACGATCCAGGACAAAAAGTGCGGCAGATAGGAGATGGTCTGTACAAATTTCTTGAAACGTCCCATGTTCAATTCATAAATCATAATGGATAGAATGATGGGAATAACAAAACCGATGGCCAGCTTCAGAAAGCTGATTCCCAAAGTGTTGATGACCGCGTCCCAGAAGTATTTGTCGGACAGAATGATTTTGAAATTATCGAATCCTACCCAAGGAGCAGTATCCAGCGTATCAATGACCGTGTAATTCTTAAAAGCAATGGACAAGCCGTAAATCGGAATGTAGCAAAAAATAATCATAAAAATAATGCCCGGAAGAACCATGGACTGAATCTCCCATTGCCTCTTATAATCAACCACGAATTCTTTGATCTTTTGCCCCATGGATCTCTTCCCGGCTGACGGTATGGTGGCTAATTTATTCACATTCCGCACTCCCCTCGTATGAAAGTCCAAGCTATAAAAACGTTTTTATTTTTGACCGTGAAAACCCCCTAGCACATAATTATAAAAATAGACCGGAATTGTTGCTCCCTTGTTGCCCTCTATCTCTGCTTAATTCCGGCCGATCTTCACTTGACTAGAACCCCGCACGACCAGTTCCCCGGCCAATTTCTGTGCCTGTCCCTGCTCTTTCTGCTGAATCATGCGGACCAGGTGGTCTATAGCCATAATTCCTTGTCTGGCGATCTGATTGCGCACCGTGGTAAGCGGTGGTGAATAATACGGAGCGATATCAATATCATCGAACCCTATTACGCTGATGTCCGAGGGGACTTCGTAGCCATAGGTCTTCAATGCCTGAATACATCCCATCGCACTCACGTCATTTCCGGCTAAAAAGGCATCGGGTATATCGTCAGGATTGAGGTGGAGATAGGATTTCACGGCAATATAAGTACTTTCTTCCTCAAAATAACCTTGCAGAATATACTCATTCTTAATAGGCAGCTGTGCCTCACGCAGGGCGGCCAGATATCCTTCCTTACGCTGAACACTGTCCAGCATCGTATCTACCCCGGATATGTAGGCAATTTTTTTGTGCCCGAGATTGATCAAGTACTTGGCAGCCTCATAGCCAGCGATATAGGAATCGAATATTACGCTGCCCATCGTTTCGTTCTCGATCACCCGGTCCAGGAATACTGTCTTGATCTTGTCTTTCAGCATCACGTTGATGTCATCGTCATCAATTTTGAGTTCTTCGTAAATAATGACCCCATCCACGCGCCGGCCCAGGATATTGCTCATAATCACTTGTTTATCCTTGGTAACAAACACATTCAGTCCGTATCCTAAACGGTCGCACTCACGGGCCATGGTTTCAACCAGCTTATAAAAATATGGACCCGTAACACTTGTAGTGAAGAACCCGAGCATTTTGGTCGTACCGGACTTTAACAGCTTGCCGTTCAGGTTCGGAATATAATTCAACCGCTGAGCAACCTTGAGCACATGGGATTTGGTCTCCGGACTCAGCACATCCACATCATTTAATGCGTTAGACACGGTAGAAATAGAGACGCCAGCCTCTCTGGCAACGTCCTTGATTGTTATCTTTGCCATGAAATTCGTCCTTTGCTATAAAAACGTTTTTATAAATTTAAATTATCATAAAACCGTTTTCATTTCAATAGCTAATTTGAAAACATTAACAGCCCTCCGGCAAACCGAAAGGCTTGGTGAAACCCTACTTCTCCACAAAAAGAAAGCACCTCAAAATAGAAGTAGTTGCTTACAACGGCAGTCCATCCTCCAGCTTGCTCAGCGCTTCATCCAGCACTGCCGCGAAATCCTCTTCCGGG
This sequence comes from Paenibacillus sp. FSL H3-0321, assembly GCF_038002865.1. Lineage (NCBI taxonomy): Bacteria > Bacillati > Bacillota > Bacilli > Caryophanales > Paenibacillaceae > Paenibacillus > Paenibacillus sp. FSL H3-0321. The sequence goes on along the minus strand of NZ_JBBODH010000001.1, from coordinate 7,225,443 downwards.
TGTTCTGCATAATGAAGCATGACCGAGATGTTCACACCGATGACCGCTCCCGCAAAAGTGCGAACTGCGAGATCATTCGGCTGACGGCCAACACGCCCTGCTACCATCTCCGCGATCAGCTGCATCATCTGCGTCATGCTGTTCATCATCGCTGACCACAGCTCGGGAATCGCAATCACAAGCTGATTCCGTTCGCGCATCGTAGCCAGCTCATCTTCAGACATATCAAGCACCTCGGACATCATGGCGTTTTTGAGTGCCTGGAGCGGACTAAGTTCGGACGGCTGTGCCTCAAAGGCAGACACGAGCAGAGGATCATAATTATCACGGGTCAGCACATCCTCCTTACTTGAGAAGTAACGAAAAAAAGTGCTGTAGGAAATTTCAGCAGCTTCGGCAATCTGTTCCACAGTGGTTGATTTATAGCCTTGCTCACGGAACAGCCGCAGCGCATGCCGTTGAACCTCTGCCATGGACTTCGCCTTTTTACGTTCACGCAATCCCATATTTCGTTTCCCGCCTGTAGGCATAGTACACACATCCTGTCCTGTTAGAATTAACTTGTAATGAATTCTTCCCTTATCTCCGTATCAGTTCACAATAAGTTCTACTACTCCCTGTCCCCCGTCCACAATAACACGGTCGCCGGTCTTCAGCCTTGCTGTCGCACTGCCGCAGCCGACAACAGCCGGGATCCCCAATTCCCTGGCTACGATAGCCGCATGTGACAACGGCGCACCGATGTCGGTTATAATGGCCGCAGCTCTTGGAAACAGTGGTGTCCAGCCCACATTGATCGTCGAAGCCACCAGAATTTCACCGGATTGAAACTGCTCTCCCTCTTCCGGTTTGGCCATTACACGCACCTGCCCTTCAACCCTTCCTGCAGCACCGGCAGAACCCTTCAGCCTTTCGGCATAAGGGTGTTCAGATAAGAGAATCGGTTGGGAAGCATCGTAGTAATCCAGCCGCCGGTGCGGGTCCTTAGCCCACTTGAACGGTTCGAAACGTCCCCGGAGCATCGAAGGCAGCGGCGGCAATGACTGATACCTTGCATACGTCTGCTTGCGTGCAGAAAAATATTGTACAGCAGTCAGATTGCCTGAAGCAAGCCAATTCAGAATCTCATCCAGATATAGAAAAAAGACATCCTCTCCAATTCCCGCAAGCTCACCCGCTTTAAGCGCAAAAGCGCGGTTCACCCGCATCGTTCGGGTCCATTCGGAACGGACGGTTTCCCGCAGCCGCGGGCCCTCCGAGGCTGCCTCTATCCGCCGGGCAATCCGCTTGGCCTTTGCCGGATACTGCCGTTCGAACGCCTTCAAGGCTTCTCCGCTCCGGACCCGCTGTCTCTGCAGGATGTCCTCCACGTCCATAGGGGCCTTGCGGAACTCAGCGATCTGCTTGTCCAGCCACGTATCGTCTTCTCCCGGGTCAGGATACGATAATTCCATTTCATTCGGTCCCCGGTGGCCATACTTCACAAGGTATTCCTTCCGGCTCATTTCTCCCTTTATTACTCTGGATATTCCGATCAGCGGTCCCAGGCTTTCCAGCTGGGCGGCTTCCCCGGCGTTGGACAGCAGCATATTGGCCTTTTCTTCTCCGACCGCCTCGCTGAGCTGCTTATGCAGCTTCTCAAATTTCTGCATTTGGGCAGAGGGTGCTTCCAGTGCCGACCACAGTGCCTTGACATTCTGCGGCCACAGCTCCTGCCTCCAGAGCGACAGCAGTTCCTCGCGGGTTGTTGCAGCTTGGAGGCGGGTTGTCAGCCGTGTGCACCACTCTGGTGAATCATTCAGGAACTGCGGAAGGGTTCTAACGGTCTCGCGAGTTTGTTTCATACTGTGCATCATCTTGGGAAGCACTGTCTTGAGCAGCTCCCGTTTGGTAAATGGATATACCGGCAGTACCATGCCTTCAGGAAGCTCTCCAAACACCCGGCTCATTTTCTTCCATATCGACTTGGTGTTCAGTCCAAATGCCGAGAACATTGATACGGAAAGACTAACATTAGTGTACACCCTTCCGCAAATATTGCCGGACATCACATAATGTCCCGGAATAATATTGTACTCTTCATCCAAGGAGCGCAGGATAGACCAGGTCAGAGGTGTTAAGACACCGGAGATGGATTCGCCCACATTGGTATTGGTCCAGAGAAAATCACCGGCCAGCGAGTCGTTGATCTCGAATGTATTGCGGTTTCCCGGGTTCAAGGTCGTAACCGGTCTCGTCTGCAGGAGGTAGACCCGCCCCTTTGCGACCGCCCACTCGATATCTTGGGGAGCTCCCAGCTCCTTCTCCAGCCGGCATGCGTACCGGTATAACTTGACTGCATACCGCTTGAAATCTCCCGGGCCTTCATATCTGCCCCGGTTCCTTGCGAGTGTGAAGGAATATGCGTTGCTCTCCCCTGAAACTAACTGCTCTCCCAGCCCATAGACATAATTCCCCGGCAGAACCGTGCGGCTGCCTGTAATGGGGTCGGCGGTGAACAGGACTCCGGAGATTTCCGAGTGAATCATCAGCTGCACTACAATGGCAACCTTATGGGAGGAGTCCATGTCCTGCATGGAGCTGTAGACTTGAACCCGTTCGCTATCCTTTGATTGATAGACCGTGTACATAGCTTCGCGAATCTGTTCGTCTGTCTCCACGTCCAGCACCGTTTCGAATTCCCCGGCAAAAGATGCCTCCGCCGAATCTTCACTTAAGGCCGAAGATCTGACTGCAAATCGTGCATTTCTATATGACATGCGGATTTTCCGCAGCCTGGCTGCACTTTCAGTCCAAGCCTCTTCCTTTAATTTATCGCCTTCAAAGGCCGAAGGAAAGACAACAAATCCCTCCGGCACAGGATAACCGGCCTGAAGCATTCTGGAGAGCATCGCTCCCTTACCTCCTGCTTCGACGTATTGCTCCGGGCTTAGCTGGGCGAATCCTCGGATCATCTGTCCCATATTCAATTGCTCCTTTTGATATATTTGAAACTTTATTTAACTTGAAACTTAGTTTCTTTTAATACTTTATTCCATTATTGTGTTAACCGTCAAGCTTTACTTCATCAATATATTGAACTTATAATTCTTCTATTTTGGGATTGGCCGTGACTACAGAGAATGTTTGGACTTCCGGCCGCTGTTGTCTCCCGATTTCTTGATTTATACCGCTACTTGCGGTTGAAATCCGGAGAAAAAGGCGGTCGCTATCGCTCCTACAGTTCCAAAATCCCCCTCCGCCACTTATCCCTAAATGTAATTCTCAAGTTCAATCTATTTAGGTAGTTCTTCAGTTCAACTGATATAGTTGATTAATTTCACCAAACAAAAAGAGACGTCCCTTTAGCCATGAAATGGCTGCTTGGGACACCCCTCGTTTGGTGAACAGGATAGACATGAGTACTTGGTGCGAATGCTCCGCGACCGGACTGTTGTTCCAATCACTGTGGTCCACACTATTTTGAACTTATTTTGCAAAATATCAACGGTTTCGATAGAATAAAATTAATTTATTACGTGCCATCAAATATTTTAAGATTGTAATATCTAGCCCATCGAGATATTAACATTCCAGAAGGAGGGTTGTCTTATGTCAAGTCATGAACAAGATCAACCTACGGAGCTGCAGGAACAACTCACCCTACTCATGCGTGGACTGGGAACCCGAACGGTAATCTATCAGCAAAACGTAGCCGCTTCCCTCGGGTTATACAATAATGATTTTTTATCCGTAGACATTCTGCGTGAGAAAGGTCCGATTACGGCCGGGGAACTGTCCAAACTGACCGGGCTGACCACAGGCAGCGTTACTGCATTAATTGACCGGCTTGAAAAAAGCGGATATGTCCGCAGGCAAAATGATCCCAATGACCGCCGCAAAGTGATTATTGTCCCGTTGTATGAGAATAAGGAAGAGGTAAGCAGCACCTACCTCAAGCTTCACTCAGAAATGCTGAACCTTGCTTCCTCGTATACGGCAGAAGAGCTTGAACTCATCACACAATTTTTGGGCAAGGCAAGTACGGTTCTGGAAGACCAGATTTATCAGCTTAGCTCTGCTACACTCAGCAAGCCCTCTTCCTGAATCCTCTGCTGCCACAAGCGGAAACGGCTTTGCCGTCTTCAAAAGGACGATATCCAGCGGTCGAATGGCCCGGGATATCGTCCTCTTTTCACATGCGGGATTGCTGCAAAAGCCATCTTTGCTTATTAAAACGGCAGGCCGGCATAAGCATTATGACTCGGTCTGCCGTTGATATGCGAATTTTTGGACAGCTTAGCCGCGTAGAATTTGAACCATGGATTCAAAGCCGCTGCTGGCCAGATGAGGATGTCTCAAGCAGGCTCTCCGGTATGCCTTGAGGATTTCGCCGTGAAGCGGATGTTCGGCCGGAACCCCTAACCGGGAGGCAAGCACTGCGCTTAAACCGGCAGTCCGAATTTCTTCCTGGAGAAGCACAGCTTCCTGATCATTAGGGTCGCCATAGAGAAGTGCGGAAGTAATGGCCGACACCAGATACGAGGTCTCTAGACCAAGCTCATGGGCAAGCATAGCAGGCCGCAGCAGCCGGTCGTTTGGTGAAAGCTTGCGAAGCGGGGAACGGGCTACGCGCGATATTTTATCGTTGAAGTTCGGGTTGATGAACCGGTCCATGATCTTATGGATATATCTGTCGTGCGCCGCAGGATCAAAACCGTATAAATGGACCAGCAACGCGCCGGTCTCCTGCAGCACTCCGCGGACACGGTCCTTAATTCCGGGGTCGGACATCGCCTCCTGAATGCTGGAGCAGCCCTCCAGGTAACCAAAATACGCTGCGCTGCAATGCCCGGTATTCACCGTAAACAGCTTCCGTTCAAGATAGGAATCGAGGGAGTCTACATAATGGACGCCTTTGATTTCCGTATAATCAGCGATTAATTCGCTGCGGGGAATGACCCATTCACTGAACGGCTCCACTACGATTTCCAGCGGATCTTTATGCGTCTGTACTGGAACGATGCGATCCACCATAACATCGGGGAAGGCGACACAGCGGTCTGCACGCCCCTTTAAAGGCTGCTTTAAATGGCGGTAGACCAGATTTTTAAGCTTTTGGCTGCTCCCAACGCCATTCTCACAGGCAATAATATGAAGCGGCTTCGGATAGGCGTTGCTGTTTAGCCTGTTCTCGATACCCTGCGCGATGGCTCCGGCAATGTCCTTCAGCGCTGTTAGCCCGACCGCTGTCGTCACGATCTCAGCCTCTGCTACAGCTTGGGCCACCTGTTCCTGATCCTTCAGATGAAGGGCGGTTACATTCTCCACAATAAAGCGGTCCCGCTCATCATTGGCAAGGGTAACAGGATAGCGCCCCCGTTCCTGCAGCTGAGCGATTTTCAGCCTATTTCTTCCGACAAAACAAACCTCATAACCGGAGTCTGACAGCACTGGGCCGATAAATCCCCGGCCAATATTGCCCGCTCCAAAATGTACGGCTCTCAAATCGGTGTCCCCCTTAAGTAATTTCAGCTCTTTATAATTTCACAAATTATAGTTGTTATACGCAGAAATTAGTACACTGTAGTGTTTTATACCTGCACACCAGAGATTTCGAAGCAACTCCGGGAAACTACGTGATCGAAGTCCAAAAGACTCAGGCTTTCGGTCTGGTGATGCGGCATATCAAATTCAAGAAAGCGGGTAATGGCATTCGGGATCACCACACAGAACATTCCAGCAGCAGCTGCAGCTCTTGCGCCGTTTGGCGAATCCTCAATAGCGACTGCCTCATGTGGTTTAATGTCAAGAGAGGACATGACCTGGTTATACAACTCCGGATCAGGCTTCACCTTCTCCACATGATCCGAGGTGCGGATGCTCTCGAAATAATCGCGTATGCCCAGCAGCTCCAAATGCCGTTCCACCCAGTCCATAGAGGAGCTGGAAGCAAGGCCAATCCGCAGTCCGGCGTCCTTGGCAGCATCCAGATATTGCTGAATTCCCGGCCGCATCTGTTCCAGCTCCATCAGCTTGCTGTGCCTCTGCTGGACCGCTGTTCTGAATGCCATCCGGTCGATAGGCAGCTTAAGGTCAGTCATCAAATATTCGTAGGGATTAAAACTGTTAAGGCTGGTGCCTATGCAAGTAGAATACTGTTCCAGCGACAGGTCTACCCCATGCTCTCCATAGGCTTCGCTAAAAGCGGTGTACCAAGCTGTTTCCGTGTCGATAATCGTTCCGTCAAAATCAAATATAATCCCTTTGATCAAATCAACCATCTCCCTCGCAGTAGTCCGGTAAGCTAAGCTCACACAAAATCGTGCAATTCGCCTCCAAAAATGCTTCCGGCTGGCGTCTGTCTGTAAAAACCATAACAAAGGTTTTCTGGCCGCGTCAACCGGGGCAGCTTATCTTCCATCATATGAGGGCGGTTACAATTGCACAAAAACGAAACCGGGGACAAGCCTAAAAAAAGCGTTTTCCCGGACGCTCCTGTTTGCACCAAAAAAACAAAAAAACCTTTCTGTACAAAGGATTTTGCGTATCTATGTCTTGCGGCCGGGACTCTGCGTATGATGCGTTTCAAGAAGACCGGCAATCCCACAACAAAAAAAATTTCTACTCTGCTGATTGGGCTTGGTCCCGTATGCCTTGCCGCGGGCAAGTTTTGCTTTGACTTTTCAAAACTTTCCGGGTTATACTTTATCTACGCTTAATTTCCAGCCTTTGGGCAGGAAAGCGGGGGAACCAGTCTTTTGGGGCGAATCATTCACAGAATGTAGGGTACCATCTTACCCGAGTCCGTCAGCTAACCTCGTCAGTAGTGGATGGGTCTGCTTTTTTAGGTATATTCATAACCAGAGACCCTTGCTAAGGGTCTCTTTTTTGTATTCTCATGACCCTGCTGGCAGCAGTTTGGCTATCGACCTCAAGGCTCCCTTACTTCTCACACTATGAGACCAAGGAGAGATGCAAGTGCAAAAGGTAAGGTACATAACGGATATCAGCAAGGTTGCCATGCTGTCTGAAACGGAGAAAGAAAAGCTGAAGGAGATCACCGGCAAATTCGCCTTTCGGGTCAATGACTATTATCTGTCGCTGATCGACTGGGACGACCCGGGTGATCCGATCCGCAGGCTCGTCATTCCAAGTGAAGGTGAACTTGCGGAGTACGGCTGCTGGGATGCATCCGATGAGGGAATGAATTATGTAGTGCCGGGATGTCAGCACAAATACAGAACAACGGCCCTTCTGATTGTCTCCGAGGTGTGTGGAGCTTACTGCCGCTACTGCTTCCGCAAGCGCCTGTTCCGCAATGATGTGAAGGAAGCACAAACCGATGTGGCTCCGGGCTTGGAATACATCAGGAATCATCCTGAGATCAATAATGTGCTGCTTACCGGCGGAGACAGCCTGATTCTCTCTACCTCCAAGCTGCGCTTCATCATCGAAAGTCTGAGATCCATTGACCATGTGAAGATTATCCGGCTGGGCTCCAAAATCCCCGTATTTAATCCCATGCGCATTTATCAGGACGAAGAACTGCTGGAACTAATCCGTACCTATTCATCGGAGGACAAACGCATTTACGTCATGGCGCATATTAATCATCCCCGGGAAATTACGCCCGAAGCCAAACAAGCATTCAGAGCACTTCATAATGCCGGGGCAATCGTGGTTAATCAAACGCCGGTGCTGAAAGGCATCAACGATGATCCGGCGGTACTCGGAGAACTGCTCGACCGGCTGTCCTGGGCCGGAGTCACTCCCTATTATTTCTTCGTGAACCGGCCCATTGCCGGCAACCGCGAGTTCGTTCTGCCGCTGGAGCGTGTCTACAACATTGTTGAGGAAGCCAAGGCCAGAACCTCAGGTCTGGGTAAAAGAGTCCGTCTATCCATGAGCCACTCCTCCGGCAAAATCGAGATACTGGCGATTGAAGACGGCAAGGCCTATCTGAAATACCATCAGTCCAGAGCGCAGGAGTACGGCAAATTTATGATCCTGGAATGTCCACCGGATGCGGAATGGTTCGATGATCTTCCCGGCAGCGAGAAGCACTGGACCCATCCTGCTTCCACTTCCCAGATCCCGCAGCTCCTATAAAAGCCAGCACAGTCCCCTTGTATCAGCATCGGGACTGTTTAGCGTGCTTACCGGCTATTCCATCCCCTGTGAGAACAGCTTGCTGATGAGTGCTCTCCGGCTGGATACGCCGGTCTTGGAGAAGATCGATTTCAGGTGATCCTGTACGGTGTACGCAGAAATATGCAGCGACTCTGCCAGCTCCTTCGTGGATAATCCCCGGGACAGCATCTCGGCCAGCTGCTTCTCCCTGGCGGTCAGCTGGCAGGCATCGGCCAGCAGCCGGAAGATCTCCGAGGACTTGGCATAGACAAAGGCAACGGCCAGCTCCGTCTTCCCGCCGCTTCCTTCAAGCCTGCTGGCCGTAACTGTCAAGTAAGCCCCATCCTCGACACGCAGGCATAATTTCGCCTTGGAAGGCAACCCTCCTGGTTCCGTATTCTCGCCAAGTGCCCGCAGGCATACGGCGTTGACCGGCCGGGGAAGAACTCCGTGATCCAACCGTTCCAGCTGCTGCAGACGACTCATCCAATATTGAGCCGCACTATTCGCGCTGACCGGAAGCAGCTGGTCCGTCAGAATCATGATTCCACTGTCCTCCGGTGCGCTATCCATCCGTCCCAGAGGGGGCTCGGAGGCATAGCTGCGGAGTGCGCCGGCAATCAGCGGAACAACAGATGCGATCACCGCACACTCCCGCTCCTGAAAAGGAGGTTCGTGCTGTGACCGGAACAAGGTTAAGAACCCCCAGCAGCCACCGCCTTCAACCAGCGCAGCCCGGAGCTCGTCTCCCAGGCCCGCAGGCTGGAGTACGTTGCGGTAACGTTCACTCCGCCCGGGCTGCCCTTCCGTTACACCGCTTAAACAGGCGACCGGCACTGCCGCTGCGGCCAACTGCTCATACTTCATATAATCCTCATGCAGATATTCATATTCAAACAGCTGCGGGTGCAGATCCTCAAGACCCTGCTCTGTGATCGCCCCGGTGGACAGCAGCGTATGCGGGTCCACGGTAGTGCAGCAGGCAGCGGTAAACGGAATGTACTGCCGCAGCTTGGAGATTACCGCCTCCCTGTATTGCGGAGATGTCATTCTCATCTCCTGCCGGTTGATTTCCAGCGTCCTCAAGCTTTTTAGAACCTCGCTCATCCTGATGTCCTTTCCAAATCCCACATATGTGGGATAGCCTATTCCGTGTTTAATCCTGATAATTAGTAATAATTCTTATTATATATCAGGAGAACTCACATTCAAGCTATAGAGACAGGAGCAGATATCATGCAAGAGAAACATTTACATCATGCCAGAGACTGGGAGCATCCCGATGTTCAGCATTACGAGACAACAATCGCTGCAAAAATACCGGGGTATCCTCTGCTCTATGACATCATGGAGCAATTGCTGAGTGCACACCTCGGCGGTGAAACTCCGGCAGACCTGCTGATTGTCGGGGCCGGAGGCGGACAAGAATTGATAACCCTCGGCGCACAGCATGAGCACTGGCGGCTCACTGGCATTGATCTGTCAACGGCGATGCTTGAGCTTGCCCGGCAGCGGATGCAGCGCACGGAGCTGGCCGCTGAAATCACTCTCCAGCAGAGCACGGTTGATGAACTGGATAAGAACAAGCTGTTTGACGCTGCCACATGCATGCTAGTGCTTCACTTTGTCAAGGAAACCGGACAGAAGCAGCGGATGCTGGAAGAAATCCATAGCCGGCTTCAGGAGGGGGCGATACTGGTTGTGGCAACCTTAAGCGGGGACGTCCGTTCTATCCCCGGGTCCTTGCCGCTAAAGGCGTGGAAAAACCACATGCTGGCTGGCGGGATTTCCGGGCAGGAATGCGAATGGTTCGAGCATTCCATCGGTGAAACCTCCTTCCCCCTTCCGGAACATGAACTTCTAACGTTGCTCGCAAGCAGCGGGTTCTCCGGTGTCACCCGCTTTTTCAGCTCCTATCTGATAGATGGCTGGTTCGCTGTGAAGCACGGAAAAGAGGTTGCGAAATGAAAACAGATATAGTGGTTGTCGGCGGGTATGGCCATGTCGGCGCAGAAATATGCCGGCTTCTGGGAGAACAGCATCCTGGAGTGGTATATGCGGCGGGACGAAGCCTGGAACGTGCGGAACAATTCTGCAGGACGACAGACGGCAAAGTGAAGCCGCTGCGGCTTAGTGTGGGAGAAGCGGTAGATGGAGAACTGCTGAAGCGGACCAAGCTGGTGGTCATGTGCCTGGATCAGCAGGATACCGCGTTTGCGGAGGCTTGCCTGCGCAGCGGAACCCATTATGTCGATGTGTCGGCAAATGGGGAATACTTCCGGCTGCTTCAGAGCCTGGGAGACACAGCAGCCGAGCTCAAGGGTACAGCTGTTCTAAGCGTGGGGCTTGCTCCCGGCTTAACCAATCTGCTATCCCTCAAAGCGGTGAATGAACTGGATACACGTGAGCGCATCGACATCTCCATCATGCTGGGTCTGGGCGACAGTCACGGCCAAGCTGCCCTGGAATGGACGGTTGATAGTCTCGGCTCTGCCTTTGAGCGTGTGGAGCAAGCACGCAAGGTTGCCGCAAGAAGCTTCACGGAACGTAAGCAGGTGAATTTCGGAGGTACGCCGGGAACGCGCAAGACTTACCTTTTCCCTTTTTCCGATCAGCAGATCCTGCCCTATACCTTGAAAGTCCCTTCTGTCGCTACACGTTTATGCTTTGATTCCCGGGCGGCCACCTCCGGCATCGCTCTTATGCGAAAAATTGGCTTAACCACCCTCTTCCGCAACAAAGTCATCCGCAAGCTCACGGTCCAGGCTTTCGGCAAACTTCGGCTGGGTTCAGAACAATATGCCGTCAAAGTCGATGCTTATGGTGTTCGGGGCGGTAAAGCTGTTGTCATGGAAGCCGGTATCGAAGGAATGCAGGAATCCGTAATCACTGCCAGAGTGGCCGCCGGGGTTGCCCTGAGTGTATATGAGGAAACCCATCCGGCGGGAATACATCATATTGAGCAGCTGTTCAAGCTTCAGGCAAACGGTACGCAGCTCTCCTTGAGTTCAGCAGCCGGGGCCTCCGGCAGAGCCGATTATCCCCTTGACGGGCTTACGTTCTGGTCCGGTATCCGCTCGCAGTAAGAGGTTCCCGATCTTTATCCTCTTGGCAATTCAATGAGGAATGTCGAGCCCTGGCCCGGCTTGCTGCTCACAATAATCCGTCCCCCGCACAGGTCGACAATCCGTTTGGCCAAAGGCAGTCCGAGCCCGTTCCCGTAAGAAGCCCGTGCTTTGTCGCCCTGGTAGAACTTTTCAAAGATATGCCGCTGCACCTCCGGGGTCATGCCGATTCCGGTATCGGTAATTTCAACACTCACGTTCTGGGGGGATTCGGTCAAGGTGACGGACAGGTTCCCGTATTCTCTTGAGAATTTTACCGCATTCCCCAGAATGTTAATCCATACCTGCATCAGCAGCTCTTCGCTGCCATAGAAGCCAGTCTCTGCCAACTGAATCTCCAGATCCAGCTGTTTGCCGCTCCACTGCGGCTCCAGGAGAAGAAGCGCCTGGCGGATCTGCTCATCCAGACTGAACTCTGTTTTTTCAATGATGATTTCCTGGTTCTCCAGCTTCGACAGCTTCAGAATATTGTTGGTCAGCATGGATAATTGCCTGGTGCTGCTAATGATCTTGCCCGCGTATTCCTCTCTCTCCTCGGCCGGAAGATCCGAATTCTGCAACAGTGCAGCATAGCCCTCAATGGCTGTGATAGGCGTCTTGAACTCATGGGATACATTCGTGACAAAATCGGTTCTTAGTGTTTCAATCCCTTGGAGCTCTTGAACCATCTTATTGAAATCCTTGGCCATCTCCCGGAATTCTTCAATCTTAATATTCTCGTACAACTGAACATTAAAGTTGCCTTTGGCGACTTCCTTGGTTGCTTCTCTCAGTCTGCTGATGGGAAGCAATATTTTTTGCCCGATGACGGCAGTGATAAGCGTTCCAGTAAGGATCCCCGTAAGCAGTACCGCTGCCAGAAATCCGAAGGCGTGGAATTGGCCCGGCTCGATTATTGTGAACCTCTTTATAATGAAAATAATAGTCATCATAAACACCGCAGAAGACAGCATGATCATAAATACCAGCATCACAAAGGCGAACCATAAATTGCTGAACCTCTTTTTCATATATGCTTCACCGCCTTATACCCGAGTCCCCGGACCGTTACAATCTCAAACTCCGTATATTCCCTGAAACGTTCCCGCAGCCGGTTGATATGCACATCCACTGTCCGGGCATCTGTCTCCGTATCCATCCCCCAGATTTCATCCATCAGCTGCTGCCTGGTAAATATTTTGTTTGGATAAGCAATCAGCTTATATAGCAGGAAAAATTCTTTCTGCGGGAGAACCGTATTCTCCCCATCTCTGTAGACCGTTACAGAATCATAATCGAGGGTCACCCCGCCCACAGTCAGCTTGCGTTCATTGACAATCTGCGCCCGGCGCAGCAAAGCCCCCACCCGCAGTACCATCTCATTGATATCAATCGGCTTCACCATATAATCGTCCGTGCCGACAAGGAACCCTTTCTGCTTGTCCTGAAAGCTGTCTTTGGCAGTAATGATCAGCACAGGCAGATTGTTATTGGATTGCCTCAGATGCTCAATCAGCTCGTAACCGTCCACTTGAGGCATCATAATATCAGAAATAATCAAATCAATATATTCCGCTTCCAAAATATCCAGTGCACTCTGGCCATCCTCTGCTGCAAGCACCCTGTACCCATGTTTCCCAAGCACTGTACAGATCAGCTGGCGCAACGTCTCATTATCTTCCACAACAAGTATAGTAATCATGAAATCACCTGCATTCTTTAGCCTTTGAATAAATTATAGTCTTTCCCTGTAGCCGGAAGCCAGTTGATGTTCAGTTCATATTCGTATGATATGCTGTCAGCAATTCATCAAGCTAGCTTTATTTGAAAGGAAGGTTTACAGATATGCTGCAGCTAAAAAACATCAGCAAGAGCTACACGACAGGAGATTTCACACAGGTAGCGCTCGATAAGGTCAGCCTCAATTTACGGGAAAATGAATTTGTCGCCATCCTGGGTCCCAGCGGCTCGGGTAAAACCACCTGCCTGAACATCATCGGCGGGCTGGATCAATATGACAGCGGAGACCTGATCATTAACGGTAAATCCACACAGAACTTTCAGGACAGCGATTGGGATGCTTACCGTAATAATAGCGTCGGCTTCATCTTTCAAAGCTATAATCTGATTGCGCATCTGAGTATTATGGACAATGTCGAGCTGGGAATGACCCTCAGCGGTGTCCCCGCAGCCGAGAAACGGCACAAGGCAAAAGAGGTGCTGGAGAAGGTTGGCCTTAAAGATCACCTGCACAAGAAACCGAACCAGCTGTCCGGCGGTCAAATGCAGCGTGTAGCCATCGCCCGGGCGCTCGCCAATGACCCCGACATTATTCTTGCCGACGAACCTACAGGAGCGTTGGATACCCAGACAAGTGAACAGATTATGGAGCTGATCAAGGAAATCGCCAAGGATAAGCTGGTCGTTATGGTTACGCATAACCCGGAACTGGCCCGGAAATACACAGACCGGACTGTGGAATTCAGAGACGGTAAAATCATTTCCGACACCGATCCGCTTCCTGACCAGAAAGTAAGCTCTGACTACAAGCTGAAAAAGACAGCAATGGGTTTCTCCACAGCGCTCAAATTGTCCTTCAAAAACATCATGACCAAAAAATGGAGAACGACCTTAACTGCTTTCGCCTCCAGTATCGGTATCATCGGGATTGCCTTAATCCTGGCCCTCTCCAACGGCTTCAATAAACAAATCAACAACTATGAAGCGGGTGCGCTCTCCAATTTCCCGGTGTCGATCAGCCAGTCTGCGATGAGCTTTGACCGCTCGGAAACTGCGGCAGATGATGCAGCAACCAGCAAGGAGGAGTACAGCGACTCGCAGGAAATCTATCCATACGATCCGAGTGCCAATACCATTATGCACACCAATGTTCTGACCGAAAAATATCTGGACTTTGTGAAGCAGATTGATCCAGCCCTGATCGACGGCATCTCTTATGCCCGTAAAGTGAATATGAACATTCTAAAATCTGATGGTAAAACGGCAACTGCCATCAATACAAGCTACTTCTCCTCATTCCCAAGCAAGGCCGGCGGTGCTCCCGGAAGTTATCTGGAGAACTATTACGACCTGCTCGCCGGTTCGTTTCCGTCCAAGGATACCGACCTTGTGCTGATCGTGGATGAATACAACCAGCTGAATGTTGCTTCGGTGGAAGCGCTCGGCCTGGATTATACTGCGGACAGCATCGGATTTGACGATATTGTCGGCCAAGAGTTTAAGCTGATCCCGAACGATCTGTACTATGTAAAATCCGGTGACCATTTCGTGGTCAATGGAACGGCTGCCAACTTAAGCGATATGTATAACAGCACAGATGCCATTCCACTTCGGATTGCAGGAATTATCCGGGCGCAGAAGGATTCTCCGATGTCCACTATGGCTGCCGGGATCGCCTATTCCGACGACCTGGCGCTCCGCTTCATTACCTCCGCTCAGGCTTCCAAGGTGGTAAAGGCCCAGGAGCAGGAAGATACCATTAACCTTCTGACCGGCGATGTGTTTCCGAAAACCTCTGCTCAGACAGAGATGATGCCTGGTGCCCCCATGATGCCAGGTGGAGCAGGCAGCAATACGGCTCCTGTGAAAGAAGATGTTCTGGCTGCTCTGGGTGCAACAAGCATCCCGGCTTCGATCTCCATCTATCCGAAGGACTTTGATTCCAAGGAAGCCATCGTGGAATATCTGGACAAATGGAATGAAGACTTGCCCGAGAGTGATATGATCGTATACACGGACATGGCGGCCATCGTTACCGGCCTGACCGGCGGGATTATGAATGCCATAACACTTGTACTGATTGCCTTTGCTTCGATCTCGCTTGTCGTTTCCATGATTATGATCGCAATTATCACCTATATTTCTGTACTTGAGCGGACTAAGGAGATCGGGGTGCTACGCGCATTAGGCGCACGCAAAAAAGACATCACGCGTGTCTTCAACGCAGAAACCTTTATCATCGGTGCCTTTTCCGGGGTTCTGGCGATAGGAATTACCTATCTGCTGACCATCCCGGCGAACATCATTATTAAATCGCTCACAGATCTTTCCAATGTCGCCCAATTAAATCCGCTGCATGCCTTGCTGCTGATCCTCATTAACGTGGTGCTCACCATGCTCGGCGGATTCATTCCGGCCAAGCTTGCCGCCAAGAAGAATCCGGTAACGGCGCTGCGCAGCGAATAATCACAACCTACTAAGGGGTGCTCCGACAACCAGAAATGGTTACGGAGCGCCCCTTTTGTATTCACTATATTACTTGATTCTTGTAAAAAACATGCTGACGAACAAATGAAATTAAAGTCAAACGGTTAGAACTTTTATCGAATAGGCAGACAGAAAAAGGACATCCAGCCTTGTTGGAGAAATTGTCGTTTACCAGACCGAAATTTCCAGATAAAGGTTATTTCCCATTCATTGTGTATCAGCAAGCCCTGGAAAAGAAGCCTCTTTTCGACATTCTAAAATTGCTTCGACTCTCTGCCTAAAACAGCCGTATGGGGAATAAGCGGGGCGATAGATAAAGCGACAACCAAAGTAGAAGGCCCGTTTGTGGCGATCAATGAATGGACGGACAGTTCGGGGAATTCATCCGCTGGAGACAAGCCGGAGGACGGCTTTCAAATAAGCGGTCAAACTGTAAAGCCCTTGTATAATATGTATGACGCTGAAGGCGTAGATTCTAGAACGTTCACGTATACGTCTGAGGGGGAGACGATATTCTCGTTCTATAACGGAATCCCTGAACCAACCGATTATTCGGGAAGCATCCGTGTTACCCTCGATGGAAAAGAGATATTGACCGGCTCTGGAGAAGATCAGCGGAGTGATCCTGATCTATTCCCGTCGATATTCAAGATTCCTCTCGAGCTGGGGAACGAGCTGAAGATCACCATTGAGGGGAACCAAAAAGTATGGGATGTCGGGTATAAGCGGATGCAATATTCTTGGAACTAAGTTCATAGCCCAGACTGCAATTTGTTTCTTCTGGAAAGTCAAAAGGTAAGCTCCGCTGCAGAGCTTACCTTTTGGCATTTCTATAGGGGCCAGGCTTACAGCTGAACCGCCACGTAGCTTCCGAATTCAACCATACCCGCTTTGTCCAGCTTGGTTGCATCATATTGCTTGATGACCTCGGCGGTCTTCTGCATCAGCTCTGAACTGTCTGCATCGGCCAGAACGCGCAGGACCACCAGGGTCTCCCCATTCTTCAACTGTTCGGCCAATTTGGTCTTGTACGCTTCCATGGAATCCACCTCAAGCCCTTGCGTCACATAATAATCATAGGCATTGCTGGTGGCCTGGAACAGGGACAGCTCATGGTCCAGCCAATAAGCCTTGTCCATCGCATACTCTACATCTGTGGCAGTGGCATCGCTGGAATTGTAGAGCAGATAGGGAAGTCCGCTATTGGTAGCATTATTGGTCGGATCGACATTGACCCATTCCGCGCCGATTTTCACTTTGTTCCAGGCGTGATTCACGCCGCTCATGGTTCCTGTGATCACCATCGAAGGGACCTGGGACAGGTCAGCGAGCAACTGGAAGGTGTGTGCATAGCTCATACATACGCCAACTTTTTTGACCAGAATGCCGTAGGTACTGAAAGAATCATTGAATTTGGCATCCACACTCTTGAACTGCTGCTCCTTGGCATTCTCCAGCGCGGCATCGTCATAGGCGGTATTGTCATTCAGATAATCGTAGATCGCCATCTGCTTCTCATCGGCGCTCATACCGTCCTTGAGTGTGGCGGCGATCACTTTATCTGCCTCTGAGAGGATCTCACGCTGTTTGGACGCAATGACCTCGGCTGAATCATCGTACTCCACATGCAGCGTCAGGTTCTGATAATCGTAGCCGTAGCTGCGGAATCCAAGAATGAGCGGGTTCTGATAGACTACTTTTTCCACTACATCGACCAGGGTTCGCGCATTCTGCGCCTCCGGGAAGGCCAGAAGCGAAATTTCGGTCTTTCCGCTGATCAGTGACAAGGCGAGATACTCTTCCAGCGCAGAATCGGCATGAATCAGGTCCGCCCGGATCGTTGAGGCAGGCACGGCCTGCTTGTTCCCCTCATCTACCTTGCTGCGGGTATTTTCCTTCTGCCGGTCAATGGCATTATCGCCGGATTCGCCCGCATTGTCGTTGTCAATGATGGTCGGAACATCAGGGGCAGGCACATACTCCGTATTATTCTCCGGCTCCACATACCCTTGATTGGCCCCTTTGCTCTGGGCGGCTGCAAGACCTGCAATATCGGCATCCGTCAACTGCGTAACCTGTACGTATCCCTTGAGCGCTGTACCTTGAATGGAGTATGGCACATCGGTTGGACCGGACTGCTGAATCGTGATGGAATCCGTGTCATATATCACAGTCCCCGAGGCTTTGGAGCCGTCAATGAACTGGACAGGTACAGTCTTGGGCAATTCGGCAGCGTTCTTGAACAATTTCAGGTTGATATTATCCTCGGAAGCTACGGTGCGCGGCAGCAGCTTGGACAGCGACACGGTATCCACCGAGCGGCTGAACCTGGACTCTTTGCCTCCCTGAACAGCGGTGACATAATATTCACCTTGCACATTGTTGTTCTGAAGGCTGGTGATGGTCTCATCCACAATGCCGAGCGCACCGCGCCCGTCCTTCATGAAGTCGTTATAAGAAGTGCCGGGCACCGTCGCAATCTTCAGCGGACGCTGATTCGCATATCCTTGCTCCGCCCCGTTCAGCGCCTCATTGGTATTCTCCATCGTGATATGCGAAGCGCTGTAAATATTGTAGCTCTCTGCGCCCGGCACCTCATTCCATACGAGAGTCAGTCTGCCGTCAGGGCTGATGTCGGCATCCAGAGTCGGTGTGGGCAGATCCGATTTCACCGTAAACGGAATGATAATCGGCTGCTTCAGCGGAGTAGGCGATTTGGCATCCAGGTCATAGTTGAGCCGGATGTAGTACACGGGGGCGTTCCCCCAGGAGCTGCCTCCGGCTTCGCGCAAGGAATCGGAAGGGAGTACGCCGAAGCCGAGCGGCTTGATGGAGTATACGCTTTTGCCACCTACAAGCTGTGAGTCTTCAAGGGTCCCTACCTTGCTCTCCGGCAGTGCCTTGATATCGGTATGTACGGACAGCGTCTTGCCAATTGCCTCTGAGCCAAGATCCGTATTGAATCTGAAGATAAATTCCATATCCTGCTCAACATTATACATAGGCATGATGCCCGGATTGTTGTCAGTATCGTATTTCTGCTTCAGATTATACACCGTCTGCGAAGCGTCCGGCGGAGGGTTCCCTGAAGGTTTCTTCGTTTCTGCAGCCGGACTGGCCGTCGGTGCGGGTGAAGGCGCTGGACCGGCTTCCTTGCCGCCCCCCATGCAGCCTGTTAGAATCATACACATGATGAGCATAATCATTGCCAATTGTTTCACTTTCACTAACGTCCTCTCCTGTCTGGGTTGTCTTAATGAGGGTTATGGTGCGTAATCCAAAATTACCCATTACAAAGCACAGGAGATATATAACCCATTTGGGAACGATTAAAACAAATTTGGGATATTTTATATTTAAGTTATATAAGCAGAGGCTAACGAGGGGGCGCTGAGTATTCGCGGCAATTCATGTTAAGCATAGAAGGTTTTAACTCACATCTCTATTATTGACTTGAGTCTTGTAAAAAACATGCTGACGAACAAATGAAATTAAAGTCAAACGGTTAGAACTTTTATCGAATAGGCAGACAGAAGAAGGACATCCAGCCATGTTGGAGAAATTGTCGTTTACCAGACCACAATTTCCAGATAAAGGAGATGTCCCATTCATTGTGTATCAGCAAGCCCTGGAAAAGAAGCCTCTTTTCGACATTCTAAAATTGCTTCGACTCTCTGCCTAAAACGCCTGAACGGCCTAACACACTACAGCTCTGTCTTTTTCAAAACATTCAAGTCGATTTCGCAACACTTAAGTATATTACAAAAAAATTAAAAAATGCCTGTAATTCTACTTTCACCCTTCAATAACGCCTTTTTTAAGAATGAGATTGCCATACAGCGCTTCTTCCCCGGTTACTACAATCGCATAAGCGGATTTGGACCGTTCATAGAAGTTGAAGCGTTCCTCGTAACCAATCACCGCTTGAGGATCAACACCCCTAATAATCTCCTTATAAGTATCCCAGATCACAGGAACGGTGGGATCGCCTTGCACCACATCCATCAGAACGGCCTGATGCCCGGCATAATGATCCAGCGGAAACAGCTCCAGAATAGCGGCCAGCAGCCGGGGGATTCCTATGCCATCGCATCTTGTCACCCTTGGATGCAGCGCATGTCCCGGAAAATTTGCATCCGCCAGCACCAGCTCATCCCCATGGCCCATTTCCATCATAATCCGCACGAGCTCAGGAGACAGCAGCTTGGGAATCTTTTTGAGCATCCTATAATCTCCTTTACATTCCGTAAAATGATCTAAGTGCTACCAGTTGCTCGATCCGGTCTGCCGGCAGTTCACGCTCCCCTTGGATCATGCGGGTCAGAAAAGTGAGCTTCGCAGTATACTCCAATCTCTCCATATTCATGTAAGCTGCCATTACATCCTTTCCCCAGGACAAGGCCCCATGGCTTTCCAGCAGCACAGCGGATTTCTTGCCGAGGAAGGGCATAATCGAATCAGGAACCTCCTCAGTGGAAGGCGTACCGTACGGGGCCAGAGGAATCTCGCCCATGGCAATGACCGATTCCGGCATCATCATCTTATCCAGTGCTTCTCCCTTGATGGCAAAGGCGGTGGCAAATGGCGGATGGGCGTGAACCACACCATGGATGCCGGGAAGTTCCCGGTAGATCCGCAGATGCATTTTCACCTCTGTCGAAGGGCGGTAGCCTTCCTGTGCCTCCAGAATTTCGCCCTGAAGATTAACTTTCACCAGAATATCCGGCTCCAGATATCCTTTGCTTACACCTGTAGGGGTGGCCAATACTTCGTGTTCGTTCAACCTTGCTGAAATATTGCCGTCATTGGCGGCAATATAATCTTTATTGAACAGGTTTCTCCCAATGTCGCAAATCTGCAGTCGTAATTTCCGTTCCATTTCATCCATTGTCATTTCTCCTCTTTGTATATTCATTCTTGAACAGGCCGGTACACGGCAAGACCTCCGGAAGCGGCGGCCACTTCCCCCGCCCGGCTGTAATCCAGCAAGCCAAGTGCAGTAAGCTGCACGATAACGTTCCCGATCGCGCTTGCTTCGACCGGACCGGCGATCACTTCTTTCCCGGTCGCATCCGCCGTCAGCTGGCACAGCAGCCGGTTCTGAATACCGCCGCCAACCATATGCACGGTACGGATCGTTGTGCCGGTGAGCTCCTCCAGCTCCGCGATCGCCTTGCGGTACGCCTCGGCGAGGCTCACTAGAATGAGCCGGACGACTGCACCTTTGGAAGCCGGCACCGGCTGTCCGGTGCTGCGGCAATATTCCGCAATACGTCCGGGGATATCTCCCGGGGTGCTGAACAGCGGATCACCCGGATTGATCAGACCTTGCACAGCCTGCTCGCTCTCGGCCAGCTCCACCATTTCCCCGAAGCTAAGGGCCACACCGGCTTCCGCCCAGGCTCTCTGGGTTTCCTGCAGCAGCCAAAGACCCGTAATATTCTTCAGCAGCCGGTTGCCCCTGCCGTAGCAGCTCTCATTGGTGAAGCCATAACGGTAGCAGCGCTCTGTAAGCACGGGCTGCTCCGTTTCCAATCCGACCAGCGACCAGGTACCGCAGCTGATAAATGCTGCATGCTCCTTGTCACGATAGGGAATGGAAGCAACCGCTGAAGCTGTATCATGTGAAGCGCCGGCAATGATCTGCAGGGCACTGCCTCCGAATTCCTTGCGGAGGCCGGGTAGCAAGGAGCCGATAACTGTTCCGGCATCCACCCTCTCGGCAATCAGCGCCGGAGAAATTCCCAGTCTGCTGAACACCTCGGATGAGAGTTCTGCCGTGCCGGCCTTCGTGAGGCCGCTGGTGCTGAGGATCGTCCGCTCGGCGGCGGCTGTTCCTGATAATAAATAATGAAATAAATCCGGCATCATTAAGATTCGGCCAGCATTTGCCTGCAGTTCAGGATTCCGCTGAACATCAGCAAACAGCTGATACACTGTGTTGATGGGGTCCGGCTGGTTGCCGGTCAGGCGGAATTGTTCCTCCGGCGGCAGCAGCTCTTCCAGCTTGAGGCGGTATTCCTGCATCCGCTGATCTCTGTAATGGTGAGGCGGATACAGCAGCATTCCGTCCTGATCCAGCACGCCGTAATCCACTCCCCAGGTGTCCACACTGAGACTAAGCAGCTCCCCGTATTTGCTGCAGGCCAGCCTGATACCCTGCTTAATTTCCTGAAACAGCTCCAGCACATTCCAGTGTAAATCCCCGCCAATTTGCAGCGGAGTATTGGCAAACCGGTGAAGCTCCTCGGTGACAATGCGGCTGCCGTCATAAGTTCCCAGAATCACTCTGCCGGAGCTGGCTCCAAGATCCACGGCCAGCACTCTTTTGAACTCGCTCATCGAAACCACCTGCCTAAGTTCTGTCAATGATACAGCGGACCGAAATTGCGGCATGCCCGGTAATCGGCATCCTCCAGGCTGTCTGTTCCAAACAGCGACCACACACGCGGTCTAAAGATCTGTGATTCGTCGACGTTATGCATGCTGACTGGAATTCGCAGTATAGAAGCAAGTGTTATCAGATCGGCTCCAATATGGCCGTAGCTGATGGCTCCATGATTGGCTCCCCAATTGTTCATCACATCATAGACCGATTTGAACGAGCCGGTTCCGGTAAGGATTGGAGCAAACCAGGTAGTCGGCCAGGTCGGATCGGTGCGTTCATCCAACTGGCGGTGAACCTCTCCGGGGAGCTCGGCGGTATACCCTTCCACCAGCTGCAGAACGGGTCCCAAGCCTTTGACGAGGTTAAGCCGCGCCATCGTGACAGGCATACCGCCTTTGGTCAAGTAGTCGGTAGAGAAACCGCCGCCGCGGAAATATTCCTGCGAGGCAGGGCGGAAGAAGGTCTCCTTAAGTGAAGCAGCCACTTCTTCATCCGTAATGTCCCAGAAGGGCTTGATCGCCGGCTTGCCTTCGAGGGATTGCTGCCCGGTTCCGTCTAGCGCGGCCGAACCGGAGTTGATCAAATGAAGCAGGCCATTCGCAGCAGCGCCTTCCAGCTCGTAGCCGGTCACACGCTTCACGGCTGCCGGACTCCAGTACGTGCGGACATCAGCGAATATTTGCGCCGTATTCGTCAGCAGATAATTAAACAGCATCGTCACGCCGTTCAGACTGTCATTTTCGGTAGCCAGAATATAAGGAGCCCGTTTGCCGTTCCAGTCAAAGGAGGAATTCAGGATCGTCTCCATAAAGTCGCCATTCGGGAAATGGTCGGTCCACTGGCGTTGCCCTTGAAAGCCTGCAGCAATAGCGTTATGTCCCTGCGCTTCTTCTTCAAAGCCAAGCTCCGCAAGCACAGGATTGCCGATCATGAGGTCACGTCCGATCAGGGCCATCTTGACACAGGTCTCCCACTGCTTCTCCTTCTCTTCTTCGCTGACCTGCAGACGGGCAGGGTTGTTGTCAGGCCCTATCTGACAGTTCTCCTTGGTCCATTTCAAGGCCCGCGCGAATTCCTCCGGATCATAGATTTCCTCTTCGAAGCGGCGCACGAACTCGGACATGTCGATATATTCATTACGCATGCCCAGATACTCCTGGAAGAACTGGTCGTTCACGATGGAACCGGCGATTCCCATGGAAACGGAACCCATGGATAAATAGGAATGGCTCTTCATAATGGCAGCGGCCAACGCCGATTTGGCAAACCGGAGCAGCTTGGCCTGAACATCGGCCGGAATCTCCTCGCTTCCGGAGTCCTGCACATCCTCCCCGTAGATCCCGAAGGCCGGAATTCCCTTCTGGGCGTATGCCGACAGAACTGCGGCTAGATAAACGGCACCGGGTCTTTCCGTGCCATTGAACCCCCATACCGCATGGGGAATTGCCGCATCCATATCCATCGTTTCGGAGCCGTAGCACCAGCAAGGAGTTACTGTAATGGATACCCCCACATTTGCTCCGGAGAACTTCGAACGTGCAGCCGAAGCCTCACTGACCCCGCCAATGGTAGAATCCGCAATGACGCATTCCACGGGCGACCCATCAGGATAACGCAAATTCTCCTGCAAAAAATCAGCTACCCGTTGTGCCATTCCCATAGTCTGAAGCTCTAACGATTCGCGCACACCGCGCCTTCTGCCGTCGATCGTTGGACGAATGCCGATTGCCGGATACTTTACTGCCATACTGAACAACCTCCTCAAAGGTAAATGGGTTTATAATATAAATAAATCGCTTTCATCTGCTTCATCATAAAATCTGGGAAATAGAATGTCAACAAAAAACCACACGTTAATGTGACTTTTTGTGGATTTTATTTTGTGAATCGCTAATAAATGTGGAATATCCTTTTATTTCTGAAGTGAATTGTAGTACACTAACCTTATAGATGTTTTAATGCAGGAGGAACTACATGAGAGCTTTTGAACGCCGGGAATATATTATCAACAAGCTGCACCGCTATAAGAAAGTCCATGTTGCTGATCTGGCACAGGATTTTGGAGTCTCCGAAGAAACGATAAGAAGAGATCTCGACAAGCTGGATAAAGAAGGAATTGCCAAGAAGAGCTATGGCGGAGCGGTTCTGAATGTTCACACCAATGAAGACCCCGCCTACTCCCTCCGGCATTCAGTCCATCTTGACGAGAAGCAGATGATCGCCGACAACGTGCTGGGATTGATCAATGATGGCGACAGCCTGATGACAGACACCAGTTCGACCGCTTTTGAAGCCTTAAGGAAAATAACCGATGTTAAACAAAATCTGACGGTGATCACCAATTCACTGGTAGTCCTGTCCGAGTTCCAGCATTCCGGCCACAAGCTGATCTCCACTGGTGGTGTGCTGGGTGCCGAGACGAACTCTTTTGTCGGACCAACTGCCTCCTATACTCTACAGAAGTACAATGTGGACGTCGCCTTGTTCAGCTGCAAAGCTCTATCTATGACAGGCGGGCTGAGTGATTCCAATGAAGCAGAGAGCGAGCTTAAGGTTCTGATGCAGCAGCAGGCGAGCAAGGTGATCCTGCTTGTGGACTATTCGAAATTCGACCGTATTGCCTTCATCAAATTGTTCAGCTTTGACAAGGTGGATTACATTGTGACAGACCGCAAGCCTTCGGAGGAATGGATTGATTTTTTCAAGGAGCATCAGATTTCACTGGTCTATGGCTCCACAGAGTAGCCTGCAATCTCTACCCGGAAAGGGGGTGAACCCGCGAATGGTCTCAATAAATATAACTGCTGCAGCCGGTCCGCAGTGGCTCCCCTTTGTCCTCCTGGCTGTAGGCTTATGCTTGATTGGGCTGTTATGGGCTGTGTTCAAAAAAATGGACTGATGTTTTGTATGCGCTTTCTATTAATAATTTACCTTCCGTATTCTACCCGCTTAAAGCTTCTACTCAACTTTCAGGTCTATCCATCATAATCCAGATTCCCTTCTTTATACAAAAAATCGGGTGCAATCCCTCTTTGACGGAGGAATCACACCCGATTTTTTCCAAGTGGAAACGGATACCGTCCTCAAAAGGACGGTATCCGTCAATGCTACAGATCGCTTTCGCTCTGAGCCCGCCGGGCAAAGTCCACGAACTGAAATTTATCCAGCCGGTGCCGCGATTCGGTATACTGGAACAGCTTGGTGTCCACCAGATGCACATAGTTGCGGACTACGACAATATGCTGATAATCGTGCAAATCAAGCAAAAGCTTGTCCTCCGGCGTGGCTTCTTCCACAGAGATCTCCTTTTTGGCGTAGCTGATCGTGAGATGAAGTTCTCCTTCCAAATACGCATAGATCGAATTCCCTGCGGTTTCAGCAGTGAGAGACGGTACATAGGAGGTTAGAAAATAATCCTTATCCAGGATGATCTTCTCCCCATCAATCTCCCGGGCACGAACTACCTTCCAAAGCGGGCCCGGCTCCTTCATCTGAAGACGCCGTTCCTCCTCGGATGTACTGGGCACACAGCCGTTCTCATATACAATGGTACGTACGGAACGCCCCAGGTTCTTGGACACTTCCTTGAAGCTGACCAATCCGGAAACGGGGAAGTTCATCCGCTGGGTATCGAGTACAAAGGAACCTTTACCCTTAATCTTATGGATATAGCCATTCTGAGAGAGCATAAGCAAAGCCTTACGTACCGTCTCCCTTGAAGTTCCGTAAGCTTCAGCAAGCTCGCTTTCCGAGGGCAGCTTCTTGCCGGCAGGGAGCTGCCCGGACTGAATCCGGGCCGAATAATCATTATAAATATGAAGATATATATTCTTATTCATCCTTAATCACCATGCCCATAGTACCACGATTGTTAACCTTTAAGATAGATCTTTAGAACAGGAACCGCCTGCCCCATAACAGGATTTGAACTAGGGATCAGCTCCTCCACCCGTTCGATGATATCCTGCCCGTCAGGCACGATAACCGGTGAAGTCAGCGGGTATCCTGCTGCGGTAATAACATCCCGGTCGAATTCAAGCAGCAGCTGACCCGCCTTGACTTGATCTCCAGTGGCGGCATGAGCCGTAAATCCGCTGCCTTTCATCGAAACGGTATTGATGCCGATATGAATCAGAATCTGCACTCCCGTAGCATGCTCCAGAATCATCGCGTGCTTGCTCTTGATGACATGGGCGACCGTAGCGTCAAATGGAGCATACACTTTTCCTTCGGACGGATTTACCGCCACTCCTTTACCCATTTGCCGCTCGGCAAAGGCCGGGTCCGGCACTTCTTCCAGCGGTACAATCTGTCCTCTCACCGGCGAGACGATTTCCAGAACATTCGCTGCTGATTCTTTGGTATCAGCCTTCTCTTGAATCATCGGAGGAAGGGGAGCCGGAGTTGTGGCCTGGACGTTATCCGCCTTTGCGTTATTATCCGGTTCTTCTCCTCCACGGCCGCGGATCTTGCCGAACAATACGGTAGCTCCGAAAGGAATGATTAATACAATGGCCATGCCGACAAAGAATATTCCCCATTGATTCGGGAAGATGGACAGGAAGCCGGGAATCCCGCCGACCCCGATGGAGGATGCCAGTACATTATTGAGCGCCAGCAGTATGCCCGCCAGACCCGAACCGATCATCCCGAAGATAAACGGATACTTATAACGGATGTTAACCCCGAAGATCGCCGGTTCTGTAACCCCCAGGAAGGCAGAAATGGAAGAGGTCACGGCCAGACCTTTCGTCTTCTCCTGCTTGGCCACGAACAGCATCCCGAGTGCAGCTGCACCCTGTGCAATGTTGGACAACACCAGCATCGGCCAGAGGAAGGTTCCTCCTCCGGAACCGATCAGCTGAATATCCACAGCAAGGAACGTATGGTGCATGCCGGTAATAACCAACAGTGCGTACAGCCCCCCATAAATGAGTCCTCCCAGCGCCGGGAAGGAGCCAAAGATGTTGACCAGCCCCGTTGTAATAGCGTTGGCAATCATAAATGTAACCGGACCGATAACCGTAAACGCCAGAAATCCTGTAACTAGCAGCGCTACCGGTGCAACGACCAGCAGCTTGATGGAATCATGCACACGCTTGTTAAGCCAGCGCTCCAGCCGGGCAAGCAGATAAGCGGAGACCAGCACCGGGAGCACCTGTCCCTGATAGCCGATCTTGTTAACTTCCCAGCCGAATAAATTCCAGACCGGAACCGTACCTTCCAGCTTGGCATCCGCATATCCGTATGCACTGAGCAGATCAGGATGAACCAGGATAAGACCGAGCACAATCCCCAGCAGCGGACTGCCGCCGAACCGGGTTACTGCCGACCATCCAATAAGTGCGGGCAGGAACGTAAAGGCCGTACTGGCAATCGTATTGATAATCGAAGCGATGTCCTTCCACTGCGGATACACATCCACCAGGGAACGTTCGTCGAAAAAGATGCCGGGACCCGTCAGAATGTTGTTGATCCCAAGCAGCAGACCTGCCATCACAATGGCCGGGAGGATCGGAATAAAGATATCCGCAAGTGTCTTGATTGCCTGCTGCAGCGGATTCTGGTGTTTGCTGGCCGCCGTCTTTACCTCATCTTTCGAAGAACGGGCTCCGCCGGTAATGTCGATCATTTCTTCATATACTTTGTCCACCAGTCCCGGACCGATAATCACTTGAAATTGGCCTTGGGAAGAAAAATGCCCTTTCACCAGATCATTCCGCTCCAGCGCAGAGGTATCAACCTTGCCCTCGTCTTTCAAGGCAAATCTCAGCCTTGTGACACAGTGCGTGGCTGCTTCGATATTGTCTTTTCCGCCGATGGCCTGTACGATCTGCTCCACGTTTTGCCGGTTAATCGCCATGTCCTCACTCCTTAAGTTAGTTAGGTTATATTCGTGCTGTTAACGGATAATCCACATGTAGGATGCATAAGGTGATAGCTCAACCGTCTGGCGCCATGCCGGGGCCTGCGGGGTGTTTCCGATCAGCAGCTCTGCTTCCTTACCCTTGACCGTCTCCCAGAACACTCCGGCAGCAGTAAATACTACATGTTCACCGCTGAAATTGGATACGACGACCAGTATTTCGGTTTCGTTAATCCGGGCATACGCGTAAATCTGAGGATGCGCCTCATCAAGCCGGACATAACGTCCGTTGGTAAGCACTTCTTCCTGCTTGCGCAGACGGATCAGCTTACGGTAATGAGCCAGGATGGAAGTCGGATCTCCAAGCTGTGCTTTGGCGTTGATCTCCTTGTAACTCTCATCCACCTTCAGCCATGGGGTCCCGCTGGTAAATCCGGCATTCGCTGTCTCATCCCACTGCATCGGTGTCCGCGAATTATCGCGGGAGCGTTCCCGGATGATGGCGAGTGCTTCATCCGCTGACAGGCCTCTTTCCTGCAGGATCTTGAACATATTGGTGGATTCGATATCATTGAACTCACTAATGTCCAGCCATTTCGGATTTGCCATTCCGATCTCTTCACCCTGGTACACATACGGTGTACCCTGCAGCCCGTGGAGTGTCGTCGCCAGCATCTTGGCACTCTCCACCCGGTAGATTCCGTCGTCCGCAAAACGGGACAAGGCCCGCGGCTGATCGTGGTTGTTCCAGAAGAGCGCGTTCCAGCCCCCTCCCCGCTGCATACCGGACTGCCATTTCGTGAACAACTGCTTCAATTCCTCGAAATCATAAGGCTTCAGTTCCCACTTCTGCCCGTTCCGGTAGTCCACTTTCAGATGGTGGAAGTTAAAGGTCATGGAGAATTCCTTCTCCTCCGGATTGGAATAGCGGATGCAGTGCTCCAGTGTAGTTGAAGACATCTCTCCTACAGTTACAAGATTGTAGGGACCAAAGACCTTGGCATACAGCTCCTTGATGTATTCATGCACCCGAGGTCCGTCCGTATAGTAACGCCGTCCGTCGCCGGGTGAAATACTTCCGTCATCCTCCGGAAATCCCTGATCCTTAGAGATCAGGTTGATAACATCCATACGGAATCCGCTGACTCCCTTCTCCGCCCAAAAAATCATCAGGCCGGCCACTTCCTGCCGCACTTGCTCGTTCTCCCAGTTCAGATCGGCCTGTGTCTTATCAAACAGTGTCAAAAAATACTGGCCCGTTGTCTCTTCCCACTGCCATGCAGGTCCGCCAAACTTGGACTGCCAGTTGTTCGGAGGGCCGCCGTCCGGTGCTGCATCTTTCCAGATATAATAATTGCGGTAAGCATTGTCCTTCGATTTGCGGGCTTCCTGAAACCAGGGATGCTCAGTAGAGGAATGGTTGACCACAATATCCGTCATCAGATGTATGCCGCGCTTCTTAAGCTCATGCATCAGCTCATCGAAGTCCTCCATCGTTCCGAAAGTCGGGTCAATCTGCCGGTAATCCGCGACATCGTAACCGTTATCATTTTGCGGGGATACATAAACCGGCTGCAGCCAAACGATATCAATGCCCAGGTCCTGCAAATAATCCAGCTTCCGGGTCAAACCTTTTATATCACCCGTTCCGCTCCCGGTCGTATCCTTGAAGCTTTTCGGATAGACCTGATACACCGTTGATTTCCGCCACCATTGTTGTTCAGGTGTATTTGCCATTTATTTGTCCCTCCTAGTTGTATGTAGCATTTTCCACCCATTATAGGTTTAGCTCACTTCTCTTAAACCTGTATATACAAGATGGATTGTACACCTGTATATACAGGTTGTCAAACCTGAAAATGCCTCTATTTCACCATGATGCAACACAGCGTGCATGCCACCATGAAATACAGCTATGTCACTTACTTAAACTAGATAGGCCATTTATTAACAAGTAATTGTCAATAATACCTCCTGCCTGAACAGGAGAGACCTCATCTGGACTTCTTCATAGCAAAAAGCCCCGCAAATAAGTGTCCTCATTTGCGGGGCTAATATAGTTGCAGCCAATTTTGCCGAGCTTATTGAAGAATGGATGAAATAAACTTTTCCATCTCACTGCTAGTCTCATTCAGGCGCTCAATAAGCTCGCTGAACTGGGTGACCAATTCGGCCTGTGCAGAGGAAGAATCCGCAATGGCTTCAATTTCCTGTTCCATCTGCAGAATGGAATGCTGCACGGTGCTGAGTGAATCTTCGATCGTCTTTGTCGCTTCCTTTGTGTTGACGGAAAGCTTGCGCACTTCGGTAGCCACTACACCGAAACCTGCACCCTGCTCCCCTACGCGGGCCGCTTCAATCGCTGCATTCAGCCCAAGCAGATTCGTCTGTTCCGAGATTTCACGGATAAAGCCGGCCACCTTGTTCACCTGCTTTGACTCCTCAACCGTCTTGCGCGAATTCTCCAGAATTTGGGCCGTCGTAGCTGACAGCTCTTCGGACTGTGCGGCAACGTTCTGGACCATATCCATCAATTGGCCACTGATCTGGTTGATACTATCAGTCAGCTGTTCCATTTTGTCTTCGTTCTCAAGCGTATAAGCAATCGCAAATGCCCCGATAATCTCCCCTTCATCTCCGTAAATCGGCACTGCCGAGGAGATTACAGTCGCACCGTATAGCTCGGCAGACAGACGATTCGTCGTAGCACGTCCTGCAAGGGCGTTTCCGAGCGACGGGTCATCCTCTGGAACAGGACTTCCCTTGGTCAGGCCAAAATCGAGTACCTTGCTGGGTGCGTAGTAATGAAAGATCTCCTTATCCGTAATCCCAATCATAATATCCTGTGCATGAATTTGCTTAATCATTGGTGCAGCCAATACAAGTGCGGTCAAATTATCCATGATGCATCTCCTAAATGTGAATGTTTTTAATTATTATCGTCACATACAGTTCATAAATTAAGAAGAAATTATTCTGTTCTGTTTCCTGCGGATCAATCACTTTCCTTGTCCGTTTGTTTGATCAAGAAGTAAGCGATGTAGCCGATCATCCCCAGGAATAACCCGGTGCCAACGATGATGTAGATAATAGTAAAAGTTTTCCCTAAAGTGGTTTGCGGAACAAAGGTAGGATGTCCGATTGTACTAAGTGTGGCTACGCAAAAATAGATCGCGTCAATCACAGAGAGTCCTTCCTCTTTGACATAAAAAATGGTTCCGGAGGTCAGCGTGATGACCACCAATGCGAGCAATGCCTGAAAATTCTTAAGCTTGAGCGCCCGCCATAAGCCGGTCACCAGACGCTTAAGCGTAAGCAAAAATGATAACATGGGCAGCACCTTTCAACTATTTCAGATTGTGAATTTTATAATTCAGTATAATCGGCTAGCTGAAGAAAGTATAGTTCTGCTGCAACCCAGTAAGCAGAACTACGTCTAATAAGTGTAAAATAAAACAATATGGAGGTGATGGATAGTGAAGCGTTTCTTTGCGGTATTATTATGTGCTTTGCTCTTAGTTTCATTTAATGAGGTTGGACATGCGTCAGCAGCTCCTCCACCTGTAAAATCTAAGGTCTATCTAAAAGCTGGAAAGTTTTTTGTTTTATACACTAACCCTGCCCCACCGTTCGTTGATGAAAATAATCGGTTATTGGTACCTTTGCGGACTTTTGAAGATTTATTTGGTGGGGAAATTTCTTACTCTGACTCGACAAAAGTAGCTCGACTTCGCTGGCTAGATCATGAGTTTGTATTTTTGATAGATTCAAAAAATGCTCAGATGGATGGACAAACTGTTGTGATGGATACAAAACCTGTACTAAAAAACGGAGCTATGTTTCTGCCAATACGAATTTTTTTAGATCAAGCAGAATTAGAGAGCCACTGGGATAACAAAGCAAACATTCTGGTTTTGGACGATGATCGAATACTTGTGGGGGATACATTTAAAGATTTTGACGGGAACGATCTGTACAGCAACAATGCAGATGGAGCATTTAGAATCAATGACTTTGCAATAACTTATAGAAGCAATAACACATTTCAGCTCACCATAAATGCAACAAACATAACCGGTGAAAGTATTCCTAAGGGTAAGGCTGACATTCATCCACTTGTTTCTTTTGGGGCTGAGTATGGAGGTTTTGCTAGCGACTCTTATAGTCGTCCAGTTTATCCAGCAATTCGAGAAATTAATGTAAATGGTAATATATCTATATCACAAAACTTTCCTCAAAAAGAAGTTAACTATATTATTACGGTGGCAAGATTATTTACAGAATAGAACACAAACAGCGCGTGCCAGTATCCATTGGCTCGCGCTGTTTGTGTTAGATCTACCTCATCATACATTCAAAACACCTTACTCAAGCTCGCTCCCAATCCCTTTCTCCCTGGCCTTCTTTACATAATATACCGCTGTTGCAATATCGAAGACAGCCATCCCCATCGGGCAGAAAAAGACCGGCTCATCTTCGGCGAATTCAGTCAGGCCGCTTCGGCAGACGACGTCGCTAATCTTAAGGGTGCCGGTACGGGTCAGCCCCTGTTCCAGATGGAGCCGCTCGATGTCTGTATTCTCGCGGCACACTTCATCCCAATCGTCGACAATGACAGCTTTCACCGAAGCTAACGCCTCCGGCTTATAATCACGCAGAGAAACATTCAGCAGAAGACAACCTTTTGCAGGGGGAAGATCGATATACCGGTGATCGGATACGGTACATGTGATGAAGATATTGGACTTCAGATAGACGTCCGCCCAGGTCTCTGCCACTTCAATCCTGTCCCTGTAACAGGACTGAATTCCTGACAGATCAGCTCCCCTTAGATCGAAGATGCGGATACGTTCAATTCGATCACCGTACAGAGCCATTGCCATTTGAAAATGATGCTGCCCAATCGGCCCCCAGCCGATAATGCCGAGCTGAATCTTTTCCAGCGGCCGCGCCTGCATAAAGTGACGGATCATCAGCCCGCTGATGGAAGCTGTCCTGACGATGCTGGGCAGCGGCGAGTTCAGAACGGCTGAAGGCTGGCCCGTATGGGGATCATTCAATATGATGACGCTATGCGCGCGGGGAAGACCGGCCCCGATATTATCCGGGAAGCTGGAAATCCACTTGATCCCTGCTGCATTCACGTCTCCCCCTACATACGCGGGCATTGCAATAATCCGGTTTTGAGGATGGTTATACCTTAGATAAGGCTTAACTGGCTGTGCGTAATCACCGGAATCAAGAATGCGCACCGCAGATTCTGCAGACTCCACAAGGTCAGGCCACTCAAGGCCTATCGCCTGGATATCCTGGTCATTTAAGTACAGCATGCCACTCCCTCCTTTGGCTATTAGGTAGGGACATCTCCGTCTTCAGACGAGAGATCCCGGCCGAACTGGTTCTGAATCCATGAGTCCGAATATACGGTATCGAGGTAACGTTCTCCCTTGTCATGCAGAATGACCGCGCAGTGAGATCCCGGAGTTATTTCTTGCTCCATACGCTTGACGGCGGCAATAATCCCTCCGGAGGATGCACCGGCCAGGATCGATTCATTCTGCGAGAGCGCCCGGCAGCCTTTTATGATCTCCCAGTCCGAAACATACACGATATGGTCGATTAGATCTTTTCTGCAGAAAGGCGGTACAATGCCGGCACCCAGTCCGGGGAAACGCCGGCTGCCCTTATTTCCGCCAAAAATAACGCTGCCCTCCGCGTCGACAGCCACGATCTTGGTCTTTAGCCCATGATCCCTTGCGTATTCCGCCAGCCCCCTGATCGTGCCGCATGTACTGACACTGCAAAACAAATAATCCACCCGGCCAAGTTCGGTCACGATCTCTTTCATGGTCGTATGATAGTGGGCCAGATAATTATTTTCGTTTCCATACTGATTCGGCCAAAAGCTGCCGGGTATCTCTGCCAATAACTGCTGTACGCGTGTGAGCCTCGCAGGCAGAAACTCGCCTGTTTCCGGGTCTGGCTCCGCGACATAGTCGATTTTTGCATCCAAAGCCTTCAGGATCTGAATATTCGTTTCGGTTGTTCGGGGGTCGATAACGCTGATAAACCGCAGCCCCAAATATTTGCAAATCATTGCCAGGCTAATCGCCATATTCCCCGAACTCGATTCAATAATGACAGTTCCAGACCTAATTCTACCTTCCTTCCAAGCTTCCTGGATCATCCGCAAGGCAGGACGGTCTTTCGCACTTCCGCCCGGATTCAGCAGCTCCATTTTGGCGTAGACCTCAAACCCGCTGTTCTGGAACAGGTTGCTCAGCTTGATCAAGGGCGTATTTCCGATGGTCGACAGTATGCCGCCATTCAAGTTCATCTTTGCCCTGTCTTTATCTTTCTGGTAATATATCTTTTTGTTCTTTACCTGCCCGCTCTCCAGCGTCTCGCCATTGGCCACTATAAAGACTTCAATATCGTCAAGCAGATGATTCCGAATCATCATGCCGATTTCCGGAATGCACTCTCTGATTTCCTCCCTGATTGCCGGAGCCGTGGAGTTAACTGCTGATTTACTTTTGATATAAATGGTCAGCGCATTGTTCCTTACCTTCACCCGGATGATTGCATCTTCTATATGACGGTATACAACCTGTTCGATATCGTACAGGCTAATTTTTTCTCCATGCTTCAGTTCCCGGCCCACCCGTTTGACGATTGAGGCAAAACTCTGCTTTTCCACACCGCCTATCATCACAGGTCTGAAATCCCTTACCACATCATAGGTAACAAAACGAATGGCTGGCATCATCTTGCGGACGGTTGAAGTAAGAACCAGAATACTTTCATTTTTACCCAGCGGCCTTAAATCCCCGCCTAACGCCTCTGTCCCGAGCCCTTCCGCAAATATCCCGTCGGCAAGGATGTATCTGCCTAGCTCATGAGAGTAATAAGCGATCGTGCCCATTTCAATGGAGCCATACGTATCGACGATGTCCCTTGGATCAAGACCGAACAGGCGCGACATATTCCGCTGCCATCCCAGTGTGGCGATTTCCCCGACCAGAATAATCTTGCGGATGCCGAAGTCACGCGGATTTCCGGCGGCATATACGATATGGTCAAGGATGGAAGGCATCGTATACAGCAGCTCAGGCTTAAAGGCTTGCAGCCGTTCAATGTGCTGTTCGATGGGAAGATCAAAGGGTATTGAACTCTTTTCGAGTCCCAGCCGCTCAAATATGGACAGGGCCGTGTTCGCTGCATGTCCGGTACCCATGTCCGCCAAAGCCCTTGTGCAGCCGCTTCCCGCAAGCAGCTCACCGAACAGCTTTGTTTTGATATCAATGTAGTTTTTATCGTCTTCCTCTGAGTAGAATATCGCTTTTCGGCGGCCCGTGCTTGTGCCCGAGGTCCGGTATACGGCCAGAGAAGGGTCACTAAATTGGGTATAATAATGGGTATCCAGAATCTCCGACGTCATAAGCGGAAGGTTCTGTAAGCTATAACTCGTCTTCTCCCCGCCGATCAGCCTCTTGTACCAAGGAAAAACCCCGGTGACTTCTAGCACCTTATCCTGCAAATTGCCGAGCAGCATCTTCGCCGCCTCCTATTGGCCGCATGCTGCAGCCTCATTAGATAAACACCTGCAATAATCTTATGTAGAATTCTCGAAGTGTGTTCTATTGCTGTGTAGATGCCCAATCAAAAACTAAACATTTCCGTAATATAGCCTATGGAACTATAGAGACGGAGGGACAAAATGAAGAAGCAAATAAGGCATATATCCAATAAGCTGACGAAGACAAAGGTGATGGCCCGAAGCCAAGAATTAAGGACATACATCCCGGTAACGAGAAAAATGGATCAAAGCACACTGCATGAGATGCTGCAAAAATATAATATGGTCTACATTAAGCCCTGCTGCGGATCCTTGGGTAAAGGTGTGATGCGGATGGAAAGGACCGCCCGGAAGGATCGGATTCAATACAGCTATCAGGCAGGTACGCATGTACGCAGCTTCCCGGATTACGACACGGCTTATCGCGCAATCTTAAAGGAGACCCAGGGGAAGTCCTATTTGGTACAGAAAGGGATCCGGCTTTTGGTTTATGAGGGCCGGCCCTTCGATATCCGGGTGATGGTGCAGCGAAATCTTAAGGGTGGGTGGGATGCTACGGGGGTTGCAGGACGCGTGGCGCATCCCCGCAAGGTTGTTACAAACGGGAGCCAGGGGGGGACGATTTATCCGGTTGAAGTATTGTTGAACGCCTACACTAGCCTGGAGAAGCGTAAAGCATTGATCTCGGCCCTGAAGGAAATGGGTGTGAAGTCCGCCAAGCAGCTAAGCACAACCTTTCCCGCCCTCCAGGAAATCGGCGTGGATATTGCCTTGGACCGGCGCCTCAAGCCCTGGATTCTGGAAGTGAATACTTCCCCCGATCCTTGTCCGTTTACCAAGCTGAAGGACAAAAGCATGATTAAACGGATCGTAAAATACGCTAACGCCTATGGCCGCACATATAATCTGAAGTGTATGAAGTCTAAACAGGGTGTGGTGTAAACTGCGGGGTTGTCTGCGGAACAACGCAGCCGGAAGCGGCGAATTGTGGAGCTGCTCTTCCACAGCTCGCCTGTTCCTGTCAGCGATCTTGCTCTACAGGCAGTGCCTGATCCTCTTCCATGGAGGGCTTCAGGTCATCCTGAATGCTGCCTTGCCACAACGGGACTCCCGACCGGTAGGCTGATCTGCCGTTTAAATGACCTGCTACCGGAGAGGTAATGAATACAAAGACGATAGCAAGCAGCAGCTTATAGCTGACCGTTCCATCGTGAAACAGGAAGTAGACAAACGCTCCGCTCAGCACACAGAGCACCCCAAGTGTTGCGCTTTTGGTAGCGGCGTGAGAACGCAGGTACACATCGGGCAGCCGCACCAAACCGAATGCGCTCAGAGCGCAGAATACAGCGCCAAGCAGCACCAGAATCGAACTGAACAACTCACCGGTCATGCCTGTCACCTCCCTCTTCAAATACAATGCCCCGTTCAATATATCTGGCCAGCGCCGTCGTTCCTATAAAAGTAAGAATGCCTATCACCAGAATAATCTCAAGAAAATCCTGTGTGTCCAGCAGCATAGAGACTACCGCAATCATGGCCAGCACATGGATGCCTATCGTATCCAGTGCAGCAACCCGGTCAGAACGGGTCGGTCCTTTAAGCAGACGGTACAGACAGGCCAGCATAGCCACCGATAGTATAATCAGCGCTGCAGTTAACAAAGTCAGACTCATCAGCGGGTCACCTCCATTATGGCTTGCTCAAAAGTGCCTCTGATCTGCTCGGTAAGCAGCTGTGCATCTTCAATATCAATGGCATGGATGTACAGGATCTTTCCATCTCCCGAAACATCAAGTGTCAGTGTTCCCGGTGTCAGACAAATCAAACAGGATAATAAAGTGACTTCCCACGCGGATGTTAAGGCAGTCTCATAAGCAAAAATACCGGGACGTATAGCCAGCCTTGGACGAACGATATGACCGATCACCACAAAGCTCGATACCAGCAGCTCGCGGATAAATATCAGCAGCAGCTTCAGCATTGCCCATACCCGTTTGAGATAGAAGGGCTGCGTCCAGGATTTCCGCAGGATCAGCAGAATGAACACTCCAAGCACATACCCCACGATAAAGCTTGAGCCCGAACTGTTGTTATTCAGCAGCATCCACATGAAAGCAATCATCAGGTTAAACAGTATTTGCAAAGCCATCTCCTCTACTCCTTCATTACAGCTTCAATATAAAGCCCGGGTGAGACCAAGATATCTCCGGCCTGTGATACATAGGTGTATACCCACTCCGCCCCAATGCCCATTGCAATAACAAGAACAAGCAGTCCGGCAGCAACGGCCGAAGCACTTTTTAAGTTGACCTTTGGTAATTCTTTCTCCGGTTCATTCCCCCAAAATGCCAGTCTGAACACCTTCATCAAGGAATACAGTACAAGAAAGCTTGACGCCAGACCAATCAGAGACAAGGTCAACATGCCGGTATCCAACCCTCCGCGAATGATCATAACCTTGCCGGCAAAGCCGCTGAGCGGAGGAATCCCCACAAGAGCAAGCGCCAGTATAAAAAACATCCAGCCGATCAAGGGGTACTTTCTGATCATCCCCCCCATGTTCTTCAAGTGTTCCGTTCCTGCAGCAGAGATGATTATTCCTCCTAGAATAAACATCAGTGCTTTCGCCAGCATATCATGGAGCAAATAGAATACCGCCCCGTTCAGAGAATCAGGTGTCCCAACTGCAAGACCAAAGGCGACAAAACCAACGCTGATGATGACATTGTAATTAAGAATACGGGGAATATCCTGATAGGCTACAGCTCCCAATCCGCCCAGAATCATTGTAGCCGCCGCCATCCAGGTTATCCAAGGCTGGGTGAAGCCCGGATCGTTTACGAACAGGAGGGTAAATGTACGAATAATTGCATACAAGCCCACTTTAGTCAACAGTGCGCCAAACAAAGCCCTGACCGCCGCCGGAGGTGCACTATACGATCCAGGCAGCCAATAAAACAGAAAGAGTCCGGCCTTTAAAGAAAATACAATCAGAAACAAAATGGCTATTACATTAAGTACGCCGTCTTGCCCCGCTTCGGCAATACGCTGGGACAAATGGGCCATGTTGAGCGTGCCCACTGCTGCATAGAGATAAGCTACCGCCGCCACGAACAGTGTGGAGGATACGATGTTTATCAGCAAATATTTGGACGTCTCCCGGAGCTGGAGCTTCGTCCCGCCAATAGAAATAAGCGCATAGGAAGAAATGAGCATCACCTCGAAGAAGACGAACAGATTGAAGATGTCCCCTGTAAGGAAGGAACCGTATACCCCTACAAGCAAGAAATGAAAAAAGGTATAGTAGTAAAACCGCTCCCGCTCCTCACCTATACTGCGGAAGGAGTAGAGCAATATGGCAAAGCTGACCAACGAAGCCGTCAGCAGCAGCAATGACGCTAACATATCGCCAACGAACACAATGCCGTAAGGCGGGGACCATCCCCCCATCTGCAGGGTTTGTATACCCTTATCGTGTACGCGTGAGACCAGGACAGCAGCAATGCCGATATTCAGTAATCCGCTGGCGGAGCTGATCCAGCGCTGGAGCCGGATTCTTTCTTTCAGGAAGATCAGGATCACAGCTGTACACAGGGGGATCAGAATCGGCAGCACCAACAGATTGCTCATTCTTTCTCCTCCTTGATACTGTCGATTTCATCCGTACCCAGTGTCTGGTAGGAACGGTAGGCCAGAACAAAATAGAACGCAGTCACTCCAAAGCTGATCACAATGGAGGTTAAGATCAGCGCCTGCGGCAGGGGATCGACATAAGTCTTCGCATTGTCTCCCAGCACCGGTGCAGCGCCTTTTTTGAGTCCGGCCATCGTGAGGAGCAGCAGATGGACACCATGTGTCAGCAGGGAAGTTCCCAGCACAATGCGCAGCAGACTTTTGGACAGAATCAGATACACACCAATTGTAAATAAAATCCCTACAGCCACCGCCATTATGAGTTCCATTGTTTATCCCCCCCGATTGATAATATGATGTTCATGGTTACACCCACTACGGCCAAATACACGCCCAGGTCAAACAGAACCGCAGTCGCAAGCTCTGTATCCCCGAGTATAGGCAGTTGAAAATGACCAAAGGCATGACTGAGAAACGGTGCATTAAAAATGAAGGAGCCTGATGCCGTAACAATCGCGATCAGTAATCCGACTCCAGTAATCAAGCGGTAGTTCACCGGAAGAACCTTACGGACTGTATCCATGCCAAAAGCGACAGCCATCAGAACAAGCGCGGCGGAAGTCATCAGCGCTCCAATAAAACCTCCCCCCGGATGGTTGTGGCCCGCAAAGAACAAATACAAGGAGAACGTAAGTATAATGAGAACAATTCCCTTAGACATGGTCTGCAGGATCACATCATTACTCCGCAGCCGCAAGGCTGAGTTTCCAGAATGGACTTTTCCGGATTCAGTCTGACCAGGTTCCATTCTTAAATGAATCAAGCCATAGATGGCCATTGAGGCGATACCGAGCACCATAATTTCAAACAAGGTATCAAAGCCGCGGAAATCCACCAGAATGACGTTGACTACATTTTTACCGCCGGCTGAATTGTAGCTTTCTTTCAGGAAAAACTCGGAAATCGGTTCAAAGGGACTGCTCCCCATCGCTGCCAAAGCAATTAAAGTTGTCGTGATACCAACACCAAGGGCGATAATCAAATTCGGCAGCTTAAACCGCAGGCGTTCCTTCTCCTTCTTCAGCTTCGGAAGATATCTGAAGCAGAGAAGGAAGAGAATGACCGACACCGTCTCTATCATCATTTGCGTAAGCGCGAGATCAGGCGCCCGGAAGATGACGAACAATAGCGTTACCATATAGCCGACACAGCCAGTGAATAAAATGGCACTGACCCGCGATTTGGCAAAAGGCACCGCGAATGCCGCAAGCAGCATAACGGCTATTACCGCTGTCTCATAAAGGGACAATGGCGCATAGTGATCCATGCCGAAGCTGATACCCGGTTCTCCAATTAGAGCAGCGAGCAACGCAATAATAAAGAAGCTGAAAATATACAGCAAATAATGACGGTTGGAGCCGGTCATATAAGCATTGGTCAGGCGTTTTGAGCCCCGCTCCAACAATTGAAGGCTCCCATCATAGAGATGGTTGAGCGTTTTCCGTCCGCTTGGCTTACGGTCCAATACCCGCAACCGGCTGTAGCTTCGGTATAACAGCACACCGGCAGCGATAACACCTATGGTCATAAATATCTCCGGTGTCCAGCCATGCCAGAAATGAATCGAGACCTCGAACGTATCTTCAGGCGCCAATACCCCGTTATGGATCGACGCCATGGCCGGCTCAATCAGCGAATTAGAAACAAGCTTAGGAAAGAAAGCAAAGACTACAGCAAGGGAGACCAGCATCACTGGTGACAGCAGAAGGCCAAGCGGCGCTTCATGCGGCATTTTATCCAGTTTAGCCTTCTGAAGTTTACCCCCAAAGGTCTTAAAGACGAGAATCATACTGTACACAAAGGTAAACACACTGGCAAGCCAGGCGGCTACCGGAAAAATCCCCATCCAGGAGCCAGTATTCAGTATGTCGAACTCACGGATATTCAGCATAGCGGTAAAGAACATTTCTTTACTGAGGAACCCGCTGAACGGCGGCAAGCCCGCCATGGAGAATGCGCCGATCAACGCAACCGAGAAAGTAATGGGCATGAGAGACATCAGCCCGCCCAGCTTGCGGAGATCCCGGGTACCCGTTTCATGGTCAATAATTCCGACAACCATAAACAAGCTGCCTTTAAAAACAGCATGATTCAGGAGATGAAAGAGGGCCGCTGTAGTAGCCATAGTATAGAAAACAGCTTCTTCCTTCCCGGCAAAAAAGGAAGCCGCCGAACCAAGTCCCAGCAGAGACATGATCAGACCGAGCTGGCTGATGGTAGAGTACGCAAGTAAGCCTTTGAGATCGCTTTGGTTAATCGCTTTAAATGCTCCATAGATCAGTGTCACCATTCCTGTGAGCGAAACCAGCCAGAACCACCCAGATTGACCTGCAAATACAGGGGTGAGCCGTGCAACCAAATAGATTCCCGCCTTAACCATCGTAGCCGAATGAAGATAGGCGCTGACCGGTGTCGGTGCTTCCATCGCATCAGGCAGCCAGATATGAAATGGAAATTGCGCGGATTTCGTGAACGCTCCCAGCAGGATCAGCAGCATCGCCGGGATAAACATGGAATAGCCCGGCAAAGATCCGGCTACAGCTACAATTTCCCGGATACTGTAAGTTCCAGTCATGACGTATAACAGATTAAATCCGGCAAACATAGCCAGACCGCCAAACACCGTAATGAGCATCGACTTCATTGCACCGTAGCGCGACCTTTCCCGGCGGTGCCAGAATGCAATCAGCAGGAATGATGAAATACTGGTGAGCTCCCAGAACCCGTATAGAACCATCAGATTATCTGACAGCACAACACCCAGCATCGCCCCCATAAACATCAGCAGGTACATGTAGAATGGGCGAATTCCTTCGCTGTGCTTACTCAAATAATAAATCGAATAGAGCACCACCAGAGCGCCCATTCCGGTAATCAGCAAAACAAACAACAGGCTGAGTCCATCCAGGTAAAGTGTAATATCGACTCCAAGTGAAGGCATCCAGGAGAAGCTTGTCATTAGATTTGATCCTGCTTGAATACTTGGGATTCTTGTCAGGAAGTAGAGAAATAGAGCTGCAGGCAAGGGCAGAACAATCCAGCCCACATGAAAACGCGGCAAATATTTAGTAAGCGGAATAAATGCAGCAAGCACAAATGGAAGTAAAATTACAAGATGCAGCACGGTCCAGCACTCCTCCTCTTTTATTCATGTTCTAGTTTTCTGCTATTGCGGTTGTATCCATTCATTCTGTACAATTCTCAGCTATTGATAATTAACTTATTTTCCCAGTAAAAAAACACAAAAAGAGCCCGCTTTTGGCAGGCTCCTCCGTTTGATTCCGTATACAATTAAAGATAATTATACAGTCAGCGCAAGAAACTGTAAAGCCCCGTTCGAACGAATGAAAAAAAGCTAAAAACAATATTCCATAAATATTTATCCAATCTTTAGGTTTGGTTTAGAATGGATAAAGGTTAGAGAGTTATATTGAGTAGGGGTGATTTTTTATATTTACGATACTGATCGCTGATGACGAACTCGAAATCGTCGAATTGCTGCAGCTTTACCTTGAAAAGGACTACCATATTTTGAAGGCTACCAACGGTATGGACGCTTTACATATCATTGGGGAGCATACCATTGATTTAGCTATTCTCGATATTATGATGCCGGGGATGGATGGATTACAGCTGCTTAAGAGTATTCGCCGGGCGTATCATTTTCCCGTCCTGTTCTTATCGGCCAAAAGCCAGCATCATGACAAAATTCTCGGTCTGGAGCTCGGAGCGGATGATTATATCTCTAAGCCCTTTAATCCGCTGGAGGTCGTTGCCCGTGTCAATGCTTTGCTGAGGAGAGTCCATCATTTTGATGTTTCCCCTGTGGAGAAGGAGCCGGCGGTTGAGAAAATTGTACTTGGAGCACTGACACTAGATCTGAGCGAGTGTGTTCTATATGTCTCAGGGGAACCGGTTGTATTGACCTCCACTGAATATAAAATCCTTAAGCTGATGATGGAGGAACCGGGGCGGGTGTTCACGCGCAAGCGAATTTATGAAGCGGTTTGGGAAGACTTCTATATGTATGAGGACAACAGTATCATGGTACATATCAGCAACATCCGTGAGAAGATTGAGC
Organism: Paenibacillus sp. FSL H3-0321; assembly: GCF_038002865.1. NCBI lineage: Bacteria > Bacillati > Bacillota > Bacilli > Caryophanales > Paenibacillaceae > Paenibacillus > Paenibacillus sp. FSL H3-0321. Next base: position 7,182,393 of record NZ_JBBODH010000001.1, on the reverse strand, counting down.
TGGATTCCAAGAAACCTGAGTATCTGAAAACCATCCGGGGATTGGGGTACAAAATTAATGCGCCTGTGGAGAACTAGAAACCAACGGCCGCTGCAGACGTCGCTAGCCCTTGACTTTTTACGGTTTCTTGTCATTGTTCTTGTCATTTCGCTTGGCGCCTATTTGTTTATACAACTGGATGTGACGCAAAAACTAAAGGATTATCAACTTGCGGATCCGGATTTAAAGGTCACGGCAAGCCAATATTTGAATAATCCCAAATCCGGACCGGAAACCGAGAAATTGCTGCGCAGCCGGGGCTGGCTTGAAATCTTGGACGGAAGCAAGCTCATCAAAGAAGTGATCGGAAATAAACAGGATCAGATGATTAGCTACTCAGAGGAACAATTGTATAAACTGCTTGAGAATGATCGAAGTCAGGATTATTACTATTCATTGTCCCGCTACCCGGGCCCTGGTTCGACAGACTGGCTGCTGCTGAAAATCCCACGGGACCGTATTGACATCTCCATTAACAGCTACCCGTTTATGTCCTATTTTAACCATTCGGTTACCTTCTATATTTTGATTGGAGCGATGGTGCTTCTGGTGCTGGTTGTTGTTTACAGCTATTCTGTAGCCCGGCGAATTCTCAAACCGCTCAAAACAATTAACGAAGGATTAAAGGAAATGATCCAAGGCAATTACAGCACCAGGATCTCTGTTCATGCAGAACAGGAATTCGAGCAAATGGCTGAAACGTTCAACTACATGGCGGATATGATTGAGAAAACTACCAAGGCTACGCGGCTGGCGGAAGAAAGCAAGCAGCGGATGATGATGGACCTCTCTCATGATCTGAAGACCCCGGTCACCAGCATCCAGGGTTATGCGCAAGCCCTGTATGAAGGCCGCGTCGAGGATGTGGAAAGACAGCGAAAATATCTGTCATATATTCACAATAAGTCCTCTCAAGTCACTAAATTAATTCAAAATATGATGGAACTGCTCAAAACAGATTCACCGGATTTCCTGTTGAAAATGGGGCATCACGAGCTTGGCGACTTCCTGCGGGAAATTATCGCCGATTCGTATGGAGAAATCGAACAAAAGCGGTTTACGCTTCAGTTCCAAGTACCCGATCAGGATGTTTATGCGCTCTTTGATCCTGAACTGCTGTCACGAGTGGTCTATAATCTGATCACCAATGCTCTGACTTATAATCCGCCCGGAACGAATCTTCGGATTGAGCTCATTCCCCAGGCCACCCGAATGGTCATTGAAATTGCCGATAACGGTGTGGGGATTCCTCAAGAACTCAGATCCACCCTTTTCGATCCCTTTGTACGGGGAGATGAAGCCAGAACGGCATCTGGAGGAACAGGCTTAGGCTTGGCTATAGCCCTGAAAAATACGGAAAGAATGGGCGGAACTTTGGAACTGGCCAACCCTGGGAAGGAATCAACCGTTTTTAAGATTAGTTTACAAAAATAGTCTAGCTCCAAAAAAATAGCGGCAGTCAAGGACGATAGAATAAGGTCCTCGACTGCCGCTATTTTATTGAAAAATTCAAATTTGCTCCGGTATAATGCCAACCACGGTCACATTCACTTGCGACACTTTTAATCCAGTCAGTATTTCAAGGCTGCTCTTAATTTTTTGCTGCAAAAGCTGCGCAAGCTGGTGAAGAGGAGTGCCGAGCACAAAAATCGGAAATATGTGAACCGCCAGCTCTCCCCCGTTTATCTGGAGGTCAATAGCTTTATAGAAGTCATCTTTGTTTTTGCGTTTTGTTTTGCCTTCCATAAGCGCCTTCACTTCTTCCGCTTCCTGAATCGCCTTGCCGGCAATCTTCAATATGGCCCGATTTGAAATCGTAATATTACCTCTATATCCGTTATTTAAGTTATTCATCCCATCGCCTCCTTCGATTTATACGAACTATAGTCCCTCCCATTTTTCTTTAAAGAACAAATGATACGTATGCTTAGATATAATTTTGATGACCATATACACAGGAATAATGATCAGCATGCCAATGAATCCAAAGAAATTCCCCACTCCCAATACAAGAACTGTTGTGGTAATGGGATGAATATCAAGGCTTTTGCCAAAGACCAGCGGTGAAATGATGTTATCCTGAACCTGCTGTGCCAACAGGATAATAACCAAAGCCCACAATCCCACAGCAGGAGATTCAACCAGACCTACAATCACAATAGGAACAGATGAGATAATGGCCCCAAAATAAGGAATAAAGTTCATGATGACGGCAATCAGTGTCAATACAAGCGCATAAGGTAACCCTATCAAAAGGAATCCGAAATACATCAGGACACCCAGCGCCAGATTTACGACAACTCTGCTAACGATATAGCTGCTGAGCGCGGCATCGATTTCCTTTGTAATTGTACTGATTTTTTCACGAGAACGTTTGGGAACAGCTCTTACGATGATTTTCCCGAATTTGTCGCCCTCCTTAAGCATGTAGAACAACAATATTGGAAAGGTAAACAGTATAATCGCTAAGTTGGAGACCGCTGAAAATAGCCCTGTGACATAACTGGTTAATAAAGTGAACCCCTTGTTTAAATATTCATTTAATTGGGAGAGCAGGCTGAAATCTTCGGGGAAAATTTTCGAGAAAACTCCCGTCTTCTCCAACTCCACAATTTTATCGTTTAATAAATTGAAAAGATGAGGCGCATTTTGCACCAGATTTATTAATTGCGATTTCAAGGGAGGCCAGACACCCCCAAAGAATGCCATTACAATGATAAACAAGAAAAGGTAAATCAGAAGGATCGCCGGTGTTCGCTTCAATTTCCACTTTTCCAGCAGAGGAATTAAAGGCCGCAGGATATAGTAGAAAAAAACGGCTAACAGCATCGGGATGAGAATCACACCCGTCAGCGCCTTAAAGGGTTTAAAAATAAAATCTACTAAAGAACCCACATAAATGATTGCAAGGACCAGCAGTATTGCTTTACCTATAGTAAGGAATTTATTCACATTTTTCATCTGCCATCTCCTGCTCTATCCAGCTTATTTGTATTAATATAACGTTCCAATCTTTATACACTCTAAACTGAACCTAAAGATTAGATAAATATTTATAGTATCTGAAGTATACGACAGCAATCTTAAAGAGCGAATAGATTTGCGCTAAAACTTCAACGAACAGGGGCACTATCGTTCAAAAAAACAGCGGCAGTCCAGGACTTTATTTCGTCCAGGACTGCCGCTGTTTTAATTTTTTATTAGAATTGTATTAGCTCATAAAATCGACAAATCTTTTGGGTCAGCCTTGTTTTGTAAAAGAATCAAGGGATCCGGGTTTATGGATACCGATGCTTATTTTGCCTGTTTGATATTAATTTACGATTTTTTCCGAAAAACTTAACAATGTTTCTGCTGTAAATAGGCAAAGCTTACGCCAGTACCGCTTTTGCATACTCGCGGGCCGAGATTTCCAATTCTTCCTCCGAGATTCCCATCATGCCATACTGAATAAATGGAGGCAACACTAATGTGCCGATCAGGTTGCCAGTTGCTTCGAGCGGCCGCAGGAGCTCCTCCACAGTGTATTTATTGCTCCCCTCAGCATGGTAGTTCTCCTTGGGAGCGCCCGTAGACACGGCAAACATAAGCTCCTTGCCGTGCAGCTTGTTGCCTTCACTGCCTATGGCCCAGCCGTAAGTCAGGACATGATCCTGCCATTTTTTCAGGAGAGGAGGGGAGCTGTACCAATAAAATGGGAATTGCAATACAATGCGGTCATGCTCAAGCATCAACTGGTGCTCACGTTCCACATCAATTTCTTCAGTGGGGTAAGCAGCGTGCAGGTTGTGAACGGTCACATCTGCAAGACCCTGCAATTCTTCAGTCCAGCGTTTGTTGACAACTGATTGCTCGAAATTCGGATGCGTTATAATAACTAATGTTTTCATGGATAATGACCTTCTTTCGAGTGGATGTCACGAAACTAACTTTATTAAAATCAGTTGCTGAAATAAGTATAGTCACACTCAAAAGATATGTCAATTCATTTTAAAAATAATTAATCTGTATAAGTCGAGCTAATTATCATAAAGATCAAACTTGACGTAATTTGTGCATTAATAGAATTTAAATTTAAATTTGTTCATTTAAATTTTTATAACACAGGAATTGAAGATTCTTAAGATAGGCAGCATTAGTAATTAAATGGATATCATCAACATAAAAACAGTTTCACCCTATATAAGATGAACTTGGAAATTTCAGAGTACAGGATCTCTCGCAACTGCGGTGAATGTTTGGACCTTTGCTTATTTTATACTAATCCCCGCATCAAAACCCTCTCGAATCGCATGAAGAGCATTGCTTGTTTTTAGTGCCCCACCAACCACTACGACGTTATCGGAGACCGTTTTTAATTCATTCACCAACGTATTATTCGGCTTATAGCCAAGTGCTAGGACAACAGTATCTGCCTGAAGTATAAATCTCCCCTGACTATTTTCAACTTCAACTCCGTCATCCAATATTTCAACGACTTTAGTCTCTGTATATTGCTTAACTTCGTACTCATTTAATATTTTCGTCAGATTGAAGCGGTTCACACTGTCTAACTCCTTCATCAGTGTTGGGAACATTTCTACAACTGCGACTTCCTTCTCCTGAAGCGCCAAATGCGCAGCTGTTTCCGTTCCCACTTCACCGCCGCCTGCAATCACAATTTTGTCTCCGGTAGGAACATTTCCAAGCAGCACATCTTCGGCAGCAAATACATGCGGTTTGTAAATGCCTTTAATTGGAGGAAGCATTGGAGTTCCACCCGTAGCTACAATAATAGTATCCGGCTGAATCTCTTGTAACAATTCTTTACTGACTTCAGTGTTCAAATGGATATCCACACCCAGCTTATCCAACTCATCAATGATCCAGGCTGTATAGGTCGTAAATTCTCCCTTGCTTGGCGGGTAGGCTGCCGATACAAATTGACCGCCCAAATATCCTTTTTGTTCATATAGGCTAACCTCATGGCCTTTGACCGCCGCTATTCTGGCTGCTTCCAAACCGCCGGGACCACCTCCAACTACCACAACAGTTTTCGGTGCGGAAACCGGAGTATAGTTTAACTCCCATTCCCTTCCTAACGACGGGTTAACCAGGCAAGCCAGGGGGCTGTCTGTATACAGCGCTCCAACACAGCCCTGTAAACACCCAATGCAGTAACGAATAGAGCTAAACTCTCCATTCTTTGCTTTGTTAGGCAAGGCAGGATCTGCCAATGAACCTCTTCCCATGCCAATAAAATCAGCTTTGCCCATCTCCAGGATACCTTCAGCCATGTACGGATCATTAATGCGGTTTACGGTAAACACAGGAATGTCAACAATATTCTTGATCTCGGCGGCAAAATCTATCGTCCAGGCATGCGGAATATACATTGGGGCGACAGTTCCCTTATTGTGACTTCCATAAACGCCATTAGATACATGAAGAGCATCTACTCCCCATGCTTCAAACTGCTTTGCCAGTATTCTTGATTCCGAGATATCTCTGCCTCCCGGAACACCTTCATCTGCAGAAAAACGGATGGTTACAGGATAATCGCTTCCCACTTTTTGCCGAACGTTCTCAACTATTTCTTTTACGAATCTTAATCGGTTATCCAGACAACCGCCATATTTATCCGTTCTCTTATTGACGTAAGTGGACATGAATTCTGCAATCAAATACCCGTGTCCTGCATGGATTTCCACTCCGTCAAACCCTGCTTTTTTTGCTCTCAACGCACAGTCTCCAAATTCCCCAACAATCTGCACAATTTCAGAAATAGTCAACTCGTGCGGAATCTCCCGATTCCAAGGACATGGAATGGCAGAAGGAGCAACAGGCTGAACGCCGCCGTTTACTGTACTATTGCTTTGTCTGCCCGCGTGATAAATTTGACAAAACACTTTACTGTCATATTGATGAATAGTGTCTGTAAGCTTCTTATGACCTTCGATCTGTTCGTCATTCCAAAGTCCTGCAATACATTTGTATCCCATTGCATGAGGATTAACAGCGTAATCCTCTGTAATAATCAGCCCCCATCCCCCTTTGGCTTTCTCTTCATGATAAGCAATGTACCTGTCTGTTGCAGTTCCATCTTGATTGCAGTAATTGGAGACCATTGCGGTGACTGCCAACCGGTTGGGAATTTCGCATTGATTGATTTTTTTAGGTGAGAACAAATGATTAAGCATGGTGAGCCCTCCAGAGTTTATATTACTTACAGATTGAATATAAACCCTATAGGTACTACAGGCTCAAGAACTTTGTTCAAAAATTCACTTACTTATTCAATCGGTAACCAAACTTTAATATATCGATGGTATCCGTCCGATTCATGAACACGGGCCAGAATATGTCCAATCACATTTCCAGCCAGCTGATACCCCTCTTTCCGAATAAATTCTAATGCGTTATCCAACAGTTTGAGTGAGAAGCTCCCCTTTTCACCTACACTGATAACAGTTGTAACACACAACGCATTCTCTATATATTTCACCTTATCACTAAGTGGAATATTAAACGCTTCAACATATTCTTTTTTAATAGAGAACCCCCATGCGTGGTCATTGGTAACATCTCTATTTATAATATCGTTCATTTGCATTTCAACTAAGATTTCAACAAATGGCAGATAATTTAACCATGCTTCCAAAACACCATGGAAATCATCTTTTTCTTCATAGCTGTAATTATATCGATGAAGCAAATAATAAGAATTTTGTTGTTCTGTAAAATGGAATGCTCCTAAATCATTTTTTATATTAAGTAAATCTCTTCCCAATTCTTCATTTTTCTTCATCAGTAAAGTATAGTGCTTCAATTTATGATTATAATCGATTTGCTTTTCTTCGATTCGCTTTGAGTATTGCTCCAAATTATCACAATGCATTATATTGTGAATTTCGGAAAGTGAATAGTCCAGACTTCTGTGACGTTTGCATTCTGTTAGGAAATTAATATCCCAGGGCTCGTATAAGCGATAGTTATTTTTATCGTCTTTAATAGGATGAACTATATTAAGTTTTTCATAATAACGCAGTGTCTCAACGGGGATATTTAAGATTTTAGAAACTTGACCGATTTTATAATCCATGGCGGTGACATCTCCTTTTTTAATAATTATAAATAATTAATGAAAGAGTAGACGTGATATTTTAGCCTTTAGTCACAAATTAATTTTCCACGGGTTCAATAATAACAGTATCATTTGTACAAAGATTGTTCCTTGTAACTTCAATGGACAACCCTCCAACTTGGACGTTGCCAAGATTGAGCTGAAAGCGAAAATTCCATACAAAAAGCAGCGACTCTCCTTTAGAGAATCGCTGCTTTTTTTCTCATTTCATTATTATTATAGCTGCTCATTATCATTTCTCGGCGCAAATCATGAACATCGGTGTTGAACGGTTCAATACTTGCTGCTTCTCATCCAGTACTTTGGCGTTCAGGTTCTCTTCTGTATATACAGCGGAGAACCCCTCTTCCTTGAGGGTCCGTACATCCCACTCCGGACGCCACTCTCTGGTCAGCGGCAATAAAAGGCTCAGACGGTCAGTCTCCTCGATGTCCTTGTGATGCGGAAGCTCACCAAAGCCCCTGTCTATGTAGGCCTGCTGATCCTCGGCATGCTTCAGCTGCATCTCTTCGTCCCACAGATGACGGTTCCAGTTGGCATCGAAAACCAGCAGCCTTCCCTCCGGCTTGAGTACTCTTCTCCATTCCTTGTACGCTGACTGCGGATCGGCAAGGCTCCAGGTGACATTGCGGCATACGATCAGATCGAAGCTCTCCGCTGCAAAGTCCAGCTTGTGTGAGTCCATCTTGCGGAAAGTAACGGTGACACCTTCCCGTCTGGTGTGTGCTCTCGCTTCTTCCAGCATATTGTCTGTGCAGTCGACCGCAGTGACCAGATGCCCGGCACTGGAGAGAATCACAGAGAAGAAGCCGGGGCCGCAGCCAATATCAAGAACATGCAGACTATCCTTCTGCGGTGCATTCGCCAGGATAAGCTTCAGCCACGCTTCCCGCTGGAATCCGTTCAGTTCCCGCTGAATGCCTTCACTATACAGCTCTGCTTCACCTTCCCAATATGTTTCTACTTCCTGCTGGATACTCATGTATCATTCACTCCTTCTTGGCTATAATCATGAACCGGTTTACATTCTGGTAGCCGTATTTCAAATAATTCAGCGGCATCGCACGGGCAGGAATAAAGTTCCGCTGAACATCTATGCTGCGGAATCCGGCCCGTATCAGCGCTTTCTCATCGGCCTCAGGCCGCAGTACATTAACAAACGGCAGCTCGCTTAGCATACTTTTATCCTGATTACTCCGTTGCCGGATTCTCTTCTCTGTAAGCAGAATCAGTGTCCAAGACAAGGCATACCAAAGTCTGCGAAATACAGTCCTGCTCTCGTTATACAAATAATTACCGTCAAAAATAATCAGGGCCCCTCCAGGCTTCAGAATCCGGTACCACTCGGCATAAGCCTTCTGTGGATCGGGCAGCGTCCATACCACATCCCGGCAAACCACTGCATCAAAGCTGTCGTCCAGCTCAGCATGCAAATCCGCAGCATCGCCGACATAAGCAGGAACTTTGTATCCAAAATGTTCAAAATTCTGTGAAGCTCTATCGATCATCCCCTGAGATGCATCAACGGCTGTAGGCAGATGTCCCATCTGCGATAAGAGGATGGAGAAAAAACCGGGCCCGGTTCCCACATCCAGCACCTTTTGATGGGATTTAACTCTCAAGCCTTTTGTAAGCAGCTGCTTCCACAGGTTAATGGTTGTCTTGCTGCGGAATTGGGTCTGTATGACTTTGTCATAACTCTCCGAGCTTGAGGTCCAGTACTTCGAAATTTCTCTCAACATCATTCTCCACCTATATCCAGCTGATTCCAGAAGATTGGCGAGAAGGTGGTATACCCGGCTTTGAACCCTGTTATTCTCTTGTTCACTGCCATGATATCATCGGGGAAGTATATAGCAGCAAACATGGCCTCCTGGTACAGCTTGGTGAAAATAGAGTCATAAGCGCTCTGGCGTTCCTGCAGATCGGTTGTACCTACGGCTGTGTCAATCAGTGATTCCAGTCCAGCATCTGACCAGACCACAGCAGGTGCTTCCTCAGTTTCATGGAATAGAGATAGGAGGAACGCATGCGGATTATATGCATCATCGTAGGTCCGGTACATGATCAGATCATAAGCCTTGGTTGTCCATAAGGCATCGTAATAGGCATTAGGCTCCAGAACCTGAAGATTCACAGCAATCCCAATCTCTTTGAGTTCGGACTGAATCAGCTCACTGATCGATTTCCATTCCGGGAATTCAGCCTGCTGCAGTACAAAGTTCAGCTCAAGCGGCGTACCAGCCTGCTCGACAATTCCATCTCCGTTTGAATCACTATAACCTGCATCCGCGAGAAGCTGTTTCGCTTCCGCCGGATCGAAGCCGTACCAGGTATTATTGGAGTCCGTCACATAAGGAACTGTCAGCGGGAACAAACCTTTGGCTACACTGCCGATACCATCCATCAGATCATTGACGATACTTTTTTTGTTAATAGCCAAATTAATGGCTTTACGCACATTCAGATCTTGCAGAGCGGGTGTATTGTAGTTGAAGATCATGAAATGAGAGTTTGTTCCAGGTGCTTTTTGCAAGCTCAGTGACGAAGCCGCTTCGATCACGGGTACACTTTCCACCGGAATCTTACCCATTTGTCCCCCGGCAATGTCTATATCCCCGCTTTGCAGGGCCAGTACTCTGGACTGCGGGTCAGGAATGACCTTCAGAATGATTGTGGACAGCTTCGGCATTTCTCCCCAATAATAGGGATTTCTGATGAGTACGGCTTCCTGATCGGTTGTGAAGCTCTCGGCCATCCATGCCCCGGTTCCAATCGCTTTGATGAATTTGCCGGTAACATCCCCTGCAGGCTCCACCGCGGAAGGGCTGATCATCCGTACTGGTCTTGCAAAGGAAAGCTCAGTCAGGAAGGGATAATAAGCTTTGGTGAAGGTCATGGTAATCGTATGCTCATCCACAACATCAATAGATTGCATCGCTGTAGCCACATTCAACGAATTGGCCGGATCTTTAATCCAGCGTTCGAAGGAGAATTTAACAGCTTCAGCATTAAACTCCGTACCATCTGAGAATTTGACTCCTTGGCGGAGATGAAAAGTATATACTTTTCCATCTTCGGAAATATCCCAGGACTCCGCAAGAGCCGGCAGGATTTCGCCCTTTTCTCCATACTCCACCAATCCGTCATATATCATCGCATGCACATTCATCGAGCCCTTATAGGCACCGGCGTCCAGCTGATCCATACCGGCATCAGCCGATATAGCAACAGTGATTACCTTGTCCTGAGCGTTGGCTGCTTGTGCGGCTTCATTATTGGCAGTGTTATTCGAACCGGCCGTTGGAGTGCTGCTATTCTTGTTGTTGCTGTTGCTGCAGCCTGATGTCACCATAATTACCGCAAGAAGCATTAAGAATATTATTTGTGTTAATAAGCTGTTTGTCTTTGAATTCGTTCTCATTCCCAGTACTCCCCTTCTCCATTTAACATCATCAGAACGGCTGTAGTGCCAAGCTTTGCTAGACTTTCTTTCTTAACCTGGGGTCCTGCACTGGTACTGATGACAGCAATGTTCGTGTATAAGGGTGGCTCCCTTGCTGCATGATATGCACACCCGATTGCTTCTCCACAATTCCCCCTTGATACATCACAGCCACACTGTCACACAAACGGCTTACAACGGACAAGTCATGTGTAATGAAAACATAGGATAACCCCAGCCCATGCTTCAACTCCTGCAGCAGATCCATCATTTGCTTCCGCAAGGTAACATCCAGACTCGAGAAGGGTTCATCACATACAATCAGCTCCGGACGCAGCGCGATCGCTCTGGCGATCCCAACCCTCTGCTGCTGGCCGCCACTGAGTTCATGCGGATAGCGGCGGATATGCCGCTGTTCCAGACCCACAAGATCGAGTGTATCTGCTACCACTTCCCTGAGGTTTTCGGCCTTGCCCGCTCCGTAGTTTCGCAGCGGCTCGCCGATAATCTGCTCTACCGTAAACAAAGGGTTGAAGGAAGCGAGACTATTCTGAAACACCATCTGCATATTGCTGCGGATCATACGCATCTTGCTGTGGCTCCAATCCGTATAATCCGTGCTTCGGTACAGAACCCTTCCGGAGGACGGTTTCTCCAATCCCAGCAGAATTCTGGCCAAAGTGCTTTTACCACACCCGCTTTCACCTACAAGTCCCAGGCTTTCACCGGCCTCAAGACTGAGTGACAGATTGTTCACGGCTTGAACACTCTTGGCCTTATGTGTGAACCACCCCCTTTCCGCACTATACCTTTTGTTCAGGCTTACCGCTTCCAACAGCTTTATAGCTCCCACCTTCTTTGAATTTATGTGTTATTACAGTTGTTATCTGCATTCTATTAAATACTTAGTATATGGATGCACTGGATTCGAAAAGAGTTCAAACACGTTTCCCGATTCCACGATCTTCCCGGATTTCATCACATATACATAATCTGCGAGCTCAGCTACAACGCCGAGGTCATGTGTGATCAGCAAGATGCCGACATGGTTCTCCCATCTAATTCTGTCCAGCTCTTTGAGAATCTGGGCTTGAATGGTTACATCCAGTGCTGTTGTAGGCTCATCTGCAATAAGCAGGCGTGCACCGGAAACCAGTGCGATGGCGATCATTACCCGCTGACACATGCCACCGCTGATCTGAAAAGGATATTTATTGAAAAGCCGCTCAGGTTCGGCCAAGCCTGCTTGCTGCATCTGCCTCAAGGCAAGCGCCTTAGCTTCTTTTCCCGATACCCGTTTGTGCAGCATAACCGTCTCCATAAGCTGCCTGCCAATAGTCAGCACCGGATTCAGCGCATTCATGGGATCTTGAAAGATAACAGCCATTTCTGTTCCCCGGAGCTTCCTTAACTGGCGGCTGGAGCACTCCAGAAGGTTGTTGCATCCCAGCCGGATTTCTCCGCTCTCAATAATGCCTGGCGGGTCTACTAATCCTAAGATGGACATTGCCGTAACACTTTTGCCGCTGCCGCTCTCACCGACAAGTGCTACAATTTGCTGCGGCTTCACTTCGATGCTGACATCATCCACAGCCGTAACTTTTCGACTCCCTGTATGGAAGCTGGTACGTAAATGACTGACTTTCAGCAGTGCAGGTCCTTCCATCATCTTCTGAATCCCCACTTCCCTATAGTAACGGAATCATGCTCTGACCGGCGCAAGCCCTCCCCCAGCAGATTAAAGCCCAGGACAGCAAGCATTATTGCCAGTCCGGGGAACAGCATTAGCCGCGGCTGCGTCTGAATGTAGGCGCGGCTGTCGTTCAGCATAATCCCCCATTCCGGTGTTGGCGGCTGGGCTCCCAAACCCAGAAAAGACAAACCTGCAATCGAGAGCATAATTGTACCCACCTCCATAGAAGCAAGAACCAGAATGGGACGGGCAGCGTTCAGCAGGATATGCCTGAGTACGATTTGCAGATGGGGAGTGCCTGACGCTTTGGCTGCCAGAATATATCCACTTTCCTTAATTTCAAGCACCATGCTGCGGATCACCCTGGCGTACCCCGTCCACCATACTGCGGCAAATGCGATTAACAGGTTCTTCATACTGGGTCCCAGCATGGCTGCAATGGCAAGGGATAGAATCAGGCTCGGAAAGGCAAGCAGGATATCGATGATCCGCATCATCAAGTGATCGATCCTTCCGCCAACGTAACCGGCAAGAAGACCAACTGGAATGCTGATCGCAAAAACAACGATCAGTACTATGAATGAATAATACAGGGATGTCCGGGTTCCATAGATCAACCGGGATAAGACACAGCGTCCCAGATGATCGGTACCGAGCGGGTATTGCCAGGAAGGCATGCTCAATTTGTGTTCCATGTGAATCTGCAGCGGATCAGAGGGTGACAGCCAGGGGGCGAAGAGTCCTATACAAATGAATAAGAGCACTATGCCCGCTCCCAACCGGGCTCCTGTATTCTTAAATAAGCTAATACGAAACATGACAAGCGGCTCCTTCTACAGCTTCACCGCAGCCTGATTCGAGGATCCAGCAGCAGATGCAGCAGATCCACTGCCAGGTTAATCAGGACAACGACAACAGCCATCAATAATACATAACCCTGAATGACAATATAATCCTTCCCAAAAATAGCCTCGATGGCATATTTACCGATTCCCGGCCAGGAAAATATAGTTTCAACAATAACAGAGCCGCCGAGCAGCCCGGCTATGTTAACACCAAGGAGGGTAAGACTTGGAAGAAGCGCATTGCGGAGTGCATGACCTGTGATAATCCTCCATTCCTGCAGTCCCTTGGCTCTGGCTGCCGTGATGTACGGCTTGCCCAGAACGTTCAGCAGACTGGAACGAATCAAACGGATATAGACTCCTGCCATACCAAAGCCTAGTGTAAATGCAGGCAGAATTACACTGGCAGCCCCCTCCATTCCCGTAACAGGAAACAGTTTAAGCTTCACTGCACCATAATAAATCAGGAGCAGGCTAAGCCAATACCCTGGCATTGAAACACTGAGCAGTGCGACTACTCTGCCCAGCCGATCGGGCAGTCTCCCCGGATACAGTGCTGAGCCCACTCCAAGAGGCAGGGCAATAAGAATTGCAGCCAATAAGGAACAGGCGCTGAGCAGCATTGTGGCCGGAAAACGATCCATTAGCTCCGTGAACACGGGACGGCTGCTGCTGTAAGATATCCCTAAATCGAGATGGAGCACCCGGTACAACCAATGGAAGTACTGCATATGTATAGGACCGTCCAGACCAAGGATATGCCTGGTCGCTTCAATAGCTTCACGTGTAGGCTTAATGCCGTCAACACGCAGCATAATCTCCGCCGGATCACCTGGCGTTAAGTGCATCAGCGCAAAGGTAATGAAAGAGATGCCTAACAGCACGGGGATCATCTGCAGCAAACGCTGCAACAGATAACGTATGATGGCATTCAACTCCAAATTATTAATCGTAATAATTACGATTATATCACAAAAATTTTGAAATAGTAGTCTTTAAATTTTTTATTTCATGTTTATCCATAATAATTACGATTATGACAAGTCTACTAATTTGGTAAATCACCCGACTCCTGCCGAAGAAACGCCTGCTCTCCACGATTCATAAAATCAAAAGGGAACGAAATAAAAAAATAAGACCTATACCACTTTTTTTGTGGTATAGGTCTTTCCAACTTTTCTATTAAATGCTGTCATCATTCCAAATATCTATCAAAGAAATTATGATTATGATTGCTGGGACATTTTTGTGTAACAATAATCAGGTGGTATCTACTGAAACTAATCAAAAAGTGATTTTTAGTATTAATTAATTACTGGAAAGCTAAATTTGTAAATGCTTTATCTTAAATTTATTTAATGGAGAGATAGTTAATATGAACCACAACAAAGAGAATGTTTAAGCTTTGTACTTTTAGCTATTTTGATAATGATGTGGTTGGGTGATGACTTCCCGACTTATCTCCTGGCGACCGAGGCGGCTTGTCCGCCGGTGCGTGAAGACTTTGTTAGATGAAGTATTTTCCTTCTCGGTTAGCTTTCACTTTGAACTTTATTGTCTTTATTCTTGTTTCGAATTGACAAAAAACTGATCAAAAATATTATTTGAATCCCACCCACAATAATCGGAAGAAACAATTCCCACAATCCCCAATCCCAAGGAAAAGAAATAAACCCTCCAGTATTATCACTATAGCGAGCATACAAGATAAATCCTGATCCAGGTATTACAGAAAAAAGCGTCCATAAAAACAATGTTACAAATCCAAGTTTATTCGCTAAAGCACCATTTACTATCAATAATAGTAATAGAAAAAAATATGTAATTCCAATAAAAGTGTTAAATTCTTTCAAGGGACTACTGTCAAAAACGTTACTGAAAACAGTATAAATAGTAACTATTAAAATAGCACCAAAGTATCCTCTCAAAATATCTTTCCTTCCTTCCGTATTTTCGATAGATTTCAAAAAGTGTTTTATACTCATACATGTATTTCATCTAAAGTCTTATTTACGAACTTCGTAAATGCCCCATATCTAGAGTATTCGCGAAATTATTAAGCTTCTCTCTTCGGTCAAACACAAAATTAAATTCGGGAGTTTTGTACCGCTATTAGAAATTCAATTCATATCGTTATTTAATAGAATTGTATACTATCTGTGCAATTTGTGCTCGGGTAACAGAGACCTTGGGATCTAGCTCATTACCATTTCCCGTGATCCATCCCGCTTCCACTAATAACTTCATCGCATCTTTTGCATAGCCGGCTACAGCAGCTGTATCAACAAAGCTTTCAAAGCCCTTAACATTTTTACCGGTTGGCAGCTCATCCAGCTGCTTCAGAATGTTGTTAAGAATAACAGACATATCTTGTCGGCTTATCGTTGCTTCCGGCATAAATTTATTGCCGTCCACACCAGAAACGAACCCTAATTTACGTGCAGTGCCCAGGTACCCGGTATAGTACTTATTCCCTGCATCCAAGAAATTATCGGTTATTGCGGCTTCTGTCTCGATCCCGTAAGCTTTCATGACCATCATCAGGAAGTCTGCCCGTGTCACATTTTTCTCAGGTGCAAATGTACTGTCTGCAACGCCATTCGCAATTCCTCTTGCCGCCAAATAACCAACCGCATCGCTATACCAGTTCTCCGAGTTAACATCATTGAATTTCACTTCGTTATATCCCACAGCATAATTTGAGAAATGGGTTGTCTGAAAGTTAACCTTTCCTGTTGCCGCATCATAACCTCCCCTAACCGGTTTGAGATTTCCTGCTTTGCCGATGTAATATACAACAATGGCATTCTTCTTTTCACTCGTCAATGGAGTATACGGCACGCTAATTTTTAACTTTCCGCCATTGAATTCTGTAATTTCAGCATTACCTGCTTTTACAGAGAAATCAAACACCGGTCTGTTCCCTATTTTGTTCTGAATATTCTCTGGCAAGCCGGATTTAGCAAGCTTTTTGATGCTTATTATGCTATCCGCTGCTGTACTACCAATGACAGATGCTGCTTTTGGATCAAAGGTGATCACAGCAATGCCTGCATCCACTCTTAGATCTGCTTTTGTTGTGTCGACTAACGGTTTGAGAGCCTCCTTCGGAATGACTAAGTTGACAAAATTTTCATTTCCCGCAGCATCAATCTTAATATCGATCACTACTTTTTGTCCAGCGGCTTCAGACTCTTTGACCTTTTGGACAAGAGCGGTGATCACGCTCGAATCAAGCTTGGCAGTGGCTACATTTGTTGCCATATCCTTTGTTGCCTTGATCATAACGGTATAAAACGTAGTATTGCCAGTGATAAGAGTACTAGGCTCTGTTTTTGGAGTGCTAACAGGCTCCGTTTTTGGAGTACTAATTCCCCCGTTACCGCTACCAGAAGGATTATTGCCGGCACCTCCACTAGTTGGGGGAACTGGCGTAACTGGGGAGTCACTGGTTTTAACCAGAACAAAATCGTCATAGGAACCCCAGTCACCAGGCTTCGCATCCAGAGAAACCCCTATTTTCAACGTTCCGTCAATGACCTTAATATTTTCTATAGCTGCTTTGTTCCATACATTCCAACCCTTATTCGCAAAGCTGGAAGTTAATTGGGTCTGATCACCACTAACTGCATACAACTGATTCTTCATTTCTTCGCCAGCGCCCTGCGACCAAGCCGACAAGGTGTAGGTTCCATTCGTCAAGCCGGTAATTGTCTGAGATGCTTCAAAGGTATATGCCGTTTCCTTCCAAAATCCAAGTGACTTTGCACCTGAATAGGCAGAATTCGATGCTAAAGGCGTAGAATCAGGAATGGTCCAACCCTCAGGAGTATCATCTCCATTGACATGCTCAAAGCTGGAATTCACAACAGGGTTCGGGTCCACAGTGAACTGAATGGTATACGTTCTTGTAGCCCCTCCCGTTACAACAATCTTTGCGCTGCCAGGCAAAGCAGTTGCTTGTGTAATCACTGCCACCCCGCCGTCTGCTGTTGTTGCTGCAACTGAAGGTATGGTAGTCGTACCATACGGCAGGACTACATCATATTCCTGAATGATTGGATCAAATCCCGGAACCGTAGCACCATTCACTTTCAAATCTGCCAATTGGGTGTTATCTTTCTTGATCAGTTCGAAATCGTCAATGTTCCCCCACTGCCCGTCAGAAAGTTTATAATGAGTACCTACGGTTAGCGTTCCATCCGTGACTTCAATATTATCCAGAGTAGGCTTGCTCCATTGTTTCCAGCCTGTATTGGTAAAGCTCTGAGCATCACTGCCGGCAAAAATCTCCGAAACTTCTTCACCACCACCGCCGGAGACCCAGGCCGATAATGAATATGTTCCATTTTGCAGCCCTGTGATGGTTTGAGAAGCCGTGAATTCAGCAGGGGTCGCACTATAGTAGTGTAATGCCAATGTACCGGAATGAATGTCAATATCGGTGCTAACCGCGCTTTCATCCCCTGAAATGCTCCACGAACTCAATCCGTCCTCAAAACCAGGGTTCTGTATCAAACTTGTACTGGGTACCACGGTTACTTCGCTAGAGGCAGTAAAACCTCCATCATAGGTAACAACTGATACGGTTGCAGTTCCAGTGGAAATTCCGGAAATAGTCCCACTATAAGGGTCTACTTTGACAACTTCTGGTTTAGAACTTATAAATTTCACTCCTTTATAGGTTGCATTCGTAGGGTCGATGATTGCTGATAATTTATCCGTCCCACCAACTTCAAAATTAGCCGTATGCTTATCAAGAGCCACCGAAACAACCGGATTACGGTTGATTTCGGCAGCACCATCAATGAATGCATCCATAGCGAATGTCGGTGTGCCATCTATGTTCCATGCGGATAAGGGATAGTCAAACATGATTCCTGTAGGTTCCCAGTAAAATATACCGGTTCCCATATGGTTTGGAACGCTATGCAGTTTATTTTGAACGGCTACAAGCATGTTATACACGCTATCGACATCCTTGGAAACGTCCCCCCCGACTTCAACGATCATAACTTCCTTCCCATATTTCTCTTCCAATCTATTCATGTTTTCGCTTAATTCATTAATTGAGGATGTAAAGACTGAATCCGGATAATAGGACAAGCCTATGATATCGTAATCGCTATCTTTGAGACCGGCATCTACGAGACCGGCAAAAAAGGGATCAACACCCGCTTCAGCTCCATTTGCTCTATGGATAATAACCTTGATTCCTGGAAAAACCGCTTTCGCTGCGCTTGATCCGGCTTGAATCAGTTGAACGAGGTTGGACGTATTGCTGTAACTCCCCAACGGATGCATCATTCCATTATTAATTTCATTTCCTATTTGTACCCATTCTGGTGTTACGCCTGCTTCTTTTAGTGCATTCATCACCTCAGAGGTATATTCCGATACATGTACTTTTAATTGTTCTAAATCATCGTTAGCCCATGCTTTAGGAGTGATCTGTTTTCCAGGGTCAGCCCAAGTATCGCTGTAGTGTAAATCAATCATAACCCTAAAACCGAGAGCGCTTACACGAGAGGCCAATGCAACTACTTCTTCTGTACTGTTATGACCATTAGAAGGATCATCTGAAGGATCAACCCATGCCCTAATTCTTATGGAATCAATTCCATGCTCCTTTAAAATCTGTAGAAGATCCTGTTCTTCCCCATGAACATTATAAAATTTATACCCTAAAGCTTCTAATTGTGGCAACCAGCTAATATCTGCTCCTTTGGAGAATGAGTCAGGAGCAGACGAGGCTATTGCCTTTGCGGGTAAACCAAATGATGTCATAGATAGAATCATTGAAAATGTAAGAATGATTGCCAGAACTCTTTTTCTGTTTTTCATAGTACAGCCTCCATATTTAAATTTGTGAATCTTAGATTTTTCTTCTTAATTTAGTTAAGCGCTTTCAAAGATAATAATAATTTTTTTGTGCTAACCAGGTTGCCTGGGGTCAACCGTTCACGTAACTTTCGTTCTCCAACGGAAAGCCGGCTACAGGCTCTCCTTATATAGAGTAAAAAGGGCTGCCCCAAAGCTCATGCTTTGAGAGCAGCCCTGAAGCCGTTACATAAAGTTCCACTCTTATTCAGCTATTTTTTTTGTGCTGCAAGGAAGGCGTCAATTTGCGATTGCATTTCAGTCTGGACCTTGTCGATGCCGGCTGATTTCAGCTGCTTGATCAGGTCTGCCTGGCCTTTTTCAATATCATCAATCAATCCGTACTCCAGCGGTATGGCGTAACGCAGCATTACGTTACCGATATTTGCCACTTCATTCTTCACTTTTGCTGTGTCGAAGACAAAGGTTTCCAGCGGGAAGTGATAAATGCTGGACTGCCAGGTGTTGAACATATCGTCAGCTTCCTTCGGATAAGCTGCATCTTGACGATTCAGCGGGGAATTCCAGCCCCAGTTCGAGAAGCCAGTGTAGTTAGCAGCTGCAGGGCCTGCAGTGAACTTTTTATCGCCCTCAGGATTATAGTGAGTTCCGGAGATACCATACATGGTCAAGTCGTGAATTTCCTTGTCATTTTGCAGCAGATCGATCAGCATCAGAGCACGTTCTGGATTCTCCGAGGTTGCATGAATTGACATGCCGTTCTGTGTTGAGATCGCGGCGATTTTCTTTTTGTCCGGAGTGAGGTCGGCAATTCCCAGTTCCACATCCGGTTTGTCGCGGCGCATTTCGGAAAGGTTAGCGGCTACAGTGCCCAGGTTATGGGCATAAGAAGAAATCTTCCCTGCTTTGATATCCTGCCATACATCATTTTTGTTGCTGACTACGTTTTTGGACCATGCGCCATTGTCGGCCAGATCTTTATAATATTTAAGCAATGATGTGAATTCTGGAGTATCATAAATGTTGAATATTTTACCGGAAGCATCATCCAGCTTGTAAGCCAACGGCAGAAGGTTCGCATCCACCAGGTTGAAGTTGTTGTTCTGCTCCAGCAGTGTTTGGTCTAATTCATGAAACTTCCAGCCATCAGCAGGCTTAGCTCCGAAAGCGGTTATGCCTTTTTCTTCTTTAGCAACCGTTTTCAAGTAATTGGCGTAGCTTTCAGGGCTGTTTATTTCTGGAAGATTGTATTTCTTGCGCAAATCCTCCCGATATAATACAACCTTGTCGGTAACCTCAACATTATTGTTCGGAACCATGTAGAGCTTGCCATCGACTTTCGCTTGCTCCCAGTTCACTTTAGGCATAGCTTCCCAGGTTTGCGGCATATACTTGGACAGCATATCATCAGTTAGCTCCATGAATCCGCCTTTAAGCGCCTGATCGTTATAGAAAGCCCAGTTAGCTGTGTAAACGAGGTCAAAATCCTCATTAGCGGCAAATTTCAGCGGATACTTCTGTGTCCAGTCCGACCAGTCCAGGAATTCTGTTTCTACCGTAGCATTGATTTTCTCTTTTAATTTGGTATTCAGCTCTCCGAATACTTTGTCGTAGTCGCCAGGTTGGCCGCCGACCAGTATCATTTTCAGCTTGACCTCTTTGGAAGTATCAGGAGCGCCGGAATTCGTGGCTGCTCCTTCTGTAGTGGTTGCTCCTGCATTCGTTGCTTCCGCAGCTGTATTGTTGGTATTGTTACCGCCTCCGCATGCACTGAGGATGGTCCCCAGTGTCATCATCGTTGCCAGCGTAACTGTGAGTTTCTTTTTCTTGTTTGTCATGACAAGTGTTTCCCCCTAATGAAATAGTTGGTTAGATTATATATTGATAACCGGGTTACCCCGGGATTATCCTTTGACAGCACCAATAGTGAGACCTTGTACAAAATATTTTTGAATAAATGGGTAAGCAAGCAGGATCGGTCCTGTGGCCACAATCGTCATCGCCATCTTCAAGCCTTCGGTTGGCAAATCAGTATTTACAACCGCACCCGAGGCCATCATCGCCTTACGCATGCCATCCATATTGCCCAGCATTTTGTAGAGATAGTACTGAAGTGGCATCAATTCGGACTTCGAAATATAGAGCAGCGCGTTGTACCAATCGTTCCAGTAAGCCAAGGCTATGAACAGGCCGATGGTAGCCAGTGCAGGCTTGGACAAAGGCACAATCAGCTTCATAAAGATCCGGAAGTCGCCTGCTCCGTCAATTTTGGCGGATTCTGTAATTGCATCAGGGATGCTGCTCATGAACGACTTCATGACGATAATGTAGAACACGTTCATCAGCATCGGCAGAATCAATACCATTAGCGTGTCTTTGAGATGCAGGAAGTTGATGATCAACAGATACGAAGGCACCAGCCCGCCACTGAATAAGGTAGTAAAGAAGAAGTAGAACGAGAAGCGGCTGCGCCATTCAAAGTCTCTTCGGGACAGCACATATGCTGTCATGGAAGTCAGAAACAATCCAAACAAGGTACCGATTAGCGTAACGGTGATCGTCACAGCGTAAGCTCTGAGCATATCAGCCGGATACTTGAACAGTACGCTGTAGGCTTCGGTGGAAAAGGTAGACGGGATAAGCTGGAAACCTTTCTCGATAATGGAGCTTTCTTCACTTAGCGAGGCCGATATCACCAGCAAGAAAGGAACGATGCAGAATATAGCGAGTACTGTAAGCGTCAAGTATCCGATGATTGACAGTACCAGCCGGTCTGTGTTGGCACGTTTGTGTACCTTTGGTGTTTGGATCTTTGCAGTAGTTGAACTCATTGGGCTACCTCCTTTTCCTAGAATAAAGCACGATCTTTATCGTATTTGCGTACTGCGTAATTGGCGAGCATGATAGTCGCAAAGCCCAGCATCGATTGATAGAACCCGGCCGCAGCAGACATTCCGATTTCATTGGAAGTCGTCAGGGAACGGAACACGAAGGTGTCGATAACATCGGTCGATGAGAATAGCAGGCCGTTGTTTCCGACCATGTTGTAGAACATCCCGAAATCACCGCGGAAGATGTTGCCGATAGCCAGCAGCACCAGAATGATCACCGTAGGGATCAGGTTCGGAATTGTAATCTTCATGATGCGCTGGAATATATTCGCACCATCAATTTCAGCTGCTTCATACATTTCGGTATCAATACTGGTGATTGCCGCCAGATACATGATTGTTCCGTATCCCAGCGCTTTCCAGGCTGACACAACTACAAGAATAACCGGCCAGTAGGCTGCAGTGTTGTAAATATCAACCGGCTGCATGCCTAACCCCTTAAGCAATACATTAACGGTACCAACATCGAAGTTAAACAGGTTGTAGGCAATGGCTCCAACTACTACCCAGGAAATGAAGTAAGGCAGGAACAGTATTGTTTGCGTAATCTTCCGAAACCATTTGCCTGCAACCTCGAACAGCAGGATGCCCGCAAAAATCTGCAGCACATTGTTTACAACAATAAAAGCAATATTGTATAGCGCTGTGTTTCGTGTTACGCGCCAGGCGTCACCGGAACCGAAGAAAAATTTAAAGTTGTCCAGTCCGTTCCATGGACTGTTTAAGATCCCATCGCTATAATTGTATTGCTTAAACGCCAGCACAATCCCCGCCATAGGCACGTATGCAAACAACAGGAAAAACAACACCGCCGGAGTCAGCATAAGAAGCAAGGTTCTATGCTTCTTTACTTTGTGCCAGAATCCATATTGTTTCAGTTTCATCTCGAATCCCCTTTCCATCTCTCAATTTCTCTATGTATTTAGTATAAAGAGGCATTCATCTCTTGTGGATTGAGCATGTCAACAAATACTAATACTTTTCCAACGATAGTTAAAATATATATTCTCCTAAAAATACAAAAACGTCGCCTCCGGGCCGATGATCGACCAGGGCAACGTTCTATTGGCTATACTTTATGCTTTTTGCGATACTCTCCCGGCGTCATACCTGTAATCTGCTTAAACTGCCGGTTGAAATAAATAAGGTTCTTGTAGCCCATGCGCTCGGCAATCTCATATATCATAAGTGTAGGATCACTCAGCAGCTCGAATACCCGGCTGGTCTTGCGTTCTTTCACGTATTCATTGAAAGGCAGTCCGTAATCTTCCTTGAACAGGTAGCCTAAATAATTCGGTGTGAAGCTGAAATGGGCGGCTACCTCTTTTAAGGTAATCTTTTTCTCCAGATTCTCCTCCACATAGTTGATAATCTCATCAATCAGCCTGCGTTTCTGCCGCTGCCGCTTCACATACAGCAGCTCTGACAGTTCGAAGAACCTCCGTCTCATCCATGATAGAATGTCGTGAATCGTCTCGAACTGGAACAGAATATCCGGCTGGTGAGATTCCCACTGCAGCAGCTCATATAGATTCTCGTTCTGCTGCTGCAAATCCGCATGAAGTTTGGAGGTGATGCGGATAATCAGCTCATAGACATCCTTCTTGCTGGCACTCGTGAACAGCTCCAGCAAATGGTCGTCGATCGCCACCAGGTCATACTGAATGATAGCCTCGAGCAGTTGTTCTACAGTTTGTTCAATGCGGACGCCCGGTGTCTCTCGCGGCGAAGGCTCCATGCTATCACGGATCAGGCGATTTTTGCCGAGTAGCCATTTCGCGCTGAGTGCAGCCTGCGCCTGCTGATAAGATTCATGCAGCCCCGCCTCTTCCTGGGCATATTGACCGACGCCGACAGTCACTGTGCAGAGAGAAGACTCTGCCACCTTGCGGATAAGCTCCTCCAGCAGATTCAGGAAGCTGTCCTGCGGGAGATTGCACAGAATTACAAACCGGTGATGCGAAGCGGCAATCAGTGTACCCATCTTGGCATTCTCAACAATGGATTTAATCAATCCGGCCATTTGCCGCGTCTTCACGCGTGCATCCTCCTCGGACAAATCACGCATCTTCCATTCCAGATCATCAATCTCTACAACTGCCGCCGCTGCCCCCTTCAGCAACAACGGAATCAAGGCGCTGCGCAGATGCGGCTCAGCGGGTTCAGGGGAGGTTTCATCGAACCAGCGTAAGATAAGCTCCTTGTTTACAAGCGACAGTGCTTCGCTTAAGGAACGGTTCTGCTCCCGCTCCTGTTCTATGGCTGTACACAAGGACCCCAGCATTTCGTACAGATCCTTGTCCTTAACAGGCTTCAGCAAATAGCCGGAGGCATTGATCTGAATGGCCTCCTTGGCATAGCTGAAATCCTCATGGCCGCTGATGAAGACAATTTTGATCTTGGGATGGATCAACTTAGCCCTGCGTGCAAAATCCGTTCCGCTCATAATGGGCATACGTATATCGGACAGGATGATATCTACCTTTAGTTGCTCCATGATCTTAAGCGCATTGAATCCGCTATTCGCTATCCCCACTACTGCAATATCGAGCGAGCTTGCCAGCACTCTGCGCCGCAACCACTCCAAATCGACAGCTTCATCATCTACCAGTAATACATTGATACTCATCGAAATTATTTCCTCCTGTGCTTGTACAAGATGCAACCTCGTAATTCATCAGCGGAACTGCTCATCAATCTCCTCGCTGTCCTGAAGCCCGGCGGGAAGCAGAAGCTGAACCGTTGTGCCTGCCCCGTAAATGCTTGCAATGGTCACGCCGTACATGTCCCCGTATCTAAGCTTAATCCGCTCATGCACATTTTTAACTCCATAACCACCGGAATGGTTTGGCCCTTGCATCATTTTCCTGATATCATCTGGCCGCATGCCGATGCCATTGTCAATAACCTTAAGCTCAATACAGCCGCCGACTTTCCGGCCTGTCAGACGAATAGCGATCGACTCACCAAACCAGGCATGCTTGAAGATATTCTCCACAAAAGGCTGCAGCACCAGCTTAATTACCTGCATATGCATAATCTCCTCGTCCACATCGACATACAGAGTGAATGCATCCGCATATTTAACCCGCTGGATTTCCAGGTATGTCTCCACCTGCTCCAGCTCCTTCTCCAGTTCAATGTACACATTGCCCTGGTTCAGCGTCAGCCGGTAGAAACGTGACAGTCCCTCGACCATCTCCGTGACCTTGGCGATTTCGCCCAGATTAGCCAGGCTGCTTATGGTCGAAAGCGTATTATATAGGAAATGCGGATTAATCTGTGCCTGCAGGGCTTCCAGCTCGGCCTGCTTCTTCTGGATCCCCTGCACATAGACGCTGTTAATGAGCCCCTGAATATTGGCGGCCATGTCATTGAATGAATCCGCAATCTGCACAAATTCATCATTACCAGAGAAGCGAATCCGTTTCTGGAAATTCCCCTCCTGGAAGGAACGCACCAAGCCTACGATCCGGCTCATCTTGCGCCCCGAAATACGAGCCACCACATATCCGATCAAGGTCATGACGAGGAAGCTGAGCGTACAGACTGCAATAATCACCTTACGCAGCCGGCCAGCATCCTGGGTTAGATACTTTTGCGGAACCATGGCTTCAATTACGAAATCACTGCCCTTGATCTGCGCATGCAAACTTAGAAAGTTCTCACGTCCATCGTCATAAATGGCTGTTCCTCGCTGGAACAGAATGGACCCGGTAGTCTCTTCCACCAGCCGCAGAGTAATCCCCTCTTCCACGGGGAACGTATCGAAGCCGCCGAACAGATCCTCCAGGGAAACGGTAATACGCACAAACCCGATCACCGTTTTGTTATCACTGAAGCTGACCAGTCTGCGGACATGAGAGAGATTGTCCAGCTTCTGGTCTGTATCAATCTGCAGCCATAAATTATCCCGCATCGAATCCTTAAGAGACCGGTACCACTCACTGCCGGTGATATCCTGGATGGGCAGAATATAATAGTCGCTATCATAGATCGGCTCATCCAGGTTATCCCCTGATATAATATTGAGATCACTGTTCGGTGTATAGAGCATGAAGCGGATCTTGTTTCCGAACAGCTGCAGGGGGGCGGTAATCTGGGGAATAATATCATCGATCATCGTCAGATAAATCTCAAACGGTGTCCCCTTCAGCTCAAGCGCACGCTGCAACTGCTGGCTTCCGAACATGTTGTCCGACATCCGTTGTATCTCATCCATTTGATAGCGGATATTATTTCTGGCCTGCTCCAAACCCGTCCTGATGTTGGACTCTGCCATTTCTGTCCTTGAATCGGTCAGCATCGAATAGGAGATGTAACCGATGAACACATCGGTCAAGAGAACTAGCAGCAAGTAAGGGATCATCATTTTGTAAGTGAAAGGCATATATTTCTTCATCTTCAGCTTAGGCATCATTCGCGAGACATCCTCTGTATGGAATTCGTTATGTCTATATTATCGTTCCACTGGCTGGAAATAAAGGTTCCCCGGGTGCTGCCTCTAGTACAACTTCAGCCGCTGCCAGTCCCATTGATACGGCTTTCACCTTAATGGAGCCTGCTGCTGGTGAAGTCTGAATCAAGGCCAAGCACCAGCCGTTAAAAGCCCGCCGGATCGCAGACTTGTCCGGTTCATGGCTGCTTGGATTCCCGTTGCCTACACCAAGCAGAGACCCGGCGCCCGTCACTTCAAAGCGGATCTCATTATCGGCCGCCGGAACGATATGCCCCTGTTCATCCAGGATGGCAACCCGAACCGGAATCGTATCCAAACCATCCGCTTGACCCTCCAGCCGATCAGGGTACAAGCAAATCTGGTATGGCTGGCCTGCTGTAACAACAGCCTTCTCGGCAATCACATGACCGCCGCGTTTTCCGACTGCTTTTAACTCGCCGGGCTCATATACGACCTCCCACGATAAATACCCGGTCTTGTCCACCTGCTGTTCACCCAGGCTTTTGCCGTTCAGGCTCAGCTCCACCGTATCGGTATTCGAGAACACGCGCACCTCGATCCGCTTCCCCTCCGACCCGGGCCAATTCCAATGCGGAAGCAAATGAACGATCGGCTCATCCTTCCAGACCGCCTGCATATAGTAATAGCTGTCTTTAGGGAACCCGCAGGTGTCCATCAGCCCGAAATGCGAGTTCACGCACGGCCACAGATATGGAGTAGGCTCTCCCCGGTAATCGAACCCGGTCCACATGAAGACGCCAGTCAAAAAGCGGTTATTCACAAGATCACTCCACGCCTGCTGCGGGGTGCATCCCCATGAAGGAATATTCGTGCCATATTCGGAGCAGTAGCCCCTTACCGGGTCATCTTCATAGATTCCCCGGGTTGCGGTATAACTGGCACATTCACTGCCGATCATGAGACGCTCCGGATACTGCTCGTGGTCGCGGATATCAATGTTGAGGTGTTCCCGGTGCCCGTAATTGTAGCCTGTAATCTCTACCGCATCATTGTAGCCATTCTCATTCCAGCCGTGGTTCATCGCAGCAGAGGTCGGCCTTGTCGGATCTATCCGGCGGGTAGTATCTGCGAGCGTCTTGAGTATCCGGGCGCCCGTTACGGTGCCTTCCAAAACCTCCTCATTCTCCAGACTCCAGATGATCACACAAGGGTGATTCCGGTCCCGGTAGAGCATCCGCTTCAGTTGACTCAGGCCGCCAGGGCTGCTGTCAAGCTTGCGGTTCTCATCCATGACCAGCATACCGACCCGGTCGCACATATCCAGCAGCTCGGGAGTCGGCGGATGATGTGCACTGCGATAGGCATTAGAGCCCATTTCTTTAAGCAGTCTGAGCTTATATTCGATCAGGCTGTCCGGCAGCGCCACGCCGACCCCGGCGAAATCCTGATGATTGCATGTCCCTTTAATCAGCAGCGGTTCTTCGTTCAGAAAGAACCCTTCATCCGCATCGAAGCGGATGCTGCGGATGCCGAACACCGTCTCATACCGGTCAAGCTCTTTTCCTTCATATATGACAGTCGATTCTGCCTTGTACAGATATGGTGATTCAGGACACCAGAGCATAGGCTGCTCCACTTCGAAAATCTGCTCCAGTTCCGTCTCGGTGTACCAGTCCGCATAGGCGTCCTCCATCTTAACACAGACCTGCAATCCGGCACCATCATATATCACCGTGCGCAGGGATACTGGAAGGCCCTCTGTGTAATCATTGCGGATGCGGGTGCGGATATTGACCATAGCCTGTTCTTTGGTAACTTCCGGTGTCGTTACATAGGTGCCGTATTCGGCCACATGCAGGCGGTCTGTATTCTCCAGCCAGACATGTCGGTAAATGCCGCAGCCCTCATACCACCAGCCTTCGCATTCTGTTGCATCGACTTTGACGAGAATGACATTTCTGCCTTCCTCGCCGTAACGGAGAACATCCGACAAATCATAACTGAAACCTATATAACCGCCATGATGCGAGCCGATCAGATGACCGTTGACCCATACCGTGCTGGTGCCGGATACTCCGTCAAAGCGTACTGTCCACTTGCTCCCGGCAGCGTCTGCCGGAAGCTCGAAGGTTTTGCGGTAATAGCCTATCCCGCCCGGCAAATAACCATGGCTGCCGTCCCGCGAGCCCAGCGACTCATCCTGAACATATTGCTGCTCTACACACCAGTCATGCGGCAGATTCACAGAACTCCATTCAAGCTGCTGTTCACCCATCCCTTTATCGTTAAAAGCGATATCCAGCCACTCCCCCTCCTTCAGAGAGCTCGCATCGGTAATACCGCCTGTCATCCCACCCTTGACTGCGTAGGGAATCCGGATCTCCCCTTTGTGAAAGCTCCAACTCCCATCAAACATGCTTTTGCTTCTCACCGTTTTAAGTTTCATTCTGTAACTGCCTCCTCGTTGAACTAATATTCATATTGTAGAGTAGATTAGCATTTCGCAGTTAGTACAATGCTAATAATGAATAGCACAAAATGAATAATACCGGGAGCTGCCGTAGCCAACACAAAAACACCCCAAGATCATCTCCCATTCATACCCTACAACAAGGGTACATTCTCTTGAAGGTGTTTTAATTTGTCTCACATTATAGGGTCAGTCCCTACTTCTCCAATAATAAAAGAGAATTATGTTTTTCTTCATTATTCATCTGGAGCTTTACACGGTCTTTCACATCCTCAGGAATTACCCGGTTTCCATTCTCTACATTATAATAGACGCCTTCTACTACCCAATTGATTTAGGATGGTCTGTTTTGATCAGGCCATATAAAACAATATCACTCATCGCCTTGATGCCGGACTCGAAGCTGACCTGATGGCCCGCAATAAACTCATAGTCCAGCAGCTTTCTCAGAGTCTCATTCAGCATGAGCTTGAGAATTACGGTGTCCACCTTTTGCAGCTCATCACGGTTTATCCCTTCCTCCACCAGTGCAATTACACCATCCCAAATCGTATTCAAGTGATGATTCACCTTCTCGTAGAGCCGGGGATAATACCGCTGAAGGTCATCCATGTGCCTGATGATCGTGCCAATCGAATAGGCGTCGGGAATATTCTGAAAATAAAGTCTGATTTTATCCTGAATCGGGAGCCCTGTATTTTCCAGGATGTCTGTATCCGATTGGATAATCTGCGAAAAGACAAAATCAATCGTTTTCTCTATCATTTCATCCTTACTCGAAAAGTAGGCATACACTGTACGTTTGCTCGTGCCCAGTTCTCTCGCCAGATCCTCCGTGGTAAACCGCGTGCCTTTGGCTCCAAAGCATTTTAAAATTTTCAAATAGACCCTGTTGTCCATGTTCCTGACAGTCCACCCTTCATTCAGCTTAGCGTCTATACCTTAACACTCATGTAAGGACATGCGGAAGGGTTTTTACCATACGGTACAAATAATACGGTTTTTTCTCTATGGAATCCGTAATCCGGTATCCCAGCCGCTCATACAGCTTGATGGCCCGTACGTTCTCTTGCTTGACGGTCAGGGAGCATTTACCGTAGTTACTAAATCCGGCTTTTTCCTCTGCATAATGAATTAATTTCGATCCCACCCCGTACCCCCGGCTTTCCGGCAATGCAGCCAAAGCTCCGATATGGTATTCATCCGCTCTTCCCTCATTCAAGCTTACCATAGCCCACAGCTCCTGCAAATGCAGCAGCGAATGCTTGATGAGATTCCATTTCCGCAGTTTGATTAGCTCCCGGACAGTGGGCCAAACCAACTTGTCCATTACAGATACCGGGTAGCAGGAGATGATCCCTATCGTTCTGTTGTCCAGTCTTGCTTCAAAAGCATATTGATGGCTGAAACGGTTCTTTCCGAGTCCCCATAATTTTTGCAGGGTGTTCTCAATTAATGCTTTATCTGCCGTTCCGATCAGCGGATAGGCCATATAATCCAGTGCCATCCCCATCAGTCTGCCTCCGTAAGCCGATTTGGGGTTGCCATGTGTTATTGAAATATTGTCCATATTAAAACTCCTCCCGAATCACATTGGTACTCATTTAGTTTTCATAGTACCAAGATACCCAAAGCCATGCCTTTTGTCAAACAGAGCCTATTAAAACTTTGCTGAATTGATCTGGGGCTGTAGCAAATCAGCTCTTAGTTCACCTAAGAAGATTAAAATGTTGTAATACGCCCTCTGTTGCTTGTAATGCATAATTAGCTGAAATAATAAAACAAGCACTCGCCCCACAAAGACGCGTACGGGATATGTTGTTTCATTTTCCGGCAAGGTATTGACCCAATAATATGAGGGAAATTCCGGCTCCCTATATTATTGACTTTACGCTTTGGTGAATAAAGTGCATCCGCTTTTACCCATATTTTTTTGCTTAACCAGTCCACTGACTATCCCTCCCTGTCATATAAATGACATTTCCAAATCGAACTTTCTTTCTGTGCTTATAGCCTCAGTTATTTCCGAAGGAGGAATATGGTTAAACTAGAACAGTAAGATGTTGAAAAACTAAAAAAAGCCTGAACCAACAAGGGTTCAGGCGATGACAATTTAAATTCATATATGGTGACAAACTAATTTCCAAGTGATGACGAAACTAATTACAGCGCACCACAAATTACAACACAAACACATTCTACCTACTTCTTACCCACACCGGCTATACCCGCAGTTGCTGCAGGTCTTACAGCCTTCGATGTTAACCAGCGAGGCGCTGCCGCAGGATGGGCAGAGGTCGCGTGAGACCGCCCCATGGCTGTGTGCGGCATGGCCGCCGTGGCCGTCGTCCGCTACTGCCGCAGATGGTACGCTCGATTTCAACTCGGCGTTCAGCACTTCGTTGAAATCCTCCAGCTCCAGCGTTGCCGCAATCGGAGCGGGCACATGGTCGTCATGTGCGTTATTCAGCACATGTGTTTCCAGTGCCTTCGCTACCGCGTCGGCGATGGACTCGACGCGGTTCGCGCCGAAGCCGATGGCACCGGAGCCGCCGATGCCCTTGAGATGCTTGATCAGCAGCTCAACCTTCTCGCCGTGGTCGCCGTAACGGAGGAACAGCGAGCAGACACGGCCCAACGCTTCCGCCATGGCGAAGACGTCGGAGCCTGCTTTGCCGACATTCAGGAAGATTTCTGCCGGAATGCCATCCAGGTCGTTGATAGTGATATACGCCATGCCGAATGGCGTGTTGATCTTATAGGTTGCGCCGCGCAGCACCTGCGGGCGTTTCTTGTATTGCTTGTCGACAACATTGGCATTGGCCTGTGGCGCAGGGCTTGCTGCCACAACCGCGCTGGCCGGTGCAACTTCTACTGCCTCCGGTGCAGCCGTTTCCGCTGCCGGAGCCTCTTTCTTGTCTTCCTTCTTCGTGGTTTCCAGCACTTGCACATCGCGGCTGCCGTCGCGGTAGATAGTTACACCTTTGCAGCCCAGATCGAAGGCCATTCCGTACAGCTCGGCAGTTTCTTCAACGGTGAAGTCTGACGGGCAGTTGGCGGTCTTGGAGATCGAGCTGTCCACCCAGCGCTGAATGGCAGCCTGAGCACGGATGTGATCTTTAGCCGACAAATCCATCGAGGTTACGAAATAATCAGGCAGCTCTTCACCCGGATGGGCTTCCAGCCATTCCTGTGCAATCGGCACGAACTGCTCGTCGTAGCCGAGACGGCTTTGACGGAAATATTTGAAGGCAAAATAAGGCTCAATACCGGTCGAAGTTCCTACCATTGTACCGGTGCTGCCTGTAGGCGCCTGGGTAATCACGGTAACGTTGCGCATGCCGTGCTTGCGGATGGATTCACCCACCTCCGGATAAACTTCGGTGATGTTTTTCATAAATCCGCTCTGCAGATATTTGTCGGTATCGAACGCCTGGAACGAACCCTTTTCGCCGGCAATTTCCGCTGAAGCCAGGTACGCTTCGCGGGCCATAAAGCCGTACAGCTTGTCCAGAAACTCCAGCGATTCAGGACTACCGTAGCGGATGTTCAGTTTGATCATCAGCTCAGCCAGACCCATAGTTCCAAGGCCTACGCGGCGTTCCAATTTCTGGTTGGCTTCATTTTCCGGGAAATGATATGGCGTCTTGTCAATGACATTGTCCAGGAAACGAACAGAATAACGGGTAGTCGTCGCCAGATCGGCCCAGTCCACATCATGATTCTCCGCATCGTAGAACTTCGAAAGGTTGACGGCGGACAGGTTGCAGACACCCCAGCCCGGAAGTCCTTGCTCACCACACGGATTGGTGCAGATAATCGGATTAAAGTACCAGCTGTTGGACATTTGGTTGTAGTATTCCATGAATACGACGCCCGGCTCTGCCGATTTCCAGGCTGATTCAATAATCGTATGCCAGACATCGCGTGCCTTAACAGTACGGTAAGGAATGACCCGGCGGCCGTCCGCTTTCCATTTATCGAGGTCACCGTCCCAAATCGTATCATAATCAGGGTCAGTCGTATCCGGGAATACAAGCTCCCAGTCGAGATCTTCTTTAACAGCTTTCATAAAAGCGTTGCTGACACATACTGAAAGGTTGGCATTGGTCACTTGACCCATAGTCTGCTTCACAGTAATGAAATCAACCACATCCGGGTGCCAGTCATTGATCATCAGCATCAGCGCGCCACGGCGGCTGCCGCCCTGCTCAATCAGTCCGGTCGTATAGCTGAACAGCCCGCCCCAGGAGACAGAGCCGCTGGATGATCCGTTCACGCCTCTAACGATAGCACGGCGGGGACGCAGCGAAGACAGGTTAATCCCCACGCCGCCGCCGCGGGCCATAATCTCGGTCATTTCCGACAGTGTCTGCATAATTCCGCCGCGGCTGTCTTTAGGCGAAGGTACTACATAACAGTTGAACAGCGTCAGTTCTTCACTGGCACCGGCGCCTGCGGCGATCCGTCCGCCCGGTACAAGCTTCCAGTCATCGAGAATGGAGCGGAACTTGCCTGTCCATTCTTCCTGAAGCTCAGGCGTTTTCTCTACCGAAGCCATGGCGGCTGCGAGCCGGTCCCACATTTCCTCCGGAGTTTTCTCTATATTAAGCGTAAGCTTTTCTACATCCGATTTCACCAGTTCACCACTGCGTGTCTTCACGGTAACAATCCGTCCGCTGCGCTCCACAATTTCGCCAACTTCCTTGGTAGGGAATTTGGGATCGTCTTTGGTCAGGACGAGAACAACATCGCCTACTTTGGCATTATTGCTGTCCGCATCCTTCCACGCATACCGGTCCAAAAATATTTTCTCGCTTAGGCCCTCAAGGCGCTGCTTGCGTTTCACTGTACTCAATAGAAAAACCTCCCGGATGTATGATATGTAAATCTTCCGTTCCATGATGTGGGCTTACGTTTTGTGACCCACAACAAAAACTTCCAGCTGCCCTGCTTGTGCAAAGGAAGTTCCTCTTGTCAATAACAAATAACCGTCAAATGCTCTGATAAATCAATATTTCAAGCATTTGTAACAATATATTGTGTGCGTCAGCTTTTAAACTATACCACATATTGTATCGGAGGTCTTTTTCGATATAAGAAGCCCCGTGGCGAAAAATCGGCATCCATGACGCCTTTTCTCACTCTTGCTCGTTTTTTTATAAAATCAGAAACTAAAAGTTTCATCTGAGGGTGAGTGAATCTTTAATATGCACAACTCTTTCGCAATCCATATCAGGTTATGAATTCTCTCTTTTACGCGCATACTACTTCTACGCTAGTTCGATATGATACAGCGCCGGAGGAGGCTGCAACATGACGCAATTATCCCGCAATTCCCTGACGCAAGAGCTCAATACGCCCGTCCCGCTGCTGCCTGTTCCCCTATCCTTTGAGCGAAACTGGCTGCATGATCTGGAGTCGAGACTGGAGAAAGGCGGGCCTTGGGGGGACCTGAGGTTATCCCGGCTTGCCGTGCAGGGCGAAGAATCGGGCCTTGTCACCAGCTTCGACGAGCTGCAATGCCTGAAGCATTTGTCAGGTCTGTCTCCGCTTCCCCACCAGCTTGATACCGCTCATAAGGTACTCTTTGAAATGTCGGGCCGGGCGATTCTCGCCGACGAAGTCGGACTCGGCAAAACGATCGAAGCCGGTCTCGTGCTTAAGGAATATTTGGTACGCGGACTGGTAAGCAAAGTGCTGATTCTGGTTCCCGCCTCACTCGTCCTGCAGTGGGTACGTGAGCTGAACGCCAAATTCGGTATTACTGCCGTAGCACAGAAGAAGTCCTATTCCTGGGGAAATGACATTGTGGTCGCCTCCATGGACACCGCCAAACGTGATCCGCATAAAGAACTGCTGCTCGGCAGCGAATACGACATGCTGATTATCGACGAGGCCCATAAGCTGAAGAACAAGAAGTCCACCAACTACCAGTTTGTTCAGCAGCTGCGCAAAAAGTACTGCCTGCTGCTCACCGCTACTCCTGTACAGAATGACCTCGGCGAGCTGTTCAACCTGATCACCCTGCTGAAGCCGGGGCAGCTTGGCAATCAGGGGGATTTTGCCGCTAATTTCGTCGTGGACAAACGTCAGCCGAAGAATGAAGTCCAGCTGAGGGGCGAGCTGTCCAAAGTCATGATCCGTAACCGCCGCGGCGAGGGCCCGGTCAACTTCACCAAGCGCAAGGTCCGTAATATTCCGCTCACGCTCTCACCGGAAGAGAAGGTATTATATGACGGCGTTACCGCCTTTGTCAAAGACCAATATCAGGAAGCTGGCGGCAATCTCAGCAGCATGCTCTCTCTGGTTACGCTTCAACGGGAGGTATGCAGCAGCCGTGATGCTGTATTCATCACCCTGGTGAACCTGATCAAAAAGCTGCCTGCCGATTCTCCGAAGCGGGAGCGGATGATGGAGCTGCTGCAGAGCATCCGCACCGTCAAGACGAATACCAAAGCAGAGAAAACGATGGAGCTAATCCGTGAAATGAATGAAAAGGTTATCGTCTTCACTGAATACCGCGCCACACAGGAATATCTGCTGCAGTACTTCCGTGAACACGGGCTGCAGTGTGTGTCATACTCCGGCGGGATGAACCGCGGCAAGAAGGACTGGATGATGGATCTTTTCCGTGGACGGGCCCAGGTCATGATTGCTACGGAAGCTGGCGGCGAGGGCATCAATTTGCAGTTCTGCCACCATATGATCAATTTCGATCTGCCGTGGAACCCGATGCGGGTCGAGCAGCGGATCGGCCGGGTCCACCGCCTGGGCCAGGAGAACGATGTGGTCATCTACAACCTCTCCACAGAAGGTACCATCGAAGAGCATATCCTGCATCTGCTGCATGAGAAAATCAATATGTTCGAGATGGTTATCGGCGGTTTGGATGTGATCCTGGAACGTTTCGAGAAAAAGGAATCGCTGGAGAAAAGTCTTTATAAAATCATGCTTGAAGCCCGCAGCGACGAGGAGCTGCGCAGCGGACTCGACCACATCGGCGAATCCATCAGCGAGCTGACCCAAGGCATACAGAATGAAAGCGAGGCCACCTGATGACCCTTTCTCCGCAGCAAGTCCGCAAGCATGTCATGGATTATCTGGAAGCAACGGAGTGCTCGATCCTTGAGGTATCTCCGCTGCATGTGACAGTGAAGCTCTCACCGCGCGCCGACCGGATGCTCACCGACCGGCCTTATTATTGGGGGTTCGTGGAACGCACCGGCGTCGATCCGGAGACGTTGTCGTTCACCTTCGTCTTCGACCCGGAGAAGTACGACAGCTTGGCCGCGCAGGCCGCTCCTCCGCCCCGGGCGCAGCGGGGCGCGGCAAGCCGCCCTGCGGCCGGGCTTCTGCCGGGCGCAGGAGGCAACCTTGGCGCGGCAGAGATGGAAGCCGGCGCGGACAGCCCGGCGGCCGGTTTCGGGCAGCCGCCATCCGCAGGGGCGGCTCCCGCTGAAGCAGATCCGCAGGACGGCATTCTCGCCCGCTACTTCGGCGTTGTGCCGGTATTGCCGCGGATCGGACCGGGCATGATCCGCCGCGAGGATATAGTATACGGCAGCAAGCGGCTGAAGCAGATCTGGGCAGCAGCGCGTGATGAGGGCAAATGTCTGCAGCTGTTCGAGGACCCGGGAAGCAGGCAGCGGATGACACTGTTCTCTGCGGCTTATGAACCGTGGCTAGGCGTCTGTTACAAAGTAGAGATGACTTGCGATCTGAAACGGGAAGAGCTGCATTTTATCGGAATTTCCTTAACCAGCGGGGTCATTGCCGCCGACTTTGGCACGAAGCTGAATTCACGGGAATTAACTCCCCGCTTGCCGGAGAACATTCACATCCAGCCCTCGGAGCTTACCATTGCCGCCGGGGCCGACCGGCTGGAGGCTTATTTGACTTCACAGCTTGCGAAACTGGACTACAGCTGGGCGGAGGAAGCCCGGGAAAGGCTGCGGCTTGAGCTGAGCATCGTAGACATTTATTATGAGGAGCTGCTCAAAGAGCAGGACGAAGAGAAACGGCTGGCGATCCAGGAGCAATACAACCGCCGCCGGAAGGAGACCTCCTGGCAATACGAGCCGCAGGTTGCAGTTTCTGCCGTAACCTACGGCCTGTTCCATCTGCGCAGCACATAGAATGCGACCCTGCTCGCTAAAAGCAGGCAAAAAAACAGCGGAATTCCCGCAACCCGGCGCGACAGCATGCAACACCCTTTTTAGAGCTTGTCCGCTACAATTAATTTATACCCGTTCCATGAATATGATTTGATTTGGACCAAGAAAGGTGAACGACGACATGACTATAAAATCAAGGCGGAAGGCCGTGCCTGGTCGTCGCGGCCGCTTCCTCCTCATTCTGTGCCTCTGCACAATCGGGCTGTCGGCAAGCTCTGCCTTTCCGGCTGCCTATGCCGCTAAGGACACCCGCGTCACTGTCACACAAGCAGTCTCCCATGATGCGCTGGCCTCACTTGCGATCAAGACGCAACCATCAACGGAATCGCTGCAGGACTTCACCAAGCTGACCATCCGCAAGCTGTCCGCCGATGCTCCCTTCACAAGCTGGAAAGAAGCCCGTACCGACTATTATCCGCTGGGACCGGGCACACATAGCTGGCTTGTTAATATCATGGACGGCGGGCAGCGCATCGGATACCTGATTGTCTCGGCTACAGAGCAAGGCGGTTATATGCTTAGCGAATACGGCACCGGAACCTCCGGGCTGCCTTACAGCTTGACCGATCTGCGCCAGTTTCTGGTGCAGGAGGAACTCATCACTTCAAATTATTCAGGAAAGCTTGAACTGACGGCTCTTTACGCCTCTTTGCTCCCGGTGTGGAAATTAACGCTCGACCATACGGATATATATATCAATGCTTCGGTACCGCAAGTTCTGCCGTGGAGTTCAGACAAAGCAGAAGAGGTCCTGAAGGTCCAGTTAGATGGAGTCAATACAATCTCCGGGCTGGACTCGGACTGGTCTCCCCTGCAGACCTACCGGAGTGAAGGTCTGGATGATCCATACGCTAATTTGCAGTGGCTGACCAGCCCCAAGCTGAAGCTGGACAGCGCAGAAAACTTCACTGTTCTGCTGAATCAAAGGGGCAGTCTCGTCTTTCAGTCTGCTGGCAGGAACGATACGACCGGAGCACCTTTTATGATTACGGGGTATCAGCGCTGGCTGCCTGCCGGTTCCTGCGGGAAGACAAGCGGCAGCAGTCCGGCCATCGTCTATGCCGCTGCGGGTCCGAAAGGCAAACGTTACCTTCCTCTCTCAGCGCTTCAACAAAGCGGTACCCTGCACCAGCTGCCTCTAGCCGGCAAAACAGTGATCGGTGCGCTTACAACTTCAAAACGTTAAGCTTACCCTTTGTCAGTACAACGTCTTTCCTGCTAGTATGCAACAAAACAACCTTCCACAGTGCCGTATACAGGGCATCTTGGAAGGTTGTTTTTAGTTCAAGCTGTACTTGCGATTTGCCGGTACTCTTGCACCCGGATCATTTCTTGTCGTTCCGGCTCCATTTGCTCCGCCAGATCGACCAGCCGAGCGGCAGCATGCCAAACCATTTCTCTGCCCACGGCTCTTTCTCGGCCTTTCGCCGCGCCCGGCTGGCACGCGGATCTTCGATATAAACGACTACCTTTTCCGTAATATACTTCACCAGTTCATCACCGCTGGAAGCCATTTCGCCACCTCCTGAAACTGAATGCTGAATTTGGGCACTCACCTTTGACTTCTGTCTGTCTGGATATCCATGTTCCTAGTGTGCTCTAGAACAGCTATATCTAAACGGTGATACTGCTTTTCGTATAGGTTTGCCTGTTCCAGCACAATCTAACAAAGTATCCAGTCCGGTCAAAAGATCATTACCGCACAAGGAGGTCATCCACTTGAATTACTTGAACTACCTGAACCAAACCAGAAACCAAACCACCCGGGGAAGCGGTACACTGCGCCGGCTGTTCGTTATCGTGTCATCCGCCCTGCTGCTTATGCTTCCCCTGGAAAATGCAGGAATTGTGCAGGCGTCTCCGGTACCTTCAGGAGCCGGGGCGAAAGAAGAGCGCCAGCATATACTCGGTCACGATCAGCGGATCATTCTGATTGATGCCGGGCATGGGGGAATTGACGGGGGGACATCATATGGCACCATTCTTGAAAAGGATATCACGCTCGCCATCTCCCGCCGGCTGTTCCTGCTGCTGCGCAGTGACGGCTTTGATGCAATCCTTAACCGGACCGGTGACTATGCCCCCAGCGATGAGAACCGCTGGCTGCGCAGCTCCTCCCGCCATTTGCGGGACCTTGCCCAGCGCAAGGAGCTGGCCGAGACGCTTCCGGCAAATGTCGTGGTCAGCGTTCATATTAACTGGGCCGCTTCCCCCTCCAAACACGGGCCGCTCGTGCTATACCGCCAGGAAGGCCGCAGCTTCCTGCTGGCCAGATCGATACAGGACCAGCTCAACCATCTCTATGATATGAAAGCCAGCCCGAGACAGGGCAAGCCGTTTTATCTGCTCAATAAAATAACCGCCACAACAGTGATCGTTGAGGCGGGATTTGTGAGCAGCCCGACCGACCGCGAGAAGCTTTGCAGTCCGAAGGGCCAAGAGGAAATTGCTGAAGCGATTGCTAACGGTATTGCCGGGTATCTTATGGAAGTGTAAGCTTCGAGTTCCATTGCCATTCGTCCCGGACCAGTTCGGAAATGCCTACAAACTCGACACTGTCCTTTATTTCACCAATGCCGCTGCGGATGCCCGCAGCGGTCTCTTTGCCCTGGATGCCAACATGGCCGATCGTTATACAATAGTTCTGGTTCAGAGCCCTTTCCTGCACCAGCCGCATTTGCTTCACGACATGGCTTGCCGTATGAACATCGTCCAGAAAGATATGATTCTCCACGGGCGGCAATCCGATCTCCCGGGCCATTCTGCCGGCTACCGAACGGTAATTCGTATGGCTGTCCACAAAAAATATTCCGCGTTCCTTG
The DNA here is from genome assembly GCF_038002865.1 of Paenibacillus sp. FSL H3-0321. NCBI lineage: Bacteria > Bacillati > Bacillota > Bacilli > Caryophanales > Paenibacillaceae > Paenibacillus > Paenibacillus sp. FSL H3-0321. Next base: position 7,142,627 of record NZ_JBBODH010000001.1, on the reverse strand, counting down.
CAGACCGCCAGCACAATCCCCATCACCCGCTCATCACCGGTCACCTTGGAGCCCATGTGATTGTTGATTCCAACGGCAAAAGGAACATTGTCCAGTGCAGCCTCGACCTGCTTTCGTACCTCGGCATCGCTCATCCGGGTCAGAACCGCACCCGGACCCAGCCACTCGGGTTTGCCTTGCTTCGGTTCCATCGGCAAATGCACCAGCACATCGAAGCCCTGCTCATGTGCGCGCCGTGCATCCTTCTCTGTAGTCGGTAGAAACGGCATTACGGCAACAGTGATCTTAACCGGCAATTTGAACATTTCCTCCGTACCACGCATGTCATTGCCGAAATCATCGACAATGATGGCTACCCTGCTGCGGGTATGTTGTTTATTCTCCTGGGGTCCTTCAGCCTTAGCGCTGCCGATAACGGCGGGTTCGGCAAGGACGGATGAAGACACTACAGACCGGCTGCCCCTGGCGTGATGTGAAACTGAACCAGCTGATATTCCGTGCGCAGTGTCGGCGGCCGGAACCAGCGCCGTCATCAATGCCACAACAGCAATGAATGGATTCAGAATGGTGCGTTTGCCCGTATGATTGCTCTTTTTCAAGAGGATCTCCTCCTTCGTGCTATGGTGCCATTGTTCTCATTGTTTGGAACCTGAAGGAGAAATATGTACGGGACAGGTACGCAATAATTAACAATCGTTATCCGGCCTGCTGCCCACGGCGGTCAGCGGCAATGATCGCATCAAATACATCCTGCGGGGATACCTCAAACGGCATATTTGCCATCGGGCTGTCTGCCTCGCAGCTGGCTTGGGCCACAGCCATAAGTTTCCCCGGCTCCACCCCAGAAAGGCCCATTTCCTTAAGAGTTACAGGCAGGCCGACCTCCCGGCAGAAAGCAACAACGGCAGCGATCTCCTCCTCCGCTGCATGCTCCAGCATCAGCTGCGCCAGCGTGGCGAACGCCACCTTTTCCCCGTGAAGCATCTGCCGGCATTCCTCAAGCACAGTCAGTCCGTTATGAATGGCATGGGCAGCGGCAAGTCCGCCGCTCTCAAAGCCGATGCCGCTAAGGTAAATATTCGCTTCCACGATATGGCCGACAGCCGCCGAGGCTATTCCTTTGCGGGCATCCTCCAATGCTATAGCTCCTTCAGCGAGAAGCGTATCCAGACAAGCACGCGCCAGCGCAAATGCGGCGATCGAGCTCTGTCCCCCTGCATGGGTCACAGCGCCGGAATTACGGCAAGCCCTCGCTTCAAAAAAAGTGGACAACGCATCGCCCATTCCTGCCGCCAGCAATCTCGGAGGGGCTTTAGCAATAATATCTACGTCGGCGATTACGGCATTGGGACTTTGCAGCAGAGGGAGATAGCGGTCAAATTCGCCCTCCTCCGAATAAAGTACCGACAATGCGCTGCAGGGCGCATCCGTAGAAGCCACTGTCGGAACAATGACCACCGGCAATCCGGTATAACGGCTTACGGCTTTGGCCGTGTCCAGTGTTTTGCCGCCGCCGATGCCCAGAATTACACCTGTCGCGTTCAAGTCCAGGTCTGCAACAATTTGCTCCACCAGCTTTAGACAACATTCTCCCTTGAACTCACGCTGAACAAGCGGCATAGACTCAGCGTCAAAGCTGCTGACGATATCATTTCCGTAGGTAGAGAGGATGTAAGGATCTACAATGGCATAAGCCCCTGTGGCTCCCATTTGTCTGCAATAAGCGCCCAGCTTCGAGATTTCACCGCCGCCTTGAATATATTTTGACGGGGAATAGATGACTTGATTCATATAAAGTTCCTCCTTTTTCCAATCCTTATCAGTTTAAGGAAGAACCCGGCGCCCGGCAAGGACAAAGCAGACATCCTCTGCACTTTTCTAATCCCCTAATCTATTCAACTTCAAGCCCACCTCTCCTTGACTTGGAGTCGGCTCCAAGTTATACAATGAGCGCATCATCAACCGTCAGGCCTAAGGCCACTATTACTGCACTTTGAGGAGAGATTACTATGACAACACAAACACAGCGCGGAACTGCGCTGATTACAGGAGCCAACAACGGAATTGGCCTGGAGCTGACCCGCAAACTGCTGAGTGAAGGCTGGGAGGTAATCGCACTTATCCGCTCAGGATTTCCCGAAGATGATGCCCCTATCCTTGAAGCACTAAGCAGCAAGCGGCTGCGGATTTATAAGGCGGACCTTTCAGATTTTCATAGTCTGGGAAAAGCGCTCGGGGAGGTTGTGGCGGCTGAACCCCGGATTGATCTGCTGTTCAACAACGCCGGCGGCAGCTTTGCGGAATTGAGTTATTCTAAGCAGGGGCGGGAGCTGCACTTTGAGCTGCAAACGGTGGTCCCGTACATTATAATGATGGAACTAAAAGGACTGCTCCTGAAAGGAACTCATAAAACGGTGATCAATACTGCCTCCAATGCGGTTCTGACACTGAAGGAATTTAATCCGGATACCCTGGAACGTCCATCATCCTTCAAAAAGCTGTTCGGCCCCTACGCTACTTCCAAAATGGCTCTTTCCCTCTGGACCAAAGAAATCTCCACGCAGCTAGCTGCTGAAGGAATAATGATCCGCAGCGCAGACCCGGGGGGCAATAATACGATCCGCAGCGGCAAAAAATCGGGTTTACCTTTTTATCTGAAGCCGATTATCAAGCTGTTCTTCCCCCATCCCAGTTATGGGGCCGGTCTGCTGTACAAAGCGGCTTTCGGCAAGCACAGCCATGTGCCCGGAGTATTTCTCGTCAAAGACGAGGTGAGCAGCCTGAAGTTCGCCTCCGAGAGCCGCAAGGTTCTGGAAAAAGTACAGGCCATTTATGAACATGAGTATGTTCCTGCCTACAGCAACTCTTGATAATGAACTGTTAGGCTAAGATGTGTTAAAAAAAATAAAGGGCTCCGCATATTATGAATAATATGTGGAGCCCTTTATGTTTAACTATCGATTCCCGTCAGCGGAAATGGTGGCAATCTAATTGTTGTGCAACCAGTCCTTATAGGTATCTGCGCGTAATTGCAGTTCATTATACAGCATACTGGCGTGGTAGCCGTCGCAAACGGCATGGTGGAATTGTCCCGATAATGGCAACAGTATTTTTTTGTCATGCTGAAAATATTTCCCCATTGTAAAGATGGGCAGCAAAAAGGTGCCCTCGTTATACACGTTCAGGCTAAAGCCCGTGAAGCTGACCCACGGAATGCTAGAAATGGGGAAGGTGTTAGGTGGTTCGTTCGCTTTAGCGGCAAATTGTTTAACACTTCCGTACATCTTCATATCAGCAAGATAACGGCTGTAGAAATCACCAAATTCTTCACCGTACAAAGTCCAGATGCTTGAAAAAGTCTTATCATCATCATGGAAGATTGTAAAGCTAGGGGACAAGCTGTCCCAATGACCTAACCGGCCTTCAGAATCAAAACAGGTGCGAAACTCACTATGGCGGTTTACCACCGTAGTTATCATGTGGATTAGTGCCGGGTACAGCTTAATCCCCTTATTCTTAAGTTCTGAAAGCAGACGGGTTATGTCAATATTTGAAGTCATGCTATAGGTGCATCTGACATTATTTAAATAATGTTCAAAATAGGGCTTTCTACTCCAGTTATCCATGACAATGTGATTAAAATTCATATATTCTGACCTCCTAAAATTATTGCATTTTTCATTTTAGGAGGTCAGTTCGATTGATTTCACCATATCCTCATCACAATCCCTTGAGAAATTATATTATGCCGATGAGTATACCATCATCATAACCAAAACATCAAGAATATCCCAATCCTTTAAATGCTTGCAGCAGCAGCAAATTTTCAATCGCAATACTCGCTTTCCACCAGTTTTCGGCGACTGCAAATTCATTCTCATAAGCAGCCCAGCTCCAAGTTAAATTCCAAACCCCCTCCGGATTTCGGATGCCCAGTATGTAGTCCAGCTCTTGTTGAACCAGCGCTGCGTGATCCGCGGCACCCAAACTATCCGGAGTTTTGATAAATGCAGAAGGTCTGCAGCTGTATCCGTTCCAATCCACGGCTCCGCGTGCCAGCAGCACTGCGATTTGGGCTCTGGCAGCTACTATTAGCTGCGGATAAGCGAAATGCTCCTCGACCTTAGCGGCAGAGATACACTCCAGCATCGTGAGCACACATTTCAGCGGATGCATCTCTATATCGGGATGCTCCAGAAACCTGCCTGCCAAATCTTTGGCAGTTTGCATGCCTTGTTCATAGAGCCGGCTGTCTCTGTCGGCAAATTTGAGGATAGCCCCGGCCAGAATTGCTGTCGGATTATACATACTGCGGGCGGTGCTGTTCGAATCCGTATGCCACCATGGGGCATGAGGGTAATCATTATTGGAGTCCACTACATTCCTCCAGATACCTTCATCCATCTCGGCTCCACTGTCCAGATACCTCAACATCCCTTGAACGATCGGATGGGTCGGGTCATCAAAATGAACCTCCAGCAGCTTCTCTACCGCTGTCGCTGTCTGAATCGGTGTGGAGTTCGGATTCCATGAGTCGGCTTCAAGCGCATGTCCAAAACCGCCGTCTTCATTCTGATAAGCAGATAAGGCCTCCAACACTGCGGACAAAGGCCCTTCTTCAAAATGGAACCTCCATCTGGCGAGATCCAAAGGGCGGGCATTGCGGTAAAACCAGCTGCGAATTCTGTGGTAATCCATAAGCGGTAAACTCATTATGATTCTCCTTCCCGTAATTAGATCAGCCTGTAAGTCTTTGGAGCTAAAGTATATACTTGTATTAAACAAAACCCGCTATGTAGATAGCTATGACATCACTCATTATTTTTTAGAATAATCGTTCTCATATCAACAAAAAAATTCATCTTCTGTTGGCCCACTACCTAAATCATTCTTTACACAGCTAACCTAGTATATAGGGAACGATCGGTAAATAATTAATCTTTCGTTTATGTTTGGAAAATTTGCGGTTATGTTAATATTAAAAATATGTACATGCATAACATAAAAGAAAAAGCGGGTAGAGGAGTGAACTATGAACAAGACTAAAGATGCCGCAGGTGTGTTCTCTTTGATGAAGCAGCTGTTTCAAAAAATCAAACTCGACGATGTGCAGGGTATTAGTGCGCAGTTGACTTATTATCTGATCCTCTCCCTGTTTCCTTTCCTGATCTTTATTATGACGCTGATCGGTTACGCCCATATTTCTATCGAGGACAGGATTGCGGAGCTGCAGCAGATCATGCCTGCCGAAGCCGTCTCCATAATTGAAGAGATTCTGCAGGATGTATCCGAGGGACGGAGTGAGGCCCTGCTGTCCTTCGGGATGCTGGCCACGCTGTGGGCTGCCTCCAAGGGCATCAACGCTATCATCAAAGGGCTTAACCGCGCCTACGATATTGATGAGAGCAGGGTGTTCTGGAAAATACGGGGGATTGCTTTCCTGGCCACCATGATCATCGGTGTTGTTGTTCTGCTCAGCATTCTGCTGCTCGTACTGGGGAGCTGGCTGAAGACACAGATCTTTCTGCTCGCTGATCTGCCTTACGGGCTGCAGAAGGTATGGGATCTGCTGCAGTATATCATACCGCTGTTCGTGCTGTTCGTCGTGTTCACTCTGCTCTACTGGATTGCACCCAGCCGGAGGCTTACACTAAAAGAGGTCATGCCCGGCGCGATGTTCTCCACCATCGGCTGGATCATAACCTCCATTCTCTTCTCCATTTACGTCAACCAGTTCAGCGATTTCACCAAAACCTACGGAAGTCTGGGAGGCGTCATGATCCTGCTGATCTGGCTGTACATCAGTTCAATCATTATACTGGTCGGCGGCGAGATCAACGCGCTCCTGTTCAATCGCAGGCCCATCCGCAAATAGATTTCGGTGAGGCTAAGGTATTTTAGACTACACCATTCTTCGCTTCATCGTGCGGTTTGACGGCGTCTGCCCCGGCTATCTCCGGCAGGTATGCTCCTTCTTCTTGCAGACGTCTGCGCAAGGTAGGGATATCCACGGCATGCACGTCATTGTCAGGAAGCCTCGCTGCCAGTGCTGCAGCAATCCCGGCGGCTTCGCCCATGGCCAGACAGACCGGCATCACTCTGACACTGCCTTGGACCTCGCGCACACAGGAGATGGAACGCCCGGCGACCAGGACGTTTCTCAACGTCCGCGGGGTCAAACAACGGTAAGGAATGCCATGCGATTCGCCCGGACCGTAACGTTTAATGACTTCCTGCTTGCCTCCAGCCTGCTTCTCTTCCTTTTCCGTCCCATGGATATCAATGAAATAACTGTTGCGGCAGATTTCATCCGCGAAGCTGCGGCGGTTCACATAATCACCCACAGTCAGTACGTAATCCCCGGTAATTCTTCTAGTCTCCCGCACTCCCATTAATGAACCTGTACTGGCTACATAAGAGCTGCCGAAGGAAGCCGGCATAAACTCGGCAAGCGCATCCCTGTAAACTGCGGCAAGCTTCCTTCCCTGCATCAGTGCAGCCGATACCGAAAAGGCATCCGTGTTGTCCACTTCCCATAAATGGCCGGCATTGAAGCCTACCGTACGGGGAGCAATCATATTGTTGCAGATATGCGAATCCGGGATCATCGGATATTTGCCGGACCGCAGAATGTCATAGATCGGACTGGTTTTGTTATTGCCATGCAGCAGCGGTCCGTTCAGATAAGCATATTCATCCACATTCCCGAGGTTGAAGCAGTGCGTGGCCGGCATGAGGTCACCGGTTTCGGTATCGCCCTTGAGGTATTCCGCCCCTGCCCAAGCCGCAACATCGGCATCTCCTGTACAGTCGATATATACCTTGGCCTGCATAGCCTGCAGGCCGTTTTTGCTGGCCGTAATCAGTGCTTCCACTCTGCCGTCTTCACCGGTTTCCACAGAGCCAAGCAGGGTCTGGAACAATACAGTTACACCGGCTTCTTGAACCAGCTCATCGTAGATGACCTTCAGCTTCTCCGGTTCAATCGGCACCCAGTCCATGGCATCCTTATCAACATGCGGCATCTGAGCTTTCAGGGCTTCAAATACTTTCATCGCCAGCCCTCTATAGATGATAGTCTCCATGTCGGAGAATGGACACCATGCCGGCACCAGTCCCGAGGTTCCCATTCCGCCAAGGCTTCCCGTCGCTTCAATCAGCAGTGTTCTTGCCCCTTCACGCGCGGCGGCAGCGGCGGCCGTGCAGCCCGCAGGGCCGCCGCCCACAACGATCACATCCCAGTTGTCCTGGATCGGAACTTCATTGCTCCGCATCCTGTAGGTTTTCATTCTGTTTTCCTCCAAACACTCAGGCTTTTATTTAGCGGATGCCGCATACCAGTCATTAACTTCTTTGACACTCGCTTCTCCGCCAGCGGCATTGTACTTTTCAACAAAGGTTGTTACCGCATCAGGGGACTCCTCACCTACGATTACCTTGACGGCAAAATCATTGATCATCTGACCCAGTGAAGCATTGCTCTTGGAATATTCCGGCAGGGATGGAGCAAGCGCAAGCGGATCGGAGATTCTGGCCTCTGCTGGCAGTTCATTGTTAAGGAAGGAGAAGCCGGCAAACAGACGTGCATCCTTCTGGACACGGGCCTGCCAATAGATTGGATACAGCTTTTCGTCGATACCGGTCAGATAGTTGCTGGCATTGCCCCGTTCATCCGTGAACAGCGGCAGAATCGGGCTGTACACGCCATCTTTAAACGTATGATGTTTGCCTTCCTCTCCGATGGCGATCAGCTTGAACGTTTCTTTCTCCAGCTTGGCATTGATCCATTTAATCGCATCTTCCGGATGTTTGGCAGATTTCGGAATAAAGGTAATGCGGTCGAACCCGCCGCTCATCCCGAGGCCCATTTGCCCGTCTTTCCCTTTTAAGGCAGGAAGGTAGGCAAACTTGGCGTCCGGGAAATTCGCAGCCAGCGCATCGGCAATGCCCGGAATGTCATACCAGGGAAGCTGAATCACACCCACCTTGCCGCTGGTGAACTTCTCCTTCAGGGTAGCATCCTTGTTTACTGCAAATTCCTTGTCCAGAAGACCCTGCTTATACAAATCGGACATATAAGTTAAATATTCCTTGAATCCCGGGTGCAGCGGTGTCGGCACCAGCTTGCCGTCGACCTGGTTCCAGCTTGTGCCAATTCCGAATGCACCGGTAATATTGGCTGTCGTTGCGAGAGCACCGTCAATTGACATCGGTGCGCCGTTGCTGCCGTTGCCGCCGGGATCTTTTTCCTTGAACGCCTTGAGCACTGCCGTAAATTCATCCAGCGTCGTCGGCATCTTAAGCCCCAGCTTGTCGAGCCAATCCTGGCGGATCATCAGATCGGCCCCGGCAAATTGCGAAGAACTGTTCGGAATAGCGTAGATTTTGCCGTCTACCTTCATGGCATCAAAGGACGCCTCCGAGATAGAAGCTTTAATATTGGGACCAAACTCATCAATTAGCGGTCCCAGATCCACCAGGGCACCCATTTTGGCATAATCGGTATACACCGCTTTTTCTCCGGAAATGGTAATGACGTCATAAGGCTCACCGGAGGAAATCAGCAGGTTAAGCTTATCCATCGCTTTGTCCGCCGGAAGCATTTCGTATTTCACCTTGTAGCCGGTCTGTTCTTCAATCACTTTGGCAAGCGGATACGTGTTGTAATCATCCTTTGACCACAGATTGAGCGATTTCAGCTCAGGTTTGGAATCGCTTTCAGTTACTGCAGCGGTTGTAGCCGCCGGAGCCTTTGCCCCCTCCTCTGTTCCCTTGCTCTCTTTGTTTCCATTGTTGCCCGATGAACCGCAGGCCGTTGCTGCAAGCAGCAGCCCGGTGCACATCATGAGAGACAATCCTTTTCTATATTTCATCCTTATAACCCTCCTCCAATGATATGGGGTGATGCTGTATATGAAACGCTCTGTCAAAGAGCGGCTTCATAGCGCAAGCTGCGGGGACAAGACTCAGCCTTTTACAGAGCCGATCAGCACCCCTTTGATAAAATACTTCTGCAGAAACGGATACACAAACAGGATCGGGACAGTGGAAGCTACCACAGTCGCTGCGCGTATGCCTTCCGGTGACATATTCATGAGATCGTCCACGCTTTTGTTCACGGCATTGGCCGCACTGGCATCCATTACGACATCCTGCAGATACAGCTGCAAAGTCTTAAGCGCGGTATCGTTGATATAGATCATCGGGCCGAAATAATCATTCCAGAAGCCCACGGCATAGAACAGGGCAATGGTGGCGATAACCGGCATGCTGAGCGGCAGGATGATCCGGAACAGGATAGTGTACGTCTTGGCACCGTCAATCCGTGCCGATTCCTCCAGCGCTTCGGGAAGACTCTCGTAATAACTCTTGATAACCAGCATATTAAAGACACTGATCATCCCGGGCAGAATCAGCACCCATAGATTGTTGATCAAATGCAGCTGGCGCATCAGCAGATAATTGGGAATCAGCCCTCCGTTGAACAGCATAGTGAAGATGAACAGCACCATAATGAAGGAAATACCCGGCAGATTACGTTTGGATAACGGGTACGCGGTAAGTGCGGTCATCAGGATCGAAATAGCCGTTCCTACTACAGTGACACCAATGGATACACAGAAGGCGCGTATGAACATCGAGGAGGAAATAACCTCCTTCAAAGTGTCAAGTTGGAAACCCACAGGCAGGATGCCCACCTTGCCGGAAGTGATTGCCCATTCTTCACTGACCGATTTGGATAACACGTTCAGCAGCGGCAGAAGCATAATAATCCCCAGGGCGATCAGGAAGACATACACGGAGATATCGAGCACCAGATCTCCTTTGGTTCGTTTGGTCATTGTTATCTTCTCTCCCTTCCCGGATTACCAGATTCCGCGCTTAAGCAGCTTGCGGCTGATATAGTTGCCTGAGACAATCAGGATGAAGCCGACGACGGAGTTAAACAGCCCGACTGCTGTACTGAAGCTGTAGTCCATCTTGCCAAGACCGATCCGGTACACGAAGGTTCCGATGACATCGGCTGTTTCATAAACCACCGGATTGTACATTGTGAGAATTTGCTCTGTACCCGCGTCGAGTACTGAACCGAGACGGAGTATGAACATCAGCACCACCGTCGGCAGAATTCCCGGAATGGAAATATGCAGCATCCGGCGGATTCTGCCCGCCCCGTCAATGGCAGCCGCTTCATACTGCTCCTGATCGATACCGGCAATGGCGGCAATGAAGACGATGGCATTCCAGCCCGTTTCCTTCCAGCCTGCGGTAAACACCACGAGACTGCGGAAATACTCATTGCTGACAAAAAAACTGATCGGCTCTCCGCCAAACGACTGGATGATGTTGTTGACCAGCCCGCCCGATGTAGAGAGGATGGTCACGAATAAGCCTGAGATAATGACCCAAGACAGAAAATGCGGAAGATAAATGATCGTCTGAATCGTCCGTTTGAAGAACATCAGCCGAACCTCGTTCAGCACCAGCGCGATGAAGATGGGAACCGGAAAGAGCAGCACAATTTTATAAACGCTGATTAACAGCGTATTCATGAACACCCTTCCGAATTCTTCCGACTGGATCAGCTTATGGAATTGCTCAAGCCCTACCCACTCGCTGCCCTTGATGCCCTCAAAAATGTTGAAATCCTGAAAAGCAATCAGCACCCCGTAAAGCGGTGTATATTTGAAGAGCAGGAGAAACAATAATCCGGGGATCAGCAGTACATAATAATCCCTGTTTCTCCATGCATATCTCCACCTGCTTGCGGACCTGATTCTGGTTGGCTTAACCTTGCTCTTCGGGTTCAAATCCGTGACACCTGCGCCCAAGATGGCTCACCCCCAACTGTTTATGGGTTAATTATAAAGATCTACCCGGGTCCTGTTGTAGGAGGTAAAGCGATTATTTCTGGTCTCAGGCGACTGTAAAAAAAGCTGCTGGAACTATTCTGATGAAACCGCTTTAAATCTCACAGTAACAAGGGTTCCCTTTCCGATCTCCGTCTCAATGGACAAGCCATACCGGTTGCCTGAGAAATAGCGGATTCTTTCATTGACATTATAGAGCCCAAACGAGCCCTCCAAACCGCCCGGCTGACTCCCGGCAGATGGATCGATCAGCAGACGGTTGGCCTGATCCTGGCTCATTCCGGTCCCGTCATCAGAGACTGTGAGCACGATATCCCCCTGCTCATGAGCTGCTGTGATCATGATTCCCCCTTGTTTTTGCTTTGTCTTGCGGATGCCGTGAAGCAAAGCGTTCTCCACCAGAGGCTGCAGCGTCAGCTTCGGCATCATATATTGTTCAAGCCCCGGTTCCGCATGAATAGTGAACGTAAACGTGGATGGAAAGCGGTTTTGCTGAATCTCCAGAAATACCTTGGCCAGATTCAGCTCATCCACAATGCTGACGTTGTCGCGCCCTTGGTTCAGGCTGAGCCGGAAATAACGGGCCAGCGCTTCAATCATCTGGCTCGTGTCCTCAGCGTCATGGGCAATGGCCGACCAGTTGATCATATCCAGGGCATTGTACAGGAAATGGGGATTGATCTGCGCCTGAAGTGTGCGAAGCTGAGCCTCCCGCTCCTGCATCTTGGCCTGATACGATTCTTCCATCAGGTTATTGACCTTGTGAATAAGATGGTCCACACTGCGCTCCAGCAGCCGGAAATCACCATCAGGCATAGAACGGCGGTCTTCCAGCCAGCCGATCCCTTCCTTACGGATCATTTTGAGAATCATCTGTACTCTGCGCTGCATGCCTTGAATCATGAACATGAAGAGAACAAAGACCAATACCAGGAACAAAACCGTAATTCCCGCGAGTGTAGCAATACTGGTGAACTGATTCATCGCTGTAGCCCTGTGTGAAATCTCAGGCTCCGATACCTGTGCGACCAGCTTCCAGCCAGTCGTTCCGATGGTGGTGTACACTACGTTTACTTCTTCACGGCCTAACGAGCGCTTTAGTATGCCTTCCTCCGAGTGTTCGATGGTATCAAGCAGCTCTTTAGGCAGGACATCCGCGTCCTTTTGCAAATTCCCTGCTTTATTATCCGGCTTATTCAGACCGGCACTATCTGAACTGTAGATCAATCTGCCGCTGGCATCCGATAGAAAAGGAGCGTACTTGTCCGAGAACTGCAGCTCCGACATAATCTCCCCGATCAGACCTTCGGACACATCCATCACGAGAATACCTACAATCTCTTCATATTCCTGGGGATTGCGCAGCATCCGGGCAACGGAAAAAATATTCTTTTTACCAATGTCGTTATACTTCTCCTGATAAACACCGGTCCATACCATCCCCCCACCGGCCTCTATCACCGATTCATACCATGGATATTGCTTTGCGTCCTCGAAGGAATACAGATTAATCCGGTCTCCGGCATACAGGCGGGAAGGATCAACAAAAAACCGCAGGCGGAAAATATCCTCATTCTCCTGTGCGGTTTCGGCCAGATTGCGGAGCTCCTTAATTTGTTTTAGCTGCTCCGTGATACTGGCTTTCTGGAGCAGATTATCGTAGAGGATTTGGTTCATAAACACCGAATTGCTGCTGTCGCGGATGTGTTCCAGCTTGTAGGTTAAATTCAGCCCTGCCTGCTTAAGTGTAAGCTGCATCGAACGGGTAACTTCCTGTTCCAGAATTTCATTGGACCGCTGATAGAAGGAGGCCAGTAAAATGGACACCGGCAGCAAGATTAGCAGGGCATAGACAAGCAGCCACTTTCTTGCGGCCAGAATCCCCTGTCCAAGTCCAGTCAGATAGCTCCATCCCAATTTCATAAAGGTGACACCTCATTTCTCCGGCCTTTTTGTCGTATCGCCCTTGGGAGGCTCAAGTTCTAATTTTGCTGTTCTCTGTAGGCGCTGGGTGTGCTCCCGGTCATTTTTTTGAACAGCTTGCTGAAATGGCTGGGATCGGTATAACCTACGGCATAGCAGACCTCGTAAAATTTGTTCTGCGGATCTCTCAGCAGCATTTTAGCCTTTTCAATCCGCACTTTGGTCAAATATTCAAACACGGTTTCGCCCGTTTCCTGCTTATACAGCAGCCTTACATAGGTAGGACTGAGATATACGCCTGCTGCAATATCGGCGATCGTCAAATTGTCCGCATAGCGCTCTCCGATTAGGCGGCGGACCCGTTCAATGACATCACTGGACTTTCCGCTGCGTTTGGCCTCCACAAAATCACTGACATGCCGCAAATACGACTCCGTATACCGCAGCAAATCCTGAATCGTTTCCTGGCGCATAACCAGCTTCCAGGCTTCCATTTCCCGTTTCTCCCACTCTGCCGTCATGCCGTTCAGCTCCAGCAGCACCTGGCTGGACTGCAGAATCAGGTGGAGACTGACATTCTGCGCGTAACGGGAGCCCTGCCCCCGGTTCAGCTCCAGCAGGCCAAAGATTCCACTCAGTTCCCCCTGCAGCCGGCTTTGATCGCCTGACTTAAGGGCAGTGATTACGCGTTCGCTCCATTCCGGCTCAAAGCGGTAACGCAGATTCTCTCCAGACTCAATGTTGTCCATCGTCAGAATGCGATTTTTACCCAGATACCATTTCTGGTCGGCGGCAGCTCTTGCCTGCTTATAGGAGGCCGGCACCTCAGAAAGGCTGCCTACTCCATCGCCCACCCCGATAGTTACACTCAGCTTCAGCCATTTCCGCAGATTGTCGCGGATCGATTCCGCCAGCAGCAGCAATTCGTTCTCGGGAGAGCGGTCAGCTGAAAGCTCCGCATTTCCTCCAGCTTCTCCTGGCCGGGGCACTGCATCTAGAATATCTGCCGCCCTGCCCGAAAGCTCTGGTTTGATCTCCCTGTCCGCCTCCTGCCCTCCAAAAGACCGGGTGAGCAAAATACCGACATACTCTCCCGGCTCCTTCTCAAACGTCACACCGCGCATTTGCTTATCCGTTAACTCTTGAATGATATTCAGCACCGTATAGGACAAAAGCTGTTTATCCCGCTCACTGCGTGAATCCATTACCTGCGGAACATCATCAATTACGATGACCATAATGATATAGCTGTCCGCAGAGAGCAGCGGCAGTCCCAGAAATTGCAGTTTACCCTGCACCTGGGCCATGTTGATGTTATCGCTGACCACCGACAGCAGAAATTTCTCGCGCAGCAGCGGCATGCTCTGGGTTAGCTTAACCTGCATTTCCTTTACCCGGTCCCGCTCCCGCCTCTCCGCATCCAGTGCAGCAGTCACTTTTCCCATCACGGCGTACAATTCTTTCCTGCTGACTGGTTTGAAAATATAATCAGCCGCATGCATCTGCAGCGCCGATTTCAAATACTCTGCATCGTTATGCCCGCTGATGAACACAATTTTGGCATCCGGCAGCAGTGCACGGACCTCCGCAGCCATCGTAATTCCGTCCATAGAAGGCATTTGCACATCCGTCAGCACAATATCCGGTCTAAGCTCACGTATGAGCGTAAGCCCTGTATCTCCGTCATCCGCGGTTCCGATCAATTGAATCCCTTGTGCTGCCCAGTCTACATAAGTGCGCAGCCCGTTCACCACCGAGGGCTCATCATCCACAATGACTAATGTTTTCATATTCTCAGTTCCTCTCCTATATGAGATTATTTGTTTCACAGAATTAAATACCTTATTTCATTGTAAAAAATTTCAACCCATTAAGATATTCTTCTGCAAAAATAATACAAAGTAGGATTAATGGATTGTAGTCCCCCTCATTTCTTATTTCCCGGGAAAGTTTCTTTGCATAATAAGTCACGTCGTGATATAGTCACGTTATGACATAGTCGCGATGAGACATATATTTTGTGAAAAAGGTGATCCTGGTGTCCTCCATTGAAAAAGCACTTAAAAAGTACGTGCCGATGACCGAGACAGCATTCTACATTCTGTTGTCCCTGACCAAACCGCGCCACGGATACGGAATCATCAAGCATGTTGAAGAATTGTCAGGCGGACGGCTCAGACTGGGGTCAGGTACGGTCTATGGAACATTGACCAAAATGAACAAAGACGGCTTGATCACCGTATTTGCCGATGAAGAGAGAAAAACGGTATATGAGGTATCGGAGCTTGGAAAAAAAGTAATGACCGTAGAAATTGGCAGATTGAAAGAACTGCACAGCAATGCGATTAACTGCGAGGAGGAATTCTTATGAAGACTGTATTTCGGCCTTTCTGGAGCTATGACTTGCTCAAAACAGAAACCTGGCTGACCGGGATGGCCAGCCAGGGATGGCTGCTTGAAGGATGGAATATTAAACTTCGGCAGTTTATTTTCCGGCAGGGTAAGCCGGGTAACATTACCTATCAAATCGGGTATGCTCCATCAGCTCAAACCTCCTTGTCCACCTATCTGGCCGCTGAGGGCTGGACAAGGAACATGCATCAAGGGAAGTGGACCATTTATGCCAATGAACGGCAACCCGGCCAAATTAACGCCTACCCCTCCCGCCAGGAAGCGATCAAGCGAAACCGGAAGATTTCTTATTTTTTCATGGCGATTATCGTTTATTTGTTATTAATTGCACTAATTCCGCTAATCACGATAGGTTTTTCCCTTTCCCAGGATACGCCCCTCCGGGTAGTGAAAAGCCCCATGTGGCTGGTTACCTATACCGCTGCAGCCTTCGCCATCGCCCTGCTGGTACTCGCGTTCTATTCCGTTAATAAGATCAGAGCAGCCAATAAAACATTACGCGGGGACAATCAAGACAGCCACGCACTTGACGTACAGCCCAACCCTGCCGGGCCCAAGATCATCCGGATCAAACTAGCCTGGATGTACGCTCCGGACCGGCTGGAGCAGTGGCTTGAGAACAAAGAACGGCTTGGATATAATCTGTGTAAAGTCGGTCCAGGCGGAACGCTGTTCTATTTCTGCAAAGGCAGTCCACGGCGGATGAACTATCATGCCGACTATCAAGTGATTTCCGATGAAGGTTATTTGGAGCTGAACAGGGAGGCCGGCTGGAAGAACGTCTACAGTTCCCTCTCCTCCTTGCAGAAATGGACGATCTGGAGCCGGGAATATTCGGAAGGCGCTGAGCGCCCTGAAATATACAGTGATCAATTCCACCGCTTGAAGCACGCCCGAAAAATCGCCATCAGCTACACTTCGCTATTCCTCCCGATGCTTCTGCTCTATAGCGTGAATTTGGGGGCATTCATTGATGGCATGCTAAATGACGGAATCACCGCTTTCCGGGCATGGAACACTTCGTTAATGTTCATCTGCATGCTCCTCTTCGGGTCGTTCGCGGGCAGAACCTGGCTGTATTACCGGCGTCTCAAAAACAGTAAACCGTAAAGGACAAAATGCCAATATGAAAACAATCACCCTAGCAGCTATCACTAAAAGCCCGTTAAGACGCTCGCTCTACCATTTCACAAGAGCGCGCAATCTGCCGGGTATTGCCGGACTGGACAGACTGGCCGCATCCGTGCTTTTGGACCCTGAGCATGCATGCGGTATGCACCGGACGACACTGCAGCAGTCCCGTTATCAAGGCCGCTCAGTCTGGTTAAATGCCCATCTGCGGATCACTCCCGAGGCCATGGCCCCGGATACAACGCCGGAGCAATTCCGCGCCTGCCTTGACCGGCATGTCTTCCTGTGGCCGACGGAGCGTGATTGTCTTGCCATGGCTGCTATGTACTCCCGCAGAGAACCCGGCGAACATTTTGCCATCCTGAAATTCTCGGCCTATGAACTGCTGAGTGATCATTTTGAGCATATCAGGCTGTCCAAATATGACTCCGGAAGCTCCCCCCGTTATCCGCACCGGATGTCTTACCGCAAGAGCTGCGGGATGCTGCTGCCCATTGAACGTTTCATGGAAGCTGCCGGACATTCGATCCCAACCAAACCTTCCGAGATCAAAGAAGTGCTGGTTGAACAGCAATTGACTTCGGTAAGCCGCTATCTGCAGACGGTATATTGCTCCGACCCCGGGCAAGTCCCCGGGGTCTGGAAGCCGCTTTTTATGCCGGGATACCTGTAAAATAAAAACCAATAAACAACAATCCGGGCATTAAGGTTGCCGGGAAGCCTTTGAATCCCTTTTTATCTTTAACAGCAAGAATCACGGCAATGTTCAGCAGCTGTCCTGCCAGAATGGGCAATACAGCAAATAACAGGCCGGACTCACTGTCCGATTTCAATGCAACCATTGTCAGCATCGAATAAAAGACCAAATCCCCCACACCGATGACCGGAATCAGCCCCCGTTTCCCGGGAACCGGAAGACAGATGGACAGCCGCACGGCTGTATTATTTTGTCCCATTAGTTTGGCATTAAGTGTGAACCGCCCTCTCTTGGTGAAACTAAACACATCCATTACCACCACTCCGAGGGCAGCACCAATAATCGCACTCTCCGAGACGAATATGTAGGCTGACAGCATATACGCAAGAAACAGTGCGCAGACGATGTTCAAACCATTGTGCAGATAAATAACAGTCCGGCTGATACTCTTCTTCCAGATCCAAATATTTGCCGCAAACGCAGCTGTGAATCCGGCAATGGCAATCGCATGTGGCAACTCACGGACAATTCCCGCCAATGTCGTTATCAGCGCCGTAAGAAAAAATATATAGGTTAATTCCCAATGCATCCTGTTCTTCGCAGCATCATCCATTGTGATCTTCCTCCAGTGTTGAGTAACCCCTTGTATTTCCGCTTCTCCCAGATCGGCTACATCTGTTTGCTGTATTTAATCATGTAGAAGAGTTGCGTAAAATAGCCAAATAAATAAAGGCCAATGGTAGTCAACACCACCCATAGAGAAATTCCTGCAAAGATAAACAGAAACGGCAGTGCAATCATGACCACAAACATAATATCGAAGGCTTTGGCCTTGGCTTTCATCCGGATAGCTGTATTGCGTTCGTCGCGGAAATCAATCACAGCCTGCTTTTTGAGCTTGGGGTGCTTCTGGTAATACCCTTGAACGATAAGATTAGCGGCACTCATACTGAACAGCCCCGAGCCTATCCCCACACATATTCCGGCAAGCTTTTCTGTACTTTCATCAATCACCAGAAGTCCGGCTACAGTCAAAATACCTCCAAGCAGCAGCAGAATAGTAAACAGCCAAACTGTCTTGTTCATTTTCATTCCGATTCCTCCTCATAGATAAAAATATCTTCAATGGCCAGCTTGAAATAGCGGGCAATTTTAAAGGCTAGAATAATGGACGGATTGTATCTCCCATTTTCGAGCGAACCAATGGTCTGCCGCGAAACTTCTAATGCCTCGGCAAGCTCCTCCTGCTTGATCCCCCGCTCCTTGCGAAGCTGCTCCAATCTGTTTTCCATGCTTTCACCTCACTGATTACGGAAAGTTAACTTTCCATAATAATAGCATTCACCTTTTTCAATGTAAAGCACACTTTCCATTTCCTCATAACTCTAATAAATACAAAAAAGGCCCTTGATGGCATCACTACCAAATCAAGAGCCTGCTAATACGGGCAGAACTATTTAAAAAAATTCTCTATTTCCTTAATAATAGTTTCAAGATTTCTGTTGTTTTGAAAATGGCTTGCATTTTCCAGGACAATAATTTTTTGCAGATGATTAAAAATCTCTTTCGACCTTGGAACAACCTGTTCAGCAGGGAAAAATATATCTTGATCAGCGACAATTAGTAAGGAAGGTGCGGTGTACGCCATCAATTCTTCCTTGGTTGCATACTTGGGAAATACCGTTTCCAACCGGACATAATCATATATGTATTGTATCTGCAACAACAAATCTTCATGGATTTCATCGTCGAACATTGCTGCACAAGCCTTATATAAATTTCTATCGGTAGAAATCACTTTATATACAGCGAGCGGAATAAGTATCTTCCTCATCATGCCCATCATTTTACCTCCCGCAATACCTGAAGGTACAAGAAATACTGCTTTTTCAATACGCTCAGGTGCGTAGGCAGCCAAACGTATAAGTATTCCGCCTCCGTACGAGGGTCCAATAAATTTCGCCTTCGCTAGACCCAGACCATCCATAAAATCACAAACCCACTCAGCATATTCATTTGTTTTGGGATTGAGCCGGATTTCATCACTTTTGCCCGGATGTCCGATGGTATCTGGCGCAAAAATACGATAGATCTTAGAGAGAGGTTCAAACCACTTGAGCGTTATTGGATTTACTACATTTCCTCCATGAAAGCAGATTAAGGGTGGTGCCGTTTCATCACCCCCGACTAAAATATGGGTTTTGCCAAATCGCGTATCCACGTATCTGCTCTCAAATTTCGTATCCAGCCGGGATTGCAGCTTGTCATAGATGTGAAGTATTTTTTCTTTACCCAAGGGACTTTTATAGATTGACTTCATCGCTCCACCCTCCCTTCAAAAATCCTCTCCGCAAGACTTTCGATAAAGAAATGCACCACTTCTTCATGATGCTCTCCGCTAATCTCATTTTTATGAAGTACTGTGAAAAATATCGCCCTCATAGCAGATGATACAAAGCCTATATCACATTCAACCTCAAGGTACTTTAAGAGCATTGAGATTTCGTCCTCGTCATCCGATAGATGTTCTTTAACGGTTTCTTCCGGCAGCTTTTGGATCAGAAGCTCGTAATCACCGTTTTGAAGATTTAGAATCCACGGGTTTTTCTGGACCTCTATAAACATTTGCTTAAGACCCTGGATAAAACTCTGCTTTGGGGGCTCATTAGAGGTTTTTAATGCTTCAAGCATTGCATTCTTTATACGTTTATCAACGTTTTTAAGAACATCGAAAAAAAGCAGTTCTTTTGATGGATAAAATAAATAAAAGGCACCTTTTGATATACCCGCCATTCTGACGAGCTCGTCCACGCTGGTTTTTTTAATTCCATACTTTCCCCAGCATATCTCAGCCTTGCTTAGGAGCCTTTCCTGTATGATCTCCTTTTCTTTATCGCTAAATTTCTTCGCCATGCCGCCTCCTTAATACTCTATGACCGTTTTTGACTTTATAGTCATATAATAACGTTTTCACTCCTTGAAATCAATAGGCATCCCTGTTTTCTTGCCCCGGGTTCTTATACTCCATAAGAGCTGAACAAAGACGTTCACATGCCAGGAGAAAAGGCAACTAACGCTGGCGGCACGTTCAATTCGCCTAAATATACTAAGCCAGACAAAAGAGAAAACCCTTCCTAGGAAGGGTTTTCTTTGTAAAGCACGATGCGGTCAAGAGGACTCGAACCTCCACGATATTGCTACCACTGGCACCTGAAGCCAGCGCGTCTGCCAATTCCGCCATGACCGCATATTATGATGACTCGCTTTCGCGGTCACAAGATATATCATATCATACTGAGAAATCAGAGTCAATCTTTTTTAATTTTTCATTGGTTTCATTAATTTTTGGTTAAATATTGCTTTTATTGATGAATAAGAGGTATAATAAGAACAAAGGTTCGCATAATATAAATGAGGTGATTTATAATGGCGACTACCAAGAGAAGTACACTAATCACACCAGCTATTCCTGAAGATATAACCAAAGACGAATTGTCCCTTGTCAGAAGCTATCTGCTGCTAACGTTTATTCATAAAGTATTTGAACGGGATTGCCGGGTGATCGGCAAGAGTGGTCTGTTTAAGACGCCTCAGCTTTACATGGAACTGGTGTCCAGCGCAACCAAGAAGACCTCGCTAATGCTGCAAGAGGTAACCCGTGAGCTGGCTTCACATCATTTGAAGATCACCACCATCCGCCAGGATCAGCGCGGCGTTGAAGCACAATATTCCTGCCGCGGTTATGTGGGAGAGATCAACATCCCGTGGCCTGGATTCCGCAATGAAATGATGCTGCGCATGCGCGCTTATCTCGGATTAAATCCCGAGCTCACTGTTCTCCCTAAGGAAGACAGCGTCGAACAGATGGCTATGTCCATCTAATAGCATAATGAAGTATATAAATAATGACAGCCCTTATCCATAACCGGACAAGGGCTGTCATGCTGTGAGTTGCTTATATATTGTCCGGATCTTGTCTAGGCTCCGAGAAAGGCTGATACACGTAATTACGGTCAAGCTTCACTACCCGCTTATTGGGACGGCGCACCATTACCTGTGACTCGTCCCAGGCCAGTACAATACCCTTGACGTCATTGCTCTCCAACGCATCACGTACGACACGTATTTTCTCTCCGGATATCCGGTACGCATCCAACTGTTCATCACTGATCATGTGGTAATACTCCCCTCTCTCCGTTAGTTAGCTTGTCCATTGTCTCCCGCAATTCACTCATGAAAAAGGCCCGAATGATAAATCATCTGGGCCTCAGTTCCTTACTAGAAAGCAATTCTGTATGTCTTATGAAGATACTATATCAGCGCTTCATTCTTCTCAAACCAGAAATCAAGAACTTTAGCGGACATCACACGTTCTTCCAGATATTCAACCTGATGATCACTGAAGTTCTGTTTCCAGTTGAAATCCAGTTCTTTACACAAACCTGTGATTGTCAAAAGTTCCGACCAGGCTACATAACGTTTGTACCAGAAAAATTGAGGATGTTCAATCATATAGGGATACAGATCGTCGAACTCCGTGTGTTTACAATCCAGCGCACGCTCGAAATGATCCTTGGCCTCGGATAATTTATCTATAAAGAATTGCTCTGTCACCGGTTCTTTCCCCATTGTGACGCCTCCTCTCCTATGTCTAATGTTTATTATAAAGGAAAAGTCATAGGGTGAAAAGCAGATGTTTTAAAAATAGGCTATACACCTATTAATTGCCACTGCTTAGTCGCCAAAGACTATTGTTCCTTCACTTAGAGACATAATTCTGACCAGCGACTCCAGACGGATGCCCTGTTCCCGGATGGTGCGGG
Source organism: Paenibacillus sp. FSL H3-0321 (assembly GCF_038002865.1). Classification (NCBI taxonomy): domain Bacteria; kingdom Bacillati; phylum Bacillota; class Bacilli; order Caryophanales; family Paenibacillaceae; genus Paenibacillus; species Paenibacillus sp. FSL H3-0321. The sequence continues at coordinate 7,120,770 of NZ_JBBODH010000001.1, read as the reverse complement.
CTCCTGCCTGAAAGCTTTTTTCCACTACTACGCCCAGTCCCACCAGTTCGGCCCCCGAGCGCTGGATGATCTTGATCAGTCCGCGTGCTGCATCACCATTGGCGATAATATCATCAATAAAAAGAATCTTATCATCCGGGGAGATATACTGGCGGGACAACATAATATCAGTAACGATTCCCTTGGTGAACGATGGTACTCTTTCGCACAAAGCATCAGGATCGGCGAGCAATGTTTTTTTGCGGCGGGCAAATACAAGCGGCACCTTCATTTCATAAGCGGTGGCAAATGCCACGGCAATACCCGAGGACTCCACGGTAACTACCCGCGTAACTCCTGCGTCCGCAAATCTCCCGGCAAACTCCCGTCCCATTTCCATCGTCAGCATGGGATCCACCTGATGGTTGAGCAGACCGTCTAGTTTCAGCACCTGATCCGAAACGACGACCCCTTCCTGCAAAATCCGCTGTTTCAATACTTCCATAACTTTGAACCTCCATTACCCTTTATAATTTCAGACATTCCACTCTAATACACCCATTTGCCATTAGGCGGAAGTCATGTCCTTCTGTTCCTCATCATAACCTGTACTATACGGACTGCACAAGGCAATCCTGCGGGCGGTGCCCATTTTTTATATTCATAGCATTGAAGGAGGCGAGCCATGAAATCCCATGTCCGCACATTGCAAATCGCTTTCACTTATATTGGCACCATTGTAGGCGCCGGCTTTGCCACCGGCCAGGAAATCCTCCGGTTTTTCACCCGGTACGGCCACTGGGCGGTATTAACCATTCTGCTCGCGACGGTGCTCTTTATTTGGCTGGGCACCAAGATGATGGTGATTGCCCGGCGCATCGAAGCCGATTCTTATGAAGACTTTAACCGCCATCTCTTCGGCGAGCGGGTTGGCAGCAGCATCAGCCTCTTTACCTTGATCGTTCTCGTCGCAGTCAACAGCATCATGCTGGCAGGGGCAGGGGCAATATTTCAGGAGAATTTGGGATTGCCGTTCCAGGCAGGTCTGTTGATTACAATATTCGGCTCATACTTTTTACTGAAACGCGGAATTTCCGGTATCCTGCAAATCAACAGTGTTGTCGTGCCCTTAATGCTTACTTTGTCGCTAATCATCATTTCCAATACGCTCGGTGTGCCGGGAGCAGGGCGCTTTCTGTTCCTTGAAACCGATCGCAGCATCTTCGGGGCGTGGATGTCGCCGCTGCTCTATACCGCCTTCAACCTCGGGATGGCCCAAGCCGTGCTTGTTCCGCTGGCCCGCCATACCGATGAAGAAAAATCCTTGGTGCGGGGCGGCATCCTCGGCGGGGCAGGGATCGGGTTCATGCTGCTGGCCGCTCATTTTGCCATGAGCTCGCAAATGCCTGGCATCCTGCAGTTTGAAATCCCTATGGGCAGCATTGCCTTCCGGCTAGGCCCCCTTGTGCAGAGCATTTATCTGCTGCTGATCTTTCTGGAAATCTTCAGCACTTTTGTGGCCAATATCTATGGAGTCGGAGTACAGCTTAAACAGCATTTGCCAATCGCCCCGTCCCTCGTCACTCCCCTGCTGATGCTGATCTGTTATTTATTCAGCCAATTTGGCTTCAGCTCACTATTGGGAGTTTTCTACCCTATATTCGGTGCCTTGGCGCTAGTCTGGGTTATTATGCTGCTGCGCGCGCCTATGTCTCCTCCGCCCCGGATAGCTGACCCTTCCGGCCCGGAAGGCAAAGCCATCACCATTGTAGCTGTCAAACCGGTGATTCGGATCACACGGAAATAACAGCTGGAAGGATGAAGCAACTATTCCCTCCGGATGAATCCACTTCAGCGAGAAATAGAAGGATAATTTATAGCGTGAAGCATATAATTTCTTTTAATTTAAAGAGCCGTACGGCCGCTTGGTTCGCAGCCGTACAGCTTCTATACAGAGATCACAGCGGCTGCCGGTATCAAACGTGCAGCCGCTTCGGCTACATGCCGGTGGCAGGTCATCATGACAATCTGCCGGGAAACCGACAATTCACCGATCAGTGCCAGTGACGCATGCAGGCGGCGTTCATCAAAGTTGACGAACAGGTCATCGAAGAGCAGCGGCAGGCTGGCCTGGCGGGTCATCGTCTCTGCCAGGGCCAGACGGATAGCCAGATACAGCTGTTCCGCCGTTCCCCGGCTGAGCAGTCCGCTGTCCAGAAGCCCGGCATCCTTATGCTCCGCCTTCAACTCCTTGTGCCCAAGCGTCATCACGATTCTCAGGTATTCCCCTTCCGTCAGCTTGTTGAAATACGCCGAAGCCAGCTGCAGTACCTGCGGCTGCTTCTCCTGCTCGTAGATGCGGCGTGTCCTTCCCATCAGTTCGGCCGCCAAGGCTGATACAGCATACTGTCCGGCCAGAAGCTTCAGTGCCGCCCGCTGCTCCTCCAACTGCTGGAGGACTGTGTCTTCCAGGCAGCGCTCCTTCAAATACTCGCGCTCCTGCAGCAGTTTGCCCCGGTGCTGAAGCAGCGCATTGCGTTCTTCCTCAATATTTGCCGCAGTATCCTCCGCTGCTGACCGTTCCCGCTCCAGCGCAGCAGCATCATGATGCTCCAGCAGCTTCTGCAGTTCAACCGCTTCCCCGTTCTCCCATCCGCCGAACATGGCCAGCTCCCACTGGCGGATCGATCTGGTCAGCTCCAGACGCCGCTGCACGGCTGACGAACGGCGCAGAAATTCCTCGCCGTCCGTAGCACCGCCCTCCTGCAGCAATCTGCCGCTGCGCTCATTCAATACCTCAAGTGCTTGACGGCCCCCGGCAAGATCCGCCTGTACTTCATGCAGCCGCTCTTGGGCAGCTTCCCGGCGGAGCAGTTCCGTCTTGAGCTGGTCCCAATCCCGCTTTCTGATCTCCAGCCAGCTCAGCAAAGTGAGCGCGGCAGTTCCAGCGACAGGTTCTATTAATGGCAGAACCCGTGTATTACCTGTACTTGCTGTATCGTTCAGGAATAAAACCTCAGTATTTACGAATGGCAGCAAACCCGAGGGATCTGCTGTGCTTGCTGCAGCGTTGTCGGCGGCAGCTGATGACAGTTCGCCCCCCGGCGCTGCCTCATGCCATAAATTCAGGCATTCTTGCTCATAAGCAGCACACTCTTCTTGCAGCTCCTTAAGCCGTGCCGCCAGCTTACTCTCCTGGCGCAGCAGCTCGTTCCCCTGCTCCACTCTGGCGAATATATCCGGCAGCCCTTCGGGCGACAAGCCTTCCGGCAATCTATGCTGGCGCAGCCATGTTTCATAGCTCTCATCCAGCTGGGTAAATTCAGCCTCTGCACGGTCCATCTCTTCGGCCAGCGCCCGCTCCTGCCCGGAGAGTGTCTCTACCTCTGTCAGGCAGGTTTCCCGCTCCCCGGCCAGCCGTTCCACCCGCTGCCGCCAGGCATTCCAGGCTTCCATGAGCCTGCGAAGCTCCTTCATGCCAGCCTCCAGCCCGCTTGCTTCAGGGCTGGGCGCTGCCGCCGGCCTGCGGCCCGGCCGGCTTAAAGCACTCTCCGGCTCCGCACCGGAGAGCAGCAGCCCGCGCAGCCGCAGCATCTCCGCTGCGGCCACGCTCCCGTCCCCGCCATGCTCCGGCGGGGACGTTCCCGGTCTGCGCGCGGCGCGCAGACCGGCCCAAAGGGCGAGGTCCGCGGCGGCCAGCAGGCCGAGCGCGGTCCAGGCGCTGACCGGCGGCGCACCGGTCAGGTACAGCGCAGCCGGCAGCAGCAGCGTCAGTGCTGCGCCTGCCGCAAGCAAGCGCCGGTACAGCGCAGCCCGGCGCTCTCCCGCGCCGGAGCCGCCACCGGCGCTGGGGCCGCCACCGGCGCTGGGGCCGCGCAGCGGCCCTGCCCCGCCGAGCTGCGCTTCGCGCCAGCGCTCGGCGGCCTGCTGCAGCTCGTCCCACAGCTGCAGCACTTCACGCGGGCTGCGCGGGGCGAGGCCCGCGAAGTCCGCGGCGCCGCTTGCGTGCTCGCGCGCAAGCGAACGTTCCGCCGCCTGCAGCGCAGCGCCCGCGGCGGCGAGACGGGAGCGGAGGCTCTGCCGCTCCGCCTCACGCGCTTCCATTCGCCGGTCATACCCGGCGAAGGATGCCGCGAAGCGCCGTGCGGCTTCACGATCCGCCGCCGCACCGGAGAAGTCCGCCAGCTCGGCTAGGCTCCAGCCTGCGCCAATCCCGCGCAGGATGCGCTCCAGATGCTCATGCAGCGCAGCAAGCTCGCCCGTGAGACGCTGCCGTTCCGCCCTCCGGTCCTCATAACTGGAACGCCGGCGGTCCAGACGCTCAAGTGCCGGTCCTTGAGCAATCAGCAACAGATCCGGCGGATGTTGGGCAAGCTCAGCGATAAGCTCCTGCTCCAGACGCTCCATGCGGAATACCGCTGCTTCGCTGCTGCGGGTCTCCCCTTCAAGGGACTGCCAGCGAACTGCACCGTTCTCCGGAAAGACCTCAATCACCGGCAGCTCTGCCAGCTCCAGCCCCGCTTCCCGCCACTTCAGCCACAGCTCGCGGATGTCCTGCACCTTCCGCAGTTTGACCAGCATCTCCCCGGTGGAAGTCCGCAACTTTTCCAGCCTCGCCAGCTCCAGCTGCGCATTATCCAAAGCTGCAGTATTCTCATTATACCGGGGAAGATAAGAACGGCTCTCAGCCATTTCACGTTCCAGCTTGTCGATGCTTTGCAGGATTTTGGCCGCATCCTGCACTTTGCCGCGCGGCTTATACAGCTTCTCGGCTTCCTGAATCAATCGCCGCTCGGCCCGCATAATTTCGCCGCCGCCGCCCATCCCGGCATGGAATAAATAGCTGCTCATCTCCTCGGACTGCAGTGCCCCAAGCTCCTGAAGCTCGTCCAGCGATACGGCAAACAGCTGCCGGAACATGCTTCTGGAAATGCCGCCGAGCAGACGGCGCTCCATTTCCGCTTGCCCCACTTCCTCGGACCGTCCATCCGGATAGCTGACAGTAATATTCAGCTTTTCGCTGCGTCCCGCCGTCTCTCCACCTGCGGCGTAACGGCGGATTCTCCATAGGCCTCCCTGCTCGTCATTCGCCGTCAGCATGCCGCCATGCAGACCACCCTGTGTCGGCTCATACCTTTCCGCCAGATTCACCCTGGTCGGGATCCCAAAAAGCATCGCCCGGATGAACTGCATCGTAGTACTTTTACCAGCCTCATTACGTCCAAACAGAACGGTTACGCCCTCCTGCAGCTCCAGTTCCCGGTTATGCAGACGCCCGAAGCCTCCGATCTGCACATGCTGTATCTTCATCCTGTACTCCCCCGCTCCTGCCGGTCGGTAGAATGCCCGGTCCCTTCGCTGGCTGTATCCGTTGCACCTGGCAGTCTGATGTCTGCTTTCTCCCCCTCAGCGGTCTCTTCCACCCCGCTAAGCAGTGTAATCCCCAGCTCTGACGCGCTTTTCAGCCAGCCCCGTTTCTCCTCTTCATCTGCCGAGGACAGCAGTCTGCGGAGCTCCTGGTTCTCCATGAGCGGCTTCAATGCACTTCCGATCAGTTCATCCAGTCCTTCCGTCGTCTCCCCGCTGCGCCCCGACAGCCTCAGCATTTCACCCAGGAAGCTATCTTCCCGCAGCAGGCGTTCCCGGTCTATCGCCAGACCCGTTTCCACCGAGAAACCCTCGGTCCACACGAGACCGGCATATTCTTTCCGCTCCGCACGTTTCGCTTCACGCCGCTGCAGCTCAGAGAGCAAATCATCCGCTGCACCCTTTTCTGCCAATACCCTGTGCACGCCTCCCCTGCCCGTAAGCCGAAAGCGCACAACCGACATCATTTGCGGAAGCCCATTCCTGATTTCCTCAACTGCCTGCTCGACAGCTTCAACCCATTTCACCTCATCCTCTAAGCCTTCAATGGAAATCTCCCGCACCTGCCAGCGGACGGAATCCAGTTCATGAAACTGGAGAGATGCAGATCCTGCTTCATCCACATCCACTACATAACAACCTTTGGGTCCGGTCTCTTTAATGCTGCGGCCCTGGATATTGCCCGGATACACTATAGACGGACGCTCATGCAGAATACTGCGTTTATGTATATGTCCCAGCGCCCAATAGTCGAATCCCCGGCTGATCAAATCCTTGCGGGTGCAGGGGGAATAGGTTTCGTGCTGAAGATCCCCATCCACGTTGCCATGTAGCAGCGCAATATGAAACAGGCTGCTTCCCGTCCTGCGGCTAAATTTCAAGGCAGTATTCTCCGTTACCTTTGCTGTTGGATAGGAAATTCCACTGACTACAGCAGCCTCCTTCCCGTCGCTCCGGCGGCGGGCGATGGCCTGTCCCGGCTCTCCGGAACTAAATACAGTAACATGCTCTGGCGGTTCTGTTGCCAGACGCGGCCCGTCGAGCGGATCATGGTTGCCATGAATCAGAAAGACCTGGATGCCATGCCTTCCCAATTCCTGCAACGCTTCCTGAAACCGCAGCTGGCCCTGCAGCGAAGCATCGGAGATATCATACACATCCCCGCTGATGACCACAAAATCAACTTCTTCATGAACGGCTACGTTAACAAGCCGCCCGAGGGCGGCGAAGGTGGACTCCCGTAAATAGGAGCGTATAGCCTGCGGAAGCTGCGCCAATCCGGCAAAACGGCTGTCTAGGTGCAGATCCGCGGCATGCAGGAAACGAAAAGGAATCATCTGCTCACCCTCTCGTTCCCGGCTGATATTGCAGATAGGTTTTTTTGAGCTCATTGGCCACCCGGGTCAGCGAATACAGGCTTTTTGCTTTATCCCAAGCCGAACGGGACAGCTCATAGCGGTAACCCGGATCGCTGATTACTTTTTCCAGCGCATCCGCCAATGCCACCTCATCGTCAGGATTGACCAGAAGTCCGTTCACCCCGTCCTCAATTTGTTCCGGAATCCCTCCCACATTCGTGCCGACAAGAGCCAGACAGCTGAGCGCCGCCTCCGCAAACACCGAGCCAAAGGCCTCCGCGCGTGAAGGGAGTACAAAAATATCAAAAAAAGGCATGAATTCTTCCGGATGCAAAGTGTATCCGTAAAAAATCGTCTCATTATAAATGCCCAGATTCTGGGCTAATGACTCCAGCTCACCGCGGCTGGGACCATCCCCAATGATGTGCAGCACATACTCATGGCCCCGTTTGTTCAGCTCGGCACAAGCTTTAAACAACGTATCTATCCCTTTGGCCGGTACAAGCCGGGTTACGGTCACCAATTGCGGGATGCTGTTGTCATGCGGAACAGGCTTGAATCTTTTCTCATCGAAGCCGTTTGGAATGACGCCAACGCTCGAGGGCTGGTCAATATATGGCGCTAAATAATCGGCAAAAGAGCGTGAAACCGTCATCAGGCGGTCACTGACATGCTCCAGCTCACGGTATACCGAGACAAGAAATTGATGCTCCGGACCGCCTTCTTCAATGATTCCATTCAGAATCAGCTCACGTTCATAGCTGGAATGCAGGGTTTGGATCAGCGGGATTTCCGGATAGATCTTTTTCATCGCCAGACCGGCAATCGGATGATGGGCATGGATCAGATCATACTTTTTGCTCATCCGCAGCTTCGTCCACCATATATAATCGCGGTAGGTCTGAATATATTTTTGTACAACCGGACTTTCGCCATACTTAGTCCAATCAAAGGTCTCAAATACAATCTCTTCGCGCCCCTTGCCGCGAATCCGTTTGGGCAACCAGAAGAGATCCATATCCCAGCGGCTGGAACGGAAACGTTCCTGGAGATAAGGAATCATTGAAGAAACACCACCGGGCTGTTCCGGCGGGAAGAATAGCGCTTGCAGCAAGTTCATCTGGTACATCCCCTTTACAATTGCCCTGATTACAGTGAGACCCGGCAATTATGATATAGTAATAAATATGTACAATTACTGGTACGCTAAGGTCCCCTACCTTGATTTTATCGGTATCCACCTGAAACAGCAACCAAGAAGAACGCTTGAGCCTGAATTGATTTTGACAAGAGGAGAATGAATGATGACGGAAGAACAGCTGCCCGCCGCTTATACCACTGCCATGAGAGAAATGCTGGGGCAGGAGGCGGACGCTTTTCTGCAAAGCTATACTTTGCTGCGGACCCAGGGTCTGCGATTCAACACTTTAAAAAGCCAGCTTGGAACCGGCATCCGCGCTGCCGAACATGCGGTTTCCTTATTCGGCCTTACACCGGTACCTTGGTGCCCCTCAGGGTATTACTACGAACATCCGGCCCGGCCCGGACGGCATCCCTACCACACCGCCGGACTATATTATATTCAGGAGCCCTCGGCAATGTCCGCGGCCGAGCTGTTGGGGCCGCTTCCCGGTGAGACGGTGCTCGATCTTGCCGCCGCTCCCGGCGGAAAGACGACACATATCGCCTCTCTAATGCAGGGACAAGGTCTGCTTGTGTCCAATGAGATCCACCCCGAGCGGGCCAAAATTCTGGCCGAAAACGTCGAACGCCACGGCATCTCCCACGCACTGGTGACCAGTGCAGCTCCGGGGGAGCTGTCACGGCGTTTCCCGCAGGTCTTCGACCGGATTATGCTGGATGCCCCCTGTTCTGGTGAAGGTATGTTCCGCAAAGATCCCGCTGCTGTAAGCGAATGGTCTCCGGGCCATGTCGAGATGTGTGCGGCAAGACAATGGGATATTTTGCAGGATGCCTATATCATGCTGAAACCGGGCGGCAGTCTGGCGTATTCGACCTGTACCTTCAACCGCAGCGAGAATGAAGATACCATCGCCCGGTTTATAGAGCACTATCCCGATATGGAGCTGATTGCCGGGAAACGCCTCTGGCCGCATCTGGAGAAAGGCGAAGGACATTTCGTCGCCCTGCTGCGCAAGGCACCTGCAGAAGAAACTGCGAATAGCCGCAGTAAACGGGGCAGCGGACGGGGCAAAAACAGCCCGCGAACAACCTCCTCCGTACGCGATGCTTACCAGCAGTTTCTGGGCTGGGCAGCGGAGCATCTGCCAGGATTCACCGGCCAGGGTGTACCTCTGCTCTTTGGAGAATCCTTGTACCTGCTCCCGGAGACATTTAACGATAGCCTGCATACCGGTCTGCTCGAAGGCCTCAAAATCCCGCGGGCCGGGCTGCATGTGGCCCATCTGAAGAAAAACCGGATCGAACCGGCCCATGCTCTGGCAATGTCTCTTCAGCCCAGTCAAGCTGCACGTAGCTGGGACCTTCCGGCCGATAGTCATGAAATTCAGGCCTGGCTGCGCGGGGAGAGCCTGCCGGTTCCGGCTGAGCTGCATGGCTGGACACTGGTCACCGTTGATGGACTTCCCGTTGGCTGGGGCAAAGCCAGCTCCGGTCAACTGAAGAACCACCTGCCCAAAGGGCTGCGGATCTTAAAAGCCCATATTGACGAGCAATAGGCAACTAACCAGTTCCTGATGCCTCCCCCGGCATATGATGACATTATCCCAAGGACGCCGCAGCATAACTGCGCGGCATGGGAACTAGACATGAGTTAAGGGAGGAATCAGACATGGGTGCACATCCAGGCTTCACATCGACCGGTGCGATTTTGGTGCTCTTTATTTTACTTGTCATCATTTCCCGTTCGTTGTTTGTCTAATTCCGATCGAGCAGCAACACACAGTGGTACCAAGCGGCCCGCCGTCCCTTTAAGGGGCGGTGCAGCCGCTTTTTTGCATTTCTAGTTCACGGCTGTTTATATCTAGCAATGTTTTATCTGTCATCGCAGATTGGATAAAGCAGATCAATTAAGCAGAAAAAAAGCATAAACCAGCGCCTCAGGGCACTAGTCTATGCTTCCACACTTAGTTTCACACTTCACTCTTCACACTTTTACTTCATACTTTCTCAAGCATTACGATAGGCAGTACTTCACCAGCGCGTCACGGACCCCGCTGTCGTTGTTGGTTCCAGTAACCGCGTTTGCCGCTGCTTTGACCTCGAGTGGTGAATTGTCCATCGCAACACCCAGTCCAGCGTAGGTAAGCATCGAAATATCATTATAATAATTCCCGATTGATAAGACTTCCTCCTGAGGGATCCCAAGCTGCACAGCCAGATTCATCAGTGCGTTCCCCTTGGAGGCCTCGGGATGCATGAAGTCTACAAAAAATTCGCCGCTGCGCAAAATGTTGTACTGCTGCGTCCAAGTGCCCCATTCACGCTGTGCTTCATCCAGAATGTCCGACTGGGTGAAAACCGTAAATTTCACAATCGGTTCACGGAAATCATCCCAGGCCGGCAGTGAAGCAGGCATAATCCGGAAGTGCTCGTACATAAAATTAGCCTCTTGGGTCAGATTCTCCACATTATCGACGTACATATCAAAAGCGGTATTAACATCGAAATGGATATCACGCTGCCGGCAATAATCAATGTAAGGGTCGAGTCCACGGGCATCCAGCCCGAATTGATGCAGCACTTTGCGGTCATTGACACGGACCGTTGCCGCTCCGTTGTGGCCCAGCACATACCCCGACAGGCCCATTTCTTCCATAAATGGAATCGAGTTCTGCGGGCTGCGGCCTGTACATAATACTATCTGGCCGCCTAGCCGCGTAACCTCAGCAATTGCCTCTTTGTTCTCATCACTTAAGTGGTGATCATCATTCAACAGTGTTCCGTCTACATCCAGCGCAATCAGTTTGTATCTCATACCCCACCATCCTTGTCTGTCTTTTATATCTATATATGCAAGCTTACAAAACCCCCGTCAACTAAAACACGTACTTTAATTAAGCCGGTATTAAATCAGCAGCGGGGCTATTTCTCATGTTTCCCGGCCGTCTGCACCGAGCAGACTCAGCTCTTCTGCCGTCAACTCCCGGCAAGCGCCCAATGGCAGGCTTTCGTCCAGCTTCAACTCCCCCATAGACACCCGCTTCAGAAACGTCACTTTTTTGCCTACCGCAATAAACATCCGCTTCACCTGATGGAATTTCCCTTCGGTAATGGTTAGGGAGATTTGCGAGGTGACTTTGCTGCCGCGCTCCCTGCCGAGGATACTCAGCTGTGCCGGGAGAGTCACATAACCATCTTCCAGCTCCACACCGGCGGCAAATGCAGCCACATCCGTTGCGTCTACTTCGCCCTCCACGATAGCCTCATACGTCTTCGGCACATGTTTTCGCGGGGACAGCAGCTCATGGGCGAGCTTGCCGTCATTGGTAAGCAGCAGCAGTCCAACCGTATCCTTGTCCAGTCTCCCGACCGGAAACGGCTCAAACTGCGCATACGCCGGCTTCAATAAATCAAGAACAGTCCGGTCCCGTTTGTCTTCTGTAGCAGACAAGACGCCCGGGGGCTTGTTCATCATCAGATAGATATGCTCGCGGTACAGAATCGGCTCCCCATTGAGCTCTACCCTGTCAAGATAGGGGTCAACATGAAACCCGCTGTCCTTTACCACAATCCCATTAACAGTAATCAACCCCTGCTTCGCCTGCTTGCGGATGTCACTGCGGGAACCTGCGCCCATATGGGACAGCACTTTATCGATCCGTTGTTTCTTAGCGTTATTTCCCGATGCCCCCATGCCTATGTCCACCTCCAGCCAGCCGGATATTCATTCTTCAGCATTCCGTCCTGCCACTTCGCCCAGCCTGCGCTGTACCCGTCGATACAGACCAGCACATACCCTTTGAGTACACTGCCTGACTTCACAGACAGTCGTTCAGCCGGAATGGACAACGTTTCGCCTTTAAGATAGGAGACCGCTTCACCGCTGCTGCCGGACAGGGAAAGACTGCGGCAACTCTCCTCCGGGTGCAGGGCGGTAGCGAGCGGATGCCCGGGAATAAACCGGCCGCTGCGCACATGGCCCACATACCAGCCTGGACGGATCGTCTTCAGTCCATCCAAGGCTTCTTTCGGCAATGGCGAGATGTACAAATGTTCGCCGAACCATACAGGATATCCCGCAGGCTGCCAGCCGAGCTGCTCCTTGAAGAAATCGGCATAAGCGGCAAGCAGTGCCTCTTCTCCTACGCTTTGCTGTTCTCTGCCGGAGCCGTTGCCGGATTTGCCGAATGCACGGCCGCCTTTGCCGCCGCGTCCTCTTTCTGTTTTGCCTCCAGCTGCTTTAGCTGAAGGTGATGCTTTGCCTGACTTGTTCCGCGCAGCGATCCCAAGCGCAATGTCCCGGTCTCCGCCTTCCTCTTCCGGAACGAGGCTTCCATCATGGCGCAGCACGGCCATGAAATGTCCCTCGCCCTTGACCTTATGCGGCCACAGCCGGGCCGTCTCCGGCAATTCGCCGAACCCCGGGGCGAAAGAGCCTGTGCCGCCTGCCGGAACCAGTGAGAACCGGGGATGTGCGGCCAGAAAATCGGCTATCGTCCCCTCATTCTCTTCTACCGCAAACGTGCAGGTCGAATAGACCAATGTCCCGCCGGGCTTCAGCGCCGCAGCGGCAGAGACAAGAATGTCCCGCTGCATCGCCGCATATTTCTCCGGCGTTCCCGGCTCCCACTGCTTCACCATGTCTTCATCCTTGCGGAACATGCCTTCACCGGAGCATGGCGCGTCGATTAGAATCCGGTCAAAGAACCCGGGGAATGCCGCTGCGATCCGTTCCGGGCTTTCATTCAGTACAATGCCATTGCGGACACCGTAAAGCTCCAAATTTTTGGCCAAAGCCTTGGTCCGCTCCGGATGAAGATCATTGCTGACCAGAAGACCTTCGCCTTGCAGCTTAGCGGCGATCTGCGTAGATTTGCCGCCCGGTGCGGCACATAAATCCAGCACCCGGTCACCTGGCTGCACATCAAGCAGCTCCACAGGAGCCATTGCACTCGGCTCCTGAATATAATACAGGCCGGTATGGTAATACGGATGTTTGCCAGGTCTGGCGCCTTCCCCGGTATAGAATCCGGTCGGACACCAGGGAATCGGCTCCAGCTCAAAAGGTGCTAGCGCCAGCAGGTCCTTCACCGATATTTTCAAGGTATTGGCGCGGATGCCGCCATAAGGAGTTTCCTTGTAGGTCTCCGCAAATTGTTCATACTCCGTTCCCAACAGTTCTTTCATCCGCTGCGTGAACGAGCCGGGCAATTGTGCCGCCATGTTGCTTTCCTCCTGCTTTTTGTTTCTGAATGTAGGAATGAAGAATTCAAGGAACACCCCGGTGGAGTGCTCCTTGTTGTCTTGCTGTATTTATTGCTTCATTTGCGGTGCGGTGAGTGAGCCGGCCGCTGGGGCCCCCTGCGCTGCGGCAAGTTGGGTATAATCCGGGCAGCTGCAATCTTTACAGCCTCTTCCAGGCCGGGATCTGCAATTTCAAGGGTCAGATCATAATAGGGAAACGGCTGTTCATCATAACCTTCCAGCTTGCGGACATACTGACCAGTCTCCTGTACAAGCTTCGCAAGATGAATTCCCAGTGTTTCATCCGGATACTTCTGCAGCACAATATGTGCCCCGCCCAGCATAATCCTCCCGCCGCGCACATTCCCGTTGCGGAAATGATACAACCCGACCGCTACCTGAAGAAGTGCTTTGTACAGCGGATCACGGTCTTTGGCCAGCCACAGCTCTTCAAGCACCTCATGACATTCGAAATAATCTCTGTCTCTATTGAAATAGACCAGGTACGCCAGATAGAGCGGTTCATAGACCATCCGGCAGACTGTCCTTCTTCGCATTAGAGAGCAGCTCACGCACATGGTCCAGCAATTCCTTCATCGCATCCATATCCTGGGCCTGCCAGATCACATTGAAACGTTCCTGGCTTTCAATCGCCTCGTTCACCAGATGATAGAAATACAATTGATGAATCGCCTTGAGCAATTGAGTCGTCATATTGGAATTTTCTTCGAAGGTTTTTTGAGCCTCCAGAATTTCTTCACGGATGCTGGACATTTCACTGTCCAGTATGGAAGCGGCCTCTGCCGCCGTCTTAAGCCGCACCCGCATTTCATCGGGCAGGCTTTCACGGTATTTATAGTTCAGCGAATGCTCGATGGTTGCCCAGAAATTCATCGCCAGTGTGCGGATTTGAATCTCGGCGAGTACAATCTTTTGCCCCAGAGCCGTCTGAACAGGATATTTAATAATCATATGGAAGCTGCGGTAGCCGCTTTCCTTGTAATTGGTGATGTAGTCCTTCTCGTAAAGCACTTCAAGATCCTTGCGGGCACGGATATACTCTGCCACTCTGCGGATATCCTCAACGAATTGGCACATGATGCGTATGCCGGCGATATCCTCAATACCTGTCTCCAGATCTTCCATCTTCACATTCAGCCGCTTGGCCTTCTCCAGAATGCTGGACAGCCGCTTCACGCGTCCGGTTACGAACTCGATCGGCGTATATTCCTCTCTCTTCTTGAGCTCCGAGCGCATCGTCTTGAATTTAACCTTGAGTTCCTCCACAGTCTGTTCATATGGAAGCAAAAAAGTTCCCCAGTCCCTGCCGTCCATCGCCTTCGTCCTCCTGTCCATTCATCCTTCAGTGATGATCAGCGCCCACCGCTTCTAGGATATTACGGAATCCGTCCCGCCGCAGAAGCTGCCTAAGTCCGGCATGCAAACTACGGTTAACCTCCGGTCCTTCATAGATGAGAGCTGTATAAATTTCAACCAGGCTGGCACCTGCCCGGATTTTGTCATAAGCATCCTGGCTGGTAAAAATACCGCCTGAACCAATAATCGGCAGCTTGCCGCCGGTCTGGTGATAAATGCTGCGGATAATCTCCGTGGAACGGTCGCGCAGCGGTTTGCCGCTGAGGCCCCCTGTCTCTCCGGCTTTGTCACTCTTCAGCCCCTCGCGGTTGAGCGTGGTGTTCGTAGCGATCACGCCGTCCACACCGGCTTCAGAAAGTGTATGTACCATATATTCAAGCTCGGTGTCGCTGACATCAGGAGCAATCTTGACCAGCAGACTTTTGGCCATACCGCTTTTCTCACGCTGGAGTTCCATTTCCTCTTTCACTTGGGCCAGCAGGTTCGATAATTCACTGCCATGCTGGAGACTCCGCAAATCCGGTGTATTCGGAGAGCTGATATTAACCACAAAAAAATCACCGTACGGATAAAGCGTACGGATACACTGCCGGTAGTCCTCATGTGCTGATTCATTTGGGGTCACTTTATTGCGCCCGATATTGACCGCCACAGGAATTCTGCGCTTCTTCAGCACCTTCAGCCGCTGGGCCATAGCCTCTGCGCCTTCATTATTGAAGCCCATCCGGTTAATCAGCGCTTCGTCCGGAAGAAGACGGAATAACCGCGGGCTGTCATTGCCCGGCTGGCTCTTGGGCGTAACCGTACCCACTTCCATAAATCCGAAGCCAATTGATGAGAAGCCGCCCACCGCTTCAGCGTTCTTATCCAGTCCTGCCGCAAGACCCACCGGAGTAGGGAAATGCAGACCGAACAGGTCTACCGCAAGATCGGCTGTCTCTGGAACGCCGTACATCAAGCGCATGGCCGCGCTGCCGCCCGGAACCAAGGCCGCTTTGTTCAAACCGCCTATGACGAGATGATGTGCCTTCTCCGGGTCCATTTTAAAGAAAATTGGTTTACCTAAATTTCGATACAGCACCGTTCTCGCTCCTTCAAGGGATAATACGTGATGTCCCGCGACTCCCCGTTTCTATAGGTTTCTTCTTAATTTTATCCGTTTCGGGAAGAAAAGAAAAGTTTTTTGCCCAGGTGATGCCTGCGAGCGAAATGCAGAGTATAGTATTTTTCTTGCAAACGCATTACAATGTAAGGGTAATCACCGATCAAGAGAGAAAGAAGGATGACCAGTATGTCAACTAAACGCAAACCTCCTACACTCCAGCAGAAGAAGGAAGAAGTCAACCGCAAAGCAATCCTGTGGATTAGTGTAAGTCTGGCCTTGCTGATTCTTCTTATTATTGTTCTATTTCTTGTAGCAGGTAATTAATTCAGCCAGTGGTAGACTTTGTGGGGGTTGGTCTGATTTTGAGGTGCTCCAGAGGGATAGGCTTCCTCCGGAAGCAGCAGCTCCTCAGGCAGAACCCCTTTAGTAATCTGAACCTTCGTTCCCATCGGTACCATGGCGAATAATTCCTCCACATCTTTGCGGTTCATCCGGATACATCCCAGCGATTCATCTTTGCCTATGCTGTCAGGCTCATTTGTGCCGTGTATGGCATAGTTGCTGTCCGAGAGCTGCATCCCGCGGCTGCCGAATTCCCCGTTGTCATGGCCATTCGGATTGACCACCTTGTCTGTGATCGTAAAAGTCCCTTCAGGGGTTTTGTCGCCGCCGAGTCCAATCTCATAGTTCCGCAGAATTATCGAGCCGCTGGTCACTGCCAGGCGGTGTTTTTGTTTATCTACAATAATAGTCAGCGGTCCTGTAAAAAAGGGCATTTCCGACGCCGCATCACCGCTTGCTTCAGGAGACTTGCTGCCCTGGACAGCTGCAGGAATCCCCGTTGCCGTGGCAGTATCCGGCTTGGCAGTAGCCGCCGGGACCTGCGGGACTGCCGGGGAAGCTGCCGCACGCAGCGAGGCAAACTTCGCTTTCATCAGCGGAGTCGTCCCCCCCAGCCAATTTCCCGGAAACGGCGCCTCCAGCTCCCCAAGGGATTTCGGCAGCACGCCCTTGCTGCTCTTATAGGCTCGCATGGCGCTCCACAGCACAGCCAGCTCCTCCTGGTCCTCCTGCCATCCTGCCGCCTGTTTCTTCAGCTCTGCTGAATCCGGGGGCTGGCAGGCACAGACCGCCGAATTGTAGGATTGGTATACAATCCGACCTTCCTTACTCTTCTCCAGCGTTGCCTCGAGCGGCAGCTTCTTCTTCCATATAAGCCATTTGCCGGAGCGTTCCATTCGCAGGATCGCCGTTGAGCCGGTCGGCTGGCTGCTCTGCAGCAAGCCCGCCAGCGCCTTGCCAGGTCCGGCAGCGTCCCCCGGCTGTGCCGTAAAGGCCAGCTTTACCGGATCCGGGGCCGGCTGTTCTCCAGTCTCAGGCACGGCTGTTGCCGTAAGTTCCTCCGGTAAATCTGCCGGAGCTCCGCCGGCAATCTCTGGAGCCGAGTTGTCCGTCTCACCGGGGCCGTGAAGGGTACCCGGCGCAGCTGCATCCGGCAGAAACACCAGCAGCAGCAGCACTAGTGTAAGCAGAATACGGCGCATTCTCTGCTTGTTCTGGTGACGCTGCCGGGCAGCCTGGAGCAGGCCGTCTTCATATTCACGCAGCATTTCGGCCGGCACCTTGCTGTGCTCGAAAGCTTCGTATACTTCACCGGCCTGATTGAAGCAGTAATTCGCTTTGCCTTGCTGGCCGTTCTTATAGTATTCCTTACCAAGCAAGTACCATGCCATCTTGTTTTCAGGATGCAACTGAACATACGCCTTAAGATGCTGCGAGTTTTTCATCGGGGCCTCCGCGGGTTTGTGATTCTTTCCTTATATATATCGGTCAGTCCATCAAAAAAAGACATCCCCCAACCGAATTTACGCCGGCGAAGAGATGTCTTTATGTAAATATAAGGTTCGCGCTGAGCGATCCTTATATCCTGTAGTCAACGAAAAACCTCTTGGATTAACCTTCTTTATTAAAAGGAGCATCCGCAATTTTGATGGAGTCCGTTGGGCATCCATCTGCAGAATCCTGCAAATCGTCGAACAAATCATCCGGAATTACAGTACACCCGCGATTGCTGTCATTCTCGTAGATCACTTCTGCCAGACCTTCATCATCATAATCAAAAATATCAGGGGCCGTCGCGCCACAAGCACCACAAGCGATGCAAGTATCTTTTTCGACCCAAGTGTATTTAGCCATTTTTCCTCTGCCTCCCGTTAAACAATACAGCCTGCTGTAGCAGCCTGTTATTTTTCTCATATTAATATAAATAGAATACAATTTCAATGAGTTTTCAATTCGTTTCCATTTTCGACGCATATTCCATTGCTTGAATGTCCGTGCCGGGCAAGGCTTTTCTCATGTTTTATCAGGATCAACACTTTCGAGATTGTCCTTCTGCAGTGAGGTGCCGCGCTCCTTGTGATTGCGGAGGCGGGCCGAGTGGCTGTCACTTAGCATTCCGGCCGTCAGCACCGCATTCTCGCCGAATTTGTTGCGCAGCATATCCATCGTTTTGTTCAGGGACTCCTTCTTCGGCTGACGTTCATAATCGAACAAATCCAGCTGGATAGCGGAGTCCTCCTTGGGGCTCAGTCCCTGCAAGGTAACACCTAGCAGGCGCACCGGCTTGTCCCCCTTCCAGTGCTTGGCAAACTGCTCGCACACCGTCTTATAGATGTCTTCAGCACTTTCTGAAGGAGTCTCTAGCTGGCGCGACCGGGTAATGGTCTTCATGTCGGGTGTGCGGATCGTAAGCTGCACACCTGCTGCCACCAAGCCCTGCTTCCTCAGCCGCCGGGCAACCTGGTCGCTAAGATTCAGCAGAATTGGCCGGGCCTCTGCCAGACCGACTACATCTCTCGGCAAGGTTGTCGTATGCCCGATCGACTTGCTCTGTTCGCGCTCGGGATTCACAATGCCGTGGTCAATACCGTTGCCCGCCCGTTTCAGCCACGAGCCCATGACCCCGAAATAATCCACCAGCATCTTCTCATCAGCCGCAGCCAGCTGGCCGATGCTGTAGATGCCAAGCTTCCGGAGCTTTTCGGCTGTTTTTCCGCCGATGCCGAACATTTCATTACATGGCTTGTTCCACAAAATATCCGGCACATCACGCAGCCGGAGGACGGAGATTCCGTTGGGCTTTTTCAAATCCGAAGCAATTTTGGCCAGCAGCTTATTGGGGGCAACCCCAATGGAGCAAGGCAGCCCAAGCTCCTCCATGATCCGGCGCTGGATGGCCCCGGCAATCTCCAGTGGAGTCCCGAACTGTCTGGAGCCGGTAATGTCGAGATAACATTCGTCTATTGAGACTGCTTCAAGCAGCGGAGTATAGCTGTAGGCAATCTGCATGAATGCATTCGAATACTTGCGGTATAGATGAAAGTTCGGTTGAATAACAATTAACGATGGACAAATCCGGAGTGCCTTCTGCACCTGCATGCCTGTTGAGATTCCCAGCCTGCGTGCAGCATAGGAGCAGGTAACAATAATCCCTCTTCGCAGCTCCACGCTTCCGGCAACTGCCGTCGGTTTGCCTTTGTATTGCTCCGGATCCTCCGCCTCATGCACTGAGCAGTAGAAAGCATTCATATCCACATGCAGAATAACCCTGCCGCTCGTTGGGTAATACTGATCCACGTTCTGCACAATATCTACCTTCTTATCTTCAGGGTTTCCATTGTCGGATTTAGCATACCTCTTCAACTGCCGGAAGGTCAACAAAAGCAGAAACGCTGTAAAGTTCTTTGTTACATTCCCGCGTAAAAATGCTATAATATAAAAATTCATTTCCCTTAAGCGGATGCTTCCGAAGTAAATTTTGTACGGAGTAAATCCAGGAAGCCATTCTCACAAAACTTTTAGGAGGACTCCCATGTCTAAGTCCATCTCCATCTTCGATACGACACTACGCGACGGCACCCAAGGCGAAGGCATCAGCCTGTCGGCGGATGATAAGCTGAAGATTGCCAGAAAACTCGATGATCTGGGTGTGCACTACATTGAAGGTGGCATCCCGGGAAGCAACAATAAGGATATCGAATTTTTCAAAAGGGTCAAGGAATTTCATTTAAATGCCAAAATCACCGCATTCGGCAGTACCCGGCGCAAGAACTCTGTAGCCGAGAACGACGACAATCTCCAAAGAATGATTGATGCCGGCGTACCGGCGGCTACTTTGGTCGGGAAATCGTGGGATTTCCATGTGCATACTGCCCTGCAAACTACATTAGAAGAGAATCTGGCGATGATCGGCGACTCCATCGCTTATCTGAAACGCAAAGGCCTCGAAGTGATTTTCGATGCTGAGCATTTCTTCGACGGCTATAAGAACAATCCGGAGTATGCAGCTGCCGTCCTGGCTAAAGCACGGGAAGCCGGTGCGGACTGGCTGGTCATGTGCGATACAAACGGCGGCACACTCCCGAATGAGATTCAAGACATTGTATCAGGTATGGCCGGGAACCTTCCGGGCGCTTCATTGGGTATCCATACCCATAATGATTGTGAGCTTGCGGTCGCCAATACGCTCAGTGCCATTGGCGCAGGTGCCCGGCAGGTGCAAGGCACAATCAACGGTTATGGTGAGCGCTGCGGCAATGCCAACCTGTGCTCGATCATTCCCACTCTGCAGCTTAAGATGGGCTATCACTGTATTCCGGGGGATTCCCTCCCCCAGCTGACCAACACCGCACGCTTCGTGAGCGAGGTCGCCAATGTGAATATGCCGGTTAATCAGCCTTATGTTGGAACGGCCGCATTCGCCCACAAAGGCGGCATTCACGTCTCTGCGATTATGCGCGACTCGCGTACCTATGAGCATATTGCTCCTGAACTGGTGGGCAACAAACAGCGCGTGCTGGTCTCTGAGCTGGCCGGCCAGAGCAATGTCCTGTCCAAAGCCCAGGATATGGGCCTCAGTCTTGACCCAAGCAGCGAACAGGCCCGCAAGGTGATTGACAAGATCAAGAACCTGGAGCATCAGGGATACCAGTTCGAAGGCGCCGACGCCTCACTAGAGCTGCTGCTGCGTGAAGCCACCGGCGAGATGAACGAGCTGTTCACTTTTGAATCCTTCAAAATGCTTGTGGAGAAGACAGCCGGCAGTCCGGTCGTTTCCGAGGCCTTCGTCAAGCTGAAGGCCGGCGGAGAGAACCTGTATACCGCTGCAGAAGGCAACGGTCCGGTCAACGCGCTGGACAACGCCCTGCGCAAGGCGCTGCTGCCCTACTTCCCGCAATTGGATGAGATGCATCTCTCCGACTATAAGGTTCGTGTGCTGGATGAACAGGATCAGACCGCTGCGAAGGTACGGGTTCTGATCGAATCCAGAAATTATACTAATACCTGGAGTACGGTTGGAGTATCCAGCAATGTCATTGAGGCCAGCTGGGAAGCATTGGTCGACAGTATGCGCTATGCCCTTTTGGGACAAATCTCACGCGAAAACGACAAGAAGTCCAGCAGTGAGCCTAGAGGCTTAGTCAACCATTAAAGATTCGGCCACAAATGCCTCAGACAAAGCCCCCCTGCAGCCGGGAAAACACCCGTTCCGCAGGGGGGCTTTAATAGTTGCCGTTTCTTTAAGAGCCGGTTAGTGTGATGATTTTCTTCTCCAGCTCTTCGGGAGTCAAGACACCGAGAATGATCTCGGAGATCACCCCATTTTTGTCAATCAATACATTGGTAGGAAACACCGCACCGTTATATTTATCGAACACCTTGCCCTTTAGATCAAACATGACCGGAAAGGACAGCATATATTTTTTGATGAAACGTTCGGCGTTGGGCTTATAATCCTGGCTGGTCACATTGATTCCATAAATATCAAGAACATTCTTATATTTAACAGCCATTGCATTCAGCTCTGGAGCCTCCAGCTGACACGGTTCACACCAGGAAGCCCAGAAATTAAGCATCAGTGCCTTCTCCCGAGGTCCACCTACGTCATAAACAGTGCTGTCGTTTCCCTGCAAAGTGAAGGATGGAGCCAGTAAGCCAGCACCTGCACCGCTTTCCAGGTTGGTCGATTGCTGCACTACTGGTACTGACTCGGGCTCAGCCCTGAATTCATGCGCAATGACGAGAACGGCCAATATCACAATCAGGGCCACAACAGTTACATTTCGTTTATTCACAGCTCTCATGGGAAGACCGTTCCTTTGCAAATGGGATGGTTTGCTCCTATTGTACCCCCAATATGTGCAGTTTCAAACCATCCTTTACTTCCAAGTAAAATCAGCTTCTTCCGTACAAAAAAAAGAGGATTCCGTCGGAGACGAAATCCTATGAAGAGAGAGGGGTGAATATATGACAGCATACCAGGGAAAAACCCAGCCCATCAGACTGGATAGCTCCGTACAGCTCATGCTGGGGAAGCATTTGCTGACCTGTTATCCGCATGAAGCTTGCGGCGTACTGCTGGGTGCTGCCGCAGCGGGCGGCATGCACATCAAGGACTATGTCCCCATGAGCAACGTAGCGCCTGACCCGCTGCATGCCTTCGTTCCTGATCCCCGCGAATGGGTAAAGGCACTCTACAACGAACCCGCCCCTGTCGGTTTGTTCCACTCCCATCCCCATTCTGCCCCCTGGCCTTCTCCCTCCGACATCGAGGGACTAAGCGCACTGGGTCCCGAATTCAAGGTATACCTGATCGGTTCTCCCTGTACGGACAAGAATGAGGAAATAACGTTGAGGGGCTTTCATATCGACCGGCTGTCTGATTCAAGTGGAACAGCGGTTTACCGGCTGCTGCATGCTCCGCTCTATGCTCTGCTTAAATAAGCATACAGATCTCCCAAGGTATCGACCTGCCGCTTCTGGGAGATCTCGTTCAGATAAGACACCCATAGCCGCGCCGTCATTTTGGCATCCTCCAGCGCATGATGCCGCCCTTGGATCGGAATTTCGTGTACGGCAAGAAGTTCATCCAGCGTATAATTGCTGCGGTGCGGCTCAAGCCAGCGGGCCAGCATCATCGTATCCAGCACTCTGTGGGTAAGCTGCACTTTGGAGGTTTTCCATAATGCAGCATTCAGAAAAGACTTGTCATGTGCACTTCCGTGCGCCACCAGCACCCGCTGGCCCACAAAGGACATGAAATTATGCAGCCCGTCCATTAACGACGGTGCAGCGGATGTCATCTCTTTGGAAATCCCCGTAAGCTTGGTAATATTATCCGGTATCGCCGTCTGGCAGTTTACCAGTGTATAAAAACACTCATCTTCTTTTATTTCTTCGCCTACTACACGAATCGCACCAAATGACATAATCTCATCCCCATGCTGGTGGGAGAAGCCTGTCGTTTCCAGGTCAAAAATAACGGTCTCAAGTTCAGCGAGAGGGGTATGCAGCACTTCAGGACGCCGTTTCTCGCGCATCAGGGAACGGATAAAGGCCATTTGCTGTGCCGTTTGCTGTGCCGATTCCCCGCCTCTCATCGAAGCGATGGCGGATGGCATTCCGCCTTGTCTCAGGTTGTTCCAGAATCCGCCGCCTTTGTTCGGCTCCTTCATGACTGTCTCCTTTCCGCTGACCGGAGCTGACGCTGCAGTGCCCTGTGCAGGCGCCTGACGAGCAGCAGACTTTCCCGCAGCTCGGACATGAGCTGCTTATTCTTCAGATCACTTTCAGCAATATAATCACTGCTGGACAACAATCCGTCGTTTACACTGTAGGGAGTGTTCGCACGCATCCGCAGCGCGGTCAAAAATGACCGGCGGATATCTTCAAGGTGCTGGTACTTGTCAAGCGCCCCCAATACTTCCAGCCTCTTCAGCGTGGAGCTGTCCCAGACTCCTTCAAATAAAGACAAATGTCTAACAATATTGACGAGCGGAATATAAACACCATATTTAACATCAAATCCCCCGGCGTAATCGCCGAACCGTTCCGTCAGTACCTGTCCAAGAAGATTTAGTGTCGCCTTGTGGCGGACCGTATTGCGCAATACCGCCGTGGACAGCTTCTCGTTGCCGATAAATCCCGCATGAAAAGCTTCCCGCCACTCCGCGGATAACTCCGCGTTCCCGGCTACATGGCGCATATCGGAGGAAATAATCAGATAACGGATCGGCTCCCATTCCAACTGGTCCATCCAGCTCTGCAGCTGTTCTCTCCATTCCGTCAGTGTCTTGCACCAGAGCGGCTCGGAGCACATCACCTTGCCGCTGCATTTCTCATAACCCACTTGTTCAAATAAATCCGACAACATCGCTCCAAAGGCCCGGAAATAACTCTTCTTGAGCCCATCCGGTTCCCCTTCCACAATCAGGCCGTTATCCTGATCACTCCAGAGCGTAGCTTCCTGCCTGCCTGCGCTGCCAAACACAATAAAGGAATAGGCGCAGGGAGGCGGGCCGTAGCCCGCCTCTTTCATCTGCGCCTCACATATGATTACTGCCGCTTTCGCAATACTGTCATGCATTGCATTGACACGGGTCATCCATTCCTCGATTGGAACAACGTTTAACTGTGCCAGAAGTACGGTTTGACAGGCCGTGCGCCTTGCCTTAAGCTCCTGCGGCGAACCGGCCGTTGCGATGGACAAGTAATTTTTATCTTCATTCCACTCTGCTGACTCCATCGAAGCCACTCGGTCCGCCCCCCATCTATGAAGTAGTTAATTTTTAAGGGTCTTGGATTCCGATTCTGCAATCAGTTTCATTTGTTCAGGATAACCGTAAGTACCATGTTCACTGATATCAAGGCCCATCAATTCTTCCTCTTCGGTAACACGCAGGCCGATAGCCAACTTAATTACGTAGAGAATGATGAAGGACAGAACTGCTACGAAGACAAAGGTACCTGCCACACCCAGCACCTGTACGCCGAGCTGGTGGAATCCGCCGCCGTAGAACAATCCGGCTTTACCAACAAGCGCGCCTTCCGCAATCAGATCAGGTGTTGCGAACAATCCGGTGGACACCGCTCCCCACATCCCAGCGATACCATGTACAGAGAAGGCATAGATTGGATCATCAAGGCCGGCACGTTCCAGCCATTGTGAAGTCATGAAAGTGAATGCTCCCGCTACAAACCCGATAAGAATTGCCGCCCAAGGCACTACGAATGCGCAAGCGCCTGTGATTGCAACCAGTGCAGCCAGAACACCGTTCAGCATTGCCGGGATATCCGACTTGCCGAAGTAGAGCCAAGAAGCGATCAGTGCAGCCAGACCGCCAGCCGCAGCTGCCAGGTTAGTTGTCAATGCTACGTGGCCGAAGAATCCGCCCATTGGAGACAATGCGCTACCAGGGTTAAATCCGAACCAGCCGAACCAGAGGATGATAACACCGAGTACTGTGAATACTTGGTTATGTCCCGGAATAATAACCGGCTTGCCTTCTTTGTTGAACTTGCCAAGACGGGGTTTCAGCAAGATTGTCGCGACTACAGCCGCCGTTGCACCTGTAAGATGGACAACCGTTGAACCCGCATAGTCCTGCATACCCAGTTCAGCCAACCAGCCACCGCCCCATACCCAGTGAGCTACGACAGGGTAGATAACTACAGAGAACAGAATTCCGAAGATAATGTATACACTAAGCTTAGCACGTTCCGCCATACCACCGGATACGATGGCCAGAGAAACTGCGGCAAAAGCCATTTGGAAGAGGAATTTAACGTTTAAGGTTACATCTGAGAATGCCAGGGAATCGAATGATGCTGCTTGTGTTTCACCACCATAGAAGAAGCCTGTAGTTCCGAAGAACCCGTTGCCGTTACCGAAGCCCAGGCCAAAACCCAGTGCCCAGAAACACAAGCTGGCAATTGCGAGTGTCAATACGGTCTTACCAGCTACGTGGCCCGCGTTCTTCATCCGGACTGAACCGGCTTCAAGCATTGCAAACCCCGCTTGCATAAAGAATACAAGAATAAATGCCAGGAAAGTAAACGCCGTATCCAATCCGATTTGGAGATCCGGTGCTGCCGGACCTTCAGCGGCAAATGCGCTGACCGGGTAGACCATCAGTGTAATCATGGCCAGAAACATCATTATCATCTTTTTTTTCATTCTTTACCCCACTCCCCAATGTTATATTTTCTAACAAAGCGTGAAACTCTTAATGTCATTATAATCAGAAGTCAGGTAAATTGACAAGACTATTTTTATGAATGTTGCGATTTATTTCTTGAGGCACATGATTTCTTCAGTGTTTGCCTGTAGCTACGCATTTCCGCTGTTAAATCACAGGTTTCCAGCCGATCAGCAAACCTTATTCATGCAAACGCATACAGCAAAAGCGGACTTCTCCATGTATGAATATGTGTTTTTATTAATGTAAATGATCCAAGATGCTGTATTGTATGTTAAGTATTCTGAACATATATCAAGTGAATGGCGCTTATTTTGCCGAATCCCTTTCTTTCATGAGCAAAAGAAGCGGCGCGCTTTTCCGTCAATTCAATAAACATGACACAATATGTGACATAATTACAGAAGCCACTCCAGCCTTGTGAATATACCGCAGTTCGTAAGGTCCAATCGGTGTACACTCTTAATAGAAGGAAGACCTGTTTTTCCGAAGGTATCTTTGGCTTTAACCCTGCATATACTTAAAGTAAGTGTCACGTTTGACTGTACGGTTTATCATTTGATATCATTATAAGTATAAATATAGTAAGAAGAGCGCCGGATCAAACCGGCCGGATTCTGTTAGCGAGGTGAGAAGAACATGGGGATATGACCCTGTACCGGATTGGCGAACTGGCCAAAGCTGCAAGCATCAGTGAACGCACAATCGATTATTATACGAAGCTGGGACTCATTGTACCAGAAACCAGAAGCATGAAGAATTATCGGCTGTACAGTCATGAAACTTTAATCGCTCTGGAACGTATCAATCAGTTAAAGCATGAGAAATATACATTGGAAGAAATTAAAACCATGATGAGCAAGTGGAATTCAGCCGCACCAGAAACCGATGTTTCGGATAAACTCGTGGAGCTGGAGCTGCAGATGCAGCGGCTTGAGCGCGAAGTGAAGGCACTGGAACCGATGATCAGCGGACTGAAACCGGTCCAAGCCAAACGAGCGCTGGCTGCACTGCTTCCGCAGGGCGTTGCGTGCATGGAGGCGATCCGGCTGCTGCTTTTGCAGGGGCCGCCAATGTAAATAGTATTTTTACACCATAGTGGAGGAATGTTATATGATGCCTTTGATGTATTTGTTAGTTATTATCGCTTTTCTATTCTCGTTATGGGCTCAGTTCAGAGTTAAAGGCAACTTCAATAAATGGTCCAAGGTTGCCAACATGAACGGTTTGACAGGTTATGAAGCCGCACGGCGCATGCTTGATGCCAATGGCCTTTATGATGTACCGATCGAACCTGTGCGCGGCACCCTTTCCGACCATTATGATCCCGTCCACCGGGTGGTGCGCCTGTCGGAGCCTGTATATTATGAAAGCTCCATCGCCGCTGTCTCTGTCGCATGTCACGAGATCGGCCATGCCATTCAGCATAAAGAACATTATCCTATGCTCACCCTGCGCCACCGGATGTTCCCGGTTGTCAATTTCGCTTCCGGCGTAGCCCCCTTCATGCTGTTGGCAGGATTTATTTTCAGCTCATTGAATCTCATTGGTCTGGGTATTATCTTCTTCTCGGCTGCAGTAGCCTTTCAGCTTGTTACATTGCCGGTTGAATTCAACGCCAGCAGCCGGGCCCGTCAGGTCATGGTTGAGCAAGGCTACATCCGCAACGAGGAAGAGCGTGGCGTAGCCAAGGTCCTGAATGCAGCTGCCTTAACTTATGTTGCTGCCGCTCTGGTCTCCCTGCTTGAACTGCTGCGTCTGATCATGATGTTCTTGGGAAATCGTGATTAAGCTCATCTAGTTAACCCGCTGTCAATATACAGAGCAAATACCCCGGAAGGCTACGAGCCGACCGGGGTATTGTTATTTCTGTCTTTGAAATACGTCAGCAGGAAAGTGCGGAAGGAGCGGGCTACCAGCGGCAGCTTGCCCTCACTGCGGTGAATGATTCCCACCGTTCTGGTCACAACGGGATCTATCACCCTCACTTGAGCCGGCTGCATAGGATTAGTCTGATACAATGCCGTTTCCGGCAGCAGGCTCACTCCCATGCCAGCGGCAACCAAACCTCGTATGGTATCAGTCTCTCCGCCCTCAAAAGCAATCTGCGGCTTGAACCCTGCCTGCAGGCAGGCTTGCCATACGATCGGCCTCAGTGAATATCCCTGGCTGAACAAGACGAACTTTTCTTCCCGCAGCTGTTCAAGCCGGATTACCTTCTCTCCGGCAAGCGGATGATTCTGCGGAAGGATCGCGAACAGCTCCTCTGTCATTACAATATCTCCGGCGACATGACCGTCATTTTCGGGGAAGGGAGAAATAAAAGCCAGATCCACTTCACCGGACAGCACGTCTTTAATCAAAGACGGAAAAGACCCCTGCTTGAAACGAAACTTAACCTGAGGATAATGCCGGCGAAACTCCGCCACAATGGAAGGTATAAGATGCGTACCCAGGCTATGCGGAAATCCGATGCGGATCTCTCCAAGCTCCGGGTCCAGAAATTCATGCACCTCAGCTACCGAGCGCTCCAATTCCTTCAGCACCGACTCTACCCGTTTGCAAAAAAGCTGCCCCACCGGGGTGAGCTGCAGATTGCGCCCCTTTTGCATGAATAAGTCCACTCCAAGCTCCTGCTCCAGCTGATGAATCTGGCGGCTAACCGCAGATTGCGCCACATGCAGCTCTTCTGCCGCTCTGGTAACATGCTCTTTTTGCGCTACCTTCAAAAAATATTGCAGCTGTCTAAGTTCCACGAATCCAACACCTCCTACCTTCGGCTTTTTTTGAATACCCGTATAATAAGTCCATAAAGAAAGAACCCGGCCACGAGGCCGCCAATATGGGCTGTATAGTCCACATGAGGTGTGGCGAAGGACATAATAATTCCCATCACCAAAAGCCCGTACAACGTCTTACGTGAGCTCTCATCCATCATCGCTCTCTGCAGCAGCGCAATATAGAGGAATGCGCCGTATACGGCGTAGATCGCTCCTGAAGCCCCTACTGACACCGTACCGTAATCCACCACTGAACGGCTGCTGACCGCGACTCCCAGAAGATTGGCAAGGAAACCTCCCGCCAGATAGAGCAGCGCGTAACGCCACCAGCCCATCAGCCGTTCCAAAGGCGGAGCAAACACCAATAACGCAAAACAGTTAAAGAACAGATGGGCAAAGCCATTGTGCAGAAACATCGCCGTCGCATAACGCCACAATTCCTCTTTCAGCGGGCTGACATTAACGGTTCCCCCGTAATCAATCAGTGTCTGGATATTTGTGGAGCCGCCGTTTAACGTCAGAACAATAAACATAATCACATTCGCCAATATAAGCAAACAGGTTACCGGATAATACCGGAGATAGCTTCTCCACTTTTCATATCGTATGAATATCATAACACCCACCCTTTATGTAAGTTGTCGGTTGGACATCCAGCTTCTAAAAAGATTATAATTTATTGTGGCAGTAAGAATCCAATATTGCAATTCAAGGAGGAACCAAGGATATGACGCAAGAAAGAACAGGCGTGGCCGCATTTAAAGGCAACCCCATCACACTGATGGGTCCGCAGCTCAAAGCCGGAGATTCCGCACCACAGTTCACAGTGAGCAAGAATCTGCTGGAAGATACTTCCCTCAGTGATTACGCCGGCAAAATCAAGCTGATCAGCGTGGTGCCTTCTCTGGATACCGGTGTATGCGATGCGCAGACCCGCCGCTTCAACAGCGAGGCCGCAGAGCTCGGCGATGATGTCGTTATTCTCACCATCAGTATGGATCTTCCGTTCGCCCAAGCCCGCTGGTGCGGCGCTGCCGGCATTGACCGGGTCATCACACTGTCTGATCACAAGGAAGCAGCCTTTGGACAAGCCTACGGCGTCCTGATTAAAGAATTCCGTCTGGATATGCGTTCCATCTTCGTAATCGACAAAAACGATACTTTGGCTTATGTGGAGTACCTCGGCGAAATGTCTGAGCATCCCAATTACGAGGCTGCTATTGCAGCTGTAAAGGAACTGCTGTAGCCTGCAGCCGAATTGTATTTCATTCGTAGTACATGAAAATCTATAAGTTCTGATTCTTTAAAAAAAAGCGGCAGAAGGTCATCCTTCTCCCGCTTTTTGCTTATGGGTAGCCCTATTGTTCAATGACAGGCTGCATCTTCACACTTCACGAAACCGTATACAATCTCTGAACAGAAAAGTGCAGCTTGCCTTTATTCTGTCTTGTATTTGCCCAGCTTCCTATCAAGAGACTGGTACAGACGCTGAATTACTCGATAGTTGGCGCCCAGGTCGCCAAGCGAACCTCTGGATGCCGAGTACATATCTACGCCGCAACGCACCGGCGAGGTATTTAGCACCGACACAGTAATATCCAGCGTACGCCCGAATGCTGTTCTCTTCTCAAGCGTAATCTCTCCTACAGATTGCACTTCATGAAGCACTTTGAAGCCAGGAATCTTCTTCAGCGTTGAGGATATTTCTTCCCACGCCTTATCTCTAGAAAGAGTGTAGTAACGCGTCTTTAATGCCGGATCTTTTGCACGGTCGCTTGTTCCGTCATGACTGCGAAATAAACCGACCAAGGTTCTTTTCAACGACAAAATTCTTCCCCCTCTTCAAATCCCAAGTTCATTAGTCTAAGTGTAACACTCTTATCCCAGGAACAAAAGGGCATTGCTCACTTTCACCTTGTTCACTATAAACAAAAAGGTACCCCATCCCCGCGGGTAAGCGGGAAACAGGGCACCTTGTCAAAAACAGTAGAAAACCCGCCTATGCCGTCCGGCTACAGTGTCTTCTGAACCTGCTATAGCAGGTGGGTGACCGCAGAAGTCGTTTTTGAATTCCCCGCGTCGTATAGACAGGGCCTTTCAGCCGCGCTTCGTATAGATCTCCCAAGACATTATCATTGGTTCAAAACAACGAGCAACCGTAAACGTACATCGCAGGATTTGTTACTATTATATTGCGTCTTGACGAAAAAGTAAACCTGTATGCGCTTTAATTTACACTGGAATAAATTTCTCGCCTAATTTCGCGGCTTATGTGTAATTAATGTTAAATCCGTTTTTTATCTTTATCTGAATCGTACTCATCATCGTCGTCATCATCGTCGTCATCATCTTCATCGTAATCTTCTGCCTCAAGCAATTCCGCAGCTTCTCTTTCAGCGGCCTCCTGGGCTTCCAGTTCCTGTTGCTTCTTCTTCTCCACCTGCAGTTGCAGCTTGTTGTATGTAGCGTAAAAGTTAAAGAAGGCGAAAAAGGCAATCAGTGTAGGAATACACAAGGCGTAAAGCACCGGATACTTCAGACCTATATAGACAAGAACCGCTGCACCAATAAGCGTGGAGAATACGCGGATCGGCCGGGCGATTGTCAACAAAACGGAGTTGGTCACCACTTCTTTGAAGGTCATTTGATAATGAACCACAATCGAGAAGAAATTAAACATGGAGACGAACAAAATAATCATCAGCACCAGCATCAAAATACCGACGATTCTGAAATTCGCCATTTGCGTCATGTATACGGTCACATCTACGTACATCACAACAAACAGCACTGTGTAAATTAATCCCCCAAGCATACTCTTGAAATAATTTTCTTTGTACCCCTGGAAAAAAGTGCGGAATGTGCTAACATCGCTATTGCCCATAACCCATTTGCGTACAACCGTAAATAGTGCCGCTGTTGCCGGGAACACCGTAAACGGTGCCAAAATACCCATCGCCCAGTTCAGTGTGATCTGTTCATTGGGGCCGCCTGCACCCGATCCCCACATAATCATCTTCATTACTCCCATGAACAGAAACGGAACCGAACAGATTGCCCACAAAATGTTACTGAAGGCGATACGTGAAATCCATTCC
Organism: Paenibacillus sp. FSL H3-0321; assembly: GCF_038002865.1. NCBI lineage: Bacteria > Bacillati > Bacillota > Bacilli > Caryophanales > Paenibacillaceae > Paenibacillus > Paenibacillus sp. FSL H3-0321. The sequence continues at coordinate 7,089,279 of NZ_JBBODH010000001.1, read as the reverse complement.
GTGACGCGGTATAGACCGCCCATTGCTCCTTTAAACTCCAATTCCCTTCCTCCTGTCTGTCTCGCGCATACTGCGTATCTTAACTATACCTTATTTGACCCGGACTTTTCCAGCGCCCATTCTTAAGATTCTGGGTTATGGTCTATGCAAGCCCGACGATCCGTCCATATATTAGGAACGTAACCATTACAATCACCTTAATTCAAAGGAGGTTTTACCTATGTCCTCACCAGTTGGCTGCAACGTCTGGACTTCCACAGGCACTATCCTCGTTCTGTTCATCCTGCTCGTTATTATCACCCGTACTTTTGTTATCTAAGGCATGAAACACAAAGCCTAAATATGTTCAATTGTACAAAAAGAAGACGAGAACCGTTAACCGGTACTCGTCTTCTTCCATTATTGCCGGTGCTGCTTAAATGTCGTAATCTTCGCGTTTAGCCGGACGAGTACTTGTGCTGCTTGGACGCGCCGATGGTTTGCGGTCGGCACTGCTGTCGCGGTTGCCTTTGTAACCGCCGCTGCTGCTGTTGCTGCCGTAGCCGCTGCTGTAACCACCACGGGTTGTGCTGCCGCTGCTACTGTCGCGGTTGCCTTTATAGCCGCCGCCATAGCTGCTGCCGCTATCACGGTTGCCTTTATAGCCACCGCCTGTGCCGGAACCAGTGCGGTTGCCGCCATAGCCGCCATTAGGCTTGCGGCCGCTGCGGATGTCATTCTTGCCGCCGCGGCGTTTTGCGCGGATCGGATCTTCCGGTGTCAATTCAACCTGTGTATCCTTGTTGTCGCCGGTAAGCAATTTCATTGCTGCGGAGAGCAGTTGTACAGAATCATATTGCTCCAGCAATTGAATCGCGATGCCTTTGTATTCGTTCAGCTCGCCGCCTTCTTCAACCATTGCCAGCAGACGTTCTGCAGTGATGCGTTGTTTGCCTTCAATTGCCTCAGCCATTGTTGGCAGCGGTTTGCGGGTAATCCGGTGACGGGTTACACGCTCGATCAGATGAAGGTGGTCCATTTCACGCGGAGTCACGAATGACCACGCTGTTCCTTCTTTACCTGCACGGCCTGTACGGCCGATACGGTGTACATAACTTTCCGGATCTTGCGGAAGGTCAAAGTTGATAACATGTGTTACACCGGAAACGTCGAGTCCGCGCGCCGCTACGTCAGTAGCTACCAGCACATCAATGCTGCCGTCACGGAATTTACGCATAACCGCATCACGCTGGTTCTGGGACAAGTCGCCATGCAATCCGTCAGCGGAATATCCGCGTTTCTGGAGGCCTTCGGCAAGCTCGTCAACCCGGCGTTTGGTACGTCCGAAGACGATTGCCAAATCTGGGGATTCCATATCGATCAGACGGCTCAGTGCTTCAAACTTCTGGCGCTCAGGAACTTCGATATAGGCTTGGTCAATCAATGGAGCGCTGATTTGTTTTGGAATTACGGAAACATGTTGCGGGTTCTTCAGGAACTGTTGGGCGAGACGTTGAATGTTAGGAGGCATTGTTGCTGAGAACAACATGGTTTGACGTTCTTCCGGCACGAGCTTGAGGATCGTCTGGATGTCTTCCATGAAGCCCATATCCAGCATTTCATCAGCTTCATCCAATACGATGGTCTGCACATCATCAAGACGGATCGTCTTGCGGTTGATGTGATCCAGAAGGCGTCCAGGTGTTCCGATAATGATCTGTGGTTTCTTCTTCAATCCGCGGATTTGACGGCCGATATCCTGTCCGCCGTAAATAGCCAGTGAACGCAGACCCTTGAAGCGGGTCAGTTTGCCGATTTCTTCAGCAACCTGAATCGCAAGCTCACGGGTTGGCGTCATAATTAGCGCCAGGATTTTTTCTTCTTCCCGAGCAATTTTGGAGATGAGGGGAATACCGAAAGCGGCTGTTTTGCCCGTACCGGTCTGTGCCTGGCCGATCAAGTCTGCTCCAGTCAGCGCGAGCGGGATTGCCTGCTCCTGAATGGGTGTTGCTTCCTCAAATCCTAGCTCTGTGATTGCTTGAAGTACTTTTGGCTCCAAGCCGAATTCTGCGAATGTTTTCAAATTATTCATGCTCCTTCTATACAGTGGACATTCCACATGCTTGTCTGTATTCTTAAGTAGCGGTAAACACATTTATAGGCTGTCCAAACATGCCGTAATCTCTGCATGGTTTACGCGTATTGGGACGAAAAAATGTCCTATGATCAAGCTTGGTTATTTAGCCTGAACAATTGTAGCTTCACATCCGAAGCAATGCAAAAGTACCATTGTAACGTTCTACTCAAGAATATCCTATACATTATATCACAAACCCGATCAGGAATACCAGTGTATTCCTTACTTTCATTACTTACATTACACGTCAGAGGTGAATTTGCTTGTTACGACTAAGACAACTAGGAAATTACCTTGCCATCATCCTGGGTTCGGCGATGATAGCAAGCGGCTTCAACCTGTTCTTAATCCCCCACCGGCTGCTAAGCGGAGGGGTATCCGGTGTGGCAATGTTAGTGGGTTATTTCACACCCCTTAACATCAGTCTGCTATATCTGCTCTTCAATGTGCCGCTGCTTGTGGCAGGGTGGTTTCAGCTCGGGCGCAGATTTATTATTCTCAGCATTGTATCCGTAGGGGCCACAACTTGGCTAATGACGCTGGTACCGCAGACAGCTGTAGCGTCGGATATGCTTCTTGCCTCCGTTTTCGGCGGAGTGCTGGTAGGTGTCGGCAGCGGTATTTCCTTCCGGGTTGGAGGATCTACGGGCGGCTTTGACATTATCGGCTCCATTATTACGCGCTACCGCGACTTCCCGATCGGGAATGTGCTTGTAGGGCTGAATGGTATTGTCATTCTGGCCGCCGCCTATTTTGACGACAATTGGAATTTAGCTCTTGCGTCGATGGTCTCCATTTATGTAACCGGAAAGGTCGTTGACCTGATTCACATCAGTCATGTTAAAGTGACTGTCTATATCGTAACCACAAGGACAGACGAACTGCTTCAGCAGCTTCTGGGCCTGCAACGCGGGGTCACAAAGATCAAAACAGAGGGCGCTTATTCTCATGTTGAACGGGACATGCTAATGACAGTGACTACCCGCTACGAGCTCGCAGAGCTTAAAAGAATCATTAGATCCAGCGATCCCCAGGCTTTTGTGAACATTGTGGAAACCGTTGGAGTCATGGGTTCCTTCCGCAAAAGATCACATTGAAAGAAATGCGCATAAATTAAAACTGTGATATATTATACTCACGCAGGACCCTTACAATTTCATGAAGATTGGGATTTACCCCTCTTTTTTCCGGCACTTCGTTTTACGGGTGTACCCTGAATTCAATTCAGTACCATTCGAAAAAGGAAAGGGTGATTTTTATGGAAATGGAAACGGTAAAACTGTCAGCAATCGTCATGAGGTGGTATCCTGATATGATGCCGTTTCTCAAGCAGAATGAATTGAATTCCGTAATCGTTCTGCGTGACGGTCTGAGTATTCTGGAACCGGCAGATGCCATGGATATCATCCATTACAGCATTTGCGAGCATCAGAATTCTGCGTATCTTCAGTGAGTAAAACGTTTCGAAGCAATCTTCATAGTTGCCGCTTGGGGTTCGGCTATGTGCCGGGTCCGGGCGGCATTTACTTTTTAACAGGACCGTTTAAAATCTGTACATCCCGTTTATAAACAACAAGAGCGGTTATTTTTAACAGCCAAAAATTACAGGGATTGTTACAAGTCTGTTCTTTTTGGCAGCTGCCGTTCCTTTATACTTTAAGGGAATGTACATAAAGGGAGAGAATAGCAAATGAACATCACCTGGGCATTACTGATGATGGCCCTGGGAGGCGTTGGCGTGCCGCATGGCGGACACGACTCTGACGTGACGGCTGCATTACAGTCCGCCACCAATCCCCCCATCATCGCAGAGCACAGCAGCAATCCAAACGGAGCATCGGCATCACCAAACGCCACAGGCGGCACCAATTCCCCTACTCCGGTTACAAGCGCTTCACCCGGAAATGAAGCAGGAGGTACTGACGGCGCGATTCTTGCCGATCCGCAGCCGGATGCCCCCAAGGTTAAAGGTATTTATGTGACAGCCTACAGTGCAGGCGGAGCACGGATGGAAACGCTGCTTAACCTGCTTGATAAAACGGAATTAAATTCCATGGTCATCGATATTAAGGATGATGCGGGATATATTACCTACAAGACAGACAATGCTGAACTTCAGAAGCTGGGTCATCCCCAGCCGTTCATCGGTGATATCAACAAGCTGATGACCCGCCTAAAGGAGCATGACGTATATCCGATTGCCCGGATCGTAGTCTTTAAGGACTCTGTTCTCGCCAAGAAGAAGCCGGAAATGTCATTCGTAAATACAAATGGCACAGTCTGGAGCAATAAAGGCGGAGACAGCTTCGTCAATCCCTATAATGAAGATGTATGGAAATACAATGTAGACATCGCCAAGGAAGCCGCCAAATTGGGCTTCAAGGAAATCCAGTTCGATTACGTCCGTTTCCCGGAAGGCTTCGAGAAACGTGCTGATACTCTTAAATATACCAAGAACGACAGACCACGTGTGGAGATCATTGGCGACTTCGTTAAATACGCCAAAGCAGAGCTAAATCCGCTGGGCGTACGGGTATCAGTTGATATTTTCGGATACGCCGCTTCTGTTCCCGCTGCGGAAGGCATAGGCCAGGATTTCGTGAAAATATCGAAGAATGTGGACGTTATCAGCCCGATGGTATACCCAAGCCATTATTCAACAGGATGGTTCGATGTGAAAGACCCTGACAAAGACCCTTACGCAACCATTAAGGGTTCCATGGTCGATACACATAAGAAGCTCGACCCTCTGGGAAGCTACAAACCGGTTATCCGCCCCTGGATTCAGGACTTCACCGCAAGCTGGCTTGGAAGCGGCCATTATGTGAAATACGGCAAGACGCAGGTGGAAGACCAGATCCGGGCTTTGAAAGACGAGAAAGTGGATGAATTCCTCCTCTGGAATGCTAACAACCGTTACACTTCGGGTGTAGATTACGAGAAATAATGAATACAGCAATTATCCTTGATGAAATCAATCAGCAAATATAAGCCAAGGACCCGGCGCCCTGCCGGGTCTTTTACTGATAATATAAGGATTTATAGGTTACACACTTTTATAAAATTTAGATGACGAGGCACAAACCGATGATACATACTACTTCTCTTAAACAAAAGGCAAGCCAATTCCTGCATATTTTATTTCCTATTCTTGTTACGCAGATTGCGTTGTCAGCTATTACTTTCTTTGATACCAATATGTCCGGCAAATTCGGCACGAATGATCTGGCCGGCGTAGCCATCGGCACCAGCTTATGGATCCCGATTCAAACCGGGCTTAGCGGTATACTCATGGGTATAACACCGATTGTGTCCAATTTAATAGGCAACCGCCGGGATAAAGATGTCGCTTATCAGGTGACCCAGGGCATCTGGCTCTCACTGATTGTTTCTCTGCTCGTCCTCGTGATCGGCGGTTTCGCTCTGTCGCCTGTTCTTGATTTTATGAATCTGGAGCCGCAAGTACGGAATATCGCTTTCCGCTTCCTGTGCGCCATTTCCTTCGGCATCATCCCTCTGTTCGGCTATACGGTAGTCCGCAGCTGTATCGATGCATTAGGGCAGACAAGAGTTTCGATGTTCATCACGCTAATGGCTTTACCTGTCAATGTTGGGCTGAACTATCTGCTTATCTTCGGAAATTTCGGTTTCCCGCGCCTTGGGGGAGTCGGAGCCGGGGTCGCATCGGCTATCACCTACTGGGTGATCTTCGGAATTGCCCTGACCTTCATTTACCGCTCCGAGCCCTTCAAAAGCCTGCAGCTGTTCCGCAAGTTCTACGCCATATCGCTGAGCAGCTTCAAAGAGCTGCTTAAGATCGGCGTGCCTATCGGATTTTCCATCTTTTTTGAAACGGCGGTTTTCTCGGCAGTAACACTGCTCATGAGCCGGTTCGACACAGTAACCATTGCAGCTCATCAGGCGGCGATTAACTTCGCCTCCACCCTGTACATGATTCCGCTCAGCATCTGCATGAGCCTGACGATTCTCGTCGGCTTTGAGAACGGGTCCGGCAGGCAGAAGGATGCCCGCCAATACGGCATTATGGGCATCGCCTCAGCCGCCGTGCTGTCGCTGCTGACTGCTCTCGTCCTCTTGTTCGCCGGCGATTCGGTTGCCGGACTTTATTCCGACGAACCCGAGGTCATCTCCCTGATTCAGCACTTTTTGATTTACGCGATCTTCTTCCAGATCTCCGATGCCATTGCCACGCCGACGCAAGGTGTGCTGCGGGGCTATAAGGATGTAAACCCGGCATTCATCATTTGCTTCGCCGCCTATTGGGTAATCGGCCTGCCTACAGGCTATGTCCTGGCGACTTATACCGATATGGGCGCCTACGGCTACTGGGTTGGACTGATTACCGGTCTGGCGATTGGAGCCATTCTGCTGCTGACGCGGCTAGTCAAAGTCCAGCGGCGGTTTGCTTTGGCCACCGGGGTTGGAGAACAATAATGGCTATGAGCAGCACAGCTTCTTCGGCACCATGCCGAAGAAGTGTGATGTTCTCGCAGTTAATTAAAAAGGAACAGCGCGCTCATCCGCAGCTGTTCCTTTTTGAATTAACGACTTTTCACAAGCATCTCGACTGCTTCCTTAATCACTTTATCCGGTGAATTGCCCTGCTCCAGTTCCTCCTGAATGCATTGCTCCAGATTAGCGCCGATAACAGCACCCACAGTGCGGTCTACAGCTGTTCTTATTGCCGTCAGCTGGGTCACAATCTCCCGGCAATCCTGCCCTTCCTCCAGCATGCCCAGCACACCACGCACCTGGCCCTCAATACGCTTCAATCTGTTTTTGATGCCTTTATCATATTCCATACATCCCACATCCTTTAGATAAACAAGTTCACACCCGAATCCTCAGCGGCTCCCAGATAACTGGCTACCCCGCCAAAATCAACGCCAGCCATTAATTCTTCCTGTTTGATGCCCATGATGTCCATACTCATCGTGCAGGCAATGATCTTTACACCGGCATTCAGCGCACCCTGCATCAGCTGTTCCAGAGAGTCCACATTTTTCCGTTTCATTGCATGCCGTATCAGCCTTGCACCCAGCCCGCCCATGTTCATTCTGGACAACGGCAGCTTTGTGGTACCTTGAGGCATCATCATTCCGAACATTTTGTCCAACCCTTTTTTCTTAACCGGAGAAGCATTTCTCTGACGCAGAACATTCAATCCCCAGAAGGTAAAGAACATGGTCACCTGCTTGCCCATCGCTGCCGCACCGGAGGCAATAATGAAGGAAGCAATCGTCTTGTCCAGATCACCGCTGAACACGATCATCGTCGTACCCTCCTTGGCTTCAGAAGGCACTGCTGGCAAGGCTTCTCCCGTCACCCTGTTTAACCCTTTACGTACAAGAGCCTTCACTTTCCCTTCCGACACATCCACCGACTCCAGTGTATTCTGCGTCTTGAGGCACCACTGCTTAATATCTGCGGCAAAACCGAAATCCGTAGCAGCAATCTCCAGCTGCTGTCCTACCTGCATGGACTTTACAGTCTCATATACTTTGAGTATAGGGCCCGGACACTGTAGTCCGCAAGCATCCAGCAACAGCAGCTGCTCCCCGCTGCCGCTTTGTGCCCTGTCATCTAAAGAATCCGGAGAAGTTGGTAAATGGGCTGCCATATCTGCGCTGCTCTCCTCTGGCGGCAGGATATCCTTCATTGCCATTACAGCATACGTTTTGTATCCACCATCAACATTCTTCACGCTGTACCCATGCTGACTCAGCATTCTTGCAGCAATATAGCCTCTAAGCCCTACCTGGCAGGATACCGCGATCTCCTGATCACCAGGAATCTCGGCAAGCCGGTTTCTCAGTTCGGACAGTGGAATGTTCACTGAGCCGGGAATGGAACCTGCCAGCCGTTCCACCTCGTCCCTGACGTCGATAATCAGTCCGCCCTTGGCGGAGAAAGCATCCACCTCATGCCACTGCAGATTGCTGACTAATCCATCCACAACATTGGAAGCGGCATACCCGGCCATATTGACGGGGTCCTTAGCTGAAGAATATGGCGGTGCATAAGCCAGCTCTATATCTGCGAGCTCGTTCACTTTCAGCTTTCCGCGAATAGCAGTGGCAATGACATCAATCCGCTTGTCAGCACCGTCTGCCCCCACAGCCTGTGCTCCGTATATATCACCATTGTCGGGATTGAACAGCAGCTTCATGGCAATCGGGGATGCCCCGGGGTAATAACCCGCATGTGAATTGGGATGGATATGAATGGCCTCATAAGGGACACCGAGAGCTGTGAGCGTCTTCTCATTGTTCCCGGTAACTGCTGAGGTCAGGTTAAAGGTCTTAATGATTGCCGTTCCCAAAGCTCCATCATAGGAGATGGCGTGACCGTTGATATGATCTGCCGCTAGACGGCCTTGCCGGTTCGCTCCCCATGCCAGAGAAACCATGGTGGCAAATCCATGATTGCGGTCCTTGACCTCAATGGCGTCACCGATGGCATAAATATCGGGATCGCTGGTCTGCAGGGTAGAACTGACCTTAACCGCGCCGCGGATTCCCAGCTCTAGACCGCTGTGGCGGGCAAGCTCATTCTCTGGAGTGACTCCAATTGCCATAATGATCATCTCGGTCCTGATCACGTCTCCAGAAGAAAGGCGCAGCATTCCGCCCTGTTGCTCAAAAGCCTCCACCCCCTCATTCAGCCTTATTTCCACGCCGTGCATCCGGAGATGCTCTTCCACAGGTTTGGCCATTTCCGGGTCCAGCGGATTGAGAAGCTGTTCACCCCGGTCAATAATCGTCACCTCAAGTCCACGTTCACGTAGGTTCTCCGCCATTTCCAGCCCAATAAAACCTCCGCCGATAACCGTGGCATGCTTAGGACGCATACTGTCTACAAAAGATTTAATCCGGTCCGTATCCGGGATATTTCTTAAGGTGAATACATTCTTGGCCTCGGAGAGACCCGGAATATCAGGCACAATGGGTCTGGCTCCCGGGGACAGAATCAGGAGGTCATATGGAATCTCCCCCGTCTCACCCGTGCGGACATCACGGTAATGAACAAGTTTATGCTGGCGTACAATTTCCGTTACTTCAGTAAGCACACGAACATCTATGTTAAATCGTTCCTTGATACCCTTGGGCGTCTGAAGAAACAGCTTATCACGGGAATCAATTGTTTCACCAATATAATAAGGCAGTCCGCAGTTGGCAAACGATACATGCTCCCCGCGTTCGAACAGGATGATCTCATCCTGTTCATTCAGTCTCCGCAGCCTTGCAGCAGCTGTCGCTCCACCGGCAACGCCACCAATAATAATGATTGTTTTACCCATATTCTTATCCTCCTTATGATTATACCCCATAGGGTATATAATATACGGGTGGGGGTATATTGTCAAACACAAAAAACCGCCTATCACTAGGCGGCTTGTGAAGCAGCATTTGCTGCTCTCTTGTATTCTATTGGGAAAGACGGGAAGCCAGCTCGTACAATTCCGTATCGAAATCTTTCTTCGTATTCACCACAGTATCGATATCGGTAAGCGTCAGCTCGCCTTTAATAATGCCGCAGCCTTTATCCGATTCACCTTCGAGCAGTTTGCGAACAGCAAAGTCACCCAAACGGCTTGCCAGATTGCGGTCGCCTGGAGTCGGAGTACCTCCGCGCTGAATATGACCCAGAACCGTTACGCGGGCATCCAGTGAAGCATGGCGGTCTTTCAACGCTTGTGCAACGTCTTCACCCTTGCCTACGCCTTCAGCGACAATAACGATACTGTGGCGTTTGCCTCTGGCAAAGTTGTCACGCATCCGGTCAGCCACCTCGTTGAGGTCATAAGGCATTTCCGGTACGAGAATGGTTTCGGCTCCGGAAGCCAGGCCTGCATGAAGAGCAATATCTCCGCAGTGGCGTCCCATAACTTCTACAATGGAGGAACGCTCATGCGAGGACATCGTGTCACGAAGCTTGTTAATGGCATCTACAACTACCCCTACTGCTGTATCAAAGCCAATCGTGTAGTCCGTGAAAGAAATGTCATTATCAATCGTACCCGGCAAAGCCATTGTCTTAATTCCCAGCTTGCTGAGCTTGTTAGCCCCTTTGTAAGAGCCGTCACCACCGATAACTACAAGGCCGTCGATGCCCATTTCGTTCAGGATGTCCGCACCTTTCTGCTGACCTTCAGGCTTCACGAATTCCAGACATCGCGCAGACTGCAGAATGGTACCTCCACGTTGAATAATATCGCCTACACTGCGCAGATCCATCGGGAAAATGTCCCGGTTCAGCAGACCCTGATAGCCGCGCTGGATACCATACACTTCAACCCCGTAAAAAATTGCGCTGCGCACTACCGCGCGAACAGCAGCGTTCATGCCCTGTGAGTCTCCTCCACTGGTCAATACTGCGATTTTTTTAACATTAGTCATCCTGTTTGTTCCTCCTTAAAATTGTGCGGTGCCCATCCCTTATAGAGGGAATGCGCTCCACGACATCTAATACATGTGTTTGCGGATCCAGCGGCTGTTCACAAAAAAGAACAGTCTGGTCAGCGGGCTCTTTCTCATCAGACGCTTCGATACCGTGCGAACCTCCCGCTGTTCGCTGACTTTCGGATCGGATAAATAAAGTGCCAGAAGCCCCTCGATCACCATGCGGTGCATGGAGGTCTCGGGAAGATTACGGACATCCTTACGGGCCCACTCCACGATGGAAGCGATCCGGTTCAGCATAGTATCTGAATTGTCATAATAATTGCAGAAATTAAGATCACCGCCGGCCCGGTCTTCATCCTGATCGATCAGGTAATCCAACATAATGTGCAATCCGCAAAGATGCGGAAAATACGCAGCACGAATCGAAACCGATGCCGATTTAGTCAGCTTGGGGTCGCAAGAGGCCAGAAAAAGCATAAATACACCCAGCGTGGAACCTGTTGCTGCTGCAAACTCATTCCATTGAAGATGCGGAGCACGCTTTCCCTCTTTCGCCCACCACTCCTTCAGGGCATCTTCCCTGAGTTCGGGGCTTATGTGCTTATAAACCTGCAAATCCGTATACAGTACAGCCAGATCATGGATCTCCGCGACCGCCGAAGCATACCCGGGCAAAAGCGCGGTCATCTCCTGACATTTGCGGACCAGCCTGTACAAATATCCGCCGTCATTCTGCTCGCTGCGCAGCGCATAATAATTAACAGGCTCTGCACCGGGGGTAATTGCGTCCAGCATGGATTGATGCAGCAGCCTGAAATCGGCAGGATCCAGCGAAGTACTGCGATCACATAAGTTGTCCAGATAATCACTGATCGTTTGATATGCGACAATTAACGGAATCAATATATGTCTCATTGATAAATTACCGGCGGCATAAATCCCGCCGCCTTCACAATGAAACTGCTTCGTCTCAATACTGGCAAGCGCTTGCTTGCGGAGCTCGGGATCGGGAATCCCTTCCGCATCCTGGCGCCAGAAGCCCAGACATTCCCGCACTTCCGGCAGCACGTACTTGTAGACCCTGTTCATAAGCCCAATAGGGCCCCGCGGGCTAAGGTAACGGCCTTGCTCAAATTCACTCAATGACAGTGCCTCCACATTGTTGTCTCCTTATCCAAATCATCATTATTATAATATCATCAACGTATTTGTACAAACAACAAAATCACTTTCGCAAAAGGTTGAAAGATTCAGAAATACCTCAATTTTAACAAACATGCCGACTTTTCTTTATGCTATACTATCCGTATTTGATATTCGGAGGAGTGCAACTTCATGTATTCAGGACGGACCGGCGGCCGGTACAGCGATCAGAACTGGCTGCGATCCTTTATGTTCACACTCTACGGTACAAGTGTGCTGGTAGTTTCGTATTTCCCGCTATTCTATACCCATCTGGGCTTCAGCAGCCCTCAGGTCGGACTGATATATTCTGTCGGACCGCTGATCTCCATTCTTTCCAATCTGTTCTGGAGCATGGTCAGCGACCGGCTGGGCACGATCAAAAAGATCATGGCTATCCTCCTGGCAGGTCAACTGGTAACTGCAATAATGCTGGCGAGAGCCACCGGCTTTACAAGTGTTATGCTTATTATTTCCCTTTTCTATTTCTTCTATTACCCGGTTTTTCCGCTAGCAGACACTATGGCCATCAAAATAGCGCAGCGCCACGGGCGCAACTTCATCGCCATACGCGTGTTCGGCTCTCTCGGGTATTCCTTCTTCGCGCTCGCCATCGGCTACGTTCTGCGGGCCTTAGGTCCTTCCTACAGCATTACCGTCTGTCTAGTTATCATTGCTGCCGCACTCCTTATCACCTTCGGGCTGAAGGATGCCAAGCGGAATGATGAAGCAACCGGGAGCAGTGCCAGCTCTGGAGAGCCCCCTGTCAAGAGCGGCGGACTTAAAGAAATTTTACTGCAAAAGGAAGTGCTGTGGTTCTTCGGCTGTGTATTCGTACTCGCCCTCGGCCACAGAATGAATGAAGCTTTTCTGACGCTCAGCCTGAAAGGCATGAATGCCGGTGATGAAGTCATCGGCTGGGCACTGCTCGCTTCGGCACTAAGCGAAATCCCTGTCTTCTTTTTGCTCAGCAAATATGGAGAAAGATTCAAAGAGCTGCCGCTGCTCGCGATTGGCAGCCTTATGTATGCCTTGCGCTTTCTGCTTATGTCGCTGGCCGATGTTCCCGGGGCCATTATCGCTATTCAGGCGATGCACAGCATTTCGTTCGGAATTTTTTATGTGACGGCCGTCCGGTACATTACACGGATCATTCCCGACCATCTGCGTGCAACAGGACTCGCTCTCTTCACGGTGGTGTGGTCCAGCGCCTCCGGCCTGCTAAGCGGCACATTCGGAGGCCTGATTTTTCAGGACGCCGGACGCGAAGTTTTTTACCTGGTGGCCACGGGCTTTTCACTGCTCGCCTTCATGGGGTTTCTCGGCAAGCATCTCGTTGATGTTGGAGGAGGCCCCGGACGTTATTTTAACCGTAAAATAAAACCTGCCGCCAGCAAGCCGCCGGATTCGCCCTTCCCGCCGGCTCAATAAAACAAGAGACCTTACTGCCCAGACTATAGCAGGTAAGGTCTCTTCTCTATAATAAAAAACCCATATAAAAAAACACAGTTCCCGAAAGAACTGTGTGTCTTGTAAGTTGATGGTTACCACTCTTGCAAGTGCTTTGCCATAAATCAAATATATATTGCGGCTGACAGCTGAACTGTCCGGCCGTTTCTTATAATTTAACTACGTTAGCTGCTTGAGGACCACGGTTACCGTCAGTGATATCGAATTCAACTGCTTGACCTTCGTCCAAAGTCTTGAAACCGTCGCCTTGAATTGCTGAGAAGTGAACGAATACATCTTCGCCGCCTTCTACTTGAAGGAAACCATAACCTTTTTCTGCATTAAACCATTTTACTGTACCTTTCAAATGAACAACCTCCTAAAAATACCGCCATATATGGCGTATGCTTACATTATAACCCAACTATTCCTGCAAAGCAATCCATCAATTTCCTATATTAGTGATTTCATTTGCTTTTCCCTTCCCCGGTGCGTTATCATTGAGCCAAAAGCCAAAAATCGCCAGGGTGGTAATGATAATGATCAAAAAACATGAAATATACAAAACAGACAAGTGGAACATGATGACTGTCGAGGTTCAGGGACGCTACATTATTCTCCGTGAAATTTCTGATCAATGGGGAGAAGAAACGCATACCTTTATGAGCCGTCCGGCCATGATGCAATGGGTTAACAACCGGTTCAACAAAGAATCCTATAAAGATAATGAAGAAGAATACAAGAATATCATCGCTGCCTTCAAGCAGGTATAACCGGACATGGATAACGAGAATCTCGTAATATATGTAATCGTTGTTCTATGCCTTGGAGCTGTGCTGATTATGGGCAAGGACAAGATGCCGCCGCGTATGAAGCGCGGCATGGCCCTGACTGCCGTAATCCTGATTGCCTTAGCTTTTGTCTTCATTATTTATAGCTTGTTGGCATAACTTCTGTAAATTGTGCTTAAGCGTTAATAATCAGAATTTGGCAGGGCATACTAAGCTGACTTTAAGATCTAGGAGGCTGCAGTATGTCCTTTCGCGCCAAATCTCTGCCGCTTCTGCTTGCGCTCTGCCTGCTGCCGGGCAACTATTCCGCTTCAGCTGCGCCGCAGAAGATTATGCCTACTACATCCCATCATTCAAGGAGGATTTCTATGGAACAATTATTGAAGAGAAGTGAAGTGCCCGCCGAGAACCGCTGGAAGCTTGAAGATATGTTTGCTTCACAGAAGGAATGGGATGCAGAATACGCTGAAGTTAAAGAGCTGATCAAGAAAACGGCTGATTTCCAGGGAAAGCTTGATTCTTCCGACAAGCTGAAGGCCTGCTTCGAGCTCGATGATCAGCTGTCGCTGCTGACTGAACGCCTCTATGTATATGCGCATATGCGTCAGGATGAAGATACGGCTGCCCCAACCTATCAGGCACTTACCCAAAAAGCGAAAAAGCTTAGTGTCGAAGCCGGAGAAGCGCTCTCTTTTGTAACACCGGAGATTCTGTCCCTGCCGGATGAGACTTTGGACCGGTTCATTGCTGATCCTTCCTTATCGGCTTACACATTCACTTTGACGGAAATGAAGCGTGAAAAAGCGCATGTCCTGTCCAAAGCAGAAGAAGCCCTGCTCGCCCAGGTCGGCAATATCTCCCAGGCACCGCAGACGATCTTCAGCATGCTGAACAATGCGGACCTGAAGTTCCCCAAGGTCAAGAATGAAGAAGGCAAGGAAGTAGAGCTGACACACGGCAGCTATATCCAGTTCCTGGAGAGCCCTGACCGCGAAGTGCGGCGGAATGCTTTTAAGGCAGTCTATGAAACTTATGGCAAGCAAAAAAACACCATTGCCTCCACCCTTAGCGCAAATGTGAATAAGAACGTATTCTACTCACGTGTGCGCAAGTATCCGTCCGTTCTGGAAATGTCGCTGTACGGTGACAACATTCCAAAAGAGGTATATACCAACCTGATCGATACTATTCACGAAAGCCTGCCGCTGATGCACCGTTACATGAAGCTGCGCCAGAAGCTGCTCGGGGTTGACGAGTTACATATGTATGACCTGTTCGCTCCGCTTGTGGACGAATATAAGCTGGACATTACCTTTGAAGAAGCTAAGAAAATCACCAAAGAAGGCATGAAGCCTCTCGGCGAAGATTACCTGAGTGTGCTGCAGGAAGGCTATGACAATGGCTGGATCGATGTTTACGAGAATGAGAACAAACGCACCGGCGCCTACAGCTGGGGTTCCTACGGCACCCATCCTTATGTGCTGCTGAACCATAACGACAACCTGAACAGCATGTTCACGCTGGCGCATGAAATGGGCCACGCCCTTCACTCCTACTATTCGGACAATGCGCTGAAATACCGGGATGCACAGTATACCATTTTCCTTGCAGAAGTGGCTTCCACAACTAACGAAGCACTGCTGATGGATTATCTGCTGAACAAGTCGACCGATCCGAAGGAAAAAATGTACCTGCTTACCTATTATGCCGACCAGTTCCGGACTACAGTATTCCGGCAAACAATGTTCGCCGAGTTCGAGAAAATCATTCACCAGCGCGCGGAAGACGGCGAATCGCTTACTCCGCAGGATCTTTCGGCTGTGTACTATGACCTTAACGTCAAATACTACGGCAAAGACATGGTTGTGGACAAAGATATCGAAATGGAATGGGCACGGATTCCGCATTTCTACAACAGCTTCTATGTCTATAAATATGCTACCGGCTTCTCGGCTGCAACCAGCTTTGCGAAGCAGATTCTTGAAGAAGGCAAACCGGCAGTGGACCGCTACCTTGGCTTCCTGAAGAGCGGCGGCAGTGATTATTCGATCAACATTTTGTCCAAAGCCGGAGTAGATATGTCTTCTCCTGAACCGATCCGCGAAGCTATGAGCGTGTTCGAAAGTGTGATTGAGCAAATGGAACAGTTGACCAAATAAGGCAGAAAGCTTAGTATTACATTAATCCCTTGCCCTTTGCGGGCGAGGGATTTATATTGTCATACCGTCTAGGAGGAAATCATATGAAATTGCAATGGTCGCTTATTCTCGGTCTTTTCTTCGCTCTGCTTACTGCTGTGTTCGCAGTCATGAACGTCGATACGGTACCGGTTAATTTCGGTTTTGATGTTGTCAGCATCCCGCTCATTCTCGTCATTCTGGGCTGTGCGCTGATCGGTGGAGTCGTCGTCGGTTCTTACGGCATTTTCCGCCAGTATAAGCTGCAGAAGCAGATTAAAGGACTGACAGCAGAGCTGAACAAGCTGCGTGACGCAGGCAGTTCACTGGACTCTCTGGGTACACAGCATGACCCCCTTTCCACAGAACACACTACTCAACACTAGGTCTCTATTCCTTAATCATGAACAGGAGGGCTTAACCATGCTTACCATTCAGCCTAATGAAGATTATATTCTCTCTATTCTCAAAAAACTGCTGGATACTCCAAGCCCCAGCGGATTCACGGCCCAGGTCATGAATCTTGTGGCTGAAGAAGCAGCAGCCTTGAACGTGCCTTTAAGCTGGAACGAAAAAGGCGGCGTTATTCTGACCGTCCCCGGCCTTGATCCTTCGCGCACCATCGGTATCAGCGCCCATGTGGACACCTTAGGAGCTATGGTACGGTCCATTAAACCGAACGGCACACTTCGCCTCACTTCTGTCGGCGGATTTACCATGAGCAGTATTGAGAATGAATACTGCGTCATACATACCCGAACCGGGTTGACCTACACCGGCACCATTCTGACCAGCCATCCTTCGGTCCATGTCTATCCGGATGCGCGCGATTTCAAACGCGTTGAGGAGAATATGGAGATTCGCATCGACGAACTCGTCTCCACCAAGGATGACGTACTGAAGCTCGGCATTGGCGTCGGAGACTTTATCTCCTTTGATGCCCGCGCAGTGATTACGCCAAGCGGTTATATCAAATCCCGCCATCTGGACGACAAAGCCAGTGTGGCCGCTCTGCTGGGCCTGCTGGAAAGCATGAAACGCGAAGGCTGGAAGCCGCTGCACAATCTCTCCCTGCTGATCTCCAATTATGAAGAGGTCGGACACGGAACCGCCTGGATCCCCGGAGAAATTAACGAGTTCATCGCTGTCGATATGGGAGCGATGGGTGATGACCTGAGCTGCAAGGAGACCGATGTGTCTATCTGTGCAAAGGACTCCTCCGGCCCTTACGACTATGCCATGACCGGCCGCCTGATCGATCTGGCGAACAGTCTGGCCATTCCGTTCGCGGTAGATATCTATCCGCAGTACGGTTCCGATGCCTCCGCTGCGTTAAGAGGCGGCAACAATATCCGCGCCGCGCTGATCGGCCCGGGCGTGCATGCGTCACACTCCATGGAGCGCACGCACAAGCAGGCCGTGCTCAATACCGCTAAGCTGCTTGCCGCTTATGTCGGTACAAACTGAAACCGGCAGCAAGCTGCAGCGGATTTTACGGCGCAAACACTGGCTGATTGCCGTTGCGGTGCTGCTCATGCTTATCTTGATTACGGTGATAGCCATTATAATGGCTAAACCGGATACACAGCCTGCCGAGGTCTTTGACGGCCTCCCTCATGCCTACTCCTATCTGGAGGCCGAATCTTCGGGTAAGCTTCAGCTGCACATGATGTCGCTGACAGCGGAAGATATTGTCCTGCGTCCCGCCGGTGCCCCCTTACGGCAAATCGCCGCATATGGCATTAACGGCGGTTTCTTCTATGGGACCGATCTCCTGTCGATAGCCATCATGAATGATAATCCGTCGAGCGGAGCCCGGGGAGCTTACGGCTCCGGCTGGTTCAATGCCAAATACGCCCGCGGAACGATGGTTTGGGATGGCGCAAGCGGCAAGCTGTCGGTGCAGGTTGTTTCCTCCGGCGATGAACTGGAGGTCAGTGACCGCTCCAACTATTGGGCACAGGGCGGGATCAGCATGAATCTGCAGCATGAAGAGCTGTGGACGTTGTCTGCTGCCGCAGAACATCTTCCTAATGCTGATGAGCAGCGGATGCGCTCCGGCCTGGTCTACGATAGCGCGGGCAAGCTGTGGCTGATCGTCACTCCAACGCTCAGTACGGCGGAAGAGTTCCGCACAGCCGTACTGGAGCATGTCCCCGGAGAAGGAAGGGAAGGAATCTTCCTGGACGGTGACGGCTCCTCGCAGATGAACGCCGACGAGGCTGTATTAACCGGCGATTCGCGTCCGGTGGTGCAGATGATTGCCGTAGCCGGGGGCAAATAGACCGTTTAGCGAGTTAAAATATGAAGGCAGGCTCAGTCAGCGGAATCGGACTGAGCCTGTTTTTTTTTGCAAATCAATCTTAATCCAGTTTACCGGCAGGGTTGATACCTTGGATCACCGACCTTATTACTCCGGTCCAGAATCGTAAGCCGCTCCCCGGATCTGGCGATCAGGTAACGGATGATTTCAGTTCCTTCATCTGTATCTACGTCAAAGGACAGACTGGCCGTAACCTTAAGTCTAGTTGATGTACGACTCGTAACCCGAAGTCTCCGGGGATAGTATGGCAGGGGGCCTGTATCTCCTGCAATCACGTACAATCTTCCATTTCTTGTCACGGTCATCAGATTACAGAACATTCTATTGCTCAAAACAATACCCCAATATCTTCTGAAATAAGCTATCACCTTGGCTCTTGTACTGAATCTCAGCGGCAGCCGGTAATATTCCCTTCCGTCCACAATGATTACTCTGTTTGTATCAGCCGAGTAAAACACTTCAACCCAGACCGACTCCGCATTCTCTATAAACCTTTTCAATTCTTCGACAGACTGAGTTATTCTTGGCATAACATCCCTCCTCCCTATTACTGTATTACGCTAACAGCAATTGGAGCGGGTGATAGACTACATAGGTTAAGAGAATTTATCCTCTGTAAATGAAACAATAAACTTTCATAGCCGCATATCAAAAAGCAAGCCGACCTCCGTTAGCAACGGAAGTCGGCTTGCTGTGTATGTTCATCTTATTCTCTTACCTGATCCCTAATCTTAAGCTTTGCCGGCGATTCGCTCTGCCAGCTCGTTCAGATACGTCCAGCGCTCCATCAGGCGTTCCAGCTCTGCTTCGCCTTGCCGCTGCTGGTCTACAAGCTCCTGCAGCCGGCCAGAGTCGGCAAAAGCGGCTTCCATCTGCGCAGTGATATCTACCAGATGCTGCTCCGCCAGCTCAATTTGCTCGTCGATCCCCTCATATTCCCGCTGTTCCTTGAAGGTGAATTTCAGCTTCTCCCGGGCTGGAGGGGAGGTCTGTGCATTCTGGCTCTGCTCCGGGGCAGAGCTGCGTTTGCCCCCGCCCGCTGCTTCGTCTTTGCCATTATCACTGCGTACAGTAACGTTCTTCGCCAGCCACTCCTCATATTCACTGTAGTCACCGACATGCAGCCGGATCTGCCCGTTCTCAAAAGCGATCAGCTTATCCACCGTACGGTCCAGAAAATAACGGTCATGCGATACAGTGAACACTACGCCGGGAAATTCGTCCAGATAATCCTCCAGAACGGCGAGCGTCCCGATATCCAGGTCATTGGTCGGCTCGTCCAGCAGCAGCACGTTAGGCGCCCCCATCAGTACACGAAGCAGGTAGAGTCGTCTCTTCTCGCCGCCGGACAGCTTGGAGATGGGTGTCCACTGCATTGCCGGAGGGAACAGGAAACGCTCCAGCATCTGTCCGGCCGTTATGACGCTGCCGTCAGCGGTGCGGATGATCTCCGCCCCTTCCTTTACATATTCGATCGCCCGCATGGTGTCGTCCATATCTTGATGCTCTTGTGTAAAGTAACCCAGTTTGACCGTTGCACCCAGCTGAACCTCGCCGCTGTCCGGCTGAAGTTTGCCGGCAATCAGGTTAAGCAGTGTCGACTTGCCGCTGCCGTTCGGACCAACAATCCCTACACGGTCCTGCGGTACGGCGATATAGGTCAGATCTTTAATCAGTGTCCTGCCGTCCAGCGCTTTGGTAAGATCCTTCATTTCAATGATTTTGCGGCCCAGCCTGGTCGAAGCCACGGAAATATCCATTGCTCCAGCCGAAGCGCCGCCCTGGCTTTCCTTCAACTTCTCAAAGCGGTCGATTCGCGCTTTCTGCTTCGTGGACCGCGCTTTGGCTCCGCGGCGAATCCAGGCCAGCTCTGTGCGCAGCAGATTCTTGCGCTTCTGCTCAGCCGACGCTTCCCGCTCCTCACGGTCCGCTTTCAGCTCCAGGAACCGCGAGTAGTTCGCTTCATAACGGTACAAACGCCCTCCGTCCAGCTCCAGCATGACACTGGCTACCCGTTCCAGGAAGTAACGGTCATGCGTAACCATCAGCAGCGCTCCGCGCCGCTTCTGCAGATACTGCTCCAGCCATGCCACGGAGTCGGTATCAATATGGTTGGTCGGCTCATCCAGAATCAGCAGCTCGGAAGGGGTAATCAGGGCGGCCGCGAGTGCTACACGCTTGCGTTGTCCCCCCGAGAGCGTCTCCATCAAGGCGTCAAAACGGGTGATGCCGAGCTTCGTCAGCACGGTTTTGGCTTCACTCTCCAGATGCCAGGTTCCGGCGGCATCGATGGATTGCCCGATCCGTACCAGTCTGCCCTCCAGTCCGGCGTCGCCGGGATTCTTCTCCAGCAGGGCCATAATCTCCATATATTCACGCATGGTAGCAAGCTCAGGATCATCTCCTGCAAATACCTGCTGCAGCACGGTATTGCCTGGTTCATAGGGCGGATTCTGCGCCAAATACTGCACCCGCACACCGTTGCCGATTGCGATTTGTCCCTCGTCGGCGGTATCCAGCCCGGCGATGATTTTTAAAAAGGTCGATTTGCCTGTTCCGTTCACACCGATGACACCAATCTTGTCCCGGTCATCCATACCAAACGATGCATCACGGAACAAAATTTTCTCTCCATAACTTTTGGAAAGATGTTCCACGGTCATAATATTCATACGCTGTCCTCGCTTGCCTTATATTTTCATTACCGGATTTATGCTGCGTTTAGTTGAGCCTATTGGCCGTTTAGTAGCCATTCTCCGCATTCAAACTGCCGATTGCCCCGTGAATAAACAGCGCCGCAGCAAATTTTGCCCGCTTATACGCGTCCTCTTCCGTAAAGGAAGGTTGAAACAGAATATCCATCTTCAGCCGGTCCAGCATCCCGATATAGGATTGAGCCATCAGCTCCGGTTCGGAGGCCCCGCCTTCCAGGAGAACCTTCACCACGGCCTGCATATATTCCTCCATAAAAAGCGCCATATAGGCCACCAGCTCCGGGTTGTTGTTGGGAGCCCGGAAGAACAGCTTGGTATGCTGCTTGCGCTCGTAATAATACATCAGATGATGTTCGGCGATCACCGCCAGCTTCTCTGTTGGAGCTGTACAGTCCTCCAGCTTGTGCTCAAGCTGCTGCATGAAACCCTCGCAGTCGCGGCGGGTGACAGCCATAAACAGCTCTTCCTTGCTTTTAAAATACAAATAAACTGTACCCTTAGCGATTCCCGCATGTTCCGCCACTTTGGACATTTTCGTCTCGTAGAAACCTCCTGAACCGAAAAGCTCATAAGCGGCATCCAGAATGGCAGTATGCTTGTGATTTGCTGCAGCACTGCTCATCCGGTTCACCTCCTGACTACATGGCGCATTGCTGTATTGTTGACTTTCTAACTGGCTATAAAGCCGATCAGCAGCGCGGCAGCGCCGCCGATGACCGAACTGAGGGCATTGACCGCATCGTTGTCCATCCAGCGCCAGCCCCGGGCATACACCGTGGGCTGACCGCAATGCTGCGAGGCTTCCACTTCGCGGCCGCATTTGGTGCAGCGGTTCATCCGCTGCACCGTAGCGCCCAGGATCGAGTCGGCGAAAGCGCCGGCGAGACCGCCCACAAGTCCGGCGAGCGCAAGCCGCAGGAAGGAATGGTCCGGCATGCCGGAGGCCGCCCGGAGCGCCCAGGAGGCAACTCCAATGAAGGCTCCGCCTGCGGCGGCGGCCAGAGTGCCCGGCAGCGATACGCCGCCGGAGGTTCCTGCCTGGAGTATTTTGCCCGTGAGCACCGACCGCGGAGGTTTCTTGGAGAGCGTGCCAATTTCCGTGGCCCATGTATCCGAGGTCACGGTTGCCATTACGCCGATAAAGAGAAATCCCCAAATCTCCAGGGGATAAATGGCATTCAGCAGGACGAGCAGCATGCCCATTCCGCCGTTGGCAAACACTTGCCCGGCATCCCGGCGTCCTGTCTTGTCATACGTCAGCTCCAGTTCGGCCTTATTCTCATGATGAAGTTTGGATAACATACTGGAAGAGATGAAAAACAGCAGCAGGATACCGAACCAGAAGGAATTTCCGGCACCAAAATAAATGGTCCCCATAACAACCGCCGCCAGCATGCCGGACAAGCTCAGCGACTGTTTGGCATAAGCCGCTCCGGCGACCAGCAAAGCGCCGCAGGCACCGATCACCCATAACATAGATTCAACTCCGCTTCTGCAAGAATAAGCATCTTCCGCAGACGAATCTCCGGAAGACGAAAACTGATTAAGGTTAACCGATCAGACAGGTGCCCATAAGCTTCTCGCCCCAGTACAGCTCAAAGGAATCGCCTGAAACAACCGGACCTACCCCGGCAGGGGTACCCGTGAATATCACATCATCTTTGCCAAGCCCGTAGCGGGCGGCAATGAATTCAACAATCTTTTGCAGCGAAAAAATCATGTTCTTCACATTCCCGCGCTGCACTTCCACCCCATTCTTCAGCACGGTGAAATCTGTTGCTTCCAGCTCCTCCTGCTCGGGAAAAGCAATATAAGGGGTGAGCGGAGCAGCGTTCTTGAAGCCTTTGGCAGCCGTCCATGGCAAACCTTTCTTCTGCAGATCATTATGCACGTCACGCAGGGTGAAATCCAGGCCGAGCGCCATGACATCCACCAGTTCCTCCACGCTCATGCCCGGTACATAATCACGCGCGATGCGCAGTACCAGTTCACCTTCATAGTGAATAAGTCCGGCATCCTGCGGGAGATGAATAATGGCCTTATCGAGAGATACCGCCGCATGGGAGGGTTTCAGGAAGATCAGCGGCTCCACCGGAACCTGGTTTCCCAGCTCCTCGGCATGTAATTTATAATTGCGTCCAACACAGTATATGTTATTAACATCTGCACACATTATAATCAGCTCCTTCTCCCGTCCATTGGTTATGTCCTTATGCTTTCAGAAAAGTTTCGCCCCAGATATCCGGACGGTTCGTACAGATCATAATATCGGAATGCATTTCAGCCAGACGGCGCATCTCCTTCGCCTTATTCACCGTCCAGGCCATCGTTTTGACGCCGCGTTCGGCAAGCAGCTTCGCCAGCCCCGGATTCAGCCTTGCAAAGCTGATGGACAGAAAGGAGCAGTCCAGCTCCTTTAGCTTACGGGCCGGATCACCGGTTCTGGAATCATAAATCAGACCGGTGTGAAACCGCGGATCCAGCTCCTTGATCCGCTGCAATGCCCCGGCATCAAATGAGGTCAGCACAACATCATCCCGCATCCCTTTGGAAGAGACAAGGTCAATGACTGCCTTCTCCAGGCCCGGATACATATCACCGCTGGTCTTCAGTTCAATATTCAGGCGCAGACGGCCGGAAGCAAGCTCAAGTACCTCTTCCAGCGAAGGGACCCGTTCTCCCCGGAAGGCACGCCCTTTCCAGCTTCCCGCATCCAGGCGCCGGAGATGCTCATAATCCATGTTCTTAATCTTGCCGTGTCCGTTCGTCGTCCGGTCCAGCGTAAAATCATGGATGACGACCGGCACCCCGTCCCTGGTGAGCTGAACATCAATTTCCATCCAGCGTACATAAGGCAGAGCAAGCGCCATGCGAACGGCTGCGAGCGTATTCTCCGGTGCTTTCCCGGAGAATCCACGGTGGGCTACACACATGTTTTTCATCATAAGTACCTCCAGCAGAAGTATGGTCTGTCTCCGGATTCCCCCGTGAATTCTGCAGGGTACCGGTGTGAGCTGCTTACGACTATCTTGTTGGTTTAGCCCTATTTGCCGGCTTGTACGACGGTTCCGTCGTTTCTGATGGTTACGAGTCCTGAAGATAAGGATTGAACCTTATTCAGCAAAAGTTGTCCATCCACATCATTCATAGGCACAGGCTGGCCTAATTCGGCGTCCATCGGGCTCAGGTTCAGCGAACACTCGCCTTTGACAGTGCATTGTGCCTGAAAAACAGCGGTCTCCCACGTAGCAGGAACCTTGGACCGTGTGAAAATAAAATTGCCTGTGCTGTAAGCGATCCATTTGCCCTTGTACGGCTCTATCCCCTGCAGCACATGCGGGTGGCCGCCCATCACCAGGTCCGCTCCGGCATCAATAAAGCTGTGTCCCAGCTCCTGCTGGGTCGCATCATATTGTTCAACCCGTTCCTTCCCCCAGTGGACAACTACAACGACCAGGTCAGCCTTCTTCTTGGCTGCGGCGATGGCCTTCAGCCCTTCTCTGCTGTCATAGACAGAAGCAACACCGGGCTTCTTCGCTCCGGCGATCCAGTCCGTATGAGGAATAACACGTGTGAAGCCAAGCAAGGCTATCCGGATTCCCTGGCGCTCAAAATATTGGGTCGTATAAGCTTCCTTGCTGTCAGCTCCTGCCCCTACATAAGGAATCCCCCGCTTGCTGAGGTTGCTCAAAGTATCCAGCAGACCTTGCTCCCCTTGATCCAGCGTATGGTTATTGGCAAGATTTACCGCATCCACACCGGCTGACTTCAGCGCATCCAAGGCCTCTGGCGCTCCCTTGAATACAAACTGCTTGTTCTCGGCGCTCACACCACCCGTAGTAATCGGTGTTTCCAGATTCACTACGGTGAGATCATCCTTCTTAAACACTCCATTCAGGGCAGAATAGGAATAATCATACCCTTTCTTCTGGAGCAGTTCCCCGACCTTGCCGGCAAAAATCACGTCCCCGGCAAAATTCAGCGTGACTGTGTCCCCGGCATTCTCCGGCAATCCGGAAACCGCATCGCCGGTATTCTTACCACCATCTCCACCATCTCCGCCATCTCCTTCGTCTCCGGAACCTATTGCAGTCTCTGGAGCTCTGCTAGCCTCGGGGGACGGCGTTGCCTCTGCTATATTCTCCTGTGCCGGTGAAGCCTCTGGAGAGGGTTCTGGAGAGGGTTCTAGAGTTGGTTCAGCACTAGCTGTGACCTCAGGAGTTACGGTCGCCGTAGCTTCAGGCTCAGGTGTCACGGCGTCCGGTAAGGGCGAAACTACCGCCTCTGACGGCGGTGGCGGGGCAGCATTCTCTTTGTCGTGATCTCCAATAAAATAATAGGTTAGCATAGCGGTCATCAACAAAAGCAAACTTACGTTGGTCCACGCCCAAACCCTTCTGCGCCGGCGTTTAGTGCTGCGCTTATTGTTCTGTCGTGTGCGTGATCTCGGCGGATACATGGGTACAAACAATCCCCTTTGCCTTTAAATTGTTTCTATTATAGCATAACTCATGCTGCTCCCTCCAAAATAGCCGGGCGGGAATTCCATAAAAAAACGGTGAAGCGCCACCACCTCCGCTTCACCGTTTGGTTCTAACCTCTGGATGCACCTACAGGTGCAGGCTGCTTGTTCAAGCTTCCGGCTGCGGCTTCAGCCGTCTCCTTGGCCTGTTTGATGCAATCAGGCATCCCGATGCCATCATAACCGGCGCCAAAAGCGTAGACGCCCGGGAGCTTCTGCGACAGCTCACTGCGCAGCCCTGCGATACGGCCGGGATGACCGACCGGATACTGCGGCATGGAATGCTTCAGCCGGGTAATCTCCGTGAAGAGCGGCTGTGCGCCAACTCCCATAATTTCCCGCAGATCCTTGCGCACCAGCTCCGCAAGCGCCTCATCCGGCAGCTCAACATTCTGTTCATCGCCTGAACGGCCGACATAACAGCGCAGCAGCACCTTGTCCTCAGGGCTTGTATGCAGCCATTTGGTAGAAGTCCAGGTGCAGGCGGTAATATTGCGCCCTTCCTTGCGGGGAACAAGGAACCCCGACCCGTCATATTCCGTAACGATATCCTTCTTGGCAAAGGCCATTACCACATTGGCTACCGATACATAGTTGACGTTATCCAGTGCGGACACATCCACATGGGGACGGAGCAGCTCAGCGGCAGCAAAATTCTGCGCGGTGACGTATATATCGTCAGCCAGAAGCGTTTCGCCGTTATCCAGCTCTACCGCGTACCGCGGACCGGATTCGGCTGCGGAAGAGCGGCCGCTATCAGTGCGGACGGTAATACGGGCGGCACCCGTTCCGGTGCGCTGCTCCACATCATGCAGTTCATGAATCAGGGCATGAACCATACTTTGCAGTCCTTTGCGAAAGGTCAGGAAGGCGCTTTTTTTGGTGCCCGTATGCGTCTCGACAGGTTTGCGGCCCGTAGTCATTCCGCGGATGAGACTGCCGTATTGGCGTTCCACCTCACCAAACTGGGGGAAGGTCGCCTGTAGGCTGATCTTGCGCATATCTCCGGCATATATACCGGCTAGCAGAGGTTCGGTCATATTCTCCAGCACCTCAGTGCCAAGACGGCGCTCAATCAGCTGGCCGAGCGATTCATCTTCGCTGCTCCGGCGCGGCGGAAGAACGAAGTCCAGCATCGCCCGCATTTTGCCGCTGAACGACACAAGACCGCTCTTCAGGAACGGCTTCAGCTCTGTAGGAATGCCGAGAACAAGCCCCGCCGGCATCGGGTGGAGTTTGCCGCGCTGCAGTATGTACGTCTTTTTGGCATTCGGATTGGTGGTCACCAGCTCATGATCAAGCTTCAGCTCCTTGGCCAGATCGCTCATAGCCGTTTTGCGGGCCAGAAAAGAATCCGGCCCTTTCTCAACGACGAAGCCGTCACGTTGCAATGTTTCGATCTTGCCTCCCAGCACCTTCTCCTTCTCGATCAGCACAATATCCGGCTGTATTCCGGCTTCCCGGTAGTATTTGCGAACGTAAAAAGCGGCGCTGAGGCCGCTGAGGCCTCCGCCGATAATGACTACCTTACGGGGTGAACCCGTCATGACGGGTTCACCTTCAGTTGACTGGCTTTGGTGCGCACCACATCGCTGAGGACCGACATATAGGCCGGGTCACTGTTCAGTGAATCGGTGCGCATCAGCCGCAGATCCAGTTCCGAAGCCAGTGCCTGCGCCTCAATGTCGAGGTCATACAGCACTTCCAAATGGTCGGAAACAAAACCGATCGGGGCCGACAGCACGTATTTCACCTGAGCTTCGCCAAGCTCACGCAGCGTATCCAGAATGTCCGGGCCCAGCCAAGGCTCAGCCGTTCGGCCCGCGCTCTGCCAGGTAAACTGCCAGGAGGTTACACCGGCCTGCTCAGCGATGGCTTTTGACGTTTCAAGCAGCTGATCCCGGTATGGATCGCCCATGGCCAGAATCCGTTCAGGCAAGCTATGGGCGCTGAACAATACACGAACCTCATCCCGGGCGGCGCCGGTCTCTTCAAAGAGGTCAAGCTTGGCAGACACTCTGCGGGTGAGCACATCAATCAGCTCGGGATGCAGATGATAGCTCTCCACAAATTCCATGTTGACTCCGCTGGCTTCAGCTTTTTCCCTGGCACGTTTAATGTAGGTTCCTACACTCATTACCGAATAATGGGGGGCAAGTACAATCCCGACCGCCTGGGTGATGCCATCCCGCGCCATAGCTTCAACACCGTCTTCGATAAACGGATGCGCATGCTTAAGCCCCTGATAACACACATATTGAACATCCTCACCGCTGTGGCCGCTGTTGAGCACCTCCTGCAAAGCCTCCACCTGCCGGTCCGTGTTCTCTCTAAGCGGGAAGACCCCGCCGACAATGGCCTCGTAGCGGTCCTTCAGTTCTTTCAGCTGCTCGGCTGAAGGTGCATTGCCGCGCCGGATGTGGGTGTAATAAGCCTCAACGCCCTCCAAACTTTCAGGCGTGCCGTATGACATTACGAGAACTCCGATTTTTGCTGTCACAGATTCCATCCCCTTTTACGAATAATGTCCATACTCTGCAATCTGCTGTTCATCCTAAGCACTTGGCTGTGCAGCTTCCTTCAGCGCCTGCTCCGAGTACTCGTGCACATACTCAGTTAACTCCCTTAGCGTGTCCAGAGAAGCCTCGGGAAATAAGCCGTGACCCAGGTTGAAAATATACCCCGGCTCCCGGATGCCTTCATCAATCAGTTCCTTGGCCCGCTCCTTCAGTACCTCCATCGGTGCTGTAAGCAGATAAGGGTCCAGATTACCCTGGATGGCAAATCTGCCGCCTGTTCTTCGTCTGCCTTCACTCAGGCTCACACGCCAGTCGACTCCGATGACATCGGCCTTAAGATTCGTTAGGCTTGGCAGCAGTTCGCCGGAGCTTACGCCGGGAAAATAGATCTTAGGTACATCGAGATCCGAAAGTTCGGCAAAAATACGCGTAATGGTTGGCAGGACATATTGTTCAAAATCACGGGGAGCCAGAGCCCCTACCCAGCTGTCGAACAGCTGGAACGCTTTACCGCCGCTGCGGACATGGGCACGCAGATAGGCGATTACCATATCTCCCAGCTTCTCCATCAGCTTCTCCCAGACCCGGGGCTGGCTGAACATCATCTCTTTCGTCCGGTGATAGCTCTTGGAAGGCCTGCCTTCGATCAGATAGCTGGCAATGGTAAACGGCGCGCCTGCAAAGGTAATCAGCGGCACCTCCAGCTCCTTGTCCAATATGGCAATGGTCTTGAGGATGTGGCTGAGATCCCCTTCTACATCAATCGGCTTCAATCTGTCCACATCGGCTGCGGAAGCAATCGGATTCTCGATTACCGGTCCGATATTCTTGACGATGTCGAATTTCACGCCAAGCGATGCCACCGGATTCATAATGTCGGAATAGAGGATCGCCGCATCCACACCCAGCTTGCGTACAGGCATCAGAGTTACTTCCGCTGCAAGCTCAGGCTGGCTGCAGATTTCCAGCAGCGAGTATTTCTCCTTGATTTTACGGTATTCTGGATCATAACGTCCGGCCTGGCGCATGTACCATACGGGAACATGGTCCGTCTCTTGCTTCTTACAGGCACGGATAAAAGTGTCGTTGTAGGTCATGATAAGATCTCCATTAGATTTGATAGGTTATTTGTAAACACATATAACTTATTATGCCCTTTTTAAAAGTAGGTAACAACCATTCCACCCTTCATGGAATGACAATCCCATGACATTACTATGACAAGTGTTGCACCGTCCAGCCAAAAAACTATGATATACTGATAGAATGTCAATTTTTCGTGAATATTTTCTCTTTGAATCCTCTGAAAGGAAGTGAAAGCACTTTGAAGAATTGGGAGACATGGAAAGTCAACCTCATGGTGCTTTGGTTTGGCCAATTCCTGGTAAATGCCGGGATGACCATGATTACCCCGTTCCTGTCCCTTTATCTTGCCAAAGATCTGGGAGTGCAGGGTGATCATGCAATCGGCATGTGGGCCGGTCTTATTTTTGCCGCGAACTTTCTGACCTCATTTCTGTTCCAGCCGTTGTGGGGCAAGCTGGCCGACAAATACGGCCGCAAAATCATGCTCCTGCGCTCCAGCTTCGGCATGGCGATCGTCATTGTGCTGATGGGATTTGCGCAGTCTCCAATGCAGCTGCTGCTGCTCCGTTTGCTGAACGGAACCATCTCCGGCTTCAACCCGGCCTCCATCGCGCTCGTCTCGGGAACGACACCTAAACCCCGGATGGGCTTCGCCATGGGGCTGATGCAGTCCGGGTCGGTTGCCGGTACTATTCTGGGACCGCTGATCGGCGGGGCGCTGGCTGACTGGATCGGGTTCCGCCCGATTTTCTATGTCGTCGGGGCGCTGCTGTTCGTCGCCTCGCTGCTGGCCTTGTTCCTGGTCAAAGAGAAGTTTGACCGGGTCGAGGCTGCACAGGTCCCGCAGGTTTCCGTAATGGAAGGCTTCAAGGAGCTGGCCAAGGTTCCACAGCTTCCGGCCTTGTTCGGCGTTACCTTTCTGCTGCAGTTTGCAATGATCAGCCCGATGTCGCTGCTGCCTCTCTATGTGGAGAAGCTGCACGGCTCCGCTGTGAACATCGCCTTCTGGGCAGGAATGGTCAGCGCGGTTACCGGCATCTCCAATATGCTGGCCTCCCCGGTACTGGGCAAGCTGAGCGACAAAATCGGCGCCCACCGGATCTTAACCTTCGCGCTGATCGGAGCTTCGCTGTTCCTGATCCCGCAGGCTTTTGTAACCAGCGTCTGGCAGCTGATTATTGTCCGTTTCCTGATGGGCGTCTTCATGGGGGGGCTGCTCCCGAGCGTCAATGCACTTATCCGTTCCTATACGCCTGACGGCAAGGAGAGCCGGGCTTTCGGCTTCAACAGCAGCACCTTGGCCCTTGGCAATATGCTGGGAGCGGTGATCGGCGGATTTCTGTCGGGCTATATCGGCATTGAGGGCCTGTTCATCATCTCCGGCTGCTTCCTGCTGATCAATACCGTCTGGGTACGGCTCAAGCTGTATAAGAATACGGAGCCGCGGCTATTCCGCTAGCATAGGGAGTAATCCGGCAGTACCCTAAGCGCAAATCCGGTGTTTACTTTACTACTGCCAAAGCCAGTCCGTCATAGGCGGGGAGCAGTGTACTATTCAGGCGTGGATCAGACGCTATCATTTCGTTGAAACGGCGCATCGCCTGCACCGCGGGTCCGTTCTTGTCCGTGTTCAAGGTGCGGCCGCGCAGGAAGATATTATCCCCGGCGATGACTGCACCCGGCGAGGCCAGTCTGATCGCATATTCGAGATAATTCGGGTAATTCTCCTTGTCCGCATCAATGAAAAAGAAATCAAAAGTCCGGCCCTCCGCTTCGAGCAGCTTCAGGCTGTCCAGCGCAGGGCCGATTTTATATTCCACCGTATCGCCGAATCCGGCCTGCTGCAGGTGGCGCCCGGCCAGTCCGGCATATTCGGCCTTCAGCTCAAGCGACGTCAGGCTTCCGCCGTCCGCTAGTCCGCGGCACAGGCAGATGCCGCTGTACCCGCCAAGCGCGCCGATCTCCAGAATGTTCCTGGAACGGGACAGGCTCACCAGCATGGTGAGCAGCCGTCCATAACCCGGAGCGATGGACACCTCAGGCATGTGGTTCCCGGCGATTGCTTTCTTCACTTCAAGCAGCAGCTCATCCTCTGTATAAAGCTGTTCGCTGTATTCTTCTTGGTTAGGCATATGTATTCTCCTTTAGTTCATGTTGTGAAGTCCCGCGCATTCCCCTATACTTAGAAGGATCAGCTGCGCCGTCCTTGACGAGGCGCATATTTAGGATGCCGGCAATACGCTGTATCGCCTTCCGGTAACTTACCTTATTGTACTGGCATTGCGTTACCATCTACAAGTTAAACGGAGTTGAGAGCATTTGGGCAAATTACAATTGATCGCCACCGCCCCTATGGGGCTGGAGGCTGTAGTAGCACGCGAATTAAACGAACTGGGTTATGAGACCACCGTCGAGAACGGACGGGTATTGTTCAGCGGAGATTATATCGACATCTGCCGCTGCAATTTATGGCTGCGTACCTCAGACCGTGTACTCGTTAAAATGGGCCAGTTTCCGGCCAAAACCTTCGATGAGCTGTTCGAAGGCGTCAAAGCGATCAACTGGGAGGACTGGATTCCCGAGAATGGGGAATTCCCTGTGGAAGGCCGCTCGCATAAATCCCAGCTTACCAGCGTACCCGCCTGCCAGGGGATTGTCAAGAAAGCCATTGTCGAGAAGCTGAAGCTTTCGTACCGTACGGAATGGTTCCCGGAAAATGGACCGCGTTATGTGGTTGAGATGATTCTGCTGAATGATATCGCCCTGATCACGCTGGACACGACCGGCCCGGCGCTGCACAAACGCGGCTACCGCCGTCAGGCTACAGAAGCGCCGCTGAAGGAAACAATGGCGGCCGCCCTGATCCAGCTCAGCCGCTGGAACGGCCACCGTCCGCTATACGATCCTTGCTGCGGCTCAGGCACGCTGCTGATTGAAGCGGCGATGATCGCCTGGAACATCGCGCCGGGACTGCGGCGTTCGTTCCCTTCCGAGCATTGGCCGGAAATCCCGAAACGTCTGTGGGAGGAAGCCCGCGAGGAAGCCTTCGACGCCGTGCGTGATGATTATCCGCTGCAATTGACCGGCAGCGACATTGATCCTGCGGCGATTGAAATTGCCGAAGCCGCCGCCAAAAGCGCCGGTCTCGCCGGTGAAATCACCTTCAAGAACATCGCTGCCGCGAAGGCACGGCCGGAAGGCGAATACGGCTGCATCATTACCAATCCGCCTTACGGCGAACGGCTCAGCAACGACAAGGAGGTCGAACGCCTGACCCGCCAGTTCGGTGAAATGATGCTGTATCTCCCGACATGGTCCTT
Organism: Paenibacillus sp. FSL H3-0321; assembly: GCF_038002865.1. Classification (NCBI taxonomy): domain Bacteria; kingdom Bacillati; phylum Bacillota; class Bacilli; order Caryophanales; family Paenibacillaceae; genus Paenibacillus; species Paenibacillus sp. FSL H3-0321. The sequence goes on along the minus strand of NZ_JBBODH010000001.1, from coordinate 7,056,654 downwards.
CTTCGCCATCAGCCCGTCGAAGGAATTCGAGCAATTGTACGGCCGCAAGGCGGACAAGCGCCGCAAGCTGTATAACGGGCGGATCGAATGCCAGTATTATCAATACCTTGGGCCGCTTCCACCGCGCAACCCTCAGACTTGATTATCATTCGGTGCAGTCTCGAAGACTGTACAAGAAAACCGGGCAGCGATCCTCCAGTAACGGATGGATTGCTGCCCGGTTTTTTTAGATATTTCCAACGAGGCTGCTCCCATAAGCCAGATCATGGCTTTTGGAAGCCTCGTTTTTTGTGTGAAAGATGCTGGACTCCCTAGAACAACAATTGATCCGGATCGGTGCCGATCCGCTCCCCGGCGTCCAGTCCGCTGATTGCAGCCAATTCCTCCTGCGACAGCTCGAAATCAAAGATTTCGCTGTTCTCTTTAATTCTGGACGGAGTGACCGACTTCGGAATAATCACGATACGGCTCTGAAGCCCCCAGCGCAGAATAACCTGTGATACGGTCTTGCCATGCTTGTCCGCGATGTTCTTCAGCAGCTCATTCTCCTGCAGTCTGCCTTTCATCAGCGGAGCCCACGCTTCGATCTGAATGTGATGCTGCGCGCAGAAATCATGCAGCTCCTTCTGGATAAACCGCGGGTGCAGCTCCACCTGATTGATGACCGGCACGGTGTCACTGTCCTTCAGCAATTCCTGCAGATGATGGATCTGGAAATTGCTGACTCCGATCGCCCGGACGCGGCCTTCCTGATTAAGGCGCTCCAGTGCACGCCAAGTCTCTTTATATTTATCCTTGCCCGGCCAATGGATCAAATAAAGGTCGATCACATCCAGTCCCAGCTTCTTGCTGCTGGTCTCAAAAGCCCGCAGGGTCGTATCATAGCCCTGATCACTGTTCCATACCTTTGTGGTCACGAACAGGCTGTCCCGGTCTACGCCGCTGGCGGCTATCGACCGGCCCACTTCCTCTTCATTGCCGTATACCGCTGCGGTGTCTATGCTCCGGTAACCCAGCTCAAGAGCGGTCGTGACGGCCTTTGCGACCTCCTCGCCCTCTGCTTTGTAAGTGCCGAGACCAAACCAGGGCATGACAACCCCATTATTCAGAATCGTTCCGTCGGTAAGATGCTTCATACAGTATCATTCCCTCCTATGTATAGATCAGTTTAGACAACAGGTTCATTATACCATGTGCCTCCCCGGTACCCAAACCAGGCAGAACCTGAGCGGATCGGGCAGAATTGGAAAGGTCCCGCAATGACTGAAGAGGACAGAGGACACCTCTGCAAATTTGCGAAAGTAAAAAGCCCCCGCTTGGTCAGCAGAGGCGAATCTTGTTGTGGATGGCGATGGGTCGGCAAAACAACCGTTCGATTGCCACCCCTCGTGATATATGACGGAGTTATTCCTTAACTGCCGGCTGCTTGACAAAGGCTGCGGCTTTCGCCAGTACCTCATCTTCAGTCGGAGCACTGATGTAACGGCCGTTGATATAGATAAAGGCCCGCTTGCCGCAAGGTCCGCAGTAGGACTTGCAGCCAATCTTGATCTCCGCATCGGGAGCCATCTTGCGCAGCTTGGGAAGAATGCTTTTCATTCTCGTGTAATTGCATTGATCGCAAATTTGTATTTCGTTAGCCATAAAGCAACCCTTCTTTATGTCCGTAAGGTACGGGCGAACGTTTAGTGATCGCCATGATTTCCTTTAGACGGATTAGTGATGACAAAACCTTCTTCAGGGAAATACAGGTAATCAATCTTCACGCCATCCAGCAGCGGCTGGTTCGGATCGAGAATCACATCGATCTCCTTGTCCGTGGATACTACCACATCATTCTCTTTAGGCGTGTCCAAATCCAGACCGTAGTGGGCATGGTCGCCGTGAGCGTGGGTAATGGCTACGCGCAGCTTGAGCTCACTGTTGCCTTCAAGCTCCATTGTTTTCTTTATCACTTTAGCCGCATTGCGGGTAATTTTGACGTTCATCCTCATCCATCTCCCAGGCATCTTAAATTTAAATACTCAATAATTTATTTTAAGGAAAGTAACCTGTAAAAGCAACCATATCGGCGAAATAGATCAGAATGGAGCGAATAAAGATTCTCTAAAAATTCATCTTCCGCTCTTCAGGGCAGGGTATTTGCGGTCCATCCGCGATACAAACCAGCCCATCAGCAGCATCGTCACACCAATGTCGTCAATCGGCAGAAACGGCATGAAATCGGGAAGCACCCAGTAGAGCAGCACCGGTATGGTGAACAGCAGCTTGTCCCCTATCGTTACATTGGGAGAAATGACATACTGCCAGGAATTACGGAAGATATGGGACCATTGTTTAAGCGAAAGCAGTTTTCTGAATTTCATGACGGTCCTCCTAATTATGATATAGGTAATATGTTGAATTCCAGACACCGGGATAGTGTTGGACAGCACTTAATCAGCAGTTATATCCATAAAAAAGGATTCAGCCGCAAAGCACGTATAGGAATGACTGCGGCCGTACCCTTTGCTGTTATATTACGCAAATTTACAGAGTTTGTTTCATTTTTATTTCAAATTTGAGAGTATAGCACCCAAAATAAGCCCGGTTTCCAGCGCCATGTCTTCAAAATCAGCCAGCGGCAGCGGATTTTTGCCGATGCCCAGCTCCACCGTGAAGCCCGGCTTCCGGAAGCGCTGAATGAACCAGTCCTTATAACCGGCATCGCTGCCGCTCAGTTCAACGGCCCGGTAACCGCTCGCCGCTGCCAGCCTCGCCGCCCATCCCTTGCTCTCCGGCGGCTCATATCCCCGGTAGTTCCAGTAGATCTCTCCGCCCTGGCTGTGCAGAGATACGGCTGCATCACCGGGATACTGCTCCGCCAGCGCCGCCAGCGCGGCGGCTTCCGGCTCACTGAGCGGCGCCGGTCCGCTGTAGTCCCGCGGGGCAGGACCCGGCACTCCCCGGCGCGCCTGTTCCTCTTCCCAGTGGGCCGGGAACTGATCGCCCAGGTCCACCCCGCGGATGTTAGCCTTCCAATGCCGGAAGCTCCGCCGCCCGCAATTCCATTGCAGCAGCTCCTCATAGTGGGGCTGGCCGGGCAGTACCCCCTCCTGCACCAGCTCCACCCCATCCGGATTAGCCATAGGTACTGCCCACAATGTCCAATGCTTAAGCCATTCTTCGGGGCGGTGGCCGTGCCAATCCCTGCCTTCCTCATACGCAGCGGCATATTGTTCGATGAACGACATCAAGCACGGCGAGGTCAGCCACTCGTTGGCATGCAGTGCAGCGTTGACATGGAGGTGACGGGGCCCGCTGCCTATACGCAGCAGGTGGAGCGGTTTGCCTAGCACACTTGCGCCGATGCTGTCGCTTGTAACAAACGGGTATTTGGCCACCAGCTTGCCGATATCCTGCTCGACATCATCCGGACCATATTCGCTGCGTACAGACACTACAGACCGTGAAGCCGCCGGAGGAATAACCAGCACCTTGCCCGGTATGCAGCAGCGGCCTGAGGTCACTCCGGGATTCAGCATTTCAAGTTCATCTATACTCACATTAAATAAAGCGGCAATCAACCCGGCGTCATCCCCCTCCTGTACAGAATAACGTCTGCGTGGAGCGGAAGGCAGAAACAGGATTTGGCCCGGATATAAATAAGGCTGCCTGCCGGCCCATGGGTTTCCTTGAATTACATGCTCCGGTGTAAGTCCATGCCTGGCGGCAATTCGGCTAACGGTATCTCCCCTGCGGGCAATATATTGCTGCATATGTCTCATCCTCTCGGCCCTCTAGTTGCCATCATCCCCTGCCGCCCGGGCGGACAATACCCGCGGAGACAACGGGACACAGCCCTCAACCCTATTGTATGCAGCCCCTACTGCCCTGCATGAAAAAAATGAGCACAGTTCACCCCTTCCGCACAAATAAATGTAAACGCATACAATAAATCCTAAAGTATCGCAAATATTCACTTGTGCAGGACAAAATCACCCTAGCAGGTGAATAAGGCCTTGGAGATTACGAAAAAAAAGACCCGGAGTGATACCTCCCGGTCTATCATGAACGCCCTTGATTCTGAAATTTCCGGATCCGAGGGATTGTCCCTATTGTTTCCTCACAGCATAACCCATAACCTATAACGAAGATACCTGCCACACAACGGGAGTGCGCTTGATCTGTTCTCCAAGCCAGTCGCGGGCGATCCGCTGGAACATCTCGGCATCTCCGCTGCAGAAAAATTGATGAATCGGACTTTCATCCCCGCGGGCAAGCTTGCCTTTGTCATATAGGATCGTGCTGATCTCCCGAGCGGTTTCATCTGCGGAGCTGATCAGCTTAACACCGGGTCCCATGACCTTGCCAATCGGTTCTACCAGGAACGGATAGTGGGTACAGCCCAGAATCAGTGTATCAATCGGTTCATATTTGATCCCGTTGAGAGATTCCGCCACCGCCGCTTCGCTCTCCGCCGTGCGGAACAACCCCTGCTCGACATAAGGGACAAGCGCCGGGCAGGCCTGACTGACTATCTTGACAAACGGTGACAACTCCTGAAGCGCTGCGGTATAGGCTCCGCTCTTAATGGTGCCGATGGTGCCAATTACGCCGACCTGGCCTATTTTGGTTGCGCTGATCGCCGCACGGGCACCCGGATGGATGACTCCGATGACAGGAATGGACACCTTGGCAGAGATATAGTCAAGAGCTGCCGCAGTTGCAGTATTGCAGGCAATAACAATCATTTTAGGATTAAATTGAATTAGATAGTCCACGATTTGCTCGGTGAACAGTTTCACTTCCTCGGTTGAACGGGGTCCGTAAGGGGCGCGGGCAGTATCTCCAAAATAGATGATTTTCTCCCGCGGGAGCTGTCTCATTACTTCTTTGACAACCGTAAGTCCCCCCACACCCGAGTCCAATATTGCTATAGCTTGCTGCACGAACACACCGCTTCCTTTTACTTGTTTTGTGTAGCTTATGTAAGGCTTAAACAAAGTGTACCTGGCCTTCAGCCCCAATTGCAGATAATACTCCTTTTGCCGTTACAGTTCAAGAGAAGCATTGATCGGCTCCGGTGTCCAGCCCAATATTCCACTGTTGTTCCAGCCGCCAAGAGCCACCTTCCGCCGTGTTGCGAAAAGCGGCTCTTGGCCGGAAGCGCGTATATTATTAGGATTCCCTGAGAATGGCCTTTCCCGTGAAATCAGGCGATCTCACCGTTGCCTTTGTCATCCTTTACTTCATCCTCCAGAACGTCTTCAATCTCCGCAGCGGATTCATCACTGCCAGCAGCAGCCTCTTCAAAGGCGGCTTCCGCAGCGTCCGATACGGCTTCTGCTTCTTCAACTGCTTTTCCGCTGAGAGTGATATACTTTTCTTCCTCATCGGTATGGATGTACTGCTTGCTCCATTCCTTAACTTCGGTTACAACAGTTTCTACCGCCTCTTTGGCTTTGCCGTACAGCTCCGCGCCTTTGTCTCCGGCCTGCCCGGCGACATCCTGCACTTTATCAATGGCTCCGGTGGTACCTTCCGCAATATCTTTACGCAGCTCTTTGCCTGGTTTAGGAGCGAACAGCAGCGCTGTCACTGAACCTACTACACTACCGGCCAAAATACCCCATAGCAAACTTTTGGATTCCTTTTTCATCCTCAATCTCTCCTTTGGATTCAAGTGCCTCTGCCCGGCCACCCGGGCAATCGCCTAGTTCTGGTATATCATAAGCATGGATGTTTTGTCCTGTGACTGATTAGGAGGTCATTTCAGAAGTTTTGTCTTTTTCTCTCGGCGTAATATCATACCGGCAGCACTGGCCGCCCTCCGCCATACATTCACTGCGCGTAACTTTGGCGCCAAGGAGTTCCTCGAACAACTGATGCTCACATTGGCAAGCCTTCCGGTATTGGGTCGCTACCTGGCGGATCGGACAATTATATTCGCGCATAATATAGGAGCCGTCCTCTTCCTTATTCCATTCAGCCATATAACCTCCGGCATTCTGGATGGAAGACAGTTCGGCAACCCGCTCTTCCAGATTGCAGTTCTCCATCATCGGAGCGTACTGGGCCAGCATCCGCCGCCGCCGGCCTTCGAACAGCACATTGACGGCCTCCAGGCCGCTGCCGTGATCCAGCTCCCGCAGCAATTCAAGCGCCAGGTTATGATAGCTTTTGGGAAAATGGTCTTCAGCCCGCTCAGTCAGTGAATAGACATGCAGAGGACGGCCCATGGCCTGGCGGACGACCTTGGTCTTGGCCAGCGATTCCTGCTCCAGCTGCAGTACATGACGCCGTACGCCCATTTCGGTAATTCCCAGTTCCTCCGCCAGCGCACCGATCGTCAGCGGGCCTTTCTTCTTCAGGAGTGTCATAATTAAACGTCGTGTAGATCCGCTTTCCTGCCCCTTTTTCATCCGCAAGGACCTCCTCTCTTTCACGGCTCTCGCCGTGTATAATAGTTGTGCAGCACTGGCTTAGTTCAGGCATTTCCCAGTTATTGTCCAGTACCCAGCTCCTGGTCCAGATACCTGCGCACTTCCTCCGCGAACTGCTCCAGCACCTGCGGAAGTACATGGGTTAACGGATGCAGCGTGCTGCGCTCCCAGGTATAATAATCCTGCACCAGCGGTTTGCGCAGTGATACGAGCTGGATAAGCACCTGGTAGATTCCGCTGTCACCGAGGACTTTTTCTTCATGGATAATGGAGATAATATCTTCATAGCTGCCGGCATCACGCATGATGAACCCGTCGATCAGGTAGCTGCCGACATCCGTCACAACCTCTATCGCCAAATGCAGGCATCGTTCCTGCACGAGTCCTGTGATGATGCTGCCATCCCATGCAGATGCCGCATGTTGAAGACCGGCACTGATATCGGGGATTTGGCCAAGTATCATTTCGATTTGCTTTCGGTTGACATAATACACAGCTGACCCTCCAACTCTGGTGGTTTAAGTAGAACGAAAGTAATGGCTGCTACTTTCCGCGTTTGCCGCGGCGCTTCAGCCAGAACAGCATAATAAAGCAGGCTGCCAAAAATACGATCAGATACGTTAAGGCTTCCATCGGATACTCAAGCTCACGCATTTACGTCACCGCTTTCGGTATTTAATGGGTTTTCCTGCCAGAGGCATCCTGCTTTAGATTTCGTAATCTACTGCAATCGAAAGCTCCTTGACCTCATTGATATGGGCAATAACTTCCTTATGGGCCGGGTGAACCTGGTAAGCCTGCAAATCTTCCATGGAGGCTACCACGGTTACAAGTGCAATATCAAAGGAACGCTCGGAATGAATCAGATCGGCACCAACCTCGATGGAGAGCAGCTGCGGAATTTTGCCTTCCATGTTCCGTAGGACCTGAACTGTGGCTTCGACTTTCTCCGGGGACCGGTCTTTCAATTTAAAAAACACAATATGCTTAATCATCTATTTCGCTCCCAACGATTAAATTTGTAAAATGATTATTAAAAATATATCATAACACCATCACTTCTGAAAGAAACTTAAGCATGTATGTAAGCAATTACAGCATTAACCATTGCAGCACTTCAGAAAGTATTGTAGTATAACCTTAAAAATTCGGAGGAAGTATGCCTAAGAATCAACCAGAATCTCACAAAATCCAGGCCTGGTCTCTGATCAACCGTAAATATCTTGGACAAGGTGTACGGGTCAAAAGATTTCGCCGGCCTAAACGCAGTCAAATCCGCAACCGTGTGCTGCTTGCCATCCTGATGGCCAAGGACATTAAGCTGTCCAAGCTTGCGGAAGAGCTCTCCGTCTCCTCGCGCAGTGTAAGCGCCTGGGTGTACGAGGGCCGCATCCCCTCCAGAACCAATCTGGACAAGGTCTGCCGCCTGCTTGGCTATCCGTCCCACATCCTGTTCAACGAGGCACTTGTACGGCAAAGTCCGATAGTCTGCCAGCCGACACCTTCACGGTTTATGAAAAGAACACTTGCGGGCTCACCCCGCAGCAATGTCATTCTTACGGGTCTGTGCATGGTTTACGATTTCTCCGTCACCGATGTCAGCATCTGGATCGGTGTCCATCCCGGCACCTTCCGCAAATGGCTGCATCAGAGCCATCTCCCAACCCTCGCACTGCAGGAGAAAGCAGAGAATTTCTTCCGTATCCCGCGGCATATCCTGTTCGCTGATTGTGAGCTGCATTAACCCGATTAATCCGCAGGTTCATCCAGCAAACGGCTTGTCCTAAGTACATCTTCTTAACAAACAAATACACAAGGTCCTTCTTCATTGCGAGAAGGGCCATTTGACGTTTCCTCCGGCTCGGGACTGCTTTGAGCAGCTATGCTTTTTATTTTATGAAAAAGGCCATACTACAAGGTGAACTCACTTGAGCTAGTAACAAACAGGAGGAACGCGGATGGAATGGAATGGTATACTGACTGCCGGTTTTACCGAAACATGGGAAGTGGCAGGCGGAGTGTTGGGTCTTCGGACCTTATTTGCGAACACAGCTTTTATTGGCCGGCCTGGATCAGATTGGATTCTGGTGGACACAGGACTTGGAAACTTCGCAGGGAGCATCATGCACACGGCCAGGGAGCAGTTTGGCAAACCGCCGCAGGCGATTGTGCTGACGCACGGCCATTTTGATCATGTCGGCAACCTGAAGGAGCTGCTGGAAGAATGGAAAGGAACTCCGGTGTATGCCCACCCCCTGGAGCTGCCTTATCTCACCGGAAAAGAGGATTATCCTCCGGCTGATCCATCCGTTGGCGGCGGCCTGATGGCCGTAGCAGCCCCGCTTTATCCGCACCGTGGCATTGATCTCGGCGCAGCAGTGCATCCGCTGCCGGAAGACGGAAGTGTTCCCGGGGCCAAAGGATGGACATGGGTGCATACGCCGGGGCACAGCCCGGGGCATATCTCTCTTTTCCGTCCCGAAGACAGGATGCTTGTAGCAGGAGACGCTTTAATTACAGTGAAGCAGGAGTCGGCATTTGCGGTAATTACGCAGCACAAGGAACTGCACGGTCCTCCGGCTTATTTCACGTTAGACTGGGTGGAGGCGGAGAAGTCTGTGCGCAAGCTCGCACTTCTTGATCCGCAAGTCTTGCTTGCCGGGCATGGCCTGCCCATGGCTGTTCCAGAGCTGTCGCCTGCATTGGCTCATTTATGCAAGACATTCAAGGAGTTGTCTGTCCCGACTCAAGGGAAATTCGTTTAGGTCTGAACCGCGTGGCCGGCAAGCTGAAATCCGGTTGCGCGGACTACAAAAAAAGCGTCTTACTGCCAGGGTTCTATCCTCTTTTGCATGCGAGAATAGTTCTAAGTATGTATTCATGGCTTCCGCCCTGCGGACTGTGCAGCGAATCCGTAAATGTGCCGGTCTCAACAATCTCCGTTCCGGCAAAATGCTCCCGCAAATCGGCATCGCTGAAAAAGTGGGCATATTTCCCTTCCTTATACTCGTAGGTCCCCGGCTCCAGCCTTCTTCCGCAGCCATAGTTCGGATCTTCATCAGAGAAGCTGGTGAAGTAGAGCAGGCCACCGGGCCGCAGCTGCGCAAGAGCCGCATCAATCAGGCGGCACCGCTCACCGGAAAGAAACAAGTGAAGCACATCGTAACAGTAGACAGCGTCCACCTGGTGCTCCAGCTGAGGCTCCAGTGCCGATCCTTCGATAAACCGTGTGCTGCTGTCCCATTCCACAGCAAGCTTCAGCGCAGCACTGCTCAGCTCTATGCCGTAAGTGTCAAACTGAGACGAGAACACCTTCGTATTGCGGCCATAGCCCGCACCCGGAACCAAGACGGACTTGATCCCCTGCTCAAGGAACCACGCTTTAGCCCGCAGCGCCGATCCGCTGGGCTGTTCTCCCCAAATCATACCTTCTCGGGCAAATCTGTCGCTCCAGTATTGTGACACATGCTTCGCCTCCTCTATTCCCGGATTTTGACCCTGTACCAATATTGATAAATCTCCTTGTAGCCCAGCTTGTCATATAGGGCCGAAGCGCCCTTATTCGCCTGTACCACCTGCAAAAAGGAGGCTGCGGCACCCTGGGCCTTGGCCCAGTGGAGCAGTCCAAGAATCAATTGCTCCGCCATCCCTTGTCTGCGGTGAGCCGGAGCTGTGACGATATCATACAGCCCTATGTATCCATGCTGGATTACCCCAAGCCCGCAGGCAGCCGGAAGACCACTCTTGAGCAAGAGAGCGTAACCTTGCTTTAAACAGGAAGCGGTCAGCATTCGGCGCAGCGTCTCCCGGTTCCCGGAGGACAACCCGGTTAAATCAGCGAAGACCTCCAGCCACTCCTCTGTCAGCTCGCTGCGGATCTGCAGCGTATAGACGTTGCGTAATTCAGGCAGGTCCTGCAGGTCAAGAACACGGACGGATGACGGCTCGATGAGGCTATATCCCTGCGACTCCAGTTCCTTATCCAGACCGGCAGGCCGGGCATACGGAGTGATTTTGAATACGGGATTCAGTCCGGCGTCCTCATAATATTGTTCTGCAAGCCGGATCTTCCGCAACATTCCAAGTCCGGCATCCTGTTCCTCCGGGCCGTAGAGCGGGTTGACCGAATTCGCCCGTTTCGTGTAGCCCGCTGCCGAACGCAGCACCCAGCCCTCCAGCATTACGCTCTGCTCCGCAGGCCAGGTATTCAGCGTAATCTCTTCTATTGACTTGTACAAACTTCTTCCTCCCTTCTCAGCTGCGTTTGCTGCGCATCGCATTCAGCAGCTTTACGCCTGCATCCTCATGTGACGTAAAGTGATCATATTCAGGTGATTCCTTGGCATACAGGGAGATTTTGCCCTCGGCATTAAAGTGCACGCCCCAGCCGTACCGTTGGCAGCATCGAGGCCCGCAGGCAGGGGTGGCTTTTGGAGAACAACTGTCCCCATATTTCGTCCTTTCTGCTGATCCGCTCTTCCTCCGGTAAAGAAGCTCATACTGAATCCCCCCTTCTGGAATCAATCCTGCTTTTCTTCTATAATAATCCACTCCACAAACCCAGGCAAAGATAATGAACACAGCAAAACGGCCAATCCCCTGTAAAGTCGAGAATTAGCCGCTTCTTCAAAGCTGAAACACAACACCTGATTTTACCAGCTGGACTTGGTTATGCCGGGGATTTGACCCTTCAGCGCCAGATCCCGGAAGACGATCCGTGAAATCTTAAATTTGCTTAAATACCCTCTGGGTCTGCCGGAAACAGTGCATCTGTTCTTTTGCCGGGTAGCGGAGGAATCGCGTGGCAGCTTCTGCAGGGCCATATAGTCTCCTTTGGCCTTCAGCTCTCTCCGTCTATCTGCGTATTTAGCCACCAATTCCTGCCGTTTTAATTCTTTGACTACTTTTGATTTCTTGGCCATATTGTTTATCCGCCTTCCGTTGTTTGAATGAGTTGCCAATGATGAATCCTGCTCTATTCGTTAAGTGCCTTCTTCAGCGCTTCCAGGTTCTGGCGCATGATGCCGATATAATCAAGGTTATTGCTGCGGTCCTCATCCGTCAGTCCTTCGATCGGATTCAAGACAGCGGCCTTGGCACCAATTTCCTGGGCAATAGTGTCAGCAACACTGGAGGAAACCAACGTCTCAAAAAAGATCGTTTTTACGTCATGGGCCTTGGCGAATTCAACAATTCCGGCCATTTGGGCAGCGGATGGCTCCTGTTCCGGAGAGAGGCCGGCAATCGGCACCTGTGTCAGGCCGTACGCCTCAGCCAAATAGCCAAAGGCGGCATGCTGGGTAATAAAATCTTTTCGTTTTGTATCCTTGAGTCCATCCTGAAACTCTTGGTGCAGCGCCTCCAGTTTGGCAATATAGGCATCGGCGTTGGCTTTGAAGGCAGCAGAGTTCGCTGGGGAAGCAGCAGACAACGCGGCTTCGATAGTACGCACTTCCTTGATTGCAAGTTCAGGAGCTAGCCAGACATGGGGGTCCAGACCGCCGTGATCATGAGCATGGCCTTCCTCCCCATGTTCACCTTCTTCGTGATCATGAGCTTCTTCAGCATGTCCGGCTTCCTCATGTTCGTGATCATGGGCTTCCTCGCCATGTCCGGCTTCCTCATGTTCATGACTGTGAGCATCCGCTTCTTCCTCTGAGCCTTCCTTAATTTCAAGCCCTTTGCTGGCTTCCACGGTGACCATTTTGCTGCCCGAAGCACTGTCCAGCACTTGCTCGACCCAGCCCTCCATGCCGGCTCCGTTATAGACGAGCACATCGGCATCCGTAATCTTGGCCATATCCTGTGCTGTCGGCTCCCAGTCATGCGGCTCCATGCCGGCCGGAACCAAGACTTCAACATCGGCAAGCTCGCCTGCAACATTCTTGGTGAATTCATACATCGGATAGAAGCTGACCTTAATGTCCAGCTTGTCTGCTGCCGGAACGGCAGTTGTCTCGGCTGCTGGCGCATTAGAAGCAGTAGCAGCAGTAGCGGCAGGATCTGTGTTATTGTTTTTACCGCAACCGGCGGCAATCAGCAGGGTTGATAGGGACAAGACGGCAAGATAGCGGATATTGAATTTAGACTTCATAAATGTTAACTCCTGTTCTTATATGGGTTTATGGAATTTGCTTAAGGATTTATGTGTGTTACGGCGGTTCCGCCGCCTGCTCAGCTTCTGCACAGCGATGGCGGTCAGCAGAAACAACAGCAGAATGAGGGCAATCGTGCCTCCGGGAGGCGTATTGATATAATAGGATGTTGCCAGGCCGCTAAAAACACCGGTGAGGCCCACGCCGATGGAAATCAGAACCGCCGCGGTGAAGCCGGAAGCGATACGCAGCGCAAGCGAGGCTGGCAGCACAATAAGTGCGGACACCAGCAGTACCCCTACCACCGGCATCGCCGCCGCAACGGTCATCCCGGTGAGCACAGCGAACGAAAAGGATAACAGGCCCGTATGCACGCCGCCGATGCTCGCCGTCTCTTCATCAAAGGTCAGGCTGTAGAGCGGCCGCCGCAGCAGGACGAAGTACAGCAGGCCTGCTGCTGTGACGATAGCAATCAGTCTAAGCTGGGTATCACTCACAGCTACGATAGAGCCGAACAGATACGAGCTGAAGCTCTTGCTCAGATTCTGCTGCAGGCTCATCAGCACAACTGCCAGCGCTAGCCCTGAGGTCATAATAATGGCAACCGGGAGCTCGCTGTATGTACGGTAAGAACGGCGCAGCTGCTCGATGACGATACCGCCGATGACAGCCACCGCGAAGCCGCTGAGTGCGGGATTCAGCTGCAGCACTGAGCCCAGCGCCACACCCGCGAGCGACACATGGGAGAGGGTATCGGCCATCAGCACCTGACGGCGGAGCATCAGATATACGCCGAGCAGCGGCCCGATGATCCCGATCAGGCCCCCGGCCCAAAATGCACGCTGCATGAATTCGTAACCAAGCATTGCCAGCCCTCCTGTTCCTTCCGTTCCAGGCTGATCACTGTATCTAGATAAGCGCTTGTCTCCTCCAGGCCGTGCGTGACCATAATGACGGTGCGCCCGTGCTGGCTGACATAATGTCGCATCAGCTTGTAGAACCCGGTACGGCTGGCGATGTCCATGCCTGTGGCCGGTTCGTCCAGCACCAGTACCTGAGGCTGTCCCGCGAGCGCACGGGCGATGCAGACCCGCTGCTTCTGCCCGCCGGACAACTCCCCGATCCGGCGGTCACGGTAGTCCCACATCTCCACCTGTCTCAGGCTGCGCTCGACAATTTCCTTCTCACTTTTCGTAAACCTGCCGAACAAGCCAAGCCGGGCGTAGCAGCCGGAACGGACCAGTTCAATAACCTTGCTGGGAAATCCGGCATTGAAGGAAGCCACCTGCTGCGGAACATAGCCGACAGCAAGCTTGCCCCCTCCTGTGATCTCCCGGTTCAGTGTGACTGTTCCGCTCCACGGACGCAGCAGCCCCAGCAGCAGCTTCAGCAGCGTGGTTTTTGCCGCACCGTTCGGGCCGGTAATCCCGATGAACTGCCCGGCTTCAATATCAAGCGACAGGGAGTCAATCACAGGCTCATTCCCGTAACCAAACACCACATCCCGCATGGATGATAAAATCATGGCACATATCCTTTCTTTCCTAATCCGCTTGGATTAATCGTAAACATTACGTATTGACTCCAAACATATTATCGTAATGATTACGATTTGTAAACCCATTACGGCAAATTAATCGTAATTCATGGAATCCAAACAAGTGGAAACGGCTTCGCCGTCTTCAAAAGGACGGTATCCGTTTCAGCGAGAAATAGAAAGATAATTTATAGCGTGAAGCATATAAATTCTTATCTTTTTAATAAAAAAGGACCCATTCCCCACTCTCATGTGGAAACAGGTCCTTCTAAATGCAAACTGGCTGGAGGCACCCTCTATGAGATCTGCTCTCTACTTGTGCTCGATTACCGCCTCTACTCCTGAGCGGCTGCCAGCAGCTCCTCAGCAGGCCAAGGAAGCGGATTATTGAACTGGCTCCAGTCCTGCTGCAATTCTTCTCCGGTCAGCAGACAGCGGTCCAGTCTGGCTTCAATCGCCGCACGGTCCATGGCCACTCCGATGAACACAATCTCATTCATCCGGTCGCCCCACTGCTCGTCCCATCTGGCCTTCACGTCAGGCTCGGTCGCCAGCACTTCAAGCTGCTGCTCCTTCGGCAGAGTCGCCAGCCAGTAACCGGCCGGACCAAATTGGATAGAAGGCCCGGCCTGGCTTAAGCTCGCGGCGAGATCGCCCTTCGCGGCCAGCCAGACCAGCCCTTTAGCCCGCACAACTTCTTCCGGCCAATTGCTGAAGAAAAAGCTTAATCTCTGCGGGTGGAAAGGTGTTCTGCGCCGGTAGACGAAGGAGCCAATGCCATATTCTTCGGTCTCCGGTGTATGCTGCTCCTTATTCAGTTCCGCAATCCAGCCGGAGGACATACTTGTCTTCTCAAAATCAAACAAGTGCGTATTGAGAATCTCCTTGGGGTCAACGACACCGTTAACCGTACGGATGATCTTGGCGCCCGGCTGAAGTCTGCGCAGCACAGCCTCAAGCTTGTTCAGCTCCTGCTCTTCAACGAGGTCGCATTTATTGAGCAGCAATACGTCGCAGGTCTCAATCTGATCAATAAGCAGATCTACAATATCGCGGAAATCCCCTTCGCCTGCCGTCATATTACGGTCGATCAGACTGTCTCCGGAAGCGAAATCATGCCAGAACCGGTTGGCATCCACAACGGTGACCATCGTGTCCAGTCTTGCGAGCTCCGTCAGGTCAATATCCAGATCAGGATTGGCATACGTAAAGGTCTGCGCGACCGGAACCGGCTCGCTGATCCCGGAGGATTCGATCAGGATATAATCAAACCGGCCTTCCGCGGCCAGATTACTCACTTCACGCAGCAGGTCGTCGCGGAGTGTACAGCAGATGCACCCATTGGACATTTCCACCAGCTTTTCCTCGGTCCGGGAGAGAGTGTTGCCGGATTTTACCAGACTAGCATCGACGTTGACCTCACTCATGTCATTGACAATGACAGCGACCTTCAGGCCGTCTCTGTTGTGCAGAATATGATTGAGCAATGTAGTTTTACCGGAGCCCAGATATCCGCTGAGCACGGTAACAGGAATTTTATTCATAGATTTACTCCTTAGACTTTTAGATGGGATAGGGATGACAAATGAAAAGTTATGTGCAGCGCAAGGCGGCTTCAGAACCCAGACTGCATAACTTAGCGTGTCTCCCGGTGCAGCGTAACCCGTTTCAGACGCGGACAATATTTCTTCATTTCGATCCGTCCCGGCTGGGTTTTCTTATTCTTGGTAGTGGTATAGTTGCGGTCGCCGGTTTCTGTGCAGGCCAAAGTCACAATTACTCTCACAGCGTTCATCTCCTTTTATTTAATCGTAATGTTTACGATTTACACATTCTACATGTTTGAGTCCCCTGCTGTCAACATGGGCATGCAGAAAATTTCTACTCTCTCAAATATGTGGTCTTTCCTTAGATCAAATTACGTATATATGGAAATATGAAAATATGATTCTTGCAATTGCAAGATTCAAACGGGAGTGTGGACGATGAAGATACCGGTGATTATATTAAGCGGATTTCTGGGGAGCGGAAAGACGACCCTCCTGCTCACTCTGCTGAAAGAGAGCAAGGCACGGGGACTGAATCCCGGTGTAGTGATGAATGAGCTGGGCAAACGCGATGTTGACGGCTACATTCTGCAGGAGCATACGGGGACAAGTGTGGAAAAGCTGCTGGACGGCTGTGTCTGCTGCAGCCGCAAGGACGAACTGCCGGGAAGCCTGAATGCACTGCTCGCCCGGCGGCCGGATATGATCTTTATCGAGCTTACCGGCGTCGCCGATCCCGAAGAGATCGCAAAGTCGCTGCTGGAGCCTTCGTTCAGCGAGCGGCTGGCGCTGCACTATACGGTCACCCTTCTCGATGCCGAAAACATGCTCGAGTACAACAGCCGGTTTTCTGCCGACAAGCAGCTTGTCCGGACACTGCGCAAGCAAATCAGCGGTGCCGATCTGATTATCGTCAATAAAAGTGATCTTGTAGAGCCGGAAACCTTATGGAAAATTGAAAAGGCCGTCCGCAAGTATAATGCGGAATCCGAGATTGTGTTTACCCACTACAGCGAAATCAACGTGGCTCCGCTGCTGGCCGGCATCACTGCCCGGACATCCCGTACTGCAGCTGCCCAGCGCAGCTCCCGCAGCATCAACGGGTCCGTGCTTAAGCGGATGAACGCCGGTCAGCCCCAT
This sequence comes from Paenibacillus sp. FSL H3-0321, assembly GCF_038002865.1. NCBI lineage: Bacteria > Bacillati > Bacillota > Bacilli > Caryophanales > Paenibacillaceae > Paenibacillus > Paenibacillus sp. FSL H3-0321. Next base: position 7,039,910 of record NZ_JBBODH010000001.1, on the reverse strand, counting down.
GGTGCAACCGCTGTGCATGAACCAAGGCTTGAAGCCGAACCCTCATATTCGCAGGTGGCTGCTGTGACACTGACATTCCCGCAAGCGGAAGATAGCGGAATCTACAGGGAACAGCTGGAGGGCTTCTTCCGCGAATGGGGCGGCAGCCTCCTGCGGGCCAAAGGACATGTACGGCTGAGGGGTCAGGCTGAAGTCCAGCTGGTGCAATTTGCCGGAAACCGGGCAAGCTGGGAGCCGTCGCGTTATCCCGGACTGCCTTATGTCGTCTTCATAGGGTTGCATTTGGATGAACAGCAGCTGACGGAGCGCTGGTCTGCACTGTTCGGTTAATACCGCATGCCGGGAAGGAGCCTAAGATGCCTTGACAACCTTTTCTCCGTTTAAAATGCTGCCGCTGCTCATTCCCGCCGTTTTCCTGATTATTGCGGGCATCGTGTGGCTGCCGGAGCACCCGGAGCTGCTGGACAATGCCTATGTGGATACGTTCAAAACAGCTTTTATCGGCATTCTGCTGGAAGCCCTGCCGTTTGTGCTGCTGGGTGCGCTGCTGTCTTCCCTGCTCCGCGTATTCGTTCCGGACGAGATCATCTCACGCTGGATTCCGCGGAGACCGGTTCCGGCGATCCTGTTCGGCTGCCTGCTCGGCATCCTGTTTCCCGTATGCGAATGCGGCATGATCCCGCTGGTCCGACGCCTGATGCATAAGGGAATGCCGCTGTATGTTGCCGTTGTATTCATTCTCTCCGGACCCGTGGTCAATCCCGTCGTTTATGGGGCGACACTGACGGCCTTCCGCTCCCATCCCGGACTCGCTTATGCCCGTATGGGTCTTGCGTTTGCCGTTGCCGCGCTGATCGGCCTTATCATTTACATCACGGTGAAAAAGTCGCCGCTGCGGCTTTCTATTCAGCGTGAAACCGGGGAACGCCATGAACAAGGCACACGCGGAGGCAAACTGGTTGCCGTCTTCGTGCACACATCGGACGAGTTTTTTGAAATGGGCAAATATTTGATTATCGGCTGCCTGCTGACCTCCGGCATTCAGAGCTTTATGAATCAGGGCAGTCTGGCCGCTATTGGGGAGAAGCCGCTGGGTTCCTATCTGTTCATGATGGGGCTGGCCTTTGTCCTCTCCTTATGTTCAACCTCCGATGCCTTTGTCGCTTCCACCTTTCTGCACACCTTCCCGGCGGGATCACTGCTGGCATTCATGGTGCTTGGACCGATGCTGGATTTCAAAAATTCGCTGATGCTGCTCTCGCTGTTCAAGACGAAGTTCGCGCTTTACTTATTTTTTCTTATCTTCTCCGCCGTCTTTATCGGATCGGTGCTGGTTTCATTAGGGTTATGATGCTATTTCTTACAAAACTTTCAGGAGGGCCAAGATGAACGATTCCGGCAGCATCCGGTTCCACTATCTGCTCAGGGCGGTTATTCTGCTTCTCTTTGCTCTCTACATTGGGCATCTGGTCCAGCAGGACGCGCTGCATTATTATGTCGCCCCGAAGCTGGCGCGCTGGATTAAGCTCTGTCCCATCCCCCTTGCGCTCATGGCACTCAGCCTGGGGATTCAGGCCTTGTTCGGCAAAAGCAGTGTCCTGTGCGACTGTGAGCACCGTTTGCCCCGCACCGGGCTCAGAAGCAGCGCGCTTTACGGATTGTTCCTGCTTCCGCTGCTGCTCGGCTTCCTGCTTCCCGACCGTGCTCTGGGCAGCGCGGCCGCAGCCAAAAAAGGCATCGCCTTATCCTATACCACGGTGGAACCGCGGGAAAAAGAGTCATTCGCCGCAGCCAATCCTTATCAGGCGGAATTCGCGGAGCTTGCGGCCAACCTTCACGCACAGGATGTCATTACGGTCTATCCGGAAATTTTCTCCGAAACGTTCGGAGCAATCGACCTGTATAAAGGCCAATTTGCAGGTAAAGAGATCACCGTCTCAGGTTTCCTGTACCGCGAACCGGCGGTAGCCGGCAAAAGTTCGTATGCGGTAAGCCGTTTTCTCGTCCAATGCTGTACTGCCGATGCCACACCTTTCGGAATCCTGCTTGATCCGCAAACACAAATAAGCCTGCCCGCCGATACCTGGATTGAGGTTCGGGGCAAGCTTCAGGTTGTGAAATACGGCGGCAAGGAAATCATGCAGATTGCTCCAGACAGCATTACAGCGATTCCCCAGCCCTCCACTCCTTACGTGTACACCAATGCCGACTCGGTGGCCGCATGGGAGCAGATTCAAAGTTTACCGGCAGCTAAATAACTGCGTCCAGCTCATCATCATCATCAATGGATCTATCGGGGTTAACGACCTCAACCATCAGCCGGGCCGGAATACAAATAATCTGCTGCCTCGGTCTGGAAATAAAGCCCATCTCCAGGGCAATCGGCAGCGGAGCATCAGAATACGTCATCTGAATTCCGTAATCATACACTTTGAATATATTGTGGCCGAATTTGGTCTTCATCTCAATAATCTGCTCTTCTTTGGTCAAAGAAACAGTCTTATACTCTTTGCCGTTCACTGTAATAACGGCTTTCAAATCACCTTGTGCATAATGCTCATTCCGGTTATTCATCCATTTGACTCCGTAGATGGAGCCGGCTACAAGTAAAACCAATACAATAATGACAAAATCGCCGCGTTTCATCTTTTGCAATCGCGTTACCCTCTCGCTGGCTATATTTATACGTAAAAATTACGAATAATCTAAATATAGTCAGCGCAGCAGACTTTGTCAATGCTTGCCCAGCTGTTTCAGCAGACTGCGCATCCATACGGTGATCGCCGTATAAACCAGCAACACGACAATCAGCGTAAGGATCCGTTCCTTGGCAGAGCCGTCAGCGAACAGTACGGGACCCAGGCCGAAGAACGTGGTCAGCAGGTAAAGGATCGCGAACAGCACATACAACAACACTCTCACTTGCGGCCCTCCCTCCTTTCTGTTCAACCTTCATTCTTTCAGAATAACCTCAATTGAGGCCAATCATTCCTGACGCCCGTATGGCTGCTTCAGCCTATCTGCGGGAATAAGCCGACCATTCCCTCAGCACCCTGTCCAGTTCCTCCGGCCGGATCGGCTTGGAGATGAAATCCTGCATGCCTGCCCTCAGGCACATCTCCTTGTCTTCTTTGCGGGCAAAAGCTGTAGCGGCGATAATGACCGGGGACAATCCGAGCTCCTCGCGGATTTTGGCTGTCGCTTCAATCCCATCCATGAGCGGCATCTGAATGTCCATAAATACCAGATCATACTGCCCGGTGAGCACGGCCTCGACCGCCATTTCCCCGTTGGACGCCACATCGGAATCATATCCCCGCTTCTTAAGATACGCCTGCAGCAATCTCAGGTTCACAGGATGATCTTCGGCAACTAGAATCGAGAGCGGACCGTACACCCCGCTGGAGGAGCCTTTGTACTTGCTACGGTTCTCCCGCCGTTCCGTAGCCGGGAACGCAGCAGCACCGCCCGCAGTGGTCATTTCTCTTGGAAGAGTGGCATGGAGGGTGAAATAGAACTCCGAGCCTTCACCTTCACGGCTCTCCACGCCTATCGCTCCACCCAGCAGCTCCACAAGCTTTTTGCTGATGGCCAGTCCCAGACCTGTTCCGCCATATTTGCGGTTGATCGATGGATGCAGTTGGGAGAAGGATTGGAACAGCAGGCCTTGGCTGTCCAGCGGAATACCGATCCCAGTATCCGTCACGGTAAATTTAAGAACACACTCGCCGGAATCTCTGGATGACACCAGCTTCACTTGAATCCCGATTTCCCCTTCTTCGGTGAATTTCACCGCGTTGCCGACCAGATTTACAAGTATCTGGCGCAGTCTGGCCTCATCCGTTAACACCAGCGGTGGCAGCGCGTCATCCAGCTCGCAGTTTAGCGAGAGCCCCTTCTCTTTGATACGGGGATAAAAGATATCTGTGACGTTCGATACAACCTGGCGGAGATCCACAGCTTGCAGCTCAATCGTCATCATGCCCGCTTCAATTTTACTGAAATCGAGCACCTCATTGAGAATATGCAGCAGCGTCCCACCGCTTTTGGTAATAATCTGCGTATAATACTGCTGTTCTTCGTCAAGCTCGGTACCTTCAAGCAAATCAGCCATACCGATAATCCCGTTCATTGGCGTGCGCAGCTCATGGCTCATAATGGCCAGAAATTCCGATTTGGCCCGGTCTGCCTGCTCGGCAGACTCCTTAGCCCGTACAATCGCCTTCTCTTCAGTAATGTCGCGGAACACAACCACAACACCCTTCCGTACACCGTTATCGAACAGAGGGGTCATCCGGTATTTGACGAGAAAGCTTGAACCGTCCTGTCTCCAGAATACGCCCTCTTTCTCATCATAGGTGAGATGATCTTCCAGCCATTCCCGCAGGGGCTTCCGCCCTCCAGGATACGGCTCTCCGTCGAGCCAGGTCTGCTCGATCGTAGGCAACTTGATCTCTCCCGCCAGCTCTCCGGCTTCGTAGCCAAGCTTTGCGGACGCCGCCGGATTGATAAATACCGTCGCACCCTCAAGATTCATGCCAAAAATACCTTCGGAAACGGAATTCAGAATCAGCGCATGCTCATAGCTGAGCTTCTCAATCTGCTCCAGATGCCGTTTGCGCTCCGTAATATCGCTCGTAATGGCAAATACGCCCACGACCCGGCTGTCTACCATTATCGGCACATAAATCATGCTGACCTCGACAACATGCCCATCCCGGTGAAGCAGTCTGCTCTCGAAGGTTTGAGCTACACCGCTTGCAGCAACAAGAAAGCGTTCTGCCACAAAATCCAGCTCTTCCGGATCAAAGATATCGCAGTAGTTTGACAACAGCAGGCTTTCACAGGAATAACCCGTCAAATGCTGCAGGCTGGCATTCAGCGATTGGATCCGTCCCTGCAAATCCATCGCGCTGATAGCCGAAGGGTTATATTCAAACAAAGACTTATAGCGGTTTTCGCTCTCCAGCATCTTGAGCTCATATTGCTTCCGCTCCGAGATGTCGCGGGTGATGCCGACAATCTCCGTATCCCCTCCAGCACCGGTATCAATGTGGCGCAGGGTCGTTTCTGTCCAGATATAAGAGCCGTCTTTACACAGAAACCGGAAGACGACAGGCTCAAGCCTTTCCCCTTTGATGCTGCTGCGCAGATAGGCCTGGACACGGGCTGCATCCTCGGGATGAATATATTCCATTCCCTCGGTGCCTACCATCTCTTCAGGAGTATATCCGAACATCTGCAGACAGACCGGAGAGGCATACAGATAGGTTGCTTTCCCATCGGTTGCATTGCGGGAAATGAAATCCTGGGAATTCTCCGAAATGAGCCGGTAGTTCTGTTCGCTTTCCCGAAGCTGCTGCTCCATTTCCCGATGAGCTGTAATGTCCTGAACCACTCCGCTAATCTGCCTTATGTTACCTGATGCATCCTGAGCCACTTCCCAATGGGCATCGATAAATTTCTTCGTGCCGTCGGCCGCCGTAATTCCGAAGACTGCTCCGCCTTTCGTCCCGTGTTTCACCGAATCAAGCAGCGCCTCCGTAACCTTGGGCAGATCTTCAGGCTCCACACATTCCTTGATGAGCAGCGGATCATAGACGGTATGATTGCTGCAATCATCAGTATGGCCAAAGATACAGCGCATTTCCTTGGAAGCAATCAACTGCTGGCTGGAGGCCTCCCATTCCCATGAGCCCATCCGGGCCAGAAACTGGGCATTCGCCAGCATGTCCTCGTATTTCTTCCGGACCGTTATATCCCGGGCAACCGTCAAGACCTGTTGAACCCCACCCTTATCGTCGCGCATGACCTGGAAAGAACTTTCAATCCAAAGATAGTGCCCGTCTTTATGGCGCACCCTGCGGGTAAACACATCGTTGTCCGAATAGAGCAGTCCCTGCTCGGTCATCTCCAATGCGTCTTCCTCATGATAGTAATCCGGCCTTTTTTTACCGATCATTTCATGGGTGGAGTATCCGAGCACTCGTTCAATGGAGGGCGAAACATAATGGATCGTACCCTCAGGATCAGCGAGAGATATCAAATCGGGCGTATTCTGCGAAATCAGATTATAGAGATAATGCTCCTCCAGTATCTTCTTCTCTGCCAGCTTGCGGTCCGTAATATCCTTCATTTCCGCAATCATATATAAAGGGGTACCACCAGCTTCATCAAAAGTCAGAAACAAATGCAGTGCCACCCAGAAGACTTCACCATTTTTGCGTGTAAATTGATTTTCGCTGTCTACAGCCGCACCCGGGCTCTGCAGCAATAGGTTTATAATCTGCTCATGATCTGCTGTGTCTTTCTCTTCCGTACAGGAAATATCCAAATACCGAAGGTTCATAAACTCCGCTTCCGTATACCCGAACATACTGCACAGTGCAGGGTTGGCCAGCTGTATCGTCCCATCCTTCATGGACACGACTGCAAATCCTGTAGAAGACCGCAAATACAGATATTTAAAAAGATTGTCGGACAATGATAGAGCCTCCTCTGTGAAAGTGGCGGACAGAAATTAAATGTAAATGTAAGTATATCTTTTTTTCGGTCAATAAGCTTCTAATATGAAGTCTATCATAGAGACAATGGAAACGAATGAGGCAATTTGCTGGAGATTAGACATGCGAAAAAGGGCCTTTTTGCCCAAGAGGAATGAACATGGAGGCGGGAAACCTGTTCGATGCAGTTTGCAGATCCGTACGTAATGTCAGCAGTTTTGCCCGGCAAAAAACCGCCTCTCAGTCACTACGATGACTTTAAGGCGGTCAGTTATATGTTATGCCGTTTGTTTAGTTTTTCGGCTCCGGTGCAGGTCCCGACGTCCTTGCGGGTGCAGCGTGCTGGACTTTCTGCTTCGCTTTATCAATCTCAGGTTGTGAGGGAGTCTCGCCGGTTAAGCGAAGATGCTGAAGAGTTAAGTTCGTTCTATTTCAAACAGATTGCCGCGCTAGCCACTCTGCCCGCCTGGGCTGCCTTCAGTCCAGTCTCCGGGCCGGAAGCAGGAAGGCACAGAACACGGCAAGTGCGCATGACAGTCCGGCGAGCAGCCATTTGTCAGGGTCCCATCCGCCCTTCACGAGCCCAAACAGATAAAAATGTCCGGTCAGACGGCCTTTTGTCATAAAGTCGAGCAGATACCAGGCAAAGCCGACAATGTATCCGCCCGATATGTTGCGGAGCAGTAGAGTGGCCGTCATACCTGCCGATCCGATCGCTACTGCGGTGATGGCAACTCCGCCGATCATCGGCCAAAGGTCAAAGTCCGCTCCGCGCAGATGAAAGCTGGTGAAAAAAACAGCAATGATCAAGAAAACAAACAATGTAGTGGACAGCCAGCGAAACAGGAAGATAGGGTGATGCCGCACCTTCTTGGCGTAGAGCACCTCACCGATTCCGCCTTCCTCCAGCATCGCCAGATGGGGGTACACGATCAGGCCCAAGAAGCTGATCAATTGTTCTCCCAGCTTGGCGACATCTCCCCATTCCATGAGCTGAGGATCCATGAATAAATGCACGCTGCACAGCAGGGCGATGGACATCAGCCACGAATAATGGGCGGTCAGCTTCAGGTTATACCAACCAAGCACGCGGAGTGTTTGACCTGTCATGAGGCATCCCCCGCGGCCGTTTTAGCTTTTCTTGCAGAGGTTTTGTTCCCCCGTACCCTTCCGGAATCCGCCTGGCTGCGGTTTCTTTCCCAGAGCAGCGCGGTTCCGGCTGCAAGCAGCACCGCAAGCAGAATGTAAAAGCTGCGGTTAATTGCGATCTCATCCACCCAACCTTTATATAAATCAGCGTCCCTTGGCGTGTTAAAGCGGATGATCAACTTGTACAGCCCATAGGAGCCCATAAGCGGCAGCACAGAAATAAACCACCAGACGATCTGCAGGGCGATCGGCACAATCCCCCGGCGGAACAGCATAGAGCCGAACATTCCGAAGGCAATCGAAGCCCAGACTGTAGGCAGCAGCCACCAAGCGGTGTATCCAAGGAAGAGGAAAATCGCCTCCGGCGTCTGCCCCTTCAGTTCCAGGGCATTTACGGTCTGCCAACCGCCGGCAACTGCAAGCACAAGATAAATCAGGGAGAGCATGATCCCAAGCGCGATAAACTTTGAACCGACGTAGGTCCATGACGAAACCCGGCGGCTGTATATCAGCTCGCTCATTCGGCTGGAGCGGTCACGGAGCAGCAGAAAGGCCGAAAGGAATACCGGAAAGATACCAGCCGGGAGTGCGAGGTAATCGCAGAAATACCTTGCGGCTCCGGGCAGCAGCTCTCCGGCCTCTACAACTTCGTTGTAGCGTACAAGCGCTTGTTCCTGCGCTTTCACCGCTTCCTCGTAGTTATCGATACCAAAGCCGAATTCATCCATCCCTCTTTTGTACATACTGCTCCCGCCAAGTTGCTTGTTCAAACCATCAGAAACCTTGTAAACGTCTTCCATCGTGTACTTATCCGAAGCTTTAAGAATGATGTCCAGCTTGGATGCAGCCTCGGTGAGGGCAGCTTTTTCTTGCTTATCCAGCTTGCTCTCGAGCGGAAAGCCGATTCTCAGCTTGGTTGTTGAACCGGCGTCCAGGTCCCAGCCCATCTCTTTCCTCATTTGCGTAGCAAGTTCGGAGGTGTTCCCGGGCTGCTTCCAGCCGTAATAAGGATGTTCCGGGCTGCCCATATTTTGCGGCTCTGTCATAACGGGAGGCCGAAGCTCGCTCCAGGTCTGTTCTGCGGCATATTCGGTGAAATAGAAGAAGCAGGCCACTAGTATAAATACATAAAAGACGAGACTGCGCAGAATCATGCGAATCTCTTTACCAATGAGCCCTATCATACGAACGACTCCTCCTTGCGCATCAGGCAAAGATAGGCATCCTCAATAGACGGTATGGCCTGCTGCGCTCCCGGATACGGCTGCTGATCGGCGAGAACACGGATGCGCATTCCTGTGCCTTCCGGCACAGCAGACAACACGGGAAAGCGGTCACGGTCCCGCTCCCACTCCGCCCGGTCAAGCTCCACCGTCCAGACGCGTCCGGCGGCAGCCCCCGTCAGGTCACCGATTCTGCCGTGATAGCGCAGACTTCCCTTATGCAGCACGGTCATTTGCTCACAGGTGGATTCCACATCCTCCACAACGTGGGTGGACAGCAGGACGATTCTCCCTTCAGAGAATCGGCTGAGGAGCCGGCGAAAGCGGATCCGCTCTTCCGGATCAAGCCCTGCCGTCGGCTCATCGACGATCAGCAGCTTCGGTTCATGCACCATAGCCTGGGCCACGCCGAGCCGGCGCTTCATTCCGCCGGACAGTGCTTTCACCTTGGTCCGGCGCTGCTCCGTCAGGTTGACCTGCTCCAGCAAATCGTCGATTCTCCGCTTCCGCTCCGAATGCCCCTTCACCCCGGACAAAAGTGCGAGATAATCCATCGCTTCAAGCACCGACATCCCTGGATAAAATGCAAATTCCTGCGGCAGATAACCGACCAGCTGGCGGATCTGCGCTTTGTCCGTCAACGGTACTCCACCGATCATTGCTTTGCCGGACGTGGGTGTAAGTAAAGTTGCAAGCAGCCGCATCAACGTTGTTTTACCTGCCCCGTTAGGACCAAGCAGGCCGTGTATCCCTTCGCCTACTTTGAAGCTGACACCGTTTAAAGCCTGCTTACTCCCGTATGTTTTGGTCAGTTGTTCAATTACAAGTTCCATTCTGGTCCTCTCCCTCACATGCTTTTGACTCCCCATTGCTAATCGCTTTCCTGGTCCCAGGTAAACTCCGTGTTCTCCACCATCAGTCCTATTCCGATCAGGAGGAGTGACAGCAAGACGAGCAACACTTGATCAATGACTTCTAACTTGATCATTGCAAAAACAGCAACCGCTGTAAGCACAATACCCGTCAGCTTAGTATTTCTTTGCCTGTCGAGCTGCCGGCTGTTTCTCTGCACCTTCTCAGCCTCACGTTTGTCATACTCCAGCAGACGGGCTTTCCGGTACACTTCCTCTAGAAACGCTTGTTCCTCTTCGGCTGGCTTCACAATCCCACTCCTCCTTTTCGTAAATCTGCCTCAGCTTCTTGCGGGCCCGGTGCAGCAGCACCTTGAAGCTCACCGTTGTACGGCCCATAATAGCTGCCGCTTCTGTATAAGACATCTCACCTACATCAACGAGATACACGGCCATCCGGTAATCCGGCTTGAGCGTAAGTAACCGCCGTTGCCACTCCCGGTCCTCCTCGTGCACAATCGCCATCCGTTCGGGATCATCCAAACCGGGAGGCGGCATGCGGTTTCCTTCAGGCAGGTTATCTCCTGTGTAATCCCCTGAAAAGGAGGAATCGGGACGCCTGCGCATCCCTGTTTCAACCGGCAGGCTCCCCTGCCGCTGCCGCTTCCGCAAGGAATCTATGCTTTTGTTGCGGAGGATCGTGAACAGATAGGTTTTAAAAGACGCGCGGGCATCGAATCTCTCCGGATACACCAACAGATAGGCAAAAGAGTCCTGTGCCAAATCCTCGGCGGTATGATAATCCCCGGTCAGATGATAGGCAAACCCTACCGCAGGCTGCCGGTATTGCCGGACCAGCCATTCAAAGGCATCCCGTTCTCCCTGCCGAAACCGGAGCAGCACGGCTGCTTCATCATTCGGGTGACCCGCAGCCTCATCCTCCATAATGGAGCGCTGTCTGTTTCCTCTCTGGATATCGTTCGTCCGAATCCCCTCCTCTCCCGCAGCCTTCTACTACTTATTCGTCCAAGCCTCCGAAATAGTTACAGTGCTTCCGAAAAAAACAAAACGGGTCCGCAAACTGCTGCATCAGCAATCTGCGAATCCGTACTTTTTTGACAACCTCCGCTTGGGAATTCAGTGCTGCCTCTTGAGTCTTTCCTATCAAATTACCTGATGGTTTTTGAAGGCGCGATAAGTAAAGGGCAGGAGCAGGGCTATAACGATGACCGCAAAGCCTGTAGCAAACTTATAGCTGGGAATCTGCTGTGCAAACACCGAATATACCTCGTATTCGGTTACTCTCGTAATGCTGTCAACCATTTTGCCAGGGAGCAGGTTCATCATATGATTATACAAGCGGCTGCTCTTGCTAGCCGGAAAAAACAGCGGGCCGATCAGCAAAATGACAATCACAATGATAACGGGAAATGGGGTGCTCATCCGGCTGGACAGCCAGAGCGTCACCGCCCCCACGATCAGACAGGCCAGGCTGCCAATAAGAATTGCCCACAAATAGGTCTGAAACACCGTGAAAGGAACCGGGGCAAAAAGCTTGATCATCTGCACGCTGGCGCTTCCCCCATCAAATCCAAAAATCCCAAGCATCAAGAGAGTGTAGGTGCCTAATCCCACAGCAAGCAAGCCAAGGGAGACAATCAAGCCGGCTTTCAATTTGGCGGCAATCACCTTATTACGGCCATAACGGGAGGACAAGATTATCGCATCCGCCCCGCTCTGGTATTCACTGGCAAAGACAGGAGCAAGCCAGATTGCAATCACAAACGCGCTGATCAATAAAACAAACTGCAGGTTCTCGAACACATTCTCCCAGCCGGTTACATAGTCCATTTGGAAGGGGACCGGAATCGACTTATTCATCCGCATAAAAAAAGCAGTCTCTTTGGCAGAAGCATTGCCGGGAGTATAATCCCTGTCTATGTACTCTTTCACCTTATCGAGACGTTCCTGATAGAAGATCTTTGCTGTATTTGGTGTCATGCTGTCGATAATATAATGATCGTATTCACGGGAATGGGAAAAAGCAAACCGGATCAACGTATCGATCTGATAACTCTGCTCTTTGTAGGTTACATAAGCCTCGTTTGTGAGTTCCCCCTTCTCGTTAAGGTTTTTCGGATCATGCATGACTTTTTGATGATGCTTGACTGCAGCCGCTATTTTCTCCATCGTCAGCGGTCCGGCAAGCTGGCGGTTGTATTCCTTTCGGAGCGGGATGGCTTCCAGTCCTTTTAGATCATTGCCGTCCTTGTCCGTTATGTACGCACCCGAAACGAGCGCCCATACGCCTAATAAGGCCACGACGATTACAAGTGTTATGCCTATAAAAAATGATTTCCGTCTCATGATCTTTCTGAGCTCAAACCGGGTCAGAATATCCATAAACTGCACCTCCTATTTGACTTCGCCAGCCGCTGCAGCCGATTCATCTTGAAAATGGTATAGAAACAAGTCTTCAAGCGTCGGTGGAACCGAAACTGCATGAGCTGCGGGTTGGACCTTAGAGACAATACGCAGCTCAACCCGGTCCCGCTCATGCCGCAGATTGCTCACACAGTACCGTTCATTCCACGCCTCCGCTTCCCTCGCCGGAACATGGCATAACCAGACATTGCCCTCCATCGTAGCTGTCAGCTGTTCTACCGTCCCGCTCATTAGCAGCGCACCCTGTTTCATCACCAAAATCTGATCGGCGATATATTCCACATCGGACACAATATGTGTCGACAGGAGGATGATCTTATCGCGGGCCAGATCGGCAATAAGGTTGCGGAAGCGTACCCGCTCCTTGGGATCCAGTCCCGCCGTTGGCTCATCCAGCACCAGCAGGCGGGGATCATTCAGCAGTGCCTGGGCGATGCCGAGCCTTTGCTTCATCCCCCCGGAAAAGGTGCGGATTTTCTTGCGGGCCGCCTCCTCCAGAGCTACCATGTGCAGCAGTTCACGGGCTTTTCCCTTCGAAGCCTTCAGGGTCAGCCCTTTCAACGATCCGACGTACCACAGAAACTCTTCCGCGCTGAAATCGGGATAATACCCGAAGTCCTGAGGCATATAGCCCAGCAGATCGCGGTATTGTTCCCCCATGCGGCCAATCTCCTGACCGTTCATCTGGATCATCCCCGAGGTCGGACTGAGAATGCCGCAGATCATCCGCATCAGCGTTGTTTTACCTGCTCCATTAGCTCCGAGCAAACCATACACACCGCTGGTCAGCCGGGCCGAAATGCCGTTCACCGCCTGTTTCGCGGCAAAGCGCTTGCTTAGCTCATTTATAGTCAGTTCCAACACGTTATGATCCCTCCTTATTCAATGCTCCCTATAGCCAAGCGGCCTGCGCCGCGGTAATTTCACATCAGGCTGGAAGCGGTCTCCAGACTCCGGCAAGTCTTGCGCAGACCGCGTACCTGCAGGGCTATTCCTGCGGTTGTCACCAGCAGCATCGTCTGCCATACTCCCAATGCCGCTGGTTCAAACACCCAAAGGTTGGGGGTAAAGGCAAGGATCATCTGTACCAAAGCCACCATGCCGGCGAAGGTCAGGCAGTAATATCCGCAGCTTGGGGTGCGAACCCGATTGAGCAGCCACAGGCAGCCGAGGCAAGTTAAATTAAATGGCACCAGCAGATAGATTAGCAGGGTTGCAACATCACTATGTATCCAAACACTTAATATCGCAGCCAGCAGGGTAAGACCCAGCAAATCCGCCATCCCCAGCAGACTCATGCGGACCATCGTCAGCTTCTCCAGGAGATGGCGGGTGCTGAGTTCTATATCCAGCATATGACAGCTAAGCGAACGGGTCAGAGTACGGATTCCAGCCATTACCAGCAGAGGCGCAGATATAGAGACCATCATGACGATTTGCACACTCTCTCCCATTTCCTGAAGGGCGTTTCGCAGTAACAGCACCATTCCCAGGACAATCAATAATTGCACGGCCCACACCTTCCAGCTGATGAAGCGAAGCTGGACCAGATAGAACTCTCCGAACGACGTTCTCCGCCCGGCTTGTCGCTGGCGCAGCACCTCCACCGCCCCTCTGGCAGTATCTTCAAGATGCTGCCGTTCAATGGGGGGCGTGGGGTAGTTCTTTAGGGCGTTGACGATGGCCTGCTCTGATCTCTTGTTCAACGGGTTCACTCCTTTCCAAGTGGCTTCTTAGTACAGCCAGCCCGCGCTTCACCCGGTACTGCACCATACATATGTTCACTCCTGTTACGCGGGCAATGTCACGGTAGGTCAGATCCAGGCAAAAGCGCATAAACACCAGTTCCCGCTGCGCCTCAGGCAGCAGCTCAAACAGCTCATGCACCAGCTGCTCTCTTTCCACCTGTTCTTCTATAGAGCTGCTTTGCTGTGCAGCCCTCCAGTCTGCAGCATCCCCCTCGTCCTCCAGGGATAGCAGCTGCCCCTTCCTTAAATGATCGTTGCATAGATGGCGGGCGATAGTGTATAAGTACGCACGGCATTTTCCGGCGTCAGTATAGCGCTCAATATGGCGGCAGAAGCGGTAAAAGGTCTCTTGAGTTAAATCCTTCGCCTCTTCCGCGTTCCGTACCCGCCAGCAGCAATACTTCTGGATGCCAGCGTAGTGCCGCTCAATCAGCCGTGTCAGATATTCGGTTTCCCCTTCCTGAATCCGCCGAATCCATTCCCTTTCATCCACCTCGTCCCCTCCTCTCTAATAGGTATAACTGTTTTTCTGCCGGAAAAAATGAACAGATATTGTGTCATTCTTGTGACGTTATTCAATATTCACAAACCTGATCATATAAGAACCGGGGGAACGGACAGGCAAAAAAAGAAGCAGCGGCTAGAAAGCTCACTGCATCTCAAGATTGCTCAAGGACTGAGGTTAGTATATATTTCTGGTCTCTATATGCGCCAAATTGGTAATTTACTTCATGAACATCAGGTGAGGTGATGTAACCGATCATTTGTATATCTGCAAATTCACCGCAATAAACCGAGTGTACCATCTAAAATCCCCCACTACAGTTCGATGTCTCACAATACGCAAAAAGGATGATCTGCTCACCTTTGAACAACTGGGCAGCAGCTACCGGATGAAATCGCGCTTTGCCAAATTCCACAACCTGCCCGACCTGATGAAATGGTAGGGAAGAGTTAAATCCAGTTAGGGTATGATCGGCAGCAATAAATAAGAATCAAATTCATCCCCTGTATATAGAGTAACGTCTGCTTCCCAAACCCTGTCATCCGCCGTCTGAGTCAGCAGTGCGCAGCCGCTCTGATTCTGGCTGCCAATTTCCAGGAGCAACCGATTTCCTTTAGCTACAACAATCGCGCTATCCCATATCTCTATATCCAAGGGGTAGACTTCCCCGGGAATCAGCTTCTGAATCTCATCGAAGCTGTAGTAGGGCTTATATTCCGCCGATATTTGATCATCCGTTTTACGTAAGGAAGCGCGTAGCCAGCCTTGGCTAATGGGGAATTGGTCCGTTAGTGCTCCTGAATTAACTACCTCATTGCCAAGAGGGTCAATGTTGCGCAAAGATACAAAAATGTCCATATCATCTGTAGTTGACGATGCCCACAAGCGGAGCTTGATAGGCCCCAGAATCTCTGTTTCGTTCTCGAACGGAGCAGTTTCAAACAGAATACGCTTGGAGTTGTTTTCCTCTCTCGAGAATGCTTTCACCATAAAGGGCTCGGCCCAGTGCCTGGACTCGCGCTCCTTATCGCCATCATAGCAAAGCTGGCTCTTGGCTTGCGGAAGTTCCACTGTAAGCAGCTTTGAGCTTGCATCAAGGTAGAATCGAGTCCATTGGGTACGCTTAAGCGGATACTCATTCTCGTAGCGCCATGTGTAGCTATTACCTCCACGGGGAATGGCAAGCTTCACCTTCGGCTCCCTCGTTATGTCGGTATCGATTCCTTTGAGCCAATAATCGAGGAATTTTTTCTGCAGCTCACGACCCTGAGCGGTATAAAATTCACCAACATGGCTGCCGATATGCACTTCAAGCCACTTGTGCTCCGATGCTGCATTCTGAAATCCCAGAAAGTTCCCCCGGGTATGCATTCCGGCGCTAAACCAGTTGCTTGCGGATAATAAAGGCACCTCTACTTTGCTTAGATCAGAGAACCGATTCGTCCATGATTGATCACGTAACGGATTGTTTTTGACCATCTCTGGGAAATCAATGCGATTGTCCTGCAGTTGTTCCTCGGAGAGGCTTCCACCGGGATTGTATTGATGTGTCAAAACTCCGTTTTCCCACCAGAATGAAAGAAAGCCGTTTGCCTGAATTCCACCCGGATAACAGAAATCCGCATAATAATCTACTGTACCTTCCCAAGGTATGATGCACGCTAAATGAGGAGGTTGTTCGGATGCCACAGCCCATTGGCTCATTGCCAAGTAGGAGATGCCCAGCAGTCCTATCCGTCCATTGCTCCAGGCTTGCGTTCCAGCCCATTCGATTGCATCATAATAATCCTTCTTTAAAGCACTTGATAATATATCAAGCTTCCCTGGAGAATTACCGATACCACGTTCATCTACTCGCAATACAGCATACCCTTGTGGCACCCAATATTCAGGATTTGGTGTTTCCCAGCTAAGTAACGGTCCTTTATCCTGCGAATGAGTATATTCTATTGCAACCGTCGGGTTAGCAGGAGCAAATTGTGAGAAATGCGTATCCTTTCCATACGGACACATTGTCATGATTACTGGAAAATCCCCGTCCGCATTAGGCTGATAAAGATTTGCGGCGAGATAATTCCCATCTCTCATCGGAATCTTTACTTCCTTCCAGGTTAGCTCATAAAAGTGATTACTTCTTTCGTTAGTATCGATAGGTAGAGGATTCATAGCTTGCCTCCATTTGATAGTTTTTCTTGAAACCAGTCAATCAATAAGCTGTGTTGTATATGCCGAATACATTTCTTCTTTTCCTTAGGTGCAGCATTTCCATACCAATGGATACCCCCCCTTCTTCCAGCAATTGGATTCACTCCTTCTATCATTTTTATAAAAGAAATATTAGTACACATGTACTAAAGCAAGTGTATTCCTGCGAGTACACTAATTCAACTCTGATCTTTTTCGAGAAAATCATTCTTAGCGGAGGATTCTCGGCAATCATCTCTGGATTCCTTCCATATCCTTAATCAAGCTACTTATTTCGGCTTAAAGGGCCAATTTATGATATAATGCTTTTGATTTCAAGTGCATATCACAAACGCTATAAAGGAGATAGGCATGGATAATAATTTAAGAGATAAGATCCTTGAGACTTCAATTGAATTATTTAATAAAAATGGATATGCATATGTAACATTGAGGGATATTTCCGATGCGCTAAATATTAGTCCTGGTAATTTGACATACCATTTCAAAAAAAAACAAGACCTCATGATCGGTGTTATGGCGAGGCAGCATGAAGAATATCAAAACTTAAATTTCTCAGCAGAGGTTTCTATCCAAGGGCTGAATCAGCAGTTTTTAATCCTTAGTGCATTCCGCGAAAAATATTTCTTTTATTTCTCCAGTTTTACAGAATTGCCTAAGCTGTATCCTGAGATAGCTAATATGCAAATTAAGGTTGTTAATGATTTCTATACACTTTTTACCGATACATTTACCCTATTTGTTAATAATGGAATTATGAAAGAAGAATTATATGCCGGACAATATGAAGATTTGTCTATTTCTTTATTATCGATCAATATGTATGGGACACAGGAAATAATTCTTCTCCAAAAATTTCTTCCAAAGCAGAAAAGTATCTTTTCCATCCTGTGGAGCCTTATATTGCCTCATTTAACAAAAGAAGGGATGGATATGTATAGTCGGATGACACAGGGCGATAAAACTCCTGCTGCAAGCAAGATAAACCGAACGGAGGCTTGAAAGAGTCAATATGTGACCCCCAAGGTACGTAAGATCTGACTAAGACGGCGGAACAGTATCCCTCCCAATAGATGGTGACGTAAGCCTACAGTCCTGCCGCTGTCACCTTCTACATGATGGCAGCAGCTATACCGTTACTGGCATCGTCGTCCCCGAAGGCAACAGTCAGGCTTCCCTCACTAATTTGAGAACTTGCTCCTCAAATTGTTTCATTTCCATTCATCCCGCTTGCCAGCCATTTTTATTATTCGAACGACACAACCATACTCAGTAAAACGCAAAATAAAAAACCCTTCCGAAGAAGGGTTTGGTTTGTAAACTATGATGCGGTCAAGAGGACTCGAACCTCCACGATATTGCTATCACTGGCACCTGAAGCCAGCGCGTCTGCCAATTCCGCCATGACCGCATATTATGAATACAGCGATTTAATCACCGTAATTAAGAATATACTCCCTTTTGATGTAAAGTGCAAGTTTTATTTCCGAAGCAGTACATTAATCACTCGTCTGGACAGGACAATTCCTATTTTCACACTGAAACATTAATCACTGACTAACTTACGTATTCAAGATAAATTACATATAACACTTCATAAAGGAAGGTTTGATAATATGGATTCTTTGGATCACAAAATCATCAATGCACTTATGGCAAATGGAAGAATGACCTGGGCCGAGCTTGCCGGACTGCTTGGCCTCTCTTCTCCTGCGGCTGCTGACCGGGTTCGGAGACTGGAGGAGCAAGGAATGATCAAAGGCTATACGGCATTGATTGACGCCGAATCTGCCGGTTTTGGGTTGGCGGCGCTCATTGCGGTTTCGCTGGAGCGGCCAACGCACCGGCAGGCTTTTCTGGAATTGGTGCTGAAGCTGCCGGAAATTCAGGAATGCCATCATACGGCCGGAGATGACGACTACATTCTGAAGATCCGCTGCCGGGGAACCCGCGATCTTGACCGGATCATCAGCGAGGAGCTGAAGAGCCTGCCGGGTATTGTGCGGACCCGCACAACGATCATCCTCGGAACGGTTAAAGAAACACCGAATGTCCCGCTGTCGCCTGAAGACACTGCACCATGATCAGCTGGCCCGCCCTCTTCAGCGGCTTCGGTTTCGGGTTTATTATTGCCGCTCCTGTCGGTCCCATGTCTCTGCTGTGCATTAACCGGACACTGAAGCATGGCTTCTGGGCAGGCCTGGCGACCGGTGCGGGAATTGCGTTTGCCGATGTACTGTATGCTCTGGCTACCGTCACCAGCTTCCGAATTGTGAATGAGTTTACTTCTGCCTATGATCTGCCGCTCCGGCTCATCGGCAGCCTCTTCCTCGGGGTTCTTGGAGTAAAAACTCTGTGGCCTGGCAAATCCGGTGCCAAACCGGAAGCCGTCCGCAGCGGAATAGCCTACAGCATGTTCTCCTCCTTTCTTCTGACTTTGGCTAATCCGGCCACCATTCTAAGCTTCATGGCGCTCGCAGCTTCTCTTGGAAATACTGTCGGGTCTTCCCTGTTCCTCCCGGCTGGAATTGCGCTCGGCTCCTGCTGCTGGTGGCTGCTGTTATCTGCTATTATCTGCTGGATCAGCGGCAAACTGCCTGATGCCTTCATTCGATCTTTGAGTCTGATCTCATCGGTCTGCCTGATCCTGTTCAGCTTATACGGCATCAGCTTGGCTTTATTGGGGGCAGGGGGGTGAATCCGGCTTGAAACTGGTGATAGGCATAACCAATAATCTCTATTTGATTTATATATTTCACTTATAAGATAACGCATGATACAACAGAAGTATTCCTGTTTGACCTGAAAGGAGACTTCTGATGAATCAGCAATGGAATACCGGTACCTATGATACGGATATGGCCTTTGTTTCCCGCTTCGGAGAATCTTTGATTCATCTGCTGCAGCCGCAGCCGGGTGAACGAATTATAGATTGGGGCTGCGGCACTGGAGATTTGGCCGCTGCCATCGCTGATCATGGGGCAGCTGTTACAGGGATTGATGCATCCCCTGAGATGATAAGCGCTGCCCGCAGCAAACATCCGCAGCTGGAATTTGTGCTGGCGGATGGCCAATCCTATTGCGCAGATGTTCCCGCCGACGCCGTCTTCAGCAATGCTGCTCTGCATTGGCTGCAGGATGCGCAAGGGGCCGCTGCAAGCATTGCCGCCAGCCTGCGGACCGGAGGGCGGTTCATTGCCGAATTCGGCGGGCAAGGCAACATCGCCTCGGTCGTAGACGGGCTGCCGCGTGCTTTTGCCGCCATCGGGTGCAGCGGCAAGCTGAAGCTGCCCTGGTATTTCCCCAGTATCGGGGAATACGCGTCACTCCTGGAACAGAACGGGATGAACGTTGAACTTGCCTTATGCTTCGGGCGGCCAACACCGCTTGCTGGCGGAGAGCAGGGTTTCAGCCGCTGGCTGAACACCTTTGCGGATGGAATTCTGAGCGTGCTCAGCGGCCCGCAGCGTGAAGATGTGCTGGCTTTCATGGAAAAGGAGCTGAAGCCCGTCCTGTTCCAAGAAGACGGCTGGATCATGGATTACCGCAGAATCCGGATTGCCGCCAAGAAACAGTAAGAAACAAAAAGCGTACCGGAGGTTATTTTCCGGTACGCTCTTTGTTTCTTCATACCCGCATACCGTTGCTTCTTTGCTGTTGCTCCTCATTCTCGTCTTGGGATTGGGGGACATTATATCCCTTTCCACGATTATTAGCTACAATGAAGAGCAACTAAGCTTTCTGATAAGTTACGTGAGAGAGGAGGATTTCCGATGAGTCAAACAATACTGATAGTAGACGATGAAAGAGAGGTCGTCGATTTATTGAAATTGTATATAGAGAACGAAGGATACCATGTGCTTGAGGCTTTTGACGGGAAGGAAGCTCTGGAAATCGTACAAAATCATACCATTCATTTAATTGTGCTGGATATCATGATGCCTGAATGTGACGGATTTCAGGTCGTGAAGGAATTGCGCCAGTCCTTGTCGGTACCGGTTATTCTGCTGTCTGCGCGTGTGCAGGATCATGATAAAATTCTGGGACTCAAAATTGGTGCTGACGATTATATCACAAAGCCCTTCAATCCATTGGAGGTTGTGGCGCGAATAGAAGCCCAGTTAAGAAGATATCAATATGTCCAAACGGAGACTACTGCAGCTTCCGAGCTGGTAGAGATTGGCGGACTGGTCCTTGATAAGGCCGGTTGCCAATTGTACAAGAATGGACAACTGACAACGCTGACTTCCATTGAGTATAAATTGCTGCTTCATTTCATGGAGAATCCGGGGCGGGTATTTACGAAGCGGCAGCTCCTTGACAATGTCTGGCAGCAGTGGTTTGGCGACGACAACACCCTGTTGGTGTATATAAGCAAGCTGCGCGATAAAATCGAAGATGAGCCAAGGAAACCGGTCTATTTAACAACGATCCGGGGGCTTGGCTACAGATTTGAAAAGAGATGCTGAGGATGTGCCGGAGAAACACAGGCGTCCGGACGATGCTGCGTATTCACTACTTCCTTTTGGTCATCGTCATCAGTGTCATTGGAATCCTTAGTATATTATATGCATCCAAAGGAGCTGACCAGAGCTACGCAGAGACAGAGATGGATGTGGTGACGGCACAGAATTTAGTGGATGCAAATAATGATGCCGAGAGATTGAACTCCTTGCTTGATGATATCAGGAAAGTCAACGGGTGGATCGAAGTTCTGGATTCCCGGAAACTGATTACGCAATATATCGGGACGCCCCTGGACAAGTCCACACCGGAGTTGATGCTGCTGGACAAAGACCCGGAGTATGCCCCTTATATCAGCTCGGTTGCTTCTTTTTTGCGAAAAGGAGTTTTGTATACCTATGTGGTGAAGATCCCTGTTGATCAGTTGGAAGTGAGCATCTGGAGCAAACAGAGCGGCACCCTACGGGATAAGCACATTCAACGTTATAACGCCCAAGCTGTACTGGGATTTATCCTCCTCTCCACCATTGTTATTTTTGTATACAGTAGATGGACAGCAAGAAAAATAAGTTATCCGCTGGCAAAAATTTCCGGAGGGATTGACCGCTTAAAAGCGGGTGATTATACAGTTCGCCTTGATTTTAAGCTGGAAAGCGAATTTCTGCAAATCCGTGATACCTTGAATGGTATGGCCGAGAAGCTCGAATGGGCCGGAGAACAAAAAAAGCGGATGGAACTGGACAGGCAGAGGATGCTGGCTGATATTGCCCATGACCTGAAAACGCCCATATCCACCTTATTCGGTTATGCAAAAGCGCTGCATGAAGGAATGGTGAAAGATCCAGACAATCAAAAAAGCTATCTGCTGTCCATCTATAATAAAGCCAAGCGGGTGAATGCCCTGCTGGATACATTGTTTGAGATGACACAGCTTGACCATCCTGAATTTATTTTGGACAAAAAAGAACAGGACATCGGTGAATGTATACGTGAAACCATACTGGACCATTTCCCGGAAATCGAGGAAAAGGGGATTGAACTGGAGGTGGGAATACCTGAAGCAGTGGTGCTCTATCCTTTCGACCGAAAGCAAATGGGACGTGTATTCAGCAACCTGATCGCAAATGCCGTGCGGTACAATCCGGCAGGCACCCGCTTGCGGATCACTTTGGAGGTTCAGCCTGAAGGCCTTTACCTGGAGTTCGCAGACAACGGGAACGGGATTCCCGCGCACACGCAATCCATTATTTTCGAACCCTTTGTCAGAGGGGACAAGGCCCGGTCCAATGACGGAGGTACAGGCCTGGGGCTGGCAATCGCCCAAAAAATTGTCCATCTGCATCAAGGTTCAATACAGCTCCTTGGTACAACAGAAGAAACTACGATCTTCCACATCTTTCTTCCCCAAATTTAAGGTTACATTAAGTTTCGTTTTAGAATCGCGAAAGTCTGGTCTGTTATGTTTAGGCTGTGAATCATACAACCATTAGCCTACCAGCCCTTATCACTGTTCAAAAGGAGGGATGATGGCATCACCTATTTAGAATAAGAGGAGTTGATGTTATTGTTCAAGCGAATTCTTTCAACTGTAACCGTTCTATCATGTTTGGCCTTTACATTGCAGGCTGAAGCGGCAGAAGCACCTCAGCCTCTATTTTCCGGGGAAGTCTCGTCCTCTGCCGTACAAGCCATGCACCCCTTCCCGGAACATGAGCAATACCAGGCGGGTACCATCAAGCCCAACTATGTTTCCCAGAACCAGTTGGATGACGAGGTGCGCAAAAAATATAATGAATGGAAAACGAGATATTTAAAAAAACATCCAAAAAAATCGGATCAATACTACGTTTTCTACAACCTGGAAAAGGAAGCTGCCCCGGATAATGCCGTATCCTGCTCGGAGGGTCACGGTTATGGCATGTTAATCTCCGCCTTGATGGCCGGTTACGACCCGCAGGCAAAAGATTATTTTGACGGTCTCTATCGGTTCTATAAGGCGCATCCAAGCGTAAATAATCCGGCCTTAATGGCCTGGCAGCAGATTAAGACCGGTGCGGGAGATATTATTGACACACCGCCTAGCAACAGCGATGATGGAAGCCGTTCAGCTACAGATGGAGACATGGATATCGCCTATGCTTTGCTGCTCGCGGACAAGCAGTGGGGAAGCAGCGGCCCAATTGATTACTTGAGCGAGGGCAAGGCAGCCATAGCTGCGATCATGAAAGAAGATGTGAATCAGCAGAAATGGAGCTTGAAATTCGGCGATTGGGTAGAAAATAACGATCCCGATTACGGCCTTGCCACCCGTCCCTCCGACTTTATGTTGAGCCATCTTCGGGCATTCGGGAATGCTGCTGGTGATCCCAACTGGGCTAAAGTCGCTGATAACACTTACGGAATTATCCAAACGATCTCCACTAAATACAGCCCTACCACCGGCTTACTCCCGGACTTTGTGGTGTGGAGCAACGGGGGTTACGCCCCTTCGCCTCCAAATCTTCTGGAAACAGACAGGGACGGGTACTTTAGCTGGAATGCCGCACGGGTTCCCTGGAGAGTTCCTGTCGATTATTTACTTTCAGGTGATACGCGGGCATTGAACCAGACAAAGCTAACGAATGCATGGATATCCAAAAAAACAAATGGCAATCCAAGCAAGATTGTAGCGGGATACAAATTGAACGGTGATCCGCTTGACGACAACGATCCCGCAATTGCTTATTCCGCACCGTTTGCAGTTAGCGCCATGTTGGACTCCAGCAATCAAAATTGGCTGAATACACTATGGAAAAGTATTGTCAATGCGCCGACATCGTCCAATTCCTACTATGGCAACAGCATTAGATTGCTCTGCATGATTACGATTTCCGGAAATTGGTGGGACCCCACTGACGCAAGTAATTAAGCCACAAAAGGCAATTTGTCACAGCACAACAGAACCCGCCGTTATTTGGCGGGTTCTGTTGCGTCTCCTACATACCGGTTGCTTCCGGCTCCCAGCCCCGCCACGAGCAGCAGAACACTTGCCGCTACGAGCAGTGCCAACGGGCCGTTCCAGCTGTGCGTAGCGTCATGAAGCAGCCCGAACAATGCCGGTCCCATGGCTGCCAGCAGGTAGCCGATCGACTGGGCCATTCCCGACAGCTCGCTTGCCTCCTGTGTGCTGCGGGTGCGCAAGCTGAAGAACATCATTGCCAGTCCAAAGGCAAAACCTCCGGCAATGCCGATACAGATCGCCCATACCGGCATCCATGCGCTGCTGCCGAACCAAACGCCGGAGATTCCGGCCATGAACAAAACAGCCGTAATAACAACCAGCCCCCGCTGGTTCTTCAATTTGCCTGCCCATAAAGGAACAAAAAAAGTAAACGGCAGCTGGGCCAGCTGCAGCAGTGAAAGGATCCAGCCCGCATGGCTGGAGGACATGCCCCGCTCACCGAGAATGACCGAGAACCAGGCAATCAGAACGTAATAAAGCAGAGATTGCAGGCCCATGAATAAGGTAACCTGCCAGGCGAGCGGTGAACGCCACATTTTCCCGGCTGAGCCGGGCGTGCTTGTTCCGCTCCCTTGGCCCAGGCTCTTCATCTGCGGAATCCAGAATAGAGTAGCCAGTGCAGCGACAATGAACCATAGGGCAAGCGTGCCCCGCCAACCGAACCCTGCCTGGTCCGCTATCGGAACACTAATGCCGGAAGCCACCGCTGCGCATAAATTCATCGAAACCGTATAAATTCCGGTCAGAAGACCGATACGCCCGGGAAACTTGCCCTTGATCAGTCCCGGCAGCAGCACATTGCACACCGCAATCGACAGCCCGATGATTGCGGTGCCTGCAAACAATGTGAGGGTTCCCGAGGCGGAACGGATCAGGATTCCCATCGACAATGCCAGCAGCGCCAGCATCAGCACGTTGGCAAGGCCAAGACGGCGGGCGAGCTGCGGAGCAAATGGGGACAGCAGCGCAAAAGCGAGCAGCGGCAGTGTAGTTATTGCTCCGGCAAGTGTATTGGATAATCCCAGATCATCGCGGATCATCTCCAGCAACGGTCCGACAGAGGTGAACGGGGCCCGCAGCGCCGCTGCGACAAAAATGATGCCGACCACGAGCAGAATACGTTTAGATCCTGCATTTCCTTGGGATAAGGTGGATAATGAAGTCTGAATCTTGCGGTCTTCTTGCCTTGCTTTCATGAGGCTCCTCCTGATTGCAGCGAAAAAATCCGTCAAGCACCGGGCTTATACGGAAATGAAGCTGTTCTATGTATCACGCTTTGTTACATTATACCCCCTTATGTATGCCGGTGCACAGCTTCTTGGATTCTCAGGATAGCTTAACTATACGGCCTTCCATCTGAAAAAGCCGCCGGTCCAAAAGGACCGGCGGCTTTGGAGAAGATTAAATCAGCTGATTATACCCAGAGAGACTTAGTGATGATTACAAGCAGGATGAACAACACCAGAATCGCTCCAGTGGAAGTGAAAGCACCGCCGTATCCTCCAACATTTTCGCTCATGTTAACTCCTCCTTTATACTTGAATACTTTTAAAATATGTGGAAATATCCAGTCTGGTCTGGGTGAAACGGCAAGAACTTACTCACTTCCCCTGCAATTTAAATTATTCTTGCGGTTGACAAATCGGACAACCCTCTTTAGTATCCTAAGAATAAAGGTAGTTGAGAATCACTCTCAACTAGAATACATAACATTACAGAAAAGAGTGAACAAGAGATGCTGCGTCGTTTTTTTTCCTATTATCGTCCTTATAAGAAGCTGTTTGTTCTCGACTTCACCTGTGCGGTGGGTGCGGGGCTTTTGGAGCTGGCCTTTCCGGTGGCCGTGAATAAATTTATTGATGATCTGCTCCCCGGACAAGACTGGTCGTTAATTCTGATCGCCAGCGTTGCCTTGCTTGCCATCTACGCTCTTAATACCGCAATGAATTATGTTGTCACCTATTGGGGGCACATGCTGGGAATAAATATTGAAACAGATATGCGCAAAAAAATGTTCGATCATATCCAGAAGCTCTCCTTCCGCTTCTTCGATAACAATAAAACCGGTCATTTGCTCGGTAGGATTACCAATGATTTGAACGATATCGGCGAGGTGGCCCATCACGGTCCGGAGGATGTATTCATTGCCGTGATGACGCTGATCGGAGCCTTTATCCTGATGGCCGATATCAATCTGAAGCTGGCCGTGATCACGTTCATTATCGTGCCGATTATGGCTTGGGTCATCATCCATTTTGGACGCAGCATGACCTCTACCTACCACCGGCTATTCGGCAACGTAGGCAATTTCAATGCCCGGATCGAGGACAATGTCGGGGGAATCCGCGTGGTGCAGTCCTTTGCCAATGAAGAATATGAAAAAGAACTGTTCGCTGTTGACAACCAAATGTTCCGCCAGACCAAATTGATGGCCTACAAGCTGATGGCTAAAAGCTCATCGGTCAGTTATATGATGACACGCCTGATTACAATTGTGGTCATGGTCTGCGGCGCCTGGTTCTTTATTCAGGGAGAGCTGGAGATCGGGGAGTTTGTTGCTTTCATCCTGTTGTCCAATGTCTTTTTCCGGCCGATTGAGAAAATCAATGCCGTTATCGAGAGCTATCCGAAAGGTATTGCCGGGTTCAAGCGTTATCTTGAGGTGATTGATACAGAGCCGGATATCGCCGATAAGCCGGGTGCGGTGGAAGTCGGATCGCTGCGCGGAGATATTATCTTCGGAAACGTCAGCTTCGGCTATGACGACAATCGTTCGGTATTGCAGGAGATCAGCCTGAAGGTCAACGCCGGGGATACGATTGCTTTTGTCGGCCCTTCCGGCGCGGGCAAAACCACAATCTGCAGCCTGCTGCCCCGCTTCTACGACGTCACCGGCGGCAGCATCTCCATCGACGGAATAGACATCCGTGACATGAAGCTGAATTCGCTGCGCAAGCAAATCGGGATTGTGCAGCAGGACGTCTTCCTGTTCTCCGGCACAATCCGTGAGAATATCGCCTACGGCAAGCTGGATGCGGAGCTTCCGGAAATCTGGGAAGCTGCCAAACGCGCCCACCTGGAAGAGCTGATTAGCAGCCTGCCGGATGGCATGGATACAGTGATCGGAGAACGCGGCGTGAAACTGTCCGGGGGACAAAAACAACGCCTGGCTATCGCCAGAATGTTCCTCAAGAACCCTCCGATCCTGATTCTAGATGAAGCCACCTCGGCGCTGGATACGGAAACGGAAGCCGCTATTCAGCAGTCGCTGGCTGACCTGTCGGTGGGCCGTACCACCCTTGTGATTGCCCACCGTCTCACAACGATCAAAAATGCCGACCGGATTATCGTTGTAAACGAAGACGGCATCTCCGAGGAAGGCCGCCACGAAGAGCTGGTCAACGCCGGAGGCACCTACAGCCGCCTGTACCAGGCGCAGTATAATGCGTAAAACGCAGAGAATGAAATAAATGGTCAAGGAAACAATAGCGAAACGTAAGGTCGAGAATTGTCCTATGCAGGAATGATAGGACATAGGATATCATGCAGAAATAAGAACAACCTTCCGATCTACAGCCCTATAGGCTGATTGCGGAAGGTTGTTCTGCGTTACATGCCTCTTTCCCTACCCCTTCACTGCACTGCCGGCCACTCCTTGAATAATGTACCTCTGCCCCAGCAGAAAAACGATAATCATCGGAATAATGCCTGCTGTCGCTGCCGCCATCATACCGTTGTAGTCTACGTTGTTCTCAAGAATGAAATTTTGCAGGCCAAGCGGAACGGTATATAAATCCTTATCTAGCAGGAAAACCAGCGCATTCTCGTAATCATTCCAGTGCCAGGAAAAGTCGATGACTGCAAGAGTAGCCAGGGCGGGCTTGGCCAGCGGCAGCACCAGCCGGAAAAAGATCCGGAAATGCCCTGCCCCGTCGATAAATGCCGCTTCGGAAATTTCCGCAGGTACGGACAGGAAGAACTGGCGCAGCATAAACACTCCAAAGATCGTGAACATGCCGGGCAGAATCAGCGCCCAATGTGTATTATAGATGCCCGCCCAATCAAACATCAGAAACTTCGGCACGAACAGCACCTGCGGCGGAACCATCATCATCGACAGGTAGACCAGGAACAGCGGCTCCCGCCCCTTGAACTGAATCCGGGCAAACCCGTAAGCGGCAAAAGCAGAGAAGAACACTGCGCCGGCCGTGCTGATCAGCGATATTTTCAGCGAGTTCAGGTAGTAGGTAATAAAGCTGTCATTCCCGCTCCACACCTTGATATGATGCTCCCAATTCAGGCTGGAAGGAATCCACTGAACCGGATATTTGAACACATCTGCAGGCGACTTGAACGAAGTGCTGATCATCCAGATAAAAGGCACAATCATCAGCAGGGCGAAACCGGACATCACAAGGGTTGTGATGATTTTGCGGATATTAAGGGAAGAATCAGCCTTGATCTCCTGCAGGTAAGGAGTTGCCGGTCTAATCGTTGTTTTTTGCATAGGAAATCCTCCTGAAAATTTGGTGGCGAAGCCATCACCCGGACGCTGAACCGTCCACTCAGTAATGGACCCAGCGTTTTTGGCCGACCCACTGGAACACGGTGAAGATCATGATAATCGCGAAGAGCGCCCAGCTTATGGCGGCGGCATAACCCATCTCGTAATAGCGGAAGGCGTTCTGATAAATGAACAGCGACAGTACCGTTGTGCTGTTTCCCGGTCCTCCCTGGGTGATCGCCTGGATGATGCCGAAGTTCTTGATCGTCATGATCAGTCCGGTGATCAGCAGCAGAAAGGTTGTAGGACTCACCAGCGGCCAGACTATACGGCGGATGCTCTGCCAAGGACGGGCTCCGTCAATTTTGGCGGCTTCCATCAGCTCTTCGGGAATTTCCTGCAGGGCAGCCAGAAAAATAATCATGTTGTAGCCCAGCATGAACCAGATCCAGATGATGTCAATCGCATACATCGAGGTTTCCGTCGTGGACAGCCACCCTGGCGGATGGTTAATGCCAATACCGCGCAGGAATCCGTTAATCGGACCCGAGGTCGGCTGGAACAGCAGCATCCAGACAAATGCAATGGCTACGCCGCTGGTAATGTAAGGCATGAAATATAGCGCCCGCAGCGTTTTTTGAAAATAAACAGATTTGTTCAGAATAACCGCCACTATAAAAGCCAGCAGAATCGACACCGGAACGGCCAGCAGAAAGATAAGTGTATTCTTCAGCGCCACATAAAAAAGCTCGTCTCCCAGCATCCTCGAAATGTTGTCCAGACCGACAAAATGAATCTCCGGGTCCATAAATTTGTAATCGGTGAACATCAGATAAAACGAATAGGCGGCCGGTATAATAAAAAACAACAGGACCCCGAGCATATTCGGTCCGATAAACAGATAGCCGAGCCTGCTCTGCCGCTTCATCCATGATTTGTTCATTGTTCCCCCACTCCTTAGCTGTATGATCTCGACCTAAGCATAACAAGCCTGCCGGCGGCTTTTAAGGAACATAACCACCGAATGGATATCACAGAATTACTTAATTTGCAGCTTGTTTGCTTAGGGGCATGTGGATGGAAATGTTCTATTCGTGGACAAGTGGAAACGGCTTCGCCGTCCTCAAAAGGACGGTATCCGTTTCAGCGAGAAATAGAAGGATAATTTATAGCGTGAAGCATAAAATTCTTATATTTTAAAAAAACCGCTCCCCATAAGGGAACGGTTCTATGCAGCACAACCGGCTGCGGCTTACTGATTCTGCTTCAGCCATTCATTGTGGCGTTTGACCATACTCTGTACCGTTTGTTCCGCAGTCTGGCTGCCAAGGAAATATTTCTCGTATTCCTGGGCGCGCATATCCACGATTTCCTGGGCGATGCTGCGGACAAAGGTTGGCGTCTTATCGCCGTAGAGCACGAACTCAAGTGAAGCTTTATCATAGGTGTCCGCATGATCGCCGAGCAGATGGGTGATCGCGGTCTGCTGGTCCACCGCATTGGAGGAAGGCAGGCGGCCTCCGGCCGCCATCGGAATCATACCGCCGTCGGCATACCATTTCAGGAATTCCCAGGCCGCTTGCTTATTTTTGGATTTGGCGTTGATGGAGATGAAGTCGCCCAGTCCGCCGCTTTTGACGAAATCCGCCTCGTTGTCCGCCAGCCTTGGAACGGGAGCAAAGGCGATGGTGAACTCACGCGGAAAATCCGTCATATTGTTGGAGCTGCGGATCAGCCATTCCCCAATGTTGATCATCGCTGATTCTCCGCCGAGGAACATGTTCTCCACAGGCATCTTGGAGGTCAGCTGCTCGCCAAGCGGCGGGGTGGTGGCATCCTCCTGCATCATTCCGTTCAGTGTTTCAAGCCATTTGGTGATCAGCGGATCATCAAGGTTAGAGCTGCCATCCGCCTTGACATAACCGTTCTTCACGAGAGCGGAATCCAGCGGATCAACCAGCGAGGCAGTATGCTGCACCAGCCCGTACTTGAAACCCTCTGCCTTCAGCTTGGCGGCATATTCTCTTGCTTCATCCCAGGTCCATGCCGTTGGTAAGGCCAGCCCGGCTTTATCGAGCGCATCCTTATTCAAGGCAAAGAACAAAGCATTCTTTTTGGTTGGCATCCCGTAGTATTTATCGTCTATTTTCCAGGTAGCAGCATCCGTACCCATTTTCTCGTCGATGTTATAGTCGCTGAATTCGCCGAGGTCGAGGGCAGTGCCGCCCTTGATGCGTTTATCCAGATTGGTCAGAGTATAATTGACGAACAGATCGACGTTCTGCCCCGTCGAGAGTGCGGTATCAAGCTTCAGGTTGCCGTCATCATCATTGACAAAACGCACGTATTCGACCTGAGTCTCAGGATGCTCCGCATTCCAGGTATCCACAACCTCCTGTGGTCCGTTCTCCGGCGGAACGGCACCCCACATGGTTAACTTCACCGTTTTGCTGCCTTCGTTTCCCTGCGCTTCTCCACCGGTGTTATTTTTAGTTCCTCCGCATCCGCCCAGTATCCCAAGCATCAGCACGCATGCCGCCAGCAGGGTCAACCCTTTTTTAGTTTTCATCGTTTCTGTCTGCCTCCCCGTTTTTGTTATGGATTGTGCTTCCCTTACATCCTAGCAGGGACGCCGGAGGCATTTTAGATACAAATCCACCATCCTGGCGGAACAAATATACGGAATTTGCAGCAGGGACCGGGCAAAAATGGTCACACATATTTCTTCTATTCCTCACGGTGGCGGTATTGGCTCGGGGTGCATCCGGTCCAGCGCTTAAAGATTTTGATGAAATAGTTATCGCTCGGAAAACCCACCCGATGCCCCACCTCATGCACTGGCAGATCGGTCTCCCGCAAAAACACTGCCGCTTTCTCCATCCGCACACCGTGCAGATAGTGGATCAGCGTATGCCCGGTTTTCTTTTTGAATAAGGCGCTGATATAATTCTCTCCCATCATCACATAGCGGGACATGGACTTGACTGTAATATCGCGGTCATAATGCTCTCCGATATATTCAATGATCTTGCTAATCTCCGGATGCGAAACAACAGGCCCGTTCAGGGAGCCGAAGCCGGACAGCGGCGGATTTTTTACCTCATCTTCAGGAAAAGCCCCACCCGGTCCGGGGTTAGCGGTGTCAGGTGCTTCCGCAGAAGCTGCAACAACCGCTGGAATCCCGTCTGCCTCCAAAAGAGCAACATTCCGGTGACTGCCGGCACTCAGCTCGGCGCTAACCTTACGCAGCGTATCCCGCAATGAACCAACGCTCATTGACAGCTTGAGAATATAGTTGGAGGCCCCGTATTCCATCGCTTGGCGGACATATTCAAACTCCCCCATGCAGGTCAGCATAATAAATTTCGTATTCAGCCCCGCTTGACGGGTCTGCTTCAACAGCTCAATGCCGTTCAGACCAGGCATCACGATATCCGCGAGCACCAGATCAGGTTTATCCCGCGTGATCAGTTCCAGCGCTTCGGTCCCGTTGCCGGATTCGCCGATAACCATGAAGCCGAGCTCCTCCCAGGAAATAATCTCCCGCACCGACTCTCTTACGAATACCTCATCCTCCACCAGCAGTACGCTCCACATGAGACCTGCCTCCTTTTACTCGATCTTCTTGTCCTGTACATAAGGTGTCGACAGCAGGAAGGGAATACTGAACCGGATCAGGGTTCCCGGTGACAGCTGGAGGATCTCCAGCTCACTTTGGCCCTTGAAGAGCAGCCGCAGCCGTTCCTTCAGGTTGGACAGTCCGATCCCCTTACGGGTCCGAGTCACCTGCAGGCGCCTGGATTCCTCCATGCCGATGCCGTTATCCCCGACCTCCAGCGTAAGCTGCGCTTTGTCATTTCTGTAAATACGGATACTGATCTGCCCCCGTTCAGTCAGAGGGCCAACGCCATGGCGGATCGCATTCTCCACTAGCGGCTGCAGGCTCAGCTTCGGCACCAGCGCATACTCCAGCTCATCGTCAAAGTCGCAGGTTACCTCAAAGCTGCCCTGGTACCGGATCCGCTGAATATGCAGGTAAGCCTGAACCAGCTCGATCTCGTCCTTGAGGTAGACCAGCTCAACTTCAGCATTCAGGCTGACCTCCAGCAGCTTGCCAAGCGACACGCACATTTCGGAGATCTCCTCATTCCCGCTGCGGATGGCGCTCCATTTCATCGTGTTCAAGGTGTTCAGCAAAAAATGCGGGTTCATCTGGGCCAGCAGCATATGGAAATGTACCGCTTCCTTCTGCCGCTCCTCTGCCTTCAACTGGGCAATCAGCTTATTCGTGTCATCCAGCATTGTATTGAAGGTCCGGGTCAGCTCCAGCACTTCGCCATGGCTCCGGCCTTCGGGGATGCGGATTTTCAGGTTTTTGCGGACGACATCCTTCATCTTGTTCTGCAGATGCGACAAAGGGCGGGTAAAGGTAGCAGAGATCATAAAGGCCATTAGTACAAATGCAGCTGTGAAGGCAAAAAACGTCAGGAAATAACGCTGCTTCAGCCCGGAAATTTCGTTAAACAACACGGCCAGCGGAATCCGGTTGACCATATACCAGTCCAGCGACTCGATGTAGACATAATTGATCAGCGTGCCGGACTTGTCATCGGTCAGATACGCCTGTGCAGGATGGAGGGCAATTTCCCGGGTGATCTCCGGGGCCAGCACCGCTTTTTTGGAGGAGCGGGCCACAGTCTCTCCCTTGCCGGTAATCAGAAAATAATCCTGACTGCTCAGAGATTCCTTGAGGACGGACTGGAACCAGAAGGAATAATCAATACTGATCCGGGCCAGCCCGTAGCGTTTGCCTCCGCTGTCCTTCATATAGGCATAAAGCGAGAGCAGATAAGGGCTGGTAGACACCTCCCTCAGCATATTGTTCTCGTCCCGTGAATCCCACTGGTAGAACAGGCCTTGGGCTTCTGCGGAATCCAATGTTTGCGCTGCTGCTTCACCCGGGAGGGCAGCCTCTCTCTGGACCGTGCCCTGATCTGCAGGGACAACGCTCCCCAGATGGCGGCTGAAGAGCTCACGGTACGGTTCGTAGGCCAGCGCCTGTTTCGGCAAATAAGAAGTGTATACGCTCTCATGAAAGTCCAGCAGGGTGAAATATACGGAAGGATTGTATAGGAAAAAGCTGTTGTTGAGCATTTTGAATTTTTCTTCGATCAGCGCTTTATTCTCTAGAGGCGAGCGGTTGCCTGGCTTTGTCAGAACACTGCGGACCGCCGAATCCTGCTCCAGAAAGATCAGCGTCTTGAAGGCTACGCTCATCTGATCCTCCAGCGTTCCATACATCTGCACCAGCTGCTCGTGGCTCTGCTGGCTGATTTTCTCCTCGACGAGGGATTCAATCTGCCGGTAGTTGTATACATTCAGCACACTGAACGGCAGAAGAATAAGGATGAGAAAAGCGCCGAACAGCCTGTATCTCAGCTTCTGGGGTATAAACATCTTCCAGTCCGGCTTCTTCATTTCCGCAGCTCTCTCCCTTCATTTGTGGGCTTATTATAACATCTGCAGGGGTCACCCGGCTGAAGCTGGAGGAAATTGCATTGTTTTGTCGCATCGCTCCTATAGACCGGGGTTATGATGCACAGATTTGTTCTATGCTTCTACAGCCTATGCCGTTTACGGTATTCCGCCGGACTCATTCCGGTGCTGTTCGTGAACACCCGGCTTAAATAGAATCCGTTCTCATAGCCGCATCTTTCGGCAATCCGGGCCAGATTCAGCTCACTGTCTTTCAGCAGAAGGCGTGCTTTGGCCAAACGGAGCGATTTCAAATAGGAGGAAGGCGTTTCCTGAAAAGCTGCGCGGAACCGCCGCGTAAACTGCACGGGACTTAATCCCAGCTCCCGGGCGAGCTCCAGCAGGCTGAGTGGTTCTGCGGCTCTATCGGCAATAATGGATGCAGCTTCATCCATCATTGCGTCTTCGGAGTATTTACGCCCTCCTGCTTCCGCCCGGCTCTCCATATGAACCGGCAGCCACAGGTCTTTGATAAGATGCTGTTTCCATTCCCTTGCGGCTGGACTATTGTCTTCACTGAGCTGGCGCAAATAGGCATAGGTCGAGCTTAGGCGCTTCGTATCGCTAAGCTGCAGGAGCCCCGGCTGCGGCAGGCTTTCATCATTCTCCGGGGTGAACTGGATGTAATGGAAGGTGAGCGGTGTAATCGTCTCACGAATGAAGGGAATTCCGGGAGGGCAGACGACCAAATCTGCAAACCCCGCTTCACCGCCATGTGCTCCAATTTCGAAGCGGAACAGCCCCTCCTCTACCGCAAAGGCGACCCAGGAATCATAGCAGTCGCTTGGCAGGGCAAAACTCGTCTTCTGCTTCCAGTAGATATGGTCCAGAAGTTTCATGGCTCCATCCCTTTCACGAAATAAAGTATATGCTTAATGATATAATCGTGCATTTCAAAAGTAAAGAAGCAGCTTCATTATGAAATTATAGATATGCATTAAAAATATAATCCTAAGAGGTGCTCATTCATGAAGCAGGAGCTAGTGCAAAATGACATTACGGTGATCGGCGGCGGGCTGGCTGGAGTATGTGCGGCAATTGCTGCCGCGAGACTTGGGCAAAAGGTGGCTCTGATCCAGAACCGCCCTGTGCTTGGAGGCAATTCCAGCAGCGAGGTGCGGGTCTGGGTCTGCGGAGCAACGGCACACGGCACGAACCGCTACGCCCGGGAAACGGGAATTATGGGTGAATTGTTCGTGGAGAACCAGTACCGCAATCCGGAAGGTAACCCCTATCTATGGGATCTGGTCGTACTGGAGGCTGTCAAGGCTGAGTCCAATATCACACTCTACCTGAATACGGATGTCCATGAGGTTCTGGCTGAAGGAGACGAGCAGGAGCGGACGATTACTGCGGTCACCGGCTGGATGATGGGTTCGGAGCGGAGAATCACTTTTAAGAGCAGCATGTATCTCGATTGCACGGGTGATGGCCTGATCGGATTTCTGGCCGGAGCCAAATTTGCCCTTGGACGGGAAGCCCGGAGCGAATACGGCGAAGAGTGGGCGCCGGAGATCGCCGATGACATTACGCTGGGCAGCACCATCCTCTTCTATACCAAAGATACCGGCGTACCGGTGAATTTTGTGCCGCCTTCCTTTGCCAAGGACATCTCACAGACGACGATTCCGATCCGACGCGTCATTAAGAGCGGTGATTCCGGCTGCCACTACTGGTGGATTGAATGGGGCGGCGAGCATGACGCCGTTCATGACAATGAAATGATCCGCGACGAGCTGTGGTCGGTCATTTACGGCATCTGGGATTATATCAAAAATTCCGGCAAGTTCGGCGCTGAGAATATGACGCTGGAATGGGTCGGCTCGCTGCCCGGCAAACGTGAATACCGGCGGTTTACCGGAGACTACGTGCTGAACCAGAATGACATTATCGCCCAGCGCGAATTCGCGGACGGCGTAGCCTTTGGCGGCTGGTCGATCGACTTGCATCCGCCGCAGGGGATGTATGCCGACGCCAGCGGCTCAAAGCACTTGCATGCCGACGGGGTATACCATATCCCCTTCCGCTCCCTCTATTCCGCCAATGTGCGGAATATGCTGATGGCCGGGCGCGATATCAGCGCCTCCCATGTCGCCTTCGGCACGACACGGGTGATGGCCACCTGCGCCGTGATCGGTGAAGCGGCCGGAACCGGAGCCGCACTCAGCAGCCGCAAGGGAATCACCCCGCGTGAACTGCAGGAGCGGCATCTGGAAGAGCTGCGGCAGACGCTGCTGCGCGGCGATGCCTCGATCATCGGGCTGCGCAGCAGCGATGAAGATGATGTCGCCCGCAAAGCACGGGTCACCGCCTCCAGCACGCTGGGCGTGATTGAGCTGGCCCAACCGGGCGAAGCTTATCCGCTGCAGCATGATGCCGCTGTGCTGATTCCTGCGGATCCGGGAATCAGCGGCCTTCAGCTGCTGGTGGATGCCAAGCAGGCCACTTCGGTTACTGCCGAGCTGTGGGACACCGGGCGCAGGGAAAATTACGTGCCGCATACCCTGCAGGCAAGTGCAACTGCCCATGCCGAAGCCGGTGAGCAGCAATGGCTTACCTTCGATCTGCAGTGGCAGCCGCAGGTGCCGCAAAATGCTTTTATCATCATCAAGGCGAACGATGCGGTAAGCCTGCATCATTCGCAGCAGCCGCACAGCGGCGTGCTCGTCTTCTTCAAGGATGAAGAGCCGCATGTATCCAAGGATCTGGAGGACCACTCCACGGATCAGCCCGTGGTGCTGTGGAAGATGCAGGGCAAAGCCCGCCAGCCGTTCTGCTGCCGGATCGGGTCGACGACTGCCGCCTTCGCAGCGGACAAAGCCGTAAACGGCTATCACCGCCCGTTCGGCGGGCCGCAGCAATGGATGTCGCAGCCGATGGCAGACAGACAGCCGGAATGGCTGCAGCTGCAGTGGGATTCGGTGCAGTCCATTGCCGAAATCCACCTGACCTTCAACGATGATGTCAACGAAGATCTGGTGAACCTGCATCATCACCGCACGGCTTTTGCCATCATTCCCGAGCTGGTTCGTAACTACCGGGTAGAGACGCGTGTTGCCGGCGGGAAGTGGACTGAGGTTGCAGCAGGAAGCGATAACCGCAAGCGCAAGGTGATCCACCGTCTGCCGAATCCGGTGCAGGCTGACCAACTCAGAGTACTGATTGATTCGACGAACGGCAGCCGTTATGCGGAGCTTATCGAGATCCGGGCGTACGGGGCCGTTCACCAGTAAGGGTCCGGCATTCCGCAAAGACAAAAAGCAGTATCAGACCTTCGTCCGATACTGCTTTTTGCAATCTATCTTTGCGTTTTATTTCTTCGCGATATGCACCTTCAGCAGCTTGCCTTTTACCGTAGTGTCTTTCATCGCTTGCAGCACCAATGCGCCTTTGCCGTTCAGGATGTCCACGTAGCTGACGTTATCCTGGATCGTGATGATCCCGATGTCGTCTGCGGTGATGCCTTCAAGCTTCGCTATGGTGCCGACGAAATCGACGGCTCTGAGCTTCTTTTTCTTGCCGCCGTTAAAATACAGCTTCATGATGTTCTCGTTCATGACCTCGGTTTTGCCCGCTTTGCGGACCTGCTGCTTGCCCAGCTTCAGATCGAAGGCCGGTTTGGCGTAGGCCACAGCATCGTCCGAAGGAGCTTTCATTACCGGCAGGCTGAAACCGATATAGCCCTCAATGTCCGCTACCCATTTGTGCTCATTCGGTGTAACGAGCGTGATCGCTTTGCCGCTTTTACCCGCGCGTGCGGTCCGGCCGGTGCGGTGGACGTAGCTTTCTTTTTCCAGCGGAATATCGTAATTGATCACATGGGTGATGTTCTCAATATCAATACCTCTGGCGGCCACATCGGTGGCAATCAGATAACGGAACTGGCCCCGCTTAAAAGCATTCATGACCTCAAACCGCTCGTCCTGCATCATCCCGCCGTGAATCTTATCCACTGGATACTCCAGATCAGCCATCCCGCGGAACAAGGCATTCACCTGATCCTGGGTGCGGCAAAAAATAATGCAGCTGTCCGGATTCTCCACGGTAAGCAGATCACACAGCAGCTGGAATTTGGCGGCTTGTCTCACTTCAATCAGCGCATGCTCAATCGACGCTGTCGTGATGCCGCTGGCTTCAATCTCAATATCCGCCGGACTCTGCATATATTTGCGGCATAAATTCTTCACCGCCTCCGGCAGCGTGGCGGAGAACAGCATCGTCACCCGTTCCCGGGGCAGCTGCTGGATGATCTTCTCGATCTGCTCGATGAAGCCCATGCTGAGCATTTCGTCGGCCTCGTCGATGACGAGATATTTGATCCGCTGCAGCGGTAGCGTACCGCGTTCAATATGGTCGAACACACGGCCCGGCGTACCTACGACAACATGCGTCTTTTGCGTAAGTTCAATTTTCTGCGGGGCAAACGGCTGTTTGCCGAACAAGGCGACCGCCTTAATCCGCTTGAAGCGCCCGATGTTGGTGATATCCTCCTTCACCTGAGCAGCCAGCTCACGGGTTGGGGTCAGCACCAAAGCCTGCGGCTTGTTCTCCGCCCAATCCACCAGCTCGCAGAGCGGGATACCGAACGACGCTGTTTTGCCGCTGCCCGTCTGCGATTTCACGATCAAATCCTGCCCCTGCAAGGCTACAGGAATCACTTTACGCTGTACTTCAGTCGGCTCCAGATACTTCAGCACATCCAGCGCCCGGATAATCTCTTCATTTAAACCATACTCTCTAAACTGCAGTTCACTCATGTTCACTTCAACCTCTTCTATGCCGATTGTTCCGGTTCAAGCGGGGGTTCCCGCGTTCCTTCCATCTTGTGCATAGTCTCATTATAACAGTTAATGGCTGCCTTGATTCCATTCCTTATAAAATTGCTCCAGAAAGCCCAGCATGAAATCATGCCGTTCTTCGGCCAGCTTGCGGCCATAGGGGGTATTCATCAGGTCTTTCAGTTTAAGCAGCTTCTCATAAAAATGATTGACCGCCGTCCCCTTGGAATAATCGCGGTATTCCTTCTGCAGCGATTCATCGCGCGGCGCGATCTCCGGATCATACACCGGACGTCCCTTCGCACCGGAGAACACCATCGTTCTGGCAATGCCTATGGCGCCAAGCGCATCCAGCCGGTCCGCATCCTGCACAATCCGCCCTTCCAAGGTCGACATCGGTTCACCTCCACCGCCGCTGAAGGACATCGTCTCAATGATGAGCATGATATGTTTGATTTGAGCTTCATCCGCCAGGTGCTGCTTAAGCCAGTTATGTACTTTATCCAGTCCCGCTTCCTTGGAAGGGTTCAGCTTCTCGTCGGCAACATCATGCAGTGTCGCAGCGACTGTACAAATAAAAACATCCCCCTGCTCCATTTCCGCAATCAGTGCCGCCGTATTCCGCACACGTTCTGTGTGAAACCAGTCATGGCCGGTGGAATCTCCGGCCAGCTGTTCTTTGGCAAAAATCTCAGCCTCAGCAACAATAGGTGAATGATTCACAGTAAATCCCCCTTTTCGTTCAATTGATTATTCTAAACCATCTGCAGTATCACACTTGCAAGGATTTTCACTATCCGCTATAATGTGCTGTAATCCAGTCTGAAAGGGAGTTGATTCCAGTGAACAGCACAAACAGCATTACCATCATACAGAATCAGCTTCATCATCACAAGCAGCGTTAGCACTCCTGAACATCTATCAGGGAGGGCTAACGCATTTCGCGTTTGACCTCCCTGCGGCATCCATAAGCGCGCAGGACCATGAGGTCCGGCGCGTTTTTTTATGCTGATTTATATTTCGAGGTTAAAGGAGCTGCTTAACATGCAAAACATTAAAGGAACCTACGATTATTTCGGCCGGGAGCAAGCGGTCAGACAAAAGGTGCAGGCTGTGCTGCGCGGGCTGTTTGAAAGCTATGACTTTGAATCCATGGATACAACACTGCTGAATGAGCTTGAATTGCTGACCTCCAAATATGCCGGTGGAGACGAAATCCTCCGCGAAATGTACCAGCTTACCGACCAGGGCGGCCGCAGACTGGGGCTGCGCTACGACCTGACGATTCCCTTTGCCAAGGTGATTGCCCTCAATCCGGGGATGGAGTTCCCCTTCAAGCGGTATGAGATCGGCAAGGTGTTCCGCGACGGTCCGGTCAAAAAAGGCCGGCTGCGCGAATTCCTGCAATGCGATGCCGATGTGGTCGGGATTGCCGGTCCGCAGGCTGAAGCGGAGCTGCTGCAGCTGGCCGCCGAGGTATTCCGCAGACTGGACATTGCGGTGGTGGTCAAATGGAACAACCGCCGGTTCCTCGGCGAGATTCTGGAATCGGCAGGTGTCCCGGCGCAGGAGTATCTCTCCGTGATGCTGACCCTCGACAAGCTCGCCAAAATCGGCATCGGCGGCGTGCTGGCGGAGTTGTCCGATAAAGGACTAGCTCCGGAGGCCTTACTGGCGATTACCGATTTGCTGGAATCCGGCAACCCGGGTTTTGAGGAGCTGACGCGTAAATATGGACTCGCCGGCTGCCCCGGTGCGCTAGAAGTTCTTGCTCTGAAACAGCTGATTGAAGAAATTGGCCTGGACGGCTTCTGTGTCTTCGATCCGTTCCTGTCACGCGGCCTATCCTTCTATACCGGGACCGTCTATGAAATCTTCGACGCCTCCGGCGTTTATACGTCCAGCCTTGGGGGCGGGGGAAGATATGATTCCATCATTGGAAAGATGGTCGGACGGGAGGATATCCAATACCCTACGGTCGGCATTTCATTTGGCATGGAGTCGATCATGGCCCTGCTTGGAGAGCGTCCGGTGCAGCAGGAGCCGACTGGAGTATGGATTGTTCCCATTGGCGGGAATATGCCTCAGGTCTTGCTCGCCGCTGTAAGGCTGCGGGCCGCAGGCATCCGCGTAACCGTAGATTCCGGTACCCGGAAGCTGAAGAAAACGATGGCCGCAGCCTCAGCAAAAGGCATCCGCTATTGTCTGCTGCTCGGCGAAAGCGAAGCCGCACTCGGCAAGCTCCGTCTCAAGGACATGTCTGCGCACAAGGAGGAACTGCTTACCGTGGAGGAAGCAATCTCGCTCATCTCCAGCTAATTCTCCTGGACCCGCAAAATTCCGGCTAATCATTTCACTTCCTCGGGCTCAATCACCTCGAACAAAAAGGGAGCACTCTTTAAATATTCCCTGAGATACGCCTGGGAATAAGGCTGCTGCTCCCGCAGTCCGGGGACTTCCGCCGGGTTCGAGGCATGATGGCTGTAATTCCCGATCATAATCATAATAAAAAAACATTCCAGTCTACGCACATATCCGCTTTCCAGCTTCTTCCGGCTTGCATAGCCTTCAATAAACCGTTTGCGCTGCCCAGGGGAAAGCTCCAATAATGCGGCAGCCAGATCGTAGAGATAATACCCGTAACCGCATCTTCCAAAATCTATCGGATAGGGCTGCTCCCCGGCAAACACCACGTTTCCGCTATGCAGATCTCCATGAATCAGTCCATATTGATCTTCGTTTACCTCCATGCCCTCCAGTTCGGAGAGGATTTTTGCAGCAGCTAACTGATAAGTCTTCCATCCCGTTTCAGATGCAAACCCGCTGTAATAACGTCCCAGCTTATCCATCTCACGTTTAAAGCTCTGCTCCCCCCATACAGGGCGGATAAACCCAGCCGGAGGAACGAATCCGGCAGCCGCGATGTGCAAGGCTCCCGTCATAGCTCCCATATCGAATATTCTCTGATCCGTCATATGCCCGCCAGCATGCTCCCCTTCGACCCAGCGGGTAACTGTAACCCACAAGGAAGAGGCATCCTCTTCGGAATCTGCCTTGAGGATATAAGTGCCTGCTGTATTGGCCACTCCTTCCGGCATCGTCAGTCCCTCC
This sequence comes from Paenibacillus sp. FSL H3-0321, assembly GCF_038002865.1. NCBI lineage: Bacteria > Bacillati > Bacillota > Bacilli > Caryophanales > Paenibacillaceae > Paenibacillus > Paenibacillus sp. FSL H3-0321. The sequence continues at coordinate 6,997,888 of NZ_JBBODH010000001.1, read as the reverse complement.
ACCCGGTTCAGCGCCTGAAGCAGCAGCAGCTCCGACTGAATCTCTGCATTGCTCATCCATCGCCCGTGCATCCGCAGCAAATAGCTTCCGGTGCTTGCCGTCTCGATCTTATAAGTGATGTTATCAGACAGGCCGATATATGAAATTGAGGTCCAATCCAGCCCATACTGCGGCAGTGCCCACATCACGATGCTCCTTGCCTGCTTCAACAGAAGCCTTCTATCCTCATCCGTATCACAGCGAAAAGCCTCCAACATTCTGCTTCCTCCTTAACGAATATGTCCGTTTATTATAATGGCAGCGCCGCTTTTCAAATAGATAGACAACTCTTCTAAAGAGATTATTGCACACAAAAAACCGCATCGGACTGTTCATCCCATACGGCATTTTGTAAATCTATTTTTTGCAGTAGATAATTTTTTTGATGCTGTCATATGACAGACAAAATTGCTCAGAAAGTTCACGGGCGGTAGCTCCGCCGGCATGCTGCTCCCTGATTTCATTGTTTCTCGCTGTCAGATACATTCGGCTGCCCGAATTCTCGCCCCATTTCTTCCGCACGCCTTCAGGCTTCGGAATATAGAGCATTCCACCGTGAGTATATTTCTGAATTTCCTTCAGCAATACTTCCGGCAGAATCACATCTGCGTTAACATATTTCATTTTATAGCCCGCTCCTTAAAATTAGTAAACGTTTTAAGGGAGCAAAGTCTATAGGAGAAACCATTATCTTCTACAAGATAACTTATGCGGTAATCTGCTTACAGCTCTATACAAACAACCGCGGTTGTTAATCTATAGACTTTGCATAGAGCTGTGTGCCGAAACTTGTCATGGTCCTGTCTCCCTTCCGCTCAAATCCGGCAATGCTTACATTTAATTTACCATAAAATGACTTGAAGATGAAGACGCAGGCCTTCACCTCCTTTTTGAAGAAAGCCTTATTATACCTTCATCTGTCTCTTCAAGTACCACTCCCGGTAGTCCTTGGGATTTCTGCCGCTGTACTTCTTGAAGGCGCTTATAAATTCGTCTGTCACGGAATAACCTGCCAGCATTGCGATCTCAGAGCATTTCAGTGCATTTTCCTGCAGCTGCTGCTCAGCCTGGGCCATTCTCAATTTAGTGACATAGTCATTCAAAGGAATGCCAACATGCATTTTGAATAACCGGCTGAGCTCGGCCTCAGATACATGAAATAACGCTGCGAGAGATGGAGCTTTCAGGTCGCAGGCAAAATGTTCTTTCACGTATTTCCTGATAGCCTCGGCCAGCTCTCTTCCACCGGGTGCCTGCGTCCTGCTCACTTCCGCCATGACTAGCTGTCCCAGTTCCTGCAGCAATTCCTTTGCATGTTCACTCGATGTGCAGGCGGCAAGGGTCATTTGGCTGTTCCATAAATATTTTTGGAGCGCAGTGCCGCCGTATTCAAATTTCCCCGCAGCTCCACCTAGAATCAGCAGCGTACGCTGCGCCAAAAAGCGGCAAACCTCCAGTTGAGAAGCCGCATCGTCCTCCAGAGTGAACAACGAATCCAGCTCCAGGCGGAAAGCAGCACTTGCTGGCTGTTCTAGACTCAACGTCAGCCTCTGTTCCGTCGCCTGACTGAATGCAGTCAACCGGTCACTGGCACGGCTCTGGAAAACCAGCCCTGTGCCGCTGCCGGGAATAGCACTCCGGCTCCCGTTTAAAGCCAGTAAACATGAGGCATAGCCATTCTTTAGCCGCTTCAGTCCTTTGTACTCTGCACCGATTCCTGCGGCAAGCCCCAGCCTCAATCTGCTCTCGACATTCTGCTCAAGCTCTCTGGCGAAGTGCTCAGCTCTGTCATTCTTATGTGACGCATTGTCTTTCATGACAATCAAGAAATACATTACCGGGCTAATGCTTCCGGCATCGCAGAACGGATATACGCCCTTCCACCCTGCAGCCGTCCTGCGGCATATCTGCTGGAAATCCTTATAAAGCTGATTCCGGCGCTTCCGTGGCTCTCCGATTTCTCCTGCCGGAATCTGCAGCTCTACGGCTGCAAATTGCAGCTTCACTCCCTCATCGGCCAGCGGATGGAGCTGAAGCTGCCGCAGCCGTTGTTTAATCTTCTCCGGACTGAACCACTCTTCCCGGACCATCTGCAGCAGAAAGCTCTCCTGCATAAGCCGGAGCTGATCCAGCCTGCGTGTTTCTCTATCATTAACGGTTAACAGGGGAAACGCTAATCTTACGCCATCCCCATTCAACTCTGCTTGATTATGGCTGTATCCCTTCTCTTCGTCTCCGAGCGTTATCTTAATCATTACATCCCCCCATATCAGCGGCTGCTCTGCTGTACCCTATCCATAGTATGGTCCAAAAAAGGATGAACCTATCAATAGATGTAATGATGATGAACAAAAAAAAAGAACCCCGCCAGTGTGCGGCGGGGTCTAAGTTATAGCTTTATATTTTAAATTTCTCCACCAGTCCCTGAAGCGCTTTGGCACTTTGCGTGTTTTCATCGGCCATCGTCGCCTCATGGAATGTCTTCTCTACAATATCCGCCGTCTTCTCGGCGATATCCTGCACGCCGATTGCACCCTCGTTGACAGTAGCTGCCACCTCATTAACCGCAATCGCGATGCTTGATACCGTCTGGTCCAAGTGATCTGCTGACTCCTCGAACTGGTTCATGAGCGTGTTGATGATGGAGGCGTCACTGTTGTACTGCTCGCTGACCTCTGTCAGGCGCTCATAATCACCCAGCACATTATGGTCAATAAATGTAAGCATGGCTTCAGAATTCTCTTTCATCTGCTCTACAGAAGAGTATACATTCTTGACGACATCCTGAATTCCCGCTGCCGTTTCGGAGGATTTCTCAGCCAGCTTGCGGATTTCTCCCGCAACTACCGCAAATCCCCGCCCTGCTTCACCCGCGCGGGCAGCTTCAATCGCCGCATTTAAGGCGAGCAGATTGGTCTGGCTGGTAATCGACAGAATGGTATCTGCCAGGAGATTGATTTCATTGATCGCGCCGGACTGCTCAATCGCCTTCTCCATTTCGATACGCACCGATTCGTAAATCCGCTTGGCATTGTCCGTAGACTGCACGGCGTCATGCTGCAGCTCCAGTGCCCGCTCGATAATTTGGCTGGTCACTTCCGTCCCTTCCTTGACCTTTCCGGAGATCATTCGGACATTGTTCTCGATTTCATGAATCGCTGCTGTCATCTCTTCTGTTGAAGCTGCCGTCTCTTCCATACCTGCCGACAGCTGCTCCGTCGTGGCTGAATTGTCATGCGCATTCTCTCTGACATCAATGGACAGCTTCTCCAGCGTTTCCGCATTGTCCAGCACCTTCGTGGAGATGGTGATCAGGCTTTCAGCCATTTCCCGGAGCACAGCGCGGGTATGGAACATGGCTTTGGCAATGATTCCAGTTTCATCTTTGTTCTTCAACAGATACTCATACTGCGCATCGTATTTGAGTTCCAGCTTAGCGGTCTGGTTAATCATCTCTGTCAGCTTTATGATCGGGGAAGAAATTCTGCCGGCGACAAGCAGTCCAATGATCAGAGTCAGCAGCAGACTCCCCAGACCCAGCAGGATAATATAATGCGTCATATTGTCTACAGGCTGCATGACCTCCCCGACATCACCAGTCAGCACCAGTGTCCAGTTCGTTTCGGGAATGACGGTATAAGCAGCTTTTTTCTCCGCGTCACCTATGCTGTACTGCACTTTGCCGTCTTCAACCTTCTCTCCGGCTTTCACACGTTCCACAACAGCCTTGATCTGATCATTCTCGACAGGCAATCCAATCTTCGTCTCATCGGGATGATACAGCATATTTCCGGTCTCATCTACCAGATAGGCGTACGAGGAAGGCGCATTTGCCACATTGGCACCGGACAAGTATTTGATAATACTGTTCGCATTGACAGCTGAGGCGACAAAGCCGATCATTTGGCCGCCGCTGGTCACCGGTTGCACAAACGCTACAACGTAAGCCCCGGTGGCTTTTGATTTCAAAGTTTCACTGATGACGGGGGCGCCGGTCTCAATCACGCGCTTTGCATAACTTCTTTCGCTGAAATCCGTACCCACCAGCGCCGTGTCGCTATCTGCTACCGCAATCCCTTTCATATCGGATACAAATATATGCTCAAGATTGCCGGCATCCTTCACGATCCCTTGCAGCTTGGTGTTCACTTCGGCCTGCAGCGCATCTCCATCTGCTATGCCGCCGGTTTTGTTTTGTTGCAGCAGTTCAATAATTTCGGTCTGTCCGGCCACCAGAGCCATACTGCGTTTCTCTTTATCAATCATAGCCGCTATGGTCTCCGCTTTATTGGTGTTGACTTGCTTCATTGCAGATTCGGTAAGGCCCAGAATGGTGTTAGTGGATTTGTTATACGTGAAAGCCCCCATGATTACAGTAGAAAGCAGGGTAACGGCAATCATCATAACTGACAGCTTCATACGAATTTTCATTAATTTCTACGTCCTTTCATACTGGTCTTATAGTCCTGGTTATCTTCCTATTTCTATGTAATTTGTTACACTTATTATCGGTCTCCCTAAGAAAACAGTGAAGATTAGATGTAGAATTTCAGAAAATAATAGCGTATTTCGTCGAAAAAATAGTTTTTTAGTATCATTTTTATTGCTACTCAAAAAAAAGCAGGCCGGAAAGTTATTCCGCCTGCTTATCGTTATAATGCTTCTATGAGGAGATCGTCGTTTCCGTTGGAGATGTTGAGGTTGACTGTGCTACAGCATTTTCGGATTGCATGCGTCTCATCCTGCTGCGGATTACAAATCCTGAGCATGCGGCCAGAATCTGCTGGAAGAGCATCCCGGAAATGACCGGGAGCGCCACAGCGGGAGGGAAATATTTCACCGCCAGCACAGCCCCCGCGCTCAGGTTGCGCATCCCGGAGTTAAACTGCACGGCCACCGAATTTTCGTAATCCCAGTGAAGTCGGCGTGACACCAAGGCTCCAATCACATACCCAAGCACAACCGTTCCAAAGGTGACGAACAGGATCAGCGCGAGTTTGCCGTCCGGATGCTTTAAATACCGGGCAATACTTGCGCCGTTAATCGATACGACGATAAAAAGCCCCACTTTGACAAATGGAGCCAGCGGCGGACCGTACACTTTGCCGGCCGTTCCCTTTGTCCATTGATTCAGCAGCATCCCCGCCAGAGAAGGCAATACGACCATCCACAGCAGTCCCTTCATCATTTCCCCGAGCTGGATTTCCACGCTTGCCCCCATTAGCAGATGCAGTGTACCCGGTACGATCAGCGGTGACAGCAAGGTATCAATGAGAATCAGCGCCAGTGTAAGTGCCACATTGCCGCCGTGCATGGATACCCAGACCACGCTGACGACTCCAGTCGGAATAGCGAACAACAGTACATAACCCGTAACCGTATAGGGATCGCCCGGAAAAAAAGCCTTCGCCGCAACCCAGCCGATCAGCGGCATGACCACATGCAGAATGACCATCAGAATAATCAGCTTCTGCGGTTTGAGCAGTACGGCCAGCAAATCGCGAAAATTAGACTTGAGACTGCCAATCAGTGTCATGAAGGCAAATATCCACGGCACCAGCCAGGTAAAAGGCAGCAGCCTGCTCTCGTTCAGAACGCCAAACGCGATAGCAGCCGGTGTCAGCAGCGGCATTATTTTTTCCAGCAGCGTATTGGAACGCAGCAATCCATTCCTTATTTCATTGAGCATGTTCTTCTACCTTCATGTATGCAGCGGCATACAAGCCTTCTCCATAGATTTCACATTGCAGACTCTATTGAAATCTTAACAGATTCTCATGATTTCTCTGTCTGTTAATCATGGCAATTTGCAGAAAACTACGCCATGCTGTTCGCAATCCCCACGACAATCCAGGATAGAATCAGGATTACATTGCCCCATAACAGCAGTTTCTTGGGAGCTGCAAACCCTTTCCACTCCCCGTCTCTGAGACCCCAGGCATTACTGATAATTAAGGACAAGCCGTTAAAGGCGAGCCAGCCGACCACGGAGCCAAGCGGTCCCAGCAAAGCTGTCGCTTTGGCATAAAAGCCAAGTGCCAGAAACCAGACTAATGCGGTAGCCAAAGCTTTGACATAGGCGCTGCCTGCCCCCTTAGCGACATAATCCCTGTAAGTGCCGTTTTTGATCAGCAGGATGAGCGCATAGGCGAAGTTGGCAACAAAACCACCGGACAACGTAATTACCCAGGAAATAAGGCTGGCGCTGATCTTGGCCGTTCCGTCAGCAACGGCAATATCCACAGCCTGATTCGCATAGGAGAAGCCGATATTCATCGCTGCCGAACCCAGACCGGCAACCGAAGCTATAATCAATCCTCTGGTAAGGCTGCTGCCGGAGCTTGTCCCTTGACCGGAAGCGGTAATCAGCTTTTCCTTGAGCAGACCCGCCTTAGTAATGACTGCAACCCCGCCCAGCATAATCGCCGCACCGATCAGAAGCACGGTGAAGGAACCCGCAGCAGGTATATTTCCAAAGATAAACAGCGGAATTAATGAGCCCAGGGAAGCCGATATGCCCATGTTTACCCCGTAAGTGAGCGAAACCCCGATGGAGTCAATCGCTTTGCCGAACATTATGGAGCTGATCCCCCACAGAAAACCGCAAAAAGAAGCGGTCCACAGCACATCAGGGGAGGTCTGCCGGATGTAGCTGAAGAAGTTAGGCACCTCGATCCATGTCCAGACCACCGGAATGATCAGAATCCCTACCAGAGAGAAGATCGTCCAGAAGGCCTCCCAGGAGAACGGCTGATATTTCTTCATGCCGAGTCCAAAGCTGCCCTGGAAAAAACAAGCCAACAGCAGTAGTAAAAATCCGTAAATCACGTTGTAATCCTCCCGAACTTTGTCTATGTAGTTAAGCTGCAGAATATCTCTGCATTAATAGTGCACATGATGATGATTATACATGAAAGTTTTCATTGTGGGATGAAATTCACAAGAAATATCTCACGCCGCTCTATCAAACCAGCAACAAAAATAGACCGCAGCTGGAATGCCGCGGTCCTGTCTGCTGCAGAGCTGCCGAACCGGCTCTTCCAAGCTGAATCCGGTTCGTCGCAGCTCTCTATAAGCCTTGCGGAAACAAAGCGTCCAGCGCCGGGCAAGGCTGCTTCTCCAGAAACTGCGAGAGCGGCTCAGGCATGTTACTGTACAGCTCGTTCAACGAGGTTCCCTGATAAATGTTGCCAATGATTACCGGGTGGCAAAGCTCGGAGATCAGAATATCGCCGTTGCCATGCAGGTGCAGCTGTTTCTTGCCTTCTATGCAATGCGGGAAATATACCCCAGGCTGCTCCTGGAAACCAAGTGCTTCCATAAAGCGGTCCATACAGGTGAAGTAGAGCGTTGTATCTTCTTTTTTGCGTTCAATCAGCTCATTCACGGCATTCTTCAGCTGTTCGCGGGCAGCAATGGCTTTCCAGCCGGTATGGCCCATGATGATGCTGTTCTGAATTTCGTGCGTTCTAACACCCATAGAGTAGACATGATCGCTGATTTCTTTCATATTGTCTTGTGTTTCATTGAACAGCAGCGTTTCCAGCACGACGTCCACACTTGTCTTGGCGAACATCGTGATGTTCTCTCTGATTTTGTCATAGACGCTTGGATGAATGTTGTAATAACGGGAGAAGGCATCTGCTGTCGTAAAGTTGAACGAGATATGTATCGTAGTCAGCCCGGCAGACACCAGTTGCTCGATGCGCTCCGCATTCAGCAGACTGCCGTTGGAGTTCAATTGGGTCTGGATGCCCCGGGAAGCGCAATAGGATACAATTTCAACGCAGTCCTGAAACTTCAAGGTCACTTCACCGCCGGAGAGGCGGACACGCTTCAGCCCGGGAAGCTCCTCCAGAATCCTGATAACCTCCTTGCCATTGATACTCTGTCCGTCGTTTCTATTATATGCACAGCAGTAATCACAGCGGAAATTGCAGTTCGAGGTCACGCCAACCTCCAAACCTTCCAGTTCATACGTCAGCGGTTTGTTCAGCTCCAGTGATTTATATTTCATGCTCATGTTTGATAAGCCTCCTGAAAATAAGATATCCTGCTCAAGGGTCAACCTTAGAGATTATAAAGGTTTGCAGCTCAAGTTAATGTGATATTTGTTGTATAAAGAACACAATCTGCATTGCTGCCTTCCCTGGAATTCGCAAGAAGAGGCTGCCCGGTGGGCAGCCTCTAGTTCCAAACCGACTATACATTCATCTTCAACCTTCAGATCCAATCTATGATTTCCGGCAACTCTACCGTTCTATAACTCTACCGATTTGCTCATCTCATTCCAAACAGGCTGTCCGATCAGTCCAAGCCGCCAGATGGCGATACCTTTGAGGCCATACCGTTTGGCCAGTCCAATTTTGGCGTTGACGGACGTTGCATTCTCACTGTATACCGAGATACCGAGCACCAGCTTGCTTTTATCCACCTGCTGCAGGGCCAGACGAATGCCTTCATCCACTTTATTCATCGGCTCCGGACCTGACTCATCCTCATACGCATAAGCCATAATCACCAAATCATCGGCCAGCGATGCCAGCGTCTTATAATCATACCCTTTGTAGGAGCCGTTCAGCGGGGGAAGAATAACGGTCAGCTTAAGACCTGCCGCCCGCGCCATTACGGATAATTTTTTGACAAAAACATTATATTGGCTCTGTACCAGCTTCTTGTCGCCAGTCATCCCCAGCCCTTCCAGATCAAGCCCGATTCCCTTAAAGCCTTTTTGTGAAGCCAAATCAACAATGCTGGTAATCGTCTTCTGCTGAAGCTCAAGATCTTCCATATTCTTGGTCAGCTCCAGCTCTTTGTCCCCGGAATAAACCATCAGGTAAGGCGTGGTTCCTCCGGCAGCGGCATTCTGGACGATGGACTCTGGTGTCACATCGCCGTCAGCCTTCGGCCACCAGAAATCCGTACTGGCCGTAGTGAATTGTCCGCTGCGGTCGATCCGGCTCCAACCAAAGGCGACCGCGCTAAAATCAGGAATACGTGAAACCTCGCTATAGGCTCCCTGCGCATAAAATCCAAGCGTATACATATCCTTCTTCGGCGAAGTGATCGATACAGTCTTGCTCGCCTGATTCCAGGATACCGCTGCGCCAAATTGCTGGCCAAAGAAGCTGAGCGGGATCATCGTGGTGCCCCGGATATTTTGCGGAGCTACAGCCAGCTTCACGGTTGCGCCGTTCACCGCTGCATTTTTGCTGCCGAGTGTAAGGATAACCTTAGTGGTCCCGGCGGCACCGCTTGTGGTTGCTGTGATTTTACTTGCGGCCTGGTCCCATACCACCGGAATTCCCAAAGCTTCCGCGATCGCCCGGAATGGCACCAGCGTGGTTCCGCTCATCACCGCAGGTTCAACCGGAAAAGGCAGCGGATATCCGTCCAGCATAATGCTGACACCCGCCGGGGCAGCCTGTGTCGGCTGAGCAGGCAAAGCGGCAAAGCTGCTTACAGAGATTGCTGCACATAATAGCAGCTTCGTTAAGCGTTTCATGTATAAAATCTCCATTCTATGATAGGATGTCAAGTCTCTCAAACCTAGTTCAGTTCCGTCTACCATTTTACCAAAATAGTTATTTTTAGCAAATTAATAGATTGTAACTATCACATAAACGCGCTCAAAAAGACGCCGACGGCCCGTTCCGCATCCACATCAACGGCGACCTCTATGAATTCACCCGCTTTGGGCTGTGCCCGCAAATCGGCAACGACCATTCCGGCGGTATGCTCACCCCGGGTCTCCACGCGGACCTTCATCTGGCGGCAGGTCAGCAGGTCCGGCTGCAGCGCGGCCATCAGCGCCAGCGGATCATGCAGCGGTGCTCCACCTATCAGATAATTCGCTTCGCGGTAGAAATTAAAATAATACTTCAAGGATTCGTCCATGAAGTCAATCAGGGCTTTGTTCTCTTCCTTGCCGAACTGCCTCAGAAGCTCCAGATGCTCTGTGGTGATGAGCGTCTTCAGCGTAACATCCAGCCCGACCAGCAGCACGGGAAGCCCGGAGGTGAATACACGGTCGGCCGCTTCCGGATCTCCCCACAGGTTTGCTTCCGCAACCGCTGTAACATTGCCGGGCTTAAAGACGGTACCGCCCATGGCGACTACTTTCTTGAGTTTCCCGGTTAGAGCCGGGTCCAGATCAAGCGCCAGCGACAGGTTGGTCAACCGTCCCAGCGTTACGAGTATAATCTCGCCGGGATTCTCATCCGCCAGGCGGACTATAAATTCGGCTGCTGTTTCCAGCACCGGCAGCTGAGACGATGGAGGCAGCTGAACACCGCCAATCCCGTTCTCACCGTGCACATGGGTCGAGAAGCCGCCCAGCTCGCGGACGAGCGCTTGGGACGCGCCAAGGGCTACGGGAATCTCATAACCGGGATTGGCCAAGGCCAGCAGCCTCAAAGTATTATCTGCCGCCTGAGCGACATCAATATTGCCGAATACAGTGGTGATTCCTTCCACAACCACATCTGGAGTCCGCAGGGCATATAATATGGCCAATGCGTCGTCAATGCCGGTATCACAATCAATAATTATGCGGGTTTTACTCATCTCTATTTTTTCCACTCCCATTATGTATCCATATCATAGATTTCATCTTAACACGGGTATCCCAAGTGCTCAATGCCAGGACAGGTCAATGGGAACTGTAAAATGAAAGAGTATCAGCAGGCGCAAAAAAGCCCGACGTATCCCCTGAACATGGCAGTGTTCAAAAGAGATACGTCGGGCTTATGAGTAACAGCTTAAATCCCCTTATTTTACATAAGGTGCTGCAGCCTGACTGAAACGCTCCAGTGCTTCGGCCAGAATGGAACGCGGGCAAGCCAGATTAATCCGCAGATGGCCTTGTCCCTCCGTACCAAAGACTGACCCTTCGTTAAATGCCACTTTGGCTTCACGGTACATCAGCTTCTTCAGACCCTCAGCGTCCAGTCCAAGTGCGCGGCAATCGATCCACAGCAGATAAGTGGCCTCTGGCGTCATTGGCTTCACCTGCGGCAGGTGCTCCGCGAGGTAGCCGATGGCATATTCCGCATTGCCGCTGACATGCTGTATGAGTTCATCCAGCCATTCCCCGCCTTCATTATATGCCGCTTCCACAGCCTCTGGTGTAAAATAAGGAGACATGTGCAGGCTGAGCGCCTTAAGCTTGTACTCAAATTTCCGCTTCAATTCCGGATTGGAGGTTACGATGTAAGAGGTCTGCAGGCCCGGCAAATTGAACGTTTTGGTAGCTGCCAGCGTGGTCAGTGTAATATTCGACAGCTCCTCCGACAAGGAAGCGAACGGAATATGCTTGTGGCCCGGCAAAGCCATATCACAATGGATTTCATCCGAGATCACCGTTACCCCATACTGCAGGCACAACTCTCCAAGGCGCAGCAGTTCTTCCCGCTCCCACACCCGGCCTCCCGGATTATGCGGGCTGCACAGCAGCAGCAGCTTAGCGCCGCCGGCCATCAGCTCTTCCAGTTGGACATAATCCATAACATAACGGCCGTCTTCGAGTTTCAGCGGATTAATGGCCACCTTGCGCTCATTCATCCGGATCACATCATAAAAAGGATAGTAGACGGGCGACTGCAGAATCACCTGATCTCCCGGCTTGCTGAACAGCTCCACCGACAGGCTGAGCGAGGTAACGATTCCGGGGGAATCCGTGATCCAGTCCTTTTGAATCGCCCAGTCATGGCGTCTGCGGTACCAGCCGGCAATCGCTTCTTTATAGGAATCACTCGTCACGCTATAGCCGTATATTCCCTCCTGAACGCGCCGCAGAATCGCTTCTTTCACGGCAGGCGGGCTCTCAAAGTCCATATCCGCTACCCAGAGCGGAAGAATCTCCTTGTCTCCGAACAGCTTCTCGGACTGATCCCATTTGTAGGAGCGGGTATTGCGGCGGTTAACTACTTTGTCAAAATCATACTTCAAGTGAGGTTCCTCCATCCATTATGGCTTTTCAGATTATTGTATCACAGGGGACATCTTCAGGCACCTCTCGCATTAATTCCTATCCAACAAGTGGAAACGGCTTCGCCGTCCTCAAAAGGACGGTATCCGTTTCAGCGAGAAATAGAAGGATAATTTATAGCGTGAAGCATATAAAATCTTATATTTCAAAAAAGGCCAACCGGATTCCTCCGATTGACCTTCAACTTCTACTGCTCCACCGGAACCCGCTGGATCGACTTCCCTACCTGCTTCAGAATCTCCGCCATCGAAGCCGCATCATTCACATCATAATCGTCAATGTTCAGGCGCAGCACCGGGCAGGCGCTGAACTCACCAATCCACTGCGAATAACGTCCGTGCATATGCTCCCAGTAGGAGACATCGGTCTGGATTTCCATCTCGCGGCCACGTTCATTGATGCGGGTCAGGATCGACGGCAGGCTGCCTTCAATATAGATCAGCACGTCAGGATGCGGGAAATAGGGCGTCATCACCATAGCCTCGTACAGGCTGGTGTATGTTTCGTAGTCCGTTTTGGACATCGTGCCCTGATCGGCATGCATTTTGGCGAAAATACCGGTGTCCTCATAAATAGAACGGTCCTGCACAAATCCGCCGCCCAGCTCGAACATTTTCTTCTGCTCCTTGAAGCGTTCGGCCAGAAAGTAAATTTGCAGATGAAAGCTCCATCGTTCAAAATCATGGTAGAACTTCTCCAGATACGGATTGTGGTCTACCTGTTCCAGCGAAGTCTGAAAATTGAGACGCTTCGCCAAAGCTCCGGTCAGTGTGGACTTCCCGACACCTACCGTACCGGCTACTGTGATAATTGCGTTATCAGGGATGTTGTATGGGTTCATTTCATAAGCTCCTTTAGGTGGTCGGCGATTGCGGCAAAGTCTTCTTGATTCCCCACAAAATCTACCTGGGTTCCGTCGATGGTCACAATGACGGTTGACGGTTCGCTGACGGCCAGAGAAGCCATCGCATCGTCGTAATCCTCTATTAATTGCTGCAGATAAGCAGGAGCAATCTCCTCTTCGAACGGGCGGCCGCGCTTGGCGATTCTGGTAAGCAGCGTATCAAGATCCGCTCTGATATAAAGAATGATATCCGGTTTCGGCAGATCATCAGTCAGCACATGATAGATTTCGCGGTATTTGTCACGTTTGGTGCCTTTCAGCGTCCGCTCGCCAAAGATCAGGTTCTTATAAATATGATAATCCGAAATAACCGGCTTGTTCTTAGCGATGTACTCGTTCACGGTATCTTCAAGCTGCTTATACCGGTTGCAGAGAAAAAACATTTCAAGCTGGAAGCTCCAGTCGTCCATGTTTTGATAGAACTTGTCCAGGAACGGATTCTCATCCACAATTTCTTTGATGACCGGAAGCTGCAATTCACCGGCCAGCATCGTGGCAAGTGTTGTTTTACCGGCTCCGATCGGGCCTTCCACTGCTATAAAGGGTGCATGTTTCATTAACGCTGATTTCCTCCTCAAGTACGGACAATGCCGGGTACAGCTTGCTGTGATTATTCCATTAAAAAACAGACTAAGCTATTGTATCACAGGAGAGCTTTCTGTGAACGGATGAATTCGTGATTTTTTTTGCAGGCGCTGCTCCAGCAAAGGCCGTATCCGCTTCAGACTTAGCGGATACGGCCTTTTGATTGATATTGCCTTACTCTTCCCGAACAATCGTGAGGTATTAGATTGGTTAGGAAACTTTTTTACCAGTCCTTGCGTCTAACCTTACAGGTTGTTTTATTTCCTATATAAGTCAATTACGCAAATTGTCGAGGAGGATTTCCGTGAAAAAATGGACGATGACTTTATGCTTGTTGCTGAGCTTAACCGCTTCAACGGCTTCAATACATGCATCCGCTGCCGGGACCGCCGAAACTGCTGCCACAACCGCCGCAGCAAAAGTGCAGGCAACTGCCGGCATTAAGTCTTATGGACCAGAATACCTGATTAAAAATGACGGAAGCCTTTGGATATGGGGTGGCACTAAATCGGTGCCTACTCTGCTTCCGGGGCTGAAGGATGTACAAGCCGCCTATGGGTTTGGCCTACAGGCCGGAGGACTGGCTGTCACAAGGGATAATGCCGTGTGGCGGTGGCAGACCAATCCTAAGACTCTGGCGGTGGAAGTCACTCCTGTGCAGGAACTGACCAAGGTAACAGCGCTTTCTACGCTTTGGAGCCGTTACATAGCTATAGATGGAAATGGCGCGGTATTCAGCTCTCCCCGAGTATCAGACGAAGACAAATCTCCCCTCTATACAGTTGTTCCCGGCATAGATAATGTCGCTGCGGTGAATGGTTATAATGAATGGGATGGAAACAAAGGCTGGGAACGTATCAACTTCCTGAAAAAAGATGGCACTGTATGGACCTCCCGCGATGAGCTGTCCACCTTTGAGCCTGTCCAGAATTTGACCGGTATCCTCCAGCTGACGCAGCAATATGCGCTTAAAAAAGACGGTACACTTTGGACCTGGCCTATACAGTCCTATGACTCCGCTAATTCCGGAAAGCCCTTTCCGTCTGTCCTATCCGCTTCTCGGGTGAGCGGATTGACAGATATCCGCTCGATCCATGGCAACTCGCGGACCATGCTGGCCGTCGATGCTCAATCACGCCTATGGTTCTGGGGTTCCACCGTAACGGGCTGGTCCGACGGAACCACTTATCATGAGCAGAAAGTCCCCGTGTGCCTTACAGGCATCAAGAACGTGACTGGTGCCTACTTCATGGAACGCTCAATCGTCGCCCTGACTGCAGATGGCAAAGCTTACACGGCCTCCCTTGAAGGCGACTCCATGTCAGCGGATGCGAAATTCACTCTCCTTGCCTCTGATATCACATCTATACAGGAAGGTGAGCGTCATCTTATTTTGCAAAAAAAGGACGGGGCCCTCTTGGGCTGGGGCGTCAACAAAGACGGACAGCTGGGGTATGGTGAGTATGAGTTCAGCTATAAAACTCCCGTTCCCGTACAGAAGCCGATTGCAGTATCCTTGAACGGCGAAAGGGTTACTCTAACGAACGGTGTAATTACCCGGGGCGGGCAGAACTTTATTCCACTCCGTTCATTGTTTGACAAGATGGGGGCCAATGTCTCTTACAAAGAAGATACGAAGAGTGTCCCTTCAGGCAAAGCAGGAGGCACAACAACCACTGTGGATAAAAAAGTGACGATTACCCGCGCCGCTGGCGATAAACCCGCCATCTCGATCACGATCAATTCTGTTACAGGGGCTACGACCGTGAATAACAAAACGGTAACTCTTGAGACCCCGCCGTTTGTCGTATACGGGACGATCTACCTGCCGCTGCGCTTCATCAGCGAACAGCTTGGTGCATCTGTCAACTGGATGCCGCAGGAAGAGGAGATTGCAATCACTTACAAATAGATCTCCACAGTCCCCGGCTTATCCAATAGCCGATCTAAAGCAGAAAGCGGGCCTCCGCTCCACGTTTCGTGGAAGCGGGGTCCGCTTTTTCCTGGGGTTTATCAATTCAGGATTTCCTCTACTTGTAATGTTAAGATCGCCAGTCAGTCTTAGCAACAATAACGGGCAAAGCTCCCGGTATTATTGTATAAACAATCCTCTTCAAAACCTTTGCGGGAATTTCTGCCGCTAATTTGAGCCGTTTCACTCAATCGGGCCATTTGGTTAAATAAGGCGGGAGAAATTCCCGTTAGTTACTCAGATTCCGGCAGTATTATCTATTTAGCGGGCGCAATTCCCGTTACGAATTTCTGAGTTGTCCGGCGGGACGGCAACAAATTACTTACCGCTCAAGACCGGCAGTAGCATCCATTAACATCCATTAACATCCGTCATCATCCATCAACATACGTCACGCTGCTCACATTGCGCTGCCCGCCTTAGGTTAACCGCTCTCCAAACCGTGCAGATCTGGTCACCAGGGAATGGTTCAGCCTGCGTCTCAGGCCCGTTAACCACTCCGGTTCATGCTCCCATTGTTCAGCAGTGGACCTTAAAACTCTGGCATACCCGTACAAATCGGCGAACCGTCTGCACGCCGCCATAGAGGGGCCGTCTTCGGGAAGACTAAACTGGCTGCGGTACCCTTCCATAAAGCGCTCTTTCTTCAGTCCAAACTCTTCAGGATCAATCTCCTCTACCAGGCTGTCCAGCGACTGCTCGATATCCACAGCATACCAATGATACATGCAGTCATCAAAATCTATCGCGCTGATGGTGTCACTAGCTTCATCATAAAACACATTGTCCAGTTCAAAGTCATAATGGATCAGCCCGTAATTGGCTGGTGTAACCGGGAGCTTGCTGAAATACTCGGCAAGCTCCCGAGCTTCCGCCAACGCCGCCGTTTCCTGCGGAAACGCCTTTAACACATCCACGGTCCAATCCAGCACATCGCGGTACGACCCTCTCTTGATTTGTACAGGGCTATACGTGCTGGACAGCTGATGCAGCTTGCCCAAGGCCTCGCCATACCTGAACATGACATGATCGCTTAAGCCGGCATCCTGCAGTTGAACTCCGGGTACACGCTTGAAGACAGAAGCATAATACTCTCCCCAGGGAGTCTTCGCCTCTACCAGCTCCTTTCCTTCCAGGGAGGGAACGGCCTCCAGCACGCCATATCCGCAGTCCTTCAGGTAGGAGATGAACTCCAGCTCAGCCAGCAAGTTTTCTATAAGTTTCTCCGACTGCGGGGCAAACCGCAGGAATTGCCCGTTCCCGGCACTTCTGAACGGATATATCGCATTGGAGGAGATTCGATAGTACTGGAACAAATGCAGCGACTCCGGATCATATGTCCAGTTCCCCAGCAGCATCTCCGCCAATCTTTCATTCGAGAATAAATATTTTAACTTCAGCATGCGTTGCAGCAGCTCCTTTTCAGTTCACAATTGGATTAAGTAATCAATTCCTTTTCACCGTCAATGTAATAGTAGATGGATTAGCCCGGCGTTTCATGCCGATCACTCCTTTCACGTTCAAGCTAGCTGGCTTCATTCCTCGATGTTACGCGAGTACTATGCTTAAGAGCAATGGATAAAACAGCTTTAACCATTCAGTACTTCCGCTTCCCCGTTAACCGCAACCAAAAAAAGGCGCCCCATCACCCATGAACACAGGTGGCGGAACGCCTCGTTATTATTATTAAGACAATCTGTTGCTGAAATCGCTATATTCAAACTCTCTGATCACCTTAAGGCCCTCTTCTTCGTTATACGAAGCAATGGCCGGCAGGTTCACACCGTTGAACATATGATTCTTCACCATGGAATAATGCGCCATGTCGAGGAAGACAAGCTTGTCGCCGTATTTCAGCGGCTCCGGGAATGAATAGTCCCCGATCACATCACCTGCCAGGCAGGTCATGCCGCCGAGTCTGTACGTATAGGCATGTTCTCCAGGCTCTCCGGCGCCGATAATGTTCGGACGGTACGGCATCGCCAGCACATCCGGCATATGGCATTCGGCCGAAGTATCCAAAATGGCTATATCCATTCCGTTATGCATCGTGTCCAGAACGGTAGCCACCAGGTATCCGGTATTGAGGGCAACCGCCTCACCGGGCTCCAGATAGATCTCGACATTATAGGTTTCCTTCATATGCAGGATGCAGCTGATCAGCTTCTCCAGATCATAATCGGGGCGGGTAATATGATGGCCGCCGCCGAAATTCAGCCATTTCATGCCATGCAGGTACTGTCCGAATTTCTCTTCCACGACCTTAAGCGTACGCTCCAGCGTATCCGAGTTTTGCTCGCACATCGTATGGAAATGCAGGCCATCAATACCCTCAAGCTCATCGGGCCGGAAGTTCGGCAAAGTTACGCCCATCCGGGAAAAATTGTAGCACGGATCATAGAGCGGCACTTCAATCTCGGAATATTCCGGATTGACACGGATGCCGCAGCTGATTCTCTTCGGAGCATTCTGCACCCGGTCCTTGAACCGGCTCCACTGATCAAACGAGTTGAACACAATGTGATCGGTATAACCGAGCAGCTCATCGAACTCGCGGTCCATATAAGCAGGCGCGTAGACATGCACCTCTTTGCCCATTTCTTCGAAGCCCAGCCGGGCTTCGAACAAGGAGCTGGAGGTCACGCCATGCAGGTACTGTCCGACAAGCGGGTACAGGGCATGCATGGAGAAGCCTTTTTGCGCAAGCAGAATTTTCGCACCACTACGTTCTTGCACGTAGTTCAGTGTCTCGAGGTTCTTCTTCAGCAGCCGTTCATCCACAAGGTAAGCGGGTGAAGGCAGCGAGCTGATATCGATATCTATATCCTTCATTACGTTACGCCCTAATCCAGCAGCGTTGGCGAGAAATCTTCTTGCCAAGGCAGCCCGTGTTTGTTCAGTGCATCCATGAATGGATCCGGATCGAATTCTTCTACGTTGTAGACGCCCGGTTTCTTCCAGATGCCTTTTATAATCAGCATAGCCCCGATCATTGCTGGAACGCCGGTGGTGTAGGAAATGGCTTGGGAGCCAACCTCTCTGTAGCATTCCTCATGATCGCAGACATTGTACACATAGTAAGTTTTTGGCTGGCCGTCTTTAGTGCCTTGAATGATGCAGCCAATGTTAGTTTTGCCTTTGGTTCTTGGTCCCAGGGATGCCGGGTCAGGCAGAATCGCCTTCAGGAACTGCAAAGGAATAATTTCTTTACCTTCATAAAGGATCGGCTCAATGGAAGTCATGCCCACATTCTCAAGCACCTTCAGGTGAGTGAGATAGTTCTGTGAGAAGGTCATCCAGAAACGGATTTTCTTCACACCCTTGATGTTGGCAGCCAGGGATTCCAGTTCTTCATGATACAGCAGGTAAATATCCTTGGGACCGATCTCCGGGAGATCGTAGACTTTTTTCTCGGACAGCGGTGCAGTTTCAATCCACTCGCCATTCTCAAAATAACGTCCGTTAGCCGTAATTTCGCGGATATTGATTTCAGGATTGAAGTTGGTGGCAAACGGATAACCGTGGTCGCCTGCGTTGGCATCAACAATATCAATCGTATGGATTTCGTCAAAATAATGCTTCTGCGCATAAGCCGTGAACACACCGGTTACACCAGGGTCAAAGCCGCTGCCGAGCAGCGCGGTAATTCCGGCTTTCTCGAATCTTTCTTTGTACGCCCACTGCCAGGAATACTCGAATTTAGCAGTATCCTGTGGTTCATAGTTGGCGGTATCCACATAATGCACTCCCGTTGCCAGACAAGCATCCATAATGGTCAGGTCCTGATATGGGAGAGCGACATTAATAACGACATCCGGCTGGAAGCTCTTGATCAGTTCAATGACCTCGTCCGTGTTATCTGCATCGAGCTGAGCAGTAGAAATCTTCGTCTGGCCTCCGGCCAATTTATCTTTCAGAGCATCACATTTCGCAAGGGTTCTGCTCGCGATACAGATCTCTTCAAATACATCCGGGTTCTGACAGCATTTATGCACAACAACACTTGCTACGCCGCCAGCGCCAATAATTAACGCTTTTCCCAAAATTAACAACCTCCCAAAAAAAGTTTTGTCAGCGTTGCTTCAGAAGAATAGCTTTATACAAAACTTGCTTCGGAAGCATGGGCTATTCCATATGAAAAATCAACAAGGCTGATTATACAGAATACTTTTGAATAAATCAATAAAAAACGACAAAAACTGATGCCTTTTCTGTAAAATCTACGGGTTTCCTTATTAATACTCTGTAATTCATAGTAATACATGAGAATGCTCTGTTTTTCTCGGCTTCTTCTGTTCATTGCGCCAAAGAAGCAGAAGCTATATTGAACGGATACCCGTATACAAGGCCAACCGGACTATTGTATCACAGCAGGGGTCTGCTTCATACGATTTATTTTAAAATCAATGAATTTCCTCACCTCCCTTGCAGCTCCGCAAAAATCTGCCGGGTCTCGGATGCCTCCTTATGGTTATAAACCACATAGAGGTCAGGCAATCTGATTACAATGTACGGAGGGGATTGTTTATAGAGGTATAGCTTGCTTTTTCCGAAATCATCCAGCTTAAAGTTTCCTATAGCCACTTTGTCCGTTCCAATACCGTTAGTCCTTCTGCCGCCTTCCGGCAATTGATCCACCAGCTTCAGTTCAAGAACATCCTCTAGTGCAAAGCTGTAGTTGTACATCGGAAATTGAATCTTAACAGTTCCGCTGTCGCCGATCTTCATTACAGGTGTAGAGAACTCTGCCTGAACACTGATCCATCCGGTCCCGATGATTACTACCGCCACAAACACAAAAAGGCCGTAATATATATATTTACCCGTTTGTGTCCCTATATTAATCGTAGTGCCAATTCCAATCCGCTTCGGTACCATAATGGAACGGTCATTAGGGTTATTATAGGTTGTCCCGTTCATCCAATACTCATCATCATCCGTGTATAAAATCTCCTGTTCCCCCGCAAGCGCCACCGCCTCAAGTTTCTTTAAGCTATTATGTACACATACAACGCCCAGTATCGGTACAATCGAAAAACTGAACATGCCTAGGCTCCATATAAGTCCTGCAGTGCCTTCGTTCAGGGTTTCGGCATAGGCAGTGATTGCTGCGGTACAGCTGACAACCCAAGCAATTCCAAGCCACAGGCGGGACCAGCGGCGGCGGGCGGTCTGGTTAAGCAGGATGTTGATCTCGCTGTTCACGGTATATACCCTTGGTTTCATTCTGTAAAAGGAAGCGGTTATGATGAAGAGGAGCAGGGTCATTCCCAGCGCAGTACCTCCCGCAGCATGTACAATGTACGAGGCATCCCCAGAAACGTTGAATCCAAAAGGAAGGAGTGCAATAAACGCCGGAACAAGGTACCAGAACAGAGAGAGTTTCGCCTCTTTGCTGTGCAGAGCATTAGATAGTCTGGTGTCCATACGCATGATCCGCTTCTCCCCGACGAACCATTCATTTTTCCGTTTCAGTTCAGCAAATGACCGGTGCGTCCGGACAAAAGGGATTCGGAGCAGGGTCATCATCAAGCCTGCCCATAGGAACAGGTAGATGACTGCTAAAGAAACGTAGGCATGCACCAGCAGCATGGGCAACAGCATCAGCAGGGTGAGTGCACCGTACCTTTTGTACATTGTCCTGCACAAATTCTGCAGCCTCTGCAGTTCCTCGTTGTGCAACGCATGAGCAGGCAGGCTGACTCCAAACCACAGGATTCCATTCGGCTTGCTTGAGCTCCAGTACATCGCAAAGGTGACAACGAAGATGAACAAAGCGATTCCCATCAGAAATACAGTAATCATTGGATACCTCCCCTATTCCGTAAGCATGCCTGGTTTAAACGCCACCGTAGAGAAAATCCCTGCGCATAGCTGCATGAACTCCTCCCGCCCGACTCCCTTCAGACTTGCTTCAGAGATGACCAGACGAAGCTCATTTTCCAGTTTGGCTTTGAATTCAGGCTGTCCGTTTCCGCTTGGCGAGACGGTCGCCCCATGCCTGCGGTCTATGGAAATGAAGCCTTCATTCTTCAGAATGGCGTAAGCCTTGTTTACGGTCATGGCATTTACACCAAGGTCTGCGGCCATCTGCCTGACCGTCGGCAATTTCTCGCCGCATTCCAGCCCGCCGCTGCCAATACCGATCACTATCTCATTGCGCAGCTGGACATAGATCGGAAGTTCGCTTTTGAAATCTAGAGTTATAATCATATAAGCTCTCCGTTTCGGATTATTTGTATTACATATAGTAATACAAATAATACTTAGTGTCAAAGCAGACATCCTCTGTCTCCCCCTCGAAGAGTCCCTGGTTAATCCTCTCTTCATATCTACTAAAAAAGGAGCCTCCCTCAGCCGCTAGCGCGGTTTTCGGAAGACTCCCTTATATGATTGCCCCGCCATTGATTCACTCACCACAGGATTAGACTCTGCTGCCCCCGGCATGCTCTGCTCCAAACAGCCAATGCAGGGCTTGCGGAAGCTGCTGGCTGAAAAATACACTGTCATGTGTTCCTATGGGGTTGGTCTCAAAGCGCAATGTCTCCTCGCTAAAGCCCTGCTCCAGCAGCAGCTCATGCGCGAGGCGCGACTGTGGGACCATTTGCTTTTGCAAGTTTGTCTTGTACAGTCCCTCCAGCTCTCCGACATACATGTAGATCCGCTGTTCCGGCATCATCCTGCTCTGTCCCCGTATGTAATTCACGATTCCTTCATACCAGAACGATGCGGAGATCAGCCCGACCCTGCCAAACACATCGGGATAAAGGAAAGACCCGTAAAGTGAGATCAATCCGCCGAAGGAGCAGCCAAGCAGCCCCGTATGCTCTGGTCCTGGCAAAGTATGATACCTGCTGTCGACATACGGCTTGATCCTCCCGACAAGTTCCTTCAAATATTCTCCGCCGCCACCGCCAAAATCCGGTCTGTCCGGCATCAGGGCCGGCGACGGCCATGGTGTGTATTCATGATTCCGGTCATGCGGGGTAATGCCGACAAAAATCAGTTCCGGCAGAGCTTTGGTTATAAATAAATGCTCCAGGTAATTCAGCGAATGCTCCATCACTTCGCCATCATCCTGCAGATAGACAACCGGAAACCGTCTGCCCTCTTCCCCATAGGACATCGGAGTATAGAGGGTCAGGCTGCGGCCGCCAATCTCTTCCTGTCTATAGGTTCCTTCCATGATGCCAGCCTCCTTCAAGCGCATCTATTTCGTGCGTGTCTTGAACAAAAGTAAAATGAAATACGGCACACCGATGATAGAGATGACAATGCCCACCGGCAGCTGAGCCGGAGCGAACACCGTTTTGCCGATAAAATCGCCGATAACCACCATCAGCATCCCAATCATGCCGCATAAGGGGACGATGTATTTATAGCTGTTGCCGATCAGTCTTCTGGCGATATGCGGTGCGATCAGGCCAACAAACCCGATGCTGCCGGACACGGAGACACAGGCGCTGACCAGACCGACACAGCAGAGCAGCAGGATCTGCCGTTCTCTGCCTACAGCGACACCTAATCCCTTTACACTCACTTCATGCAGCTGCATTAAATCAAGAACAGCTGCACGTCTCCAGATCACTGGAATTAATATCACCAGCCAGGGCAGGGTCGAAAGCACCTGTCTCCAGTTCGCGCTGTACACGCTGCCGGCCAGCCAGACAGCGGCCATCTCAAAGTTTTGCGGGTCCATTTTGAGTGAGACAAACAGGGTAATTGCCCCAAAGCCGGATGCAAGCGCGATGCCCACAAGAATCAGCTGCTGCGGATTAAACTCACCGTTCTGCCTGGCGAAGATATAGAGCAGAACGACGGCAACCAGCCCGCCCACAAATCCGAACATCGGCATGGACAGGACCGCAAACCAGTCCGGGGTCTTCATCGTCCCTGCTGCAAAGAACATGTACAATACGACAAAAGCTCCTGCGGCAGCATGAATGCCGAGAATTCCGGGATCCGCAAGAGAGTTGCGGGTGATGCCCTGCAGTACAGCTCCGGCGATTCCCAGCCCGAACCCGACAAGGGCGCCAAGTACAATGCGCGGCAGACGAAAATCAAAGATAACGAGGTCATGATCTTTGGCGGGATTAATCCGCAGTAAAGTACGGAGCACATCCTTCGCTGAAAGGTCGAAGGTCCCGTTGGTCAGGCTGATGTACATGAAACACAGCGTGAGTGCACACATGATCAGAAACAAGGACCAGAAAGCAAACCGCTTTGGTTTCGGTGATAGTGAGGACTTGCTCAAGTCTGGCCGCCCCCTCTTGTCTTAATTAAATAGAGGAAAAAGGGAACCCCAAACAGAGCGGTGACTACACCGATCGGCGTTTCAAACGGAAAATTCACGAACCTGCTGATGAGATCGCATGCAGCCAGGAACAGCGCGCCTAAAAAAGCGGAAAAAGGAATGATCTTGCGGTAGTCCTGACCGATCAGATAACGCGTAATATGCGGGATTATGAGGCCGACAAAGGCTATTTTCCCGGCAATGGCCACTGAGATCCCCGTCAGAATGACGACACTCAGCATCGTCAAG
Organism: Paenibacillus sp. FSL H3-0321; assembly: GCF_038002865.1. Classification (NCBI taxonomy): domain Bacteria; kingdom Bacillati; phylum Bacillota; class Bacilli; order Caryophanales; family Paenibacillaceae; genus Paenibacillus; species Paenibacillus sp. FSL H3-0321. The sequence continues at coordinate 6,973,857 of NZ_JBBODH010000001.1, read as the reverse complement.
CCTTTTACCACTGTGACCTTAAGGCCGAGGCCTGCAGCGGTCTCGTCACCAAGCGAGAGCATCGTCACGGAACGGGCCATCATCAGGCCCAGAGCCAAGCCGACCACGGCAAACGGAATTGCCAGCTTGATTAACGCCGGGTCCATCATATGCAGCCGGGCGTTGTACCAAAAGCTGATATTTTGCGAAATTTGAAAATAGGTAGCAAGCGCCTGCGACACCCCTCCAAGAAATGTGCCGATAATAGTACCCAGGACGGCCAGTGACAAAGGCGAGGCACCGCCGGGCAGCAGCTTGGCCGTACCGAAGACCAAAGCTGCCCCCAGCATCGAGCCTGCCAGTGAATAGAGAATCATAGTCATGGATGAAGCGCCGGGCAGGAACACCATACATAGCGTAATGGCAAATACAGATCCGTCGCTAATCCCCATAATTGAAGGAGAGGCCAGATAATTCCGGGTCATCCCCTGCATTAAGGCCCCGGATACGGCCAGGAACGCGCCGATCAGCAGCGCCCCGGCCACCCGCGGAATCCGCGAGGTCCGGATAATCAGATGATCAATATTGTCCCCGTCCAGATGAAACAGCGCATTCCATACCGTGCTATAGCTGATGGATTTAGTGCCATAGAGAACCGACAAGACACCGACGAGTATAATGAGGACGACCCCCAGCACCAGCAGGGAGGTCGTCTTTAGTCCGGCAGATAATTTCATATCATCCCACTCTTTTGTACAATCTCAGATTACTTGTTCAGCTGCTCCAATGCAGCCTGCAGGAAGTGTATGCGGCTCCATGCCGGTCCGCCTTCGGACAACGGATCAATTACATTGACGAAAGACTTGTTATTTTTCATCGCATTAATTTTTTGGATAATCGGATTGCTTTGCAGGTCTTCCAGCGCTGTTGCAGTCTCGGCATTCTCATCAGCAGCAAATTGGATAAACAGGATATCCGGATTCATTGACGCCAGCTGCTCGACCGAAATACCTTCCTGTGCTTTCGCCGCTTCTACCTCTGCCGGAACACTCAGGCCGAGATCGTTATACAAGATAGGGTTAACAAACACCGCCGCAGGGAAAATAAACATTTGTCCCGCACGGATACGTACTGCCACTACCTTCTGATCCTCCAGCTTCGAACCAAGCTCTGCCTTTGCACTTTCCAGCGCTGTCTGATATTTTGCGATTTCCGCCGCAGCCTGCTCCTGCTTGCCAGTCAGCTCTGCCATCAGATTCAGGTTCGCTTCCCAGTTGCTGGCGATATGCGAGACTTGAATGAGCGGAGCGATTTTCTTCAGTTGCTCTACTACTTCAGGCTTGAACTTCGTAGTCCCGAGGATCACATCCGGCTTCAGCTTCAGGATGGTCTCGAAGTTCGGCTCGGTTTTCTCCCCGATCGATTCAGCCTTGTCCGTAATGGCCGCGAAGCGTTCCGGAAATTCACCGCTGAACGTAATTGCGCCGACTGGATGCACATCCAGCACCAGCGCATCCTCCATGGCTTCCATTGCTCCGGTAATAACAATCCGTTCTGCTGATGCAGGTACCGTATATTGCTCCCCTAAATATTCAATCGTGCGCGTGCCTGCTTCAGCTGCTGCCGGTGAGGCTTCTGCCGTTGCCTCTGCCGTTGCCGCCGGAGCTGCTGTTGCGGTTTCCGCAGCATTTGCGGCCCCATTTGCCGGCGTATTGTTGCCGTTGCCTCCGCACGCTGTAAGTACCAGTACAAATAATGCTATCAGTCCTGCTATCCCAAATGATCTTTTCATCTTTCTATAAATCCCCTTCCACTCTGTAAAATGTCCAATCTATATCACAACAAGTGATAATGATTATCATTTTCGATTATAACGAAGGGTCTGCTGCCGTACCATGGACAAAAGGCGGAACATTTATGGACGATTGGCTGCAAGCAGCTGCAGCGTCTGCCGGAGCATCCGCAGCTGCGCATAAGCGGAATGCTCACGCCAGGGATCGGAGCTCATATGATGCACCCGGTGTCTCTGAACCGCAGAAAGCTTCAGCCATAACGGATGATTCTGCAACTTCTGCCACTCGCCCAGCGTATCGTTCTCTCTGCGGATCAGCATGAACAAATGATCTGCCGGCAGATCCGCAAGCTCTTCTAGTGTTAGCGGCACATTATAAATATCTTCACCGGACTTAAAGGCCGGCTTTAATTCCAGCTCCCGGTAGAGCATGTCCAGCATGCCGTAATTGCAGTACAAATACAGCTTGCTGCCAAGCATCCGGATCACAGCAACAGATTCATCGCCCATCGCTTTGTGCAGAAGCTCTTTGGCGCTGCGCACCTCACGGTCATACGCTGACAGCCACTGCTCCCCTTGCCAGCTCTCGCCCAGAACCTGCGCCAGTTCCTGAAACTGCCCACGCCAATCACAGCTGCCGCCATGACTATAATAGACTGGAGCTATCTTCTCCAGCGCGGTTTTCTCCTGCTCCTTCAGCTCATCCCGGGCGATGATCAGGTCAGCCGGATGCTGGCTAAGCAGATCAATGTTAGCCTGCCATTCCTGGTTGTTGCGGTACGCGCTGATATGCACGGGAATATCTCCGCGGTAGTTCAGATAATAATATTCCGTCCATTTCGGATGCAGCGCCGCCGCGTAGGGTGTCAGGTTCAGCGGCAGCAATTGTCCCAGCACCGCCGGGGTATAAGCAACCAGCTTCCGGTGACGGCTTTTCATATAGACTGCAGGCGGCACACCGATCATCTTTTTGAATTTCCGGCTGAAATAGAACTCATCGGCATACCCCACCCGGTGAGCGATATCCCGCAGCTTCAGTCCACTCTCCGCCATCAGTCGTTTCGCCTGCTGCAGCCGCAGTTCGGCGGCGTATTCCACTGCACTTTTGCCGTATTTCCGCTTAAACAGGTCCACAAAATACTTGGGGCTGAGCTCGGCGGCTTGCGCCAGCTCCTGGGTCGTCAGCGGCTCCGTGAAGTGATCCTCTATGTACTGCTTGGCCTGCTCCAGTGCCCTTCCCGTATCTCTCGGTTTCTGCCGGCAGCTCATACGAATCACATACAGCAGCTCCTGAAAATCTATTTGCGCGCGAAAGCTGATGTTCTGTTGTCCGGCCCCGGATATCCGAAAAACTTCACTACAGACGGAAGAGATTTGCTTAGCTGGAAAGTGTGGCAGTATGATATCCGGCGGAAACAGAAGTGCGTCATGGATTGCATGGTCATGAACGTTCTCCGGCTTGCCGTAATGATAGACTTCAAAATAAAAAATATGCATATCCAGGCTGGCGGCCGGTTTGGCCGTTCCGATCGTTTGCTCCGGCAGGCATAAACAGACTGAACCTGCGGACAGCTCCACCAGGCGGTGATCCACATGAATCCGGACTGCTCCGCCTGCCACCAGAATCAGCGCATAGCAGAAATTCAGCTGCTGGGGCAGCCGGACCTCCCCGTCTCCCCTCAGTGCCTGAACCGACAACAGTCTGAAGGACAACTGATCCCAGTCCGGCAGAGTCTCAGCATCCTTTTCAGCGGGAGAAGTTATTTCTGGTTCCATTACTTTTAGGTCCATTGTTATATAACACCACCATTACAGAACTTTTATATTACTTTATTACAAACAAGTATAATTGATAATCGTTCTCAATGGCAATGACGAGAATACTTCATGAGATGCAAAAAATCCCCGAACCCCTTGTTAGGGGCTTCGGGGATCATCCGGTTACAGCGGTACATTACGGTCTTACTGCCCGAATCCGACGCGGGGACGCTCCCGCTCCTTCGTTTCCACGGCTACGGCACGGATAGAGCTGATCGGAATGTACAGTACCTGATATTCCGTACGGTATTTCACGAACCGCTCGTCGATCTCCTCCAGAACACCGCCTCTGACACTGGAACCATCCAGAAAATTAACAGTGACCTCTTGCCCTTGCAATGCTGCCAGCATACCCATCCGCTCCATTCGCTTAAAGTTTGGTAATGATTTTGTCAATAATCCCGTATTCCAGCGCCTCTTCGGACGACAGGAAATAATCCCGGTCCATATCCTTTTCGACCTTCTCCACCGGTTGTCCGGTGCGCTCTGCAGTGATCCGCACAATCTTCTCCCGGATCTGCAGAATACGCTTGGCACTGATTGCGATATCACTAGCCTGGCCTTGTGCGCCGCCATGCGGCTGGTGGATCATAATCTCACTGTTCGGCAGGGCAAACCGTTTGCCTGTAGCCCCGGAGAGCAGCAGCAGCGAAGCGAAAGAAGCCGCAAAACCGGTGCAGATCGTATTTATCTGCGGTTTGATTACCTGCATCGTATCATAAATTCCGAACCCTGCGGTAGTTGAGCCGCCCGGGCTGTTAATGAACATCTGAATATCCTTATCCGGCTCATCCGCCGCCAGAAACAACAGCTGGGCAATGATGCTGTTAGCCAGCTGATCGTCAATGGCCGCACCCACGAATACAATCCGGTCTTTCAGCAGCCGGGAATAAATGTCGTAAGAGCGCTCGCCCCTGCTCGTTTGTTCAATCACATAGGGAATAATACTCATTCTTATAAACCTCCTGTAATGTGCCTTAACTTTATACCCTGTAAACGGATCATGGCGGGCAAAGGATACGGGACATACAGAATTTTTAAATTTACGGATGATGCGTATCTTTTATGATGAGCTATTCGTTTATATAATAGAGGGAACAAATTAAATGGGATAGCCAGAAGGAGATGCGTAAGCGTGATGACCCTTGAAGAGTGCAATACCGTTAACCATACCGGTGAGAAAAGTCTGCAGTCGCTTGGAGCAGTCCTGAACCGCTATTGCCTGACACTTACCCGGTCCAGCATTGAAGCCGAGGATTTGGCTCAGGAGACCTGGGCCAAGGCGCTGGGATACGGCAAATTTCCGGCCAATCCGAATCCCGAAGCCCTGCTGCTGCGGATCGCCAAAAATACATGGATTGATGCTGCACGGCGACGGGCTTCCCTGAGCCGCGCTCTGGAGCGCGGGCATTCACAGGCAGAGCCGTTAACGGGCGGAACGATTTCCGAAATTGAAATGGCCTTTCAGGCCCTAATGAAACACCTGTCTCCGCTGCAGCGGACGGCCTTTCTGATGCGGGATGTGCTGGGCTATTCTGCGGGTGAAACGGCGGAACAACTGGAAACAACCGAAGGTGCGGTGAAGTCGGCGCTGCACCGGGCACGGCTGGCACTCGCAGCCGTTAGAGAGGATCTGTCGGCGGACGGCGGGCCTGCGGTTCCGCTGGATACCGATTACCGGCAACTCTTGTCGGCGCTGGCCGATGCTTATGAGCAGGGTCAAATCCCTGTCATGCTGGAGCTTCTCCGCCAGGAACATTCAGCAGAACTTACGATGGCTGTAAGCACAGGTACCGTGCAGGCGCTGCACTTTGCCGGCAGCAGCCGTTCAACCGCTAGCCGCAGCAGCAGCACTCATGCCGGGCTGCGGATGGCCGCCTAACCCAAGGCTTCAGGCGGGTCAGCTATTTCAATTTATAAAGGAGTGTATTGAATGAGGAACATACTTGTGCTTGGGGGAACCCGATTTTTTGGCAAACGGCTGGTGGAACGGCTGCTCAGGGAGGGAGACAGCAAGGTAACGATTCTGACCAGAGGCCGGGCGGAAGACGACTTCGGGGAACAGGTCTCCAGGCTGAATGTGGACCGTACGGACGCCAAAGCGCTTGCCGAAGCCGTCGGGGATACCCCTTGGGATGTGGTCTATGACAATATCTGCTTTTCACCAGATGAGGCTGATGCTGCAGGCCGTATTTTTGCCGGCACCGTTAAACGGTACATCCTCACCTCAAGCTTGTCGGTTTATGATCCAAGGCCGGAAGCTTTGACTGAAGCTGACTTCGACCCTGAAGTATACCCCTTGCGATTAGGTGCGAAGGAGGACTTCAACTATCAGGAGGGCAAAAGACTGGCCGAAACGGTTTTGCTGAAGCAGGACGCATTCCCCGTGGCTACCGTGCGCATTCCCATGGTGCTGGGCATGGATGATTATACGCGGAGGCTGCATTTTCACATCGAGCATGTCCGCGAAGGCCGGCCGCTCGGCATCCCGAATACCCAGGCGGCCATCTCCTTCATCCGTTCGGATGAGGCAGCGGACTTCTTGTATTGGCTTGGCTTCTCCCAACTGACCGGACCGGTAAATGCATGCTCGGACGGGACTCTTACCATTGGGGAGATCCTCACCATCATTGAAGCAGCCACGGGTAAGCAGGCGGTGATTGAAGCCGAAACTGCAGATGAGGATATGTCTCCCTTCGGCATTACCGAGTCCTGGCATATGGATACAACAAAAGCCCGCTCGGCGGGCTTTCCATTCCTTGCACTCAGTGACTGGTTTCCGGAGCTGGTGACCCAGCTCAATGCTTCACTCGGCAATCGCGAGTAATTTTTCCGTTGGTTCGTTGAGTTCATTCCAGTGTTCTTCCAATACCAGCAGCTGACCGGATGGCGGGGCGTCCCCGGTCTCCTCTTCAATTTTGAAAATATTAATTTCCGTAAACAGCCGCTGCGAAATTTCGTTAATTTCCACTGCCTGCCGGGCAATATCGCGGATCGCCTTGTCCTGCTGCGTGCTGGAAGCATTGACCTCCTGAACGCCCGCGGCTGTCTGCTCAGCTACGGATGCTACAGAGTGAATGGATACGGCAAGCCGGGAATTAATCTTCCGGGTCAGCTCCACCTTATGATGAATTTGTCCAATTTGTCTGCTGATTCCGGTAATCGATCCGTCAATCGCCTCGAAAGATGCAAGGGTTTCCGCTACCTGGTGATCCTGCTGCTCGAGGCTTTTTTTCGTCTCCAGCATGTAGCCCTGAAAGTCGGTCATACTGTTCTGAAGCTCATGAATGATCTCGCTGATATGTATGGAGGAATCTTTGGTCTGGACCGATAAATGCCGGACTTCGTCAGCAATAACGGCAAACCCCTTGCCGGAAGCTCCGGCCCGCGCAGCCTCAATCGCAGCATTCAGCGAGAGGATATTTGTCTGCTTGGAAATTTCGGTAATGGAATTCGTGATCCGGGTAATATCCTGGGATTGCTCCACCAGCTTCTCCAATGCTTGATACACCCTGCCGATGGAATCACGGGAATGCCGGGAAATCTGCTGCAGTGCGGTAACTGTCTCAGACCCTCTGCGGGTATTGTGATTGGCCGTTTCGCTTGTCGTGAGCATGGCACCGGTATGATCTGTAATCTCATCCACTTCCCGCTCCAGCTCTTGCAGCAGGACTGCACTTTGCTCGGACTGAACGGCTTGCTGATCCGCACCCACGGAGATTTCCTGTATCGTTCTGACAATATCCTGATTGGTATCCGCGGTAATGGATGAGGATTGCTGGAAGGAATGCGAATAATCCGCCAGGGAAGAAGCAACGGACAGGGTCTGCCGCAGCATCTCCCGGACCCGGGTAACCATATGGTCAAAATGATAGCTCAAACGTCCCAGTTCATCATTATAAGGAGAGTTGATCTGCTGCCGTAAATCGCCATCGGCAATTTGCCGCAACGCATCCTGGAGCCTGCGCACCGGTCTCAAGAATGAGCGGATCAGCAGCCAGGCCAGCACCAGTGTGAACAGGAAAACTCCACCTGCGGCATAAAGCACAATGGATACCGTTTGATCCAGCAGTGCAAAAGAATGATCCTGTGCCCTCTCGGCGTTCCCCGCGGCAGCGTCATACAGCTTCCCGTTGGTCTCCAGCATCGATTGATTTACAGCCGTTGCCTTCATATGCAGGGCGTCGATTTGTTCCAGCACCGTCAGTGGATCAAGGCTCTCATCCTCCATCGTCTTGACCAGTTCCCCGAATAATCCGGCATATTCTCCAGCCTGGGTCCGGAGCAGTTGCAGTTCTGCGTATGCAGGTGTCTCCTGTTCAAAATCCATACTGGCAATCTCATCGGTGAGCCGCTGCTGCTTGTCCTTAAAAGGTGCGGCAAGCTCCACATCACTGGACCCGGCCAGCGAACTTTCCAGACCGTCCAATTCCTGCAATAGCTGCGTGATCGTTTGAACGGTGATTCTTTTTTCCATCTCCGTCTTCTGCCGTTCCATAGAGAGCTCCACCTGATTAATCTTGTGTCCCTGGTACAGAGCCACCCCCAGGAAGATGAAAGTTATCGCAGAGAATACCAGAATCAGCTTCCATTTCATAGATAGGTGCAGCAAGCTTCTTTTCAAGCGTATCATCCCTTCGTATCACGCCTACTATAGGTATATTTTACTAATAAGGTCATTATAGGAGCTGGATATTAAATACTCTCCAAGGTTTTGTATGCGGATCGTAAAGAATCTGTTGCGAAAATGTTAACAAAACCTGCACTGTGTACTCAAAATCCCCCCATGTCCCCATATCCGCTGAACGTCCGGTCGCTATGCTCCCAGCTATTTCAACCTGCTTACGGACCTCATGGACGTTATTCCCTCCCAAAGAGCCGCCAAAGTTTCCATCCGGACCGGAATGACGCTATTTCACTAAATCATCGTAGTTGGAGCGTTTTTAGGGCAAATAAGTTCTCTGGAGTCCGCAACGTCAGCGATAAAGCTTTTTTTGACAAAATAAGGGCGCTGGGGTCCGAGTCCTGCTGCTCAAACACGCAAGTGGAAACGGCTTTACCGTCCTCAAAAGGACGCTATCCGTTTCAGCGAGAAATAGAAGGATAATTTATAGCGTGAAGCATGTAAATTCTTATTTTTTAAAAGCAAAACAAGCCCCCGGAATTCTCCGGAAGCTTGTTCTTGACCCATTACATATTCTGATTCGTCCGCTTATTGAGCACTTTCTTCCATATACATGACTTCCCACAGATGCCCGTCAATATCCTGGAAGCTCCAGTTGTACATAAAGCCGTGATCTACCGGATTGTTAAAAGGCTTCCCTCCTGCGGCCAGCGCCTTCTGCACCAGCTCGTCCACCTCGGTTTTGCTGGAGGCAGAGATGGCCAGAATTACTTCTGTCTGACCGGATGTGTCGATGATCTTTTTGGAGGTGAAGGTGTTGAAAAACTCCTTGACCAGCAGCATCGCAAAGGTGTTGCCGTTGATGATCATACAGGTTGCGTTCTCATCAGTATACTGCGGGTTGAACTCAAAACCTAAAGCGGTAAAAAAGTTAATCGAATTCTGCAGATTGTCTACCGGCAAATTAACAAAAAGCTGGCCTGCCTGAAATCCCATTCTTCTCATCACCTCGGTAATTATTTGAGTGTAGTCCGCTCGATTATAACATGAATTACCGGAGGATGCCTCTAGTTGCGGGAACCCCGGACACCAGCGCGTTTGCACAATTGCCACACTTTACAGAGTTGATATTGGAGCTATACAAGAGTACCTTAGAATTAAGCGCAAGTTCAAACACATCTGCCAAGGATACCCCAAGGATTACAATCCAAAGAAGCAGAATGCAATCTCTGTTAACATGAAGAGTTTAAGATGGAGCTATCTAAGCGTAAAAGGGGTGGAGCGATGCCTAATATTTGGATGCATTTAGAGTATGGGCAGGTGCTGGCGGAACAATTTGCGGATCAGTTTCCTTTTCTGGGCGGGCTGAAGGAGCGGCCTGAATTGTACCAGCTTGGCTGCCAAGGACCTGATTTACTTCTATACCACAGCTTTCTGCCGTGGAAAAAAGATACCGGTGCCCTCCGGCTGGGCGACCTTATGCACTCTGTACACTGCGGTCCGGTGCTGCTGGAGCTCTGGCAAAAAATCCGCAGCCTCCCTCCTCCTGACCTTGCAGAAACACAGCAATACTTCCTTGGATTTCTGACACATCATCTGCTGGACCGCAATCTTCATCCCTACATTAACTGGAAAGCGGGCTACAAGCACCGCAACCATCAGCGGTTTGAGATCGTCCTCGATACCGTGTTTATGCAACGGCTGAAGCAAATCGATACCTGGCGGATTGAAGCTTGGAAAAAAATTCACGTCGGCTCGCGGCTCCCCCATACCGTTCACACTCTCCTTCATGAAACCGCAGCGGCCTGGTATCCCGAAACAAAGGGCCTCCCGGATGAGATCTGGCAGGAGGCGTACCTGGATATGGTTCTGGCCCATAAATGCTTATATGATCCCAAAGGCTGGAAGAAGTCGCTGCTAAGGGGAAAAGCGCGCCACCATTTCTACCAGCCGCTTTCCCCAAGAGACGAGCAGTTGGATTATTTAAACGAAAAGCATGCCGAATGGCGGCATTCCGCGCTGTACTCCGAAGTCCGGACGGAAAGTGTCTGGGAGCTCTGGGAACAGGCGCTGGCGGAAGGGCGGAGTGTGCTGCAGGCCTTGGCCGATTGGCTGAACAGCAAGGTGCCCGCAGAAGCAGCCCGCGCGCTGGAACAGTTCAAGCGGGTGCTCGGCAACCGGTCTTATGATACCGGCAAGGATTGCAGCAGCAATCTCAAGAATCAGTTCGCCGAACCGATCTGGGATTCCGGTATTAGCTCGTAAGGAGATTTATTATTAGGTCAGCCAGAAACCTCTGGTTGGCCTATTTTTCTTGCCCTGCTCACGAAAAACCCCTGACGCTCAGGAAGCGCCAGGGGTAGTCAAAGAAATCCGTTGCCGATTTCAGTCGGCAAGCTTGAGCAGTGCAGCCAGCATCTGCGCGGTTTCCTCACGCGTAGCTGCAGCCTGCGGCGCAAAGTTAACACCGCCATCCGGGGCGGTTTTGCCCGAAATGATCCCCGCCTGCTGGACAGCTGCAGCAGCTTCCAGCGCAAAAGAACTAATGGACTGCCGATCTGCGAATACGGCAGTGCCGCCGCTCACGGGCAGAGTCCAGTTCCGCTCATCCGCCAGACGGATAATCATAACTGCGAGCTGTTCGCGTGTAACCTTCGCCTTGGGTGCAAACTTCCCGTCTCCGGTGCCGTTTACGATTCCGCTAACGTTCGCCCAAGCGATTGCCGCTGCATAATAGTCATCTGCCTTCACATCTGTGAAGCTGCCGGACACTGCCGTGTTCAGCTCCGCTCCGGCCAGACGGGCCAATAGCAGGGCTGCGTCTCCACGGCTCAGGTTGCTCTTCAACCCAAACTGGCTTTCGTTGATTCCGGAAATAATGCCGCGTGCCGCCAGATACGTGATAGAGTCTTTGGCAAAGCTGGCAGCAGTATCGGTAAAGCCCGGGTTGCTGTAACCAACTGCATAAGCAGAGAAATGAGCGGAACGGAAGGTCAACTGGCCGGTCACCGCATTATAGCGGCTGCCAGGAAGCACAATCAGCTCGCCTGCCGCCGTAACATTGTAGGCCACTACCGCATTGGTATCCTCCGCAGATGACAGTGAATACGGGATACTCACCAACGCTTTCCCTTCCCCAAAGCTGGAAAGGGTACGGCTACCGGTTCGCACTGTAAGGTTGATAACCGGACGGCTGCCGACTGTACTCCGCGCGGCTTCGCTTATACCTCCAGCGGGATTGCCCATAACACTGCCAAGATCGGTTCCACTAATAGATAGTTTTACCGGTTCACCGTTTGCCGCAGTGTTCACTGCAATTACCGAAGTGCGGTCAAGCGAGACGGTTCCTTGACCGGCTGCGAATGTCACACTCTGCACAGCGCTGCCGGAAATCGCAGCCCAGACTGCGGCGGGAACCTCCAAGGTTACGGCTTTGGCCGCACTGCTTGTTGCAGCAACGCGGAAGACCAGCTCTTTGCCGGCAGAAGTTTTCAAGGATTCCAGCGCTGCTGCCACGGCTTCGGCAGTAGCGGACAAAGTTGCCGCTCCATCCGTACCTGCTGCGGCCTTGAGTTCAAGAACAACCTTGGAGCCTTCAACAGTTACCGCCGGGGGTTGAGCTGCAACTGCCGGGGTCTGCCCCAGGGAGCCACCTGAACCCGGATTCGTAATGACCGGATCAGCCGCCGCTACTGTCACCAGCGATTCGGCTACGCCATACCCATCCGCACTATATACGGAAACGGTCACTGTTCCCGCTGCCAGCGGAGTTACCGTCCCCTTCTGATCTACTGCAGCCACTGCAGGATTAGAGGAGCTCCAGCTAAGCGGTGATTTCTCCGGCGTTCCAGCCGCAGGAGTAACCTCAGCTTTGAGCGTTGCCGCTGTTCCTCCGGCTTTTAGAGAGAGTGACTTCTGGTCCAGCGTAACCTTTGTAACGTTTAATTGATATACCGCTACAGTGCCCCCTACCTCATTGGCTACCAGCACCAGCGGAAGTCCGGTCGGACTGTCCGTTGCCGGAATGAACTCGATGCCCTCCGGCCCGGTGTCCGTAGCGATATTATTTTTCGGTGTGAATTCACGGGAATTAATATAGTTGAGAAACTGCGGCTGCTCAGGATTACTGACATCGTAAGTCATCAGGCCGCCAATGCGCTCCAGGCCGATGAAGGCCAGCGCTTTTTGCCCCACCTTGCCTACTTTAACATATTCAGGCTCCGGTCCTTTTTTGGTGCTGCGGCTGTCCAGCGTTGTATTGCTGTTGCTTGCATTGAAGTAATCAGGCAGCCGCTCCGCTGTAATCCGTTCAAAATCACTGCCGCTGTCATACACCTGCTTCAGCGTATTAGCCTCCCATACTGAGAAGGAACGGCCCCCGTACAGGTACATCCCGTCATGACCCATATCCGACATGACCTCTACACCGTCATATTTCGTATTTCCGTTCAGGAACAGTGCAGCCGCAGAGTCAGGTTCAAGCGAACCCTTCATTTTGCCGATCGTGCTGACATTTTCCTTGCTGTCCCATTCCGTGGCATCGCCCTCATTGGCCGTGAACAAGTAGGTCTTGCCGTTAACGGTGTACTGGCTGATCCCATCCGGCATATAAACGCCGTAGAACGGGACATTTTCCAGCCTGCTCTTGCTGTCCTTCACGAGGTCAAGTCCATTTAGCGGATCGCTCAAATCCTTAAATCCAAGCCCCTTGACCCACAGCAGCTTGCGGGAAGCAATATCGACTGCAGCTACTGCATTGTTCTCCTGAAGGGTGATATAAGCGGTCTTCTGATCTTCGGACAGCTCGATAAATTCCGGCTCCAGATCACGGACTGCCGCTTCCTTTGTCCCCTTCCCTGTAATTAGCTTCGTTGCCGGATCAACCGCCCCGCGGATATGCACGAGATCGTCGATCCGCTCAGGGTTGTCGAACTTGACGTAATCTGCTGATTTCGCAGTCGTGTCAATGATCGTCACACTGCCTTCGGGATCACCCTCCAGTGTGCGGGGCTCGGCCTCGTCAGCCGTAAGAATAAAGCGGCCATCCCCGGTGAATTTGATCATATCGGGCTGGACTCCAGCCGCATAGGTATCCAGCAGCTTACCGTCATAATCCAGCACAAGAATTTTGCCGTTCTTCATGGCATCCGCTTCCTGTACGGCTACAGCAATCCGCTTCGTTGCCGGGTTGATGTCCACACTGGTCAGATCGCCATAGCTGAAGCCTCCGGTTTCCGCCAGCTGCTCCACGTTGATGCTCTTTTCCTTTTCCGGATGGATGCCATCCTTCAGATTTACGATATCTACTGTCGCAGGATGCGTCGAACCGTTGACCAGATAGAACTTTCCGTTATCACGGTTATACTTGACAATCTCCGCCACACCGCCGTCTTCATTGGTAACCCCGACGGAATATCCGCCAAGCTTTGTAATGCTGATAACATCCGCCGTTGGCTCTCCCGCCGGTTTATCCACCGTCAGCGGGAGGCTCCCCTCCACCTTCATAGCAGGAACACTGCTGTCGTACACCGAGACGCTGACCGTTGCCGGACCTGACGTCACCGGAGTTCCGCTGATTTTGCCGGATGCAACGTCCAGGCTCAGACCTTCAGGCAGCCCCGCCGCCTCAAAGGTATAAGGCAACGTCCCGCCATATACGGACAGTGTCACCGAATACGGGGACCCGGACGTGGCCGCAGGCAGAGACTGGTCCGCCAGGCCAAGAGGCTGAACAGCCACGCCCCATGCTCCGTCGGCACCGCTATGGGGCTTCATCCGATTCAGCGTTCCCGCATCCAGTGAATCGAAGCTGATTTGCTTAAGATCCGTTTTATTGTTGTCTGTATCGGCAAAATCGCTACGGCGCACCGACTTCTGCTTCGAGGTGCCGCCGGATTTGCCGGTAGGATAGTCGCTTTCATAGCCGTCGATGGTTGAGCCGTTGTCATTGCCGGCCGTGCCGATCATATCCACGTAGGAATCCGGTTTATTCAGGAACGGATTTACCGTTTCCAGCAGCGTGGTACTGTTCAGCAGCACCACTTTCATTCCTTTATTGTAAAAGAGGATATCACTCCATACCTGGTCGCTTTTGCCGCTGATATCGCTTTTATAGTCGGGGTTCACTTTGCCGTCTGTAATCAGATAAGAAGAATGCGCGTTGATCGTGCCGGTCAGCTCCAGCTTGCTCCAGGCACCGTTCATGGTTGGATCTGAGTATTGCACGGACCAGCCGCTCAAATCCACAGCAGAATCCGTAGGATTATAAAGTTCGATATAGCCCTTGGAGAAGTAGCCTCCCGTTGTTTCGACATCCCCGCCGCCATATATCTGGTTCACAACAATATGGGGAACGGTTACATCATAAACGCCGCCAGCGGAATACGGAGTGCCGGACCCGGGTGCTGCTGCAGCTGTTGCCGGACCTGCGTTCCACGCCGGGCCCACTGCCAGTTCTGCGGCAATCAGCAGAGAAAGGATTGTTTTGCCTGTTGAATTCAAGTGATTGTCACTCCAATACTCTATAGATTTTTTTCTACTATAGAGGACGAGTATGTTCTGATTTGCCGATTTGCATAAACGGAGTGTAAACCCCAGAATAAATCGCCACATGATGACGGAAATGAGTTGATTCCCCGATAACCTCACTGAAATATTCGCCTGTTATGATCAAGACAACAAGAGTACCGGGAGGGATTATCCATGCGTATTGCCTTGTTTACGGACACCTATCTTCCTCAAACCAACGGAGTCGCCCGCACGCTTCACCGGCTTGCCGGCCATTTACACCGCCGCGGCATCGAGCATCTGCTCTTCACCCCGAAATCCGCCCCTGAAGAACATTTCGCCGATCCCGTCCGTCCGATTGCCAGCATCCCCTTTTTTCTGTATCCTGAGTGCCGGCTGGCGCTGCCCGGTATGTCCTCCATCCAGCAAGAGCTGCGGTCCTTCCGGCCTGATCTGCTGCATATGGCCACCCCGTTCAACATTGGTCTGTACGGTCTCCGCTATGCCCAGAAGCAGAACCTCCCTCATGTTGCCTCCTATCACACCCACTTCGACCGTTATCTCCAATACTACCGGATGAGAAGAATCATTCCGCTCTACTGGAAATACATGAAATGGTTCCACCGTTCCTGCGATGCCATCCTGGCCCCTTCGCGGGAGACAGAAGCTACGCTGCGTTCCCATGGCTTCACCCGGCTGCGGTTATGGTCGAGGGGAATTGACTGCGGTCTGTTCACACCGGAGAAACGCAGCGGACAGGTACGGGAGCGTTACGGAATTACGGCACCGGTAGTATTGCTTTATGTAGGACGGATTGCTCCGGAAAAAGATATCCCCACTCTCTTAACCGCCATGCGGCAGCTGCCGGAATCCACGGCTGCGGCGGTTCATCTGCTGGTGGTGGGAGACGGCCCGCTGCTGCCGGAGCTGCGGGCGCAGGCGCCGCGCAATGTCACCTTCACCGGGGGCAAGCACGGGGAGGAGCTGGCAGAGCTGTATGCCTCGGCAGATGTATTCGTGTTTCCCTCCAGCACGGAAACCTTCGGGAACGTTGTTCTGGAAGCGATGGCCTCGGGCCTGCCTGTGATCGCTGCCGGGGCAGGCGGCACAACGGATCTGGTCTTGTCCGGTGTGACCGGGTCATTGTTTGAACCGCATCATCCGGGAGAACTGGTGAAGGAAATATGCACTATGGCGGATCAGCCGGAGCAACGGATGGCTATGGGCCGGGAGGGACGGCGGCTCGCGCTCGGCCGCTCCTGGGAGCATATTTTTGACGGCCTGATCCGGGATTACGAAGAGGTGATTGAGAACCGGCGCTTGAAGAACCGAACGGGGATATTTACAGCCTAGCGTTAAGAGGTTGACGGATTTCCCCCGCTGGTGCGGGGAAGGATCACATAATTCTGCCCGCAAAAAACAGCGCGTTTCTTCCCCCTCCGGAAGGGGTGGAGAAACGCGCTGCATTCCTACACTGTACAATCAATAATTACAACATTCTGCTAAACTCTTTTATGTAATAGTAATCGTACGAAAAAACAGCTTTGTTCTTCACTTTTCGGTATCCAGACCTTTGCAGAGCGCCAATTCTTTGGTCTTACCTTCGGCATATTTATTCAGCAGATTACTGGCATGGTCCGCCATTCGCTGGCGCAGTGACAGAGGTTCAAGCACTGTAAGCTGATGGCCGTACAGCAGCAATGTTCCGAACCAGCCGTTCTCCTCTTCCGGGACGGTGAAGCCCATGACCAGTTCCTGATCCCGGACTTCTAACAGCACCGCATTGGGGAGCAGCTCCTCCATCAGCACCCTGAGACCTGCCGGACATGCAAGCTTAACGGTTATGTACGGCCGGTGATCCTGCGCCTCCGCCAGCAGACTTTCCGCATCTCGATGCATTGTTGAAAAGGTCCCGTCCGTGGCCCGAAGCTCCCGGATTCGGGAAAGACGGAACAGCCGGTATCCGCAATGGTCACAGCAATAAGCGAATAAATACCATGCATGCCACTTATAGGTTAAGAGCAATGGCTCGACAATTCTGTCTGCCACCTCATTCCTTGCATTGGTGTATTGAAAGTGAAGCACCTTTTTCTGGCGGATGGCATGCTCTATAACTTGAATCGCCTCTCCCGTGCCCGCACCCTCCCTTAGAACCCCCAAATCAAGCTGAATGGGCTGCGGCACTGCCTCCTTCTCCGGTGTTAAGGACATGATCTTCTCCATGGTATCTTCTGCGCGTCTGCTGCTGTAGCCCGATACCAGCCCCTTCAGGGCGGCCAGAATATAACCGTAATCCTCGGACTGAAGCAGCTGTCTGTTCATTTTGAAGCTGTCGAGTATGTAATAACCTCCGTTAGTGCCTTGCAGCGATCCCACCGGAATCCCGGCGAGCCCAATAGATTCGATGTCACGTTGAATCGTACGCGGTGATACCTCGAATTTCCCGGCCAGTGCACGGGCACTGACCACCTCCCGATTGAGCAGATAGACTACGATTCCCAGCAAACGGTTAATTTTCATCTGATTCACCTGTTTCTTCTCGTCCCGCCTTGAATGCCTGAAAGATGGACATTAGTCCAATACGCTGTTAAAAGATAACAAAGTCATAGTCTGACGAAACTTCTGAAGAGAAGAACTATTAAAATAGACTCCTCGAAAAAGGAGTCTTGTCTAATCATAGTATGTGTCCGAAACTTCATGAACAGTTCGAAAATAAAATGATTTGTACTTGATTATTAGTTTATTTGATAGAAAACTATAAGTCTATATTTTATTTGAAAATACGGTTAGTCTGAGGTTATACCCGGCCGGGAATTGCTGAAGAGATGAGGTTCATTATGGTAAGTAAAGAACTGTTAGGCAGAGCTGCAGAATCCTTTGGGTTTGAAGTTGATACATTGGTTTTCCTTAGCAATTCTTGTAATGAGGTGTACCGGTTTTCCAAAAACAATCAACTCTGCATCTTACGATTATCTGAGAAACCTCCTGCATATGTGGAAAAAATAAAAGCCGAAGTGGATTGGGTATATTATTTGGCGCAGAGCGGCGTGCATGCCTCATTGCCAATCCAAACCTCGGATCAACAATTCGTTGCTGTTTACAGAGAGCAGAATCAATGTTATATTGCTACAGCTTTCCATATGGCATCTGGACGTTTTTTTGATAAAAACAATCTGTGGGGCCCCCCGATATTCAATAAATGGGGAGAAACCATGGGAAGAATGCATCTGCTCACAAAATCCTATAAGGCTGCAGATGATGCTGTACAAAGAGATGACTGGGGAACATGGAATATGGATAACCCTTATTTACAACAAGGCCGATATCATATCCTGCTTAAAAAGTTGAAATCTCTGGAGAATACGATCGCTTCCCTGCCTAAAGATGCTCAATCGTATGGATTGATCCACAACGATTTTCATCCCTATAATTTTCATATCAACAATGATGACATTACGGTTTTTGATTTTGATGACAGTATATACGGCTGGTTTGCGCTGGATATTGCAATTGCGGCAACTCATGCCGTGTGGTGGGGGTCTCCGGCCGAGGACCGAAAATCTAAAAATGAATTTGCAAAACGATTCTTGGATGAATTTTTAACAGGCTACTTCAAGCATAATGACTTAGATACCTATTGGGTTAAGCAGATTCCTATGTTCATGGACTATAGGAATATATGCTCATACTTCTGGTGGCTAAATAGCTGGGACGGAGATGAGAGTCGCCTGTCTGAATTTCAGCAAACTGCAATTACCCAAGCCATAAATCTTATTCAATCTGGTCAGAGATTTGATGGTTGCGATATACAATTATAGGCCACCCTTTGTTCATCCATAGCCTCCGCTATTACTATTGTTGGGTCGTTTAATCCTTTATTTAAGGATCATTTAATGTGGAACATCTAATTCCTTATATAACAAGTGGAAACGGCTTCGCCGTCCTCAAAAGGACGGTATCCGTTTCAGCGAGAAATAGAAGGATAATTTATAGCGTGAAGCATAAAAATTCTTATATTTCAAAAAAGAGGCCGGGCATCTGCCCGGCTTCCACTTCAGCTGTCTATTGCAGCCCCATTCATTGACTTCGGATTTCTACTTCACCGTAGCATTGTACTGGCCGATTTTCTCGGTAATCTGTTTGCCGGCATCCTCCAGCGCCTGTTTAGGCTCTTTTTGTCCGTTCAGCGCTTCTTCAATCGCACCTTCAACAATCTGGCGTGCTTCGGGGAATACGCCCATTACCGCACCCGAGGTCGCCGCTGAAGCACTCGAAGCATGAAGCTGGTCAACAGCAGTCTGGAACTGCGGATATTTCACCATATTATCCTTGAGCACCTGCTGCTCATAAGCAGCCTTGTTAATCGGGAAGTACCCGGTGCTTACACTCCATTTTGCCTGAACCTCCGGCGAGGCCACATATTTGATAAATTCCCATGCCGCCTTCTGCTGCGCTTCCGGTTTGTTGTTCATAATATACAGGCTGGCTCCTCCGACAATCACTCCGCCGTCCTTCGCCGAGGCAGGTTTCGGCAGGAAACCTGTGCCGACTTCGAATTTGCCGCCAGCCGCCTCTACCATATTGCGCAGCGAAGCCGTAGAGTTCAGTGTCATCGCTACCTGACCTGCGGCGAACGCGCTGTCCGTATCATCTGTGTCCCGTCCCAGATTGGCGACTACTTTATCGTCGACCATCTTTTTCCACCATTCCAGTGTGCTTACACCGGCATCCGAAGCCAGCAGCGATTCTGTGGCAGCGGCGTCGCGCCCATTGCCGTTATTAACATAATCAGCGTTCTGATTGGCAAACAGCTGCTCCATGAACCAGCCGTAGATGGCAATTGTCGCTCCGGCTTTACCGTCTTTGCTTAATGCTTTGGCAGCGGCTTCGAATTCCTCAAATGTCTTAGGCGGGTTCTCTGGATCAAGTCCTGCTGCTTTGAAAGCATCTTTATTATAATAAAGAATCGGATTGGACGTATTGAACGGCATCGCATTTAACTTATCGTCAATCGTATAGTATCGGATAATGTTGGGTTCCAGACCTGACAGATCAAAACCGTCCTGGTCGATAAACTGCTGCACCGGTGTGATCATCTTCGAATCAATCATAAACTTGCTGCCGATTTCATAGACCTGGATCAGATCCGGTCCGCTGTTCGAGCCGATGGAGGCTTTCAGCTTGTTCAAGCTTTCATCATATTTACCCTGGTACACCGCTTCCACCTCGATGCCGGTCTGGCTGGCATTGAAGTCGGAGACAATCTGATTAATCGCTTTTTCACCCGCACCGGACATAGAATGCCACCAGCTGAGTTTTACCGGAGCGGCAGCGGCACTGACTTCCCCATCGCTGCCTGAGGAGGTGCTGCCGGCTGCATTATTGTTCTCATCTGCATTTGAATTGTTGCCGCAGGCAGCAAGAACCAGCATCAGGCTCGCAAGCAATGGAACCATACCTTGTTTGAATCGTTTCATTCTAAGTATCTCTCCCTTTTCCCCTATAATTTGGATTGAAGAAGCTATATACGTATTCATCATCTGCAATAAGCAGCTGACTAGCTTTTAGCTCTGCGCATCCTATCACTTATCCCTTCAGTGCACCGGCCGCCATGCCCCGGACAAGCTGCTTCAGCCCGAATACCAGCAGCAGCAGCGAAGGCAGAATGGCCAGTGTGATTCCGGCAAATACCAGATTCCACGAGGTCGATTCCTGAAATTCAAGCATGGAGATTCCGATCTGCACCGTCCGCATCGGTTTGCTGTTCGTAACAAGCAGCGGCCAGAGATAGGAATTGTACATGTTCAGAAAAGAGTAGACAGCCAAGGTGCCCAGTGCCGGTCTGGAGAGCGGCAGCATATGAAACAGAAAGTAGCGAATATGTCCGCAGCCGTCGATTTTGGCTGCCTCAAACAGCTCTTTGGGCAGCTGCATAAAGAACTGCCGCAGCAGGAAGGTGCCAAAGGCCGTCGCCAGAAAAGGTATGGTCAGGCCCTGGTAGGTATCCAGCCAATTCAGGCTGCGTACAGTCAAATAATTGGGAATCATCGTCACTTCCCAAGGAACCATCATCGTGGCCACGAACAGGCTGAACATCAGTGATTTCCCTTTGAAATTCATTTGAGCGAAGGCATATGCTGCGAGACTAGCGGTGATCAATTGGCCGATCATGACAATGCCGGATACCAGAAAGGTATTGCCAATAAAGGTGGCGATCGGAATAATATCGAACACTTCGCTAAAGTTCTCCGGATGAAAGGAATGCGGAACGATGGACGGCGGATAAGCGCTGGCCTCTTCCGGGGCCATAACGGCCATGAAGAAGCTGTAGAATACGGGATACAATACCAGTGCCGCCACCACAGTGAGCACACAGTAGGTAAGTACTTGTCCTGCTTTTGGCTTTTTCATTGATAGTGCACTTTCCTTTCCACCCATTTGAACTGGATCAGCGTCAGCAGCATAATAACCAAAAACAGCATCAGTGCTTGGGCGCTGCCCGTTCCGAAGCGGAAGTTGACAAAGGCCTCACGGTAGATGGAGTATACAAACACGTTGGTACTGTTCATCGGTCCGCCGGCGGTTAAAATATTGATCTGGCCAAACGCCTGGAAGGCACTAATGATCGAAACCACGAGTACGAAAAACAAGGTCGGGGATAGCAGAGGCAGGGTGATCTTGCGAAATACCGTGACTGCTCCCGCTCCGTCAATTCTGGCACTCTCATAGATTTCGTCCGAAATGCCCTGCATTCCGCTCGACAGGATGATGTAATTGAACCCGAGATTCATCCATACCGTCATTAATGAGATAGACAGCAGCGCGGTATCCGGATTCACCAGCCACGCCACCGGCGTCATTCCGGCAAGCTCCAGCAAATAATTCAGCATACCCAGCGTGGGATGAAACAGAAATTTCCAGATCACTGCCGCCGATCCAACAGACAGCACCATGGGCAAAGAGAAGGCGAACTGGAACAGCCGTTTGCCGCGCAGCTGATTGTGGGTAAGCGCCGCGAGCACAAGTGCAAGCAGCAGGCCGGTCGGGACCGTCAGGAGGGCAAACAGCGCCGTCACCCGGATACCGTCCAGAAATAGTCCTGAAGTGAAAAGGGCATTGAAATTATCAAAGCCGACATACGCTGCGATTCGTCCCGCCGGGTCCGTACTATGCAGACTTAAATATACGGATTTCAGCAACGGATAGAATAAAAACACACCGAACAGCAGCAACGAAGGAGCCAGGAACAGGTAGGCAAGCATATTCTCCTGAACCTTCAGCTTGCTTAAATATGCCGGCCGTAAGGGAATTCCAGCCGATGCCGCTTTTTCTCTTGCAGGCAGGGTTAATGAATTCTCTAGTTCACTCAAAATGGAAGCCTCCTAATGACCTAACAGTCCGCTTTTATCTTCTTACTACCTCTGCAAGTGTAAAGCTTGGATGTCAACGCAGCATCAGGAGGATGGCAAGCCAGCGTTAAAATTATATAAATTTTGTAAACGGAGAGATAAATTATCTCAACTATTTATACAAAAAAAGACCTCCTCGATTTCTCAAGAAGGTCTTTGCTTACACTTGTTGTTCCGCCGCTTTCTCCTGATTCAGATTCAGCCATTCCTTACCTAGCACACCATAGGCAAAAGTATCATGCCATTTCGGCATACCTTGTTCATCGGTTTTAAAATAGCCCGTCTGGAGAAAGTGCCCCTCCCGCCGCAGCTTCAGCCGTTCGAGCAGCCGCCAGGATGGTGTATTCCGCGGATCGCAATGGGCGGTTACCCGTCTAATTCCTAGAGTATTGAAGCCGTACTCCAGCAATGTGCGGCAGGCTTCAGCCGCATAGCCGCAGCCCTGATACTCACGGTTGAACACGTAGCCGATCTCCCAAGTCTGAAACTCCTGCGGTTGCTGCTCCTGAAAGTATAAGTTGCCAATTACTTTGCCTGAATCCTTGAGGCACACAGCCCAAAATGCCTGATCCGTGGAACGTCTCACCGCCTCAGCATGGCTGTCTTCTTCATTGTAAACACCATAAGGCTCATATTCTACAACCTCTTCACAGGAAAGATATTCATGCAGGTCCTGCCCATCTTCCGCTCTGAATCTCCTAAGCACTAAACGCAACGTTTCCAAAACTTCCATTAACCCTCACCCTTTGCTGCTTTGATTATGAAGAGACCTTCATCTGCAATTGCTGCTCGATAATACCTCTGATGTTATCGACTACATTTGTGATACTAAATTTATTAACCGATTCTTTGACGAATTGCGGATCGGGCAGGTGTTCCGGCTGATCTACGATAAGCTGCATAATCCCGGCCATCCCTTCCACATCCCCGACAGAAACCAGCCAGCCGTTGCCCTCAGGAATAACAATTTCCGCAGGTCCATGCTGGCAATCCGTACTCAGACATGGAATGCCCCGGGCCATAGCCTCCAGCAGCACCAGCGGGAACCCTTCGAAGTTGGAGGTCAGAACCAGCGCTGAAGCTCGGGGAATTTCCGCCCAAGGATTCTTCTTCCAGCCGAGCCATTCCAGACGATCGTTGATACCATATGATTGCGCCAGGTTGTATACTTCATCCCGGTCCGGTCCATCTCCAACAATGATCGCCTTCCATTCTCCCTCCAGTTTGGCAAGGGAATCAATTAAATCTCTCACACGTTTTTGCCTATTCTCCAGCCTGCCGATGTACAGAAAGGTTGGAACCTCCGGCCGTGCGACCTCCAGCACTTCTACATCAACCGGGTTGTGGGTGACGAAGATCTTACCCTGGGCTTCACTGCCAACCACCGCTTGAATCTGCTCGGCAATCCCATTGCTGATCGACAGATGGAAATCGGCGTATTTCAGCAGCTGCACCTTCCAGATCGTAGACAGTTCATTATGCACCCAACTGCCAACAGGAATCTTCCGGTTCAATATTCTCGTCATCCATTTGCAATAGCAGACCACATTGGGATCACATCCGATAATCACATCCGGCTGATACTGACTAATTTCCCAGAATAGCGGAAGTGTGAAGCTATACCGCCGTCTTAAGGCATTGTCCGTACGCTGATCTCCGATCTCCACACAATCCAAATCACGCAGCCAATTCTTGTCCAGCGATCCGCCCATAAGAAACATCTTGACCTCATCCTGATTTCGGACAAGCTCCTGCATCACGGTTCTAAATACCGCCTCCATTCCGCCTAATCCGGAACGTTTATTGCTGACAATAGCGATTCTCATTTGGCAACCTCCTAGTGGTTGGGTTAATGTGACTTCATGAAACAGAAGCTTACAAAACCGGCATCAAAGCAAGGAGAAACATGGAGAACCACTTACAAGCCATGACCAAGCTGCACCATTATCAAACCAATCCAAAATCTTCCTTCATAATATATCAAAAATTATACAGTATTATCAATATATTCTGATTACATCTGTAAATCAAAAAACTGCCCTCCCTGCAAGGGAAGGACAGTTCTCGAACAATCTGCCGGATACTCAGAGGTTATGTAGGCTCAAAAAATAGAAGAGATATTAAAGACGGGTACTCGAATTCAACAGTTCCAAGGGAAGTGACAGCCTGATTATGCTCCTCCAACTTGATCATTAAGGATTACAAAATGAGACGGATTTGAAGGCAACACCGGCAAAATTGAATCTCCACCACTTAGCTGACGCTTGAAGGGGTGGATTCTTGCGAACAGAGGAGCAACCTCCTCTTTTGGGCAAGCGATCCCTGCTTTCTCGCAGTTCTACGTTTTATTTTTATAGGTAATTGCTATACCGCTACCTGTTTGATATTATGAGCCGCATTTTCATCCCGATCATGGTGTGTTCCGCAAGCTACACATGTCCATTCTCGAATCGAGAGGTTCTTCACTTCGGGATGGATTGTGCCGCATACGTGGCACTGCTGACTGGTCGGCTCGAAGGTGTCAGCAACCCGGAGGGTTCGTCCATACCAGGATGCTTTATACGTCAGTTGTCGCACCCATTCGCCCCAGGACGCATCAGCGATGGACTTGGAAAGTTTGGGATTTTGAATCATATTCGCCACATGCAGATGTTCGATACTGATCGTTTGGCACTCACGGATCAGCTTCGTTGTCATCTTGTGGAGAAAATCGTTCCGGGAATTTGCAATGTGTTCGTGAATACGAGCAATGTGTTGCTTGGCTTTCTTCCAGTTGGAGCCCCCTGGTGTGCGTCTTGCCAAACGCCGCTGCCACAGCGCAAGCTTTTTCTCGTATTGACGGTAAAACCTGGGGTTGGCAAAATGCTCGCCGCTTGAGCACACAGCATATTCCTTAAGCCCCAAGTCAATGCCGATATGTGCATCTGCTTGTGGGAGTGGGGTCTTTTCGACCTCGCAAACCAGGGAGACAAAATACTTATCGCTGGCGTTTTGCCGTACCGTAGCGGACAGTATACGACCCTCCAGCTTCCGGGAGTTGGCGAAACGCATCCAGCCGAGCTTGGGAAGCTTCAATCGGTTGCCTTCAATGGCGATATTTCCGTTCGTGAATTTCGTGGTGTAGCTTTGTACTGGATGCTTCCGGCTTTTGAAGCGAGGCGCTTGATTTTGCTTTTTGAAAAAGCGGTCAAAGCTATCTGCCACATGCCGAACGGCGGACTGTAAAGCAATACTATCGACTTCTTTGAGCCAGTCATATTGGGTTTTTAGGACAGGGAGCTGTGTCGCACAGGTCTGATATGACAACCCTTTGCCTGTCTCGGCATAGGTTTGGTTCCACTCTTCCAGGAAATGATTGAACACAAAGCGGCAGCAGCCAAACATTCGACGAATGAGTTGCTGTTGCCCGGTATTCGGGTAGATGCGGTATTTATACGCTTGATGAACGATCATGTTCGACACCCCCTTTTATAGTATTTTCTTACAGTATAGCACATACGTTCGTTGAATAGTTGAAAACCGCCGATTCATCTCCGCCTATAGAGGTCGGAGTCTTTTCGGCTTTTGAAGATAAATTTATGATACTGTGTCAGTGATTCAGGCAACGCAGAATCCTTAAAACTCCTTAATAAGCCTGCTCGATTAGTTAATCATAAATTTTTATTTATAGTATATTTTTACAAATAAAAACCGTCCAACCCTGATATGGGAAGAACGGCTTTCAATTTCATCCGGTGATGGCTAAGACGAATATGTAGACTGAAATATGAAAGAGAACTTTAAAGATACGTGCTTGAAAGAATCAATAGCTGCAAGGGAAGTGCAATGAAAATGACGACTATTGGATCGAATCAAATTGCTCAAAACTGTGATATAGCAGCTTGATTAACATCCGCCAATCTGTTCACCAAGCACTACAATCCGTGAATGGTTAGAGGACACAATCGGTAAGAACAAAATTGCTAAAAAGCTAGTAGCTACCAATATAGAGATCAGCTTCTTTTTCATTTTTTTCCCACACCCTTTGAATAAATTTTTGATACTGAGTCAATGTTTCAGGCAGCGCATATTCTTTAAAACTCTCAAATAAGCCTACACAATTTATTATAGCATTATTATTGTTTTTTGTAGTATATTTTTCCAAAGATTCAAAAAGATAATCAAATCCTTGTGAATACATTCCTTTATTAAAATAGTATTTTGACATCTGATAGTACAACCTGGCAATTTGTTCAGGAATGACTTGTTGCGTGTACAAATCAGAATTCAGGTCATATTCATAGAAGAGAATCTGGGACTCAAATTTCTCCAAAATATAATCAACATTAATATCGTAGCAGTTAGCCGCTTCCATGATATTCAGAAGTTCTGCGAAAATTTCTTTTTTTCCTTCAATGAGTGCAACATAATCGGGAAGCACACTCTGGTCCCCAGCCATCAGCTTGTTAACATAAGAATTTGCCTGTGCCCAATGCTGGAATAATTCAATCCAATGTAACGTCTCAGGGTCCGTCTCTTTGACCCAACTAAGATCGGCATAAGCATAGGTGCATTCCAAGGCTTGCTGAAAATCCCCTCTGGCGTCCCATACACTTGCAAGAAGCAGGTTCGAATAGGCTATGTATACAAAGAGCGGTAGGCTGGTTGCCAAGTCCTCTTGCATTCTTTCTTCTTTGCGGTGTTTGCTAAAATACTGTATCCGGGCCTTCCGGCCCATCTCCTGGGCAAGCTCCTCAACCTTGTCCCACCGCCGTAAAGAACGGTAGATATTCGCTAAATCTTTAAGTGCATCCAGCTGATCCTTCTCATCCAAACGTTCGACAAAAGGTTCAAACTGACAGGCCGCCTTAAAGTTCTGAATTTGGTCATCTCCAATGCTAAGCGTGAAGAGACGGTATTGACAGAAGGCCAAACGTTCGGAATGCTGGCGGATTTCACATCTGGCTACATTATCATACAGAATCGCGGCAGAGTCATTCCAGTTTCTCTTGAAAAAATCATTGGCAACATCAAAGAGTAAGGGTGCGTAGGTTAATTCCTCCAGAAGAATAGTAACCGTCTTCAGAACACAATCCAGTTTATTTAGTTCTGCGCAGCGGTAAAGAAACGGGCCAATTCTTCGCCAATTAGGCGTCGCTTCTATCATGCTTTCCTGAATATAGTTTTCGTAAAAATAACCCGCAGGCAACGAAAGCACCGCGGTCACCCTGTCAACCTGATCCACGCTCATTACCTTATTGCCCTTTAATATGGAGCTTATAGATCCTACATTTATACCGATGGTTCTACCCAGATTACTCATATTCCAGCCTTTTTGTTTCATGAGGTTATCCAACTCGCTGCGGATCGTGGTTGTAGCTATCAAGTAAACCACTCCTTAAGAATCAACTCGTAGCAACATATGAGAGAAATTTTATTATATTACAAATATAACCATAGTTTTACCGTTGGTCAATTGAAATATATATTTCATAGTTTTGGCATCATCGTGTATAATGGTAATCTGTTTTTTTTGGCAATTCGGTTTCCATTGTATTGCAATAAAGCAAGACGGGGGATCTCTCCCCCGCATCCATTCCTTCTTATGCAGATATGTCAGCAACCAAATTTTTCATCCATTTTCTGGAGTATATTCGTATCAGTCCAATGCTAAGTCTAACCACTTCTTCCATGGACAATATCATGTACACCAGAAATACAGGTTGTTTCCAGACAAATGACATTAATAATCCGGAAGGGACACCGATCAGCCATGTCGCAGTGGATTCCATCGCGAATACAAACTTGCTGTCACCGCCGCTGTTGAGAATGCCGCCCGCCAATATCATGTTGGCAACCTTTACCCACAGGAATGCAGCGAATACCCAAACCAGGCGGGTTCCCATGAGATGCGCTTCCTCTGACACCTGAAAGATAGATACATACAAAGGCGCAAATACGGCAATCAACACGCCGATTCCAAGGGAAACCAGGATACCCAGCTTAATGAACCGCTTGGAAAAATCCAGTGCCGCATCTTGCTCGTCGGCCCCCAGCTTATTCCCAATCATGATGCCGGCCGCGCTAGAGAGCCCGGATAATAAACCGATACTTAAGCTCTGAAGCGGATAGGTTATCGTCATCGCGGTTATTTCAGAAGTTCCCATCCGGCTGTAAATAATGGCGTACACAGTTTCACCCAGCACCCAAATCAGCTCGGTCAATACGATCGGATACGTAGTGCGAAGGAACTTCCCAAGAAGCGTCCCGGATGCCCCGAACCAGTCACGGATATGGGTTGCTCCGGGAAGACGAAGCTTATAGGCAGCTGCGATGATAAAGCAGCATTCAAACAAGCGGGCGATAAGTGTAGCAATGGCTGCTCCTTTTAACCCCCATTCCGGAAAGCCGAATTTCCCGAAAATTAGCAGATAGTTAAGTATAATATTAATACACACTGCAGCTATGCTGGTTATCATAGGGAGCTTCACATGTCCTGTAGCACGCAATATAGCGGAATAGATCATCGTCAGCATGACCGGAATATAACTCAGAGAGATCACTTTCAGAAAACCGGACCCCTCTGTGATCAGCCGCTGGTCCTTAGTAAATAAGCTGAGACTGAATTGCGGGAAGAAATGAATGGGCAACGTGAAAATAATCGAGATGCCCATCCCTAGAAGCAGTCCTAATCCCAGCAGCTGCGCTGTGCTTCTCTCATCCTTCTTCCCCCAGAACTGTGCGGCATAAATGGATACTCCTGTCGCCAGTCCGGCCAATACTACAGTTATAATCCCGTATATTTTTATGGAGATGCCTACAGAAGCAACGGCCACATCGCCGAGTTGTCCGACCATCAGCTGATCGGTTAAGGTTAGCAGTGCCATAATCAGGCTTTGCAGAGTTACAGGAATTGCTATTTTATAGATATTGCTATAAAAATCCGCCTTTGAATCTTTTAACATTACCGGGCCCTCCCATCGTCGTCATACAGCCTTCTGATAACGAAGCAGTGTATAGTTTTTTTGCGGGAGAACTTCGACAACCTTGAACTTCTTTGCAAAGCTCAGGTCATTATATCCCTTGCCGTCAACAAGCGTTATATTGGTCTCGCCTCCGATAATAATCGGCAGCTGCATTAAGATGATTTCATCTACTAAACCCTGGTCAAATACATTCCAGTTTAGAAAACCGCCGCCCTCTATCATAATGCTGTGCACGTTGTAGCTCTCCTCCAATTCACGGAACAAATTCACAAAATCTACTTTGTCCTCTCCGCAGATTAACACCTCTTTGTTCCTGTCCTTCAAAATACTTATCTTCTCAGGATCCTGGCCATTTTCAGTGGTAACGATCAGCGTTCTGCCGTTGTCGGCAAAAACATGGCTGTCCAGCGAAATATCCATATGTGAGGTGGGGATAATCCTCAGCGGGTTATTATTCTCCTCATACCGGTTTGTCAGCATCGGATCATCATTTTGTATGGTATTTTTCCCTACCATGATAGCGTCAACTAAACCCCTGAATTTATGAATGTATTGAATATCAGGTTCCTCGAACATACTGAACAACTGTTTGCTGGACTGCCCCGCACCTAAAGTAAGCTTTCCGTCGATTGACACTTGGCTAAAAATAGTTGTTTTCATGGTTTTCCCTCTTCTCAATAGAGTTTATTGATTGCTGCTGCTGCTCACATGCTCTTCCATTAACACCAATAATCTCGCGGCGTCTTCTTGTGATAAATGTTTTAAACCTGCGGAGATGGCATCCCAGACATCCCTCATAACCGGCTCAATCGGCATGTTACGCGCACTTTCAAGGCAGGAAATTAATTTAGCCCTGACCGGCGAGGCGGTAACCCTGATGTCCTCCAACACCCCGGTATGCACTGGAATCCGCTGTACCCGCTCCGCCCATTCCCGTTGACTGCTTTCACTCAGCAGATAAGCGGCAAATGATAGAAGCTCGTCCGCTTGCTCCGATTCCAACGAATTCTGCGGAAATACCAGACCGATGGACGAAGCCATCGAGACTGCCGGGTTGCCAATAATAGTCGGCAGCGCACCTACAAGCAATCTGTCTCTCATATGAAGGTCTAAATAATTGTAAATCCATTCCCCGCAAATGATGGCACCAATCTCTCCGGCGATAAAACGGTCCAGAAGTTCAGTTGAACCGTGAAAACTGCCAAGCACCCCTTGGGCCGTTTGCCGCTGAACAAACCGCAGGGCCGCTTCCATTTCCGGAGTTGACAAATCGGGTTTCCCATCCTTCAGCGGCCAGCCTCCAAATGCAGTCAGGAATGGGATAAAGCAATACGGGTCCGCCAGATCAGAAGCGACCGGAACAATTCCTTTAGCCATGAGCTCCTCCGCCTGTTGTTCAATCGCTTCCCACGAAGCTGGAGCCTCCGGATAGATTTCCGAGTTGCAATAAAGCACCAGATGATTGCCTTTCAGAATAGGAATACCATACTGTCTGTCGCTCGACCGCATGGAGTAACGGATATCCTTATCAGTGGAACCGGACATGGACCAGAATTTCTCTGGAATCTCCGAGTACATGGCTGCTTCCCCATAGCCGGCCATATCTGCTGGAACCAGCGCCATTTGCGGACCAGCCCCGGCAGTTTTTACCTGCTGCAAGCCAGCGGTCAGTATGGAGATATTCATGACTTTCGGAATAACGGGAACGCCGAATTCAGAGCTATACTGACGGCAGAGCTGCTCCAACACCTCTATGGAGGTATCTCCCTTCCCATCGAATTCATGCCAGATATTCAGTTGCTGTTGCTGCACGGTTTGTTTGTCCATAGCAGTCCTTCCTCCTTGGTCATTTGATCAGTTCCATTAAAAGTACGAGCGCCTGATAAGGCCGCATCTCATAGGTTTCTTCACTGCCAGGCTTGTTCCATCCGCCCTGTTCGCTTTCTATCAGCAGATTTGTCTTTTTAGCCCCCGGATAGATAAGTTCAGTCTTTAATGTCTGCTCTTTTTCCGGGTTCAAATTAAAACAAACACTGAACAGCTCATCTTTCAAATAGTAAGAGTAGATCATGATATCGCCTTGTGAATCGGAAAGATAAAAGTTCGTTGGCTTCAGCAGATTAGAGTATTGTCTCTTTATCTGCTTTAATTGCTCCAGGAGCGGCAGCAATGTGGATTCATTAGTCCAATTGATCGTCATGGTATTGAAAAAAGCTTTTGGAATATCTGCACCGCCGGTATTGTCCCCGAGACCGCAATTGAGCGGCTGCTCCTCATATACTTCCATTCCTGTAGTCAGATAGGGGATTCCGTTCGGAAGGAAATAATTGAACACCGTCATGAGACGGGCCAGCTCCACCCCGCCCCGGCTTGTAATTCTTGGAGTATCCGCCGTTTCCGAGCAGGCAAATACGTGGATCTGCAACTCCGGAAGTTCCCGCAGGTACTCCTCCAAACGTTCGACACGGATATCGGTCATGATGTTCCACCCGCTGCCTAACATCACATTGTATCCGGTTCTTGCCGCTTCACGGTGGTTTCGATTGAATAAATCCTCACTGATCAGAATCGCTGTTGGCTTAATATCTTTAATCACCTTGAACATAGATTCCTGTAAGGGAACCGGGAGCGTGTGTCCAATATCCATCCGGAAACCATCAATGTTATAAGTGTTCAGTTGGAAAGAAGCAGCCTCTATCAGCGTGTTCCACAATTCCCGGTTCGGCTCCTCTCCCGGGTATACATTACACTTGATCGTATCAAAGAGTACGTATGGCGGCTGTCCTTCAGGTAAATAAGAGCGGACCAATGGAGAGGCATCATTGTACAGGCGAAAGAAGGCAACATCTGTCCAGATTGGCTGAACATCATTAATCCAATCCGAATGTGCGGGGGCCGGGGTAATCCCCATCTCACGTTCGATCATCGGCAATATGGATTCTCCTGACTCAAGCGCGCGCCGTTTGAGGTCACTCCAAAGGGCTGCATCCAGTTCATTCGGCGGCAGACGGAATTGATTCAGAAAAACCAAGGTTTCTTCGCTGCGGTAAATGGTTTCCAGCTTATCAGGTGTGCATTCGGCGAAGAACTCCAATTCGGCGATTTTCGGCGGCTGGAATCCCGGCAGCACATTAAGATCAATCCAGTAAAACCATTCCGGGTGTTCTGCCAAAAAAACATTATCTCTTGCACTCACCCGCGGAATTAAATCAAGGACTACTTTGATATCCAGCAAATGGCAGGCCTCAACCAAGGTCGCCAGCTCATCATGGATGGTCAGGTTCTCCATACCGTCCAGCAACGAATCATGTAAATTCTCATCTAAATCAAACAGGCTGTACACGGCATACGGCGAACCAATATCTCCCTTGAGATTCAAATGGCTGTACTGGGTTACAGGCAGCAAGTACAGGATATTGACATTCATTTTTTTTAGCATTGGCAACAGAATCATAAATTTCAGAAACGTTCCGGATTGGATATTTCCGGTATGGTTATAATCCCAGGCTGAGGTATAACGGAGCAAGGAGCAATAGATGACACTATTATCTAAATCTGTCTGGTCGATATTGACATAACCCGAAGACAACTCAAGCAAGTACTGCAGATGCTTAACCATAAACCCTGCCGGATCAACGAGAATTTCGCCATCCTTGTTATCCAAGGCTGACAAATAGCCGCACTCGTTCCACAAAGCGGGTATCCAGATGGGTTCCACTTTTTTAAATTGGCAGCCAGCAAAATATTCAAGCATCCGGTTTATTCTTTCGTCCTGTCTGATCATTGAGCGCATCTCCCTATGAAAGTTCATTTCAGAAAACGAACACCGTTTTTAGAACCGGCTTGTCCGAAGAAGCTGCATGATCCGGCATATGCCCCAGCAACTCCTGAATGGCGGTCCCGGATTGATTCAAACTGTACTTGCGTGTAATCAGGGAGGATACTTCCGGTACATCCTTCACAAACTGAAATGCATCTCCAAAGGTGTTCAGATATTCACCGGCTCCCAGGAGCCGTACTGCATTCTGGGTATAAAAAGTTGGTGAGATTGTATACTGATATTTTCCATTGATGCCGAAGGGGATTATCGTACCGCCGCGCTCCACCCACTGCTCCGCCATCTCCATCTGTGTGCCCACCGTATCCATTACGATGTTAAATTTCTTCTCTCCCAGTAGGCTGGACACCAGCTCCGGGGTCAGCTCCTCCGGCGGGCAGGCATAGTCAGAGATTTGCTTCGCCTTTGCAAGCCGGCCTGCATTGATTTCCGTGGAAATAGTGGTGCATCCCATACGTTTAGCAACTATTTGACATAAAAGTCCCATCGGACCGGAACCAAGAATTAACACCGAGTCAACTGCGCGGATCCCGCTCTCACGGAAGTTATGCAGAACACAGGCGAGTGGTTCAACGGCCACTGCCGCTTCCCAACTCATTTGTTCAGGTAATTTATACAAATACTTTTCTTCAGTAACGAACCAGGGAGCAAAAGTGCCATTTTTGTTCAATCCGGCAATTGGCATACCCCGTCCATCCGTTCCTATACAGAGATGTTCCTTGCCTTGACGGCAAAATCTGCACTCGCCGCAGCTTTGATTGGGATCAATGACTACTCTGTCGCCTATTTTCAGGCCTGTCACATTCGCCCCGGTTTCAACGACAGTCCCTACAGCTTCATGACCGCGTATCACTCCAGAAATACCAGGTTCTTTTCCTGTGATGACAGCCAGATCGGTTCCGCAGATCCCCGTCATATGAATTTTTACTTTGACATCAGTTAATAGCGTGATCGCCGGGATGTCCAGTTCAGACAGATTCAGTCCCTCGGAACACCATACCAGTGCCGGCATCTTCTCCGATACTGCATATTCTGCTTGTTCTGATTTCATTGCCTAATCCCCTTTCCTCTCCCTTACATTCACTTTCTTTTCTTTTCACATAATTTCAAATATTTTCACACCAACTCAGTACGCCCCCTTTATCTCTCGAAAAAGCATAAATCAGAAGTTGTGCAAACGTTTGTACTATTGCATTTTTTATCCTAACATATTTTATTTGAAATGTAAGGAATTTTTTGTCGAATATTACATCATTATTATTTTTTTCTATTTCATATCATTAATAATCACCAAAATATGACTGCATTCGTTTATGGGGTCCATCCATCTCAGCCCGGGAATCCGGAATAAATTTCGGTTCAACTGGCTCGCTCAGCGATAGAAAGCCAGGCTAGGCCTGGCCTTCTTGGTCTAATTCACTTATAAGTTGTCTCTCGCCGATCTATTATTTTCACTCTTAGCGTTTCTTCTATCCGTATCATTTGGCAATCTGTCCTGCCTGTATATTGCATTAAAATTTTTTCTGCAGACCACTCCCTGCCGCGCAGGTTACGGCTTTGATCCAGCAATGTTACCTATTTGCGCACGGAATTCGCGAAAATATGACAAAAACTGATTTCCGAAAAAGCGCGACTTTGAGCCGACATAAAAAACCGCAGCGACATTTGCTGCGGTTTTCCGTTCCAATATACTATTTTCTCCAAACTCCCCGCCAAGGGAATAACCTGCAGTTTTATTTACGCAGGCCTCCCAGGATGGCTCCCTTTGCAAAAAGCCGCTCAATATGACGCTCCACCTCAGGATCCGGGATTAACGGCGGGGCCTGATGCGGTTTCGTACGGGCGTCTATAATGACATTGTCGCAGGACCAGTGCTTATTCTCCACTACACTGTTCACGCCATATATATCATGCGAAGGGTTGCTGCGGGTGAAGGTCGCCCATAGGAAATTGTTCAGGGTCCCGCTCATAAACCCGCTGTCATCACACAGAATAATCATCGGCAAGGAAGGGAGCGGACCTTGTTCCTCAATGGCAGTGCACAAAGACCTTAGCTGCTGCTGCGCTTCCTTGTAATTAATGAATGCCGGACCTTGCAGGGCAACAACGCCCGGCATCACCATTCTGGCCTCACCGAAGCCCTGCAGCCGGGACAGAACCTCCGGCACTTCTGTGCACAAGTTTCGCTTCTGCTCTCCCACTGCTGCAAAAATCACCTTGCTGCCGCTGTTCATCCCTGTGCCGGAATAATCAAGCGTATCAATCGTCGTATTCGTCTGAAAATGAATGTCGCGGTGAAGGTCAATCCGCTCCAGAATATAGGTCAGGAAATCAACCACATTATGAGTACTTATGGCCCGGTCCTCCTCGGCCGTAATGAACAGATACTTAGCCAGGCTAAGCTGGCCGGTTCCCAGGATCCGGTTGGCGATGGTAAGAATCTCCGCCGGCTGCTTCAACTGCTGATAAGGCGTGTACCGTTCGCTGCCAATGGCAAACAGCAGGGGATGTACACCCGAAGCATCGACCGCGTGTACTTCTTTCACTCCCGGGATCTCCTGCTTCACAGCGCCTCCGGTCAGTTCATGAATCAATTCCCCAAAGGCGGTATCCTCCTGCGGCGGCCGTCCCACTACGGTGAACGGGAAGATTGCCCCTTTCTTGGCATACACCTTATGTACTTTCATGACCGGGAAAGGATGCACCAGGCTGTAGTACCCCAAGTGGTCGCCAAAGGGACCTTCCGGTTTGGTCTCACCGGGATGAATTTCCCCGGTAATTACAAAATCCGCATCAGCGCTGATGCAGAAGCCGTCTACATAGCTGTAGCGGAAATGGCGTCCGGCCAGCAGGCCGGCAAAGGTCATTTCGCTTAAGCCCTCCGGCAGCGGCATGACAGCAGACAATGTGTGTGCGGGAGGACCGCCGATGAAGCAGCTCACTTTAAGCGGTTCGCCCCGCTTGTTCGCTTGGGACTGGTGGATTCCGATGCCGCGGTGGATCTGGTAATGAACCCCCACTTCCTTATTCACTTCATACTCGTTGCCGCTGAGCTGAATACGGTACATACCCAGGTTGGAATTCATTATACCCGGCTTGTCCGGGTCCTCCGAGTACACCTGCGGCAAGGTTACAAAAGCCCCACCGTCTCCCTGCCAGTGCTTAATCTGCGGAAGGTCGGAGATTTGAATTTCCTCGAAGCCGGCCGGAACACCCCCGAGTGTCTTAAGCGGCAGAGCCTTTCTCGCGGCAAGCCCTGTACCTATATATTTAAAGGGCTGCTTGAGCGCCTTCATCGGATCATTGCGCAGCGCGATGACATTCTGCGAAGAATCCCAGGTATCCCGGAATATAAACTTGCTGCGCTCGATGGTCCCGAAGAGGTTCGACACCGCACGGTACTTCGAGCCTTTGACATTTTCAAATAATAATGCAGGGCCGCCGGCCTCATAAACCTTTAAGTGGATCGCTGCCATCTCCAGCAGGGGATCCACTTCCTCATGAATACGGATCAAATGCCCGTGCTTCTCCAAATCTATAATGCACTCTTCCAAATTGCGATAGGTCATGGTCTTACTCCAATCTGCAGAAGAAATATGAACCTCTTTATTATAGCAAAAAGCCCTCTTGATTTCTCAAGAGAGCTTTCCCTTACAAATCTCCGGTAAATTCAATTTCATTATAGGAGTAAAAAGATTGCAGAATCCTCTCACGGTCATCCCCGAAGAGCTGATCGGCCACCCCGGTTACAAGCTTGGGTATGGCGTTCCGGATGCCTGAAATCGCCGAAGCGGACAACCCGCAGCTGGCTAAAGCGGAATAGTTAAATACAAACAAACCATGCAGCAGCTTCTTCCCGTCTTCCCCACGGCTTTGCAGCGCAAACCCCGGGCTGAGATAAGGATGGTCATCAAGCAGCAGATTCGCCTTATCTTCCGGAGCTTGATAGCGGTCGCTCCAGCGGGCGATATAGCGCTCAACCAGCCGCAGCTCGGGACGCAGGCCGGGATCACTGAGCAGGCCGGTGCTGACCACAATATAATCAAAGGCAAACTCTCCCTTGGGAGTTGTTACTACCGCTCCTCCCGGAGCAGCCTGCACATCAAGCCACGGGGAGCCGAGATGCAGCGTGAAGCCGGGCCAAGCCGCGGCACGGGCAAAGGTATCATTGGTCGGTGGCTGATTGTACTTGAAGAAATGGGAGATCACCGCATATTTATCGTCATCCTCCAATGTATGAAACCTTTCAATCATCCCCGACATTTCCATCTGGCGAATCGGGTTGACGCTCGGCAGCTTCTCCCGCCGTACAAAGACATGGGCTTCGGCTGCACCTTCGGAGAGCATGTAATTAGCATTATCGAAGGCTGAGGCCCCACCGCCCAGAATGGCGATTTTTTTGCCCTTCAATGCGCTGAAATCAATGGCCTCCGAAGTATGTGCGTACAGATGCTCCGGCAGATTCCCGGCAATGAGCGGCGGCACATGCCACTCACCGCCACCCTGAATGCCGGTTGCCAGCACCACCTTCCGGGCCAGCAGCAACCCGGAGGGTGCTCCCGGGCCGGCAATGTGCAGGCGGTGCAGCCCCTCTTCTCCAGGCTCAATCAGCTTCAGCTTCACCTCATTGATGACAGGAAGTCTGAGCACCTGCCGGTACCAGCGCAGATAGTTCATCCATTCACCGCGCGGGATTTTGTCCATGGCCGCCCAGCCCTCGGGACCAGCCTGCGCTTCCCACCAGGAGCGGAAGGTCAGGGATGGAATCCCCAAATCAATGGAGGTCAAATGCTTGGGTGTGCGCAGTGTAACCATCCGGGCATAGGTCTCCCAAGGCCCTTCTGACCCTTCACTGTTCTCGTCAATGACCAGAATGTTGGATATCCGTTCACGCAGCAGTCCAAAAGCCGCTCCCAAACCGCTTTGACCGCCTCCGACAATAACAACATCGTAGACATGCCCTTCCAGATGCTCCAGAGGACGTACCCAGTCCGTACCGCCATAGGCCAAATAGGAAAGGTCCGTTTGTACTCGTTCATTTAAAGTTTCCAGGTTCATCATACCTCAGACCTTTCAATGGCATCTTTAGGATATCAAAGTGCATGGCTATCCGCCGCCAACCTTCACGCTGATACTGATGGCCACATTATATCTTGAATGCTGCGCCTTTTAAATATAAATGTTAGGTTTATTGTCATTATAGCTAAATTCCTGCCAACCGATTGTACATAATCACTAATATTTAAGTTTATTAGCTAATCGTATATTGACAAACTAAGCTATTGCACTCCACACCTTCTTATTCATGGAATAAAACATGCCACTCATTCCAATTCCAGAAGAGATTCTCCGCTAATGATCGTTCCGTGATTGATCCCTTCACAAATGTCTTTCATGGAACCCGGCTGGTCAAAGTTGAACACATGCATCGGGAGATGATAATCCCTGGCCAGGATGAATGCTGACTGATCCATGACCTTCAAATTATGCTGAAGCACATCGTTGTAATGCAGGGATTTGAACTTTCTGGCCGCCCTGTCATGTTTAGGATCTGCACTAAGTACACCATCCACCCCTTGTTTGGCAACCAGCAGGGCATCACAATTCACCTCGATCGCTCGTTGAACCGAAGGATAGTCTGTTGTCACATAGGGCTGACCGTTCCCTCCGGCAAAAATCACGATATACCCTTTTTCCAAATGGTGAATTGCCCTTAGACGGATATACGGTTCAGCAACGGATGTAGTCGGTATTGCTGTCATTACGCGCACTTCTCTGTCAGATTTGGCCTTGAGTACTCCACGCAGCATCAAGCTGTTGATGACGGTCGCGAGCGTGCCGATATTGTCAGCCTCCGCTCTTTCTATGCCCCAGCTCTCCGCCATGTTACCACGGAATATGTTGCCTCCTCCGATCACGAGTGAAACCTCAACGCCCAGTTCCACCACGGACATAATTTCACTCGCGATATGCTCCATTTTTTCCGGTTCAAAACCAAATTCCGTCTTTCCTGCCACTGCCCCGCCGCTTAGTTTAATAAGAACTCTTTTGTACCTTACCAATCTCTACACCTCCGTATAATAAAAAAACACTAAAGCATAAAATGCTTTAGTGTTTCAATAAAATGAAAATATGAAGATTTGAAAATGAAAGTGCTGTTCGATCGCCGCTCTTCCGTTCCCGCTTCATATTTCCACCTCTTCCAGTATTTTAATTCAATCTATTGTATACTCATCGAGAAGAAAATAGCAACTGCTAATATCTTAATCTGATTTCTTGAAGAAATAACGCCAGACCGCTATTCACAGCTCATTCCCTCTTTTTCTCTCAGGAGCAGAGTTTCATACATCTCCCTGACCATGATTATTGCCTCGTCAATCTCCAGATTCTTCGTACTTGAGTGGATCAGGGTTCCCAGCCCGATTAAATAGATCGCGAGATTTAGAAAAACCCGCTTAAGCCTGTGTTCTGAGGCTGAATTGAGCCGTTTGCTATGACGCATATAGGCCATGCTTATGGCTTCGCCTATAAATTCTTCTTGATCCAGATCATAGCTCTTATAACCGGAGAGATACACAGATCTGAACAAATGCTGTTCTTTCTTGGCAAAATGCAAAAATC
The DNA here is from genome assembly GCF_038002865.1 of Paenibacillus sp. FSL H3-0321. Classification (NCBI taxonomy): domain Bacteria; kingdom Bacillati; phylum Bacillota; class Bacilli; order Caryophanales; family Paenibacillaceae; genus Paenibacillus; species Paenibacillus sp. FSL H3-0321. The sequence goes on along the minus strand of NZ_JBBODH010000001.1, from coordinate 6,934,304 downwards.
CGATAGCCAAATTGAGAGCAGGTGAATAGTACCCATCCTCATAAGTTGTCATGCTGTAACGCACATGATCTACAACCCTCTGATATGCCAGACTTTTGATCTCCTCCATATTTCCGTACAAGCTGTAAATCGGCTGGGTGGAGCAATTCAGCTTCTGCGCGATATTTCGGGCTGACAACATTTCAAGCCCTTGCTCCTGCACAATGGCAAATGCCGCCTGAATAATTTGCTCTTTCGTAATATCTGATTTCGGCGGCACGATCTGCACCTCCCCTATGAATAACGCTTGTGCTATAACGAAGATTATTAAATAATAATAGGCTTGTCAATCCTTCCCACTATTCCTGCATGGAATAATTTTCAAATAAATGGTACATTCAAAATATAAAATAACCAGCCAATATTGTAGGCATGGTTAACTTAGAATGGAGGAAATAACCTTGGATGAGACTCCTGGCTCTAACCTTTTTTATTTATCCGAGAACGGTTTTTTGATCATTAATGCTTTATTAGGAATTACAATCATTATAGGCATCCTATTGGCATTATCGTTTTTTCGCAAAAATCTGACTGGAAAGAAACTAATGTTATTTGGCGCCGAACTGATTTTTTTAGGACTCATTTTTAATGCTATCGTTGATTACAAGGTCAGATATCCCAGCTTGAGTTTTCTGACTATTTTACTAGGAGCAATAATAAGTGTTATTGGTCTTCTCAGTAAGGATTAAGTTTACCGATTTCTGTAATTCAGCTATCGTTGATCAAAATATTGCCGGGTGAAATAGACTCCATCATTTTCCTCCCAAGGCATTAAAAAGCCGCAATTCCCGGTTAACCGCCTCAACCATCGCTTTCGCGAAATCCGAATCAAAAAAAAGTCCTATGCCCTCAGGAATCGGCGCTGCAGTCTCATGATCAAAATCTGCAAAGTCACTGTCCTCCGGCAAATAATAACCCTGTTTCTCCCGGATATCTTTCCAATCCTCCACCGCTGGCTGCCCGGCCAAATCAACCACAAAGACCAATCCAATGCCCATATCCAGATATAAAAAATTATTGTGTCTGCGCGGCGGCTGCGGCTTAGCTGAATTCAATTGAAGCGTATGTGATAATTCATTTTCGCCCATCCGCAGCACTACTACTTCGTTGCTGTCTGCATCCACGAGCATCGTAACATATGGGACAAATCCGGCAAGAAACCGCAGCAGGGCAGAATCCCGTAAGGAATCCTCAAACACCCAGCCGACCGGCATCAGACTGGATTCTCCCCCGGATTTGAAATAGAACTTCCTCAGCAGCGTTTGCAGTTCTTGCACATCTGGCGCATCATAGGGCGTAAGCAGCTTCAAATTCACAGGATAATGAATCAGTTGTCTCTTGCCTCTATGGTAATGGCTGCTCATATCCTTGTGACGGTACAAATCCTGTATTACGGGCACTATCCCGGTCTTCGTCTCCTCGAACAATATCTTCGATTCCGGTCTGAGCTGCTCCAGAAAAAGTGATTCTATTACACCTTCATGGCCGGCTTCCCTTACTACTGTAAAATGTGGCGCCACCTGCTCCATCAATATGGCTCTAAACTCTTCGTCCTGTACCGGGATTACCTGGGCGAAGGATTCGTCGTCCAACACACTCGAAGCAATGAAATATTGCCCGAGCACCGTCATCCCGGAAGGTGGCTTGTCCATCGTCAGTCTTTTCTTATAAAAACCAGTTAACCTGTCCAATTCAAACCGCTCCTGCTTGGCGCTATATTCCAGCAAGCAATGGTCTTTGATCCACTCGTACATAGAACACTCCTCCAGTCTGAATACCAAGCTGATGCGGCTACAGGAAAAACATTACAATTCCAGTTTACTCTAATTTGCTTCCAACTCATAACAAACAGCGCACACCGTCTTGCATCGGCGCACGCTGTTTAGACTATGTCACATCCATGGATCACCCCAGATTAGAATCTGGCGATGAAAAATTCACGGTCTGCAGGAACATTTCGGCTGACTACCGGATTTCCGTTGGCATCTCTTATTCTCAAAAGATACGGTACCGTTGTTAACGTAGTGATTGTGGGGAATCTGGCCACACCAAAATCATCAAAATCGGCTGTTGTTGTTATGCCTGCGTTGGTTAAGCTGGCTGTCCATCCACTTGTATCTCTTGGTGCATTAGACAGATTCGTAGCAATTACGATAAATCTGTCGAGGCTTTGTCTAATTCTGCGTTTCTTTTTCACTGCGGATGCCTTTGCCTTGCGGGCCATAAGCGCTTTTTTTGCCATAAGTGCCCGTTTTGCCATAAGAGTCTTCTTGTCCACTGGCTTCATTTACTCTTCACCACTTTCTTATAGGATACACTATTAGATTCATTTCCCGTGCTCTCTGAAACTACAATGGCCTACTTGTATTAAAATGTGGTAGTGTCCTAGGTTCATAGATACGTACCCACCGTATCTTACTGTGCATACACTGACTGAAGAGGTGATCACTGAGCAATGAACGCACAGTTATGGCTGCAGCAGCATGCCACCAAATTAAATCGGCCCCTGAAACACAAAGTCCGGCAAACCTATGCCTCCGGCTACAAACCGGTGGCCGTTCCGGTAATTATTCAGTTTAAACGCCCTATCACATCCTCCCGTCTTCTTGCTTTACACAGACATATCGGCCCGCAGCCATTTATCGTAAGCCGCCGTCTGCCTCTGCTCAATGCGGTATCCTCACAGGTATCATTGAAATGTCTGGAACGCATATGCTGCTGGCATGGAGTTCACAAGGTCTATTTGGACGCAATCAAAACGACTTCATTAAATATAGCCACCCCGTCAATCGGAGCTTCAGCCGTTCGGCAAGCGGATGGGCTTACGGGCAAAGGAATCCATATCGCCATTCTCGATACCGGAGTATTCCCGCATCCGGATCTGACCCGGCCGGTGAACCGGATTATAGCCTTCAAGGATTTTATAAATCACCGGAAACAGCCCTATGATGACAATGGTCATGGCACGCATATCGCCGGCGATGCCGCAGGCAACGGCTGGGCAAGCCGGGGGAAATACAGAGGCCCGGCACCGGAAGCCGGAATTGTGGGCATTAAAGTATTGGATAAGAATGGTGATGGCTATGATTCCACGATTATTAAGGGGATTGAATGGTGTATTAAGCACCGGAAGCGGTTGAAGCTGCGCATTCTTTCACTGTCCTTCGGCGGACCGGTGAATACTTCATGTGAGGACGACCTGCTCTGCCAAGCTGTAGAAAAAGCAGTCAAAGCCGGGCTCACCGTCGTGATTGCTGCCGGGAACAGCGGTCCAGGCCGCAGAACAATTGAGTCACCGGGCGTTAGCCCTTCGTCTATTACAGTAGGGGCTGTGGATGACCGCCGGACGCTGCCGCAAGGCGATGACCAAATCACCGATTTCTCCAGCCGCGGGCCGGCACCGGGAGGAAGGAGGAAGCCTGACATTGTAGCTCCTGGCGAAACGATCATCTCTCTGCGCTCTCCCGGCTCACAGTTAGCCCGCCAATATCCGTATTTGAGAATAGATAAACAATATTTTGTCTTGTCCGGCACCAGCGTCTCGACACCCATCGTCTCCGGCGCAGCCGCGTTGCTGCTGCAGCGTTCCCCCTCCCTCTCCCCCTCGCAGGTCAAAACGGCACTGAAACGGAATGCTTTCCGTCTGGGTCTCCGTCCAAATACCGCAGGTAGCGGAGAAGTGAATGTCAGGTTTCTGCGGCGGTACGCAAAGGGCACGAGCTGAGCTCGTGCCCTTTTAATGCCTAGTTTTTCTTTTTCCACAGTGGCCTTAACCTTTTATACGTAATTCATGGTATATTCTGTTTTATTAATGTGTAGGGGAGTTGTGCTTGGTAATGACTGAAATGCTGCATCTGCATGGCTTTGATCATCAATTTGTAGATTACTCCGGGGTTACCCTCGATGAGCGCTACGCTGTCTTTTATGTCAGTGACGTTATGGATGAAGAAGCGCTCACCGAATCCGGGCCTTTTGCCGGAGTGCTCCGTTATGATCTTATCAACCATACCACGGACTTTGTCAGCTATGGCCATAAGCCCTATATCCTTAATTATTCGGACGCCGGGCGTTGGATTTATTACACCTATTTGAGCTGGGAAGGCCGGACGGCCGTCTTGGCGATTCATCAGCTGGATTGCCGCAGCATGCAGGCCAAGGAGGTCTATATTCTTCGTTTGACGGATGAGCTGGCGGAAAGCACGGAGGTTTCGGTAATAAGCCGAATGGGATTATATGGTCTGAACGAGCGTTATCTATTGGTTAGCCTGCCTGATCTGGACCCCTTCTCCAAAAAACGAAACTCCGGATTTACCGGATATCTGCTGATCGACGTCGAGCTTGGGCAGAGCTTCCCCGTTCCCGAGAGGATCGGGCCGAATGACCGGATCGTACACTTATCATACACCTCAGTCTTTGAACAGGATCATATCGAACAGCTTATGATTGTGACGGGCCGGATTGGAGTCTCTGAGAAAAGGGCGGCATGGGATTACAGCCAATACGATATGCTCGAAGGTACAGCCATACAAAGTGTGGTCATTATTCCGCTGGAACAGTTCGTTCAGAATGTCCGCAATCACCTGCCAATCGACGAGACTTTTATTATTGACCAATGTGATCCGGCCCATGGGTATGCCGGCATCAGCCGGAGAGGATCTTCTCTTTTCCTATGCAAACAGCATTTTAGCGAGAATTCTTCAGAACTATGTACATACGGTCTAAAGGACAGGCAGATGGAAAGACGCGGACTTGATGAGTGTTATGACAATATTTATATCGGGGAAGATCTGAAAAAGTTTGGAATCAGAACATCAGAGCCTCTGGATCAGATTTATGATCTTGACAGCGGTGAGTTGTTGTACACGGCCAGCGATCAATATACGATGGCACGGATGATTAATTCCCGCTGTATGCGTACCCGCAAGTTCATCGCAGAACAGAATGGCCTATTGCTGCAGCTGATCGACATTTATACCTTACAAGTCATTGGAACCGTTACCGGCCGCTGGGCATCCATCAGCTATATTCCTGAGGCCGGGGTATACCTTTGTTCTGAAAGGATATGACTCTGCAGAAATGCACAAGTATTTCATCCGGGGATCAGCATTAATTACAATTCCGGTAGAAGACTTGCTTGCGGTCTATCGTTTTCCTACAGGTCGAGAATAGGTACATTGCCATCCACCCAATTCAACTGGCTGTCAATCATGAACTGAATCGACCAATGCTTGTCGGATGGGTACCATTCATGAAATGCAACAATAGATGCATATAGAGCTTCGATAGAATCTGCAGTTTTGAGCTCGATCACATTACTCATCAGGAGCATGAATTGATCCGGTTTATGCTCGGCCGCCTCCAGCTCCTTCAGTAACCACTTGTAGGAAGGGAACAGCTTCTCATTAAAGGCAAGGATCAGTCTTCCGGCAAACAGGACAACATTCGTCCGGGAATAATCCATCAGCAGCTGGTTATTCCTTTTCAAACCCTCGTAGTAATACCATTTCCAGGTTTCAAATTGTGCGTAGAATTTTTTGATATGGTCCTCCTTCTTCTCTATGGGATATCTGGAGGCCGCCTGTATCCATTCTTCCAAACCCTCAACCTTGGAGTAGGAGAGGAACGTATCCTTGAAAGCAAATTTCGCAGGCTCGCTTCCGTATTCGGCAACCTTGCGGATATAATCTACCGATACAACTTTCCCGTCCACATAGCCCCCTTCATAGGGACAGGACTCCGTTTCAAAAAAACCGAGTTCATTGGCTGCATATGCCTCTTGATAGTCTTCTTCAGAAAGCACAATCATAATATCAAGATCAGAGGTTTCGTTCGCGTATCCATGCGCGATGGAGCCTCCGATAATGATTCCCAGAATCTCCTCCCTGACCTTTAGCTTGGCAGTAATGGCATCAATGGCTTTTTGGTGATGTGTGTACATTTTGCGCGCACCCCTTTAGTTAATATAAATACAAATTAATTAATAATAATATTACTATTAATCCAAAAAAAATCATAGCACACTCCTTACATATTGCAACATTTTTTTGTATACATAGGAAAACAATGTGAACAGCAGAAAAAAGCCCGCCTGACACTTCACACAAGTGTTGGCGGGCAATAGAAGGATAATTTATAGCGTGAAGCATATGAATTTTCACAAATCCCGAGCCACTTCCCGGGCCCAGGCCAGCAGCCATTCATCCTCGCCAAAGCTTCCGATGCACTGAAAACCGAGCGGCAATCCCTCAAGGCTTGCTGACGGAAGGCTGAGGGTCGGGCATCCGGCAAACCCCCATATGGCGGGCATTCCCGACCATCCGGTATTATTGTCCGCTACCTTCGGAGCGGTTCCGCCTTGGGCTGGAGACACCCAAATATCTATCCCTTCTTTCACCATCAGCGATTTCAGCTCTTCCCGCAGCACCCATTGCTTCCTGCGGTACCCGCCCAGTTCATCTTTCGGGATGGCTTTGCCTCTAAGAATAGCCTCTCTCACCGGAGGACCATAGAGCTCAGCATAATGCTCAAACCAGGATGCATGCCCGCACGCCATCTCCCCTTCAATGAACCGCAGCATGCTGTCCCCGTAAATAAACTCATCTTCCCATGGCATGTCTGCATAACGGACCTGGTAGCCCAACTGCTCAAGATGTTCGATTTGCGCAGTAAAGGCGGCTTTGACCTCCGGGCTCATCAGCTCCACGTACACTCCCCGCGGGATACCGAGTACAGGCTTCCGATCTACCCGGCGGGGGGTCCAGTCCGGAACAAGATGGGCTGCAGCCACTTCCATGCTTGGCAGATCCTGCGTGAATAAGCCTATCGTGTCAAAAGAAGGCGACAGCAGAATCACTCCATCCAGCGGGACTCTTCCATAGCTGGGTTTGAACCCGGTCACCCCGCAAAAGGAAGCCGGTGCGATCACAGAACGCAAGGTCTGGGTGCCTACTGCGAGGGGGCATAGACCAGCGGCTACCGCTGCCGCAGATCCTGCGCTTGATCCGCCGGGCGTGTGTTCCGTGTTATGCGGATTCCGTGTAGCAATAGGCCCGTTGTAGGCAAATTCTTCGGTCACTGTCTTTCCTGCAATTAGCACACCTAAGTCGCGAAGACGTCTTACCAATGAGCCCTCCTTATCAGTCAATACTTCTGGAGGAAGCGCGGAACCGGCACGAGTGGGTAAACCCTCGACATGCAACAGATCCTTAATGGCAACCGGGATTCCCCATAAAGCCGGTTTGTCTGCCATTGCAGCGGATGAAGCCAGTAAGCGCTCCGCTTCAAAGGCCAACCGCCCCTCCAGATGCTCTTCCGGAACAAAGGCATGGATCTGTGGTTCAAGCTGGCGGACCCTTTGCAGATAAAGCTTTACCGCTTGCTGCAAAATAATATCCGGGTTTTCTTCATTACTGGGCAGGTCGGTTAAGGAGGAGCGGGCAAGTTGCACGGTATCATCTCCAAGGTCATTTTTATAATCTCGAATGATATACGGTGCCAAGTCCTATAAGTTACATAAATTCCCTATCCATCAACTGTCACTCTTTCCCCCATCGCCATATTCACTCAGCTTCTCATTCAGCCGTTTGGCTTCTTTCAGTCCATCAATATGCATCATGGCATACACCATTCCTTTGACCACAAGAATCACAAGGACGAAAGCAACCAGAATCTCTCTATCCATCACCTGACTGGAGCTGAAAAACCACAGCCATGCGATGACAAAAACATCCGCTAGCACAAAACATATATAGAAGCTGATCCTTTGCGCTCTTTTCCCCAGTTCAGGGGTATCAATCAATGCGTATTTAAAGGAAGTAAAGGCTGAAGCGGCTAATATAATTTGCCAGAGCAGGGAGGGTTTCATCATTTCTGTAGAAGATAAGGTCAACACTAACGCGGTTAAGACAAATAAACAGCCGCAGGCGATTAGAAAATCCTTTGCGATGCGTGAGACATAGCTGCTGACTTTCATCGAAAAGCCTCCTTAGAGTCCTAATTTTTTCTTGAGTACAGGCACATATTGCCTAGAAATGTACACCTTTTCGCCATTCTGCAGCAGCGCCTCAAATTTCCCGTACAGGATCGGGCTGACCGATTTGATTTTGGCAATATTAAGAATGGTTGACTTGGATGCCCGAAAAAAATCGCCCTGCTCATAATCGGCCTCAAGCTCATACAGTTTAAGACGAGACTCATACACCTTCTCCCGGCAATAAATAAATACCTTGTTGTCCACCGCCTCGAAATAAAACACATCCCCCGGACTTATCACATGCATTTGCATACCGGTCAGGCCAATCAGCTTTTTGGAGCTTGATTTAATGGAGTAAATAAGCCTTAACAACGCGTCGTCAGGTTCATTGCACCTGAGGATAATTTCCGGCTCGCTGCCTTCCGGAATATCCTCAATCGTAATCTTCACCTTGCATCGCCCCTCCCGCACTTCTGCTTACAGTCACAGTATATTTTTCCGGCACTCTTTATTCAATGGGTGTGAAGCAAGCTGCGAATTTAGAACGATAAGCTGCACAAACAGCTGTTTAAGTCGGAGGAGATTAGCTTGCGAATACTGCGTGAATTCCATCAAACAGTTTGTTCATTGCAGAAGAAAGATGATATTATGACCCTGAACCCCCAATGAAATGAATTGGAGTGAAATCATGATCAACATACTGGTGGTAGAAGATGAAAAGCATGTAAGAAGACTTCTTGAAGCTGTTCTAAAACGCGAAGGATATTCTGTTGTTACTGCCGAAGACGGAGTTAAAGCTTTGGAGGTCCTTGATTCACAGCATATTGATCTAATCCTTCTGGACATCATGATGCCTAATATGGATGGTTATGAATTCGCAAAGGAAGTAAGAGATGGCAATAGCTTGATCCCCATTCTTATGGCTACAGCCAAACAGCTCCCTGAAGATAAGAAGAAGGGGTTCCGGCTTGGAACCGATGATTATATGACCAAGCCCATTGATACCGAAGAAATGCTTCTCAGAATCCAAGCTCTGCTCCGCCGTTCCCAAATTGCAACTGCCCGTAAACTGGAAGTGGGTAAAGTCATACTTGATTATGACGCCTTGACGGTAACCCGGGAGGATGAGAAGCAGACCCTTCCGCAAAAAGAATTTTATTTGTTGTATAAGCTATTATCCTATCCGGAGCGGATTTTCACCCGAATCCAGCTCATGGACGAAATATGGGGCATGGAAAATGAAAGTACGGATACAACCGTTAATGTACACATCAATCGTCTACGGAAACGGTTTGAAGCTTATCCGGAGTTTGAACTGGTTTCTGTTCGGGGTCTGGGATACAAGGCGGTGAGAACACTATGAGCAAAATGAGTAACAAACTCAGCAGCAGAATCTCTCTGCCCCTCTATTTCTCTCTTGCCGTATTCGTCATCTTTCTCATTACTGTTATGATTACAGGGCTGCTCTTCTATCTTGCGAATGTTTTTGGTCTGTTAAATGAAGAAATTTCCCAAGATGGCACCTTGCTTCCCGTAATGACATTAATCGCCTGCACAATTATCGGTACATCGATCTCGGCTGTCACAAGCCGGAAAATGGTAAAATCCATCCGGATGTTTATAGAAGCCACGGACCGGCTTGCCAAAGGTGACTTTTCCATGCGTCTTCAGCTCAAAAGTCCTCCGGAATTTAAAATTCTTTCGGAGAACTTTAACCGGATGGCCGAAGAGCTTGGGGGAATCGAAATTCTGCGAACCGATTTTATCAATAATTTCTCCCATGAATTCAAAACCCCCATTGTCTCGATCAAAGGATTTGCCGAAGTACTCAAGCATGATGATCTTAGCAAAGAGGAACGGGATGAATATCTAGACATTGTTATTGAGGAATCAGCTAGACTCGCCTCCCTCGCCTCGAATGTTCTTGAGCTTTCAAAAATTGCGGCGCAGACGATTTTAACGAACAAAGTACGGTTTAATGTTGGAGAGCAGATCCGCCAATCTGTGCTGCTGCTTGCTGCCAAATTGGAGAAGAAGAATATGTTACTGAATGTTAACGTTCAGGATTACAATATCTCTGGAAACAAAGAGCTGTTGAATCAAGTCTGGCTGAATTTGTTGGATAACGTGATCAAGTTCACACCTGACAATGGCCTAATTGAAGTTGACATGAAGCAAAATGAAAATACCATTGTCATTCTGTTCCGCGACAACGGTTCCGGGATTAGCCCGGAAGGTCTTCCCAAGATCTTCGATAAATTTTATCAGCAGGATACTTCCCACTCGACTGCTGGCAATGGTCTTGGATTGGCGATCGTGAACCAAATCATTCATCTGCATGAAGGAACGATTGCCTGCAGCAGCACCCCGTCACAAGGTACCACGTTTACAATTACAATACCGGATGGACTTTGACTCTAGTCTTGAAAGAACTGAATGGTTCTTTCAGGGCTTTTTATTTTTTTCAGAAAAGTTAATTTTCAGTTTATCTTGTTTCGTTATCATGGATGCAACACCACATAAAGGAGTCAGAGATATGGTCACTATACTTAAATACTTGAAACCGAAGGAATGGGCTCTAGTCGGGTTTAGCCTCCTCTTCATTGTTGCACAGGTATGGCTGGATTTGGAATTGCCCGGTTATATGAGCGATATTACCCGTCTTATACAGACACCGGGAAGTGAAATGAGCGAAATTATTACAGCCGGAGTCTGGATGCTGCTCTGTGCCCTCGGCAGCTTAGCCACCTCCATTATTGTGGCAGGCATTGCCGCCAGAACCGCGGCTAACTTCTCTTCAAGATTACGCTCCAAATTGTTCAATAAGGTACAGTCCTTCTCCATGGAAGAAATCAACAACTTTTCTACAGCCAGTCTAATTACCCGGTCAACGAATGACATAACGCAAGTGCAGATGCTGATTGTCATTGGTCTGCAGCTGCTGTTGAAGGCTCCTATCCTGGCAGTCTGGGCGATGCTCAAGATCACGGGCAAAAGTTGGCAGTGGTCGCTCTCTACCGGTGTCGCTATTGGCGTGTTAATCCTGATTGTCGGCATATGTATCGTGCTCGTGCTTCCGAAATTCCAAAGATTGCAGCAACTGACGGACAACCTTAATCGTGTTGCAAGAGAGAACCTTACCGGACTGCGTGTTATTCGCGCGTATAATGCGGAAAGCTATCAGGAAGATAAATTTGGAGCAGCCAATAACGAGCTTACCCGGACGAATCTCTTCGCTAACAATGTATTGTCCATGCTGATGCCAAGTATTTCTCTCATTATGAGCGGTTTAAGTCTCTCTATCTATTGGGTAGGTGCTGTATTGATTCAGAATGCCGATGGTGCCGCGAAGATGGGCTTATTCTCCGATATGATTGTCTTCTCATCCTATGCGATGCAGGTGGTTATGGCATTCATGATGTTGATCATGATTTTTATATTAATGCCCCGCGCCCATGTCTCTGCCAAACGAATCAACGAAGTGCTGGATACTAAACCAAGCTTACAGAACGGATCGCTTACTTCCTCCAAGGCGGATCGGGTTGGCGAAGTCGAATTTAGAAATGTCAGCTTCAAATATCCTGATGCAGAGGATTATGTTGTAGAGGACATCAGTTTTACGGCAAAAAAAGGAGAAACCGTGGCATTTATCGGTTCAACCGGATGCGGAAAAAGTACCGTTGTTAACCTGATCCCCCGCTTTTATGATGCTACAGCAGGTGAGGTGCTGGTGGATGGTATCAATGTCAACCAATACGAGCAAAGTGCGCTGCGAAACAAAATAGGATATGTATCCCAAAAAGCGATTTTGTTTGGCGGCACGGTAAGCTCCAACGTTGCTTTTGGTGATAACGGAAGTAATCTTGCATCTGATGTCGTTGATGCCGTTTATACCTCTCAAGCTTCGGATTTTGTGGAAAAGATGGACGGCAGCTACGAGGCCCATGTCGCCCAAGGCGGTTCGAACCTGTCCGGCGGGCAAAAACAGCGTCTGTCCATTGCCCGGGCCATTGCGCGCCGTCCTGAAATATTGATCTTCGACGATTCCTTCTCAGCCCTTGATTATAAGACAGACCGCAAATTGCGCAGTGAGCTGAAGAAAGAAGCCCGCGGCACTACGATGCTGATTGTTGCCCAAAGAATCGGCACAATTAAAGACGCGGACAAAATTATTGTACTGGAAGCTGGACGTATGGCAGGCATGGGGACACATGATGAATTAATGCAGTCCTGCAGTATCTACCAAGAAATTGCCTACTCACAACTTTCCAAGGAGGAGCTGGCCTAATGAACAAGAGCAAAGAGCAACTCAACACCTGGAGCAAACTTCTCCGCTATGGCAGAAAATATATTCCCGTAGTTCTTATTGCAATTATCAGCGCAGCAATCGGCACGGTACTGACTTTGCTCGGGCCGGATAAGCTTTCAGAGATAACAGACTTGATCACCGAGGGCATCGTCACCGGTATTGATATGGAAGCCGTAACTTCCATAGGACTCTTCCTTGTATTTATCTATCTTCTTAGCTCTGTATTGTCTTTGGCACAAGGATTAATTATGTCCGTAGTTACACAAAAGGTTTCCAAAAGCTTAAGAACCGATCTCTCCCGCAAAATGAACAGGCTTCCGATCTCTTATTATAATAAGTCTACAACCGGTGACATCCTGTCCCGGGTGACTAACGACGTGGATACCATCGGGCAAGCCTTAAATCAAAGTGTCGGCACACTGGTCACCGCCCTCGCCCTGTTTGTCGGGTCTCTCATCATGATGTTTAAAACAAATGTGATCATGACCATTACAGCGATTGTTGCCACCGTAATTGGCTTTGGCCTCATGGCGGTAATTATGAAAAAATCTCAAAAGTATTTTCAAAGCCAGCAAGAATATTTAGGAAAAATCAATGGCCATGTGGAGGAAGTCTATTCTGGACATACTGTAGTGAAGGCCTACAATGGCGAATCACAAATGCGCAGTACATTTGAATCCTTGAATATGAATCTTAAAGATAGCGCATTTAAAGCACAGTTCCTCTCCGGTCTCATGATGCCGATTATGATGTTTATAGGCAATCTGGGGTTTGTGGCCGTTTGTGTCGCAGGTGCTATACTTGCTATGAACGGAACGATATCCTTTGGGGTTATTGTGGCCTTCATCCTGTATGTCCGTTATTTTACACAGCCGCTGTCACAGATTGCGCAAGCCGCACAAAGTCTGCAATCGGCGTCTGCCGCAAGCAAACGTGTCTTTGAATTCCTGGATGCCGAGGAAATGGACAATGAGAGTCACAAGGAAGGACATCTTGAAACCGCTGCGGGCAAAGTGAAATTTGAGCATGTGCAATTTGCTTATGACAATTCAGACAAGCTTGTTATTAAAGATTTCTCTGCAGAGGTTAAGCCTGGACAAAAAGTCGCTATAGTCGGTCCTACCGGCGCAGGTAAAACAACGCTTGTAAACCTTCTAATCCGGTTTAATGAATTAATGGGCGGGGAAATTTATATTGATGATACCCCGATCAGCAGTTTAACCAGAGAAAACATCCATGATTTATTCTGTATGGTTCTGCAGGATACCTGGCTTTTTGAGGGCACTATCAGGGAAAACCTAGTGTACAACAAAACGGGCGTAACCGATAAAGAAATCGAAGAGGCTTGTAAGTCAGTGGGCTTGCACCATTTCATACAGACCTTGAGTGCCGGATATGATACCGTGCTAAACGACAAAGTCAATTTATCTACCGGGCAAAAGCAACAGCTTACGATCGCCCGCGCGATGCTTAAGGACGCGCCGATGCTCATCCTCGATGAAGCAACAAGCTCGGTCGATACAAGAACAGAGCTGTTGATTCAGCAGGCGATGGATAAGCTCATGGAAGGAAGAACCTCCTTCGTGATTGCACACAGGCTCTCAACAATTAAGAATGCCGATGTGATTCTGGTTCTGAAGGATGGCGATATCTTGGAAAGCGGCAGCCATCATGAACTGCTTGCCAAAAATGGCTTCTATGCGGAGCTTTACAATAGCCAATTCGAACAAGCATCTTAATCCGGTTACAAAGAACAAAATGACACTAACCTCTAATAAGCTTGCTAATTTGAAGTTAGTGTTATGCAATAAAGCCGCATACCCCACAGATCGCGGGGTATGCGGCTTTGATTGTTGTGCCAAGTTTCATTTTTCACTCTTGATCGTAAAGCTGCGGACCTTCATCCATTTCCCTGCAACGAATTCATCAATGGTCCCTGTTTTTGTTCTGACACAAAATTTGTGCTGTGTTCCTTTGTCAAAGCCCGTGGCCTCAAAGAGCAAATCATCGCCTGCCGGACCTTTATGATAGACCTGCTTCAGGCCAAGCCTGCTGAGCAGTTCCAGCTTTACATGCTCAATATACGAACGTGAAATCTCAGTTGACATCCATGTTCCTCCTGCGGTATTCTCTACTTTTCTTTGGATCTGACCAGCTCCGGGAAAGCTGTGTCTTCTTAGAGGATAACGCAAAAACGCCTCAATTACACTTTAAATTTCAAAAAATGCTGTAATAAGCAAGACGACTACTTATTCAGGAGAGTGTCCCTTCCTTTAATACTGCTTAGCTAAGATTTCATCAATTCGGGCCGCCTCCTGCGCGTCCGCTGCAATCAGCAGATCATGAACCGCCTGGTCCTGGCCTCCATTCTTTTTCAGTGCAGCCAGATACCAGCGGGCGATCTCGCGGTTAGTAACATCCGCATAATCTGCACTTAAGGCCTGCTTTAAGATGTCCGAAGCTTCCTGTACTTCACCCATCATAAACTTTATCTTACCCGCGTTCAGGGCGATGAGCGGGGTTACAGAGAATGGATTTCCTTGCAGCTGTTCGGGTGGCAGTGTTTTCAGATGCTCCACACCGGCAGTCACATGATCGTAGGCTTGAAGTCCAATTGTGAAATATTCTTGTTTAGCTGCATCGTCCTTTAAGTTAAGGGCTTGCTCTCCCTGCATAAGGGAGCGGCTGATCAGCGTACTGTACCAATCAATATCCCAATTATACTTGGTGGCATTATCGTGGTAGACCTTGAGGGCAAGGTCGCTTTGATTTTTAAGATCATAATAAGAAACCAACTGTTTCAGTAATTCTTTATCGTAAGGCTCTCTCTTTAGCGCAGTCGTCAGCAAGGTGTGCGACTCCTCCAGAAATTGTTCGTTCTGCGTCTGGGAATACACCTGCTGATCCAGTGAAGACAGATAGATCGTCGACTCCGGATGGCCTGGGCGTATCTTCAGCGCCTTGACCAGCGGAGCTTTGAGCTCATCATAGGATTGGCTCACACTGAACAACTGCCGGGCTTTATTGCCGGCATTGTTGGAGCTGATATAGTTAATGGACAGAACCAGCATGAACACCGCCCCTGCCGTAAGGATTGCAAGGTACCCGTAACGCACCCCTGCCTTGTTCCAGTTCCGGCGCAGCGGTTTGCTGTCCATCACCACTGCCATTCCGGCCAGGCCCAGAAAGACCAGAATTCCCATAAACGCATAGCTCATATTGAAATCCAACAGGCTGTGAACAAGAATGGATAATGCAATAATCAGATAAAAGAAGCCGTTGCTGAATTCATCCTGCTTCCTTGCCGCATACCCGCGAATATACTTATAAAAAATAAAGAGAATGAAACTCATAAACACAACAAATCCGACTATCCCCACCTCAATCAGATACTGCAGGAAAAAATTATGCACTTGGTGGCTGACATAGGGATTATTCTGATATTGCCCGAACACTGCCTGCCAGCCGTCACCTCCGATCCCAAGAACCGGATTATCCTTAATAACCTTCACAGCATCCTTATAAAAGGTAATCCGCTCCAAAACACTATGCTGCTTGAAGTTAATATTCTCCAGCCGGACTTCAATGTGATCCGGAAGAATACTCCGTACGCCTGTACCGATCAGCAGAAAGGCAATAATACCGACAAGCGCTACCGAACTCAGCGGAATCCACATTCCGTTCAGTTTCCGGGAGTTCTCGCCGTCCAGCTTGCCCCGGAGCCATGGAGCCAGGTAACGCTGCACTGCCCAGCTTAATCCGGCTGTGAGGAGCGAAGCCCCGAGCAAGTAGCTCCAGCCCTTTAATGCCGATGATGACGTGAAATTCGTATTGAGGCTGATTCCCAGATTAGTGACGGGTGACGCAATAATTAAAGATGCCAATCCAGAAATTCCAAGATGAATGATCCATAGAATCTGCTGCACAGACTTCAGGAATAACAACAGCAATATAAATACTACCGGCATCATGACAAGCCCGCCGCGTGACAGCGTGAGCAGCATGGAAACGATAATCGGGACGAGCATGAAGCCGTGTATCAGCCAGCCGTACCCCATTTTGGAGCGGACGAGTGCAAACAGAGCAACAAACAGAAAGGCCATTAAGAAGGCTGCATACGTATTGGCATACTGAAATATCGAGGTCAAGCGCAAACCGTTGGAATCGGTTATCAGTGCACCATTGTAAGTTCCATTGACCACTTCATTCGTGAACCAGCCTACCAGACTGCCCGCTAACTTCCCGCTCCCCAACCAATTGAGCAGGCCAAACCATACAATGATATAAGCAATACTCAAGATGGCCTGCTGTACCGCTAAGTTCACCTGCTTTTGCTTTAACAGGTAGAAAGAGATTATAAAGACGGCAGCGTACATAGTCTGAATAAACAGCATGTTCATCGCTGAGAAATGCGAAACAGCTACAAACAGTGTGAGCGCGTAAATGATCGGCAACATAAATGCAGCCAGGACAAGCAAGTCACTTTGCTCCTGCAGCTTGAATTTTTTATAATTCAAACCTACCCAGCCAAACAGCATAAGACAGCATAATAGAGCAGACACAAAGAGAGGTTTCTCGAATATGAGCTGCTGACTGTTAAACAATCCCCTCTGAAATGGCGCCCACCCCAGAAAAAGGATAAAAGCGGCAGCCAGCAGCCATACCACTCCTGTTGATCTGTCGTTATGCTTCAGCTGCACAGCGTTTTTTCCATACACAGGTTTCGACACAAGTTATAACCTCCACACTTACTAGATTCATAAATTTATAATGTTTAATAAATCTCACAAGGCTCAATGAGCCCTTTTCCCATATTTCAGCAGATGGTAGAGCCCCAGTGGTTTCTCTTCGCCATGCGCCAACCGGACAAGGTTCGGCCAGTGCGCGATAACCGCCAGCAGCAAATATACAGTGACAAACGCAGGTACCCACCACTCCCCTATGGGAACTACCATCCAGGCATAAATCGTCTCCACGGCAAAAAAAGTTAAGGCAAACACCGACATTCTATCAACGATCAGCAGCATAAGAAGCCCGCAGACTAGTAGAATCAATGTAAACAGCGGCTGGAGCGCCATAAACACACCTATTCCTGAGGCAAATCCCTTACCTCCTTTTAGACCCAGCAATAAGGGATAATTATGGCCTACTATTACAGCACAACCCGACAAGTAACCTGCTAGCCTCCCGGCTTCGGCTCCTCCAATTGAAGTCATAATCACCTTGGCAATAAGCACACAGATCAGCGCCTTAAGTAAGTCTATCAATAAGGTCGCTACTCCGTATTTCACGCCAAATACCCGGGCCATGTTCGTCGTTCCGGCATTTTTACTTCCTAGCCCCCTGATATCCTTGTGCATAAACTTGTTTGAGACTATCACCGCTCCGCAGATATTCCCCAGGAAATAGCTGACTACTCCAATTAAAGACAGTTGCCACCAATACTGCATTAAGATAATTTGATCCACTCCTTAGCGTATGTATAACGCAAGCATTTTCAATTGATGACTGTAATAATATGTAACTTATATTGTACAGGAAACTCGGAAAATGTAAAATAATGAACAGGCAGGAAGATTACTCTGAATAAGTGAAAGTATCTTACCTCCGTTAAAAGTCATCATTTATCATTGTCTGCTTTCAGCAAGGACGCCAGAAGTTTCCTCCCGTTTGCTATAACTTTGGGCATGTTATTTTGAGTGCCCCAATAGAGATCTCCCAAAGCCAGCTTAATGCAACAAATTCGAATATGGATCTGCTTTTTAAGTCAGGGTCTCTTCTCCGTAGCCTTCAAAAAATGCTAACTTGGCGCGCTCATCCTTAATAAAACATTTCTCAAACAGTACCGAAAAATGGTCCACATCTACGCCCCATAACATGTTCTCGAAATCAATCAGCCCGGTGAAAATCCCGTTAGAATCTACCAGCCAGTTGCCCGGGGTTGAATCCCAGCTTATAGGGACAGGCTTGCTGCCTTCAAAAACACCGGCATTCTGTAGAGCCCACTCCAGCAGTTCAAGCTCAGCAGGCTGAAGAAGCTTTAGTTCCATACATTTACTGGCCATATTTTATGATGGATATCTGCGCAGGACAAATTTCTGATGGGGATAATCAAATTCCTCTGTCAGCTCATCCTCAACAAATCCAAATTTCTTATATAACGGACGCGGGGCTGCCCCCAGCGGATCATTTGCTCTAAACGTAGTTACGGAAAGCTCCGTATCCTCCGGAAACAAAGATAACATTTGATCGATCATCGCTGTGGCGATTCCTTGTCTGCGGTGATCCGGGTGTACAGCCATGCAGGAAAGACATTTGGCATTATAGGAGAAGAGCATCAGCCCGGCAACCTCGCCAGCATAGACCGCACAGATAGCCGTCCGCCTGTTAATGTTCTTAATTACGGTCTGTTTATACCCCTCCAGTAATTCTTCGCTGTGGAGACCCGGAAAATTACTGCGGACAGCTTCAATCATTGACATCCATGAATCAACATCCTGCATTTCCGCAAATTTCACTTTGTATTGTCCGTTCATTACTTTCGCTCCTTCACTCCGTGATTAACGGGGTATGCCTTGCAGATTAAACTACCCAATTCGGGATGTGATGTTTGAAATATGCTGCTACCTTCTGCATTTCGTTCATCACACATTTTATCGAAGAACATAAACTCAGTGATGCAATCAAAAGGAAAAGACATCAGGCTCTAACCTCTCTTGGTTCAAGCACACTGCGCAGGTATCTTCCGGTATGGGAAGCTTCCACTTGCGCCACCTGCTCTGGAGTTCCTTCCGCGACAACATATCCGCCCTCGTTGCCGCCTTCCGGTCCCATATCAATGATATAGTCTGCCGACTTCATCACATCCAGATGATGTTCAATGACGATGACAGAATGCCCGCTGTCCATCAGCTTATTCAGTGCAAGCAGCAGCTTCTGTATATCCGCCAGATGCAATCCCGTTGTAGGCTCATCTAGAATATACAGGTTGTGGGCGCCTTTCTTGATCTTGCCCAATTCGTAAGCCAGCTTCACTCTTTGCGCTTCTCCGCCGGACAAGGTGGTTGAACTCTGGCCAAGGGTCATATATCCCAGTCCAAGCTCATTCATAATCCCCAGTTTATGCTTAAGGTACTTATGGTCCTCGAAGAAGATACTGGCTTCTTCCACGGTCATTTGCAGAACATCGGCTATGCTTTTATCCCGGATCTTGATTTCAAGACCTTCTTCAGAGAACCGGTTGCCTTTGCACACCGGGCAGATGGATTCAATGTCAGCCATAAACTGCAGGCTTGTGACGATAATCCCGTCGCCCGCACAGTGTTCGCATCGTGTCCCGTTGGCATGGGTAAGGCTGAAGTCGATTGGCTGATACCCGCGCGCTACGGCATCAGGCTGCATGGCGAACAGGTCACGGATTTTATCGTATATCCCGATATAAGTGGCCGGATTGGATTTGCTGTTTCTCCCGATCGGTGTCTGATCAATATTGATCACATGGTTTAGCAGCTCTGAACCGAACAAATAATCATGCTCCCCGGCGACAATCCGTGCACCCGTTTTATCTATTCTCAGCTGCTTGGACAGAATCTCGTTGATCAGCGAGCTTTTCCCAGAGCCGGATACCCCGGTCACGCAGATAAAAACACCCAGCGGAATGTCCAGGTCCACATTCTTGAGATTATTCTCCCGGGCTCCCTGAATGGATAAGAAGTGATCTCCCAGATTCCGCCGCTGCTTGGGAATGGGGATGCTTGCGCTTCCGGATAAGTATTGGCCCGTAACCGACTCCGGTTCGTCCATAATATCCTTCATCGTTCCGCTCGCAACAATCTCCCCGCCATGAATACCGGGTCCTGGACCAATTTCGATGATATGGTCGGCAGACTGTATCGTATCCAGATCATGTTCAACCACAATGATCGTATTGCCGATATCACACAGCTTTCTCATCGTATCAATCACCTTGCTCGAATCGCGCGGGTGAAGTCCGATGCTCGGCTCATCCATAATATAGAGCATGCCCATCAGCTCACTGCTGATCTGCGTCGACATTTTGATCCGCTGCATTTCGCCTCCGGACATGCTGTCGCTTCTTCTGCCCAGGTTGATGTAATAAAGCCCGATTTCGATCAGCAGGGAGATTCTCGTGTGCAGCTCGCGGATAATGGTCTCCCCTACATCCCGTACCTCTTCCTCAAAGGTCAAGCCATCCAGAAATCCCAGCAGCTCATGCAGCTGCATGCGGGTGAGCTGGTCAAAATTCCGGTCCCCGACCGTAATCTGTAGCCGTTGTTTCTTCAGCCTCGCTCCACCGCATGCCGGGCATATTTTTTCGATCATGCACTCCTTGATAAAGTTCGGTTCAAACGCCTCCGAGGTGGATGACTTACGGATATATTGCTTGTACCAGTGTTCCATCTCATGCACAAATCCCGCAAACGGCCGGTCCCGGCCGGTAATCCAGTTCTTCTTTTGTGAGGTAGGCGGGTGCAGCATGGGGACGAGTTCGCCTTTGGTGCCGAAGAAGAGCAGCTCGTGAACCGATGTAGGAAGTTCATGGAATGGTGTATCCAGGCTGAAGCCATATTTTTGGGACAAGCTGTACATCATCACCGAGCGGTAGCTGTCTTTGCCCGATGTGTTGAACACCGTGTTCTTCAGCGCTCCTTTATTAATGCTTTTCTCCGGTGCAACCACCAGAAAGCGCGGCTCCACGACATAAGACATGCCCACACCCATACAGGTATGGCAGGCGCTTGCCGGTGTATTGAAGGAGAAATGGAACGGCTGCATATCGCAGAGGAAGAAATGATGCTCCCGGCAGCCAAAATGGTCGTAGAACCCGTCGTCCACTCCCCCGATTACTTCTACCTTGATCAATATATCCTCATCCAGCGCCAGCATTGCCGCTTCGATGGTCTTGGTCAGCTGTATGTAGGTGTCATGCTTTAAAGTAAACCGGTCAATAACCATCTCGATCCGGTACGTTGCGGATTCATCCAGCTCAATTTCTTCCGACAATGACACCGGAGCTTCGTCAATAAGCAAATGCTTAAAGCCTTTGGCCCGCAGCTGCTGGAAAGTATAGCTGTAGTCTTCCCCGTAGATTTTGTATACAGGGGCCCGCAGCTCAACGACCGTACCTTTAGGCAGTGCCGAGATATGCTCGGCGATCTGGGCCGCAGACAACTGCTTGAGCGGATGACTGCATTCCGGACAATGTCCGATGCCCGCTGTCGCGAACAACAGCCGCAAATAATCATTGGTATCCGTCACAGTCCCTACGGTGGAACGGGGATTATTGTTACCCTTTTTCTGTTCTATGGCAATGACCGGGGACAAGCCCCGTACAGAATCAACCTTTGCTTTCTTCACCTGGCTGATCCGGCTTTTGGCAAAATTCGAGATCGAATCAAGAAATCTCCGCTGGCCCTCCCCATAGATGACATCAAACGCGAGTGAGGATTTGCCGGAGCCGGAAACCCCGGTGATGACCGTTAACTTATCCCGCGGGATCTCTACCGAGATATTCTTGAGATTGTTCTGCTTGGCCCCCGATATTTCAATTGTCGTGCGTACGGACATATGCGAATTCCCCCTTCTTTTTATGGAATATACAAGAAACCAATTTCCTCGACGGCCGGTTTGCTCTTGGAGGTGATGCGGATCGTTTGTGACACCTTCTCGATGACACCCTTCCCGGCCATATACTCCAGGATGTTGATCAGGAAATGACTTTGCATATGAAAATGCTTCGCCAGCAAGGTTACGGTCTTCATCTCCTGATCTGCCATAAATTCAATGACCGGGCGCTTAATCATGTCGAGATGACGGTCCAGGACTTGTCCTATCGTGTCAATGGCGTTCTGAATTTCATCCTCACTTAAGCGCCTGGACATTGGGTTCTGATAAAAGGGGGCCATACGTTCCGGACTGTGTTCGAGGATCTTCAGGACCGACTCCCGGATCGGCGGCTCACCTTGTGAGCACAGCTCCATGTTGGCTATCAGATTGCCTGCCTTAAGCAAAAAATACTGGGCATAAAGCAGATCTTTGCGCACCGTCAGCCATTTTTGGCATTTGTGGTACACATCAATCAACTCACAGGCATTCCAAAGCAGGGACAACGCAATATCATAGCTTCCCAGCTGCTTGAATTCTTCGAAGTAGTCATAGAGACTGTCATCAGAAGTATAGATCATCCGCCCCTTCGCAAAAAAAGACTGCGGCATCGAGCCGCCGATCATCCGTTCAAAGCCCCGCTTAAAGGTACTTCTCTCAAACAGCTGGACATTTATAGTAATGCCATCCTCCACGAGACAATAAGCGTTCTGTTGCAGGGTTTGATCGCGGACGACCAGGCCCATGTCGATATCGCTTTTCTCCCAGACTGAATCATAAGCAAGACTTCCGCACACAATGACGGCAATAACGTTCGGATCTTCCCTCACCCTGTCCACGAAGCTTTCGGTCGCGGCCAGATAGCGGTCTTTTAACTCCAGCAGTACTCTATCATCCATATCCAATGATCCTCCACCCGCTCCATATGATTGAAATCGCTTGCCGATTCTGGAGCTTGTGGTAAAATTATACTTCACGTTTTCCATGAAAACCGGACAGAAATTGCTGGAAGGGAGACCCCTATGGATCATTATTTACTGGAAACTATCAACCGGACAACGGAATATATTGAAGAGCATCTGCTGGAAACGCTCTGTCTTGATGATATCTCCGGGCATGTCAATGTCTCCAAATTCCACCTGCTGCGCATCTGGAAAGGGGCTACAGCCACTGGCCTAATGGAGTATGTGCGCAGAAGGCGGATTGCCCTGTCGCTTGGCGATCTGCTGAATCAGCGGAGCAGCATTGAATATATTTCCGCCAAATACGGCTTCAGCTGTGAACGGACCTACAACAGGGCTTTTAAGGAAGAATATCATGTCACTCCGGCCAAATGGCGCAGATCGCCTTCGCCGCTGAATATCCTGGACCGGTTCAATGCCGACTTCATGAGCCGCGCCGGAGATGGCCTCGTTTTTTTCCGCTCCATCTCGGTATTGCCCCCTTTTTCAATAGCAGGGCCCACCTATACTATTCATGCAGAGGACAACCAGTTGTCCCAGGCTGCGGCCCGTTATGGTGTCGAATTCTTCACGCTTTCCCGTTCCAGGATTATGAATCCGGTAGAGAAGGATGTCTATATCGGCTTCACTTCCATTCCCGAGCCCTTTACCGGGTCTATGATCTACCAGCCCTCCCTGCAAATCAACCACAGCAGCATCATCCCGCCTGACCTGAATATCAAATATATTAAACCGCATAAATACGGTGTGTTTACCTATATCGGGCTGCATCGGCCTGAGGAGATTACGCCGCACTCTCTGAGTGAAATCTGGGAATACATCACCTCAACCTGGATGCCGACTGTACCTTTTCAATTAGAGGAGAAGTTCAGCTTTGAATATATTAATTACGCCAAGGGCAACAAGCATTATTGCGAATGTGATCTGTATTTTCCGATATCGGGATTATGAATTACATACAACAAACCAAGCCCCTGTACCTCAGAGCTTGGTTATTTTGCGCGCTATAAAGGGAACTACGTTCTAAATAGAACACTATATTTCTTTCTTCCACACGGTCAGCTCCACGTCCAGCTCAAAACCGATACGCTCATAAAAAGGCTGCATGGGACCCGTATATGCCTTGACCATCCCCATTGCCCGCAGCCGGTTTAGAGCTTCATAAATAATCGTTCGCCCCAGCCCATGCAACCTGTAATCCCTATGAGTACCCACCGGTTCAAGTATGCCCATCTTGTTCTCCTCATCCAGAAAAGCATTGCAGAAAGACACGACCTCCCCTTGCCCATTAACAAGTGACAGATCAAGCTCAGGCCGATAACCGGGAGCTTCAGCAATCCCACCGTAGTATTGAAGCATCTGCTCCGCATATGGAGTTCCCGGATAATTGAACGCCATAATATGCCCCTGCGCCTTAGCTCTATTAGAGACATCCGCTCCAGAGCAAAGAGTGAACCCCGATGGAATCTCCACAGGAAAAATCCGGTCCAGCGCGATAGAAACGAAATTATCGCTTTCGTTCGGAAGAAGCTCATATCCGCGACTTAGCGCCATCTTTTCCAGCTGTGGCATAAAGGCCGGAATAGCCAGTTTGCAATAACCGGCTGTTCCCTGGCGGGACTTCTCTTCAATGAATTCGAACATTTCCCTGAGCAGGCTTTCCTGCGGCTGTTCTGTATCGAGCTGGAAATAGAAATCGCCATCCTTGCAGGCGACGGCAACCAGCTCGCCGTTCTCTTCTTCCCATAACCCTATATTCTGCTCCCATTCGGGAAGCCAGCCGGCACTCTTTTGCAGGAAAAAAATCTCGAATTCAAAGCGTGCAATCAGCCAACTATTCGGCCGCCCAAGTTTACTATAAACATGTGAAATAAATTGGCGTACTTTCAGCATATCTTCCGGAGTGTAGGCTTTGAACCGTACTGTCATCGTTAATCATCCCCTTAGTCTTCTGTATGACCTTATTGTAAGGAAATTGCAGGCTGGGATGATATACCGAGATCTCTTATTAAAAGTTGTAAACCAGGCCGCATCTAATTATTTTGGTGTATCGTCCCCCACTCACATAAACCTTCCAAAACAGGTAATAACGTTTCGGCTTTATCTGTGAGACTGTACTCGACTTTAGGGGGAACTTGTGGATACTCTTTCCGTATCACCATACCGTCAGCTTCCAATTCTTTCAGTTGTGAACTCAATGTTTTATACGTAATAACTCCTATCTGTCTTTTCAGATCATTAAAGCGAACCGGTTGGTTTTCTGCCAGCAGGTACATAATCACCATCTTCCATTTACCGCCAATAACGGACAAGGTATAACCAAATGGTGTATCTTGAATGTTTTTAACCTTACCTTTATATTCAGCCATACTCATATTTACACTATCCTTTCTGGTAGTACCTATCAAAAAAGTGCGTACTATATTTTTATTTACGTTCACTTTATACTGACCTTACTTTGAAGTAAAGGAGAGAAAAAAATGGCTACTGTCAAAACCTACAATCACGATCTTTGGGATCACGGCATCACCCAGGGCTATAGCGTCAACGGCACCATCTACATTTCGGGACAATTTTCCCATGATATGGAGGGCGCGTTCGTTGGCGAGGGCGATATCGAGGCACAGACCCGGCAGACGCTGGAGAATCTCGATCGCGTGCTGGCGGGATTTGGTGTCACGAGGTCGAACCTCGCTTATGTGGAGATCTATCTGACAAACGCGCAAGAGCACTTTGAGACATGCGTCGGACTGTTCAAGGAATACATGGGAGAACACCGGCCAGCCGGCAGTCTCGTCGGTGTGGCCTTCCTGGCTTACCCTGAGCAACTGCTCGAAATCAGTGCCGTCGCACACACCAACTAACTCCATCATCGCACCCTGAAATCCAGCGCCTTACGCTGTCGCAACACTAAGCTGCTCACGGTCACTCACAAAGTTAAAAACCCGCAGATTCATCTGCGGGTCAATATTATCTCTTCGAATATACGATTTTCTTAATACTCTCTACCGACAATCCGAACTGGTCAGATAATTGATCGATGGTCACACCCTCGCGAAAACTCTGGCGGATCTTTTCATTACGGGCAACATAATAGTTAGCCGCACCTGAATTCTCGCCCCATTTTCTCCGCTCGCTTGAACGGGTTGGAATATAGATCAATTCCCCCTGAATATACCGCTGGATCTCTTGGAGTAGTCGTTCCGGGAATACATCCGTCGCTCTTATATAATCCATAATGGGCTCGCTCCTTAAAATAGAATAGATATTCTAAGGGCAAAGCCTGCTTTAATAAACACAACTTTTAAGTTACTACAGGCGAATTTATTCCTTCGCTCCATGCCAAGCTTCGCCCTGTTTATTCCGCAGGCTTTGCATGGAGCTTGTTGAGTACGAAATCAATAATCTGGTACAAGGTTTACACCCCCTAATCAGCGCCTTATTCACCAGGCAAAGTTACAGATCATGGTATTCACAAATCTTACTGTAAAATATAAATCCAAACAAGGCAACGACTAAAGTAACACCTTCCCGGAGTTTTGAAAGAATAAAAAGCCGCCCAACACCCGAAGGTGTTCAGCGGCTTCTTAGGCTGATTTTATTTATTGGCCAGCATGATATTCACGATAGAATCCAGCTGTAGCTCCAGAGAATAAGGGTCCTCCATATATTCAGGCAGCATCTCCAGGGAAATATTCTCCGTTGGCGGAAGCTTCAGCATTTGATAGATCGTGGGACTGCCGTAATTCCCGCAAAAGAAAACCGCCCCCCCCAATTTCTCCAGTGACGTTAATATACTAGGATTGCTGATATACCGTAGCTGTGATCTTATCTTTCGGACAAATAAACATATAATAGATGCCCTCTCCGTAAGGGCCAAGCTGCGACCAATCCAACTGGGCTATAAACATCATATTTTCAGAGCAGCAGGGACATACCGGATATTCCGCATCTTGAATCCAGGTCGGCTGTCCGCCAACCTGCGAGGCTGCGGGTTCCAGTGTCCACTCCACGGCATGATATGCATTTCGCGGTTGGGCAGCGAGATGCAGGCGGGGTGCAGCGGCTAAATATTCGTCATTATCGTCCACAAGATTAAGATCCGGCAAAGGTTGCGGTGCTTGATTGTATAAGCTCCAGCGGGGTTCTCCTTGAGCTCCAGTTTCCATATAGATCACACTGTAACTGCCGCAGGACAGGCATGTATCCACCTTAAGCCACTCATCTGCCAGAGCCAAATCACGAACCGACGGATGATTATTCCGCAGCTCCATCAGCCGCGTAAACCCGTTGCCGCACCACGGGCATTCCTCCGGACCCGCTCCCAGAAACCGTGCCGGTTCATTCGCAGCAAGGTCAGCATTCAGCGGTTCTGCCGCCCGTTCAATCGCAAATCCGGTGTGAGAAAACAAATCCCGCCGCACTCCGGCTTCTGTAAGCTCCCAGCCGGCCTCAAGTGAGTATTGATCAGGTGAAACAAAAAGCTCTTTCGCCCACTGGGGCGGTTGCTCCCGCCACTGCTGAAACTGCTGAACAACCCGTCCGTCTCCTATCCAGGCTAAGGCCAGCAGCAGATGATTGCGGTTCTCATTATCCTGTTCCACCTGTTCCAGCAGCTGATCCCGGACCTCTGCAGAAGCATCTTTATACAAAATCCCCGGGTAATACAGCTCATGGCAGATAAGCGCAGGGATACAGTCCGTAAGCCGCACGTTGTTGTAACAGAGCAGCGACAAAAGAATATCCACGCTGGTCTCCTCGTCACCGGCACCGAGCAGTTCTAACGCATATACCTTCATCCTCTCCGCATCCTCACCCGACAAGGCAGAATACACCTGCTCGCGGTTTAAGGGATATGGCAGATAGCGGATCAAAGGGTCGTAGGCTTGTTTTGCATGCATAATCTTAAGCACTTCCACCGGATCAGCGATTCCTTTATATAGATCCACATCCCTGCGGTGCTGTTCAATATAAGCCTGGCGTTTGCGGCGTTCCTGTTCCTGATAACACGGCATGCAGAATCCGCCCGTTTTGTGGGCAGTAGCCGGTAAAATGGTTGCCGCACAGTTTTGGCTTTGGCAGGGAATCCGTTCCGTCACTATTTTCCACCTCACTTACAGGTTCGCCCTGAGTTATTTCTCCTGCTTCTGCAGCTTCTTCTTTTTCGCTTTGTCCGCTGCTTGTTGAAGATTCTCAGCCACTCTAAATTCGACGATCCGGCTGATTAAATCATAGGGCATCGGCTTATCTAAAGGGAATTGAACGGAACCTTTGGCTCCCTTATATTCCGCCAGCTCCTCTTTGAAGGCTTCAACCCCGCTCGGTGCCGGATACAATCCAATATGTTTCTTAAATGCCGCAAAATGGACCAGATTGCCATGCAGCTCGAAAGTAGGCATCTGATAACTTATCTTTTCTTTCGCCTCAGGGGCCGATTCTTGAATGACCTTTCTCAACGTTTGGAGGATCTCCTGAACTTCAGGAGCAGATCTCGAAATATAATCATCCACAGATTCATAAGTAATTTTGTTGTCCATAACGTTTCTCTCCTTTAGCCTGCCAGCGGGGAATCCCCCAGCATGAATTATTTTTTTCTGATCTTTTCTGTTTCCCGCTCGTAGATTTCAATGTACTCCTGCACCGCAATCTTGCGGCTCAGTTCGGCAATAAGCCCGTATGGAATGTTGTTTTTTTTTTTGAACCGGATACATGATTTGCCCATATCAAGCTTTGTCTGAACACGCTTCGGATACTCCTCGCGGAACCACGCCAGTAGCTCAGGGTGCATATACACTCCCATATGATACAGTGCGATAAAATTCTTTTGTGAGGCTATGCTTATAAACGGAAGAGGCTGCTCAGCATTCACGTGATAACCCGGCGCATACAAGTGATGTGGAACAACATAGGTAATCATGCCATAGGACATCGTTTCCTCGAAGCCGCTTGGAAGATTCCCCTTGATTGTGCTCCGTAGCTGCGCAATGGCTTCCTGACGATCTTCCGGCAGTTGGCTGATATAGTTTTCCGGACTTTCCGACTCGTATTTCATGCTGACCCTCCTCGAAGAAAACACTTTTATTTATCTCAATATTAAATTGAATCCGGAAACTAGACAAGTTTAAGTCAACGCCGCCTGTTTCTTTCCATCCGGCAGCCCGTTGAAAATGGGTGAATGGAATAGGCATATCGCCTGATCCATGTATCCATGGCAAACGTATACTATGGTACATTCACACAATAAAGTTGAGAGAGGAATTAGCATATGATCGAACTTGCGTTAGCTTTACAGGATCAGGATGGACACTATGCCGAGCATGCCGGAGTTGTTTTAGCCTCGGTTTTCCACAATACCGCTTCCCGTGTTAATGTTCATATTTTGCATGATCAGACTTTAACGGAAGAGAACAAGTCAAAGCTCATGAGACTAACAAGCCGATATAAACACACCATTACCTTCTATCCCATTACTCTTCCTGAAAACATGCTTCAGGTAATGGAAAATGTAGGCTCGATTAATGTGTGGACACAGGCATGTATGTACCGCTTGCTTCTTCCCGCACTTATTCCGGTTGAAAAAATCATCTATCTGGACTGCGATGTGCTGGTCAATATGGACCTTGAAGAGCTGTGGCGAATTGATCTGGGACAGTATTATTTAGGCGCGGTTTGGGATCAGGGCATTATGGAAGTTGCACATGTTATCAATTCCAAAGGTTTGGTTCCCGAGCGTTATTTCAATTCCGGAGTGGTTCTGTTTGCCCTGAATACTATCCGGTGCCACCAGGAATGGTACGAAGAAACACTGCACTTTTTACGCAGTTTCCCGGATTCCACGATGCCTGATCAGGATGCATTGAATGCAGTTTTCGGAGGGAATTACCTTCAGCTGGATCGACGCTTCAATTTCTTCAACCAGTCTATACCCAATCATGACTTCCATAATAAAATTGTCCATTTTACCGGAACGGAAAAGTTTTGGGATCAAAACTCTCCGGGGGCAGGGCTGCATCATAAATACCTCAGCCTGACGCCGTGGAGAAAATTCAGAACGTATTTGAAACGGAGAAAGCGGAAAGTCACCCACCTTAAACTTCGTTACAAAAAAAGCAGAAGACTTCACCTGAAAATGAAACGGTCGAAGACTCTCCGCCTCTCCTTAACCGAACTAAGCATCATCAGACAGCTCAGAAGCCGTAGAGCGAATCTTCTCAAAGCCAAAAGAAAAAGCCGTTATACTAGACATTAGCTTGGAGCAAACAGCCATATTCAATGATATGGCTGTTTGCTTTTAATTTAATAAGGACTATATAAACTAAACGAGCGTAAAATATGGAGGACTGTAAAGAAAGTAAAAAGGAGCTAACACGATGGAGGATTCTTACATACAGGCAGCGGCAAAACTTAGCACTCTCTTGTTCATGATCATTGCTTTGATCCAATTGCTGCTGACGTTCGGTTTGCCCTGGGGCGAAATCACAATGGGCGGCAGATATAAAGGCAAATTGCCTGGAAAGCTGCGTTTGTTCAGTCTGCTGTCGGTTTTCATTCTCTTATTCTTTTCAGCAGTTTCGCTGCAACACGCCGGAGTCCTTGCCTCAGGATTCAGCTTTCATTTCACATCTATTTTTATCTGGATCATTGCTGTTTATTTGGGCCTGAATACGTTCGCCAACCTTTTCTCCAAGAGTCCAAAAGAAAAATGTATCATGACCCCTTTAGCGGGGATCGCCTTCTTGTCCGTGTTAACAGTGGCCATTTACGCATAAATACCGGTCAACAAATTCACCCATCTTATCGAAAGATAGGATCAACTCTCCATTTCCTCCAGCCACTCAATGCAAACCGGTATAAAATCAGCATAATCCGCAATAGCTTGTATTGTCGGTATGACTTGACTTGTTCCCAGCTCTTGTTCCGCAGCGTCTGTGCTTTCCAGTCCTAGTGAGCGTTTGATGCTATAGCTGAGCCAGTCCAGCTTCCCTTGAAATCCGCAATTCAGCACATCATGCCAGTTATCGCCGATCTTGCCTCCATGCTTGCGGTATGTGCTGATCATTGTACGGAAAGCGTCTTTGTTAACATTCCCCGTCTCAGAGCCCGACCAATACAAAGCTACTTCGATCAGCTCCTGCATGGGGTTAACCGCCCCGGCGGCTTCCCAGTCAATGATAACCGGAACATGATTGTTATCCCATAACACATTTTTCGGATCTAAATCTCTGTGACTGATCACCTTGTTATTCATCAAAGCAGCCCCTGCTGCGTTCGCCTGCTGCTCCCACTGTTGCAGCTTATTCAAGTATTCTGTCAGCATGGACGACCATTCCAAGTGAGCTTGCTCTCCCTTGAGGGCGTAACTCTGCCAATCCACGGTTGACGGTACATAATCTTCCTTGGCTGAATCAGCTTCATCTGTAAGTTGAGAGAAATCTATGCGATGTATGCCCGCGAGAATTCCGGCAATTTTCTCGCAGGCATCTATATCAATGGTCCCGGAGGATAGCGGCTTACCGTCCACCCAAGGAAACAGCAGCACATATCGACCCTCTACTTCATGCATAAAGTTCCCCTTCGATACGATAGCCGGAAGAGCGTTTATACCTTGCTCACGGGCCAGAGTTGCCACCTTTTCCGCAAAAACATAGTTCTCCATCGCTGTGCTCCGCTTCAAAATTTGCGGATTCAGCACTTTTACGGCATATTCAGCCCGGTCCGTAGTTAAGCGGTACATTTTATGAAGGAACCCGCCGAAAATTTGTTCCGGCTGTGTTGTTAATTGCCCCAAATCGTAAGCTGCGCACAGCTTGTTGAAATCGAATTGCTGATGCAAAGTTTCCATAGTCCTATAATCCTTCCACATAATTTAATTGGCCCGGCCTTCGGCCTCATTCTAATCTATCATAGAATTGGTTATTTCTGGTGTGAAGAACATGGTTTTGAAATGGAGGGTTATCTACTTTCATTGTTGAGTTGGAATTTTCAAGGTATAATTTAATTTATAGGTCGTGAAGAACACGCCGCTTCCACACTATTCATCTCTTGTATGTTAATCCGGGATGAGTGGTGAGAAAGCGGCTTTTCTTTTTGTTCGTAACAATTCTTAAACGGTATGAAATGACCATAGTCCTAGGGAGGGAACGCAATGGCTCGATTTGAGCAGCAGTACATGGAATGGTTAGAAAAGAATCTCACGAATGAGCTTAATCCTAGACGGAGGGAGCTGCTGGCCAAAGGTTTGGGACATGGAACGGTTGAATTTTTAAGGAGAGTCTGGTTCCCGGCAGTCGGGAATTTTGACCATCTGTTTCCTGAATGGGAGGTTCGGGATTTCAATAATGGCTACCGGTATTTGGATTTGGCCTATATGCCCGGAGGTGCCAGAGGCGGAATTGAAATTCAGGGCTATGGTCCGCATGCCAGAGATCTTGATGTCAGGAGGTTCAAGGATCTGTGCATGCGCCATTGTTTGTTATCGCTGGACAGCTGGACTTTTCTTCCGATTGCCTATCTATCAGTTATAGAAGAACCGAAACAATGCCAGCAGCTTGTGCTCGCTTTTATCGGCAAATTCATCGCAACCGATGTTCCCTCCACATTAACCTGGCTTGAAGCTGAGACTCTTCGTTATGCGAGACGGTTACTGCGTCCGTTCACACCAGTAGAACTGACTGCACATCTGAAGGTAACCAATCGCCATACCAGAAGAATCCTGCAAAACTTGGTTGAACAGCAGCTGATTGACATTGAGAGCGGCAAGCAGCGTATACGTACCTACCGGCTTCGGTTATAACAAGTTAATCGTTTGGGACTATGAATGGACAGGCTGAGGAGGACAGGCTGAGGAAACACGCAGCATTGCAATAATGTGCATCGAATAACCTCAAGCGGACCGGGGAGACCTTATTTGCAAAAATTCGGATCCTATACCCGACTTTCGGACTCAGATGCAGCTATTTGCTCAACTCTCTCCTATTTAGGAGTAATTGAAGGCGAATAAAGGCTATACGGTCCGCGAACCTGGTAAAAAGAGCTATCCAGCATAAATAGAGGCTATACAGTCCGCAGCTTGCGGGGATAATCTGCTAGGTACGTATTCTGGTACTTCTTCAGGCGCGTACTCTGGTACTTCTTCGGTACGTACTCCGG
The DNA here is from genome assembly GCF_038002865.1 of Paenibacillus sp. FSL H3-0321. Lineage (NCBI taxonomy): Bacteria > Bacillati > Bacillota > Bacilli > Caryophanales > Paenibacillaceae > Paenibacillus > Paenibacillus sp. FSL H3-0321. Next base: position 6,901,249 of record NZ_JBBODH010000001.1, on the reverse strand, counting down.
TACTTCTTCGGTACGTATTCTGGTACTTCTTCGGGTACGTACTCTGGTACTTCTTCGGGTACGTACTCTGGTACTTCTTCGGTACGTATTCTGGTACTTCTTCGGGTACGTATTCTGGTACGTATGGTACGTATTGCCCGGCAGCTAAAGTCCGATCGAGCACACCAAGGAATTGCGCCAGCAACCTATTAGTAATTACTTAATGAGTATTTAGTAAGTACTTACAGAGTACTGGCCCTCTGGTGTTTATAACAACTCAAAGAAACGGCATTTCTGCCGTTTCTTTGGATGCATTGCCAGAGAGTTACCCTCTCCCCTCTATTCAAAACTCTGCAGCAGACGCTCCACATACTCCGCGGAAACCTCCGCATGCTTACGCAAATTGCTCTCCCGCCCCAGCTTCGAATAAGAGGATAGCAGCTCTTTCATAGCAGTGCCTTCGTCAATAAAGCTGCGGATATACCCCTGCGGCTGTGCCAAGTGCAACGCGGTTCCCAATTTAACAAGGGCCGTCTCCGTTTGCCCCATACCCTGATAAAGCACACTCTGCAGGATCAGCACCTGAATCTGGCCCCGCTCACGGTCCTCCTTGCATAATAACTGATACATCCGCTCCAACAGCTGCAGTGCGTTATCTGATTGTTCGCAAGCCGCAAGCACTCTCGCCAAGATCAGATGCTCGGCAACAAGGTTCAGAGACACCTCGTCCGTATAGGCTACATCGCAGCTCTGCAGCCAGGCGCGGGCTACTTCCACCCGGCCCTGCTCCAGTGCCAAGAAGGCTTGCTCCGCTTCAACTCTTTTCATAAATAGCAAATGATCCGGAGAATCAATCTGTGAGCCCAGACCGGAAAGCAGCTCCGAAGCACCTTCAGGATCCCCCTGGGCAGTATGAATTCTCACGGCGCTGACGGTAAGGTGAATCAATATCCGTGCATAAGGCTTAATATCCTCACGCCTGAGCGCCTTATGAATAGAAACAGCAGCTTCCTCCAGGCGGTTCCACTCGTAGAGCAGCTTGGTATAGGAGACAAACAGGAAACCTACAAAAGGATATTCCCGCTTACTCTCCCAGACAGTTATCCACTTCACCAGTGTCTCTTCTGCATAATGAAGATCGTTAATATAGACCAAATGATCGTCGAAGGCATCATATCCCTGGTGTCTGTTGCGCCCCATCGTTTGAAAAAAGCTGCCCTCCGGGATATGCTGCTCCATCTCTTCGAAGTATTTCGACATGGTTACCAAGTCTTTGCGCAGATAGGCAGAGACCGAACACATGAAGTAGATGTTGCCCATCGCCTGATGATATGCTTGTTCGCTTAAAGTGGCTTGCAGGGTTTGGAATGAAACCTCAGCCTGCTGAATTCTTTTAAAAGCTGCTTCCCATTTCCCCACTCCGAGCAGCACAGAGATATAGAAGACTTCCACCATTGGTTTCCCAGCAAAATAATGCTCAGGAATGACGGATAACCATCGGTTGAGCACAACACTTCTGGATTGCAAAAGGTGAAGGATATTCTTCTCAATCAACCGGACAGCGTCCTCATATTGCTTGCCCTCCAAGTAATGTTCCACCGCTTCCGCTTCAAATCCATAATGCTCCCACCAATGCGCCACATGGATATGGGCCTCAGTTATTTTTGCCGGATCTTCGGCTGTCAGCTGTTCCTGCAAGAAATCAGACAGCAAATGATGATACCGGTACCAGTTTCTCTGATCATCCAAAGGGATAATGAACAAATTCAGCTGTTCCAGGCTCTCCAATTGCTCCTGGCAATCCGGCTGGCCGGTTACCACTTCACAGATGGAATGGTTCATCCGGCTCAGGATCGAGGTTTCCAATAGAAATACGCGTATGGACTCAGGCAAATGAGAGAACATTTCCTCCAGCAAATAGCGGGATATGTCCTGATGCTGGCCTCTAATGCCATCAATGGAGCGGGGGATGTTATCGCTGCTCTTTAGAGCAATTGCGGCCAGCTGCAGTCCGCTAATCCAGCCTTCGGTCTGGTGGTAGAGCTGTGTCACCTGTTTCTTCGTCAACCTTAAATCCGTTGTCTCCCGGAAGAAGATCATCCCTTCATCCAGTTGGAAGCTCAAATCCTGCATAGTAATTTTATGTACAGTGACTGCTTCCGTTATACTGCTGGCCAGTATGGCCAGGTCGGTACGGCCAGCGATAAAAAAGTGAATATGAGGCGGCAAATGCTGGAGTAGATAGACCAGCGAATCATGTATTTCCGGGAGACTGATGAAATGATAATCATCGAGTATAATGACCAGGTCGGCAGCAGTTTCTCTGAATTCATTCAGCATAACGTCCAGTGCAGGCTCTGAGAAGATTGAGGAACCTTTCTTAAGCAAAGGCCGGATTCTGGCACCAAACCCAGGAAACTGCTCCTCGACCGCAGCTGCCACATAGCTCCAAAACGTGATCCAGTCGTTATCCTGCTTATCCAGGGATACCCAGGCGGCACGCGATCCGCTGTATTTGACCCATTCACTTAACGCTGTTGACTTCCCGTAACCGGCGGGTGCTGATACAACAGTCAGCCTTGCAGTCATTCCTTCATTGATCTTGTTCATCAGACTTGGCCGGGGTACCAGGGAGTTGCGGCCATGGGGGATGTGAAGTTTTGTGCTTTCAATCATTATGTATTTCCTCCAAATTGCAGCAAGCAACCCTATGTTTTAAATTTGTATAGTTAAGCCTATTATATCAGACGATACTTCCGATAATAAAGCTATGTTCTGCCCGAAACCATAGAGAATATAAGGAGTTATAGTGAATCTCAGGAATGCCCTATATAATGGAAGCAGAATAAACAAGTAGGAGTGTAAACGATGCAGCAACGCAAACGGATTCTCATCATTGAAGATGAACAGGACATTTCCCGTATTCTGAAGGATTATATTACATTGCAGGGTTTTGACGTACATATTGCAGACAATGGCGTGGACGGTCTTCGGCTGCTGGAAGCAGTACAGCCCGATTTCATTATTTTGGATATCATGCTGCCAGATGCAAACGGGATTGAGCTGTGCAGACAAATCCGCGATAAAACCCGGACGCCAATTCTCATTCTAAGCGCCCGTAGCAGCGATACCGATAAAGTGCTGGGGCTGGGATTCGGTGCGGATGATTATATGACCAAGCCCTTTTCCCTCAGCGAGCTGGTGGCAAGAATTCAGGCTCATCTGCGCAGAATGGAGAGCCTCGGAAATCCGTTGCCGCAGGACGAACTGATTTCTATCGGTACCCTGACCATCGACAAAAAAGCCTATAAAGTAACGCAAGGCGGTCGTGAGATTTCGTTGTCTGCCAAGGAATTTGAGCTGCTGTTCTTTTTGGCCGAGCACAGAAACCAGGTATTTTCCAAGAGCCAGCTGCTCGATCAAATCTGGGGCTACACCTCCTTTGGAGATGAAAGCACTATAACCGTGTACATACGCCGGCTGCGTGAGAAGCTTGAAGCGGACCCCTCCAATCCTGAGTATCTCAAAACCGTATGGGGAGTCGGCTATAAATTCAACCAGGATTAAATCAAAGAATGGAGCCGCTGAACTATGTATTGGAAAAATTGGTTTAAACCGTGGTTCGCCTCAGCCATCGCTTGTATTGTAATTATGGGGAGCTGCGGGGCGTTCATTCAGTATAGACTTTCGACTACGGAACAGGATGTTCTTCCGGACGAAGTGGTGAATCAGGCGCGTATTGAGATAAGCGGCATTATGTTGGTTCTGGAGCAGCATCACACCGAAGTCTCCAGTCAGAACAGGATACGGGAAGAACTGCGTAAGTGGAGTGAAGAGAAGCAGCTCCACCTGCAATACACTGGCCTTGACGGTACCATTCTTTTCGACTCCTCTGCTCCACATTCCATGAATAAGAACAAGCTGAATCTTAAAAGTGATCTGCATTATGATCTATACAGCTCCAAAACAGCACATGAAATGTTCAAACTGGCCTTCCCGGTTGTTGATCCTGATTCTGGAGTGCAGGCTGGGAATGCGATCTTCACCTTGCCCGGCTCACTCCTCGCTTACAGGCAAACTGCGTCTTTTCCTGCCATGTTCACTCTGCTGATGATAGCCTTGCTCCTCATGCTGCTGCTTCTATTCCGGCTCCGGCACAAAATCAATCACGACCTCCTTCATCCGGTTAACGGTCTAAAGGATCATGCCGAGGCCATTCTCAAGGGGAACTACGGGCAGAAAGCCGAATATGCAAAGCAGGATGAAATCGGTGAGGTCTACGCCGTATTTGATCAAATGCGGAGTGAAATTATGACGCTGAGCATGCAGAAAGAAGCGCAGAGCAAGGCCCAGAAGGAGCTTATCTCCAATATTTCACATGATTTAAAAACACCGCTAACCATCGTCAAAGCCTATATTGAGGCGATCCGCGAAGGGGTCTGCTCCGACCTGCCGGCGGTTATGGCGTATATGGAGATTATGCAGGCGCAAGCCAACAAGATGGCCATGCTGGTCGAGGATTTGCTGGTGCATGCTTTAAGAGATTTGGACCAAATTTCTGTACATCCCGCGGAGCATTACAGCAAGGAGATTTTCGAGTCCATCCTCAGGCCGATGGGCCCTTATATCCGTACGGCAGGCGTGGAATTTACTGAGCCTTCCGAAATCCCAAACGTGCTAATCCGCATAGATCCTGTCCGAATCGAACAGCTTCTATCCAATCTTATCGCCAATGCGCTGAAGCATACTTCTGCCGGAGATACGATCCGGGTAGCCATCGTTCAGGAACAGCATCAGCTTACGGTGACCGTATCCGATACAGGCGAGGGAATTCTGCCGCAGGACATGCCCTTTATATTTGAACGTTATTTCCAGGGACATGCGCCTTCACAATTTGAGAAGCGGTTCAATGAGGGGTCCGGACTGGGTCTGTCGATCTGCAAACATATTATTGAAGCCCATCATGGCACCATTTCCTTTAAAAGCGCCAAACATCAGGGGACCGAATTTTATTTCACCCTGCCTATCTCCTGACAGCTCCTTGCCTTGTAATACTTTATTAAGAACCTGATAAGCTTATTGCAAGATTCCCCCTCTACAATGAAGGAAAATGATAACTGGAGGGATTTATGCATGCCGAAAACCGCGATACTTCATACCAAAAACCTGTGTAAAACCTATTCCACCGGCAGCGAGCAATTCCACGCCATCCGAAATATTGATTTGGACATCTACCAAGGGGATTTCACCGTAATTATGGGAGATTCCGGGTCGGGAAAATCAACGCTGCTCTACTTGCTTAGCGGTTTGGACACGGTCACCGCAGGTGAAGTCCATTTCAGCCAGCAGCGTATGGACAGCTTCTCCGAGAAGGAGCTTTCCGGGCTGAGAGCTGGGAAAATCGGATATATCTATCAGAGCAGCAATCTTGTGCCCGATCTGACACTGCTGGAAAATATCGCTTTACCCGGCTATGTTGCAGCAAGACCACGGCGTGAAGTGAAGCAGAAAGCCTTGTCGCTGATGAAGGCCATGAGCATTGAAGAGCAGCAGCACCGGCTACCAGCTGAGGTGTCCGGGGGCCAGCAGCAAAGAGCTGCTATTGCGAGGGCATTAATCAATACGCCTGAGATCATTTTTGCAGATGAGCCGACAGGAAGCCTGAATTATGATCAGGGCGTTGCGGTACTCGATATTTTGACAAGCATGAATACCGAGGGACAATCCATCGTCATGGTCACTCATGATATCAAGTCGGCCTGCCGTGCGAACCGGCTGATCTTTATCCGCGATGGTCAGGTTGGCGGCGTGCTGGAGCTTGGTGCTTTTACCCCTGATCAGCTGCAGGACAGAGAGTCCCTCATCTTCTCCTACATCTCCCGTGAAGGGAGCCTTACGTAATGCATGCAATAATGACGATTTGCTGGGGGAATCTGAGGAAACGCAAAGTGCAGAACAGTCTGATTGCGCTGCTTATTCTGCTGTCCACGCTGCTGACGAACACCGCGATAACCGTTATTTCGAACTCGGAAGATCTTTACGAAAGCCTGCATCGCGACACTAAAGGCTCCCATGAACTATTAATGTTCAGCAGAGGTCTTCACAATCCGCAGAAGTCAGCCCAGTGGTGGTCCCAGCAGGATGGCGTAACGGCATCCGTGCTGCTGCCTTACAAGCCTTTGGCAGGAGTCAAACACCGCGGAGAAGATATCCCCAACCTGTATTTGTATATGATGAATACACCGGACCGGCCCTTTGGCACAGATGAGCTTGTATTTGCCCAAGGACCGGAGACTGCTCATCCTGAACAGGGTACGATTTGGATTCCAACCTCGCTCGCCTATAAATATAATGTTTCCATTGGTGACGAACTTCAGTTTAAGACAGGTAATACTCCTCTTAGCTTAACTGTATCTGCTGTCGTGATCGACCTTCCGCTGGGAGGACCCTTTTCCACAACAGCGCGGATCTGGATGAACAGCAGCGACTACCAGCAGGATCTAAGCTCTGTTCAAGACACAGATTCATATATTCTGGGACTCCGTTTCGCTGACTACAGCCAGCGTGCTGATTATTGGGAGCGGTTTGAGAAATTTCTGGGCACGCCATTTATGGAAGAGATGAACAGCTATGAGCAAATTTCAGCTTTCTACTTTATCATGAACAAAATCATCGGTTTTGTCATGAGCTTCCTTGGCATTGTAATGATGCTGGTTGCCTTGTTTACGATCAGCTTTACGATTTCGGATGCAATTCTGGCCAATTACAAAACCATCGGGATTTTTAAATCCATGGGTCTGACTTCAAGGCAGATTATTGGCACCTACGTTGCCCAGTACAGTTTTCTTGCACTGCTGTCCATCCTGCCCGGGCTATGGATCAGCCGCTTTTTATCGGGAGTGATTATTGAACAGTCTCTATCCTTCTTAAAGACTGATTATTCCTCGATTCGGCTCCAAGGAGCTTGGACTGATTGGATGGTCGGAGCAGGGATGCTGCTGCTGATTCTTGTATGCGTGTGGATTTATGCCAGCAAAACCCGTTCCATCCAGCCGATGCAGGCCATTCGTTATGGCATGTCTGAAGCTTCGCACAGCAGCCTTGGCAAACGTTCGAAAGGCCGGGGAAAACGGGGCCGTGAGTTTGAACGCTGGCCGGTTCCTGCTGTCATCGGGCTGAGAAATGTAACCAAAAATCTTAAGGGCTCTATCCTGATGCTTATTCTGACCACCGTTACAACGTCAGTGCTGGTCTTCGGCTTCGTCCTCTTGAACAGCATCTATCAAATGCAGAAAACCTCACCGCTGTGGGGTTATGATGCCTCTGATATTGTTGTCATGGTCGTGAACGAAGCGAATTTCGACCGTGAAGCTCTGAATGCCGAGGTTAAGGCCGATCCCGCTATCCTGAACCTTAACTGGGCGGGCCAATCCATCGGCGTTGTGTCTGCGGAAACCATGCGAAGCTCCGGGAAGGTGGACGATGCAGCACAATCCCTCAGCATTCCGCTTAATGCCGTAGAAGGAAGTCTGGATGAGGTGGGCTTCGCCTCCTTAAACGGCAGAAATCCGGCCAACCGGAATGAAATATCCATCGGCATCAACATCTCCAGGCAGCTCGGGAAAGAGCTCGGAGATGTTATAGAGCTGTATGTTGAAGGAGAGCGGCACACCTTCACAGTGACCGGCATTTATCAATCCATTGCCAATATGTCCAATCAAGCCAGAATAACCTCGGATGCGCTCACCCAGTTTCACCCTGATACAGCTTACTTGAATTTAATAAACGACGATGATGCAGATAAGATAGTGCAGCAGCTGAATGACAAATATGGCCCTGGAATTCAGGCCATCAAACAGCAAACCCTGCTCGATTCGGTATTCAAGGAAGCTACGGCGGTCCTGATCATTCCGATGAGCATTCTGAGCCTGCTGTTTCTGCTGGTCACCTGCCTCATTATTTACAGCACCTGCCGGATTCATATCCGCAAGGAAACCAAGACCTATGGCATCTACAAATCCATCGGGCTGACTTCGAATAACATCCGGGGTGCAGTAACCTGGAGCATTGTAGCGCTGTCCGCGGCCGGGGCCGCTCTCGGCATCGGCTGCGGGGTATTCCTCCTCCCCGGCATATTAAGAGGGCTGCTCTCCTCCTATGGTATTGTCAAGCTGCCGCTCCTAATGCAGTGGGCTGGCATCTCCTTCCTCGCTTTGCTTAGTATAACCGTGGCCGGTCTCGGCTGCTGGATCGCCTCCAGCGTTATCCGCAGCACTTCACCACGGGTTCTGGTCACGGAATAACAGCAGCTATTTGAATAATCCATTGAACCGCCCTTTTGCGGACCGCTGGGTTTAGTAGATAACAGCAAACAGACAGCAAGCCAGCTCAAATGTCGAGCTGGCTTGCTGTCTAAAAGAGGGTATTCGGGTGCATCAGAAGGAGATACTGTCCCCGGGAAGCAGAGAATACAGTCCCGTAAATCCTTCTTCCTCCAGGATGGAAAGCACCTGATCCGTCTGCTTCTTAGGGGCATGAACCAGCACTGTGCGGCGGCTTGGAACAGCCCGCAGCATCCGGCGGATGTCAGGAAGGCCTTGATGCACCTTGTAGCGGATCAGTGAAACCTTACAGCCGCCGCTGCCTTGCTGCCCAAGCAGGTTGCGGCCAAAGCTGCCTTCAGGCAAATGGCCTGTAAAAATCACATGGCTGCCGGGAACATCAAGCTGCTGCCGGTAATACCACTGGGCTGTAGGAGACTGGAGCAGTGCGTCGTTCGTGAAGATTATCTTATTCTTCCGCTGCCTCAGTGCCTCCTTCCGTTCGGAAGGAACAGAGACTGCTTTCAAGTTCCTGCTGTTCAGGAGCCGGTCAATGCTGCCGGGAGCCTCATCTCTCAGCCAACCTGAACGGGTTCGCAGCGCTCTGAGCGGAGCCAGCAGAGCTTCCTCCACCACAAGCTGCGCTTGTGGAAACCGCTCAGCAGCCCAGATGAGCAGCTCCTGGCCCCGGCCTTGCAGCGGCATGGGCAGCAGCACACAGCCGCCGCCTTCTAAAGTATCCCGGACCGCAGTCTCCAGCTGCAGCAGTTTCACTTGCTGCTCTGCGGGATCCGCTCCGTAGGCGGCGTCGATGATGGCCAGATCGGCTTCTCCTTGCTCCCTGCCTGCCTCAGGCCCGGACAAGAACAGCGCCTGTGGCCGGTCCACAGCCAGCAGCTGCGACTCCTCGGTGTAATCACCGGAGAAGTAGACCGTCTTCCCCTCCCATTCCAGGGCAAGCCATACTGCACCAGCCAAATGTCCGGTTCGCCCCCACTGCACACGCAGGCCGGGTGCAACGTTCAGCCAGGTGCGGGGTCCGGCCTGCTCGTCCAGAAACATAAATTCCATCGCCTGCTTGTCTTCATCTCCATAAGGCAGCCCGGCTGACTCAGCGGCCGTATATCTGCTCCACGCCTCGAAATAGCCGGGCAGCTGCCTGAAGGTATCGCGTGTTGTCCATACTTTCCCTTTATAGCCATATTTATAAAGCAGCGGAAGGGCCATCGAATGGTCCTCATGGGCATGGGATAGAAAGACCGCTTGAAGCTGCGGAATAACCGCGGCATCCAGCAGCGGATACTCTCCTTTCCCTTCCTTCTTCACACCACAATCGAGCAAAATACAGGATTCCTTACCCTGTAAAAGGTAGGAGGAGCGCCCATGCTCCCCGGCGCCCCCCCATATGGTCAGCTTGGTCATAGTTGTCTCCGCTTTCTGTCTGGACTTAAGTATTGAATTACAAGCAGCAATGCAGTTGTAACGCCTACAGAGATTACGGCCATTGCCATGCCCATCGCCACTGCGCCCTGTTCAAACTGGGCAAAGATATAAGTCGCCGACGTCTGCATCGACGGCGGCAAAATCAGCAGCGAGGCCACCAATTCACGGCCGGAAATGGTGAAGGTCATCATCCAGCCAGCCGCCATTCCGGGAAGAATGAGCGGCAGCAGGATACGGCGGAACACGTAAGCCTTACTTCCGCCAAATACCTGCCCCGCCTGCATCAGGGAGGAATCAATCTGCCCGTAGCTGGCCTTGACATACTGCACGGTGTAGGGAAGGAACAGCACGACATAGGTCAGCACGACCATCCCGTAAGTGTTATAGAGCGGGACCGGCATCCAGCGGGCATTCCATAGGAGGATCAGCCCAACGACAAGGACAATGCCCGGAACTGTGTTCGGCAGCAGGCTGAACAGATCGGTCCATTTTTGCCGCCATGCTGTGCCCTTGCCAATAATCAGCGCGAGCCATGTGCCAAGAATTACTGCGATGCTCGAAGCAACAATCGCCAGGCTGAAGCTGTTGATCAGTGCCTGAAGGCCTGGTGAGCTTGGAGAGAGCAGCTCAGCATAATGGCTTAACGTCAGATTCCCCCACGACAGCCCCTCCCCGCGCAGCTTCAATAATGATGCGGTAATAATGGAGAAATACGGGACTCCGACGGAAGCGAGCAGCAGCAGCACAATATACCCCCAGCTGAAGAAGCCCAAGGCTCCCTTTGCGGCGTAATGCTTGCTGCGTATCCCTTTCCCGCCCACCAGGCGGTAAGAATAGCGGCTGCTGATGATCGTCTGGATATACCAGAGGATCAGGCAGACTCCGAGCAACAGGCTGGCCAGTGAAGTCGCTTTGCCGAAATCAATCGGCCAGCTGGAAATATACTTATGAATTTCCGAGGTCAGAACATAAAACCCGATTTTGCGCCCGAAGGTCGCAGGTGTCCCGAATTCAGCAATCGTCTTAACAAAGATCAACAGCACACCAAGCCCGTAGCTCGATAACAGCAAGGGTACAATAACTCTTCTAACCTTGTAAAAGAATGGAGCGCCATGAACCGAAGCCGCCTCCTCCAACCCGCCCCCGATCTGCAGCAGTGCATTGCGCAGCAGCAGATAGAGGAAAGGAAACAGATGCAGGCTCATAATCAGCACCATCCCCCCATAGCTGAAGAAATAAGGGGTCAGCGCTGCAGAAGACGGAAGAACCTGCTCCATATAGCCACCAGTTTGCATAAATAACATCCACCCCATGGAACCGATGTAAGGCGGTGTCATGAACGGAATCAGCAGGACAACATCCAGCCAGGCGTGGCGCCCGATGTCACTCTTGGCCATAATCCAGGCCAGCGGCAAGGCGAACACTGTAGTCAAGGCGACTACGCTTGCTCCAAGACCCAGAGAATTCAGCAGCACCTTCATTAGCCCGCTGTTTCCGGTAATGGTCCTGAGCGGCGCGGTGATATCCAGTTTTTGACCAGAATAAATGCTAGTCCAGAAGATCAGAAGCAGCGGCAGCAGCACCAGAATAACCAGTATACACAAAGCAAGGCTGCTGCTCACCCACTTAAATGAGCGTAAAGCGTTAATTTTCATTCCGCTTATTTGAACAGATCCGTGAATGTTGTAGACACTTCATCGCCATGTTCGTTCATCCAATCCCATTTCACGTCAAAGGTTTTGATCTCATCCAGATTGGCGCGGTTCTCCGCCTTCACATCGCTTCTTCCCGGCAGCAGGTACGCCTTGGCTACGAGTGCCTGGGCTTCATCGGAAAGCAGATAATCAATAAATGCTTTGGCGTTGTCCACATTTGCACTCGTCTTAATAATGGCCGCCGGACGCGGGCTGATCACTGTGCCTTCAGCCGGATACACGATATCCACCGGTTCTCCATCCGCTTTGGCTTTGTAGGCCATGTAATCAACTCCTGCGGCAACCACGGATTTGGCACCGGTAATTACCGGATCCAGCGCTTCCTGATTCGCGCCTGCCATCGCCACCCCATTTGCTTTATATTGCTTGAACAGATCCCAGCCGCTGTCTCCTTGAGCACTCAGGTAACCGGTCATGAAATCCAGTGCCGAGCCGGAGAGCGAAGGATCGGGGATGTTGACCAGGCCCTTCCATTCCGGCTGGCCCAGGTCAGACCAGGAAGCCGGCGGTGTGGTTACTTTCTTGGTGTTATAGACAATTCCCAGTGCGGACGCACTGTAGCTGAAGTAATTCCCTTCCGCATCCGACCAGTCACTGACAAGTTTGCCGGCATTCACCGCTTCTTGATAAGGAAGCAATAATCCGTCGTTTTTCATGCCCTGCATGGAAGGCAGGGAGGCAAGAACCACCACATCGACCACCGGGTTGGATTTCTCCGCCTCCATCCGAGCAAGAATCTTGCCTGTGGTGCCCTGGAACATTTCCACTTTGACTCCAGTCTTCGCTTCGAACCCTACTTTGATTTTATTCGCCAGTCCCTCAGGTCCAGCGCTGTATACCACAAGACTGCCGCTAAGCGTATTCTCTGCCGGTGGTGAGGCTTGTTCAGTAGCAGAAGGAGTATTATTGTTTTTGGTCTTGCTGTCGTTCGCTTTAGCGTTAGCCTCAGGTGTATTGGAGGAACCGCAGCCAGCCAGGCTGATGCTTAGTACGGCAGTCAAAAGAACGGAACCTAGTTTGCTTTTTTTAATGAAATTCAAGGGAAGACCTCCTAATAATAATTGTGATTAGTTCAGATGGTGAATGTGCTCCTGTGAGGCGTAGACCTGAATGCTCTCACCCACCGTTAAACGGTGTGAATGATAAGCCGTCCAGGTGCCCATTCCCTGCATCTCCAGAATGACCTCATAGCGGTCACCCATATAGCTGACATGCCGGATGATTCCGGTAAATGCCTGAGAGGTTCCCTCCCTGTCGATCCAGCGTAGTTGCTCCGGCCGAAGCATTTGCTTCCCGGGGACAATCCAGTTTGACCTGCCGATAAAGCGGGCCACAAAGGGCTCTGCCGGCTTCTTGTAAATTTCCTCGGGGGCACCAGTCTGCAGGATGCTTCCGCCATGCATGACAACCACCTCATCCGACATGGACATCGCTTCGGTCTGGTCATGTGTCACGTACAGTGCGGTGATGCCCATGTCCTTCACCAGTGAGAGCAGCTCCAGCCGCATCTCATCCCGGAGGACGGCATCCAGCGCACTGAGTGGTTCATCGAACAACACCAGCCTGGGCCGGGTCACCACCGCTCTGGCAAAAGCGACCCGCTGCTGCTGACCGCCGGACAGCTGATGGGGAAACCGCAGCTCCAGTCCTTCCAGTCTTACGCTGCGTAGCGCTTCCTGCACCCGGCTGCGCAGCTCCTTCTTCTGCCGCGATGCCCGCAGCCCAAACGCTACATTCTCAAAGACACTCAGATGCGGCCAAAGCGCAAAATCTTGAAAGACCATGCCGAAATTCCGGCGGTGAATCGGCTGGCTGATCTTCCGGCTGCTGGAGAAAATAAGTTCCCCGTCAGCCACAATTTCTCCGGCATCCGGTGTTTCCAGTCCTGCAAGCAGACGAAGCAGGGTGGTTTTACCGCAGCCCGAAGGCCCAAGCAACGTGGTAAAGCTTCCTGCCGCAATGGTCAGATCGGCAGGCTTCAGGGCATGCACGTCACCGAATTTCTTTTCCAGTCCGCTAATGATAAGCTGCTTCATTCTCATGTACCTGCCTGTTCTTAACTTATAAAAAGATAATGACTGCACTAAAGTAAGGTTGCTATGAACATGTCCTTAGTTTATAGGCAAACAATTCCCGCAATATTTGCCGGGTGTAACGCCGATATTAACTTTTTCACCGATTTATTTTAACATTCATAGAATTTTTCTATGTTATCGTTTAGCTAGCAGACGAGGGAGTGAATAGAAATGAACCTGAATTTGATTAAGCTGCAGATCGTAGAACTGCTCCATAAACACAGGAAAATCACGACAGTAGCCGAAGAACTGGGACTGAAGCAGCCTACAGTGACTTATCATTTGAAGAATTTGGAGCAGCAGCTCGGGGAGAAGCTTTTTGAGTCGAGAATGGATAAAATGATCCTGACGGAAAGCGGCAAGGCGTTTCTTCATTATGCCGTCAAAATCAATGCACTGGCCGCAGAGGCCGAGCGGGTAGTGAAGGAGTTCAATAATGCAGGCCGCGGCACGCTCAAAATCGGCGCAAGTTATGTGCCGGCCACGTATATTCTCCCCCAAATCCTGGGCCAGTTCGGAGAGCAGCATCCGGGAACAACGATTTCGTTATCGGTTAAGCCCTCCCCTGTAATTAAAGAGATGCTGGTGAATCATGAAATTGATCTGGGCATATTGTCCACCGAATCCTTTTATGTGCCCACTCTGCACAGCCAATCCTTATGCGAAGATGAGCTTGTACTGGTGTTCGCCCCCACGCATGAATTTGCAGCTCAGACCAGGCTTAGTCCGTCCGAGATCGCGTCTGCCCATTTTATTCTGCATGATATGGAATCGAGCACACGCCAATTGACCAACAAATGGTTTGAACGGTCCGGCGTAACGCCAAGAGCCCATATCCTGCTCGATTCACTGGAGGCGATCAAGCAATCGCTTATGGGCGGCAGACATGTGTCTTTTATTTCACGGCTTGCCGTGGAGGATGAGGTGGCGAGGGGAAAATTAATGATGCGTACTATTCCGGACTACAATTTTCAGCGGCATATCTTCTATTCCTACAATCGCGACCGCCACTACTCGCCGCTGATCGGGTTGTTCATCGATTTGATCCGCACGATCCGCATCTGAAGGCGAGACAAGCAGAAAGCGACTCGAACATCGTGATAGGAGATAGAGTTATTGAGGGCAGAGTGATTTGGGCAGAGTGATTCGGGCAGAGTGATTCGGGCAGAGTGATTCGGGCAGAGTGTTGGGGGCAGAGGTTGAGTGCGGAGGAAACGTTGCGGACCGAGGCGCCCTTATTCACATGAATCCGCCTCATTAAGCCACCTTGCGGACTGGAATGCAGCTATTTGCACAAATCACCTCTATAAACATGATGCTGAAGCATAATAACGGCCATACGGTCCGCGAACCCGCTGAAATGAACAGATACGCATAAATAAGAGCTATACAGTCCGCAGCCTACGTGGGGGATTTGGTTTGGGCGGATTGGCCTGTGCTGGATTGGCTTGGGCGGAGCTTATCCTGCTATGCCAATTGGTTTACGCTGGGGATTTGGCTTGCTCGCGGCTTGACCTGCTCAGAGGCTTGGTTTGGGCGGGATTGGCCTGCCCAGGGGTTGTTTACGCAGGGGATTTAACTTGCGCGCGGCTTGACCTGCTCAGGGGCTTGGCCTGCTCAGAAATCCCCCTGCACACAAGGGATTGCCCCCTCCCGCGTCACGACCTTCACCAGCTGTAAAATGCGTGCTTATCCGGGGACGCGGGCAATCAGGACCACCCGTCCAACGGGTGGTTTGCTCTAGGGGTATAACCCCTCGTTGCCAAACTGCGCCTAAAGACGCTAGCCTGACCACACATTTGTTCAGGCTCAGTGTAATTTGTCATCTTCACTTACCCGTTAAACGGGCTTATTTCTTTTTGTTCTTTTTGTCACTGAATGGGTCTTCGTATTCTTTTACACTCAATTTATCTATGGCTTGGTCATGTGCTTCTTGTTCACGGATTTATTTGGCTACCGTGGCTTCATTTAAACCCACGGTGCTCACGTAGTATCCTTCCGCCCAAAATTTTCGATTCCCATACTTATACTTTAGTCCAGCATGCTTCTCAAAGATCATGAGCGAACTTTTTCCCTTCAGATATCCCATGAACGTGGACACGGCGATCTTCGGCGGTATCGCGACCAACATGTGCACGTGATCTGGCATCATGTGTCCCTCTATGATCTCGACTCCTTTGTATTTACATAAACGCTTGAAGATTTCGATTAAATCTTTCCTTACTTGATTATATATTTCTTTCCGTCTATACTTCGGGGTGAACACGATATGGTATTTGCACATCCACTTCGTGTGAGCTAGACTATAGCTCTTGTTTGCCATCTTTGACCATTCCTTTCCATTGAGCCTGAACATCTCAATTCTATCGGAATGGTCTTGGTGGTCAAACCCTCGTTCCCTCCACCCGCATAGCGGGTGGTTTTTTGTTTCGCGCGTTTCACGCACTCAACTGGCTAAAGCCATAACAAAAAAACGGCATTTCTGCCGTTTTGGAATAGCTGTTCAAGGTTCAGCTTACTTACGAAGCTTTCTTGCCGTATGCATACACCTTATTCCCCCATACATATATCGTTCCGTCCTTGCCAATGATGATTGGAGACCGTGCGTCTGTGTTAATGGGCAAGCTCCAGTTGATCTTTTTAGTCTTCATATTGATGGAGCTAATGTAAGCGCCACCGTATAGACTATCATATCCGCTAAATACAATATTCTGGCTGCTGTCAAGGATGAGCCCAGGTACGGAATACGGATAAAAGCGGTAGACCTTGCCTTTGACAGTCGGCTGAAAACTCCAGAGCAGCTTGCCGGCAGGACTGTACACATGCTGTGCAAAAACAATATGCCCATCCTTGCTGATGGAAGCTGGAATCTGGTTGCCGATATGGCCCGCTTCTACGCTGATGGTCTTGGTGATCTTCCCGGCGGTATTGATTATATACAAGTTGTTGTCCCCGCCATAGGGTTCACCGCTCACATAGAAATTGTTGTTGTAATAGACAGGAGCATACGGATTAATGCCTTTATACTTTGTGCTGGACAACAATACTCCCTGCTTGCTGATCTTTAAAAATTGGGCATCCGTGAATTCGGCCATCATCGCTCTTGAACTATAAGGTCTCATGAATCCCTTGGATATCGACAAGTATACGTTGTCCTTCACAATTAGAGGAGCAGAGAAATTTACAGGGACCGTCTCCGTGTCCGAAACCATTGTGTTGTTGAACTTGGTTTCACCACTCGCATTCATGCCGATCAGCTTCACATTTTCCGTATATCTCTTCGATCCGCTTGCTTGAGTAAAGTACGATAGCGCAAGCGCCACATAGCCGTCATCGCCTACGGTGATATTGCCGAGTCTCATTACATATTCGTATGTATTTTCCCAAAGCAGCTCTCCGGCGATAGTGTATTTGGATACAATCGCCGTTCTGTCGTTCAGCCTAGAAGAATCCGTCAGCTCCCGGCCGTCGAGCGAGCTTGATACGATCAGAAACTTATCGTTGGACAGGTTGAGTGTATTCGCCTCTACGCCCTTTATTTCCTTGGACCAGAGGATCTCGCCGCTTGCCCGGAGTGACGTTAATTTCACTACCCGCACTCCTTCGGACAGAACATACAAAATACCTGCTGAATCAATAACCACCTGCTTAATTTCTCCTGTGAACGGAACCGCCCACTTCAACTCCGGCTTGGCTAACGGTGCAGCATAACTGGATTGCCGGGGCCCATTATCACTCGGATAGACAGAATTCGCAGCTGCTCCCACTCCAGGAACCAAGCTCCCCATTACAAGCACGAACAATATTGAACATAAAACAGCCTTCTTCAATCCCATTTCCCCCATAACACATTAGATCTCTATGCGAAAACTACTTCATCTGTCAAACTCTGGTTGCATAGGAAGTTGTAATAATAGGCTCAGTATACCAAATTGTAACAGGGTTGCCAGCCTTCCTGCAGAAATCCCCCCGGAGTACACCGCCACAGCCATGCGCTCCGAAAGCTGGTTAGAAAGTTCCCTGTCAGTGATCAGAGGCTGGATGCTACACTGGCTTCTATTCGAATATAGCTATAATCCCTTCCGCCACTGGCTTCCACAGGCGCGGGTACTCCTGATTAATCAGTCCCCTCACCTGCTCTGCCTGAATGCTGCTGAAATGATCCTGTTCGACCAAGATCGTGTACGCCCCCTTGGTCACGTCGCCGATCGCAATATGTCCGCTTGCATAACCCCCGATGGCGATCCGCGAGGCAATCGCACAGCCGCCGAGCGAGAACATTCCGATGGACAGCCCGCCGATGGCGAAGATCCCAACGGCAAGACCCCCAATAGCGATAATTCCTGCGGCCAGCCCGCCAATGGCCAGAAGCAAGCCGAGAGCCAGCCCGGCAATGCTGATCATTCCCCCTGCAAGTGCGCCGAAGCATAGGCCTCCAAGCGAGAGGATTCCGACTGACAAACCGCCAACGGCAATATTCCCAATAGCCAGAACTCCCTTGGCGACATGAATTCCGCGTCCTACATTAATATGCACCAGCGGAATCCCGAACAACGTTCGTTTGCTCTTGTATTCATAATGATACTTTGCAGTTACATCAGCGTGGAAATTCCCAGTAACGAGTGGCGGGACTGCTTCCTGATTGCCCGAAACTTCTTTGACCATATGGTCCATACTTACACCAAAGAACTCGCTTAAGGCAATCATCTTATCCATTTCCGGATTCGACTGACCCGATTCCCACTTAGATACGGCTTGCCGCGACACACCGATGACCTCCGCCAAATTTTCTTGGGACATCCCCCTTTGTTTTCTGTAGCCTTGCAATTCATCCGCAAAATCCATCATCATCACCTCAAGCTTATCGTATTAAACCGGCATGTTCCTGACTACCAAGCGACGTTAACAATCTGTCAACCACAGGTTGCATATGTTCGGAAACACGGTTTTTAAAGCATTTGACGGATTCCTTGAGCTACGACATCGGGTCGTTCGATATGAATATTATGTCCGCTGTCTTCCACAACGACCAGTTCGCCCTGGTCAGACAAATGGGACATTTCTTCAGCTACATCCAATAAACAGCTTGTTATTTTATCGGCTATCCCTACCTTCACTTTCTCTAAATGCTCCACTTTTCCACTTTTTAGTACAAGCAAGGGCATTCCTGGCGGAAGAGCTTTTTTTCGGACTGCATCATAGCCAAGCTGTAAATTTTTGAATTCCTGATATACTGCCAATCCTGTCGCTCTCTGCGGGGTCATTAGTCTCATCCGTCGCGCTATAGACTCAGGGAACTGCTTCAACAGAGCTTCAAACTCCTTCAGCTTGTTCCGCTGCAGTAGCCATTTCAGAATACCTGCTCTAGTCAACCAATATAGCATCCGAAACATCAATATTCCCGACTTTTGGCCCTTCACATGTTCTCTTGGGAACCGGTCTGTCAGCTCATCTTCGTGACTCGCATCAACAAGCACGATGCCAGCCAGATTTTCCGGATACCGCTCCGCATAAAGACGCGCATTTACACCACCATAGGAATGGCCCACATAGATAAAAGGCTGCCGAACGCCTGCTGCCTGAAGCAGCTCGTGCAAGTCTTCAACAGCTTCCTCATTGTTTCTAAGAACGGATCCCTTCTCACTCCAACCATACCCCGCCCGATCGTAAACAACAGTCTGTGCAAATGGCGCTACTTTCTCCTCAACTAGTGACCATGTATCCGAATAAGATCCGTAGCCGCAGCCATGATCGAAAACAACGGTCTTACCTCCTGGTAACCCACTTATTCTGATATGCATCTGTTTGCCTTTAACCCTAATTAACTTTCCTGGTGGTGGGATCAACTTCGTCTTCAACATCAGCACTCCTTTGCTGAACCGATGATAACATGGATGCATTTGGATTTCCGTGACAAAAAAATAGTCTTGTACCTTATCACCAAAAACCGCCAAACACTTAAACGTGCTTGGCGGTATAACAGTGCGTACAGCTCTGCTGTCTGTTTGGAATTCACTCTACTGCGCTTGCGCTGCAAAATAATCAGCTGCCGCAGACAGATAATAAGCAAGCCCGGTCTGCTGGCCTTCAAGCATCTGCAAATGAAAGTCATCCCCGAGGAAGAATCGGTTCTGCAGTGCAAAATCCTGTGCTGAAACCAGATGCCCCTGACCCTTCAAAAACCCGAGATGGCTTTCGATTAACTGTGTGATGGCCGCATCACTGTGCTTCACTCCTGAACGCAGAGCTTCCGCCATCGCCTTCATAAAAGCTGCTGCCTCCGCCGCCATCTCATTCATCCTCTGAAGATCAACGGGAGCCGTACCGAGCAATTCAAAATCATATGTTTCTTTCAAATGCTCATGCTGTGGCTTCATGGCCTCCGCCCACTCTTCCTCACTCTCAAAACCTGTAAACAGCTCTTTATCCTCCATTTGTTCTCCCTTCTTTCTGCTCATAATAGATTTCTTTAATGTTTCAAGCATACTTTCCAGCCTTTGCTTGCGGAGAAGCAGCAGCTTCTCCTGCTCCACAAGAATCGTTAGTCTATCCGGCTCATCTTCCAGCAGCTGCTTGATTTGCTCCAGGGTAAGATCTAATTCCCTGTATAAAAGAATCTGCTGCAGCCGTTCCAGCTCCTCCGTCCCATACAAACGGTACCCCGCTTCACTGATCTCACACGGCATCAGCAAGCCGGTTTTGTGATAGTGATGCAGAGTTTTGACGGTTACCTTGGATAGTGCGGCTGTCTCCTTTACGCCATAAAGCAACTGAACCCGCTCCTTTCAAAACATAGTTTAGGGCCTCCTCTAAGGGGAGAGTCAATACCACCCGTCCAAATTAATTAAAGGTCTCCGAATATTAATTTTTTTTGTTTTTTTGAGGCTCCAGCGTATATAATATAGTGCATATGGTAGAGAAAGGATGTTGATGGTTTCATGAAATTTACAGAATACCCTTATGAACGCCCCGACGCAAACAAGTTTAAGCTGGAGTTCACGGCGCTGCTAAAAGGTCTCGAAGCGGATAACTGGGAGGAACAAAAGGCAGCAATCCTTGCGCTGAACAAACTCCGCAGTTCTTTTGAAACCATGACAAGCCTCGTCTACATCCGGCATTCCATCAACACTGAGGATGAATTCTACAAGGCAGAACAGGATTACGTAGATGAGATCAGCCCCATTGTCCAGGAATACATAACTGAATACTACAAAGCGCTCGTAAACTCCAAATTCAGAGCTGAAATTGAAAAGGAATGGAGCCCGCAGCTGCTCCAGCTGGCTGAAATTTCGCTCCGGATCTTCAGCCCGGAAATTATTGAGGATCTGCAGCTGGAGAACAAGCTCTCCACCGAATACTCTCAGGTGATCGCTTCCGCCAAGATCCAGTTCGATGGGGAAGAACGCACCTTGTCCCAATTGACACCATTTGAAACGGCAACAGACCGCGATACGCGCAAACGTGCTTATCTGGCCAAAAATGAATTTATGGCCGCACATGAAGCCGAATTCGACCGTATTTACGACGAACTCGTTAAGGTTCGTGCCCGCATAGCCAAGAAGCTGGGTTACGCCAGCTTTGTAGAACTCGGTTATGACCGGATGATGCGTACCGACTATAACGCCGGGATGGTGGCCAATTTCCGTAAGCAGGTGCTGGAGCATATCGTTCCCGTCTCCCTGAAGCTGAAGCAGCGCCAAGCCGAGCGTCTGGGTCTGGATGCCCTGAAGTATTACGATGAAGGCTTTAACTTCAATACAGGTAATGCTGAACCCAAAGGCGATCCCGAGTGGATTGTGGCAAATGGTGCAAAGATGTATAAAGAGCTCTCTCCGGAAACGGATGAATTTTTCACTTTTATGAAGAACAACGAGCTTATGGATCTGACAAGCAAAAAAGGGAAACAATTCGGCGGATACTGTACCTATCTGAGCCAGTATCAGGCCCCGTTCATTTTCTCCAATTTCAACGGAACAGCAGGAGATATTGATGTGCTGACCCATGAAGTGGGCCATGCCTTCCAGGTCTATTCAAGCCGTAATATGCTGTTACCTGAATATGAGTTCCCGACTTCGGAAGCGGCGGAAATTCACTCGATGAGCATGGAGTTTTTTGCCTGGCCGTGGATGGACCTGTTCTTCGAGCAGGATGCCGACAAATACCGCTTCAACCATCTGGCATCCGGATTGGAGTTCATTCCTTACGGTGTTTCTGTAGATGAATTCCAGCATTTTGTCTATGAGAATCCAGAGGCCACACCGCTTGAGCGCAAGCAGGCTTGGCGGGAAATTGAGAAGAAATATTTGCCGCACCGCGATTATGACGGCAACACTTATCTGGAACAAGGCGGGTTCTGGCATAAGCAAGGACATATCTTCCGCTCACCGTTCTATTATATCGACTATACGCTGGCCCAGCTCTGCGCTTTCCAGTTCTGGAAACGTTCAAATGAAGATTTCAAATCTGCCTGGAGCGATTATTTGCGCCTCTGTGAGGCCGGGGGAAGCCAATCTTTTGTCCAGCTGGTCCAGCTTGCCGGTCTGATCTCACCATTCAAGGATGGTTGTGTCAGCTCCGTCATCGGAGAGATTGAAGGCTGGTTAAATTCCATTGACGATAAAGCACTGTAACCGATAAGCTGCAACACAAAAAGCAATTCCTGCCGGGTAGGAGGAGTTGCTTTTTTGTCATGCTTATCCAATGAGAAAGTAAGGCCTGTTACTTCCCGGCATAAAACAACAAATAATTATCGAGATTTGACTTCCAGTACTCTGCTTCATGCGCCCCTTGGCCTAAGTGATATTGTACGGAGACTTTTTTGCTCTCCAGAAGCTTGGTTAACTGTTCGGCTCCATCATAGAACTTATAGTGGTCCTGATCTCCACAATCCAGATACACCTCCAGCTCCGACAGATCGAGATCCTCTGCAAAAATAAGCGGATCGCGGGTTTGCCGGTCTTCATCAGTTGGATAGAGGAACCGTTTCACACCATTTTCGCCGCCTGCCTGGGACCAATCGTCCTGGAACAAAGCCGGGCTGTGGCCGCCCACCTTGCTGAACAGATCGGTATGAAGAAAGGTAGTATGCAAGCTTATAAATCCGCCCATGGACACCCCTCCGATAAAGCGCCCATCCCGGCTTGTTATGGTGCTGAAATGCTGATCTACATATCCTACAACATCCTTATACAGGTAATCTTCATACATGCCGCTGTACGTAGTCATCGGATCTCCCGGATAGTCAACTGCATAGTTCAGTGATGTATTAAGTCCATAGCTATTGTCCATCTGCGGAAAGACCATGATCAACGGCTCAATCTTCCCGGCTTCGATTAAGCGGTCTGCGTTCTGATCTACTTCAAGGCCGGATAACAGATCTGTCTCATTGCCTCCATAGCCATGGATGAGATACAGCACAGGATAACGCTGCTCCGGGCTGTAGCCTTTCGGGAGATACACGTTCAGCTTCATCACTTGGTCAAGCGATTCACTCTGAAAAGAAACCTTTTGAATTTCCGAGCTTTGCAGCGGACTTGTCCCCTCCTTCTCCTTTGAAGCGGGTGAAGATGCCTGAGCAGTTATGGGATTATTGTCCGATGAACATCCCCCGATAAACATCATTAACAGTAACAAGAAGGTTATGCCGATACTTTGTCCGGAACACTTCATACCATCCTCCGTTTCAACTGGTTTCTATTTCAAGTAGAACCAATTCATATTTAATCAACTCTATCATAAAATCATATAGCTACAATGTGATATACAGCGCTTTCAATCTGCTGCCCGGAAAAGGGGATTCAGTTTCTCTCCAACTTGACGGACTGCCATAAAATAGTAAGAATAGAATGACTGCGGAGTTTCGCTTCCCCCTGCTTCAATATTCCGTAAATTTAACTCGTGAGGTGAAAGCCATGATGGTCGGGCCGGATAAAAACAAGCTTTACCCCAATGAGAATATTAAAACTGTATGTTATATCCGCAATCTTCCAGCCAGGGCAAATGTGGAAATCGGTGACTATACCTACTACAGTGACAATAGCGACAACCCGGAGCATTTCTACGAACACATTCTGCACCATTATGAATTTTTGGGCGACAAACTGATCATTGGCAAATTCTGCGCCATTGCAGAAGGTGTTACGTTCATTATGAACGGTGCCAATCACCGCATGGATGGACTGACAAGCTATCCCTTTAATATTTTTGGTGGCGGCTGGGAAAAGGTGACACCTACGCTGGACCAGCTGCCTTTTAAAGGAAATACCGTAATTGGCAATGATGTCTGGATTGGCCAGCAGGTTACAATTATGCCGGGGATCACGATTGGGGACGGTGCCATTATCGCTTCAAATTCAACCGTAACAAAAAATGTAGAGCCTTATTCCATTGTCGGCGGTAATCCCGCCCGTTTAATTCGAAAACGCTTCAGTGATAAGCTGATCGGGCTACTGTCCAAAGTGCAGTGGTGGAACTGGGATGAGCACAAGCTGTTTCAACATCTAGAACTGCTGGTATCAGGCTGTGACGAAGAAGAACTTCAAAGGCTGCTACAGGAAGATTAATTGGGAAAAGGGGGATCAGAATGCACAAGGAGTCGGTTTCGCTGGATTCTTATGAAGAAATGGCAGAATACTATCTCAACTATGTGGACAAAAAACCTTATAATGCTTACTATGAACGGCCAGCTACCTTATCCCTGCTGCCGGATGTGGAGGGCAAAAGCGTAGTGGATGCAGGATGCGCGGCTGGCTGGTATAGTGATTGGCTGCTTGGCAAAGGTGCTTCCGTTACCGCGCTCGATTTCAGCCCCAAAATGATCGAATGACCCGGAGAAGAGTTGGCAACCGGGCCAAACTTGTCTGTGCGGACCTGAATGAGCCCCTTGATTTTATCGGGGATGACTCCACTGACCTGGTGATTTCCTCGTTGGCACTGCATTATCTGAAAGACTGGACACTCGTTATGCGTGAATTCCACAGAATCCTGAAACCGGGCGGGTTCCTCGTTTTTTCTGTTCATCATCCGTTTATGGATTATACCGTATTTCAACGGGAGAATTACTTCCTGACTGAATTACTGGAAGATGATTGGGATGTCAATCACGTCAAAGTGAAGGTTCAGTTCTACAGACGGCCTCTAAATGCGATTATGTCCGCTGTACTTCACGCTGGCTTTATACTCGAAGAGCTGCTGGAGCCTATGCCGACGGAAGAATTCAAACAAGCGCTGCCTCAGTCATATGAGAAGCTGCTGCGCAAACCGCAATTTTTATTTATCCGGGCAAGAAAAGCCTCCGAATACTGATGCCATTATTGTCTGTGAAAGGCTTGGGGATTAACCACCTGTGGTTGTCCCCCCTCAACTCCACTTCTACACTTTCCGTTTTGCGATTGCCCGGTAGTTGTCGGTCACGGCGACAGGTATACTTCCTTTGAGATAAAAGCGGTCTCCCACTTTCCACGTGTGGCTGCCCTTGTTTTCTCTGCGCATATAGACATAGTTATACGGGGATGTGGCATAGGTACGATACCCTTTGGCGCTGCATCTGCGTAAAAAAGCAACATCTTCCCCCAGCGAACGATCCGAAAAACGCACCTGCCTCGTCACTTGTCTGCTGAACAGCAGCGTTCCCCCCTGCACAAAATCCGCAGCTTTATTCTTTTCTCTGGGCGATCTGATAATGAGCCGTTTGGTGCCTGACAGATACACAAGACAAGCATGTTTTCCGACGATATCACTTTTGGTACGCTTGAGCGCATTCATCTGCTCCTTCAAATAGTACGGGGAGTAGTAATCATCATCATCAAACTTGGCGATATACGGGAAACGGGCTTTGGCAATCCCACAGTTTAGACATTGTCCGAGCGAAGTTTTTTCGGGTACCTTATACACCGAGATATTGGGATAGGCGCGTATTTTACTTTGATACTGCTTCAGATTCATGCTGTTTCTGTTAAGTATAATGATTAATTCTTTCGTTTTGTATTGCTGGCTTCTAAAGCTGCCTAACAGATTATCAAAAAATTGCGGGCGGTTGGTGCACACGATGATTGAAACGCCGTATGGATCGGCTGCTTTTCCCAAGGCCGTTCTCCCCTCTCCTGTCGTCCATTCAACATATGAGCAGGAACAAACAGCGGTTCGGGCTTATGGTTTGTGATTTTATTCGCTACACTAAAATGATTATAATGATATACCAATATATGTAATATGAATTCATTGATTCACAACATATATTAAACAAATGGATGGGAGACTCTGAATAATGTTACCTATGGCAGAGTTAGAAGATAAACGGCCTTATCCGATCAATCTGTTGATTGTTCTGCTCACAGCCGCTTACCTTGCTTATGCGTTTCTTACTTCCAATAATTACGGTAATCTCACCGTCTCGCTGGAACATGATTTCTCCAATATCCTCTATCAAAATAAAGATACGACAACGCTCTATTTATATTATTATGACGATGGGCTGGAAAAGCCGGTGATCGTGTATTCCCTATTGATTATCGTGACATCGCTCCTATTGCTAGTCAGTTTCCTGACCCGCAGAACGCTCAGTACCTTTCTGCTCTTATGCTTTTATGTATTCAGCTTCTTCCTGATGGCCTATCCTTATTACCATCTAAGAATGACTGGAGATTACATGTTCTTAACGAGCCTGCACTTTTTATTCCTGACCAGCTACGTGAATGAATACAGCTTGTATTACTTCATACCTTACTATGCAGTCTTAATTGGACTGACCTTATATTTTATAGTCAGCCAATTGCCTCTGCGGCAACTACGCTCTTCCCGGTCCCGCTAAAGGCTCTGAAGTATGTACTGTAAAATACAAAAGCAACCCCGCCTGGTGGCAGGGTTGCTTTTGTATGGTTTCTTGCTTTTCACATTTTAGTCCAATCCATGCTCTTTACGGATATTGTACATGCCTGTAATCAGCAGCTCGGACGGATCACGGTTCAGCTGCAAATGGGTTAGCAAGAAATGAAGCGGAATCGCGCATACGTTAGGGCCATCAGTAATGGCCGGGAATCCGGCTTCCAGGACCGGGCCATGCTCCGGGTTCAAGGCAAGCCCCGCGTGAATTTGCTCAGGAGCAAATTCTTCACGAATAGCTTCGATGCATTGCGGAACCAACACGTTGTCGATGACTGCTTTTGCTTCTTCCTCGTTTGCAGGCGGTTTGGGAAGATCCTTGCCTCCTGGAGTCTTCATCAGCTCGTGGAAGAAAGAAGCCATCCAGATTGCAGGATCATTACCCGACTGAAATCTTGCGATCAGCTCGCGAAGGAAAAACCCGCAGAAATAGTCATTGTTCGACGCATCCTTAACACGGTACACAAACACCGCACCGTAAGCCTCCAGCTGCGACACTTGTCCTTCCACTTCATTAAAGCTCATTTTCAAAGCTACGAGGCCGTTATGATGAACAGCGTTCAGAAGCTCGGACCAATTCTCGGCAGACATATTCTCTTGATTGCCTTCTACTTCCTCGTTTGTTGGTTCATTCGTTGTCTCATTATTCATTGTCCAATTCACCCCACTTCCTATCATACCATTCAGCAGCTTGGGAGACTATCTGTACCGATTAAGAGCACGCGTGTTTTGAAAATTGTCACTTATAAGCGCCCCCGTCCTCCTGCTGCTAAAGGTCCTGTTTATTCTGTTATTTTCTTCAGTTTCGAAGGGTTGTTGATCTTATACTTTACAGGATGCTGGGTGAGCTTCTTGGCAACCACCTTTGCTTCAAAAGAAACTTTATCCCCGACCGCAAGTTCAAGTTTCTTCAATGTGGCGCTGTGGCTGGACCAAACTTCCCCGAGCTCCAGCTCGTGGCCTTCTATAGCTACCTCATCGTAGATGATGACTTCATCATCATTATCTGAAAAGTGGTTGGGCACGGTGGTAAACTCTTTGACTGTAGCGGACATTTGCAGTTTCTCTTCAGGCAGTTCAAGCGCTGCTTTCTTTTTCGCTTTCTCCTGTTTCTTCAAGGGTTCTTGCGGTTGTTCCTCTGTCTTCACACCGGCAGCCGGCGGAAGTGGTGTTGGTTCGATTACTGCTGGTTCAATTACGGTTTCTTCACTTACCGCTTCATTGCCAGCTTCATCCGCTCCCTCTGTCACCTCAACTTCAGCAGCTGCTGCTGATTTTTGTCCAAAACCGGAGGTCTGCATCTCCTTTAAATAAGCAGGGTGAATGCAGTGCTGCTGCTTATTCTCAAACTGTATCACTACAGTCATACTATCGACGTACCCCACAATTTCACAAGGCAGCGTGATACCGTTTCTCTTGTACTGATAGGTCTTCACCCGTGTTGCTGTACTCGACAAGAGATTCCATTCCTTGCATTTGTTTATCAATTCATCTTCACTGTCAAATTCCTGCAGCTCTATAGGTCCAATTGCGAACGAATAGGTCATCTAAATTCTCACCTCTCCAATCATTGTAACTTATTATCCCACATTTCCAGGGTCAGCTCAAAACGGATGGCTCGGCGATAGCCGATTCCCCCCGCAACACAGGTATCAGAAAACGATAATTAATTCATTGACGGGTGGTAAAATATAACTTATTATCACCGGGTAAACTGGCATCAGCTTTCTTCAAACTTTTACCCGTTTAGTATAAATCCCTTAAAGGAGAGAATGTATGCTGAATCCACAATTATATTTGAATGGTGATTGCTGCAAAGCTATCGAACTTTATCAAAAGGCTTTTAACGCCACTACAGATTCCATCATGTATGATCCCGACAAGGAGCCCCAGAAATTTGTCATTCACGCGGAAATGCATATTCTCGGCCAAAGGGTTATGTTCAGCGACTACGGCGGCAACAAAGAACATTCATCCGATTCTATCTTAGAGCTGGTCGCTACCTTTGATAACGAAAAAGTTCTGCGGGAGGCCTATCAGATCATGAAGGATGGAAGCACCACAATTACGCCTATAGGTCCGGTATTCTTTAGTCCAAGTATGGTCCAATTTGTGGACAAATTTGGCGTTCGATGGTGTTTTATGGTGTAAGCTCCAAAACTCTCTCTATTCTTCCTTGATAATAACATTAAAGTTGACGATAAGAATAAGGTACTATAAATTAAAAAGAGAGGAAAATTAAACCTCATTTAAAGTACATAGTCAAAATAAACCAAGCGATGAATTAGGAGGATTTAATATTTATGCACATTTCAAAAAAAGCATTCGTTTCTACCATTCTGGCAAGCGGATTGTTGTTCGGGGCTGCCGGTGTCTATGCTGCTGACGGGATTTCTTTAGTCAAAGCTTACCTGAATAGCACAATTAAGTTTACTGTAGATGGAGCTTCCTGGACTCCTAAAGATGCCAGCGGAAACAAAATCTCCCCTCTGGTCTACAACGGATCTACTTATCTTCCTGCCAAAGCCGTCGGTGAAGCGCTGAATGCGGAAGTCCTCTGGAACAGCGGCAGCAACACCGTTGTCATTTCAACCACTGGTGGCGCCAATGCCGGTATCCCTTATAATGATGCTGCTCCTAGCACACCATCAGCGAGTGCTCCAGCAGCCAATGCTCCAGCAGCCAGCACTCCAGCAGCCAGTGCTCCGGCAGCCAGCGCTCCTGCAACTCAGACGGCCAGCACACCGGCTGGTTTGATTACACTGCCTGTGAATCATGATCTCAATGCCTCAGGTGACAAATACAAATCCGTAGGATTGGCATTTATCCAATCCTACGGCAAGGCCGTTAGCTCCGGTTCAACTGCCGATTACGATGCCCTGGTGGATAAATATGTGATCGATGATTTAAATGACTATGACATGGGCTACAAAAAAAGAGCGAAGGAAAACTTCGCCAAAACTGTCCAAGCCTTTGTCAAAGTCAATGAAAAAGATATTCTTACGAAATATGCAGCTATTCTAAAAAATGCAACTATCGACGGTGTAACGTTAGACAAGACATACTCTGATAAAGGGGCTACTTATACTACTTTGGCCTATGAAGTTGACTTGCCCGGTTTCTTCATCTCTAAGTTCAGTGTCTTTATGGAATTTGAACTAGACAAGAAGACCAACATGTATTACCTCAAAGCCGTCAATATGTAATTTCACATTATAGTCCATTGAGCGGGGATCCCCTCTAGCAAATAATTGGAGACACTATGGTTGATCCGATGTATTTCTAGGGGGGGTTCCCGCCTTTTTATTGGGATCTGGCAACACGAAATCCGAGATCGTCAATGGAAAATGTAGGGTGACTGCGGCGGCGGCAGGTTGCTCCACAACCTCTGGCTTCTTCCGCCCAGCTCCCACCACGGAACACCCTGTAGGAACCGTATATTTTCGCATCATATTGATCCCAGCACCACTCCCACACATTTCCCAACATATCATGGAGCCCCCATGCATTCGGCTTTTTCCCGCCTACCTCACGGACCCTCCCTTCTGAATTCCCTTCATACCAGGCAACCTCATCAAGCTCACCGTATTGATACCCGGAAGTTCCTGCTTTACACGCATACTGCCATTCCGCTTCTGTAGGCAGACGGTACCCATTTGCTCCCCAGTTACAGACAACACTCTCGCCGTCATTACTAACTGAGTAACATTCTTTTAGACCTGCTGAGGCAGCAAATTACAAAAGAGGATCGCATCATGCCAGGAGACATTCACTACCGGAGTCTGAAGATCGTCAATAGGTCCGGATGCACCCGGCAATATCGAGACATATAGCTCTTTCGTAACAGGAACCGGCGCAAGCCAAAATGATTTCACCTCTACAGCCCATGAGGTCTTTATCCGATCATCCCTTAATGTAATTTCTCCTGCAGGAATTTCCACCATAGGAAAACCGGTATGATTGTGCTGCGCTTTTGACAACTGAGTCCCTCTCCCTCCCGGTCTATTTTCACTTCAGCATGCTTAACTTTTCAATCGCTTGTTGTTCGGTTGGCATGAATAAGAAGTCATTCCCACGGTTACATTCATAGATGAAATCTTTAAGGCTTTGACTGGTATATATAGAAAAATCACCAACCAGCGCAAGCTTCACTTGATAATTAATGAACTTCTGCAGGATCTCGCCAGCCAGGCGTGTTTTCAAGTCGAAAAAGCTGTCGCTTACATTGGATTGGTTCAGAACGATACGGTCACAGTCCGTTTCATATCGTACGGTAGCTATAAAATCCAGCGCTGACTGCACATCCCCAATTAATACTTCGCTGCTGCTCACAACAGCAATATCTACACCACCTGCTTCTACCTTCGCTACATTCATAATTGTCCTCCTAATATTGCATATTCAATGCTTGGTGAACCTTCTGACATAATCCTCGCAAATGTACCGGTTGTCTTCGCTGCGGCTTGGCGGTATGTCCGCTACTCTGAAGAAGCTTAGTCCTACTACCATAGCCAGCAGCCCATAGGCAGCGCTTTGCGCATCCTCTACAGTCATTTGTCCCGCCTTGTTGCCGTAATCAAAGATCTTTGCGATGCCATGGACATCAGCCAGATAACTGCTGGACACAACTTCCTGTAAATTACGGTCCAAGACAGCTTTCGAAAAAAACTGAATAAACAGCCTGCCTTGAGCTGAATAAGGAATATTCATCTTTTCAATTCCATCCAGCTGCGATACATTAATCTGCTCTCCCGTGTCATTACGTGCTGGCGGTAAGATATGCTTCAGTGTAACGTCGAGCATATCCCCGGCTGTCATGGTGTTTGCAATTTCCGCTTCAATCTTTAGGCCATAATAGGCCAAAAACGACTTAAACGCTTCGATCGTCAGGTTATCCTTGTTCTTAAAATAATAGGTGACCACTCCCTTTGAGCAGTCTGCAAGCTCGGCAACCTTATCCAGAGTCATGCCATCCATTCCATAAATGCTGATACAGGTTAACGTGGCGTTGATAACCTCAGCCCGGCGAGTGGGTTCCATTCCTAGTTTGGGCATATGTTCTCCTTGCTTGTTTTATTTATACTGAACAGTCGGAATAAATAAATTGTACTTAATGATTTAGCATTTTGTCAAATCCTGGGGTATCATTAGTTAAATATTCAGCTGGACAAATAGAAAGAGACCGCAATCTCAAGGAATGTGGTCTCTTTCCTAAGCCTGGGGTCATTGATCGATTATTTTTTTATCGCATGGAGATAATGAATCGTCTCAAAAGCAGACAAATAATCCGTCCGGTGACTGAAGAAACGGTCATTGATCTCAGCCGGTGATAGATGCTCGTAGATTAGTAAGCCTGCGCTCTCCAGCAGCTTCTCGATTTCCGAATACGTGAAGCCTGATTTCATCGGTTCTCCACCGGCTGAAGCCATTTTCACCATATTATCAACTCTATTAGACATCCCTTTTTCCTCAAACAGTCTGTCGTCTGCATAGTCAAGGACTATTGAGCTGCCTGACGGGACGTTGGCAAATAAATGATGGATCAAGTTCGAAATTTCTTCTTTCGTTAAATAATAAGAAACTCCCAACAGGCTAAAGAACGTTTTTGTGCTGTCAAATCCCGCCTCTATCAGATGCTGATAAGAAAACTGTTTGGTAAAGTCCATAGGAACAAAATGAAGATTTCTCGGGATTGTTAAATTAGCCTCATCCAACCTGTTCTTCTTCAATTCCTGTGTAGCCGGATGATCAACCTCGAAAATTCCCACGCTGTTCTCCAATTCCGGATGCCTGAAACAAAAAGTATCTAGCCCGGCTCCAAGGATAACATACTGCTTTAGTCCGAGCATCGCTTCATTTAGGAATACATGTTCACAATAGGCAGCCCGTGCCAAAGGCGTTGGAGAAAGCTGGACTTGTGTAATCCATTTTAAAATTTCATCCGGGTCTTCTTGATATTTTTGAGCAATCTCTTGGTTAAAAAAGGATATGCCTTGGATCATATTCTCGCTGATGTCTGTAAATTCTTTTGCCGTAATTAAATCTTTAGCAATAAAATCATCGAAAATTTTGGGTGCGTCATATTTACTATGATAGGCTCGACCAAATGCTGAGATTAAGGAAGTTAAACTGGACTCATTTGTCTTCATACAATCATCCTCCGCATAAACAAAAATAAGACTCCCCCTGGCCAGGAGAATCTTATTATAAACGGTAAAATTAGTTATGTAAATTATAGCATAAATAAAATATTTTGTCAATGATAAATCTGATCACCATTACTTCAGCCGATGGTATTGTGCAATTAATTTCTCTTCAGACTTTGCGAAAGATGTTCCCATTGCACCGCTCCTTTCCCTTCTCTCAAGTTTTAAGTTCAATCTATCTAGCAAATTTGATTATTGATAAAGAGCATCACTAAATACGGCAACAATGCCCATGTATAACTCCGTAAGTATAGTACTATCTGGATCCTTGTTATGAGCAGCTTGACTTACACCTGTTGTGTAAAGGTAGAACAATTGATACGCCAAAGGTTTAGATATTTCATGTCTTCCTTTAGTGAATTTTCTTAGTGCCTCTAAAAAACCCAGTAGTTCTCTTATACTTTCTTCCGGCAATTCCCTATTCGTTCTTATATACAGAAGAATATTTAATATGAGAGTTGATATTTCCTTTTCTAATTGAATTTCATTACTCATGGAATCCACCCCACTTTCCAGGAACTGGAATCAGGTCATCACCATTCAACGTGGAGTTGATCATTCTTTGGTTTACCAAGTCATAAACAGTCACAAGAACACCGTTCAGGAAAACCGCGGATCTCATGCCGTCATCACTCCAAAGAATTTCAATAGCCTCACTATCTAATTGGAGATGGCCAGAATAACTGAATAAAACATCATTACACTGCTGTACCAAAGTAATCTCATTCTCAACTGAAGACAATACAGTCCTCACCTCGGAACAGGTGTCTTCGACCTCGATAGCCCATATCTCACCAGGAGACATCTCCATCTTAAGTATTCGTCCAGGTAAAACCGATGTATTCAAATCCAGCCTCATATTTGACATCATAATGTTCATCAAAATTTCCATGGCGTTTATAGCTCTGTCGTTCACAAATATCTCATTGTTCTCTATCCTGATCCTTTTAGACCCGGTTACTTGGACATCTCCACTCAAGCAGTAACCTTTTGGCCCAAAGACTTTTTGAACCAAATAAACCAGCCATTCCACAATATTTACCGTTTGTTCACTGGAGGTCCATATGATTTGCTTACGATCTTTGGTTGGTTTCCAATGCAACCAGAGGTCCGGTTGGCAACTGGGCGGAGTGTTATAATCAACAATGGATAGATCTACGCTCTGTCCAGACTCTGGAAAATCTAATGGATTATAATAAAATTCGCCGTCAACCCCCATATCTTTACCCGGAACCATACTAGAAAGTATCTTGACATCTCTTTTCATTCTTCTTGTTTTCGCAAGGCCTTCCACTAAATGATAGGTCTCTTCATCCAGTTGTCGGTCAAAGTTTATAGCTATCTTCACCATACTTCCCCTCCCAATCGAACAGAACAGCACCCTGAATTCATTTGTGGCTATAAAAAAAATTCAATGTACTGAAACATTTCGTCCTACGCCTACTGCTTTGTTTTGAATTTGGTGCAATAGACTGCTAAGGCTCTATTCACAGTCAAGGGATTCTGACTAAAGATTCATTGAATAAATTCTTGTTCTCACTTAATATAATTCGACACATGATCAATTTTCCCATTTTTCTAATAAAAACAAGTCTCCCTCTTGGTCCAATATAAGTTCTCCCTTATCAGTGTAATAAGTAATATTACCATCACCATAATAAAAGTTCACATATTGATTATCTTCATATAGGCTTATTTCCTTAAGGGTTTGAGGGTTTAAATCTGTGCTCATGGTACTTTCTTCTATCCAATCAATATCAGATAAAAAGCTTTCATCTGAACTTTTGCTCAGCTTATAGAAAACAGGCTTCTCTTCAGCTTCATCACCAAATTTAATGGAACTTGAAGTGAAAACAATTTCTGTTCCAATTAACTCTTTGATATCTTGCGCATCATTTTTCGAACCACCCACTCCATATGCATAAATACGGTCAATTTTCCACTTTCCCATTAATTTTTCTATTAGTTCAGAATTGGATTTATCGGGAATAGCAGAGGAAGAACTAGCGATATTTGTATCTGGAGTTGCTATACGTGAAATATTGCCTTTCTCTGTTCCGCATGCTGTGATTAAAACTAAAATTATAATCAAAACCACAATCATTGATAAATATCTCATACTTTCCGCCCTTTATTTGGTTTAGCAACCACTTGCGATTACTTTATTGTAATTCCTCGAATAATCTCTGTTTATAAATAGAGGTCATTAATCATATCTGCGCAAATATAGTCCTGGTAATTTCCTTACACTTGCTTTCACCCACAATGTTATGGTATAAGCCGTGACTACTTTGTATTACAACAATAAGGAGAATCCTATTATGTCAGTACGACTTAGCTTAAAAGAAATTCTAGTCGCAAAGGAATCTCACAGAGGGAGCTAGCCTGACTCATGAATGTCAGACCAAACACTCATCTCTGCTCTGATAAAGTCAATGCCGCATATTTTAAGACCATGGAACAGATTTGCAAAATGCTCAACATCAGCTTACATGCTATTGATGGAAGTGTTTGTGTTTTTTAATGCTTAAATTATCAGTGGATTGTATTTTTCATCCATAACATATTCAGGTGGCCCATCAAGATGTAATAATCCATTTTTTTAGTAGAACTGGTAATTCATTATAAGCAGGATCTTCTTGATCCACTCCCCACCAATTCAATAACACATGCGTCTGCATCACGAACATCATCAATTTAAAATGTTCTTATCTCACGGTCTTTAATGTGACCAATCAATACACGATCTGTAGCAGGATCGTGCTTAACAAAAAACTACCAATAACAGCCTTGTTAAAAGCTACCACCATTGTATCATTACCTTGCCACCC
This sequence comes from Paenibacillus sp. FSL H3-0321, assembly GCF_038002865.1. Lineage (NCBI taxonomy): Bacteria > Bacillati > Bacillota > Bacilli > Caryophanales > Paenibacillaceae > Paenibacillus > Paenibacillus sp. FSL H3-0321. Next base: position 6,865,800 of record NZ_JBBODH010000001.1, on the reverse strand, counting down.
GTTTAGGTAAAGCGGTTAGAGGATTATGATAAAAGATTATAATTTCTAATATTTGCATGTGCGTACAGGCATATTAAGGGAATTTCATACGAAAATGATGAGGATTAAGTCCCTTCAGGACTTACCGCCCGATTCAATCGGCACTGTGTGGCAAAAGTATGAAAAGACCTTAGGATAAATTTCCCAAGGCCTCACGTTTATCACATTATTTCTAAATCAATCCCTATATCCTGAAATCTATCTATAACCTTTCGTTCTTTACTTCCTGTACTATGAAATATAATCTTAAACGGTGTTGGAGATGTCTTCATAGCTCCGAAGTCCCTTCCCTTTTCCCATTCATAAGTTGTATTCTTCAATATATTTAAGAATGTATCTAGATTTTCATTGGTTAACTCTAAAAGAGCCTCTGAATTACTAATGAATAATACATAAGCCTCAGCATTTAACCAACTAAGATCGTTTATACACTCTTCAAAAGCATCCCAATTCTCTCCGAAGTACCAAGGAAACTGAAACACTGCAGAAAACTCATCAAATAGTTTTTCAACCGTAGTACATTTTGTTCCCCGCACCAGTTTGGCTATTAATTTTTTATTATTAACCTTTGTACAATCCCATAGTAAGTTTGTAAAATCTGATGGGTCTCCTGTTTTAATGTAGAAGTGAGGTTGACCTAAAGTCACATCTAAATTGTTATCAATCATATACTCAATGACCTCGTCCCTACTTAATTTTAACAAATGCTTTATAATGATCATTTGTATAGTATACTGTGCCGTCATCACCTGTCACGAGCCGCTCTGCTCCTCTATTGTTCCATAAAAAACATTCAATTGCTTTACATAATTATGAATTGAAAAGTATATATTGAGAAATACCTTCTACAAAAACAAAAAAAACACATTGAGCTTTCCACACTCAAATGAGGTCTAATTGGGGGAAGCATCTAAAGCTATCCTCTTAAACTGCTTACCTTTGATTTCACTACAGATCTGCCCAATTAAGACTCTTATCTCACGTAATCGCGATGTTCAAGTCAATTATTTATTGCCATATTGCTTTTATTACTTTTCTCAAGTCATGATGATTTTGGGGATCATATGTAAGGAGTAACTTGTATAGTTAGGGTATAATCGTCAATACTTGAACGAGTATGTACATTCATATTTAGAGGAATTTCATATGAATCTAATGAGAGTAAACTTCCATTTGAGACTGCCGCCCTATTCATTCGGCACTGGGTGGGGAGTAAAAAGAAGGCCTTGAGAATTTCGTCCCTCAAGGTCTTTAAATATCGCTTATTATTTCGGCTACCATAAGTCATCTAAATATATAAAAAATATTAAGCCTAGGTAGCCTGATACAGTTTAAGTCCTTGTCATTAATCTAGGTCTACCCTTGTTTGTTCCTCCTCACTCGACAAGTATTGAATGTTATCGTATTCCCATCTCAAATGTCGGTTAATAGCCTTCCCCACTTCATCCTAAGTAGGACGGATACAATCCTTTAAAATCTTATTTACTTCTAGTTCCAACAAAGCTAGGTCAAATTTATTAACAATGAATGTTTCCCTTCCATTAAAAAGATTATTTCCACTTAAAAATTTCGCCAGATATTCTGGTGAAATCACTTGGAAATGAAAGCAGTCCGCACCCTTATCATTTTCTTCTGAAACATAAGCTGTTACTCTCACATTAAAATCAGTCTGCTTTTCTGGGTTTCCAGCAAAATCAATACCTTTAAGCACAGGTATTATCACACGAATTCCACCTTTCAAATCATTTAACTTTTATGTGGAAATTTCCACCAATATTATTTTCTTCAATTCTAGTGATCCATCTTTCTTATAGCCATATCTAGCAACAAAGTTTCCATCTTTGCTAATATATGTTGTATACCCATTTTTGGCAACGCCTGTAGAATAGCCGCCACAACAATGGTCATAGATTATATGTGTGCGTACAGTCATATCAGGGATATATCATACTGAGGTAATGAGGGTTAACTTCACTCTGGTTCTGCCGCCCGACTCACTCAGCTCTGGGTGGGGATAAAAGAAAGACCTTGAGGATTGCAGCCCCCAAGGTCAAAGTCTTTGTTTATATCGACTCGTCATAGTAGAATCTGCGATGACTTTTATTAGTCAATGCAGATTCTTTTAGGTTCTTTCTATTCGTTTATTATTTTTAAATCAAACAGTATACTATGTTTTGATAACTGGACTAATACATATTCTCTACAACTTTATATTGCACACTTATCAAAAGTCGACGTTGTTCAAATTCCTCTTTAATCTTCTACGAACTTTGCATGATACCAGTGATCTGATATCTTCTTTAACTTAAAGTACCCTTTTGTATAAGATAACTTGTTTAAAAATTTAGGCTTATGTTCATCTTTTCTGTATATCAATGAATACTGACCATTTTCGATTTCAAATTCTACTTGGTCTTTATAAACTCTGATAACAGATAAATAAGCCATATCACCTTGACGAAAAGCTTTTGCCACAATTTTCTCCAGAGATCTTTTCTCTTTTTGGCTCATCGGTACTTCAACGATATCTTCACTGTTGACACTTTCATAACTTAAATTGACTGTTCCATCAGGATTCTCATTTACAAATATATAAGAGCGCATCATTTGACCCTTGCTAAACTCACGATAAGCCAAATCCGCTATAGTCTGGAAATCGCTTTTATAGGTATCAAAATCTTTTACTTTGTACTCCCAAGTTGACCACAGGAGAGTCCCTAGTAAAAATTTACAACCACCTAATAATAGACTAATTGAAATGATGGCTATCAATACCGATTTAATTAACGATTTAATTTTTTTTATTTTTGTTAATTTCATTCATTCAATCAATCCTTTCTTAAATAGTTTCTGGGAATATTACTGTTAAAACTTTTCATCAAACTCAACAATAGTTTGAAAAGGTTTATGTCTTCCATTTAATGCTGAATAATGCTGCAAAATATACCATGACCGTAAACCTACCCATTTTCTTTGTTGAGTTACGTCCTCTTCATCCAAACCGAAATTATCCCAAAGCTTAAAATGTAATGTCCCACTGTAAGTAGATCCATTTGTATTAACTGATGATAATTCAATACTATTCCCCTCAAAACCATGAATTGTAATTCCAAAACCGTTTATTTTATCTAAGGTTCCGTTAAAAGAAGGTTGATTAATAGTACCCTTCATTTCACGTACCATTAAACTATTATTTCTATCTGCTGCATCATATTTTAATTTGGATGTATCACCATTATACTTCTTCAACAACTTCTTGACCGTCTTCTTGATTTCGCTAACATACTTCTTTATAACCCCTTTATTGTGCACTTTATTTGTTAGCGTGTTGTTTCTATATGGAGTGCCTGTTCCAGACATGAAATGGTCAACCATATCCAATGCGATATCTTCCATATCCCCTGTAGAAGTGCTTCTAACTAAAGTTTCAAAATCGCTTCGCCAATGATCTTCATCCTTATTCTTGAAATTACTTTGATAATACCAGGCACTTAATATATCCTCTAGTTGATTTTTAGACTTATCATTGTATTGCATGTCCTCAGGGTTCTTTCTTATTTGCGTTTGATAGATTAGCAATGGCACTTCACCGCCAAAACCTCCACCCCAAGCAGCATAATGTCCACTTGGATCAGTATATATCAACGGATTATTACTAACATATGCATAAAGATTCAAACTAAGCGGATTATTAATATCCCCTTCATACGTATCCTCATTTATAAACCGCCCAATACTAGAGTCAAAATCCCGCGCCTGCGCATGGGAGTAGCCACTGTAGTAATCATAGCCCAGGCTGGTGTAGCCGAACAAGTTGTCTGGACCGGACCAGTTCAGGTCGAATTTCTCCGGGTTTTCGGCTATGCCGAATTCGTCGTAACGGTATCGTGCTGACATGCTGCCGTCTTGGCCTTCCAGTCCGATCACGCTTCCCTGTGCATCACTCAGATAATAGAGTGTCTTCGGCGCTACAGCCGCCACTCCTGCACCACTGGCTCCATCAGCTGGTTCCCAATCATTACTCTCGTCTCCGCTGACCAGATAACTCATGCTGATCCGCTCTTCACCGGCTCCGTAGACGTAGGATTGCTTCCAGTTCTGGCCGTCAGCTCCGGTTGCCATAAGAGGCTGTGGAATGCTCATGGTGATGTCATTGGTAAAATAAATGTCAATCTGCCGCTTCTTATATTGCGGCTCCCAGCCATCCCGGTTCCCGGCAGGATTGCTTGAGAGATAAGCATCCTGAATAGCACCGTCACCAATGGTGGTCCGCATGGAGACCCGGTTCCCGTCACCGTCATACTTGTATGTGGTGATATCGCCGTATGCGTTGGTATTTCCGATCAGCCGGTTCGATGCATCCCAGCGGTTGCTCTCCAGCACCTGAGGGCCTGCTGCCTGCGCAACCTTCAGCAGTGCGTCAGGATTCAGGACTTTGTCTGCCCCGTATACCTCTTCCGTGACGCCAGATTCAAGATTTGCATCCGGCAGGCCGGATAATGAAGCTTCTTCAGCATCGGTTGGAATTGTTCCTGCTGGATTTAAGGATGGATTTGCAATCGATGACAGCGGATCTAATAGCTCCGACAATGCATCTGTATTGGTAACTGCATCTGCATTTGCGTCTGCGGCCCTGCCTGCTTTCAGTCCTTTTACTTCCTTATCCGAATAGACACTTTCCGGCACTGTAACCTTCTGCGCATTGGTCTTCGCCGTGAACAAGCTCAAAGCCGTTTCGCTGTCGATCCCGCTCACTTCCAGCAAATTGCCGCGCTTATCGTAGGCGTAGTCCTTGTAGTCGCTGCCTTTTTCGTAATGGGTCAGCTTGTTGGCCGCATCGTAAGTGTAGCTCTCCAAGGTGGTAATTCCGGCTTCAGTTGTTTCTTTGCCCAGACGATTGCCTACGGTGTCGTAGGAGTAGACGACCTTGGAACCATTCTGCTTCTGCACTTCAACCAGTTGGTTCAGCGCATCGTACGCATAATCCGAGATGTCTGCCGGACGCTGTGTGCCGGCCGGATTATCCTCATCGCTGCCGCCTTCCTGGCGTTCCGTGCGTATTTTGTTCCCTGCCGGATCGTAGACATAGGTCAGCTGCTCCAGAAGCGCGCCGCCCGGTGCCTGATGCTTCATCTCCAGCAGTTGTCCAACCCCGTCATAGGTATAAGTGCTTTGACCGTTGTTCGGCAGCAGCTTCTCCGTCAGTCGGCCGCCTGCATCGTACTGATAGCTGGTCGTCTGGTTCTGCGCATCCGTCACCTGCTTGATGCGGCCCAGCTTATCGTACGCATAGTTAACCACCGAGTTATCCGGATAGATCACTCTGCTGCGCTCTCCGGTTGCGGTCCATTCATAACGCACGTTATTGCCGTCCGGATCAATGACCGACGTTGGCCGGTTAAGTGCGTCATAGGTATATCTTGTGTTTCCGGTACTGTCCGTCATCAACTCACGGCGTCCCGCGAGGTCATATTTGTAATTTACAGTAAGATCGTTACCGTACTTAATCTGCTCCACTTGATTGCCTTTATTATAGGCATATACGGTTGTATTACTGTCCGGTTCAGTAACCTTCTGCAGGTTGCCGTTCTTATCATAAGCAAGGCTGGTCTTCTCCTGCAGCGGATTCACTGATTCAATCACCCGGTTCAGTGCATCGTAGTGATAGGAAGTCACTGCTCCCAGGGCATTGGTTTTGTCCAGCAAGTTGCCGGAGGCGTCATAGGTGTAATGGGTGGTGCTGCCCTCCGCATTCTTCACATCTGTTAACCGGCCCAGCGGATCATACGTAAAAGCAGTTTCACGCTGATTCGCATCCACGATCTTCTCTACATTGCCTTGAGCATCATAAGCATATGAAGTTTCGTACCCGAGCGCGTTGCGTACCCGTGTACTGCGTCCCAAATCATCGTATTCGTAGGTGGTCTTCTGGCCTGCCGCATCGGTGAACCCGGTCATTAGTCCGCGTGCATTGCGGGTTACGACCGTTTCCTCATTCAGCGGATTGATTGTCCCTGCATCCAGACCTCTGCTGTCGTATTTGGTCTTCCAGATGGAATGGTTAGGGTCGATGACGGCAATCTGATTACCGTTCTTGTCGTACTGGTATTCCGTTACCCCACGTAGCGCATCTGTTACCTTCACCAGTTGTCCCAGTGCATTGTAGTCATAATAGGTGCTATTGCCCAGTGCATCCGTCTCTTTGATGGTATTGCCAGCCGCATCATAACGGTAACTCGTCTTGGCATCGAGTGGATCGGTCACACTCAGCAGTTCATTGCGTTTACTGTAGGTGTAGGAGGTGAGGTTACCCTTGGCATCCTTCCGGGTGAGCATATTTCCGTTATCGTCGTAGGTATAAGTGCTCTTCCCGCCTTCAGCATCGGTAACTTCCTTTACTTGTCCGACACTGTCGTAGCTGTAAGCCGTTGTCTCACCCGCCTTATCTTTTTGCTCTATCACGCGGCCAAGCGCATCATACGTATTGCTGGTACTATGCTCAAGTCCGTCCTTCGTGCCGTTTAACCGGTATACCTGGTAAGAGCTGACGGTCTTTGTTCCGGCTTCATCCGTTTGTTCTTCCACATTGCCATTTGCGTCAAAAGTGACCGTGCTCGTCTGGCCAAGTGCGTTGGTTATGGAAACGGCACGGTCCTTCTTGTCATATTCGACACCTTGCAGCTTGCCATCGGCATCTGCCACTTGGGTGGTGCGGTGCAGGGTATCACGTTCAATCACTGTCGTATATCCGCTCGGGTCCTTAATTTCCTGTGCGAACCCGGCAGCATCATTGATATATGCTGTTGTATGCCCTTCGGCATCGGTTATGGAGACCGGAACCCCTGCACTGTCTCTGACAATGGTGACAGTGCTGCCGAGGGCATCCGTACTTGTGACAAGATTGCCTGCGGTATCATAATCGTAGGTGGAAGGGTTGCCGAGGGCATCGATCTTCTCAACCGGACGGTTCAAGGCGTTATAACGTGTGAGGGTGGAAGTACCATTCTCATCTGTCAGCTGAGTAACATTGCCGCGCTCGTCATATGCCAATTTCTCTTTATTGCCGTTAGCGTCTGTGATCGCGGTTACCCGGTCACTGCTGTCATAGCTGTATTTAACGATCGAGCCATTCGCCGCTTGCCGCTGAACGACTTGGAAATTATTATTCCACACATAAGCAGTATCTTGATCAAGCGCATTGGTCCACGTTGTCTTATTCGCAGTAGTAGCAATGGAAGAGGCCAATCCGGCAGCACTCACCGTTCTGGCAATCCCGGAATTCACATCGCTTGCTCCGCTCTCCGAGTAGGTCAAAATGGTCTTGCCTGCTCCCACTCCCGTATGAACAACAGGAGTCTGGTTCGGAGTCATGTCTCCGCCAAGGACGAATAGACCGCCCGTCTGCACATTCAAATTATTGTTAACACTGACGTTGTCACGAACGAACAGATCGCCGCCGGACACGGTTAGATTCGCCGTCTGGTTGTTGGATACGATCCCGCCAACGACCATCTCCTGGGCGATGTTCATTTCCACCCTTGTGTTAATGGACAAGTCTCCGGCAATCAATATCCGCTGCGCATCAATGGTCAGCCCGCCGCTGTTATAGGTCAAACTGCCCGTTTGCAGCGTATCCCCCACAGTTACGGAAGAATCATTGTTGAGATGAATCGTTCCGCCGGACCACAGATTGCCGTACAAGCCTTGAACCTTCTGCACATCCAGTGCAAGCTTGGTATTGGCATTAAGTCCCTGCTTCAGAATCAGCGTACCGTACACACGCACGGTAATATCCCGGTTCGTATTCATACCATCCACGATCAGCACCACAGGCTTGTTCGGCGACCCGAATGTTACGCTTTCTTCAAGATTTAAATGACCCGAACTGACAACTGCCGGGGATGTACTGCTGGCCGCAATTGCACTTTGGATGGCAGCAATCCCGCCTGGAGCGGCAACCGCAGAAGTAATGAAGCCATCCCGTTTGTTCTCGATGGCTCCGATGCTGCCCGCCAAATAGTCAGCAATGAGCGGCTTCAGCCCGGCAACCTGCCGGTATGCAGGTGCATGAGCAAGATTATGCATCGTACCGGACAAAATCACTTCATCCGAGTCCGGAATATCCCGTCCGTTCGCAGGATTTATCCCAGTCTCGCCGCCTTCCGACACCTCTCCCCGAACTACTGGAGCTACACGCCCTTCATAGCTGGATGAACTCGTCTGCCCGTAAAAATCGGTAAAGCCGGTCACGCGTTGATGGTCATCATAGGTCACGCTCATCGTGGCGGTCCCTTTGGCATCCGTAACACTAAGCACATGGTGCTTGTTATCATAGGTAAGCTTGGTTATAGCTCCGTCCACATCAGTAATCGAGGTCAGGTCTCCAGTGGCCGGGTCATAATGAAATGACATTTGGCGGCCGGTTGGATCACTTGCAGTCATCAGTTTCCCTGCTCCGTCGTAGCTTAAGCTCAGAGAAACCCCGGCTGTACTGACCGTTGCCAGCTTCGTACCCTGGTAAGCAAATGTGATCTTATTCCCGTTCAAATCCGTAATGGACTGCAGCAGCCCCTCTGCATTGAACCGGTAGAGATCGCCTTGAGGTGATGATAGAGTATACGCCCCTGCTGACGGAGCACTCAGCGTCCAGTCCGTGCCGCGCGGTGTCAGATACTCTCCTCCCGACAAAGGTACGTACTCAAAACGCGAGCCATCCGGGCTCATCACTTCTACCTTGCCGTCTTCTACCGCAGTCAGCTTCCATTCATAGCTGTGATGCCACCCTAATCCACTTACACCTGTAAAAGGGTCACGGCTTAAATAGTTCAGGCCGAATTGCAGCGGCATCAACGCCTGCAGCGAGATTGAATCACTGGAGTAGACAAAATCTCCCCGTGCCGGATCAACCGGTGCCTGTCCGGACGGGTTCACAATCCGCAGCCGATCCTGAAGTGCCGCTTCCGTAAACTGCGGCAGATCCCCGCTGTTTATAGCCCGGCTGGTTTGCGGATTGGTCAGCAGAATGGAGGTCAGGCCGCTGATTGTTCCCGCAGAGGTTGCAGACTGGTTCAATAATGCAATGTCCTGAGCCTTCTCCTGCATGGCCTGAACAGTATCCAGCTTATAATAATAGGCTGCCAGCGCCTCCCAGCTGAGTGAAAAAGCAGGCATAGGCGCACGCAGCACTGCGAGCGGCTCCGAAACCCCCGAGTACTTACCTTCCTCTTTCGCTCTTGCCGTGATATGCACGGCTTTACCCAGCGTTATCCCGATCTGTTCACTCCATTGTCCTGCGCTGTTGACAGCAATATTAGAGTACAGCCGTTTTTCCCCACTGGACGGATAATAAAGTTCCACTTCCAGCTGGGCCCCTGGTTCAGCAGTTCCTGAAACCACAGATTGTCCTGCAGCAGCAGGTTTGATCTGCAAAGCTGCCGGAGGAGGCAATTCATCGCCTCCAAGGATTTCAAAGCTGGCGATCTGCCCGTAGTACACGCCAACACCGTTATACTCGGCAGGGGAGATACAGATGTTATAACGCCCTTCATCCAGCGGTACACCGCCGATTTTCCCGTCCCATTCATACTCATGAACGATATATTGGCCGTTAAGCTTCGTTGGATATTCACCGCTCTTAATCAGATCCCCGAGGAGCGGGGACGATCCGTCCCGCTGTGGAGTACAGAGGCTGATATTCGTTTTATGATACTCCTGACCGTTGTCGGCCGCGTTGAAGCTGAAGGAGATTTTAACCGATTTTCCCGATTCCGGGTTAAGTTCACTGGGTTCAATCCGCATATTGGTAGCTGCATAGGCCGGAGAGATGAACTTATCCAGACCTGGAAGGATGGGAATATAAGAAATGACCAGCAGCAAAGCAAGCATGAGGTTAAAACGTGCCTTCATGCTGCCGCCGCGCCACTTCCTTTTGAGCGCTCCGAATTTCATGATTTGATCTCCTATCCGTTATAAGTTAGAGTAATTTCAGCTCAGCCAGCAGCTTGTACATCACGACCGCTGCTTCTGCTCTCGTTGATGAGTCTTTAGGCTTCAAAAGCTGTCCGTTACCCTGCACCAGCTTCTTGCCCACCGCTGCAGCTACGGAATCCCTTGCCCAACTGCTAACGCTGCCGTTGTCCTTATATCCGCCCAATTCAGCTTCAAGCTTGGCAGATTCTGCAGCAGAAGCCCGGCTGCCGATAGTGCTGTCTATTGCCCGCATCAGCATCACCATCATCTGTTCACGGGTCAGCGGATCATTACCGTGAAAAAGTCCACTTTCTCCCGTTACGATTCCTGCCGCTGCAGCTGCTTCCACATAAGGGTAGGACCAGTTCGCAGCTGAAACATCACGGAAAGCCGGCGTCTCCGGCCGCTGCGGCTGCAATCCAAGAGTTGCTGCCAGCAGCTTGGTGAATTCAGCCCGGGTCAGGATCCCTTTTGGCGCATAAGCGGTTCCGTTCATCCCGTTCACAATCCCCCTAGCCCCCAGCACCTCTACAGCTTGCTGCGCCCAGTGGCCTGACATATCTGTGAATTCAGCTCCGCGCAGCATTACCGCATATAGTCCGGAAGCTGTAATTCCGGTTTGAACAACGGCGTCTTCCGCCGCAGTCACTCCGCCAATATAGTTCCATATGCCTTTTGCCGGATCGTTGCTATAGATTCCAAGCTTCTCACGGCCTGTCGTCCAAGGCGCTTCCTTCGGGTACCCTACCGTCAGCTTGGCCGGCTTCAGGAACGGAGCACTCGCTTGTACCTGCCACGCTGAACCTGCCTTCAGCAGTTTTTTGCCGGTTGCGTCGAGCAGTACTTCTTTCTCCAGCTCAGCTTGGGCCAAGCTTACAGTGGTATTGTCAGGGAAGGTTCCTGCTGAAATCTCCAGCCGTGCCCAGCCATTCAGTACAGACAAAGTACCTCCAGCACTTCCGATAACCTGACTGTCCTTGGCTCCGGTTACTACAGGGGTCTTCACTTCCGGGGCTGAACCCGGGTTCGGATCTGCGCCTGGATTTGGAACTGCACCTGGATTTGAGGTTGTCCCTGGAGCTGGAGTCGTTCCTGGGGTTGGGGTTACCCCTGGACTTGGAGTGGCTCCCGGACTCGGAGGGGTTGATCCTTCTTTCAGGTCAATCGACTCTATGTAATCATCCTTCTTGCTGTAAAGCAGTTTATCCCCGGTAATGCCGATCAGCTTCGTTCCGGGCTCTATTGCTGGCAGTGATTTCACTGCATATGTAGAAAGGTTCACTTGCTGCAATGTGGCAGCACCGTCCCTCTCCTCTTGAAAAACTGCCTGCCCTTCACCTATCGACATGAAGGCATACTGGGTTCCTCCAGGCTTCATCTCGGTGAGATCCACAGGCAGAGCAGTCAGATCCTTGATATTCAGAATCACATATTTGCTCTCGGAAGCCCCATTTTTTTGCTTAAACAGTACATCGCTGCCGTTAAAAACAAACCAGTCCACATAGCTTGCTCCGCCCAGACTAACCAGTGCACGCGTAGCTCCGCTTTTCAAATGGAGCAGACTGAGCCCCCCGTCACGGGCATTCTTATACACCACATTGCCACCGGCCAGCACCGGGAAACGTCCTTCGCCGAGGTCGGCTTCAACACCCGTAGCCAGATCATGATAGATCATGCTGCCGTAATTTTTGCGCTCGTACCAAACCACACCGACTCCATCCGTAGTCGGATTGCCATATGTGCCAGACTGTTTGTTAAGCTTTCTTCGTGTACCCGTCTCAAGATCGGCAGTGTAAATATCCCAGTTCAGTGAAGACTCCTGCTCTGTTCCTTTGTCGGCCCACACTGCAACGTTGCCGCTCACATAAGGCGCATCCTTGGCAGATGAACCCGATGTAAGAACAGTGCTGGCACCACTGGCCTGATTCATCGCGTGAACCTGCTTCACCCCGTCAGCCTCTGCTTCCAGCCATACGATCCGGTTGCCGGATACGTTATAGTCCGTTCTACCCGGATCGGTCCCGGCAGCCAAAACCTGCTTCATGCTAAGGCCTCCGCTAAACAGGCCCACAAGCATACTCACCGCCACTGCGGACACAACCGTCCGCGAAAACTTCCCTTTCTTTCTAAACCTCATTTACTTCTCTCCCCCAGCGCTATTTGTAGGCACGCCAAAAAACCAAGTGCCTTGAGCGGCCCGGCTGTCTTAACATCCTCCTTTGGATGAAGTAGACCCGTGGCTTTGCGTCTCCGACTTTCGTACGGATTTGCCTTTGTTTCAAACTCGGTTTTTTCTGTCCCGTTATGGGTATGCAGGTGTGACTTTAGTTGTACAGGACTCTTTCTTTATCGGAATTTATCCCTATAAAATTAATAAGTTCTAGTTCTCCCTTACTTATATACCTTTTCCTTTTTTCGGAAATAGGTCTCGTTCTTCGGCATGTGTAAAGATTTAAAACAAATTTAGAAACAAAAAAACGGCATCTCTGCCGTTTAATTGTGTTATAGACTCTCAGGATTCGAACCCAGGCCTTATATAAAGGATTTCACTAACTACTCCTGCTTTAAATGCTTGGCTGCGGCTGCAGGTGCAAACAGTGAGCTTGCAAGCAGAGCTACCGTTCCTTTATACACTGCGTGCGACGCTGCGACACTTCCCAAATGTCCTCCTATGTGCAGGTGAATCACTCCGTGAAGAGAGGACCAAATCGTACCTACAATAAATTCCGCATTTGAATCACCAGCAATTAGGCCTTGCTCTTGAGCGCTGACAATCACGGACAACAAGCGCCGCATAGCAGTAACAGTGCCTTTCATGCTCTGCTCATCCGGTTTGAAATCTGCAAATGCTCCCCCAAACATCAATTTATAGTAGCTGGTATAGCGCTGGCCAAATTCCCAATACACTTCTGCCAGATTAATTAAATACTGCTGCAGATCCTCTGACTGTGAAGCACTCTCAAATTCGCTCGAGAGTATTTTGCAGCCCTCCAGATATAATTGCTGGGCTAAACCTTCTTTATTAGCAAACAGACTGTAGATGATCTTGGTCGAGCAACCCATCTTCTGAGCTACTTTTCGCACGGTGACAGCTTCCGGCCCTTCTTCCTGAAGAATAAAGGCTGCTGCATCAACTACGAGTTGACGAAGACTAGCTGTGTTCTGTAAGCGGGCTTCCTGATAGGTTGTCAGCTTTCTATTGCTTGCGTCAGCAAAATTGTTAGGTTCATTCAACTTAATCGCCTTCTTTAGTTATGTTGTTATTCTCGGGAAACGCAGTTTCCAATCATATACCACGCATTCTATACAGTCGATTCCACAAAGTCAATCCTACATACACATATCTTCTTGCAAATTTTTAAAAAGAAGGTTTGACTTTCTCCAGCCAGCAGGTTACTATGATTTCAACAGGAAACACCGTTACCAACTAACAAGCTAATATTGCTTTGGGCACTGCTTTTAAAGTAATTTTTTTTGCTCAATCGGTAACATCGTTTCCTAACGAATACATCGTTTTAATAGGAGGAGTAATTATATGAATATTCAAGGAAAATGGTCGCTAGTCACGGGTGCCTCTTCCGGCATTGGCGAACAATTTGCAATACAGCTGGCTAAACAAGGAAGCCATCTGGTTCTCGTAGCCAGATCTAAGAACAAACTCGATGACTTGGCAGCGGAACTCGAAAGAAGCTATAACATCAAAGTCGAAGTCATAGCTATGGATCTTACGGAAGCAAGTGCACCAAGGGAATTGTTCCAGCAATGCCAGCTGTTGAAGCTTGAGATTGAGCTGCTGGTCAATAATGCCGGATTTGCCACTCATGGGATGTTCGAGCAAATCTCAGGCCAGCGGCAGCATGAGGAGATTATGTTGAATGTTGCTGCCGTCGTAAATATGACTCATTTATTCTTGCCGGATATGCTGCGCAGAAGCTCTGGTACTGTGATCAATGTATCGTCCACTGCAGGATTTCAGCCGCTCCCCTATATGGCTGTGTATGGGGCAACCAAAGCTTTTGTCTTGTCCTTTACAGACGCATTATGGTGGGAGAATCGTGACCGTGGAGTCCAGTTCTTCGCACTTTGTCCCGGTTCTACAGATACGGATTTCTTCACCGTCGTGGGGACGGACGAAGCTTCAGTCGGGAAGAAAGCAACTCCACAGCAGGTAGTTGAGACTGCGCTGCGCTCACTCGCGAAAAAGAAGATATACACTATTCCAGGCTCGCAAAATTACCTCGGAGCACAGTTGTCCAGATTCGTTACCCGAAAACTGAGTCTGCGGATTGTTGGAAACATGCTTCGCCCAAAATAGCGTATAATGAACAAAATAGAAAATCCACAAAAAGGGGATAGGATACATGATATTGAGCATGAATTGGATTACGCTCAGGGTGCGGGATCTGGAGGCATCCCTTAATTTTTATCACAGCATTCTGGGACTTCCGATTGACCGCAGATTTGAGAGCAGAGGAAGACAGATTGTTATGTTAGGCACGGAGGGGCAGCCCAAGATCGAGCTTATTCAGGGAAGCGACCCGGCTCTGAAGCCGGAATGCGGTGTATCCATTGGGTTCGAGGTGGCGTCGCTGGATGAGGCAATAGAGAGTTTCAAAAGCCAGGGTATCCCGGTAGCGCGTGGTCCGATTACGCCGAATCCACGCATATCGTTCTTTTATGTACTGGATCCGGACGGTTTCGAGGTACAGATTGCAGCGCACAGCTAAGCCTGTGTTTTCGTCTTTTCCCTATGGAGCAGAAGCAATAAAGCTGCACCCCGTCACAAGATTCATAAATCACCCGAAACGGGGCACGGCATTCAGACAAATTTGTTTCAGTGTCCTGCTAGGGTGTTAGTTAACTTTGGTAAACAACCACTTCTGAGCATCAGTTCCATTGTCGGTCCATTGCTGGACCACTGCCCCATCTGCCGTAGAAGATCCGGATACGTCTATGGCCAATCCGCTCACTTTGGAAACAAGTTTGAAGTACCCGCCTCCCGCATCCACGATTCTCCACCGCTGGGCATTGGAACCATTATCGTCCCATTGCTGAAGCTGTACACCGGTGGAAGTACTTGAGCTTGGAACATCCAATACTTTTCCGCTATGCACTGCTGTAAGCTTGTAGTATCCGTCGCCCGTACTCTCCACCTTGAATCTCTGGTTATTGGCAGTGTAATTGGTCCATTGCTGCATTTTCGCTCCACTGGCTGTGGAAACGTCTACTACATCCAGCGCCTTGCCGCTCACCTTGTTTGTTAAGGTATAAATACTGCCGCTTTCGATGTTTGGCGAAGTGGATGCCTGATACACGCGTACATAATCAACCAGCATTTGTGCCGGGAATGGAGTTGAATTGTCGGGACTGCCCGGCCAATTCCCGCCCACGGCAAGATTGAGCAGTATAAAGAATGGCTTCTGGTATTCTTCCGTATTTCCAGTTCCGTTCTCAATATAGAAGGCATTATATTGGTTGCCGTCTACAAACCACTTTATATAATTTGCATCCCACTCAATGCTGTAGACATGGTACTGGGAAAAATCCAGGTTGCCGGATACCTGTCCATACTCAGCATGTCCATTGGCATCCCAATGCACTGTGCCATTAACAAAGGCATTATTGTTTACACGTTCCATAATGTCGATTTCCCCGCACTGAGGCCAATGCGCCGAATCGATGTTCGTTCCAAGCATCCAAAATGCCGGCCATATTCCCTGCCCTGAGGGCAACTTGATTCTCGCTTCGATTTTTCCATAAGTAAAACTTTTTAATCCTTGAGTCTTTATCCTTGCAGAAGTGTAATTTTTTCCGCCATAGGATTCTTTTAGTGCAGTAATGACGAGATTCCCCCCGGTAACTTTCAAGTTCTGCGCACGGTTGGTGTAGTACTGCAGTTCATTGTTTCCCCCGCCATCGCCGTTAACTTCGGCAGACCAATTGCCAGTATTCAGAGAATTCCCGTCGAATTCGTCGCTCCATACCTGATTCCAGTTAGAAGCTGCATTTGAATGCCCAGCGGGTACTAAAGAAATCAAGAGTGTGAACAGAAGTAATAGAACCAGAACTTTTCCCCTTCTCAACATCATCTTTCCCTCCTCTTAAAATGAAAGTTTTAATAGGACGCAGGAAAACAGACGGTAACAGTCTACCCATGATCAGCCCAGTAATATCACCTCACTTATTTTCTCTTATTTCAATGCACGGCGCGCGCTCCGCACATTTGAAACCCGGAATAGCCAGAGCATAAATACGTGTTTTCCACACTGTATAGGTGCCGACGCCTTTGGAGGGGGGGCAGTCTAATCGGCCCACATTATTGTTATTCCAACCGGTTTCGTATATAAACGCCTGTTGTCTTCGTTACAGGGATAGTTTCACAGGAAGTTATGTAAGCGCAAACATCTTGTATGAACCTATTATAAACCGGTTTCGGTTCATCAATCTACCTAAATTTTGTCCAATTTTCAAAAAAATAGTGGATGTAATGTTAGGAGCTCGCACAACTTAGCAGCCTTGATGCTGAGACATCCTCACAATCCGGCGATAATAAACAACAGTGAGCACAGCGAACAGAAAATAGATGAGCGTATATACCGACATGGCAATAGCTGCCGGGAAGGTGAGGTTGGATAAGGACAGCGCAGAAGCCGCTTTTACGGCGAAGATGGAATGCAAAAGCCCGATCGCAAGCGGTATCGCGAATACAAACATCTGCTTGCGGATAATGCCGCCCATGATCTCACGCTCTCCGAATCCGAGCTGCCATAGAATCGTATAGCTATCCCTCTCCTGCTCCGCCTCTGTCATTTGCTTGAAATACAGAATACTGCCCGTGGAGATCAGGAAGATCAGGCCGAGAAAACCTGCTATGAAAATGATCAGCCCGAATTTTCGGAGCGACCCTTTATAAAAGCTATCGAAATCGGGATTGTCCCCCTCTTCCTTGACATATTTCGCATAGATGCCAGATGCCGCCGCACGCTCATTCTTATCCGCAATTTGGTAGGTGTCGATCACAATCGCTTCATATGCAGGGGAAGATGGCATTTGCTCACGAATAGCCCTTATCGAGTCCAGCGGCATCACCAGCTGATGACCGTTTAAGCTGAAATTCATGGCATAGCGATCATTTCCCCGTGTTAATTGTATGTTGGCGTGAACCCCACTTGCCCCGAAATCAACAGCTTCTGGAAAAGTAACCGGAAACGGCTGCTTGCTTAGCGCCTTCTTGAGGCCAGTGTACCAGACGGCCTCACCCTGTCCTGGGACAATAATGTCTGCACCGCTTGCCTGCAATTGCTCTGCCGCGAGCAACAACAGGCTGCGTCCGTCCCCTTGCCCTTTACCGATCGTGCCAGGCAGCCGGACAGCCTCAACCGGTTGATGAGCAAACGCAATTCCGGCCTTCTCCAGCTCAGAACGAAATGACTTTCCATCCCGCTCATTATTGGCAAAGATAAAGTCGTAAGGCAGCATTGCTCTAGACTCACTCTCCGCCGAATAGTACAGCGAATAAGAGATGGCTACCATCGTCAGCGTCATCGCAGATAGAATGGTAATCAGGGTGAGCGAGTTCGCATTCCCTTTCATGCGATGCATGATCGGGGCTAGCGACAAACTGTTTTTTAGCCCGAGCTGTCCATCCTTCCCCTTTCGTATCCGGAAGAACAGCCAGCCTATCGTCACACGAAACAGCAAATAGGTCCCAAGTATGGTCGAGGCAAGAATAACAAGCACCTGCTGGAACAGATTTTGGCCGAGGGTTTGGCTGGAGAGCAGATAGCCCGTAACGATCAGTCCAATCCCAAGCAGCCCCATCAAAGCGGACAGAACAGTCTTCGGCTCTTGCGGATAATCGCCCTGCTTGTCCGCCTTGAATAAATCGAGCAGCGTTGAGCGGTAAACCTTGAACAGCATTTGTACCATGGTAAGGCCGATAAGCACAGTAAATACGATGACGGTCTGCAAAGCGGCTCCACTCGAGAAAGAGAGGGTTACAACGCTTTCTATACCGATCAGTTTCATCAGAATAAGCATAAAAATCCGCGCCACAAGCGCTCCCCCAACTATTCCGATCAGGAGCGCCCCCATCCCCAGCAGTGCACTCTCCGTGATGAGCAACCTTGCTACCGCGCTGTGCGTCAGGCCCACCAGCTGATACAGCCCGATTTCCTTGCTGCGGCGTTTCAGAAAAATGCTGTTCGCGTAGATCATGAATA
Source organism: Paenibacillus sp. FSL H3-0321 (assembly GCF_038002865.1). Classification (NCBI taxonomy): domain Bacteria; kingdom Bacillati; phylum Bacillota; class Bacilli; order Caryophanales; family Paenibacillaceae; genus Paenibacillus; species Paenibacillus sp. FSL H3-0321. The sequence goes on along the minus strand of NZ_JBBODH010000001.1, from coordinate 6,847,570 downwards.
CAACCACAATCGTGAGCACCAAAATTCCGGCCACATCAAACACCAAAGTAAATGGAATCTCGCCGAATGATGCTGCCATTACCGATGAGTCATTCTGCAATGTGGCGAACACGAAATAAAGGGCTGTACTGAAAATTAGTGCAAAATAATATAAGTAGTAATTTTTAATATTTTTCCGCACACCACGGATAATCAACTCAAACAGTGTCAATATGATCACCCCCGAGCACGGCCTGCACATTCAATATATCTTTAAAGAAAGCTTGCCGTGTCTTGCTGCCTCGGTACAATTCGGAATACAGCATTCCGTCCTTCAAAAACACGACGCGGCTGCAATAGCTCGAGGCCACAGGATCATGAGTCACCATCATAATGGTAATATTGTGCTGCCCGTTAAGCTCCTCCAGCATTCCCAATAGAGAGGAGGCCGCCTTCGAATCCAAAGCACCAGTCGGCTCATCCGCAAATACGATGGAGGGCCGGTGGATTAATGCGCGTGCAGCAGACGTCCGTTGCCGCTGCCCCCCGGAAATTTCATTCGGATATTTATGGGCAATCTCCCCGATGCCGAGATCTGCAGCCATGGCCTGAAAATCAGCCTCCACCGACGCTTTCTTCATCTTATCGAGGGAAAGGGGCAGCAGGATATTCTCTTTTACCGTCAACGTATCAAGTAAGTTGTAATCCTGAAAGATGAAGCCCAGCTTCTTGCGCCGAAAAGCAGACAATTCGGTATTTTTCATAATCGAGACGTCCGTATCTTCGACGAGAATTTTCCCTTCCGTCGCTTTATCAATGGTCGCCAACACTTTGATTAAAGTCGACTTTCCCGACCCGGACGGCCCCATGATTCCGACAAACTCACCTTCCATTACACGCAGGTTGATGCCCTTCAGCACCTGCTGAACATTTCCCCTGACACCAAATGATTTACGGACTTCCTGCGCATGCAGCACGGTTCTCAGCCCATTGTTATGATTCATCTCCATAGCCTCAGGTAGCCTCCACTCTGATATAACCTTCATTTTAGAGAAACAGGCCATGCCCGTCGCCCGTATCAGATGACAAGCAGGAGGTTCTACGTGACAATATTATCATATTGAAGTCCGGACAGATTCGAACGCATTGACCGCGGTGAAGGTCATCTGCATGGCCGTTCCTGATTGGGGCTCCGACTCTACCGTTAACCTAATCCCGATTTTGTCCGCGACAGTTTGAGCTAAATAGAGTCCCAGTCCAGTTGCCGCATTTTGCAGTCTGCCGTTCCCTCCGGTAAAGCCTTTATCGAAGATACGCGGCAAGTCCTGTGCGGCGATGCCCGGTCCTTCATCTCTAATCGTAAATCTGACAGGCCCAGCCTCTATGACTGTAGTTGACAGTACAATCATTCCGCCCTCCGGGCTATAGTTAACCGCATTCGTCAATATTTGCCTGATAATAAAACGGCACCATTTGCGGTCTGTTCTAACTAAAGTCTCTTCGCCTTCAAACTCAACAGCTATGTTTTTCTCCATACACCAGGAGCTAAGCTCACGTACTTCCAGTGCAGCAAGCCGCTGAATTCCCGTCTGTTCCAACACATAATCAGCCTCAAGTGTCGGCAAACGTGAAATGTATAATTGCTGGTCGATGAGTAAATGAATCCGCAGCCATTCCGATTCGATTTTACGCATCGCCGGATGGTCTCTGTTAGCATCTATGATTAACTTCACCGCAGTCAGCGGCGTCTTTACCTCATGCACCCAGGCAGCGATATAATCCTGCTCCATAGATCGGGCAGAATGGCTCTTCGATATTTTATGCCAGTACCAGTGGTCCACTGCCCGTAAGAGCTGGCTCGTCGCCTCCTCCTGATACAAAAAAGTTGACGGCAAGGTTTCAATCCAATCCTCGTGGATCCCTTCAGCCAGTTCTGCCAGCGCTCGCGGATACCTCGTTTCTTTGCGAAAACGCCACCCAAGGAAAACGATCATCGCCAGAATTAGCAGCATGTTTAAATAGAGCATCGAATTTCCACGGATGGAAATGCCATTGTCGATCCAGATCAGCAAATCTACAAACAACAATGAGAACAGGAAAAACACAATCCAGCTTTTCCTGTCATACAGATAGCGGAGGAATAAACGTTTCCCGCTCATAACGTACACGCCATATATCCAAGTCCTTTTTTTGTTACAATCGCTTCTTCCAGTTGAAAAAGCGCCAGCTTTTGACGTAGCCGCGTTATGTTCGCTGTCAGCGTATTGTCGTTGACGAAGGTCTCATCATCCCACAGCTTGCGGATCAGATCCTGGCGTAAAATCACTTTATCCTTCTCCTTGACGAGCACCACCAGAATAAAAAATTCGTTCTTGGTCAATAACACGTCCTGCCCATCCTTGCGGATCAGGCCACGCTTCATATCAATAATGGTGCCGTTCCATTCGATAAGGTCATCAGCTTCCTCTCTATAAGCATAGGTCCGGCGGAGAATCGCTTGTATTTGCGCGAGCAGCACGTCTATATGAAACGGCTTTTGAATATAATCGTCCGCCCCCATATTCATCGCCATCACCATATCCAGCGGATGATCGCGCGAAGATAGAAAGAGAATCGGCACTTTTGACACTGCCCGAATTTCCCGGCACCAGTGAAAACCATCATACATTGGAAGCTGTATATCTATGATGACCAGCTGGGGCTGCACTTTAATGTAGGTGCTCATCACATCATCAAATCGCTCCGGTCCCGTGACATGAAACGACCACTGCTCCAATCGTTCCTTTAAGGAAGCAAAAATGGCCTCATCATCTTCGATAATAAATATATTAAAATCCATATCGGCCAACTCCCTTCCGGCTGTTGCTCCTTCATCATACCATTCCGTGCTTCCATACAAAAAGGGGAGGCAAATGAATCGCCCCCCACTGTAATGAACTTATTGCGGAAGCAGCATCGTGAACAGCAGAGCCGCCAGTTCCTGCTTGTTCAACGCCCGCTGAGAGCCGTAATCGAACATGCCGTTCGATTCGGTCACCTCCGGTCCATGCAGCTTCCAGATGACCGCAGAGCTGACAGCATCGGCAGCCCATTTCGACGTGCCCGGTGCAAGGACAGCCGTGGAATCCGGCACCCTAATTCCCGTTACAGTAAGTAAGCGGCAGACGATAGCCGCAGCTTCTTCGCGAAGAATCGGACGGTCCGGTTCGAACATTCCGCTCCCTGTTCCATTCAGCATACCGGCCTCGACAGCGGCTTGAATATCCTTTCGGTAGGGAGAATTTTCAGTATCCTTGAATACAGACGGATTTGAAGATTCAGGGATGCTCCATATCGCGTTAAAAGTATGGATGAACGCTCCACGGTTGACCGTTTGCGTAGGCTCGAATGGCTCTGACAAATCATCCGTTAAGAAGCCCAGTGACTTTAAGCTAAGAATGTAGCTGGCATACGGATGATCGGCCGATACATCCGGGAATTCGGCTGGATCCTCCGGTATTTTGGCCGCATAGCTGTATAAATTAGAGTATTTCATATAAAGGATACGGCCCTCGGCATCCGCCTTGAAGGCTAAAGGATTCCCCTCCTCATCATCGAACAGCAGCTCACCGGTCTGCTTCAACTGGTGACGGCTAAGCATATCGCTCACCCTTAGGGTGCCATCTCCTGCCACTTCGACTTTGGTCAATAGTTTAATCCGCAAATCGGAGTACAGGCCTTCAAACTTGGCAAGTTCTTCCGCGGACTGTACCTTGAAACCCTTCGCTTCATACGGCGATTTGCCACTCGCATAATAATGATTCATAAAAGCGGTAAACAGATCATTACGCAAATCCTGATTCGTATTGTAAGAAACGAAAACACCCGTTTTACGGTCAGGTAGAATCCATAGCAGCGAACTATAGCCCAGAATGTCGCCACCTTTGGAGATCACAGCTTCACCCTTCGTTTTGGCCGGAAGAACGGGCGATTCAAAGCCATATGTCATATCCGGCAAATCCGGATGGATGGCCATCTGGTAAGCCGACATTGCCTTCACCGATTCAGGTGATAGGATAACCGTACCGTCCGCCGCACGGCCATCATTCAGAAAAGCTTTCATAAACAATGCCATATCGGAGGCGGTCGATAACATGCTGCCCTCCGGCCATTCACTCGGCGAAAACCCATACACCGGAATAGCATTGCCCTCCGCATCATAAGAGGTTACAAGCCGGCGGGTCAAATCTTTGGTCATGCTAAAGCTGCTTGAAGTCATACCGAGCGGCTTGAACAGATGTTTTTGCACATAACTCCCGAAGGATTCTCCACTTACCCTCTGCACAATGTATCCTTGCAGCCTGGAAGCAAAATTATCGTACATATAGGACGTTCCCGGCTTGCGAACAACAGGGGGGAACACATCGTAGATGCTTTCTTTTAAAGAAACCGGTTTCTGGGAAGGGTCAAATAAATAGCTGGCATCCGTAGGTTCGCGTACTTCAAAACCGGTCGTATGCGTCAACAGATGCTCTATCGTTACCGGTGTATCGAAGGGATTTGTTACTTTATAACCATCCAGGTACTTTTCAATGTTGTCCTGAAGCGAAATTCTCCCTTGATCGACAAGTTGCATAATGGCTGCGGCTGTAAATACTTTGGAAACAGAGCCGACCCGGAAGGTACCCAGGTTGGCATCTACCCGTGCCTTCGACGTTTTATCAGCTACGCCATACCCTTTGGAGACAAGCACCTTCCCGTCTTGAACGACAGAGATCGCAGCCGATCCGGCTTTTTGCTTGATGGCATCCCGGGCAAAAAATGCGTCAAGAAACGCCTCAACTTCCTTCGCATCACGGGGCCCGTTCTTTAAATCTCCCGGGGCAGCGCTGCTGAGTGCGGCAACTTGTTGGACCGAGGCTAAATGATCCGATGGCTCAGACGGCTGAGCATACGCGCTTGCTTCACCGGCAAGAGTCAGCAGCAGCAGAGCGGCCAGCATGCCGGAGGTGCGGCGGGTTTTGTTATTCCTATTCTTACTCAACGAAAATCCTCTCCTTGCTTCCCTTAAATTTGGGCTTAACCCAAGTCAGATCGAACAGGCAGTTCCAACCAACACATTAATTGTATGGTTAAGCGCAAACCCTGTCGTTCGATCCAGGTGATAAGCAGGAGGGGGTTTGTTACATTGTTGTCACTTTGGGAATCAATTTCTAGCGAGATGAGTTATCGCTTCGATCAATTCTTCCTCGGATAGACCGTTCTCCCGGGCCAGACGGATATGAAAGGGCAACTGCTCGGAAAGTCCACCAGCGACTAGCGCCGATACCGTAAGGAGACTACGTTCCCGAAGCGATAATTGCTCTCTCCGCCATACCTCCTCGAAGAGCACTTCTTCCGAATAGCGGGCAAACGCTGGGGCAATCTCCCCAAAGGTTTCAAGGGCTTTCGATGCAATTTTACGATGCTTCATTCCAATCCCCTCCTTTCCTTCTATGGATGTTCAATCATTTGTGCGATGCCACTACCAAACGTCCAGTCCTCAAATTCCGTATCGACCAGCACGACGAAGACGTCTTCTTTCCTGATGTGGAGGGTGTTCGACAACAGTTGAGCCAACTTGCTGTAAAAACTCTTTTTTTGCTCCGTGCTTCTTCCGGATTTGAGCGTGATTTGAATAAAGAGCAGTCCATCCGTTCGCTCTATGTTCAAATAATTCGGACTATAGTAAAACTCACTTGCTTTGTGTGCATGAAATACTTGAAAAAAATCATCTTCAGGTACGTTAAAATGCTCAACTAGAGCACTCATGATATCACGGCTAATAATGGGTAATTGCTCCGCATCGTATTTATTTTCCATGTAACTTACCCTGACGAATGGCATGTTCACTTCACTCCTTTAGCGATTTATCCTTATTGTACTCCCCATCACTTATTCTGTATAATTGAATTAAATGATATAAAAATTCAATTTTTCCGATGGAGATATAGACTATGGACTTAAAGGAACTCACTACATTTCAGACTATCCTTCAAGAAGGAAACTTCTCCAAAGCCGCCGCAAAACTGAACTACGCACAATCTACGATTACGAACCAGGTTCAGCGGCTGGAGAAGGAACTGGGCATCAAGCTTTTCAAACGAGGCTGGGATTCAGAGCTTACCGCTGCCGGGCAAATATTTGCAACAGAGATCGACAAGCTGATTCAACATTGGAACTATGTAGCAGAACAGGCCAAAGCTTTGCAAAAAGAGGAGATCGGCACTCTAAGTATCGGAGGACTGGAATCATTAACAGAACAGGTACTGCCAAACTCGCTGAAGCGGTTCCGAGACTATAAGCCCAATGTATCCTGCCACTTCGTAATCGGGAACACAGCCTCTCTGTCCCGTTCACTGCTTCAGAACGTATTGGACTTTGCCATATGCGGAGAACCTGCCGAGGCGGCTTCGTTTCACTTTGAGCCACTGTACAACGAGCGTATCTCTTTCATCGCAGTGGACAACCATCCTCTGGTGGGGAGAGACAGAGTCCCTTTTGAAGAATTACTGGGTTACCCAATCATATCCGGGGGAACTACCTGTTTATATTATTCGCGGTTATCGAAGCAATTTTCCCGTTACACGGAAACTCCTTTTCTGTATACAGTAAGTCATATCTCAGCCATTGCAGGGTTCGTCCGGCAAATCCCTTCCTCCATAGGAGCCGTTCTCGATTCTACGCCATTACCGCCAAATGTTGTGAGAATCCAAGTTGAACTTAAGGATTCCGCCATTCCGGTCGGCCTGCTGCAAGCACGCAATGATGAGTATATCTCCTCTTCCAAGAAGCTTTTGATGCAATATATAAAAGAAGAGCTGGGGCATGATCGACGCCGAAATTAAACGCAAAAAAACACGCCGGTATTTGGCGTGTTTGGTTCGCTTGTCCGATAAGAGCAAGAGCTTTGGAGGCCTTTGTATGTGCCGACCGCCCTGGTCCAAAGGATGCGGTCTATCTCTGCCCGTAATACCTTAAAGCCGCCGCCCTTAAAAGCGGCTATTGCCTAGAGAGTCGTGTTGACGCACGGCTCTCTTTGCATTGTACGTCTTTTCTATCCAAACTCCACGATTCAAACCAAATAAAAAACCACTCCGCTACCCGAACAGCAGAAAAAACGGCATCTCTGCCGTTTCTTCTGTGATGGACTCTCAGGGACTCGAACCCTGGACCAATTGATTAAGAGTCAACTGCTCTACCAACTGAGCTAAGAGTCCAAATAGATGTCTAATTATTCGAATTCCACTAGACTGGTATCTTTCAAAAAAAGAATTCATCTTCAAAAGACGCTTTAATATCATATAACTTTATATTACTTATGTCAAGAAAATTATTACTCGAGTTCTTTCATTATTTTAAAACTACCGGTTTTTGCGGGACAGCACATAGTAGACCGGGAGTCCGGCCAGCGTAATGCCGATACCCACAAGAGAACGCAGCGGATCACTGACAATTGTGCTGGCCAGAATATAGATCCCGCCTGCCACCCCTAAGATAGGGGTAACCGGGTAGAGTGGCACACGGTAACGTCCTTTCTCCTGCGGCAGTTTTTTACGCAAGATGAACACACCAAACACACCCATTGTAAAGAAAATCCACAACACAAACACCAGCAAATCCGTCAGCGTATTAAAGGTTCCCGAGAAAATATAGATGACCGCCAGCACACTTTGAAAAATGAGCGCATTGGCTGGAGTCTGGAACTTGGGATGGATACTTCGGAGTACCCGGGAAAAAGGAATCTGATTCTTCTCCCCCATTGCCTGAGGCACCCGCGCCGCGGTCATTAAATACCCATTCAGCGCACCAAGTACAGACACGATAATCCCCGCAGTAATGAAAGCTCCGCCGCCGCTGCCAAACAAAGCCTCGGCTGCATCAGCCCCAGGAGTCTGAGAAGAAATGATCTGATCGTAAGGCAGCGCCTTGAAAATTGCAATATTGAACAACACATAAACGGCGATCACGAACATCACACCAATGGAGATGACCTTCGGCAGGGTCTTGGCCGGATCTTTAATTTCACCTGCCATATTGGTCACGCTGATCCAACCGTCATAGGCCCATAATGTGCCCAGAACCGCCGCCCCAAAGCCCGCACCAGTCGCAGTAGCTCCAATCCCTCCAAAGCCGGGAGCCAAATCCGAGAATAAACCTACTCCTACGATACCTGCAACCGGAATCAGCTTTCCAACAGTCGCAACCGTCTGAATAATACCGCCGAATTTGGTCGCAATGACGTTCATGAGGAGAATGAATGCCAGAATGGACACCGCCAGCAGCTTCTGCTGCCATTGATTGAGCGGCAAAAAGTATCCGGAGTATGTGGCAAACGCTATCGCCAGCGCCGCAACGGAGGCCGGATAGGAGATTACAGCCTGCACCCAACCCAGCAAATAACCGAATACCCCGCCGTACAGTTCACCTAGATAAGTATAGAGACCTCCTGACTTAGGAATGGCGGCTGCGATTTCCGCCACGCTCAGCGCCGAGGCCAGCGTTATGATTCCTCCAATCCCCCAGGCCAAAATACTCATCCATGCCGTACCCGCATGATTCAGCACAATACCAGGCTTCAGAAAAATCCCCGATCCGATGATCATCCCCACCACAATGGCCAGAGCTTCAATGAATGTTACAGTTTTTGTCAGCGGCTTCGTATTCATAGTGAAGTTAAAAGTCCTTCCTGTCACGAAATTATAGATCTCCCGGTTGTATTATATGTATTGGGGAACTGCAGCAGCTTCACCGGTTCATCCGGGTTTACGCGAAAATCACGTATATATAGTTTACGACATAACAGCAAAAAACACATCACGAAACCGCAAGGTGTATAAGGAATTTATCGGGAATTCCGTATGCTGATTCTTCTAATAACGGATACGCTAAAGGGTCTAAATATTCGCTTATTTTTTAAGTAATTGTGTGCTAATATATTCTGATGAAACGTCACCAGTCTCCACACCTATTCTGCAGAATCTGAGGGGGCTTCCTAACAATGCATGAGAAAAAGGTTTCTTGGCTAGAGCTTTTTTATGATTTGTTATTTGTAGCTGCTGTTTCCAAAGCTACCCATGTATTACTGCATGTCGAGCATAACAGTATTTCCGTTGAGCATCTGGTGAAATTCATCCTGATTTTCGTTCCGATTTGGTGGGCTTGGGTAGGGCAATCCGTATACATCAACCGATTCGGCCGTGACAGCAATGCGCAACGGCTCTTTATGATCGTGCAGCTGTTTTTTGTTTTGATCATGACCGCCAGTCTTGATGTGGACTTTGATGCGAATTATTTGCCGTTTTTTGTCGGATATATCGGTTTAAGGAGCTTAACCGCCGTCCAGTATGTGCTCTCTTCGCGGACAGAGGCTGCACATAAGCAAAAAACAGCCCGATTCTTAGGAGCCTCCTTTGGGCTGGGGATCGTTATCTCCTGCGTTTCCCTCTTTTTTGACTCCTCAGTACGGTATTTGTTTCTATATGCAGGCATTGCTGTGGACATTATTGTACCTCTGCTCGGACGAAAGATTTTGGTCAAGACGCCTATTCATACTGCGCATTTATTAGAACGATTTGCGTTGTTCACCCTGATTCTGCTTGGTGAGTCGGTAGTCAGCATGCTGTCTGTCCTGCAATCCTATAAATTCACAGGATCTTCTGTTTTATTTGCAGCCCTGGCTTTTCTATTAGTGATAGCCATCTGGTGGCAATACTTCGAGAATGTGGAGAAGCACGTAGACAAATCGAAACAAACAGCAGGACAGAGCCTCATATACGGACACTTGTTTATTTATTTTTCACTCAGTATGATTGCCGCTTCCATACAACTTCTCTTTATAGATCAATTGGAGTACGTATTTATGCTTTGTTTTGCCTTTGGCTCTGTGCTGATCTATTATATTTCCGTGATGTTCATACTCTATCAGTACAAATTCAATCATCTTAGACCCAGCTTCACCGTTGTTACTCTGTTAACCGGCATTCTTTGTGCCCTGTTTACCCTGGACCTATTTATAGCGGCTTCTCCACATCTTATATTAGGCGAGTTGATGTTGTTCTTCATCATTTTTGCCAAAGCAACGGCTTGAAATAGGTTATCACCTAAACGGCGGTTGAGCGAAAACACAAAGCAGCGAATCTCCCAATAACCGGGAGACCCGCTGCTTTGTTCGCCTTTCGGATTCTCGGGACGATTTCCGCCAGCCGCTATTTATTTTATGTGTCCCTTATACAGATTATCAAATAGGGACTCGGAGCAAATCTCCTCCAGTGAAAAACCGTTTTTCCCTTGCTCTCGCATGTTCTCTGCAAATTTGGCTACCGTATTCAGGGCTCTTGTGCTCTGCACAGGATAATGACCAACCGAGCTCTCAGCTGACAGCATCACGGCATCGCTCCCGTCCATTACGGCCTGAGAGACATCTGTTACCTCTGCGCGCGTCGGAACCGGATGATCGACCATGGATTGCAGCATTTGGGTGGCCGTAATTACATAGGTCTTCGACAGGCTGCACTCGCGAAGAATCGCTTTCTGAATAAAGGGGATACGTTCAAAAGGCAGCTCCACGCCAAGATCTCCGCGCGCAATCATGATTCCCTCGGACGCCTCCATGATGGATGGAAAGTTACGCACGGCATGAATAGTTTCGATTTTAGAAATAAGGCCAGGTTGACTATATTTCCCCAGTGAAGCTACATACTCTCGAATTTCCTCCAAATGCGACGCCTCACGGATGAAGGAACACGCAATCCAATCCACATGATGCTCCAGCAGAAACTGAAGATCCCGTTTGTCTTTTTCCGTAATGGCCGGCAAGTGAAGTACCGTTCCTGGAAGATTAACACCTTTTCGGCTGCCGATCATTCCACCGACTATAACCCTTGTAGTGATCCTAGACGGATGTTTGTCCGTCACCTCAAGCTTGACTTCCCCGTCGTTGATTAAAATAGTCGCTCCTTGTAAAATATCTTCCATTACACCAGGATTATCGAGCGCTGCGCGTTCCCGGCTCCCCGGTTCATCAGACTGGTCAAGGATAAACGTTTGGCCCTCATCTAAGCGAATCGCGTCCCCTTTTACGTTCTTCAGACGGATTTTCGGTCCCTGCAAGTCACCCATAATCCGCACGGGCTGTCCCGATTCGGCAGCGGCTGCCCGCAAAGCTTCGATTACCCGCTCATGCTCTTCATGGCTCCCGTGCGACATATTGAGCCGGGCAATCGTCATACCGCTCAGCAGCAGTTCCTTGAGAACAGCAGGAGAAGAACTAGCCGGACCTATCGTGCAGATCAAATCAATACTCATGTGAACTCACCTCTCAAACTTGATTGGCTTCCCTGTCTTTTCCTTTAGTTTGCATTGTTCGTTTATTCTAACTAAACTATACATGATTGAAACAGTTACCATTCACTTTATGGAAGGGAAGGGGAAACGACCATGAATACGAAACAATTGGACCGGATTCACACGGGAAAGGGCTTCATTGCGGCTTTGGATCAAAGCGGTGGAAGCACGCCTAAAGCACTGCTGCAATACGGTATTCAGGAAGACCGCTATTCCAATGAAGAAGAGATGTTTGAACGGGTTCACGAAATGAGGACACGTATTATCAAGAGCTCAGCGTTTGATTCCAAGCACATTTTGGGTGCTATTCTTTTTGAGAACACGATGGATCGTTTCATTGACGGGCAATTAACCGCCGATTATCTCTGGGAAGAGAAAGGCATTGTGCCTTTTTTGAAAATCGATCAAGGTCTGGATGAACTTGAAAATGGGGTTCAGCTCATGAAGCCTATTCCCGGATTGGATGACCTCCTGAAGCGCGCAGTGCAGAAAAAAATCTTCGGGACCAAGATGCGCTCGCTGATTAAGGAAGCAAATCCCGAAGGCATTCAAAAAGTTGTCGAACAGCAGTTCACCATCGCTAAGCAAATTGCAGGTTATGGTCTGGTGCCGATTATCGAACCGGAAGTGGATATCCACAGCGCAGATAAGGGACAAGCTGAGAAGCTTTTAAAACATGAGCTCTCCACTCAATTATCCGCCCTTGGCAAAGATGTAAAAGTCATGCTAAAACTGTCCATACCGACTGAGGACAATTTCTACAGCGATTTGATTGAAGATCCGCATGTGGTACGGGTCGTGGCTTTGTCTGGAGGCTATTCCCAAGCTGAAGCCAATGACAAGCTGGCACATAACCATGGACTGATCGCCAGCTTCTCCCGCGCTTTATCGCAAGGGCTCAGCGATCAGCTATCGGACGATGAATTCAATGCTATGCTCGCAAAATCTACAAAGGATATCTACGAAGCCTCCATTACCTAAGGGTGGCTATCGGACACAAAATAAACCCCGGGCTTTTATGCAGCTCGGGGTTCATTTATATGGAAGAGCCGTGATTTACATAGTTTGTTTCGTCGGAACTTTGGCTCGATTATGGTATGGTAGTACCAATTACATACCAAGGAGGATCCATGGATAGCATCCAGTATTTATCCCAGTTTAATCTTCTGAATAATCTGTCCACTGAGGACTTAATGGAGATGGAGGAGATGACTTCCATTACAGCAGTCCCGGCGAATACGTTGATCCAGACACCGTCGACATTTACAGAAGGTTTGTTTTTTGTCAAAAAGGGCAAGGTTCGTCTTTACCAGCTGAGCAGCACCGGCAAGCAATTTACGCTCGATATTCTGAGTGAAGGAAATGTTTTTGGCGAAATGGCCGGCATCTCGCTGGGGACAAGAGAGCTCTTTATAGACACGCTGGATGATTGCGATATTTGTCTGATGAATAAAGACCGCTTCGAAGGGTTCCTGCTGAGCCGGCCCCGTTTCATGTTGAACCTGATACAGACGTTAAGCAGCCAATTTAATGAAATGGGCAGTCTGATGTTGCAGTTGGCACTTGGGGATTTGCGGTTTAGGCTTGCGCATATTTTGCTGCGTTTGTCCCGCAGATTCGGCTGTGAAGAGCAGGACGGATTATCCAGGATCAACCTGTCCTTATCCCACCAGGAACTCGCTAATATGGTTGGAGCCACCCGTGAGGCAGTAAGCGGCGTCTTGCGGCAATGGAACAGGGACGGCCTGGTCCAGACAGGCTTTAAAACGGTCCGCATCCATCCGCAGCGACTTGAGAAGTTGATATCAGATCGTCTTTAAGCTGTAATCTGCATTACATCCTCCATGCGGTTGCTCAGGGTATTTTAAGGAAAGCAACCCATGAGGAGGTACTTTTTTTGATGAACGAAACGGCTTCACTTCCCGCAGATATCCTTAAGCGCAAAGGCGCCAACAAGGCTGCGGATATTCCGCAAAATGTACTGGAACTCTTAAATCAAGGTCTTATTGAGAGCGTCAATCTGACAGAATGGCTGGCAGTGGATCACCGGGCGTTATTGTCCATTGTGCTGAACACCTCCGGTCTTTCACATGAAGCAGAGGTAATGCTGCCAGCTTTAAATAAGCTTAAAGAAGACAAGCCGATGAAGATGATTCCGGCCATTGCAGCGCAGTGGAATCGCCTGCTGAGCGAGTTGCCCGAGACCGGGCGTGGCCAATTGTTCGCCATGCTGGCGTCACACCGCTCCGACAGCGTCCGCTGTTGGGCGGCTTATATCGTCGGAGTCACTCCAAATATGGATATTGCCGGCATACTGCAGCATATCCGCCCGTTTGCTGCCGATTCCCATTTTGGAGTGCGTGAGATTGCCTGGATGGCCGTAAGAGCCCATATCTCAGCCAATCTGGAGGCAGCCATCACCCTCTTGGCGAAATGGGTCCGGGACGAGGACGCAAATATCCGCAGATTTGCCGTGGAGTCGACACGTCCCCAAGGCGTCTGGGCAAAGCACATACAAGCTTTGAAAGAAAACCCAACACAGGGGCTTCCACTCCTTGAACCCCTTCGTTCCGATCCGGTCAAATATGTGCAGGACTCAGTGGCTAATTGGCTGAATGACACCAGCAAAAGCCAGCCGGATTGGGTGCTGCAGCTTTGCTCCGACTGGCTGGAGTCCTCTGACACGAAGGAAACGAAACGTATTACTGAGCGGGCGCAACGGACCCTTACGCGTAAGTAAAGCGGTGACGCAGTTTGCATTTCTAAAAACAAATCTCTGTATATTCTAATGTTCGAAAATGAGGGATACAACATGGAACCAAGATTAAATCATTCATGGATTCTAACGGAAACAGAAGCAATATTATTACAGCAAAAGTTATCCTTAAAAGTTATAAAAGAAGATCTATTTGCTGAAATTCGTTATATCGCTGGAGTAGACGTGGCATATAGTGAACAACGTGACTTGCTGATCGCCGCAGTAGTCATTTTAGAAGCAAACTCATTAAACATAGTAGAATCAGTGGTGGTTGAAGATTCTGTTCAATTCCCTTATATCCCCGGACTGTTTTCGTTCAGGGAGCTTCCCCCTTTAGTTAAAGCATTTAAGCAGATCAAGACCGCTCCTCAGTTAGTTGTCTGTGATGGTCAGGGGATTGCCCACCCGAGGCGATTTGGTCTGGCCAGTCATTTAGGTGTTCTATTTGATATTCCTACAATTGGTTGTGGAAAAACCAGGTTATTAGGAGAGTATGATGAACCCAATTTAACAAGAGGATCTATTTCACCACTGCAAGATCAAGGAGAGATTATCGGAAATGTTCTTAGAACACAGAATAATGTTAAGCCTATCTTCGTCTCCACTGGTCATCGTATTTCATTAGATACCGCTTGTGAATGGGTTCTACACCTATCACCCGATTATCGTTTGCCAGAGACAACACGTCAGTCAGACCAACTTGTTAAAAAGGCTTTAGTAAGTATCGAATAAACTTTATTCAGGGCGGATTACCGCCCTGAATATGTTATCCTGTCTTCATTTTCTAACCCCCGGTTAACATCAACAAGTTGCTAATTCGGATAGACAGATCTACCTTCTCATTTTCTGTTAACTGTGCACCTACATCATTTATATCGAACTGTTCCAGCTCCTTTGTGATTTCTACAAATTGTTCATTTCCCTTAATATCATATCTAATTAGTAACTCTACAAGCGTAGTTTTAACAACAATATTTTCGCTAAGCGTATTCGTACATTCACGTTCAAAACGCTCCAAGACTTTCTCTATCATTTCATTTTTATTATTCACTTTATTCATAATGATCCCAAAGAAATTCTTAACTTCTTTCTCCATTTCATGGTAATACCATCTTGTGTATGGGCAATAATCTACTGGAATATTATCAATTTCATCCAGTACCATATCTCTGCGCTCTAATATATCCTTATACTCATCAGGAGTTGTTTCAATTTGAAGCTTATGTACATCTAAAGAATTTAATGCCTCGACTATTCTTTCTTTTGCTTTAATGAATATTTTTGAATGCGTTAAGCAGATTCTTCCTTCTGAAATATATACAACAGCCTTCTCCATTTCCCCTCTACTTTGTACACCAAAATATGCATCAGCTGTACAGGCAATGGCTTCAGCGTCGCTCATCTTCTCGCTTTTATAATCAAAATATATTTCATAAAACGCACCAAATAATGCTTCATAATTTCGTCTCACCTATCTGTCTCCTTTATTCTCAACGTACGGATGATTAATTCGCAAGGTGTAATATCCCCCATTTTGTGTAGTCTTTAAGTTCATTCTATAGAAGGTTAATCTAATACATACAAATTATGATTGAAGCATTTTTTATGCTTTCTTTTTTACTGTATTAATAACCTCAAGTATATTATGTCTCAAATTATCAAGCATATTTTTTTCATACTGATAGTGGCCATCTATTCCTCTATGAATTATTGCATTCATGACAGGATGATATTCTTTATTTGTTGCATGAATTAAATCCTCAGCAAAATCAACTGCTTGTTTTTCACTGTATTTAAACTCGTTAATTAGTAATGCTACTATCAGAGCATGAGCCTGTGGTTGGTTTAACTCGTCCCTTTGAACAATGGCATTTAGTGCACCAAAACAAAATGCTGCGATAACCTGCCTCTCAAGCTCAGATGTATCTTCAAATCTAATTCCGATGAGTTCAAATAGTTCAGTTGAAAAAAGTCTTAGTTCACGTGATCCGTGATTTACTTTTAATCCTTCAAATTCATGCGGGTTTAAAAAGTCAGTCATTATCTATCTCCTATCATAAAATATATTAATAAGGGTTTAGTATATGTATAACGTACCTTTGGGCCATCTTCCCGTCCATCCACATGGACAGTGCCCGAGTTTGAGAACTTCTAGCATTTCGCTAAAAAACTTTGGACAGCCTTTAAACCCGGCAAACGCACGTTCAATACCTGCATTAAGCAATAACCAACTTAATGTATCACCGAACTCTTCTTTTATATTCCGCTCTTCAACACTATCATAAAGTTTAGCTATGGCTGTTTTATACTGTTGTGACTCTCTTACTGCAGCAACAATTGAATTGAAATTCCTAACACTATATCCTAATTTCCTCATAATAAAATCTGCAAGATTATCCCTACTCTTTGATATTACCTCCTCCCATTCATCTTTTTCGTCAAATTCCTCTGCTTTCTCCCACCCATCAACTTGTTGTACCGAACATAGTAAATCTATTTCTGCTTGTTTACCGCAATTTGTAAACCACTGAATATTCTCAAACTCGTTTAATAACTCTTGACTAACTATTATCTCTTTCATTTAGGATTAAACCCGCTTTCCATCAATATTATTAAGAGTTTTCTGTCTGTGAAAGTGGTCCGCTTGATACGCTTTGCAAAAAAAGACTTAGCTCAACTCAAATTCCGAGTGGAGTAAGTCTGCCAGGCTAAATTTTGGCCTGCGGTACTATGTATTAATCCTCAGGGAACAAATTTGGAAATCTATCTTGGTCAAGTTTAGGCAAAATAAGCAATAAGTCTGCCTTCGTCTGGATAATCACCATCCCATCCGCATGGAAAACCACCAGCCTTATAGATTCTAAAAACTTGTTCATAAAAATTTTCAACCTCACCGTTTATTGCACGATTGATTGCACAGTTTCTCAAATCCACTACAACAGTTTCAAAAAAATCGTGATAGGGGTGAGTTATTTGACTTCTAAGACCATCCGCTATTAATCCAGTTAATTCATCCAAACCCCTAGGTTTTTGGGTAGAATCTAATTTATATAACTTCCCCTTAACTTTTCCCATTTCAAGTTGTCTTATATCAGACCAAGTATACTCATCTTCACCAAAAACTTCAGTGCCGGCTAGCCTTTTCGCCTCTTCATATTGATTAATTATAACGATATTTTGGGCTCTCGCTATTTTCGGGAAATCCATAATAGAATTAGAGAATTGAATAACTTCCTCAACTAAATTGCTGTATATTCCGTTCTTCATAACTTATCAAACCACCTTTGCCACAAGTCTATCTGTTCCCGGGTTATACCTCTTCTGGTTTTCTAAATAAACATAGAGTATCTAAGGCTTCGAAAATGTTATCTCCGAACTTGAATAAAGAATATCCATTTTTTCCGTATACCTTCCCGGATTTCGAAATAAACATTATTAAATTTCCGCGATATGCTTCTCCAACTACAACAAGCGGCTCTTTTACTCGCGTCTCGAATTCCTCAAAGTCTTCTTTTTCATAATAATCCCCAACAGCTTCTTCAGGACTAAACATAAAGGTTTCCAAACTTCCATCGGGATGCTTAAATTTATATTCGATTCCACCAAATACTCTTAGTGCATCAATCACTGAATCGAATACTTGATACCCCATTGCTTCTAAAAACTTTACTGTCTCGCTTAAATCAACCTTATTATTTGGGTTCCAGCCTGCTTGTATCAGTATTTCTTTCACATCAAATGATAAGTTATTCAAATCGCAACATCCTGATAACCTACTTCAGTTACTTTTTCATTCAATAAACGAATTCCCACTCCATTCTCTATATCCCAGGTACAATCAAAAAGTATTCCGATATCTCGGCCTTCATAAATCCCTGCATATGAAACAACAATTCCAACCAAAGTAATCATCTCAAGAAGTTGGCTGGTTGTTGCAACTAAGGGATAATACTCATTAAATTCAATATCATAACCCAGTTCATATCGTTTTTGATGGTAATAGTCTAAAATGGGTTGCAAGAAGCTTTGCTGTAATTGCTGCCAGTTTTGCATTAATGATTGATACGCCGTATATTGATCTTCATCAAACTTGCCATCTTCTTCACCATCGATCATCAATGCAATCTCAGTTTCTTTTCCAAAAAAATGAATCGTAGTATCCTTAGCCCAAGTATAATTATACTCAAGTTCACCAAAAATCGGATCGTTTATTGTCATTTTAAAATCTCCTCTTTTTATTTGCCGCCGATGATGATTCTGTAATCCTTACCTGTAATAATAAACTCGCTATTTAATTCAATGAATACGCCCTCATATTTTCCGCTAAGTATTTCTTTAAGTTTTAACTTATCTAACCCTTCCTGAACATATAAAAATAGGTCTTTAATATTTCGATTTATAGGGTCTAGGTACATCTCGACTCTTATAATATCATTTAAATTTCTTTCAATATTGCTTATTTTGTATACTACTTTCTCAACATCCCCCTCCACCTTTGTATCATTACCGAACATTTCACCCAGTGTTGAGTAGTTCGGTTGTCCACCTATAAATATTTCCACCAACCCTACAACTAACTCCTGAAAAGAACTTTCTGAAAATTTCACTTTTAACAATTCCCAGGAGTTATCCACCATCCAGCTCATATCATTGAAATCATTATCACTATCGTCCAATACCCCAATAACTACAGGCTTTCTATAAAGAAACTTCACATTAATGCTTTCGTCATTATTTATAAACATTAAACTCCCTCCAATTTTCTGTGCTAGTTGAACTCGCTAAGACTTTTTATGATCCCATAAATTCCGATACATATAAAAAGGCTCACTCCTAACTCATGATTCAAGTTGGAATAAGCCTTTGAACGTTTGCCAAGTTTGTACGATGTATGTTCTGATAGAGGCTATCTTCATATTGAATCATTATCTTAATCGTCATCTAAATGAGGGGCTGACAACGCTTGTGATGCAGAAAGTTTTGGACTAGACATCTATCCCCCCCCTTTCAAAAATATCCTATAAATTAATGGATTACTTATTTTTACAAAATCACTCTTTAAGCGTTAATTTAAAATCTCTATCAATAATTACAAACTCATTGCTAACATTAACAAGTAAATCGGAATAACTCTCCTCGATCCTGCATTTAAGTTCATTCATATGAGGCAGTACTTGCATATGTAAATAAATCTCTGTGATTATGTGGCTATCAGGATGAAGAAACATTGTAACATTAGTAATGTCGTTTTCCTTCCGATTCACCTGATTAACAGTGTAGATAATCTTATTTTTGTCATCTACCCTCTTTTTTTCAATGCCGAACAGGCTACCTAAATTGATGTAATTGGGATTCCCTTTTCTAAATATCGAGACTAAATCAACCAACAAGCCGTCAAGAGGCTTTTCAAAGAAATCCTTTTGTAATGCTTCCCATTCATGATCCGTAAAAGTAAACCAAATAGGGCTTACCGCTGAAGTATCAATCATCCCAGGTTTTGATCGTTCGTATAAATCTCTTTTTAAACCAACTTCGTCATTATTTGAATACACTATACTTTCCTCCAACTTTATACAAAATGACGAAATCTTTTAATGCGTATTGGTTATTTCTTATTCAAGATCTTTTCTTATTCTTTTTTTTGAAATACATACCTATCTTTAATATACCTGCGTTGCAAGAATTCTGTGAAAGTATCTGTAATCTTATAAAAGCCATCCTTCTTTTTACCTTCTGAGTAAAAGTATACAGGTGGATTTTCCCCTTCATCTAATTTAAAGAAGCAAAACATACAACCTTGACTCATCCAAAAAATAAAATCGTTTGAAGTAAGTTTTAGAGGTACATTGTTTTCTGCTAACAATTCTGCACCCCCTTCATTTAACTCTAACAATTCATCCATAAAACATGATTCACCGCGCAAAAAGGTATGATCAGTGCCGTTTCCCATTGTTTCAAGAAATTCAATATAAGCCATCGGTAATGTTTGATCACTAATCATTTTTCTCACATTAATTAAATCTTCGTTTGTACAAGGACTCATAGGAATTTTATCAATTCTAAATTGTGAGACCAACTCATTTAAATATTTCAAAATGTTTCACCCTCATTAGAGTCATTTACTTTTTAGCTAAAATATTCATTTACTACTGCAGTTAATCGGTCGTTTCCTAACTCAATGTTAGTCAAATAATAAAGGAAATAATCTTCTACTTCACTTTGATTGAATAAACTCAGATATTGAAATGCAAGTAGTGTAGTATTATGTAATCCATAATTTTTTCCCACTTTTGTTTTTACATATTGAATCGCTTGATTAATGAATCTATTGTCTTTAGTCTTAAAGAGAACATTAAGAACGAATGTAATCTCATCCTCATTCTCTATTTCAAAAATCTCACGCACCTCATTCTCTTCTAATTCTTCCTGAAATAGCTGTTCCTTAACCAAATTAAATATACTCAAAGCCTCTAATTCATCATTATAATAATCCTCCCAAAAACTTAGATAAGCAAATTGCTTCGGCAATAGAGCTGAGCTATTATTGGGCTTGTTCCACAATATCCAATCAGAGTTCACTTTAGCGGATACAACTTTAAATAAAGAGATTGAATAAGGCACAACTTGATTGACATCATTTTCTACTCTGAAAAATTTCTCGCCATTTTTACTGGTTTCCACAGAATAAACTATATATTTTTTATTCATTGATAGATTCTCTTTTTTCGCTAAATCCTCTTTAAGGCATACTCTCATTTAGCTTGCTCCTACCTCCAGTTTGCTTCATTAGTTTCCGTCAAAATGCATGGTTCTCTTTCTGTCTTGCTTGAAGCTCTGTTCGATTAGCCGCCCGTTACTGTGTCTTATGCTTCATCATGCTGTAGATGATGTTTACAAGCCTAAAGCATTTCTTTCGGCACTAAGTAACCCTCTCAAAGAAAGAAATCTTGAGAGAGCGAACTAGCACCCTCAAGATTTAAGTTATGCTAAACCTATTCTTTTGAGAAATTGATACCAGTCGTCTAAATGAGCATCAGGTATCAGTTCCTCGTATTTTCCGCCAAAAACGTAATTAAGCAAAAAATAATGGAAATCCCCTAAGGTTTGGCCCACCCTAGCTGGATGACCTTGACAGAAACAGTATACTTGTCCAGAATTCTTATCAATCACTAAAGGCTCATATAAAACTTGCCCAACTTCAATCCAGTTTTCTATTCCTCCCAAGAAATCAGAAACACGAGACTGATGTGAAGGAAATTCATCGAATGACCATAAGTCAACTGCTCCACACCTTGCACCATCGGATTCTTTCAAGAACTCAAAATACTGTTTAATACAATCATCGTTGGATTTAATACCTGTGTTACCTTCATTCAATTCACCAAAAATTATACTATCAGGTTCGGCTACCAGTTTTTCTTTTACCTTTTTTATTATAGACAGCTCATTGATATATTTAACCTTCTCGTCCACCAGACTTTCTCCCCTTCTATTGTTAAAGCATTTTAATGTGCGTACAAACATAATGAAGAAATCTTTATACAGGTATACAGGTATTACATGCGTTATATGTATTTTTGATTGAATACGGGCGTTCATAAGTTCACATAAAAATCCATAGCTTATTGCTGCGGCTAAATCTTTAACTTTTAAAATATTTAAGATATTTAGAACTACCCTTAGCTTCGGGCGGCGTATGTTATAGTTGCGATATATTTTTTATCACGGGTTATTTCACATCATGTTATCACAGAGGGTATCTTATAACCGTATATTATACTTTAAGTCCATAAAAATACTTTTGCCCCTTCTCCCAGTTTTTCTTTGAAAGTCCTTTGACATAATTAATAAAACCTTTATAGTTGTCAGCATTTATTACTGTGTAGTAATCGCCTGGCACTTTCTCCCCGGACCAAATCGATAGTAAGGATGGAACTAACTCCATTTCAAGACGCTGTCCGGTATTAGCGGCAATCATAACTCTTTCAATTAATTTTTTTGTTAAATTACCAATAAATATAATTTCTTGATTATAGTAATACTTTTCCGAGTTACAACTGTTAATGTACTCCAAATAATAATGACCAATCTCTTCCACGGCTGCACCATCACCTAAATGCTCTTCATATTCAATAAAAGCATCTATCGAATCCCTTATAATGATCGACGTATCATTAATTTCATCCCAATCTTCAAGTAATGCTAATAGATATGGAACAACTTCGAGAGAAAGCGTTGTAACTGCCGCTGAAGCAAATGTATTAACCACATCTTCTGTAGCATTTTCTAAAAACAGAAGATTGTTCGAGTCTCTTAAATCTTCATGCGTACAAATTGAGCAAAAAATCCGAATGCAAAAATTTAATATTGCTTCATCTTCAGAATGATTTAACAAGTGAATTAAGAGTGTTTTTTGCGTAAAATCTCCTAACTTGAAAAGTTCTACGAGTTGGAATATAACATCTTGTTCCGTCTTTGAACGTAAAATGCTTTCTTTAATATCCGAAATATTGGAATTTGATATTTCACCATACCAACTGCTATTCATAAGGTGCGTATAGTTCGCCATTTTCCACCACCCTTTTATTTTTTCCTTCGTCCAGTATCCATCTGCCACTGAGACTCTTGCCATGACACATAACCTGGTGTGCGAAATAACAATTCATCTAGTTCTTTATCAATAACTTTAGGAATTTCATCGTAGTTTAAAAAATACACAAAATCTTTATTTTGATCATCGTAAGTGACAGAAAGGAGTCCACCATTATACTCTACAGCAGCTTGGAAAACACCCTTGTACCATGTAGCAGCAGTTCCATTATAAATACACCAAGAACACATCTCATGTACATCCTCAATAGAGTAAAAGGGGCCAGCATAAATATATTCAGTTTCTTGTTTACAAATAGGACATATTTTATTGCTCCTACCTATTATTTAAGCGCTTAAATCCATTGTATCTGTTCGGTTTTCAATCTCAACATCCTCAAAAAATCATGTATATAATTCTTAAAAACTGTTTCAAAGCTTTGAATTGGAACATATTCCCCCAAGATTCAGCAAGCAATCCCTTTTCATTAAAAGAATTCGTTGTAAGTACCAAACACCTTCAAACTTAGTCACCACACTTGTTATTTAATCAAACTTTTTTTGTGATATAATGGCTGCTCCATTCAGTTTCATAATCCGGTTTCATAGTCTTCTATTAGGTGGGACCAATATCCTTCAACATCTTTCATTGCTACGGGATCAATTTGTTCATACACCTTACGTAGCTTAATCGCATAATTATATGAAGTATATTCACCATTTTGGATCATTTTCATTGCCACTTTATTCCTAATTAACTGAAACAAAAAAAATGTTCTCAAATTTTTATTTAGCAAATAAATTTGAGGTTTATGATAGGAAGAGCTAGTGAAAAGCTCATCGCTACCCTCTTTTACGTACAGTCCATATTGTAAAAATGAGAAATGGCCAATTTTTATAACTCGCACATCTCCAATTACCAATTTTTGAAAAGCATTCGATTCATAGAATACAAAGTCAGCAAATTCTTCTGGGACTCCAATACCAATCATAAAGTTAGCATTTTCAAGGCTTATACCAATCTTTTTCAACGCATTGAAATCATAGTCTCGTAAATCCGAGTCATAATATCCCCGGATCTCTCGAATATCAAAATCCATGCTCTCACTCCTTTAACTTTTCAAGCTCTTTAGCAAGAAGCTCTTTACAATCATACTCCAAGAATCATCCCCCCTGATTATACTGCATAAGCTGCTTTCACTCAGTAGTTTCAAGCTCTAAGCTATCTATGAGTTGTAATGTTGCCGACGCGGCAATCCATCCTTCTGCTTTGCTACCGACACCAAATGCTCCGCGCGGGCCTGTGCTATAGACCGTACCTTCTTTTCTGCTTCCTGCACTAGTTGCTGTTTCTTCAATTCTGTTGTCACAACCTGTACACGTTTTGCCATTTGTTTCATCGTTCTTTGATTTTGAGTATGTAAAAAAGCTCCTTCCTACTCAAGGTTCAAGTGGGAATGAGCTTTGGATAGTCCATCAAGTTTGTGCCAAGTTATACTCTACCAGATACTCACACGCTGCTCTGGCGCTACATACATCGTATCTTTTTCTGTAATTCCATAGGTATCATAAAATTCTTTAAAGCTGGCAACTGTGCGATTCACACGAATCTTGTTAGCGGAATGTGTGTCATTACTAGAAAGATAAGCTACCACTTCCTTACTCATTGTTGTACGCCAAATCGTTGCATATCCTTCAAAGTAAGCTTTGTAATCCGCATTTTTCGTTTGAGACAATACTTGCAAGGAGGCGGCCATACCACCAAGATCAGCAATATTTTCGCTCACAGTCAAGCTACCATTATTATATACACCTGGAATGACTTCCAGTCCGTTATAATAAGAAATCACTCGCTCCGTTTTTTCTTGGAACTTCTTATAGTCCTCAGGTGTCCACCAGTTTACAGCATTTCCATTTTCATCATAGGAAGAGCCGAGATTATCAAATGCATGGCTGATTTCATGGGCTATCACCATACCAATTGCACCTAAATTTGTTTCGTGCTTCGCATTAATATCATAAAATGGTGCTTGAAGAATACCTGCTGGGAATACAATTTCATTATTGAGTGCGTTGTAATAGGCGTTAACATTGTAAACACTCATTTGCCATTTACTTTTATCCACAGGTTGACCCAATGTTGCTACTTCTGTTTTCCATGATGCTTTGCGAATAGCTACAAAGTTATCAAATAATGTTCCACCCTCTTTAATGGATACGATGGATACGTCTTTAAATCTGTCATCCCATTTATCAGGATAACCGATCTTGTAGGTCATTTTATCTAGCTTCAGCATAGCTTTAGCTTTAGTGGTTTCAGACATCCAGTCGAGCGCTTTAATACGCTCCTTGTACACCGCAATAAATTCCTTCACCATTTTTTCCACGTCTTGCTTCGCTTCAGCTGTAAAATGGCGTTTTGCAAACATTTGACCTAAGTAATCACTCATTACACTTTGTGTTAATTGAATTGCAATTTCATCTTGTGTTTTTTGACCTTGAATACCAAATAGATTAGCTTGGAAATCCAACGATGCTTGTTGCAACTCTTCACTTAATACGCTACTGGTATTAATAAGCCAAATCGCTTGCATATAGTTTTTAAAATCTTGCACATGCTCATCAGTCATTAATTGTGAAAGCTTATTGGCTTGCCCCTTGTCCATTACAATTAATTTATCCACGGAACCAAGCTGTAGCTGCTTCAAATAATTAGCCATATCCAGTGAAGGGAACAGCGCATCAAAGTCTTGGATCGTATATGGATTATAATATTTATTTACATCATTCTGGTCTTGAACGTCCATCGTTGCTGCTGCTATTTGCTTCTCAAACTCATACAATGAGTTTGCCTTTTTCTCGGCAACTTCCTTGCTGTCACCAACAAGTTGGTATAACTTGCTCAAATACGAGACATACACTTGTTTTGCTTGAGCATTGTTAGAAACATAACTCGTCTTGTCTAAAATCAAGCCTACACCTGCATAATATAATGCATTAATGTCACTTTTTTTAGCATCTGCCATGATACCAAATGATAAAATAGATCCAAAGCCGAGCTCTTTCTCCATCTTCAAGCCTACATTCATTACCTCCTGGATTGTAGAAGCTTGATTCAAGGATGCAATATAAGGTGCAATTGGCTTAATTCCCAAAGCATTACGATGCTTCAAATCTTGTGCATTCGTATAAAAGTCTGCAATTTTCTGTTCTACTGATCCTTTAGCATGTGTGTCCTTCACAACTTCTTGCAGCATATCTTTAATTCGTTCTTGATTTTGTTTATCCAATTCGTTAAATGCACCGTTGGTCATTTCTCCAGCATCAATGGTAGATGCATTCAGCCACTTTTTATTTACAAACTCATAATAATCATCACGAGGGTTTGTCCCCTTTAACGCTACCATTCTTTTAACTAGTGCAGTTAATTGTTCAAGTGTAACTTGATCCTTAGCTCCAAGTTTGCCATCCGTATAACCGTTAACGATACCTGTCGCAGCAATTTTAGTCATCTCATCTTGTGCCCACACCGGGATGTCACTAAAGGAAGACGCTGTATTTAAGCTACGCAAATCGTTTCCTTGTGGCTTCGGTAGGTCTGAGAATGCTCTACTTAGCATAATTAATGCTTCGGTACGAGAGACATACTCACCGTCTTTGGTTTTGCCTTGAGCATCACCCTTCAAAATGTCTTCTTTCTTCAAGCCAGGGTTGTAATCATCTGCAACATTTAATAAATAAGTAACAACCTCTTCTCGTGTCATTGCTGCTTTCTCATCCTTAGCCAGTGCATGTGGCGCTAGTGAAGTAAGTATCAAGGATGAAGACAACAAAAATGCTAATAATTTCTTCAAAGCTTCCCCTCCTCGGATAAAATAAAAACTAATTGGCATTATTTTCATATATCATTTTGTTATTACGTGGTGTTCGTTCTGAGGTTTCACTTTGCTATATGTCAGCATTAAGTTACATATTGGGATTAATCAACAGGCTTGGGCTGGTAACTATATTGCTTCGTTAAAGCCAATAAATCATCTTCTATCCCACGAAGTAAGTCTTCAGTAAATTGGGATATCCAATAGGAAGCCGTAATTGAAGCACCCATTGAATAATCATCCAGCGCAAATTCCACCAATACATCTAGTAATATGTTCATTCGGCACTGGATAGCCCCAGATTATAGGACTATATCCTGGAAGCCTACATCAACTATTTTTTCATCCTCAATTTTCACAGCAAGCCCATGTTCTATTTCCCAAGTGCAATTAAAAAGCAAACCAATTCTTCTAATTCCATTCTTACGTACTCTTCTTATAATCAATTGAGTAGGTTCAACTAATTTGCCCATTTCTTCTTTATTTTCTATAATGGGAGCAATCTTGTCAGCTACATCCTCCCCCACCATATCTCTATACTCCACATAACTTTCTTGATAATAGTCAAAGATTGCATCCTCTATTTTCGTTATCATATTTTCCATATTACCAACAAAATTAATATACGCTTCTTCTTGAGCACCTTGAAACTCACCTTCTTCGTTTCCATCAATACTTAAAATAACGATTCTCTCTTGTCCAAAGATCTTTACCTTCTGCTTTCCACTCCAGTATAAGTCGTATGTAATTCCACCAAATAATTCATGGTTAAGTCCAGCCATTATGTCATTCTCCTAACTTTTACTTAATAGTTGAGATATATTTGAAAAAACCGAGATAAAACGAAGGTAGCGAAAAACAGACCAATCATGGTAACGGAAAAGCGTTATTTAGGTTATAAAATTTTAAACATTTCTCTATGCCTTATATGATTCTGATTTAATAAAGTTATCTACTAGAAATTTATCATTTTCACTTAGACTCTCAAAAAGTTCATAGAATTTATCCTTGGCATTTTCATTGTCTAAAAGTGCTAACGTTGCTAAAGCAACGTGTCCCATTTGCCATGGCCCAAGAAATTTATTGTGTTTCAACAGTTCACTGAGTTCAGCTAATCTATCAACTATTCTTTGATTACAATAATTTCTTTCTATCGCTTTAAACATCGCCATAACAACAACTCTATAACTGTAAGCCTTCATACAAACAATTAAATCTTCATTTTGGATTGTATCATTTTCAAGTTCTTTTACTAATTCAGCTATTAAAGCCACTGTTCTTTTCCCTTCTAGGTTTTAGACTAGGCTCGCCTTCCTTCTCAACTTTCCGGCCAGCTTCTTCCAGGTTTGGTAACGCAATCACCTTATTTATGTATAACCCTGAGCGTATTCTGAAACCTCATATGTTTGATTTCTTTCAAAAATAACATCAGTACCAAAAATTATGACACCTTCTTTTGTTTCAAAGCCGTTAGTTAACTTTAGGAGATCCCTAAATACTTTGGGGAATTTAAAACCTATTTCTATCCCAATCTTGTTGATTTCATTTTCATCAACTGGAGGATAAAGATTAAAACTTTCTTAAGATTGTAGATTTGTCATTTAAATCCTCCTAGTCCAACAAAGAATCTGTATGCTTCCCCAATTACCTCATTACCACTAAAAGTTGGAAACTGGAGGTAACCAAAAATTTGCATACGACATGCATACACCTGTCAAAATATCAGGGTCATTACTCAGAGTGCTATAAAATTCATTTCAATATCAATTAATAACGCGGAAGTTCACCATTATATTTCTTTATCAAAAACTCTGAAAAGGTCTCACTTAATTTCGTGAAGTCATTTTGAATGTAAGACTCATCATAGCTTTCTTCAAAAAAGTAGACGGGAGGATTGTCTCCATCATCAAGATTGAAAAACCAATACATGTATCCTTGATGCCCCATAAAAACAAATTGATTATCACCGATTCTTTTATTAAAATTACATTCTTCTAATAGCTCCAATGCTCCTTCTTTAAATCCATTAAATCTCTCCATATTCCTAATACTATAATCCGAACCACTGAACATCACATAACCCCTGCCAGCGCATTCCATAAACTTCAAATATGCTTCAGGCAATTTTTTGTTATCTGCTAATTGTGTTATTAGTATCATGTCATTTTCATCACAAGGTTTAAGTTCGTTACTATAATGCTCCTTTAGGAAAATTAAAAATGAATCAATATTGTCTTCTTCCAAGTATTGCTTTTTAATATTATTCATCAAATACAACTCCTCTTAATATTTTTGAATTCTTCTTGAAATTGCTTTTATAAACATCATTGTCTCTAAATACACGGTAGGTATTATTTACAGAATTGCCTGTCCCCTTATTAAAAATCTTAAACTCTACTAAGGAAAGATGGTAGTTTATTCCGGTACAATATCCATCGAGGTATCTATTCGTTAAGTTGCGACCGATTTCAAAAACTGTGGAAAAAAAAGATAATAAAAACAGGTCAATCATGGGGTTATCTGACCATAATCGACCTGTTCTAAGTACGCTCTTACGTTATTAACCTTATACTTTCCAAAAATGTGTTATTGATTGATAATGAGTTCCTTCTATACCTACCCACTAAAATCACTACTTAAAAAATAAAATAATAGGATTAAAAATGATTTCAATATTATTCCTCATCATCTTCTAGGTCTTCACCACTCATAATATACTCTATATCTTCATCAGTGAACTCGTTACCTTCTGATACTGGATGTCCATTAGGATCTAACATCCCCATTACCGCTTTATCTCGGTCTGATACCATTATAGTATAATCTTCAAACAAAAATGGATTTGGTGGTAAATCTACAGTAACTCTCCAAGCAGGTCGAATATCATCATTCTCTCTATTTTCTAAATCTACTTTAAACGTATAGGCTTCGTCAAAAAACAAACTTTCTATTTGCTCATTAACCGTCCCATCCAATTCATGTTCTTGATGGTACTTTTTTGCGATTTCAATGGCTTCTTCTGGGGTCGAAACGACATCAATCGGGATTTCTTCTATTTTACGATGATGTCTAGGAAAATCTTTATTTACTGATTCTATCAACTTTTCAAGTTCTTCTTTAGTTCTAATGTATTTTTCCACTTCTGTACTCCTTTCAACTATTTAAATTTTAATCGTAATCTGTTGATATACTCAATTGAATGTTTAATTGACGCATCATCGAACAAATGTTGATTTTTCATTATTTGTTCAAATACATATTCTTCTCTGTCTAGACGACTCAACTTCATATAAGCGTCTTTCCCTATACCCAACCATTGTTCAGCGTGATAACCTTCGTGGTATATATTCACAACCGTAGGGTTTTTCTTTATAAATATCCTCCCTTTTCCATAATCGAATGCCGCTTCGTGATTACCTGTGAGTACCTTCCCTTTTTTATCCATTTTTACAGGTATCCCTAATTGTCCCCATTTCTCCTTGAATTGTTTCACCTGTTTCTTTGTTGCGAGTGTTTCTCCTATATCATTAGTTTGTTTATTTACTTTTCTATAATCATAACTTTCATTAGCTCTCTTATCACCTTCTCCGGTTCCCTTAGAACCCCCACCCTTCCCTTTCTTCAACCTACTCCGGCCCATAAGCATACTCAGGGTAAACACCGCTGCCTTCACAATATTCGAATCTGCATGTTCGCTCAGTGCATCTACCCCGGAGCCCATCGCCAAAGTTGCCAGGTAGTTGACTCCCATTCCACCTGCTAGGTGTAGCACTTTTTTCAGCTTTGAGTGTTTTTCCAGGAGGGTATTCATGCCGCTCTTCAGCTTGCCAGCTAGATCGAACGCGCTCACATTGCTCGCCAGCTTCTTCGCTTTTGTCAGCACTTTCCCTAGACCGGCATTCAGCGCATCCCCTGCGGTATCCGCTATTCTTCCGATCGCCTTCGCGACATCGGCTCCCTTGCTTGCCACGGTTTTGATTGCGCCGTAGGCTTTGCTCGCCTGCCCTGCCAGGTCTATTTTCTGCAGTACTCTCCTGACTTTGTTTCCCAGCTTCACTCCCGTCGGCCCCCAGCCTGCAAAGGGTACTGAAGCACCTACCGAAAGGAGGGCACTCGTATAATCCCCGCGTAGCGCATAGATCCCCGCATTCGCCAAATCTGCGATTTCTCCTACACCCGGGATCAGGCCCGCCACATCCAGCACCGTCTGGCTTACATCCAGCACCTTGCTCCAGAAGCCTTTTTTCTTCTTCTTTGGTTGCTCTTCGGGGGCGGCTTCTTCCGGCACGGCCACTTCGCTCACGAACGGGGCTTCGTATTGCGGCTCCAGGTCTTCCACCTGCACGGGCAGCTTTATGATGCCATTCATCGTCAGGCTGCTTCCCCGCAGGTCCGACATCCCGTCTAGCACCAGACTGCTGTCTCCGCATTGCAGGAACAGAATTTCCTTCGCTTCGATCTCTATACTCTTCTCGCTGTCCAGTACCAAATCCTGCACGGTGTTCATCTGGATGCCGCTATTACTCGTGATCGAGATGCCTCCGTCGTCCAGCGTGATGTACAGGCTGCCTTCGGTCGCGATCAGCGACATCTCCGCATCAGTCATCCGCATCTCTTTCCCGAAGTTCGTTCCCCAGCTCTTGGTCGCCGGATCCGCGGTCTTCGGTGACGGACTGCTTCCCCGTCTCACCGAACCCATCGCGAACGCATCTTGTTCACGCCCGCTTCCGAAATACACCTGCACCGAATCTCCCGCTTGCGGCATGCAGTAGAACCCGCCACCGTCACTCGCGTAGACCGCGGAGTACGGCATCCAGCTCGCTTCATTCTCGGCTTGGGTCGCATCCACGTCCAGATGCACTTTTACGGTATCCTTCTTGACCGCCAATATCTTGCCTTCCAGCGAGGCTCCTGCCAGTTCATCGTTGCGGATTTCATTTTCCCGGATCCCGCTGTGGGGACTGAGGGTATACGTATGTATGAGCATGCCCTGCATAAGCCTGCTCTCTGCCGCTGCTACCCGCAGCTCCTGTTCTTGAAATTGTACGGTATCTCCGAGTCCGAACCAGCGCCGCGTCTCTACCCGGTAAGAGGTAAAGTCTGCTTCTCTTACGTCTGCGGCTCCCGCCGACCAGGACATCTTCAGCGCGTGCAGATCTCTTGTTACTGTATAATTCTGATCCTTAAGCTCATGATATCCGCCATCCGGGACACCAAAATACAGCTTCGGCGCATCCGCCGTCACCTCCGGGATCACCACCGCTCCGAACCGGGATGCGATTCGCCGCAAGAACTGCCAATCCGTCTCGCGGTACTGTACCGTCAGCCCTCCCAGCTTCGTGCCGCTGCTCACGTAGTCGATGAGGTCAGACTTTGGGTAGGCTGATAATACCTGACGG
Source organism: Paenibacillus sp. FSL H3-0321 (assembly GCF_038002865.1). Classification (NCBI taxonomy): domain Bacteria; kingdom Bacillati; phylum Bacillota; class Bacilli; order Caryophanales; family Paenibacillaceae; genus Paenibacillus; species Paenibacillus sp. FSL H3-0321. Next base: position 6,815,606 of record NZ_JBBODH010000001.1, on the reverse strand, counting down.
ATCACGTCCTCACATTCCATCTCGCTATGCTGAAACGAACGAATTCGTGGCTCGATGTCCAGCAGATACGAATAGGAAACAGCCTCCAGTTCCAGGATGTATACCCCCTGAACATCCCGGACACCAACCTCCTGGATGATCCCCTGAAACAGCTTGCGTATTTCTTGGCCCCGTTCACCAGTCTCGATGAGGGAGATATTCTCTCCGTTTGTGGTCATATCGATTTCCCGGTCCTGTTGTTCTTCGGGAAGAACAGCGGTCAGGAACAAGCGTGCATGTCCGCCTGCCTTCCGCTCCATATGTATGCTCTGGATGCTGTGCACGGGATAGGGCGAATGGCACTTGAGGTTCCATGTGCCTGTTGCGGCTTCCACAATGCCCATTGTCTCACTCCTCTCCTTTACATTACCGGATGGCCCCGCCGAACCCGCTCGTCGTCCCCTCCAGGCTCGATCCCCCAAGCTCCTGACCGTCATCCTCGATCACAATCCGTCCCCCATAAACACACTGGTTCACACATGTGCTGAGCAGCGCGGGATGTCCATCCACAAGCACATCTGTTTTTCCGTCCATCCACGAAGTCGAAATCCCCGGAACACACGGCGCCTTCTTCCGCCCTTCAATATCGAGTTTCCCGATCTGGACAGCCGGGTTCAATAAGCTGGTACAATTCCCGAATGGCATAATGTGGATCATCGGGTTCTTGTCCTCCACATTCAGCTGTGCTTTTTCTTTCAGGTGTACGCCGTGGCTGTAAGGGACTTTCAAGCGATTCAGCTGAGTTCCGCATGTACAGCTTAAGATTGCCCCGGCAACCACGTAGCTCGGCTCTGCCCCTCCTCCGTCCTGTTCCACAACATCCGGTCTCGTTATTCCTTTGATTTCTGCCATAGAGATTCCCCTCCTAAATTCAACTGCCTATGTTAGTTGAAGTGCCTACGATAAACGATTTCCATTTGCCTCACACCATCGGCTCCGCTGTTGTCATCTCTACCCGCTGCATACATAACCCAGTAAAGTCCCTGCGCAAAATGGCTTCCGCGAGGGCGAGGTTGATCAGGAACACATTCTCGTGCAGCCGATTATCCACGGCCTGGACAATCGGCCAGACGCAGGTCTGCAAGCAGTCCGCATCCGCCTTCAGCCGGGTGAGACGGCCGCTGCTGTCGAACTGGCTGTCTTCGTTCAGACAGGCAAGCTGCGGTGGAACCATGAACCAATAGGGGTACAGCTGCTCTCGTTCGGCATCCATCAGTCCGGCCAGCCGGAAGATCAGGCGCGGGGCAAAGGTCTGAAGCAGCTGCTTCAGCGGATCAGACCACAGCGGATAGGGCCGCTCAATGAGGTCCACAGCCACCGGCTGGTGACTGGGCTGCAGTGCAAAATGCAAATTGGCCCGCTCCAGTTCCCGTAAATCCTCCCCCTTCAGCCATTCCGGACGGATGGCTTCTTTTACACCACGCGGTTCAAGTGCCCCCCGCACACGCATGTCCTGTGAGAGCTGAAACCAGTCGTTTCTCATTGCTGTTCCTCCTTCAGCCAATCCGTAATGGCTTCTTCAGTGAACGGAAGTTCCGGCATTTCCGGACGTTCGCTGAGCAAGCTGCACGCGCCCGTGTCCATCTGCACTCCCATTAAGCAGGAGCCTGAGAAGTTCGTTCCACGCAGATCAGCTCCCCGGAAATCCGCATCGGTCAGATCGCACCATCCAAGCATCGCTCCGGTCAGCTTCGCCCCCGTGAATCTGGCACCCCGCAGCTTGGCCAGAACAAATTCAGCCTCGCTTAAGTCTGCTCCGGCAAAGGATACTTCATCGAAGCCCGGAATCTCCCAGTTCTCTGGATCAGGAAGCCCGCAATCCGCCTCCACCCGATGAAATAATGCCCCCACCAGACGACAATTCTCAAAGCTTGCACCGTGCAGCCACCCCTGATTCCATTCCGTATCCGTCAAATCACAGCCTTCCCAGACTGTACCCACCAGATTGCTCTCTGCGAAGCTGCTACCGCCAAAAGCGCTCTCGCGAAAGGCAGAATAACGAAAATCCATTTCACTGTAATCTCCGCCTGCCAGATCCAGCCGCTCCAGCGCGCCGTATCCGTAAGCACCTTCGATCCGCTCAGCCAGCCATTTCCGAATCTCGGTCTCATCCGTAGGGTCGCTATCCTTGCGGTAGACAGACTCGCTGATATCGAGATACTCGCCCACACGCACTTCAACAATTCCGCATTGCTCCAGCTCACGGAATCCCTCGGTAAGCATCGCCTCCGGCATCGCCGAGCGGAGCAGTGCAATGACATATTGATGCCCATGCTGCGATTCACGCAACAGCAGCTTCTCCAGGTCGGGACGGCTGATACCTCCGGCATACGGGGAACCCGGGCGTTGTCTTTCCTCCTCCAGCAGCAGCAGGAGCTCATCCAGATAGCCGAATGCCCAAGAAGCATCATACTCACCCGCCACAGAAGCAGGATCAAACAGCCACGTCTCATCCGAAACCTCCACCAGATAGACTCCGTGTCCTTCCTGCAGCCGGGTCCGAAGCATCGAATAGGTGAAATGCCCGATGGCTCCTTTCTCTCCTATGCTCTGCAGCTCCGCCACCTCCCGGCACAGCTTGTCAAAGTGGCGGATGAACGCCTCCTGTAGAGGCTTGCGGTTGGCCTGATACAGCTGCTCCCAATGCAGCAGCACCCGGTTACGAACCGGTTCCACAATTTCTTCCATAAACATCTCCATCACGGCAGTCTGAGCCAACAGCTTCCCCTCCTGTTATCGCTTGCTCCAGTTTAGGCTTTCCTTCATAGCGATACTAAACCGTTGTTTATAGGATGTTATCTGCACATCTTAGCTTAGTTCGTACGTACTTCAGTTCCGCTTAAAGCAGTCGTGCCGTCCATCTTCAGGCTGCTGTCCTTACAGATCAGGCTGAGCTGATCCTTGGCGGAAATGACAATGCTTTTATCCGCGCTCATCATGATATCTTCCTTAGCATTGAGCTTGATCAGCTTGCTGCTGATAATCTCGATCCCGCCGCCCTCACTAAGCCGGATATAGATCTCTCCGTCCTTGCCGGTCACAATTACCTCATCCGGCGTCATCTTCAGCTCCTTGCCGGCCGGTGTGCGGAAGAACTTGTGGTCAGGGTTGCTCAGCTTGTTGCTCTCGCCTTCTTCGGCATTTTGCCGCACCGAGCTGGTCGCTACCCCTTCTTCCTCCTTGTTCCCCGGAAAATACACCCGAACATGATCGCCCTTCTCCGGCATGACGTACCAGCCGCTGTTGCCTTCTGCCGTATACACAGATGAATACGGAAAGTCATGCGCTTCTCCTGCCTGCTGCTCCGAATCGATGTAGAGATGAATTTTGAGCTTGTCCTTGTTGATCCCGATTACCTGGCCTTGCAGCGAAACTCCGATAATTTTGTCATTATAAAAAGTGTTCTGGCGAAGTCCATGACGCGAGCTTAAAATATAGCGGTGACGAAGCAGGCCCTTCTTCATTTCAGTGTAAGCTTCGTATACATACAGCAGCTTGCCTTTGAATTCGATCGCATTGCCCAGATCCAGTACCCGGCCCGTCTCGACCTCATAATATATGAAATCATCCTCGCCTACCTTGGCTGACGTATTCTGCGTAGTGTAACGGAATTTGTCCATTCTTTTGCGAACCCGGTAGTTAAAATCCTGCAGCTTACCTTTCGAGGAGGTATCGAACACGCCAAAATAGAACTTCGGCGTATCAAAGACCGATGCAGGCATCAGACCGGTACGCAGACGTGAAGCGATCCGCTTCAGAAACTGCCAGTCTGTCTCTTCATACTGAAGCGTGAACTTGCCGATAGCCGCTCCATCTGTTGCCGCGTCCATAATATCAATATTTGAATAACCCTCCGCGATCTGATCCAGAAGCTGCGGGTAAGTCATGCTGTGGTTCTGGAAGGAGCGGCTTTTCTTGCGAATGTCCAGCTCATGGGTATGGGAGACCCCCTCTACTTCAAGGATATGGACACCGCGGTTCACCGACACACTCAAATTCAGAATAAGTCCACTGAACAGCACCCATTTGCCGCCTTCTTCATTCACCTGGGTGATCTCCACCACTGTATTCGATGAGCTCAACCGGACATAGCTGTCCTTCTTCTCTTCATCCACAATACCGGTGAATTTCACATAGGTGTGCTCATTCATTTGTTTCGTAATGGTTAACTCCTGCAGACTGACCAGTTCAAACGGGCTAACCCGCAGATTATCGTAAGATAAGGCTGGTTCACTCATGAGACTCGTCTCCTTCCTTCTGTGGAATGAACTGAATGGATTTCATCATGGCCAGTGCGACCGGCTTCCAGTCATCAAGCTCCTCGTCTGTACAGTTAAAGGTACACATCAGTGCCCGATCCTCAAATGAAGCGAACAGAATCAGATTATACAGATTGGCATTAACCGCCGGGGTCAAAAATTCACAAGTGGCGACCGGCTTGCCGTTAATGCTGAACTCATGGTCTCCATACCATTTCGTCAGCTTCTGCGTCCGGCGCAGCATCTGGATCATGGCCTTCTTGAAATCGGACAGCTCGTCCTCCGGCAGCGGGTTCATGGTGTGATTGATAGCAATGTTAATTCTGGCATTGGAAGTCGTATATATAACACTGGGTCGATGCTCAGAAGGATATTTCCGCTTTGCCATCTCCTTACTCATGAGCTTAAAGGTCTGCGGGATCAGCATGCGCATCGCACCGTCCAGCAGCTCCGTTTCCACAAAGGTGTGCGGCTCGTCTCCAATCTGCACCACCGGTGCGGTTAAATCCGGTCCTGCCTCTTCCGGAATCACTCCGTAATTATCCGCAGGCTGTCCGCCTGTATTGCCGTTAAGCATGGACACAATCTTCTCATCCCAATGCTCCATCTTCACCCCATCCTTCCAATAGTCGATTGATGCGCAGCCGTTCTACTCCACCAGCATTCGCTGCATACCCCCGTGGGCTTGCCCCTTATGTCCCTGTCCTCCGCGCGCATTTGTGAGAATCCGGTCCAGATAGCGGTGAATCTGCAGGCTCGGATAATCCCGGTATTCCTGTCCCAGCCGGCTCGCAATATAATGCAGGATAACGCTCCGGGCGATGACACCTTCATTCATACACAGCATGCCGAACATCACATCATGCGGATCCGGCGTACCGGTACGCATAAGGCGCTGAGCATAGTCCTGAAGCACAGCCGGAGGAAGGGTACTGGCACCGGGAGCCGCATAGGGAACCTGCAGCACCTGGAGCGTATTGTATTCGGTGGCCAGATCCGCGAAGCTCTGGTAATCCTTGCGCAATCTGGCCCCTTCCTTCAGCTTGAAGCGGGCGAGCTCCATCTCATGGGAACCGCTCCCGGACGCCGCATCTTCCAGTGCAAGCGAGGTCTGCCCCAGAGACAGGTCATGACCTGTCTCCAGCTCTGTGAAGCGGAGCTTCAGAACAGTCTCTTGACCTGTGGCCTTATAAGCAATTTCCGCCGGCTCCGTCATCATATAGAGCCGCCTCTCATGCAGAAGTATGCCGGGGCTTACCGATAACCGTTCGGCGTGTACCTCCACCTCTGCCCCAGACACAATTCCATCTGCATAATCCCTGTAGTACAGCTCCCAAAACTGCCGGGGGAAATCACGCAGATCCTCAAGCATCCGGGTCTTTAGAATCCGTCCCTTATGAAACTCAGGGTAAGTATAGGTGAACATTTGCGGCGCTCCTTTCCCAGACTTGCCTTTTTACTTCAGTCCATCAAAAAAGTCCAGTTCCGATGATTCATTCTCATAGGCGAACAGCCTTTTGTGACCCAGCAGCAATTGCTCATCACGGCGGGCCACAGGCAGGACATGGAAACCCCAATGCGAATGATCCGCGAACACGAAGAACTTCGTCTCCCCGTTCATAATGGAATCCGTATCGTCCTGCGGAATCTTCGTACCAAAGCGGGACTGGATGTCCTCGTACACCACCTGCTCGTAATTCTCCTTACGATTGACATATACACATTTCTGCCGCAGGGTTCCGTCGCTGCCGCTCACATACAGCTCGACCTCGGCCGTCTCGAACGGCCGGGAAATGCTGCCGGGCAGACCGTCACTCCGCTCCAGACTGTTAATCAATACCTTCTGCCGCAGGTTGTGGGTATACGCGCTGACCGTATAAGGAATGACCGCAGCCTCGTGGGTGATTTCCGCCTGAATTGCCCCCGTCTTTCTGGCACTGAGATAGCGGATCGCTCCCCGCAGGCATGCCAGCTTCAGATCAGGAACACGGCCTTCCGCCGGTTTCTGGCGGAATTCTATACTGCGCCCAGGTACGAACTCCTTCAGCGCTTCCCGGAAAACATCGATCCGGCAGGACTGGCCCGTCAGCTTAATCATCGAATACTGGCCAAGCCTTCCCTCCCGGTAGAACTCCTCCAGGAACTTGCGGACTACATCATAAATATCCGCCTTGATGAGCTGGGTTATCTCCTTGATGTTAAAGACCACATCCGGAAATTCAAATTCATCACGGAGTTCGCCGTTCCGCACCACGGACAGGAACCAGCGCTCCATCGTGGTAATCTGCAAATCGCTGTCCTGTCCGTCCTCGATGGCGGAGTGGAATCGGTTACGGAGCATACCTGTCTTGCGGAAGAATTGCTGCTTCATCTCTTCAGCAATCTCCCAGAGGAAATGGAAATTTCCGCGGACCCGCAAATATTCGTCCCGTGAACGATGCTCCCGGTGGGCGTAGGCCGTAGGAATAATCTGCTCCGCCTCCAAATACCGGCGATCGAGCTCCGCATATACACTCTGGACTCCCGCTTCATCGACCTGGCGGAACACATCCGCCCCCGGTGCTGCAATCAGGCTGTCAATATCGGTTGCGGCCCGCCGTCCGGAGTAATAATCCGCGAAGACAATCTTCATGAACTGCATAATTCTGTAAGTGATATTATTGCCGCCGAAATTGGTATCCCCATTCTCGTAGGTGGTGTGGATGTCCAGCTTGTAAGCAATCTGTCCGTCTTCCACAGTAAAGCGGCAGGAGGAAAGGTCGGTTGTGCCCCCGCCGCAATCAATTACCAGAGCTTGATACGGCACGCCCTCCATAAAGGCATTGCGTTCGATACCGTCGGCAATCGTGTTGTACAGCACCGACATTCCTTCATCGAGGGCATGCTCGCTCTCGATTTCATATTCGGGCAGAATCTCGCTGAACATCTCAAGGAACTGGGCCTTCATCTTCACAGGAGCAGACAGATGCAGCCGTTTGAACCTGCATTTGAACTGGTGCTCTGCCGTCAGAATTACATGTTCAAGGTAGGCGCGCACAATGTCCAGACGCGTCACTACAGCTGCATTGCCCTGGGCATCCACCACTTCCTCCTGTTTACTGTAATCGCTGATCCAACGCTTGATGCCGCGGAAGACACTGGCCCGGCTGCTGTAGCCCCCCCTGCGCATGCTCTTCAGCGCTTCATATCCGAATTCGTACAGGATATTGCCGGGTTCCGAGCAATCAGCGATGCTGACTGCTGCCGGGAGCACTTCAATCCAGTCCGTATTCTTAAAGGTTGTATCCGGAAAGGTCACATAATTAATCTCCTCCAGGCGTACACGTCCGTTCAGCAGGTCCTGGCTGCTGGGTTCCTGAATATAACCTCTATGCAAATAAGCACCCGCCGTCGTATTGGAGGTGCCAAAATCGATGGCAAGCACGGCTTGCGTCTGTTCCAGCTCACGGATGTCCAGATGGGCTAGCGGAATTTTAGTATATTGAATGTTAACAGGCGGAAGAGGCTTGTCCGAATAATAAATCTTGTACAAATACTCCGAGTCACGCTTGCGGAAAAACAATAGACTGTACTGGCGGTTCCTGCTTCTCTCCCATCTCGCTCCACTGTCGGCGGTTAAGTAGAAGGTGCCCGGCACGGCTTCATCCTGCTCCAGATTGAAAATCCCGCACAGCTCCATACTTTCGTTCACCAGCAGCACATTGGAGTCCGTAAGCCCTCCCGCTGCAGTAACGATGTAGCGGTCCAGCCTGTCCACCTTAAGCCCTTCGTACAGAATCAGACGTGCGGGAACACTAATCCCGCCATCACTGCTTAGCGGCGAGGTCATATGGCGGTTGATCGCCTGCTGAATCCGTTCGAACCCGCCCTTATGCACACGGCCGATACACAGTACATCATCCGCTCCCAGAAATTTCAGGATAATCCGGATCAACTCTTCGCGGTCCGTCTGCGGACCCAGCCCTTCTACCATCCGTTCTTTGTAGCAAATGTTGCGAAGCTGAAAGGTCGTCATGTCCATAAGCTCTGCCCGCGTATATCGGGTGGTTCCCCGAATGCGTTCACGGCTCGCAGCGTCAGGATGCAACCTGTATGTATAACCGTTCATGTTCGTAACCTCCTAGGCGGCTGCTCCCGCAGCATCCGAATCTGCCCTCTCTTCTTGCTCCTTTAATACAAGGCAATGCAATCCTGAACCATCGTGTGATCCACGTCGATAATGCCGAAATGGCGTTTCCAGTAAATCTCCGTTTCGAAGCGTACCGGTAAAAAAAGCTCCAAAATCAGTTCCAGCTTCTCCCTTGTCTCCGGGCGCTCTTCCTCACCGATGTAGAGCAGCAATTCGTCCTTATCCTCACAATTCGCATACAATGTGGAACGCGGGAACATCCGGACCAGCAGTTCCCGCAGAAGATGCACCGCTTCGCCGGTATCGAACAGCCGCAGAACATGCCCGGCGATGACTTCCTGCTCTTCCCGTCCAAACAGCTTCAGCCGCTGCCGGATCCGTTCTCCGAAGACTCCCTCCTGCATTTCCCGCAATGTGAAGCGGATTTGATATTCCCGTTTGTTCATCCCCTGCATCAGGTCCAGTTCAGCCAGGAAATGAATGATCAGATCGAATAAGGTCTCACGCAGTTCGGAATCCTCAGCGTTGTTAGGATCGAACAAGTCTCTGAAAATATCGTAAAAACGATAGTACGGGTTCACCTCAACCTCCTGCTCCACAGCAGCCGCATTGAGATCGGCATGGCTCAGCTCCATATAAGGTGAATACACCTTCGCCGGAACAAAGTGAATGTCGCTCCGCTTTATTCCCGACCGCCCCGCCCGAACCAGCAGATCCCAAATATAGTTCATACCCAGGCTCCTTCACAGCGGTACTCCGGAAAGACCAGTTGAACTTCAGAGACGAGGAAACTGAGCACATCGTCACTTAGATAGGATCCGGCAAGTGATCGGTCCCTGGCCACAGCGCTGAACAGAAGGCGCATCCGGTACTTATCCGTCTGTACGCGGACCTGGTCGCTGACGAAGCTATTCAGTTCATAAGTCAGCGGAATCTCTTGTCCCGGCGGCAGAATCTTGACATCCTCCAGTTCTACCTCTCGCGAAACTTCAAATGCCCCGGTCAAACGGGCAATGCCCCCCTTGGATCGAACCGGACTGCCGGCCTGACGGACATATCTGCCGATATACCCTTCCTGTCTGCGGTTCGACAAAAGTGGATAATGCATCCGGCCAATTCCAGAATTCATCGGCCTCGTCACCTTCAGCATGGTCCAGGAATCCGATTTATCCAGCGGAGATACAACTGTAATCTCTTCCTCCGAGCGTTTAATATAACGGATATTTGCTTCCTCGCCATCTACAAGATATCCGTGTTCTGTGCCTGTTCTTCTTAGCGGCAGCACATGCTCGTAATTCACCCGGTCAGCCGCCGGAACGGGAAAGCCGCCGATCTTCATCTCCATTCTCTGAATATTCCAGATCGGCACCAGATTCATATGTTTATACGGTTCCAATTCCTCCAACTGTATGGAAATCTGCTTCACCGTCTCTTGGTTGTCCCACTCCGAAGCGCAGGATATCAGGATGCAGTCCATAAATTTGTAGGCATAAGGGATGTGGACTGTTTTCCATGGCAGGCTGTTTTTACGGAATATCCGGTACAGTTCTTCAATGCGTTCGGTGTACACTGAGCTCTGCTTCAGCCGGACCGTTATCTCATACCGCCCTCCGCTGGTGATCATCTCACCCTTGAACTGGCGCTTGCTCCGGGCAAGCGAGCGAATCTGTGAGGTATCGCACTGGAGGAACAGCGTACATAACTTCATTTCCTCCTGCTTCGATAGTGCAGCCGCAACTTCAGCCAGATTGATAAACTGCGGCTCTGAATCGCCTGGGACCATGGGGTACAGGAATTCATGCAGTGGATCAAGCTCTTCGCGGGGACAGAGTGACGCATACACATCATGCCGCACCTCCTCCGGCTCCAGTTCATTAAAGACGCGCTCCTCAATTTGCCGGTTCAGCGTCTCCTGATATTCCACCAGATTCAGAAATAAACCGGTCATTACATCCTTCAGCATCCGGCGCTGCTCCAGATCCTCCATCTTGTTCAGACGGTCACGAATGATATCTTTCATGGCTGCACCTCCTCTTCAGCGGATTTCTGGACCGTTTCCTCTTTCGGCAGCGCGGCATCCACGCCGCTGCCCGGTTCTGTGCTCGCTGCACCTTTTGCGGCACTTTCCTCTAAACCCTTACCAGCTTCATTATTAGTTGAATCCCCTGTGATACTTCCGTTGTTATCCGTACTTTCATCTGGAGTCACCAGAGGCAAATCCATACCTCCCGTAAGGTCTGCAGCTCCGGCTGCATTCGGGTCTACAGCAGGTACAGGCGGGTTCAATTTCTCTTCCAGCTTGGAGATCTTGCGCTCCATTGCCAGTACCCGTTCCAGCATATCAATACTCTGATAGACCTCTTGTGCCGCTGCGTAAGCATCGAGCGCCCCGCTGTAATCAGCGGCTTCATTGTAACGGTCGCCCTTCGCTTCCAGCTTATCGGCCTGTAGCTGACTTACTTGCCGCTCCACATCCGATTTTTTGGCTTCCGCCGTTTCCAGCTTGGTTGTAATTTCGGCAAGAGCCTCTTTATAAGCGTTCTCCGTGGCGGAGGACCGCGCCCGCAGGTACAGCGTAATGGCGCCGCTGGAGTCACCGTTCTGGAATTTGAGATCTGCTTCCCGAAGCCAGTCCTGTACCTTCTGGAAGGCAGTCATCTGTCCCAGTCTGTCTTCAATCGCCTGCCGCTTGAAGATACTGTACGGTTCCGAAAGTTCCAGCGCTTTGGTATAGCTCGCTTTGGCTTTTACAATATCCCCCTCCTTGAGGTGGGCTTCGCCGTCAACCAGCTTTTGCGCAGCCGCCATTTTGTCTGTCAGCAGCTTTTTATGAATCCGGTCCTTGAGCTTGATCGAGTTGTTGCGGCCCAGACTATAGTCGGATACTGCCTTGCCATACTCCTGCTCTGTAACATACACGTCAGCACTCTGTTCGTACTGGAGCATATCGGCAGCTAATTCGGCCTTCTTAGCCGCACTTTTGACCTTATAGAAGATCCCGGCGCCACCTACCAGAAGCACCGTTAATAGAATAATAAGAATGCGTTTGATCCACTTCTTGCGGTTCTTCGGTTCTTCCTGATAGGTCTTATTAGCGTAGATACATGCTGCCGTATAATTGTCTATCCGCATCCGCTGTTTGCTGAGCATGACTTCCTCAAGCGTATCCGCCAGCATGACCGGGTCATTTGCCGCCTGAACAGAATCAATCATCTCCGCGTCCTCGACAGCCTGCCACAAACCGGAGGTGCACATCACCAGCACATCGCCATCTGCCAGCGGAATCTTCCCGGAGACATAAGGCTTCAGCTTGCCCGGCATCCCGGCATATTGCAGCAGATTGCCACGCTCATCATTCGTATCGATCTTGTCCTCGGCAATTTGTCCTTCGTCTGCCATCTGCTGGGCAAGGCTGTGGTCCCGGCTTTTCAAGATCAGGCGCTCCCCGCGAAAATGATACAGTCTCGCATTTCCGGCTGATGCCCATACCATCTTCGTATAATCCGTCACCACAATTAGTATACTGGCCTTCAGACGGACTCTTCGGCTCTCATAATGCAGCCACTCATGGGCAATCCGGATGTAATCGGTCAAACGCCGCCGGGAGAGGGTGGGTTTCTCCAAAAAGCTCTCCAGAATCGTCTGCACAATCATTTCGGCACTGTGAGCCTCTTCATCTGAATCCAATCCATCGGCAATGATATAACAGGCCTTATCCTCCAGCTCAACGCACCCGAAAAAATCCCGGTTAGTCATAAAAGAACCCGATTCGGAGACGAAACTCATTAAAAAATCGCTGTTCTCCTTCCTCATGCGTATCCCCATTTCCCGTATTGATGATTTATGCTATGTACCCGGCGGGACATCTCCTGTTCTACCAACGCCTCTCCACAATAATGACTGTAGCGTTATCCTGATGTACAAGCCTTTTCTCCTCTATCAAATCAATCATGGCCTGAGCAGCATCATAGGGTGACAGCGGCCGGGACAGTATCGTCTCCATTTCCATTTCCGTGAGCGTGTTGTATACCCCGTCGCTGCACAGCATAATCTTGTCCCCCTTATACAGCTGAAAAGGTTCTTCTGCCAGCTCCATGCTCCTGAAATTCTCGGACCCCAAATAATTGACCAGAGTCTTGCGCTGCGGATTGCCTAGCGCCTCCGACTCGGTAATCTCACCGGACAGATACTGTTCCTGCAGTGTGTTCTCCAGCGTATGCTTATGGTTAACCGGAATCAGAATACCGCTGCGGTATACGAACAACAGGCTGTCCCCTACCGCCCCCCAGTAGAGCATACTACTGCGGATCAGCGCCGCAACCAGCGTGGTTCCCCCCTGCACCCCGTGCAGCTGGTTCATAATTTCTCCATTGGCGTTCATCGCCGCATCACCGAAGAATTCCGGCGGATCGGGGAAGCGCTCCAGTTCCCGAAATTCTTTAACAAAAGTATGGACGGCCGCCGTACTGGCCACCCTTCCCCCGCTTAAACCGCTGATTCCATCCGCGAGCACAGCTAGCAATCCGAAAGGCATATTGACCGTCGCAAAATAGTCATCCTGCTCCTCACGCGCACCGATCGTCTGGCCGTTCCCGATTCCGTCCCCGGAACCGGTACCAGCCTTCGGCATCTTTTGAATGCGATGCCTGAACATAATCAGTGGCCAGATCAGCAATATCCAGACAACAATCATCCAGTATGGGGTCAATGCACTATCATCCAGCAGTTGCTTCAGCATATTCATTGCTGCTGCTCCCATTCAAAGTGAACACCGCACAGGGGAACAAAAATAAACTTGCTGCGTCCCAGCTGAATGACATCATAAGCAGCCAGCTCTACCGGGGAATATACCGCCTCGTTATTGTGATAGGCAAGTCCGGAAGCATCACCGGGCAGCAAGTAGAAATTGCGTTTCTTCGGATCATAGACAATCACCGCATGATTGCGTCTGGAGATCGTATTGTCACCCAGAATGCGCACATGCATCTCTTCCGAGCGGCCGATAAAATTCTTCTCCGCCATAATCCGGTAGTCCTGTCCCATTTGAGCCCCTTCAATACAGACCAGCCAACCCGTCACTGGTTCAATTCCGGTGGCCTCTCCTAAATACGGCATCGTTCTGTCATCTTCGGAGGGACGGGACGCCATAGCAATGGCTGCTCCCTTGCTGCCGGACGGAGCCGGGCTCTCCACGGTAAGATTACAGTAAGGACACGTGTTGCCGTGTCTTCTTGTGCTGAACATATGTCCGTTAGCGCATCTTGTCAGACTCATTCGCTCTCATACCCCCGCATGTGTTGTTCATTTCACCAGAATCCTCGTGTTGGCAATATAAATTAAGTCCCCCGCCTCAAGCAGGCTGGGTTCCTCGATTTCCAATTTAACTGCTTTGCTCTGATTGCTTTTGCGTATACCGACACCGCTGGAGGATTCAATATCCTCTATGTACCATTTGCCGGATGCTTTGTTCAGCACAGCATGCTGGGCGCTGATCAGAGAAGCATAAGGTGTATCTGACAGATCTATATCTGCTTCGCCGTGCCTTGAGCTTTTGCCGATCAGAACACTTGTCTCGCCTTCTATGTACCATTCCTTTACACTTTCACCGTCTTCACTCAGCAGCACCAGCTTTACAACCTTGCTGCCGGGTTTGACCTTATTCTGCACCTTGATCTTCTTGGTTCTTGTTCTGACTGCAATTATGACTACCGACAACAAAAGGATTGCTGCCGCAACCACCTGTGCCCCCCTAACCTTTGCAACCACAAATATGTAATAGAATATTACAGCCGAGATGGCTGTTATCAATAGATCCAGCACCAGGGTCCAGATCGACCTTCCTTGTTTCACTCCCATAACCTCCGCCTTACCGGGCTACGCCCCAGAATGACTGCCGGATCACTTCTTTCGGATTCCAAAATAGCGCTCGAACAGCTCCGATGCTTCCATACTTTTTGCTGGTTCAGAGTGTTTGGGAATATTCCGGTCACTCTGCTTTTTCTGCTGGAAACCAAAAAAACGTTCGAACTGCTCTTCCATATTTCCCGGATTAAAACTGACCCGCTCCTTGCCTGCGGATGGCTTCTCCGGCGGCTCTCCGGATGCTCGGGTTGTACGCGACTGCGACTGATAAGCCGTCCTTGACTCTTCATTACCTAGTACCTTATAGGCCTCATGAACCTGCTTAAACCGCTCGGCGGCCTGCGGATCTCCTCCGTTCGTATCGGGATGATACTTTTTGGCCAGCTTCCGGTAAGCTTGCTTCACTTCGGCGGATGATGCATTTGGGGCAATACCAAGCACTTCATAATAATCTGTCAATCGCCTCACCGCTTCCCGTTACGATTTAGAGATAAATAAACATTAAGAGGCGCATAAAGGCCCCTTAATGTTCTGAACATCAGGCAGACACAGCCAGCCCGATGTCCCAGTCCGATTACCTAATATTAGGCCGAAAATCCGCCATCGATTTTGGTAAGTTCGGTTTTGTCTTTCTTTTGTTTGATGTACAGTGTGAACTCACCTACACCTTCGGTGTCCCCGTAACGTTCTGTGTAATCCACAACGAATGCGTTAGGGAAATGGATCTTGCGCACTACTTGGTCTGCTGCAATAACTTCGAGCGTTACCTTGCGGTAGCAGTCCGCTTTTTCAGCAGGAACAATAGACCAGAGCGCCAGCTTGATGGTGTCATCTGCATTATCGCCGTCAGTAGCCGTGATAATTTTACCAGTGATGCGCAGGGTTGCTCCAACATCGGTCGATCTTGCGTTTGAATCATCCGGAGTGTCCGTGTCGTACACAACAGAACGAATATTGTCCATTCCCAGTTCGATTGTTTCTGCACCTTCAACTTTTAAAATAAAGCCCATAAATAAAAAACCTCCTCGAAAAATAGTGTTGAAATATGTATAAAGGCTAGCTCGGATGAACAA
The DNA here is from genome assembly GCF_038002865.1 of Paenibacillus sp. FSL H3-0321. NCBI lineage: Bacteria > Bacillati > Bacillota > Bacilli > Caryophanales > Paenibacillaceae > Paenibacillus > Paenibacillus sp. FSL H3-0321. The sequence goes on along the minus strand of NZ_JBBODH010000001.1, from coordinate 6,800,244 downwards.
GCCTCTGATACCTTAATAAGTTCTTTGATATAATTCTTTATCGTTGTTATATGAATTATCAAGCCTTAACAGCGCTGGTTCCCTTGGTTATCATGACCTCAAGATTCTTCACATTGCCGTTGAAGACCAGATCTATATGGCACAGGTTGCTCTTCTCGTCGATAATATAGCTCATATCATCGCCTTCTTGAATGATCGAGTTAACCGATCCGCGTTTGCCCAACCAGCGGCTCTTCTGACTGCTCGGATTGTTGCTGAAGAACTTCACTATGTTCTCATGCTTGAAATCTCCGGTCTGGAAGCGCAGGAAACGTTCGATATAGGTGCTCACCTGTGTTTTGTAAATGGAATCATATCCGTCCTCTGACATAGCCATACTTCTCGATTTATATACGGTAATCCGTTTGATATCCGTATCCTGAAGCTGTGCGTTCTCAGAGGAGAAAATAAATCCGAAGTTCTTGCGGTTAATGGAGTCCTTGATTGTATTCGTGAACCCCGAGATTTCTTTGGTCATCGTTGTTACGGAGCGCAGACTGTTGTCTCCCGCTTCGATATCGAAGCGTACCCCCGGAAATTCCCGGTTTACATTCTTAAAGTTGCTTCTCAGATATTCAGGACATTGATAAGCAGCTACAATACCAGCGGCAACGTAAGCGGCTCCAATATATACGCCTTCGATCCATAACTTCAGAATGTCTTCTTTATCCTTGGACAATTCCACACCGTTCTCGGTCTGCAGCATTCTGCTGTCAATGATAACACCGGACTTCTCCTTAGGAATCACCGTGAAATTCGGTGCACTCGGGATCGCAAATTCACTGTATTCCTTCCGTGTCAATCCTGCACATTTGTCAATGTACTTGTCGATTCCGGCAGTAGCCATACTGCTGAACGTAGTGTCCTCGCCGGACTCGAAACTGAAGAACAACTGAACCTTGTAGTCCTTGATCACTTGCAGCAGCATTGTAAGTGATTCCATGCTGTTGCCATCCTGCTTGACCACTTTGTCGTTTCCGCGAAAACGTTCTCGGCTAACTTTGACCTTGCCGGTTGTCTCTAACTCAACGGAAGGAACAATCCCGAACCAGATCGTATCGGAGAATTCATTTTTCGAGTTCACTGTATTCAAATATGTCTCCAGCCGCGGGATATTGCTGCTCTTCACGAGCATATCCAGCTTGCTGTTGGCAATCAGCATTGAAGGCTGCATGCCTTTGTTTTTAACCGCATACTGGTCGAAGAACATCTTAACACCCAGTATTTTTTCCACTAGCGGCTTAACCGTCTTGACGAAATCATCTTTGGCATTCTTGTAGAATTCCAGGTATGTATTGTAATTCTGTACTTCCAGTGCGGCGTTGACTTCAGCCCGGACCGCCGGAAGCGGACAGAATGTGCGTACTACCAGGTCCTGCACATAAGTAGACGGAGATTCGGACAAAGAGCCGTAATCTTCAGCAAATACCTGTGTGAGGTCTGTATTTGTGCTTTCATCCAGAAGCATCAGGTCGGTACTGTCACTCTTGGGAGCCTCGATGATCTTCAGTTCACCGCTCTCACCGATGGTAAGCTGGCCTACTTGAATCAATTCGGAAGATGTATCTTCCTGGGCCCGGCCGAGCAGCAGCCGAGTCTTGATATCCTCGATGGCCAGAGGCAGCATAGCCATGACATTGTTATAGTTGCGGCTGGCTTCCTCAAACATAATATTCAGTTTATCGCCGACATCCAGTTTTTTGGGATCTCCGTCATCCAGCTTGTCATACTGGCCGTACATGTAGTGAATCTCTTTGCGGACCTGGCGGATATCATCCATAACCTTCTTTGGAGAGATCATGTCCAGCAAATTCTCAAATTTGAAATCAACATTCGTAATCCCTTGGCTTCTTTTCGTATCGATCAGCGTGAACAACATTCGCAGGAAGTCATTGCTCTGATCAATCTTAATCTCCGAAATGGTATCATCCGGAATGCCTTCAGGCTTCTTCAGCGTGTACATTACTTTCTGGTTCGCCGCATTAAAAAAGGAGTAAATGCTCGGTGAAAACTTGTCGAGGAACTCATCAAAATTGTGCACAAGAAGATGCTCATTAATCTCTTTGATCTTATCGTCACTCAAGCTGTCGATACCTTTTACATCCCCGACAATGGTGATCAAATCGAGCTTTTCCGGGTTGATTTCCTCAAAAAGCAAGGTTCGGTTCGTTTGATTGATAATGTCCATTCAGGCAGCATCCCATGTTAAAAAGGGCTCATGAGGATGCCTTCCCCCCTCCATTATTTTCTGTTGCCCGGCATGCATTCGTGAGTCTTTGGTTACACCATTCGACTAAATACTGCCATTTGATGCGATAATTTTTAGATTCATGGGACCCATCTTAACCAGTAAAGATAATTTTTGTCAATATAAAGGCATATAGTTCCATTTAATCATTTTTATTACTAACTAGACTTAAAGGACTATTTTGGAATTTTTCCTTATTTTCCCTCAAAGAGCAGCCGATGATAACCTTATCCCAGCATTTTATGGAGCTGCATCAATATCTTTAGGCCTAAACAGATACAAGGGGGGATTCCGCAGCTTATGTACTTTAGATCACTCAGGAAAATTGTAGTAGTGATGATACTGATTTCAGGTTGCTTGGCAGGGAACGGCGGGACTTCCAGCTACGCATCATCCGGCAAGGACTCTACCGCTCCTTCTCCGGCAGGAGGTCTGGATGCCATGTTTGTGCTGGATGTCAGCTACTCCATGAATCAGACGGACAAGGACCGGATAGCCGATGAAGTTATCCGCATGTTCATGGATATGAGCGGGGGGCAAAAAACCAGGCTGGGCTTCGTGGCCTACAACGACCGGATCACTTCTTCTGTCCCGCTCACGGATATTACGTCTTCCGGCGCGCGACAGCAATTACGGAGCAAGATCGACAGCTTGAAGCGGACCGGCTACACGGATCTTGGCCTTGGACTGCGGCGCGGCGCGGAGCTGCTGGAGAAATCCCGGACAAATGGCAGACAACCCTTCCTCATTCTTCTCTCCGACGGAGAGACGGACATTGGGAACAGCTCCGGTAAACGGACTTTTGCTGATTCAGCAAATGATGTGGACAAAGTCATTAACATGGCCCGAAAGTCAGGATACCCGATTTACACCGTCGGCCTTAATTATGGAGGCAAGGTTAATTCAAGTGAATTGGAGCGGATCTCAAGTGAGACGGGCGGTACCTCTTTTATTACCGGAAGTGCAGACGATTTGCCTGAAATATTTAACCAGATCTTTGCCAGTCAGATTCAATCCGTACTTACATCCGTAGCAGCCGTTACAGCAAATGGCTCCCTTCAGGAAATCACCGTGGAGATTCCTAATTCCAGCATGGCTGACGCCAATATTATCATGCTGTCGGAGCATCCGGTAACGGAGGCCCAGCTCTATTACAAATCAAGCAATGTAAGCTTCATCCAATCGGATAAATACTCGCTGATGAAAATCGTCAAGCCGGTTAAAGGCAATTTCGTGCTGAAATTCCGCGGACATGCCGGTGATCTTGTCAAAGTCAATCTGCTTGGCAATTATAATATGCGTGCCGAAGCCGCCATATCCGGCGGACAGAAAGCCCTCAAAGGACAAGCCACTGTCTTCGAGGCTGCACTATACGGAATAAACGACGGTTCTAAAGTACAGGATACCGATATTTACAATCGGCTAAAAGCAGAACTGATCGTAACACCCAAAGAAGGCAAAGTTGAACGGATTCCACTAACCAATACGGGAAGCGGCTTTCAGGGCACCTACATATTTCCTAAATCAAATACATACCAATACCATATCCGTGTAGACGGTTCGGATTTCTACAGAGAAGGCAAGACTGCAGTCATCGAGATTAACAATCTGCCGCCGGTCGCTTTGAATAAATCCATTGATTTGTCCAAGGATGACGGAGCTGTTAAGCTTGACTTAACCAGCTACTTCGAAGATCCCAATAAGGATTCGCTTACTTATACCGTGGATACAGAACAAGGAGATCGGAGCCTGGCTCAAGCAGACATCAAAGATGGACAACTCTTATTGTCTTCGCTGCATTCAGGAAAGTCCTATCTCTCAGTAACAGCCACAGATGATGAAGGCGCCAAAGTAACCGCCCGAATCCCTGTACATATCACTTCCATGGTGGAAAAGATGCTGCGTATTGGCGTACTTTCCGTACTGTTACTGATCGCTATTGGACTGCTGTACTGGTTCGTGCTGCGACCTAAGCCAGTATTTCGCGGCAGACTGGAAGGTTATTTCCTAAGTACTGCAAGCGGTACAGATATTCCTGTGACCCACTGGCCGATGACCTCGTTTCAACAGCGCAGGATGAATCTGGCTGAATTGCTTAACATGATGGAGATCCGGGAACATGTTCCGGAAGCGGGGAATATCTGGTTCAAAGCCGGCAAGAATGAAACCTTGATCGTCCGGCATGATTCCCGCTGCACAGTCGTACATGGGCGAATCCCTGTGGAGCGTGGCAAGCAGGAAGTGCTTGAATACAATGACCGGCTCTATATTACATTCGAAGATGGTCTGACGGAGATTGAGATTCGTTACAAGGCCATTAAGCCAAAAACTAATATTTATGTAGGCCAGCAGAGGGATTCGGAAGCTATATAAGCTGTGGAGAATAACCGGGGGCTTGTGAGTGCTGCTTCCAGGCAAAAGAAAAGTGACCCTCAATTCAGGATCACTACCGGTTACTGTATGGGACAACCTTTTAGGGTTGTCCTATTTCTTTCCGGACGACAGATCCATCGCCGCCTTCCCAAGTACTGCTGTACCTTTCCACTTCCATAGAAAAGACTGAACTTGCAGTGCCCTCCTGAACTTGGCGAGTGACGGGCAACGTTGTTCCTGCCGCATGGCCAGGCCCCAATGAACTGTTCGCGACAGCCAGCGGCTGACTTCCGGATTCTTAGTCCTAACCGCAGGAATTTGTTCATCGAACAAGCGCAGCTTCACATCGGCAGGTGCTTCACCGCAGAAGCAGTAATGTAATAGCGCAGCCAGACTGAATATATCAGACATCTCATTATGAGGTGACAATTCAGAGTAAAGTTCCAAGGGAGAGTAGCATGCTGATGTAAAGATTGTCTGCTTCTCCCCTTCCTTAAGCGGAAGACGGACCGCAGACCCGAAATCAATAAGCTTCGGAGTGCCATCCTCCATAATCATAATATTGGAGGGCTTGATATCCCGGTGAATAATGCCTTGAGTATGTATATATTCCAGCGTCTCCACCAACGGCAGCAGGGTATGATTGATGAATAATGCGCGGTCAACCGCTCCACGTGCACTCAGCCACTTATCCAGAGATGTTCCCTGGCAGTACTCCATAATAATATATCCTGTCCCATTAGCTTCCAGATGAGCAAGATACTTCAGAAGATGAGGATGCTTCAATTCAGAAAGAAGCTCCGCCTCCTGCATAAACGAATGCAGAAGCTCATCATATTGGTCCAGGCTATTCCCCAATCGAATTTCAACCGTACGCTTATCAGCTTTTCGCCGAGCCAGCACCGAAGGATAAAACTCCTTAATTGCGACAGGTTTCCCCGTCTCCTTTTCCTTTCCCAAATAGACGATTCCAAGCTCACTGCGTGATATTACTTTTTTGATCTGATAGACGCCATTCAGCAATGTGTTACGCGGCAAGGCAGAAGCATTTGATTTTCCGTCCACAGCCAGCCCTCTCTTTTGTTAGAATTCTATTAGACTGCATGCAAATCGAGTGAACATGAATATTGCATTATTCGTATATGATGTTTATCGACCGCTGTTGCTCAATTTTTTAATCAGTCAGCAAAAAATCTATAAATGTTGTCAAAAAGCTTTTGATCCAGCAATGAAACGGCATCTCTACCGGACAAGTCACATATATATTTATACCTTTTTATATGTCATTTTTGCAATCTTTTTCTTCTTTGTAAATATAATCCTCTATCGAGGTTCTTACACAACACATCACCCGGGTAAGTTTGGTTATATACAAATTTGCCGTTGTAACACCCATACTCTGGAAATATACTTAAGTGGTATCGTGCTGAAAGCTATTGCCATGCAGAGCAGCACGAATAGGCGAGCCCCTGTGAAAGCGCTTAGATAGATTAGGTACCCTTGCATGGTGCTAATAATTTCAAGGAGGCATATATGTATGCTGTTTACTCTAGGCAGTACCGACTGTTCACCGGCAGAGGTAGGTTATGATACTTCGAGAACCGGAGTTTTGCACAACCACTTCCAGAACTTGATTGATCAAAATAAGATCCAGGCCGCATCTTACTGCGTCTCAAGGTATGGAAAGACCTTTATGCACGGTGCTATGGGACCGCTTTCGTTCCGGGAAGACAGGACCGAGCCGCTTTTACCGGCAACCGTTCATAATATCGCATCCATTACCAAAGCCGTTACCTCAGTAGCAATGGCCAAGCTTGTTGAGGACGGTATTCTCCGGTTTGACCTTCTTGTCAGCGCGTTCCTGGAGCAGTTTAACGTGGAACCTTTTAACAAAATCGATATCTACAGCCTTCTGACCCATACCTCGGGCCTGTTTCCCGACTGTGCGGGCAGCTTAATCCCCTATCATAAATCTTATTGGCAATTAATTGGTGAATATTTCGAAAAGTATAACCCTGAGAGTGGTGATCCGGACTGGATCACAGCCGCGCTGAGCTGCGGGGTCAATAAAAAAGTCGGCGAGGAATGGCAGTACTGCTCATTTGGCTTCTGCCTGCTCGGAGAAATCATCAAAAAAGTAACTGGCATAACTGCTGAACAGTACATAGAAGAGCAAATCCTGAAGCCTCTTGGCATGAAGGATACCGTTTGGGAACTGACTCCGGAGCTAGCCGGACGCGCCATTATAAGAAACGAGAGACATGAGAAGCGGCTAAATGATCTAATTAACGGTAATCAGCCAGAAGTCTCTCCAGAGGAAAAGCTGTGGGATACAGTCTCCAGCACCGGCGGAGGCCTGGCCTCTACGCCAGCCGATCTCATCCGGTTCGCCAACATGCTCCTGGGCATGGGAACACTGGGCGATACCCGTATCGTCGGCCGCAAAGCGGTTGAGAAGATCACGACCCGCACCCTGTACGGAGTTCCTGATTACTGCTGGGGTGCCGATAACAAGGACCGGAGCTATGGCATTGGACTGGATATGAGGAGAGGCCCCGCCTTCCTCTACTCTCCAACCAGCTATTTTCACGAAGGCGCTGGAGCCTGCTGCATGGCTATCGACCCTACAGAGCAGCTTGCCGCTGTATGGTTTGTGCCTTTTACCGGTGATAATTGGTACGCAGAGGGCCTATATAATGTAACTAATATCATTTGGTCTGGACTCACCTGATGAATAGCCTGCAACGCAAATGGCTCATTTGCCGGACGGTGGCGGAGGTAACCTACAAAGAGTGGAGTGCCTACCGCACTCATTCCATGGTGTCGATTATCGTCGGTCCTGTATATTTTATGGTGCAATATTTTATCTGGACAGCGGTATATGGAGAGCATGCTTCGCTCGGCGGTATCAGCCTCCCCCAAATGATCCGCTATTTCGGCGCTACTGCGCTTATCGGTTACCTGGTCATGGATTTTGCCGATTGGAACTTATCCATGCTTGTTCGCACCGGTAAATTCCTTACCTTTCATTTGCGCCCGATTCATCACCGTTCTTTCGCTTTGCTTCAGAAAATCGGGCATCGGTCTCTCGGTTTCCTGTTTGAATTTTCACCCTGCCTTTTGATCTTCATTTTTATTTTTGGAGTTGATATGCGGCCGGCAAGCTTTCCATGGATGCTTCTATCGGTGCTGCTTACCTTTCTAATGATTTTTTATGTGAACTACATGATTGGCCTGACTTCATTTTGGCTTGTCCAGTCAGCTGGAATACGAAGTGCTTTTATGTTGGTGTCGGGTATTTTTTCAGGTGCGCTTATTCCGCTTGATTTTTTTCCGCACTGGCTTCAGGTGATCCAGTTCTTCCTGCCGTTTCAGTACATGGCCTACCTGCCTGCAATGGTTTTTACCGGCCATTACTCACTTGGAGGCGTTGAGCTTTCCATTGAGCAAGCCGTGGGCATACAGGCGGCGGCCTTGTTAGTTACGTTCGGATTGAACGAGCTTGTTCGCCGTCTGGCTATGAAGCAGTTTACCGCTGTCGGCGCGTGAATGACCCCATGAAAGGACAGTTCTTTACATGAAACGGTATCTGGATATTTACAAGCAGTGCATGTATTCTGCTTTGCAGTCGGCTGCGGCCTATCGTATGAATTTCATTATCAGCAGTCTGATCACCCTGGTCGGCAACATTCTGTTTCCGCTGGTGACCCTGCTTATTTACCGGGCAGGCACCAGCTTTCCCGGTTGGAGCTTGTTTGAGGTGTTGTTGATCCAGTCTGTATTCACCATGTCCAGCGGCCTTTCGAGCCTTATTTTCGGCGGCGTTCTCTGGACCACAATGTCGCATGTCCGTGAGGGAAGCTTCGAGGTTATTCTTATGAAACCGCTGAATCCGCTGTTTTTTATTATTGCCACAACATTTTCTACAGAAAGTGTTGGCCTGTTTCTGGGCGGGGTTTCGCTATTCATTTTCTCCGCTATGCATGTCGGCGCCATTCCGGTCCTTTTCTGGCTCCAATTTGCCGGGATGTTTATCGCAGGGACGGCGGTCCTGGCAGGATTATCTCTAATGATGGCCGCTATGTCCTTCAAATGGGTGGGCAACTCGAGAATTTCCGAACTTGCTGACAGTGTGCTGCATATTGGAAAATATCCGCTGCCCATATTTCCGAAGGCTGTACAAGCTCTGGCCACGATGATAATTCCTGTGGGAATGGTAGGCTTCTTCCCTGCTTCCGCTCTTCTAGGACGGGTGCATGCCAGCGATTTCGCTGCTGTTCTGCCCTGCTTTTTATTTCTGGCGGCAGGAGTATGGGTTTACCGGCATATGATCAGATTGTACGAGGGGGTAGGCGGATGATGCCGGTCATTGATGTGAAGCATTTGACTAAAACGTATAAAACCTATAAGCGGGGCGCAGGTATGGGCCAGACCTTTAAGAGCTTCTTCCAGCGCGAAGAGGTTGTGGTCAACGCCGTCAACGATATCAGCTTTGCCATTGGGCAGGGGGAAATCTGCGGCATTCTGGGTCCCAATGGGGCGGGAAAATCAACGGCGATCAAAATGCTCTGCGGCGCGCTTTATCCCACAAGCGGTGAAATTCAAGTTCTTGGTTATTCGCCTGCCCGGGACAGGAAGCGCTATGTCGGCAAAATCGGAGCCGTATTCGGTCAGAAATCCCAATTGATCTGGGATATTCCGCCTATCGACAGCTTCAACATGAACAAGGCAATCTACGGAATCGCCAATCAGGACTTTAAACACCGTCTGGAAGAGCTGACGGGGATGCTGGATATTGCGCATGTGATCGAAAAGCCCACACGAGTGCTGTCCCTTGGCGAACGCATGAAATGCGAATTCGTCATGGCTATGCTGCACCGGCCGGAGGTTTTGTTTCTGGATGAGCCGACCATCGGGCTTGATGTGATCGCCAAGGTCAAAATCCGCGAATTCATTCACCAGATGAACAAGAAGCATAATATGACGTGTATTCTGACCACCCATGATCTTGAGGATGTGGAGGAGCTTGCCCACCGGGTCATTGTCATTAACCACGGGGAAAAGGTTTTCGATGAATCGCTTCAGCAGCTGAAGCTTTTTCTGGGGGATAAGAAACGGGTCAGTTTTACTTTTGCGGAGTCTGTGCACAAAACCATCTTCGACAATGCCTACACCAAAGTGGTCGAGCGACCGTCTGACTTTCAAATTACGCTTGAAGTGGATACGGCGCTTATTTCGATCAGCGATTTTATCGAAGAAATCTCCAGGAAACACCGGTTCTCCGACATTTCGGTCAAGGAACTGCCGATCCAGCAGGTGGTCATGAATATTTACGAAAATGCTGAAGGTGTGCCCGGATAGCGTTTTGATTCCTGCCAGATCAGATTTCTGTAAGGTATGGTGAAGAGTCGTGTGAATCGCTACGGACCGAGGAGCCTTTATTTCCACCAAAAACACTGTTTTGTCTACCTTCCGGACTCAGATGCAGCTAATTGCTGACATTCCGCGTGAAACATGCCTGATGGAGGGGAATAAGTGCAGCACGGTCCGCTAGCATTGCTAAATGTGCCAATTTGAGAAAATAGAGGCTGTGGGGTCCGAAGTTCAGGAGAAGGAATTCAGGGACTCGATAGCCTATCGCAGAAGCTGGTGTTTGGGGCTTTGGGTTGGATTAGGCGGACGCGAATGCTTCCCTACCAACTGAGCTAAGAGTCCATATGATGTTTTTGGTTGAGCCAAGGGGGATCGAACCCCTGACCTCTTCGCTGCCTGCGATGCGCTCTGACGTGATGGTCAGGGGCACTGCCTTAAACAAACTTTTAAACATTATTACAATGTTTTTTGTTTCTCTAGGCTTCGCATCAAAATTCTTCATTTTCGGCGCACAGCAAAATTTGTATTTAGCTCCACTGCCACAGGGGCAAGGATCATATACATTCGCTGGACTGAACTCATCCTTAAGGGCCTTTTTCAAATCACTCAAATCCTCTGCAAAATCTATTCCCGCTATAATCTCCCAGCCAAAATGTTCACAGACTCTAGTAGCCTGTTTCAACCTTCGCGGGTGTCTGAACCTTGATGAAAATTAACTTTTGATTCTGATTATTCAGATACTTTCCTCTATCTTCAATCAAAATGAGTATCCCAAATCCGTCCAGTATACCCAATCTTCAATTGCCTCTGTAGTATCTTCATCCGGCTCAATCGGCTGCAGTTGAACCAAAGGTACTGCAAATTTACGATTCTGCCATTCTACTTGAACCCACATGCCGTCCAAACATTCGCTCTCAGGCGCCATTTGTATAACGGTAACTTGTTCACCACTTTTGAGTGGCGATTTAGCCAAAGTCTGATTACATTTCGCCATAAAGGGAAAGTGAATCTTGTCCTTTAGATAATAGTACCAACCCATTGCTTTTTCTTCCTCGTCATACGCATCTACAATAATTTCCATTACAATGCGTTCTTCCCGCTCAGGTTCTTCCGCTCTGTCATGTGCCTGAGTTTCATCCTCATCTTCAAAGCCGCCATATTGATCAGGTGCTTCACCTTTAGTCTCCATAATCAGGGGCAGTTTCTGGCCTGGCTTCAACTTTGTATCTCCAATATACTGGACGATAAAATGCCATTCATCGCCATAGTCGAATAAGAGCAGCAGCTTTTGTTTTGGAGTATGGAAAACTTTACTGATTTTTGCCCCCTTCAAACCGGGGAACTTCATCTTCTCCCCGATATCAGCAAACAACTCATAGCCCTTTTCAGAGCGCGACCAGTTTTTGATATTATCATAGAACCCAAAACCATGGTCCAGATCAAAATCAAAGGATTCGATAGTAACTACCGCAAGATCATATAAGGAAGAAACAGCAGCAATTGCAATTTTACGAAAAGGCCGTCCACGAACTGTACCGTTCCAATCGCTTAAGGTCACTTTAAACAATTTAGCTTGATCATTTATTGTTATGTTTGCTCTCCTAAATGTATCAAATGCGACGCTCCGCCAGTATACGCTGGCACCTCACTTAATCTGGCCTTCCTTTAGCAAATACTGCACAGCACTTTGGAGTTCTGCCTGCACCTTCTTATATTCTATGGCTTGCCAGGTTCTAAGCAGTGGCACAAAACGGGCATTGCCTGTCCCTTTGATCTTCTCAATCAATAGAAGGATCATTCCGCGATTGCGATCCTTAAGCGTTTCTACATAAGAATAGTCATGCCCGTCCAGCAACGAGCCAAGCTTGAGCAGCAACTCCTCAGCATATGTTTCACGTTCTATAGCCCACCCTTTTTCCGAAAAAACTATCAACGGCAATCTGTCGCTATATTCGATTTCCAGATACCCTTTGCGGATCATCCAGTCGATTCGATGCATAATATCCTCCAGCTTCAATTCATGATAAAAGCCATAAGCTGGACAGAGCTGGAGCTCATATTTTAATATCCGCTTGTCTTTGGAGCCTTTAAGAATTTTGGCGAGCAGGTTCCTCCCACCAGTCATAATTAGTTCATCAGCAGCACGAAGGATGGCTTTGATCTCTTGGTCCGCCAGAGTGCGAATATCTCCAGAATCCAAATGAACTTTGACTTTCGGGCTTTTTTTGCCCATCACGTATCCTCCTCCCCATTGGGATGTACATGTACTTTTATACATTACCAAATTACTAAATCCGTTGTAAATAATAAAGGGGAAAATCCGCTCTCCCAAGATTCCCCATATTCTGCTATGCTAATATAATCACACAGAACGAAGAAGCAGGAGGCGCAAGTAGAATAATGGATGCATTTCAATATGAGCTTACTTCAGAGACTGCTATCAATCTGAAATATGAATATGGAGGTGAATACTTCACGTTCAGCCTGTATCGGGATGACAGGGGATGGGTTCTTCACCCTTTTGATGGTATGCTGCTGGGGAATCAGACGATGTGCGCTCTTGTAGTACAAGAGTTGTTCAAGCACAAGCCTTTTCAGGTAATGCTGGCGAAAGAAAGTATTCTCTTTTCCGATATACGTTCTACTGTTAACCTCGAGAATGTTAACACTCCGATTGCCGCACGCAATGAGCGGGAGTCACACGACAGCCCGGCCGATGACATGATGGAATTTGTTGAGCAGCACACGGTTGAAGAGGTCATTGATTACGAGTGTGGGCTTATCGGAAGCCGCATTTCGTTTTATAAGGAAATCCTGCAGCGTATGTTCATGGACAATCTGGGTCCTTCGGATCCGGAGTTCCAAAAGGTGCAGGATATTGTACGTATTTACGAACATGCCTTGGATAAACTATCCAGTCTGAACGGTCCGAATCTCGACGCCGGAAGACGTGGCAGATTCTAACCTGCTTCAGGTATTGATCCAGCGCTACTAATCTTTTGAAAGGCTGATTCTAATGACATTTGATCTGATCAAGGGACAAAAGTGTAATTTAACGAAAGACGAGCCTCTACTTACCCGTATTATAGTCGGAATGGGCTGGCACAATACCAGATCTGAGGTTGAGGTTGATTTTTCTGCTTTTTTGCTAACGCCGGCCCAGACTGTCTCTAAAGATGAGGATCTTATTTTTTATGGCAATCCTTCTACTTCGAACCAATCCGTAGCTGTATTGCTGTCCGATAAAAGAGCCTATGCGGGGTTAACCGACAACACCCAAATCGCTGTTGAGCTCCGGCAAATTCCTACGGACTACGAACGGATTGCATTTGCACTAACGATTTATGAGGGTGAAAAACGGCAGCAAAACTTCTCGCTACTGGACGATGCGTATTTACGGATTATCAACGCCGCTGATGGAACGGAACTTATCCGCTACAGGCTGGGTAAAGCTTTTTCTGTAGAGACCGCCATTGTCGCCGGAGAAATCTATAGATACAATAATGAATGGAAATTCAGCGCTGTGGGTTCCGGATATGCAGGAGGCTTAGCTGCCTTATGCGAAAGTTATGGAATAAAGGATAATAACATAGTGCCGTCAGTTCTACCCTCTAGCCCAGTAATTCAATCGCAGCAGTTACCCTTTCCTCTCCCGGAGTTGCGGTCACGGCCTAAGGCGGGCAATTTGCCCCCCTCTTCACCAGCATCACCTCCAGCCCCTCCTCTAGATCTCAATACCATCTTGCTTAAGAAACGCGGGGAGATGATCAATCTCCAGAAAGGGACTGAATCCCTGGGCGAGATACTGATCAATCTCAACTGGTATCAAAAAAAATCATCGGGCTGGTTCGGAAGTAAAGGCATCGACCTTGACCTTGGTTGTCTGTTTGAATTAAAAAATGGCATTAAAGGCTCTGTCCAAGCACTCGGTGAATCCTTCGGAAGCCTGAACAGACCGCCTTATATCTCCTTAGACGGGGATGATCGCACCGGATCCATTGCCACGGGCGAGAATCTGCGGATTAATGGCCATTATCTTTCCGAAATCAGCAGAATTGTTATCTTTGCTTTCATCTATGAGGGAATCACGAACTGGTCGGAGGCTGACGCTGTTGTAACCATCAAGCAGCAGAGCGGACCGGAGATCGAAGTCCGGCTGGATGAGCATAATAACAATAAGGGTATGTGTGCCATCGCCATGATTCGTAATCAGAATGATGATACATTCAGCGTGGAGAGACTCGTAGAATATTTCGGCGGACACCAGGAATTGGATCAGCATTATAACTGGAATCTAAGATGGGAAGCCGGTAGCAAATAGCGCTCTCTCCAGACGCAATGAGTAAGAGACTTTTTCCAGCAACGCACCCATTTAGCTTTATGGAAAATAGCCAGTTCTGTATTTTGTTCATATGAGACAACTTGCTTGTCTGTTCCTCTTGCGTAAATCATTCCTTCCGTTTATCGGAAGGAATGAACGTTAACGGAAGACTATGAATGGAGTCTAGTACGAACATACGAGTACTACTCGTTGATGCTTCACTCGTCTATTCCCTTCATAAGTTCAATGAAGATCAATTCCTTTTCCTCTTAAAAGCTATACAGCCCTTTATCTTCCGCTTTCCGTATCCACACCTGCATGTATCCTGATTCCCTGTTGTCCCAGGCATAATAAGGGATGAATTGACAAGGTCTACCTTCCCCATCCTTGCCTTTCAGAACGGTAACGCCGCCGAGCAGTTCCGGTTGATGATCCACCAGCAACGTCTCATGGGCAGAAAATGAATACGCATCATAGGAAAGCCGGGAATTATCCAACTGCTCCAGGCAATACACGATAGGACCTCGTTGAATGGCAATCCGGCCTTGATTCTCCAGCACCTCCGGCCTCGCCTGAATAATTTCTACTGGCATATCCAGTTCAAGTTCAATCGTATCGTTCTGTGACCAAGCTCGATGAATAGCGATATAACCCCGCTCAGTCAACGCCTCGACTCCCGGCAAGGATTTACCTCCAACCTTAACCTTATAACCCCTGCACCAGCCAGGTATCCGCAAATAAATGCTGAAAAAATCACTTTTATCCGCTTCCACCGCAAGCTCAATTTTACCGTTCCAAGGATATTGAGTGGTTTGCTTGAGCTTAACGCCCAGCCCACTCTCCATTACGATCTCTGCTTCACCATTCATATATTGATTGACTGCAATGCCCTGACCGGTCTGAGCATATGAATATTGACCAATGGACGGGAGGAACCGTGCCAAATTAGTCGGGCAGCATGAGGTGTCAAACCAAGGCACCCGGTGGTGATCGCCCTTCGAAGCCAGTGGATTAACATAGAAAAACTTGTCTCCGGTCAACGATATTCCTGCCAAAGCGCCATTGTACATTTCCCGCTCCACCACATCCGCATATTTGGCATCTCCAAACAACAGATTCATGCGATGGTTCCAGAAAACCATGGCGATAGCGGCACAGGTCTCACAATAAGCGGATTCATTCGGCAAATCATAATCATGTGTAAATCCTTCATTATGGCGAGATGGACCGATCCCCCCAGTCACATACATATTGCGCTCTACCGTATGTGACCATACCCTATGCAGGGCATCAACAAAATCAGGATCCCCCGACACGTGAACCACGTCCGCCATAGCGGTATATAAATACATCGCCCGGACAGCATGACCAGTCACCCGCCGGGTGTCACTGACCGGAACATCGTCTTGGCAATACGCAGGTCCCCACTCCTTAGTGTCCCATATTTCTCCAAATCCATGTCCATGTCCACGTTCCTCAAGCAACCATAAGGAGAGCTTCCAATAGCGTTGTTCCTGGGTAACACGGTAGAGCTTCACAAGAGCAAGCTCAATTTCCTCATGGCCTTCCACCCAATGGCGTTTGCCTGGACCAAACAGATCGTCATAATGGTCCGCCAATTTGCAAGCGACATCAAGAAGCTTACGCTTGCCGGTTGCCTCAAAATAAGCAACCGCTGCCTCGATTAAATGCCCTCCATTGTACATCTCATGCTTCTCCATATCCGTCCATTTGGACTCGGGTGCTTCAAGCGTATAATAAGTGCTCAAATAACCGTCCGATTCCTGGGCTGAGGCTATAAGGTCAATAATCCGGTCCGCTTGCGCTTCCAGCTCCGGGTCCGGCTCCGACATAAGCGAATAGGCAATACCTTCGATGACCTTATAGACATCGGAATCATTGAAATAAATGCCTTCAAAAGTCCCTTCTATTAATCCTCCTGCTTTGGCAAAATTCGATATACGCCCTGTCTCCTCACATTTCGTGAGGCAGGCAGGCAGCGTAACCTTTTTCAACACCTCCAGACGCGGACGCCAGAAAACATCCTCAATGATTACATTCGTGAACGGTACACCCTGCCAATTACTTAGCTGTGTTTTAATTTTTGTCATTATGAGGTATCCTCACTTTCCTGTCATTACCCCTTCAGGCCTGATAATGTAATCCCCTCAAGGAAATATCGTTGTCCGATTAGAAATACGATTACACAAGGTAAGACAACTGCTGCTGAAGCCGCCATAAGCAAATCCCACTGCGCAGTGTACGAACCTTGAAACATTTGCAGCCCAAGCGCCAAGGTAAAGAGTTGATCACTTTTTAAATAAATCAGGGGGCCCATGAAATCATTCCAGGAAGCCAGGAAGCTGAACAGTGCAACTACGATAACCGCCGAACGGCTTAGTGGAAGTATAATTCTCATGTATATTTGTAAATAGGTAGCTCCATCCACGAATGCTGCTTCATCAAAGTCCCGTGGAATCGTCAAGTAAAACTGGCGCAATAAAAAAATGTTGAAAATTCCCCCACCGAAATAAGCAGGTACGATTAATGGATAATACGTATCGTAGAAACCAAACATTTTCCAGCCAAGAAAGCTTGGAATGATTGTTACGGCGGCAGGCAGCATCATACTGGTCATTAGAATAGCGAATACTGTGTCCCTGCCCTTCCACACGATCCGTGAAAATCCGAATGCTGCAATGCTGCTCGTTAAGACTGTACCTACAAGAACACTAGCTACAATAATAAGCGTGTTGGTGAAAAAAGTATCGAACGGCAGCACAGTAAGGGCTTTATGGAAATTCTCCCAATGAAACGGCCTCGGAATCCATTCCGGCGGCATCGTAAATATTTGCGATAAATCCATGAGTGAGCTGCGGATTAACCAGACGAACGGTACAATAAACAAAAGGGAGATGAATATAAGCGCTGCATAACCTGATCCAAGGGAAAGCTTTGATTGTCTCAAGTACGCTCACCTCCTTCGTAATACACCCATGACTTCGAGGTTTTGAATACAATAAACGTAAAGAACATGATGACGATGAACAGGATCCAGGCCAGAGCGGAGGCATACCCCATTTCGGTATCTCTAAAGCCTGTACGCCAGAGGTAAAATACATAGAACAAGCTTTGGTTATTCGGTCCACCTTCAGTTAAAATATAAGCTTCATTAAACACCTGGAAGGATCCGATAATGGTCATGATGGTATTAAAAAATATCGTCGGTGTAACCATTGGAATCGTAATATGGCGCAGCTTGCTGTACCAGCCTCCACCATCCACATCAATCGCTTCGTAATACTGTTTGGAAATACCTGATAGGCCTGCCAGAAAAATAATCACCGTACTTCCAATTCCCCATAATGTTGTAAGTACAACAGACGGGATAACACTATTCTCCGCATATAACCAGTTGCTGGTTGGTAAATGAAGCCAACTGAGCACGGAATTGATCAGTCCCAGGTCGGGATTCAACAGCCACATCCAGATCATCGCCGATGCCACGGCTGGCACAATGCTGGGAAGATAGATAATCGTCCGAAATATGGCTCTGCCTCGAACGTTCATGTTCAGCAGCAAGGCAATACAAAAAGAAAGAATAATAACGGCCGGCACCCGAAGTATAACGAAATAGAAAGTAACCCCTAACGATTTGAAGAACAGCTCATCTTCACCTGAGAACATTCTCGAAAAACTCTGAAAACCAATAAAGGAAGTTTGCTCCTTGAATACGTTATAGTCCGTCAAGCTAAGCACCAGACTTGCAATCATGGGACCTAGTGTAAAAATAATAAACCCGAGTATAGCCGGAGACGTAAATAATAGTCCATAAAATAGTCCCTTTCGCATAGCTGCCTCCAATCTTCTATAATCAGAACGCCGTCCCTTCGATTATTGTGCGATATCCCGGCGTCCTTGAACTTGTTCTTGGGCTTTCGGCGCTATGGAATCCATTGCTTCTTGCGCGGTCTGTTGACCAAGCCATACTTTATCCAAGGCCGGATTCACGATATCCATTATTTTATTGAAATTTTTCACATAACCCGTTGGTGTCTGATGACTTTTCGTCAATAGCACATCTATAATAGCTTCTTTATAAGCTGAAGGTCTTGCATCCAGGTTCTCCGTCCATTTAGCCAACAATGCCGGGTCCGTATACCAATCCTTGTAGGATGGCATCCATGTGCCTGCAGTGATCATATCAATAGAAGACTCTGGATCAAGCAACGCCTTCAACAACTCCCAAGCCTCCTGCGGATGTTTGGTTGACTTAAAGATAGAGAACATTCCCGCAACAACGGTAGTTACTGGCTCTTTCAAGACTGGCAGTACCCCTACATTAAAGTTAAACTTCGATTGCGCCAAGGCTGCGCTTGCCCATTGCCCATCTATAGCCATCGCTACCTT
Organism: Paenibacillus sp. FSL H3-0321; assembly: GCF_038002865.1. Classification (NCBI taxonomy): domain Bacteria; kingdom Bacillati; phylum Bacillota; class Bacilli; order Caryophanales; family Paenibacillaceae; genus Paenibacillus; species Paenibacillus sp. FSL H3-0321. Next base: position 6,781,480 of record NZ_JBBODH010000001.1, on the reverse strand, counting down.
TTTGGTTTGAAGCGCTACATTCGTCGCCGGTATATTTTTGGCTTGCACGGGTGATGGCGAAACATGGTGTACATTCATTAAATCAGACACCTTCTGCAACGCCTCGACGGCTTCCGGCTGGTTAAGCGCAAACGTCTTCCCATCCTCCGAGATAAAATCACCGCCGTTGGAGTATATAAAGTTGCTGTAGACTCCCCACCAAGTGGAAGCATTAACACCATATTGCTTTATATTTTTAGAATCAAAATCAGCATCCTTTGCCGTTCTGCCTTTCGTATCAACAGTCAGTTTCTTAGCAACATCTACAAACTCATCCCATGTCCATGCTTCCGAGGCTTTAGAAGGCGGAGGTGAAATCCCCGCTTTTTTAAAGATATCTTCGTTATAAAAAAGACCAAAGGATTCCGGACCTGGTCCTATGCCGATCACATTACCAGGCTCAAGAGAATACATAATATTGGGTACCAGTTTGTCTATGCTGATATCCGGGTCTGAGTCCATAAATTCCTGAAGGTTATAGAATTTACCCTGTTCTGCTAATGGAAAAGCAATGGTACCAGACTCCATCATGGCAATATCAGGCACATCATTCCCTGCTACCATTGTTGTCAGCTTCGTATCATAATCTGTCGCAATATGCTGAAGATCAACTTTGACATTTGGAAATTTCGCTTCAAACTTCTTAATCGCTACCTTGTAAGCAGCAACTTCATCGGGTGAACCCCATTCCGAAATGCGCAGCGTAACGGGATCTTTTGATGCTGCATCGCTGGATGCTGAGGGTGACGTGTTATTTTTGCTGCCGGTACCGGATTTCGAGCACGCAGGTAAAATGGTAACCAACATCAACAACAGAGCCATCAGCACAAATAGCGATTTCCTTTGTCGTGTCATATCTTGAACCCCTCTCAATTTCAATCCCACTTGGTTCATAGCTGCAGTCTATGATGCTTAAATTATAAGGTCTATAATAGCGCTTACATAACCCGAACCTTTTTGGATTGGTGGATTATTATTAGGTATTCAGTGGTAAGGTGATCACTATCATGGTGCCTCTCCCCGGCAAGGAGTTAATGGCCACACCATAGCTGTCACCATAAGTCATTTGAATACGTGCAATGGTATTCTTAATGCCTATCGAAGTGGATTCCTTGTATAAAATCTCATCGATAGTGTCATTACTCATGCCTCTACCATTATCTTCAATGACATAATAGCGTTTTCCGCTGTCGATCCAGCCACGAATGCTGATCATTCCACCTGCTTCTATCTGATCGAAGCCATGCATGACAGCGTTTTCAACAAAAGGCTGAAATAGAAGTCTGGGCATTTTGTACTCGTAAAGCTTCGGTTCAATCTCATAATGTACAGTGAACTTGTCCTCGAAGCGAACGGACATAATATAGAAGTAGTTGTTCATCCACTTGATTTCCTCCGACAAATGAACAGCTCTCCAGTCTTTCCGTGAAGTATAATGCAGCATATTGGATAAATTGACCAGCATTTTGCTTAATTCCTTCTGATTGTTTTCAATAGCCGTCCAGTTCATTACGTTGAGCGTATTATACAGAAAGTGAGGATTCATTTGCATACTCAGTGCTAGAATCTCGGCTTCCTGTTCTTTTAATTTTATCTCGTAATTTTCTATAACCAATAGCCGAATCCGGTCGTTCATCTTATTAAAGCGCTGAAGAAGTATGCCAAACTCATCATTTGTTCCAACATCAACTTGCTTTTGAAAATCCCCTCCACCTACGGATCTCATAGCAGCAAGCAACTTCTTAATGGGCTTAGTAATCCTGCCTGCGATAAAAAAAGCACAAATGAGCGCCACAAGCCCCATAATCGCGGCGAGGAGGATAATAGATGTCTCGATGCTTTGCAGCAAGCTGCCAACCAGTGAGGACTCCGGCATCCATACAATGGATATCCATCCCGTTACTTCCGAACGATCGAAGCAGACGATCACGGCTTTGCCCCCCAGTGTCATACTTCGCGCACCGCTGCTTTCCAGCTGCAGTTCCTCTACCCATGAGTCCGAGAAGGTTTGTGTGATTTTCCCTGGTTCACTGCTTGCAACAACTTTTTGATCCTCATCCAGCACCAGGAAATCCGAGCCTTCGGGGATACTTTCGTCATATAGAGATTTCAACGCTTCCGCTTTAAAGCTTATTGCTAAAATGGGTCGTTCCACCTGAACATCCATCTTCTCGAGTGTCGTATTGTTCAGCAGAGAGAAATCAAGCAGTCTGGTCGCAGAAAATAAATGGCGGAATTCCAAATTTCCGGACTCTAAGTAGGGCTGATTAAACATATCAACAAAATCATATGTAGGGTACCATACCAATTTCCCGCCTGCCTGCTGTGCCTTACGGTATATATCCGATTGTGTAGGATCTCCTTGCGGCAGCAACTGGCCGAAAGTAAAATAGGAAGTCCACAACTGGTAAGCATACACATCCTCATTGTTGGAGAAATATTTACTTAGTACGGCGGTTACCTGACGGTCTGCTTCAAACAGCTCTACTTCGTTCTGGGGATCCATTTGGTTAAAAATTTTGAATAAATCCTTATCTATGAACATTGCTTGGCTATTCTGATCAATGATCTGCAGCTTAGTGTCCATAATCTCATTATTTTTTCTGACAATCTCATATACATTTTTCTGCGCTTGCTCCGTCACGACCCGCAGGCTGGTTCGATAGAAAAGAGACCCCAAAATGAGGAGTGGAATTCCGATCAGAAAGATATAGCTGACAAACAATCGGGATCGAAATGTCATCTTCATTCCTCATTTCTCCTCTGTAGAAGTGAAGTGTGTTTAAACGCTTCGGGTGAGATTCCATTGTATTTCTTAAACACCCTGCAGAAATATTTGGTATCCTGATAACCACACTCTGCGGAGATTTCATATATTCGGAGCTTGTTCGCGGACAGCAGCAATTTAGCCCGCCTCATTCTGGCTTCCGCTACATGATCGGAGAATGTTTTTCCCGTACGGTTTTTAATCAATGTACTAAAATAGGAAGTATTAAAAGAAAAGTGTGCGGCTGCTCGTTCAAGAGACAAATCTTCCTTCAGATTTTCCTGAATCCAACTCAAGCATCCCGTAACGATAATTTCGTTTTTATCCAGCCGTGCCTGTTGTAATGCATAATGAACCTTCTGTAAAGTAACCTCTACAAGCGCAATCAATTCTGTATAAGACCCACAAGCTTGAATTTCCATAATCATCGTATTCGTTAGAAGATCCCCAAGCTGGCGGTCAACGATATTTCCCATCCTGCTTTTAACCTTCATAAGCAGAAGCGAGGCATTTTCTTTTAAAATAATCGGCTCCGTATGCCCATCATCTGAAAGCGCTCTGAGCGCTCCAATGCACATTTCTATAGCCATCTCCGCATCATTTCCCTGCAGAGCTTCAAAGAGTTTCTCCATGTCAAGTGTCATTAGATACTGAGACAGACGCAGCTCATCCTGAAACAGAATCCCTTTCCAGCAGTCATGAAAGTTAAACTTATTTACGGTTTGGGCTGCCCTGTAAGCTTGCGGTGCTTGTTCCAATAATGATTTACATTCCAGCCCTATTCCGTGGGTAAGCTGACCCGTATTCTTCCATTCTGAGGATAGAGCAGAAACGATGGCACGAATCTCATTTCTTTTCTCCGGGGTAAGGGTGGCTTTACGGATAATTGTGACGGCTTGGAATCCATCCTCCAGAAGTACATTCAAAGGAATCGTAACACCTTCCCCCATTGCCATCCATCCTTGCTCCAGGCTTCGCAGGAAGTTAGCGCTTTCAAAATTGTTATGGCGGCCGGGACGGATTCTGAGCTCTGAGAAAATAACCACACCGCCACCCTGCAGCCAATCATACGTATCCAGTTCATCTCGCTCGAGAGTCGATAAGCTTCCGTTTAGCCAGGTTAAATATAAGCGGTTTCTATAAGCTGAGGAGGTATGGTGAAGGCGTAACTTCAACTCCTCTGCTTCCAGGTTCAACATTGATTCTGTGAGCAGCTCCTGCTCTATACGCCGCAATACATCTTCTACCTTCTCTGCCTCTACAGGTTTTAATAGATAGTCATATGCACCATGGCGAACGGCAATCTGGGCATACTCAAACAGATTATAAGCTGACACCATCACAACCTTCGTTTGGAGTTCTTCTTCTTTGAGCTGCTGCAAAAATGTAAGCCCGTCCATATTGGGCATACGGATATCCGTCAGCACGACATCCGGACGTTCCAGTCTAACAAGTTCTAACGCGCTGGCCCCGTCTTTTGCAACCAGGACTCGAACGTTAGGACGCAGATTGTTGATTAAATTCGCCATTCCTCGAAGGTGTCTGGGTTCATCATCAGCGACCACTATTTTCATCCTATTCAGCCCCCTGTTCAATTTGGTGAAAGTTTCATTTATTGTAACGGAAAAAAGCGCCTTCATGTAATAAGGCGCCAAAATTCCACTCAGGCTTATTGCAAGCCATTCCCATATTTAAACTATCGTGAATATTGAACAGATCCGTCTCCTTTAATCGAAATAAACGGCTTTCCCTGTGCGCGCGGATTCATAAAGTGCCTCCAGAATCAAGGAAACTACATATGCCTGCTCAGGTCTTACGACCGGTTCCTTATCCTGATCAACCGCTTCAATCCACTTTCTCATCTCCAGGTCAGGCGCACTTTCCTGTGTGCCATCATAGAATGCTACTCCACCTGCGTTCAGCTCAATCTCATTTTTATATAAGCGGCCATGCTGTTCTCCGTTGATCCGCAGGCCCTCTTTCATATCGGCGCCGGCTTCCGTTCCGCTCAAGCTGCATTTTGCCTCATCAACCTCCAGCGAGTTCAGGGCCCAGCTGGATTCCAGCATGATCGTTGCACCATTCTCCATAACAATCATTCCAAACGCCGAATCCTCCACTTTAAATTTGGCGGGATCCCAGGGTCCCCAGGCATTTGCAGCATTCTCCCGTTGGGACAGCTCATGGTATTTGGTTCCCAAGACGACCTTGGGCTGGTAATTGTCCATCATCCATAAGGTCAGATCAAGTGCATGCGTTCCTATATCGATGAGCGGTCCTCCACCCTGCTTCTCCTCATCAAGAAAAACGCCCCAGGTAGGTACTGCTCTTCTTCTGATGGCATGCGCCTTGGCGTAATAAATATGGCCTAATTCTCCTGCTTCGCAGAGCTTTTTCAGAAATAGACTATCCTCTCTGAAGCGGTTGTTATAGCCTACCGTTAGTTTTTTTCCTGTTCGCTTGGCTGCATCAACCATTCTTTTGGCTTCTGCTGCCGTCTTGGCCATCGGCTTCTCACACATGACATGCTTGCCGGCTTCCAGCGCAGCGACAGAGATTTCTGCATGAGACTCATTGGGAGTAAGCACATGAATAATATCAAGTGTGCCATCTTTAAGTAATGTTTGATAATTCGTGTAGACTTTTGCGTCTTTGCTTCCATATTGTTGTGCTGCTGCTTCAGCCCGCTCCTGAACGATATCACAAAATGCAACCATTTCAATATTGTTCAGCTTGCTTAAACTTGGCAGGTGCTTCCCGTTCGCGATTCCACCACACCCGATTATGCCTAACCGATACACTTTACTCATATCTATCATCCTCACTTTATCGTATGTTTCCCGTTTCTATAGGTCGCGGGAGTTATTCCTAACCGCTTGCGAAAAACAATATGCAAATAGTTGGCATTCGTAAAACCTTCAGACTGAGCAATCTGTTCAATCGGCTGGTTGCCCTCCGACAGCTTGCGGCAGACACCTTCCAAACGGATATTCTCAAGAATCTGTGAGAAGGATTGATCAGGATTGACCTTATTAAAAATCCGCTGCAGCTGTCTGGAGCTGATTTTTAGCTTTTCTGCAACATTGTCCAGCGTGACAGCCCCGGAATAATTAGCCCTGATATACTGAATGGCGTATTCATATCTGTAAGTCAGCATATCCCGCACCGGCGCTTCCGCTCTAACCCCTTCCGGATCATACGCTCTTGCTGTTTTTAACAAAATACTGATTACAAACTGTTTGATGGCTGTATAATATCCGGTGAACTTATCCTCACAAGCTTCATAGGCTTCCAGAAAGCAATTCATGGCATGATGCCGGTCATGGATCGGAATGAGGGGGAGTTTCCGCAGTTTGTCGATACATTCCTCCGCTTCTGCGACCTCCCACGGATCCACTTCTGCTCTGCTTTTCTGTCTAATATCAATATGGAGGCAAAGTTCGTCCATAGCTTCTTCCTGGTCAGCCTCCTGGTAATGCATCACACCCGGCCCCGTTAAATAAAGCATACCCTGCGATAATGGGTACTCCTGCTCAGCGAGAATCACTTTTCCTTTACCTTTAGGAATAAAGTGAAACTCAAACTCTGCATGATTATGGAAATCTATGATTTTTCCGGCCGGGAATGAGGTTAAATGGAACCTGAGTACAACAATCTCATAATGTCCCCATTGAACTGTAATATCGAGTCTCTCCAGCAAATCCGACTTTTGAGACATCGTTTGGTAGATCATGCGCTTACGTCTGCTAACGGGATGACCCGTCCTTCTTTTGCCGAGCGATTTGCAGCTTCCATTAATCTGGTCAGTTCTATGGCAGTCTGAACATTATTATCCGCAAAAGTATCACTCTGTATATGATTGACCCATTGATGAAAGGCACTGTCGTGATTATCTTTTATTGGAATCTCCGTCCAGCTATTCGCGGTACCCTCAGGTTTATTTGTCTTAAGAAGTAATTTATCCTCCGGCGTTCCGAAGAGCAGAGTTCCTTCTGTTCCGTGAACCTCGATGGTAAACGGCGAATGGCTGTTCACAAATCCGGCCTCTACCACACCGATCGCCCCCGAAGTAGTAAACAGGGTTGCTACTGCATTGTCCTCCACGTCTTTCCCTGTGATATATCCAAAATTGGCACTTACACCGGTCACATCCTGACCTAAAAATAGGCGGGTTAAATACATAGGATGACATCCCAAGTCGATCAAAGCACCCCCTGAGCATTGTTCCTTATTATAAAAGTGCTCAGGCAGCCAGCCGGCAATGGCCCCATTGTGGGATAAGCGAACTCTGACATACGTTATCTCCCCCAGTAGCCCCCCGCTAATCAACTCCATAATGGACAAAGTGTATCCGTCGTTCAATCGCGGCAAGGATACGGTAATTTTCACTTCATTCCGATTTACCTCGGTAATAATATCATCAACTTCCTGCACTGTTGGAGCGATAACCTTCTCGGTAAAGATATGTTTGCCTGCTTTGGCGGCGGCCACTATTACATCCTTATGAATGTTTGTCGGCGCATCCACGATGACAGCGTTAACATCTTCCTGAGCCAACATATCATCGAGAGACTCGAAGTAAGGAACCTTCAACGTTGCAGCCGCTTCTTGTCCTCTTATCGCATCTTCGTCCCATACTGCAGCGATAAACGTATCCTCATGCGCCTGCGCTTGCTTAACATAGTCCCAAGCATGTACATGCCAAAAGCTGACTAGACCAATGCCAATGCTCATTTGCTATAACCTCCAACATATAGTATTCTGACATCCCACTATAAGGTAACATATCTGAGTCGCTTTTTTTAATAGGAAAATACGACAAATTATATATAATATTACGACATACGTTTACTGACTTAAACACAGCAAGCGCACAAAAACGCCCCCAGACATTTCTGCCTAGGAACGTTTTTTGTATCTTTTCCAGACTTTCCAATTTAATGATTTGTTAGATCGGTCCCTCTGGAGGCGATGACTTTCTTGTACCAATAGAAGCTTTTTTTGCGTATGCGTTCCAGGGAGCCGTTACCTTCATCGTCCTGATCGACGTAGATATAGCCGTAGCGTTTTCGCATCTCTGACGTGGAAGCTGAAATCAGATCAATGCAGCCCCAGCTCGTGTAGCCCAATAGTTCTACACCGTCAGCAATGGCCTCGGCCATCTGCTCGATATGCTGAGCCAGATATTCGATGCGGTAATCGTCCTTGATTGTACCGTCCGCTTCAATAACATCTGCTGCACCAAGACCGTTCTCCACAACAAACAGCGGGATCTGGTAACGGTCATGCATCTCTTTAAGGACAACTCGCAGACCGGTCGGATCAATCTGCCAGCCCCAATCTGAGGTCTTCAGGAACGGATTCACCAGACCCGACGACAGATTACCCTCTGTCCGCTCTGTGATACTCTCGTCCGTACTGACCGTTGAGGACATGTAGTAGCTAAAGGAAAGGAAATCAACCAGGTTCTCCTTCAGAACAGCTTCGTCCCCCGGCTCCATCTCAATGCTTACTTCATAATCAGCCAGATGCCGTTTGATGTATGACGGATAATATCCCCTGACCTGAACGTCGGAACAGAACTGGGCCATTTGGTTCTCTCCCTGTGCCTTCAGCACATCCCCGGGATGGCAGGAATACGGATAGATCAGTTTGCGGGCCAGCATGCAGCCTACCTGGAACTCCGGATTAATCTCCCTTGCACGCTTGATAGACAGAGCACTGGCAATGAACTGGTGATGCAGCGCCTGAAACGCAGCCTGCTTCTCATTCTCTTTACCTTCGGTCAGCACACCTCCCCCCAGAAACGGAAAGCGGATTACTGCGTTGATTTCGTTAAAGGTCAGCCAGTACTTCACCTTGTTTTTATAGCGCAGGAAGACCGTGTCCGCATAACGGACGAACAGTCCGACCAGTTCGCGTGACTCCCACCCGTTGTAACGGGTAACAAGCTCCACTGGCATCTCGTAGTGCGAGAGCGTAACCAGTGGCTCAATGCCATATCTGTTCAACTCATCAAAAACATCATCATAGAAGCGTAATCCAGCTTCATTCGGCTCATTCTCATCCCCGTTTGGAAATATACGGGGCCAGGAGATCGACATCCGGAACACTTTAAAACCCATTTCTGCGAATAATTTAATGTCTTCTTTGTAACGGTGATAGAAATCGATCCCTCTGCGTTTGGGGTAATTCTCCTCCTGCGTATCCGAGATGGCGGCAGCAAGCTCCGCTCTGGAGATGCTGAGAGCATGCTCAAGAGCTTTGCGCTGTCCCGGCGGAACGTATTTGACCACATCTGCGGTAGACAGCCCTTTGCCGTCCTCGCAATACGCGCCTTCAACCTGGTTGGCTGCAACCGCTCCGCCCCACAGGAAATTCTCCGGAAACTGGTTAGGCATCGGATAAGCCTCCCTTATTCATTTAGTTTACTGCGGCCGCCGTCTTAGACTCAGCCTGCTGCTCCAGCTCGTAGGCTTCGAAATCGGCTTTTTTGAAGAATGGATAATAAATTGCAAAGCTTACCCCGATCATTACCAGTTGGAACGCGGATACGCGCCAGCCTCCGTTCATCCAGCCATTAACCAGCACCGGAATACCAAGCGGCACTTGAATACCGTGCAGAACCGGCAGAATTCCGATCGAAGTCAGAAGAATAGCCAATCCGCTGCTCACCAGTGGCGTTAGAATAAACGGAATCATGAACCGCACGTTAAGCACCAGCGGCATCCCGAAGATGACCGGCTCGTTAACTCCAATAATACTTGGAATAATTGCAAGCTTGCCCAGCGTTCTATACCGGGTAGACTTGGCGAACAGCATGGCAATAATCAGGCCAAGCGTTGCACCCGCACCTCCAATCAGCACATAGACCGGGAAGAACGGCGAACCGATAATATGAGTGCCTTCTACACCTCTTTGGTAAGCATCCAGATTTTCAAGTCCAAGCGCTACCCAGATCGGGCCTACTACGGAGTAAACCACCAATGTGCCGTGAACACCGAAGAACCACAGCAAATGGATTAAGAAAATACAGATCAGCATCGCCCACCACGTACCACCGAGACTCGTTAGCGGCAATTGGATAATGGAAAAGACAAATTCATGCATGTTTCCATATTTCGTCGCTCCGAAAATCGCTGTCAGGATCAGCATCACGAAAACAATAATGAAGCCAGGAGTCAATGCGGCAAAGGATTTCTCAACAGTAGGCGGAACACCCTTTGGCATCTTGATATAGATTTTTTTCTCCAGCAGGTAAGTATACAGTTTGCCGACAATGAGAGCTACGATAATGGCTACGAACAGTCCCTTGGCTCCCAGCCAGGAGTAACCGAAGGCTTTGGTGGCGCCATCGTCCAGGAGCCCCTTTGGAGTAACCAGCAGAAAGCTCATCAGCGCGAGAATTCCTGCCGAGAATCCCTGTTGTTTAAGCTGTACCGCAAAATTGTAAGCGATGGAGAACACCGCATACAGAGCGATTAAATCGGTTGTTATCGTAGCCGGAATCGCAGTGTACGTCTTCAGGCCGGAACTTTCCAGGAAGTTCTGGTAAGGCTCCAGCTTCAAAGCATTAATCAGGGAAAATATCGCACCCAGGATCAATATCGGCATCAAAGCCATCAGCCCGTTGGAAATAGCACTGATATAATTATTTTTCTGAATCTTGGTACTGACTTTCTGGATTTTGACCCTCCATTCTGCCCCGCTTGACATGAACTAAGCCCCCTTCTCCATAAGTTCAATTGCTGTTTCCAGCACTTTATCCCCATCCATCATGCCATAAGCCATCATCTCAATTGTCGTTACCGGGATACTAGGATATTCGGCAGCCAAATCCCCTTCGGCATGGCCCATTTGCGGCCCAAGCATAATAATGTCAAACGGTGCCTGATCAGCAATATCGCTCTCCGCCACAGCATCAATGATAACCTCTATTCCCTTGGCGCGTGCTGCATCCTTCATGCGCTCCACCAGCATACTTGTCGAGAAGCCTCCTGCACAGGCGAGAAGAATCTTTTTCATCTTCAGTTCACCAAACCTTTCAATTGTTGTTCCAGCGCTTTGCGCTCCTTAACTTCTTCAATCAGCTCCACGGCCAGTTCACGAACCGTCAGAGCATTCATCAAATGGTCCTGTGCATGAATCATCAGCAGCGTGATTTCTGTTTTTTCGCCCCGGCCTTCCGCCTGGATCAGACCCGTTTGGACTTTATGCGCTTTGGTAAGACTCAGTTTCGCGTTCTTGATCATTTCTTCTGCTTCATCAAGGTTCCCTGCGCGTGCTGTGCGTACCGCTTTGAGGCTGAGGCTCCGGGCTTCCCCGCTGCTCGCGATAATCTGCATAATTGTTTGTTCGTAATCCATGGTTTCTTCACTCCTGATATTTATAGTAGGTTCTCTATCTCCATCATAAATTGCTCATAGCTATTCACGGCCAGCAGCCGGTTCCTGCTATCTTCTTTCTCCATCAGGACCAGCAGCAGCTTGCTGATTTCTTTGTGCAGGAACAACTGCCCCGGGCGCAAATTAATCAAAAAGATCAACTGTACCGGCTTTCCCTCATGCAAGAGCTGTTTTTTCAGCACAGTTACATTGATGCAGTCGCGGATGGCGCTCATCCGCATTGGATGTGGACCGGCAATACCGTTTTTATAAATGGTTGTAAATTTATTCTCCCGAAACAGTACCTGCTCAGGGAAATCCTCAGCGGCATAATGAAAGTCTGTAATCTCACGGCAGCGCTGCTGCAGCAGTTCTTTGTAATCATCCGGCCCGTCCGTATGGAACAGCTCTTTGCGGAATAAGTCCTTGAAATCCATCAGCTTATGGGACGGCTGTGTATGGCCCATCTGCAGCGACAAAATCTCCTTGATCCTCTGAATCTCCTGGTCATCCAGCAGCTGTTTAATATGAATGACCAGTTTCTCATTCATTTCAGTGTCAATCGGCACCGTGGTCAGAATCAGATCAACCGGTCTGCTGCTGATTTCCTTAAGCTCAGTAATGGAAGCTGTGATAACGGACGCCTTGGGAAATACCGCCTCAAGCTTCAGGCGAATGAGTTGTGCGCTGCCTCCACCCGTCGAACAAATAACAGCAATACGTTTGAACTGCTCCAGATTGCGCTGCTGCATCCGTTCAAGATGCGCAGCGAAATGGAGGGCGACATACCCTGCTTCGTCCCGGGACATCTTGAACCCGTATTGCTCTTCAATAATCTCAGCGAACCGGAAAGAGATCACGAACACATTGGCATACTGGCTGTAAACATCCTCTACGAGCGGATTTCCCAACTGAAGATTATAGTAAAGACGGTTCAGTAGCGGGAACATATGCAGAAGCAGCGCTTCCTGCAGGGCATGGTCTTTATTGAAGCCGGTGAGGAACTCCCCATCCAGCCGCTGCAAAATCTCGTTAATACCTTGACGCAGCTGCGATTTGGTCTCGTCTGACATTCGCTCCATAATCGTTTTGCCCGAAATATGCAACGCCAGATAATCCACTTCAACCAGAGGTAACGTTATCTCATAGTTGGACTCGATCCATTTGGCAATTCTCTCTGCTATATCGTGATACAGCGGCTCCGGCTTGCCCAGCATCGCTTGTCCGGGTACGATGTAATTATGCTTTGAGACCCGGTATAGGAGAATAAACAGATGGGTGACAATATTATTCAGGAATACATCCGAAATTTTCAGTTCCTTATCCTTCAGCACCTGCAGAAGATAGGCCGTGAGCCTCTCCGTATCAAATTCCCGCCCATAAGCATGGAAATCCTCGGTTTGCTGGAGGGTCTGGCTGGATTGCAGGATAAAATAGGAGAACGCCTTGCGGAAATCCTTCTCGTCCCCCTCAATTTTCATTCCGTAATGGGCACGGCGGGCCAGGCTTAAACGAAACGCGCCCAATCTCTGCTCCACTTCCTTCAAATCAGAAATAATGGTGGATCGGCTGACACCTATCTCCTCTGCCATCTTATCGATTGACCGATAGCTGTCGCTCTGCAGGAGATAGAACAGCAGGTATTGCTGCCGTGACTGCTTATTGTCCAAATCCACCTGATCGCTCTGGAGCAGTCCCTTCTCCCGGTAAATCTGGAATAATTCCGGCTCCTTGATCTCAAGCTGATAGCCTTGACCACGAATCATTCGGATCTGAAACCCGTGCGCTTCTCCGGTCTTGTCGAGCGAACGGATAATATCACGGACCGTCCGTTCGGACAACCCGACCTCCGCAATTAATTCGCCCATCTTAACCGGAACCTTTCTGCTTAATAAAATATTGACGATCGTATATTCCCTCATCGGTCACCCTCGTTTGTGATACTAGTATCGGTGTGAAGCAACTCAGCTGGTTATGGCTCTATCTTACTTGAAAACGTTATCTTAAGAACAGTTTGTATTCTGCAATTTGGAACGGCAAAATTTGAAGGATATCCCCTCAGGAGATTATAAGAGTGTATTTATTCCTGTACTGTATTACGCTCACTTGCTTATAAGATGCCCCTGAGATGTGCTTTTATAAACCGCCTAAGGAATGACTCTTGTTTTAAGCATGTCAAAAAAAGGATCAGAACTTCTCTCAGAAAAAAATGGCTCGAACTCTGGATATAGATTAAGAGTCTACTGCTCTACCAACTGAGCTAAGAGTCATATGATGTTTGGTGGAGCCAAGGGGGATCGAACCATTGACCTCATCGCTGCCAGCGATACGCTCTGGCGTGATGGTCAGGGGCACTACCCAGATCTGCTTCTTATTTACCGGAATAGTAAACCAGCTCACTCTAATCCTCTCTGCAAATACTATAGTCAACATGTTCGTAATTAAAATGCTTATTCGGATTGATCGTTTTTCCCTTTAGCAAAAATCTAATGACTAAGTGTCTAGATAGTTCATACCCGATGGAACGAGCGCTTTGCTCTATTTATTAATCTTATCTAAAAAAATAAAAGATCCGTTGCCAAATTTGGCACGGATCTTTTATTACTAATTGGACATCGTTTTATTTGAACCGCTGGGCTTGCCTTGAAGGCATAATGGTTAGTTCCGGAATGCTGACATGCTCAGGCTGCTCCAATGCATAAAGTGCCGCCTCTGCAACATCATCGGGATGTAACGGCAGAACTTTCGAAGCAAACGCCCGTATTTCATCCTCGGAATACCCGGCCACCTGAGAAAATTCCGTTGCCACCGCCCCGGGCAGAATCGTCGTAACGCGAATTCCCTGATCGATTGTCTCCAAACGTAATGCAGACGCTATGGCGTTAACGCCGTATTTGGTAGCGCTGTATGGACCTCCTCCGGCAATCACTTCCTTGCCGGCAATGGAGGAGATGATGATGACATCTCCCTTACCCTGACCCAGCATTGGCGGAAGCCCGTAGTGCAGCGTCAACATTAGACCGTGTACATTCGTCTTGTACAGCTCCTCCCATCTTTCCAGATCCACTTCTACCAATGGACTTCGATACCCGAATCCGGCATTGGCAACTATAATATCGAGACGGCCCCAGCGGTTAATCGTTTCATTGACCACATGCTGTACTTCTTCAGCCTTTTGAATATCAGCAGGTACCGCCATAACCTCGTATAATCCCTCTTTATGCAATTCCTGAATCAGCTCATCCAATCGATCCTGCCGACGTGCCACTACAGTCACATGGGCGCCGCGTTTTACCAGTTTCCTGGCGATCGATGCCCCGATTCCGCTGCTGGCGCCTGTCACCAAGGCCACTTTACCGGTCAGACTCTCCTTCTCATTCCAAGATAGCTCCAAATCATCCAGATTCATTTTGCACCCTCCCAGATTCCAATCTTATTTTGTTAAAAGCACACGATGAACACCCTTGCTGCCTCCAGGTGCCGTTCCAATATATAAATAACCATTATGGCTTGCGGCCGTAGTTACACCATACAGTTTGCCTTCCGGATCATGCCAGCTTCCGATAAGCTCTCCCTGCGGACTGAACTCCGCAGCAAGCCCATGCTTCGCCGGTGCACTTGCGCCGTTAAGCAGCGACTGCGGCACTTTGGCCATGGTACTGGCCAGCCAAGGGTTGCTATGCATCTGATCTACAAAAGAAAGGCGAGTCGTGAAGATACCGACCCAGAAATGACCTTGGTCATCACGCGTAATGTTGTCTGGAAAGCCTGCGAGATTGTCTGCGAAAATATCAGATGTGCCCTCCTTCGGTCCTTTGAGCCAGTATCTGGTCAACTGATAATGATACGATTCTGCCACAAGCACAAAATCTTCATCCGCAGACAAGGCAACCCCGTTTGCAAAATAGAGGCCTTCTAACAGAACGGTCGTCTTCTTGGTCATTGGATCGTACTTCAGCAAACGTCCATGCGGCTTGTTCTCGGCCATTTCCTTGAAGGTCACTTTACCATAATTAGAAGTATCGGAGAAATAAATGGAGCCGTCCTTGGCAATATCAAGCTCATTAGCTAAATAGATCGGCTTGCCGTCCACTTGATCGGCCAATACCTCTATGCTCCCGGATGGGTTTATAGACAGCAGTCCCCTCTGGACATCCGTAACGATCAAATCGCCTTTGGCATCGAATATAAGTCCATTAGGCGTTCCTTGGGTGTCTGCAAACAGTTGGGCTTTTTGCGGATTACCCTCTGCATCGAAAGGAACCCTGTAAATTTTCCCGTCTGAATCTCCTGTATATAGCTGGCCTTCTTTATCGAATGTAATGAATTCCGGGAATTGAGGGGCATCAGTAACTAGCTGAGCCGAACTAAGTTTGTTGTTCTGTTGCCACGGACCCGCTTCCTCAAAAGAGGGAGCCGTCGGTGCGGACCATTTTGCCGGTTTGACCGGTGAAGGATAAAGTAAGAAAACGAGTAATCCTACAACGAGCACCGCAAGCAGTGATAGAACCCATCTGGATATCCTAGCACGCAGTGAGCGTTTAGGACGATTCACGCTTTCAGTAGATTTAACGGAGTTAACTGGTTTATTGGGCATTAGAGCGCCTCCTGTATCATTTTTGAGAGATTTTAGATTTGGACTACGATTTTACCAAAATATTGCTTTCCTTCAGCCAAGAGCGCGATAGCTTCTCCAATTCGTTCTAGAGGGAATACGCGGTCGATGACGGGATGTAAACGATGATGGGCAATCGCCCGATTCATCTTTTCAAAGTGATCCCGGTTGCCGACTTGACTGCCGCGAACCGTTGCGGCTTTGTGCAAGATGCTGGAGACATCGTATTCCGAGATGGTCAAGCCCGATAAGAACCCGACCATACTCACGGTCCCTCCAGTGCGGAGTGCATTTATGGATTTCCCCATCGTAGCCGCTCCTCCAACATCCAGAACATGGTCGACGCCGCCAGTCAGCTCTAACGCTGCCTTATCCCAATCAGGAACCTCCGAATAGTTGATCGTTTGCCATGCGCCAAGAGCTTTTGCTCGTTCCAGCTTGTCGTTGCTGCTCGACGTGATGATGACTCGTGCTCCGGTCATAAGCGAGAATTGAAGCCCGAAGATGGAGACACCGCCTGTTCCTTGCAGCAGCACAGTATCACCCGCTTGCAAACCACCGTATTCGATTAGCATGCTCCATGCGGTTAATGCCGCGATCGGCAGGGTGGAGGCCTCCTCATAAGTGAGGTGATCGGGAATAGGGACGACTCCGTCTTCATGCAGAACGACATACTCGGCCGCTACTCCGTTCAACGGACCTCCCAGACTTTCTTCTAACACCCCTGGTCTTGGGTTGCCGCCAATGAAGCGTTGTTGAAAATTACCTGCTACTCGTTGTCCGACCTGAAATCTAGTTACGCCTTGTCCAATGGCTACAATTTCTCCCGCTCCGTCTGATAATGGAATGAAGGGGAATTTAACTTCGATCGGCATTAATCCGCCGAGGACCACTAGATCCCGATAATTGAGAGAAGCTGCCCTCATGCAGATCAGCACCTCCTTAGGGCCTGGCGTTGGTTTGTCGAGTTCCGTCATGGTTAATTCCTCAAAGCCGAAGCCGTTTGTCAGTTGTATAGCTTTCATCGTATTGTCCTCCCTGCAAGATCAGATTGATTACCCGAATTCTTATTATTGCTGCTGTATCTTTCACGCGGACGAAGCATGCTTCCAACAAGCCGAAGACTTTGCTTTCGTGTAATGAAACGCGATAACTGCGCCCCTAGATAATTCTGTACACGCGAATTGCTCTCCAATACCGGAAGAAGCTTCCGTACGAGCGCCTATTCCCCCTTATTTGTCATAGTGGTGCTCTCCTTTTTGATACTATGTTATACTATAGAAACACCGTTACCAAAACTCAGAACTATTTTTCGATTTTTTTGAAAGTTAAGTAAAGCGCATTTTACGGTAACAGTGTTTCCTGTAGGTATCATTGTATCCACTCAATTTCAGAAAGTCAATATGATCTTTGAGCCTCCATCGTTTATTGACAAGTGAAGGAAGAACTACTGTATACAATTCCTGGTAACGAAAGTTGAAAACCTACCGAGAAGCTCGCATGCAAAATACTGAAAATCTCCGTAGGAGGACACTTGGAGATGTGCAAGCAGCCTATGTGATGGAGGAGTCGAGTGAATTCTTACGGACCGGGGAGCCTTTATTTCTCCAAGAAACGCTCTTTCGTCTATCTTACGGACTCAGATGCAGTTATTAGCTGATGTTCATATGAAATATTGCCTGATGGAGGGGGATAAGCGCAGTATGGTCCGTTAGCTCTGCAATATATGCTGATTAGCGAAAATAAAGTCTGTGGGGTCCGCAAGGAATTCAGGGTAGCAATGGTTAGTCTGAAGTTGGATTTCGGAGTTAGCGGGCAGCCAGCCAATCGTAACTGGTGGTCGACGTTGGCATACAGCGTTGGGAGTGGCAGTCAGCATTAGCATTTGACGTTTGGGGATTTGGACTAGGCAGTTGGCGTTTACCTTTACATCTGGGGATCAGAGGTTGAGCTCCGGATTGGATGCATGAGCGGGCTGTTGCCGTTGGCATTTGCAACTCAGAACCCCCCCACTCTCTGCTTATTTCTCCAACTCCCATAAACGGCAAAAAAACGGCATTTCTGCCGTTCTTTAGGATGGACTCTCAGGGGCTCGAACCCTGGACAAATAGATTAAGAGTCTACTGCTCTACCAACTGAGCTAAGAGTCCATATGAAATTTGGTGGAGCCAAGGGGGATCGAACCCCTGACCTCATCGCTGCCAGCGATGCGCTCTCCCAGCTGAGCTATGGCCCCATGTGGCTGATTTAGAACTACAACTATGTATTCTAAAATCCGGACTGAGCTGTTAGCTCCCATCGCTTCGTCATGTTTAAGTTCCGTAGGCGACTTCTATATAATATAAAAAATCGCCTTCGGTGTCAACACTTTTTCAAAAAAAGTTTTTCGGGGTGCGCAAAATGCTTCTACAACCCCTCAAACTCCTCGGTGTTTTTAGAGAGCAGTCCCTTCAGTTCCTTCATAAACATGTTGATATCCTTGAACTGGCGGTACACGGAGGCGAAGCGGACGTAAGCTACCTCATCGACAGGGTAGAGCTGCTCCATGACCAGCTCGCCGATCTGGCGGCTCTCCACTTCGGCTAAGGCGATGCCGCGCAGCGACTTCTCCACCTCGGAGACAATGGACTCCAGGCGCTCTACGGAGACGGGACGTTTCTCGCAGGCACGGATAAGGCCGCGCAGGATTTTGTCGCGGCTGAATTCTTCGCGGCTGCCGTCTTTTTTGATCACGATCAGCGGAGTTTCTTCAATCATCTCAAAGGTGGTAAACCGCTTGTTGCAGCGCTCACATTCCCGCCTGCGCCGGATGGACTTATTCTCGTTGGCCGGACGCGAGTCAAGCACTTTCGTATTCGTGTGATCGCAGTAAGGGCATTTCATAAGCCTTAAGTCACTTCCTTTTGCATTAATGGTCGCTTTCCGGTCCGGCATACGCCGGCTACCGGTAAGCTGATTTTATTTCCAGAAAACACCGTTTATTTGTTGTTATGAATATGCCATGTCCGGCACATAATACAGTTACCAACCGATAGGAGGTGAACAGCAATGAGCCAAAACAACAGCTCCAATAACCTGGTAGCTCCAAATTCACGCGGTGCCTTGGAACAACTGAAATATGAAGTTGCCCAAGAACTAGGTATCACGCTCTCCCCAGATGGATACCAAGGCAATAAAACTTCTTACGAAAACGGTTCGATCGGTGGTTACATCACTAAACGTCTTGTAACCCTGGCTGAGCAATCACTGGCAGGTCAATACAAATAACCTGTCCCCATAAGCTTGCCTAAAGAAGTATTAAACGGCCCTCAAGGCTGTTTAATGCTTCTTTTTTCGTACAAAACAGTCTTCTCCCTTAGAACTCGCTGTAAATCTCCGTGTACTGGTCGTAATAATAAATGACTCGCTGCACATAATGCCGGGTCTCGCCAAACGGGATATCCTTCACGGAAGCCGCTGTACCGTCCCAATTGCCCTTTTCCAGCCAGCTCTTCACTTTCCCGGGGCCTGCGTTATAGGCCGCGATTACAGCGGTACGGTTGCCATCAAACTGGCGGGAAAGCGATGACAAATACCAGGTTCCAAGCTCAATGTTGGCCGATGGCTCCCTCTTCAATTGTTGCAGTGAGACATCGGGAAGCTTGGCCTTTTCAAGCGCCCACTTCGCCGTATCCGGCATCAGCTGCATGAGTCCCAGTGCGCCTTTTTTGGACTCCCGGCCGGTCTTATAGTTCGTTTCCACCCGGATGATGGCCGCCACAAGGAACGGGTCCATATCGTAGGTGATACTGTGCTCACGAATTTCTGCTTTATAATAAATCGGATAAAACCAGGACATCCAGTTGGTACTCAAGAACAGGATTGCAGTGAATCCAACGAATAACAGGAGCAGCACTCTTTTTTTACGCAGCCATTTCATCATAGGCCCAGCCTGTCCCACAATACGGCAACCTGCTGCTCAGTTTGGGCAAGAGTACCGCTGTTGTCGATGATGTAGTCCGCTCTGCTGCGCTTCAGTTCAATATCCAGCTGGGCATCCAGTCTTCCTTGGGCCTGCTCCAGAGACAGCCCGTTGCGCTCCATCAGCCGGTCCAACTGGACCTCCCGGGGAACATAGACGACCACAATTTGCCCGAAAAGGTTGTCCAGCTCCGATTCATACAGCAGAGGGATATCTACAATAGTCAACCGCTGCGGGTCTTCTTGTTCCATTGTGTTCATACGATTTTTGATTTCCTGGCGAATCGCCGGATGCGTCAACTGATTCAGCACCTGCCGGGCTTCCGGATCATGAAAAACGATCTCCCCCAGCTTGGTGCGGTTCAGTGTTCCATCCGGCAGCAAGATTCCTTCTCCAAAATGCAGCACAGCTGCAGCCAGCACCGGATGTCCCGGGAGCATGACTTCTCTGGCGATGACATCAGCGTCCACGAGTCTTGCTCCCTTTTCCACAAACAGTGCGGACACGGTGCTTTTTCCGGAAGCAATGCCTCCGGTTAAGCCCATAATCATGTACTCACCTCATAATAGCTTCATTATTCCCATTGCAATTAACATTAACGCAGGCAGTACGGCAGCATGCTTCATCCAGTAACGTCCAGACAGCTTAAGGCCTGTTCTCATGCCCAGCAGTAGAAAGGTTCCGCTGAACAGGGCGATCATAAGCGAAGTGGATACCGGACTGAATCCCAGCAGTGCAGCCCCAAGACCCGCTCCGAAAGCATCCAGCGACAGTGCTATTCCGAGCAGCATCGCTTCCATGGAGGAAATGCTCCCGGAGGCGTCCATATCGGCCGAAGACGGCGTACGGAGAATCTGGATGACCACCCCGAGATGGCGGAGCTCCAGTGAAAAGACTGCCGCCTTCTGCGCGTCTTTTTCGATCTCACTCACAGAATCTGCAGTCGTATCTGCAAGGTCAGCAGTTGCAGCCTCCCCCTTGGAAGCCACTCCCGACAGCAGTACCGTTCCTGTCTCCCGTCCTCCCGGACTGTGCTCCTTCTCCTTCTGAATCAGCATCTGGACGAGGGACCAGCAGCCCATCAGGACCAGAATAATCGCGCCGATGCTTGAAGCGGCCTGCGGTGAAATTACCTTCGCCAGCAGCACACCTACCTGCATAGAGACACAAATGACTATCCCCGAGCAAAGCGAGATAATCATAATGGAGAGCAGCGGTATTTTCATTTTGCGGAGTCCATATGTAATGCCTACACCAAAACCGTCCAAGCTCAGGGCAAAAGCCAGCAGCAGCAATGAAAACAAGGGGCTGAGCACCCGCAATCCCTCCCGTGAAGAACCGGCAGCCCGTGCGGAACGTTCCGCGGGCTCCGTTCGCTTTATTGAGCATTCTTCACACAGTATATGGGCGGGACAGACAGTCGGTGCCTCGCTTTTGCAGCAGCATGAACAGCAGTGGTGTATGATGCCTGTAAATCATCTCTTGCTCTAGTGCGATGCCCTACTTAACCGCCGCAGCCAAAGGCTGGCAGCTTGGGCAAATATGAGTGCCCCGGCCGCCTACAACACTCTTCTCAATGAGTGTACCGCAGGTGGCGCAGGGCTGGTCCTTGCGTCCGTAAATGAGCAATTGCTGCTGGTAGCTGCCGCTTTCTCCCTGGCCGTTGACATACGACTTCACAGAGGAACCCCCGGCATTCACCGCTTCGGTCAGTGTAGCCACAATCGCATGATGCAGCTTGTTCAACTGCTCTTCCGTAAGCGCCTTCGCGCTCACCTCCGGGTGAATACCGGCGCGGTGCAGCGCCTCATCTACATAAATATTGCCGATGCCGACCACATATTCCTGATTCAGCAGCAGCGGCTTGATTTTGGTATTTTTGCCGGAGACAATTTCCTTGAATCTCTCCACTGTAAAGGAAGGATCAAGCGGTTCCTGCCCCAGCTTGCTCAGCGGCTTAAGGAGAAGATCCTCGCCCGGCTGGAATAAATGCATGGTACCAAATTGACGCACATCCGTATAACGCAGCTCGGTGCCGTCAGTGAAATGGAAGATGACATGCGTATGCTTGTCCAGCGGCTCATCTCCCTGGAAAAGACCGTACCGGCCCTCCATCCGCAGATGGGAGACCATTACCAAACCGTCAAATACAAAACGCAGAAACTTGCCTCTGCGCTCCACATGAACCACGCTATGGCCTGCCAGCATATGGGCAAAAGCCTGAGTATCGTCCGGACGCTGGATAATCCGCGGCAGCCGGACGGTGACATTCTCTATCTGCTTGCCTTTAATTAATTCATTAAGTGTTCTCTTGACTGTTTCTACTTCCGGCAATTCCGGCATAATGGCTCACCTCTCCTCCATTATACCGGAATTGCCGGGCCTGCGGGGAGTCTATTTCGCCTCATACCAGTTACTTCCATAACTTACCTCTGCTTTCAGCGGCACAGAGAGCTTGAGCGCGCCGGCCATAACCTTGGGCAGCAATTCCTTCATCAGCTCAAGCTCATCTTCCGGCACCTCGAAGACAAGCTCATCGTGCACCTGCAGCAGCATGCGGCTCTTCAGCCCGCGCTCATACAGCGCCTTGTCCATATGGACCATAGCCAGCTTGATAATGTCTGCAGCCGTCCCTTGAATTGGGGTATTCATCGCCGTACGTTCGGCAAATGAGCGCAGATTAAAGTTCTTCGCATTGATCTCCGGCAGATAGCGGCGGCGTTCCAGCAGCGTGGTTACATAACCTTGCTTGCGGGCATCAATCACGATATCGTCCATGTAGCGGCGTACACCCTCATATACTTCAAAGTACTGCTCAATAAAATGTGATGCTTCCTTGCGGGAAATCCCCAGGTTCTGCGACAGTCCGTAATCACTGATGCCGTACACAATGCCGAAGTTAACCGCCTTGGCGGACCGGCGCATGTTGCTGTCTACCTGGTCAGCCGTGACTCCGAACACATCCATCGCTGTCTTGGTATGAATATCCATATCATGCAGAAAGGCTTCCTTCATCCGCTCATCACCGGAAATATGTGCCAGCACGCGGAGTTCGATCTGCGAGTAATCTGCCGCCAGAATTGACCAGCCCGGTTCGGACGGTACAAAGACCTTGCGGATCTTGCGGCCTTCCTCCAGCCGGATCGGAATGTTCTGCAGGTTCGGAAATTGGCTGCTAAGCCTTCCTGTTGCGGCAATGGTCTGCCGGTAGAAGGTATGAACCTTACCGGTCACTTCGGAGACTTCTTTGAGCAGCCCCTCTACATAGGTGGACTGGAGCTTGGCGATCGAGCGGTATTGCAGGATCAGACGCACCACATCATGATAAGGGGCCAGTTTCTCCAGCACCTCGGCATCAGTGGAATAGCCTGTTTTGGTCTTCTTGACGACAGGCAGACCCAGCTTCACAAACAGGATTTCCCCGAGCTGCTTAGGCGAATTCAGGTTGAACTCGGTTCCGCATATCTCGTAGATTTCAGCAACCAGCTTGGAAATCTGGGCTTCGAATTCTTTCCCCAGCTCTTTAAGATCTTCTTTATTGACGGCAATCCCCTGTTTTTCCATATCGGCAAGAATGCGCGACAGCGGCATTTCGAGATCTTCGAACAGTCCGGTCATTGCCGTCTCGGTCAGCTCCTGCTGCTGCTTCTCGACGATACCAAGCACGGTAGCGCTTTTGCGCGCCACATGATTGCCGAGGATTTCAAGCTCCGGTATTTTATATTTGGCGCCTTTGCCGAACACCTCTTCATCCGGAGATAAGCGGGGCAGGCCATATTTGGCGGTAAGATCATTCAGGTTCTGATTCGCTTCCGTCGGATCCAGCAGATACGCAGCAAGCTGCACATCATCGGCTGCTCCGGCAAAAGGAATCCCCTGCCAATGCAGCGCCAGGTCGGCGCGGTGCAGATCGTAACCGCTCTTCGGTGCCTTGCTGTCTCCCAGCCAGGCCCGCAGCGGAGCTGCAGCATGGCTCTGCAGCAGTGCAAACGGCACGAAGTAATGCCGCTCCGGCGAAGACAGGCCAAGGCCAATCACTTCTGCACGGTGCGGGTTCTCACCGTTTGATTCCACATGTAGCGCGGAAATGCCCGGGAGAGCGGAGATCAAGTCCTCCAGCTCACTTTCACCGACGATGGTAATATCCAGGACGGCAGCTTCAACCGCTTCAATAGCTCCATCACTGCTGGGCGAATAAGCGCTCAGCGACAGGCGCTCAAGCAGGGATTTGAATTCCAGCTTGGCGAGTGCCGGGCCGGCGGTATCCCCCTTAATTCCGGTGAATTCCATATCCTCCCAGGCATGCTCCAGCGGAACCTCGCGGTAGATCGTTGCCAGCTTCTTACTCATCACAGCACTGTCCGCATGTTCCTCCAGCTTCTCTTTCATCTTGCCCTTCAGCTCGCCGGTTCCGGCCAGCACGCCTTCGACCGAACCGAACTGGTGCAGCAGCTTAAGTGCGGTCTTCTCGCCTACGCCAGGCACTCCGGGAATGTTATCACTGGCATCGCCCATCAGCCCCTTAAGGTCGATGATCTGCTCCGGCGTCAGATCGTATTTCTCGCGGATTTGCTGCGGCCCGTACAGCTCGACTTCTGTAACGCCCTTACGGACCAGTGCCACCGTCGTATACTCAGAGGCCAGCTGCAGCATATCCTTGTCCCCGGACACGATCATTACCTGGCGTCCGGCTTCATCAGCCTCACGCGAGATGCTGCCGATAATATCGTCAGCTTCGTAACCGGAAATCTCAAACTGCGGCACCCCCATATCACGCAGCAGGTCCTTCAGCATCGGAAACTGCTCGGAGAGCTCCGGCGGTGTCTTTTGACGGCCGCCCTTATAATCTTCATATCCTTCATGCCGGAATGTAATCTTTCCGGCATCGAATGCAACGATCAGATGACTCGGCTTATGCTCCTCTATTAAACGCAGCAGCATCGTCGTAAATCCGTATACCGCATTTGTCTGCTGCCCCGCCGTATTCGTCAGCGGCGGCATGGCGAAAAATGCGCGATAAATGATGTTATTTCCATCGATTAGTATCAACTTGTCCACTATAGCACCTCGCCTTTATCTTGCTTACTCCCTACATAGTAACATATGCCCCGCTCAAAAAAGAACCAAGACATCCGAAATGAACTGCGGATTCTACCGCTAAAGCAAGTTCCTGCCCGCTAATTAGAGGAAGTGCCCGAATTTATGTATTTAATGTAGGATTTCCATTATTACCCTTGCTAAAACTGCTTAGCCTCTAAATAAAAATGAAAAAAGCAGCAAGCCTCCAGTACAGGAGTTTGCTGCTTAGTAGGTACACGCGAAATTCATCCGGGGCTGCTCAAGAAGGTCAGCCAGCACCGGCTCTATCGTGCCTTCGTTATTGATTCAGATCCGGGCGCTTGCCTGTTACGAGATAAACCACACTTTCGCCGATGTTGGTGGCGTGATCGGCAATCCGCTCGATATAGCGTCCAACCAGCGTCAACAGCATCGCCTGATTCAGCGATTCCGGCTTTTCGACCATATAAGTGTACAGCTCATTAATTGTTGCGCTGTACAAATGATCGACCTGATCGTCATCCTGGGCCATCTTGTACGCCAGATCGGTGTTCTCATCCAGATAGGATTGAATCGCCTCGTCGATCATGACGGCCACAATTTCAGCCATCCGCGGAATATCCACCAGCGGTTTGATCAATTGCTGGCCCTGAATGCGCAGTGTAACCTTCGCTACATCCAGTGCCAAATCGCCCATACGCTCCAGATCGCTGGATATTTTGAACGCAACAATAATTCGGCGCAGGTCCTTGGCTACGGGCTGCTGGGTAATAATCAGCCGTGAACCGATTTCCATTATTCTGTCTTCCATGGCATTCAGCCGTAAATCGGCTTTGACGATTTCTTGTGCACGTACGGTGTCAAGAGTCTGCAAAGCTACGATTGCACCTTCCAGAGCATCCGTTACATGCTCGCCCATCTGCTGCAGCAGACTGCGTAGTTCTTCCAGATCTTTATCGAATTCTTTTCTGCGAATCATAATAAAAGCGATCCTCCTCAAAAACGTATGGTCAGCTTGTCATTTCCAGGAACGGGTCCCTGCGGGGGGGTTAGCCGAAGCGGCCGGATATATAGTCTTCTGTGCGGGAGTCCTTTGGATTGGAGAACAACAGTTCCGTATCCGCAGCCTCTACAATTACACCGTTCAGGAAAAACACGGTTTTGCCCGATACCCGGGCCGCCTGATGCATATTATGTGTGACCATAACAATGGTGTACTTATCGCGCAGCTCCTGAACCAGTTCCTCAATCTTCAGTGTGGAAACCGGGTCAAGCGCGGAGGTTGCCTCATCCATCAGCAGAATATCCGGTTGTACCGCAAGCGCTCTGGCAATGCAAAGACGCTGCTGCTGTCCACCGGACAGGCTAAGTGCAGATTTCTTCAGAAAATCCTTAACTTCCTCCCAAAGCGCGGATTGCCGCAGACTTTGTTCTACGAGTTCGTCCAGCTCCGCTTTGGCGCGGACGCCATGCAGACGGGGGCCGTAGGCCACGTTGTCGTAGATCGACTTGGGAAATGGATTGGGCTGCTGGAATACCATGCCGACCTGCTTGCGCAGGCTCTCCACCTCAACCTCATCGCTGTAAATATTTTTGCCGCTGATGTTCACTTTACCTTCAATACGTGTTCCGGGAATCATGTCGTTCATACGGTTTAGTGTGCGCAGTAATGTAGATTTACCACAGCCGGAGGGACCGATAAAAGCTGTCACCTGTTTCTCCGGAATCTGCAGATCCACAGCCTTCAGTGCATGAAAAGACTCATAGTAGAGATCAAGTTTCTCTATGTCAATGATGGATTTCATTAGTTTTTGCGTCTCCTTCTCATCATCTTCGTTCCCCATGATAAGCTTTCAGTGTAAATAGAGTTGAAGAGAATTGTTAACGCAGTGTAAAATCGGTAACAATCGTCCCGTTTTCACGAAATGCCGATGATCTTATTATTTCATTTCTTTGTATATTTTAAAAAAAGAACACCGTCATTTCAAATGACAGGCGCTCTTTTCTTGCTAACTACCAGTTTGTAACCTACACCGCGAATCGAATCAATATGGACCGATTCCGGATCAAGCTCCAGTTTCTTGCGCAGTGAGCTAACGTGGACATCCACCGTCCGCTGTCCGCCAATATAATCAAAGCCCCACACGGCATTCATCAAATCGTCGCGCGTCAGCACCACTCCCGGCTTGCGCGCCAGATACAGCAGCACTTCAAATTCCTTCGGCCGCAGATTAATGCTGACTCCGCCCAGAGAAACCTCATACCGTTCAGGGTAAATCTCCAGCTGTCCCAGAATAATCGTCGATGCCGATACAACAGCTTCCGGCTGGACTTCTTCGGCAAGTCCGGAGATCCGCCGGAGTACAGCGCTGACCCGGGCAAGCAATTCCGATACACCAAAAGGTTTGGTTATATAATCATCAGCACCGGATTTCAGGCCGCGGACTACATCCTCTTCGGCATTTTTGGCAGTCAGCACGATAACAGGCGTACGGATGCCTTGTCCGCGCAGTTTATCAAGAATATCAATCCCGTTCATTCCCGGAAGCATAAGGTCCAGTACGATCAGGTCAAAAGGTTCTCTAGTCGCACGGTCATATCCTGCCGTTCCATGATCCTCCACCGTCACTTCATAACCTTCCTGCGTCAAATTATAGGACAGCAGCCGTGCCAGCGTCGGTTCGTCTTCAATGACAAGCAATCGTTGTGCCATAGGTTCCCCCGTCTTCATATGTTTTTAAATTTACAAATCAGTTCGCAAGCCCATCATATCACCGGAATGTTAACTCGGTGTAAAATCTTAAAGACTTCTGAATTTTTAAAAAGAATTCAATTCCATAGTAAACCTTGAAGGGCTCACTGGCAAATTTGAAAACGCACTGCCGGGAGCGTGTCCAGCTGTAAACGGGGCTTCATCCTATTCTGCCTGCTCCTGCAGCAGCGGCAATTCCAGAATAAACGAGCTGCCGATGCCGAGATCACTCTCCACCGTAATCGAACCGCGATGCAGCTCCACCAGATGCTTCACGATTGACAATCCGAGGCCGGTTCCGCCAGAGCTTCTCGATCTCGCCTTATCCACCCGGTAAAAGCGTTCAAAAATCCGCGGCAAATCCTTGCGGGGAATGCCCATGCCGGTATCGCTGACGGTAAAGACAACCGTTTCCGTGCCGTCCGCTTTATGGCCGTTGACGACGGTTACTTTCACACTTCCCCCATCATGCGTGTAATTGATTGCATTGGAGAGCAGATTCATAAAGATCTGGCGCAGCTTGTCTTCGTCACCCTCGACGAACAGCTCGTTCGGCACATTTGCACTGAGGCTGATTTTTTTCTTTTCTGCCACTTTGCTGAGCGTCCCCAGTACGGAATCAAAAAATTCAATTAAATGGACAGGAGAGCATTCGAGCTGCACGCGCTTCGATTCGATTTTGGACAATTCCAGAATATCCCCGATTAACCGGTTCAACCGTTCATTCTCATCATAAATAATCTGCAGGAAAGAACGTGCCGTCTTCTCATCCGTAACGCCGCCTCCAAGCAGGGTCTCGGCAAATCCTTTTACCGCAGCCACCGGTGTCTTCAGCTCATGTGAGACGTTGGCCACGAACTCACTGCGCATCTTCTCCAGACGGCGGATTTCCGTCACCTCCTGCAGCAGGAACAACATGCCCCGGTAAGAGCCATCCTGCATCATCGGTACGCCGTCAAGCCGGACGATCCGCTCGGCCGGGTTATAAATGCTCCGCTCCTCGTGGATTGCCTCCTTACGGGTAACTCCCTCGTCAATCAATCGGGTAAGCTCATAATGATGCTTAATTTCCTTGTAGGAATAACCGGCCATTTCACTGTTCTTCACGTCCAGCAGATGTTCCGATGCCCGGTTCAGCAGCGCGATCTCGCCCTCCGCATTGATCATCACAATGCCGCCGGTCATATTATCCAGCACGCTCTGCAGCAAATCCTCGTTGTCACGGATCGTCTTCAGCTGGGTCTGCAGGCTGTCGGCCATGGCATTGATTGCTGTGGCAAGCTGACCGATCTCATCCTTACGCTTCATCGGCACTCGGGCATCATAATCCAGGTCGGTAATACGCCGGGCCACTCGTGTAATCTGCTCCAGCGGAGAGGTCATGCTTGAAGCCACCTTGTAGCTCACCAGGGTTGCTGCAATAAACAGCAGAACCAGTCCCCCGGCCATAATCAGCCAAGCCCGGCTGAGTCCTTCCGTCACCGCGTTCAGCTCCATGGAGAGCCGGATATAACCGTCGAACCCCTGATCCGAGACTACAGCTCCGGCTACATACAGCATTTGCCGGTCGAGTGTATCACTGTAACGGATCGCCCGTCCGATTCCTTCCTTGGCGGCCAGCACTTCCTCCTCACGGGTGGAGTGATTGTCCATTTGCAGCGGATCCTTCTCCGAATCGCCGATGACCTTGCCGTCCTTGGTAATGAAGGTGATCCGGGAATTGGTCAGCTTAGAGATATGCTTGGCCTGCTCCGTATAGAAATTCAATGCGCCGGAGCTGTTCATATCGGCAAACTGAAGCGTTCCGGAGAGCAGCTTTATTTCCCGGGACATGTTTTCCTCCAGGGCCGCAATATGGGAGTCCTTAAACAATTGGGCCATGGTAAGTCCGGCGCCGATCATGGAAATCCCGATCATAGTCATCAGTATAAAAGTAAGCCGGATACGAAACGGTTTCATCTGAAAATCCTCTTCCTTGTCATTATGTCATTGAGAACATCCTACCTCCATTTTGGCTAAAATACCAGTTCTCCAGGCAATTATCAACGCAGTGTAAAAATAGGACAGCATGTGCTTCCAGCAGAGACGTAAAACATTAAGGCTCCACCCGATTTATGGTATTATCATTACAAAACCTGTTAAATTCGAGAGGGAAATCTAATGAAAGTAACGATTTCGGATGTTGCAAAAGCCGCCAATGTCGCCAAGTCTACTGTCTCCAAGGTACTGAACGATTCTCCGAAAATTTCGCAGGACACCAAACGCAGAGTCCGTGAAATTATGAAACGAATGAACTATACCCCGAGCAGCATCGCCACCGGTCTTGCCAGGCAGAGCAGTAATACCGTGGGGCTGCTGGTTGACATGTCCAAAGGAAGCGAATTTCTGAATCAATTCTTCTATAACATTATAGGTGGAATAGAGAGCGTGATCGGTCCGCTGAAATATGAGCTGACCCTCTGCAATGTGCAGCATAATGATGAAGAGGGAGATTTCCTGAACAGACTGGTCTACAATCAGCGTGTCGACGGAATTATCGCTAACAATTCAGTTCTGACGGAAGAACTTTCCGCGCAGCTCGATCAGCTTGGATTTCCCTACATCTCCATTGGCGAAAGCAACGATCCGGCCAGCTGGGTGGATTTCGATAATGAAGCCGGCGGCAGAATGCTGACACGCCACCTGCTGGAGCAGGGCTACTCCCAGCCCGCTTTCATTGGCGGAGAGCCGCATGAGCGAATCTTCACCTCCCGCTTAAACGGCTATCTTAAGGCTTTGAACCAGGCAGACAGGTCCGCCCCGGAAAGATTAATTGTGAATGGGCAAGCCGACGAGCATGAAGGCTACCGCGCCGCCATGCAGCTTCTGCAGGGTGGTGACCGGCCCGACTGCATCGTATGTATGACCAATTATGTCGCCTTCGGCGTGCTAAGAGCCGCCCGCGAGCTAGGCATCGCAATCCCCGCACAGCTCGGTGTGGCCGCTTTTGATGAATATCCTTTCTCCCGATACACCACACCTCCCCTGACCTCATTGAATATAGATACCTTCAAGCTTGGGGTAACCTCCGGCCAATGGCTGATGGATCTTATCCAGAGCAAAAATACGGGATCACGACAGCTGCTGCTGGAACCGGAGCTTATAGCCCGGGAATCCACGTTAAGACATGTTGTCCGGAATTAGCTTAGCCATGAGCTGTTCTGAGCTTGAGATTGCAGAACTAAAAACAAGGAGCGGCCTCCCGGGGAGCCGCTCCTTGTTTTTAAACATCCATTTGGAAACCGATTAGTGTGGCAGAGATTTAATGGCAGCTGTTATTGATCCTTCCAGCGCTGCACGGTCAGCGTGACTGTCTGCGCTCCGCCTGCCGGTGTCAGTGTCCGGTTGGCGATGTCCGTACCGCCTGAGGCGGTTTCTACGGCCGCCCAGCTTCCGCGGGTCAGCTTATACTGCACAGCAGTTCCTGCAGGCAGGCTGAGTGTAATCGAATATACGCCGTCGCTTCCCTTGGTCAGCTGGTAAGCAGGGTCCGCTGCGTTCCAGCTGTTAAAGGAGCCGGTCAGATACACCGGTCCGCTTGCAGGCGTAGTACCCGGAACACTGACCCGGAACGTCACGCTGTCAGCCTGCGGTTCTCCAGCCGACAAGCTGCCGTTCACCAGACTCGAGCTCCCCGCACCAAAGTGATAATTGTTGCCGCCGTTGCTGTCCCATGTGCCGCTGCCATTATTAAAGGCAGCGGTCAGACCCGCCGCATTGCCCAGCGGAATCTCTAGTACTTTATAACCCGCATAGGAGGATGACTCCATCTGCACGCCTGGCGTGGTCGTCCAGGTCGTTGAACCGTCCAGCTTGTAATGGATATAGGAATTGCTGAAAGCTGCATTCTTGTAATAGATCGTCGCCGTATTGCCCACAGGTGTCGCTGTTGGCGTCACCGTTGCTGTTGGCGTTGCTGTTGCAGTCGGCGTTGGTGTTGGCGTCACCGTCGGTGTGGCTGTCGGTGTTGGCGTAGGTGTCACCGTCGGTGTAGCTGTCGGCGTTGGAGTCGGTGTCACCGTTGGTGTAGCTGTCGGCGCCACGGGTCCGCCGGATTGGATATTTCCAGTCGGTGTATAGGTCCAGGTGCCGGTGCCGAAGAAATAATTGCTGCCGCCGTTGCTGTCCCATGTGCTGCTTCCGTTGTTGAAGCAGGCCTCAAGCTGGGTAGCAGCACCGATATTGACCGTTATTTTATTGTAGCCTGCCACTTCTGCTGCCGGTATGGCTACGCCAGGTGCCGTCGTCCAGGTCCCTCCGGCCGGACGGTAATGGATATACGGTGTGGTATAGCCCTGCTTATAGTAGATCGTCACATTGTTCCCCGCAGGTGTAACAACTAGAGCGGCTAAGCTGAATCCCGACAGATTGGATGCAGCATCAAAAGCTTTTATTGTATAAGAATAGCTGGTATTACCCGCTAACCCGTTATCCGTATAAGATGGGGTAGTAGTAGTCCCAACCTTGACACCATTGCGGTAAACCTCATAGCCAGTTACCCCAACGTTGTCCGTTGACGCTGTCCAGCTTACCAGTACACTGGATGCATTTTGCACAGTGGCTGTCACATTGGTTGGCACAGACGGAGGTTCGTTTTCTGAAACAGGCTGTGTTTTGGAGTAGACTTTGGCTGTATTTGCGCCCACAGTTACTGTGATTTGCTTGCCCGTTGCTCCTCCCGCTTGCACTGTCACTTTGTCAGACGTATTGAACTGGTTCAGCAGAACCGTTCCAGCAGTCAGTGTGCTTTCAGCGCGCAGCGGGATAGTGAGGGTCTGCGAACCGTTCGAGGCATTGCTGAATACAGAGATGACCTCCTGGCCGACATTGGCTCCGGTGTCAATGCGGCGCGAGAACGCGTACAGGTTCTGGGCAGACCACATTTCACGCTGGGTGCCGGTGCGCAGAGCCGGGTTATTTTTGCGGATTTCATTCAGCTTGGCGATATGCTTGAAGGTGCTCGCGTCTTCATTAAAATAGTTCTGAATCACATTGCCGCTTGCATCCCGTTTCACCATCGACCAGCGGTTCCAGGTATCGGCGATTCCGCCGGTCATAATCTGGCCGTTGCCGTTGCCCTTATTCTGCTCTGTGCCCTGGAAGACCACCGGGGTTCCGCGTACAGTGAAAATAAAGGACAAAGCATTTTGCAGCTTCTCGACGTTTCCTCCGGCTTCTGTCAGGAAACGGTTGCGGTCATGATTATCTATAAAGGTGACCATATGGTTAGCATTTCCATTGTAAAGGGAATCGAGCGCCAGCGTACTTTTGATATTGGACTCGAAAGACTGACCATAGGCGAAGCTGTTCAGCACGGAGAAAAACAACGGGAAGTCGAGCATTCCCCATTCCTTGTTATTACCCACCCAGCGGGAGACAAATTCGGCATTGCCGTCAAAGTTCTCGCCGAAGGTATTGACGTTCAGCAGATTCTGCAGCTCTCCAATGTCCGTAGGTTTCATCAGCTTGGCTGCATCGACACGGGCGCCGTCTGCCCCTGTATAATCAAACCAGCCCTTGATGGAATTGAACACAGCCTGCTTGGCAGCCGGAACATCGAAATCAATATCATCCAGCCCGCCGAGATCATGATTCTCCAGGTAGTCCTGAGCCCACTGATCATATCTTCCGTCGGCCAGCGACCAGTTGATATCCCCGTTATGATGATACCAGGATGTATTATTAAAAGGGGCAGCTGGCTGCAATGCCGGGATATCATAATAAGCCTGACTGCCGAGCATATAGTCCCCAATATGATTCGGCACAACATCAATAATCACTTTTATTCCCAGAGCATGGGCGCTGTCCACCAGCTCCTTAAGCTTTTCTTTAGTCCCGAAATACGGGTTGGCAGCA
Source organism: Paenibacillus sp. FSL H3-0321 (assembly GCF_038002865.1). Lineage (NCBI taxonomy): Bacteria > Bacillati > Bacillota > Bacilli > Caryophanales > Paenibacillaceae > Paenibacillus > Paenibacillus sp. FSL H3-0321. Next base: position 6,748,009 of record NZ_JBBODH010000001.1, on the reverse strand, counting down.
TTGGGGTTTTTCACGTTGTATCCATGATAAGCCGTGTTTTTCCCTGTACCGTTGTTCTCGCGGTTCGTCATTTGTGGTTCAGCGACCGGAGAAATCCAGATTGCCGTATATCCCATGTTATGAATATAGGGAAGCTTGTCGATAACCCCCTGCCAGTCGCCGCCCTTCATATAACGGAAATCTTCTTCTGAGTTCTCCCCGTAACGGATTGCTGCGCCGGTGGCATTATTGGTTGTATCCCCATCATTAAAGCGGTCAACCATAATCTGATAAATCGTATCATTTTCGGTAACGGTGCCTATGCTGGCGGCTTCAACCTGCGACGGCGGGACCACAAATAAATTCATCGTGATCGAAAGAACAATGGACGTGATTAGAACGGGAATAAGCCATGGTTTACGTTTCATTCTCATCTCCCTCTCATAAAAGCGTTTACAAAACCTGTGTTAGACTGTACATGCATTTCCATCACTTGCCTCACTGCATTGCAATTCGGGAAACCGGTTTCCTTCTAGAAGAAATTACCATGCAAACGTATGCCTTGTCAAGAAATTTAAATTTCTTCGTTTTTTCTCCTTAATTCTTCTGAACATCGGCAAAAAAAGAAGCCTCGCTCCAGAGTGAAAATGAAGGTTGGCTTCTGTTATTGTGGTCTTTATCTTCCTGATAACTTATTTGAACACAGGTTCGCGGAACTGGGCCAGCTTGGCTGCAGAATCCTTCTCCACATCAGCATGCAGGCTGTTGCCGTGCGAATCCATCGTTACGATTGCCGCAAAGCCGTCTACCTGCAAATGCCACATCGCCTCAGGGATTCCGAATTCCATAAAGTCGACTGCATTGACCTTCTTGATACATTCGGCATAATATTGCGCGGCTCCGCCGATAGCGTTGAGATATACGCCGCCATGCTCCTGCAGAGCCTTCAGCGTTTTGGGGCCCATTCCGCCTTTGCCGATCACGGCGCGGATGCCGAATTTCTTAATAATATCCCCTTGGTACGGTTCTTCGCGAATGCTTGTAGTCGGCCCTGCCGCTTTTACATGCCAGCCTTCCTCATCCTTCAGGATGACCGGACCGCAGTGATAAATGACTGCACCGTTCAGATCAACCGGCGTTTCGTGGTCCATCAGGTATTTATGCAGCGCATCGCGGCCGGTATGCATTTCCCCGGACAGGATTACCACATCGCCCACCCGCAGGCTGCGGATATCTTCCTCGCTGATCGGCGTCGTCAGCCGGACCTCGCGCGATCCGCCGGCCGTTGCAGGTTGCCCTGCTCCTTCAGCAGCTTCAGCGGCCGACAAAACAGCCGGAGCCCCTGGAATCGTGGCATCCCCGGGAACGACACCGGACCCGGCAGCACCTGCGGCATGCACAGCTACCGGCTCGGGCGAAGGTACTCCAGCATCATCAACGGAAATCCCCGTGCCGCTCTCATACAGCCATTCCCTGATCTTGCCGGTCGCAGGATCAACCAACACGCCCTGGCGGCGGAAGGCCCAGCAATTATAGGCCACCGAGACGAAGAAGCTCGCCGGAAGCCGGTTCATCACTCCCACCTTGCAGCCCAGCAGCGTGACTTCGCCGCCGAAACCCATCGTGCCGATGCCCAGCTTGTTGGCATTCTCCATAATATATTCTTCCAGCTTGCCCAGATCCTCTACCGGGTTGATATCCTCCACCTTACGGAACAGCTGCTTCTTGGCCAGCTCATAGCCTGTCGTGCGGTCTCCGCCGATGCCCACACCGATGAAGCCCGCACTGCAGCCCTGTCCCTGTGCCTGATAGACGGCATGGAGAATACATTTGCGGATGCCGTCGAGGTCACGGCCAGCTTTGCCCAGTCCTTCCAGCTCTGCCGGAAGGCTGTATTGGATATTTTTGTTCTCGCAGCCGCCGCCCTTCAGGATGAGCCGGACATCCACGCCCTCTTCTTCCCATTGTTCGAAATGGATTACCGGTGTCCCGGCGCCCAGATTGTCTCCGCTGTTCTCGCCGGTAAGCGAATCTACCGAATTGGGACGCAGCTTGCCGTTTTGGGTCGCCCGGACAATGGCGCTGTGTATATCTTTTTTCATTTCTATCTGGTTAACGCCTACAGGTGTATGAATAATAAACGTCGGCATCCCCGTATCCTGACAGATCGGCGATACCTGAAGCTCAGCCATTCCGATATTCTGTGCAATCGTGGTCAAAGCAAGTCCCGAGCGGGTCGCCCTGTCTTCCAGCGCGCGCCCCTTCGCTACCGCCCTGCGCACATCGCCCGGCAAATTTGTGGAGGTCTCTACGATCAGATTATAAATGCTGTCTTCAAAATGCTGCATCTTCATTCAGGACTCCTCTCCATCAGTTCCAGGTTGTCTAAACTCTGTTACAATTAGTTATTATAATATCATATTAATTGGCTCATGAAAGGGGTTACTTAAAAATTGAACTACCATTTTTCAGCCTATTTGTATCGCCTGCAATATATTCAGCGCTGGAGCCTGATGCGCAGCACCGCCCCGGAGAACGTGGCGCAGCATTCATTCCAGGTAGCCCTGCTGGCCCATATGCTGTGCTCGATCGGCAACGCTCATTTCGGGCGGTCGCTAAATGCCGACCGGGCTGCGGTGATGGCGCTGTTCCACGACGCCTCCGAGGTATTCACCGGCGATATCGCTACGCCGGTGAAACATAACAACCCGCGGCTGCTGTCCAGCTTCCGCGACATGGAGCGGGTTGCCGCCGAACGTCTGGCGGCGATGATTCCGCCGGAGCTAAGCGCGGTGTACACGCCGCTCCTGCAGCCGCAGGACAGCCCGCCCGGCTCAGAGGATGCCGGGCTGCTGCGCTATGTCAAAGCAGCGGATGTGCTGGACGCCTACCTGAAATGCGTCTGGGAGGTCGCTGCAGGCAACCGCGAGTTCGCCGCTGCCAAAGAGCAGACCGCGACAAAGCTGCGCATACTGGAACTGCCGGAGATGGATTATTTCCTGGCCCATATGGCTCCAGGGTTTGAAATGTCGCTGGACGAGCTGTCCGCTGGCATGAGCAGTGAACCCGGGGCAGATTCGGCAGATTGAATGCAGCATTTGATCGCTTCCAATTTATTAACGCAGGGAGTCCACCTGATGGTGTGGTGTAATCTTTGGTGAATGGAGCGGCTCTGTCAGGATATCCCAGTCCTTGAATACCGGCTGCAGCCCCTTGGCATACAACATTTCTGTAATTTCATGCACTTTGCGGCCATCCGATATTTCAAACTGCGGGGTTCCGCCTTCAAGGGTATGCCCGCCTACCTCGGTGGATACTCCTGCGGACATTTTAGTGATGCCGAGATGGACCAGATGATCGCGTAAAGCTGCCGGTTCCCGCGTGGACAATGAAATGCCCGCACGGGGCAGAAACAGGCGGTAAGCCAGTATGATCTGCACCAGCGCACGGTCGGTTACATCACTTGCCGGATTGAATTCTCCGAGATACGGGCGAAAACGGGGAATCGACAAGCCGATCTCGCACTCCGGGTACTTGTCCTGCAAGTATCTGGCATGCAGGGCAGTTGCCAGAGCCTCCTGGCGCCAATCGTACATCCCCAGCAGGGCACCAATATTCACGGATCGAAACCCGGCGCGGCAGCCGCGTTCGGGCGCATCCAGACGGTTGCGGTAGACTCTCTTCGGACCCTTCACATGCAGCTTTCGATAAGTCTCCTGATGATAGACCTCCTGATACAAGGTAAGACCGTCTACCCCTGCCACCCTCAGTTCATTGTACTCTTCTGTAGAGAGCGGATTAACCTCAATGCTGACAGAAGAAAAATAGTCACGGAGCACCTTCACACACTCCCTCACATAAGTGGCCGGACTTTCACTCCGGGATTCGCCGGTCAAAATCAGAATGTGGCGCAGGCCTGTGGCGGCGATAGTTTCCGCTTCTTGCCTGACCTCCTCCAGTGTCAATTTTTTGCGCGGAAAGTCATAAATCGAGCTAAAGCTGCAATAAGTGCAATGATTCACGCAAAAATCGGCCAAATACATCGGCGTAAACAGCTGCATCACATGCCCGAAGTGCGTACGTGTCAATCTTTGCGCTTTCTGCGCCATTTCCTCCAGGTAAGGCTCCGCCGCGGGAGACAGCAGTGCCATCAGCCCGTCTTCGTCCAGCTGTTCCAATCGTAGCGCCCGCTTCACATCCACCGCAGTATACTGCTTCCATAAAGTCTCGTAAGGAAGCTGCTCTAACCGAATCACCGTATCAAAAAAGCTCATGCTCTTCCTCCCTTCCTTCTCTGCATTGACTAGAACAAAAAGCCGGTCAGCGGCGAAGAGGCCGTTGCCGCCTCCTCCACCGGCCCCAGTCCGGCCAGATAAGCCTTGCGCCCTGCGGTTACCGCCTCACGGAATGCCTCCGCCATCAGAAGCGGATCACGCGCAGTAGCAATTGCCGTGTTCAGCAGCACGGCGGATGCGCCCATTTCCATTGCCTCAGCAGCCTCGGAAGGTCTGCCAATACCGGCGTCAACAATCACCGGAAGATCCACTTCTGCGATCAGAATCCGCAGCAACTCCTTGGTCTGCAGGCCGCGGTTCGAGCCGATGGGCGCACCCAGCGGCATAACAGCGGCAGCTCCGGCTGCCTTGAGCCGGATAGCTGCGGAAAGATCGGGACTCATATACGGAAGTACAACGAAACCCTCTGCAGCCAATATTTCCGTGGCTTTAACTGTCTCCATATTATCGGGCAGCAAATATTTCTGATCATTAATGACCTCGATCTTCACCCAATTGCCCAGCCCTGCCGCCCTGGCCAGTCTGGCAATACGTACCGCTTCTTCAGCTGTGCGCGCGCCGGAGGTATTGGGCAGCAACGTCATATGGGAGGGAATATGCATAACAATGTTGTCGTCACTCTCCGGATCAACCCGGCGAAGAGCCACCGTAATGACCTGAGAACCCGAGCGTGCAATCACTTCGGGAATAAGGGTATTGCGGCTGTATTTCCCGGTTCCGATAAACAGCCTGCTGGATAAAGGGATTCCGCCGATAACGAAAGAATCTTGCATAAAATCGCCTCCTGAGATAGTGGCCCGCTAAAATGCGGAGCTTCTGTTGCTGATACGCCGAGTTTTTATCTTACCTCTTATGTCTTACGTCTTACGTCTTGCCTTTAACTCTTGCTTACTACATCTTCCCCCCTGCCCTTGCTCCTTGCTTCCTACTTCCTGCTTCCTGCTTCCTGCTTCCTGCTTCTTACCTCTTGCTTCTTGCCTCTTGCCTCTTGCTTCCTACCACTTACCACTCACCTCATACCATTTGCCTCTTGCTTCTTGCTTCTTGCATCCGGCAACACACACTGGCACTTTAGCCCCCGCCGACAAAGTGGACCAGCTCTACGCGGTCACCTTCGCTCAGCAGCGTATCTCCATAAACGTCCTTGCCGACGATCTCACCGTTCAGCTCCACGATAACCAGTCTCCCGGTCCACTCGGACCGGCTTAGCAGATCAGCTACAGTCCGGCAGCTCTCTTCATAGGCCCCGCCTTTTCCATTCACGATCAAATTCATGCTTGCTCACCTCCTTTAACTGGTGCAGGAGCATTATTCATGGCTTCAGACTTAAGGTACGGCCTGAACTGCTGATCTGTAGGCTGTAGCGGCGGCCACAGGATCTCCTGCACTGCATATTCCGGACATTACGGCAATTCCGGAAGCACCCGTTGCCAGAACCTTTCCGGCATTGCCCGGCTCAATTCCGCCTATGGCGATCAGCGGAATGCTGCTGCAGCGGACAGCCTCAGCCAGCTGCTGCAATCCGCGTTCCCGCTGCCCCGGCTTGCAGGCTGAGGGAAACACATGCCCGAACAGGCAGAAGTCCGCTCCCTGCCGGCCGGATTCAGCCGCCTCCTCCGGGGAATGCACCGACCTTCCCAATCGCAGGTCCGGTGCTACGCTGCGCGCTACGGCAGGCGGCAGGCTGTGCCAAGCCAACTGGACCCCGCCCGCCCCTGCGGCCAGAGCAACGTCTATCCGGTCGTTGATCACCAGCTTGGCAGGCGGAACCCCCGCTATGATCAGCTGCTCCGTTAGAGCTATGAGCTCCCGCGCAGACATTGCCTTTTCCCGGAGATGGATATAATCCACTATGAATTGCACAGCCGCAGCCAGCTGAACAAACTGCGCCGGATTCTGCCTTCCATCCGAGATCAAATGTATCTCTTTCAACACGTTCACCTTCTCCTGTTCTTTTGCATTACCGGCAAATACAAAAAAGACCGCCCCCGTAAAGGAGGCAGTCTGGAATATATACAGGAATACCGGGCCATTCAGCCCCGCTGCAGTTATTCGTTCTCCACTTCCCTACGCTGGTATAAACCAGATCAGGTTCAAAGGGTCCGAACGGGTATGTTCGTCTCAGCCTTGCGGCACCCCTAGTGACAAATTCATATTCAATTACGCTTAACGTTTCATATACTAACATATTATTCCTTGAAGAGCCATCCTTTAAAAGAGGCCTGCATCAAAAAGAGCGGAACCCAAGGGTCCGCTCCAGACTCTAATTATTCATAGCAGTGGAATCAGCAACCGCGTTTAGCCGTTTACGACCTCGCCGCCATTCACATGCATTACCTGTCCGCTTACATAAGATGAATCATCGGAAGCCAGATACACATAGGCCGGAGCCAGCTCCTCCGGTTGTCCCGGGCGTTTCATTGGCTGCGTGCCGCCGAATTCACTGACTTTCTTCGCGTCAAAGGTCGACGGAATAAGCGGTGTCCAAATCGGTCCCGGCGCTACGGCATTGACCCGGATGCCTTTGTCCGCCAGATTCATCGACAGCGAACGGGTAAAGCTGAGTATCGCACCTTTGGTGGACGAATAGTCCAGCAGCTGCGGGCTGCCCCGGTAGGCTGTGATCGAAGTCGTGTTGATGATCGTGGACCCTTTTTTCAGGTGAGGCATGGCTGCCTTGGTCAAATAGAACATCGAAAAAATATTCGTGCGGAACGTCCGCTCCAGCTGCTCGGAGGTAATATCCTCAATCTTCTCCTGCGGATGCTGCTCGGCCGCATTATTAATCAGGATGTCCAGCTTGCCGAGTCCTTCCACCGTCTTATTGATCAGATCCTGGCAGAACGCCTCCACGCCAATATCGCCGGCAATCAGAATGCACTTCCGCCCCTCTTGCTCCACCTGGCGTTTAGTCTCTTCGGCATCGGAATGCTCATTGAGGTAGGAAATAACGACATCCGCACCCTCCTTGGCAAAATGAACGGCAACCGCCCGGCCAATACCGCTGTCTCCTCCTGTAATCAGAGCCGCCTTGCCCAGCAGCTTGCCCGCCGCCTTATAGGCTGAAGTCTCGAACTCCGGCAGCGGATTCATTTCACTTTCAATTCCGGGCTGGCGGTCCTGCACCTGCGGAGGTAGTGTTTTTTTGGTTTGCGTGTTGTCTGGCATGATCCATTCTCCTTTCGCTGTGTACCTGTTGGTTACTCATCGTTTTAGGGTTGGCTCAGGGTGCCTGGTTTATGCACCTGCAGATCATCTCTTCATTTGCTTTACGTTATGTTACTTACCACACCTTGGGCGCGGTCAAACTAAAATGTCAGTCGTTTTTGCCGGGGAAGGCGATATACTTTAGAGAGAAAGCACTAATCCAGCAAATGGAGTTGCAGATTTATGCAGACTCTGCGCAGAGGGGAGAGCACGCAATATGGTCAAACACACTCGCAGCATCATCGTTGCTGTCAAAGGAGTTATTGTACATGGAGGCCGGATTCTGCTTGTTCGGCGTGCGGCAAGAGATTCTGTCGGAGCGGGCACCTGGGAATGTGCGGGCGGGAAAATAGAATTCGGAGAAGACCTGGAGGCGGCTCTGGAAAGGGAGATTTACGAGGAGACCGGACTTGCGGTTACTGTCGGCAATCTGCTGTATGCAACCTCGTTTCTAACCGATCCGGCAAGGCAGCTTGTCATTATCACCTATTTGTGCCGGAGCACAGACCATGCAGTACAGCTGTCCGAAGAGCATTCGGATTATAAATGGTGTACCCGGCTCGAGCTTCAACGCCTGCTTCCGGCGGGAATCCTCGCTGAATTTGAGAAAAGCCATGTTTTCTCCCTGAACGAACTGCTGTAAACCGTTGTCTGCGCTGAGCCGTGACACCGGCATGGCGGGGTGGTACCCGATAGACTTGTCCCGAAGTAATGTCTGCACCCAAAAGCCCGCTCTCCTTGCCATTCCGGAGGCGGGCTTTCTGTAGTCTTTCTATGAAGGGAAGTCTTAAATAATGCTGTTGTACACCATAAAAAACACCATTAGCACCAGCGCCACCATGAGCAGCAGGCTTAAGGTACGGATTTTGCCAGTCTCTGCGGATACGTCACGGTTCTCGCGCATGCCGGCTGCGGCAAGACGCAATGGTTTGCTGATGATGCCGCCGAGTGCAAACATCGCAAGCAGCAGAACAACAACCACGATCATCCACGGCACCGAATATTCACCCTTCGTCATCATATAGCCGCCAGTCAGCAGTTGGATGACGAGACCGTACTGGGCGAAGCGGTTGAAGCCGCCGATTGCACTAAGCGTTCCTTCTCTCGCAGGGACGCTCAGCTTCTGGACACGCCCGAGAACAAACGGCAGCACCAGATAAAAGCCCAGCGCCAATGTACCGATCATATGTAGAAAAAACAAAAAGTGACCCATAACATACCTCCTCTATTGTTTTCAGTGATTTTAGTTACACTTCAATTATACATAACCAACAAATAGAAGAAAAGAAAACCCCCATTTTAATTTCTAAAATGGGGGCTCCCGCAGGCTAATGCTCAAATCGTAACTACTGAAGTAACGGCACGTACCGAATCTGCCGACTTATCCAAAGCCGCTTTCTCCTCTGCCGTAAGCTCCAGTTCATATACCTTCTCAATACCGTCCGCACCCAGCAGCGCCGGAATGCCCATGAACAGCCCATCATAGCCGTATTCACCTTCAAGCAGAGCGATTACCGGAATAATCCGCTTCTTGTCCTTCAGGATCGCTTCTGTCATCTGGACCAAGGAAGCCGCTGGCGCATAATAAGCGCTGCCGTTGCCGAGCAGGCTGACAATCTCGCCGCCGCCGACTCGTGTACGCTGTACAATCTCGGCAATACGCTCTGCGGAAATCAGCGTATCAATCGGAATGCCGCCAACGCTGGAGTAGCGTACGAGCGGTACCATATCATCGCCATGTCCACCCAGCACAAAGCCGCGTACATCTTCAACCGAAACGTTAAGCTCTTGGGCGATAAAAGTACAGTAGCGGGCCGTATCCAGCACGCCGGATTGTCCGATTACCCGGTTTTTGGGGAAGCCCAGTGCATTGTAAGCCACATAAGTCATCGCATCTACCGGATTGCTCAATATAATTACGATTGATTCCGGAGCGACACGTTTCACATTTTCGCAGACCGATTTCACAATTCCTGCATTGGTATTCACCAGATCATCGCGGCTCATGCCCGGCTTGCGGGCGATGCCTGCCGTAATAATCACGATATCCGAATCCGCAGCATCCTCATAGCTTGAGGTTCCCGTAATCTGGCTGTCGAACTTCTGCACAGGGCCGGCTTCCAGCATGTCAAGCGCCTTGCCTTTGGTCGGGTTCTCGAGCTGCGGAATATCCAGCAGCACCACGTTGCCGAGTTCCTTCTGGGCAAGCATAAGCGCCGTGGTAGCGCCGGTGAAGCCGGCACCCACGACTGTAATTTTATAACGTTTGATGGCCAAGGGATATCCTCCTACAGGCTACAGATTATTGATAATTTCGTCGGCAAACGCAGAGCATTTCAGCTCTGTTGCGCCTTCCATTTGACGGGCAAAATCATAAGTCACCGTTTTGTTGTTGATCGCGGTGCTCATTCCTTTGTAGATAAGGTCAGCCGCTTCCTGCCAGCCCAAATGCTCCAGCAGCATTACTCCGGAAAGAATGACCGAACCCGGGTTCACAACGTCCTTATCGGCATATTTCGGAGCCGTACCATGTGTTGCTTCAAAGATAGCATGCCCTGTTAAATAGTTGATGTTCGCTCCCGGAGCGATGCCGATGCCGCCGATTTGAGCAGCAAGCGCGTCGGACAAGTAGTCGCCGTTCAAGTTCAGCGTAGCAATCACGTCGAAATCGGTCGGACGGGTCAATACCTGCTGCAGAGCGATGTCGGCAATTGCATCCTTGATGATGATTTTGCCGGCAGCTTCCGCTTCCTTCTGGGCAGCGTTGGCCGCAGCTTCACCATCACGTTCCTTGATGACATCATATTGGTTCCAGGTAAATACTTGGTCGCCGAACTCCTGCTCAGCCACTTCGTAACCCCAGTTCTTAAACGCACCTTCGGTAAATTTCATGATATTGCCCTTATGCACAAGCGTTACGCTCTTCCGTCCATGCTTGATCGCATATTCAACTGCAGCGCGCACGAGGCGCTTCGAGCCTTCGGAAGACACTGGCTTGATGCCGATACCGGAGGTTTCCGGGAAGCGGATTTTGTTCACACCCATTTCCTTCTGCAGGAATTCAATCACTTTCTTGACAGCCTCGGAGCCTTCCTGGTACTCGATACCCGCATAAATGTCTTCTGTATTCTCACGGAAAATAACCATGTCCACCAGCTCCGGATGTTTCACCGGTGAAGGCACGCCATCGAAATAACGCACTGGACGCAAACATACATACAGGTCCAATTCCTGGCGCAACGCCACATTCAAAGAACGGATTCCGCCGCCGATTGGAGTGGTAAGCGGGCCTTTAATAGCTACAATATATTCACGAATGGCTTCCAGCGTATCATTAGGCAGCCATTCACCATATGTATTGAAGGCCTTTTCGCCGGCAAATACTTCATACCAGGCAATTTTCTTTGAACCGCCGTAAGCTTTGGCAACAGCTTCATCAAGCACCCGTTTGGAGGCTTTCCAAATGTCGCGGCCAGTGCCGTCACCCTCAATAAAAGGAATAATCGGATGATTCGGAACCACCAGTTTGCCGTCTTCAATCGTGATTTGTTCGCCTTCTGTCGGCAGATCGTATTTTTCTAGTTTCAACATTTGTGGGGAATCCTCCTAAAAAGTTTAGTTTAGTTTGGTTAGTCACTTGCGTACATTCATTCTACTAGAGGGGTGGAGCGGCCCGCAAGGGCCGCCTTTATCTCTCGTCAACGGGAACGTATTTCTGTTCGGACATCCCTGTGTATTCAGCACGCGGGCGGATGATCCGGTTGTCTACATATTGCTCCAGAATATGCGCTGTCCATCCCGAAGCGCGGCTAATGGCAAAAATCGGCGTAAACAACTCCCGCTCAATGCCAAGCTGTGTGTATACCGAAGCCGAGTAGAAATCCACGTTTGGCTTCAGTCCCTTCTGCCCGGTGATCAGCTCCTCAATCTTGACGGACATATCGTAGAGTGTAGTGTCATTCTTCATGGTGCCCAGCTCGTGGGACATCTTCATCAGATGTTTGGCACGCGGATCCCCATTCTTATAGACACGGTGTCCGAAGCCCATAATTTTCTCACGGCGCTCCAGCTTCCCGCGAATATAGGGCTCCACTGCATCCAGACTGCCGATCTCCTCCAGCATCTTCATTACGGCCTCATTCGCTCCGCCATGCAGCGGACCCTTAAGGGCACCAATCGCAGACGTCACACCGGAATACATATCGGAGAGAGTAGCCACAGTCACGCGGCCGGCAAATGTGGAGGCATTCAGCTCATGGTCCGCATGCAGCACCAGTGCAGCATCCAGTGCCTTGACGGATACGACATCCGGCTGTTTGCCCCATAGCATATAGAGAAAATTCTCTGCGATGGACAAGCCTTCTTTGGGTGCAATGGGCTCCAGACCTTTGCGGATACGCGCCAGCGCAGCCACTATGGTCGGAATCTGCGCCTGAAGCTTCACTGCTTTGATTTCATTCGCTTCACGGCTCATGTCATCCGCCGCTTCATCATAGAGCGCGAGACTTGATACGGCGGAGCGCAGGGCAGCCATCGTGTTCGCTTCTTTGGGATACAGCTTCATTTGTGCAATGACCTGCTCCGGAATCGGTGCAAATGCGCTGAGATCACGTCGCAGAGCCTGCAGCTCAGGCGTAGTAGGCAAATTGCCAAACCACAGCAAATAAGCGGTTTCTTCAAAGGTGGCATTCTCCGCAAGATCATCAATATCAAATCCGCGGTAAGTGAGGACGCCATCCACAATCGAGCTGATTGAAGAAGTTGTGGCGACGATGCCTTCCAGGCCTTTAGTAGCTGTCATAGTATATCTCTCCTTTGCGAACAAGGGTATAAAATCCATTTCTAACATCGTGAAAACATTTACATTTTAAAGGTTTAAAAACATAAAAAGAAGGCGATAAGACATCCTTAAAGATTGCAACCAACTTTCAGGGTAGAACCTTTAATAATCATACCGGATTTTGACGGTTATGTGAACAACGTGGAAGCTTTGACACGCATCAAATGATTTTATCGGAGAGATAGAAAAAAACTTCCGATCTTCCTGTTTCATGATTGCGCTTTCAGGTTATAGAGTCTGCCCTGTTTTCATGCTTTATGACTTTTGATAGTCTGTAAAATCAATCTATGAATATACATAAGACGAGCAGTTATTTTCATACGGAAGCAGCAATAGTGGAGGGATGAACGATGGACACGCTAGTGTTAAAAAGAGTGCTGCGCGGCCTTTGGGTCGTTCTCGCCGCTACGGGGCTGATGCTGGCCATCTATGTATTGCTTCCGCTCCTCTATCCGCTCCTCCTGGCCTGGCTGCTCGCCTATATCATTCATCCGCTCGTAGTGATCCTGAAAGGCTTTAAGCTTCCGGGCTGGCTCGCCGTCTCGCTCTCGCTGCTGTTCTATATCGGAGGTACGGCCCTTGTACTGACTGCACTGATTACCCGGCTGGTGAAAGAGCTGATTGTGCTGCTGCAGACCTTAGATCTCCATACCGACCAATGGCGGGAGCTGCTGCTGTCGCTGGGCCGCAATGCCAGCATTCAGAATATTATTAACCAAATCAACCAGTTTTACCACGACAACCCGGACTATCATGCCACTATCGACAGCAACATCAGCCGGACTACCGAAACCGTGGGCCACGCCATGACCCAGTTGATCACCGGTTTTTTCAATATGATTCTGAAGCTGATTTCCGCGCTGCCAAGCATGGGAACCATCCTGATTGTGATCGTGCTGGCCGCCTTTTTCCTCAGCACCGGCTGGGATCGCCATAATGCAAAATTAACTTCATTGCTGCCGGCGCCTCTGCTTAGACCGGTCTCCGAGATTTGGAGTGATTTGCGCAAAGCGCTGTCCGGCTATCTGCGGGCCCAGTTAGTGCTGATTTCCGTTACCGGGGTTATCGTCATTATCGGGCTCCTGCTGCTGGGCGTAGACTCCGCCTTTGCCATCGGTCTGACGGTCGGCATCGTTGATTTGGTCCCTTACCTTGGCGTCGGTGTTATATTGCTCCCTTGGGCGCTGTACTCCTATATGACCGGCAACCTGGCTCTGGCCATCGGATTGCTGGTGCTCTATGGGATCATTCTCGTGACCCGCCAGGTGCTTGAGCCCAAGGTGCTCGCAAGCAGCATCGGGCTGGACCCGCTTACCCTGCTGGTCGGCATGTTCGCCGGTCTGCAGCTGTTCGGCATGCTCGGTCTTCTACTGGGTCCTGTTATTCTGGTCATCCTTGACGCCTTCCACCGTGCCGGTGTGTTCCGGGCGCTGCACAGCTATATTGTGAGCGGACGTCTGCATTAGTCCAACTAGGTGTATGGAGTACTGCGGGAACTGTAAAGCAGTCCCTTATAACGAAACAGAGCGGAAGCCGTCTAAGTAGACGGCTTCCGCTCTGTTTCGTTTCCTAGGTTCATGCTATTCGTCTGGTACACAAAGCAGCGCATAGACAGGTTTCGGTTACCTGCGGTAAAAGGTGAAGGTGCCATTTTTCATTTTCTTCTCAATCCATCTAAGCAGAAAAACCCGGTACAGCGGCCGGGTCAGCGGAAACACCAAAGAAAAGCCGATTATATCCGTTACAAAGCCCGGCAGAATCAGCAGCAGGCCGCCGAAAAAAATGCACAAGCCGTCCAGCATCGTCCGTCCGGGCACTTTGCCTTCCTGCATTTGTATTTTGCTGTCCTGCAGTACCTTTTTGCCTTCGAACCGCATCATAAGCAGTCCGATCACTGAAGTAGCCAGAATGAGCAGCAGCGTTTTGGGCGCTCCAAGATAACCAGCGACATAGATGAACCCGAATAATTCCACGGCCGGGATAATAAACAAGGCAGCCCACAGCCATTTGTTCCTGATCATACTGCTCCTCCTTCTTCTTCCCTGAGCGCCCCGGTTATCGCTTGATACAGCTCCGGCAGCGCCCGATCCAGCCTTACCGGCTTCCAGTCCTTGTTCAGCCAGACATGACTGGTAGAACCGCTAACCAGAAGTTCACCCGGAAGAGTCTGGGCAGCAGTCAGCGCGGAAAGCTCTCCGTGTTCCGAAGAACCTTCGCCGCCACTTTCCCCATCCTCCTCAATCCGGCGCACCTCATATTCATACACAACTCTCAAAGCTGAAAAAACCTTAAGCCGCGCATACACGGCGATAAGATCATCATATCGCGCCGGACTTTTAAATTGCAAATCTGCCGCAGTCACAGGAAGAAGCACTCCCATGTTCTCCAGCGAACGGTAGGCGAAGCCGAGCTCGCGGAACATCTCGGTGCGCCCGCTCTCGAACCAGCTTAAATAATTGGCGTGGTACACCACACCCATTTGATCGGTTTCCTGGTAACGCACGCGGAAAGCCGTGCTGTGCCAGCGGCTGGAAAGCACCCGATTACGTGATTCCATAACATATGCTCCTTTCTGTATTAACTTGCGGAAGCGGCAGCTAGACGCCAACTCCGCCCGAGGACATCGTCTTCGGAACGCTGCTCCTTGAGCTTCTGGCTACATAGAAGAGCAGAACTGCCCCGACGGCAGAACTTATCATGCAAGACACATTCATCAGCCCGACACCGCCCTGACTAAGCAGAAATCCATTCAGCAAATTGCCCAGAATCCCCGCAAAACCGGAAAATACGATATTGAAGACACTTTGGCCTGTTGCCTGCATCTCGGATGAGGTAATCTGCGACACATATTCAACAGCAGCAATATAAAAGAGCCCGAATGACAGACCGTGCAGCACCTGCACGCCGATCATCACCGAAGGATGGGGAAAGGCCACCTGAATCCCCCAGCGCAGCACATAGATCAGCGCACCCAGCAGCAGCGTGCGCTCCCGTCCCAGCTTACGGATGACTTTCGAGGCATACAGCATGGAGGGCACGTTGGTCACAGAGGCAAGGAAAAGCGCAATTCCGGCATACCCGGTGGAGCCGCCGACAGATTGGAAGGCCACCACAAAATAGGTGCCGAAAGCTGTCATCGTCTGATTCACCAGGAAGCTGCCCCCTAGAAAAGCCAGGAAGATGCGGTTGCCGAGCAGTTTTTTGACCCCTTGAGCCAGCGATTGGCTCATCATATGATTCTCTTCCGCCTGTCTGGGCAGGGTCAGGGCAAAAATGACGGCAACTGAATTTAAGAGCAGGAACGGGAGCCATATCGTAGAGACTGAAAATCTCTCAACATACTGGCCACCGGCATAGGCCCCTACAGCCGCTCCTATGCTCATCATCAGCCGGATGCTGCCATAGGTGGATCCGGCCCTGTTTGCCGCTGCAATGGCGTAAGAATCGGCGATAGGGGCCTGTGTGGACGAGAAGATCGTGGACACCGTGTATACCATCAGAAGAACAATGAAATATTCCGAACGGTAGAATACGGCCAGCACTGCCGGTACAGCCACACTTAGAATAAGTACAAGACGCGCCTGGTTATACCTGTCAGAGATAAGACCCCATACAGGCTGAATACATATGGCAATAAGTGTTCCCACCGCCATCATCATACCAATTTGGCTGACATCCATTCCGTTATACTTCAGCAACAGCGTCAGATAGGAACCAAACGAGCCGCCGGCAAGTCCCAGGAAGAGATAAAAGCCGCGCAGCTTCAGTAGTTTTTCCATTTGTGCTATATTTCCTCTCCAATCCTTTTTAACAGAATACCCAACCTTTGCAAGACTTCGCCGCATTAAATAGAGCAGAACCTAATAGAGGCGGTGAACAAGTGAGCACAGTTTATAAATTAAAGCGCGGTCGGCCTTGTCTCACGGACAAAACCAACAAGGGTAGAGCTCAAAGCACGGGCTTCGGCTGGACCTCCAGCAACTGGAGCGGATATGCCATCACAGGCAAAAAAGGAGCCTTCCGGGGGATCTCCGGCGAGTGGGTTGTCCCCTATGTCAAGCCCACTTCCAAAGCCAGCTATTCCTCGGCCTGGATCGGAATCGACGGCTTCAAAAACAGCAATCTGATTCAGACCGGCACCGCACATGAGTCTATAAATGGAGTCGTCCGCTACTATCCCTGGTGGGAAATACTGCCGGCAATGGAGACGGTTATTCCTCTCCCGGTCTCTCCCGGAGACCGCATGCGGGCAACGATCGCCAAGATCAGCCGCGGCAAATGGCGCATAACCCTGCGGAATCTCAGCAAGAACTGGATTTTCCGCACCATACAGCATTACACAGGCCCGCAGTCCTCCGCTGAATGGATCATGGAAGCCCCTCAAGTCGGCGGAACTATAGGCGCGCTTGCCCGGGTAACACCCACACGGTTCAGCCGCTGCACGATCAACGGCAAAAGCCCTAAGCTCACTCCAGCCGATGGAGGCATTATGGTACAGAACAAAACCGCAGTTGCCGTCCCTTCAAGCCCCAATTCCGCCGGAGATACTTTTGTAGTTAAACGTGTATATCATAAGGGCTCGCCTCTCGTTAACACAAGAAACCCCATTCTCATACGTTCCTAGTGTTCATTTTGCCCGAAACTCTCAATCCAATATATACATTTGACCCTCGTATATCAAGCAAAAAAAAGCAATGGTGGAATCCACCATTGCTTTTTATGAATAGAACAATCTGCGTTATAGAAGACTCCTAAGCTTAGTCAGCTGGAATGGTGTCTACTTTCACCAGGTTTGTGGAACCGGAACGTCCCAGTGGGATACCCGCTGTAATTACAACAAGATCGCCTGCTTTAACCAGACCGGAATCTTTACCGCCTTTAAGGGCAGTTTGCAGCAATTCGTCTGTCGAAGTAGCTTCTTTACCGAATACAGGAGTTACGCCCCATACGAGAGCCAATTGACGCATAGTTCTTTCTTGAGTAGTTACGGCAATAATTTGCGATTTAGGACGGTATTTGGAAACCACGCGTGCAGTGTGGCCAGTTACAGTCGAAGAAATGATAGCTTTAGCGTTCAGGTCCAGAGCGGAAATCGCTACGGATTGGCTGATGGCTTCAGTAACCGTTGTTTCTTGAGCAATTTGTTGCTTCATGAAGATTTCACGGTGGTTCAGGGCAGATTCAGCTTTCTCAGCAATGCGGGACATTGTGAGAACGGATTCTACCGGATATTTCCCGGCAGCAGTTTCACCGGACAGCATGATTGCATCTGTTCCGTCGAAGATAGCGTTCGCTACGTCACTCGCTTCAGCGCGGGTAGGACGCGGGTTGCGCTGCATGGAATCCAGCATTTGTGTAGCTGTGATTACCGGTTTGCCAGCGATGTTACATTTTTCGATCATCAGCTTTTGAGCCAAAGGCACATCTTCAGCAGGGATTTCCACACCAAGGTCGCCGCGGGCAACCATCAGGCCGTCGGAAGCTGCCAAAATTTCATCAAGGTTGTCAACACCTTGTTGGTTTTCGATTTTGGAGATGATTTGAATATGGGAAGCATTGTGCTTCTCAAGCAGTGCACGGATTTCCAGAACGTCGCTAGCTTTGCGAACGAAGGAAGCGGCGATAAAATCGATGTCCTGTCCGATCCCAAAAACGATATCGTTGGTGTCTTTTTCCGTAATACCCGGCAGGGAGATGGCAACTCCTGGTACGTTAACGCCTTTCTTGCTCTTGATCGTACCGCCGTTAACAATACGGGTCTTGATTTCTGTGCCTTGAATGTCGACAACGGTAAGTCCGATAAGGCCGTCATCGATCAGGATGGTCGAGCCTACTTGAACATCATTAGGCAGGTCGCTGTAAGTGATGGAAATACGGTTTTGGTCGCCAAGGATCTCTTCCGTAGTCAATGTCAGATACTCGTCCTGAACCAGTTCAATCGGTTCTACTTCCAGCTTGCCTGTGCGAATCTCCGGTCCTTTGGTGTCGAGCAGGATGGCAACAGTTTTGCCCAGTTCTTTAGATGCCTGACGGATCGTTTTGATCCGGTTGCCGTGCTCTTCAAAATCGCCGTGGGAGAAGTTCAGACGGGCCACATTCATACCAGCCAAGATCAATTTTTTGATATTCTCCAACGATTCACTAGCAGGACCGATCGTACATACAATTTTACTTTTCCGCATTAGGTTTTCCTCCGTTTTTTCGTTCTCTCTGTCTCACTTTTTCCAACTACAAAATCTACTATAAGGCTCTCTGTTTGTATAGGAACTTTATCACATGTACCTTTTACTGCGCCCTAATGAATATTACTGCAACTTGGACACAAAATCAATGTTATAGCCTTCTTTTGCTGTAAATTTAAGTCGAATACATGAAGTTTTAGGGCAAAATAAAAATAACCCTGCGAATGCCGCAGGATTATTTCAATGGTAATAAATGTTTATTCAGGCCAGTCCATATTTTGGACCTGCTGATAGGACTATATGTCTGAAAGTGCAAATGAAACAGAGAGTATTACTCCACGTTCTGCACTTCTTCTTCCGGGTTAACGGCTTCCTGCTGGGCTTCGGAAAACTCGCCAATTTTGCGGAATTTGCGGTAGCGGTCTTCTTTAAGTTCCGCAAAATCAAGGCTGGACAGCTCCTGCAAATGGCGCCATATGACATCCTTGAGCGCAGCGGCAGTAGACTCGTAATCACGGTGTGCGCCGCCCCGCGGTTCAGGAACAATTTCCTCAATCACTTCCATCTCCAGCAGATCGGCGGCGGTGATCTTCATCGCTTCTGCGGCTTGTTCCGCCTTCGAGGCATCCTTCCAGAGAATGGACGCCGCGCCGTTCGGGGAGATCGCTGAATAGATGGCATGCTCCAGCATCAGAACACGGTTGCCTACAGCCATCGCCAACGCTCCTCCGCTTCCGCCTTCACCAATGATGATGCAGATGACCGGCACGCCAAGCTGAGACATCTCATACAGGCTGCTGGCAATCGCTTCGGACTGGCCTCTCTCCTCCGCCGTATTGCCGGGGTAAGCCCCTTTGGTATCGACAAAGGTAACGATTGGACGGCCAAACTTCTCCGCCTGCTTCATCAGGCGGATCGCCTTGCGGAAGCCTTCGGGATGCGCGCTGCCGAAGAAACGCAGAATGTTCTCCTTCGTATCCTTGCCGCGCTGCTGGCCGATCACGGTAACCGGGACGCCGTTCAGCTTGCCGATTCCGCCTACTACAGCCAGATCATCGCCGTACAGACGGTCGCCGTGCAGCTCAATAAAATCAGTAAAGATCAGCCCTATAAGATCAAGCGAAGTCGGACGTCCGTGATGCCGGGCCAGATGCATCTTCTGTGAAGCAGAAATATCGGTATAAATTTCTTCCTCAAGTACGCGGTAACGTTCCTCAAGCCGGGCGATCTCATCGCTGAAATCAATGCCCTTCTCTTCACCGAACTGCTTCAGTTCGGCGATCTTCTTGCGCATTTCTACCAGAGGCATTTCAAAAGGCAACTCTCCCGCCAACCTAAAAGCCCCCTTTCACGTCGTGCAAATCCAAAAGCTTGGTTAGCGTGGACCGTAATTCCTTGCGGTGTACGACCAGATCAAGCTGACCATGCTGAAGGTTGAATTCAGCAGTCTGGAAATCATCCGGAAGCTTCTGGCGAATGGTCTGCTCAATGACGATTCTTCCGGCAAAACCGAATACTGCTCCAGGCTCGGCAATAATAATATCGCCAAGACTGGCAAAACTGGCGGAAACTCCGCCCGTTGTCGGGTCCGTAATGACAGAGATATAGAGCCCTCCGGCTTCGCCAAACCGGGCCAGCGCTGCGCTTGTCTTCGCCATCTGCATCAGACTAAGAATACTCTCCTGCATCCGGGCTCCGCCCGAAGTCGAAAAGATCAGCATCGGGAGCTTCTTCTCCGTAGCTTCTTCTACAGCCCGGGTAATCTTCTCTCCTACAACCGAACCCATACTGCCGGTGAAGAACTCAAAATTCATC
Source organism: Paenibacillus sp. FSL H3-0321 (assembly GCF_038002865.1). NCBI lineage: Bacteria > Bacillati > Bacillota > Bacilli > Caryophanales > Paenibacillaceae > Paenibacillus > Paenibacillus sp. FSL H3-0321. The sequence continues at coordinate 6,727,691 of NZ_JBBODH010000001.1, read as the reverse complement.
ACGGCAACAATCACCGGATGACCGCCAATGGTTCCCTGGCCTGTAAGCACGGCTTCAACCTGTCCAGTTTTGGACTGCTGCTGTTCCAGCTTGGAAGCATAGCCCGGAAACTGCAGCGGGTCTACGGATGCCATTTCACTGTCGAACTCGATAAAGCCTTCCGGATCAAGGATCATTGCGATCCGTTCCGACGCGTTTAGCCGCATATGATAACCGCATGAAGGGCATACTTTCAGATTCTTCTCCAGCTCCTTGCTGTACTGGATCGTTCCGCATTTGCTGCATTTGCTCATTAAGCCCTCGGGAATCTCCCGTTTGGGGCGTTCGCCTTCTACCGGTCCGCCGCTCCGCTCCAGACGTTCTGAAGGAATAGTCGCGTACTTCCGTTTTTTCTGAAATAAATCTTTGAACAAGGGTCGCACCTCTTCAGCCGTTTATTTGCGCATATAGCAGCTTGCCGCTGTCTTGAATGCCATCTTGATGTCTATTCAGGGATGTAAAATTAGATTAAGGACTTCCTGCACTTCCTCCAGTTCTCCTGAAGGAACCAGAATTTCGAACTGCTGCTTGGACATATTGACCGGACGGCACTTTACCATAAATCCTTCTTCCGTAAGCTTGCTCTGAATCATATCCGCCACTCTGGCGGTTGGCGCAATATAGATTACCGTCCACATGCCCTGCAAAGCCTCCCTAATCTCAATTCCCAGCCGTATCCCGTATAATGGAATTATGATAACACAGTTTTCTTTTTTCCCGCAACAGGAGTAAGGCGCAGAAAGCAAGACCAGGGAGCATTATTCACCAAATAATGGGGGTTAATTATTCCGTACCGCTGACATGGGGATACACCTTGGCCCCTTCATGCCGGTGCGCAATTCTGGCGGATGCCGCCGCCGCAATTCCCGCGACAAGATCGTCCAGAAATACATGAATCCCCTGCTCATCATCATTCAGCTTGCCGATGATGCCGAGCTTTATTTTATCCAGATAACCGAAGCCTGTCAGCCCGATCATTCCGTATACGCCGGTGATGCCAAGCGCCAGAGTCTCGTCCGCTCCGTAGAGCGATTCATCCGCTTCCATCACCGCCTGCAGCGGCTGCGGCAGCAGGCCTTTTTCAGCCAATTCATCCAGCGCAACGCCTGTCATCAGTGTGTACTGCACCTCTCGTTTGCCCAGCACCGACTTAACGCTCGATAGACACTCTTCTTCGGTTAAATCCGGATAATACACCGACTGCAAAATATATACGATCTCAGCGATGGACGTTAGTGTGACTCCCCTGCGCTCCAGCAGCTCTGTTGCCATTTGATAGGACATGATGTGATTCCCCTTTCCGCACGGGACAGTTCCCTGTGGTTTCCTAATGTATGCGGAAAAAGGCGGAAATGTTCTTATTTTATTCGGACTGTACCTGCTCCAAGCATCCCCTCGATCGCTGCGAACAGCTCCTGGGACGGCTCAATCCGGTAGCCGTCGCTAAGCGCGAGCAGCTTCTGGTCACGCTCGTAGAACAGCAGGGTGGCTGCAGGGCCGGGATGGGTCTGCAGCAGCGCCTGCAGGCGCGAGAGCAGCGCCGGGTTCTCAGAGTCCGGCGTGATCTTGATAAAGACACGCTGGCTGCTCCCCGCTGCGCCGGAACTCCGGCCAGCGGACTCCACAGCGTCTGCGGCTGCAGGACGCTGGCCTGCCGGCCCCGGCGCTGCGGAGCGCGGGGCTTCCTGCGGCGCCGCTGCTTGCGCGGCAGCGGACCTTGCGGGCGCAGGCGCGGTAACGCCGCCTGCGGTGCTGCGGGCGGCGCCAGGGCCGCCTGCGCCCGCCCGGGAAGCAGACGCGCCTCCGGGTGCGCCTGCCGTCTGGGTGCGGCCCGCGGCGGACGCGCGGGCGGCAGCTGTGCTGCGGCGCTGCAGCAGGCTGCGAATCGTGTCGGCGCCAAGCGGCGCGACCTCTTCGGCCAGCAGCTTGAAGCCCTCGTCCTCCTGCTGCACCTTGGCGCGCAGGGCCAAGAGCGCACCCTTCTCGATCAGGCTGCGGCTCCGCTTCCACACCTCAGGGAACAGCACGACCTCGCAGCGCTCGATCTGGTCCTCCCATTCGACAAAAGCCATCGCTTTGCCGGATTTTGTCGTAATTTCCTTGAGCGACACAACCATGCCTGCCGTTACGATCTGGCTCTCATCCTCGGCCTCGCCGAGATCCATCAGCCGCTGCATGCCCGGCTCCTCCAGCAGCTCCGCGCTGTCGTCCAGCGGATGGCCGGACAGATACAGCCCGAGCAGCTCGCGCTCCAGCTCCAGCTGCTGGCCGATGGTGAATTTCGGGATATCCGGATAGCGGATTTCCCAGTTCGGCATTTCAATCAGGTCGTCGAACAGCTGGATCTGCAGCTCGTCGCGCTCCTTGCGCCATTTCAGCGCGGCATCGACTGTCTCATCCAGCATCGCAAGCAGCTGTGCCCGGTGGCCTTGCAGACGGTCGAAGGCGCCGGCCTGCAGCAGCGATTCTATCACGCGCTTGTTGCAGACCCGGAGATCAACGCGGCGGCAGAAATCCAGCAGGCTGTCGAACGGCCGCTCCTTGCGGACGGCGATGATGTTCTCCACAGCCAGCGTGCCGACATTCTTGACCGCGGCCAGACCAAAACGGATATGGCCGCTGCCTTCTCCCGGCACAGGCGTAAACAGCACGCCGCTCTCGTTGACATCAGGCGGCAATACGCCGATGCCCGTGCGGCGGCATTCCAGCACATATTCGGCCACCTTGCGGTGTGTACCCATTACTGCCGTCAGCATCGCCGACATAAACTGCACAGGATAATGTGCCTTCAGATAAGCCGTCTGGAAGGCCAGCACGCCGTATGCTGCGGCATGGGCGCGCGGGAAGCCGTAATCGGCAAACCTTACAATCATATCATAGACAGCGTTGGCATCGGTCTCCAGATAGCCCAGCCTCAAGCTGCCCTCCACGAAGTGACTTCGCTCTTTATCCAGTGTCTCACGTTTCTTCTTCGACACCGCGCGGCGCAGCAGATCGGCTTCACCAAGCGAGAACCCGGCCATCCGCGAGGCGATTTGCATAATCTGTTCCTGATATACGATGATCCCGTAAGTATCGGCAAGGATCGGCGTCAGATCGGCATGCGGATACTCCACTTCGATTTCGCCGTGCTTTCCGGCAATAAACTTAGGAATAAATTCCATCGGACCCGGGCGGTACAGCGCCAGCACGGAGACTATGTCCTCGAACCCTGAAGGCTTCAGATCCTTCAGCACGCGTCTTACCCCCGCCGACTCCAATTGAAAGACGCCGGTCGTTTCACCCGCACCAAGCATCTCATAGGTTAGCGGATCGTCATCGGGAATGCTGCGGAAATCGGGTGTACTGCCACTCATTTCCTTGATCCAGTTCGTGCAGCGTTCAATAATCGACAAAGTCCGCAGCCCCAGAAAGTCCATCTTGAGCAGTCCGACACTCTCCAGATGCTCCATGGAGTACTGGGTGAGCGCGGTGCTCTCGTTGCCGGCCTGAAGCGGCACAGCATCGGTCAGCGGACCTTTGGAGATGACGACCCCTGCGGCATGTGTGGAAGCATGGCGGGGCATGCCCTCGACCTTCATCGCCATGTCCAGCAGACCTCTGGTCTTCGGATTGCCTTCATACAGCGCCTTAAGATCAGGGCTGCTCTCCAGCGCCCGGGCAATGCTGATGCCGAGCTGGCCAGGAATCAGCTTCGCAGCCTTGTCCACCTCGTTATAGGGCAGGTTCAGCGCCCGGCCCACGTCACGCACGGCCGCCCGCGCTGCCATCGTTCCGAAGGTGATGATCTGCGCCACATGCTCCTGGCCGTATTTATCAACAACATAAGCGATGACCTCATCGCGCCGTTCGTCGCTGAAGTCGATATCAATATCCGGCATCGTGATCCGCTCGGGATTCAGGAAACGCTCGAAGAGCAGATTGTACTTCAGCGGATCGACATCGGTAATCCGCAGACTGTACGCGGTCAGGCTGCCTGCGGAAGATCCGCGGCCCGGTCCGGTAGCGATGCCCTGCCGGTGGCAATAGGCAATGAAGTCCCAGACGATCAGAAAATAATCGCTGAAGCCCATGCTCTCAATGACACCCAGCTCATAGTCGAGCCGGTTCTCGGCTGTTGCCTTTTGCTCCGGCGAGGCCCACAGCGGTGTATCCGCATAACGCTCCTCCAGCCCGCTGCGGCACAGCTCACGCAAATAAGCTGCCGCATCCAGCCCTTCCGGCAGCGGGGAATATTCCGGCAGAATATGGCCCCCGAACGTCAGCTCCAGATTGCATTTCCCGGCAATGGCCCCGGTGTTGAGAATGGCTTCCGGCACATGCGGGAACAGTGCCGCCATTTGCTCGCCGCTTTTGAAAAAGAGCTGGTCCGTCCCGATCTTCAGCCGTTCCTCATCATCCACCGTCTTGCCGGTGCCGATGCAGATCAGCACATCCTGTACCTCGGCATCCTCCTTGGCCAGATAGTGCACATCATTCGTGGCGACCAGCGGAATATCACATTCGGCGGCTAGGGCGATCAGCTTCGGATTCACCCGCTTTTGCTCCGGAATGCCATGATCCTGCAGCTCCAGATAGAAGTCCCCGCCAAAAATCTCTTTATATCTCAGCGCCGCCCGGCGCGCTTCGTCATCGCGCCCATGCAGCAAATGCTGCGGCACCTCGCCCCCCAGGCAGGCGCTGAGGCAGATGATGCCTTCAGCATGCGCGGCCAGGGATTCCATATCGATGCGGGGCTTGTAATGCTGGCCTTCCAGATGGCCGATCGAGATCAGCTTCATCAAATTTTTGTAGCCGGTTTCATCCTTGGCGAGCAGGATCAGGTGGTAGATCGGCTGATCCTTGCGGCTGCCCCGCTCACGCCGCGAGCCGGCAGTCAAATAAGCTTCACAGCCGATGATCGGCTTGATGCCATTAGCCTTGCAAGCTTTATAGAAGGGGATTGCCCCGTACATCACGCCATGATCGGTCAGCGCCAGCGACTTCATGCCGTATTCGCCGGCCCGGCGCACGAGATCGGTAATGCGCGCCGCCCCGTCCAGTAAACTGTATTCGCTGTGCACATGCAAATGCACGTAAGGGCTCATATCCCCACTTCCCTTCAGTCAACAATCAAAACATAAGATGAAACTATTTTATCATATTAAAGGGGGAATCGCCCATAGAATGGAGTAAGAGCACAAGGACAGGCTGAGCTGACGAACAGGCCTGGTCCGGAAAGGGGCCTTGTATGAACGTGTTTTTGAGCAAAGCCGTCCTAGACTTCTTTATTGCCTGCGGCATCGTACTGGGTGGAGCCATGCTGGGCGGAATCGGTGCGGTAGTCTCCCTGCAGCCGCCTACACAGACTATGCTGGATATCGCAGACCGGATTAAAATCTGGGCGCTTGCCGCCGCTGTAGGCGGAACGATTGACCCGATGCGGGTCATTGAGAGCAACATGCTGGGAGGCAACCTCTCCCCCGCCATCAAGCAAATTCTCTATCTAGTATTTGCCTTCCTGGGCGCTCATATGGGCAGCGAGCTGGTCAAATGGGTGTGCGGCAAGGGGTGATGCCGGAATGAGAATTCCCCCGTTCCACCGCTACCGCCGCTTCTCGCAGATTTCCGCCGTTTTTGTACTCGGCATGGTCGCAGGAGCTGTCGCGTACAATGCTATTTTTCATATGGGGTATAATGTGCTCTGGCTGAACAATCAGGATCTTCGTGTGCAGATCGAGCAGTACCGGAAGGATATCCAGACACTCAAAAAATACAACAACACCTCTACCGTCATCCGGGAGATCAAGCTGCGCACAGAGGACAGCAAGGTTAAGGACGGCGCTGCGGCTCTTGATCCCGTAACGACCAAAGAGATTATCAGCAAAATGGTCTCCGACCTTGAACCGATGCGCGGACGCAGCATGTTCGAAATCGACACGGACGGCAAGCTGGCCCGGCTGCTCCTGGACGGTAAAATATACATCGTGCGCGAAAAAGAATACGCGGTCAAAATCCGCACCATGCTCGTCATGGAAGGGGTACTGCAAATCTGGGTGGAAATTAATCCGTATAAGCGCAGCTGAGGTCAATCATGCTACAATAGTGGACAGGTGATATACGGTTACATCATAGGGCAAAACTATCATTTTCCACTACATTGATAAAGGAGCTGCCTGTCCATGATTCTGCTCATCAAGTATGTGCTGTTTGTCCTGCTGGTGGTTTGTATGATCGGTGCCGCCGTGTACAGCTTATCCTCACGCAGAGCGTCAGATCCGATGGAAAAAGGCCGCAAGCGCGCTATTATGAATGTGCTGCTCGGCGCCATGCTGGTGACGCTGTCGCTGATATCGATGTTCCTCTTCCGCGGTTCCACGGTCAATGTCATCGTGGAGGCGGTTTTCCTGGTGATCGGTGCCTTCAACATTTTCTCCGGACTGCGCAGCCACGGATACTACAGCCGGAACAGGAATGAAAATCATTTTACCCGCCATTAGACTGGCGGCATTACCGGCATCCTCAGCATCCTTAAGTGAAACCGGTTCAATTAGAAGACCACCGCTGTATCGTATATGTGTAAAAGACTATCCCGGCGGGATAGTCTTTTTGGTAGAACATGAAGGTTCAGCCGTGGTCGATCGACTGCAGCATCAGCACCGCTTTGGCAACTATTGTGTCATTGTGGGAGATCTCAATTTCCAGCTTGCAGGTCCGGCGGCTGATCTCCAGCAGCCTCGGCAAGACGATAACCGAATGTTCAATCTGCACCGGGCGGATAAAATACGTTGACATATTGTCCAGCACGTAGTCGTTCCCGGTAATGTCCTTAGCCGCCTTGAAGGCGGAAAGCGTCATCAGCGTGGATAACACACCTTCGGAGATGGTACCCAGATCCGTCGCCATTTGCGGTGTGATGAAGCCGTGGAAGAACAGCTTTCCTTCCTCGTCCCGTTCCTCGGCAAAGCCGTTCCAAATCAGGTGGTCGAAAGTCTCCCCGAGCTGCGGCTGATTGCTGACGTCACGCAGGCTCTGCAGTACCTCCCGGCGGGTCAGCGAGCCCACAAGCTTGCGGTTGCGGTCCACGATGGGCAGGAAGTCAATACCCTCCCACATCATGATCTGCGCCGCCGAGGCCAGCGACGTCTGCAGGGCCGCTGTGACTGGGCTGCGGATCATCGCCTTCTCGATGCTGTGCTCCTCGCTGAACTCCTCCACATCCCTGCGGCCGACGATGCCGATAACCCGGTTCCATTCATCCGTAACCGGGAAACGCAGTTCGCCGCTGGTCTGTGACAGCATCCGCAATTCCCCTACGGTGCTTGTGACTTTCAGGGTGTTCAGCCGCGGCTTGTTATCCACGATATCTTCAACCAGCATGATCTTTTTCTTAATCAGCCTGTCAAATATGGCCCGGTTAATCATGGAGGCCACAGTAAACGTATCATGTCTTGAAGAGATCACCGGCAGGTCCAGCTCGTCAGCAAGCGCCTTGACCTCACGGCTTGTCCCGAAGCCCCCCGTCACAAGCACGCCTGCACCCTGCTCCAGCGCAAGCGAATGCACATCATCACGGTTACCCACGATCAGCAGGCTGTCAGCGTCGATATAACGGATCATAGCATCAACCTTCATCGCGCCGATGACATATTTATGGAGATGCTTATTCAGGCCGTTCACTCCGCCGAGCACATGTCCTTCTACTATATCCACTACATCCCCGAAGGTAAGCTGATCGGATATATTCCGCGGCTTCTTCTCAACGCGGACAGTACCGATGCGCTCCTTCGTAATGACAATGCCGAGATTCTCGGCCTCTTTCACTGCACGGTAAGCCGTACCTTCGCTGACCACCATTTCCTTAGCCAGCTTGCGGACGGAAATTTTGGTGCCAACCTTAAGACCTTCAATGTGCTGGAGCAGCTGTTCATGTTTTGTAATGTTATCGCCTTGACCCTCCAACTGTTACACCCCCATAGCCCGATCTGTACTATTCTGTACCTATTATACACGGAGGCAACAGTGGAGTACAACAGCAACGGAAGCTTAGATTTGGCTATATCTGTGAACATATTGCTATACCGGAGCAAGCCTGAAACACACTGCGCCTCAGGCTTCGACTTTACAGCTAAGCAACTACGCAACAACCCCTGCCCCCGCCAAAACGGCGGATGCAGGGGTTGTCCTGACTGCGGAAGAAATTCGGGAACGGGACTACTTTTGGCGGAATTACATCATCTTTCTGCCACACGGGACTCCTCATTCCATTTGCCCTGCCACTGCTCCAGCTTATGCTTGCGGACAGACTCCAGGCGTTTCTGTTTCTCTTCATCCACACCGATTATAAAATGCAAATGTGACGCTATCACCAGAAAGGCAAAAACGCACCAGACCACGCCGAACCCCAGCACCCAGCCAGGCCCGTTCTGAAAGGACAGCTTGGGCAGTGCATAGAGCAGCATGGCCAGTGCCGCCAGCAAATACACACCATGCTTGAACTTGTTTCTTTTCTTCATTACAGACAGCTCCTTCTCTCTTAAAAGGTTGTTCCATGGAATCTATATCTCTACTCTATGAACATGCAGCCGGAATTATGAGACAAGTTGCAAAATACTTCCGGGAAGTAATCTACACCATAGCCTGCACCGTTCTGATATGAGATGATGTTAGCATTACGGGGAGGCGATTCTACATTGAATAACGCATTCAATCATACCGAGTACATAATCCGCAAAAAGGTTTTTTCCATTATGGGCGCTAAGCTGCACATCTACAACAGTTCGGAAGAGCTTGTGCTCTATTCGCAAATGAAAGCCTTCAAACTTAAAGAGGACATTGCACTGTTTACGGACGAGAGTATGGAAAAGGAGCTGTTGCGCATTAAAGCCCGTAATGCGATCGACTTCAGCGCGACCTACGATGTGCATGACTCGGAGACTGGTGAACATATCGGGGCGCTCCGCCGCAAGGGGCTCAAATCGATCCTGAAGGATGAATGGACCATCCTGGATCAGCGGGATACCGAAATCGGGCTAATCAAAGAAAACAGTACACTTATGGCTCTCCTGCGGCGCTTCATCACTCTCATTCCGCAAAAATATAACATTGAGCTTGGGAATACCGTCATTCCTGCCTTCCGGCAAAATTTCAATCCCTTCGTCACCAAAATCATCGCCGACTTCTCCGAGGACCGCAGCGGCCAGCTGGACCGCCGTCTCGGCCTGGCTGCCGGGATTCTGCTCTGTGCGGTGGAAGGCAAGCAGGAGTAATCTTCATCGCTATAAACAACAAACAGGAGGGTGTCCTCTAGCCATCAGGCTAGGAGACACCCTCCTGTTGTTCATACATTGCAGCCACCCCAGGCAGCAGTGTGATCGGATACAGAATTATTGACCGCCGTACATTTGCGACAGGCTGTCGGTGATGATTTTGTTCACGTCCTCGATAACGACACTTAGGCGGCGTTCCGCATCAAACAGGCGACGGATGCCCAGATTCAGGTTCAGCACCTCGAACAGCTTCTCCATCTTCTCCATTTCTTCCTGTGGAGGCATCTCCCCGCTCATCATGCGCTGCTGCAGCTCAATCTGGTTCTGCCGGAAGCTGTCGAGCATCCGTTTGCTTTCCGGATCGGCCTCAATTACCTTCATAGCGCTGGAAATATCCGAAAACTCTGTACTTTCCTTAATGGCTCTCGCCAGTTCATGCGCCTTGTCAATTACGTTCATTATAATTCCTCCTAAAAGTTTTGTAAGCATTGCTTCCTGATTGAGCCTCGTTCAAAACTCGCTTCGGAAGCATCTGCCTAAGTTTTGTAAGCATTGCTTCCTGATTCGCTTCGTTCAAACCCGGCACGGCTTTTTAAAGAATAGGTCAATCACCAAGGGTCAGATGTCTCCATATGATGAATGATATGTAACCCTTAAGATTCATATTGCCGGCATCATGCTGCCTACTGGAAGGAGATCCACGATGTCCAAATTCAAGATCCCGGTCCACACGGTCCACTCGGGCATCCTGCAGGAAAACGCTGTAATGCTGGGCGAAAAATCCATGAAAAAGCTCAAAATACCCGCACACGGAACGATCCGGCTCACGTTCGGCTCTTTCCGGCAGGAGGTCACCGTCATTCCGGTTCCCAAAGCCGACAGTCTGCGCGTAAGCGAAGCGCTGGCACGGAAACTCGGACTGCGGCAACGGCTTTCACTGAACGCTTCATACAGCTCCGGCAGCCGCACCTTGCGGCTCGGACCGCTGATTGGGGTTCTGGTGAGCCGGGACCATCCGGACCGTCCCGAAAGGGTATTCGGCCCGATCACCCTGTTCTGCCGGGAGCTTACCAATGCCTGCCATGCACAAGGCGCCTATGTATATTTCTTTACCCCGGAAGGGCTGGAAACACACAGCTCCTCCATTGAGGGCTGGGTATACGACGAGGGATGGCGGAAGCTGAGTCTGCCTATTGCCGATGTGATTAACAATCGGCTTACGACTCGAAAGGTGGAGAATAAACCTAGCGTACAGCATTTTTTGGCGGATGTAAAATCCCGCTACGGAACTCATTTCTTCAATGAAAAGTTCCTTGACAAGACAGAGGTGTTCGAAGCACTGGCACAGGATGCCGCCCTGCAGCGGTATTTGCCGGAATCGCATGCCTTAACCGGCTTCGCTGTATTAAAAAGAATGTGCAGCAGCTATCCCAGTGTCTTCCTGAAGCCGGTACGCGGCAGCCTTGGAAAAGGCATTCTCCGCATCTCCAAAGATGAGGGGGGCGGCTACCGGCTGCTGTCCACGACACCGCTTGGCACGCGTAAACAAGTCTATCCGACCTTGGCGAAGCTATTTCAATCCATTGCGCCTAAGATGAAAACCACCCGCTACCAGATTCAGCAGGGGCTTCCTCTACTAGAGCTTGGACGGCGTCCGGTAGATTTCCGGGCACTCGTGCAGAAGAACGGCACCGGTAAGTGGGGCGTCACCTCTATAGTTGCCCGTACCGCCGGAAGCAACCATTTTGTCTCCAATCTGGCGCGGGGCGGCACTCTCAGCACTGTCCGCGAGGCCATCGGCAAGAGCGGCCTCTCGTCCGGGACCAAAGAAAGCACACAGCTGCAGCTTCCACGGGCGGCTCTGGCGATAGCCAGGGGTGTGGAAACCTATATCCCCGCGCATTTCGGGGAGCTCGGCATTGATCTTGCCCTGGATCAGTCGGGAAAAGTCTGGCTGCTGGAGGTCAACTCCAAACCGTCCAAAAACGACAACACGCCCCTCAGTGATGTGAAAATCAGACCGTCCGTCAAACAGATGATTCTATATTGCCGCTACTTGGCCGGGTTATAAGGAGGGCATTATGACAGAGACAGCAATGGGGTTCCTTGGCATCATGACGGGCCGCCGCCGCGGGAATCCTCCCATCGCAGAACCGGAGTTCTGCAGTCAGTTATGCCGGGTAGCCCCGCTGTATGATCTGCAGGTGCTTATCTTTCACCCGGAGGGAGTTGCAAGAGACGGCCAATCCATACGCGGCTATATCTGGAATGACGGACAGTGGCAGCCTACCCTGGCAGCTCCGCCCGACATTCTGTATAACCGTTGTCTATACTCAAGCCTGCAGGAAAAAAGATCCGCCGCTTCCGCCCTGGCTGCCTTATCCCGGTCGCTTCCCTGGTCGCGTGGATTACCTGATAAATGGAGCGTCTATGAAATTTTGCGGCGCAGCCGCAGAGCTTCCGCATGGCTGCCCGAGACCAGACTTTACACTGGTACCGGTGATTTGGGCACGATGCTCGCAGAAAGAGAGGACGGCGTTTTTCTGAAGCCAAGGTCCGGTACCCATGGCAAACGCACAATCCATGCAAAGCGCCTAAGCAATAACGAGGGCGGGCGCATAAGCTTAAGAGGTCGTGATGAGGCAAATGTCCCCTTTGAGAAAGGTTTCCGCACGCTGGACGAAGGTCTGGGCTGGATCCATGACTTTATCGGCCCGCGCCGCTATATTATACAGCCTTACCTTCATCTGACCGGCAGCGGAGGACAGCCGTTCGACGTGCGTGTACTAATGCAGAAGAACGGCAGAGGCGTCTGGACGCTTACCGGCATGGCTGTCCGGTTGGGCAGCCGCGGTTCGTTGACCTCGAACCTCCATGGCGGGGGAACAGCGGTTCCTGCCCAGCCCTTCCTGCTTGCAGAATACGGCAAGACGGGAATCGAGCTTATGGAGGAACTTGCAGCAGCATCGGCTTTGCTGCCGCCGCTGTTGGAGGAATCATGCGGCAGGCTGGGAGAACTCGGCCTGGACTTCGGTATCGATGAAGGTGGCAGGATCTATCTGCTTGAAGCCAATTCCAAACCAGGGCGCACGGTGTTCCGGTTGACGGGCGACCGCCGGGCTGCTAAGCTCGCCGCCGAGAACCCCCTGCGCTATGCGCGTCATCTGCTGCTGAATTCAGCAGCAAACCGCAAGCCATCTACGCGGCAGTTCCGTTACAAACGGGAGAATGATATCAATGGTTCCTAAGGAGGATTCATAAATGGGTCTCACTTTTTGCAATGTGCATTTCACCAAGCAGCCCCAAAGAGTTGTCTACGTCTCGGGTGAACTGATGAAAAGCCTGAAACTAACCGGCAAGAAAAATATCCGCCTGCGGCTCGGAAAAGATGCCATTCCGGCAACGATCAAGCCGATCAAACGTGCCGGCAAGCATCTGTTCCTCGCCACTGGAGTAAAGAGTGCAATCAAGGTCCCCAAATCAGGCGGCATCTATCTGCGCAACCTGCAGGATGAAGTACAGCTTGGACCGCTGGTCGGTGTATTGTCCGACGGCCCCGGGTCCTCGACGAGCCCCTTCGGGTCCCGCACCGGCTTTATTAAGCAGCTCCTGCGGGAAGGCAGCAACAGATGTTATATTTTCGCCTTCATGCCGCGTGACATTGACTGGCAGCAGGAGCAGGTGAACGGCTTTTTCCTGAATGCAAGCGGCAAATTCGAACGCAAAGTAGTACCGCTGCCGGATGTCGTATATAACCGTCTGCCCAGCCGCAGAGCTGAGGTATCCCCCTATATTAACCAGTTGCGTGAACGGTTTGCACGCAAGAGAATTCCGTACTTCAACTGGAGCTTTTTCAATAAGGCAGATATCTACCGGCTGCTGGAAAATGACGGGGCAGCAAACCGCTATGTACCGGAAACGCACAGCAACCCTAATCCGGATAAAATGCGGGAGATGCTCGAACGGCATCACTTTGTCTACTACAAACCTTCCGCAGGCAGTCTTGGCCACGGAATCTACCGGCTAACCTACCTGCCAAAGAAAGGCTATTTCGCCCGGTATCGCCGAAGCGGTAAAAATGTGCTGCTGCGGTTTACCAGCTTCGACAGCCTCATGCGCATGCTGCGCGCCCGCCATGGCCAAAGCCTCAGTAATTATGTGGTGCAGCAGGGCATCCGCCTGATTGAAATTGACTCCTGCCCCATTGACTTCCGCTTCCATATGCATAAGAACGGCAGCAATCAATGGGTGGTCGTAGGCATCGGAGCCAAAAAAGCCGGCAGGGGCAGTGTGACCACCCATTTGAAGAACGGGGGCGCCCTGCTGACACCGCAACAGGCCCTGGGCCGCGTATTCGGCGCCAGAGCGGATGAAGTGCTGCAGCGGGCGAAAACAACCGCCGTTAAGCTGGCCGAGTCGCTGGAGACCCAGCACCACCATCTGCTTGGCGAAATCGGCTTTGACCTTGGAATTGACCAGGATGAAGATATCTGGATGTTCGAGGCGAACGCCAAACCGGGACGCTCGATCTTCCGCCATCCTTCCCTGCGCGCTGAGGGCAAAGCTTCCATTGAGCACATCCTGGAGCATTGCCTCTATCTCAGCAAATTCCGCAGGAGGGATGATCTGTGAACAGCCGAATCCCTGACCCGAGCAAACCCGTAATAGCTATACTAACGACCAGTGACAGAGTAAAGCAATTTCGCGGCAACCGCAATAACTTCCGCGATATCATCCGCACCGGCAGAGAAATGGGCTTCCTTGTGTACGTTGTGACTACGCGTGATTTAAAGCTGGAGGAGCGGACGGTGAACGGCTACGTCCCTTCCCCCAGCGGCAAGCTGTGGTACAGCATTCCTGTCCCGCTGCCGCAGGTCATTTATAACCGGATTTCCAATCGTGAAGAAGAAGAAAGAGCACCAGTCGCCCGCAAAATTGCCGAGTGCCTGGAGCATGACCATATCAAGCTCTACAACCCGAGTTTTTTTAATAAATGGGATTTGTTTGAATGGCTGAAGGCATCGCGCGCAACCTCGAAGCATGTGCCCAAAACGAGACGGCTGCGCAGCTCAAACACCCTCATCGCCATGCTGAGTACTCATGACAGCCTCTACCTGAAGCCGGAAAGCGGCAAAGCCGGAAAGGGGATTATGCGGCTTAAATACCGCGAGGATGTAAGCCTGCCCTATAGGCTGCAGATACAGAGCGGCAAAAAGAACGCGACCTACAAAGCGGCCTCCATGGACCGCTTGTGGGCACGGATCAGCAAGGAAAAAAAACAATCCCGTTATATTGTGCAGCAAGCCATTCAGCTCGCAACACACCACGGGCGGCCTTTCGATCTGCGGGTACTCCTGCAGAAGAATGGCCGGGGAGGCTGGGCAGTGACCGGAATCGGTGCAAGGCTGGCCGGCGCCCGGAGCATTACAACCCATGTGCCGCGCGGGGGCAGCATTGAAGAGCCGGCAACCATGCTGGAAGGAACCTTCGGTCCAGAAAGAGCCGCAGCTATTCTCAAGAATGTCCCTACCACCGCGCTGCTGATTGCCCGCCAGATTGAACGGGCCTCCGAAATGATGCTGGGTGAGATGTCCATGGATCTTGGTGTCGATGAGGCCGGTGACCTATGGTTCTTCGAGGCCAACTCACGGCCGATGAAATTCGACGAACCGGCCATCCGCAAGCTGTCCCTGGAGCGGATTTTTCAGTACAGCCAGCATTTGGCCCGCATGAACAAGTAGAAACCTGTAAAGGAAGTGACACGCCATGCAGATATCCTCTATCTATGACAGCAGTCCGGGCCAGTGGAATTCCAGATTGGCCGGGCTGCTGGAATTTTTGAGGGAGTACGGGGAGCAGCGGATTACGCTTCGTGCATGCAGGATGCTGGCCCGTCTGACTCCGGAGCAGCTTGCCGAGCCGGGCGTCTCTCTGCTTGTCGCCACCGTACGCGGTCAAAGCGGCCGTCAGCTGGCAGGCGTGAGCTTCGTATCCGGCTACGGCAAAGAAGCCTGTCTTGTTGCCGTCCATCCTCTATACCGGAACAGACATACCGGTACAGCCCTGCTGTCCGGGCAGCTGGAGCGGCTCGGCCGCCTGGAATGCAACGTCGCTACCGACAATACGGCAAGCCTGAAGATGTGCTTTAACAGCGGGCTTGCCGCTGTGGCATTGAAGAGCGGACCTACCGGCAAGCCCACGCTGCTGCTGCGGTCGCCCCAGAGCAGAGGCAGCGTGGAAATTTACCCACAAGAAGGTGAGCTCCTGTGCCAGAACCCGTCTTAGGCATCCTTACACTGTACCTGAACGACGCCAAACAGCTTGAAGAGAAGAGTGTATACAGGAGGATGATTATTGAAGGCAGCCGCATTGGATTGGATGTCTTTGTATTCACCCCCGCAGATGTGAATCCCGGTAAAGAGTTGATCCATGCAATGGTCTACGATCCGGGGAGCGGCAAATGGTCGCGCAAATGGCGGCCATTCCCGAATATGATCTATGACCGCTGCCGGATCCAGCGCAACGCCCGCTTTCAGCAGCTGCTCAAATTCCGCTCCCGCTATAATCATCTTACCTTTCTGAACCGGCCGCTGCGCAATAAATGGACCGTTCACCAGACCTTTTCGCAGAAAAGCCGCTTCCGCCAGCATATGCCGGAAACTTTGCTATATCAGTCTTCCGCCGATCTGCACCGGATGCTGAAATTCAGCCCTGTTGTCTACGTCAAACCGATCAACGGCACCGGTGGGCGCGGCATCTTGCGGATTGAACGGCAGCGGGACGGCAAGCAGCTCTTCGATATCCAGGGACGCCGCCAGAACCGGCAGATTATTGCCCCCCGCAAGGTGTCGCTCACCCGTCTGGAGTCCATTGTGCGCCAATGGTGCCTCGGCGGACGCTTCCTGGTCCAGCAGGGCATCCCGCTGCGCCTGCCCAGCGGACGCTACCACGACTACCGCATGCTCGTGCAAAAGAACGGCCAAGGCGTGTGGGAGCTGACCGGCATGGCCGGCCGGGTGGGAGCAGCCCGCAGCGTAACGTCTAACCTTCACGGCGGCGGACATGCGGTACGTGCGGAAGTCCTGCTGAAGGAATGGCTCGGCAGCGAAGAAAAAGCAACCAAGGCCATGAAAACGGCTGAAAAGCTGGGGCTTGAAGGGGCCGCTTTCCTTGAGGACAGCTTCGGCGCCCTGTGCGAGCTGGCGCTGGATCTCGCTATCAACCGCGAGGGAAAGATTTATGTGCTGGAGGTCAATCCCAAGCCGGCCCGCGAAGTGTTCGCCCGTACCGGGGACAGCGCCACTTACCGCAAAGCGATGCTGCGCCCGCTGGAATATGCGATGTGGGTGTATAAGAACAAGAACACGCCGAGTCCGGTGAAGACAACTGATGAGTAAATCTGTTACTCAAAACCAAACAACCGCCTCTCTGAGTGATTCAGAAGGGGCGGTTGTTGTTGCGAAAGTTGAGTTTAATTTCAAAAAAACTATTCAGAGGATTGAGACAATATTTACATATACCCCTGGGTACTCTATGGATGCTAGAAGATGCATATACGAAAAGAATACCACACCTCCCTTTAAATTTATAAAGTATGATAATGCAAACATATATCCTAAGAAATGCATTAGTTGTTTTTTGGAAATTTCAATATCCATAGTGCTATAACAAGAACTAATTGTATTAACAAGTACGAAAAAGGAAACAAAATCATCAATTCAACAAAGCCATCGTCAAATTTAAAATCAATAAAACCAGATCCAGTGGCCTTATTCTCTTGAATTTTATTTAGGAAGAACAGAATACTAATACTAGGAATAGTACTTATACAAAGCCAAATTAAATTATATCTAAACTTTCTGGTTACTAATGACATCATGCAAGTTACGTACAGTAGAATTATTAGAACAGAATAAACTATAAATATTTGCCTTATCCCTTCTCCCCCCCACTTTCCTACTTTTAAATCCATAATATGAATAACAAATAAATGCAAAATCACAATAAATAGCACTTGTGAAATTGCTCTTATCCTAGTAATAAATTTGTTTTTCAATTATCTACACCTCACAGTTATGCAGTTATGAATCTGATAGATATTCCTGCTGCAACGCAACCATACACTAATCACCATGGTGCTTGAATGGTGCTTGAATGATGCTTGAATTATGATTTAACTTCTTTTCTTATTTTGATGAGATAATATAAAGCCAAAATAAATTGGATTACTAAAATAATCCCAGGAAGCAGAATGAGCATTTCCACCTGATATTTTGGGAATAATTCAATAGAAACGACAACTGCATCCTCACTATCTCCACTAGTTTGTATTGCTTTGAAAAATAACAAAAGTAAAAAATTTGGGAGCGTAGTTAACAGAAACCAGGTGACATCGTACTTAATCCTCTGAGTCCTTATAAACAAAAAGGAATTAATAAAACATAAAAATAGCGGCACAAAGTATACCTTAAATGAGAATTTTAATAATCCTGTCCCCCAGCCCTCTATCCTTATCTCAAGAAAATAAATCAAAATTAGATGTAATCCAACAACTATTAGTACATAAAGAATGGCTTGGAGTAAGGTCTTTATCAATTTCTCCATTTGTCTCCCCTTTTAGGACAAAATCACATACAGATATCACGATCTCCAATAGACTAACAGACTTTGTAGCCTTCAAATAATCCTTAAAGGTGTTGACGGGTTCATTATGTTTTTCATTGAAAAATAAGGAGATATTCGAGTAACCCTTATCATTTGCACGAATGTTGTACTATTAGAGGGTAAGCTGATTTCTTGAAAAACATTAAACTCTCGGGAGGTTCGAAACTTGTCAACAATCAGTAACGGGACAACAATCCCTATATTTCCTTGCAGCGCCATAGACGAACAGCTGAATTTCTATCAAGCATTAGGGTTTGAAATAACTTATCGGCAAGCCAAACCAAACCTTTACGCTTGTGTCCGTCACCGGATTGCGGAATTACATTTTTTTGTGCTCAAAAAACTGGAACCCGCAAACTCTTACAGTATATGCTATGTAAATGTTCCAGACGTGGATGCTGTGTACAACGAATTTTGCGGGAATCTAAAAAAAGCCTATCACAAGGTCCCTTCCAAAGGTTTGCCTAGGATCACCAAGGTCAATAATCTTGCAGAGGATCGGAGATTCAACCTCATCGACCCTGCCGGCAATCGATTGATAATTGGACAAAAGCATGCCTCATCCATGCCAACTGAACAAGAACCTCCGTCAAGATTTGCCACTGCCTTCGAAACCGCATACCAATTGGCCTATGCCAAAGATAAACCCGCTGACGCAGCGAAAGTGCTTGACCTTGTGTTCTCGAAAGATGAAGAAGCAACATTAACACTACAGTACAAAGCTTTTGTATTACGAGCCGATATTGCTGCATCCATGGATGAAATCGAACTTATGAGTAGTTTTATTGAAAAAGTCGACAGTTTATCTTTGACAGGTGCAGAGCTTGAAGAAGTGGTAGAAGCAACCGCAAGATTAGATGAACTCAAAGCCAAACAACCGCCAATCTGAATGAGTCAGAAGGGGCGGCTGTTTTAGAAATAACAACAGGCCATTCATTCTCAGTTATTTCCATTTCATCACACTCATCATTTGGATAGCAGTATGTAATACCTTTCTCATAATGCACAAATATTTTTATATAATTCGCTTTAGATAGATCATAAAATAATAAACTCACTTTTTTAAATTTTTTGCTTTTAGCCACATCCACAAAAAATTCGACCTCATCTTTTGTAATGGCTCCCTCACTTTGTTTCACTAGTACTACAACATAATATGTTTTTAATTCCTTTACTCTTTCCTCGCTTGTTTGAGAATCGATTAGATATGGAATATGTTGATTGTTAATATCCGCTTGGATTTTGTTTATGAATTTATCATTACTTTCTATACTCACTTTATGGAAATAATCGTCCACATTAGATATCCACCCTAGAACTAGAGGGGCCACAAGAAAAAAGACTATTGAAATAATAAAACAGATTATCATCAGGTTCTGATTATTGTTTTTTATCGAGTGTATTATGAATAGTAGATAGCAGAGCACAATTGCCAATAAGATGAGACTGGGAATTACAGAACTGTCATATTGAGGCTCAATATAATTGGTTCCCCTATTCGTATTGAATACTATATTCACTACTGACAACCAAATTCCCACTCCCGCAACGGCACTAAATATGATGAATAATATGCTAACTAGAACAACCAGGATATATCTCCTCCTTTCGATTTCCCCTTTTAGGTAATTATCGGATTATATCCCTTGTTTGCATACGTACCACGAGGCATTAGGAGGAATTACAATGGCTTCCACTCTTTTGAACCGAATTCCCGTATACAAGTTACATTCAATCTTAGTATAATTTAACAGGAAATTATTTCATTTACCATTGTTGAAAAATACTATGTGACTTATGAAAGGTGCTAAAAGAATGAAGCTTTTAAAAAAAGCATGCTTGATATCGTCAATACTTGTGCTTCTTTGTAACTTGAGCCAAGTGTATGCTGAACCAGCCGATGTAGAGTCATTGAAAAATAACGCCAGCTATTATCAATACTCCAATGGGAGCAGCAGATTGAATTATAAAATATCCCCCTCTGAAACAACTTATTACCTATACGACTCCAACGGCAATACGACTAAAAAAATCAGTTCAAAAAAACCTCCCATGTTTACCTCTTCTGAATATAGTGGTTTTGAAGCTTATAGATTAGGTGACAGCAGCTCTAGCACCTTTTGGTCAAGTAATGGTCACCCTGTAGAAACTGGACAGGAATGGGTTGCTACGGATTTAGGTGAAAATCATATGATTAGTGGAATCAGTTTAACTCCCAGAACCACATTAGGCTTTCCAAAAGATTTCAAAATCCAATTCAGTGATAACGCTGTAACATGGTCTGACGTCCCACATCAGTCTTATACAAACTATGTTAATAACGGTTCTGTGCAATCGTTTAAATTTGATAGTTCAGTGGTGGCCAGATATGTTCGGGTGTATGCAACAAAGTTGGGGAAAGATGATATGGGCAACTATTACTTTCAATTATCCGAGTTCAATGCTGATCTTAGCAATATTGCAGCCTCATCTAGCTTGCAAGGTTGGTCTGTTAACAGATTAACTGATAATAATACCTCCACCCTTTGGTCTACTCCGGCTCATGGGAGTGAATCAGCTACAGAGTGGATTGCCTTCGATTTAGGCAACATGGAGACCGTAGGCAGTATTAGCTTAACTCCCCGAGGAACCTATAGTTTCCCTAAAGATTTCAAGATCCAGACCAGCAATGATGCTTTAACTTGGTCTGATGTTCCAAACCAAAGCTATACCAATTATGTAAATAACGGAAGTGTGCAAACCTTTACTTTTGAGAGCTCAGTACTGGCTAAGTATATCCGGGTCCACGCCACTAAACTAAGTAAGGATGACATGGGCTCGTACTATTTCCAGCTTGCCGAATTCAAGGCTAACATCACCAATGTGGCTGCATCATCAAGCTTAATTGACTGGCCTGCCAGCAGATTATCAGATAATAATACTGCGACTTCGTGGTCAAGTGTGGCACATAACAATGAGTCAAACACAGAATGGGTTATTTTGAATTTAGGAAGTATAAAATCGGTTAGCGGAATTACGCTAACCTCGCGGGCAACCTTAAGCTTCCCAAAGGATTTCAGTATTCAAGCTAGCAATAACGCTATACTGTGGACAGATATTCCAAATCAATCATATGCCAATTATGTTAATAACGGATCTGCGAAGAATTTCAATTTCACTACTCCCGTTTCAGCAAAGTTTATAAGGATTTATGCGGCGAAACTTAATGCTGATGATAGGGGGAGTTATTATTTTCAACTGAATGAAATAAAGGCTACTCTCAGTAGCCTAAAACTCTAATCATAGCAAAAACCCACCTGAATCAGGTGGGTTTTTATCAAGGAGACTTTATTTAATGAAAAAGAAATGGTTTTTTTCTTCTTTCCTCATATTTAATCTCTTGTTATTTAACTTTAATAACTTCATCTTTGCTGATTCTTACGAGCCGGCTCCGAATGAACAGATTAAAACAACTATACAAAATGAATTCAAATTAAAGTATCTTAATTCGTTGAATTCAGTGAAATCAGAATACGGCCTCGATGGAAAAGAAAATTTTGAAAATGTACAATTAAGTTCAGGAACTGCTTACTACAAAATATCTGATAATGCAAATAGTAGTGAGTTAGTTTTTGCAGGTTATATCTTTTCAATAAAGTTGAATAATATAGATGTTGGAACAATTTATTCAAACAATGACTCAGGCTCGTGGGAGATATTCAACATTACTAGTAATATAAATAATGAGCAATCATTTTTAGCAACACAATCATCCCTTAAAGAAGGAGAAGACATAAAACTTGTTAGTGACGTTAGATATGGTATAGATGCTTTATACATCCATGGGATAGCAGGGGAACGCGTAATAGATCTGAACAGCAACAACGCTACATCAGGTAGCCTCCACGCAGAGAATACAATATCCAAATCCGTTTTTGATGAAAAAATAAAAAACATTAAGGAAAAACGGGCTGCTTCTCCTACTAAAAACGGAGTCCTTGAAATGGGGGCAGGACAAGTTAATTTCACTGAACCTGAGGCTACCTCTAATAACCTTCCAGTAATTTTATTTCTTTTTGGCGTTATCTTAGTTATTCCTGTCTTATTTGTCTTAACACTTATTCTAAGGTTACATTAGGACTCAAGGTAATCTCAAAAGCACGGCCCCAAATAAAATCAGGATCATCATGAAGGAGTTCTGCACTGACATATTCCGAAAATGACCAAGTGGTTCCACAAATCTGGCGGACGTTATAAGCCGTTCCAGAACCGCCGTTAAGGAATGTACTTTTCCCGGAAAGTGAGGCTGTATGCGTCTGCATCCGCTCCCTCAGCACGTCTTGTAAATGCAAATAGTCTGCTGGACTATTGAACAAAATCATATTTTGATCTGCAATCGTAGCGATATTTGTATACAAAGAATTGGCTCTCGAGTACTCCCGGATTTCACCAATGGCCAACGTTTTGTAATAATAGTCTTTCAAGAATCGCTTAAACAAAAGCGTACCGTGAGCGTTGACTGCTGAACTGAGTGCCTCAGCATCTTTTTCCGTAACCAAGTACGTATACCGCGCCTGGCCCATACCCAGTGCAATCCCGATCTTGTTACCTGGTGTGTTCCAGCCACTGTATCCTAAAATACTCCCCGTATGCTCGCTACTCAGCAATGCTTCGGTTACAGTGGCATTCGCTGCGCCACCACCCACGAAATCAATGACTACAGTTGGAACGTGCTGGGTACTATTGGCAGCAATCCGGCTGACCGCAGCCGTTACCTGATTCGCAGCAGTTATCGCGATAATTTCTAAGGTAGGTGAAGTGCTCACAGACTTTCCGCCAACAATATCCACATGACGCAAAATATTTTGATGCACATCCATATATTCATATGGACTGGTGATGGTGGAGCCATGTGGTCCAAAGTATTGCACGGCATACCTTGGCTTTATTCCGCAGCGGTAGAGCTGATTCGCCATACGTGCCACTAGCGCCTGCCCCAGTCCGTCTGCATCTGGAAGAATAATAGCCCGATCTGGGTTTTGACCATTCGTTCCGCCAAGACAAGTATTGATGCGCCCTTCCAGAAAGTTAATCTCATTGATTTGTACCCCCTGCGTATTGGCATCATCGACACCCACCGCAAGGAAATCAATGTATCCCGCTTGGACCAGCTTCTCTAGAATGTAACGATTACTCTTGAACTTGTGCTGTCTGGTATTGTAATACTGGTCTTTATTAAAATGGGCCGTACTGCCATAAGAACCGGTTGGCGACAAGTGATATCCGGTGAGAATATCAGCAAACTGTGAAAAACTTTTCCGTGGCTGCAACATGAAACTGCGTGATTCTGTATAGGCTTCAAAGGTTAAACCTTCTGCATAAATCGTTGTGGCCAACCTCAAAATGGTATCCATTACATAGACCGGCTTCTTAGGATAAGATTGTTTAACTAAACGAATCACGTCGAGCAAATTCGTGATAGTCGCATCATAATCCGGGTAAGCTCCGCCTGCACTCGTCCGAAGACGGCGACTTCCGATCAAGCCCCCATAAGCTAGCATATCTGTTGAGATGATAAAGCCATCTACAGAGGCTGCATTATCAAGAATAAACTGCCGGATGTTTGCGGTATTTCCATAGGCGGGCGAAGAGGTCGCCAGTAATGTTGTTCCCGATGCTGTCTTTTGTGAATCCAGCCGGTTTCTAAGGTCGCCCACGCTTGGCGTGATCACATTGATCCCCGCCGATCTCCCTTGGACAATGACATCATCCAGATTGACCGGTCTATCATCCAACGGTACATACAGTACATTTTTCATTTTTATCAAGCTCCCTCCTAAACCCATGTCGTTCTCCTTTATTTGCGCCTTCACTTACAGGGTAATTTAAGCGGACGTAATACAACCAAAAAAAATATTTTGTTTGTTGTTCGTCCAGCGAGGTACTGGGGCACCGGGGGGCAAAAAAAAGACCTTGAGGACTATTATATCCTCAAGGTCTTACACCGAAAACCTGTTATTGTATTTGCCTTTTTAACTCTTCAATATCATCAGTAGTTTTTAGCATGCATTTCTTTAAGTACTTTTTTCGAAGCTTTTGCAATTGATTTTTTCAAAAAGTAAACTTCTGTATCAAGTGAAGCAACTACCTCCAAGCCAAACCTTATTTCTTCGTATAAAATGATGTTCTAACAGGTGAAGATTCATGTGATTTTATGCATTTATTCCACCCTGTCAAAATGAGGAACGAGTGCAAAGCAAACTAAACAAACTGACGCCAGTGGAGTACCGGCGCCGCTTTGCAGCCTAGGTGTTTTTTCAAAGTTTATTTTTGGGATCTTGACCGCTAGTCCTAAGCGTGGTTGTCCATCAGAAATTAGTGGTTTAAGTTTTAAAGTTGTCCTATAGGGTTCCAATTGGGATGAGATTTCCTACCCTTGGAAAACCATAAACATCCTCCATTAACCCATTTCTCGTTTCATATCTTGTATACAATTTTTTATCATCCATATCGTCATCATCAAAGCCAAAGTGAAATCCACAACATCGACATATATTCGTCATGTTGATCTCCCCAAGATAATCAAAAATCCCTACATTATCACCAGCTTGCCTTTGCAAAAATGTTACAACTAAACATTACCTTGGTTTCAGAACCCCAAATTTTTGTGACCTGACCCAAGCCTCGGTTCTTGAACGCAACTTATCTTACGCCAATATTATTTCTATGATAAATACACAGCCTCATCAATAAAGTCTTCAACAATCGATAAGTTTAATACGGGAATAAGTATTATCCTGTTACTTCTTCTTAGTACATCCGAACAATGGGCCAACCTTCCTCTTATTAAATTTTTCCACTCATCGTCCAACCACGGAAAACAAAAAACTTGCTTTCCATGCGCCAATCCAATAGCGGCTGAAGCATTCCATCGTTCGTTACTGATATACCTTATCTCCCGATCCAGTCGTGAAGGTGAAAGCTCAAAAGAATCAACTAATTCATCAACAGTATAATCAACTGATGTTCCCCTCTCCAGTTGTTCTCGTACTGTCAATTGTCTTTTAAACAAGCCTCCTTTAAGACCCTCTCCAACGTACCAGCCGTTTGTATAAAGCAGGTTCCTCTCCACCAGCCGATCATTTATTAGGATTTCGCCTTGGAACTTCTTGCAATTACCTGAAAGTAAATAGGATAAAGCCCAGCCACCCTTGGTTGGTTGGCCTACAATACCATAGACTTTTCCTGAATGAAACCGACAGGAAAAGTGCTGAAGCTGATCTGTCCAAGAAACAAAATTTCGCATAGTCGGTTTACATTTTACAGATATATCTTGCATTTCAAGAGAAGCAATTTGTTCCACTATTTAAACCTCACTTTTCTAATATTTGTGATATTAAGCGGCCCATTCGCAGCTCTTGCTATTTGTTGCAATTCGAGGCTACGGTCCTATCAATACTCAGTACACCTCGCGGTATTTCGAATTCAATAACAGTCTCCAGTGAACGGGCCCCGGAATTCCTTGCTTGAGCCAATGTGGCTTCAAGGTCCTTTTTTTTCAAATAATACAATATCCATATTTACTGTAGAAGCGCTAAAATCTCGGTTGCCTCTTCGTCAACATATTCTTGTCTTTCACGTTCAGTAGGGTTTAAAGCTAACCTTTTTAGATCAGCCTCCATTTCCGATAATACAGTTGGTGGTAATTTGTTCACCAAATTCACAAGTATTGAGTATTTCCAACAGTCATCATTAGAATCGAAAATCCCCCTTAGATAAGGTATTAATTCAGTGCCTAAGGGAACGAGCATATCTCCGATTTCCTCTGTAATTGGCCAATTTGAATCTTTAGTCCACTCTAATAGATCAGAAATAATAGGTTTAATTATGTTTATATCCAATGTTTTCAAAGTATTAACTGAATTGAGATCGAATTTATCCTTTGGGATTAAACTATTGATATCCATTACTATTCCCCCTACTTAAAATTATTTTTAACTGTAATTGCCTTTAAACTAAAGTTAGATAATAAGGACTAACCTCGGCATTCTCTCTTGATTCCATCCATAACATGGTGGTATCTGATGATTTGGTGAAGCATAGCAGCCCGACTCATTCAGCACTGGTTGGGGGATACAATAAAGAAAAACCACATGGAGTTGTCCACTCGCATGTGGTTCTATACTATTTAAATAGCTTTCTAAAAATACTTTTCTTACTTTTTCCTTTAATAAAGTTGTAAAATCTTTCTCTTGGTAAGCATTTAACATTCATTGAACCATATCGAATGTTAAACTCTTTATATTTTTCTTGGTACAATTCATTAATAAAAATCAAAAAATCCTCTTGACTCGAAAAAGTAAGACAATTACCATCATGATCCTTCAACAATATTGGAAAAATGTGATTGTTAATCATTGATGAAATTTCATAAATTTTAAGAGAGCAATCATGAAACCAAGAAAAACAGCCCTCAATTGAAAGTTCCTTTATAATTTCAAAGTCCGAATGTACTGTCATAATCAAAAATTCTTCCACTTCATATTCATTTGCACTATTCGAACTATATTTAATCTTCATCTCATTTAGTTTATTTAGAAATTCATTTTTTGAAATGCCATTGTCTACAACGGATAACTTAATATAGAAACTCTCTGCTCCCATTTATTTCTCCACCTTAATAGGTACTTGTTTTAGACCAGCTTGCTGCGCTGGCCACCAACGATGATGGCCATCCACGATCTGCATAGTCCCATCATCAAGTATTCTCACTAATATTGTACCATTCTGATATATATATTCTCTAGCTGATTTCAATGCCTCTGTATTATAATTACCACGATTGTAATCAAATTCATCTAATGGATTTCACCAAATTCGATATATTCGTTTTAATCTTTTCATAAGAATTTAATAAGCTATACAGATTGCAAATAATAGACTAACCGATCTACTCCAAACACCAAACAGGGTAAGAATAGTAACTTTAACCCAAGGTGGCGATGAAGATGAAGAGTGAAGAAATTCAACGATTGAATACAGCCATGAAAGAACTCTTAGATAAATGCAAGAAAAAACCACAAGGAGTTACGATAGTAATCAAAGTTTCCACTTCATTGAGCTATTAAATTTCGAAGTGATTGGATATAGCTGTTTGAGGATTTTACCAATAGCTTTTCATAATCATGGAATTGCGTATTTTTCCACTCTTGAAAATCACTTTCGTTATTAACACCTTGTTGTCTTAAATAATATTCAATGCCCATGATAGATAAATTACAAAAAGAGATGTAATCGTTAAAACTCACTTCGCTATTCACTATTGAACTAAATCTCTTTTGTGCTTTATCAACAGCCTGATTAAGAATCCCCTTCCAAAGGTCTTTACTAAAGACCCCTCTTTCAAAGAAATGTTGTAATATCTCATAATTAAGAACTTCATAATTAGCAGTGACATTAAATAAGGTCTTCTCAAAATCAAACAAGTCATTATTAGCAAAACCATTAAATAAATAATCAAAATGACCATATGTATCATCTATTGAAAACCACTCAACTATCTTTTCTGCGATAACAGGAATCAATTCATTAATGTGTCCTAATAAGAATGAACCTATAATTTCATGTTCATCATCATGATTTTTATACAATTTTCGAAATAAGTTTAGTAAAATCTTATAAGAACCTGGCTCGTGTTTTAGCGCATTCTGTTGAAGTGATTCTATAACATTGTTAATATCCATTTCACACCCCTCACCAGTTTTTCCTACGATAGATTTGAGTATAGTAGTGTCAACACTATCACATTTATCCGTATTGAATTCATCCACACTCACACCGAGTCTAGTAGTAACTCATTCACCTTTTATTACCCAATATCAGGATGGTTAGAGAAGTGATTGTTCGGCCCTTTCCGAGAAATAAAAACTTCTGGGTACTACGGCCTCTGCTGACTTCTCACAGCAAGCGCTACTCCGTCTTTCGGATTTTTTCCCTACCGGGCGTCTGTGAGATCTCCCCGGGTAAGAGCGATAACTTTCTCCTCATCCATCTGCCACATTTACATCCTGGGATTCGGGCAGTATTGGACTTCGCTTTGTTAGGCAAGCTCGTCCGTCCCAGCATGCCTTCTATGTGATTTCTGTTCGTCAGACCGAGGGTTTGCCTCTGGCTTCCTTCAGATTCCGCCTCACGGCGGACACCCTTGCCTTTGGCTAACAGTTCCTACTGCCAAGCCTGTAGCGGACTTTCACCGCCTAGTTATTGCCTATGCCGGGCGCACCTATAAAAAAACCTTTGCTTAGTAGGACTAAGAAAGGTCTTTGAGTGACTATTATACCATTACATTTAGAGTACTAATTCGTATCATCAGAACTACTGAAGCCCAAATCAGAAAATATATGATACAAGGTCATTATAAATCTATTTAATAAAAGCAATCAGTCTTTGAAGCCAAGCATTACTTGTCCTTCATGAAAATACTCAATTACATAACCGGATGATGGACAAAAAATCCATGTATCTGAACCTACTGCAGTAACGTCATCGATGTTATTTAATACTTGACTTAACTCTGTATAAATGCTAGGAGCATCAGTATAATTCCAGAGTAGAAACACTTTCGAATTAAAATCACCGTTAAGTTCATTCTTTATAATTGATATAACCTCTTGAGGCTTTGAGATTTCATAGCGCCTTGATATGTTATCCCAATTTATTCTTCCCCAAGATGTGACTGGAAACCAGCTCACAAGATGATTAAACAGTTCTTCTGTTTTTTGAATAGTTACTATCTCCGTACCGTCTCCTAGCGCTTGAATACATTCCTCAAATAAAGTCATATAGCCTCCTATGGTTGAAGGTGCTTTAATAGCGACCTAAATGTATCTTCATTTCCTTCAAAGGGAATTACCAGTTTAATTGCATTATTACCTTTGCCACCACGATAGTCTTCAATATTAATGTGAGTCCCCTTATTTGGATCGTAATCTAGTCTCCATAATAACTTCCCATCAGCAGATTGTCTCCCAACAACTTGACCGTATCCTGCACTACTAGGTAATCGACCAATTACTGACTTAGAGCCTGGGCCTAGGTCACCAACAATATCAAGTGCTAAGTTTCTAGCCTGTTCGTAAGACTTAAGAGTGGATTCAAGCGTTTTTTTTACTCCGATACCAGTAAAAGTAATAGCCCTCTCAATTTGCCTACCTTCTTTGCTTGCCAACTTAACAATAAGTCGACCACCTTTAAACAATTTTGCAATAGGTATAAAATTAGCAGCGGCAAGGGTTTTATCAAATGATGATGCATTAGGGTTTAATATTGTATTTATGTCATCTACAACTAAAAAGTCTGCAACTGCGATGGAGGCTTCGATAGTCCCCGCCCTAAATTCATTCCAACATGTTCCAGCACCAACATTCATACAATGCTGAATCATTTTTTTGTTACTATAGCCTGTTCCAGTTGGAGATAGTTGATGTCCACTGGGGTCAGTATAAATCAACGGATTATTACTCACATACGTATACAAATTCTGACTCAGCGGATTATCAATCTGCCCTTCAACCGTATCCTCATTTAAAAACCGCCCGATACTCGGATCATAATACCGTGCACGCAGATAGTAAAGTCCCGTTTCTGCGTCGTAAATCTCACCAGCATATTTAAAGGAGTTTTGTATCCCTTCCGTCTGGCTCGTGATATTCCCCCATTCGTCATAGCTGTAGGTGTTAACTGGTGTTCCGCTGGTATTGACGATTTGCACCACATCGCCATGACCGTTGTACAAATAGTAGTAATCCTTTGCTGCCGTCTTGTCCTTTTTCACCAATACCCGGTCTCCACGGACAAAGGAGGATTTTTGTATTACAGTGCTGCCGCTTAATTTCTCCTCTGCGATAACTTGACCACTAAAATCATAGTTGACCTGAGTATGGCTCGTTCCAGTGCTCTTCAAATACCGAAGGCCGTCTGCATAGTAGGTAAAGCTGGTCGTATTCCCATTTTTGGTCAATCCGGTCAAGGTGTTTTGTAAATCATAGGTGTAGCTTGTATCGCTCAGATCCAGACTGGAGCTGACGCTCTCGCTTGAGGTTAGACGATTGCCACGCACATCATACGTGTACTGTGTGCTTTGACCATTGGGCCGTTTGATTGACAGTAGACGATTTAAAGCATCGTATCCGTAACTTGTCGTTTTTGCTGCTCCATTATTGAGGACTTCAGTTACCGCTGTAATATTCCCATTATGATCATAGCTGTAGTTGTATCCCGAAAGCACGGAGCTACCCTTTGTATTCTTCATGCTTTCAATCCAACCGAGTGCTTTGTTGTACGTGTACTCTGTTTTTAAGATACTTCCATCCGTCAACGGCGGGTACGTAATTGTCTTGACTCGGCCATTGGCATAGTAGCTGTACTGTACATTGTCGGATGCGGCTTTGCTTAGGGACGCGCTGCCGTTGGTTTGGACGTTGATCAGGCGCTGACTGTCAAACTGGTAGTTTACATAAAACCCAAGATTGTAATCATTTATTTGTGTCATTCGGCCCAGTACATCCAACTCGTTTAAGATGTACGACGCGTGGCCACCCGCACCCGTAGAAGAATATCCAACGGAGTAGTCGTTGCGTACTTGGTTCATGCTATCCAGGTAACGCTTCTGCGTTGCCCTTATGGTTCCATCAACATAACTATTGATCGTACGGTACTTTGGCGATCCATCTCCATAGATAACATCGATTTTTTGCGTCGTAGACGTATTATTGATTACTCCACTAACGGAACTGCTCTTTAGTTGACCTCTCTCGTCGTAGTTGTAACTGAACACACTGCCCATACGGTCCGTTTTACCGGTCTGTTGACCCAGATTATTATAGGACAACTTTGGGCTAATTGGTCATAGGAAGATGTGTGACATTCGGAAATGTTGAATACGATCCTGACTTGCATTACTGTAATTACATCTTCAAACAGTTTAAGATAGTTCCAGAAGGGGTTACTTCACCAAAAAAATCAGAAATTTTGATGATTTCTTAACCAAAACAGATGAACATGAAGAAGTTGAGGTTACAACCGAGATGATGAAGGATACTAATACACAACAATACAGCACTATTTGCAGAATAGGCACCTTATTGAGTGCATTCAGGAGAACAAAAACAGGAACGGCTAATTGAACAGTTAAATGCATTACTGACATACTGATCCAATCGAAGCAAATGAAAATCAACGTTTAATTCTCGATTCTGAATAAATTGGACAGTTGCTCGAGAAGGTTTACCGAATTTTACGTCTTTCTTGATCCAATCCTGAATCGTTTGTTTCTAAACACAAATTTCTTTTGCAACTTTTTTGTACTCCATGTGAAACCTATCTGCTATTATTGTAATCCTATCATCTTATTCACTGACATACTCAGTCAGTCAAATGTCTTTTCAAAAGAAAAACCACATGGAGTATTAATCTCACGTGGCTTTGATAACTAAAACTACATTTATTCATTGGAGTAATTAAGTATCTTTCTTATATATGTCGCCGCTTCACTCATTAATTGAAATAGATCAGATAATTGTTTAGAACGTCTTTCCCAAAGTGAATTAGACCAATCCAAAGATTCTATAATCAATATTGCGTATTCTGTTCCATACCAGCCTAAATCAAGGACATACTTATCGTCACCGTATGTCACTTGAAATAAGTCTTCTTCTTTTAAATATCTAGGTTCGTTTATCTCATTATAAGTAATAGTCCCTGGGGAAAAGTTGATTTATTCAAACATAATTCACCTCTATATAGACCGATTAAGATTAAAACCTGACAAGCAGACGATCCTTTGTTTCCATCGGTGCTGATTGATTCGCTTCATAAATTGGCTACCATGAAGCTTATTTCAAAAAGATGTTGTGACCACATCAGCTTTGAGTCACAGCTACAGCCCTTCCGGCCGGATTCGGGATTTAAGTTGTAAGGCGGCAGAAGGAACACCTGCAGACCTGTTCATAATGCAAGAGCAGCCCCTATTGATAAAACAATGGGCTTGCCCTACATTTTGAAATAAAGAATATCACTCCTCAGTTTCCTTCATATTTACTGTAGAAGCGATAAAATCTCGGCTGCCTCTTCGTTGACTAATTCTTGTCTTTCACGTTCAGTAGGGTTTAAAGCTAACCTTTTAAGATCAGCCTCCATTTCCGATAATACAGATTTCGGTAAATTTTTAACCAACTTCACTAGTATTGAATATTTCCAACAGTCATCATCAGAAGCGAAAATTCTCCTTAGATGAGGAATTAATTCACTGCCCAAGGGTAGCAGCAACTTCCCAATTTCTTTTGTAGTAGGCCAATTTGCATCTTCAGTCCACTCTAATAAATCAGGTATAATAGGTCTAATTAAATTGATATCCAATGTTTTCAATTTATTAACTGACTCGATATCCATTTTATCTTTCGGGATTAATCTTTTGATATCCATCTTTATCCCCCTACCTATGATCATATTGAAAAGTGATTGCTTTCAAAACTAAAGTTAAATAATAAGGATTAGTATCCGCACTCACTCTTGATTCCATCCATAACTTATGTTCGTATGGATCAGCAGCTCTGATACTCACATGACCTGTTACAGGATTATCTACCTTTGCAGTCAAGACTCCTGTAGCGTTAATCGCTTCGATTGATGTAAACCAACCTTTAGGTTCATCTGGCGTAAGAAACGCGGATAATCCCTTTGTATCTTTAAGTCGAGGTGTATGATTTGTATTGGTCATTGAGCCACTATGATATATTATCTGCTGTTTCTTATCTGAGGTAGTAGTATCACTTATAGCGGTGTCCATAGACAGTGCAGCCGTTATTCCTACAGCTTGAACGAATGCATTAAGTATTGAACCCACTTGTGCACCAGGAAGTGGAACGGCTGCTGCACCGCCTTTGACCACGTAATTATGGGGGTCAATCTTTGCAGCATTAACAACCGCTTGTGCTTGAGCGTTTTTATAGATTTGCAGTAGTTCTGTTATGCGTTTTCCAGAGTTGTTATTCTTAATGGAATCTGGAACATATATAGAGCTAGATCTGCTACACCCCCCACTATGCCCATATCGACCATTACCAGACTCACAATAATGTCCTGTAGGATCAGTATTAATTAGTGGATTATTATGCACATACGTATACAGATTCTGACTCAGCGGATTATCAATCTGCCCCTCAACCGTATCCTCATTTAAAAACCGCCCGATACTCGGATCATAATACCGTGCACGCAGATAGTAAAGGCCCGTTTCTTCGTCGTAAATCTCACCAGCATATTTAAAGGAATTTTGTATCCCTTCCGTCTGGCTGGTGATATTCCCCCATTCGTCATAGCTGTAGGTGTTAACCGGTGTTCCGCTGGTGTTGACGATTTGCACCACATCGCCATGACCATTGTACAAATAGTAGTAATCCTTTGCTGCCGTCTTGTCCTTTTTCACCAATACCCGGTCTCCACGGACAAAGGAGGACTTTTGTATTACAGTGCTGCCGCTTAATTTCTCCTCTGCGATAACTTGACCATTAAAATCATAGTTGACTTGTGTATGGGTCGTTCCAGTGCTCTTCAAATACCGAAGGCCGTCCGCATAGTAGGTGAAGATGGTCGTGTTCCCATTTTTGGTCAATCCGGTCAAGGTGTTTTGTAAATCATAGGTGTAGCTTGTATCGCTCAGATCCAGACTGGTGCTGACGCTCTCGCTTGAGGTTAGACGATTGCCACGCACATCATACGTGTACTGCGTACTTTGACCATTCGGCCGTTTGATTGACAGAAGACGATTTAAAGCATCGTATCCGTAACTTGTCGTTTTTGCTGCTCCATTATTGAGGACTTCAGTTACCGCTGTAATATTCCCATTATGATCATAGCTGTAGTTGTATCCCGATAGCACGGAGCTTCCTTTTGTATTCTTCATGCTTTCAATCCAACCGAGTGCTTTGTTGTACGTGTACTCTGTTTTTAAGATACTTCCATCCGTCAACGGCGGGTACGTAATTGTCTTGACTCGGCCATTGGCATAGTAGCTGTACTGTACATTGTCGGATGCGGCTTTGCTTAGGGACGCGCTGCCATTGGTTTGAACGTTGATCAGCCGCTGACTGTCAAATTGGTAGTTTACATAAAACCCAAGATTGGAATCATTTATTTGTGTCATTCGGCCCAGTACATCCAACTGGTTTAAGATGGACGACGAGTGGTTACCCGCACCCGTAGTAGAATATCCAACGGAGTAATCGTTGCGTACTTGATTCATGCTATCCAGGTAACGCTTCTGCGTTGCCCTTAAGGTTCCATTCACATAACTATTGATTGTACGGTACTTTGGCGATCCATCTCCATAGATAACATCGATTTTTTGCGTCGCAGACGTATTATTGATTACTCCACTAACGGAACTGCTCTTTAGCTGACCTCTCTCGTCGTAGTTGTAACTGAACACACTGCCCATACGGTCCGTTTTACCGGTCTGTTGACCCAGATTATTATAGGGCACACTTTCGCTTTGGGCGGCGGCGTCCTGCTTCGTCGTCATCAGTCCGATTTCGTTGTAACTCTTCGTGTTTAAGGTTTGTTCCGACTCACCCTTGCCCTGAATGGTCACCTTAGATATTTGTCCATTTCCGTCATAGCTGTACCGTGTGGTCTGATTCAGCGCATCCTTAACACCAGTTAACTGATTTAATGCGTTGTAACTGTAAAGGGTTGTCACGCCAGCCTCATTGAGATGGTTCATCGGGTCGGTATATCCCGTAAGATTGCCGATAATATCGTAACTGTAGCGTTCTGTGATGGGCTGCGACTGATTCGGCCAATCTCTAAACGTCCGCTTCGAAATCACCCGGCCCCAAGCATCATACCCCACCGTTATTTCATTGGAAAGCGCGTCTTTCTGATAGATGGGTCTGCCCATATCGTCATAGTGATACTGGGTGAACACCCACTTTCCAGCGTTATCATCCAAGTGTTCCTCTAAAAGGGCCAAACCCATTCCGTTATAAAGCACATTCGCATAGGTTTTGACCACGCTGTTATTCGATAACTGAGTGACAGTTCGGATAGAATCCACTTTTAAGACTGGTGTTCCCGTATTGACAGCATCAAAGTTTAGGGAACTTGTGTTGTAGTAGTTGTAATCTACTACCTCGCTGTACACTTCTCCGTTAGCGTTGGAGCGATTTGGATAGGTCTCTTTTTTCAGACGCCCTGCGGCATCATATTCAATGATGCCCTACCTCCCTATCCAATTTTCTTACAATATAATCCTACACTCTTTAGGCACGCAAATCGTTCGAAGGACGTGCTAAAATTCTTCAAAACCTCTATAAAGCACACGACTCAATCTTAGGATGCCTCATGAACAACAAAAGAGCTGCGCAAATGCAGCTCTTCTGAATTTATTATAATTTTGTTAGGTGTTGCTATTATTTCCAATATATACACAAAGTTAACATTATATGGTAATTCATAAAAATTAGTGTTTAGATTTTTGAAGTGTATTTTTAATTTTCAATAATAATTGATAGTATTCTTCTCTTTCTTGATCAGAATATACCTCTTTATCTTCCGGAAAATTCAGTTCATTATTTTTTAGTAAACATAAAAACTCCTCCACAAAAGAACTAAGCATACTTGTAACAATCGAATTTTCATCCCATTCGTTTTCGTTAACTTGCGCAATTGCTTCCATTATTTCTCCATCCCCTAAATAACCAACAAGAGGGTTTATTCTTAACCTATTCAATGCTTCTGGAATAATGTATTGAAGATGCATCGTTTGTCTAATCAACTTCGCTATGTCTCCATGATTTAAATTTTTTATTTTTTTCTTCTGAATACTGTTATACCAAACCGAAAGCGGTACATCTTCGTCAACCTCAAAATCCTCAGTAAAACCTTCTAATTTTGATATTTCATTAATTGTAAGTTCACTTAAGTTTTCATTCATAATATCACTCTCCTATGGATTAACCGAATCTCTAATTTTCTTTACTTCATTTAGAAATTTTTGTCCTTTATTAATTGCATCTTGAACTGCCTTTTTTGTTACTTCTGAATTATTCTCGATAAATGGTTTGCTTCTTTGAGCATTTTTCAGTTTTTCTATCAATTTTTCAATCTTGGCTTCTGATTGCTCAACTTCCCTAATATGATTCCACGGTTTACCATTTCTAGGATTTAATTTCACCTTTCCATCTTTATCATATAAGAAACCATCTTTTAACTCTTTTTCGTATGCTTCAAGATGATCTTCATCATTTACAGCTTCTAAGTTTCTTTCAATTTTGTCGATTTGATCTTTTTGTGTTTTTGATAGTTCGTTATCAATAATCTCTTTATCACTAAGCGGCTTATCACTTGTAGCCCATCGGTATAGTTTATAGATACCATATCCTGCCGCTACAACACCCGTAGCAGCTAATGCTATTTCCCCAACTCCTGGAACTAAATAAATACTGGCAGCCGCTGCAACATGACCACTAGGATCAATATAAATCAAAGGATTATTATGCACATACGTATACAAATTCTGGCTCAGCGGATTATCAATCTGCCCCTCAACCGTATCCTCATTTAAAAACCGCCCGATACTCGGATCATAATACCGTGCACGCAGATAGTAAAGTCCCGTTTCTGCATCGTAAATCTCACCTGCATATTTAAAGGAATTTTGTATCCCTTCCGTCTGGCTGGTGATATTCCCCCATTCGTCATAGCTGTAGGTGTTGACCGGTGTTCCGCTGGTATTGACGATTTGCACCACATCGCCATGACCGTTGTACAAATAGTAGTAATCCTTTGCTGCCGTCTTGTCCTTTTTTACCAATACCCGGTCTCCACGGACAAAGGAGGATTTTTGTATTACAGTGCTGCCGCTTAGTTTCTCCTCTGCGATAACTTGGCCACTAAAATCATAGTTGACTTGTGTATGGCTCGTTCCAGTGCTCTTCAAATACCGAAGGCCGTCTGCATAGTAGGTAAAGCTGGTCGTATTCCCATTTTTGGTCAATCCGGTCAAGGTGTTTTGTAAATCATAGGTGTAGCTTGTATCGCTCAGATCCAGACTGGAGCTGACGCTCTCGCTTGAGGTTAGACGATTGCCACGCACATCATACGTGTACTGTGTGCTTTGACCATTGGGCCGTTTGATTGACAGTAGACGATTTAAAGCATCGTATCCGTAACTTGTCGTTTTTGCTGCTCCATTATTGAGGACTTCAGTTACCGCTGTAATATTCCCATTATGATCATAGCTGTAGTTGTATCCCGATAGCACGGAGCTTCCTTTTGTATTCTTCATGCTTTCAATCCAACCCAGTGCTTTGTTGTACGTGTACTCTGTTTTTAAGATACTTCCATCCGTCAACGGCGGGTACGTAATTGTCTTGACTCGGCCATTGGCATAGTAGCTGTACTGTACATTGTCGGATGCGGCTTTGCTTAGGGACGCGCTGCCATTGGTTTGAACGTTGATCAGCCGCTGACTGTCAAATTGGTAGTTTACATAAAACCCAAGATTGGAATCGTTTATTTGTGTCATTCGGCCCAGTACATCCAACTGGTTTAAAATGGACGACGAGTGGTTACCCGCACCCGTAGTAGAATATCCAACGGAGTAATCGTTACGTACTTGGTTCATGCTATCCAGGTAACGTTTCTGCGTTGCCCTTAAGGTTCCATTCACATAACTATTGATCGTACGGTACTTTGGCGATCCATCTCCATAGATAACATCAGTTTTTTGCGTCGCAGACGTATTATTGATTACTCCACTAACGGAACTGCTCTTTAGTTGACCTCTCTCGTCGTAGTTGTAACTGAACACACTGCCCATACGGTCCGTTTTACCGGTCTGTTGACCCAGATGATTATAGGACACACTTTCGCTTTGGGCGGCGGCGTCCTGCTTCGTCGTCATCAGTCCGATTTCGTTGTAACTCTTCGTGTTTAAGGTTTGTTCCGACTCACCCTTGCCCTGAATGGTCACCTTAGATATTTGTCCATTTCCGTCATAGCTGTACCGTGTGGTCTGATTCAGCGCATCCTTAACACCAGTTAACTGATTTAATGCGTTGTAACTGTAAAGGGTTGTCACGCCAGCCTCATTGAGATGGTTCATCGGGTCGGTATATCCCGTAAGATTGCCGATAATATCGTAACTGAAGCGTTCAGTGATAGGCTGTGACTGATTCGGCCAATCTCTAAACGTCCGCTTCGAAATCACCCGGCCCCACGGATCATAAGACTCCTCGATGTAATTCATCGTTTCGGAGGTGCCCGCCGCAGTCAGGTAGCTTACCGCTTTCCGCTGCTTCAAATTATAATTTGTCACAAAGACATTACGATAGGAATCCGTTAAACTTTTTTGTTGGCCCCAAGCATCATAACCCACCGTTATTTCATTGGATAGCGCGTCTTTCTGATAGATGGGTCTGCCCATATCGTCATAGTGATACTGGGTGAACACCCACTTTCCAGCGTTATCATCAAAGTGTTCCTCTAAAAGGGCCAAACCCATTCCGTTATAAAGTACATTGGCATAAGTTTTAACCACGCTGTTATTCGATAACTGAGTGACAGTTCGGATAGAGTCCACTTTTAAGACCGGCATTCCCGTATTGACAGCATCAAAGTTTGCGGAACTTGTATTAGAGTAGTTGTACTCTACTACCTCGCTGTACACTTCTCCGTTGGCATTGGAACGATTTGGATAGGTCTCTTTTTTCAGACGCCCTGCGGCATCATATTCATATGTTGTGGTCTTGCCATTCCCGTCGCTCTGACTTTTCAGCAACCCGTAACCCATCTCATAGCTCATCGTGGTTTTCACAATCTGCTGATTGGATGTACCAATGTTGAACCACTGCTGTTGTTCGGTAGGGTAGGCACGGCGGCCTTCGGGCCCGTACTGGGTCACGCTTTTGGCCACCAGTTGGCCTTGGGCAGTCTTCTCCGCCGTTGCCTGGGATATCCCTCCCGTACTATTAAAATAATTATAACTGTATACCGTCCTGTCTCCTAACGCATTGGTTACCGTTGCCGGCCGCCCTTCAGCAGTATAGGTATAACGTTCGTTTTGCGGCGTTGCATCATTTTCATTGGTATACCAGGACTGCGTTTCCAGCAAATGATACTTAGGTTCATACTGGTAGGTGGTTGTATAATGCTGTTTGATTGCCGGATTATTAAACTGATCTCCGGTCAACGGCTTCGTTTGACTCTCAACCTGCCCCCAGCTGTTATACACGGTTTCGGTGTATAAATGATTTGCGGTTGCTTCACTGTCTTGGGGAGCATACTCCGAGAGGGTAGTCCTTGTGGGATACCGGGTAAAGACTCCATGAAACGCCGTATTGTCAGTGATCTTCCGCTCGCCTCCAGCCTCACGGGTTTCCGTCCGAAGCACTCTGCCATCTTTATCAAATGTATGAGTGGTTTGGAGCCCATTACTGGCAGTCGTGCTAACCACAGTTGATGTCGTACTAAACCGAAAATCCGCAGGCAAAACAGCGGGATATTGATCCGGGGTATTCCCCGTATAATCACCTGTATACGAATAGTTTATTTCCTGATACGTCTTGGATGCCGTCTTGTCCTTTCTAGATTTCGCCCGATACTCTACGACGGTGGAATTCGGGCCGGTATGACGATCGGCTTGTTCATATTCATATTCTGTAACAGAATTGGGATACGTAATTTTTTTCAGTAACGAATTAAAAAGAAATCCGTCGTAAGAACCAATATAAGACGAAAAGCCATTTTGATACTCGAAATAGGTTTTCTCTCCGTTTTGATCGGTAATTGACGCAAGGTACGGAATATACTTTTGAAGTGGGGGTATGCCTATATTTCTTTGAATTTCCCCCAATACTCTCCCTTTCGTCAATACCACCTTCTGAACTTCTTGCGTTGCGTTCTCTTCGCTATAGACCCGAATATCTACGTTTTCCCCATCAAACACCTCGGAATCCAGGTCTTCCTCGTAATTAAATTTCACCACACGGCCAACGGTATCCGTTATCGAGAACAATCTTCTTGATCCGTCGTATTTAAATGTAATCGTATTGCCGAAGCGATCTACGATTCCAATTAAATCCCCATCAATGGTAAAGTATTCTCGTTTAAGATCTAAGTACTCAATATAGAAACTTGATCTTTCTTGCCCGTTACTGAATGCGCCGTCTGTATTCGCATTTTCTGATACCAGTCGCTTGTCTTTGCCTTTATAATTGAGTAAATTTGTATAAAGTGAGAGTTCATCATTACTATAGTCATCACGAACTCTATACGCATTGCCTGTTCCATCGTGGTAAATCCACCCAAACTGACTAACCCTTTGTAAGTGAGGGAATTGATACGACCACCCACTGCCTAAGACCGGAAGACGATAATTGTAGCTATATTCCCAACTCTGAAAGTTGGGATTCCACCATGTACTAATAAGAAAGGGAATACTTTGGTTGGAATTGTACATAAGGCCAATATCTAAGTCCAGTCCGTCCACACCGGGCAAATGAATCAGGTTTTCTTTCCGGGTCACACTTCCTGACACCGGATCGACCATTTCACTGGAAGTGTTGCGGTCATTAAACTGTGGCTTATAAGTTTGATTGATTTGAGCTTGAATGACCAAGTTGTTGATCACACCGGATACGGCTGCATCGAAGGTACTCATGGAGAGGGCTAATTCTGATCGATATCCTTTTCCGGTACCCTCTTCTTGTCCATATACTGAGGAGGAAACTGTTTGCTTTCCGTTAAAAGAAAAATGGTTCATAATCTCAGCTGCATATACATTTTCCTGTACAGTGGGCTTACTGAATATTCCTGCTTCTTTTTCAAGCTCCTGCTGGATATCTTCCCAGGATCTTTTCTCATTCAGTTTCCATTTCCAAAGTTCCAGCGGGGTTCGCTTCTCCTGTAGCAAGCTCAGATAGTTTACCCAATATACATCAACCTTGGAGGCTCCAGCCAGAACAAGCGGTTCAATTTCTGTTTGGGTTAAATCCAGGGACCTGGGTTTAGATGCACGGGCAAGAGGCTTCTCTGAATTTTCCTTTGTGTTCCTGGGAACTAATTTCACACGCGTTTCATAGGTTTTCTCTCTTAACATTTGAATGGTTAACATGTTCGGATCGTAAACGTCTCCAGTTACGGATACAACCTCGTCTATAAGCTTTTTATTTTCAGCAAAGGCTGATTTCATCTGGATATTTCCGGGATTAAATGTAGGCTCAATTTGCTGTTTGGATATTGTATTCAATGGGGCTGGAGAAGGAGCAGGACTTTCCACCTTAGTTTCGGCCTTCACATATTCAGAGGAAAGGTTCGGATTGCTCTCAGCAGCGGCTATACGTTCATTTGTAACTGGAAAACCGCCTACTAATATAGTAAAGGATAAAGCAACGTTGAGAAATGAATTCATCTTTTTTCTATTCTTCAAATAAATACTCCCCTATCATTCATTTTTAAAGTCATGTATAGCAAAGAACGAATCTAGTGCAAGAGCGGTCCACCCCCTAATTCAATTCACATAAGCTATTACCGGTCTCCAGATTGTTCCGTCATAGGCGGCTTCGGCATTTTTACCCGAGTTTCCGAAAACAAAGGGAGGTTCTAT
Source organism: Paenibacillus sp. FSL H3-0321 (assembly GCF_038002865.1). Taxonomy (NCBI): domain Bacteria; kingdom Bacillati; phylum Bacillota; class Bacilli; order Caryophanales; family Paenibacillaceae; genus Paenibacillus; species Paenibacillus sp. FSL H3-0321. The sequence continues at coordinate 6,686,096 of NZ_JBBODH010000001.1, read as the reverse complement.
AAAGAAAGCTGATAATAGTAAAACTATGACGCCAAATATCCATACAGCTGACCTTTTCTTCATTAGCATTCCTCTTTCGTAAATTACTTTCAGCGCATAGTAGCACTATTCCGTTCGAGTCCCCTTCAGATTGCCATTCGAGTCATAGTTATAGTAAATAATCTTATTGTTGGGTTGTTTGATCTGCACCAGCCTTCCATTATCATCGTATAGATAAGTTGTCGCTTGCTTAATAATAATGTCATCAATGGAGAGAGCGCCTCCACCATAAATTCCCCAGAACAAATAGTAGTTTTCTTGATTCCCGGTAGTAAAGCTGACCGTTTCTACTCCTTTTGTTCCCGAGGCACTATTCCATGTAGTCCAGCCTTTGGTTTCAATATCATCTAGCCCACGTGCTGAGAAGTAAAAATAGCGGTTGGCATTGGTTGAATCCATATCAATAGATTTATAAGAAAAGGTCACTGAATAAGTCGTATTGCTCTGAAACTTCACTTGATCCAAATCTGTACTTGCGAAATTCGCCCACTGCTGGGAAGCTGTGGAGCTTAAATAGGCAGAATATGAACCGCTGACGGTTTTTGAGGATTCATTGGTAATCATTCCGGATACGGGTGAAAAGCCAGTCCCGCTATACGAGCCACCTTCAAAAGATTCGCTTACTTTAGAGATTTCTATATCATCCAGCGAAAGAGCACCACCTTGACAGATGCCCCAAACCAGAAAGTAATTATCCTTGCTCCCTGTCGTGAACGTAACGGTTTTGCTGCCCTTACTGCCACTAGGGTTCTGCCAAGTAGTCATTCCTTTCTCTTCTAGCTTGTCTGAACTTCGGGCCAGGAAATAGAAATACCGGTTGGCGTTCGAAGAATCCATGTCAGCTGATTTATAGGAGAAAGTTACTGAATAAGTCGTATTAGGTTCGAATTTATACTTATTAAGATCTGTATTTACAAATTCCTTTGTTGGTTCGGTCGCCAGTGATTTAAGGTAAGCTGAATATTGTCCAGTAACCACTTTGGACGATTCATTAGTAATGACTCCAGAGCCAGCATTGAAATTAGTATTGGTAAACGAACCACTCTCAAAGGATTCATTCACTTTTGTGATTTCTATATCGTCAATGGACAGGGCGCCGCCTTTAAATATTCCCCAGATCAAATAGTAATTCTCTTTGTTTCCCGTTGTGAATGTTATCGACTTTCTTCCCTTATTCCCACTTGCGTCGCTCCAGGCCGTCCAGCCTTTATCATCTGTATTATCCGTACTTCTGGCTAAAAAATAAAAACGGCGATCACTTCCGGTTGGCACCATATCGATAGTTTTATAGGAAAATGTAACTTTGTAGGTCGTATTTTTTTCAAACTTCACTTTGTTAGTATCCGTATAGGAAAATGCTTTCCAATCCTCTGAGTTTAATGAAGAGAGGTAAGCTGAATATTGACCATTAACTATTTTTGCTGGGTCACTCGTAATAACACCAGATCCGGCAAGGAAATTAGTCTGATCAAATGAACCCTTTTCAAATGATTCGCTCTGTGCGGAAATTTTCTTCACGATTGTTATATCATCAACAGAAAGGGCACCCCCTGCGTGGATTCCCCAAATTAAGTAATAGTTAGCTTTATTTCCGGTTGTGAACGTCATCGTTTTTATGCCGTTTCCCCCACTTGCATCATTCCAGGTTGTAAACTGCTTGTCTTCCAGGTTGTCAGTACTGCGAGCAAGGAAATAAAAAAAACGGTTCGCATCCAGCGGCTGCATATCCAATGATTTGTAGGAAAAAGTCACCGAGTAGGTTGTGTTTTTTTCAAACTTAATTTTGCTTTGATCTGTATAGGAAAATTCCTTCCACTCCTCTGATGCTTGAGAACTCAAATAGGCGGAATACTTTCCACTAACTATCTTTTGTGCATCACTGGTAATTGTCCCATTCACAGGGAGATAGCTGGTTCCATTAAAAGTACCACTTTCAAATGATTCTTTAGGAGCCACTACGTTATCTGCAGCAAAAGCCTTGTTCTGAAGAAGGCTGAATACAACAATAATCATTAAAAATGGCAGTACATAGCTAGTAATTTTATTGGTTTGCATTCTTGCTCTAATCATCCTCTCCACTTTTCCAACTCCGTTCTAATTACTACTTGGCATTCGTTATCTCTGCTATTTGTACCTCAGCTACCTGTTAACATTACAAACTAAAGCCCCGGCATATTTATTATCAGCATAGATATGCGTGATATAGCTTCCCACCTCAGAGTTATGTCTTTGAAAGAATACCGTGGCTTTCCAGACTCCAGGGGCAACCTTCACACCTTCAATCCACTCAAGATCATCCTGCTCTTTATTAGAAGTCCATGTAGGGAACTGAACACGTTTTATATTAGGGTCTAGTCCGTATATCAAAACATCGTATGAACCGGCCGAGATATTGGCTGTTTTCGGTCCTGATACACCTACACCTCCCTTAACAGCAACTGACGTTCCTCCGATATAGTTTGAATTGCCATACTTGTCATGGGCATAGATATGTGTGAAATAGTTACCTGCTTCATAATTGTGCTTACTGAAGGGTATCCGTATCTTCCACGTTGTATTGCCAATCCGCTCACCGATCACATAGGGCCGCTCAATATCATCCTGGTCATTCTTTTCTGTCCATGTCGGGAATTTCACTTCTTGTATGGTTCTGGACACGCCTTCTATAACCACCTCATAGTATTCAGCATCTAATCCGACCGTTTGAGGAGCTCTGACGGTTTGAGTATTCTTAACTTGAGTCGTTACACCCGCTACAACTTTGTTATCCGCATAAACATGTGTTGCATATGCACCAGTTTCCATCCCATGTTTGGACAGAACGACCGTACCTCTCCAGAGATTTGGAGCAACCTTCACACCATCAATCCATTCGAGATCATCTTGCTGATTGTATTCCGTCCATGTCGGAAAACGTACGGTTTTAACACTGTCAGGAACCCCTTTCAGATAAATATCATAGGAGACTACCGAAGTGCTGAAGATATACGGTTCTGCGGGTGTGGCCTTACTGCGCTTAAGAAGGTTTCCATTCGCATCATAGGTATACTGAATCATTGAATTATCGGGAAGAATCTCCATCTCAAGCCGACTCTGATTGTAAATGTTGATCTTCTGCCGCTGTGACGTGCCGTTCATATCTTTGATTATATAATTGGAATCAACACCTTCTAATACCGCAGCCGCTGAAGTCTGAGAATTAAAGATAAAAAAAGTTAAAAAGACACTGGCTAGCAGGGTCACTATCATTGATTTTTTCAAGAACGTCCCTCCAAAATCCTGTTATTTATTGATAAAAATATTAGATTGCAATTCCTAGAATCGATTTATTATAGCAAATCATTTATCCAGAAATTGTCGAACTTTGTTATAAAATTCTGTGTAAATTTATTTAATGCTATCTCATAAAAAAAACCACATGGAGTATGTGACTCACATGTGGTTAACATTACATTATTTACACAAGCAGGTTAACTATTCTACATTAGATCGGGCATCTGTTAACGATTAACATTGCACGTCCAGACTCCGGCATATTTATTATCAGCATAGATATGCGTGATATAGCTTCCCACCTCAGAGTTATGCCTTTGAAAGACTACCGTGGCTTTCCAGACTCTAGGAGCAACCTTTACACCTTCAATCCACTCAATGTCATCCTGATCTTTATTAGAAGTCCAGGTAGGGAACTGAACACGTTTCACATTAGGGTCTAGTCCGTATATCAAAACATCGTATGAATCCGCCGAGATATTGGCTGTTTTCGGTCCGGATACACCTATACCTCCCTTAACAGCAACTGACGTTCCTCCGACTCCAAGCATGTTACCAGATTGATCAAAAAAATAAAGGTGTGTTGAATAGTTTCCTGTTTCGAAATTATATTCGCTAAAGGGTATGCGAATTTTCCATGTCGTATCGTTTACCTTTTCTCCGATGATCCATGGATCCTTAATGTCATCTTGACCTTTATACTCTGTCCATGTGGGAAACCGTACTTCTTTAATTGTTCGTGCGACTCCTTCCACATAAACTTCGTAATATCCGTCAGTTAATGACACTGTTTGAGGAGAGATGATTTTTGTAGTATCTTGGATGTTAATATTAAGACCTTTCACTAACTGATTGTCTGCGTAGATATGTGTATTGTACGCACCTCTTTGCCCCCCGTGTTTCGACAGGATAACCTTACCTTTCCAGAGGTTTGGGGCAACTTTCACACCAGCTATCCATTCGATATCATCTTGCCCTTTGTCTTCCGTCCATGTTGGAAAATGTACATTTTGAACACTGTCAGGAACCCCTTTAAGATAGATATCATAAGAGACTGCTGAAGTGCTGAAGAGGTACGGTTCTGCAGGTGTAACCTTATTTCGCTTAAGAAGATTTCCATTTGCATCATAGCTATACCGGATCATTGAGTTATCCGCAAGAATCTCTGTCTCTAGTTGATTGTAATTGTAAATGCTGATCTTCTGCCGCTGTGGCGTACCATTCATATCTACAATCAGATAATTGGAATCGATCCCCTCCGGTCTCCCAGCCGCTGAAGTCTGAGCATTAAAGCTAAAAAGAGTTAAAAGCACACTTACAAACATGGTCACTATTGTTGATTTTTTCAAGAAAGTTCCTCCAAGATTCTATGATTGGTTGCAGGTGATTAAAATAAGGAATAACGGGCTAAGTTAAGACTATTGCTTTTCATTTTACTAGCTTCCATTTTTGAGAGGATGTTCCGTTGTCTGTGTATATCTGCAAGCGTGTTCCATCCGCATTGCTTCCTCCGGGTATGTCCAGCACCTTGTTGCTGTTTACATTCTTCAGAACCATCTTCATTCTCATTTATTGTCCAATGTTGAGAAGCCGTTCCATTATCTGTCCATACCTGTACAGCTGATCCATTGTTTGTGCCTCCCCCGGACACTTCAAGCGCCTTCCCACTGTTTACATTAATCAGTTTATACTTGTTGCCTCCTGTATCGAACACTTGCCATCGTTGAGAGGCAGTACTATTATCTGTCCAAATTTGTACCGGGGTGCCATCAGCAGTGTTTCCTCCAGTAACATCTAACGCTTTTTGATTTCCATAATTCAACACTTTGAATTCAGCTCCGTTAGAAATTGCCTTGACCAGTCTCCACTTCTGTGCCGATGTTCCATTAGCTGTCCATATCCGAACAGCTGATCCGTTGCTCACGCTCCCGTCTGCTACATCAAGCACTTTATTACTGTATACATTTAAAAGTGTATAGGAGCTATCACGGTTATCCACCATACGCCATGCTTGAGCCTCGGTTCCATTATCATCCCAAAGTTGAACTGATGTACCCTCAGCCGTTTTTCCTCCCGTAATATCAAGCGCTTTTCCACTATTCACATTGATTAATTTATAGGTTTCATTTGGTGCATTACAAATCAGCCAGCGCTGCGCATCAGTCCCATTGTCTTCCTCAATCTGTATTTTCGTACCGTTGCTTGTGTTCCCTGCAAAAACATCCAAAGCTTTATTACTATTTACATTGATTAATTTGAACTCAGAAGTTTTGCAGGTTAAGCTTTTCCTCCCAATCATATTTCCATTGTTGTCGTACTGAAAATTCATATATTTACCTTCAGAAATGCTGATAAGACCTAACTGTCCTGTTTTTAGATAGGTATATTTCATCGCAGTAGTTGTACTGGGATAAAACAAGATGCACATACAAAATACTATAAAGAATATGAACTTTTTCATTAATAACATCTTCCTATCTTCTGATAATTTTCTTGATTTCCCAATGAAAAGTATAGGCGCGATCTTCAGAATCCATTTAATATAGCTCAATCTAAAAACACCTCTCGTTTCTTAAAGGCATTATAGCAAATCATTTATACGGAAATTGTCGAACCTTGCTATAAATTCTGAGTATATTTATTGACTCCTAAAGTGATTAAATCTGGGCTATAATAATAGGTAAATAAGCTTATGAGGTGTATTAGTGAAAGAAGACAGATATGAACATGTGGATGAATTATTGGGGGCTTTTCAGCAATTCTCCAAGATGAATTGGCAGAAGCTAACGATGTTTGGGCTAAAGCCCAGTGAAATACGGGTGCTGATCACGATCAGGCTCCGCAATACAAAAGCGGACAAGCAGGTACTGACTGTCTCCGAGATCAGCAAGCTGCTTAAGGTAACTTCCCCTACGATTACGCAGATGGTGAACAGCCTGCTGTCACAAGGTTTTGTTGTGCGCACCAGCGACTCACAGGACCGGAGAATCAGCAGCATTGTATTGACGGAAAAAGGCGAGCTGCTCGCAGATAAAGCCGTCGCCAAGATCCGGGAGATGTTTAAAGGCATGGTCGATTATTTGGGCCAGGAGCAAAGTGAAACTTTAATTGATCTCCTGAACAGGGTACATGCCTACTTTGAACAAATACAGGATCAGCCGGATGGCTACTAGAGTGTACAAAAAAAGCACAAAGCGTAGGTTGACAACCTATACTTTGTGCTTTTGATTATTGTTCCAGGTCCGGCAGCTGTAAAATATAGCTGTTGGACAGATGCAACAGACGCTGTACAGCATCAAATTGCGCTTCTGTAGATCCGCCCTCAAGACTGGAGTTATCCAGCTGACTGTAGTTGGTACCGTCCGCGTAGGCATCTCCTGTTACATAAATGCTCTTGTCGTTAATGAAGGAGCCTGTCGGCAGGAAATGTCTGACCGGCAGCAGGTTGGTCTGCTGATTAAACAGATCTTCACCAAAATGCAGCTGATTCTGAACCGATACTCCCAGCAGATTGGCCACCGTCGGCAAGATGTCGACTTGGCCGCCTGTGTGATCCATTACCGCAGGCAGTTTAGCACTCGGCGAATGGACGATGAACGGAATGTTGAACATATCGGTGTAGCCATATTCATGGCCGACCAGTCCATTGATCAGTTCCTTCTCATCGCTGCCAAGCGTGTACATCGGCAGTCCCTGGTGATCGCCATAGAAGACGACAAGGCTGTCATCCCACAGGCCGCTTGTCTTCAGTTCCTCAAGGAATTGCCCCATCGCATAATCCGCGTAATTCTGGGCGCGAATATAATTGCCTAGCAGCGTTCCCTCGAAGCGCTCCGGCAACTCCATCTTATATTTATCTTCCGGCATATGGTAGGGATGATGGGCAGTCATCGAAATCACCATCGCATAAAACGGCTTATCCCCGGCATCCATCTGGGAAAGCTGCGGCACTGTTTTGGCAAACAGTACTTCATCCGATGCGCCAAAGGCAATATGGTCATCGTCGCCAAAAAAGGCCTGGTCATAATAGGTGTCAAAGCCTACCGCTTTGTATAACTCCTTGCGGTTCCAGAAATCCACACTATTGGTGTGGAAGGTTGCCGTGTCATAGCCATTCGAGGCTAGCAGCTTCGGCAAACTCGGTACAGATTTCTCCATATACGCCGAAGAGGTAGCCGGCTCATTCTTGGGAACGTAGAAAGAGGTGTTCACCACAAACTCCGCATCCGAAGTTGTCCCTTGGCCCGCATTCGTATAAAAATTATTGAAATACGTGTTTTCTTGTACCAGCGTATTAAGATTGGGAGTGATCTCCTGGCCGTCAATGGTCAGTCCGAGCAGGAAGCTCTGGAACGACTCCATTTGCACTACAATAAGGTTTTTGCCTTTATCAGCCCCATAAAATTGCGCTGTTACCGGCTCCTGGATTCCTTTCACCTCATTGACCGCCTGCTGGGTAATCTCCTTGCTGTCAATAAGCTCCTCGTCCTCGGTGGTATCCGCAAACAGGGTATACAGTTCGTAATTGAGAATCCCCATACTCTCTGCTTTTTTAATCTCATTCATGCTCGCATGATTAGGCCAGATGCTAAAGAAGCAGAGTCCGATGGAAACGGCCGTGATGACCAGCAGAACTGCCCGGTTCATGCGCTTCAAACCTCGTTCCTTCCATTTGGCAATATATTTGGGACGGAACATAAAGAAGAGGAAGAAAATAATATCCACAAAAATAAACAGGTAATAGGGGGCGATCAGAGAATACGTGCTCTCTCCTACCTTAATGACTTTATCCGCTTGCTGCAAAGCATGATATGTAGCGATCACACCGTAATACTTGTAATACATCAGAACGGAAAAATAAATAACCGTAATCAGCAGATTGGCGATCATGTAGTACAATATCTTCCGCTTCGAGGCCAGCCATTCAATCAGACTGAACACAATAATGAAAAAGGGGATTTCCGTTAACACCATACTCCAGTTGGGACCGTCGTTAAAGACGACAAACCAGGCAACTGCACTCTTTATAAGCAAAACTAAGCTGAATAATACTATAGGCTTGTATAATTTATTTTTAATATTGAATTTGTTCATAATGACTCTATCCCTTTCTTTAAAAACTTGGCCAGCCGCCGCACCTCCTCCCGATTTCAGAAAGCTTCTCGTTAATCCGGATTAGGCATAGATCTGATGCGGTACCGGATGACCCTTTTTTTCAGCCAACCGATGACAACAGCGTCTACGAATCCTGTAATTGCCGGACTGAGCACACCATATTTGGAATGTCCGTGTTTTCGCTCTTGATGCGTTACTGTAACCTCGATGACTGTAAATCCGTTCATTTTGGCCAGTGTAGGCAAAAAACGGTGCATGCCATTGTATAAAAAGAAGCTGTCCGCCACTTCCCGCCTCATAAGTTTTAAGGGAGATACAGAATCCTGGATCCTTTCGCCTGTAAGCCAATTCCTTACTCCGTCGCCGATCCATGAGGATATCCTTTTCAAAAAAGTAACCTTCCGGTTCTCCCGTTTGCCGTTCACAAAATCCACTCTGCCGATAAAGGGCATCAGCCTGAATATATCGCGCGGGTCGCTTTGCAGATCGGCGTCCATGAGTGCGACCAGTTCTCCCCTGGACTGCCTTATGCCCGCCCAGACAGCAGCCGTCTGCCCGCAATGTTTCTCGAAATGAATGACCTTCACCGACTTGTCAGACCGTGCAATCTCATCCAGAATCAAGGCGGTCCGGTCCTTGCTGCCATCGTCGACTAGCACAATTTCATAGCTGTCCATCTTTTCTTGCACCGCATCCGTTATGCTCTGGTGAAGCTCCCGGATATTGCCTTCTTCATTATAAACCGGTACGACCACAGACAATCTAACCAAACAGACTCACCTCAGTACCAATTAATATATTCACGCCGCACCCGACGGGTTACAGGACAGTAAAAAAACGCAGGTTAGTGCGTTCCGGTCCGATCCAAAAGATTTAACAGTACTACTGCATTAAATCACAAAATAGATAGGTTATCAACCTATTTTTCCAGGCGTTTTGTCCGGCAAACCGCCGAAATACTTAATCTTTTCCAGAGTAGAAAAATAACGCCCCTTGTCCGCAGCACCGCGGAGCAAGGGGTGTTTGTAGGCAGGCTTGAACTGCAGATGTACCAGGAATGGAGCATCCCGCTTCTATCCGTTACTCAGCCCGGTCGTACAATCCGATTAATTCATCGAAGGAAGTAATAATAACGTCTGAGCCCTTCAGCTCATCCTGACGTCCGAAGCCTGCATAGGCACAGCCGATTACGGTCTGTCCGTTTCCTTTGCCGGCCTGCACATCGGAGGAACGGTCCCCAACCATCCATGCGCTGCTGATCCCGTGATTGTCCAGCAGAATGCGCAGCAGCTCGGTTTTGGTCGCAGTGCCTTGTCCACCAGCGCTGTACAAGCCCTCGAACAAATCCTTCAGCTCATGCACAACAACGATGCTGTGGATGTAATCCTCCAACCCGTTGCTGGCCACGAACAGCTTGACTCCACGTTCATGAAGTGCGGCAAGGGTCTCCTTAACCATTGGATAGAGCAAGGTGCCGCCTGCTTCCAATCCCTCAACCTCCATCTGCAGCAGCAGTTCATCCGCCCGGCGGTGTACAGCTTCATCGGCATCCGGCATTACATTCTTCCAAATTTGCTCCAGCAGCATGCCAAGACTGCCCAGAATAAGTTCCTCCGGCGGAGTCGGCCCGGTATGCAGCCCTTCTTCCCGCAGGATATCGAACATTTTATGGTAAGCAGGCAATAACAGGGTTTCCGTCTGGAACAACGTTCCATCCATATCAAATACAATTGCTTCCGGTTTCTTTAGCATCAGGTGACTCATCCTTTCCAAATTGTTTTGCGAGTGATCTCTGCTCTGCACATGCAGCTCTAGGTTACATTCCTTTATGATATAGGAAAGCAGTGTGAATTGTCTATGGAGTCGAGATTAACAAAAGGGGACCAGTGGCGGACACTGTAACGTGTCTGCCACCGGTCCCCCGCTGTCATTGGAATCTGTAAGGTTAGGAAAAGAAATTAGATATGGTCAAAACTTGAAATCAATTCATCAAGAACATCTTTGCTTACCATTTTACCTTTGAAGTTAATCAGGTTTTCCGCACTTCCAGAGAAAATGCAGGTAGGCTCATATTTTCTGAGAATGATTTTTTCACCATCAACAAAGATCTCCAGTGGGTCTTTTATGTCAATTCCCATTGTTCTGCGAAGCTCAATCGGAATCACGATACGTCCCAGTTCATCTACTTTTCTTACAATACCTGTTGCTTTCATCATTATGCATCCTCCCTTGATATAAACACTTTATATAATCATTTGTGTTAAAAGCTATCATAGCTTCTAAATAGTAGTAATGATTACGCTATATCTGCATTTTAAAGTGCTATTTCTTTCCTGTCAATTTTATTTCTACAACTTTTGATATTTATCGACAAATTATTCGTTATAATCTAGAGTCGATTCGACAAAATATTCGAAGTTTATACATTATAATAGCCGAAAACGGCTACCATTGACAGTTTTTTATGGAAAAATGTTAAATTAAAATTTATTAATTGTAAGCAATAGAATGAAGATTCAAATGGCATAGCAAAAACCGCCTAAATGGTCGCAAACGCGTTGACCTAGGCGGTTATCATGTTCCAAGAAGTTATTAATCAATTAATTAAAACAGATCCTTTTTCCGCAGCATTGAATCCAGACTGGCTTGACGCACACTATTTATATACACGCTATTTGCTTCTTCATTGCTACTGGAGGTCTCTGTAAATGACCCGAATTGTGAGAGGAGCGTGCTGCTGTTTAATTTACTCAACAAGTCCAACTGCTCGGCCTTCTTCTTTTGGTCTGCCTCTACTTCTTTCTGAATCTTTTCCCGCTCGGCAGGTGTCAAATAATCACCAATAACCCAAAACGTAGCTGTTCCATCCGGATGTATAATTACCCCGCTGGCATCACCCGGTTTATCATTAGCGCTGGACGCAAAATGGTCCTGTATGATATCTTCTACTTTTTTTTGCAATTGTGGATCTGTTGCCGACTGAATCAGTATATTGGGAGCGATCGTAACATTTCCTTTGCCAACACTATGGGAATACACACTCTTTACTGCTTCTTCGGTCTTGGGTATAGCTTGCACATTGATCTTAATGCCGAATTTATTTTCCAATTCCGTCAAAACTGCTTCCGAATTCGTTGTCGATAATGCATCTTGAAAAGAAATCCCTGAATTCTGACTTTTCTGGCTTGCTATTGTTGCCCCCGCACGATTAAGGCTGCTGAGTGGAGCTACATTCAACAAATTAAACCAACTCCTTTATTCTTTTTTTCCGAAGCATCCATTTAGTATATCGGCTTCCGGAATTTGTATTTTAGACTTTCCTCAATATGTACAAAAAAAGAACCAGCACCCGCTCCCCAAGAATCAGGTTGAGGGGGAGCCGGCCCTGGCTGCAAGCTTTACGAACTTTACGAAGTAATCTCAAACAATCTCGCTGTTTTTCCCGGTGGGAGGGCCACCGTCAGTACTCCTGCTGATTTATCCCAATTCCAGGCCAAGTCATGCTGCTGCGGATAGGCACAGGCGATGGCTGGTTCAAGCCCCTTCAGCTCTTCTATCGGCAATTGGACATTCTCGGCTTCTCCGGCAATCCGCCATACCGCGACGTACCTGCGTTCCCCGCGCCGCAGCCCGAGGCTAACCCATTCGCCCCCGCTATCCGGCAAGCCGAGCGGCCAGAAAGGCGTGGCATGCGGGATATCACTGCGGATGGTTTTGTAATAATCCAAAGCTTCCTTCACCAGTTTTCTGCGGCGGGGCTCTAGCTCCGCCAAATGTCCGCTCTGGTGCACACGCAGCAGCAGCGCATTGACCATATTGAAGATGACTTCCTCATCATCGCCCTCACGCAGCGGATACGACCAGACCGCGGACTGCTCCGGTGTCAGTGCCGCCGGCGAGCCTGCGGCTATGGCCGCGTACTGTACATAATCCTCCTGGTCGCTGGTCGACTGGATACTGTGCCGGCTGAGCATCGCATAATCCATACGCATGCCGCCGCTGGAACAGTTCTCAATCACAAGATTTGGATAACGCACAAAGATGCTGTCCAGCCACGCCAGATAGGCACGGTTATGCTGCAGCAGCCCATCGCCGAAGCTGTCCGCATCTGTCTCTGTTCCAATGCCTGCATTGATGTTGTAATCCATCTTAATGTATCCTACGCCGTACTGCTCAACCAGACGGGCAATAACACCGTTAGCATGTTCAATCACTTTCGGGCTGCGGTAATCGAGCTGGTAGCGGCTGCGGTCCTTAACCCGTTTGCCATGCCGCATGAAAAACCAGCTGCCATCGGTCTCCGCCAGCTTCGGACTGTTGATGCCTATAACCTCCAGCTCCAGCCATAGCCCGGGAATCATTCCTTTGCTGCGGATATAGTCCAGCACATATTTAATCCCTTCCGGGAACCGCTCACTGGAAGGCTCCCACTGCCCTACGCCATCCCACCACTCTCCAGGCGCATACCATCCGGCATCGATGCAGAAATATTCACAGCCGACATCGGCGGCGGCGTCGATTAAGGGCAGCAGCTTCTCCGTCGTCGGGCTTCCCCACAGGCAGTTCATATAGTCGTTAAAAATAATCCGCAGCAGCTCATTATCCTCATTGGGTCTGCGGATCATCCGGCGGTACGCCGTAAGCTGTTCCGCTGCTCCCTGGAATCCTCCCTGTACAGCACCCACAGCTACAGGCACCGAGGTGAACTCCTCACCCGGGGCCAGCTTCAGCCACCAGTGATTGTCATGCTCTGTAGGCCCGCTGGCCAGCAGTGTAAGCTGATCATACTGATCCGTCAGCTCCCAATGCCAGGAGCCGTTATGCTCAATCTGCCAGAACAGGCTTGTCCCGCTCTCCTTGTTGTGCAGCACAGCCATGGGAAGCAATTCTGCCGCTGACCAGGAGCCTGTATTGCTTGCGGCAATCCGTTTCGAGCCGCGGTCGGCCAGATGGGACATCCCCAGCTCAGGCAGCCGGTAGGTCCGCCACTGCAGCTCACTCTGCCACCCGCTATGCGCGAGGGTTACCTCGATCTTGTCGTTGCGGTCTCCGCTTCCCTCCTTGTCTACACCTGTAAGAGCAAATGAGGAGATGTATTCCACGGCCGCCTCTGCTTCCCCGGCATTCTTCAGCACTGTCCAGCTGCGTACAATCTGCACGCCCTTATAGAACTGAAAATGCTGTACCGCCTGAATTCCCGTAATGTGATCGGTCAAGGTTAGCTCCAGCTTGCGTCCCAGCGCATTCCCCGTGTCGCTGTGCCCGGCATATACCATCCGGAGCCCCGGATAGGAGGCCCGGTGGGTGCGCCCGTGATATTCGGCGCGGTCTTCACCCGACAATTGCAGCTCCAGCAGCCGGAAGCCCGGTTTATTCTTGTCGGCGATAGCCCCGGCTTCCAAAGGTGACGCTCCGAAGTGCAGCAGCCGGACATCCTGCTCCGCTGTAATTTCAATCGTAAGATAAAGTCCATTTTCGGCGATTTCAATGATCTTGCTGTCCATATTTAATTTAGCCTCCTGCCATATGTTGGTGTCTCTCCTGATTATAAGGTCTGTTTTTGTATTCGTAACTGTTCGCGCTCTACAACTACAAAATAAACTCCCAGCGGTGAAAGAGTAACGGAGGGGAATTTTGGAATTGGAGGAGCGGAAGCGGCCGGAAATCCAAACATTCACCGCAGTTACGGCATTCACCGCCTCCCGCCAACAAAAAAGGGACGGCCCCCCCGGTAAATGAATCTTACCTTCGAGACCGTCCCACATCGAAATGTTTTATTGAGCCGATCCGAATTGGATCCAGGCTTTCTGAATTTCGTTGACCGCTTGATCCTTAGTTTTGCTGCCGCCGATGTAAGCCTGCATCAGTTCACCAAATTTCTGGTGGAAGGTATCCAGGGAGTAGTTGACCGACAGGTCGCCGGATTTCTCCGTCTTCAGGATTTCTTCCATTTCCTTAGGCATTTGCAGGTCAGGCATTGGGGCATCCTTGATTGGCGGGATTACCTTAGCCACGGTGGAGAACCAGTTTTTGCCGTACTCGGAAGTATACAGCCAGTTGAAGAACTCAATAGTTTCCTTAACTACAGCAGAATCCTTGTTGATGCGCAGCGCCTGGTCAGCACCAGTAATAATCTGGGACTGTTCCGGTTTGTCGCTGACAGGGTAGCCGGCGATGCCAAGGTCAAAGTCTGGTGTAATTTTCTTAATGGCTTCTTCATCCCATGCGCCTTTACCGTTCATGAATGCGGTTTTGCCAAGAGCGAAGTCGCTGACTTGAGCATTGCTGTCGCGCTCCAGCGGCTTGTCCGTACCGTGCTTAACTGTAGTGTCAATGTAATTAAAGAAGTTATTGTACAGCAGCGGGTGATCCTTGATGGTCGTCTTGCCGGCGATGAAATCTGCTACAAGCGTTTTAGCGTCTGTTCCCGCATCGATTGCAGCCGCATCCACAAAGTGTTGGAAGATGTGCTTCCATACCCACCACTCTTTGTAGGCATTGGCGAACGGTGTAATGCCTTTTGCCTCCAGCTTGGTGATCGCATCATCCAGCTGGGCGGTTGTCTTTGGAATTTCTGTGATTCCGGCATCAGACAGCAGTTTTTTGTTATACATCAGTACGAACAGGTTGCCTTTCACTGGAAGTCCCAGCACCTTGCCGTCGGTAGAGCTCATATTGGAGCGGACCGCATCGGTCATCGCTGCCGCAAGCGGCTCATTCGTAAGATCGGCACTGTATTCAGCAAAGGTATCAATATCTCCACCGGCTGTCGTCTGGAACACGTCAGGAGTGCTGCCGGCAGCAATTTTCGATTTAAGTACCGTATTGTAGTCAGCCTGCATAATTTCCAGGTTGATGGTAACGTTCGGTTTTACCTTTTTGTATTCTGCGATGTAGGCATTGAACGCCTCGGTGTACTCCGGAGATGCGGTAAACATATTAATCGTTACGGGCTTGGAAGAATCAGTTGTGGCAGCATTATCCGTCCCATTTGTACCAGCCGTATTATTAGTAGCGGCATTATTGTTGTTCCCGCCGCAACCGGCCAGCAGACCGCCGACGAGCAGCAGACTTGCAGATAGTCCCATAAATCGTTTTAACATGATGTTGCCCCCTCTTTCTTATGCATCTTGTGTGGTCTTGTTGCTATTCTAAATAAAAAGAAAAAGGATAAGAATGTACATAAGTGAACTTATAAGGGTAAAAAAGTGGGCTAATGTAACCGTTTCACTTTTCTACCCCGGGCAGCAGGAGCCTGAATTCAGAAGGTGAACAGTCGTAATAATTGCGGAACGCCTTGCTGAAATAGTTTTTGTCCTTATAGCCCAGCATCTCGGAGATATCCTGGATTTTGAGGGCAGGATCAGACAGCAGGTCCTTGGCCTTGTCCATTCTTACCTTTTGTACATACTCATGAATGCCGTAACTGTATTGGGCCTTGAACAGCTTCATCAAGTATTCTCTGCTCAGGAAATATTTATCCGTGAACATCGATATTTTAATATTCTCGAAATAGTGGTTATCAATGTATGCTTTAATATTTTCCAGTACATTGCCACGGTTACCGGCAAGGGATCTGCCGATTTCACCGGCATAGACATCCAGAATATGATTCAGCACGCCTTCAAACTGCTCAAAGGAGGCAAAATCACCGGCGATCCCCAGCCCGCGCAATCCCTTGTCTTTGCCGCCGCGCAGCCGTTCAGGAACCGCATTCAGTTCCTTGGCGATATCGTTCAGCAGAATAATGAACTCTTGAATCGTCCGGTCAGCCGCACCGAGGCTGAAATGCCCGGAAGACTGCCATTGTCCGGTGAATTCGCCGAGGATGCTTTTGGCATGATTCACATTTCCGCTCTCCAAAACATTGCGGATAAGCGGCATCCGGCCAGTCAGAGAAGGGCTGTCCTTAACTGGTAGTTTAGTACCTGCACCGGCAGCAACAATGCCGCTCTTTAGATTCAGCAGATCAATGGCGTCCAGCGACGCTGTGGCGGTGTCATACGACTGTGCGATATCCATACAATCGCTATAAGGCTCTCCAATGCCTCCTGCACAGGCAATTCCGAACAACTCCTTCAAAGTCGAAGCAGCCTTTTTCATATGATGCAGGGACAGAAAGGCCGCATCCTGCCCGTAACCGCCCTTCATGGTAAAGATAGCGATAAATTCACGCTCTGCCCGGGGGCTGACGAAGCTGAACGCTTCAAAATCCCCGCCGCTGTTCTCATTAATGACATTCGTTACGGCAAAATGCATCAGATCCCGGTCCTCATGAAATCTACCCTTGCGGACCTGCTCCAGATTGAGCAGCCGGACAATCCCGACAGCAAAAAAATGGCCGGGTGTATCTGCACCGATCAGCGGCAAAAAGGCTTCATTGGACTGGTTCTTGAAGCTGCGCTCGATAATCGACAGATACATTTTCTCCTTCAGCTTCGGAATGGACATGTTCAGCGTGATGTTCTGGCTGATAAATTCGCTTTCTTTCTTGCGTTTCGCCTCCAGCAGGTCGACGGCCTTGTGCAGCGCACTGTTCAGATCAGTCCGGTTAACCGGCTTCAGCAAATAGTCGACAACCTTGGAACGGATGGCCTGCCGGGTATATTCGAAATCATTGTAGCCACTGATAACAATCAGCAGCAGATCCGGAAATTCATGCTCGGCGATTTGCAGCAGCTGGCTGCCATTCAGCTCCGGCATCTTCATATCGACAAGCGCGATATCTATTTTGTGCTGCCGCAGCATGGCCAGTCCAACGTTGCCGTCTGTAGCCTCCAGCACCTGATCTACCCCTAGTCCCTTCCAGTCCCCCAGAATGTTTATGGCTTCGCGCAGCGGCTCTTCATCATCTATGATCAGTACTTTATACATGTTGTCCCAGACCTCCCTGCGGTAATTGCATTTCCATTGCCGTTCCGTGCTCATTACTGCTGATCGCCAACCCCGCTTCTTCTCCATATAAGAGCTTCAGCCGTGTATTCAAATTTTTCAGCCCGATGCTTTCATTTCCGTCATCGGACAGGTCTCCTCCAAATTCCTCCCACTGGATCTGCAGCGAGCTCAGCACTTCCGCAAGCCGTTCCCCGCTAATGCCAGGCCCGTCATCCAGTACAGAAATCACATTGTAGGTTGGAGTAATCCGCGCCACAATCCTGATCGTGACTGTAGAGGATACCCTCTCCAGCGCATGCTTAATGCAGTTCTCCACCAGCGTCTGAATGGACAGCTTGGGAATACTCAGCTCCAGCAAGGTCTCGTCCCAATCGTAGACGATCTGCATCCGGCTCCCGAAACGGGCCTTCTGCAGCGCCAAATAGCGTTCAATATGCCTCAGCTCTTCCCTGGCCGCAACAACATCACGTCCGCTGATGCAGTAACGCAACGTCAAAGCCAGATTATCAACCATCTCAACGATATCGTCATTGTTGTTCTTCAATGCCTTCGTAGAAATCGCCTGAAGGGCATTGTATAAGAAATGCGGGTTAATCTCCGCCTCCAGCGCTTTGAGCACCGCGTTTTTCTCGACGATTTTCATTTTATAACGTTCATTGATCAGTTCATTGGTTTTCTCCACCATCTTATTGAAATGGCGCGACAGATACGCGATCTCATCGTTGCCCTCCACCTGTGCCTCGGCATCAAAGCTGCCGGTACTGAACCGCTTCATTTGCAGCGACAGATTTTTCAGCGGATTTGTGATCCTGTTGGAGATGAAGCTGACAAGGATCACCGAGACGATCAGAAACAGCAGGCCAATGAAGTAGTTTAATTTACGTGTCGTTGTCGCCGCTTCATAAATTTCTTTGTAGGGAATCGGCTTGATCAGCTTCCAGCCCTCTTTTTTATTAATGTCATAGATCACCAGATATTTTTGTTCATCAGCCGACCACGTAAGTCGTCCGCCTTGGGCTGGGGTCAGCTGGTCCAGCAGGCCTGCCGCTTCACTTTTGGCATAAAATTCACGGTCATCCACCACAAACGCCTCATTATCCGGGCTGACATACATCAAATGCTCTCCGCTGTTGAACGGAATGTCCTTCATGATCTCATCGGTGACGCTGGAGTTGAAGTACAAGGACAATACCGCCTGCGGTTCTCTGGACGCGATTGAACGGAGCAGCCTGTGGTAGCCCATGAAGCTTTTGTCTTTATTAATAGGATAGTCATCCTGTTCCGAAGTGTCCTGCACAAAGGATTGATAAGAACGGTTAAACGGGCTTGCCAGCGCACGCTTATACCAGGTGAGATTCTCAATCGGGGGGTGCTGGGCGACCCGGATTGTAATATTATAGTTCTCTTTGGTGACATAATAATACTTCTGCTCTTTGATCACGTAGAGGGTTATGGCCTCCAGGTCATTGCGTGAAAAATAGAGGTTCTTCAGGTAATCCTCCACATACATCTTGGAAGCATAATCTTCCGATTCGTGCATGATGGCGTAAGTAATCTCATCATAGGAGATTTGCGGCAGGGACAGCTGCTCGATCCCGTCAAGGTAACTCTCCAGATTACGGCCGACCAGCAGCAAGTTGTTGCTTGTGCTCGTTATTCTGCTGTTCACTGATTCCTTGCGCAGCATTCCATAGGAAATGAACGTCAGCGAGGTAACCACCAGGATAATAATGGTCGTGAACAGCAGAATCAGCTTATTCGCCAGACGGCGTGAAATCCGCTCCAGTAAAGGCTCAAACAGCTTATGCAGAATTGATCTAATGATGTGCGGCGGCCTCCTTTGCTTGCAGGGTTCAATACCGGAAATGGTGGCCTCCATAAAATGCCAGGACCCTTTTCTCCAGCTTCAGCATCTTTTTGGTGTTCTTTTCAGTTCACCTTTTTACCCCTAACTGTACTCTTAAATCCATTTTTGAGTATAGGGGTCTGCTCTATAATACACAATATAGACTAACCGGAATGGTTATGTGTGGCAAGCCAGGCACATTACTCCCACCCTATAAATACAAGAAGAGGTGCTTCCATGTTAAAAACACTCGGCAGAAAATGGCGTGAGAAAATAGAATTCGGAATTTTCACGCTTCCTGTTCTGATCTGTATCGCTGTAGCATTCTACATTCCTTTTGCCATGACCATCCGTTATTCGATGACCAAATGGAACGGGATATCCAAACACCCCAAATTTGTCGGACTGGATAACTTCAAGCAGATCTTCACCGGAGATACCAACTTCTCCGATTCGGCGTGGTTCACCATCAAATATGCGGTGCTCTACATCATACTTGTTAACGTGCTGGCCATCCTGCTGGCCGTGCTTCTGGACATGAAGCTGAAGACGACTTCCTGGCTGAGAGCGGCTTTCTTTATCCCTTATATCCTCAGTCTTGTTATCGTCGGCTTCATCTGGAAATTCATCTTCATGCAAGGCTTCAACTCCCTCGGAGAAAGTACAGGCTGGGGCATATTCGGCCTAAGCTGGCTAGGGACGCCGGGACTGGCCTTTATCTCGATCTTAGGAGTCTCCATATGGCAATCGGTCGGCTTCTATCTCGTCATCTATATTGCCGGTCTGCAATCTGTACCTGAAGACCTGAAGGAAGCAGCCACCGTGGACGGTGCCGGACCGCTGAGAAGATTCTTCAGCATCACCCTGCCGCTGCTTGCTCCATCCATCACCATTTCGGTATTTATGGCCCTGACCAACTCGATCAAGGTGTTCGACGTTATCCTGTCGCTGACCGGCGGCGGCCCTGGCGGAACTACCTACAGTATCGCTTATGATATTTACCGGGATACCTTCCAGAACAATCTGTACGGATATGGTACGGCAAAAGCGCTCATCCTCTTCCTGGCTGTGCTTGTCGTGACGATCATCCAGCTTACGTTCTTCAAGAGAAGAGAGGTTGAGGCATAATGAAAACAAACAACAGCAAAGCGGGCAAGATCATTCTGGAAGTTGTTCTGGTCCTCCTATCTCTTTTGTTCTTGTATCCGCTGTTCCTGACCGTAATCAACTCTCTGAAAAGCTTCAGTGAGGTCATGACTGACGTTATTGCCCTGCCGAAGAAGTTGACCTTCAGCAACTACTCCTATGTGTGGGAGTTCATCAATTATCCAAGATTGTTCCTGAACAATTTCATTATTACCGGCGTCGGCCTGCTGGGAATCGTGTTCATTTCGTCCATTGCGGCTTATAAGCTTGCACGGACAAAATCCAGATGGAGCGGAGTGATCTACTTCCTCTGCATCATGCCGATGCTCATTCCGTTCCAGTCGATCATGCTGACCGTACTGCAGACTGCCAAGAACCTGAACCTGTCCGAAAGCACTTGGGGACTGGGTCTGCTGTATTGGGGCTTCGGAGCTCCGCTGGCTGTATTTATCTATCACGGCTTCGTCAAAGGCATTCCGCTGGAAATCGATGAAAGCGCCACGATCGACGGGGCTTCCGGCTTCCGCCTGTTCTTCAGTGTAATCTTCCCGCTGCTGAAATCGGTAACGACGACCATCGTCATCATCGACGTCATGTGGATCTGGAATGACTTCCTGCTTCCGCTGCTTATGGTCAACGGCTCGCCGGATACGAAGACACTTACACTTGCAGCTTATACATTCGTGGGCCAATACACTTCGGACTGGCAATATGCGATGACGGCCATGGTAATGGCTGTACTGCCGTCCATCGTCGTATTCATCTTCCTGCAGAAGTATATTGTTAAAGGCGTTGTCGCCGGGGCAGTGAAGGGCTGATTTCAATACAGTGTTAAACTTCATATGACAAAAAAAGAGCATGTGATTAGCCATTAGGCTCGATCACATGCTCTTTATATTATTGAGGTCAAAGATCCTCTGTAACTGTACCGTCTGCCGCTATGACAGCATTGAACGACAGCTTGTTCATTCGCTTGATGGTCTCCTGATTATAGGCATTGCCCATAAAATTCGGCTGTCCGCCGATAATCTTAACCGGCGTAATTTTGCCGGTTACGCCGCTATCGCTGATTGTAAAGTTGACCAGCATCGAATGCAGGGTCTTCTCTCCGCCGCGCGTAGAACGGTTGAACACAAAATTGCCCAGCGAATAGTAGATCGGCTTATGCTTGTAATATTCGATCCCCATCAGGTTGTGGCTGTGCGCGCCAAGGATAATATCCGCACCGCAGTCGATCATTTGCTTCGCCAGCGTCCGGGCGTAGTCCTCGGGATAGTCCTTGAACTCCTGGTTCCAATGGATATACACAATGGTATAATCGTTGTCCTTAGCCGACTTCTTAATCGCACCCATCAGCGGCTCCGCAGTGTAGGCTGAAGCAGCTCCGGGATTGTTTTTCCCGGCATACCAGGAGGTGCCGGATAACACGCGGCTTGTGCCCAGCACAGCTATCCGTTTGCCTTTGACAGTCTTAATATACGGTTTGAAGGCTTCCTCAATATTGTTGCCTGCACCTGTATGGCCGATCTTGTGCCGGTCCAGATGCACCAACGTATCCAGCATGGCGTTCTGCCCGTAATCCAGGATATGGTTGTTGGCCACGGTCACGCCGTCAATTCCCGCATAGGTGAGTCCACCCAGTGTTTCCGGCTTGGAGCGGAAGGCAAAGTTCTTCTCGGCCGCCTTCCCTCTAACCGATACCGGCGTCTCCAGATTCGCAAACGCAAGATCCGCTTTCTGCAGGACCGGTGCCACTTTGGTGAATGGAAAATGAACCCCGTATTTTGCAATCTGCTCACCTACAAAACCGTCCAGCAGAATATCTCCGGCAAAAGCAAGTGTGATGTTCTCCTGCCCCCCTGCTCCTTTGCTAAATACAGCAGACGAGGGAACAAGCAGGCACAAAATAACTGTAATGATTGCCAATCTTTTCAATACTCTAGCCCCTTTTTATAAGATATTGTTCTACTATACTGAAAGCAGATTCTTAAAAGAAGGGTATAAAGTCCTGCTAGTTTTGCGCTTTTTTGAGCACAGCTCTGAAACAATTCAGTCCGCCCCACAAATCCGTTCGCACAGCATCCTCAGGAAGATTGAAATCCGTCTCCCCCCAATACTGGAATCCGGACTGCAGCAGCACGTCGTTCATCAGCGGCAGATTGACTGTAGGATAATCAAAGGTCAGTACCAGCAGGCCCTCTCCGTTCAGCGTTCTGTGGAACTCCTGCACCGCACGCACAGAATCCTCCAGCGACAGATGCTCCAGTACCGAGATGCAAAAAATCGTATCAAAGCTCTCATCGGCATACGGCAGCTTGGTGAGATCGGCCTGGGCCAGATGAAGACTTGTTGTCCGTCTCGCCCCCGCCTGCCGCGCCGCTTCGGCTCCGATATCTTCGGCAATGTTCTGGAGGATCGCTTCCTTTGACAGGATGCGGGCATCAAGATCACAGGCATAAACCTCGTCGCTGAATCCGGCGAGATAGAACTTCAGCGGATGGGAAATGCCGCAAGCGGCATCCAGCACCACATCATGGGGTGAAATAAAGTTTGTACACCACTCGTATTCATAAGGGCGGCTCCACCAGGATTCCGGCAGATCGTAAATCAGCTTCTCACGGCGTGCATCGGAATTTACAAAAAAACGGGAGACATACGGATGTGTCGGCATGGCCAGGACTCCTTTTAAGGGAATTTCGGTAGTGAGAGTATATTCAAGATTCCCCGTTTCATGCCACGCCTCACATCAGCACGTATAAGCAACAAAATTCCCCACAAAAAGACGGTGATCCTTATTAGGAATCACCGTCTTTTGAGCTTATGTGCACCCTATGAGCTTAAACTTAAACGTAATAAGAAAGCAGCTTGGGATCAATGCCATGTTTGCTGATCAGGTTGTCCAGCATCTTCGACCATTCCTGGTCCATCAAGCACAGCTTAGGATGACGCTCAAACCACGCCACCGACAGCTTCACTCCTTCTGCGAATGGAACCGTAGCCTCGTAATCCGGCACAAGCCGTTTGATTTTACTGTTGTCGAACACACTGCTTACCGCCTGGTCCCCGATCAGGCCATCCGCTGTGCCCGCCGGTGTATGGGCTGCGATGAAATCCGTGGAGATATGCACAACCTTCGGCTCTCTGCCTGCAGCCTCCCCAATGGCAGCATAAATCTGATTCCAGCTCAGCACTTCATCAGAAGTGATATGGACAGCCTCTCCAATGGCTTCAGCATGTCCCAGCAGGCCGACAAACCCTTTGGCAAAATCGGTATTGTGGGTCAGCGTCCAGAGTGAGGTTCCGTCCCCATGAATCACGAGGGGCTGGCCTTTGCGGATACGCTCTACCAGTGACCAGGGATGCTGCCAGCTCGTCAAAGCTGCAGGAATTGCTGTAACGCCATAAGTATGCGACGGACGGACAATCGTAACCGGGAAGCCGTTGCTGTGATGGGCTTCCAGCAGCAGTTCCTCACAGGCGATTTTATCGCGTGAATACTGCCAGTATGGATTGACAAGCGGCGTCTCTTCCGTGATCCGGTAATGCCGCTGCGGCTTCTGGTAAGCCGATGCCGAGCTGATAAAGACATATTGCTTCGTCTTGCCGGTAAACAGTTCGATGTCGAGCTGTACCTGCTCAGGAGTGAACGCGATCCAGTCTACCACAACATCAAATTCATACCCCTTCAGCACTTCACGGGCTTCCGCCCCCTTGCGGATATCTCCCTGGATCACCTTCGCACCTTCCGGCACGAATTCGCCCCGCTCTCCGCGATTAAACAGATACAGCTCTATCCCGCGCTGAACGGCCAGTCTGGAGACGGCCTCGCTGATTAATCCTGTCCCTCCGATAAATAATACCTTCATCTCTGTCTGCTCCTCTCTTTAGCCCAGAATTTCTTCAATCTTGGTCACAATATCCCCGGAGAGTTCTATGCCTGAGGCCAGAACATTCTCCTCAACCTGCTCCGGACGGCTTGCACCGACCAGCGCGCTTGCCACATTTGGCTGTCGCAGAATCCAGGCCAGCGCCAAATTGCCGACAGAAATGTCCAGTTCAGCCGCAACACCCTCAAGCAGACGCACTTTGGCAATCTTCTCATCCGTTATCCCTTTGCGCATCCAGTCCAGCTTAGCTGCCCGGCTATCCTCAGGAATATCAGAGACGGAGCTGTATTTCCCCGTCAGCAGACCTTGGGCCAGCGGGGAAAAGACAACCTGTCCGATTCCTTTGCGCTGGCCGAGCGGAATGATTTCTTTCTCAATATAACGTTCGAACATATTATAAATAGGCTGGTTAACAACGATATGATCCAGCAGGTAACGGTCGGCGACCGCGAGTGCTTCCGTCATTTGTGCTGCCGTCCATTCACTTACACCCACATAGAGCACCTTGCCCTGACGGACCAGATCATCCAGTGTCCGCAGTGTTTCTTCAATAGGAGTTTCCGGATCATAGCGATGGCAGTACATAATGTCCACATATTCGGCCCCAAGCCGTTTCAGACTGGCATGGCACTGCTCGGTAATATGCTTGCGGGACAATCCGCGGTCATTGGGCCCCTCCCCCATAACGCCGAAAACCTTGGTCGCCAGAACATAGGACTCGCGGGGAAATCCGCGTAAAGTTTCGCCCAGCACTTTCTCCGCCGCTCCTTTTTCATATACATTGGCCGTATCAAAAAAATTAACACCCAATCCGTAAGCGGTTTCAATGGCTTTAACGGCATTCTCACGTTCCACGTAACCGCCGTAAGTCAGCCAGCTTCCCAAGCTGATTTCACTGACCTTAAGCCCTGTTCCACCCAATCTGCGATACTTCATTTCACACTGCTCCTCTCCATAGATCCGGCTCTAATGGCTCCGGTTGTTTTGTACACAACTTTTATTCTAGATCAGTTCACCTGTAAATTCCATCCTATTTGAATAAAATAGAAATCGTATGGTAAAATTTAAAGGTCTATTTTACCAATATACGGCAATAAAATGATAGGAAGTGGAGACCAGATGGTTATGACAGAAAAAGAAAAATCACATTTAGGTTTATTGTACGATGCAAATTATGACAAGGAATTGATCGAAGAACGTTTATACGCTAAGGGAATGTGTTATGAATACAACCGGCTGCATCCGGCAAATACCGAAGGTAGAGAAGAAATCATCAGAAAACTTCTGGGAAGCACAGCAGAGCGGTTCCTGATCGAACAACCTTTTGTCTGCGACTATGGCTATAATATTGAGATCGGAGAAAATTTCTATATCAACCACAACAGTGTAATGCTCGATGGGGCGAAGATTACCTTCGGCGACAATGTATTCGTAGCGCCCAACTGCGGATTTTATACTGCAGGGCACGCACTTGACGTGGAACAGCGCAATCAAGGGCTGGAAGTTGCCTTTCCGATTGCAGTTGGAAACAACGTCTGGATTGGCGGCGGCGTAAGCGTCCTGCCGGGCGTGGCCATCGGTGACAACACGGTCATCGGCGCCGGAAGTGTCGTAACCAAGGACATTCCCTCCGGTGTGCTGGCAGCCGGCAATCCCTGCCGGGTCATCCGTGAAATTACGGAAGCAGACCGGGATAAATACCGGCGGGAATAGCCGTTAGAGTCCATTGGATATTGTGATCTTAAAAAAGCAGCCCTGGTGAGGGCTGCTTTTTTCTTTGGCTTGCTGGACAATAGCAAAAACTCAGGGTATATTATTTACAATACTTTTAATAACCAATATCGAAAGTGTCAAAGGTATGGAGGATGCACCCAATGAATCAGATCGCCAACAATTCCATTCGCGTCAAAAGGATAAATCAGGAACTGATCAAGGAAGCCTTAAAAGCGATGAAGCAAGGCACAAAGGCTGCGGTAGCCAGCGTTACAGGGTTAAGTATAGCGACCTGCGGAAACATCCTCAATGAGCTGGTCGAAACCGGCGAGGTTATTGAAACCGAACTGGAAGCTTCCAGCGGAGGACGCCCGGCAAGGCGTTTCCTGTACAATGCCGATTTCTCCTATATCGCCTGCATCTATGCCAAAACGGAGGACGGCTCGTTATCCTTAACCTTTGCGGTAACGAATTCAACCGGTGAACTTGTGGAAAAGGGTCTGCTGGAACCCGAGCTTATCGACGCGGCAAGCTTTGATCATCTGGTCGCAACGCTCACACAGAAATATAACAATATTAAGGCCGTTGGCATAGGTATTCCGGGTCTTGTACATCAAGGCGTTATTAATATATGTGATATCCATTCGTTAATCAATGTTCCGCTGGAATCACTGCTTAAGGAGAAGTACAACGTCGAGGTCACTGTTGAAAATGATATGAATCTCACCGCCTACGGATTCTACAACAAACAGTCCTATGATGAAGACAAAACCATCGTGGTGCTGACCTTTATCCGCGGCAGCTTTCCGGGCTCGGGGATTATAATTGACGGACATATTCACAAGGGAAATACCCGGTTTGCTGGCGAAGTTTCTTTTTTGCCCTTTGGAATTTCCCGGGAAGAGCAGTTCATCCGCTTGGGTGGGGATGACACCTTTCTCCCTTTGGCAGTGCATGCTGTAGCTTCATTGACCGCGGTTATTAATCCGAAGACCATTGCACTTACGGGAGAGCAATTCAGACAAGAAGATGTGCAGCACATTCTGGAAAGCTGTCTGGAGATCATCCCCGCAGAACATATGCCTCAGCTTATTCTGCTAGATGACCCTGATGATGATTACATGAACGGCCTTATTGCCATCACACTCGAAAGCATGACCTATTCTTTACAGCTTATAGAGAAACGCCGGTAATTCTGGCGGCAATCTTGCAGTAAAGATAATAAAGAACACTTCAGGAGGCCGAAATCATGGCGACAAACAAAGAAAACATGCTAGCGGGCAAGCTCTACCTTGCCGGAGGCGGGGATTTAGCCCGAGACCATAAGAAATCCAGAATGCTCACCCGTTTGTTCAACAACAGTACGGAAGAACAGTTAGGATATAGAGTGGAATTGCTCAAGGAATTATTCTGTTCTACAGGGGAATCCTTGTATATTGAACCCCCTTTCCGCTGCGATTATGGCTGCAACATCTCAATCGGCAATAACTTCTATGCAAATTATGACTGCATCATCATTGACGTGGCACCCGTAACCATCGGCAGCAATGTGTTATTTGGTCCAAGGGTAGGTGTATATACTGCCGGCCACCCCATTGATGCGGAGGTCCGCAATACCATGCTCGAATTTGGCAAACCGATTACCATTGGAAACAACGTGTGGGTCGGCGCAAATACAGTAATAAATCCCGGTGTAAACATCGGCAACAATGTGATCATCGGTTCCGGGGCCGTAGTCACCAAGGATATTCCCGATAATGTTATTGCTGTGGGCAACCCCTGCAAAGTGCTTAGAACCATTACCGATGAAGACAAACAGCATTGGGAAACTCTCAAAGACGAATATTATAGAGATATTGAGATTGATCAATAAGCAGCATTAGAATCCGCCGTTTTGGCGGATTTTTTTAAATATAAGAATTTATATGCTTCACGCTATAAATTATCCTTCTATTTCTCGCTGAAACGGATACCGTCCTTTTGAGGACGGCGAAGCCGTTTCCACTTGTAGTACGCCTAGTAATTTCTGCTCAAATTCAAAAAAATTAATAGTTTCGAAAAACCACTTGCTTTAAAAAAGTAATATGCTATAATAAACGCATAGAAGTTATTAGAAACTATAACTAAGAAATCACTCAGGAGGTAATTCAAATGACAAAGTTAAACATCGGTATTATACTCGGCAGCACTCGCCAAGGACGGGTAAGCCCGCAAGTAGGTGAATGGGTAAAAGGAATCGCAGACGCACGCGGAGATGCCAACTATGAGATCGTGGACATTGCTGATTTCAAATTGCCGCTGCTTGGTGAAAGTGATGATTACGCACCCGCTCAGGCTTGGGGAGCAAAGCTTGCCACACTCGACGGATTCGTATTTATTGCCCAGGAATATAATCACAGCCTTACGGGAGCACTCAAGAATGCACTGGATTCTGCCCGTGATGAATGGAACAATAAAGCTGCAGGTATCGTAAGTTATGGTTCTGCAGGCGGTGTACGCGCCGCTGAACACTTGCGTGGAATTCTCGGTGAACTGCAGGTTGCGGATGTCCGGGTACACCCGCTGTTGTCCTTGTTCACAGACTTCGAGAACGGTACAGTCTTCAAACCGGCTGATCTGCATACCGCAAATGTAAACGCGATGCTTGATCAAGTGCTGGCCTGGAGCGGAGCGCTAAAGACATTGCGTCAATAATAGTAGAACGGTATTTCGGGCCACTTCACACCGTGAAGTGGCTTTTTTGCGTTACTCCCTTTCCCCTCTCCTCATCTCCTGGTGCCCAGCGCTAAAGTTTTAAAAGATCATGAGCCTTGGACCGCCCTCCGGCTAACCGGACGATTAGCGACGCTGCTGCCAAAAATACAGTTACACCCGCAAGAATAATAATAAAAGAGTGGTCAAAGGCAGTACGGCCTGCCTCTTTCAATGCTTCTGCAGCCTGAGGAGGCAAGCCTTCTGCAACCAGCAGTGCTTCATCCAGACTGTCCTTCACAATCGCAGGCACCTTAAGGCCCGAAGGGATTTTCATAGACAGGGAATACACTAGCGCCGACATACTTCCGATGATAGCTATGCCCGATGCTCCCCCCATCTCATATGCAACCTCTTCAATGGACGCAGCCATCCCTGCTTTATGTGAAGGGGCATAGTTCATAATCGAATGAGAGGCTGCTGTCATACCTGCTCCCAATCCGGCACCCAATAAAGCCAGTCCAACAATTTGCCCGGCTATACCTGCATTAAACTGCGTTAAATAGATGCCCATCCCCAGACTGGCAATCAGCAGAGAGAGGCTCTTCAACCGGATAACATCAAAACGATGCATGACAGCCCCCGTTATCGGGCCGGCAATTAGAGCTGCAGCCGGGATGCTTATCGTGAACAACCCTGCTTGGAGCGGTGTCAGACCTTCCACCAATTGAAGACGCTGGGTCACAATATATTGGATCCCCATTTGTGCAAATGCACCAACCAGGGCAGTGATAAAACCAGTGGAGAATCTTGTGATTTTGAATAAAGAAAGATCAATTAGCGGACTGCTGCTTTTGTTCTGGCGGCGGATAAAGATAATCAGTGCCAGGGCACCGGCAACGGCCCCCATTATAGCGAATGTTATGGATCCGTCACGCCGCGCAAATTCTTTAATTGAATAGATAAGTCCCACCATAGCGATCATGATTTGGATCGAACCGATGAGGTCCCATTTCTTATCTTTATTGCCAGCATGTTGCGGAACATAAATTACTGTTAAGGCCAAGGCAATGATCGCAATCGGCAGGTTAATCAGAAACACGGAACCCCACCAGAAATGTTCCAGCAAAAGCCCGCCGACAATCGGACCAAGTCCTGCACCGCCGGAGGAAATGGAGCCCCAAATGCCGATTGCGAGTGCACGTTCACGATCATCCGTAAAGGTAACTCTGATAATGGACAATGTCGCAGGCATCATCATGGACGCTCCAACTGCAAGAAGAACCCGGGCTGCAACCAATACTAGAGGGACGGGGGAAAAGGCTGCGGTAAGTGAAGCAACAGAAAATACGAGCAACCCGAGGGTGAAAATTTTTTTATAACCCAAACGGTCCCCAAGTGTCCCCATCGCCGGAAGCAAACCCGCCATAACGAGAGAGTAACCATTGAGAATCCATAATTTTTCTGACGCAGACGCACCGAGATCATGCGTTAAGCTGGGCAATGCAGTATACAGGATGGTCATATCCATCACAATAAGCAAAAGTGCGCTTGATACGATAGCCAGAATCATCCAAAGTTTGAACTTAGACATGTTGTTCCTCCAATAATACAAAGTATATTTTACATTTCAAACGTTAAACTATAGGGTAACCCTATAGTCAAGCGATGATTTTCAGGATAAAATATTAAGCTATATAGATTGAACTTGAGAATTACATTTAGGGAAAAGTGGCGGAGGGGAATTTTAGAACTGGAGGAGCGATAGCGTCCGCCTGAAAGCTTTCCGTAGGAAAGCTCTCTTCGGAAGCATGGGCAAGGTTTGGATTTCTACCGCGATTCGCGGTTAAATTCAGGAAATCCAAACCTAACAACGGCCGGAAGTCCAAACATTCTCTGGAGTCACGGCCATTCCCAGAATAGAAGAATTATAAGTTCAATTTATATAACACATCTAGAATCGGATGGAGGAACTGCATATGCCGGAAAATCACAGTCAATACCTTACTACCAGCGAATTTGCCAAAACTTGCGGAGTCACCAAACATACCCTGTTTCATTATGATGAAATCGGGCTATTAAAACCGGAATATACCAACTCAAAGGGCTACCGTTATTATTCCATTCCGCAATCTTACACGCTTGATATTATAAATGTGCTGAAAAAGGCGGGAAGTTCACTTCAGGAGATCAAGGGATTCATGCAAAATCAGAACACCCCTTTGCTCCTGGAGCTGCTCAAACAGAAGCTGGATGTCCTGGAAGTCGAGCGGAATAAAATTAAAAGGATGCAAAGCCTGTTGAAAGGCGCTATTGAAATGACGGAGCAAGCTCAGGGGAAGGCAGACGATGGGCCGTCGATAGAGGAATGTGAAGAGGAGTATTTCATTGCCGTGCAATTACAACAGGGCGATGGTGATAAGGAGTTTGCACACAAATTAAGCGAACACCGGGAATATTGCGAGCATCACTTTATTGATTGCGAGTTCCCGATTTGGACCATTTTAGGCAAGGACCGCCTGGAGTCGGGAGATTATTATGCGGATTATATTGCCAATAGGCTCAAGACCCCGATTCCGGGGGAGCGGATGATCATCAAACCCAAAGGACGCTATGTCATCATGAATCATAGAGGATCGTATGAAACAATGCCCGTAACGTACTCAATTATAAATAAATATATAAGCAGCAAAGGAATGGCTATCTCCGGGAGTGCTTACTCAGTGGATCTCCTCAACTATTTGGCAGAAAAAAATCCGGACAACTATGTCATACAAATATCAGTTGAAGTTTCAGACAGCTAACCTGCACGGAACAGAAGGCGGAGCATTCCTGGGAATCCTCCGCTTTGGTTAGATAGGATCATGACCTTGTGATCTGCGTTGTCGGAATAATGCTGTATGCATATCTATTATCATATTGTAATGGAGCAGTTGTTGCCTTCCCCAATGATACGCGAATCGGCATCTCCTGGAGTTGTCTTAACGGCCCCTCTTCTCTTCCTCTTATAGCGGATGCTTCCTTCTCAGCGGATGGTTGTGCCGAAGGCCCATCACAAACTGTTACATGCAATCCGATTTGTCCATCTTCTGTAATTGAAACCGCCTGTGACATCTGTTCAACCGACTTCGGATCTATCGCTTTATTGATCTTTATGTCGTTTTCAAAATATTTCTCGATTTTATCTGCAATCCATTTCGCATATTCAGGATCTTTGTCCATCTTTTCCTGTGTGGCAGGATGTATAAAAACTACATGAAGACCTTTTTGTATTTTTTCAAGATCACGTTGCACCCATGGTTCATAGCCTGTCGCAGTCTGGGTGGTTGGTTTCCAGGTTTTTAAGGCCTCAGCATCTATATGATCTTCAAAAAGCTTTGAATCAGGAAAGTCCAGCCTGTTCCAATACGTAAATTGAGACGAATCCAACACATGATATTTTAAGTCAGGGTAAGTCTCTTGCAGACTCTGCTTCGCACTGATAAATGTATTTGTTTTTTCCACTTTTTGTTCAACGCCATTTAATAGGTTCTTGAAATCAGACACATTTGCTTTGCTATTGTTGAGATTATTATTGGTAATAAGCGGTCTGAAAGAATTCAATAACGCAACTCCCTGCATACCCATCACTCATCCTCCTCATTTTGAATAGGATACCATTTTTTTCAAAACCATGCTGTTAATTTTTGCAGACATCAGGCAACCCATTTACGAACCTAATAAAACCATGATTGAAACAGGCTGTTGACGGGCCTATAGATCACCATGACCAGAAGGAGCGGGCTTGGTACTTTGATTCTGTACAAGAAGCAGACAGTCGCACCAAGGCCCATGATCCAGAGCGTACCCCAGACCAGCAAATCCCGGGTCCTGCTTCCCCGCTTTAGCAAAGGCACATCGACGGCTATACAGACAGCCGCAATAGCCAGAAATAACAGCAACAGCATTTCGCTCACTCCTTGACATCGTCAATAAAAGATCTGTCTGTAATACCGATCCGGTTAATCGACATGGTGGCTTTGTAATGGACAGGCAGCGATTTCAGGTAATTGTCCCCCTTTGTCTGCTGCAGCCTGGCCCAAGCTTTAGGATTGGCACGGTAGATCATCTGTCCAAAGCCCATGACATCCACATTGTAGCGCTCGATAATTTGCTTGACGGTAGTTTCCATCCGCAGAATTATCCGCTCTTCCGATTTCCTTTCCAGTTGTCTAATCACACTCTCCGCCTCCAGGTTATCCTTGCTCTGGACTTCTTGCACATTGCCCTCCGCCTTTACATGAATATAAATATGCGGTTCACCGCCGACCATCTTCATTTTCCGTTTAGTGGTTGTCCGTATCGCTTCAATAACAATAGGCCGGCCGTCGTCCCCTATTACATTACCTGAGGTTTTGACAACGTTATCGGTGATGTAATTGTAGCCGATTGTCTCTTTATCACTTAACCACCCGACCATCCTGTCTTTCTTGAATACAGCTAAGCTACGGTATTGTAAATTGGCTTTAGGTACGCTCTGTTCCAGATTGCTCATCTTGTCGCCTTCGCTGGTATTGCCATCCACCTCCACTCCGGTCAACACCGGGTTAATTCCTTCATACAGCAGATCATCAACGAACTTGTTAAGGGAGACAGCAGTTGTTTTGGCTGATATCTTGTAGGATTTGTCCAGGGAACTAAACAATTTATTCGCCGGTATTTTATCAAGCGGGGTGAGAACCTTCAGCACTTCTTCGGCTGTGGTCCCTTTCGCGACCATGACAAAGTAATCATTCCGCGGCTCCCGGCTGCGCTTCAGTACATCAAGTGTCTCGGCGATCCCGGCCCGGGCTAGCTCCTCTCCGATCACCAGTACACGGATATGCCCTTTGTAGCTGGTTCTCGAACTGATGAGAGTGTATTGCCGGTCCGCTTCATAGATCGTGGGCACTGTGAAGCTGGATACAACCACTGGTACCCCGCCGCCGCCGCCCGCTCCTCCAGCTGTCTGTGAAGAAATCGAAGAAGGAATAACCACCTGCATCGTGACCTTGTAGCCGGATTCTGACTTATCCAGTCCCATTCCCAGCACAAAGGCTATTTCATTTAATTCCTTTCTTTCCCAGCAACCGCTAAGCAGCAGGGGAATGAGAAGGGCAAGCAGCAGCCGAAGGAGTTTACTTTTTATTGGGCTCATAAGCCGGTTCCTTCCCCTTGGAAGTGTCTTGACGGTTTAAATTCTGTACTTTCAAGTTAGCCGGCCTTGTCTTTAAAAGCGGCCAAGGAAGGCGGAAGATCGAATCCTTCAGATCTTTCGATTCGTATGGAGCGATTGGACTCATATAAGGCATGCCGAATGAACGAAGGCTTGCTAAATGCAGCACAATCAAAAACACGCCAAACAATATCCCGTACAATCCTATAAAACCAGCAAGCACGATAAATACAAAACGAATCATTCTTGCGGCAATGGCCATGCCCGACTCCGGTATGACAAAGCTGGAAATGGCCGTAATGGATACAATAATAACCATCGCCGATGAGATAAAACCCGCCGCAACAGCTGCCTGGCCAATGACCAGCGTACCGACGATAGAGATGGCCTGCCCTATATTCTTCGGTATTCTCACGCCCGCTTCCCGGAGAATCTCATACGTCAATTCCATAAGCAGCGCCTCCACGAAAGCCGGAACCGGGACGCTCTCCCGTTGTGCGGCAAGGCTTATGACCAGACTGGTAGGGATCATCTCCTGATGATACGTAGTAACCGCCACGTAAAAGGAGGGGGCAAGCATCGTAATAAAAAAAGAAAGAAAGCGAACAAACCGCAGCAAGGTACCAATATCGGACCGCTGATAATAATCTTCGGCAGATTGGAAAAAGGAGACAAAAAAGCAAGGCACCAACAGGACAAAAGGCGTTCCGTCCACAAGAATCGCCACTTTCCCTTCCAGAATTCCCGCCGCGATGGTATCCGGCCGGTCACTGTTATAGATTGTCGGGAAAGGCGTGGCAGTCTTATCCTGAATAAATTCTTCGATATATCCGCTCTCCAGAATGCTGTCTGTATCTATTTGGTCCAATCGGCGCTTTACCTCCAGCACCAGGTCAGGGCTTGCGATATTAGTGAGATACATAATGGACACGCTGGTCTGCGTCACCTTGCCGATCTGGAAGGTTTCGAGCCACAGGTGACTGTCTTTTATTTTTCTTCGGATCAATGACGTGTTCGTTCTCATATTCTCTGTGAACGCCTCCATCGGTCCCCTCACAACCGATTGCGAGCTGGGTTCACTTACACTCCGGTCATCCCACCCGGGAAGCCCGATCCGCAGGGCACTCGATATTCCGTCCACCAGCACCATCACATTGCCGGACATCAGCTGATACACAAATTGTCTCAGATCATCAGTAACAGATAGATCTCCTGCGATGAGGATACGTTTCTGCAGAAGCTCAAACTTCTGCCCGGCATCAAGATCCCGCAGCAGCTCGGGGGCACAGCCTTCCTGAAGGGAAAAAAGAATAGAGTTATGCAGCACCTGCGTGTCTATAAGACCATCTATATAGATCACTGCAATTTGCGTACATGGATCCAGCTGCAATTCTTTGATTATCAGATCGGTGCTTTTCCCGAGCAATTGGGATAGCTGCTTCTGATTATCCTCTAGCCGGTGTGACAATGGGCTCCTAAGGATATCCTCCATAACGTAACCTCCGTTTTTCGTGAACAAGCTGTCCTTAGTATGATGCGGAATTTGATAATTATCCCGATTCCACCTCTATTTTGTTTAGGGTGCATAATTATGGAAGGATATTGCATGCTAAGGAAAATGATATTGAAACGCTGAAGAGGGCTTGCAGCAGATACGGAGGAATCACATGGGACTTGAAAAGGACCAGATCAGTACCGCTCAAATGATAGTACTCGGGCTTTTTACTCTTATTGGGGACATGGCGCTTACATATCCTTCTGTAATGACAGCAGGAGCTCACGAAGATGCGTGGATCGCCGGCCTCATTAGTATTCCCTTGGGTCTCGCAACCCTAAAGCTGATGATAACTACAGCCAATATTGATCCTAATAAAACAATTATCGAGCTTTCACAACAAATTTTAGGAAAATGGGCAGGTGGAGCGGTAGCTCTGAGTTATTTATTCTTTTTTCTCATTGCTGCCTCTACCTATGTCAGGGAAATTGAAGATTTTATGTGCACACAGGTTTACGAGGCGACCCCCGGGGGAGTTATCCGCTTCATGGCCATTGTTCTGCTGGTGTATGGCTTAAGACTGGGTCTGGAAACGCTGGGGCGGGCGGCCCAGATTTTCCTCCCTTTCTTTACGGTTTTTCTGATTGGTATGCTCGCTCTGCTGATTCCCGATATGCGTATAGAGCAGATCTATCCGATTATGAATACACCGTTTCCTGACATGCTGCACACGGTTTTTTTCGGGGTGTTTTATCCGTTTGGGGAATTATGCGTATTCTTCATGGTGTATCCCTATGCCAAAAAACAAAGCAATACAAGCCGGAATATATTCATCGCCCTGCTCATCGGAGGGGTTGGACTAAACCTTATTTTGTTTCTTTCCCTGACGGTGTTGGGTGCTTATTTCTCCGAGCACAACTTCTATGCAGCCTATATTCTTGCCCAAAGAATCAACATTGGCAATTTTCTCCAGCGGCTGGAGGCTTTAATGGCTACCACATGGATTATTAGCACCTATTTCAAAACAGCGCTTTACTTCTACGCCTTTGTCTTAGGGACCGCCCAGCTGCTGAAGCTGAAATCATACCGTCCCCTAATTTTTCCGGTGGCATTTTTGCTTTACGGGCTGACCCATCTGATTGCAAAAGATATTATTTTCTACGTCAAAGAAGTCCCCGCCTCCTGGGTAGACTGGGACTTCACTTATTCCATCGTTTTCCCGCTGATGCTGCTCATTGTCTATCACATCAAAAAACGCATCTGAACCTACGCCCGTCCCGTACTGTAGCTCTCCTCCGGCCCAAGGCAGGTATAGGGCAGTGTGAAAGCAGACAGCACTAGCTTTTGCACAACCAGGCCGGCAGTGAGTCCGTAAAAACGAAGAGTGTGCACCCCTTGGGTCAGTGCATGACGGGTGACGGGCGTATGAATATTATCCATAACGGCGCGGCACCAAGGTTCATTGTCATGGTTTCCGCCTTCATAATCCGGCGGCAGGGCGTCTGCAATCACCGGAGTTTCGCCATCAAAACCTGCCGCATATTTCAATCCTCTGACCGGTGACAGATTGTTCGTCGGGGCAAGATAAGCGGTCAAGGTGTACTCCCCGTCCTGACGCACCAGAATCCGGTACTCGAGATATGGCGCATGCTCCGGCCCGGCAAAAGATGCTCCGTCCGGGAACATTTTGACTGAGGATAAAGAACGGCCATAGTTCTTGATAATCCTCCATTCAACTCCAGATTTCGAAACACGGCTTAGGGCATGCTCCGCCTCAATCGCCACGATATTATGAGCTTCAATAAAGGTTGCCGGCGGCACCTCCCGGAGGTCAAACCAGTCCAAGGATACCTCGATCCTAACCGTTCCTCCGACACCGGTGAGGGTAATTTCACCCGATTCCTTCCCCTTTGCTTTCTCCCAGTCCACACTTACCTGTATCGTCTTCCCTGTGTCCACCCACTCCTGCGTGCTATCCAGCCTGATCCAGTCCGCATTGCAGTCTGCCCTATACATGAAGCCCGCCGCTCCGCCATTGCTGATCGTAATCTCATACGTCTCTTGGTGCAGATTGCTGAATACCGGGAGATTAGCCGTACCCGTAACATATCCTTGCTCCGTTCCCTCTACATCAACGATCATTTGAGATTTCTGGCCAGGAATTATGGTGTGCACCGCCGGATACTTCCACCCTTCCGCATCCCAGTGGACATACCCGACATGAGCGGAACTCATCATCCCCTGCCATTTCCCTCCTGAAAGCCGGGTATTATAATAACGCTCCAGTTCCTTATCCCGCTCGATTGCTTCCGTTGTCAACTTCGCATAGGTATTGGCCAGAACACTGCCCCGCTCAGCGTACAGCTTGCTCAGTCCGGCATAGATGTGCATTTTGACCACATTGGCCGAAGCTACCGCAGGATAATAGACGAGCTGATAATAGGCATCTGTCTGCGAATCAGGGATCAACGCATTATAGGTATCGGCTGCGTTCTCAATTCCAAGCGCCAGCTGCAAAACTCTCTGTGCCTCGTGACCGTTCACAAGACTAAAGGTTGAAGTGCTGATAATTTCCGGTTTGCGCCGGCCGTTCATTCTAGTGTAATCCGATAACAACTGGCCGATTCCTTCTACACTTCCTGCCTCCAGAGAATGGCTGAATTGCTGCTCCACCCACCGTCTGGTATATTCGCCAGTCCGGTTGATTGCACGGCTCCCCCAAGCTTCAAAGTCATATGCCAAATCCAGAAAATAGGATATCGGCAATTCCATGGGCTTAAGGTCTCCTACATTAACGACCCATACTTCGCGGATGCCGTAATCGAACGCCATGGACATTTGCTCCCAGATCTTCTCCAGCGGAATGGTATTCACCCATTCATAGGAATGCGGACCGCCATGATAGTCAAAATGATAATACATGCCCCAGCCGGCACTGCGGTGCTGCTCGTGTACCGCGGGGATTTTCCGCAGATTGCCGAAGTTGTCGTCAGCCAGCAGAATCGTAACATCCTTCAGTACCTCCCAGTCCTTCAGTCCCTTTACCTCTGCAGTGCCGTACCAGTATTTCTCTACTTCCTTGTATACAGCGAGAATTTGCGGCGCATGGTCCAGATTATATTTCCGTAGTAAGTCTTTCTGGGTCAGGATGATGTCCTTAAGCAGTTCAATATTCTCCCGGTCAGAACCCTCCAGGGCGGAATCGGCCTCCCCCCGCATGCCGAGGGTGATCAGGTTATGAAAGCTCTTATTACGCTTGATTCCGTCTTCCCAGAAATCGGTGATCGCCTGTTTATTCCGGGCAAAATCCCACAGGTTGCTTGTTCCATACTGCTTGTATACCTTCTGCCATTCGCTGCCTGCCCGGAACAGAGGTTCATGATGGGAGGTTCCCATGATGATGCCGTATGCTTCAGCATGCCTGGCATTGGCGATCGGGCTGCTTTTGCCGTTCAGGCTGAATTCAGCGCTCCACATGGCCGGCCATAAATAATTCCCTTTCAGCCTGAGAATCAGCTCAAATACCTTATCGTAGAACTCTTCGTTGAAGTCGCCAAACGCCTGAGTCACCCAAGAGCCCAGGGAGGGCCAGTCGTCATTCAGAAATATCCCTCTGTATTTGACGGAGGGTTCCTTGGATGTGATATTGAGCTGTTCTGCAGAAAAATCCAGCAGCGGCTTCTTGTCCGGGACAACATCCCCCCAGTATACCCACGGGCTGACTCCAATCCTTTCGGAAATTGCATAGATGCCGTATATCGTGCCCCGCTTATCACTCCCGGCGATCACCAGCGCCTGATCTACTCCGGGAACCGGATGTTCCACCCTCTGAATCCGGTAGCATTCCCGCTTGCCCTGAATGGAGGATACGTCCAGAATCCCCTCTGCAATTAACGTATCAATGACATCATTGCTGCCAATCGATCCGGCAATAACAGCCATTCCAGCCAGGTGCTCCTTTTGTGTAAGGATGGAAGGCTCTGTACCCGTCACGAGATGTATATCCGCTGCAAATGACTTGGCTACCCGGCGTAATCCGTCATAATCCTCCCCCTTGGGATCTATGTAAATCTTGCCCGCGATTCCCTCTTTTACAAGCGTAAATTGCTTGACCGGCGAGGAACCAGGCTTTGTACGATTCGTTATCATTGCATTGTCGCTCCTTGTTTTTCTTGATTAATGTAGGTTCAGACAAAACTCTGCTTAGGCATATTATATAATTAAAGCGGTTTCAATCAACATGTACAAACTAAAGGACTTATTGTAATA
Source organism: Paenibacillus sp. FSL H3-0321 (assembly GCF_038002865.1). NCBI lineage: Bacteria > Bacillati > Bacillota > Bacilli > Caryophanales > Paenibacillaceae > Paenibacillus > Paenibacillus sp. FSL H3-0321. The sequence continues at coordinate 6,646,533 of NZ_JBBODH010000001.1, read as the reverse complement.
ACTATTGGGATTTATGAATATCGTTGAGCTCTCCCGGATTTCAAGTCTATAATGAAATTGTTCGAAAGCGCCTTCATACACATTGGAAAGTGAGGCTGGTTTAAAGTGGAAGACAATAGCAAGGTCCATTCTGCCGGTAGAAATGAAGGTCCTAAGGCACCCAAGGACCCGGCTCAGAAAAGAAGCGGATTTTTCGTGCTGTTTGAAACAGCTATTGAGGCGACAGCGCGGACTCAGGGCAGGCCTTCACAGGAAATTTATCTCGAAGGCAACTATCTGATAGATAAGGCCAAATATATAGGTGGGGTCACAGATGAGAAAATTCTGGGTCTTTTGGGGAGCTGGACTGGATTTCGCCGTCTGGTTCATAGTATCGGGGTGTCCGTAAAGACAGCCAGGGCAGATGCGGAGGTGTCTTTCCATCTCCAGAACTGGGGCAAAACGAGTAAATATGAGACAGGCACCCGGCTGGTTGTTCCCTGCCCAAGCGACGGAACCGAAATCATGCTCAAGCTAGAGGATTACACATGGTCCGAGGATGATGAGTCTCCCGGAAAATTCGCCTTCGAATTCAGCCGGGAGGGCGAGCTGGCGACGGTTAGTATCATTTTCTATCTGAATGACGGTTATGCCGTGCCTGAACTTAGCACTGAACCTCAAGTTTCGTTCGGCTCGAATGAATACAGGGACATGATCGCAAAATCCTTGATGCATTCAGGCAATAATACAAGATTGAAGACAGCGATAGCAAAAGCAGTGAAAGGCGAGGACGTCACGATCGCCTACATCGGAGGTTCCATCACTCAAGGTGCGGGGGCCAAGCCTATACATACCGGGTGTTATGCCTATCAATCCTATTTAAGATTTAAGGAACTATTCGGCAAGGACGGCGGAGAGAACATTCATTATGTGAAGGCCGGAGTAGGCGGAACGCCATCGGAGCTTGGGGTCATCCGCTATGAAAGAGATATTCTCAGGGACGGTGCCGTTACACCGGACATCGTAGTGGTGGAATTCGCGGTAAACGACGAGGGCGATGAAACAAAGGGCAACTGCTTTGAAAGCCTCTGCCTGAAGATCCTTTCCGCGAGCAACCAGCCGGCGGTTATCCTGCTGTTCAGTGTTTTTGTGAATGACTGGAACCTCCAGGAACGGCTCTCCCCCGTAGGCATGCACTATCATCTCCCTATGGTCAGTGTAAAGAACGCAGTGACAGAACAGTTCCGTCTGAGCAAGGCTGAAGGTAATATCATATCGAAAAGGCAATTTTTCTATGATATCTATCATCCCACTAACGAGGGTCACCGGGTAATGGCGGATTGCCTCACCTTCTTATTCTCCGAGACCTATAAATCGCTTACGACCGGCGGGGATATCATACTGAATAAACCGCCAGTTCTGGGGAATGATTTTGCCTGCACCCGGCTGCTGGACCGCAAGAGCCATATAGGCGCTGCCAGCATTGAAGCAGGCGGTTTTTCGGGAAGCGATACGGAATTGCAGATGGTGGAAATGGACGCGAACCCTTACGGGACCCCAGAATTTCCGCATAACTGGATGCATGAGGCTGCTTCGGGGCAGGACAGCTTCAAGCTGACGATAACAAGCAAAAACCTTATCCTGGTATACAAGGATTCAGGCAGTCCCGAGTTTGGAAAAGCGGACATTCTCGTCGATGGCAAACTGGTGGTCACTGCTGATCCGCATGAGAACAACTGGACACACTGCAACCCGGTTATCCTGTACCAGAATGAGCTTAACTTGGAGCATGTGATAGAAATAAGAATGGCCGCTGGTGATGAGGACAAATGCTTCACGATCCTGGGCTTCGGCTATAACGTATAAGAGCTACATATCTGTACAACCCATCAAGACAAATATCAAAAAGAATCAAACAACCCGAATAAGGCGCTGTTTGATTCTTTTTTATAGTCCTCGTACAAATCAGCCAGCGGGTCATTACCGATCAATAAAAAACGGCCTCAACCATGACATCAATCAAGTCGTTGCTGTTCATTTTCAATGTATGCAATAAACCGCTTGGCAGTTGGAGAAATATGACGATCCTCTCTCCACTTTAAGCCTATTTCCCAATACCATCCCTCATCAGTAATCGGAATCCAAACAAGTTCATCCAACATCAATCCCATAGTCTTAGGCAGGACAGATACACCGAGATTTGACTTAATAAATCCGGCTACTGTGATTAAGTCCTCGGCTTCATACGCCGAATCAAGGACAAAACCAGTATGCTGGAAACGTGACATAATCGTCGCTTTTAATCCGCAGTTGTTTTTCAAACCAATGAATGGTTCGCCCGACAGCTCTGCCAAACTCAAAGCTGGACGATTCGCTAAATGATGCTGGGAGGATACAACAATAAACAACGGTATATTTTGCATAACCACCCATTTATGATTGTCTAAAGTAGATTCCTTCGATGTAATCATAAGATCCGAGTGTCCTTGTTCCAAATGATCATCTATATCTCCAAGATTTCCTTGTGTCAATTCAAAGCGGACTTTGGGATAGTCTAATTGATAGCTTCGGACTAAATGGGGAATTAAGTCAACGCCAAGAATATTGAGATAAGATAAAGTAATAACCCCCGTATCCGGGTTAGACCATTCTTCGATTTCTTTTACGCCGTTTTCAATATTTTGCAATGCTTTGCCGACCCATTTAGAGAACATTGCGCCATTACGGTTCAGCTTCACATTTCGCCCATTGCGCTCAAACAAGGGAGCGCCGATTTCGTTCTCAAGTTTGGCAATCGCATGACTTAGGGCTGGCTGGGTAATGCCGAGTGCCTTTGAAGCCATCGTCATGTGTTCTAACCGTGCAACAGTCATAAAGTACTCTAATTGTGTAAGCTCCATAACATGACCTTCTTTATATTAATATTATTCATAAGTTTTATGAATATAATAAATTGGACGTTATAAAAGAGTCAAGTGTAATATTATATCCAGCTCCTCTTGAACATTACATAAAGGTTTAAGGGACAGAGCGCAGAACACACCGATTCAGTTATTCATAATAAGGAGGTATAGATATGAGTAGATCATTTGAGTACTCGGCAACAGAATTTAAAGGCAAGAAAGTGCTTGTAACGGGCGGAACAAAAGGAATGGGACAAGCTGTTGTGAATAGACTTGCAAGCAGCGGAGCAACAGTCCTGACAACGGCCCGTTCCGTTTCTGCTGACATGGCACATTCGGTTAAATTCGTTCAAGCTGATCTTGTGTCACCTGAAGGGGTAGAGCAAGTGATTACAGCAGTGAAAGAACAGCTTGGCGGTATCGATATTATTGTCCATTGTGTAGGCGGATCAACTACTCCGCCAGGTGGCGCTCTTGTTCTTAGCGATGACGATTGGCTGCAGGCTTTAAATTGGAATCTTCTGGCCGCAGTCCGGCTTGATCGCGGCCTTATTCCATTAATGTTGGAAAATAAATCAGGTGTTATTCTTCATTTCACCTCAATCCAAAGGAGATTGCCCCTTTATGAAACTACATTAGCTTATGCAGCAGCTAAAGCTGCTCTCGCTAATTACAGCAAGGGACTTTCTAATGAATTTTCTCCCCGTGGCATTCGGATTAATTCATTGTCTCCTGGTTTTATTCAAACTGAGGCAGCAGATGCGTTAATTGATCGGATGCAAACTACAACAGGAAGCAGAGAAAGTGCGCTCCAGCAGCTTATGGATTCGCTCGGAGGAATTCCAATTGGCAGGCCGGGATTACCTGAAGAAGTCGCTGAGCTGGTTGCATTTTTGGTTTCTGACCGTGCAGCATCCATTACAGGAAGCGAATATGTCATTGATGGCGGTACCATTCCGACAGTTTAATTGTTCAAACTAAATAAGGGGGAGAAATAATGGAAATCGATCAAATCCCTGCTGCGATCAGTAAATTTATTGATGCATCGAATAAGCCCGATCCGGAAGCATTTGTAAACTGCTTTTCAGAAGATGCCGTTGTGTTGGATGAAGGAAAAAAGCGGATTGGCCAAAAAGCGATTAAAAAATGGAGTGATCAATACCATTTTGGAGCAAACGTAACATTAGAGCCAAAAGCAGTAAAAGAAAATAAGGATGCGGTTGTTGTAACATGCAAGTTGGATGGAACTTATGACAAAACAGGTTTACCCGATCCGTTATTGCTGGAATATCACTTCAGCATTGTAGATGATAAAATTGTGAGCTTATCCATTTTCTAAGATATTACAAAAGAGATTAAAGAGGACAATCGGATAGAGGTGTACTCCCGGTTTCACCGTTGGGAAAAAGCAGTCCCAGCCATTGGTATGTAGCCAGGGCTTTCTCTTCGGCAGCGATGTCTTCATAGAGGCCGGCCAGCGGATCGCCCTGATACAACCAACAAAACGAGCAACCCGGCTTGGGCTGCTCGTTTTATTCAGCTTATTTACATAAGCCTTAGTCGTTAAACTCTACAATGAGAAATTGAACTGCTTCTTAAGGTGCAAGGACCTTATCCAAGAGACGGATGATCATCACTACTGATTCGGCGCGGGAAGCAGCTTCGTTCGGTTTGAAGACTCCGTTGCCTTTACCCGATAGGATACCTGCATTAGCGAAGGCATTGATTTGCTCTGCTGCCCAGTTCGTAGAAACGTCGGAAAATTGCGTCGATGTGCTGGTAACATAGTTCGTAAGACGAGCCAGCATGGTCACGATTTCCGCACGGGTTATCTCCTGCTTGGGATGGAATGAACCATCGGAGTAGCCCATAATCACTCCATTCTCTTGAAGCGCAACAATCGCCTCCGAAGCCCAATGCCCTTGCGTATCGGAGAATCCGGTCCCCCCCGAAGCTGTCAGACCAAAAGCTTTTACAAGCATTGCAGCAAACTCAGCGCGCGTTACTTTGGCGTCAGGACGGTATGAACCATCCGCATAGCCAGTTACGATCCCCATCAGGGCCGCACGTTCAACGAACGATGCACTCCACAGAGCTGCAGGTACGTCCGGGAATTTAACAACAGAAGCTGTTCGCTCTTTCGCCACTATAGCTTTAACCTTATCTAAGTCTACTCTGTCGTTGAACACAGGTTTCACTCCGTTTGGCTTCGCAGGCTCTACAGTTACAGCTGGTGTTGCTGTCGGCGTTGATGTTGGTGTTGGCGTTGCTGTCGGCGTTGCTGCCGGTGTTGGCGTTGCTGCCGGTGTTGCTGCCGGTGTCGTGCCTCCATTGTTGTTGCCTGTGGCCGCCGTTACCGAAACCGAAATCTCCTTCTTGATTCCCCCAAAAGATATTACGATCGAGGCCGTCCCCGTGCCAGCCGCTGTCACTACCCCTGTTTCACTCACAGTAGCAACAGAAGTCGCGCTCGATACATAATTCGCATCCAAGGTCTTAAGGACAGTAGAAAGATCTGAATACTTTGCCGTCACCGACAAGGCTTGCGTTTGACCTGCTTTCAAGGAGAGCGAAGCAGGTGTTACAGCCAGATCAACCAAGGTCAGAATTGGAACCTCAGTAACCACAATTGGAATCGCAATTGATTTGCCGCCGAACGAAGCCGTGATCGTTACTCCTTTACCTGCTACAACGCCCGTAATGACACCTTCACCCGATACCGAGGCAATGGCAGGGTCCGAAGTCGTCCAAATGACCTGATCCGTTACAACTGTATTCACTGCATTGTCATATACTGCCGTGATAACAGAAGCAGCTGTCTGACCCGCTTGCAATGTGTGAGTGCCTGGATCGGCAGTCAGCTTAAGCAGAACAGGAACCGTACCTTCGGTCTGAACGGTTACAGAAATATTAACTGGCGACATATTGGCGTAACTCGCCTGGATTGTAGCCCCGCCAATTCCGACAGCGTGAATGATGCCTTTGGCATCTACCGTAGCTACACTCTCATTCGAAGAAGTCCATGTTGCTTGATTCGTGACATCGACAGCGGAGTTATCGCTATAGGTAGCGGTAAGTACAGTCCCGCGCTCGTCACCGACCTTTAACGTCAATTGGGCCGGTGATACTGCCACGGAAGTCACCTTTAGCTCATCCTTCTTCTCAATCGTGTAGTTGTCGATCAATTCTTCGCTTTCCGTAGTACGAGCTTGAATTATGATTTTATCATGGCTAACTTGAATTGCAGAGTATACCGGAACATCATCGTCAAACATGAAATTCAGATACTCATATTTTGTTCCATCGTAGAACTTCCAGCCAGATGCGCCTCCGTCCAAATAGACAGTCCCCTGCTCTCCGTTCAACAATGGCTTCCCTTCACTCATTGGATAGGTGCGCGCGTACACGTGGTCGTGGCCTTCCAGCACCAAGTCTACTTTCAATTCTTCCAGAATAGGGGCAAAATATGTTTGTGTATATTCGATCATATTTCCGCGTCCATCTTCGGTATGATAAGCAGGCTTATGGAACATAACAATCTTCCATTTTTTATTACTTTTTTGAATATCCTCACGAAGCCATGCTGCTTGCTTGTCCATGGTTACTTCGTCTGCTTCGGAGTTCAGCACAATGAAATGCACCTCGCCTGAATCGAACGAATATGCATACTCCTTCTGGATCTCAGGCCCATTATTTGGAAGATCCAATCCCTTGGCAAAAATATCTTTGCCTTCCCCTTTAACATCATGATTCCCCATTGTGTAACCAGAAGGAATAGAGGATGCGTAGATCGATGAAGCTTCCCAGAACTGGTTCCACTCATTCAAGATCGACCCATCGTCAACCATATCGCCGCCATGCATAATGAACTGGGTATCCGGATAATTAGTTAAAGCATTGCTGATCAATTGTTGATAAATTGCAAGCCCATTATCACCTTTGGTATGCGAATCGGTTACAAACACAAAAGAAACGGGATGATCCGGTACTGCCTTCAATGTCTTGTAATCGTACCATGTACTCCAATGTCCTTCGTAGCCAACTCTGTAATGATAATCCGTACCTGACTCGAGGCCAGTAACCAATGATTTATGGAACTTAATTTCGCCCAGAGGCCCACCTGCGACCTCATGAATGACCTCCACATCAGAAAGCGCAAGCTGCTCTGCCGCTTTTTCCGGTGCATTACTCAAGTCACTATTAACCAAATCGCTATCTTTCACATATTGGATAGAAGTTTGTTGAACTCTAGGTGCCGTCTGCCACCCTACGCTCATCATCGTACTCATATCTTCGGTAACAAAGGTTTGTACATATTTCGGATCGTCCCCACCAAACTGAGAAACAACCGTCATGCTGATACTCTCGCTGGTACCGCCATCCTTGACCGCTTGCACTTTCCAGGTGCCTATTGCAAGGTTAGCTAGTGACGTATGGATCTCTCCCCTGGCATCCGTCAAGCCCAACCCTTCGGTAAGATCCTTCTGCTGTACATCAGCGGATGGTATGTAACCGGTCTTGGTTCCATCTGGCATATACACTTTTACAAATCCGGTTGTACTTCCTGTTGCGGCGAAAAATTGCCCGTTTTTCTCTGCCGCCAGTAACACTGCGGACGAACTATCAGCGCTCGTATATATATTGGAACCCTCAGCTGTTACGGTCACATAAGTCTGAGGGCCGTTTGTATCGGTAAAATCAATTTCCGCTCCTTCTACCGGATCTCCTGCGTGAGTTGTGACGGTGATTATATTCTGTGTTTGCAGGCCTGATCCCTTAACTTTTAGAGTGTACGGAAACCCGATCTTATAATTAACCGGTGAGGCAAAGGAATTCACCGAAGGGCCGCCGTCATACCCAAAGCCGCCCCCCACCATAGCAATATGCTTATACGTCTCGCCACGTTCTATCTTCGCGGATCTATTCACGTCGAAATCGATGATTGCCAGCGCATCCGCATGGTCGCCTTGCAGTCCCTCTGCACTAAATTCAACATAACCGCCTGCATTATCGATGGTAGTCTGCACATTGCTTAAATCGGAACGTGCGTTAATAGCATTCGCTTGCAGCGTCTCTGGATCGAACTTGATCTTAGCATGCACGTGCTTGGCTTCGCCTACATCCTTCGCCTCGAGCTTCAACCGGTAGGTCTCGTTGCTGACAGCTTCCGCTGGAGCTTCTAATGTAAACATGGCGCCATGCTCAATATTAAAAGCATACTCTGCTGCTGCCGGATTGCCGGCCAGATCTTTAACTTCTGCCAGCACTTGATGATAGCCGCCGCCGAGCGGTATAGCCGGGTGATAGGTTATCACCTTATTATTCAGATCATATGTATAGGCCGCCGGTGCAACAGACTGACCATCCACAGTTAACCGGATTGAGTCTGGATCGATACCCGACTTAGTATCATCCGCTGACAGGATAATGTCAGAAACGGGGGCGTTCAAGGTTTGATTGGGAGTGGGTGTAGTTGGACTTAACACAGGAACACCCATATCTTCATCCACCGGTTCATCATATATGAGCCTGACGTCGTCAATCCAAACCGAGCCTTTATTCTTTTTGCTCATTTGCCTTTCTTTCATCTGGAAGTAGAACGCCAGGGTGCCCGGCAGAGTCAAATCAGCCCCTATTTCAGCCTCTACATACTTCCAGCCGCTCCAGTCTATACCTACCTCTTCACTCCTAATCTCATACGTTTTGGATTTTCCAGTGGATGAAACGTAGAACTTAGAGGTTAGACCATGTCCTTCGTTATTGGCGTATACCCACATCCCGATTTTTTTGGGAACTCTGTTTGTTAACGCCAACTGAGTTGCAGGCCCTACCGCAACTTGGGATGGATTATCGGTTACGCCAATGAAGTCATAATCAATCCGCAAGGACTTTGCCCCGTTACGAACGTATTTCGGATTCGTTTCAAGCGCCATACTGCCGCTATGAATGCGTGCACTGTCAAAGGTTAAGTCAGCTAAGTTAACCTTTTCGAAATCTTCTGCCATGACGATACCGCTAGGCTCCGCTGCATCCCCATAGACAATCGATGACGATGAAAGGGAGGGTGGAATAAGCGGGAGCAGAACCGTCATTGCCAATATCCCGCTCAATACTCTCTTTACAAATGGATGATGATAACTCACTAACTTTCACGCTCCTTGTTGTCTGTTCTTGTTAACTTCGAAACCTCTTTTTTAAAAATTAAAATTTTAAAGGACTAGTTATTACAGCATAACGCGGCAACATGATCGTGAGATCATCGCAATGTAAGCGAAAAAAATTCTTAGTATACTATTTGTTGAATTTGAATTTTTTAATTTCAGAACATGAAAAAAGAGCCGCAGAATTATCTCTGGGCTCTTTCTTCTCAAACCGAGTGCTTACTACATCGTTGCAGCTTCTTAAAACACCTTCTTCTTCCCCCGCTCATCAATCAATATCTGCATGGACTCCTTGAACCGGATTGCATGAATAATCTCCCGCTCCCGCAGGAATTTCAGGCTGTCCTGCAGATCCACGTCATCGGTCATATCAATCAGCCATTGGTGTGTAGCCCGGGCTTTCTCCTCAGCGGCGATGTCTTCATAGAGGTCGGTCAGCGGATCGCCTTTGGCGGCAATATAGGCCGGGCGCTCTCTTCGGCGCTGATTTCATTGTCGAACAGATATTTTTTATGAAAATCCTCATCCAATAACATTATTTCAGCCTTCCTGCTGACAGCCTTGTTTCCAAGCTTAACATCAATGATAAACTCATCGCTCAGCATCTGGCGGTATTGGGATATAATATCTTCTACAGGCAATTCACCCATTAACTTCGTTTCAGGCGGAATTACCGGAATTCCGGCTTGCGCTACCAGATGAATATTTTGTTTAATATCTGCGGCAATCTTGCTTAGAGTACTCTCGTTTCTTGCTGTCTCTATATCCACCATTCCGTCGTTCGTATAGAGATGCTTGTTCACTACAGCGAGCGCAGCATGCGAAACATGGAATGCTTGAATGTCTTTTTGTATTTCATAAGGCAAATCAACTGTTTCAAATATTTGGGCAAGCCTCGTCACTCTTTCAGTCAATTGTCCATTTATTTCACCAAAAAAAGTTTTGGAACCGAATTGGGCGTATAGAACACCGTCTTTGATGTCTCCACCTGCACCCGGAAATCCTGGAAGTAAACGATCACCCACGATTTCAAGCCAGCGGTCGTATCCCACGGTGTTGCTCAAGGTGATTATTGTTTTGCTCTGATTATTCTTGATCGCAGACAGGGCAGATTCTGCCTGATCATAGCGCACAGGAACAAAGATGAAATCGTAGGTATCGTCGCTCGCAAGCTTTTCTATCATCTTGATAGATATTTGCTGTATCGTCTCATTATCGTTATATCGCAGCCCATCCGTTTTAAGCGAATCCAACCTCTTTCCCCGGGCAAGCAATGTGACGTCCAGTCCTGACTGTGCAAATCTGAGTGCGTATAAACTGCCAATCACACCGGCGCCAACTATCAAAAGTCTATTTTGTTTGATGTTCAATACTATCCTTCCTTTCAGCTAACTATCACAGTTTGTTTAAGCAACACCTGTCTGATACGATAATAGTATGGTACTATTACGATTTCAATCAGCAGAGTAAAGAAAAAGTTGCATAGACAACACATTTAGATATCTGATGTTTACATAGGGAGGTATTGATATGGCAAAGCAGGAAGATCCAAGAGTTTTGCGCACACGACAGTTAATTAGGGAAGCATTCAGAGATTTGTTGCGGTATAAAGGATTTAATGCAATTACCATAAAAGATATAGCACAGAGAGCTACCATTAACCGTGCCACCTTCTATGCCCACTATGAAGATAAATACGCTTTGCTGGAGAAAATTACAGAACAGGCTTTCCAAGAGTTGATTCCTGAGCAAGTGGTGAAAGCGCAGGGGTTCACGGATGAAATATGTACAGAGTTGATCTTGCTGACACATAACTACATCGTAGATTTTTATCAGGTATGCAGAATGGACTCCAAATCTATTGATACGCTTGTTCATGAAAAGGTAAAAAAGATGCTGCAGCAAATGATCGAAAGCATAATTTTGAACGGTGATAATCAGCGTATGGCAGACCGCCATCATACCAAAGTCATTTCGGCTATGACAGGCTCTGCGATCTATAGTGCTGCGTATTACTGGTTTATAAGCGGGGAAAAAGATCGAACCGATCTACTTGTAGATACTGTCCGCTCTTACGTGATGAACGGTTTACGGCTCTAATCGAAACTGCATTGAGTTGTTACCAGAAAAAAAGAACCGCAGATACTTCTCTGGGCTCTTTTCTATCAATCTGAATAATTACTTCATGTATACATCTTATTAAAACACCTTCTTCTTCCCCCGCTCATCAATCAATATCTGCACTGACTCCTTGAACCGGATTGCATGAATAATCTCCCGCTCCCGCAGGAATTTCAGGCTGTCCTGCAGATCTACGTCATCAGTCATATCAATCAGCCATTGGTATGTAGCCCGGGCTTTCTCCTCAGCGGCGATGTCTTCATAGAGATCGGCCAGCGGATCGCCTTTGGCGGCAATATAGGCTGCCGTGAACGGAACGCCAGCGGCGTTGTTATAGAACAAGGCGTGATCCCGTGTCGCATAATTCGGGCCAAGGCCTGCCGCTTCCAGCTCACAGATAGAGGCATCCTTGGTCAGCTTGTAGATCATGGTGGCAATCATCTCAAGATGGGCAAACTCCTCCGTTGAAATATCCGTGAGTACGCCGATAACCTTATCTGGAATCGCATATCTCTGATTCATATAACGAAGCGCTGCCGCCAGTTCCCCATCCGCGCCTCCATATTGCTCCATCAAATACCGCGCCATCCTCACATCGCATTTGCCGACACGTACCGGGTACTGCAGTTTTTTTTCATATATCCACATTCGGGAACGAACCCTCCTTTTAGTTTTATTCGCCTAGCCGCTTCGCCGGGGTCAGTGTGCCGCTATACCTGCCAAGGCCAAGGACTCTGGCTCCATTCCCACGGACATTTAGAGTAAGCGCGGCCAAAGTTCTGCAGCGGACCGTACAGCTCCTGAAATTGATTGGCCAGCCGGGTGCGCTCCTGAGTCAGCTGATTGAACTGTTCAATCGCTCTTAAGTCCTCCGGATGGGTATCCAGATACAGGTTAAGCTCCACCAGGGCAAAATCCAGAACCTGCAGCTGCTCCAGCAATTCATAGTAACGGGGCTCGCAAGGATTTGCTTCCATCGTCCTAAATTCCTCCTTTGCCGGATTTGGATTCATACGGGCTGAACAGCGCGGGCCAAAGTGTACCCGCCCTCAGTGCTTCAGATAATGGAAACTGCGGCAATCCCGGGGGCTGAAAAGCAATAAATTGATTAGGCGGCACTACATACGTTTTGAACGGCACCGGCGGACAAGGGTCAAATGGTCCCCTATACGGTGTCCATACACGTTCCTCGGAGTTCAATAGAAACACCCTCCTCAAAGTTTTGTTAGCAAATACTTCCTAGATTCAGCTTCGTACAAACCACGCTTCGAAGTATTTGCTTGATTTACCTTTCTTCTGAACACACATCTCTTCGTAACTAATTTATGACTGGCTGGGGTGGTATCAGAACGCCCACGCAAAAAAACCGCATCTTTACAAAGAGAAGGAATGCTCCATGTAAAGGTACGGTTATTAAACTGTCCGGCTGCATTGAACCGGCAATATCATAAAAGCTTATTCCTTTTCTTCATCCGTCTCGGTATCGTCCTCTTCACTTACAACCAGCTTTTCCCGGTGGATATTGATTCTTGTAATCCGCAGCCGGGTGGATTCTTCTACTTCAAAGGTGACATCGCCCACAACAATCCGCTTACCCTTGGACGGATTACCCTCCAGCTCTTTGAACAGCCAGCCGCCGATGGAATCGACCTCATCATCCTCAATAATCACACCCGTAAGATCGTTGACATCCTCAATCAGCATCCGGCCCTCAACTGAGATATAATCTCCATTGCGCTCGACGCTCGGACGCTCATCCTCGAATTCATCATGCAGATCGCCGACAATTTCTTCAAGAATCTCCTCAGCGGTCAGAAGTCCGGCTGTACCGCCGTATTCATCGACAACCAGCGTAAGCTGGGCTTTGTTCTTCTGCATCAGGCGCAGTGCATGGCTGATTTCCATCGACTCCGGTACGTTCAGAATCGGGCGGACCAGCGAAGCCAGATCATTCTGCTGCTCTAAAGGTGCGAACAACAGGTCGGTAATGTGGATAAAGCCGATAATCCGGTCCTTATCCTCGTTGGCAACCGGATAACGCGAATGTTTCGTCTCCGTAATGATCCGCATATTCTCTTCCAGTGTAAGATTGCTATAGAGCACATCCATATCAGTACGCGGAAGCATAACTTCACGGGCCAGTAAATCGGAGAATTCAAAAATGTTATCCATCAGCTTCATCTCGTCTTTATCAATGACACCGCTCTTAGCGCTCTGATTCATCAGAATCCGGATCTCCTCTTCCGAGTGAGCCGCCTCGGCTTCACTGGCCGGTTCAACCCCCACCAGTCTAAGAAGAGCATTGGCGGATGCATTCAGCACCCAGATAAAGGGCAGAAACAGGTTATAGAAGAACATTAGCGGCGCAGAGAGCAGCAACGCTGAGCCTTCAGTTTTTTGGATCGCCAGGGACTTTGGAGCAAGCTCGCCCAGCACAATATGTAAAAATGTAATAATGGAAAACCCGACAACGACAGACACAGTGGAAATCAGTGTATGATCGGTGACGCCGAGTTGAAACATTAGCGGTTCGACCAGCAGCTCTGAGATGGCCGGCTCACCGACCCAGCCTAGACCCAATGAGGCGAGGGTAATACCGAACTGGGTCGCTGAAAGGTAGGAATCGAGCTTTTTGTTGACCTTCAGCGCGTATCCAGCCATCTTGTTGCCTTCACTGACAAGCTGGGTCAGACGCGACTGTCTGACCTTTACCAGCGAGAACTCCGCTGCTACAAATATACCATTCAACAATACAAGCACCAGAACCAGCAAAAGATTAAGCAGCAATCTTCCTATGTCAAATTCCGTATGCACCACTATAACAACGCCTCGTTTCTACAGAGTGATCGCTTTCCTTGATTTGAAATCTACCTCTGGATAGTACATATCGGCCACCAAAAGGTTGGGCCCGCAGCAGCCAGCTTCATCACAGTGGCAATTCACTTTCTGATTAAGCGGATGCTTAGTCTGCCACTCGGCGAAAATGTCATCCAGCTTGCTGGTACTGATGTTGCCAAAGGCAGAAATATCGGCAAAATCCGTGACAAAGACATCACCTGTAAATAAATTTACATTCACACGGTTTCTTCCGTCCGGATCATTGCGCAGCGTCACATTCTTCTCGGTACGCAATCTGCGCAGCAGCTTCTGATCCTGTTCCAGGAAGCTGCAGGCAAAAAACGGCAGAGTGCCAAACAGCATCCACATCTCCGGATCGCGGTGATCCAGCAGGGAATGAATGGCATCACCCATTTCCTTCAGAGACAGCACAGGGAGCGAAGAGGCAAAGCTGGAAGCGTACATCGGATGCACCTCGTGCCGTCTTGCGCCCATATCGCCAATCAGCTTATGAATTTCAGGCAGCTTGGTGTGTGTACGATAGTTAATCATAGATTCTGCTGAGATCAGCATACCGTCTTCACTGAGCCGCCGTGAATTCTCAAGCATCGTGTCATATAAACGATACGCCGCTTCACGTGACACCGGATGGCCGCTGTTGGCGAAGCCTACCTCATGGAAGTCGTCTCCGTTCACATAATTGAATGAGATATGCATCACGTCCAGATACGGCAGCAGCTGCTCGTAACGGGCGTAGGGCATAGTCAGATTGGAATTGATCTGCGAACGTATGCCCCGCTCACGGGCATATTTCAGCAGCGGCACGATGATATTCTCTACAGTCGATGCGCGGAACATCGGCTCCCCGCCGGTAATACTGATCGTTTGCAGATGTTCTACCTGCTCCAGGCGGTCCAGCATATTCTTCAGAGGCAGCATTTCTCCTTCTTTCATCGTCAGGCTGTCGCCAACCGCACAATGTTCACATCGCATGTTGCATAGATTGGTAACCGTCATCTCCACACTGGTCAATACATGCCGTCCATGCTTGCGAAGTGAAGTAATCGGATCCCATGGATCGTAGCTCGGCGACAGTTCACGGACAGTTGTGGAGGATGGTTCTAATATACTCATTTCTTATTGCTCCTTTAGTGCGTATTCCTTATTATTAACCCAAAATAAATCAAAAAGAACGTTGACTTAACCTATATCATACCACGAGCAGCAAAAAAACTGCACTTTCTGGCAATTATGCCGCTCCAAGCGGCGTAATTGCCAGATCCTTTTGTTGCGGCCCGGGGAACCTTTCCTTTGGAAGAGTATAAAAAACAGCGGGGAAGAAAGCAGGCCGCACCGCTGCGTAACCTGCTTTCTTCCCTCGCTGCGAAACGGCAGGGAAGCCGAAAAGCTATCTCCCTGCCGCCAACATCAGTTAGGTCACCTTCACCATAGATTGATCCTCATCTGACACGCCGACGATCACAACGGAAAGTGCCCGGCCAAGATCCCGTTCAAAGGGAGTAACCGCCTCACCCTCGGGGCCGGCAAATACCCGCACAACCGGCCTGTGGGGGATACTGGGATCAATTTTGACCACGACGCCGCTCTCGCCGGTGCTCAGCTTCACTGTGAGCCCAAGCGGGTAGATCGCTACACGGTCTCTGAACAGCTCCAGCTGGTTTTGCTCATACAATGTCCCTGATCCGACATACAGCGCTTCTACCGCCTGATGCGGCAGCATCGCTTTTTTATAGATCCGGTTCGAGGTCATGGCATCGTAGGAATCGGCTATCCCCAGCCACTTGGCATATTCATGGATTTGCGAACCGGTCAGCCCGCGGGGATAGCCGGAGCCGTCAATACGTTCATGATGCTGTAGGGCACAATGCGCCGCGAGCAGCGGGATATTCGGCTCATCCTTGAGAATCCGGTATCCGATTTCAGTGTGGGCCTGCATATGGCGGAACTCCTCGTCGCTGAGCATCCCCGGCTTCTGGATGATTTTGACCGGAATCTGCGTTTTGCCAATGTCATGCAGCAGCGAGCCCAGCCCAATTACCCGCAGCTCCTCTTTGCTGTAGCCATGGGCAATTCCAAGCACCAGCGTATACAGACAGACATTAAGCGAATGGACATAAAGGTAGTTGTCAGCTGTATGCATATCCGCCAGCATAATCATCGGGTCCTCCAGTGATGACATGTCTTCCAGAATGGAGTCCATCATCTTGGAGAATTTTTTGTCGAGATGATAGAAGCCTTTAGTTATGCCGGAAGCACCGGACATATCCTGAAACTGGCTCCTAATGACCTTCAGCGCCTGATTGCGCGTCTCATCATGCAGCATTCCAGTAATTACGATATCTTCCGTGATGGCATCCTCTATATAGATATAGCCGATGTCGATCCTTGCCAGCCGCTTAATTAAGGCATCCGTAAGTTCTATTCCGTCCGCTAACAGAACAAGTCCTTCATCATTATAAATTTTTTTACCCAGCTTCATTCCCGCCTGAAGCCGATTCACGGATACTAAACGCACCTTGGCTCACTCCTGCCCTTAACGGTAAATTACTATTCTGTTTCAAAATCTTAGGGTCAACACGCTGTGTCTATACCGTTGCCTTGAGCGATCCGGCAAGAAATTTGTGATGAACGGATACATCCTTGCCGGTACCAAGTTTTTTGGAGATTAACGCATAATAAACAGCCAGAAAACAGCTGCCAGAATAAACCGGTAGATCGCAAAGTGTGTCGGTCTGATCTTTTGAATCAGCTTCATGAACAGGATTACGACCACATAAGCGACTATAAATGAAATTACGAATCCAATGGCAAAATCCCAAATGGTATCACTTGTAAAATACTTGTACGAATCCAGCAGCTCATAACCGGAAGCCGCACACATAATTGGAATGGCGATGAGGAAGGAAAAATCCGCCGAAGCCTTATAGCTGACACCGCTCAGCATACCGCCTGAGATTGTAGAACCGGAGCGGGAGAAGCCGGGCCAGAGTACGGAAATAATCTGATACATGCCGATAGCCAGCGCCTGCCCGTAAGACAGATCATCAAGCTCATGCGCAGTTACACGGATCTTGCGTTTGTTCACCCATTCTGCAACGATCATTAGAATCCCGCCGGCGACCAGTGCCCATAACACCGTCGTAGCCCCGAAAAGCCCCTTGATAAAGTCACGGGCAAAAAATGCCACGGCCAGCGCCGGAGCAATTCCGAGAATGATGTGCACCAGATTGAGACGTGAAGCAGGCATCACACCGCCTCTGCCTTGACGGCTGCGTCCGATCCCCAGCAAATTCAGAACCCGCTGGCGGTAGACCAGAGCAATGGCCAGAATCGCACCGAGCTGAATGACAATTTCGTATGTCTTCATTATCGGCTCTTGCTCGTTATAGCCTAATAGTTTCGTGGTAAGAATCATGTGGCCTGTCGATGAAACCGGAATAAACTCCGTAATCCCCTCTACAATAGCCAGAATAATTGCTGTAATAGTATCCATCTTAGCCTCCTGTTCTTGAACATATGAAACTTGTTGCAGCTTGTTGCTCTAGATTTACATATGTAGGTGATGCCACATTAAGTCGCTCTGCTCTCCCAGCGGACGAGCATACATTCCTCAAGACTTCCCGGATGCTGCAGCTCCATCCGCAACAGATCGCGCAGAAAATGTGGCAGCAGATACACTGTATCACGCCCGTTAGCGATACTCTCATATCCGCTCCGAAAAGTGAACATGTCCAAAGTCCCTACTTCATATTCCCGGCTTTCCTCCAGCGGTTCTCCATCGACAAAAATGGCAATATCGTTATCATAAGGCATGACCGCCGGATCGTACAAGATTTTTAATCCATCCACAGCCAGGCTTCCCAGCACGTTCCCCCGGAAACCATAGCCGAAGATTGCCTTATTGCAGAACTCGTCTGACAGGCTCTGTTCAAGCGCCGTGCGGATGTCTTTGCCGGCAAGCTTGACAGTACAAGGATTAATCGGTGAGGGACAGAGCGCATGAAGCATCCCTGCAGTGATATTCCCCTTCGGAAGCGGCCCGAGCAGCTGTCCGGTATTGACTAATGCGATCGGACTGCCTGTGAAACGCCGCACCGCCTGCGCCAGCAGATTGCCAAAGGGTGATTCGCCCTGCAGATCCAGCGGCAGCTCGCGGTCACTGATCGCCACCGTCTCCTCCAGCACTTCAAGACCACGCTGCAAATTCATCCTAACGGCAGGAGCAATAACATTCTCTCTCAGATTAGGATCAACAGCAATACATCCGCCGTTCAAGAACTTGAACGAATCTCCAGGCGCTGTCCGTTCAAACACAAGCCTTCCTACATAGCGGCCGAATTTCCCCGCACCGCAAACGGCGGTCCCGTTAATGATGAGCGGCGTTTCCAGCATATGATGCGTATGTCCGCCGAGGATCGCATGCACACCTTCCAGCTTCTCCGCCAGCGCCCGGTCTGCAGGCAGGCCAAGGTGAGAGAGAATAATGACAAGGTCGACCTGCGGGGCCAGAAGACGGCACTCCTCACGCAGCGCCTCCTCAGGGTCCATGACATCCCAGCCCATCAAAGAATAGAAGGAAGTGAAAGCTGCCGTAGCTCCCGTAATCCCGATTCTGATGCCTTCCTTCTCCACAATCGTATGGCGTTTGATCCAGTGCGGAGGTTCTCCCGTCGACGAATCCAGGAAATTGCAGCACACCACCGGGCACTGTAGGCCGGTGAATATCGCAGACAATGTCTCTTGCGCATCTCCCTGCGAGAAGGTCAGTCCTTCGTTGTTGCCGATGGTGACAGCGTCGTATCCGGTCAAGTTTAGAATATCAATGTTCGCCTGGCCCATAGTACCTTCGGTTTCCACAGCTGCCCGGTCCATATGATCCCCGATATCCACGAGCAACACGGGATCTTCACCCGCCTCAGCCTTTAGAAGTTCTATCTGCGCAGCAATCGGACTCATCATTTCGAAGTGGCTATGTATATCATTCGTATGAAGTATGGTCAATCTTTGCGGCGCGGATTCCATCAGCTTCTATCCCTCCCACCTGTTTAGCCGTTCTGAATGTAGCGGCAGGTGTCTCATCTTATAAGACCTAGCATAACATTTTCAGGGCTAATATGGTATATTTGAATCATTATCAGAACCTAAGAGGTGAATAAACCATGCATATAACTATACGTCTGTTTGCCGGGCTGGCCGAGGTAATCGGCTCTTCCACCCTGTCTTTTCACGTTCACGATAACTCCGTAACTGCGGGCCGTTTAAAGGAGCTTCTCTCTGCCTCCTACCCTGATGCGGCGGCACAAATCAGCGTTTCTTTGGTAGCTGTTGACCATGAATACGCTCCTGATGATACTGAGATCTCCGAAACCTCCGAAGTCGCCCTGATTCCTCCAGTTTCGGGAGGAGAAGCAGTACCCTCAACGAGCGAGACCGAAGATGGTCTGTTCAGTATTACCGGCCTGCCGCTGAATGCAGAAGCTCTTCTGGATAAAGTGCTTGACAGTGATCACGGAGCTTCATTAGTCTTCGTCGGAACTACGCGTGAGATGACCGGAGACCAGCGGACAACAGCGCTTCATTATGAAGCTTACATCCCGATGGCGCTGAGCAAGCTGCAGGAAATCGGCAGGGAGGTTCAGGAACGCTGGAACGCCCGCTGCGCCATTGCGCACCGGATAGGGCTCGTAGGCCTTAAGGAAGCCAGTGTTATTATTGCGGTGTCAGCGGCGCATAGGGATGTCTGTTACGAAGCGAGCCGCTACGCCATCGAGAAGCTTAAAGCCTCCGTTCCAGTGTGGAAAAAGGACATCAACGAATCTGGAGAACAGTGGCTCGGCTCTGACCAAAAAGCACAGAATTACCAGATAGATTAACCAGTAATTCAAAACCATTGAATATTCCCGACTTTGTTGCTATGCTGGAAAAAATAGCTAATGTAAGGTGGCATATTCATTGAAAGTACACGTCATGGATCTTAAACCGGGTGATTGCCTGCGGATGGACACCTTTAATTCAAGAGGGCTGCATGTATTACCTAAAGGATCATCTCTCCAGATCGAGGAGATAGCCAAGCTGATACAGCATGGGGTAGATTATGTTGATATCGAGGAGGCGCATGTAGCACAAGTCCCAACCAGCAGGTCTTCCATCATTCAGGCCGTAGCCGCCAACTTTGATACAAGTATTGAAGGCTTTGAATCGGTATATATGGAAGCGTTAACCAAAGGGAGCTTTAATCAAACCGTAGTGGACGATATTCTCCAGCCATCACTGAACTCCTTGGATAAACACAAGGATGTAGTCTCTCTGCTGCTTCTGCTGAACCGGGATGATAATTACACTTATAACCATTCACTTCAGGTGGGCATGCTTTCTTATTATATCTCCTCATGGCTGGGGTATTCCAAGAAAGAGTGCTACGAAATCGGCCGGGCCGGATATTTGATCGATATCGGAAAATGCCGGATCTCCCCCTCCATTCTGAATAAGCCGGGCAAGCTGTCCCCGGAGGAATACGATCAAGTCAAATTACATACGATTTACGGTCACGAAATCATCCGCAGCTCCATGGACGATCCTTATACCGCGTTGGTTGCCCTGCAGCACCATGAGCGTGAAGACGGCTCCGGGTACCCCAACAACCTTACGAAATCAGACATCCACCCTTATGCCCAGATTGCTGCCGTAGCTGATATCTACAGCGCAATGACCACACACCGTGTTTATCAATCCAAGCAAGAATTGATCTCCGTACTGCGTGAAATCAACAATCTCAGCTTCGGCAAGCTAAACGGCAGACCTGTACAAGCCTTTATCCAGCATTTAATGCCTAATTTCATCGGTAAACGCGTGCTGCTGAGCACGGGAGACATGGGTGTCATTGTCATGAACAATCCGCTGGATGTTTTCCGACCGCTTGTGCAAAGCGAAGGCATATTCCTTGACCTGTCCCGCGAACGCAAAATCGCGGTGGTTGAAATTTATATGGAATAGTTAACTTCGGTTTAAATATTCCCACGCAAGAAGAGGTTCCCTTTCGCCAGTGACGGCTGAGGGAACCTCTTCTTTATGATCCATAATTATTGCGTGTGAGAAGCAGCTCACACTATTACTCCTGAGGCCTACAATTCCTCACCATTGCTGGCGATGACTTTTTTGTACCAGTGGAAGGAATCCTTTCTGGAACGGTTCAAGGTACCGTTGCCGTCGTCATCCAGATCAACGTAGATAAATCCGTAACGCTTGGACATTTCAGAAGTGGACATGCTCACCAGGTCTATCGGCCCCCAGCTGGTATATCCGATCAGCTCAACGCCATCCAGTACCGCTTCCTTCATTTGAGCAATATGCTGTCTTAAGTAATCAATACGGTAGCTGTCATGGACAGAGCCGTCTTCCTCAACCTTGTCATATGCGCCAAGACCATTTTCAACGATGAACAAAGGTTTCTGATAACGGTCATACATCGTATTCAGCATAATCCGCAGACCGATGGGATCAATCTGCCAGCCCCATTCCGAAGCCTTCAGGTAAGGGTTCTTCACACCGCCGAACAGATTGCCCTGTGCGCGTTCTCCTTCCGGACTTACAGACACGGTCAGCGTCATATAATAACTGAAAGCCACATAATCAACGGTGTGGAGTTTCAGAATTTCATCGTCACCCGGCTCTTTATGAATAACCACATTGTTTTCCTCGAAAAACCGCTCCATATACTTCGGATATTCCCCGCGGGCATGCACATCCGTAAAGTAGAGATTCATCTGGTTCTCCTGCTGATTCTTCAGGACATCCTCAGGATTGCAGGTATTCGCGTAGCTTTCCATCCGGGCAAGCATACAGCCCATCTGCGAACCCGGGATGATCTCATGCACCAGCTTGGTGGCGAGAGAGCTGGCGACAAACTGGTGATGCAGCGCCTGGTAGATTGTCTGCAGCTTGTTCTCTGCCCGGTCGATTACAACGCCGCCGCCCGTGAATGGACTTAGCGTCATCATATTGATCTCGTTGAATGTGATCCAATATTTCACTTTGTCCTTGTAGCGCCGGAATACGGTCTCCGCATAACGGGTGAAGCAAGCGATAACCTCGCGGCCTGCCCAGCCGTTATATTTGTGAGTCAAGCCCAGTGGTGTTTCGTAATGGGCCAGTGTCACAAGCGGCTCGATGCCATATTTATGCAGCTCGTCAAAGACATCATCATAGAATTGCAGTCCTGCTTCATTCGGCTCGGCATCATCGCCGTTCGGGAAGATGCGCGCCCAGTTGATCGACAGACGGAACACTTTGAAGCCCATTTCGGCGAACAAGGCAATGTCCTCTTTATAACGGTGATAGAAGTCCACCCCTTCACGTTTCGGGAAACGTGCGCTGAATTCCCCGGACAGAATCTGTTCAATCCGCTCGGAGGAGATTTCTATAGCATGGTCATTTGTCCGCTCGGCCTTAGGCACGTAGGCAACCATATCCGCACTGGACAATCCTTTGCCGTCGGCATCGTATGCCCCCTCCAGCTGATTGGCGGCTGTAGCGCCGCCCCATAAGAAGTTCTGCGGAAATCCTTTTTTGATCACTGTCATGATTTAATCTCCCTCTTTTCTAATTGATAATGGTCAACAGCAGGTCGCCATTTTGTACTTTGGCTTCAGTAGTCTTAAGCACATCCAGATAATTTGCAGAGTTGGTCACGATCACCGGTGTTGCAGTTACAAAGCCGGCTTCACGAATCGCTGCTACATCGAATTCCAGCAGCAGTTGGCCCTGCTCGACCTTATCTCCCTCTTGTACCCGTTTGTCAAAATGTTTTCCTTTGAGCTTCACGGTATTGACCCCGACATGAATCAGCAGCTCGGCACCGCTCTCGGAGGTAATGCCAATCGCATGGCCTGTCGGGAATACAGTTGTTACGGTTCCTTTCACCGGTGAGGTCAGCCGGCCTGAATCCGGTTCAATCACGATCCCCTGGCCCATGGCTCCGGAGGCAAAAGCTTCGTCCGGCAAAGCTTCCAGCGGCATAAGTGTTCCTGTCAGCGGGCTGGCCACCGTCTCCTTGTCAATCAGCGAGGGTGACGATGCGGCAACAGGCCCGGGAGCCTCCTCAGCAGGTACTGCAGGGTCATCAAATCCAAACAAATACACCAGAATAACCGCTAATACAAAAGCAACAACGATACCGATGACAACCCAGGAGAATCCGTCGCCAAAATAGGTCGGCAGAGCCAACAGACCCGGTAAGGAGAAGCTTATTGCTTTGGCTCCGCCGATAGCGATGATCGCACCACCGATGGCTCCGGAGATGCAGGCGTAGATGAACGGTTTCTTCAGCTTCAAGGTGACGCCGTAGATCGTCGGCTCGGTGATCCCGAACACAGCAGCCAGTGTTGAGGAGCCGGACAAAGCTTTTAGCTGCGGATTCTTTGATTTCAGGAACACGCCGAATACCGCACCCGCTTGCGACAAGACTGCAGCAGTAAGGATAGGCAGCATGGTGTCATAGCCCAAAGTGGCAATATTGCTGAGCATAACCGGTACGAAACCCCAGTGTACACCGAAGATTACGAACACCTGCCAGAATGCTCCGGCAATGGCACCGGCAACCAATGGACTTAAATTGTAGAGCCAGGTGTAGCCGGAAGCCAGCCCATCGCTGATCAATGAGCCTACAGGACCGAAAGCCAGGAAGGTCAGCGGAATAACGATAAGCAGTGCGAACATCGGAACCAGGATATTTCTAACCGATTCATGAATGAACGAACGGAACCACTTCTCTATATAGGACTGCACCCAGACCGCCAGAATGATCGGAATGACACTGGATGAATAGTTGATCAGTACAACCGGTATTCCCAAGAAGCTGAGCGGGTCCGGTGCGCTGACAGCGGTTATCACTGCCGGATAGACTAAAGCGCCTGCTACAGCAATGGAGACAAATTGATTAGCCTTGAACTTGCGCGCAGCCGTAACTGCCAGAAATACCGGCAGGAAGTAGAATACGCTGTCCGAAGCCGCATTCAGAACCAAATAGGTCCCGCTGGCTGCATTAATCCACTCCAGAGATAAAATTAAGGCGAGCAGCCCTTTGAGGATCCCTGCCCCTGCCAGTGCCCCGAGAATTGGGGAAAAGATACTGGAAATGATATCGACGGCTTTGCCCAGAACACTGGTACTCTCTGAAGACTCATCGGCTTTGCCGGATTTTTCGGCATCCTGGAGTGAAGTTTCCTTCATAATCTGCTCGAACACCTGGCTTACATTGTTGCCTATGACTACCTGAAACTGACCGCTGTTCTCCACCACAGTGATGACGCCTGGAGTTTTCTCCAGTGCCGCTTTATCTGCCTTCCTCGAATCCTTAAGCTTGAATCTTAATCTTGTGGCGCAGTGGAACACAGAGTTCACGTTGTCTTCGCCGCCTACAAGCGTAATAATCTGTTTGGACAAGTCTTTGCTGCTCATATTAGTTTGCTCCTTTACAGCTTAGAATGTAGATCGTTGCAGCAAGTATAGGTTGTGCCAGCTGTTGACCTTATACTCCTGCAAACAAGAAAAACCTGAACTCACAGCAAAAAGGAAACGTCATCACACGCCCATTTTGCCATCAGTTCAGGTTTTGCCTGCCTTACCAGTAACACCCTGTCAGATGATCATTATTTTGTTTTCACTTTCAACCCAAGCTTTACTCCAGATTGTTGCGTTCCGTTACCCGCTGGATATGGATGGTCAGATATACGTATTCATCCTTGCTTAAGCTTTGGCTATAGGACTTTTCCAGATAATCATTGATTTTGTTGGCGCATTCAAACGCCTTCACATAAGTCTGCTTAAGCTGATTGTACAAAAAATCCTCACCGCTGCTGCTGCTCTCCTTCTTCAATACCCGCATGGAGAAATATTGCAAATGTGTAAGGAACCGCGAATAATTCAGTGAGCTCTCGTCCAGTACGACCTTGTAGTGGTAAGTGACAATATTCAGAATGTTCTGGACAATTTCTGTCATCTTGATCGTGGACTTCATTTCACTGCCGTCCATTCTGGCATTTACCAGATGCAGCGCGATAAACCCGGCTTCATCCTCGCCCAGCGAAAGTCCGGTAGCCCTTTCAATAATCTTCAGTGCATCCATCCCAATGGAGAATTCCTTCTTATAGAAACGTTTAATTTCAAACAGCATCGCATTTTTCAGTGCAATCCCCTTTTCAAAACGTTGGACAGCAAAATGGATATGATCTGTCAGGGTCAGATAGAGATTGTCGCTAAGCTCTGTACCGAGAACTCCATTCGCATAGGTGACAATTTCATTCGCTAATTCCAGATGAGCCACCGGAATGTCGTTCAGAAGTTCAGTCAGTCTGGCCGTGAATTGATTTTCGTTCAGCAAAAAGATTTTATCGACCTTTTCCGGATCTACATAGTCGCCGGCTACTTTATTGAAGGAAATTCCCCTGCCCATCACAATGACTTCCTTGCCTTTCTGGTTCTTGGTTAAGAGCACATTGTTGTTAAGTATCTTCTCTATAATCATCTGTTGATCACCCCCCGACATATAGTTTGTACAAAAAAAGCCTAAGCTGATCCCAATATCATTAAAAAAATGATACTCGCATCAACTTAGGCATTGCCCGCCTTACCGGTCACAATCCTGTATTACTGTTATTGTAGCACAAAAAAAAGCGATTTCAAGATTTTTGTGTTCTTTTAGTCAAAATTTTATTATTCCCGGTGATTCTGCATGGTTTGGATTAACCACCGCATGGCGAGGCTTAAGAAGAGGCAGTGATTGAAGTTGTTTGCGAACTGCTCACAACCTTTGAGGAGGAAACCTATGCTACCGGTTCATCAGCGTCTGGCAGAGCTTTATACTGCAAGCTGCAGGCGCCCGCTAACGGCGGCCGAAGAAGCCGAGCAGCGCCATTGCCTGCAGGTGAACACCATGTATTGCTGGGAGATGGCAAGGCTCACCAATGAGGCTGTTCTTGCTGCGCATACAGAGGACACCGAATGGCAGCAGGAGATCAGCGCACAGATGTTTGAAGTGCGTATTTCCGGCAAAGTTGGGAAACGACGTGAATAGAAATCCCATCTTATCCGCTATTGTAAATAGGATAATCCAAAAAAAAGAGCAGCCCCTCCAGCAATTCTCATGCCGGATGGGGCCGCTCTTACTTCTATAAGAAGCGGAACTGCGCTTCGATTAAACCGTTATAAATGCCATCTCTGGCGGTAAGCTCGGCATGATTGCCTTCTTCCTTGATCTCCCCGTGATCCAGCACGATAATTTTATCGGCGTGGCGGATCGTTGACAGACGGTGGGCCACGATAAAGGAAGTGCGGCCCTGCAGCAGAATCTTCAACGCTTCCTGAATTTTGATCTCCGTCTCGGTGTCAATACTCGCCGTAGCTTCATCCAGGATCAGAATACGCGGATCGGCCAGGAGTGCCCGGGCAAAGGAAAGCAGCTGACGCTGTCCCATGGACAGCGCACTCCCCCGCTCCTCCACCTCAGTTTCGTAACCGCCGGGCAGTTTCATGATGAAATCATGGGCATCCACTGCCTTGGCGACCTCTTCAACCTCCTTATCGGTGGCATCCAGCCGCCCGAAACGGATGTTGTCGCGGATCGTTCCTGAGAAGATAAACGTATCCTGCAGCACGATACCAATCTGCTCCCGGAGACTCTGCAGGGTAACCTCACGGACATCCTTGCCGTCGATAGTAATATCGCCGCTCTTAATGTCATAGAACCGGCCGATCAGGTTAATGATCGTACTTTTACCGGAGCCCGTGTGGCCCACAAGTGCGATCGACTGGCCGGCCTTGACGTCCAGATCAATACCCTTCAGCGCCGCACGGCCCTTTTCATATTCGAAGATGACCTTGTTAAAGCGGATATCCCCTTGAATCTTCGGCAGCGGTGTTGCCCCCGGTTTATCCTGAACCGAAGGCTGCTCATCCAGATACTCAAAGATCCGTTCTGAAGACGCCATTGCTACCAGCAGCTGATTGTACATCTGTCCCAGTCTGTTGATCGGGTCCCAGAAGTTGCTCACATACGTACTGAATGCCACCAGGTAACCGACGGTCAGCTCTCCGGATTGGATCAAATATGCCCCCAACCAGAACAGGATCATGGTGCCGAATCCGCCTGTTATTTCAATAATCGGGCCAAAGGCCTGGTTCATCGCTGAAGCCTTGTTCCATGATTTCCGGCTGTCCATGTTCATGGCGTCAAAGTAATGCATATTTTCCTGTTCCTGTGTGTAGGCCTGTGTTACCCGGATACCTTGAATCGACTCATTCAAATGTGAATTGATCCGCGAGTTCTTCATCCGCACATCCTGCCAGGCAATCCGGATCTTCTGCCGCAGCTTGGTTGAAACCAGGAACATAACCGGCACCGTAACCATCACGGCAAGCCCCAGTTTCCAGTTGATCAGCAGCAGAATCACTGTAATGCCGACCAGTTGAACACAGTCGATCATTAAATTGACGACCCCGTTGGTGAACAGATCCTGCAGGGAGTTAATATCATTCGTCACCCGTACCAGTACCGAGCCGGCCGGGCGTTTATCGAAAAAGTTAAAAGATAGCTTCTGGATATGCCGGAACAGGTCCGAGCGTAAATCATAAATAACCCGTTGGCCGATAACATTGGTATATTTGATCCGGTACACCCCTGCAATCCACTGGATCAGGTACAGTACAATTACACTTACCGTAAGTGTGTACAGTAACGTTAAGCTGGGGTTTCCCTCTTTCGGGGCAATTGCCTTGTCAATAGCCATACTGGTCAGAAAAGGGACCGTGAGCTTCGTGACTGTGCCCAGAACCATCAGAGCGGAGACGAGCGGAAGCATCTGCTTCGCGTAAGGCTTCATATATCCGAACAACCTCGTGAACTGCTTCCAGTCAAAGGATTTGTCGATCTGGTCGTCATCCTTGTATACAAAGCGTTCCTCAAGCGTCTGTTCCTCGGTTTTATTGTGCTTTGCACTAGCCGCTGTGGCTTGTTTGGCTTCAAGCTTCATGCTGAATCCCCTCCCCTCTCACCGAATTCCGGGCCAGATAATCGGCGTATTGAATCCGGTACACATCCTGATACGGGCCGGGAACTTCAATCAGCTCCGCATGTGTTCCCTTTTGAACCATCCGTCCTTCATCCATCACGATGATCTGGTCGGCATGACGCAGAGAGGAAATCCGGTGGGCAATGATCAGCGTGGTCCGTCCGCGCATAACCTCCTGGAAGCCGGTCTGGATCTCATGTTCCGTCTCCATATCCACGGCACTCGTGGCATCATCCAGAATGAGGATACGCGGATTCTTAAGCAAGGCACGTGCGATAGCAATCCGCTGCTTCTGTCCGCCCGAAAGTCCCATCCCCCGCTCGCCGACTACCGTGTCATATCCATCAGGCATCTCCATGATGAAATCATGCGCTTTGGCAAGCTGTGCCGCCCGGATGATTTCCTCCATGCTCACATTTTTGAGGCCGTAAGAGATATTATTGCGGATAGAGGACGAGAACAGGAACGTCTCCTGAAACACAGTCGAAATCTGCGAACGCAGGCTGCGAATATTGTACTCCCGGATATCCACGCCATCCAGTGTAATGCTTCCTTTATTTACATCATAGGCGCGCATCATCAACTGGGTAATCGTCGATTTGCCGGAGCCGGTACCGCCGAGAAACCCGATAACCGCACCCGGCTCCGCTTCGAAATGAATGTCTTTTACAGCCGGCATTTTATTCCCGTACGCAAATGTAACATGGTCGAAAATGACCTCGCCCCGCACCTCGGAGGATACAAGCTCGCGGGCATTCTCCTTATCCTTTACATCAATCTGCTGGTTAAGGACTTCAAGTACACGTTCTCCCGAAGCTTTGGATTGCGTATAGTTGTTGATATGGAAGCCAAGACCCCAGACCGGACCGATAATATACCAGATCAGACTGAAGAAGGCTACCAGTTCACCCAGTGACATGCGGCCCTTGATGACCAGCGTTCCGCCGACACCGAGCAGAATGGCTATACTGACGGAGGCCAGAAGCTCCATGACCGGGAAAAATTTGCTCCACAGCTCGGCGGCAAAAATCTGGTTATCCTTATAACGTTCATTACGGTGCGAAAATTTCTCAACTTCATAAGCCTCTCTGGCAAACGATTTGACCGTCCGTACACCTGTAATATTCTCCTGAACAGCCGTGGTCAGAGAGCTGAGGGCCAGCCGCATCTCCTGAAAGGCCGGATGAATTTTCGATTCGAATCTGAGTGCTACTGCAGCCAGAAAAGGCATAGTGATCAGTGTGACGAGCGTAAGCTGCCAGTTGATCGTGAACATCATAATAGACCCAAACAGCACCATAAAAAATACATTCAGCAATTGGGCGAAGCCGAAGCCGATGAAATTCCGGATCGCTTCAAGGTCCCCGGTCAGCCGGGACATCAGGTCACCAGTCTTTGCCGTATCATAGTAGCGGAAAGACAGAAATTGCAGTTTCTCATAGCAGGCATTGCGCAGCCGGTAGGCCAGAAAGTTACCCAGCCGTCCTCCAAAAAAACCATGCGCAAACTGCAGGCAAGCTTTGACGATTACCACGGCCAGTACAGATAGAGCGAGTACGGGCACCTCAGTAAACTTCAGGGGAACAATCACATCATCAATTAACCTTCGTAGCAAATTCGGGGTAATAAGCCCCACTGCAGTTGCGGCAGCCAAGCATAAAATCGACAGAATCAGATAGTGCAGCTTCTCCCGATAAAAGCCCCGCAGTTGCCTGAGAACATCCATATCTCTCCTCCTTAAAGCTTTACGAAGTAAAGCTTACTTCGTAAGCATGAACTTAGCTTTACGAAGCAAAACTCACTTCGTAAGCATGAACTTGTTCCTACTGGGCGGCGCCTGCCCCGTAAGATACATTTGGCTTGCGATGCAAATCTCACATCGCAAGCCAGCTTTTTTAGCGCTTCCATTTTAGGGACTTTAAGCAGTTTATCACCCATAATTTAATGCGGCAAAGGGTAGAAAACGCCGTTTTCCACGTTTTTCCCGAATAAAGATGGCTTATATGATAATAAAAGGATACCTATAGCTTTAATTGCTTCCATTTCCTCGCAAATACTGTTCAATTAAGCAAACACAAGATTCAGGGTGTATTTTTATGCATATTTCATCCATTTCCGTGAAGCTTGTTACAACAAAAAAACGCAACAGCCAAAACATGGGGTTCATGTTCCAGCGGTAGCGTTTTTGCATTGCATTTTGTTGTTTCCTCTGCTGTACAGATGTTAGTTCTTTGCAGGCCGGTAGCAGACTACTGCGACACCGGAGGAGAACCGCTTGGTCTGCACCAGCTCAAAACCCTGCTTCTCCAGCCCATCTCCAAAGAGACGTTTGCCCTTGCCCAGCACCACCGGAAACACCATTAACCGGTACTCATCCACGAGACCCAGCGAGATCAGGGACTGCACAAGCGTGCAGCTGCCAAACACGAGAATGTCTCTGCCGGGCTGCTCTTTCAGCTTCGTGATTTCTTCCACCAGATTGTTCTTAATCAGAGATGAATTGTTCCACCCGGCTTCTGTTAGAGTTGTGGAGACTACATGTTTGGCATAACCATTCATCATCTCGCCGTATTCCCCGGTCTGCTCCAGCATATTAGGCCAGGCAGCCGCAAAGCCTTCATAGGTTACGCGCCCCAGCAACAGCGCATCGGCAGCTTTTAACTCCGCGAATTTAAACTGATCCTGCTCATCCGAGCTGTATTGAAAGGTCCACTGCGGGTCCTCCATTACACCGTCAACAGTTAAAAATTCAGACACAATCAAGTTTCTCATGTGGGCCTCCTGAATACGTAGTGGGCAAAAGCAAAACATGTGCCCGGCAGGCCTGAAAGATAAGAACATCAGGGCTGCTGCGGACACACATTATGGTGGCAACTATAAATATTAATTTAAATTGTAGGGAGGTGGAAAACCTTAGTGCAGCAAGGTTATCCGATACTTCCTTCCATTTCGAACTTGATGAGACGGTTCATTTCGACCGCATATTCCATCGGCAGTTCTTTGGTGAACGGCTCGATGAAGCCCATGACGATCATCTGTGTGGCTTCGGCTTCTGTGAGACCGCGGCTCATCAGATAGAACAGCTGCTCCTCGGAAACCTTGGATACCGTCGCTTCATGCTCCAGCACGATATTATCGTTCATGATCTCATTATATGGAATCGTGTCCGAAGTGGACTGGTTATCCAGAATGAGCGTATCACATTTGATATTCGATTTCGCGCCTTCCGCCTGACGGCCGAAGGAAGCGAGTCCGCGGTAAGTTACCTTGCCGCCGTGCTTGCTGATCGATTTGGATACGATCGTCGAAGTCGTGTCCGGTGCCAAATGGATCATCTTGGCGCCTGCATCCTGGTGCTGGCCTTTGCCTGCCACTGCAATCGACAATACGGAACCTTTGGCTCCCCGGCCTTTTAACACAACCGCAGGATACTTCATTGTCAGCTTGGAACCAATGTTGCCGTCCACCCATTCCATGGTAGCATTCTCTTCAGCAACCGCACGTTTGGTTACGAGATTGTAGATATTTGGTGCCCAGTTCTGAATAGTAGTATACCGAACACGGGAGTTCTTCATACACAGAATTTCAACAACGGCACTATGCAGGGAATTAGTGCTGTAGATTGGTGCGGTACAGCCTTCTACGTAATGCACAAAGCTGTCCTCATCCGCGAGGATCAGCGTACGCTCGAACTGACCCATGTTCTCGGAGTTGATACGGAAGTAAGCCTGCAGAGGCACTTCGCATTTCACACCCTTCGGAACATAGATAAAGCTGCCCCCCGACCACACGGCACTGTTCAGTGCAGCAAACTTATTGTCTGTCGGCGGAATGATCGTGCCGAAGAATTTCTTTAACAGCTCGGGATGCTCACGCAGCGCAGTATCAGTATCGGTGAAGATAACCCCTTGGTCTTCAAGGCTCTTCTGCATGCTGTGATAAACAACCTCAGATTCATATTGTGCTGATACACCGGCGAGGAACTTCTGCTCCGCTTCCGGAATACCCAGCTTATCGAAGGTTTCTTTAATCTCGGAAGGAACTTCCTCCCAAGTTTTTCCTTGCTTCTCGGAAGGTCTTACATAGTACTGAATGTCTTCGAAATCCAGATCATCCATGTTGCCGCCCCACTGAGGCATCGGCATCTTGCGGAATTGCTCCAGAGCTTTCAGGCGGAAGTTCAGCATCCATTCCGGCTCGTTTTTGATTGCGGAGATTTCCTTCACAATTTCGGCCGTAAGTCCTTTACCAGACTGAAATATCGACTTGTGCTCATCACGGAACCCGTACTGGTATTCCTCCATATCAGGCGCTTTCTTAGCCATGGTGTCAGCCTCCTTGTTATCTAATGTTGTTGGTGTTCTTCTTCGACGTCTATTCCTTTGCGAAGCGCGTTCCATGCCAATGTGGCACATTTGATCCGCGCCGGAAATTTATTAACACCGGAAAGGGCTTCTATATCTTCATAGTCTCCGAAATCTACTGTCTCACCCTTCATCAGGGAGGAGAACTTGTCAGCAAGCTCAAGCGCATGCTCTATAGTCTGTCCCTTGACGGCTTCCGTCATCATGGAAGCCGACGACATGCTGATCGAACAGCCTTCGCCGCTATACCGGGCATCTTTGACGATGCCGTCCTCTACCTTAAGCTGCAGCGTAATCCGGTCGCCACAGGTCGGGTTGTTCAGCTCAATCTTCACAGCGTCGTCTGCAAATGAACCACGGTTCCGGGGATTTTTATAATGATCCATAATTACGCGTCTATACAAGTCATCCAAGTTCATAGGCGAAATACTCCTTTGCCTTGATTAAAGCTTGGACCAGCGCATCTACATCCTGTTCCGTATTGTAGAGGTAGAAGCTGGCCCGTGCCGTTGAGCTTACCTCAAGCCAGCGCATCAGCGGTTGGCAGCAATGATGGCCGGCGCGGACGGCAATACCTTCCGCATCCAGCACCGTCGCCACATCATGCGGATGCACATCACCCAGATTGAACGTGACTACACCCACCTGACGATTACGCGGGCCATACAGCGTCAAGCCGTCAACCTCTGCAAGTCGCTGCTCCGCGTAAGCGGCAAGCTGGATTTCATGACGGTGAATTTCATCCAGTCCGATCTCCTGCAGGAAATCAATTGCTGCTCCCAATCCGACGGCACCGGCGATAATCGGTGTCCCGCCTTCGAACTTCCAAGGCAGCTCTTTCCAAGTGGATTCATAAAGACCGACATCATCAATCATCTCGCCGCCGAACTCAACCGGCTCCATAGCTTCCAGCAATGCCTTCTTGCCGTACAAAGCACCGATGCCGGTCGGGGCCAGCATTTTGTGACCGGAGAACGCATAGAAATCGCAATCCAGCTCCTGGACATCGACCTTCATATGCGGCGTGCTCTGTGCTCCGTCCACCACGATAACTGCACCCTTGCGGTGAGCAATGGCTGCAAGCTCTTTAACCGGATGGGTAACCCCCATAACATTGGATACATACGCGATGGCTACGATTTTGGTCTTGTCCGTAATCGTATTCTCGGCATCCTCCAGGGTGATCGTTCCATCCTTCTGCAGTGGAAGAAATTTCAGGGTTGCCCCAGTCTTCTTGGCCAACTGCTGCCATGGAATAAAGTTGCTGTGATGCTCCATCTGGGTGATGACAATTTCGTCGCCTTCACTAAGAACAGCAGGGCCATAAGAAGAAGCCACTATATTTAACGCTGTCGTTGTGCCGCGGGTAAAGATTATCTCCTTCGTGCTGCGGGCATGTATGAACTTCGCAACCTTCTCGCGGGCTCCCTCATAAGCATCCGTAGCCCGGCTGCCCAGAGTATGCACACCGCGGTGGACATTGGCGTTATCCCATTCATAATAGGATTTCACCGCTTCGATGACTTGGCGCGGTTTCTGTGAAGTTGCCGCACTGTCCAGATAAACCAGCGGATGGCCGTTAATCTTTTGATTCAGGATGGGAAATTGCTCCCGGATGTTACTGTTAATCATTGGCCTAACTTCCTTTCCACAAGAGATTGGAGCTGATTGCGCAGTCCCTCCAGTGGAATTTGCGACACTACCGGTGCCAGGAAGCCGTATATGATCAGTGTTTCTGCATCGTGCCGTGTAATTCCGCGGGACATCAGGTAAAACACTTGCTCGTAATTGACCCGTCCTACGGAAGCGGCATGGCCGGCTGTTACATCATCTTCATCTATAAGAAGGATCGGGTTGGCGTCGCCGCGTGCTTTCGGGCTCAGCATCAGAACTTTTTCGGTCTGCTGTCCATCGGCTCTTGTCGCACCTTTTTCGATCTTCGTAATTCCGTTAATAATAGAAGTCGCAGAATCCCGCATAACAGCACGGGTAATCATGTCACTCGGCGTATTCTTGCCGAAGTGCTGTGCCTGAGTCGTATAGTTCAGCTTCTGCGAACCCGATCCTACCGCGATCACTTTGGCATCGGAGCTTGAACCATTGCCTTTCAGCACCGACTTCGTGTCACTCGCTGTATCGCCGTAGTTCATTTCGCCGACAATCCACTCAATAGTTCCATCGTTCTCAACAACTGCACGGCGGTAGGTCACATCTGTAGTGTCCACGCCAAGCTGATGTACCGAGGCAAAGCGCACTTTGGCGCCCGCACCTACAAATACTTCAACCGCACCGTTATGCAGTCCGGCTTCCGTTTTGTCGGATACATAGTTGTCTACATAGGTTACTGAGCTGTTCGATTCGGCAACCACCAGAATATGCGGAACGAAAGCAGCTTCCGCATCGTCCGTCAGCAGCACCGCTTGCAGTGGAGTGTCGATAACCACATTTTTGGGAACATAGAGGAATACTCCGCCGTTCCACAGGGCGGCATGAAGTGCAGCAATGGAATGCTCGTCTGGCAGCACCGCCTTATGCAGATAACGCTGGACAAGATCTCCATGCTCTTTGACTGCTGTCTGCAAATCGGTAAAAATCACGCCTAGCGCAGCAAGCTCAGGAGACAGCCGTGTATAGACAGCGCCTGAATTACGTTGAATAATCAGACTGCCTTCCTCCTGACCCTGAATCAGGGCAGTTATGGAAGCAGGTGCTTCACTAAGTGCTGTAAAAGGCTGGCTTGCTTTGTAGGTTCCATAGTTGTTCACGTTCCAGCGTTCAATCCGTGTCTTTTCCAGTTTCGGCAGCTCCAAGCTTGCTGCCAGTTCCAGCGCCTTTAACCGGCTGTCCTTCAGCCAGCTTGGCTCGCCGCTGCTCTGCGATAATTCGCTGAGACGTCCGGCATCCACCGGAAGAATGGTTTGCGTCGTCATAAGTGGTTTCCTCCTTCCTGGCGTCTCTTTAAGCTTCCTGTCCTACAGTTTCATCTTCAATGCCGAGTTCTTCTTTAACCCATTCATAACCTTCTGCTTCCAGACGCTGCGCGAGTTCAGGTCCGCCGGATTTCACAATGCGGCCCTGCATCATAACATGCACGTAATCAGGCGTGATGTAGTTAAGCAGACGCTGATAGTGGGTAATAACCAGGAAACCGCGTTCCGGGCTGCGCATCGAGTTTACACCTTCAGCGACAATTTTGAGTGCATCAATATCAAGGCCGGAGTCAATTTCGTCAAGAATGACGATCTTCGGATCCAGCATCATCATTTGGAGAATTTCGTTGCGTTTCTTCTCGCCGCCCGAGAAGCCTTCGTTCAGATAACGGTGCAGGAATTCCGGATTCATATCCAGTTCCTTCATCTTAGCTTCCATCTGACGGATGAAACGGATGAGGGAGATTTCACTGCCTTCTTCACGGCGCGAATTGATGGCACTGCGCAGAAAGTCGGAGTTGGTTACTCCGCTGATCTCGCTTGGATATTGCATGGCCAGGAACAAACCGGCGCGTGCGCGTTCATCTACTGCCATCTCCAGCAGGTCTTCACCTTCCAGCACAGCCGTGCCTTCAGTTACTACATACTTTGGATGACCCATGAGTGCCGAAGCCAGTGTACTTTTACCTGTACCGTTCGGACCCATGATAGCGTGAATTTCGCCGCCCTTCATCTGAAGATTGATACCCTTCAGAATTTCTTTTCCTTCGATTGTCGCTTTTAGTCCTTCAATGACAAAATCTGCTGCCATAATAATTATTCCCTCCACTCATCAATTTGCAAAATCAGAAAGCTGTATTGAAACAGGGGATCCCTGTTTGCCAGCACAATTAGATTTTATATCACATTATAATTATTATAAAGTGAATTACAGTGATTATCAATGATTCTCACTAATTTTATTACAAAGGAAGTTTTTTTACAAATATCTATTTTCAATTTTCATACCCGTCATCCACGTTTAGCGCTTTTCTCAGCCTGTTACTGTCCAAGGGCAGAGATGATTTCCTCTTTCCTGATCCGGAACTCTTCGTCGCCCAGAACCGGGCGCAAGTTGCCGGCTTCAGGCGGGGACTCCAGTTCAATCCAGGAGCGGCAGCCTGAATACTCCGGCAGCACTTGAATAATGGCGGGAGCCTCGGGAACGTATACACGAAGCAGCAGGACATGAAGCGGTTCCTTCGCTTTCCAGCGCAATCTTTCGGACGCAAGTCCTTCGCTCCAGATGTGATAGGGATACAGCCGTTCCAGCTGATTCAAATCACGAACCTCCAGATCAGCAGCAACTTCAGCGTATGCATTCAATGAAATCACAGCGGGGTCAGCGCCGCCTGCTTCCAGTGTCTGGCCGACGAGCGGGCGGTATGGCTCCTTCAGCAGTTCGGCACGTTGGTGTTCATAAGTGGGATAGAGATAGAACGAAGGGCTTTTAAGTTCAAAACGCCGTGTTTCTTCCTCTATCCCCCCTTTGCGCATCAGCATAATCATCCGTCCTTCTGTCAGCGTTTGGATAGCTGAGGCCCATTCTTTTAAAGCTACGGGGTTAGCGTTCAAGGACAATCACTCCTTCCACTCATCCTGTTCAAAATTATCATCTTCACTATAAATTATATCCCTTGCCGCAGGAGTCTACAAATTTCGCAGCCTGCCAACGCTCATGCCACAGTAACACAAAAACAAAGCCTCCGCACAGGAGGCTTTGCAGAATTTCAAATGTAATTTCGGGTCAGGCTGGAATCAGCCCAGGAACGAGCGCAGCATCCATTGCTGCTTCTCCAGATCGGAGCGGATCTTGATGAACAAATCGGCTGTCGGCTGATCGCTGGCGTTCTCTGCAAGCTCAATGCCTTCCGCAAGTTCTTCGGATACCGTAGCAAAATCTTCAATGAGGGATTGGACCATGCCCCGGGCATCTTCTTTGCCCGTTGCTTCCTGAATGGTGGCAATCTCCAGATATTCTTTCATTGTAGCTGCAGGGCTGCCTTTGATACTCAGCAGGCGTTCAGCAACTTCATCCATTTTCAGCGTAATATCATCATAAAGCTCTTCAAATTTCACATGCAGGGCGAAAAATTGTTCGCCTTTGACATACCAGTGAAAGTTATGAACTTTAACGTACAATACATTCAGGTTCGCAACTTGACGGTTGAGGACTTGTTCCAATGATGCAGTGTTTACTTTGTTAGATGCTTTAGCCATGATATGATCCCATCCTTATCCATAATTTAGCCGGCTGCTTGTCCAAGGTCCGGCCTTGCAATTGTCTATACTTACTTTACCCTTCCAGCGGTTAGCCGAAACAAAATGGAAGCCACATCTGCAGTGAAATCGAGCTCTCTCCGAGGGCTTAAACCAGCTCCTTATCCGTAGGATGACCAAGATTGCCTGCCTTATGCCCTTTAACTGCCCGCATAAGTGGAAACGGATACCGTCCTCAAAAGGACGGTATCCGTTTCAGCGAGAAATAGAAGGATAATTTATAGCGTAAAGCATATAAAAATGCTTATATTTCAACAAAAGGGCCCACTGGGGACCCTTGCAACACGCCAAATTATTACCTTCATTACCGCTCAAAGCATGCGGAGCAATGCCTCACTGCCTGCCATCCCCGGCACAATCCCAAGATTTTCCGCCTCTATAGTAACAGACTCCAGCGGAGCTGCCAGGAGCTGCGCCAATGTGCGTACGCCTACGGCCCGTGCGGCAATAATCTGCCGGTCACTAAGCATCTTATTCAGCAGTCCCACATCCAGCGCTCCGCACATAATATACCCTCGGCTTGTGCTGATGGTGAGCAGCGTTGTTTTGGGAAGTTTCACCTCGACTCCAACTAAGGTGTGATCTCCGACCTGAATAGGTTCTATGGTAACCAATAGCAGCGCCTCCTTTTTTCGTCATCCACGCTCTATGTGTATGCGGAGCCCTTTTGCTGTGTGTGGACGATGGTCCTATATCCTAATAAAATACAGAGACTTTAAGCCTTATTTCCAAGCAAAGAAGTATATGATTATTGTTTATTTAATGGTATAGTTTATTTACTTTACGAATCGATTTAGTAAAAAGCTGGGGGATTTATGGACAAGAAACTACAACACACGGACGGAAATTATTTATTTAACGTCGACATCCTGATTAATGCCCGTACCAACCCGCTTGCACTGCAATATTTACTTGAAATGTTGAATAACAGCGACAAAATCACAGATTTCAACATTAACTCAGGTCTTGAGCTGGGAAGAACCATTGACAACCTTCTACGTTCTGCGAAGATAGCTCTGCAACAAGAGTCAGCCCCTCCAGTTCCATTTAAATTGCCAGTGAAGCCGGCGGACAAACAACCGGAAAAACCCACAGAGGATAAGCCGTCAGTGGAAAGCCGTGCGGATGCTTATGGAAAGATCAGACAGTACATTCAGAACAATCAACTGGTCCGTATTCGGACGAACCGTCATGGCAAGCAGATGTCCATGCCCTGCCGTATTCTAAATTTTGATGAAGCGGCCAACTCGATAAGCATCTACCACGTTGATGAGAAACAGGTCTATACCTTTAACCTCAATGAAATTGACGAATTTCATTAGCACGAACCTGTGCAGCACAAACAAGCACCCTACCGGAATGGCATTCCGTGAAAGGTGCTTGTTTTATTTGCTTATGCCATCCGGCTGGCTTCAGTTCTTACGGGAAAGGGCTTCCCAGGCCAGACATATCCAGCCGGCAATAAAACATACGCCGCCGAGCGGGGTAACCGCTCCAAGGATTTTTATTCCGGTAATACTCAGTACGTACAAGCTGCCGGAGAAGAGAACAATTCCTGCGATCAGCAGCCTGCCGCTCCAGCGCAGGCGGACACTCTCTCCCCATTGTCCTGCAATAATCGCGACCAATATCAGTCCCAGTGCATGAATCATATGATAATGCACACCGGTTTCATACACCTTCATGTAATCCTCGCTGATCGAAGCCTTCAACATATGCGCTCCGAATGCGCCGATCCCCACTGCCAGCATAGCCAGCAAAGCTCCCCAGGCGATAAATCTCCGTTGCATAATCAGAATACAACTCCTTATTATTGGACTTCCCCTATCTTACCTTATCGGCAGGGGTCAATTCCAGCGGAGTTCCGGGATTTTTTCAATGTGGGACTTGCATTTGAAGCGTTCTTATGAAAAAGTGGATAGTATCAATAACCCATTCTTTTACAAGGAGCTCACTTTTATTATGGACTATAATCCTCCACCAAAATCCGATTCACAGGAAACCCGGCAGGACAGCCTATTTCCAGGACAAAATGATCTGTCAAAACCTGAAGTGCCTTACACCTACCAAGAGAATAAACGTGATTTCAAACATTCCGGCCCGGGTATCGCCTCTTTCGTGATCGCGATGGTCACATTTATCGGTTATGCGATTACTTTTGTGATGGTAGGGATGCAGGCTTCCTCCATTCTTAGTGAAAGCAACAGCATCATCAATGAGTCTGCAGGAACGTTCATGTTTCTGGGGTTGACCGTATTGATTCTTGCAGCTGTTAATGTAATCGGAGCAGTTGTCGGAATTATCGGGCTGACTCTCCGCAACCGCCGCAAAGTGTTCGCCGTTATCGGCACCATTATCAATGCTATCATCCTTCTGTTGTTCATGCTGCTCATTTCTACCGTTCTGGTCAATGCCGGCTCCTACTGATTATCCCGCTATTTACTTCCATTTATAGAAAAGAGCCACTCCCGTTGATCGTGGAGTGGCTCTTTTCTTATTTAATACTGCAACTTAAGCTGAAATGCAGGCACCTGCTAGCGGCTTACGATGGAATCCAGCGA
Source organism: Paenibacillus sp. FSL H3-0321 (assembly GCF_038002865.1). Classification (NCBI taxonomy): domain Bacteria; kingdom Bacillati; phylum Bacillota; class Bacilli; order Caryophanales; family Paenibacillaceae; genus Paenibacillus; species Paenibacillus sp. FSL H3-0321. The sequence continues at coordinate 6,606,273 of NZ_JBBODH010000001.1, read as the reverse complement.
TGCGTAGACATGTGGCCCGAAGCCTTCCGAGGCCTCTCTCTGTGGAATATTGAGTTTGATCATGTAGCCCTGACCGTCAATTTCCTTGACGATCGTTTGCCGGGTCAGGCCGGAACCTGTTGCGGTCAAATATAAGCGCAGGTCAGACATTCTGAGATCACGCTCTTCCTTGCTGAGTGCTGTCACCTTGCCAGTAACAGACAATTCCTTACGGCCTTCCTGCTCCAAAAGATCGAGATTAAAATCAGAAGGCAATTTTTCAATTTCGGCGTAATAATCAGGATCCACCTTCATAGATAACCGGTTGCTTGCCGCATCAAAGGTAAAGATATCAAATACATAAAGCGAATAACCTTCTCCGTCCGCAAGCGTGGCAGTCTTCTCTTCCGCCATGCCTTCCAGCGTAAGCTTCATGGTTCGGGTCTCCGGCAGTTTGGCCGCCGGGGCTGCCCCTTCTTCCGCCTTGGACAGCTTGGAAAGAATCCGCTGGACGACGGAAGGATCACCCTCCACCGACTTTTCTACATATTCAAAAACTACAGGGTCCTCCATCTCAAGACCTTCAAGCACACTCTCGGTGCCAGCATCCAGTTCAAAAGCGGTAGGGCCTTCTTCCGTTTCTATTTCAATCGAATGACTGTCAATTTGACCGACATAGCTGCCGGTTCCTTGGATGACCTGTGCTTCAGCAGTAGCGGTAGGACTAGGTGCAGGCGCTGCTGTGTTTGTCGCTGGTGAAGGAGAAACCGTTGCCGAAGGCTCACCCGGAGCCTCAGCAGGAGTGTTGCCTCCGCAAGCGGTTAATGTCAGCATCAATACAGCGACTGCCGCAATAGCCGGTAATGAACGTTGTGATTTCATGTTGACTGCCTCCTCATAGACGTGCGGTATGGTCAATATCTGCTTGCTACCCTTATTAACGTTTAACCCATAGTCGGGGTTGCATAAACTTTGCCGAAATTGGTGGGGAGCGCACTAGAAGTGTATGAGGCGGCATTTCTTCAGCTCATCATCCGGTACCCGGACTGCTTTTTTCATTGCGCACAGTAGGCGATTTTCCCATTGACCACAGTCATCCGTACTTTCACCAGCAGCAGTTCCTCGGGATCACTCAACACGTCACGGTCAATTACCGTGAAATCCCCCTGCAAGCCCGGTGCGATACGTCCGCGTTCCCGCTCTTCTCCCGCGGCAGCCGCACTGCCCGTTGTGAATAGACCTATCGCCTCCGGGATGCTCAGCTTCTCACCCGGCAAGTAGCCCTCATGGGATTCCCCCGGCTTGCGCCGGGTAACGGCAGCGTGCAGCCCAAGAAATGGATTCAGCGGTTCAATCGGCGCGTCACTGCCACCGGCACAGGTAATTCCGGCCTTCATCAGCTTATTCCAGGCATACAGATGCCCTGTTCTTGCCGGGCCTACCCGTTCCAGCACCCAGGGAAAGTCACTGGCCACAAAACGCGGCTGGATATCGGCAATGAGCCGAAGTCCGCGCATTTGCTCCACCAGTGCGCCATTCAGCACCTGGGCATGTATGAAGCGGTCCGGCAGGCCGGCTTCCGGAGACAGCCGGTGATGGTCCATCGCAGCCAGCGTCATCCGGGCTGCCGCATCTCCGATTGCATGCACAGCAACCGGGAATGACAGCCGTCTCGCCGCGCCGACAATTTCATTCAGCTTCTCCTGTGTGTGGATCGCAATGCCGGATGTATCCGGGGCATCGCTGTAAGGCTGCTCCAACAGTGCGGTCCGTCCGCCGATGGCACCGTCGGCGAACAGCTTGACCGCACCAAGCCGCAGCCACTCGTCACCGCTGCCTGCCTGCAGCCGCAGCTCCTCCACCTCCTGCAGATAGCCATAATACAGCAGCTGGTGTGTGCGGAAGAACAAGCCTTCTTCGCGCAGCTCACGGTGAATCTGCAGCATCGTCTCCACACTGTCCAGCAGCCGCAGATCCTCTGTATGCACGGCTGTAAGCCCCAGGGAGAGCGCGTCGGCAATTCCCCGGCGGACCGCATTCTTCTTGGCGGCATAATCGGGCACCGGCTGCACGGCATTAAACGGCTGTGAGGCATCCTCATAAACCCAGCCGTTCAGCTTCCCTTCAGCGTCACGTCCGTAAGCTCCGGAAGCAAAGTCCGGTGTGGATTCGGTCACGCCTGCCCGCCTGAAAGCCTCGCTGTTGCCGAGGAAGGCATGAAAGCAAGTGCGCGTAAGGAATACGGGATGCCGCTCTGTCACCGCATCCAGCTCAGATATATGCGGCGCTGCGGCAGGCCGGAATTCATTCTCGTTCCAGTTCAGCCCGAGGATCCATTCCCCGGCAGGCGTAATCTCTGCGCGTCTGGCAATTGCATGCAGCATCTCTTCTTTGGAGGTCATACCCGTGAAATCCAGCATGTCCAGCTTCATCCCGTGCATGCCCAGATGCACATGCGCATCGGTCAGACCGGGCAGCACATAGGCTCCGTCCCAATCGACAACGGTGTATTCTCTGCCGCTAAGCTGCAGGGCCAAATCCCTGCCCTCTCCAACGGCAGTGATCCTGCCGTCCTCCACGTATACAGCATTATCGCCGGGGTGGCTGCGAAATGGCAGAACGCCATTTTTAAATAAGATTGCGGTCATGTACTTCTGCTCCTTTGTTATAACAACTTTTATATTAAAAGCATGTTTCTTTCAATCTATGGGCATGAGCCGGAAGCATGCAACTGCGGAATTAATACTATGGTGAAGAGCCTTATTTACGTTCTAAAAAGGAGTGGTTTCCTTGAAAATCGATATCGGCTGCGGTTCCGCTAAAGAATTGGGTTATCTGGGAATCGACTGCATTTCATACCCCGGGGTGGATCTGGTCTGCGATATTAATAAAGGCATTCCACTGCCGGACAATACCGCCGAATTCATTATGGCCAGCCGCGTTCTGCCCTATGTAAACAATCTATTTGCGGTGATGAAAGAGATTCACAGGATCTGCATCCATAAAGCCGTTGTCTGCATTCTTGCACCTTATGCACATAGCTTCCCTCACGTCTCCAATCCTTTTTTTAAACAAAAATTCGACGAGTACACTCCCCGGTATTTCACAAACCGCTTTTTCCAGCCTTCCGCAGGTCCGCTCTCTCCGGTGATTCCCGATTATCCGGTCCCCTCTCCGCCCTTCGATTACAGACTGCTGCGGATGGAGCTGTTCTATCAATACCCGTTTAACGACTCGCTCTACGAAGCAGAAGAGCTTGAGATTCTCAAGACGCTGCAATCTAATGTAGTTCATGAAATCATGTACCACTTTGCCGTCATTAAGAAAGAAATCACCCCGGAGGAGCTCGAAACCATGAGCAGGAATCATTATCCAGAACCGCGTGTGCTGCTGGAACGGCGGCTTCTCTCACAGCATAGACAAGATTTCAGCAAGTAGAAAAATAAATATGATTTTTTAAAAAATCCCCCGTGGACAAACAATTATGCCCGTCACCCGTCATAGGCTAATATACCACAAGAAATTTGGCACATCGTCCTTATCCAGGAGACGGTCTGCTTTTTTTCGTCTAAGCAATTGCGCAGTTCAGCAACCTTGAAGGAGGTGAAAATCATTCCTCTAGTCGTTCGGGCTACGATTAACGCAACCGGCGCAATCACATTTACCGGCAATACACTTGGACTAAGCAGATCCGAAACGGCCGGGGTTCCCGGTACACAGGATAGTATAGGTGCATTCAGTACGGTCAACACAGCCTCTGTATTCGGCACCTATCCTGCCGGTACGACCAGCCTGTACCAGAACAACAGCTCAGCCGCCATACTGACGCTTCCCGCAGGAAGCACAGTGCTGTACGCAGAACTGATCTGGGCCGGCTCCTATATTAACGGCTCGGTTAATCTCAGCGCCTTCATCAATAATCCGGTCTCCTTCACCACACCCGCAGGGACAACGGTCAGTGTTTCTCCTGATGCGGCTACAGCTAATATAGTTGACCTGGGAGGCGGCGCCTCCGCCTATGTACGCTCAGCCAATGTCACCAGCATTATTCAGGGCGGCGGTGCCGGAACCTACACGGTCGGCGGTGTCGTAGGCACCATCGTTATCACGGGTGATGCAACCGCCAACCATGCCGGCTGGACACTTGGTGTGATCTACCAGAACCCCTCCCTCCCTTTCCGCAATATGTCGCTGCGGGCAGGAGCTGTGCTTGTACAAGCCACTTCAGCCCCGGTTGTCACGACCATTACGGGTTTCGCCACACCAGTCACCGGTGCTCTGGGCGGACGCATCTTGTTCAGCGCGCAGGAAGGCGACGCGAACCGTTCAGGCGACCAGGCGCTGTTCGGCCCGACCTCCGCCACACAGGTGGCCTTGTCGGGTCCCAACAATTTTGCCAACAACTTTTTTGCTTCGCAGATTAATAATGACAGCGGCGCTCTGAGTACGACCGGAACCTTCGGAACCCGCAACCAGACCAATGGCAGTCCAGGCACCAATATCATCGGTGGACGTCAAGGCTGGGACATAACCAACGTCGACGTTTCGGCAAGACTGGTGAACAACCAGTCCTCTGCACTGCTGACGTTGACCACCTCTGGCGACGCCTATGTAGTCAACGCGAATGCGCTCCAGATCAATATTAACGCACCGGTAATCACGCTGACCAAAGGCTCCAATGTGGCCGGTCCGATCGTCGGTGATAACATAACCTATACCGTTACCATCAACAACACAGGTACTGCCAGCGCTACGAGTGTGGTACTGTCGGATACACTGCCAACCGGCTTGACCTTTGTAGCCGGAAGTGTTGTGGTCGCCGGTATTTCCAGGCCTAGCTATGATATTTCAGCCGGCATTCCCTTAGGATCACTGGCACTCAGCTCTTCTGTAACGGTTACATATCAGGCCAGAGTGACCTCGCTGCCGCCCAGTCCGCAGACGATTGCCAACTCTGCCAATGCCGCATTTACCTTCCAGAGTGTGGCCGGCGGCCCCATTGTTTCGGGAGTTATCCCTTCCAATACAGTAACGGTTCCAGTGTACTCGCCGGTTCTGGGTATGGTCAAAAGCGCCAACACCGTCAACGCAACCGTTGGCGATGAGATTACCTATTCCGTGCAAATCTCCAACACGGGAAATATCGGTGCGTCCACGACGCTGACTGACAACATCCCTGCCGGAAGCACCTACGTTCCCGGGAGCTTTACTGTCAACGGGACTCCCCTGGCAGGCAATCCCGCCACGGGCATCGCAATCGGCACGATTGCCGCCGGAGGAAGCTCCACCGTTCAGTTCAGGGTTGCCGTGAACAGTCTGCCGTCGCCGCCGCGGTTAACCGACCAGGCCGCTGCAGCCTATACCTTCCTGGTGCCTGACGGTCGTACAGTGGCCGGTTCGGCGGCATCGAATACGCTGACCATTCCGGTGACACTGCCCAATGTTGCAGTGGTCAAGAGCACCAGCTTCCCTGACGTTGCGGTAGGGGACACTTTGACCTATACCTCCGTCATCAGCAACAACGGGATTTCGGCGGTAACACATGTGGTCCTGTCCGATCCGATTCCTGCAGGTACCACCTTTGTTCCGGGCAGCGTGACCGTTTCCGACTCAGCCCGTCCTGCCGCAGACCCGGCAACGGGAATCTCTGTGGGAGCAATTCCTCCTGGCAACAGCGCAACCGTAGCTTTCCAGGTGACGGTCACCTCTGTACCGGGAACCGGACAGCTGTCCAACCGTTCTTCGGCATCCTATAGTTCCGGGCTGTTTACAGGCATTTCCCAATCCAACATCACCACAACACCTGTGTATCAGCCTGTCATTGGCATTGTCAAAAGCGCAAGTCCGGCCAGTGCGACTGTAGGCGGCAACGTGCTTTACACCCTTCAGGTGCAAAACACAGGGAATCTGGCAGCAACCGTCACCCTAAGCGACAATATCCCCGCCGGCTCTACCTTTGTTGCGGGAAGCGTTACAGTGAACGGTTCCGTTCGTCCTGCGGATTCTCCGCTCACCGGAATTCCACTAGGGGCCGTAGCTCCCGGTTCTACGGTAACCGTCAACTTCCTGACCACGGTGCAGTCACTGCCCTCTCCGGCGGTATTGACCAACCAGGGAAGCAGCAGCTATACCTACCAGTTGCCCAGCGGGCGTTCCCTCAGCGGGGAAAGCCTCTCCAATACGGTCAGCATCCCGGTTTCAGCACCGAACATCACCTTATTCAAGACAGCCAATCTCTCCGCCATCGCTGTCGGGGAGAATATAACCTATACCGTAGCGGTGTCCAATCCGAGCGGGGTAGCTGTAAACAACGTCGTCCTGTCTGATCCAGTACCCGCGGGAGGGGTATTCGTGGCCGGGAGCGTCACGGTGAACGGGGCAGCTGCACCATCCGCCAACCCGGGGGCGGGCATTGCTCTTGGGACCATCGCGGCAGGGGGAAATGTGATCGTCACCTTCAAGGTGATTGCTGCCTTCCTGCCAAATCCCGCCGAACTGAATAACCGGGCCAGCACATCTTTCACGGCAGGAGCGTTCAGCGGAACTGCACTGTCCAATACAGTGACGACGCCGATCTTCATTCCGGTCATCAATCTCGTTAAAAGTGCCAACAGCGCCCAGGCTTCGGTAGGCAGCTCCCTATCCTTCTCGATCCTGGTCAGCAACACCGGTAATATCGCTGCCACGCTGAACCTGACTGACAGTTTGCCGCCGCAAGCAGTATTTGAACCGAACAGCGTCATCATTGGCGGAACACCGCTTCCCGGTTTTGACCCGGTAACCGGAATCCCGGTAGGTCCGCTTGTGCCGGGCGATAGTGTCACCGTCAGTTTTCTGGTCACCGTGACGGCGCTGCCCCCGGGCCAGCAGTTGCCCAATTCAGCAGCTGCCGCAATCAGCTTCACTCTGCCTGACGGACGGCAGCTCGGAACAACTGCTGTTTCGAACACGCTCAGTGTCCCTGTCTCCGCTCCCAATGTCAGTATCGTCAAAAGCGTGAACGCCATTGATGCCGTTACGGGTGACATTCTTAAGTTCACCTCGGTGCTGACAAACACCAGCATCGCGGCTGTCAGCAACATCATTCTCAGTGATCCTCTGCCTGAGAATGTTACCTTCATTCCCGGAACCGTAATTGTGGGCGGCGTTTCCCAGCCGCAATCAGTTCCGTCCGCCGGCATTCCAATCGGCAGTCTGGCCCCAGGGGCGTCAGTCGCCGTAACATTCGAGGTGAGGATAACAATGCCGATTCCTTCACAGATCAACAACCAGTCGACCGTCAGCTTTACCTCCGGTGTATTCTCCGGTTCTTCCTCTTCCAACGTAACCACGACACCGGTAATACAGCCGCAGATTTCCCTTGTCAAAAGTGCCAATGATCTTAATGCAACAGTTGGCGATACCATTATCTACACGATTGTTGTCAGCAATACAGGCAATCTGGCTGCGAATGTTACTTTGACTGACAACATTCCCGCAGGGACCACCTTTGATCCCAACAGCGTCATCGTCGGAGGCTTCCCGCAGCCGGGAGCCGCACCCGATACCGGTATTACCGTCGGCACCGTAGCTCCGGGGGCCAGTGTTACCGTCAGCTTCACTGTCTTTATTGTTTCCTTGCCTTCACCACAGCAGCTTGTCAATCAGGCCTCATCCTCCTTCACTTTCACTCCGCCTGACGGCCGGCTGCTTACGGGTACGGCTGTATCCAACACGGTAACTATCGCGGTCTCCGCTCCCAACCTTTCCGTAGTGAAGAGCACTCCTGCAACAGCAGCTGCCGTTGGAGATACGATTGCCTATTCCGTAAGCATTACCAATACCGGAATCGATCCCGTAAATAATGTATTGCTCAGTGACCCCGTGCCTGACGGAGCCTCATTTATACCCGGCAGCGTATCAGTAAACGGAGTGCCTTTCCCCAATGCCAATCCGTCTTCCGGGGTTGCGATCGGAACGTTGGCCTCCGGCGCAACTGCAATCGTCTCTTACAGCGTAACGGTCATTTCCGTTCCCGCTGACGCCTCTATTGACAACCAGGCGACCGTTACCTATACCTCTGGTATTTTCTCAGGTACTACTTTGTCGAACCCGGTAGCCGTTCCCGTCTTCCAGCCGAATGTCTCTGCGGTTAAAACGGCCAATACGACAAATGCTACAGTCGGTGATACCGTTACCTATACCTTGACTGTCAGCAACACCGGGAATTATGGAGCCGCTCTGACTGTAACAGACAATATTCCGTCAGGCACCACCTTTGAGCCCAACAGCGTCCTGATCAACGGGCTGCCTCTGCCTCAAGCAAATCCGACTACTGGCATTGCCGCAGGAACTGTCGCTGCGGGAGCCACTGTCGCTGTCTCCTTCTCAGTCGTGATTACCTCACTGCCGTCTCCGCAGGTGCTAATCAATCAGGGAACCGCTTCTTACAGCTTTACATTGCCTGGCGGACGCACAATCAACGGTTCGGCACTCTCCAACACGGTCACGATTCCTGTATCCAGCCCGAATCTCGCCGTGCTCAAATCCACCGTGACAACAGCAACTACCGTCGGGGACACGATTACCTATTCTGTGACATTGACCAATAACGGGATCGCAACCGTCAATAACGTCGTCTTTACGGATGCACTTCCTGCTGGTACCGCCTTTGTGCCGAACAGTGTGCTGGTAGACAGCGTCGGGCGGCCCGGAGCTTCACCCTCTACCGGGGTAACCATAGGCAGTATCGCTCCCGGAGCTTCAGTGACCGTAGTCTTTACTGTAACCGTAACTTCGCTGCCGGCAACCGGACTGCTGAACAATCAATCCTCCGTCAGCTTTACATCCGGAGCACTTTCCAACGTAGGATTTTCCAATATTGTCACCACACCGGTCTACGAGCCGATAGTTGCAGCAGTCAAAAGCGCAAGCTCCGTCAACGCTACTGTCGGGGATACCATTACCTATACCGTAATTGTAAACAATACAGGCAACTATCCGGCTACAGCCACTTTGACCGATACGATTCCGGCAGGAACCCTACTTGTGGCAAACAGTGTGCTGATTAACGGATTCCCGTCCCCGGGAACCGATCCCGCAACCGGCATTCCACTCGGTTCTATTGCTGCCGGTACCAGCTTGACAGTCACTTTCTCCGTTCTGATCACTACGCTGCCGCCAAGCCAGCAATTGACCAACCAGGCTACCATCACCTTTGCGTATACCCTGCCGGACGGCCGGACCTTCAACGAATCGGCAGTCTCCAACATCAATCAGATTTCCGTTTCATCGCCTAACGTATTGGTATCAAAGGCCTCCACTGCAACAGATGCCGTAGTAGGTGATACCGTTCCCTACACAGTCACCGTTACCAATAGCGGGATTGCATCGGTCAACAATGTCGTGCTTAGCGATCCGATACCACCGGGAGCTTCCTTTGTCACAGGCAGCGTAGTTGTCGACAGCACTCCTCTGCCGGGAGCGAACCCGGCCAATGGAATTTCCCTTGGCACTCTGGCTCCGGGAGCTTCTGTCCAGGTCTCCTTCAATATTGTTGTTACTGCGCTGCCGAATCCGCCGAGCCTTAACAACCAGGCGTCCGTGAGCTTTACCTCCGGTGCTTTCTCGGGTGCTTCCTATTCCAATAACCTGATTACTCCGGTGTATCAGCCGATCATCAATATCCTAAAGAGCGCAGATACAGCAAATGCAACCGTCGGAGACACTGTCACTTACTTCTTTAGCGTCACAAACACCGGGAACTTGCCGGCTGTGGTTACCCTTACGGACTCCATCCCTGCAGGAGGTGTATTTGTTCCAAACAGTGTGCTGGTGAACGGTGTGCCGCAACCAGGAGCCGATCCGGCAGCTGGAATCAACCTTGGAACGGTTGCCCCTGGAGCTACAGTCGTCATGACAGTCACCCTGCAGGTTACCGTGGCTTCGCTGCCTTCACCGCAGCGACTCGTCAACCAGGCAGCCGCAACCTTCACGTTCACGCCGCCGGACGGACGACTGCTCTCAGGCTCTTCCTTGTCCAATGTACTTGTGATCCCTGTATCGTCTCCGGACGTCACCGCAGTCAAGAGCACACCGGCTATCGATGCCGTAGTCGGCGACATCCTTACCTATACAATTGTAGTGACGAACAACGGTATCGTCGCCGTCAACAACGTTGTGCTGGTTGACCCGATTCCTGCTGGAAGCCAATTCGTTGCGGGCAGCGTTACCGTAGACGATATCGTCCGTCCTGGGGCCAACCCCGGATCAGGTGTTGTCATCGGCACGATTGCTGCCGGAGCTTCAACGACGGTGACCTTCAAGGTTCAGGTAATCGCAACATGACCCCTGCCTCATTTCCTCAACCTGTCGTGACGAATCAGTCCATGGTACTGTTCAGCTCGGCAGCGGGTATAGACGCTATAACCTATTCCAATACCGTCCATACCCCGGTCCTCAGCCCCGTACTTTCCTTATTCAAAAGTGCAGACAAAACCAGCGTCTCCCTTGGGGAGACGCTGGTATACTCGCTTGTTGCCAAGAACAGCGGCAACGTGGCTGCACTGGCAACGATCAGAGATATTCTCCCTGAAGGTGTATCCTTCATTGCTAATAGTGTGCTAAGAGACGGAGTCCCCCTTCCCGGGGTATCTCCGTCTTCCGGCATACCGCTGGGAACAATATCACCGCAGGCACAGGTCCGCATCGCCTTCCAGGTCATTGTCGTTTCGCTTCCGCCTTCACTGGAGCTTCGCAATGAAGCCAGGGGATTTTATTCGTTCACTACACCGGAAGGCAGGCTTGTGCAAAGCGAAATCCGCTCCAATCCGGTAAGAGTTTCTTTGCTTTCCTACCAGCTCTCCACCCTTCTGGCCGCAAGTACTCCGACTACATTTACCGGAGATGTAGTCACTTATACGCTGCTGCTCAGGAACGAAGGAGCACGGCTGCTGAACGATACTATCGCATTCATTCCCGTGCCGGATGGTGCCATTTTCGTTCCGGGAAGTGTTGTCGCCGGGGGGATCTATTATCCCGATGCTGATCCGGCAGAAGGAATCCGGCTGGGGGTCCTAAGTACAGACACAGCCGCCGAAATTTCTTTTCGCGTGCGGATCACATCGGTCCCTGAGAATTCCGTATTAACAACGCAGGCGCGCACCACTTACCAAGTAGATGAGGTTACTGAGGTTACCGAGAGCAATACCGTGGAAATATCCATTGTCCAGGCAGGCGTTACGGTCAGTCTGAAGGTTGATCGCTACAGCGTGGCGCCTGGAGACAACCTGCATTACAAGTTCACCGTACAAAACAGCGGAAATCTGGCTGTAAATGCTGCACTGGTGGATGCAATTCCTGCAGGAACATTGTTCATCTGGGACAGCGTTATGGTTGACGGTGTGCCCATGAAGGGGATTAGACCGGGAGAATTCATCCCGCTGGGCACGATAAGAGCCGGCTCTGTGGTCCTCGTGGAGTTTCTTGTGTCCATCCCTGCAGCCACTGACATCAAGCAGACCCCGGCGGTGCAGAACCAAGGCAATCTGCAATATACCTTCACACTGCCAGACGGACGAAATGTAAGACTGGTTGCCCGCTCAAATGCGGTTACTACCTTGATTCTCTCGCCGGCCATATCCATTGAGATGAGTGGTGAACCGCCAATTGTCGAGCCTGGTGGGACTGCCCAATTCAGGATTTCAGTGACCAACAGCGGCAATTATCCTGCTGACGTTTCTGTCATCCGGATCGTGCCCCAAGGAAGCCTAATTGAGTCCGACATCGTTACAATCAGCGCCCTTACCTCACCTGAATCCTCTTACCGGGGTACGGTGGCGATGGGCACAGTGCAAGCTGGCCAGACGGTCTATCTCACTTATTTTGTCAGAATCAATGACGATTTCATGGGCCGGGCCCTTCAAGGCTCCTCGACCGCGCTGTACCTGTTCACGATTGACGGCCGGAGATATTCCGGGGAATCCCGGTCCAACAGCTATAGGCTTTTTATTGAAGAGATCAGTGAATAAGGGATTAAAGTTCCCTGATCTGCAGTTTATACCCATTGATATCTTCACATATCCTCCCTACCCCTGAATATACTTTAGTTACAGCATGCCTCAGAGTCACTCTCTTTAAGAAGCATGTGCTTACGCCCGTACCGATTTATATTCCATGGGAGGTGGTCATCCTGTCGCAATCACCCGGTCCATATGCGTTTGTCGTGTCAAAAGAAGACTGGTCCCTTCACCGCAAAGGCCATCAGGATCAGGAACGTCATCAGCAGAAGGTCAGGGAAGCCATTAAGGATAATCTGCCCGACCTCGTTACCGAAGAGAACATTATCATGTCGGACGGAAAACAGATTGTAAAGGTGCCGATCCGAAGTCTGGATGAGTACCGGATTATCTATAACTTCCGCAAGCAAAAGCATGTCGGCCAAGGAGACGGGGAAAGCCAGGTTGGTGATGTGCTCGGCCGTGATTCGCAATCTGCCCAACCGGGCAAAGGTGACAAAGCCGGAGATCAGCCGGGTCAGGATACGGTTGAGGCTGAAGTGAACCTTGAGGATTTGGAGGACATTCTGTTCCAGGACCTGGAACTGCCCCACCTTGCACCGAAGGATAAGGAAGAGATCGAGGTCAAGTCCATCGTCTTCAACGATATCCGCAAAAAAGGCATGATGTCGAACATCGACAAAAAGCGCACCCTGCTGGAGAATCTGCGGCGCAACGCCAGCAACGGGAAACCCGGTATCCATAGCATCAGTCCCGACGATTTGCGCTATAAAACCTGGGATGATATTACGGTTCCTCATTCCAATGCAGTCATCATCGCCATGATGGATACCTCCGGATCTATGGGGACCTTTGAAAAATACTGCGCCCGCAGCTTCTTTTTCTGGATGACCCGCTTCCTGCGCCGGCAATATGAAAAGGTCGAAATTGTGTTTCTGGCTCATCATACGGAAGCCAAAGAGGTCAGTGAGCATGATTTCTTCACCCGGGGTGAAAGCGGGGGCACGATCTGCTCGTCAGCCTACCAGAAGGCGCTGGAGATTATCGACAGCCGGTATCCTCCGGCCAAATACAATATCTATCCTTTTCATTTCTCGGATGGCGACAATCTCACCTCGGATAATGAACGTTGCGTCAAGCTTATCGGGGAGCTGCTGAAGCGCAGCAATATGTTCGGTTACGGCGAGGTGAACCAGTACAACCGCAGCAGCACGCTGATGTCCGCCTACCGCCATCTGAAGCAGGAGCAGTTCATGCATTATGTGATTAAGGATAAGAAGGAGGTGTACCAGGCGCTCAAGACCTTTTTCGGCAAAAGAGATTTGGCGAAATCGTGATGAGCCGGATTTAGATGGAGAACTAATAAAATAATATTCTCTTCGAACCGCATCGGTCAGCATCTGCCGTGAGTGACATATCCCCTAAAATAAAAATGCAGCGCGTAGCCCAAGCGGATACGCGCTGCATTTTTATACTGCACCTAGCCCCTGAAGATCCCTTCCCTAAATACAAGCTTTTTCAGGGCTAACATTAATCATTCCTGTTTTTTGCAATAAATTCAGCAATTTGGATAAAACTCCGATCTGTTAGTATATTCAGGTCTCCTTGCAGCACCACGTTAAACTTTTTTTCAATATTAACGAGAATCATGATGAAATCAAGGGAATTAATATAATTGGACAACTCCAGGTCTCCTTCCAAGCTGGTCAGCAATCCAGTTTGACCCGATTTTCCTGCTTCTTCAGCTCTTTGCAAGAGATGAGCATTGATGATTTCAAGCAATTCCTGAGTAATCGTATCCATGGAATGCATAGTAGACGCTCCTTTGTATGGACCTAGTATGTGTTAACACCATCATCGATCTGTATAATCCCGTTCATCTGTGTACTCTTCATCGCTTCATTAAAAAGGTTTCGTAAAACTTTAATTCGGCATCGTAAATACTGCTGATTCGATCCGGCAATTCGGCGAATTGTTCAACATTAAACTGATTGGAGTATACATATTTGCCCACGATCGTTCTAATCATGCTCCACTCATTAGTAATACTCTGTAGAATGGCACTTAAAGGCTCCTGCTCCATCTGCAAAAGCTTCAGCTTGTAGCTCTCCGCTTGTTTCGCCAATATGATTGAATTCAGCTTATCGAGTTGCTGTGCAGCATAATCTATAGCTATGTGCGCTTGCTGCATCAACCTCCCATACCACAGCTCCGACACTTCCAGCAGCTGGTCTAGACCTTCTGTAATTACATTCATATTTGCCTGAATGAGTTCCTGGTATTGTTCCGCTTCGCCGGAAATCATTGAAGCAGCTTGATTCAGTCTATAAAATTCATAGTAGGAATCCAGCTTCATTTGTCCTTGATTGAATTCATGATCAAATTCAATATAAGCCCGCTCCAAATCTTCCATCCGAATTGTTTTTTTATCATAGGACAGGTTCTCCATCTGCAAATGTTCAATAATATGAAAATGGCCGGTACAATCATTATATCCATGAACTAAGATGGTGTGTGGCAAATGCTTCTTCCGAAAAGTGTCTTTGCGAATCGGCAATTCGTAACAATCAACCCATAGTACGACAGGTCTCCCCATGTCTACCGCACTCTTGATTTTGTCAACGACTGTTCCGGTAAACCGTTCCTTCTCGACTGCGATTCCAAGCCCTGCAAGAGCTTCAATAAGACCCTTATTGCTTCTGTAAGAGATTCCGCAAAGAGTGCCTTCCCCTGTCCGGGCCGTTTCATACACAAGCCAATCGTTAATCAGTAACGGCAATATACTAAGCTGAAAATGCCGTATAACCGGAAACAACGAATTATACAAGCAGCTTTGATAATAGATTTCGTTAAAAGGTTCTATCGGTTCAATGATTTTTGCCATCCCTTTTTCCCCGCTTTCACTTCAAACACGCACTCAGTCCTCAACCTTAGAATTCGAGTTTTCCAGAGTTTCCGCTATTTTCTCAAGCGTCCGGTCTTGTTCAATATTTAAATGGTCTACCGCCACACCATGCTTTTCCAGCTCAACCTCCACCCGGATAAGCAATAAGGAGTGTCCCCCCAAGTCGTAAAAATTGTCATCCACCCTCATCACATCACGTTCGAACAGTTCTCCCCAAATGCTTGCCAATAATTTCTCAAGTTCGGTGTATTCACCGGATTCTCTTCCAACCAGCTGTACGTTCTTGAAGAACGGTTGTTCCTGAATCTGACCATTCATCGCTACTTGATTTGCGTGTACAGCATTCATCTCTCCCAGAATCACTCTGGGCCGATTCGAATATAGGATTTGATCAAGTGCAGCCAGCGCAGAACGAGGTGTAATATGGCTAATATCTTTATCGCTTTCTTTGACGCCGTAATTAGCAGCCATACCGACTTCCTTCCAGGCCGGCCAATTGATAGAACAAGCCGTCATACCTAATCGGGATCGGTAGGAAGCGAATGAATCCATAAACCTGTTGGCAGCCGTGTAGTCCCCTTGACCCACTCCCCCAGTAAGCGAAGCGAGCGACGAGCACAGCACAAAAAAGTCAAGGTCATTGTCTTTCGTAAGCAAGTGTAAGTTCCATGTCCCCATTACTTTAGGAGATAAGACCGCGTCCATTTGCTCTTGGCTTCTCCTGAACAGCATCCCGTCTCCTGCGATGCCTGCAGCATGAAAAATTCCACTAATATTTCCGAAGCTGGCTCTAATCTGCTGGATCAGCACGTCCATTTGATCGAAATCGGTAACATCCGCGCTGTAAGAATGTATGGTTGAACCCAGACTCTCCATTTCTTCTATGCTTTCAATGATGCGTTTTCGTTTAGGATCATCCCCCGCTTTAATAGAGCTCCATTCTTCACGGCTCGGCAAGGGCGTCCGGCTTACAAGGGCAATGGAGATTTGCTGTTGTCTCGCCCAATGTTTGGCCACTTCTAAGCCAATCCCCCCATGTCCTCCTGTAATGACATAGACACCATTGTGGCGAATGGAAACGGCTTCGGTTGTTCCAAGATCCGCTGCCTGTAAGCTTTCTATATATCTAACGCCGTTGCGGTATGCAAATTCTGTCGCTTCTCTGATTGATGATAACATTTGCCCAATTACGGGAGGTTCAATCGTTATGTCCAAATCAAAGCTGCGAGTGTACAGGTACGGATGTTCTTGATGAATAACCTTCGCCATCCCGAGCATAGCGGCACCGATCGGATCGATCTGTGGCTCGTCCCCTGTCACGGCATTTGCAAATCGGGTAAGGACAGAAATCACTGTTTCTTGTCTTCGCTGCTTCTTGAACAATGCTTTTGATAAAGAAGCCAAGCTGTACACGCTGCGAACGAGGCGTTCCTGCAGCTCCAAGGTATGGTGCGGCAGCCGTTCTTCGAGATCAAAGGCATGGATGACATGCCCAACCTTTCCTACTTGCTCGAGCAATAAGAGGTAGTCAGAGTCATTGCCTGAAATCACGTATTCATAATCCGTTACTTTGCTGTACTGGGGTCCATAATAAACTTCAATATAATCCCGGTTTTGTCTTTCCAGCAATGTACAGATCTGGCCGCAAACCGGAGCCGTTGTTCGAAAGAAAACCGTCATCCCGTCAATGGGTTCCGGGAGTTTGTCATTAATACTTTGGGGCACCCATTTTGGCTGGTAATAACAATACTCCTCTTCATGCACGGATGTTAAAGTCTCACGTCTCTCAACAGGCTGTGTATGCTTCTCCGGAATGTTGATCCAGCATCTGCTTTTCGAATAGCTGTAGGTCGGCACACTGACTTTATTGTAAGAACGTGTCGGATATAACAGTTTCCAATTCATCTCTGTTCCTTGTGTATAAGCCTGAGCGAAATCATGAAACGTTCTTCCCGCACCGGACGAATCTTTGCTAATATTGGACAGAAGTTCTTTGACGTGCTCGGAAGCGGAACCGGATGCAGTTTCATAATTCGGCCAGGTGGCTTTGTTAGCGCTGACGTTATGGCTGCCGTAATAAATATGATGCTCTTCCATCGTAACGAATGGGGTTTTTAGAAATCGCTCCAATTGCTGAAGCAGTTCTTCTATGCTGCATGCCTTCAGCACCAAGCGGTGAGCGTAGTGGCCTCTCCCCGTATTAACTGTGTAGCAAATATCCCCGATTCTATGCTGGCCGGCAGAACTCGATAGGAAAAGTATATATCTGTTTACCATATCTAACAGGTTCGTTTGTTCCATGGCAGATAAGGTGAAAATATGATGCAAATTGTCAGGGGAAGCCTCTGTTCGTTCAGGAGCCTCCTCTAATACGACATGGCAATTCGTTCCGCTTAAACCGAACGAACTTACCCCGCATCTTCTTTTTGAACCTGGTGAACGCTCCCACTCGATTAACCGGTCTGCAATATAAACGGGCGAATTAATAAACGAAATATTAGGATTAGGTTGTTTAAAATGCAGCATCGGTGGAATTTGTTGATGCTCTAAGGCCAGCACGGCCTTAATAAAACCAGCGATTCCCGCTGCATGATCCAAATGACCGATATTCGTTTTGACAGAACCGATGGCGCAAAATTGCATCTTTGAGGTATGCTTGCGGAATGCATTGTGTATCCCTTGGATTTCGATAGGATCTCCCAGCTTTGTTGCCGTACCATGGGCTTCCAGATAGGAGATGGATTCGGGATCGATTCCCGCATCTTGCCATGCTCTTAGAATAACCCGCTCCTGTGCGGCTGGATTCGGTGCTGTTAGTCCTACCGAGCTTCCATCTTGATTCCATGCGCTGCCCTTAACGACCGCATAGATATGATCATGATCCAGCATCGCTTGATGCAGTGGTTTCAACAGAACAGCCGCAACTCCCTCTGCAGTATTTGTTCCATCCGATTCTGCATCGAATGTTCGCGTGTACCCGTCTGAGGATTCAGTTCCCATTTTGTAGTCATTCGCCTGACTGGCCGGTAACATATTGATTCTGACGCTTCCCGCTATCGCAGTATTGCATTCGCCTGCGCGAATAGAGCGGCATGCCAAATGAAGTGCAGACAAAGATGAAGAGCATGCAGTATCCACCAAACTGCTGGGGCCTTTAAAATCAAATATATAGGAAATCCTCCCGGCAATAATCGATTTTAGATTACCTGAAGTTGTCAGACCCACAAGCTCCGGAGCGGACATTTGCGCGAGTGCTTTGTATTCATTGAGCCCTTCGCTTGATAATCCGACGAATACTCCGGTTTCGCTGCCAACGAGCTCCCTCCCCCCATATCCCGCATCCTCCATGGTGGCATAGACAGTCTCCAGAAAGAGCCGTTGGTGTGGATCCATTAATTGAGCCTCAATAGCCGGCAGAGAAAAAAACTTATAATCGAACGTGTCGATGTTACCAAGATAAGTAGCTTTCTTAAATTCCTGAGGAGCAATGCCGCTTTGCTTTAGCACATCTGTAATATCTTTTTTGCGTGTTTGCGGAATTTCTTCGATTAGACTCTTCCCTTCAACCATACAATTCCAAAATTCATTTGTATTTTTTGCGCTCCCAATCTGACAGGATACACCAATCACTGCAATATCCTTACTTGAGATTTGTTCAAACTTGATATTCTCGTTCGTTGATAGCACTTCGGAAGTATCGAAGTCGACTAGTTTTTTTTTCACATTGCGCCCTCCAATTCGAAACTTACACTGATGTATAATTGGTAGAACAGAAGAGAAGGACCTTCGCTTGCCTTCTCTTCTCCTCTCTTCTCCTGTTCACTTCACGTCTCTTACAGACCGACCTTTTTTTCGCATTGTTCCAGCATTTTAGCCAATAAGCTTATGAACTGGCGAAGCAGCCTCTCTACAGACGCTTGTAAAATCCGGCCCTGGTTGTACTCACATGTCATGGACTGGACAATGCCAGCCTCTCCACAATTGAGCACGAGATCAAACTGCTTTGCAAAGCCTGACGGCAATGGGTCAGCGCCTGTAAATGCACAAAGGATTTGGCCTTCTTGCGGCTCATAAGCAGCATACTTCACCTGGTCCCAATGAAATCGCCCTTCCGTTTTCAGGTATCCGTCTACTATTGCAAAAACTTCCTCCAACTCTTCGGCTTCCCGGAACGAAACCTCAACCCGGCATACATCGCCGCCTTCTATCAAGCAAGGCAAAGTAACCGTTTCTGTATGTGCGTATTCCGACATTAAATATGCAAAAGCGGTCAACAGCACAGACATCTTTTGAATACTGTAGTGACCCGAAATGCGTTCCAAGCTTTGACTCGTTCGTTCCGAGAGCTCAAAGCGCAATACATCGCCAGGAATGTAGACTCCTTGCTCGGCCATACCTGACGTTGGGAAGGCGAGGGGGAGGTGCTTCCATGTAGATGCATGTTTTTGCACATGGACCGTTTCGATATACTGAGCCAATTGACGCACGTTCGGGTTTCCGAACAAATCCGCTACAACAAGTACGCCCGGATACTTTTGCTCTAGTTTGGAATATATATCCATAATGCGCAATGAGTTACCACCCACATGGAAGAAGTTATCCGTAACCCCGATGTCGTCTTTGTGAAGAACCTCTTGCCATACTTTCAAAATTCCAGACTCAATCTCAGTAGCAGGCGGTAGTTTTTCTTCTTGATCATGCATGGCCACATCTGGAACAGGCAGAAGTGTTCGGTTCACTTTGCCGTTATTATTGAGCGGAATATGGTCCAATTCCACAAAATAGGACGGGATCATATAGTCCGGCAGATGTCTGGACAGGTGAGCATGTATTTGGGCTACAGTCAGCGGCATGCTGCAAACCAGATAAGCGCATAGATATGCCTGCCCTTGCTCGTCCTTCCGGTCGACTACGACAGCTTCACGGATATGCCCATGCGCCTGAAGCTGCGCCTCGATCTCCCCGCACTCGATCCGGTAGCCGCGGATCTTCACTTGATGGTCGGTCCTGCCCAGGTACTCCAGGTTGCCGTCCGGCAGCCATCTCGCCAAATCCCCGGTCCGGTACATCCGCATCCCCGGCTCGAACGGGTTGTCTACGAACTTCTCCGCTGTCAGGTCCGGCCGGTTCAGATAGCCCCGGGCCACGCCGGCTCCCGTGAGACAGATTTCGCCCGGCACACCCATGGGCAGTAACCGGCCTTCCTGATCCAGAATATACACCCGCACATTGGACACCGGTTTACCGATCGGAACGATTCCCATCTCTTCTTCCGCCTCGTCTGCCGGCCACATCGTGGCGCACACCGTCGTTTCCGTCGGCCCGTACGCATTGATTAAGTTGACGTAAGGACTCCACTTCCGCACCACCTCCTGCGGACAGGCCGAGCCCGCCGTGATGACCGTTCTCAACGGGCGGACCTGCTCCGGATGCATCCGTGTTAAGTACGCCGGCGGCAGAGTGATTACTGTAATGCCGTTTTCCCGGATGTACTGCTCGAACTCCCCGAGGTGATGGATCACTTCCACCGGCACTATATGCAGTTGCGCCCCGCTGCACAGGCTCATCACGATTTCCGATAGAGAGGCATCGAACGAGAGCGATGCAAATTGGAGAATCCGGTCATCTCCGGTAATCTGCAGCGTACGTTGAAACATGGACGTCAAGTTGGCCACACTCCGGTGCTCGGCCATCACTCCTTTGGGCCGCCCCGTCGAGCCTGAAGTGTAGATGACGTATGCCAGGTTCTCCGGCCCGCTGACCGCTTCTAAATTGCAGCCATCGATACTGCTGCTTTCACCGACAGACATTGTACCGGTCGCAGCGGTTTCGGCCTTTGCTATCGTCAGTCCCAGCTTCGCTCCCGCAAAGGCAGTTTCCGCCAGCAGCGCCTCATCGCCTATCAGCCACTGACTGCCGCTGTCCTCCAGCATGTATTGGATGCGCTCTGCCGGATAGGCCGGATCGATCGGCAAGTACGCCCCGCCGGCTTTCAGGATGCCGAGCACCCCGACGATCATCTCCACCGAGCGTTCCATCAGGATCGCCACGATGTGGTCCGGCCCCATACCTTGCCCGCACAGCGTCCACGCCAGCTGATTCGCCCGCGCATTCAGCTCCGTATAGGTGAGCTGCTGTTCCCCGTACACGGCCGCCACCGCATGCGGCGTCTTCTTCACCTGTTCCTCGAACAGACCGTGAATTGTCGCTTCCCGCGGATACTCCGCCGCCGTGTCGTTGAACCCGTGCAGCAGCTGTTGCTTCTCCTCTGGCGTGACAAGCTCATACGAGCCGATGCTTGCCTCCGGCTGCCCGGTGATTTGCGACAAGAGCTGCATGAAGTGCATCAGGTACCGCCCTGCCGTCTCCTCGTTGAACAGCGCGCAGCTGTATTCCAGCATCAGTTGAAGTCCTTGATCACTCTCCGCAACGTTCAGCGTTAAGTCAAACTTCGTCGCCAGGTGATTTAGCTCGACCGGACGAACGTCAACATCCGCCAGGGTAAAGCGCGCCTGCTCCATGTTCTGCAGCACCAGCATCGTGTCAAACAGCGGGTTGCGGCTCCTATCGCGCCGCACGTTCAGCTTCTCTACCAGTTCCTCGAACGGATAGTCCTGATGCTCGAACGCCACCAGCGTCCGCTCCTTCACCTCGCGCACGAAGTCCATAAACCGCTTCTCCCCGGACGGGGCGTTGCGCAGCGCCAGCGTGTTCACGAACATTCCGATCATCGGCTCCGTATCACCATGCGTCCGCCCCGACACCGGCGTCCCGACCACGATGTCGGTCTGCCCCGTGTACTTGTGCAGCCACACGTTATAGGCGGCCAGCAGTACCATGTACAGCGTGGCTCCGGTCTCTGCCGCGATTCGTTTTAGGGCCTCTGCCGTCTCGGCGTTCACTTCGGTGTATACCCGTCCGCCTTCACTGCTTGGCACCGCTGGACGCCTCCGGTCGGCCGGCAGCTCCAGCACCGGTGCTTCCTCCGCATAGACCGACAGCCAGTACGCCTCATGCCCTTGCATCCGCTCCACCCCGAGCGTACCCTGCTGCCAGACCGCGTAGTCCTTGTACTGAATCCGCAGCGGCGTCAGCTCCTCACCGGCATACGCCGCCATGAAGTCCGACACCAGAAGGTTCATCGACACGCCGTCCGACACGATATGATGCATATCCCACACCAGCCAATGGCGCTCCTCCGCCAGCCGCAGCAGCCCGGTCCGCAGCAGCCCGGTCCGCAGCAGCGGCGCCTGACTCAGTTCGAACGGCCGTACGAAGCTCCGGGTGAGTTCCCGCGCCTGCGCTTCATCTGCATCCCGGCATACCCATTCCAACGCCACGTCTTCGTGCACCTGTTGCCGCGGTTCGCCGTCGATCCACGTGAACGACGTGCGTAGCGATTCGTGACGGGCGATAACCGAACGAACCGCTTGTTCCAGCCGATCCGCATCAATTTTCCCTGTTAGCTCCACGACTCCCGGCATGTTGTAGCGCGTGCTCTCCGGCTCCACCTCATGCAGCACGTATAGCCGCCGCTGCGCCGAAGACAGCGGATAATCCTTGCCCGGTTTCGCCGGTTCGATGGCGCTGTATGCCATCTTCGACATCCCCTCGATCTTCCGCGCCTGCTCCTTGATCGTCGGCAGTCGGAATACGTCCTGCAGCGTCAGCTCTACGTTCATCGTCTTCTGGATTTTGGACACCAGCGTGGTTGCCCGCAGCGAATGCCCACCAATCGCAAAAAAGTCGTCGCGCATCCCGATGTTCTCTACGCCAAGCACGTCCTGCCAAATCCCAAGCAGCTTCCGTTCCGTCTCGGTACTCGCTGCCTCATACCGTTCTTCCGAATGCATTCTGGCATCCGGCTCTGGCAACGCTTTACGGTTCAGCTTGCCGTTAGGGGTCAGCGGCAAGCGCTCCATCGGCATCATGTATCCCGGTATCATATAGGACGGCAGTGCCCGCCCGAGGTGCTCCCGAATCTCCGCCGAAGCCGTCTCCTCCTGCAGCACCATGTACGCGCACAAGTATTTCCCGCCGGCCGCATCCTCACGGGCGATCACCACTGCTTCGCGGACCGCCTCATGCTTCAGCAACTGGTTCTCGATTTCTCCCAGTTCCACCCGGTAGCCGCGGATCTTCACCTGGTAATCTTGGCGCCCCAGAAATTCCATATTGCCGTCCGGCAGCATGCGCCCCATGTCTCCCGTCCGGTACATCCGCCCCTGCGGCACAAACGGATTGGCCATAAACGATGCGCTGGTCTTCGCCGGATCGTTCAAATAGCCTCTGGCTACGCCCACTCCCCCGATATACAGCTCGCCGGCCACCCCGTACGGCACCGGATGCCGACCTGCGTCCAGAATATAGAAGGTATTGTTCGCCAGCGGCTTTCCGTACGGAATGCCCGTTTGATCCGCCGTAACTTCCTGGATCGGATAGTAGTTAGACCATACGGTGGCTTCCGTCGCACCCCCAAGTCCTATCACTTGGACGTTCGGGAAGTATGCCTTCGCGCGTTCCGCCAAATCGACCGGAATCCAGTCCCCGCTCACCAGCGCCAGCCGTAAAGCCTTCTGGCTGATCGCCTCCTCCTGTTCCTCTAGGCCATGCAGCACATGATTCAGCGTCGTCGGCACCGAGTCCCAAATCGTAATGGCTTCCTCTTCCAGCAACTGCTGCATCTGCTTAGGATCCTGCACCTGCTCCCGGCTTGCAATCACAATCTGGGCACCTGCCGCCAGCGGTCCGAAAATGTCATACACCGACAAGTCGAAGCACATCGACGTGATGAACAACAGCCGGTCTTCCTCATGCACGCCACATTCCTGATTGACCCAGCTGACCAGGTTCACGGCCGAATGATGCTCAATCATGACGCCCTTCGGCTCTCCGGTTGAGCCAGAGGTGTAAATAATGTACGCCAACTCGTGCGAATCTTTGGCAAGGCGAAGCGCCTCACTGGAATGCTCAATCAGCGAAGGGTCCCGGCTGTCGACGAATAGCACAGGCGCTTCTGCATACGCCTGATCGACGACAACGACGCTTACTCCCGCATGGCTGATCATATGTGCGATCCGGCTTTGCGGGTAGTCCGGATCCATCGGTACATACGCCGCGCCGGCTTTCAGAATCGCCAGCATACCGATGATCATCTCAAAACCCCGCCCGGTCATCAGCCCGACATGATCATTGAGTTTCACCCCCTGGGCCCGCAGCCGCCGCGCCAACCGGTTCGACCGCTCGTCCAGCTCCCGGTAGGTCAATGGCTGGCCGTTCCAGTTTAAAGCGGTCCGCCCGGGTGTCCTCGCCGCTTGTTCCTCGAACAGTTGGTGCAGCGTCTTCTCTGCTGCGTACGGCATATCCGTCCGGTTCCATTCGTACACGATCGCTTGCCGTTCCGCAGTCGCCATCAGGCGCTCTACCGACAAGATATCGGTCTCCTCGTCACATAGGGCCTCAAGGATTCGTTCGTACCAAACGAACGCCGTTTCGATCTCCTGATCCTCAAAATAAGCTGGCGCATATTTGATCTGCATGTTCAGCCTGTTAAAGTATTGCGATACTTCCAGATCAAACCACGTATTCGTCATTTCGTTTGCTTCCAAGCTCAGCGCCGCCATCTCCGATGCCAACTCTTGCCCCGGCCCCATCTCCTCCAGCACATGGAAATCCGTATAGTTAAATAGCGTATCGAAGATCGGGTTGACGGACGGGCTCGACACTTCACCAATTGCCTGGGCAATGTCGGCCAGAAACAGTTCATGCGCCTTCATTTGCCCAAGCTGCCGTTTTGTACGGTTCACCAGTTCCCGCTTGGACACTTCGCGCGCTAGCCCCATGCGGATCGGCACCGTATTGAGGAAGCAGCCTAATACTTTGTCTGCATCTTCGATGGCCGGCCGGTCGTGGCTGACCACGCCCGTGACAATCTCTTCCTCCGTCGTCAGGATGCCCAGCAAATACACGTGCGCGCTCAAGCACAGCTCCTTGACGGTACAACCGTGCCGCTTCGCCTGCCGCTTCAAGGCTCCCAGCAGCGTGCTGCTCAGTGGCCTGCGGTAAATTTTGCTGGCCGCTCCGCGGTCCCTCTTCTTGCCCGCGTAGTTAAACGGCAGCTTGTTGCGGGTATACCCCGCCAATTCGCGGATCCAATACTGCCGGCTCTCCTCGTCACTCTCCCGGAACCGGTTGATGGCCACATAATCCTTGTAATTGCTATCCAGCGGCTTGACCTCCGCCGGCTCTCCCTGCAGCAGCTGCTGATAAATGCCTGCAAACTCCTGCTGAAAGGACGCCACGCTCCATCCGTCCAGAATCGCATGGTGGAACGTAAACACCATGCAATAATCGTAGCGTACGTTCAGCCGGAACAAACGAACTCGCCACAGCACCTCGCCGTCGAACCGGAACAAGTTGCGCTGGTCCTGATCGATATGCGCACGGATGACGCGCTCCTGCTCCTCCCGGCTAAGTGAGGAGACATCTTCCACCGAAAACTCTGGCACGATCCGGTCGTGCACAAGCTGGACCTCTTCCTCGAAATGCGTGAGATCGAAGGTGGTACGCAGAATCGGATGCTTGTCGGATAACCGCTGCAGCGCTTCTGCGAACTGTTCTACCGAAACGATTTTGAAATGATATAAGAACTGATCGTGGTAAATCGGCTCCTCCGGCCGCAATCTTGAGTAGAACACCATGCTCTGTTGAATTTTGCTAAGCGGATACACGTCCTCGTAATCCTCTGGCAGGTGCTTCGCCTGCTCGGAATCCTCCATGATGCGCCGCTTCATCTGCTCCAGCATCTCCCGCCCCGACTCCAGCTGCCGGTTCGGCTTGTGCTCCTGCGCCAAAAGCTCAGCCAACTCTCCGATGGTCTGATGCAGGTACACATCTTTTAACGGGAGGGCCGCCTCCATGTCGCGATTCATCCGGCTGACGAGGCGGATCGCCTTGATCGAGTCGCCGCCCAGCACAAAGAAGTTATCGTGGACGCCGACCTGCTCCGCTCCCAGCACTTCCTGCCAAATCTCCGCCAGTTGCCGCTGCGTCGGCGTGCTTGGCGCTTCGTAGACGCTGCCGGTATGCGCCGATTCCGGCGCCGGCAGCGCCTTGCGCTCCACCTTGCCGTTAGAGTTCAGCGGCAGCTTCTCCAGCTCCACAAAATAAGACGGAATCATGTATTCCGGCAGCTGTACCGCCAGGTGCGCCCGTAGTTCTACAACCGGAACAGCTTCGTCACTCACGAGATACGCGCACAAGTATGCCTGCCCTTGCTCGTCCTCGCGGGCCATGACCACCGCTTCGCGGATCTGCGCATGCGCCAGAAGCCGCACCTCGATCTCCCCGCACTCGATCCGGTAGCCGCGGATCTTCACTTGGTGGTCGATCCGGCCCAGGTACTCCAGGTTGCCGTCCGGCAGCCATCTCGCCAAATCGCCGGTCCGGTACATCCGCGTCCCCGGCTCGAACGGGTTGTCTACGAATTTCTCCGCCGTCAATTCCGGCCGGTTTAAATAACCCCGTGCCAGTCCGTCGCCCGTGATGCACAGCTCCCCCGCGACGCCCATCGGCTGCAGTTGCTGCCCTTCGCCGAGAATATAGGCCCGCAGCGTCGGGAGCGGCTTGCCGATGTTGCTGATGCCGTTTGTGATCTCCGCCTCTCCAAGCTTCTTGTACGTCACGTGCACGGTCGTTTCCGTGATCCCGTACATGTTGATCAATTCCGTATGGGGATACTTCCGCTGCCATGCCCGCAACTGGACCGGCGCCAGCGCTTCTCCGCCAAAGATCACGGCTCGCACGCACAGCTCCGCGTCCGCCTCTTCCATTTCCCGCTCTGACAACGCATAAAACGCGCTCGGCGTCTGATTCAACACCGTCACCCGCTCCTGCCGCAGCAGCCGCACCATCTGCTCCGGGTCCCTCGCCGTCATCAGCGGCACAACCACCAGCTTGCCTCCATAAAGCAGCGCTCCGTACATTTCCCATACCGAAAAATCGAAGCAATACGAGTGGAACAACGTCCACACGTCCCGCTCGTTGAAATCAAACGTCATGCGGTCGTTGAACAACAGCCGCACCACGTTCCGGTGCGTAATCATCGTCCCTTTCGGCTTTCCGGTCGTCCCTGAGGTATAGATCACGTAGGCCAGATGCTCCGGCTTCGTCGCCTGCGGCGGATTCTCCGCCGGCATCAGCTCCGTTTCTAAGGCATATACCCGGCATCCCGCAAACGGAAGCGCCGGTGTCCGAAGCTCGACGTCACGGGTCGTCACCAGCCACTCCGCTCCGCTGTCCGCCAGCGTATAGGCGATTCGCTCAGCCGGATAATCCGGATCGATCGGCAAGTACGCCCCGCCGGCCTTCAGGATGCCGAGCATCCCGACGAGCATCTCCACCGAGCGATCCATCAGGATCGCCACGATACGGTCCGGCCCCACACCTTGCCCGCGCAGCGTCCACGCCAGCTGGTTCGCCCGCGCGTTCAGCTCCGCATAGGTCAGCTGCTGATCCCCGTACACGGCCGCCACCGCATCCGGCGTCTTCTCCACCTGGGCTTCGAACAAACCGTGGATCGTCGCTTCCTGCGGATACTCCGCCGCCGTGTCGTTGAACGTATGCAGCAGTTGTTGCTTTTCCTCCGCCGTGACAAGCGATATCGAGCCAATCCTTGCTTCCGGCTGCCCGGTGATTTGCGACAAGAGCTGCACAAAGTGCATCAGGTACCGCCCGGCTGTCTCCCCGTTGAACAGTGCACAGCTGTATTCCAGCAACAGCTGAAGTCCTTGATCACCCTCCGCGACGTTTAGCGTCAGATCGAACTTCGTCGCCCGGTGGTTCAGCTCGACCGGACGAACGTCAACATCCGCCAGGCCAAATCGCGCCTGCTCCATGTTCTGCAGCACCAGCATCGTGTCAAACAAGGGGTTATGGCTCATATCGCGCCGTACGTTCAGCTTCTCTACCAGTTCCTCGAACGGATAGTCCTGATGCTCAAACGCCGCCAGCGTCCGCTCCTTCACCTCACGCACGAAGTCCATAAACCGCTTCTCCCCGGACGGGGCGTTGCGCAGCGCCAGCGTGTTCACGAACATTCCGATCATCGGCTCCGTATCCCCATGCGTCCGTCCCGACACCGGCGTCCCGACCACAATGTCGCTTTGCCCTGTGTACTTGTGCAGCCACACGTTATAGGCGGCCAGCAGCACCATGTACAGCGTGGCTCCGGTCTCTGCCGCGATTCGTTTTAGGGCCTCTGCCGTCTCGGCGTTCACTTCGGTGTATACCCGTCCGCCTTCACTGCTTAACACCGCCGGACGCGTCCGGTCGGCCGGCAGCTCCAGCACCGGCGCTTCCTCCGCATAGGCCGACAGCCAGTATGCCTCATGCGCCTCCATCCGCTCGACCCCAAGCGTACCCTGCTGCCAGACCGCGTAGTCCTTGTACTGGATCCGCAGCGGCGCCAGCTCCTCGCCGGCATACGCCGCCATGAAGTCCGACACCAGAAGGTTCATCGACACGCCGTCCGACACGATATGGTGCATGTCCCACACCAGCCAATGGCGCTCCTCCGCCAGCCGCAACAGTTCGATGCGCAGCAGCGGCGCCTGATCCAACGCGAACGGCCGCACGAAGTTCCGGACGAGCTCCCGGGCTTGCACTTCATCTGCATCCCGGCATACCCATTCAAACGCCACGTCTTCGTGCACCTGTTGTCTCGGTTCGCCGTCGATCCACGTGAACGACGTGCGCAGCGATTCGTGACGGGCGATAACCGAGCAAATCGCTTCCTCCAGCCGATCCGCATCCACCTGCCCTGTTAGCTCCATAACCCCCGGCATGTTGTAGCGCGTGCTCTCCGGCTCCACCTCATGCAGCACGTATAGCCGCCGCTGCGCCGAAGACAGCGGGTACGATGCCTGCGCCTCTGCCGGCTCGATCCGGCCGTAGCCGCTTTCCTCCGTGCTGCGCACATAGACCGCCAACGCCTTCACCGTCGGGCGTGCGAACAGCTCCCGCAGCGGCAGCTCCACCGCCAGCTGCTGATGAATGCGCGACACCAGCGTCATCGCTTTCAGCGAGTGACCGCCGCGCTCAAAGAACGAATCGCCGATGCCGACTTCGTTTACCCCCAGCACCTCTGCGAACAACTCCGCCAATTGCGTCTCCAGTGCATCCCGCGGCGCTTCATAGCCTTCGCTGTACGCCTCCCGGTCCGGCGCCGGCAGTGCCTTCCGGTCCACCTTGCCGTTAGAGTTCAGCGGCAGCTTCTCCAGCTCCACAAAGTAGGACGGGATCATGTAATCCGGCAGCTGTGCCGCCAGATGCGCCCGCAGCTCCGGTACCGGAACGGATTCGTCGCTTACAAGATATGCGCACAAGTATGCCTGCCCTTGCTCGTCCTCGCAGGCCATGACCACCGCTTCGCGGATCTGCGCATGCGCCATGAGCTGCATCTCGATCTCCCCGCACTCGATCCGGTAGCCGCGGATCTTCACTTGATGGTCGATCCGGCCCAGGTACTCCAGATTGCCGTCCGGCAGCCATCTCGCCAAATCGCCGGTCCGGTACATCCGTGTCCCCGGCTCGAACGGGTTGTCTACGAATTTCTCCGCCGTCAGCTCCGGCCGGTTGAAGTAACCCCGTGCCAGTCCGTCCCCCGCGATGCACAGCTCCCCCGCGACGCCTATCGGCTGCAGCTGCCGGTTGTCACTTACAATGTACAGCTGCGTATTGGCGATCGGTCCCCCGACGGTCACTGTCTGGTCGACGGTCGCTTCCCGCACCGCTGACCAAATCGTCGTCTCCGTCGGACCGTACATATTGAACAGCGCGGCCTTCGATTTGCTTTGCAAATCAGCCAGCAGATCGTCCGTCCATGCCTCCCCGCCGACTAGTATTTCCGTTACGCCTTCAAGCCACGCCACGCAGCCCGCCGACAACAGCATCTTCAGCCGCGACGGCGTCATCTGCACCATGCCAATGCGCTGGCGTTCGATCAGCACCGCCAGCTGCTGAGGGTCCTTCTGCTGTTCTTCGCTCGCTGCCACGACCCGCATGCCTTGCGTCAACGCTAGCAGCGTCTCCACCACCGAGATGTCGAATGACAGTGTGGTCGCAAATAAAATCGACTTCGCCGGAGCGAATGGAATCACTCTCGTCATCCCTGTGATGAAGTTAACCACCGAGCGATGCTCAATCATGACCCCTTTGGGGTTTCCTGTTGTCCCCGAGGTATAGATCACATACGCCAACTCGCCCGACGTTGCGTGAAGTGCGAAATTCACCCCGGCCGGTGCTTGCCCGGCTTCCGCCAGGTCCAGCACCGTGCCCTCAAATCCGCATGGATCCAGGCCAGGCTGAATCAGCAGTACCCCCGCGCCGCTGTCCCCGAGCATATACCGGATGCGTTCGGCCGGCAGCGCCGGATCGATCGGCAAGTACACCCCGCCGGCCTTCAGGATGCCGAGCACCCCGACGAGCATCTCCACCGAGCGATCCATCAGGATCGCCACGATACGGTCCGGCCCCACACCTTGCCCGCGCAGCGTCCACGCCAGCTGATTCGCCTGCGC
The DNA here is from genome assembly GCF_038002865.1 of Paenibacillus sp. FSL H3-0321. Classification (NCBI taxonomy): domain Bacteria; kingdom Bacillati; phylum Bacillota; class Bacilli; order Caryophanales; family Paenibacillaceae; genus Paenibacillus; species Paenibacillus sp. FSL H3-0321. The sequence goes on along the minus strand of NZ_JBBODH010000001.1, from coordinate 6,575,815 downwards.
ATTCAGCTCCGCATAGGTCAGCTGCTGATCCCCGTACACTACCGCCACCGCATGCGGCGTCTTCTCCACCTGCTCTTCGAACAGACCGTGGATCGTCGCTTCCCACGGATACTCCGCTGCCGTGTCGTTGAACCCGTGCAGCAGCTGTTGCTTCTCCTCTGGCGTGACAAGCTCATACGACCCAATGCTTGCTTCCGGCTGCCCGGTGATTTGCGACAAGAGCTGCACAAAGTGCATCAGGTACCGCCCGGCTGTCTCCTCGTTGAACAGTGCGCAGCTGTATTCCAGCAACAGCTGAAGTCCTTGCTCACTCTCCGCGACGTTTAGCGTCAGATCGAACTTCGTCGCCCGGTGGTTCAGCTCGACCGGACGAACGTCAACATCCGCCAGGGTAAAGCGCGCCTGCTCCATGTTCTGCAGTACCAGCATCGTGTCAAACATGGGGTTGCGGCTCATATCGCGCCGTACGTTCAGCTTCTCTACCAGTTCCTCGAACGGATAGTCCTGATGCTCAAACGCCGCCAGCGTCCGCTCCTTCACTTCGCGCAAAAAGTCCATAAACCGCTTCTCCCCGGACGGGGCGTTGCGCAGCGCCAGCGTATTCACAAACATCCCGATCATCGGCTCCGTATCTGCATGCGTCCGCCCCGACACCGGCGTGCCAACCACGATGTCGGTCTGCCCCGTGTACTTGTGCAGCCACACGTTATAGGCAGCCAGCAGCACCATGTACAGCGTGGCTCCGGTCTCTGCGGCAATCTGCTTCAGCCCCTCGGCTACGTCCGCGCTGATCTGCGCATGAACCTGCCCGCCTTCACTGCTTGGCACCGCCGGACGCGTCCGGTCAGCCGGCAGCTCCAGCACCGGCGCTTCCTCCGCATAGACCGACAGCCAGTACGCCTCATGCCCTTGCATCCGCTCCACCCCGAGCGTGCTCTGCTGCCAGACCGCGTAATCCTTGTACTGGATCCGCAGCGGCGCCAGCTCCCCGCCAGCATACGCCGCCATGAAGTCTGACACCAGAAGGTTCATCGACACGCCGTCCGAGACGATATGATGCATGTCCCACACCAGCCAATGGCGCTCCTCCGCCAGTCGCAGCAGCCCGGCCCGCAGCAGCGGCGCCTGACCCAGTGCGAACGGTTGCACAAAATTCCGGATGAGTTCCGGGGCTTGCCCTTCATCTGCATCCCGGCATACCCATTCAAACACCACGTCTTCGTGTACCTGTTGTCTCGGTTCGCCGTCGATCCACGTGAACGACGTGCGCAGCGATTCGTGACGGGCGATAACCGAGCAAATCGCTTCCTCCAGCCGATCCGCATCCACCTGCCCTGTTAGCTCCATAACCCCCGGCATGTTGTAGCGCGTGCTCTCCGGCTCCACCTCATGCAGCACGTATAGCCGCCGCTGCGCCGAAGACAGCGGGTACGATGCCTGCGCCGCTGCCGGCTCGATCCGGCCGTAGCCGCTTTCCTCCGTGCTGCGCACATAGACCGCCAACGCCTTCACCGTCGGGCGTGCGAACAGCTCCCGCAGCGGCAGCTCCACCGCCAGCTGCTGATGAATGCGCGACACCAGCGTCATCGCTTTCAGCGAGTGACCGCCGCGCTCAAAGAACGAATCGCCGATGCCGACTTCGTTTACCCCCAGCACCTCTGCGAACAGCTCCGCCAATTGCGTCTCCAGCGCATCCCGCGGCGCTTCATAGCCTTCGCTGTACGCCTCCCGGTCCGGCTCCGGCAGCGCCTTGCGGTCGACTTTGCCGTTAGGGGTCAGCGGCAGCTTCTCCAGCTCCACAAAGTAGGACGGGATCATGTAATCCGGCAGCTGTGTTGCCAGTTGCGCCCGCAGCTCCGGTACCGGAACCGCTTCTTCACTTACGAGATACGCGCACAAGTATGCCTGCCCTTGCTCATCCTCGCGGGCCATGACCACCGCTTCGCGGATCTGCGCATGCGCCATGAGATGCGCCTCGATCTCCCCGCACTCGATCCGGTAGCCGCGGATCTTCACTTGGTGGTCGATCCGGCCCAGGTACTCCAGGTTGCCGTCCGGCAGCCATCTCGCCAAATCGCCGGTCCGGTACATCCGCGTCCCCGGCTCGAACGGGTTGTCTACGAATTTCTCCGCCGTCAATTCCGGCCGGTTTAAATAACCCCGTGCCAGTCCGTCGCCCGTGATGCACAGCTCCCCCGCGACGCCCATCGGCTGCAGTTGCTGCCCTTCGCCGAGAATATAGGCCCGCAGCGTCGGGAGCGGCTTGCCGATGTTGCTGATGCCGTTTGTGATCTCCGCCTCTCCAAGCTTCTTGTACGTCACGTGCACGGTCGTTTCCGTGATCCCGTACATGTTGATCAATTCCGTATGGGGATACTTCCGCTGCCATGCCCGCAACTGGACCGGCGCCAGCGCTTCTCCGCCAAAGATCACGGCTCGCACGCACAGCTCCGCGTCCGCCTCTTCCATTTCCCGCTCTGACAACGCATAAAACGCGCTCGGCGTCTGATTCAACACCGTCACCCGCTCCTGCCGCAGCAGCCGCACCATCTGCTCCGGGTCCCTCGCCGTCATCAGCGGCACAACCACCAGCTTGCCTCCATAAAGCAGCGCTCCGTACATTTCCCATACCGAAAAATCGAAGCAATACGAGTGGAACAACGTCCACACGTCCCGTTCGTTGAAATCAAACGCCATGCGGTCGTTGAACAACAGCCGTACCACGTTCCGATGCGTAATCATCGTCCCTTTCGGCTTTCCGGTCGTCCCTGAGGTATAGATCACGTAGGCCAGATGCTCCGGCTTCGTCGCCTGCGGCGGATTCTCCGCGGGCATCGGCTCCGTTTCTAAGGCATATACCCGGCATCCCGCGAACGGAAGCGCCGGCGTCCGAAGCTCGACGTCACGGGTCGTCACCAGCCACTCCGCTCCGCTGTCCGCCAGCGTATAGGCGATTCGCTCAGCCGGATAATCCGGATCGATCGGCAAGTACGCCCCGCCGGCCTTCAGGATGCCGAGCATCCCGACGAGCATCTCCACCGAGCGATCCATCAGGATCGCCACGATACGGTCCGGCCCCACACCTTGCCCGCGCAGCGTCCACGCCAGCTGGTTCGCCCGCGCATTCAGCTCCGCATAGGTCAGCTGCTGATCCCCGTACACGGCCGCCACCGCATCCGGCGTCTTCTCCACCTGCTTTTCGAACAGACCGTGGATCGTCGCTTCCCGCGGATACTCCGCCGCCGTGTCGTTGAACGCATGCAGCAGCTCTTGCTTCTCCTGATCCGAAACCATATCGATCTGAGCAAGCGGCGTATTTATCTGTTCCATTATTAAATCAAGGAAGTAAGCGAGCTGCTGCTTCAACCTGATCAGGCTCTCATGAGCATAGCGACTTGCATCATAATGCATTACAAATGAAAGTGTGTCGTCCTTCTTTTGAAAAGATATGTGTATGAGACATTCAGAGAGGATAGGGTCAATCGTTTGGTGAATGCTGTTAAGTGAGACAATCGTACCGAAACGCAATAACTCGTTACGGTTCATAGGCAGCCCGGTTTTCTCGGCTATGTAAGGATGGGGAAATTTCTGATGTTTGGCGGCTTCCGTTAAGCCATTGCGCACCTGGATTAGCACGTCCCTGAAAGTACTCTCAGAGCGGATTTGGATTCGAATCGGCAATACAGCCGAAGCAACTTCTTCGCTTCCTTTTTTTTTCAGTGGAGGCATACCTACTAATAAATCCGTAAGATTCAGATACCGGGAAAGAAACAACAGCGTTCCGGACATTAAGACCATGAACATTGCCTGTTCCGAGTTTTTAGATAGCGACTCTACACGATGTAAGGTCTCATTCGAAAGTTGCTGCTCAACCTGTCGGAACGACTGGCCGGCTATAACGCTTTCTCTGCCTAGAGAGAGGGTTGTTGGTGCGGGAGATTCCGCAAGCTGTTCAAGCCAATAATCAACGGCCTCCGAGTATTTACCACTAGAAGCCATAAGCCTAACGGTTAAAGAATCCATTTTTGAACCTCCAATACATTGAGTAGCTTTGCGTTCGATCTATATCTCTACCAGTCAGTCAAAACATCAGCAGTCCTTGAAATAAACCGGGCATACCTGTTTCGTTAATCGCCTGTTCCAAACGTAATTTCAGCTCATCGACAGGCAGCTTCTTGCCTTTAAGAATAGTCCCAAGTAGATGTAGGACTTTCTCTGTCTGCTCTAATGTTGGTTCTTTTCCGGAAACAGTTATTTCTTCCTTCATTCTCTGGATCATCTTATACGGCCCGATCACATTTCTTTGATATTCATCCGCATTTGAATTGTGATTTTTGGTGCATACGGCAATAGATAAGCATTTATCCATCAGATTACCCGTGCTTCTTAGGTGATTTCTCTCCGAATCACCCCTCAGGTTGTCAAGACAATCTTGCATTGTCGAATGGATGGAATCTGTTGCATATACCTTCGCTTCTGGAAAACGTTCCTTCAAAAGCGGCCCTAGAGTTTCACGAGGCCCCGTCTCGATAAATGCTTGAACGGGCAGAGTTGCCATCCTGTTCATGCAAGCCGTCCACAAAACCGGGTTCATTAATTGGTCAGTGAGCAACGGAATAATATCCTGTTCACTTTTGTAAAAATCCCCCGTAACATTCGAGACAACTGGATGCTGCAAAGGATGAAGTGTAAGTCCGTCCAAGAATTCGCGAAACGGAGCTAAGGCCGGTTCCATGAGTGGACTGTGAAAGGGCGCGCTGACTTTTAACGGTATCACTTGCGCACCTGCATGTTTCATGGAAATCGCTGCTTCTTCCACTGCGCCCTTTACCCCTGATATTACAGTTTGTTTGCTGGCATTATAGTTAGATGGCACGACGGTCCCTATATTTAGCGAAATCTCCCTGCATATCTCCTTCACTTGCTCTGATGAAAGTCCAACCACGGCATACATCGAACCCCGGCCCTCCGGCACCGCTTCCTGCATATATTTCCCTCTGGCATGCACAAGCTTGACGGCGTCGGCAAACGATATAGCTTCCGCTGCACATAACGCCGATATCTCTCCAAGGCTATGCCCCGCAAGGACGGGTTGCACAATTTCAACCTCTTGAAGTATTATGCGATAGGCAATCAAACTTACAGTTAAAATTGCGGGTTGGGCGATTTCCGTCTTTCTAAGTATTTGAGTGCTTCCCTCGAAACATATTTTTTTAAGATCGAAACCAAGAGCATCGTTGGCCATCTCGAATAATTCCCGTGCGATAGGATACGCTGAATGCCATGCTTGACCCATCCCGACATATTGCGAGCCTTGGCCAGGGAATACAAATGCCATTTTATACAAATACAACACCTCACTATATTCAATCCATCAATGTCCATAAAGTCCAATCATTAACTTTTATCGAAGAGTCACAAAAATCGATGTATTCGCATTAAAAAATGAATAGGAACGTGAAATTATGCATGTAATAAATCTGACAAAATTAGAAATTGATTTTTGTGAATTCTAGTTCCAGCTTCTTTCCAGATCAACTGCCAAGCCAATGGCTCCGAAGCTTTTCATCGCTGGAACTAGAATTCTGTAACTAATTCAGATGAAAGAGTACACACTATCGGTCAGCACAGAAACTAGATTCATATAAACCGACTTGGCCATTGTTACCGAAGATTAACCCTAGTAATACAACAGACCCTGTTATTCAAAATGAATAATATCAAATAATTCGTCTTCCTCCTCTTCTTTTTCATGTTGAAAGATTTCCATTTTTAATTCTCTAATGCAAACGGAAGGAACGGTTGCCGTGGCTTTGATAAGTTCACAAAATCCTTGAAGCAGTCTCGTCGCCGTCCCATGCTCGAATAAATCCCGGCTATACTCTAAAGATAATTGAAGGCCCTGTTCGATTTCGACAACAATCATCGTCAGATCCATCTTCGTTGTCGAAGTCTCTTGTTCAACGGAGCGAACCTCAATATCTGTTAAATAGAGAATCGATTGCTCCATGTTCTGCAGCACCAGCATCGTGTCAAACAACGGGTTGCGGCTCCTATCGTGCCGCACGTTCAGCTTCTCGACCAGTTCCTCGAACGGATAGTCCTGATGCTCGAATGCCGCCAGCGTCCGCTCCTTCACCTCGCGCACGAAGTCCATAAAACGCTTCTCCCCGGACGGGGCGTTGCGCAGCGCCAGCGTGTTCACGAACATCCCGATCATCGGCTCCGTATCCGTATGCGTCCGTCCCGACACCGGCGTCCCGACCACAATGTCGGTCTGCCTCGTGTACTTGTGCAGCCACACGTTATAGGCGGCCAGCAGCACCATGTACAGCGTGGCTCCGGTCTCCGCCGCAATCTGCTTCAGCCCCTCGGCTACGTCCGCGCTGATCTGCGCATGAACCCGTCCGCCTTCGCTGCTTGGCACTGCCGGACGCGTCCGGTCAGCCGGCAGCTCCAGCACCGGCGCTTCCTCTGCATAGACCGACAGCCAGTACGCCTCATGCCCTTGCATCCGCTCCACTCCGAGCGTACCCTGCTGCCAGACCGCGTAGTCCTTGTACTGAATCCGCAGCGGCGTCAGCTCCTCACCGGCATACGCCGCCATGAAGTCCGACACCAGAAGGTTCATCGACACGCCGTCCGACACGATATGATGCATATCCCACACCAGCCAATGGCGCTCCTCCGCCAGCCGCAGCAGCCCGGTCCGCAGCAGCGGCGCCTGACTCAGTTCGAACGGCCGTACGAAGCTCCGGGTGAGTTCCCGCGCCTGCGCTTCATCTGCATCCCGGCATACCCATTCCAACGCCACGTCTTCGTGCACCTGTTGCCGCGGTTCGCCGTCGATCCACGTGAACGACGTGCGTAGCGATTCGTGACGGGCGATAACCGAACGAACCGCTTGTTCCAGCCGATCCGCATCAATTTTCCCTGTTAGCTCCACGACTCCCGGCATGTTGTAGCGCGTGCTCTCCGGCTCCACCTCATGCAGCACGTATAGCCGCCGCTGCGCCGAAGACAGCGGATAATCCTTGCCCGGTTTCGCCGGTTCGATGGCGCTGTATGCCATCTTCGACATCCCCTCGATCTTCCGCGCCTGCTCCTTGATCGTCGGCAGTCGGAATACGTCCTGCAGCGTCAGCTCTACGTTCATCGTCTTCTGGATTTTGGACACCAGCGTGGTTGCCCGCAGCGAATGCCCACCAATCGCAAAAAAGTCGTCGCGCATCCCGATGTTCTCTACGCCAAGCACGTCCTGCCAAATCCCAAGCAGCTTCCGTTCCGTCTCGGTACTCGCTGCCTCATACCGTTCTTCCGAATGCATTCTGGCATCCGGCTCTGGCAACGCTTTACGGTTCAGCTTGCCGTTAGGGGTCAGCGGCAAGCGCTCCATCGGCATCATGTATCCCGGTATCATATAGGACGGCAGTGCCCGCCCGAGGTGCTCCCGAATCTCCGCCGAAGCCGTCTCCTCCTGCAGCACCATGTACACGCACAAGTATTTCCCGCCGGCCGCATCCTCACGGGCGATCACCACTGCTTCGCGGACCGCCTCATGCTTCAGCAACTGGTTCTCGATTTCTCCCAGTTCCACCCGGTAGCCGCGGATCTTCACCTGGTAATCTTGGCGTCCCAGGAACTCCATGTTGCCGTCCGGCAGCATGCGCCCCATGTCTCCCGTCCGGTACATCCGCCCCTGCGGCACAAACGGGTTGGCCATAAACGATGCGCTGGTCTTCGCCGGATCGTTCAAATAGCCTCTGGCTACGCCCACTCCCCCGATATACAGCTCGCCGGCCACCCCGTACGGCACCGGATGCCGACCTGCGTCCAGAATATAGAAGGTATTGTTCGCCAGCGGCTTTCCGTACGGAATGCCCGTTTGATCCGCCGTAACTTCCTGGATCGGATAGTAGTTGGACCATACGGTGGCTTCCGTCGCACCCCCAAGTCCTATCACTTGGACGTTCGGGAAGTATGCCTTCGCGCGCTCCGCCAAATCGACCGGAATCCAGTCCCCGCTCACCAGCGCCAGCCGCAAAGCCTTCTGGCTGATCCCCTCCTCCTGTTCCTCTAGGCCATACAGCACATGGTTCAGCGTCGTTGGCACCGAGTCCCAAATCGTAATGGCTTCCTCTTCCAGCAACTGCTGCATCTGCTTAGGATCCTGCACCTGCTCCCGGCTTGCAATCACAATCTGGGCGCCTGCCGCCAGCGGTCCGAAAATGTCATACACCGACAAGTCGAAGCACATCGACGTGATGAACAACAGCCGGTCTTCCTCATGCATGCCACATTCCTGATTGACCCAGCTGACCAGGTTCACTGCCGAATGATGCTCAATCATGACGCCCTTCGGCTCCCCGGTTGAACCGGATGTATATATAATGTACGCCAACTCGTGCGAATCTTTGGCAAGGCGAAGCGCCTCACTGGAATGCTCAATCAGCGAAGGGTCCCGGCTGTCGACGAATAGCGCAGGCGCTTCTGCATACGCCTGATCGACGACAACGACGCTTACTCCCGCATGGCTGATCATATGTGCGATCCGGCTTTGCGGGTAGTCCGGATCCATCGGTACATACGCCGCGCCGGCTTTCAGAATCGCCAGCATGCCGACGATCATCTCAAAACCCCGCCCGGTCATCAGCCCGACATGATCATTGAGTTTCACCCCCTGGGCCCGCAGCCGCCGCGCCAACCGGTTCGACCGCTCGTCCAGCTCCCGGTAGGTCAATGGCTGGCCGTTCCAGTTTAAAGCGGTCCGCCCGGGTGTCCTCGCCGCTTGTTCCTCGAACAGTTGGTGCAGCGTCTTCTCTGCTGCGTACGGCATATCCGTCCGGTTCCATTCGTACACGATCGCTTGCCGTTCTGCAGCCGTCATTAGGCGCTCTACCGACAAGATATCGGTCTCCTCGTCACATAGGGCTTCAAGGATTCGTTCGTACCAGGCGAACGCCGTCTCGATCTCCCGATCCTCAAAATAAGCTGGCGCATATTTGATCTGCATGTTCAGCCTGTTAAAGTATTGCGATACTTCCAGATCAAACCACGTATTCGTCATTTCGTTTGCTTCCAAGCTCAGCGCCGCCATCTCCGATGCCAACTCTTGCCCCGGCCCCATCTCCTCCAGCACATGAAAATCCGTATAGTTAAACAGCGTATCGAAGATCGGGTTGACGGACGGTCTCGACACTTCACCAATTGCATGGGCAATGTCGGCCAGAAACAGTTCATGCGCCTTCATTTGCCCAAGCTGCCGTTTTGTACGGTTCACCAGTTCCCGCTTGGACACTTCGCGCGCTAGCCCCATGCGGATCGGCACCGTATTGAGGAAGCAGCCTAATACTTTGTCTGCATCTTCGATGGCCGGCCGGTCGTGGCTGACCACGCCCGTGACAATCTCTTCCTCCGTCGTCAGGATGCCCAGCAAATACACGTGCGCGCTCAAGCACAGCTCCTTGACGGTACAACCGTACCGCTTCGCCTGCCGCTTCAAGGCTCCCAGCAGCGTGCTGCTCAGTGGCCTGCGGTAAATTTTGCTGGCCGCTCCGCGGTCCCTCTTCTTGCCCGCGTAGTTAAACGGCAGCTTATTGCGGGTATACCCCGCCAATTCGCGGATCCAATATTGCCGGCTCTCCTCGTCGCTCTCCCGGAACCGGTTGATGGCCACATAATCCTTGTAATTGCTATCCAGCGGCTTGACCTCCGCCGGCTCTCCCTGCAGCAGTTGCTGATAAATGCCTGCAAACTCCTGCTGAAAGGACGCCACGCTCCATCCGTCCAGAATCGCATGGTGGACCGTAAACACCATGCAATAATCATGCTGTGTATTCATCCGGAACAAGCGAACTCTCCACAGCACCTTGCCGTCAAACCGGAACAAGTTGCGCTGGTCTTGTTCGATATGCGCGCGGATGACGCGCTCCTGCTCCTCCCGGCTAAATGAGGAGACATCTTCCACCGAAAGCTCTGGAACGATCCGGGCGTGCACAAGCTGGACCTCTTCCTCGAAATGTGTGAGATCGAAGGTGGTGCGCAGAATCGGATGCCTATCGGATAACCGCTGCAGCGCTTCTGCGAACCGGTCCGCCGACACGATCCTGAGGTGATGCAAAAACTGATCGTGGTAGATCGGCTCCTCCGGCCGCAATCTCGAGTAGAACACCATGCTCTGTTGAATTTTGCTAAGCGGATACACGTCCTCGTAATCCTCTGGCAGGTGCTTCGCCTGCTCGGAATCCTCCATGATACGCCGCTTCATCTGCTCCAGCAGCTCCCGCCCCGACTCCAGCTGCCGGTCCGGCTTGCGCTCCTGAGATAAGAAGTCGGACAGCTCTCCGATAGTCTGATGCAGGTACAACTCTCTTAACGGGAGATCCGCCTCCATGTCGCAATTCATCCGGCTGACGAGGCGGATCGCCTTGATCGAGTCGCCGCCCAGCACAAAGAAGTTATCGTAGACGCCGACCTGCTCCGCTCCCAGCACTTCCTGCCAAATCTCCGCCAGTTGCCGCTGCGTCGGCGTGCTTGGCGCTTCGTATTCCTTTCCCGCCTGAACCAGCCCTTGCGGCTCCGGCAACGCCTTGCGGTCCACCTTGCCGTTAGAGTTCAGCGGCAGCTTCTCCAGCTCCACAAAGTAAGCCGGAATCATGTATTCCGGCAGTTGTACCGCCAGGTGCGCACGCAGCTCCGGTACCGGAACGGCTTCGTCGCTTACAAGATACGCGCACAAGTATGCCTGCCCTTGCTCGTCCTCGCGGGCCATGACCACCGCTTCGCGGATCTGCGCATGCGCCATGAGATGCGCCTCGATCTCCCCGCACTCGATCCGGTAGCCGCGGATCTTCACTTGGTGGTCGATCCGGCCCAGGTACTCCAGGTTGCCGTCCGGCAGCCATCTCGCCAAATCGCCGGTCCGGTACATCCGCGTCCCCGGCTCGAACGGGTTGTCTACGAATTTCTCCGCCGTCAATTCCGGCCGGTTTAAATAACCCCGTGCCAGTCCGTCGCCCGTGATGCACAGCTCCCCCGCGACGCCCATCGGCTGCAGTTGCTGCCCTTCGCCGAGAATATAGGCCCGCAGCGTCGGGAGCGGCTTGCCGATGTTGCTGATGCCGCTTGTGATCTCCGCCTCTCCAAGCTTCTTGTACGTCACGTGCACGGTCGTTTCCGTGATCCCGTACATGTTGATCAATTCCGTATGGGGATACTTCCGCTGCCATGCCCGCAACTGGACCGGCGCCAGCGCTTCTCCGCCAAAGATCACGGCTCGCACGCACAGCTCCGCGTCCGCCTCTTCCATTTCCCGCTCTGACAACGCATAAAACGCGCTCGGCGTCTGATTCAACACCGTCACCCGCTCCTGCCGCAGCAGCCGCACCATCTGCTCCGGGTCCCTCGCCGTCATCAGCGGCACAACCACCAGCTTGCCTCCATAAAGCAGCGCTCCGTACATTTCCCATACCGAGAAATCGAAGCAATACGAGTGGAACAACGTCCACACGTCCCGTTCGTTGAAATCAAACGCCATGCGGTCGTTGAACAACAGCCGCACCACGTTCCGATGCGTAATCATCGTCCCTTTCGGCTTTCCGGTCGTCCCTGAGGTATAGATCACGTAGGCCAGATGCTCCGGCTTCGTCGCCTGCGGCGGATTCTCCGCGGGCATCGGCTCCGTTTCTAAGGCATATACCCGGCATCCCGCGAACGGAAGCGCCGGCGTCCGAAGCTCGACGTCACGGGTCGTCACCAGCCACTGCGCCCCGCTGTCCGCCAGCGTATAGGCGATTCGCTCAGCCGGATAATCCGGATCGATCGGCAAGTACGCCCCTCCGGCCTTCAGGATGCCGAGCACCCCGACGATCATCTCCACTGAGCGATCCATCAGGATCGCCACGATACGGTCCGGCCCCACACCTTGCCCGCGCAGCGTCCACGCCAGCTGGTTCGCCCGCGCATTCAGCTCCGCATAGGTCAGCTGCTGATCCCCGTACACGGCCGCCACCGCATGCGGCGTCTTCTCCACCTGCTTTTCGAACAGACCGTGGATCGTCGCTTCCTGCGGATACTCCGCCGCCGTGTCGTTGAACGCATGCAGCAGCTCTTGCTTCTCCTCTGGCGTGACAAGCGATATCGAGGACACCGGCCGCTGCGCATCCGCCAGCATTTGCTGCGCGATTTCTCGGATATGCCCCTCCATTCGCCGGATGAATGTTCCATCGTATACCTTGGCGTTGTACCGGAATTCAATCGACAACGCTTCGCCCGGGGCTAGCACGACGGTTAGGTCATAATTCGTCTGCTCAAATACTTCAACGTCACGGATCCCAAACGCAGCCTCGTCCGTTCCGCCTGCTTGGCCAATCGCTTCAGCAATCGGATAGTTCTCGAACACCAAAATATGATCGATCAATCCTTGCTTCAGCGCGCTCAGCCCCTGAATCTCATACAGCGGATAATGGCTGTGTGATTCCGACGCCAGCGCCGCTTCCTGCACCTGCTGCAGCAGCACCGTTACGCTCTGGCCGGGGGAACTGCTGACCCGTACCGGCGTCGTATTGATAAACAGGCCGATCATCCGCTCGATTCCCGGAACTTCCGCCGGTCTCCCCGATACGACAGTCCCGAATACCACATCACCGCTCTGGTTGTACTTCTGCAATAGCAGTCCCCAGATCGTCTGCATCACTGTGTTCAGCGTCACCTGTGCCTGGCGGGCCAACTGCTCCAGCTCCCGGGTCATCTCCCGATCCAGACGGAAGGCATGCTCCTGCGGCTCGGCTCCCGTATGCCCTGCTGTCCAAAGCGCTCGCGGCACACTCGCCTGTTGCTCATAGTTTGCCAAGTACCGGCTCCAGTACTGTCGCGCCGCTTCCCCGTCCTGCTTTTCAAGCCATTGCATGTAACTGTTAAATTGTATTGGCGTGTCAAGTCGAATGGGCTGCTTAGTCTTCAAGCATTGATATATATGCATAAATTCCTGCATAAGAATGCTTACACACCAACCATCCATCAAAATATGGTGGAAGCTCCAAATCATTATGTGTGAATCAGAATCCTTTTTTAGAACAGCTAATCGAATTAAAGGCCCCTTCAATAGGTCAAAGCCCTCATCTCGATCATTTTGCATGTACTCGTTCACATACCTAGACTTTTCATTTTCACTCAACTGAGAAATATCTTCGAAAATCAAGTCCGTCTTTTGATTTTTTACTACGACTTGAACAGATTTCTTCACCTTTTTCCAGACGAAGATGGTTCGAAGTATATCGTATCGCTCAATCAGCTTCGCAAAGGATTGATTAACTAGGGTTACATTTAAATCACCTGCAAGCTCCAAAGTATATTGTTCAAAATACTCATTTGATTTGTGAAGCAAAGAATGAAATAACATACCTTCTTGCATCGGCGTAAGATAATAGATGTCTTTTATCGAGTCTCTTCTTCTACTCATGTTTACCTCCCGGCAAATTGTTTAGAGACGCTATTATAAAACCTGGGCTAATTCCTCCGACCATTTAGTTTAGATACTTGGTACCTCGTTCTCTTCAATAACAACGTTAGGGGAGATGTTTTTATCTCTCCCCCTTCTGTTAACCCTTTTTTTCCTAGTCTATTTGTTCAAGCAATGAGTAAATGTTCTCTACTTCATCAATATCTAATCCACTGGAACTAAAATCGCTCGCGGTCTTCTCGCTGTGCGCCTGCCCCATGCAGTGGGCAATCAGTCTGCGAAGCTGTTCCGCATAACACGCCATCCAGCATTCCACCGTTTCCCTCCGGTACACGTCTGCTGCATAGTCGCACGTAAACACGAGCTCCCCGCCGATCACCATCCCGTTCAGGCTCAGCTTGTACTCACTGGGGAGGTTCGGGTCGATGCTGGTGCCCGTCCCGTACACCGACGTTTCGAATACGCCAGTGGTCACGTCCCGGTCCAGCTGGCCCAAGTAGTTGAAGCAGATCTCCGGGCGAAGGTCAAACGTCAACTCCTGTTTGTGCTCCGCTGCTGTCATATACTTCAGCACGCCATACCCCAGCCCTTTGTTCGGTACGCTGCGCAGCCCTTCTTTCACCGCCTTGATGCAGTCGGACAACGTCTCGCATGCCCCCAGGTCAAGCAGCGTCGGCACTATCGTTGTAAACCAGCCCACCGTACGGCTGACATCCACCGCTTCCCCGATCTCTTCCCGGCCATGCCCTTCCAGGTCCACCACAAACCGCCGCTCGCCGATCCATTCCTGCAGCGCCAGGCCCAGCCCCGTCAGCAGGATGTCGTTGATTTCCGTATAGTACGCCCGGCCCGCCTGGTTCAATAACTGCGCCGTCTCTTCCCGTGACAGCCGGATGCTCACCGCTCCGCCGGTTCGCTCCGCTTCCTTGAGCCCTTCGTCCGCCGGCAGCGCCGCAGCCGGCGTCTCCTCGATTCGCTTCCAATAAGCGATTTCATTCAGCTGTTCCTCACTGTCCGCATAGCGCGCCAGTGCCTCCGACCACGTCTGGAACGCGTCCGTCTTCTCCGGAAAGCGGATCTCCTCGCCCCGCTCCGCCTGCTCATAACCGGTCTGCACATCTTCGAACAGGATCCGCCACGACACCCCGTCCACCACCAGATGGTGGATGACGATCAGCAGATGATCGCCCTCGCCGGTCTTCATCAGCCCCAGGCGCATCAGCGGCCCCTGCTCCAGGTGCAGCCCCCGCTGCAGCCGCTCGGCTTCCGCCGCAATACGTGTGTCCACGGCGGTTTCCCCGCGCAAGTCGATCACATCCAGCCCGAAACTCGCCTCTAGAGGCCCGCGGCTCCACTGCACGATGCCCTCCGCTTCTTCCCGATACCTCATCCGCAGCGCATCATGATGCTGGGCGATCCGTTCAAACACACGGCGCAGGACACCTTCGTCGAATCCGTCCCTCCGTTGCAGCAGGACCGCCTGGTTATAATGGTGCGGCAGCTGCGGCGACCGTTCAAACAACCCTTGCTGGATCGGAGTTAATCGTACTTCGCCTTCTACCGGACGCTGATCGATCTGCCGCGCCAACTTCTGCACATGCGGGCTCAGCTCCAGGATCGTCGGATACCGGAACAGATCGCGGATCCCCAAGTGCAGCCCATGCCCCCGCAGCCGCGCGGCGATCTGAACGGCTTTGATCGAATCCCCGCCCAGCTCGAAGAAGTTGTCTTGTATCCCGACTTGTCCGACTTGGAGCACGTCCTGCCAAATCGTTGCCAGCTTCGCCTCCGTCTTGCAGCGCGGCGCCACATATTCACTTCCCGCCTGCATCCGTCCTTGCGGCTCCGGCAGCGCCTTGCGGTCGACCTTGCCGTTAGGGCTGAGCGGCAGCTTCTCCAGCTCCACAAAATAGGACGGGATCATGTAATCCGGCAGCTGTGCCGCCAGGTGCGCACGTAGTTCTGCAACCGGAACAGCTTCATCACTTACGAGATACGCACACAAGTACGCCTGCCCTTGCTCGTCCTCGCGGGCCATAACCACCGCTTCGCGGATCTGCGCATGCGCCAGAAGCCGCGTCTCGATTTCCCCGCACTCGATCCGGTAGCCGCGGATCTTCACTTGATGGTCGATCCGGCCCAAGTACTCCAGGTTGCCGTCCGGCAGCCACCTCGCCAAATCCCCGGTCCGGTACATCCGTGTCCCCGGCTCGAACGGATTGTCTACGAATTTCTCCGCCGTCAGCTCCGGCTGGTTGAAGTAACCACGCGCCAGACCGTCGCCCGCGATACACAGTTCACCCGCGACGCCCATCGGCTGCAGCTGCCGGTTGTCACCCACAATGTACAGCTGCGTATTGGCGATCGGCCCCCCGATCGGCACCGCCGCTTCCGCGAAGGTCGAAGCACTATCATAATACGCGACATCCACCGTGGCCTCCGTCGGCCCGTACAGGTTGTGAAGCGTGGCTCCGCTCCGCTCCATTAACTTGTAGAAGCCGGTCACATGCTGCGCCTTCAACGCTTCCCCGCTGGCAAATACCCGGCGCAAGCTGCCCAGCTTCTCCGGGCTAAACGCTTGTCCGGCCTGCTCCAGGAAGACGCTCAGCATTGACGGCACAAAATGCATAACCGTGACCCCGTGACGCTTGATCGTTTCGGCCAGCAGCGCGGGGTCTTTCTCTCCCTGCGGCGGAAGCATGCAGACCCGGGCCCCGGTCATTCCCCACCAGAACAGCTCCCACACCGAAACGTCGAACGTTATCGGCGTCTTCTGCAGAATGACGTCCTGTTCTCCGATGGGATAGCGATTCTGCATCCATTGCAGGCGGTTGATGACCGCGCGATGCTCAATCATGACCCCTTTGGGGTTGCCTGTGGTGCCCGAGGTGTAGATCACATACGCCAAACGCCGGGAATCCAACTCTAACGGCGGGTTGGCTTCGGATTGTGCTTGACTTCTAGAAGTCAACTCGATTACCGCGCCCTCAAATCCGCATGGATCAAGGCCGGGCTGGGACAGCAGCACCATCGCGCCGCTGTCCCCGAGCATATACCGGATGCGTTCGGCCGGCAGCGCCGGATCGATCGGCAAGTACGCTCCGCCAGCCTTCAGGATGCCGAGCACCCCGACGAGCATCTCCACCGAGCGATCCATCAGGATCGCCACGATACGGTCCGGCCCCACACCTTGCCCGCACAGCGTCCACGCCAGCTGATTCGCCCGCGCGTTCAGCTCCGCATAGGTCAGCTGCTGATCCCCGTACACGGCCGCCACCGCGTGCGGCGTCTTCTTCACCTGTTCCTCGAACAGACCGTGAATTGTCGCTTCCCGCGGATACTCCGCTGCCGTGTCGTTGAACCCATGCAGCAGCTGTTGCTTCTCCTCTGGCGTGACAAGCTCATACGAGCCGATGCTTGCTTCCGGCTGCCCGGTGATTTGCGACAAGAGCTGCACAAAGTGCATCAGGTACCGCCCGGCTGTCTCCTCGTTGAACAGTGCGCTGCTGTATTCCAGCAACAGCTGAAGTCCTTGATCGCCCTCCGCGACGTTCAGCGTTAAGTCAAACTTCGTCGCCCGGTGGTTCAGCTCGACCGGACGTACGTCAACATCCGCCAGCCCAAAGCGCGCCTGCTCCATGTTCTGCAGTACCAGCATCGTGTCAAACATGGGGTTGCGGCTCATATCGCGCCGTACGTTCAGTTTCTCGACCAGTTCCTCGAACGGATAGTCCTGATGCTCAAACGCCGCCAGCGTCCGCTCCTTCACTTCGCGCAAAAAGTCCATAAACCGCTTCTCCCCGGACGGGGCGTTGCGCAGCGCCAGCGTATTCACGAACATCCCGATCATCGGCTCCGTATCTGCATGCGTCCGCCCCGACACCGGCGTGCCAACCACGATGTCGGTCTGCCCCGTGTACTTGTGCAGCCACACGTTATAGGCAGCCAGCAGCACCATGTACAGCGTGGCTCCGGTCTCTGCGGCAATCTGCTTCAGCCCCTCGGCTACGTCCGCGCTGATCTGCGCATGAACCTGCCCGCCTTCACTGCTTGGCACCGCCGCACGCGTACGGTCGGCCGGCAGCTCCAGCACCGGCGCTTCCTCCGCATAGACCGACAGCCAGTACGCCTCATGCTCCTGCATCCGCTCCACCCCGAGCATGCTCTGCTGCCAGACCGCGTAGTCCTTGTACTGGATCCGCAGCGGCGCCAGCTCCCCGCCGGCATACGCCGCCATGAAGTCTGACACCAGAAGGTTCATCGACACGCCGTCCGAGACGATATGATGCATGTCCCACACCAGCCAATGGCGCTCCTCCGCCAGTCGCAGCAACCCGGCCCGCAGCAGCGGCGCCTGACCCAGTGCGAACGGTTGCACAAAATTCCGGATGAGTTCCGGGGCTTGCCCTTCATCTGCATCCCGGCATACCCATTCAAACACCACGTCTTCGTGTACTTGTTGTCTCGGTTCGCCGTCGATCCACGTGAACGACGTGCGCAGCGATTCGTGACGGGCGATAACCGAGCAAATCGCTTGCTCCAGCTGATCCGCATCCACCTGCCCTGTTAGCTCCATAACCCCCGGCATGTTGTAGCGCGTGCTCTCCGGCTCCACCTCATGCAGCACGTATAGCCGCCGCTGCGCCGAAGACAGCGGGTACGATGCCTGCGCCGCTGCCGGCTCGATTCGGCCGTAGCCGCTTTCCTCCGTGCTGCGCACATAGACCGCCAACGCCTTCACCGTCGGGCGTGCGAACAGCTCCCGCAGCGGCAGCTCCACCGCCAGCTGCTGATGAATGCGCGACACCAGCGTCATCGCTTTCAGCGAGTGACCGCCGCGCTCGAAGAACGAATCGCCGATGCCGACCTCGTTTACCCCCAGCACTCCTGCGAACAACTCCGCCAATTGCGTCTCCAGTGCATCCCGCGGCGCTTCATAGCCTTCGCTGTACGCCTCCCGGTCCGGCGCCGGCAGCGCCTTCCGGTCCACCTTGCCGTTAGGGCTCAGCGGCAGCTTCTCCAGCTCCACAAAGTAGGACGGGATCATGTAATCCGGCAGCTGTGTTGCCAGTTGCGCCCGCAGCTCCGGTACCGGAACGGCTTCGTCGCTCACAAGATACGCGCACAAGTACGCCTGCCCTTGCTCGTCCTCACGGGCCATGACCACCGCTTCGCGGATCTGCGCATGCGCCAGAAGCCGCGTCTCGATCTCCCCGCACTCGATCCGGTAGCCGCGGATCTTCACTTGATGGTCGATCCGGCCCAGGTACTCCAGGTTGCCGTCCGGCAGCCATCTCGCCAAATCGCCGGTCCGGTACATCCGCGTCCCCGGCTCGAACGGGTTGTCGACGAATTTCTCCGCCGTCAATTCCGGCCGGTTGAAGTAACCCCGCGCTAAGCCGTCTCCCGCTATACACAGTTCACCCGCGACGCCTATCGGCTGCAGCTGCCGCTTGTCGTTCACAATGTACAGCTGCGTATTGGCGATCGGCCCTCCGATCGGCACCGCCGCTTTCGCGAAGGTCGGAGCGCTGTCGTAATACGCGACATCGACCGTGGCCTCCGTCGGCCCGTACAGGTTGTGAAGCGTGGCTCCACTCCCTTCCATTAACTTGTAGAACCCGCTCACATGCTGCGCCTTCAACGCTTCCCCGCTGGCAAATACCCGGCGCAAGCTGCCGAGCTTCTCCGGGCTAAACGCTTGTCCGGCCTGCTCCAGGAAGACGCTCAGCATCGACGGCACAAAATGCATAACCGTGACCCCGTGACGCTTGATCGTTTCGGCCAGCACCGCTGGATCTTTCTCTCCCTGCGGCGGAAGCATGCAGACCTTGGCCCCGGTCATGCCCCACCAGAACAGCTCCCACACCGAAACGTCGAACGTTATCGGCGTCTTCTGCAGAATGACGTCCTGTTCTCCGATGGGGTAGCGATTCTGCATCCATTGCAGGCGGTTGATGACCGTGCGATGCTCAATCATGACCCCTTTCGGGTTGCCAGTGGTCCCCGAGGTATAGATCACATACGCCAAACGCCGGGAATCCGGCTCTAGCGGCGGATTGGCCTCGGATTGCACCCGCCCTCCATGCGTCAACTCGATGACCGTCCCCTCAAATCCGCATGAATCCTGGCCGGGCTGAATCAGCAGTACCGCCGCGCCGCTGTCCCCGAGCATATACCGGATGCGTTCGGCCGGCAACGCCGGATCAATCGGCAAGTATGCCCCGCCGGCCTTCAGGATGCCATAAAGCCCTACCATCAGCTCCAGCGAGCGTTCCGCCATAATTGCTACAATCGTTTCCGGCCCCACACCTTGCCCGCGCAGCGTCCACGCCAGCTGGTTCGCCCGCGCGTTCAGCTCCGCATAGGTCAGCTGCTGATCCCCGTACACTACCGCCACCTTATGCGGCGTCTTCTCCACCTGCTCCTCGAACAGACCGTGGATCGTTGCTTCCTGCGGATACTCCGCCGCCGTGTCGTTGAACGCATGCAGCAGCTCTTGCTTCTCCTCTGGCGTAACAAGCTCATACGACCCAATGCTTGCTTCCGGCTGACCGGCCATTTGCGACAAGAGCTGCACAAAGTGTATCAGGTACCGCCCGGCTGTCTCCTCGTTGAACAGCACGCTGCTGTATTCCAGCAACAGCTGAAGTCCTTGCTCACTCTCCGCAACGTTCAGCGTCAGGTCAAACTTCGTCGCCCGGTGGTCCAGCTCGACCGGACGAACGTCAACATCTGCCAGGCCAAAGCGCGCCTGCTCCATGTTCTGCAGCACCAGCATCGTGTCGAATAAGGGATTGCGGCTCATATCGCGCCGTATGTTCAGCTTCTCGACCAGTTCCTCGAACGGGTAATCCTGATGCTCGAATGCCGTCAGCGTCCGCTCCTTCACTTCGCGCAGGAAGTCCATAAACCGCTTGTCCCCGGACGGGGCGTTGCGCAGTGCCAGCGTATTCACGAACATCCCGATCATCGGCTCTGTATCACCATGGGACCGCCCAGACACCGGCGTCCCGACCACAATGTCGGTCTGCCCCGTGTACTTGTGCAGCCACACGTTATAGGCGGCCAGCAGCACTATGTACAGCGTGGCTCCGGTCTCTGCGGCAATTCGTTTTAGGGCCTCAGCTACGTCCGCGCTGATCTGCGCATGAACCTGTCCGCCTTCGCTGCTTGGCACTGCCGGACGCGTCCGGTCGGCCGGCAGCTCCAACACCGGCACTTCCTCCGCATAGGCCGACAGCCAGTACGCCTCATGCGCCCCCATCCGCTTCACTCCGAGTGTGCCCTGCTGCCAGACCGCGTAGTCCTTGTACTGAATCCGCAGCGGCGCCAGCTCCTCACCGGCATACGCCGCCATGAGGTCCGACACCAGAAGGTTCAGCGACACGCCGTCCGAGACGATATGGTGCATGTCCCACACCAGCCAATGGTGCTCCTCTGCCAGTCGCAGCAGCCCGGCCCGCAGCAGCGGCGCCTGATCCAACGCGAACGGCCGCACGAAGTTCCGGATGAGCTCCCGGGCTTGCACTTCATCTGCCTCCCGGCATCCCCATTCAAACGACACGTCTTCGTGTACCTGTTGTCTCGGTTCTCCGTCGATCCACCTGAACGACGTGCGCAGCGATTCGTGACGGGCGATGACCGAGCGAATCGCTTCCTCCAGCCGATCCGCATCCACCTGCCCTGTTAGCTCCATGACCCCCGGCATGTTGTAGCGCGTGCTCTCCGGCTCTACCTCATGCAGCACGTATAGCCGCCGCTGCGCCGAAGACAGCGGGTACGATGCCTGCGCCGCTGCCGGCTCGATTCGGCCGTAGCCGCTTTCCTCCGTGCTGCGCACATAGACCGCCAACGCCTTCACCGTCGGACGCGCGAACAGCTCCCGCAGCGGCAGCTCCACCGCCAGCTGCTGATGAATGCGCGACACCAGCGTCATCGCTTTCAGCGAGTGACCGCCGCGCTCGAAGAACGAATCGCCGATGCCGACTTCGTTTACCCCCAGCACCTCTGCGAACAACTCCGCCAATTGCGTCTCCAGCGCATCCCGCGGCGCTTCATAGCCTTCGCTGTACGCCTCCCGGTCCGGCGCCGGCAGCGCCTTCCGGTCCACCTTGCCGTTAGAGTTCAGCGGCAGCTTCTCCAGCTCCACAAAGTAGGACGGGATCATGTAATCCGGCAGCTGTGCCGCCAGATGCGCCCGCAGCTCCGGTACCGGAACGGCTTCGTCACTTACGAGATACGCGCACAAGTACGCCTGTCCTTGCTCATCCTCACGGGCCATGACCACCGCTTCGCGGATATGCGCATGCGCCATTAGCTGTGATTCGATCTCCCCGCACTCGATCCGGTAGCCGCGGATCTTCACTTGATGGTCGATCCGGCCCAGGTACTCCACGTTGCCGTCCGGCATCCATCTCGCCAAATCCCCGGTCCGGTACATCCGCGTCCCCGGCTCGAACGGGTTGTCCACGAATTTCTCCGCCGTCAGGTCCGGCCGGTTGAAGTAACCCCTCGCCAGACCGTCCCCCGCGATGTACAGCTCACCAGCGGTGCCCATCGGCTTCAGCTGCAAGTCGTCACCTACAATGTACAGCTGCGTATTGGCAAGCGGCTTGCCGATCGGCACCGCCGCTTCCGCGATGAGTGGCATGCAATCAAAATAGGAAACCTCAGCTGCTTCCGTCGGCCCGTACAGGTTGTGAAGCGTGGCTCCGCTCCCTTCCATTAACTTGTAGAACCCGGCCACATGCTGCGGCTTCAACGCTTCTCCGCTGGCAAATACCCGGCGCAAGCTGCCGAGCTTCTCCGGGCTAAATGCTTGCCCGGCCTGCTCCAGGAAGACGCTCAGCATCGACGGCACAAAATGCATCACCGTGACCCCGTGACGCTCGATGGTTTCGGCCAGCACCGCTGGATCTTTCTCTCCCTGCGGCGAAAGCATGCAGACCCGGGACCCGGTCATTCCCCACCAGAACAGCTCCGACACCGAAACGTCGAACGTTATCGGCGTCTTCTGCAGAATGACATCCTCTTCTCCGATGCGGTACCAATTCTGCATCCACTGCAGGCGGTTAATGACCGCGCGATGCTCCATCATGACCCCTTTGGGGTTGCCTGTGGTCCCCGAGGTATACATCACATACGCCAAATGCCGGGAATCCAGCTCTAGCGGCGGGTTAGCCACGGATTGTGCCTGCCTTCTGGAAGTCAACTCGATGACCGCGCCCTCAAATCCGCATGGATCAAGGCCAGCGTCAATCAGCAGCGCTTCCGCGCCGCTGTCCCCGAGCATGTATTGGATGCGCTCTTTCGGGTATGCCGGATCGACCGGCAAGTACGCCCCGCCGGCCTTCAGGATGCCATAGATCCCTACAATCAGTTCCAGCGAGCGTTCCGCCATGATCGCCACAATACGGTCCGGCCCCACACCTTGCCCGCGCAGTGTCCACGCCAGCTGGTTGGCCCGTGCGTTCAGCTCCGCGTAGGTCAGCTGCTGATCCCCGTACACTACCGCTACCGCATCCGGCGTCTTCTCCACCTGCTCCTCGAACAGACCGTGGATCGTTGCTTCCCGCGGATACTCCGCAGCCGTATCGTTGAATCCAACTGTAAGTTGACAGGTCCCCTCTTTATCCAATAGACGGATATCTTGGATCATAGGACTAGGCTCCCCAAGGATATCCTGAAGCATGACAGTAAAAGAGCTAAATATCTGTTCTACAATTCCATCCGAATGGTCAGCTTTGTAATCAAAAGCCAATTCGAGTTCACCAGTCAGAGACCAGTCTTTAATCATAAGCTGAAATGGATAAAATTGATGCCCATTGTAAACCTCGTTCGCTTTTACAGTCAGGTTTGCCAAATTCGTCACAAGTCTGGTGCCAAGATTATTTACAACAACAGAAAATAGCTGATCTATTCCCCTTTTGCGCAGTTCTAATTCTTGCACCAGATTATCGTAAGGATATTTTTGATGAAAGTAACATGACATCAATTCCTGCTGTACTTCCCTGCTAAACGAGTCGAAGCTCTGCATAGCATTGACTTGAACCCGAAGCGGCATTGTACTGGCAAACATACCAATTACAGATTTTTCTTTCACTCCGGAACGGTTTAAGACCGGAGTCCCAATGACCAAGTCGCTTTGCCCTGTCGTCCGATTCAAATAGGCGAGTATTAACGAGACAAACCAGGCGTTTAGTGAAACCCGGTTCTCATCAAGTTTTTCTCTGATCCGGTCAGAAAGCTCTTTGTTCAGTAGGAATGATTTCCGTCTCCCGGCCGAATCGCCGCTGACCCCTTTGGAAGTTCCCATAACCGTAGGGGACTCATAGTCCTGATAACGGTGTAACCAAAACTTCTTGTCTTTGATGTACCGATTAGACCTTAAATAATTTTCTTCATGATCTGCAAAATCAAGAAAATTGCTGGACCTGCCAACCGGATTGTTTTCGCCTTTCGCCAGCTTTTCATAAATTTCCAGTGTATCTTGAAGCCATGCTTGCCCTGACCATCCATCAGCAATGATGTGATGTGCCTTGATTAAATATCCCAACTCATCGTCACTGATTTTGAAGAGGGCTACGTAATATAAAGGGTTATTCTCGAATTGGAAGGGGATTGCCGCTTGCTGCTGCGTCCAAAGCTCAAGCGCCTCATTAGGGTTATTTGAAGTACTGAAATCGATTAGTGGGAACGGGGTTTTATGATGGGGCACATAATATTGATAGGGCTCACCGTCCTGGTTGCGGGAGATTCGCAATCCAAAGCCTGCGTGGTTGCTAAGATTATAGTGGATGGCTGCTTCAATCCACTCTAAATTCGCTTCTCCTTTAAAAATAAAATACAGCGTTATATTATTGAGCGAAGTGTCAGGATAATGCTGCTCCATCATCCAAATTCTCTTCTGTGCGTGCGTTAATGGAAATGCAGATTCGCTCCCGCTTAACGGTCTCATACAAGTAGTCCCCCTCATTAATTATGCTGACTCTGAATGAACTGCATGCTTCTGAAGGCAACCGCAAACCAATCTGAGAAAGTGAGGTCGAATTAGGCAGTATGATGATTGGCCTGGAATATAGGTTCTTGTTGTAAAAACACATCTTGTTGCGATTAGCGGAAATTGAGAGCCTTCATAAGAGCCTCTATAACCAATTGCGAATGACTATGAATAAAAAAATGATCTCCATCAAAACCAACATACTTGCAAGCGTTATCAGATATTTGGTCCCACTCTTCTATATCTCCTGACAAGGTGTCATCCTTGTAACCGAAGAATATGTAGACGTCACACCCAAGTTTACTGTTTCTTTCTTTGAACATATGAGTCTCTGACAACCGGAAATCCGACCTGATAATAGGCAAAAAAAGATCCATCAATTCCGTATTATCAAAAAACTGCGGCGGCGTTCCGCCTAATTCCATTAAGTGCCGCTTAAACTCTTCATCCGGGAGCGTGTGAACGATAGTTTCATCCTTGTCTGGTACATGCGGAGCAGATCTTCCTGAGAAAAAAACGACATCAGGCTCCTTATACCCCCCACTTTTCAGTTGATGAATCGTTTCATAGGCAAGATTTGCCCCCAAGCTATGCCCGAAAATCCCATAGGGAGCTCCACTTAATTGCGGCACAATAATCGATGTAATATCTTCAACTGCTTCTTCAAAAGATCGATAAAACGGCTCGTGCACTCTCCTGCCTCTGCCAGCTAACTCCACAGGAATAATCTCAGCGATTCCGTTTAAATGGCTTGACCATTGACTGTAGAAGAAGGCCGAACCACCTGCATAAGGTATACAGAATAATTTCATAGTCCATCTCTTTCATGTTTTATTAATAATTGAAAGAAAATTCCAATTAACTGAGGATATCCAGACTAGACCCCTCCAGCCCGCATCAGCGGGGCTGGAGGAATCTTGATATGTGGCAACTTGCTGAAATTCAGCTATCCGCTGCCTGCCTGGAAAGATATACAACTAATATTGAGGTTCTTCGGAACAACTCTACTGCATTTGTTCCGGACTGTCCGCTTGCGGATT
Source organism: Paenibacillus sp. FSL H3-0321 (assembly GCF_038002865.1). Taxonomy (NCBI): domain Bacteria; kingdom Bacillati; phylum Bacillota; class Bacilli; order Caryophanales; family Paenibacillaceae; genus Paenibacillus; species Paenibacillus sp. FSL H3-0321. The sequence goes on along the minus strand of NZ_JBBODH010000001.1, from coordinate 6,550,314 downwards.
TTCAGCTTGTCCGTGAAAAGATATCAGCGATTGCTTCAAGCTCTCTGCCAGTTCCTCCAGCTGCTTGGACAGCGCCACCAGTTCGCCGCTTACCGTCAATTGCCGCGAAGACATCGCCGCCACTTCCTCTGTAGATGCACTGGTCTGCTGCACCACAGAACGGACACTGCCCATCGACTCGCCAAGACGTGCCTGGAAAACGGTCAACTCAGAAACCGCAGCCGACGATTGTCCCAGGTATTCAATGAAGTCTTCCATTTCCTTGCGTACAGCCGCGAAAATCTGAGACGATTCCCGCACCGAACCGATCTGCTCGCTGAACAGCGGCACGGCTTCGCCCACCACCTTGACGGTGTCCTCGATACTCCGCCCGATCTCCTCCGTAATTTGCGAGACGGAGGCAATCGATTGGCTGGACTGGCCGGCCAGGGCGCGGATTTCGTCGGCGATAACAATAAAGCCTCTGCCGGCCGCTCCGGCACGGACTGCTTCAATGGAAGCATTAAGCGCCAGAATATTGGTCTGCTTGTTCATGGCAATCATAGGCGCCAGAATATTGCGGATCAAATGAGTGCTTTCCTGCAGCTTGGCCGAATTCTCTTCAATCAGCCGCATCATCTCCACCGTCGACTCACTTTGTGCAACCAGTGTCTTCATCAGCGCCGCTCCCTGCTCGCTGACTGCGATCACTTTCTCGGCTGCCGCATCCATTACCCGGTTAATCTGGTCCACCTCATGCATCTTGCCGCCCATCAGCTCCACATCATGGTTGCTGCTCTCGGCTTCCGCCGCCAGACTGGCAGCACCTTGGGCAATTTCATCCGTGGCTACCGCCAGCTCACGGGCGTGGTCCGAGATCGTTGCCGAAGCATGAACCAGCTGTTCGGATGTCGCCAGAACCTCTGTCGCCGAAGCGCCGCTCTGGCCGGCCAGCCGGGAAATCTGCTCCATCATTTGGTTGAAGCTATGTCCAAGCCGGCCGATTTCATCGCGGCCCTTGAAGTTGGTACGAACATTAAGGTTGCCTTGCTCCCCTTCCTCCATCAGCCGGGCCAGCTTACCGAGCGGCCGGCCAATCAGACGGACCAGCACATAGCCGATCAAGAGAGCAATCAGCGCCGCCGCGAGTACTACGAGCAGTGTAATGTACAACAGGCGTTCGGCCGACTTGGTGAAATCACTGACCGGCGCATAGCCAAGCAGTGTCCAACCACCTGTGGTCAGCGGCTGGTACACCGCCAGTTGCTCTGTTCCGGCTTCATCGTCTGCCATAAAGGAACGATCCAATTCTTGGCCCGGCTGCGGCTCGACCTCTGCCCTCGAGGGCTTGATGAATGAGGTCTGCTCCAATTGAGCATCATCCTTCGCATACACAACCTCTCGGTCAGCATCAAGGATGCGCAGCTCACCGTCTTCTCCGATGCGCAGATTCGCTAACATGTCGTTGAGAGAGCTTCGCTTGATCTCAATCAGCATATAATATTCCGCTTGCGGATTTTGCATATTGCGCAGAAGCCGTCCCATCGTGAGAGAAGCTTCCGAGTATGTATCGAAGAAACCCGTCGGCCGGACCGGGAACCACACTGGATTGCCCTTGGCCTCGTCAATCTGCTTGAATCTCGCCAGGATCCCTTCATCGGTGCGGATCCCCGTAATGCCCGAGGTTTTATAAGATTCAACTTCGGCGAGGCTGCGGGAAACAAGCCGGATGCCCAATAGACGATCATCGGAGCTTTTGACTGCATCCAGCTTGCTGTTGATACGCCCTTCGGCGGCAACCTTAGCCACGATCCCGATACCGGGATCATTTACCGCCTCCAGATCTGCCTTGAGCGCCTGATCTACGGCAAATTGCCGCGAGAGCGCTTCATACTCGACAAAGAGGAAATCCAGTTTATCAGCGGCCTGGACAATCGCTTGCGATGAAGCAGCAGCTACTTCATCGGTAATAATACCTTTGGCGGCGTAATAAGAAGTCAAACCAAGCACGGAGGACAACAACAGAATGGTACTGAACAGGATTACAAATAATTTGACGCCAACCGATTGCAGATGCAGGCTTCGCTGCCGTTTCATAAGTCTACTCTCCCATAGAATAAAATAACGCCACATTAGTGGGTTTTATCCTTGAAACCTAATTAGGTGCCCAGCTGAAGTCCCTGAATAACTCCACAAAGTGGTGATTTGCCTGGATGCCGGTTCAGATCCTTTGCGAGGGCCCCGCTATTAAACCCCATAAATTAAATAAAAATACATAAGACAAGGTACACCCTTCGCAGTCAAATGAAGGCTGTACCTTGTTTTCGTTAAATCGCGCAAAGTGGCAAAGGGCCTGATTAACCCTTGCTCGCCCCAGCCGTCAACCCTTCGACGAGCAATTTTTGCAAGAAGCCAAAGAGAATCATGATCGGAATAGAGATCAGTACAGCGCCTGCCGCAAAAGTCGTGAAATTGGAGTTCTGATTCGAATCCACCATGTCCCACATACCGACGGCAACGGTCCATTTATCCTTGGTCCGCAGAATGAGTCTTGCAAAGATAAAGTCAACCCACGGTCCGACAAATTGGGTAAGCGCCATGTAGGTAATCATCGGTCTCGACAAAGGCAGAATAATTCTCCAGAAGATTCCAAAGTTACTTGTTCCGTCAATGCGGGCAGCTTCGTCCAGCGAACGCGGTATCGTATCGAGGAACCCTTTCGCGATTAGAGTCCCGCCTAGCGGAGCACCGGCTGCATATACGATAATCAGAGCCAGATGTTTATCCAGCAGATCAAACTCTTTCAGCAGCAAATAGATGGCAATCATACTCATGAAGCCTGGAAACATTCCAAGCACCAGCAGTCCGGACATGGTGGTCTTCCGCGCCTTGAATCTGAACCGGGAAACTGCATAGCTTGTAAGCAATGTCAAGAAAACGCCCAGGATCATTGAGAACAAGGCAATCTTAAACGTATTAAGCCACCAGGTAGGGAACAGCAGGGTGTTATCATAGAATAGCGCCCGGTAATGTTCAAGCGTAAACGTTTCAGGAATCAGTGTTTTACTGTAAAGGGATTTGCCCGGCCGCAGCGACGATAACAGAATCCAAATGGCAGGATAGAGTGCTGTAACAGACAGAATCAGCAACATCAAATAACTTAATCCGAGCCGTATTTTTGTTTTAATTTTTGCTCCGCTCATTGGATCATGTCCTCCTCCTGGAATGATTTCGACCGCCGGTAATTGTAAAGCGAGAAGCTGGCTACGATCAAGAAGATAATGATTCCGACCGCAGATGCCATGTTATATTTGTTCTGGTCAAGCGTGAGCTTGTAAAGCCACGTCACGAGCAAGTCGGTGGAACCGGCGTACTGATAATCCCCATTTGGGGGACTACCGCCTGTTAACAGGAAGATCGCATTAAAGTTATTGATGTTGCCTGCAAACTGGGCAATCAGTGTAGGCGCCGTCGAGAACAGCACCATAGGCAATGTTATGATGCGGAATTTCTGGTAGTTGGTCGCCCCATCCACTTCGGCCGCTTCATACATATCGCGCGGAATCGTTGTCAGAACCCCCATAATCAGCAGCATGGATACCGGAATACCGACCCACAAGTTAACCACGATAACCGTTACTTTGGCCCAGAATGGATCCGTTAGCCAAGGAAGGCCACCGAGCCCGAAAAATTTTAGATATTGGTTAACTGGACCAAACTGGCCGTTGAACAGGTTACGCATGAGCAGAAGGGAGATCATCTGCGGAATAGCATATGGAACAATCAGAATAGCTCTCCAGAAGCCCTTGAAACGAATGCCTTTCTGGCTGACTAGCATCGCGACCAGCATACCGCCGAAATAGGTAGTAACCGTAGACAAGATCGCCCAGATAATAGTCCAAGTAAGTACCCCGTAAAAGGTCTGGCTCCATGATTTAAGTACCACCAGATTACGGAATGTTTCAAAGCCAACCCAATCTACCAGCTTGGCCGGAGGCATATGGTTAGGCGCGGCATAGTTCGTAAACGCCAGCATGATCATGAAGATGATCGGCATTACTGTAAATAACAGAATACCTACAGACGGCAGGATAAGAAATGTCTGCGCAAACTTGTAATCGAGGATATAACGGATGCTCTGTTTAAATGTAGCCGGAGTATGGCCTGCGTCTCGCGCAGCTCCAGTCTTTTGGGCATCTCGAATGTTCATATACCACGCAAGCAGAAACAGAACAAAGAATATAATTGTAATCAAACTCTGAATTAGAATAAATATAGAATGATCACCTTTGACCAATCTGGCAATCCCTTTGACCTTCTCAAAATGTTGGGAGGTTGTACCCAAGGTAACGATACCCCAGAACGCCCGTCCCAGCTTCTCAATAAAGTAAACTAAGCTTAATGCCTCTACAATCAAAAAAATAAAACCTTTGATAAATTGGCGGTTATATATTTGTCCCAATCCCATAAACAATGTAGACAGTATCGTTGCTGTTCTAGTATGGTGTCGCTGCATTTCCCTTCCGTTCTCCTCTCCTGGGAAATCAGAGAATCGCCCGCCGCTACCAGGCGGCGGGTGATTTGATTTCATAAATATACTGACTGTTGGAATAGACCTGCAGATGTTTACTTCGAAGCGCCGTTGTTCAGATCTTTGATCTGTTGGGCTGCTTTGTCCATTGCAGTCTTAGGGTCTACGCCTTTGTCCCAGATTTCCGGCAGGGCTGCATTTACAGGACTCCATACATTGCCCATTTCAGGAATGGAAGGCATTGGCTGGGAGTTGTTAGCCTGTTCAGCAAAAACGGATACATAAGGGTCATCCTTGATTTGCGGGTCTTCCAGAGCCTCCAAATTGGTTGGAATCGATCCGACCAGTTTGTTCAGCTTAAGCTGGGCATCCTTGCTGGAAGCGAACTCAGCATAGAGCTTGGCGGCATTTGGATATTGCGTATACGCGTTAACCGCGAAGATCTTGAAGCCGGCCAAGGAGATGGCAGTTTTTCCACCGACAGTCGGCAGCGGTGTCAGTCCCAGATTGTCGCCCAGAGCCTTTTTGTATCCGGCCAGTTCCCAAGGTCCGTTGATATCCATTGCGACATCGCCGGAGTTGAAGAGACTGCGCTTAATATCCGGGTTAATATCGCCACTGTTGATTGGCAGAATTTCTTTCAGTTTCTTAAATTCACTCAAGCCTTGGATTGCGCCGTCGGTATTGATCCCGATATCGTCTTTGTTCGTGCCTTTATCCCCGAAGAGATAACCGCCGTTGGAAGCGATGAACGGATAGTCGAAATACATGTTGCCGACTTCCCACATGATTCCATACCGGTTTTTGGATTTGTCGGTGAAGGTTTTGCCGAAGGCGAGTACATCATCAAAGCTCTTAGGCGCTTCAGTAACAAGGGACTTATTGTAGTACAAAGCATAAGTTTCAGCTGCACGCGGGTAGCCGTACAGGAGACCGTCATAGCTGGCACCGGTAATCGAGGATTCTGTATTGTTCTTTACTGTTTCTTGCTCGAACACATCGTTTGGAAGCAAAAGCTGTGCGCTTGCTGCTCTGCCCAGGTTGTCATGCGGAATCAGAATAACGTCGGCAGCCAAACCGGAAGGACCGTCTTGGGACAGCTTGGTAACTTGCTGTACCGGTGACAACTCTTCAATTTTTACCGGAACATTGTATTTTTCAGTGAATTCCTTCGCGATTGCGTCTGTAAAGGCTCTTTCTTCCTTACTTTCCCATACGGTCAGGGTTGCGCCATCTTCCGGGGTGATTTGTGTGGTTTCGGCGCCAGTGTTGTCTGTGCCTGCGTTTCCGGCCGGAGCCGTGCTTTCTGATGGTGCGTTCGTTGCGGTTGAGTTGCTGCCCCCGTTATTTCCGTTGTTGTTAGATCCGCAGGCAGTAACAGAAAGTGCCATAGACGCTGCGGCGGTAAGAACCATAAGCTTTTTCAACTTCATGCTTTAACCCCTCCTAATTTGTGTACGCTTGCCAACAATGATACTGCAGAACTTGCGCAAACGATTTCAGAAGATCCAAAAAAAATGTCTGTTTTATTCTTTCAACCTTCTGTATCCGCTTTAGTCAAGTTCTAGAAAGCGCTTCATTACTTAATTTATAATACAACAGGAATCTTAATTGTTAAAACGTTTGCACATGGTGTATTCGTCCATTTTCGGCTATTTATCCATGATCATAATACAATATATCCCTTATTCGCAAGATTACTCTTATTTTCTTTTGTTTTCTTCAATCTCAAGTCAATCATTTGTTTTTATTAACAATTTATAGCCACACTTATCTCCTCTAATGAATTTCTTGAAAATTGGGTCACCGTAAAAGCGCCTGATCGCAAGTGAATAATTGTGCAATGGTTTGAACAATAGTATTGAACGGCTATTTATTCCGTGCTATAATCCAAACCATTATGAGCAGCTTGATCTGTTGGAAGCAGCAAAAGCATCCGCCCTTTGTTCTTTTATAACTAAAAGGCAATGTTACTTGACACAGGTACAACCTCGGAACTATCTCTTCGGCGGCGGTTGTGCCTCTTTGCTATGGGCGAATGTAAGGGCGATATTGTGCAATCGTGGCACAATGTTTGCGCACTGCGGGCACATGTCCGTATATCACCCCTTAAGTTCCTTATATATCCACTTCATGCAAATTGCGCATAATGCACCGTCTTAGTTCTGCATTGGGATTCCACAACACAAACCAACTTTAGGAGGAATTATCATGTTATTGGAAGCTGTATACCACCGTCCGCGCTTGAATTGGTCTTATGCCTATGACCGCCAAACCATCCATCTTCGTCTACGTGCCAAAAAGGGAGATTTGACAGAGGTGTTCGCCTGGGCCGGCGATAAATATGCCTGGGATGCTACTAAAGAATTGATTCCGATGAAGCTTTTCACTTCGGATGCGATGTTTGATTATTGGGAATGCGAGTCGGTTCCCCTGTACCGCAGGCTGAAATACGGTTTCCTGCTGCAAAAAGGTCATGAGCGGATCTGGATGACGGAAAGCGACTTTCAGACAGAACGTCCGGCGAATCCGAACCGGCTGTTTGAATTTCCGTACATAAACCCTGTAGATGTGTTCGCACCGCCGGCATGGGTGAAGGACGCTGTCTTCTATCAGATCTTTCCGGAGCGCTTTGCGAACGGTGATCCCAGTCTGAATCCAGAGAATGTGCAGCCATGGGGCAGTACGCCTACACCGGAAAATTTCTTCGGCGGAGATCTTCAAGGAGTCATTGACCATCTGGATCATTTGACCGAGCTTGGCATTACCGGCATCTATTTCACTCCCATCTTCGCGGCGACTACCAACCATAAGTATGATACAGAGGACTATATGAAGGTTGATCCGCATTTCGGTGATGTGAAGACACTCAAAAAACTCGTCGATGCCTGCCATGAACGCGGCATTCGCGTGCTGCTGGACGCCGTGTTCAATCATTCAGGCAGAACCTTTGCCCCATTCGTTGATGTGCTGGAGAACGGAGAGAACTCCCGCTACAAGGACTGGTTCCATGTCCGCGAATTCCCGCTGCAGGTGGTGGACAACATCCCGAATTATGATTCCTTTGCCTTCGAACCGCTGATGCCAAAGCTGAATACAGAGAATCCTGAAGTTAAAGAATATTTGCTGAATGTAGCTGAATACTGGATTCGTGAGGTAGGCCTTGACGGCTGGCGTCTGGACGTTGCCAATGAGGTCGATCATGAATTCTGGCGCGACTTCCGCAAAGTAGTAAAACGCGCAAATCCCGAAGCTTATATTTTGGGTGAAATCTGGCATGAATCTGCCCCTTGGCTGGAAGGTGATAAATTCGATGCGGTAATGAACTATCCATTCACCGATGCCGTAATTGATTTCTTCGTCTCCGGCACGCTTGACGCCGAAGCTTTTGCCAATGCCATCGGCAAGCAGCTGTCGCGTTACCCGCTGCAGGCCAGTGAAGTGGCCTTCAATCTGCTGGACAGCCATGATACACCGCGCCTCTTGACCTTGGCCGGAGGAGACAAGAACAAGCTGAAACTGGCCACATTGTTCCAGTTCACCTTTATGGGCACGCCGTGCATCTACTACGGCGCTGAAATTGGAATGGATGGCGAAGGCGATCCGGGCTGCCGCAAATGCATGGAGTGGGATCCCGAGAAGCAGGACCGCGAGCTGTTCGGCTTTTTCCGCAAGCTGATTGAGATCCGCGGCAGCCATCCTGCACTCCGCACCGGCGCCCTCACCTTCCTGGAGGCGGCCCCGCAGGGCAGCAAGCTGGCTTATGAACGCAGTCTTGGCGATGATATTATCATCGTACTGATGAACACAGAAGGGACAGGCCAGACTTTCCACATTGGCGTAGAAGAACGTCAATGGGAGAACCTGTTCACTGGCGAATCCTTGCGCGCTGAGCGTGGCAAGCTGTCAATTAAGCTGCCAGCATACGGCTATACCGTCATTAAGGCGGTAGTATAACAAGCTCCATCAATTCAATCCAGACCTGATATCATTCATAAATAAAAAACGGCACTCTTCGCGATGAAGAGTGCCGTTTTCGTTATGTGGCTATTTATTTGCCAAGCAGATTGTAGATCACTTGTGCGCTTTCAGCGCGGGTCATCAGCTCTTTGGGAGCAAACTTATGATCGGCTTTTCCTTGCACTAACCCCAGCTCTGCAGCGGCATTTACATAAGAGCCCGCCCAGGCACTGATGCCGGAAGCATCTGCAAACCGGGTTGTCCCGGAGGCCACCTCAACCTTCTTACCTTGTTTGACTTCCAGCGCACGAATAACCATAACGGCCATTTCCTCGCGGCTGATGGCAGCATTTGGCGCAAAGCTCTCTTGGCTTCGTCCGGTCACAATTCCCCGGCTAACTGCTGTTGCCACGTACGAAGAGTACCAGGCATCAGGCTTCACATCAGCGAATGCAGCCTGACCTTCCACAGTCACACCAAGCGCACGAACCAGCAGTGCGGTAAATTCCGCGCGGCTGACATTGCTCTTTGGTTTGAATTCGGAAGAGGTAACACCCGTAACGATTTGTTTGGCGCTAAGCGATTTAATCGCCGCTGCCGCCCAATTGGCTGCCGGAACATCCTTAAATGTCTTGTCGAGCTCAAGTGCCGCATATTTGCTGAAATGCGTAACTTGTGCCGTAATGACATTCCCGTTCAAGGTTCCACCCGCATATGCCACACTTCCGCTATCGCCCAGAACATAGATACCGAGCAGATCTTTATCCGGATTGCCGGTAATTTTGAAAGCAAGCGTAACCGGCGCTTTAAAGGTCGTAACCGGAATACGGGTGCCGTCTTTTTTGACAATATGCAGTGTAAACTCATATACATCCGATGCAGCGGTCACTCTGGTATCCTGAAGCTTCAGCCCGGCCAGGAAGGTGTCTGCCGCATTGCCTTGAAGCGGACTGGTTGCGAACAGAATGTGCGCACCCTCCCCCTCAGTCCCGGACAAGCTTCCTAGAATCCCGCTCAGCACTGCACTAGGCAGGGTTACAGAAATGCCGCCCATATGAAGCACCAAATCATTTGTTCCGAGGACGCCCGCTGCCTGAATCGGTATGAGCACTGATTGCTTGCCTGCAGCAACCTGCACTTCCACCTTGCCATCCTTGCCGTTTTTCAAACTGTCTACCCCAATGCTTTGCGGATCTGCAGTTGTTGTTGGCGTTGGTGCTGGTGTCGGTGTCGGAGTGGGTACAGGTCCCGGCGTTCCATCAGATACCACCGCCAGAATAACTGTTCCGCCCTCATCTCTGCCCGGGAGCTCAAGCGTTACTTTCCGGTCGGATGATACGGCATAGGTTCTGCCGCTGTACTCATCTATTACAGAAGCAAATGCTGTGTACGGCACTGGAATACTTGCAGTTACAGCCTTCGTGCTGGTGTTGATGAGCGTCACAATATTTTGGGAACCGTACTGCTTGTCAAAAGCCAAATATCCTAGTTCATCCGAACCTGCCAGCTTCGTACGTGTACCCTTAGCATATACCGCAGAGTATTTGGCACGGATATTCAGCAGCTTCTGATAGTGGTCGTGAAGACCCTGCTCAGCAGTAAGCTGATCCCACGGCATATCCGAACGGTTTTCGCTGAATTCTCCCTTCGACATGTCTCCGGCATTTCTGCCTGAACGTCCGAGTTCTTCACCATAGTAAATAACTGGCTGTCCTTTAGCTGTAATCTGCAGAGCGGCAGCGATTTTCAGCTTGCCTTTGTCCCCGTCCACATAGTCAGACAGGAAGCCGTTCTCGTCATGGCTGCTCAAGAACTGAGCCATCATCCGGGTATTGTCAATCTTCGATTCACGGTCCTGAAGGTAAGCATCCACATCACTGATTTTGCCGTTCGTGAAATCTTTTGCCGCATTCTTGAAGCCGAAATCCAGCAAACCGTCCATTTGCCCGGTTTGCAGCATGCCGCCATCGCTGTCAATGGTGCCTCCGTAGTATTCACCGACCAGTTTGAAGTCGGGATCAATTGCTGTCAGCGCATTTTTGAATGCTTTCCATGTCGTATCTTCCACATGCTTAATGGTATCCACACGGAAATAGTCGATGGTATCGCCACGCGCTGTCCGTGCGTTGTCCAGCCAGCCCGTTTGCCACTCAATAATTTTCGCACGAACTGCAGGATCTTCCGTTTTGAAGTCCGGTAAGCCGGCAAGCTCTCCCTTGATCGGGTCAGTATCGGCCGATATACCGTCCGTACGGAGCATGCCCTCAAAGCGCGCTTTATCCTCTGCGGTAACGGCCGGATAGTTATCCTCTGCTTCCAAACCATAGCCTGCATGATTCAGCACAACGTCAACCATGATTTTGATACCCTTGTCATGTGCCTTCTCAATCAGTTCGCGGAAGGTCGCCATATCGCCAAGATGTTCATCCAGTTGGGTGAAATCCTTGGCCCAGTATCCATGGTAAGCATGCTGCGTACCGCCGAAATCAACCCCCTTATTGAAATCAATGTTGTCGACAATCGGCGAAATCCAGAGCGTGTTGATCCCCAGCTGTTGAAGGTAGTCCAGACTGTTGATCATCCCGCGGAAGTCTCCGCCGTGGTAGGCTTCAAGATGTGTTTTATCGACGTTCTCATTGTTGGTGAGGTCACCATCCTTGAAGCGGTCGGTCAGGGCAAAATAGATCCGTGCCTCATCCCAATCGAAATCCAGCTTGGCTCCCGTATAGGTTCTGGCTTTCACTTCAATGGAGGTGCTGCCTTTATGCGTATTTCCGTACTGGTCAATAAGCGTGACCGGAATGGTTTTGATGCCCGCGGCTACGGTATCCTTCACCGCAATGGTCTGTTTCATGAGCCCGGTATCGAGCTTCACTTCGCTTGGACCCCCAATGGCAGTCAGATCCATGAATCCATGCGTATAGGTTACAGCTTCTTCGGAGGCTGCACTGACAGTCACAATGGCATTTTCACTCGATGTGACAGCTTCCGGTTGAACTTTTGCACTGACTGTAACGTCTGGACGATGATATACGGCAACCGATTCACCGTTCACCGTATTTTTCGGATCGGTGAGTTCTTCAGTAACTCCATCCTTAGTGATCAGGAAGGTATACTTATACGTTCCTTCTTCCACACCAGTCAGTTGATAACTGAACCACTCACTCGACGGATCATACACCATCGGGTATTCTTTGCCGTTTACTTTCACTTTGACCTCGCTGATAGATTCCATGTTGCCGCTGCGGAAAAGCTCGTCATCACGGTACTTGAAGGTAATCGTTCCGTCCTTCATGACCGGACCGCTAATAACCGGCTTGATGTCAAGCTCCTTCACCATACTGGTCACAATGACCTTGGTGAAATTTTCACCCGGGGTAAGCGGAATAACACGGTCATCCGGGTAGTCTTGTTTGCCCGTATTCCAGTCCGTTCCTTTGCGCAGTACGAAACCCACGCTTGTGGCATTTGGCGCCACCTCAATCAGAACACTGGCTTTACCATCCTTAAACGTTGTGAAATCAATTTGATCATTTATAACTCCAGTGTTCCATATCCAGAGATTCCAATCCGTATAATCCTTGTCGTCACGGACATAGGTCAATTGGACATAACGTTTGCTATCCACCGGCTCTTTCGTTACCTTCACGGTTACCTTCGTTGTTTTTCCGCCATAGGTAATGGTAAGGTTGGCTGTTCCAGCCTTGAGCCCCTTTACGAGACCTTTGCTTGTAACGGCAGCCACTTCCGGTTTATCGGAAATATAGGTGGCAGTATTCGTAACCGACCGTTTGCTGCCGTCATCATATTTAGCATATACAACCGATTGATGTGTGCTGCCAATTTGCAGTGAGTAGCTGCTGCTGTCCGTTTCCAGAGAACTCAGCACAGCTGCTGCGGCATCCATCTTGATAATTACAGCAGTCAACGGCTGCAGTTCAATGGACGTAGCCGTTAATGCAAAACCGGACTGGGCTGCAGCAGGGATAACTTCAGTACCCGCTTCGTCATCATCGGCCAGTACGCTGCCGCCTGTTAAATCCTCGGAAAGTGTCAGCGTTCGGGATACATTGTCGCCATTCATGAACACATAATAGATGCCGGTGCCATCAGTGGCCTTGTTCTTGTACCCGATCACAAGACCGGTCTCCTTCATTTCCGGCGCCGGAATCAGGCTGACATTAGAATCCACCAGACTCATGTCGCCCAGACGGAATGCATCTGTAGACTTTCTCAGCTTAATGAGGCCTGAGGTATAATCTTTGGTCATGTTCTGCACCGGGAAGTTCACTTCATCGGTTACCTTGGACCAATCGAACATGTTGACCGCATCCGATGAATCATAGGAATCATGAATGAAATACCCGAATGAATTATTGTTTGCGTCCTTTAGCTCTGTAGCTTTTTGCTCAGGAATAGTATCTGCCTTCCACTGCTTGGTGCGTCCATACTCCTGGCCTGCCTGCAGGAAGGAGGTACCCTGGGAAGTGAATATCAGCATGTTACCGAGCCTGATCCGCTTCTGTATTTCCAGCTCGTTCCCGGGAATTGCCGGATCTTTCTTGATGGACTGCGCAATTACATCATGCAGTGTCAGATTGTCATGGGCTTCAATGTACGGCACGATATCCCCCGGATCATCCGCCGGGATATTGGACGGCTGGCCTTTAATATTGTCCAGTATCGTCTCAATGGAACGTGCCCCGCCCGTAATAAACCTCGGTTCACCTTCCGAACCATAACCTGATTTCAATTCATTGCGGAATTCATCGGAGAATACGCCGACACTATCCGTCTTATTCATCCAATCCTGATCCGCGCCTTTACCTGCAAGAGAAGGATCGGAAGCAGCTCCGCCGAACGTTTTCCAGCCCTCGCCGATGAACAGCGCCTGCGGGTTAATGGCTGCTGCGGCATCATAGGCAGCCTGCACAGCATCTGCCGTGGCATCTCCCATCATGTCCCAGCGCATGCCGTCGATTTTGTATTCACTGAACCAGTACTTGACGGAATCCACCATCAGCTTCTCCGCCATCTTATGGTTTGTCGCCAGGTTGTTGCCGAAACCGCCGATAAAGTTGCCGTTTGCATCCTGGAACGCATAATAATTAGGCACGATATCGTTCAAGAATTCCTTCTTCGCCATATGGGTATAGACAACATCCAGAACGACGCCCATCCCGGCCTCATGCACTGCGTCGATAAGCCCTTTAAGCTCCTTGATCCGCAGTTCTGGATCGGCAGGATTCTGTGAATATGCGCCATCCGGGGAGAAGTAGCTATGCGGATCATATCCCCAGTTGTACTGATTATTTTGCGCTGAATATTCACTTTCTCTTTGTCCCATCTTCGTCTCGTCGCCGTTATACCATGCCATTACAGGCATCAGCTGAATATGGGTTACGCCCAAAGATTTAATATAATCCAGCTTCTTCTCAAAAGCGGCATAGGTGCCCCAGCGTTCGCCGCCCAGACTGCTTTCGATTGAAATATCCGACGTGAAATCACGGACATGGACTTCATAGATGACGGCATCCTCGCGTTGTTCATAACCGGCGATATCTGCCTCATGGAAGTTAGCCGGATTGGTCCGGCTCAGGTCAACGATGGCCGCTTTACCCACTGTATCTCCGCCAGCGCCCGCAGCACCTGTGGTATCCACAGTGAACACAGCCATGGACTTGGCGTACGGATCAAGCACCTGCTTCATAACCCCGTCATTGGTAACTTCATATTGATAATAGTATCCGCTTACATCTGACTCCCCGGGAGCGCCTGTTAAATCAGATGCCTTCAGCTTCGCAGACCAAACGCCTTGTTCGCCCTTAGTCAGACTGATATGGCCGACAAGCTTAGTTGCATCACTCTTATCGTACACATTTGCCACAACAGAACTGGCCACAGGAGCCCATAACTTGAGCGTGGCCGATTTCTCAGCCGCATTATATTCAGCCCCAAGGTCGTCCCCTGTATAATTGTACATTTCATCGATCATTCTCCAGCCGCCGGAAGCAGACACCGTTTTACCGGAAAAAGATACACTCAGCGGCGTTTTACCCAGGTCAAAAGCTGCTGTATCCACCTCAATGGAAGTCGGGCTCTTAATGGTTACTGCATTTACCGGGACAGCTGTACCTTCTTTGTCCTTGACGGTAATTCCAGCTTTTAATGCAGCAGCATCTAAACCGTCGGTTAAGGTGAAGCCCAGAAGGATTTTGCTGGTCGATAGTACTTCAGCCGACACGAGTCCTACCGGTTGTTCCCCGAACGGAGAAACATAGACATTGTTATCCCCTTCTTTTACCCACAGCTGATTGTAACGGTCCAGCAGGCTGAAAGCTTTATCGCCGCCGTCCTTGTCCTCGTTTGTCGGGTTAACGATAAGGAAGCCAATTTTCTTGGCATTTTCTTTCAGCGGAATATCGATATACGCACCGAAGCGGTCCACATTCTCAGGGAGAAACGGAGCAGCATCCGACGGCCAGTTAACCGGTGCTGTTGCGACATCATCCCACAGCCATAAACCGTACTGGCTTTGATGATTGTCGCCTCTCATGTAATGAATCCGGACGGTATTCGCAGGAATTACTGCCGGCTCATACGGCGTCACCTGATCCGAACCTTCCTTGATCCAGATTTCATTCGCTTGCGGAGTATTGATTGTGAACAGCTTGTCGCCGCCGTCTTTGGCCTGATTGTTGCGGTTGACGACTAAGAAGGAGACTTTTTTGGCTCCTGCCTTAAGCGGCACGTCAGTATACGCCCCATAAGAATCAGTTTGACCTTCAGGGAATGGTGTGGCACCCGCAGGCCACCCGGAGGAAGGTGCAGCTACATCATCCCAGAGCCATAAACCCTGATCCGTATAATCACCGGCTGTACGTTGGTAGTGAACCCGCATATGCCCATCGGGTACAGGGGCATTGTTACCCGGAACAACCGGAGCCGTAAATTTGGCACTGACAGCATGATCCGCCGCGTTGTATTTGAAGGTGACCGGCAGATCCGCTGGCAGATTCAAGGCCTGTTCATGCTCAGGATAAGACTTATCCTCCTGCGGGGTTGCTCCCGGCACAAAGACGCTGTACGAATAGTCGCCTTTAGGAAGATCAGCCGTCCGCTCATATACATTATCAAAGTTCGGATCGGACAATGTCGTCTTCGCGTCGGCTGGCGAGGAATCGCCCGCATCGCCAAGCTCACTTTGCAGAGTACCCACCAGCCGCGGCAGTCTGTTGTCTGCTATTGGCGAGTAATACGTCGAGTCGGCAATTTTTTGGGTAATCTCGTTGAAATAGAAGGTAACCGTTGTTTCAGCAGCCAATGTAATCACGATGTTGCCGCCGTCATCGGTTCCTTCAGTATGGGTATAACTGCTGTATCCATAGCTTTCGTCCCAGGTGCCGTTAAGGGCTACCTTGTACTTATAGGTCCCTGCCGGCAGCGTGCCTGTAAAGACATAAGTACCATTGTTTGTGTAGGTCATCTGAGTGACTGTTGCATCTGGTGACCAGTCTTCCACTTGCCCTGAACCAGCAGACAATTCTGACTGGAGGTCGCCTACAAGCACAACTTTGGATGTGGCTGCATCCACTTTTGCCGTGTACCCTGTAAAGTAAGAGCACACAAGAATAAGGATCATACTGATGGCAAAAGCCTTTTTACCCCATAAAGCCAATTTCATTCCTTCAATCCCCCCATATTTGCATTCGATTCCTGAACAGAGATAACACTGATTTCTTATTCCTTGATCCAACATTTCATGCTTCTAAAGCCTGATGGAATGACACCCCCTTATAGATTTCAATTTTGAATTCATTGCGCAAACGTTTGCAAAAATAACAAACCTACACATTCACTGCAAACTTTATTTTGTGCAGCAGACATGTTGCACAAAATAAGCGCTTGTAAGCGCTTTTATACCTTGTTTAACATACTAATCTTAGTCTCAACTTGTTGTCAACCAAAAAAATAAATTGCTAAATCACCCGTCAGCCGGGACAGAAAGTTCATACTAATAGGCCTGCAGTAATGCCATTTATTGCACAGATTTGCATCATCAATAATAGAATAAACATATGTAGCGTAAGACTTTTAAAGAAAAACCGTTTGCGCATTGTATGACTTTACATTTCAGCTTACCCGGCAGCATTTTTACATCATATACAAATATTTTTTATATTTTTCCATTTCATTTGTGGAAATGTGCAAATTTAAAGCGAAGGTTCTAGCCCTTATTCCCAAATCGGCTCTAAAGGGCTTTTAGAAAGACTTTGTCTATTTACAATTTACAGCACTTCGATTAATATTACTTTGTAAAGCAAACGGTTCCATGAGGAGGTTTCTATGACAGTTACCATCAAGGACGTGGCTAAGAAAGCGGGAGTTTCTCCCTCCACTGTATCCCGGGTGTTGTCAGGTCATCCCAGAATCAGCCTAGAAACTTCCCGCAAGGTCAAAGTGATTATGGAGGAAATGGGCTACACTCCGAATATGATGGCTAAAAGCCTCGTTTCGAAGACCACTAACAGCATTTGCATCATCTTACCGAAACCGGCTGAGGAGCTGTTCTCCAATCTGTTTTTTATGGAATTAATCAGAGGGATTGTGACTCAATCGAGCCGATCCGGTTATGATGTGTTGATTAGCTCCGGAGCAAACGAAAAGGAAGAGCTTGAGGCTGTTTCCCGCCTATTGAAGGGCCGCCGTGTTGATGGCGTTATTCTGCTGTATTCACGCAAAGATGATGCGGTTATTGATTTTCTGGAATCAGGCGGCTACCCCTTCGTGCTTGTTGGGCGAAGCGACCGCTATGAGGATATTTTATCCGTGGATAATGATAATGTCATGGCCGCTTACGACGCTACAAACCACCTAATCTCCATGGGACATGAACGCATTGGTTTTGTCAGCGGACCGCCTAACCTCATCGTTTCACGCGACCGCCTCGAAGGATACCGCAAAGCCATGCTGAACAGTGGCCTGGAGATGCGTACAGAGTGGATTGTAGAGGGCGAGTTTCTGCAGGACAGCGGATATAGGGCGATGTCATTTTTCATGAATCTCCCGAACCGTCCAACAGCACTTGTTGCAGTGGACGATATGGTCTCTTTCGGAGTATTGCGCGGACTGAATGAACTGAAATACAAGGTTCCGGAAGATTTGGCGATTGTCAGCTTTAACAACATCCCACTATCGGAACTGTCCAGCCCGCCGATCAGCAGCATCGACATCGGAATTTATCATCTTGGCTATACGGCCTCCCAAGTGCTGATCCAAAGCATCAAGAAGCCGGGTATTCAGGCAGGATATACGAACCGTTTTGTCATTCCCCACCGCTTGATCGTTAGAGAGTCATCTATGTATGCTCCAGGGAAGAAATGATCAGGTCACAAGAATAAATGAAGCGAAAGTGCTTCATTTATTTTTTCGAACTTTGTTCAAACGTTTGCGCTACTTATAAACCGCAATATATCCGTCAAAATAGCTAGTCGATTCAAGGAAGCTATGCTTACAAAACTTTTAGGAGGATCAACATGTCAGAAATTAAAGCCTGCCTGTTCGATTTGGACGGTGTGATCGTCGACACTGCCAAATATCATTTTATCGCCTGGAGAGAACTCGCGGAAACCCTTGGGTTTGAATTCACCGAACAGGATAACGAACGCCTTAAGGGTGTCAGCCGCGCCGCTTCACTGGATATTCTGCTGGAAATCGGCGGACTTTCACTGGACGAGGCGGAAAAAGCCCGGCTGGCCGAGCAAAAAAACAACCGCTATGTCGAATACATCGCCAAGATGGACAGCTCGGAGATTCTGCCTGGTGCCCTGGACTTTCTGAAGAAATGCCGGGAATCCGGCATCAAAGTCGCCCTTGGCTCCGCCAGCAAAAACGCGATGACCATCTTGAATAACACCGGTCTGACACCGTATTTCGATGCGATCATCGACGGCACACATACCAGCGCGGCCAAACCTGATCCTGAAGTGTTCCTGCTGGGGGCCCAGGCACTCGCCGTATCCCCTGAGCACTGCGTGGTCTTTGAGGACGCCGAGGCCGGAATCCTCGCTGCCACCCGCGCCGGTATGCGCAGCGTAGGCATCGGTTCTCCTGCAACACTGGGGGCAGCGAACATCGTTGTGCCTTCTCTCCAGCAGATCAGCGTTACGGAATTGCGGGAATCTTTTGCAACGGTTTGACGAACATTAACATCTATCAGCAACCCTGTGAATTGTCTTTTGCCCTACTCTATTTACCTGAACTATATGTGAGAACAAAGTTACGCTGAGCAGCAGTGAAGGCGGACGGACCTTCGAAGAAGACCCTGCGTTCGTCTTTGTCCCCGGATGCTTGCCCAATACCCCCATTTCCGAGCATCCGGGGACAACAGCGATCGTAACATCCATTCGCCCGAGGGGCAGCCAGCACGTAACCTGAATAGTCGAACTCATAGTTCCATTTATATCATCCCCACCTAAAAAGGAGCCGGTAATAATGAAGCAATATTTAAAAATTGATGAATGGTCAATCATTGAAGAATCCTTCGATCCCCAGACCCAAGAAATTTCTGAGAGCGTATTTAGCATCGGAAACGGATATATGGGCGGAAGAGCCAACTTTGAAGAGAAATACAGCGGACACAGCCTGCAAGGCAGCTACATGGCCGGTGTGTATTATCCGGACAAAACCCGGGTCGGCTGGTGGAAAAACGGCTATCCGGAGTATTTTGCCAAAGTGCTGAACAGCACCAACTGGATTGGCATTAACATCGACATCGACGGCACACCGCTGGATTTGGCTACCTGCACCGTTACTGAGTTCCGCCGGGTGCTCAACATGAAGGAAGGCACACTTTCCCGCAGCTTCACCGCCACTCTTGAGGACGGCAAGGAAGTTAAGGTGGAAAGTATCCGCATCGTCAGCATGGCCCGCCGTGAGATCGGCGCGATCCGCTATTCGATCATTCCGGTGAATTTTACCGGAAAGCTTACCGTTACGCCTTACCTTGACGGCGACATCAAGAACAAGGATGCCAACTATGACGAGAAATTCTGGAACGAAGTGGAGAAGAAAGGCGAGCCGGACGGCGGATACCTCACCCTGAAGACGAAAAAACTTGATTTTCACGTCACCTCGGCATTTGTCTTTGATATTCTGGTCAATGGCGAAAAGCTTACTGCAGAAGCTGAAGTCACCGAGCAGGAGAAATATGTGGGCAGTACGGTAACTATCCCCGTGCAAACCGGCGATCAGGTTGTCATCTATAAATATGCTGCCAATGTCACTTCCCGCAATTACGGCCTGGGACAGCTGGTTGATGCTGCGCAGACGGCACTGCAAAGCGCCCAGGAAGCCGGATTCGTTGCACTTTTGACCGAACAGGCTACTGCGTGGGGAGATAAATGGAAGGAAAGCGACATTATCATTGAAGGTGATGTGTCGGCACAGCAGGCGATCCGTTTTAACATTTTCCAGCTTAACCAGACCTACACCGGTGAAGATGACCGTCTGAACATCGGACCCAAAGGCTTTACCGGGGAAAAATACGGCGGCAGCACCTATTGGGATACAGAAGCTTACTGTGTGCCGTTCTACTTAAGTACAGCGGATTCTTCAATCTCCCGAAACCTGCTGATTTACCGTTACAAACATCTGGAAAAAGCCAAAGAAAATGCGCTTAAGCTTGGTTATAAAAAAGGGGCACTGTACCCGATGGTGACGATGAACGGTGAAGAATGCCACAATGAGTGGGAAATCACGTTCGAAGAAATTCACCGTAACGGCGCGATTGCCTATGCGATTTACAACTACGTTAATTACACCGGGGACAAAGCTTATCTCGGCCAATATGGTCTTGAAGTGCTTGTGGAAATCTCCCGCTTCTGGGAAGAACGCGTTCACTACGTGGCGCACAAGGACAAATATGTGATGCTCGGCGTAACCGGACCTAATGAATACGAGAATAACGTCAACAACAACTGGTATACAAACCGGATTGCTGCCTGGACGATGGAATACACGCTGGAAGCATTGGCATATCTGCAGGAGAACGAGGCTTCCCGGTATGCAGAGCTTGCCGATAAGCTGGGGCTTCTGGACAGCGAAACCACACAATGGAATGAAATCATCGCCAAAATGTACTATCCGGCCGATGAAGAACGCGGCATCTTCCTGCAGCAGGACGGCTTCCTCGATAAAGAGATCATTCAGGTGAAGGATGTTCTGCCAGAGAATCTGCCGCTGAATCAAAAATGGTCCTGGGACCGCATTCTGCGTTCCTGCTTCATTAAACAGGCCGATGTGCTGCAAGGTTTATATTTCCTTGGCGACCGTTACGATCTGGACACCAAGAAACGGAATTTCGACTTCTACGAGCCGATTACCGTGCATGAATCCTCCCTCTCCCCATGTATCCATGCGATTCTTGCCTGCGAGCTGGGGTATAAGGATAAGGCTTATGAAATGTACCTGCGGACTTCGAGACTGGATCTCGACAATTACAACAATGACACGGAAGACGGCTGCCATACTACAAGCATGGCGGGAACCTGGATGTCGATTGTACACGGCTTCGGCGGACTGCGCGTTCAGGAAGACCGCTTGATCCTTAAGCCTTCCAACCCGGGACACTGGACTTCGTATTCCTTCAAGATCATGTTCCGCGGTTCGCGGCTTAAAGTCATTGTTACCGATGTACAGGTTACGGTTGTCAATGAAACCGATATTCCGGCGTCCATCACGATTCACGGCAAGGAGTATACTGTGAACGGACTCAGCAGCGTCACTGCTGAAGGCTCCACCGTCACGGCATAATTCCTATAACCGGCCCCGGAGGCTTCAATCTCCTTCGGGGTTGTTTTTATAGGTTAAACTCAAAAATCTGCAGAATGGGCTTACGCCGTATCTCCGGGGAATGTTTGGACTTCCGGCCGCTGTTATGTTTGGATTTCTTGATTGTTGCCGCAATTTGCGGATGAAATCCAAACATAAAGGCGGACGCTAAAGCTCCTACAGTTCCAAACTTCCCCTCCGTTACTGCTGCCCACTAAGATCTTTTTAAGTTCATCCTATATCTTTTATTATTCATTATGGTTTCATTATAAAATCACTCAAAGGAGTCGTTTAAAATGAAAAAAGCCTTTTGGAAAGAAGCCGTAGTCTATCAAATCTACCCTCGCAGCTTCCAGGACAGCAACGGAGACGGAATCGGGGATCTGCAAGGGATTATCTCCCGCCTCGATTATTTGCAGAAGCTCGGCGTCGATGTTGTCTGGCTGTCCCCGGTCTATAAATCCCCCAACGACGACAATGGTTATGACATTAGCGATTACGAGGATATTATGGATGAGTTCGGCACTTTGAAGGACTGGGAGGAGCTTCTGGCCGGACTTCATGAACGCGGCATCAAGCTGATGATGGACCTTGTGATCAACCATTCCTCAGATGAACACGCATGGTTTGCCGAATCCCGTTCCTCCCTGGACAACCCTTACCGCGATTATTATATTTGGCGGCCCGGCGGACCAAACGGCGAACGGCCCAACAATTGGAGCTCCGTCTTCAGCGGTCCGGCCTGGGAGCTGGATGAAGCTACCGGAGAATATTATCTTCATCTGTTCTCCCGCAAGCAGCCGGATCTCAACTGGGAGAATCCGCAGCTTCGCGAAGCCCTCTACAAAATGATCGCGTTCTGGCTCGACAAAGGTGTCGATGGCTTACGGATGGACGTCATTAATATGATCTCCAAGGTGGAAGGCCTTCCTTCCGCTCACAGAGAGGGTCTGGCTCCGGGAGAACTGGCCGGTGGCGGCGAATATTTTATGAACGGCCCGCGGGTCCATGAATATTTGCAGGAAATGAACCGTGAGGTTCTCTCCAAATATGAGGTGATGACGGTTGGCGAAACTCCAGGGGCCAGTGTAGAGGATGCAATTCTGTACACTGCCGAAGACCGGCAGGAGCTGCAGATGGTGTTCCAATTTGAACATATGGATGTGGACTCCGGGCCCGGCGGCAAATGGGATGTCACCCCTTGGAGCCTCAAAGGCTTGCGCGACATTCTGCATAAATGGCAGGTTGGCTTAGCCGAACGCGGCTGGAACAGCCTGTACCTGAATAATCATGACCAGCCGCGGATGGTCTCACGTTTCGGCAATGATGGTGAATACCGTGTTCTGTCGGCCAAAATGCTGGCTACACTGCTGCATACGCTGAAAGGCACGCCCTACATCTATCAAGGTGAAGAAATCGGCATGACGAATGTGAAATTCCCTGTGCTGGAAGATTATAAGGATATCGAGATCCTGAATATGTACCGGGAAAAGGTCACGGAAGGCGGCGCGGAGCATGAGACGATCCTACAGGCTATCCACACGAAAGGCCGGGACAATGCCCGCACTCCGATGCAGTGGGATGCGTCCGCAAATGCAGGTTTCACTCAGGGCGCGCCATGGCTGAAGCTTAACCCGAACTACCAAGATATCAATGTAGAGCAGGCACTGGCTGATCCGGATTCCGTGTTTTATTATTACCAGAAGCTGATTAGCTTGCGTAAAGAACATCAGATTATGGCTTACGGCGAATATAAGCTGCTGCTGACGGAGCATGAATACATTTATGCCTATACCCGGACGTTAGACGATGAACAGTGGCTTATTCTGCTGAATTTCAGCGCTGACCCGCAGCCGGTTGATCTTCCTGCTGAGCTGGCGGCTGTAACCAGCATCATTATCGGCAACTATCCGGGAGAGCCGGATGCTGCCAGCCTTGCAACCTTGCGGCCTTATGAAGCCCGGGTCTATCAAATTCGTCTATAGCATACACCCGATTTGTGTTAACCTGTCATTAATGAGCAGAGAATAACAGGCTTGATTGACTGGCTCATGATAGTATAAATGCAAAAGGGAGATGGCAAACGTGGAATGGCTGATCCGAATGAAAAATGCCTTGGATTATATGGAGAGCAAAATGACCGAACCCCTGCGCATAGAAGAAGTGGCTAAGGTGGCTCATGTCTCCCCTTTTCATTTCCAGCGCATGTTCGGCATGCTGACAGGGGTAACGGTGGCAGACTATATCCGCAAGCGCAGATTGACTTTGGCCGCCCAGGAGCTGGCCATTTCCAAAATCAAGGTGCTGGATGTAGCGCTGAAATATGGATATGACTCCCCGGAAGCCTTCGCCAAAGCGTTCCGCAAAGCGCATGGACTGACCCCCTCCGCCGCGCGTGAACCGGGTGTACAGCTCAAAGCATTCCCCCGCCTCTCCTTCCATCTATCATTGAAGGGAGATCAGGAAATGGAATACAGAATCGTGGAGAAAGACGCATTTACCGTCATCGGCAAATCAATGGAGGTTACGACCAGGGAAGGAGAGAATTTCCGCAGAATCCCTGAGTTTTGGAATGAATGCAATGCAGACGGCACTTCGGATAAGCTGATTGAAATCGGCACAGGCAAAGATTGGCTTGGCATCTGTATGAGTATGGACATGGAGAAAGAGCTGCTATCCTACTGGATCGGAGTGGAAGGGACGCCGGATACGGATCCCCAAGGCTATGAAACCGCGGTGGTTCCAGCCGCAAGCTGGGCCGTATTCACCTCAGTCGGCCCCATGCCGCATGCGATTCAAAATGTGTGGCAGCGGATTTTCCAGGAGTGGTTCCCGGGTACCGGCTATGAGCATGCAGGTGGTCCGGAATTCGAGCTTTATCCACCAGGCGACCCGGGTGCAGAGGATTATGTCTGTGAAGTGTGGATTCCGGTGATGAAGAAATAAGCAACTGGGCTACCCGATTAGGGTAGTCCTTTTTGTTTAAACCTTGCCGGAAGCAGCCGTGTAAAGAGATTGGCATATTTTCCAGCTCCTTCTCTATTAATTTTCATTTTGAGAATTGGCAATAGCTTGGTATAATAAACAGATTATATGGCTTATTCTATTATGTCATATTGTCATCCGAGATTCGGTGAAGGAGAATTTCATGTCTATCGTAAAAATCTTTTCAGACAGCACTTCCGATTTGCCGCAAGGCTGGAAGGAAACGTATGATATTGGCATCGTCCCGCTGTATGTAGTATTTCAAGACGGTACCTACAAGGATGGTGTAGACATTACACCTGAGGAAGTGTATCGTCGTGTCGCCGCAAATGGAGCACTGCCGAAGACCGCTGCACCTTCGCCCGCCGACTTCATGGCCGCTTTTGGGCCAGTCATCAGCAGCGGAGGAGACGTCGTCTATATCAGTCTTTCCTCTTCTTTATCCTCTACATATCAGAATGCCCTGCTGGCTGCAGGGGAGTTTCCTGAAGGACGCGTACAAGTGGTCGATTCCCAGACGTTATGCGGAGGGATTGCGCTCCTAGTGATGAAAGCGGTTCGCGCCGCAGCCAAAGGCCACAGCAGCAGGGAAATTGCCGCTATGCTGAAGCAATGCCGCGACCGAGTGGAGACAGAATTTGTTGTGGATACACTGGATTACTTATATATGGGTGGACGTTGTTCAGGTATGCAGAATTTTATCGGCAGCCTGTTGAAGATCCGGCCTGTGCTGCGGCTGATTGACGGTGCGATTGTACCGGTGAGCAAAGTTCGCGGCAAGAAAGAGAAAGCTGTGGAACAAATGCTCCAGCATGCCCTTGCCAATGCCGGGGAAATGGATAAGGAGCTGCTCATCGTAGCCCACACACTGGGTGAAGAGGATGCCAACTTTTTGGTGGCGGCGCTGCGTGAACAGACCGATGTTGAAGAGATTGCCGTCATTCATGCCGGCTGTGTCATTGGCAGCCACTGCGGACCCGCTACAGTAGGCCTCATGTATATGCACTAACTGTTGAACAGCCAAGTGGAAACGGCTTCGCCGTCCTCAAAAGGACGGTATCCGTTTCAGCGAGAAATAGAAGGATACTTTATAGCGCGAAGCATAAAAATTCTTATATTTTCAAAAAAAACCAGCAATGCTCCGATAACCGGAGCTTGCTGGTTTTTGTTATGCCTATGTTTAATCCAGTTCGAACATTCAATACAAAGAAGGCTTGTTCACAGGTAGGGTGTGATTCCCGCTTCTGCTTCTGATTCAGCTTCTTCATGGACGAATGGCAGCATAAAGCGGAAGGTCGAGCCCCGTTCTTCTTCACTCTCCACAAAAATCGTTCCGCCCATCAGCTCGACGAGTTGCTTGCAGATGGCCAGTCCCAGTCCCGTTCCGCCATATTTGCGGTTAATGAACGGATGCAGCTGCGAAAAGGATTGAAAGAGCAGATTCAGCTTGCTGTCGGCAATTCCCACTCCTGTATCACGTACAGAAAATTCCAGCAGGTATTCCGGTGAACCCGGCAGCGGAATGTTCTTCACCGACAAGGTTACGCTTCCACGTTCCGTGAATTTAAGCGCATTACCGACCAAATTGACAATGATTTGGCGCAGGCGGCTGGGATCGGTCTTCACTATGGCCGGAACGCTTGTATCCGCCCACCAGCGCAGCGCCAGCTTTTTCTCTTCTGCTTTGGGGGTGAATAAATCTATAATGCTCTCCAGCATTTCGCGCAGATCAAATTTCTCCGACAGCAGCGGCATTTTGCCGGCTTCCATTTTACTGAAATCGAGAATGTCATTTAGAATTTGCAGCAGACTGTAGCTGCTGCTGCGCAGAATCTCGGCGTAGCCGCGCTGCTCTTCTTCCAGCTCTGTTTCCAGCAGGAGGTCGGCCATGCCAATCATCCCGTTCATCGGGGTACGGATCTCATGACTCATCATCGCCAGGAAATCGGACTTAGCCTGAGCCGCCTGCTCTGCTGATTCCTTGGCCCGGAGAATCTCCCGTTCATTGGTAATATCACTGAATGAACCCACAACACCGCAGATGATTCCTTTATGCAGAAGCGGTGCAATCCGGTAGCTGACAAAAAAGCTGGTGCCGTCCTTCCGCCAGAAGATTTCATCCCCTCTACTACGGGTGACACCATCCTGCAGGGTCTGCCAGATCGGACATTCATGCTGCTGGTACCTTGACCCGTCTCCACGGATGTGATGGATCACATCCATCAACGGCAGCCCCCTCAGCTCGTAGGGCTCATAACCTAGCATATCTGCTCCCTCACGGTTGATAAAGAAGGTCCGGCCCAACGTGTCGAGCCCGAAGATTCCGGCTGCAATAGAGTTGAATATCAGGCTAAGATGCCTGTCCTCTGACATCTCCAGCACCAGCTCTGCCTTCTGCTGCTCCTCCACCATAGCCAGTTCTATAAGCTCCTCTTCACGCCCCGGTGTCCGCTCATCCGTCCATTCCATGGGAGAAACTTCCCCGGTCAGGAGCCTGCCGAACCATTCCTGAAGCAGAAGAGGAAGAACACGGCTCTGGTCATATCGGATAATGGCGAATACGCCTGCAATACCTTCTTCAACTTTTACCGGCACATACGTAACCGCAGCCGGGCTGCTTCCGCGGCTCTCATCCGCCTCCAGTTCAAAGCCTGAGCCGATACCCCCGAGCGCTGCAGCAAAATGTTCTTCTCCGGGAGGGTGTAGCCGCAAACCAGACAATGGCTCATGAAGCTCCGGATCTGCGCCAGCGGCAACTTCAAAAGCACGGTTGCTGTCCACATAATATCCCTGCCTGTCCAGCACAATTATCAGGTCGGGGTGATGATCGTATAACGCTTTATAAGCACCTTCTTCCGAAAGCACCCGATCCAGAATAAAAGACCATTGTTTAGTCATAGCCCACCTCCTCTGCTGCTTCAATCCTGTATCTTCATCTATTCATTAACTGCGGATAAACTGTAGACATAACTTCAATCTGTACTCCACTCGAAAATTGCTGAATTAAGAACTATTATAGCAAAAAAACCGCAGTTGGTCGCCATCTAAAACATTGGTGCCAAGCGGTTTTTCAGCAAAAAAGTCCCTCCGGCAGATGAGCAAGAACGGTTGGACCATCCTTAACCTCACAGCAGAGGAACCCAGGAAATGAAAACACTCAAAGCTGTACTTCCGGTTACCTTCAGGCAATATCCTTCTGTTCAATATTCCGGATCGACAGGTAAGCGATGGCTATACCAACCAGACTGAGGAAGATGGAGAGCCATACCAGATTAGGAAGGAAATCACCAAGATTGGAGGCAATCACGCTGACAAGCAACACTGCAGTAACTATGGTGGCTGGTACGGATTTCTTGCGCATTCCGATATATAAAGGAATTAGTCCAATCCCTGCCGCATATGCCGCATCTGCACCTATCCTGATGATTTCTCCAGGAATCACAGCCAAATCCAGCTGTCCCGGAATCGCATGGGTGAAAGAGTTAAGTCCGATCAGAAGAGCGCCAATCAGAACATCCGATACAAAAATACTGACTAGTGTAAAGAAAAACACGATGATAATTTTGGCACCCAGGAGCTTTTTACGGGAGATAGGGTACATAAAGAGCAAAGTAATGGTATTGTTCTTATATTCATCAATAACCAGCTTGCTCAGCACAACCGAAGCAAACACCACAAAGGTAGCCTTGACAAGAACATACAGACCGGAAAACATATCTGCATATGACTTGAACTCCCCGCCGCTGCCGCCGCCTTCAGAATCAACGTAAGTAAGCAGCAGCATAAAGGCAAAAATTGCGAGGTTGGCAATTGCAATGCCTTTGAGCATGCCAGCCAGTTTGTTTTTGCGGATTTCCAGTTGTATCAGCTTAAGCAATGCCCTCACCCCCCATCAGTTCCACAAAATGATCTTCCAGCGAATGATTCTTTTTACTCAGGCTTTCCAGCTCCACACCCGCTTCTACCAGTGCTTTATTCAGTTCAAGCTGCTGTATGGCATCGTAAATGCGGATCGTTCGCGGGTCGAGCACCTTGAAGTTGGTGAGTCCCAGCTTGTGCTCCAGAACATACACCGCTTTGCTGCTCTCTCCGGTAATCAGTTCGATGTATTGCGTGTTCTGGCTGCGTATCGTATCCATCGCCACTTCCTCCAGCAGAATTCCGTCACGGATCATGCCGATGGTGTCGGCGACCTGTTCAACTTCACCCAGAATATGGCTGGAGATCAGCAGCGTCATTCCGTACTCACGGCTCAGCATGCGGAACACCTCACGCAGCTCCTTGATGCCCATGGGGTCCAGCCCGTTGATCGGCTCATCCAGAATGAGCAGCTCCGGTTTCGTCATGACTGCCCGTGCAATGCCCAGCCGCTGTTTCATCCCCAGGGAAAACTGCTTGACCGGCTTTTTGTCCACACCCTTCAGCTTCACCAGCTCCAGCGCTTCTTCCATGGCCTTGGCATCGTAGTAACCCATATACTCCCCGTGCAGCTGGAGATTTTCTCTTGCCGTCAGCTTGTCGTAGAATACCGGATATTCAATAATGCAGCCCATACGTTTCAGCAT
Organism: Paenibacillus sp. FSL H3-0321; assembly: GCF_038002865.1. Classification (NCBI taxonomy): domain Bacteria; kingdom Bacillati; phylum Bacillota; class Bacilli; order Caryophanales; family Paenibacillaceae; genus Paenibacillus; species Paenibacillus sp. FSL H3-0321. The sequence continues at coordinate 6,521,463 of NZ_JBBODH010000001.1, read as the reverse complement.
TTCATAGGAACGGTTTGTCATGAACTCGCCAAAAAATTCAATTTCTCCCGCCGTCGGCTTCACCAGATTGGTGATCATTTTCATCACCGTAGTTTTGCCCGCACCGTTAGGTCCCAGGAACCCGTAAATTTCGCCTTGCTTGATATTCATATTCACGCCTTTGACAGCCTCTTTGCCTTGATACTCCTTGGTTAAATCCCAAGTACGCAGTATGGTGGTCATTTCCGTTATCCCCTTTGGCTTCTTCGTTTGTCTTCCTGGTTCTTATTGTACACAGCGGAATTTTCTTTTTTATTACCTGATTCTTACGAAAATCTTAAGATGCAGCCGTAAGTGCAGGTTAAGCCGCCGGACCAGTATAGTTTTTAGAAGGTCAGCCTGCGAAAAGAAAGCGTAAATACCGTTTTGACGTAAGGTTTGCTGCGTAAGGTAATGCTGCCGTTCATCTGTTCGGTCAACCGTTTGGTGATGGTCAGCCCAAGGCCGCTCCCCTGATAGTCACGGTTGCGGGAATCCTCCAGCGTGTAGAGCCGTTCGAAGACTTTATCCTGATGCCCTTCGGTGACGCCTTTGCCCCGGTCCCATACGTCTATGCACACCTGGTCTCCGGCGCTGTAGAGGGTGAGTCCAAGCACACCTCCGGCATCCCCGTAATTGATCGCATTGGACAGCAGATTGGACAGCACCCGGTCCAGCGCCTCCTCGTTGCCCATCATGTACATCGCCTCATCCGGAATCCCGATCTCCACCTCACTGCCCTTGGCATTCAGGATATCGTAAAAGGAAAGTATGTTCCGCCGGCAGACCTCGCCCAGCTCCACCCGCGACAGCGCGATCTGCTTATCCCCGGACTCCAGCTTGGCCAGATCAAAAAAGCTGTTCATCAGCCGGATCACCTCTTCTGCCTTGGCATGAATCATCCGCAGAATATGCGCCTGCTCCTCTTCCGTTATATTCCCGTCATGGAGAATCGTTTCAATATAGCCGAGCACCACCGTCAGCGGAGTCTTCAGATCATGAGAGATGTTCGCCAGCATGCTGCGCATAGACTTCTCCAGCTTGGCCAGCTCGACCGCTCCCTTGTGATTGACGTCCAGCAGCCGGTTGAGATCAGTCAGCAGCGTTTGCAGATGAGGGTTGCTATTGAACAGAAGCAGCCTTTCGTGCGAGCCCCGGTCAACAATGCTCGTAAGTTTGGTGTGGATATAATCGAGGTGGCGGGAATGCTCCCGCAGACGCAGGTACTGCCAGAGGATCACGATCAGCAGCAGCAGGATAGCCACACTCAAAAAAGCGATCATTCCAGCACATCCCCCAGCTTGTAGCCAATGCCCCATAACGTTTTGATGTATTCCGGCTTTGACGGGTCATCTTCAATTTTTTCACGCAGTCTGCGCATATGTACATTAATGACATTCTCATCCCCGTAATAATCGTCTTCCCAGACGACGCTGTAAATCTGCGCTTTGGTGTACACCCGGCCGGGGCTGCTCACGAACAGCTTAAGAATCTGGAACTCCTTGGCCGTCAGCTTGACCTCTTCCCCGTTCTTCAGCGCCGAGAAATTATCGAGATCGACGGTGAGTCCACGCAGTGCTATCGTGTTGGCGCGCTCCTGAACGGCAGCTGTATCCGTAACAGGACTTCCAGCAGCGGCATATCCTGCCCGCCGGATCGCCGCCTTCACCCGTGCCGCCAGCTCGATCATCGAGAACGGCTTCGTAATATAATCATCCGCGCCGAAGCCAAGGCCCAGCGCCTTGTCCACATCACTGTCCTTAGCCGACATGATCAGCACAGGCACCAGACTGTCCCGGCGAATCGTCTGCAGCACATCGTTGCCGCTTCGTTTTGGAAGCATCAGATCCAGCAGAACCAGATCATAGGTGCCGCCGCGATGAAAAAGCTTTTCCGCTGCCTCACCATCAAATGCAGTCTCCACCTCATAGCCCTCTTTTACCAAATAAGAAAATACCATTCTACTAATATCTTCATCGTCCTCAACCAGCAGTATACGATGCGTCATGACTGAACCTCCTTGCAGCTCTAATAACCGTCTTGTTGTTAAAGTATAGCAATAGATTCCTTGATACAAAAGCTAAAATCAGCGGTTCCCTCAATCGCATCATCGTTTATTCATAACCGCCTTTAGCCTCCGGCAAGCCTTTATAGCTCTCTCCGGACTCTACAATCTCAATAATGAACTTTGCGAGTGCGGTCATTTCTGTGCCATCCCTGCTATTATCGCATTCACTCCAAATGTAATGCTGTTCCCGGGCGTTGATTGCCGTCCCCAGTTCATAGCTTACATAAGGGGCAGGAGCCATTTTAAGGGACGGACTGGATTCATAGCCTTTACCCTCTTTATCATTGCTGGAAATGGCGGGGTCTCTGTTAAAGTATACCAATTGTCCGGTGCGGTTACTATTTCAGTTTCACTAAAGGTAGCCCCGGTATGATGACCTTAACAACTTACATGATGAGGTGATGGTTCAATGATGAACATAAGAAAAAAACAACCCTGGAGTTTCAAACGCAAACTTCTGATCGTGATGATCGTAGTCCTCCTGAGTCTCGGCACGGTGATCTATAGCCTGGCAGACCGTTACTTGATCGAACATGTCGAAGTCGTCGTAGCGGATGACACAGCCACAGCCGGCGTAAGCACAGCAGCAGCCACAGTTGCAGCCGAGGTTAACGCGACTTCCGACGACTGGAGTTATTCCAGCGATGATATCCAGATCCAGATCGACCAGGTACAGACCGGGTCCGGTTCAGACCAGATCACTTATTTTGTCGCCGATGTCGTGCTTAAGGAGGCAAGCAGCCTGCGCTCTGCTTTTGCCGACAGCAGCTTTGGCACAAACATCATAGAGGACACCTCAGCGATTGCCTCCAGCAATAATGCGGTCTTTGCAATCAACGGCGATTACTATGGCTTCCGCGAGGATGGGGTCATTATCCGCAATGGAACGGTGTACCGGGATGATCCGGTGCGGGATGCGATGGCGCTGTTCGATGACGGGACCATGAAGACGTATGACGAGGAAGAGATTTCTTCTTCCGATCTGCTGGCGCAGGGAGCCACCAATACCCTCTCCTTCGGGCCGATTCTGATTCAGGACGGCAACATCGTCAGTGATTTCAGCAGTGTCAAAATCGACAGCAATTTCGGCAACCGTTCCATCCAGAATGCGAATCCCCGGACCGCTATTGGCATGATTGCACCAAACCATTATGTGTTCGTTGTTGTGGACGGGCGCAGTGAAGGCTATAGCCGGGGCATGACCCTTGCCGAGCTTGCTGATGTGATGTCGGATCTCGGAGCCACCGAAGCATACAATCTGGACGGCGGCGGTTCATCCACAATGTATTTCATGGGACGGGTCGTGAATAATCCGCTGGGCAAAAATCAGGAACGCGGCGTCAGCGACATTCTTTATATCAAGGAGGGCGTAACCTCATGACGATCCTTATTCCGGCCTATGAGCCAGATAAACGACTGCTGGAATTAATTGTGCAGCTGCAAGAATATCAGCTTGGACCGATCGTCCTTGTAGATGACGGGAGCGGCCCGGCTTACCGCGGAATCTTCGACATGGCCGAAGCCTTCGGCTGCACCGTCCTGACGCATGAGGCCAACCTTGGAAAAGGACGCGCTCTGAAGACAGGCTTCCGGTATATCCAGGAGAGCGGACTGTCCGGCTATGTAGTTTGCGCGGATAGTGACGGCCAGCATCTGCCTCATGATATTAAGCGGATTGTCGAGGTTCTCCAGAACCAGACCACTCCCGGAATTGTGCTGGGCAGCCGCCGGTTTAGCGGCACCATTCCCCTGCGCAGCCGTTTCGGCAACTCGGTGACACGGGCAGTCTTTTCCCTCACTACAGGCACCAAAATCTATGATACACAAACTGGCCTGCGCGGCTTCTCCTTCCCGATGCTTGACTGGCTCTGCCAGATTCCCGGGGAACGGTTTGAGTATGAAATGAACATGCTGCTGACTGCCCATAGGGAGGGGTATACCCTTACCGAAGAATATATTGATACTGTGTATCTGGAAGATAATAAATCGTCCCATTTCCGGCCTCTGGTGGACTCCTTCCGGATTTATCTGCCGATTCTAATGTTCAGCACTTCATCGCTGCTGTCGGCCCTGCTCGACTTCACGCTGTTGTTCCTGTTCCAGAGTCTCGGCCACAACCTGTTCCTGTCAGTCGCCGCCGCGAGATTGTGCAGCTCCATCTTCAACTATTCCATGAACCGGAAATATGTGTTCACCGGTGGCAAGGCATCCAGGCTCCAGGAGTCGCTGCCCAAATACTTCGCGCTGGTCATTCTCGTGCTGCTGTTCAATTACGGGCTGCTCTATTTCTACAATGAAAAGCTGATCATCCCGCTTGTCGCCGCCAAGCTGATGACCGAGGTTTCGATCTTCCTGTTCAGCTACTGGGCGCAGCGGAGGTTTGTGTACTGAGGGGTCAAGAACTCAGAGACTATACCTTTCGGGTTCGGCCGTGACTGCGGGGAATGTTTGGACTTCCTCCGTCACTACTCCCTTTAATGGTTTATAAGGTCAAAAGATAGTGTGCAGCTCTGTGGCTTCATATCGCCAGGCTGCTCAAGCAAATAAGCTCTCCACGAACGATATGGCATCGTTTATGGAGAGCTTTTGGATTGGCTGTTAGCTGATACAATCAGGGGACAAAGCCAATCGGAGTTGCCACCTGCCATGCGATGGGATGATCGCACACCGCAAATGATCAACTCAAGACTGCTCCGCACACTTTGGGGCATTCAGTTGAACAAATACGGTAGTATGATTGCAATTTGTGCAATAGAATCATCCATTATCACGCGGAAATCGCATTCTGTTGTATTTTGTACATTTGATTTCTGGGATTTCGTCCTCACAGGGGTTTTTTATAGAATTCTAATGTACAGAGTGCAGCAGATTCTCTTTTCCGGTTAATTTGGAGGTAATCTGCTGCAGAGAATGCAATAGATTTAATCATGGAGTGTCTTCGTCAACTTTGTATTCTAAAATATCTCCAGGCTGACATTCTAATGCCTTACATATCGCCATCGCATGCCTTCGCTGCGGTCAAAGCAACGGACGGATACCTCCGTCCTTACGGAGGCCCACATCTATGGTCCTCTGACCAGCTGGAATCCGGCCGCGAGGAATGGCTGGAGCTGGCCTGGACCGCCCCGGTTACCCTCCGCCAGGTGCATGTCACCTTCAATGATGATGTGAATGAGGACCTGATCAACCTGCATCATCACATTACGCCTTACGAAATCCTGCCAACGCTCGTCAAGGATTATCGTATTGAAGCTTACATGGACGGCAGTCGCCGCAGGAAGTGACAATCACAAGCGCAAGCATGTGCACACACTTGCCGAAGCTGTAACAACTGATCGCCTGCGCGTGTGATCGGGGCGACTAACGGAAGCCAGTATGCGGAGATTATTGAGGTGCGGGTTTACGAGTAACTGGGTAAAGAAGATAAAATAGCCTAATCCTTTGGCGTAAATGCTCAAGGATTAGGCTATTTGTATCCAAGAAGAGATGAATAAATGAGCTTACGCAGGGTTTATTTTAAAGCTTCATACAAGGCAATAAGAGCCAAGGACTGTCCGTATGCCATTGGCATGAGGGTAATGTTCTTGTAATGATCTTTATCCAATCCCATACCGGTTCCGGCCGACACATTCAGTACGGTTCCATCTCCGCTAATATTTTGACATACCGACTGAATGGCCTTGTCTGCCGCAGCCTGATATGAGGAATCCAGAATACCGGCTTTAATGCCTTTTATAATACCTGCGGCAATTGCGGCCGATCCGGATACCTCTTCATAGCTGGCCCGGTCCTGCAGGACTGTATGCCAAAGACCGGAAGCCGCCTGGAGTGAAACCAAGGCATTGACCTGAGCTTTATACGTATCAATCAGAAATTTCCGGATACCCGGGCTAATCGTATCCTGGCAAGTTTCCAGGTAATCGACGATACCATAGGTGAACCAGGAATTGCCGCGGCACCAGAAGATACTGCCGAAATTATCATTGCGTTCGAAACTCCAGCCGTGGAAGAACAGGCCGGTATGTTTGTCAAACAAATACTTGATATGGAGCAGAATCTGGTGTTCAGCTTCATGCTCCCACTCCGGCCGGTTAAACTTGCGCCCGGCCTGGTTCAGAAACAGAACCGCCATAAAGAGCGTATCAATCCATAACTGTCCATTGTGCAAGTGAATTCCATCCCGATTGCCAATGGCAGTGACCGTATGCTGAAAGCCTTCTTCTTTGGTTTTGGGCAACTCATGAACGAGCCAATCCGCATGTTCCCGGCATAGCTGTTTCAGTTGGCTGGAAGGCTCAAGTTGATCCAGAAGCAGAACCAAAGCCAAATAAGGAGCTGTCGTATTAATGTTTTTTGAAGGCAGTCCAACCTTTAGATTACGGGAATACCAATTTTGAAAAAATTCCATATAGCGGTGATCGCTGTAATACTTCTGCAGCTTGTAAAGACCATAGAGACCGACGCCCTGAGGCCAGTCCCATTCTTCAATTCCGAAATCCCGTTGCACAATCCCTAATTTTGTATCGGCCTGAACCACGGTTTTATCCTTTTCATAGTCGCTACCGCCCAGATTCATAAGCTTGTCTACTACCAGTTCAATTTTTTGAAGCAGTATTTCATTTGTCATGGATTCATAAACTCCTTATCATTAAATATGTTCCGAAAGCAAGCTTGTGCATTCTTCCCTATGACTGTATATACTAAACTGTCCGTAGATGCCATTGACTATTAATTTCTTTAATTAACGACATATCGCATTTGGGTGTTCGATCATATGCCAATAGACCGTTAATTTCCTGCTCAACATCTGTTAACTGCGTATAACAATAACCATAAATAATCTTAGAAGCGTATACAGCCTTCATAATTCTTTCATATTCTAGAACAAGATCCTCTGAAGATTGTGCACTGGTATATCCCCAACCATCGTCAGCGCCAGCCTTATAGCTTATACCACCAAATTCAGTTAACAAGATTGGCTCTCCCCGATGTTGGTAACCATCTGCATATACATTGCGAGCTGATGGCTTTGAAGCAAGCATCGTTTCCTTCGTGGAAAGAATTCGCTTAAATTCTTCATACTTATCGGGCTCATCTGCTCTGCCATGCTGATAATTGTGTAGCGCACAAATGTCAGTTTGTGTCATTTCCCATCCATCATTCGATATCACTAATCGGGTATCATCCAATGAATGAATAAGACTATACATGGCTAAGCTGTGATACTGCTGCTTCTTATTCGATTTCACCATCGGAATTCCCCAGCTTTCGTTTAGCGGAACCCATGCAACAATAGATGGGTGATTGAAATCACGGTCAATAATTTCAATCCATTCTTTGGTTAACCGGGCTACAGCATCACTATTAAAAGAGGCGTTGGCAGCACATTCTCCCCATACAAGGAACCCTATTCGATCTGCCCAGTATAAAAATCGCGGGTCCTCTACCTTTTGATGCTTACGGCAACCGTTAAACCCTAATTCTTTAGCTAATTCAATATCTTTCCTCAGGTGTTCATCCGTTGGCGCAGTAAGTAATCCTTCCTGCCAATACCCTTGGTCCAATACAAGCTTTTGATAATAAGGTTTGTTATTCAGATAGACCATACCATTCTCTGTATGAACTTTCCGCATGCCGAAATACGATTGTATACAATCCACCTCAACCCCATGATCGTAAAGCTTCATTTCAACATCAAACAAATTAGGAGTTTCCGGAGTCCATGTCCAGCCGGCATGATGAAAGTTTGTTCGAAATATATTCAAACCAAATAGATCTACCATTCTACGTGTTATTGGTTGCAACAATCGTACTTGATCCTGAATAACAGGTACTCCTCGAAAAGAAATACGAATATCCAAAACTAATTCTTCTGATCCATATCCCTCAGATTTAACTTCTATTCCAATACTCCCTTGATCTAAATCGGGCTCAAACTTCACCTGATGAATATAAACAGGGTTTACCGCCTCCAGCCACACTGTCTGCCAAATCCCTGTCGTGCGGGTATACCAGATGCTAGCTGGCTTCTCTAACCAGAACTGTTTTCCCCGAGGTATAGTTTCATCCTTTGAAAGATCCTCAACATGAACAGTTACCTGTTCCTCCTGTCCGGTTAATGCATGCGTAATATCAAAAGAAAATGGAGTGTGTCCTCCCTCGTGCATGCCGATATAATGACCATTGACATAAATCCAAGCTCTATAATCTACCGCACCAAAATGTAATACAACACGCTTCTTATACCAACCTGGATCAAGTGTAAAATTACGCTTATACCAGACATAGTCATGAAAAGAGGTATCGTGTATTCCACTTGCAGGGGTTTGAAAAGCAAATGGAACTTGAATGGTCTGACTAAAATTTTCACTTGGATCAAACCATCGCTGTGCAGCTCCAACATTCCTGTCATCAAATTCAAATTGCCATACTCCATTTAAGTTAAGCCATGTGTCTCGAACTAACTGTGGACGCGGATACTCCATCCTATGTGACATCTATCTTCATCTCCTATCCTATTCATTCATATCTTGCTGCATTGGTCAGTTCTTTATCTGTTATCATCCTTTAATTCCGCCTGCTGTAGAACCGCCAATAAAGTGCTTTTGAGCAGAGAAATATACAATAATCGAAGGTATTAACCCTATAATTGACATAGCAATATTTTTATTCCAGCTAAAATCAACAGATGTCGTATCCATCGCCATTCGAAGCGCAATTGAAACAGGATACTTCTCGACTGAAGAAATATAAATTAAAGGACCCTGAAACTCAGTAAATGTCCACATGAACTGGAATAAAGCTACTGTAATAAGGGTAGGTTTAAGAATAGGGAGCAATACTTTAATTAAAATATTAAAAGAGTTACACCCATCTATTGTTGCTGCCTCGTCCAGCTCCCCGGGAATCGTTCTTAAAAATTGAACCAACATATATACAAAAAATGTATCACAAGCAAATGCAGAATTGGCAATTAGAGGGATATAAGTGTCCAATAGATCTACATTCTTCCAAAAAATATACATTGGTACTCTAGTAACGATTCCCGGAAGAAAAAGAGTAGCAATCATAACCGGAAATAGCACTTTTTTCATAGGAAAGTTAAATCTCGCAAATCCATATGCAGTCAGAATACAAGAAATCAAAGTTAATAACACTTTTGGAATTACAATCAAAAAAGAGTTTAAAAAGTAGGTTCCAAATGTATACTGGCTAGAAGTCTTCCATCCTTCGATATAAGGTGTGAAATCAAAAGACTTAGGCATAAACCATATTGATTTAAAAATCTCTGTATTACTCTTAAAAGATGCCCCAAATAACCAGAGAATCGGATAAAGCATAATTAAAGTCCCTATTATCAAAAAGAAATATTTGAAATATTTTCTCATTGCTTGCTCCATGTTATTTCCCTCCGTCAGCATAAAACACCCATTTACTTGACGTTTTGAACAGGATGGCCGTGAATATCATAATCATAATAAATAACACCCAGGACAAAGCACCAGAATATCCCATTTCAAAGTTTTTAAATGCACTATCGTATATATACATTGGTAATAGGTAGGTGCTCTTCATTGGACCTCCACCCGTAACTAAGAATGGCCCCTCAAATTCTTGGAAGGCTTGCACAAGCTGCAAGATTAAATTAAAGAATATAATTGGGGTTAGTTGGGGTATTGTCACTGAAAAAAACTGTCTAAACTTTGAAGCTCCATCAATGGATGCTGCTTCATATAATTCTTGCGGGATTTCCGACAACGCATTCAAAAAAATTACCATTGCAGAACCAAACTGCCAAATACGTAATAAAACAATAGTAAACATTGCTCCACTTGCGCTAGAGAACCACCCGATACTTTCCAGACCGATCATATTTAACGCCATATTGATTAACCCATCACTTTTAAATAAGAACTGCCATAATACTGCAATAGCTACATTGGCACCTAAAATAGATGGAATATAATAGGCGGTTCTAAAAAATCCGATTCCCTTTAATTTAGCATTCATAATATAGGCAATAAGCAGTGCAAATGTTAATTTAAGAGGCACGGTAAAGAATACAAATTTGATCGTGGCTTTCACCGATATCCAGAAGGTGGGGTCACTTGTAAACATCCGTGAATAATTATCCAGTCCAATAAAAGCAGGCTCATCCAGCAGGGAGTAGTCTGTAAAGCTGTAATACAATGACATGATAAATGGGTAGATTACAAAGAAACAAATCCCTATTAACCATGGTGTTAAATAGAATAAGCCTGTATACCTATTTTTATTCATGGCTATTCGCATTCCTCTCGTGACATTTAACGCCCAAAATCGGAATAAACTTATGCATAAAATTTTGGGCGGTAAATGATTGTTGTTCATTTATGTTTACTTTTTAAAGCTTTGTTCTTGTTCCTTGTAAGCCGCATACAGTTCCTTTGCAGCTTCTTTCGTATCGACCTCACCATAATCCAGCTTAGTGATTACATCCAGTGACACATCATTCAACTTTGCAGTATCCCATTTGAACATAGTAGAAAGCTTGCTATCATTTTTTTCATCGCCTAATTTTGTGATTTCAGCTGTTAGCGGAGTAATCAGATTGTTTTTTTCAAGCACCTCTTTTCCCGCTTTGCTGTCGGGAACACCATTTTCAAGCATTTGAATTTTATTTGCTTCTTCACTATTCATTAAAAAGTTAATTAGCTTCGCAGCACTTTCTTTGTGTTTTGTTTTTTCAGGAATGGAATATACCATGGCAGGCTTCGTCCAGACACCAGTAGATTTTTCATCCTTCATTGAAAGAAAACCAGCTACCTCTAAATCAAAGCCTTGTTCTTTTAGTTGATTTTGAATGGTATTCGTATTCGATGTAAACTCAAATAAGCTAACCCACTTCCCTTCCATTATTTCTGTTGCTGTCGCACCTTCTATTGACCCTGAGTTATCCACTTCTTTTTTGGATGGCATAATTCTTTTCTCTATCAATTCGCGATAGAAAGATAGCATGTTCTCAAAATCAGATTCTTTATAATTTAAATTTCCATTATCATCAGAAAGCGGAAGTCCAGTTTGCTGTGCGAAAATTGAGAAAAATACGATCGGGGACGCATATTTTGACCCTACCAAATTCGCCATCGGATAATGATCCTCTGGCAACTTATCTCTCATTGCAAAAAGATCATCCCAAGATTGGGGTGCTTCAATTCCATATTTATCAGTCACCGTTTTGTTATATAGTAACGGTCTATAGACAGTTGAAAGGGGAAGCCCTAACAGTTTACCGTCCTTTTCTAAGGGCGCAAGCACATTTTGTGAAAAATTAGAAAGACCCAGTTTTTCACCCAACTCTTTCAAATCTGATAATTGATTTTCATATTGATCAACCCACATGGAATCTAAACGAATAACATCAGGAGCAGTCCCTCCAGACAATTGGGTAGTCATTTTTTCTTGATAACCAGCATATCCGGCGAATTCTGCCTTAACTTTAATATTAGGATTTTCTTCTTCAAATTTACTTATAGCTTCTTGCACCGCTTTATTGCGCGAATCCCCTCCCCACCAACTGATGCGAAGTTCTTCTTTTCCGCCACTTTCTTTTCCACCATTACTAGCTGAATCACTGGTTTTCCCACACCCTGAAAGAAGTGAAACTACTATTAGTCCCGCAACAATAATAGTTAACTTTTTTGTGTGTTTCATAGTAAACCCTCCTCAAATTAACTTATTTTTCTTTGTTTCACTTGTCCAAGCAAGCAAATACTATCATTATGAAAACGTTCTTTCAAGCTTGTATCAACGTTATTCCTGATTTTCAACTTTGTGGTATACAAAAAAAAATCACCGCTTAACTAGATCTTTTATTGTAAACAAAAAAGTTAACAACCGGAAAGTATTGGCGGGGTACGAAATGTGAGTTATAATGTTCAACAGCCGCTAGAAGCTAGATTTATGAGGTAGTAAATCCGAGTGAGGAGGTACATATGTTCTTAGAACTCGATGAGAATGGTATTTCTGTTTTGAAAGCACTGGCATCTGACACAAGAGCTTCAATTCTCAAATTATTGTTACATACGCCTCTTAATGTCAGTGAGCTCGCCAAAAAACTAAAATTAAGCAAAGCTATCGTTTCACGCCATATCCGATTACTAGAGGACGCCAAAATAATCAAGCTCCAGGAAAACTTAGAGGTTACCGATAGCAGAAAGAAGAATTTTATTCTTGCTGTTGATCATATTGCCATCAACTTACCAAAAAAACTTCATCTTCCTTTTAATGTAATTACTAATGAAATCAAGCTTGGATACTATTCTAATTTTTCAGTCACCCCTACATGTGGATTAGCTAGCCAAACTAAAGTAATCGGAAAGTTAGATGATCAACGGGCATTCGTATCCAATGACCGGATCGATGCTTCATTACTTTGGTTTGCGGAGGGCTTCGTTGAATATATTATTCCGAATGATTTTAACAAAAATTTCACTGCAGAATTATTAGAGTTATCCTTAGAACTTTCTTCAGAGTTTCCTGAATCCAACAATAATTGGCCAAGTGATATCGCTTTTTATATAAACGATGTTTTTTTAGGCACCTGGACTGCTCCAGGAAATTTTTCAGATGTGCGCGGAAAATTAACACCAACCTGGTGGGATAACAAACTAAGCCAGTACGGCCTTTTAAAACATTTAAGAGTCACCAAAAAAGATACTGGAATAGACGGTCAAAAAATATCATCGGTTACACTTGCCAATTTAAAGATCGAAGATTCCCCCTTCATCAAGTTGAAGATAAGTATTGATGATAATTCTAAAAACAAAGGTGGACTTACTATTTTCGGGGAGCACTTTGGAAATTATTCGCAGAATATTCTACTTAAAATATTCTACACCGAAGCAGAATAATGAATATTACATTGTGAGTGAGACAAATTAGCAATTAACATACTTGCCCATAATCCTTGTTACGTCTTCCTGCTGGACGGGAATTATCTCTTACACGCATGAAGGAATATAAAGTAGACCCCATGAACGTCTTCAGGCGTTCTAAGTCTGTATCGGCCGATGAGCCCAAATACAAAGATGTGTTTTGGGGAATCGATCCAGATGGCGAATAGCCTACCCATTAGCGTATATCGCATATGAGCTAGGCTTTTTCTATATCCTAATTTTCCCCAAATCATATCTGGCCCGATTCTAAGTATAAAAACAACCGGACAAGAATATATCCCGCCGGCTGATTGTATTTGTTGTTATAAACTTTGCCGTTAATTAACTCCCAGGTTCCGTCCCAGGTTAGCCAATCTTGATAGGTATGAATTTTCTTCTCATCCGGATTTGACACAATGTCTGGCCTCCTTCTGATTATGCGTACGAGCTTTAACTAATTGTACCATCTTCAAACAAATCGTTGATAATTTCTGCTCGGCCGTACAGACAAGTTCAATATCCCACCATCATACTCCCTCCACTCCGCCCATATACATAAGAAGAACGGTTCACAAGCTGGAAGGAGAGATGGATGCATGCCCGGTGATGAGATTAAAGCGCTGGAGCGGGCGATTGCCGAGATCACGGAGATTGCGACCGGATTTGGGCTGGATTTTTACCCGATGCGTTATGAAATATGTCCTGCCGATATTATTTACACGTTCGGGGCCTATGGAATGCCTACCCGATTTGGACACTGGAGCTTTGGAAAAACGTTTCACAAAATGAAATCGCAATACGATTTCGGACTAAGCAAAATCTATGAGCTCGTCATTAACTCCAATCCCTGTTATGCCTTCCTGCTGGATGGAAACTCGCTGATCCAGAACAAGCTGATTGTCGCGCATGTACTGGCGCATTGCGATTTCTTTAAGAACAACATGCGCTTCTCCATGTCCAACCGGGATATGGTCGAGAGTATGTCGGCCACAGCCGACCGGATTGCCGGCTACTCGGTGACCTACGGAACGGATGCCGTGGAGAGCTTCATCGACTCTGTGCTGGCGATACAGGAGCATATTGACCCCAGTCTGATCCAGCCGCGCAAGCTGGGCAAAACCCATCTGCTGGAAGCCAAGATGAAGGAACGCAAGGACGCCCCAGCCGGCGGTACCGCTACGCCAAGTCCTTATAGCGAGCTATGGAATCTGGATCCGGCTTCAGCAGAGCCACAGGCAGCGGAAACCGCAGGAAAACGGGCCTTCCCGCCTGAGCCGGAGAAGGATATCGTCTGGTTCATCCAGCAGTATTCGACCGTGCTGGAGGACTGGCAGCGCGACATTATGACGATGCTGCGTGACGAAATGCTCTATTTCTGGCCGCAGATGGAGACCAAGATCATGAACGAAGGCTGGGCCTCCTATTGGCATCAGCGGATCATGCGCGAGCTGGACCTGACTCCTGAGGAGACAATTGAATACTCGAAGCTCAATTCCTCAGTTGTGCAGCCTTCCCGCCAGAGCTTGAACCCTTACTACCTGGGACTCAAAATTTTTGAAGACATCGAACGCCGCTGGGACCGCGACAAAATGTTTGAGGTACGTGAACTGGATTCCGACATTTCATTTATCCGCAGCTACCTGTCCAAAGAGCTGGTCAATGACCTCGACCTCTATGTCTTTGAGAAAAAAGGCCCGGAATGGAAAATCACCGACAAAGCCTGGGAAAATGTACGCGACCAGCTTGTGCTTGCCCGGGTCAACGGCGGCTCTCCCTACCTTGTTGTTCAGGATGCCGATTACGAGCGCAACGGCGAACTGCTGATCGCCCACCGCTACGAGAGTATTGAGCTTGACCTGAAATACCTGGAACGCACGCTCCCGCACATCTATGCCCTCTGGGGCCGGACGGTGCACCTCCAAACCGTAGTAGAAGACAAAAAAGCCCTTTTTACCTATGACGGTAAAAAGGTGCAGCGCAAGTTTGTGTAATAGATTGGTAGTAGCTTTGGTTTCTTGTTGTAAGATTACCTGCACATAGCTGCAGGCGATCCTAAAAATAAAGGCCCGCAAGCACATATTTTGTGCGAGCGGGCTTTTCTTAAGGTCGCTACCCACAGCGACCTTAAGAATAGGAAAACAGGCAAAGGCTGTGGAGGTGAGCGTAACGGAGAGAATTTTGGAACTGCAGGAGCGATAGCGTCCGCCTTTAAGGTTGGATTTCCACCGCTGCACAGCGGCTCAAATCAAGAAATCCAACCTTAACAGCGGCCGGAAGTCCAAATATTCGCGCAGTGAAGCTCATTCACCGGCAGCCTTTGCCCATCTTTCAAATGTTAAAGTCGCACCCTCACCGGAACATAAATCTCCATCACCGTATCCACCCTGGAATGGCAGCGTTCGTCGTAGAACTCGTAATCTAGCTTGCCTTCGTCATAGACATACCCGCTGTCCTTGAACCAATCCTCAAAAATATACTTCCAGGTGCTCTTAATCACCTGAACAAAATCCCCCTGATCCTTCTCTTCCGAAGTATCCACGGGTGGTGTGGTGAATACCGCATAGTCTGCCTCAGGCACCTCAACTGTCAGCATCTCATCGGTCACCCGGCTAAAATCGTCAACGATCACGCCAAGCAGATAAGTAGCGTTTCCGCTCTCAGCGGCCGGAACACATAAGCCGACTTCTCCGTGCCTTGGAGGTGCGAGAATTTCATACATTTTGGATTCCAGGTTCTCTCCATCATAATGGCTCCAGAAAGAAGCGATATCCTTGGTATAATTGCCTTCGGCCACATTGGTTTCAATACCGTAACCGGCGACCTTAAAGGCCGGTTTATGCATAATAACTGGATTCATTAAATAACCTCCGATTTTGACAACAGAACCGCCCTGAAGATAGCCGTCCATACGGGACGCATACTGCGATGGGCTATAGCCATAGGCCTTGCGAAACGCCTTGGTAAATCCGCCTGGCGTCTCAAAGCCATACTCCAGCGCAATATCAATAATTCTCCGTCCGCTGAACAATTCGACCGCTGCCAGTGACAGCTTCCGGCTCCGTACATATTCCATTACAGACATCTCCTTGCACAGACTGAATACCCGGCTAAAATGATATAGCGAATATCCGGCCTCGGCGGCAATCTTCTCAGCAGTCAGGTTGTCTTTGATATTTTCCTCAATATAATCGATACATCTCTCAATATCCTTGCTGTAATTCAATGAGTCACCCAGCCTTTCCCCGTACGGTGATTTCATTATAACAAGCAGTTTGCAAGCGGGCTGTTCCTCGTTTGCTGTTCGGCAGCACACGCTAAAAAAAACAGGCAAGTCCCTTATACCGGAAGCTTGCCTGTTGTATATATGATACTTTTTAAGATATTGTGTTGCTGTGCAAGAGATCTGCTTAAGGAATCGTAATGGTTAGAGAGTCCCCGGGATCTACGACCCCGGCTGCGGCTTTGAACTTCAGATTGAGCGTATAATCCTTGAAGTTATTCATGTCATTGACCCTATCGAGCTGGTAGTTTCCGTCAGGCAAGAGTACGGTGAATTTCCCGTCTTTTATTTGTCCTGAATACGAGTTATTGTTGTCAGTGTCATGCAAGTATAGAACAACGCCAGTCATAGGTTTACCGCCTTTAGTGACTGTACCGGAATACTCCACAGGCACGGTAATCACAAGCGGATTGGGCACTGACTGTCCAGCTGCAACACTAAAGGAATAGTAGATTTTAATGTCCTTCTGACTGGCTTCATCAGTGAATTTATCCACTGTGTAGTCATCCTCCGGGAGATACAAGGAGAACTGTCCGTCCTTGATTACAGCAGAGTATGCTTTGTATTCGCTGCCCCCGACACTGTGGAGAAAGATTGTTCCATTGGCAACTGGTGTTCCATTTGCACTAATGATTGAGCCCGAAACTTTTGGAGGAAGCTTCAGAATATAAGGCTGCGGGTTAAAATGACCATCAGTTACAGTGATGCCAGTATGTAATGGAATATTCTCCCTGGTATCATTAACGGTTACACTATATATCTTATACTTTCCATCGGGAAGATAAAGACTGAATACGCCATCTTGTGAAGAAGTACCGTAGCTCGTATATGTCCCTCCATCAGTGCTGATATTTAAGTAGCTCCTACCAAGTGCTGTACCATCAGCATAGGTTACCTTAATCTCGCTTTTGAAAGGGATGGTAATATCCAGGGTTTTCATTTGCTTATCAACAATTTCGAACGAGTAGGCCGGAATAGCTGAATCGTTGTAACTGTACACATCATATTTACCCGGCGCCAAGGTAAGTGTAAATTGTCCTTTAGCCACAGAAGTTCTGGCTCCTGCCGTCTGACCTCTGACTGACAATATGCCATCGGGAACCATTGATCCGTCCGGATATTTAAGTGTACCCGTTACATTATAATTGGGGACTTTAATATCCAGCAGAGCCGGGACCGGTTTCCCTCCGGCTACCGTAAAGTTGTAGGTGAGATACATATTCTCCTGTGAGCCTGTGACGTTGTATCTGTCCACTTTATACTTGCCGTCAGGCAGATAAGAGCTAAACTTCCCGTCCTTCACTTGAATCGTTACAAAGGCTTGGGTGGTCTCTTCTGTAATGGACAGAAACCCATCTTTTATTGTTGAACCGTCCTCGAATTGCAACGTCCCCGTTATGTTCTTGAGCTGCACGACTACAGACAACGGATCAGGTAAGCTTTTGTTATTCACAACTTTGAAGGTATAAGAGACCTGTTGCGATTCATTGCTGTCTTCGCTATAGTAGCTGCTAATCTTATAATCTCCATCCGGCAGATAGACACTGAAAGAGCCGTTTTTCACTTTGGCACCGACCGAAGTAAGAGTTGAGGGATTTTGATCAAAAATGTAGACCGTTCCATTCTCAACCACTCTGCCATCCGAATACTTCACAGTCCCCGTCACATTTTTCGAAGGAATAATTAGATTTAAATTGCTTGGAACGGTTTGTCCGTCTAACACTGTAAATGAATAGCTGAGTGGAGTCATGTTGTTTTGGCTGTCATAATACGTATATACCTGATATGAGCCATCAGGGAGATACAGTGTGAACCTGCTGTCTTTGATAGCTGTAGCATATTCGATTACTGGAGTGGTTGTGGTACGCACATACAGCCTGCCGGAGTTCACTGGCTGGTTTTCACTATCCACAACAGTTCCCGTAAGCTTCTTGGGAACGACAACCTTAATGGGATCCGGAGCTGACTGACCGTCAGCTATAGTGAAGCTGTAGTTCAGCGATATTCTTTCAGAGTTATCATAATTATTGAATTCGGTCAACTTATACGTGCCGTCTGGCAAGTAGACGCTAAATTGGCCATCTATTACCTCGGAAGAATAGCTGATATAACCGTTTCCGTTCGTTGTGTTCTGCAGGTACACCGAACCGTTGCCGGTGGAGCTTCCATCCGAATAGCTTAATTTTCCTGTAAACAGCTTCGGCAGCTTTATTTCAAGCGGATTCGGACTCGTCTTGCCGCCGGATACGCTGAATGACTGGTAGAAACCAATCATCTGTTCCTCGGGAGTATTAAGATTATAGGTGCGGTAATTCCCGTCCGGCAAGTAGAGGGTAAACTCACCATCCTTGATTGCGGCAAAATAGGTTGGGTAAGTGCCGGAATCTGTCCGGTTCACATACAGCCTTCCGGATGCAACCGGTGTTCCGTCGAAATTGCTGATTGTTCCTGTAACAGCTGCAGGAAGCGTAATACTTAGCGGACTCGGTGAAGATTGTCCTCCTGTAATGGTGAACGTATAGTTCACTGAAAGACTCTCTTGGCTATCGTGTTTATATAAACTGCTGACCTGATAATTGCCATCAGGCAGGTACAGACTGAAGGTCCCATTCCGGACCACAACACTGTAATTGGAAGAAGGATTGGTATTGACGCTGTTGATGCTCAGACTTCCATTGCTGATTGTGCTGCCATCGGCAAATTGAAAGGTCCCCGACAATTTCGGAGACAAGGTCAGCTGCAGCGTCCCTGAATCCAGCTTACCGTCAGCGACAGTAAATTGACGGGACAAAGCAATAACCTCTTGATTCCCCCCGGTATTAAGCTGGTTCAAGTAATACTTACCGTCCGGCAGCTCTATTCCGAACCATCCGTTCTTCAGCTCTGCTTCGTAGGTGATTCCGACTCCATTCTTCAGCCTGTATAGATACAGGGTTCCCTCTTCAACCATCGATCCGTCTGCATACGTAAAACTACCCTTAACATTGCCGCTTAATGCTGGCGGCGGGGTCGCTGTTGGTTTTGCGGTTGGCTTGGCTGTGGCTGTCGCCACAGGCGTTGCTGTAGCCACTGGTGTTGCTGTAGCCGCTGGCGTTGCTGTTGCGGCTGGTGTTGCTGTAGCCACTGGCGTTGCTGTAGCCACTGGCGTTGTTGTAGCCACTGGCGTTACTGTCGCGGCTGGCGTTGCTGTTGCGGCTGGCGTTGCTGTCACCACAGGCGTTGCTGTCGCCGCTGGTGTCGGGGTTGCCGTTGTCGACGGTACAGCCGGATTAGCGTTTCCCGCCGCTGTTGGTGATGGCGTCGCAGCCGACTTGTCAACACCGCCAATCTTGACCTTAATATCGGAGCCGCTGTCTTTACCAGCTTCCAGCTTGACTGGCGAAGTTTCCATCGTAATGCCTACGGCATTGATGACCGCAGTGTCAATTTTACCTTTGCCTGTAACATCCAGGCCAGTATTGATATTCATCGTTGTGATGCTGGCTTCATTCTTCAGTTTATTACCTGTGGCTTCTTTAGCCACGTTTAGACTCTGAATCGTGCCTTCAGGAATATCTACAGCAATATTATGTGCTTGAATGTTGACTTCCTTAAAGCTGCCTTTCAAGCTTATCTTGGCATTTGCCGGCAGCTCTTTCGATAAGGTTACTGCACCAACAGCTGCCCCCGTGATCGATTCAATCGCCGCTTCCGATTGAACCTGCAGATTGGCAACCGTTGTCGTTCCTTCAGCCACAATTCTTACACTGCCATTCTTTTTGTCGATGATGACCGTGCCAAGAATGCTCTTGTCAAAATGAATGCTGTGAGCACCGCCGCCGGAGACGGTAGTCGTTCCCTTGACGGTCACATTCTCAAGGATCGCTTCGCCTTCTGCTATACCTTCTCCTAAGAGTAAATTACCGCTGATCGTCGTATTCCGGAGTTTAATATCCGGCGCGTTGATGATAACATTCTGAAGGGTGGCGGCATTCCCTGCTTCAGGGCCATAGGTCCCTGGTGTACTGTATGTTACGCTTACTGCTGAATTATGTATGTCCAGAGCTCTATCCAAAATAACTACAGCCTCGGCGCGGGTTGCCCGATCACCCGGATGAAAGCTGTTGTCTGCAAAGCCCTGCATAATCCCCTTCTCCTGCACTGCACTGATAGCGTCTTTGCACCACGCCGGACTATCTGCTGTATCGCTGAAGTTGGCATCTGCTGATGCAGTCAACCCGAGCAGTTTGCTGACAATGACCGCTAATTCCTGTCGGGTAACCTTGTTGCCCGGTCCAAAAGAGCCGTTGCCATATCCGCTAATGTATCCAGCAGCATTTGCTTTTAACAACTCCGGATACACCCAGCTCGAAGCTGCCACATCCTTAAACTCCACGGACTTGCTCTCCACAAATCCAAAGGATTTGTTAACTAATGAAACCAGCTCGGCTCTGGTGATGGGATTGGCCGGTTTAAAGCGGCCATCCGGATATCCGGAGATGAAGCCTTTTTCCATCCACTTGCTAATTTGCGGTTCGGCCCAATTCCCGGAAATATCCGAAGCCGTCCCGGCGAATACGGAGGCGTACGGAGATATCGTGAAACAAATCACAAGTAATAAGGCAAAACCTTTCTTCAAAATCTTCATCTTCGACAACGTTCTTCCCTCCAATGATAAAAAAAAATCAATCCGCTATTAAATTACACGATCTCCTAAATTTCGACTATAAGAAAAAACTGATATTCCTATGAAAATGTCGACTTTTGTATGTATTTTTGGTGTCTTTCGGATAGTTTTGCACTTCTCGCGGACTGGGATGCAGCTATTTCTCCAAATTCGCTATATTTAACGGCATTTGCAGCATCACAAGGACTACACGGTCCGTGAATCTGGGGATATGAGCTCAAAGTACATAAGTAAGTGCTGTACGGTCCGTTGCCCCTTTGGCAAGTACAGCATGTATCGTGCACCAGTTGTCTGCTTCAGCGTTTTGCATTGGCGTTCAGCAGTACATTTCACTTAAAAAAACACCACAAAAAGGACCGCCTCATGGCAGTCCGCAGTGTTGCAGTTACATACAAAAGTATGCAGCTTGCAGATTTCTTTTTTTGGAGAATGTGCCTAATGAATGCGGTCACCGGTTCAGCAAACTTCCGACATATTTCAGCAGCTCGTTGGCGCAGATCGGGCAGTAGTTATGCTCGTCGATCAGGCGTCTGGATACCTCGTTAATCCGTTTGAGCTGGCTTTCATCCGGCGTTTTGGAGGAAGTGGTAATCTTGACGATATCCTTGAGATCGGTAAACAGCTTCTTCTCGATCGCTTCCCGCAGCCGGTCGTGGTTGTTGTACTCGAACTTTTTGCCTTTGCGGGAATAGGCGGAAATGCGGATCAGGATTTCTTCACGGAAAGCTTTTTTCGCATTTTCGGAAATGCCGATCTGCTCTTCAATGGAGCGCATCAGCCGCTCATCCGGCTCCATCTCCTCATCTGTCAGCGGATCACGAATCTTGGCCCAGTTGCAGAAGGCTTCGATATTATCGAGATAATTTTCAAACAGCGTTTTGGCGGACTCTTCAAAAGAGTAAACGAACGCCTTCTGCACTTCGCTTTTGGCCAGAATATCGTATTCCTTGCGGGCGATGGAAATGAAATTCAGATACCGTTCCCGCTCCTCCTTAGTAATCGAAGGGTGCTGATCCAAGCCATCCTTGATCGCCCGCAGCACATCCAGTGCGTTCATGCACTGCAGATCGCCTTTGATCAGGGCGCTGGAAATCCGGTTGATGACATAACGCGGGTCGATGCCTGACATGCCTTCATCCAAATATTCGGTCTGCATCTCCTTGAGGTCGGCTTCCTTGTAGCCTTCAACCTCTTCGCCGTCATACATGCGCAGCTTTTTGATCAGGTCCATCCCCTGCTTCTTGCTCTCCTTCAGCCGGGTCAGGATTGAGAAAATCGCAGCGGCGCGCAGCGCGTGGGGCGCAATATGCACATGCTTCATGTCGCTTTGGGCGATCAGCTTGGCGTAGATTTTTTCCTCTTCCGACACTCTCAGGTTGTACGGCACAGGCATGACGATCATACGGGACTGAAGTGCTTCATTCTTTTTGTTGGAGATAAAGGATTTGTACTCCGTTTCATTCGTGTGGGCAATGATCATCTCGTCCGCCGAAATCAATGCGAAGCGCCCGGCTTTAAAGTTGCCTTCCTGAGTCAGCGACAGCAGGTTCCACAGAAACTTCTCATCGCATTTGAGCATTTCCTGGAACTCCATCACTCCGCGGTTCGCTTTGTTCAGTTCCCCGTCGAAGCGGTAGGCGCGCGGATCGGATTCCGAACCGAATTCGGTAATCGTGGAAAAGTCGATGCTGCCTGTGAGGTCAGCGATATCCTGCGACTTCGGATCGGACGGACTGAAGGTCCCGATGCCCACCCGCTCCTCCTCCGACAGCAACACCCGTACAACCTTCACCTGCTCGATGTCGCCATGGTATTCATTCTTCAGCCGCATTTGGCAGGAAGGGCAGAGATTGCCCTCGATCCGCACACCCAGTTCTCTCTCGATCTCCGGGCGCAGCTCCAGCGGAATCAAATGAAGCGGGTCCTCATGCATCGGGCAGCCTTCAATGGCATACACCGCTCCTGCATCCGTACGCGAATACTGCTCAAGGCCACGTTTCAGCAGCGTAACCAATGTCGATTTCCCTCCACTGACCGGTCCCATAAGCAGCAATATCCGTTTGCGTACGTCTAGACGCCGGGCTGCGGAATGAAAATATTCCTCCACCAGCTTCTCCACCGCCCGGTCGAGTCCAAAAATCTCCTGCTCAAAAAATTTATACCGCTTGCGTCCATTAATGTCCTCTACGCCGTGTGACTTGATCATGTCGTATACGCGGGAATGAGCTGTTTTAGCGGGAGAGGGGTCTTTTCTCAGCAGTTCTATATAGTCCTTGAAGGTGCCGCTCCACGCCAAACGGTCGTTCTCAGCCCGATACGAAGCTATACGCTCAAAAATATCCATTGCTCGCTACCTCCTCTTGCGCTCCTACTTGCTCCACAGCTTTAAAAGTGTATTACATACCTATGCGGCGAGCCCGGAATAGTTTACCTCTTTTTTGCTGTGCTATAATAGAGAATCATGATTTCCCTTATAAAATACCGGCACAAAGTGCGGGCTTGTCCTCCAAGCTTATTCAGACACTTTGCCATTCAACCGTAAACCTATAGATTCAGCCGGGGACGCAACATTAGGACACAGGAGTGACAAATATGGCCGTAAAGCATGAAACGGAGCTATATGCTCCTTTGAAGAGTTTTTTTGAGAGACAAGGCTATGACATCAAAGGCGAGGTACGGACCTGTGATTTGGTAGGCCTGCGTGAGGGTGAGGAGCAGCCGCTGATCGTGGAGATGAAAAAATCGTTCAACCTCGCCCTGCTGCTGCAGGGGGTTGAACGATTGCGGTTAAGTCCCAACGTTTATCTCGCCGTGGAGCGCGTGCGTGACAAAAAAGGCGCGGTGAACCAGCGCTGGGGCGAGCTTAGCGGGCTATGCCGCCGCCTTGGCCTTGGTCTGATCACTGTGGTCTTTTACAAGACCAAGGCACCGCTGGTCGAGGTGCTCGCGGAGCCGGGCGACGCGCCGCCCCAGCCCCGCAGCCGCACACGGCGGCGCGAGCGGCTGCTCTACGAGTTCCGCGAGCGCAGCGGCGACTACAACACCGGCGGCAGCACGCGCGTCAAGCTCGTGACGGCCTACCGCGAGAAGGCGCTGCGCGTGGCGCTCGCGCTGCAGGCCGCAGAGGCCGAAGCCGCCCTTGCGGCGGCCGGCCTCGCCGCGAAGCGCGCCGGACGCGGCGGCGCGCCAGGGGCAGACGCAGCAGCGGACGCCGCTGCTGTGTCTGCCCTTAGCCCGGCGGCTGCGGACAGCCGGGCGAAAGCTCCGCTCGGCGTCACACCCGCCGAGCTGCGCAAGAGAAGCGGCGTGCCGGGCGCCGCCTCATTCCTGCAGAAGAACTACTATGGGTGGTTCTTCCGGGTGGGGCGCGGCCGCTACACGCTCACGGCCGCCGGAACAGCGGCGCTGATCGAATATGCGAATATCACCGGAAGCCGAGCCTAGACTTTATTTTCCGTACAGCTCATATTTCCGTCCGTTCAGCAGAAGGGCTGCCCCGCTGCCTGCAACGCAGGCGACCAGCAGATTCATGCCAATAGACTGCCAACTGATCGTATCGTTAATATTGGCCGCCTGCTCCTGATAGATGGGACTGACCGTCAGCAGATTGGCGTATTGCTTGAAGGACTCATTAGCCGACGTTCCTAAGCTCCAGTGCGAGCTGTCCTGGATAACCAGAGCGAACTGGACAGCAACAACCGCAACAATCAGGACAGCAATGCAGAGATGGCTTAACAACGGTTTGCGTTGTCTTTTGCCTGCAGCCAGCGCCAGTCCTATTAAGGCCAGTCCGGCAGGAATACTGCACAGCTTGGACAACAACAGATACAGGATTCCTAGCGCCGGACTGGCCGAATCAGCAATCCTCGCCTGATATAAGCCATCAGGATTTAAAAACACCTCCAGCAATGTCGTCGACCATACCGCCGTGGTGCCGAGCATAAAAACAGCCGATTTCACCAGAAACAGCGATGAAGTCTTGACAGGCAGCATATGATTAACCGGCATCGTACCCGTGAAGAATTCCCTGTAATAATCCACATAGATGTACACCGGGATCAGAATACCGATGACCATGTTTACGGTGAGAATCAGAAATGCCAGATCTTGGCCTGAGCTGAACAGGAAATACAGGTTGATTAAGCAGCTTAATCCGGTTAACGAGGCGAACACAGCTAAATGTCTTTTGCACTCCAATTTAAATTGATGGACTAGAATCACGTAATTACTTCCCTTCTCAAATGATTAAACGATGCTTTTAAACAAATCCTCAATGGGCATGCCATACTCCCGTTTCAATTCCTCCACGCTCCCCTGCAGCTGCACTCTTCCTTCGTCCACAATCGCTATATGCGTAAACAGGCATTCGACATCGCGAATCAGGTGGGTGCTGATCAGAATGGAGCTGTCAGGATCAAAATTATCCAGGATAATCTGCATGATTTTATCACGCGTTGATGGATCGACAGCCGCTAATGGTTCATCAAGTACGAATAATTGGGCCCGGCGTGCAAACGTAAGCGATATGCTCACACGCTCCTGCATTCCTTTGGACAGGGACTTCACCTTATCTTTAAGATTCAATCCGAGCATCTCTATCATTCCGCAGGCCTTGTCCCGCTGAAAATCGGCAAAAGCGTGATGATAAAAATCAATGCACTCCTCAATACTCATCCATGAATACAGAAATTCTCTGTCCGGCAGATAGGATACAATCTTTTTCGTTTCCACACCGGGATGTTGCCCACCGACTGTAATCGTCCCTTTATAATTCCGCAGCAAAGCCACGATCAGCTTCATAAGCGTCGTTTTCCCCGCCCCGTTCGGCCCCAACAGCCCTACTATACTTCCCTTGGGAACTGTTAAATTCAGTCCGTTTAAAGCAGCCTTTTTTCCATACATTTTCGTCAGATTCGCACATTCCAGTACATTTCCCACATTGCCACTCCTCTTCATTCGGTCTTTCTTATATCCATATATATACATTCCAAATTATTAGACTCCTGTACTCGAAACATCCCTGCAAGCTGCGCTGAAATGCCATGTATTTGCATAAACAAAAAGCAAGCCCCCCATACCGGAAGACTTGCCTTTTCACCAATACCAGCCTGCACACTGCCAATATCCAACGATTTGTTATTAATCGACTATTACATACTGAACTAATTCCTTAAGATCTTCAAATATTACATCCGCCTCTACATCCGTAGAAAACTGTGTACTTTGTTTCCATGCTGCTCTGAGGCCTGCGGCGCGGCTCGCCCGGATATCATTCTCCGGATGGTCGCCGACAAACAGCGTTTCCTCCGCCTTAACCCCTAGCTTAGTCAATGCCCGAAGGAAGATAGCCGGATCCGGCTTGCGCAGACCTTCCCACTCTGAAATCAACACCTCATCGAACAAAGGGCTGATCCCCAGAGCTTGAAAATTATCATATTGGAATTGTCCATAGCCGTTGGATACCAGCGCAAGTTTGATTCCGTTTGCCTTTAATGTTGTAAGCATACTCATCAAATTAGGAAATCCGATACAATGTCCTTGGAAACCATGCAGATAATCATTCAGAAGTTCTGCCCAGCTTAGCTCCCGGATAGAAAAGTCCTCAAGTAGCTGCTGATACACTTTATCTTTCCAGACATAACCGTGCTGATCCAGCTCGACAAACCGCTGCAGAAATTTTTCTTTGGGAACAGACTGAAATTGTGGATATCGTTCATACTGATCACGGACAAAAGAGACCAGAGAGGACTCGCGGTCCAATAACGTTCCATCCAGATCGAAGAGCACCGCTTTAATTTCCATCTTCCTGCCCTTCCACACGTAAGTGCGTTGATTATTGAGATTATCGGCCGCTGACTCCCGCCAACCTCTTGATTGTTGTTTGCTGCGGATGAACTCTGGTTTAGGTTGCTTGCTCCGAGTTCAGATAAGTGTATTTGGTGCAGCTATTCGGGAGCAATATAGTTGTTTCAAAGATATAGTTGTATGCTCTGCAATTAAAAATGGCGAATCCTTTCGTTTTGTCCGAATGACATCTATTTAGTTGTACGAAGTGCAGCTATCTCCTCATTCGCCCATCCATATGGAGTTTTAGATGTATAAAGTGCAATTATCGCGTAATTCGCTCATAGGGTAGAGATCACGCCCCCATGTTCACCCAAAAAGCCCATACTCGCCCAATTCTCCTGCACAGAATGCAACAGAATCCTATCAGACTGCCAAAAACAGGGAATCTATTGTACTAAATACAGCAGACGCTACTCATAGCCTCTCATATGTCACAAACTACAACCTCTAACTTCTAAACTCTAACCAATCAACCCAGCTGTCATCAATAACCCTATTCCATTCCCCCTCAGCTCCGGGCCGTAAACTCCGTCACGGCCTCGCTCATCAGGTTCATGCCCAGCAGCAGCTCATCCCGGCCGGGATGGCTGAAGTTGAGGCGGATGCGGTTGCCGCCGCCGCTGACACAACACAGCGGGCCGGGCAGGAAAGCTACGCCTTTAGCAAGTGAGGCCTTAAGCAGTGCCATAGCGTCCAGCCCAGCCGGCAGCGATACCCACAGGAACATGCCGCCTTCCGGCAGACTATAGGTGCTGCTCTTCCAGGCCGGACGCTTCAGCAGTTCAGCCATTAGCTTGAGGCGGGTATTGTATTCCCGGTTCAAGAGGGCAATATGCTCGCGCAGATCAAAAGAGGTGACATCCAGCAGATGATGCAGCAGCCGCTGATTCAGGGAGCTGGACTGCCAGTCGGCCATCTGCTTTGCGGCAGCCATCATGCCGATAAGCTCCCGGCTGCCTGCCGCCCAGCCCGTCCGCAGAGCGGGCGCGACCGTTTTGCTGAAAGAACCGATGTAGAGCACATGTCCACCCTCGCTTACATTCTCCAGCGCATAAAGCGACGGATATTTTACGGACGGATGCTGGCCATAACGCTGAAAATGCAGATCACCATAAGAATCGTCTTCGACAATCAGCACGTTATGGCCGGTACACAGCTCCAGCACCTCCTTGCGTCTTGCCAGGCTCCAGAGAATACCGCTTGGATTCGTAAAGCTCGGTGTTGCAAACAGCATCTTAGGCCGGTGCTGCCGAATTTGGGTACGCAGATGCTCCGGCAGCAGTCCGTCCCTGTCTCCCTGCACGGGAATAATCACCGCGCCCTGCATACGAAGCGCCTGCAGAATGCCCGGTGAGGTGGGATTCTCTACAAGAACCCGGTCTCCGGGATCTATGTATACCCTGGACAGCAAATCGATGGCTTGTTGACTTCCCGTTGTCAGAAGAACTCCGCCCTCGGCAACAGCCACACCTTTGGCTTTCAGCCAATCCCCGGTAAGCCACTCCCGCAGCGGACCGTACCCTTCCGGATCACCGTACTGCAGTGCCCCGGCATCTGCGGAGATGACTGTGGACGCGGTTTCGGCAAGCAAGGACAGCGGGAACAGTTCTTCCGCCGGAAGCTCTTCCGCCAGTGAAATCAACGTGCCCCGGCGCGTCTTGGTGCGGATACTCAACAGCGGTGAAGACAGCAAGGTATGTGCGCGGGCAGAAAACTCATATCTCATATGTTCCCCCCTCCCCTGGTACCAAGAATATTCCAGTCCAGCCGGCAATATGTCGTTAGGGTGATCCTATGCGTAGATTTGCTTGTTCTGCCTTGAGAAAAGAGCAAACTTCTCGATAGCCTGCGCTCTCGTCGACACTTCAAGCTTCACATAAATTTTGCGCAAATAATTGTCTATGGAACGCCGGCTTACCTCTATTTCTAGTGCTATTTTGTCATAAGTGATTCCCTGCACAATTCGCTCCATGATGAACATCTCAGTCTGGGTCAGCTGCATGACGGCATCCAGTCCCTGTGACGATGGTGCCAGCCGAAATCCTTTTTCAATCCAGTCAAACGGTATGGAGAGGAAACCTTCCCGCAATCCGTCAATCATCAGCAGCAACTGGCGGGGAGAAGCTCCCTTAGAGAGTATTCCGCTTGCCCCAAGCTCAAGCAGCGGCTGAAACAATGTCTTGTCCTCTTCTTCAGTCATGATGATGAAATGAGAATTTGGCGAACTGCTCTTCATCTCCGGCAGAATGCTCTCCACATTTCCTTCCGGCATCTGATAATCCGCCAGCACCAGGTCCGGCTGACTTTCACGCACATTGTAAACGCCTTCGTTCCAAGTCGAATACATCCCCAGAATTTCCAGCTCCCCCCCTTCCTCCAAAATCAATTTTGTTCCAAGCATACTTGTGGGATGACATCCCACGATGATCCCCCGCCACACCTTCATCATTAACTCCCTTACCTCCTGCTATCTATATAATTTACCCAGAGTGGAAAACGCCTCGGGGTTTTACGGTTATTGCGCATGCAAGGATGGTTGCATTTTTATCCTTTCTTCCTTCTTTTACCTTGTATACGCCCATCAGATATTCCAATCTATAGAAATTGTATCGCAGTAGTTTAATAGGATGCAATTACTTTTTCACGTTTTCAGACTCTCTTTCACTTTTGCGAAAACTCAAAAAGTCTGATAGAATGGGGACTTGAAAAAAAACAGCCTGAGGTGATGTAATGCAACCGCTAGCGGAATCGACCCCGGTACACTCGCGCCGTACTGCAGCGAGAAGCGGCCCTTCCGTAAAATGGTTTTTACTGTTCTGGATTTTGATGATCGGGCTCGGCTTCTATGCCGTGTACAGCTATACCAACCATCTAAAGCAGCAGGTGCTGAGCGAACTTGGCACTCAAAGCCAGCAGCAGCTTACCGTTTTGAAGACCGATTATGAATCGCGAATCGCCGTTCTCTCTGAAGAGGTGAAGGAATTGCAGAGCACTGTTCAGAGCTTTAATGAACTGCTCACCTTTACCAAAGACAATGCAAGCAGCAAGACAGACAACAGCAACAAGCTGTATACCCAGTTAAACGAGGTCCGCAAGCAACTCGATGCCCTGAAGAAAGAGATGGATCTGCTGAAATGAGAACCCCTGTCCAACGAGTCAACCGGTTCTTTATGCTGCTGACTGCTCCCTTCTTCGGGTTATTGCTCTGTCTGTGGTGGTATCAGCCGCCGCTTGACCTGAAGCTGAACACAGAACAGTTCGCTGCAGCCCCGGGGCCGCTTGAATTAACAACCTCTTTGAAGAATGATTTGAAGCTGGCCGAGTCCTCTGCTTCCTATACCATAGATTCAATAGGTGCCAGTGCACAGCTCTACAAACAAACAACAAACGCGATGAATGCCATTGTTAATACCGCCAAAGCCCAGGCATCCCGCCCGGAGCAAATCTATAACCGGAGAATTTCAGCCAGGCTGGGAATTCCTGCCGATATTGTGAACAGCGACCGCATTACCATCGAACTTTACCGGTTAAACCCCGGTAACTATAAAGCCTATGCCCTAAAAATTAAGCTGAAGGATGCTTCGGCCATGAAAATGAGCCTGGCCGGAGACGGCTCCGGCGGAGCTGAAACTACCATGCGCGCCGTCAACCGTTACGGTGCAACAGCCGGCATCAATGCCGGAGGATTTGCCGATAAGGGCGGTAAACGTTATCCCTTATCTACAACCGTTGTAGGCGGCCAATATTTGTACGGATTCGAGCCGAGTTACAAGGATCTCAGCTTCGTTGGCCTGAATAAATCAGGACAGCTGATCGGCGGTAAATTCTTCAGCCGGACACAACTCGACCAGCTGGAGCCGGTGTTCGGCGCCACCTTTGTCCCGGTCCTGCTGAAGAACAACACCAAGATGGTGATCCCGGATAAGTGGAAGACGAGTCCCAAACGTGCCCCACGCACCGTAATCGGCAAGTACAAGGATGATCAGCTTCTCGTGCTCGTGGCCGACGGCTACAACGAAAACGGCAACTCCGGAGCTACGCTGGAGGAAATCCAGAACAAGCTGTACAACATGGGTGTGATTGATGCCTACAATCTGGATGGCGGTGGATCTTCGTCCCTGATCTTTAGAGGAAAGGTCATTAACAATCCATCGGACGGGAATCTCCGCCAGGTACCGACCAGCTTCCTGTTTTTCAAATAACTTTTCCAGTTGTCTGTGCGGCATCTCACATTTTTCTTTTGTTTTTGATATAGACCAGGTTATAATCAGGATAACGAATACAGATCCTTATGGAGGTGTCCAGCATGTCGTTTTCCTTGACCTTTTGGATCATAACCCTGGTATTTCTGCTGTTCCTGACCGGAATCCTAACCTCCTCCTACAACGATGATAAGACCAAGGGCTTATAAAAGCCTGGATGGACCAAAGCATTCGCTGCTTCAAAAAAAGAGCACCGCACATCTGTGCGGTGCTTTTTTTTAGTAATGGGGACGGCAGACACCCTGCTGCGGCCATACTATGTACAATTAAATTCGCTTGCTTTCAGCAGGAGAAAGCGTAATTTCTAGGCGTGTCTTGAAAGTTGAGTCATTTCCCCAAGACATTCAGCACAAATATAACGATCTTTATATTCACTTACACCCTCAATTGATCCGCAGAATACACATTTGGGGCGGTAACGCTCCAGAATGATATGGTCGCCCTGTACCAGAATTTCTACCGGGTCGCCTTCATTCATTTGATACCTTTTACGCAGGGACTTAGGCAGAACAATTCTACCCAGCTGATCTACTTTCCGAACAACGCCAGCAGGTTTCATATCTAACTTACACCTCTCCTGTTCAACTAATAATTAGTAACTACTACTTTTTTCGGCACTACTCAACTATTTCGTTAATTAATTGTCGAATCCTGCTGAAATAAATAAAAATTCATGTCCGTTTTTAGAAAAGTTGCGGGAAATCCAGCTGGCGCAGCGCTTCATAGACAATAATGGCCGCCGAGTTTGACAAATTTAGCGATCTGACGGCATCACTCATCGGCATGCGCATTCTCGTTTCCTTCCCGGCTTCCAGAATATCGGCTGGCAGACCCTTGGTTTCCTTACCGAAAACGAAGAAATCCCCATCCTGAAAGGCAAAATCGGTATAGCGCTTCTCGGCCTTGGTTGTAGCATAGAAAAACCGGCCTTCCTTATACTTCTCCAGAACTTCCCCAAAAGAATCATGATATTCGATATTTACGGCGTGCCAGTAATCAAGTCCTGCCCGTTTCAGCGTAGCGTCGTCTGTACGGAAGCCCAAGGGGCGGACTAGATGAAGATGCGTGCCTGTTGCCGCGCAAGTGCGGGCGATATTGCCGGTATTCGCCGGAATTTCCGGTTCTACCAGCACAATATGAAGTGCCATAGTGTGAATGCTTCCTCTCTGTAGGCTCTAACAGCCCTATAATGTGTTAGTAAGGACTTCCTCTAAGGTGAGGGCAGCGCTTATAGATCATACACGGCGCGTGGTGTGCCACGCAGAAAACCTTCCGCCTGCAGGCGGAAGGTTCAAAAGCTTTCATACATTAGCCCTGAGTTTGCCGGAAATGCTGCATGAAATCGGTAAGCGCCTTAACGCTCTCATAAGGAACCGCGTTATATATGGAAGCACGCAAGCCTCCAACACTACGGTGGCCCTTAAGACCGACAAAACCTTCTTGTTCGGCAGCTTTGACGAATTGCTTCTCAAGCTCTTCCGACTGCATCCGGAATGTAACGTTCATGATGGAGCGGCTGCCTTGTTCCGCAACTCCGCGGTAGAAACCATCACTGCCGTCAATATGATTATAGAGCAGCCCGGCTTTGTCGCGGTTCTTGACTTCGATACCTGCAAGCCCGCCCTGCTCCCCAATCCATTTTAACACTTCATTAACCATATATACAGAAAAGGATGGCGGCGTATTGTAGAGTGAGTTGTTCTTATAATGCGTATCGTAACGCAGAATCGTCGGGATATTGGAAGGCGACTTCGCGATCAGCTCTTCTTTGGCGATAACTACAGTTACGCCTGACGGTCCGAGATTCTTTTGTGCGCCGGCATAAATCAGTCCGAATTTATTCACGTCAAAGGAGCGGCTCAGAATGTCGCTGGACATGTCTGCAATCAGCGGGATGGAGCCGGAATCCGGAAACTCCGCATATTGTGTTCCCTCAATCGTTTCATTTGACGTAACATGCAGATACGCTGCGTTATCCGCTGCCTTGATGCTGCTAAGCTCTGGAATCGCCAGAAACTTCTTGTCCTCTGAGGATGCGGCGACATGGGCGCCACCAACCAATTTGGCTTCCTTGAGGGCTTTATCCGCCCAGCTTCCTGTCATAACATAGCTGCCGACTTGGCCCTCGGAGACAAGGTTCATCGGAAGCATGGCGAACTGGGTGCTTGCTCCGCCTTGGATGAACAATACCTTATAGCCCTGCGGATTGCCAAGGAGTGACAGCAGACGTTCCTGAGCTTCGTTATGAACGGACTCGTATACCGCCCCACGGTGCGACATCTCCATAATGGACATTCCGCTTTCCCGGAATTCGACAAACTCCGCTTGTGCGCGTTCCAATACTGCAAGCGGCAGCGCCGCCGGACCTGCATTAAAATTGTATGCTCTCTTGCTCAAAATTGCCCCCACCCTTTCTCTCCTGCGAATATGGATAGAGATTATGATAGCAGTAATCTAACACACCATCAAGTATAATTATTCACATAGAAGGTATAATTGCCAGGCTTAAATGGTGAAAAACTGATAGCTGCGGCTCCAATCCTTGCTGTGACGCGGTAAAATGCTGATGTCCGCAAAAACTTCCGGCGAAATAACATGCTTCTCGCCCCACAGCGCCATCTGTCCCGGCTGGAAATTTCCGTATTCCCTGATCCCAACTCTGCTTGGCTGATGAGTGATTTCCCAATAAAAGGAATCCCCTGCATCTTCCCAGCCTCCCAGCTTACAGTAGAAGGGGCGGTCCGGCTCATTCTTCCAGCTTAGTTTATCTCCGGTTCGGCTGAGCAATTCCTCTGTATAAATGGATTCCGCCTGCTCTACCCTGACATTGTCCGGCAATCTCAGTTCATACCCTGATCCGACATTTTTACCGTTAATTCCAACAAAATTATGATTGTACTCCTCCGTCAGAAGCTCCTTTGACCCTCTGTTCTCCAGAGTGTAAGAGATGTTCAGCCTGTCTTCGTCAAGCGAGATCCTCTTGGTCAAAAGCATGCTGTATCCCCGGCATTCCATCGGCTGCACCGAATAGGTAACCGAATCTGTAGTGTGTTCTTCAATCACCTCAAAGGGAATCAGCGGATAACTTCCGGCAAAAAAATAGGGAGCATCTTCCTGCTTCTGCAGCAGCCCTACTCCCGGCTTTGGAAACCATTCTCCAACTTCTGCATCGTCATAGCCAATTGCCCGGGAAATGCCGAATTCATTACATAGCCCAAAACCGCCAGTACCCTGCCCGGGCACGAGGCTTTCCGGAACGCAAAACGTATGTTTACCCTGCTCCAGGGTTACCTGTGTAATAAACCCTGTCCAATCAAATCTAGTGCCGTTATAGGCTCCAGTATCAGCAATCTCTACAGTAAGTATCCCATTAGTGAGAGTGTAAGCCATAAGTTATTCTTCCTCTTTCTTTTGCTTATTATTATTGTTACCAATATTCTCAGAACCTCTTCACCGCTGAAAAAAGCGCCTGCATTCGCATTTCCTGCGAAGCAGGCGCCTTTTCGTATACTTTTATGCAGTTAGGCCAGCGCCACCTGCAGGAGATGCAGTTCTCCTTCCGGCAGCGCACGGAGTATGCTACGCGGTATCACAATACCCTCTGAGACGCGCTGAAGCGTCACCTCAGCGCCGTTAAGCAACACAGAGTGTATTTCATACTCCCCGTATTTTCTGCTTCCTGTGGACGTATAGGCGACCTCCAGCATGCGTTCCGCAAAGATCGTCTTAATCGTTGCCTTCCCCTGCTCATCGAACTGTTCCTTCACCAGTTTAGGCTGAAGCAGCAAATCGCCGAGCCGGCCCTTGACCCCAAACACCTCTGTGACCATCGTCAGCAGCAGCCAGCTCGCTGAACCGGTTAAATAGGTGTACATTCCTCTGCCCTGCTCATTGATATATTCGGGAATGCCGGGATACATCCGGCTGAGCTCGAAATTCGCGCTGAGCTTGTACAGTGAATCCAGCACTTTGCGGCCTTCCTGAACAAAGCCGCGTTTATACAGCGCGTTCCCGTACATCACAGTCATATGGCTGAACATAGCCCCGTTCTCTTTATGACCAAAGGCAAAACCAAAAGCACGGCCCAGATTCTGCTGGATGCCGCCAAAATTGGTATTCAGCCGGTATCCGATATTGTCGTCCAGCAGGTTGCGTTCTACCGCTGCGACGATATGCGGAATCTGCTCTGGCGCTGCTGCATGGCCGAGCAGCGGGAATACCTGGCCTGTCAGTGTCATGCGTACACCTTCGGCATGTTCGCCTTCGACACGGTCTCCGTCATTATTATAATAACCGTTGAACCAGCCGTCGCCATGATCACTTTGCACCCACTCATTCCGGCGCAAGTGATTAAATATCCATTCTGCCTTTTTCGCCAGATCATCTGCCACTTTCGCTATTGGCAGAGTTACCTTGACTCCGCTTACTTTGTTAGGCGCAGCGGCGTAGTAAAGGTTCAGCTGTTCCCGCTTGGCTATTATAGACTCATAGTTCAGCGATTTCTCCAGTGTATCCAGCAGCAGCGTCATCTCTTCCGCCAGCTCCAGCGACTCTAGCCCGGTACGTTCCTGAAGAGTGCGCAGCAGCACGGACAGATCATACAGGTTGCTGCCATAGAAGGCGGTGAAGGTCACACTTTCTCCCCGCTGGGCCGCCATATCCAGCCCGTCATTCCAGTCTGCGCCCTCCAGAAGAATATTGTTATGCTCCCCCACATTGAAGAACGGAACCAGATTCTGCAGCAGAATATGCTCCAGAATCGTCCCCTTGTAGGTCTCTCCGGTTGAGGTCTGCAGATGGCTTCCCCCCGCAGCGTCCCAGGAGGCGTCGCGTTCCCGGCACCGGCTCATGAAGGAGTCGCGGAAATAGCTTTGCTCCTGCAGCAGAAAATCCAGATCCCCGCTCTGGTCCAGGTACAGCATAGTGGTCAGGAACGGCCAGGCCCCATGATCCATCCAAACCCGGGGAATATTGTTGCGGTCGGCAATAAATTCGCCCGGCTGCTGGCCGATAATGGTCGCATTGCTGCCATCGATTCGCACACCTGCATAATTATTCAGCAGCAGACTCCGCACATCTGCCGGCTCCATAATAAGCAGCGCCAGGCAATCCTGCCACAGATCGCGCCAGCCGCGCCCGCCTCTTCCGTAGTCATGATAAGGAAGGAAAGAGTTGCCGTACAACCTGCGCAGCACAGGCTGCAGCGTTACCCATTTCATCCACTGGTCAGCAGCATGATCTCCGGTATGAAACTCAACTGTATTCACCTTGTCCGCCCAGAAAGCCTTGTTTTCTTCCAGTAAAACGTCAAAGGCTGCGGCGGATCCGTATTTGGCCATTAACCCCGGAATATCAATTCTTTCACTTTCAATGGCCAGAATCACCACATAGGAACGGCTTTCTCCTGGAAGCAGAGATGCAGTGGAAAAACGCAATCCGCCGAGAGCTTCATAACCTTCTTTATGTACGCCTTCTTCGCCTGTCTGAGGAGCCAAATTCCGCACAACAGCCTCAGGCCAATCCAGACTTCCACCTTCACCGATAAATTCCTCCTGCACCGGGAAGAAGCCCACAGGAGTTCTTCCTTCTCCTTCTACACCGAAGACGCCATAGGAGGTATGGTTCACGCGATGGCCCCGCTCATCAAAGGAGAGTGCCGGCTGAACCTCGACACCATGTGCTGAAATATAAATCCGGTTGAGCAGAGAGGTCACATGCCGGTGATCACGCAGATCATCCGCTGAACGGGCATACAGCGGAATAGCCGCAGTCGGCGTTATGATGATCTCAGCCGCTCCGGTATTTGTAAGCACTACCTGCATCAATTCTACCTTGTCTTGGCCGCAGGGTACAATGCTGGTGATTTGCGCCTTGATACCAAGCTCACGGCTCTCACGGGTTACCCGATGCCATAGGAGTCCTGCTTCCAATTCCGAATCATCAGAAGTAGACTCATAAGCCTGTGCATGCTGTCTGGCTGAATTCCCCGCTGCCGACCAGGCGCCTTTTCCCTCAATATATACCCAGAAATTGCGGGAAGCACGCGAATTATGCAAATCCTCCACCGAAAGCGGCGGAGTAAGAAATGTATTATGCCCTGAAGTGGCTTGGCCATGAAGATTCGGAGTGACCGAAGACATCATCCCTCCCTCATTCACCAAGGGAAAATATAAAAAACTGCTTCTTTCGGGATACTTAAGTTTAAACTCTCCATTTGTTCCGGTAAATTCCCAACCTGACTTAGACGTTTTTTCCACTGCAATCATCCTCTCCATAGCCTATTGTTTTGTTACTTTTTTATCTATTTTACAGAAACCGCTTTCGGTATTTATTATCACATCGTTAGATATCGTTGTAAAGTAATTTCCGCTTATAAACTCGATTAATAATAAAACATAGAATAAAGCCTGATATATCAAGGGATTAACAGATTTATCACGTAGGGCATCACTTTTCACCAATCAATAATAATCACAATAGTTGGACCGAAACTATTTTCGATAATTCATATTTTCGATAAATTTCACTCGAATGGGCCTAGAAATCTTGAGTTTTCTTATCAAAAATGCCTTAAACCAATCACATTACATATAAACTCTATATTTCATTCATTCTAATTATGTAAATTTATGTTATATTAACGAAACTTTTCGTAATTTTCATGAATTGTTTTTTATTTTGAGACATTGATTAAGAGATACAGACCACAAAGAAGCCCCCGGGATACCCGGGGGCTTCTTAACAAAAATTAAGCTAACTTATAGATCGAAGTACAGGGAGTATTCATGCGGATGAACACGAATCGCAACTTCTTGAGCTTCAGAACGTTTCAGAGCGATATAGTTATCGATGAAGTCTTTAGTGAATACGCCGCCTTCAGTAAGGAATTCGTAATCAGCTTCCAGAGAATCAAGTGCTTCGCTCAGGCTGCCCGGAACGCTGCGGATTTTTTCTTTGTCTGCATCGGACAGTTCGTAGATGTTCTTGTCCAGAGGACCGTAACCCATTTCTTCCGGGTTGATCTTCTTCTTGATTCCGTCCAGACCGGCCATCAGCATAGCTGAAAATGCCAGGTAAGGGTTGGCTGTGGAATCCGGTGTACGGAATTCGATGCGACAGCCTTTAGGTGTCACAGCAGCTACCGGGATACGAACAGCAGCGGAACGGTTTCCTTTGGAGTAAACCAGGTTAACCGGTGCTTCATAACCAGGAACCAGACGTTTGAACGAGTTAGTGCTTGGGTTAGTCAGCGCGATCAGTGCCGGAGCATGATACAGGATACCGCCGATATAGTGCAAGGCCATCTCACTCAGGTTGGCATAAGCGCCTTTTTCGTAGAACAAAGGAGCGTCGCCGTTAAAGATAGATTGGTGAACGTGCATACCGCTACCATTATCGCCGAACAGCGGTTTTGGCATGAATGTTGCCACTTTTCCGTATTGGCGTGCAGTGTTTTGCACAATATATTTGTAAGTCAGCAGATTATCAGCTGTTTTCTTCAAGGTATCAAAACGGAAGTTGATTTCCGCTTGGCCTGCAGTTGCCACTTCATGGTGATGACGTTCAATTTCAAGTCCGGCTTCAGCCAGCAAACGGCACATTTCACTGCGGATATCCTGTTGGGAATCCACTGGCGCTACTGGAACATAACCGCCTTTAACGCCAACTTTGAATCCCAGGTTCCCGCCTTCGTCTTTACGGTTGGTATTCCATACCGCTTCTTCGGAATCTACAAAGTAGGAAGAACTGTTCATTCCGCTCTCATAACGCACATCGTCGAAGATAAAGAACTCGGATTCTGGTGCGAAGAAAGCTGCTGTACCCACACCGCTTGCTTGCAGGAATTCTTCTGCTTTCACTGCAATACCACGAGGGTCGCGCTCGTAACGTTCACCATCAGGGGTGAAAATATCGCACATGATGTTCAGCGTCGGATGAGCTGTAAAAGGATCGATATATGTAGTGCTTGGATCAGGCATCATTACCATGTCAGATTCTTCAATACCGCGGAATCCTTTGATGGAAGAGCCGTCAAACGCAACACCATTTTCAAATGTTTCTGCTTCCACTGCGGATGCTGGCAATGAGATATGGTGAGCACGTCCACCCAAATCTACAAAACGAAAATCCACCCACTCGATATTGTTTTCCTTGATCGTCTGCAACACTTTTTCAACCGACATGAATATATTCCTCCCCAATTTCCGAACATTAGGCCGCTCACAGTATCAAATGTTCTTGTTTATAATTTTTTTGCTGTCGTCATTATAAATCTCAAACCTAACATCGTCAATGCTTATGTCAGGTATTTTTGAAGACAATGTAAGATATTCTAACGCTTTAGTGAAAAAAGCAACTTTCTCTATTTCCTATGTCACATTCATTCAATACGATACATAAAAACCGTCCTTCCCTACGCCCGTAAGCGGAGAAGAGGACGGCCTAAAGGCTGATTTCTGCTTCTTGTACTAAAGAATCGGGGCAGGCTCAAGAGACTCCGAGAACTTGCGTCCCACCAGCGGAGCAAGCTTCTCCAGATCTCTCAGCAGGTTATCAAACTGCTCAGGGAACAGAGACTGGACCCCATCGCCTGTCATGGAATTGTCGGGATCGGTATGCATTTCGATAATAAGCCCGTTGGCTCCCGCAGCAACAGAAGCTTTGGCCATCGGTGCAACCAGTTCACGCCGTCCTGTACCATGGCTCGGGTCAGAAATCACCGGAAGATGGCTGAGGTTCTGAAGCACCGGAATTGCTGACAAATCCAGCGTGTTGCGGGTGTAGGTTTCAAATGTGCGGATTCCGCGCTCACAGAGCATGACATCACGGTTGCCGCCGGCCAGAATGTATTCCGCCGCATTGAGGAGCTCATCGTAAGTAGCACTGAAGCCGCGCTTAAGCAATACCGGACGTCCGCAGGTCCCCAGCTTGCGCAAGAGGTCGAAATTCTGCATATTGCGTGTGCCCACCTGCAGTATATCAGCATGCTCCGCACAAATATCCACATACTCCGGTGTCATTACCTCGGTAATGGTCAGCAGACCATGCCGCTTGCCGGCTTCCGCCATCATTGTCAGTCCTTCTACACCGACACCCTGGAAGCTGTAAGGTCCGGTACGCGGCTTGAACGCACCTCCACGCAATACTTGGCCACCGGAAGCTTTCACCAGCCGGGCGATTTCGTCAATCTGCTCCGGGGATTCAACGGCACAAGGCCCACCCATAATGACAAGATTTTCCCCGCCGATCTTCACGCCGCGGATATCGATAAT
Source organism: Paenibacillus sp. FSL H3-0321 (assembly GCF_038002865.1). Lineage (NCBI taxonomy): Bacteria > Bacillati > Bacillota > Bacilli > Caryophanales > Paenibacillaceae > Paenibacillus > Paenibacillus sp. FSL H3-0321. Next base: position 6,481,134 of record NZ_JBBODH010000001.1, on the reverse strand, counting down.
CGTATCCTCCGGATGGAAATCACGGCTCGCCAACTTATAGGATTTGGAGATTTTCACTACGTTCTCCACACCTTTCATCTGGCGCAAATGCTCGGCAAGCTTCGGTGTGACTCCACCGATCAGGCCGATAACCGTATGATCCGCCCCCCGGGAGAGATGAACCTGCAGCCCTTCCTTTTCGATAACGGAAATAATATCATTTACCTGCTCCTGCGGTGTTTGATTGGATGTAATAACGATCATATTATAGCTCCCCTTTTAGGCAATTATTTAGTAAATGTTACCTTACAAAAAACACGATACTATCACGCTACGACGCGTGTTCGCTTTTAAGCACTAAAGTAATTTTACCGCATTTTTTCCTTTTCGTCAACCTTCAATTACGGTTCCAGCTGCACTAGTTACCATTTATTAGTATTCATGAAGCTATATATCTGGTGCACACTGGAACTTCGCTTGGTATAGTATGGAATAATGAAGGGGCTTTCCTTCCAATAATAAAGAGCACACAGGCTCCGCTGCCGGAATCTGTGTGCTTCATATTTACCTAATTTATAAGTTCAAATGCCGGGACAAACCTTAGGTAGCGCTCGCAGTCTTGTTCTTCACCGGAGGCAGCAGCTTCGCCATATTCACCGTACGTTTGATTTCCCATGTCTCCGGAAGCGCCGGATCATACTGCTCCAGGTAACTGATAACTTCCTTCGTAATCGGTGTAGGCGTCGAAGCGCCGGACGTTACCCCTACCTTGGACACTCCCTTAAGCCACTCTGTATTCAGTTCCGACACGTCAGAAATACGATGGGCAGGCACGCCTGCGATCTCTTCTGACACCTGTGCCAGACGGTTGGAGTTGTTGCTTCTAGGGTCGCCAACGACGATGACCAGATCACATTGACCGGCCTGCTCTGCTACAGCTTCCTGCCGTACCTGGGTAGCCATACAGATCTCGTTATGCACCTCAGCGCCGGGGAACTTCTCCAGCAGCTTTTTCATGATATTTTTAATATCCCACTGGCTCATTGTGGTCTGGTTCGTAATAACGATACGGGAAGAAGGCACAGACAACCCTGCAATCTCCTCTTCCTTCTCAATCAGGTGGACATGCTCCGGGGCAATGCCAACAGCGCCTTCCGGCTCCGGATGGCCCTTCTTGCCAATATAAATAATCTCGTAGCCTTCCTCTGCCTTCTCCTTGATGAGGTCATGCGTTTTGGTTACATCGGGGCAGGTGGCATCTACGGTCGTCAGCCCCTTGGCGCGGGCCATCTTGCGCACCTCCGGCGAAACGCCGTGTGCGGTGAAGATAACGGTACCACTGTCGACTTTATCGAGAATATCCAGACGGTTATGGCCGTCTAGAGTAATAATTCCGTCATCCTCAAAAGAATTGGTAACATGACTATTATGAACAATCATGCCCAGTATATAAATCGGCCGGGGCAGATCAAGATTTTGTGCGGCCTGCCGTGCCATTACCATGGCGTCGACGACACCGTAGCAATAGCCCCGGGGAGATATTTTGATAACTTCCATGAATTCACCGGCTTTCTGCTGTCAATGACGGCTGTAATAGGACCTGCCTAATTATACCCTATTCCAGCGGCGGAGCAAAGAGAAGGGGCAGCCAGATGACAAAAGTAGTCCCCTCGCCCTGGCGGGTAACGACCTCCACTGAACCGCCATGCTCATCAATAATCCACTTGGCGATGGACAGCCCGAGACCAATTCCTTCCGTAATTCCCCGCGACTCATCGGCCCGGTAGAACCGGTCAAAGATATGCGGCACCTCATCCTTGTCCATCCCGATTCCGGTATCCGTGATGCGGATCCCCACCTGGCTCTGATAAAAGACAGCGTCCAGCGTCACAACACCGGAAGGTGTGTACTTGAAGGCATTATCGATAAAAATGAATAACATCTGCTGCAGATAATCCTTGTTGCCGACAATATATTTGCCGTTCAGATGCCCCATAGCCCCTACAGACCATTCCGCCTGCCGCGGCAGGAAGGACGCCCGGCGGGCGACCTCAGTCATCATCGGCTCGAGCGCTACCGGCTCCTTATCAAAGGTCCGCCCGGTATCGGAGCGTGCCAGCGAGAGCATATCTGCGACCAGCCGGCTCATGCGCTGCGATTCATCGGCAATATCCTTCACCGACTCAATAGAGAGCTGGCGGATTTCCGCCTCGCTCATTCTGCTCTCGCCCGGCTCCATCTCCCATATTTTTTGCAGCAGGTCGATGTTCCCGCGAATCGTGGTAAGCGGAGTACGCAGCTCATGCGAGGCATCGGATACAAACCGGCGCTGGGTTGCATACGAATCCTCAAGGTCCTTATAGAAATCCTCCATCCGCCCCAGCATGCTGTTGACCGTTTCAATCAGCCGCCCGATTTCATCCGGCGGACCGTCATATTCAATCCGGGAGCTCAGATCGGTTCCCGTCTGAATTCCGTTCGCAGCTTCAATGACCATGCCGATCGGGCTCATAGATTTACGGGCCAGGAACAGGCCGAAGGTGAAGGCTGCGATCAGCGTGGCAAAGGAGCCGACGAGCAGGATGTTCTTGAGCCGGGTCAGCATTGTCACTTGTTCCCCAATATATACTGCAACCTGAAGTACACCTGCATGATTGCCGCTGCTAGTAGCAACATCAACTGCCTGCTGGTAGATCAGAAAGGGATTCCCGCCATAATAGGACTGAGAGAATCCTTGCTGCTTCTGGATATTTTCTTTCGCGGGGAATTTGAATTCCAGATTGATCTGTGTCATGTTCGTGCTGAGAATCAGCTTTTCCAGGTCATAAATATACACTTGGGCAAATAAACTTTGTCCTGCAGGTCCTCTAAGCACCGGCCCCAAAGTACCGTCATTGTTCAAGCCCATGTCGGGTTGAACCTGCTGTGCCTGCAGTTTAAGCCGGTCCTTCAAATCACCATACGTATTAAAATAGACAAAACCGTAAATTGCGGCTGATAAAGCCAGCAGCATAACGGCCAAAATTCCTGAATACCAGGCTGTCAGCCGCAATTTAATAGACATGTTTAATTGTCACCTCTTAGAATGTAACCGGCTCCCCGGATCGTCTGGATCAAACGTTTGCCGCCGTGCTCCTCCGTCTTCTGGCGCAGCATGGCAATATAGACCTCAAGCACATTGGACTCCCCGCTGTAATCATAGCCCCAAATTTTATCCATAATCAGGTCGCGGGACAATACGCGCTTCGGATTCTGCATGAACAAATGCAGCAGTTCAAACTCCTTGGCCGTCAGCTCCAGACGTTTGCCGGCGCGAGTGACTTCACGCGAGTCCACATCCAGCGTAATATCCTCATACGACACTGCCTGTTCTGCGCCGCCTCCCTGCTCGCTCTTGCGGCGAAGCAGTGCGCGCACCCGGGCCAGCAGCTCCTCCAGCGCAAAAGGCTTCACCAGATAATCATCTGCTCCGAGATCCAGCCCTTTGACCCGGTGTTCGATTTCATCCTTGGCTGTCAGCATCAGTACAGGCACACTGCTTCCGCCTTCCCGCAAACGGCGGCAGACCTCAAAGCCGTCTACCTGCGGCATCATCACATCGAGTATGACTACATCAGGATCGCTGTTCAGAACAGCACGCAGTCCGTCGGCCCCATTAGCCGCAGTTTTAACATCATAACCCTCAAAGGCAAGACCACGGCGCAGCATGGAAATAATTTTTTCATCGTCATCAATAATTAGAATATTCGGTCGCATCAAGCAGCCCCCATTGTCTAAATCGTTTATCTCTATTGTAGCATGAATGTGCGGCCCAGCGCCCTGTGCAGCAAAAACGGAAGGGTTCCCCCTTCCGCTGTTCACTTTACCGTCCGGTGTATTTACTGCTTCTGAGTTTGGGTGGTGTCAAAATCATTTTTGTTGCCGATGGTAACCGGAAGCTCCAGCGTTTTGCCGTCACGGACCACATTCATTGTGACCTTGTCTCCAACCTTCAAGGATTGAATATAAGTAATCAGATCCTGGCTGGTTGCATATTTCGTTCCGTTCACACCTGTAATGATGTCATAAGGACGCAGGTCGGCGGAATAAGCCGGTGATTTAAAGACAATCTCAGCAACTACAGATCCTTCTTTGATGTCAGTACCCATTTGTTTCGCCACTTCATCTGTAATGGTCATGAGCGAGGCACCGATAAACGGAACAGGTTCTTTCGGAATTTCCTGGTTGGCTTCAAGTTTGTCTACTACCTCTTTGATGGTGTTGACCGCAATGGCAAACCCGATACCTTGAGACTGCGTGCTTACGGCAACATTCATTCCGATGACCTGGCCGTTCATGTTAAGCAGCGGTCCGCCGGAGTTACCAGGGTTGATCGATGCATCGGTTTGAAGCAGGTTTTTGTAATTGCGTGTCCCGCTGCCGTCTTCTTCGTTAATATCAATACTGCGGTCCTTCGCACTCAGCACACCAGCAGTGACTGTATGATCGAAACCTTGCGGGTTGCCGATCGCGACAACTTCAGAGCCTACCTTGATGCTGTCGGAATCTCCAAGAGCCACTGTAGGGAAGTCTGCCCCTTCGATCTTCAGCACTGCTAAATCCAGATCTTTGCTGGCGCCGAGCAGCTTCGCCTCATAAGGCTTGGTGGTTCCATCAACAGTTACTTGAATAACATCTGCATTATCAACAACATGCTGGTTAGTCAGTATATATCCGCTCGAATCATAAATGAAGCCTGTTCCAATACCGTAAGGAGTTAGCTGGGATGAATCCGACTCTGGTTCTGACTGGGAATTCTGGTCCGTCCCGGAGGATCCACTGCCTCCGAATTGATCACCGAAGAAAAATTGTGAGAACGGATCGCTCGTGTTTGGATTGGTTGAGCTTCTGCCGGAGCCCGTTTTGACCAAGGTCTCGATTTTGACGACTGCCGGTCCAACTCCATCTACTACACTCGACACATCACCTGATCCGGTAACAAGTGCCGTGGTGGACGTCGAAGGAGTAATATTGGCATTGCCGACTGCCGTCTTGGCTGCCGGGCTGGCCACTGTAGCTGTTGCCGCCTGATCACCACCTGTGAACCAGTTACCGCGGTCTGCCATGAACATCGAGCCTGACAGCACGACCATCCCGGCGAGGAAAGAAATCAAGGCGGTTTTTATCGGTCTCTGGGGCTTGCGGTTATACTGCCAGCCGTTGCCGCCATCCGAACCGTTGCCGCCATTGCCGCCACGTCCACCGCCGTCATTTCCGGTAGTGCGAAGTGAGGTGCTGTAAGGGGCCGGTTTGATCGGCTGCGGAGGAGTGACCTCTACCCGCTCCGACTCCATCCGGTTGTAATGCTGTACTTCATCCGGATTCATCTCGTCTTTGTTCAAAGATTTAAAAGGTCCATAGGAATAGTAGTATGAGGATCCTGAATCGGTTGATTGGTTATTATTGCTGCTGTCATTGTTCTTAGTATTATCCCATTCCCGATCCGGTGAAGGTTCATTATCACGATTGAAGTTGTTTTTGTTATCGTCCATGTTTACGTTCCTCCCGTGCCTTGCCTGTTCGACAAGGAGTATTGTGTTGTTCTCTTGTTCTTATTTTGTACTTTAAACCTTAAGGTCACATTAAAAACAATTTAAGCGGAGATAAAAGATAATAGGGTTCAGACATCGTAGCAGAGGAATAACCACCAAAGCTGTTGTATTTGTTACTTCAGGATATTAAAAAAACAAAAAGGCCCGCGCACACATTGCCGCGCCGGCCCTTAACAACATCTTATTATGATCAAGCTTCATTCTACCATCCAGTAAATAGTCAGGTCCTATTTACTGATAGATTCCTATAAAACCATTTGTATTGAATCCATTTCCTTTATCCCTGCGCCCAGCCCTTGCGGTGGGCGTAAATCGCCAGCTGTGTGCGGTCGTCCAGTTCGCATTTCATCAGCAGGTTGCTGACATGTGTCTTCACCGTCTTGATGCTGATATGCAGCTCCTCGCCGATGTCCTTGTTGGTTTTGCCTTCGGCAATAAGCAGCAGCACTTCCTTCTCACGCTCGGTTAGGCCGGAGGAATCCCCCTGTACGGTCCGCTGGCGGATGCCGCGGGTCAGCGCTTGTGAGACATCGCCGGTCATGACCGGCATGCCGCGGTACGCTCCTTGCAGCGCGTAGATCAACTCCTCAGCCGAGACAGTTTTGAGCACGTAGCTGACAGCTCCGGCTTCAATGGCGTCTACGACCAGATCATCTTCCAGGAAACTGGTCAGGATGACAATTTTAAGCCCGGGGAATTCGGCTAGGACGGCCCTCGTCGTTTCAGCACCGTTCATCACCGGCATCATCAGATCCATCAGCACAAGATCAGGCAGACCGTCCTGTCCGCCGGCCTTCAGCATTTCCAGCGCTTCCTGGCCATTCGCCGCTTCGCCGATAACCTCAAAACTGGGCTCCAGCATCAGATACGTTTTGAGCCCCATCCGCACCATATCATGATCATCCACAAGCAGCACTTTTATAAGACTCATGTTTTATTCCCCCTGTTCCTGATAGCCCTGCACAAACTTTGGAATATGTACGCGGATCGTCGTTCCCGCTCCCTTGCGGCTGATAATTTCCACTTGGCCGCCAAGCTTTTCCGCACGCTCGCGCATCGTGGTGAGCCCGTAGGACCCCTGCTTGTGCTGCACATGCTCAAAGCCCTGACCGTCATCGCTGATGCTCAGTACGACCTGCCTCGGCACTTCGCGCAACGACAGGCTGACCACCCTTGCTCCTGCATGTTTGACGATATTGGCCATCGACTCCTGAATAATCAGGAACAGCTGATGCTCGATCGCTTCCGACAATTCGCCCTGCAGTTCAAGCTCCTTCACGCCTTTAAGCCCATTCTGGCGGCAATAGTCCGGAAACCATTTCTCCAGCGCTTCAAACAGATTACGGCCTTCCAGTTCCACCGGACGCAGCTGTGCAATCAGCGCTCTCATCTGCTTTTGTGCCATTTGGGACATCGTAATTAACTGGTTCATCACTATCTGGCCCTGCTCTTCATTGCGTTCCAGAACTTTAGGCAGCGAAGAAGCGGACATATGAATCGCAAAAAGCTGCTGGCTCACCGTATCATGCAGATCCCGGGCCATTCGCCTCCGCTCTTCCAGTACCGCGCTCTCCGCCGCCTTTTCTTTTTCAATCACTTCCTGTTCCCCAAGCCGCTGCAGTAATTGCATCTTGTTCTCCACGGTGTCCATCATAATGTTGAATTCATGGTAGACCCGCGCAAAGGACTGATCATCACTCTCAGGCATCCGTACAGACAGATTGCCTTTGGCCACCTGCAGCATGTTCAGATCCAGATGATCGATCCGGCGCTGAATCCGCTGTCCCGCCACATAGCCGATAACCACGGTGAACAATACAATCCCAACACACAGGTACACCCACATGCGGTAATCCACAACTTCGATATAGCCCAAGCAAGTTCCGGCATACACAAGTCCGGCAGCCAAACCTCCGCTGAGCAGGAAGTAAACAAGCAGCATCCATTTGGTATTGCTAAAGATCGTCCCCATCCTTAACCTACCGTTTTGACTTTAATGTCACCGATGAAAGCACTCACGTTAATACGGACCTTTTTGCCTGCTTCCTTGTAATACGGTGTCTTGCACTGCACATTGCTCATAAACCCGCTGCGCGACTGTTCCAGCACCTGCATGTCACCAATAAAGGAACTGCTGGTCACAGAAACCCCAAGATTCATATCATCCGGAATATACACTTTGATGTCGCCGACAAACGCGGAAATATTAATCTTCGTCTCCCCGTAAGGAATTTGCGCATTGGTCAGGTCCAGCACCGTGTCACCGATAAATTGCGAAACGTTGGTATGCTTCAATTGAAAATGCTCGCGTCCCATATGGACATCTCCGATAAAAGCAGACCGGTTCGTCGTTTCCTTATGATCCTCTGTCTGGTGAAACTCCTCATGCCACTCGCCGTGTCTGCGGGCATGCCGGTCCTGGCGCTCCTGCCGTCTGCGTTCATGACGTTCCCGGTTCTCCTGCCAGCGCGATTCCGCAGCCGATTGAAAACGGCCATCCTTAGGGTCAATCTCTTCTTCATTACTATCTTTATTTAAATATTCATTCCAGTCACGCTCTCCGGCAGGTTTGCCGAACTTCTGCTCAAACTGCTCATCCAGCGTCGATTCCAGCGGCTTTGGAGGCGGGGCATCCGGTGAACCCTGGCCCGGCGGGTAGAAGCTTGGCGGCGCTGGTGGTGCTGGCGGTACGGGAGGTACCGGTGGTGTAGCATTACGCGGCTTGAAGATCACAAACAGTCCTCCGCCGATCAGCATGACGGGTATCAGCAATTTAAAAAAGTCGCCTGCTGAAACATCGAACCAGTCCAAGTTGCGGCCCAGGAAAAAGACCCCAAGCGCCAGAAAGAAAAATCCGCCAAGCGCTGATGAAAATTTTGATTGATGGTCGTCCGTGGATAGTAAACGCTGCACACCCATATAAATGAGAATAACCGGCCAGTAGTCAGAAATTAGTGATCCTATGCTGAAATCGGTGTAACCCATCTGTCTCAGCAGGAACACCGCTCCGAGTCCAATCAGGATCAGACCGCCAAGTACCTGGCTGGTGAACCTTCTTTTCATAATCCATTTCCCCTTTAGTTGTTATAGCAATCATGTGATCCGTTTCTTATAGCCTTAGTCTACAGGAATACTGGTGCGGGGAACAGCGGCGCGAGAAGTAAATAAGCCTCAGTCTCTGGACCGAGTCCATTGGTATTAATAGTAAGAAATTTCATCGATTATTTCAATGGCTACTCTTTAAAGCCGCAAAAAAAGCTGCCCCTCAGCTCAATATGAGCGTGATCGGGACAGCCTGTTTCATTGCCTTTAGATGTAACCCAGAGTCCATCACCGCATTACTGCTGCGGTTTTTGGGCCGGTTTGGACAAAGTGTTGTTGCTTTGCTTTGTTGCGCCGTCATTCTCGACAGCAAACTCAGCATTGTATTTTTCATTCGGTGTTTTGTAGTTTTCTTGTACCTTTGGTTTTTTAGCCACGGAATTCACCTCCCTTTTCGGAAGAGGCAAGTGTTTTGCCCCAGTCCGTATTATGGGAAGTGAAGGGCTGTATTATGCATACCCAAGTGAAAAAGAATTCAAACTGCCTAACGTCCGTAATTGCGTTTAAACGATTTCCTCCAGCAGGTCTTGCGGAACGGTCTTGTATGTCTGGATCGCCCGGCTGAGACTCTTCAGCATGCTCTCCGTGCATTTCCCGTTACCGCGTTTGATGAGCTGGACCACAACTGTTTTTTTGCCCCACTCCTTATACACCTGCTTGGTAGTGGAAAAATATAAGTCAATCTTCCGTCCTTTAATCGCTGATCCGGTATCTGCAACAACAGCGTAGCCATAACCCGGAATATAAAGGATGCTGCCCAGCGGCAGAACCTTCGGGTCCGCTGCGATGGTGGAGACGGTATTTTTGTCCCTGCGCACCTTGACACCTGAATACGTGATCCCGTATTGCGGATGCTTCGAGGTTTTGCCTGTAGACTCAAATCCGGCCGTATAGCCGGTTGCCATGACCTTCAGCGAAGTGATGATCTGCTCCGGCGCCGGTGCGGCTACTGGCACGGTGGCCGGCAGCTTGGAAGCAGCATTGGTCTTCTTGCGGCCCTCCGTTCCTTCCGCAGGCTGAGGCGCCTGTATTACGGCAGGACGTGTTGATCTTGAGGCACCGCCGAGTGAGGATGCTCCGCTGGAGATCGTCTCCTGGGAATGCAGGATCACGCGGCCGGTAGCCGGCACCTCTGATTGCTTGGTATTGCGAACACTTGTAAAAACAGCTGAATCCTTTGTATTTTGAGAAGCCTCTGACTCCGTTGTACGGACGTTTAGCGGATTGGCAGTGTCTCCCGTCCCGCTCGCCTCAACCGACTTGCGTCCATAATCCGGATAGATATCCGCAGCAGCCAGCATAAGCACGATGGTAACGAATAGACACCAAAACCTCTGACATAAGCCCATTTTGTTCATTTGTTAAACCTCCCCCTATTAGCGAAGGTTTCCCGTTTCACAAAATTTTATACATGAAGCACCAGGTTCCGGCTTCATGGGGCCTATGACAGAGGTTCATATCAGGTGACTAAATTACACGCTCGGCGATCTCTTTGGCAAGGGAATCAATAACTTCCTGCAGCGGCTGAGCGCCGATATCGCCTTCACCGCGCTTGCGGATGGAAACGGATCCCGCGTTCATCTCGTTCTCTCCCACGACGAACATATAAGGAAGTTTTTCCAGCTGGGCTTCACGGATCTTATAGCCCATCTTTTCGTTGCGCAGGTCCACTTCAGCCCGGATGCCGCTCTTCAGCAGCTTCGCTTCCACTTCTTTGGCATATTCGTCAAAAGCAGAGGATACCGGAATAATCTTCACTTGCTGCGGGGAAAGCCACAGCGGCAGCGAACCGGCAAAATTCTCCAGAAGGAACGCTACGAAACGCTCCATGGTGCCGAGAATTCCGCGGTGAAGCACAACCGGACGATGTTTCTGACCATCATCGCCTACATATTCAAGCTCAAAGCGTTCCGGCAGCAGGAAGTCGATTTGCACAGTGGACAATGTTTCTTCCTTGCCCAGAACTGTTTTGATCTGAACGTCCAGCTTCGGACCGTAGAAGGCGGCTTCGCCCTCTGCTTCGAAGAACGGCAGGCCCGCTTCTTCAACAACCTCGCGCAGCATCCGCTGAGCAGTCTCCCACATTTCATCGTTAGGGAAATATTTCTCGGTATCCTTAGGATCACGGTAGGACAACCGGAACCGGTAATCGGAAATCCCGAAATCGCTGTACACCTGCTTGATCAGCTCAAGCACGCGTGTGAACTCGCTCTTGATCTGATCCAGGCGGCAGAAAATATGGGAGTCATTCAAGGTCATGGAGCGTACACGGTGCAGACCAGTCAATGCGCCGGACATTTCATAACGGTGCTGAATGCCAAGCTCGGCAATACGGATCGGCAGATCACGGTAGCTGTGCATCGAGCTCTTATAGATCATCATGTGATGCGGGCAGTTCATCGGACGAAGCACAAATTCTTCGTTGTCAATTGTCATCTTAGGGAACATATCTTCCTGATAATGCTCCCAGTGGCCGGAAGTTTTGTAGAGTTCTACGTTGCCCAGCACCGGAGTGTACACATGCTGATAGCCAAGGCTGGCTTCCAGATCCACAATATAACGCTCCAGAATGCTGCGCAGCTTGGCGCCCTTCGGCAGCCAGATCGGCAGGCCTTGTCCAACCAGCTGGTTGAATGTAAAGATCTCCAGCTCCTTGCCCAGCTTGCGGTGGTCACGTTTCTTAGCTTCCTCCAGAAGATGCAGATGCTCGTCCAGCTGTGCTTTCTTAAGCCAGGCTGTGCCGTATACGCGCTGAAGCATTTTGTTCTTGCTGTCCCCGCGCCAGTAAGCACCGGCCACATTCATCAGCTTGAACACTTTGATCTTGGCAGTAGACGGCAGATGCGGGCCGCGGCACAGGTCAAAGAATTCACCCTGCTCATAAATAGTAATCACGCTATCCTCAGGCAGCGCTTCGATCAGCTCCAGCTTGTAAGGATCGCCCAGCTCGCCAAAGCGATCCAGCGCTTCCTTGCGGCTAACCTCTTTGCGTACAATCGGCAGATTCTCGGAAACGATGCGATCCATTTCCTTCTCAATCTTCAGCAGATCCTCAGGATTCAGCGGATGCTCCAGATCCATATCATAATAGAAGCCATCCTCAATTACCGGACCTACTCCCAGCTTGACTTCCTTTGTGCCGAATAGGCGTCTGACCGCCTGGGCCATCAAGTGGGCTGTACTGTGGCGCATAACTTCAAGGCCTTCCGGCGAATCCAGCGTTACAATTTCCACCAGCGCGTCTTCCTGCAGTGGAGTCGACAAATCTACGACAATCCCGTTCATTTTGCCCGCTGCGGCATTCTTGCGGAGTCCGCTGCTAATGGAGGCGGCCACATCATCGATGCTGCTGCCATCGGCGTATTCCCGGACTGAGCCGTCCGGTAGCTTGATACTTACTGACATTATTGTTCCTCCTAAAAGTTTTGTTAGCATTTACTTCGGAACGGAATGATCCACGCACACAAAAAACACCCGTCCCGCAAAGGGACGAGTGATTGCACCCGTGGTTCCACCCAAATTCGATTCCTCCCGGCTAACTACCTTAAATTAAAAGCAGCCATTTACGGGATTACATCCTTCGTCAGCATGGGAATAACGGCCATGAACCGGCGGTTCTTACTGTCCCGCAGCGGCTGTCTTCAACAAGCAGCATTCGGGAGTTCATAACCGCAGCTACAAAGGGGTAAATCGGAAGCCGGATACCGGAGGAACTTGCAGCCTTGTTTCCTCTCTCTGAAGCGGTCCTGAGCTAACGGTCCATGTCTTTGTCGGAGCTGATAACGTGAATTATGGAGTAATTATAAATCTGTCCTCACCTTCCGTCAAGCCTGTAGCCTGCCCGAACTTCCGCAAGCTGTATTATTCTTCCCGGCGTTTACTTCCCGGCAAGCGGCCCGAACGCTTCAAAGACTCACGCAGCAGATACTCAATATGTCCGTTTACGCTGCGGAATTCCTCTGCCGCCCAACGTTCCAGTGCCTCATGGAGCTCAGGATCGATCCGCAGCGGAAAGCTTTTTTTGGCCGCCATGATGAACCGCCTCTAGTACAACGAGCCGGCGTTAATGACCGGACTCGCTCCGCGCTCCGACACAATCGCTACCATTAGATTGTTGATCATCGCCGCTTTGCGCTCTTCATCAAGCTCAACGACTCCGCTCTCTTTAAGCTGGCGGATGGCCAAATCCACCATTCCAACTGCGCCTTCCACTATTATCTGGCGGGCAGACAGAATAGCGGATGCCTGTTGGCGCTGGAGCATCGTGCTGGCAATCTCCGTAGAATAGGCCAGATGAGTCAGCCGGGCTTCAATGACCTCTACACCGGATAAGGACAATCTCTCCTGCAATTCGGTTGCCAGCTCCTTGGCAATTTCATCCGCATTGGCACGCAGTGACATTCCTGACTCGTTGAAATTGTCATAGGGATACTTGCTTGCTACATGCCGCAGAGCCGTCTCACTCTGGATTTCCACAAAAGCCATATATTTATCTACATCAAACAACGCCTTGGCCGAATTGATCACTTTAAACACAATGACAGCGGCAATCTCGATCGGATTGCCTTCCACATCATTCACCTTCAGCTTGACGCTGTTGAAGTTGCGTACGCGAAGCGATACCGTCTTGCGAATGCTGAACGGGATAACCGCCCATAAACCGCTGCTTGAAATGGTTCCGACATATTGTCCGAAGAAGGTCACTACCACTGACTTGTTAGGCTGAACTACTGTAATACTCGTACACAGCACAGCAGCTAGAGCGAACAGGATGAGCGGTACTGCCACATACTCCTGAGACGCACCGTAAATGCCTCCGCCTAAACAAATGACAATTAAAGCGATAACCCAGAAACCGCTGACCGGGCGCAGTGTTTTCTCTTTCATAAAGATACCTCCATTAGATATGTATTTGATATGATTATGATATCACTTTTGGTTGTATATGTAAATCCCTTTTCTCGCCTACTTTTTTTATTCCCCCAAAAATATCACTGCATTATTGCTCATGTTTTCCTATACTACTAATCTATATAGAATGAACTTAAAAACTACACAAAAGGGCAAGTAGCGGAGGGGAATTTTGGAACTGTAGGAGCGATAGCGACCGCCTGAAAGCTTTCCATAGGAAAGCTCGCTTCGGAAGCATAACCAGTCACCGGATTTCCACCGCATATAGCGGGTTAAATCAAGAAATTCTTACGACAACAGCGGCCGGAAGTCCAAATATTCACCGTAGTTACGTCCTCGCCTAATGGGAAAATCTTAAATTCAATCTATATAGCAAAACTAATGTGATACACAAAAATCAAACGAGGAAGTGGAAAACATGAGTGTTAAAGAACAGGTATTGGATATTATCAAAGCTTCGCCGAACCCGCTTAGCGCAGGTGAAGTGGAAAAGCTGTCGGGACTGGAACGCAAAGCCATTGACAAAGCCTTCACTGAGCTGAAGAAAGAAAATGCGATTGTTTCCCCTATCCGCTGCAAGTGGGAAGCTGCAGCGAAGTAATCCCTGAGCAGCCGCAGCGGTCAGCGAGCTGCAGAGATCAACTTTCTGCCGGATATCCTCTTAATGAACAATGAAAGGCCCATGCGCATAACCGCATGGGCCTTTTTTACAAAGAAAATAAACATACTTGGCACAAGTGGAAACGACTTCGCCGTCCTCAAAAGGACGGTATCCGTTTCAGCGAGAAATAGAAGGATAATTTATAACGTGAAGCATATAGATTCTATATTTTAAAAAAAGATGTTCCGCTGCTCTCTAAGAGAGCCGGCGGAACATCCGGGTAAAAGCTGAAATTAAGATGCTTTATTCTCCAGCATGCGGTAGATGATCACCGCTGCCTGAGCACGGTTCGCATTAGATTTCGGTGCAAACTTGGCGTCATCCATCCCATTCAGAATTCCAAGCTCTGTCAGCTGTGCAACAGCTTCCTGGGCATAGGAGGCAATGGAGGACTTATCGGCGAACTTTGCCAAAACCGCAGTCTTGTCTACGGAAGGCAGCTGCTCTTTAAGCGCACCCGCAATCATAATCGCCATTTCCTGGCGGGTAATTACACGTCCCGGCTCAAAGCGGTTATCTCCGGAGCCTTTTACAAGACCGGCATTCACCGCAATAGAGATCGGCTCAGAATACCAGGTTCCTTGCTTAACATCCTTGAACGTTGCACTTCCTGGCGTGCTAAGGTTCAGTGAACGAACAAGCATGGTTACAAATTCTGCTCTGGTTACAGTTTTCGCCGGAGCAAAAGTATTGCCGTCCAGGCCTTTGACAATGCCTTTGGCGGCCAAAGCACTGATCGCTTCCTGTGCCCAGGCTACCTTGCCCAGATCTTTAAATACAGGAACCGCTGTTGCACTCGGCACCGGCGTTGCACCCGGCGCTGAAGTTCCTGCCGGCGCAGGTGTTGCGCTAGGCGACGGGCTTGCTGATGTGGTTGGAGAAGGTTTTGGTGTTGCTGTCGGTAATGTACCGCCTCCCCCTGTGCTAGGAGCCGTAAGATTATTGACGATACGTCCTTCAAGCGCCGCAGTAATGGCACCGCCCTTGAATGTCTTCACAACGTAGTCATAGAACACGTCGAGGTCAATAGGTCCCGGCAAAGTTGCGCTTGCCTTCGTCAATACGCTGTAATTGTCACCGCCTGCAGCCATGAAATTGTTGACTACTGCCGTATAGCTCTGAGTCATGCTGATCGCGGTTCCGTCAGCCTTGGTAAGGTTGGCCACACGGTCAGCAACCGGCAGGTACATGTTGGCCGTATATTTCAGACCGGAAATTTGCAGTGTTTTTGTATCTACCGTTCCATCGGCTTTAACATTCCACTGCTGCTGAAGCAGCGTTTTGATTTGTTCGCCGGTCAGGGTCAGCTTCACCAGCGTGTTGCCGAACGGCTGGATTTTGGCCAAATCGCCAAATGCCACATTTCCCTTTGGAAGGTCAGAGCGGATACCGCCCGGATTCATAAAGGCGAAATCAGCAGTCCCTTTGCCATCACCGAAATCGGCTTGGCGCATCGCATCGGCAATCAGGTTGCCGAGATTGGATTCCTTGGTGTAGGCATCGTTGCGGTTAATCGTTCCGTCTGTAGTGCCTACAGGCTGAGTCAGCTCCGGATGAAGCGCCAGATACTTATTCACCAGCGCCTCAGTCTCGGCGTCAGGTGTGATATTTTCCTGGAATGTAGTCGTAACTACAGCCGTTTTGCTCTTCACATCACGGGTAGTAGGATCAATAACAAGCTTGATGTCTTCAAAAGCGGTGCCGTAAGAGTAAGCCTGAACAACCAGCTTGCCATTCACAACCCCATTGGCCAGCGCATGGTTATCTCCGGCTACGATAACGTCTACCGGCGAGTTGGCCGGAAGCGCGTTGGCCAGATCGGCAGCTTCGCCTGTGGTCACATCATTTTTAGTTGTAGCGGGATCATGGGCAAGTACAATGATCGTTTCCACGCCTTTTTGCTGCAACTCCTTGGCGTATTTCTCAATCGCCGCAACTTCTTCCTCAGCCGACAGGAATTTCACGCCAGCCGTTCCGGCAGGGGATACTTTGCTTGGCGTCGCTTTGGTAACCACGCCGATAAAGCCGATTTGGATACCGCCAACTTCCTTAATAACGTAAGGCGTGATGATCGGTTCTCCGGTTTTGCTGTCTATTGCATTAGCATTGATGTAATCAAAATCCGAACCCGCATGATTAACTTTGCTGTTAACCGGGTCCACACCGCCGAAAATTTGTGTTTTCAACGCCGCAACACCTTGATCGAACTCATGGTTGCCCAAGGTTCCCACATCAAATTTCATCAGGTTCATCCATTCGTGGGTCGGCTCGTCGCGTTCAAGCGAGGATACCGGTGCAGATGCACCCACGGAGTCACCGTTATGGAACAGCAGGGAATTCGGATATTTCGCGCGTGCCTCTTTCAAATAGGTGGCGAGCACAGCTGCAGTACCTGCCTTCTTATCGCCCACCATAGATGTTGTATCCAATTGGCCGTGGAAGTCATTGATTCCGAGAAGGTGAACCTCGACATCCCCGGTAGGCGGAGGAGTGGTTTCCTTCAATTTCAAATTGTAGATTTCAAAATCACGTCCGTCACGCTCACCGGTATCCGTAATGTTCCCGGTCATCACTGCTGCTGCAGCTGGAGAAGAGGTAAAGGTAACGTTGACATTCCCCTTGATCGGAGCAATCGACCAGTTGTTGTCAGCAGTTGGATCAATTGTACCGGCAGTGGTAATGTAATCCATCAGCACCTGGCGGTTCTCTTCCTGGGAATTCAGCATCATGACCGAGTCCTTCACACCTGGGAAGTTGCCGCCGCCGCTGGCACGGTAGTTGTTCGTTACAACGACGAATTCCTGATTCATATCCAGCGGCTGATCGTTGTAGGTCACTTCCGTCACCCGGCTGGAAGTTGCGTCATTGATAGACCCGTCCGGCTTGTACTTCGCGTTCTTGGTCACATCAATTTGGTATTTAATTCCGTCAATTACATCGAAATTATATACGGCAAAAGAAGGATTAAGCAAAGACTGCGGCGTCGAAATGCCTGTTTTGATGCGGTTGAAGGCACCGGCGCTCATTTCAAGCCATTCTTTGACTGTGCTGCCTTTGACCAGAATTGCTTTCAGCGTATTGTCATAGAGATAGAGGTCGCTGGCGCTGCGAATCGTCAAATCGCCTTTATCAATTTTGGTGTATTCGTCAGGACCATTTCGTCCCGCTTTGAAAGGCGCCCCGACACTGAGAATTGGCAGATCCTTGTATTCAGGTGCGCTAGTGGCGATGTAATTCTCCACGTACCATTTTTGCGCATAGGTTACGATCTGTACTGTCGGATCATCCTGTACCATAGCGAAGTAGCTGTTCATCGGTGCCGTAGTTTCGCCCAGCTTCTGGCCGGTGTACGCGATTGTAGCTTCATGGTCGGCAGCAACCGCCGCATCCACTTCGGCATCCGGAGCAACATTTGCGATGTTCACTTTGTTTTCTGTGCGGTAGATCGAACGTGTGGAGGATTCCGAGTTGGCTTTATCCACCTTCCAGCCGCTGCCTCCGTCTTTGACAACCGAGAGATCGATGATGCCCAGGTATGCACCGCCGTAGCCGGCTTGTACAGCAGGAACATTATTGATGTGTCCCTTTGCATTGTCGATGACCGCTTTGTCGTTGTTGTACGGCAGCTTGGTCACGGGATCTTTAAAAGAAGCATCCAGCAGGGCGTCATTCCCGTTGGTCGGGAATACCTTGTGGCTGTGGGAGAACGTAATGGCATCAATACCCGGCACTTTGCTCAGCGCATTGACGTCATTTTCGGAAAGATCTCCCTTCACGGCAGATGCATCAAATCCGGTATGTGCCATCGCCACGATTACATCTGCGCCCGCTTGCTCCATTTGGGGAACAAACTTCTCTGCAGTTTCGGCAATATCCTTGGTGATATATTTGCCTTCCAGATTCACTTTGTCCCATTCCATAATTTGCGGTGTTACCAGTCCAAGGAGTCCAACCTTGATCGTCTGCGTCTGACCGCTGCTGTCAGTAACCGTCTTAGGAATGATGATATAAGGCTTATAAGCATTGACGTCATCTGCAGGATCCGCATTATGGTCGTCAATATAAATGTTTGCATTCACATATTTAAAATCAGCATTCGTAGCTTCGCTGTCTTCCTTACTTCCATTAACTACCCGATCCAGATACTCCAACCCGTAGTTGAATTCATGGTTGCCGAAGGTGGCTGCGTCATAGCCCATCACGTTCATTGCTGCGATCAGCGGATGAATTTTGCCCGCCTTTGTCATAATGTCCGATTTGGTTGCCATATAAGTGCCAAGCGGAGTGCCTTGAATCAAATCACCGTTGTCGAGCAAAAGATTGTTCGGATTCTCTTGTCTGGCCGTTTTAACCAATGTTGCCGTGCGGTCCAGACCTACCGTCAAGGATTTATCATTCTTGAAGTAGTCCCAGCCATAGACATTTGTATGCACGTCCGTTGTGCTCATGAGCCGCAGTTTAACTGTGGCCGAAGAGTCTGCAGCAGCACCTGCGGCTTCAACCTTTTCCGCTCCCAAAACTGAACCTGCAAACATCCCCCCCAACACTTGCGCACCAAGAACCGTGGCCGCCAGTATTGAAGCGATAGGCTTGTTCCATCTTGTTACTTTCATAAGTTAATAATCCTCCCACTTTGTCTCTTTATACCGACCGCAAAAAGTGTATCATGACAAAGTTAAGGAATCTATCGAAGTTTATCAAATCTAATAAATAGTTTTGTAAAACTTGAAATATTAGTAGATTCGACATAGCCGCTGGTTAGTTATCACCACGCAGGCACACAGCAAAAAGCACCCGCCCGTGAATTGCCAAGTACACGGACAGGTGCTCTAACGCATTGTTATGAAGGTGTATTAAACTTAGAATATCAGCGGAGCTTCCTAGTTCTGCATCACAAAATCATTGTCGATCTTCGCATTGGCATCCTCGAATGTCCGCAGAATATCGTAGCGTGTGTTGCGCTGCGCCGGTATCTTGCCCGCCTCACGGATGAGCTGGGTGATCGACTCGATGTTGACCTTGTAGGTCGCACCCGCCGAGGAAACCACGTTCTCTTCAATCATTGTACTTCCGAAATCATTGCATCCGTATTGAAGGGACAACTTGCCAACCTCAGGACCCATCGTTACCCAGGAGGATTGGAAGTTCTTGATATTATCCAGCACAAGCCGGCTGATGGCTACCGTCTTCAGGTATTCCTCCGGCGTCTGTCTGTCAAGCTTCAGGTTGGTGTTGTCCGGCTGGAATGTCCAGGAGATGAAGGCCAGGAACCCTTCGGAGTCATATTTATTGGCGATACACTCATCTTGAGCTTCACGTACGCGAAGCAAATGAAGCGCCCGCTCTTCCATACTCTCTCCCAGGCCAATAACCATCGTTGCGGTCGTGTTCATGCCGATTTTATGTGCGGTCTGCATGACGTCCATCCATTCACGCCAGGAGCCTTTCAGCCGGCTGATCTTGCGGCGGGTACGGTCGTCAAGAATTTCCGCTCCACCGCCTGGCAGCGAATCTAGTCCTGCGGCATGAATCTCCCGTACTACCTCTTCCAGAGAAAGGCCGGACACTTCCTTCATCTTCATAATCTCCGCCGGGGAGAAGGAATGCATCGTAATTTCCGGGAAACGCTGCTTAATGCCACGCAGCAGATCCGTATAGTAGCTGAACGGCAGATTTGGATTCGTGCCGCCCTGCATGAGGATTTCTGTGCCGTTTACAGCTATGGTTTCGGCAATTTTTTGATAGATGGTCTCATCCGGAAGCACATAACCCTCCTCGGATCCGGGTCTGCGGTAAAATGCGCAGAAACGGCAGTACACATCGCACACATTGGTGTAGTTAATATTGCGGCCGATCACGAATGTGGCCAGCGGGTCCGGGTGCCAGCGTTTCATAATAATATCTGCGGCAGCGCCCATTTTCTCAATTTCGTTGCTCTCGAACAACCGGATAGTGTCCTCCAATTGAAGACGTTCGCCCTTAAGCGTCTTATCCAGAATAAGATCTATCGCACTCATCGTTCGCAGCCTCCTCTTAAGCCCATTTAGTATGATGGATGAATTAAATTTGTATAACATTTGAATAAGCTCGTTTCTTCATCGTATCACAATCCGGGCGGCTTGAGAAACTTTTTGCGTACACGCGATTCCTCAGCCGAGGCAGGCATGTTTTTACATTCCTAATAAATCAAAAAGCAGCAGCACCATCAAGCGGCGCTGCTGCCGGTACCCTTTATCACTCGCCTGCTTTCCCTTAATCCGCAGCTTCCTCAAGCTCGATCCGCGCTGCTTCCAGTGCCTGGCTAAGATCGCTCTTCAAATCATTCACATGCTCTATTCCGACGGAGAAGCGCAGCAGACGGTCATCCACGCCTACGGCATCGCGAATTTCGACCGGAATGTCGGCATGGGTCTGCACCGCCGGATAGGTCATCAGCGACTCGACACCACCCAGGCTTTCGGCGAAGGCGATCAGGCGGATATGGCGGAGCAGCGGCTCCACATATCTGGCGTCTTTTACCTTGAAGGAGAAGATCCCGGTGTTGCCGGAGGACTGGCGGTTCTGAATCTCGTAGCCCGGGTGATCAGGCAACCCCGGATGGAATACCTCTGCAATAGCCGGGTGCTCCAGCAGATAATGAGCCAATTCCAGCGCATTGCTCTCATGCCGCTCCATACGCAGGGCCAGCGTCTTCATGCCTTTCATCAGCTGGTAGCTGTCATTTGGTGCAAGCACGGCGCCCAGAGAGTTATGAAGAATGGCCATTTCTGCCGACAGCTCGGTGCCCTTGGTAACGATAAGACCCGCAAGGACATCGTTATGGCCACCCAGATATTTGGTGGCACTGTGGACAATAATATCCGCGCCGAGCTCCAGCGGACGCTGGAAGAACGGTGTAAGCAGTGTATTGTCTACGATTGTGAGCAGCCCATGGCGGCGGGCCCACGTACACACGGCTGATACATCCGTAATCATCATCAGCGGATTGGTCGGGGTTTCAATAAATACAGCCTTCGTATTCGGAAGGCGTGCCGCTTCCAGCGCATCAAGATCGTTTGTATCCACATAGGAGGCGCTGATCCCGTACTTGGACAGAATCCGCTCAAGCAGCCGGTATGTTCCCCCGTACAGATCCAGCGAGACCACCAGATGGTCACCATGCCCGAACAGCGCAAACACTGTGGTCAGCGCAGCCATCCCGGAGCTGCAGGCAAAACCGGCGTCCCCGGATTCCAGCTCCGCAGCCGCCTCTTCCAGCACAGAGCGGGTTGGGCTTTTGGTGCGGCTGTAGTCAAAACCTGTGCTTTGTCCGAGTCTAGGGTGGCGGAATGCCGTTGCATTATAAATCGGATAATTTACTGCCCCTGTAGCGGGATCTTCCTGTGAACCAATTTGCGCCAGTCTGCTTTCAATCCTAAGTTTCTCGTCCATCTGTAAGCCTCCTAAATGTGGTGTAAATTATTCTATATAGTGTGAAGCAGTTAACGTCTTCTCTTTTAAATAATCGGACCAATATCGTAAGGGGTCTCCTGGTATACATAGTAATTGAGCCAATTGGCAAACAATAAGTTGGCATGGGCTCTCCAGACGGCCGGCGGTGTGCGCTGCGGATCATCCTTTGGATAGTAATGCTTCGGCAGTGCGACATCCATCCCCTTGGCTGCATCCCGGTCATACTCCCATTTGAGGGAAAAAGGATCATATTCAGAATGACCAGTAACAAAAATCTGTCTGCCGTCATGTGTCGCTACCAGATAAATTCCGGCTTCCTCCGATTCGGCCAGAATCTGCAGATCCGGATTAGCGAGGATATCCTCACGGGAAATGTCGGTATGGCGGGAATGTGGAACATGGAACACTTCGTCAAATCCGCGCAGCAGCTTGACGTTATTATGGCTCAGGGTGTGCGGGAAAACTCCGAAGCATTTCTCGTCCAAGCTAACCTTGCGCACTCCAAAGTGGTGATACAGTCCTGCCTGGGCAGCCCAACAGATATGCATGGTCGAAGTAACGTTATGTTTGCTCCATTCGAAGATTTCTTTCAGCTCTTCCCAGTAGTTCACATCCTCGAACTCCATCTGTTCTACCGGGGCGCCGGTAACAATTAATCCATCCAGACGGCGGTGGCTGATTTCGTCAAAGGTTTTATAAAAGCTCTTCAAGTGCTCTGCCGAAGTGTTCTTAGAGGTATGGGAGCTGGGATGCAGCAGAATCACATCAACCTGAAGCGGCGAGTTTCCGATTAGGCGCAGCAGCTGCGTTTCCGTTGTTTCCTTAGTCGGCATTAAATTCAGAATAGCGATTCGCAAGGGGCGGATGTCCTGGTGGAAGGCCTGGCTTTCATCCATTACAAAGATATTCTCCCCGGATAATACCTCTTTGGCCGGCAAGCTGTCGGGAATTTTAATTGGCATTGTTGTGTCCACTCCTTAACTGAATTTGAGTGCCGCTAATACGGCTTGTGTTTAAAATACAACCAAAAAAGACCTTTCTCGGGCGAGAAAGGTCATAGATTTGCAGTCATATGCGCCTCTCTCATCTGCCAGAGAACTTCTGCCGGGATTCAAATATCCCCTGCATAGCTTCCGCAAGAATTAGCACCGTGCGTTCACACGCCGGTTGCCGGGTTTCATCGGGCTAGTCCCTCCACCTGCTCTTGATAAGATTTAGCTGTATTCAGTTAGAAAAATCTAAAATGTCAAACGTTGTTTTTCTTAAAATTCACTTTAAATCATGAACCTCCTTTTCGTCAAGTCCATACAATGCTAAAGAGCCCCTGAAAGTGAAAAGAATTTTGCTTGAAAGAGGCATACCCCGGCGTTATACTAGACAAGTGTTTCATACCATAAATGACGAAAAGAAGAGGTGAGAGAAGAATGGAAGGCGACCCGGGTGCGCAATTAAGCGTGCAAAGTGAGCTACCACACAGGATTAACATCAGCTTGCCGGCGGCGGGAGCAGTTCTTCTTCATGCTCTCGAAACGTCATTTGGCCTGATTCATTGATTGTACCACCGGCCAAGCTGATCTTTTTCTCTGTGCTTTAATTAGCATATCCCTGGAGAAGACTGGGGACAGAAGGAGTGAATCAGATGAAAATCCGGCTGGTGAACGCAGGGGTTTTTACAACTATTGAGGATATTGAAGAAACACTGACAGCCCCTACAGAGGGCTTCTACTGGATTGATGCGGACGTTGAGGATTTGGAGCTGCTTCAGCCCCTATACAATCTGCATGACCTGGCCGTTGAGGATTGCCTCAGCGAAGAGGAGCAGCGCCCGAAGATTGAAATTTATGAAAGCCATTATTTTATAGTTGTCAACAGTATCCGTTTTGATGACGAGGAGATTTTCCTCCGTGCACTGAACGTGTTTCTCGGCAGACATTACATTATTACCGTCACCAAACAAAAGATCCATGAGCTGCGTGTGCTGAAACCCATCCTGTGGGAGCAGGAGGTCAGCGAGCCGGACCGCTTCCTGTACCATCTGATCGACACTGTCGTGGATAACTATTTCTCCGTCGGCGACCGGATTGAAGTGCGGATTGAGAAGCTGGAAGAGGATATTCTTATGCATACCAAGAAATCGCATCTTAGCGAGATTATCGGTCTGCGCAGCGAAATTCTCTGGCTGAAGAAGATGCTTGGGCCGCAGAAAGAGGTTATCAACACCCTAAATAAAAAAGACCTCCGCCTGATCGATGACCAGCTGCAGAAGTATTTTAGCGATATTTATGAAAATGCGGTCAAAATCTCTGAAACCTTCGAGACCTACCGCGATCTTATGGGCAACTTGCGCGAGGCATACCAATCGAGTATTGCCAACCGTGCCAACGAAATTATGAGAGTATTTACAGCCATTACAACGATATTCATGCCGCTGACCGTAATTACCGGGATCTACGGGATGAACTTTGACAATATTCCCGAGACCCATTCAGAGTACGGCTACTATGGCGTTATTGCCGTTATGGTGACGCTCGGCTGCGGGATGCTGTTTGTTTTCCGCAAAAAGGATTGGCTATGAACAACAACGGACGAATACGCTAGGCGAAGGCACCAGTACCGCAAGGGAATGGAAGCCTTCGTCTTTTTGTTTAGAAGAAGCTGAATAGCATCATTTCCTAATCTTCGTTAAGCATTGCCCATTGCTGAAATATTTGTAGGATCTCTTCTAAATTGTTCACTCCTCCTCTTCCCTGGAAAATATTATCGCTTACCTTACCGTATACCCAGTCGACATCCGACCTGTCAATATTCAGCAGTTCAAAACCTTTATCCTCCAGTTCGGTCCCCCCCAGAAAAATGTCAACAGACCACCCGGGATTATCAAGTGTCGTGATGCTGACAACCTGGCTGTGTTCCCAATCTCCGTCACATTGCCGTGAATACCACACTTCAAGCCATTGTAAAACATTCATGTATACAGCTCCAATCCAGAATATGTTCAGCGGCAATCCGCAAATCCCCTTTGATCATCTGCCTAAAGGTTAATGTTCATTACCCTGTTTGCATATTTTGTAATACAAATCGAAAAAAAACCTAAGCGGAACTCTCTCCTGCAAGGGAAAAATCCCGCTTAGCTACAATTCTTTCGCTTAGGCAACTTCATTTCGCCCCGGCATCGAAAGCCTTATTCTAAAACCCCGTAGCCATTTCCACTCCGTTCTCCGTACCGCGCCGGAAACGGATCCGGATCAGCCGCAGCCGTTCATAATACATATCCAGCCCTTCGGCAGGTGAAAATTCCTCTCCGTACGCTTTATACAGCACAGGCTTCAGGAAGGAATCCCCCAACAGTTCATAGGCGGTCCATATACTGTCCTGCTCGTTTGGTGAAATTCCCTGTAGTTCCAGCTCAATCAGCTTCTCCACGGAATATCCGTCCTTCTCCAGTTCTTCCACCGCTTCGAGCACTTCACGGCGGCTAACGCCGCTCGTCGTTTTGAGCTGGTCCATTCCCAGGCCGTTTTCAATCCCCTGGAGCACTATGCGCCGCAGCCGCAACCGTTCCAGCTGTTTCTTGTACTTAAGCTCTTTCTGCTTATAAAGCCATGAGCTGAAAGCTTCCTCTTCAACAGCCTCGTTGACCCAGCTCAGCGGATAACTGTGATCACGCGAAGCTCCCGAAGTGATGTTCAGCCATTCACCCCCATATTGCGAAGCCTTTCCCTCGCCGACCCCGGGGATTTGCAGCAGTTCCTCCGGCGTGCGGGGAAGAAATGCGCTGAGCATCCGCAGCAGACGGTTGCTGGCCAGAATATAAGGCGCTTTGCGCTCACTGGATGCCCTGCCCCTGCGCCAGGCGCAGAGCTCCTCATAAATGGCTTCGTTAGCGTGCTGTTCGCTGTAATGCTGCAGCTTGAGCTGCTCCTGATTACGGCTGTTCAGACCCTCTTCTTCATGGAATACGCCGTCGATTAACGGACGGTAGCCGTCCCCCATCTTTACCGCCAGCTCATGCCTGTATACACATAACATCTCATTCCATGAGCCGCCCTCATACCAAATGTTGTCGCTCAGCTCCTCGGCTCCGGAAAAATCGCGCCAGCCCAGACTCCAAATGCCTTCTTCCTCGCCAATCCATAGCTGGGCAAACGCCTCCTGGTCCGCCCCTGACATTCTCGACAACCGGTTCATAAATACGATCTGCATCCCGATCCCTACCTTCCTCGTCTTACAGCAAGCATGATCGCGTCAACGCCGGAGCTTCCGATCTATAGAGCACGACTGCTATATAGACCCCTTGAACGCACAAAAAGCACCTCTCTCACGCTGAACGTGAAAGAGGTGCTCCCTCTTAAATGCTATACTGTTAAATCCTAGGATACCATAGATTGCCGAACAGTCAATCTCTTTTTGTGTTAGGCTCTGTCCAATGCCATTTTGGCTAATCCAAGCGCTCCGGACAGTCCGGCATTGTCTCCAAGCTGTGGTGAAACAACATAGTTGCCGATGCCTTCATTCAGTGCAGGATGCTGCACATAGCCCCCCAGCAACTCTTGCAGCTTAGCATGGATTAACGGGAACAGCTGACTTTGCTTCATGACACCGCCGCCCATAACGATCTTCTGCGGAGACAGAATAAGCACATAATTCATTAGTGCATGCGCCAGATAATGGGCCTCCATGGCCCAAGCCGGGTGATCCGCAGGCAGCTCGCCTGCCGGCTGGCCCCAACGGCTGCCGATTGCCGGACCTGCAGCCAGGCCTTCCAGGCAATCCCCATGATAAGGGCAAAAGCCTGCAAAGTTGTCCTCCGGATGGCGCGGTACGAGAATATGCCCCATTTCAGGATGGGATAAGCCGTGAATCAGCTCACCGCCGACCACTGCCCCGGCCCCGATACCTGTGCCAACGGTAATATAAAGACAGCTGTCCAGCCCCTGAGCCGCGCCCCATTTGTATTCACCCAACGCTGCTCCATTCACATCCGTATCAAAACCGATCGGCACATTGAATTGTCCGCCTACGGCTCCTACCAGATTATATTGTCCCCAGTGAGGTTTCGGAGTCGTTGTAATATATCCATACGTAGGGCTGCCCAGCACCGGATCAATGGGTCCAAATGAGCCGATGCCGATGGCGTCCACTTGTTTATTGCCAAAATAGTCAATCACGAGTCCCATCGTCTCTTCGGGCGTTGTCGTTGGAAAGCTGACCCGGTCGATTATCGTCCCGTCCTCATTCCCCACTCCGCATACAAACTTCGTTCCCCCTGCTTCAATCGCTCCCAACAATTTCATTGCAGTGTTCCCCCTTCTCCATGAACGGCTGGCCGTTAACCGGCTCTACCGGTAGTTATACACTATTAAAGCGCTCTCTTGCCTTTATTATACGTGGGTTGCAGGGTTATGACAAGCGGTTGACATACTTCTGTTTTCCGAAAAAAAGGACATTACACGCCGGCCCCTGTTTAACCGGAGCTGCTGTTTTGTCCTTTGTCATAGCTGGTAAAGATCTGGATTATTTACGTTCATGATAGGCCCGGCAGGCTGCGACAAACCGTGCAGCCGCCGGCAGATAAGAAGCCAGATGAATATGGGCATAAGCTGCCATCACATTGCCGCTTACATAACCTTCCGGCTGGCTGCCGCCCCTCCCTTTGCTCTCATACGCAAAGGTCCTTGCCTCTCCATGGTCATAACTCATGACGGAGTAATGAAATTCATGTCCGCGCAGTGTCTCTCCCTGCAGCAGCAGCAGGCAGTCCCGGATCGCGGTAACTTCCCGGTAACCAAGCGCCGCACGGCGCTCCTGCATAACCGTATGAGCCGGAATAATCCCGGCCATCTCATGCAAGTTCCCGCTGCGGTCGGTCAGACTGCGGGCCAGTACCATATAGCCGCCACATTCGGCATAGAGCGGCATTCCGTCCGCCGCAGCTGACCGGATGCCGTTCAGGAAAGCCTTGTTCCCCGCGATTACGGAAGCAAACTCTTCGGGAAACCCGCCGCCAATATAGATGCCGTCCGCTTCCGGCGGAATACCTTCGCCGCGAAGCGGGCTGAATTCAACCAGTCTTGCACCGGCGCGAACTAACAGCTCCAGATTGTCGGTGTAATAGAAATTAAATGCCGCATCACGGGCAACGGCAAGAACCGGGCGGTAGTCGGCTGGTTCAAGGGACGGAGGGATGGGGTGAACCGGCCTGGAGCTAGCTGACGCAAGTGACGGAGCGATAGGGTGAACCGGTGACTGGTAGCTGGCTGACGCAAGTGACGGAGCGATGGGAAGATGGCCGCCTAGTGATACAGCATGGGACACGGCATGGGATACCGCCGCGGATTCGCTGCCGGTTGTCGGCTGTTCTGGCCGCTGGGAAGATGCTGCCCGTTCACTTTCCACACCCCGGGAAAGGTGCAAATCGGGAGCAGGATTAGTTGGTAATCCTGTTTCCGCGATGCCTGCCGGTTGATCTTCACGCAGGCAATCGGACGCCGCCGCCAGGTAGTCTTCAGCTGGCGACCCGCCCTGTGGAGGGTCACCAAACAGGGAGATCTCTGCCAGCGGGATCTCCGGTAAGTGGAGCGGATGCCGCAGCGGGGGCGCTGCTCCGGCAAGCTGCAGCAGCGCCGAGAGGTCGGTGCCCTCCGCCAGCAGATCGGCGGCACGGTCGAACAAGGGTTCCAGCTCCCCCCGCTCAACGGCGGGCAGCAGGCCCAAATGCCGCTCCGGAATGTCGAGCCCGCTATCCCGCAGCAGCCAGCCCAGCACGGGAATTCCACAGGCAGCTTCAATCGCCGCCTTCACTGTCTGGTAATGGCTGGCGCTGCCGCAGCGGTTCACGATAACTGCGGCAATACGTACGCGCGGCTCCAGCTGCTGGAAGCCCAGTACTATTGCCGCCGCACTGCGGCCCATGCTGCGGACATCGAGCACCAGCAAAACCGGACTTTCTGTCAGGATGGCAATCTCGGCGGTTGAGCCGGTTAGCCCTGTCGCTTCTTTGCCGTCATACAGCCCCATGACCCCTTCGATCACCGAAAGATCCGCTTCCGCTGAGGAGCGCAGAAAGTACTCCAGCAAATACTCGCCTGAGGTCATCCAGGAATCAAGATTCCGCGGTGAACGTCCGGTGACAGCGGCATGATAGGCCGGATCAATGTAATCCGGGCCGCATTTGAAGCCCTGTACATTCAGTCCCTGCCGGGCAAACGCCCGCATCAGCCCAAGTGTTACCGTCGTTTTTCCCGAACCGCTGCCTGTACCGGCTACAAGGATGCGGGCACGCCGCTGCAACGGAAGCCCGTCTCCTTCCCACTCATACATCTGAGTCGTCCTCCCCCCTGTCAAAAATAACCCTGGCCACGGCAATCGTCACATTGCCGCTTTTTTTCTTGGGCAAAAGCAAGTCCCTCGCACCGGAAGACAAAAGGGCTGCAGGCTCGCAAACACCATAGGCTCCGGTCGCCTTGAATACAATCTCCGACGGCTGGTCCAGCGGCACCGTATTCAGCTGCTCCGGCGGATACAAAGCCAGCTCCCAGCCGTGCTTGGCGCACAAAGCGAGCAGTCCGGCTTCATCGCCTTTGATCCCGGCAGTGGCCGCGTTCCGCACGCTTAGGAGAGACAGCCCCAGCTCTGCCAGGGTTTCCGCCACCACGGCTTCCAGCTCCGCCGCCGAAGTGCCGCGGTTGCAGCCCAGACCGAGCACCAGGCTGCGCGGACGGTACACTACGGTCCGTTCCGGCAAAGCCGCTGCTTCCGGCGCTTTCAGCAGCCGGTCGGTTACAACAATTGCCGCGCTGAAGGAAGCCGCGCGCATTTCAGCCATATCCCTGCAAAGCTGCACATGCTCGGGCAATGCCGCTCCAGGGTGCAGCCAGCCGCGCTCCCCGCGCTCCTGCAGGAAAGCTACCCGCTCGCCGTTCACCAAGGCGGCACTCACCGCCTTCATGTGGGTGAAACTCTCCGGCCGCCAGCCGAATTCACGGCCGAGCAAATCCACCGCGAAAGTCCCCTGAACATCCGAGGCGGTTGTGATCACGGGATGGCTGCCCAGCAGCCCGGCAATCTGCAGCGTCAGCCTGTTGGCCCCGCCCAAATGGCCGGAAAGCATGCTGATTACATGCTCTCCGCGTTCGTCAATCACGATGACGGCAGGGTCGGTTTTTTTATCCTGCAGCAATGGCGCAGCTAATCTTACCGCTGCGCCAAGCGAGAAGAAAAGAATCAAAGCCTCATAACGTTGGAATAAGACCGGCAGCAGCTCTTTTAGCGGCTCGGAAAATATCCGGCGTTCCCCCGGTATCTTTTCAAGCTTCCCGCTGTACTTGGCGTAGCAGAACACTTCGGTACTGCCCAGTTGCTCCCCCAGCGTCAGCGCAAGCTTAATGCCGTTACGTGTAATGGCGACAGCCGCATATTTCTTATCCATGATTGCCGGTCCCTTCCCGGCAGCCGTGGGTAAACGTCTTGTCGTACAGCTTTGAGCGGTGGGCATCGCGGTCGACCAGCCCGGGATCCAATGCCCAGCCGGCCAGAATCATCGCATGCATCGTAATGCCCGCTTCACGCAGGTCAGCCTCCAGTCTCTCTACCGTTGTCCGCAGAATCTGCTGATCCGGCCATGTCGCCCGTTTGACCACAGCCACAGGCGTGTCCGGACTCCATCCGGCGGCGAGGAATTCCTCCGCCGCATGTCCGGCCAGTGAAGCGCTGAGGAACAGTGCCACCGTGCAGTGATGGCTGGCCAGACGGCGCAGCTGCTCGCGCTCGGGCACGGGCGTGCGTCCTTCGGCACGGGTCAGAATGACCGTCTGCGTTAGCTCCGGCACCGTCAGCTCCGCGCCAAGTGCCGCCGCCGAGGCAAAAACAGAACTGACACCCGGCACGATCTCATAGCCGACGCCGCACAGCTTCAGCAGCGACATCTGCTCCAGGATCGCACCGTACATCGAGGGGTCGCCTGTGTGCACACGGGCTACGCTTTTGCCGGCCTGCACCGCTTCTGCCATCAGCTCCACCTGTCGCTCCAGATCCATCCCTGAGCTTTGCAGCACCTCAGCACCGGGCTTCGCGCTGGAGATCAGCTCTTCACTGACCAGCGAATCGGCGTACAATACGAGATCGGCCGAGCGCAGAATACGGCTGCCCTTAACAGTAATCAGCTCAGGATCGCCGGGTCCTGCCCCGACGATGTAGACCTTAGGTTCCAGCTGTACTTCCGTCATTTGCTCACCACCATCAGACTCAAATACTCCAGATCCGAGCCGCGCAGCTCGCGGGCATCCCGCCAGACGGTCTCATAGGGAGAAGTCACCTTGGTGACAACGGACGCTTTTCCTCCAAGACCCAGTTCATCCAGCACCTCCAGCACCAGATCAAGCACCTTCGCCACTTTAAGGAACACTACAGTATCATGATGCAGCAGTGCTTCCTTCAGCGCCTCGCGGTCATCGGTAGCCGGAATGATACCCACCCGCTGATCGCCGTCGGCAAGCGGCTGTTCGAGTGCCGCAGCGGCACCCAGCACTGAAGAAATTCCGGGAACCGATACAATCGGCACAACGGGATGCTGCTCTTGCATTAAACGGGCCAGATGAATAAAGGTGCTGTACAGATTGGGGTCACCCTCCGTCACAAAAGCAACATCATTGCCAAGGCGCAGCTCATTCCAGCACAGCTCCACAGTCCAGCGCCAACCATTCTCCAGCTGCACAGGGTCTTTGGTCATCGGAAACACAAGTCCCAGCATGACCTTTTCGTCCTCATTTACATAGGTGTCGACGATCTCCTGGGCATAGGATTTGCCGCCCTTTTTGGCAGCCGGATAGGCGATCACCGGACATTCTTTCAGCAGACGGCAGGCTTTGACCGTAATCAGCTCCGGGTCCCCGGGACCGACACCCACTCCATACAAGGTACCTACAGCCAGCAAAGCAGCTTTAGACTCAAATGCATTCTTGGCCTCCAGCTGAACTTCAACAAACTCATACTCTCCCACAGCAGTTTGGGCCATCGCTTGGCCTGTCTCTTCACCGGCAGTATTCTGCCCGCTTGTGGGCACCAGCTGCGGTTCCGCTTGATTGTTTGTCATCTCCAGTTTCTCCTTTTATTGAGCTGTATGTTTATTTGGATATATCTTTAGGTCACCACTGCCTATGGCAGGGGGGATTTATGCTGCGACAGTTTCGTGTATGTACGGCATGGCATTTTGCGGCACAGGTATGCATATAAGAGTTCGGATTGGCACGCACAGGTGCACGTATGGACTGAAGCTATTAGTAACTAAATCTGGTAGTGACTAACTCAGATATGGACTAATCTTCCATGTGCTTCGCTTTAGATTGCCGATTGCATATCCGGACGATAGTCAGTTGATTGCCTTGCAGCTGCTGATGCAGCACTCAGTTTCTCAAGGGGAGGACTGGCACAGAATGCTTGGTTCATCGCTCATGATCCGAGCACCTGGTGGCTACGCGGACTGGAGAGGCGCTATTTGCAGATTTCTTGCTGTTTTTCGCTCTTCTCGGACTCCAGAGACGTTATTAGCATCATTTACCTCCACGGTACAGCCCAGCGAATGAAATAGCGGCGCTGGGGTCCGTTTACTTGGAAAACTAAAGCTCATTGATAAAATAACGTCGCTGCGGTCCGCCTCTGCTCGTAGCTAACTTCGTGACGTTACCTACTAAACATCGTAGCTGTCTAGTCGTCTTCGTATCGCTACCTTCTTCGCACCGTAGCAGTCTAATTGTCTTCATATCGCTACCTTCTTCGCACCGTGGCTGTCTAGTCGTCTTCGTATCGCTACCTTCTTCGCACCGTAGCCGTCTAGTCGTCCTCTTATCGCTACCTTCTTCGCACCGTAGCTGCATTCATAACTTTGCTTCTTCGCACAGCAGCCGCTGTCCGCCTCACACCTATCTTCCGCTGCCCTGCAGCGTTCATCGGTTAAACCGTCTTTTGGCCGCTGACCACATAGACGGGATTCATCCCTTCAAACCGGGTCATGCCTAGAATCGGTTTGCCCCGTGAGGCCTGCAGCATCGTTACTTCCGGAGCAAATCCGGCGAGTGCCAGCGCCTCCATGCTGCCATGCAGCGTCTCAATCGTGATGGCTCCCACAACGATCCGCCCTCCGGGCCGCAGCCGGGCCGCACTATGTGCAATTATAGCTGCCAGCTCGCCACCGCTGCCGCCGATGAACACAGCGTCCGGGTCTGGAAGCTTATCCAGCCCCTGCGGGGCTTTTTCATGGATAATTGCAAAATCCGCACGAAACTTCCGCCGGTTGGCTTCAATGTTGGGCAGATTGTCTGCCCCCTTTTCCAGGGCATAGACCCTGCCAAGACGGGCAATCCGCGCACACTCCACCGCTACTGCACCGGAGCCGGAGCCGATATCCCAGACAATCGCATCCTCGGACAGATTCAGCTCCGACAGGACAAAAGCGCGGACCTCCCGTTTGGTAATCAGGCCCTTTTCCGGCTTCCGCTGCTGGAACACCTCATCGGGATATGCGAATCCGCGCTGCACCTCCAACATACTTCCCGGCTTCCGCCGCAGAATCACCACATTTAGCGCTGCAAATTCCGCCTGCTCCAGCGCCTCCAGTTCCCAGAACCGGCAGACCTCTTCCGGGCCGCCCAACCGCTCGCAGACAAAAGCCTCATACTCCGTCATACCAAACTCCCGCAGGTAAGCTGCAATCCGCGCAGGAGTGTTGATTTCATCCGTCAAAAGAGCAATCTTTTGCCTGCCGTCAATCCGCTGGGCCAGCCCGTTAATCGGCCTGCCGTGCAGACTGATAAGCGCTGCATCCTGCCAGCTGTCACCCAGCCGGGCAAAAGCAAGCTGCACACTGCTGTAATGCGGAATCACTTCGACCTGCTCCGGCCCGAACCTTTTGGCAAGGTAGCCGCCAATCCCAAAAAACAGCGGATCCCCCGAAGCCAGCACAGCAATACGTTTGCCCGCTTTCCACAATCCCTCCAGCTTGTCGGCAAAAGGCTTCAGCCCGCCATGCAGCGTGATCTTTTCCCCATCGTACCAGCTGAAAAACGACAGTTGCCTCTCCCCGCCGAGCAGTACCTCGCTCTCCTGCACTTTTCTCAAGCTTCCCGGTGTCAGTCCGCCTGCACCATCCTCGCCGATACCGATGATATAAATTACATTAGCCACAGATTCCCGCCCTTCCCAGCACTCGGCCTTTCATCGTGATCAGCACCATTTCTACCGTCATCTCCCCATTCATGTGAATCAGGCAATGTCTGCAGGCATGAAGGCATAATTGTTCAAAAAAAGTGTAATTCCCGGCCTCCGTCATCATGTCCACAACCTGTGAAGCCGTATTGGCGGCAGCAATCTCCTGCACCAGTTCGTCGTCAGCCCCGGCTTCGGACGCTACTTGGGACAGGAAACCGAAATCAACCGGCGCATTTTTCGAGTGAATCAGCATGGCTCCCTGTGCTACTTTGGAATATTTGCCCGCCATGCCGACAAGCGTCACCTTGCTGAATCCAAAGGCTTTGGCATGGCCGAGAGAGAACCCCACGTATTCGCCCATCTGTATAAAAGCTTCCTCCGGAAGCTCCGGGAACATTGCCATGGCATATTTTTCACTGCTGCCGCCGGTAGTGAGGATCAGCCCCCTGTTACCCGTAGCAGCTGCAACCGATATGGCCTGAACCACACTCGCCTTATAGGCTTCAGTGGAGAACGGCGTAACCACTCCCCTTGTGCCAAGTATCGAAATACCGCCTACGATGCCCAGTCGCGGATTGAGTGTCTTGAGCGCAATGGCTTCGCCTTCGGGCACACTGATTACCACCCGCAGTCCCCGGGCGGCGCCATGCTCTTCCAGCACCTCGGATACAGCTTCCAGAATCATACGACGGGGCACCGGATTAATCGCGGCTTCTCCTACCGCTACCGGCAGCCCCGGCTTCGTTACTCTGCCGACGCCCCGCCCGCCGTCAATCTCCACACCGGGATGTTCCAGCCAACTGACAGTGGCCTCGATCCAGGCCCGGTGAGTGGCATCCGGGTCATCCCCGGCATCCTTCACCGTGGCACAGGTTGCCATGAAATTATCCTGTCGCTGCCATCCGGTCAGTTCGAAGGTATGCCGGAATCCCGCCGGCAAGTAAAGCTCCACGCTCTCCGGCGCATCGCCTGTGATCAGCAGGAGTGCCGCGCCTTTGGCTGCGGCGGCAGCACAGGCGCCGGTGGTATAACCCCGGCGCATAGGTTTTGAAGCAGTCTCCTCGGTCATGCCGATCCCTTCTTTGCTGTATGTTATGGGTCTCTGTTGATACCGGTAATTGCTGTACTTGCTTGACTCACTAGATTTTAACTTAGTGCTTCTACGTGCTTAGTGCTGCTTCTTAGTGCTTACTTGATGCTTCTTTTTACTTGTGGTCTGTGGATGTTCTACTCTCTGTTTGGCTCTCATTAATTCGCTTCTTCTTGTCTTAGCTTGGCTAGTCTTGGCTTGTTTCTGCTTAGTTCCCGACTTCTATGATTATTTATTCTTTATTCGTATAAAACCCTACCTTTACTGCTACCGTCCAGATTCCTGTTGCTCAGTATCCTGCCGGACAGCCAGCAGGCTTAAGGCATTCACCGCTGCTACAACGACCGTACTGCCGCCTTTGCGGCCTATGTTCGTAATGTAGGGAATATCCAGCTTGCGCAGCTCATCTTTGGATTCGGCAGCGGATACGAAACCAACGGGCATGCCGATGACGAGTCCGGGCTGGGCCGCTCCTTCTTTTACCAGACGAATCAACTCCAGCAGCGCCGTGGGCGCATTGCCGATAACATATATCCCGCCGGGAGCTTCCTTACAAGCTTTGCGCGTCGCGACAATCGCCCGGGTCGTCCCCAGCATTTTGGCTTCTTCGATGACATCCGGATCGGAAATATGCACCCTGACATCTCCGCCGTATTTATGTATCCTTTCCTTGGCGATACCGGCCTCTACCATCCGCACATCGGCAATGATCGGCTTGCCCTGCAGAATGGCAGCTATACCCGCTTCAATCGCCCGGGGATGAAACACCAGACTCCGCCCCAGCTCGAAATCGGCAGATGCGTGGATGATCCGCTGCACCACCGGATACTGTATAGCGTTAAAATAATGTACTCCCAGTTCCTTCGTGATCATTTGAAAGCTCAAGCTCTCAATTTCCTGCGGCTGCACCGTCAGCGGTTTGAAATCCGTTCCAAAGTCCAAGCCCATTCCCCTTTTCATAATTCAGTAGATGTTTCCACATCTTTTCGCTCACGCCCCGCCAGTACTGCTTTTACCGCATAAGCTATCTCATCCATTGCATGATAGACACTGCCAAAATCACAATAAGGCGTGTCCGGACGCGTTA
This sequence comes from Paenibacillus sp. FSL H3-0321, assembly GCF_038002865.1. Classification (NCBI taxonomy): domain Bacteria; kingdom Bacillati; phylum Bacillota; class Bacilli; order Caryophanales; family Paenibacillaceae; genus Paenibacillus; species Paenibacillus sp. FSL H3-0321. The sequence goes on along the minus strand of NZ_JBBODH010000001.1, from coordinate 6,445,060 downwards.
TCAAAATAACGTAAAGCCCCATATCCAGCGCAGCATGCAGCTTCTCATCAAGAGATCCCTCTGCCCCGCTCTCCTTAGTGATCATGACCTGCGTGCCGTATTGTCTGTACATCGCTTCGTTCATTTCCCTTGAAAAAGGTCCCTGCACCCCAATAATATTCCGCTGTTCTATCCCAAGCGCAAGGCATTTCTCGATGTTCTCCAGGCAGGGAAGCAGCCTGACCGTCAGGCGCACCTCCGGATCGCTGAGCAGCCGCTCCGCAAAAATGTCCAGTGTTTTCCCACCGGTGGTCAGCATGACCGAGCCTTTTAATTGTTTTGCTTTGCGGGCCGCAGCTTCATAAGAATCTACACAAATCAACCGGGGATGACTGTCATAATGAAGGCTTCTCCGCTCGTAGCGAAAATAGGGCAGCCCCAGCGCTTCCGCAGCGGCCATTGCATTGGCATGGGCCTCAAGTGCAAAGGGATGGCTTGCGTCTACTACAACACTGTAATTCCCCTCCTGCAAAAAGGAGATCATCCCCGGCTGGTCCAACCTGCCAACCGCAGTCCGTATTGCGGCTGCTTTAAGCCGCTCCGCTGCACTTGGCGTTACGACAGAAGCCACCAGCGGCAGTCCGTAACATGACAAGGTCACCGCTAATTCCCGGGCATCACTCGTTCCGCACAACATAAATATCATAGCGTTCAGAATTCCTTCGGCCCGTTAGCTGAAGATACTGCCTGTACTGAAAGGTCCTGCCCAGGCTGTGTCTTGCCGTCCGTATCCATCTCGGAGTGATGCTCCTGTTCATGCTGCCCGCTGCAGCACTGATGCCCATGAGCCGCATGATTACGGCCACATTGCCCGTACTCCTGGTTATGGTGTTCTCCGTGATGATGATGGTGATGGTGATGGAGGTGATGCCCATGCTCGTGATTATGCTCTTCCCCATGATGATGGTGGTGCCCGTGTCCCTCTTCATGGCCTTCCTCACCATGGTGGTGGTGATGGTGGTGTGCGGCCGCCTCAACACGGTATTTGCAGTTATCGCAGTTGGCGAAGGATTGGCCTTCCAATGTCTCTTCAATTCGCTCCGCAAGCATGTCGGACAGCAGCGGGTGAGAACCAAGGTAACTGCCTTGCTCAACCTCGACCTCCGGATGCCCGGCAGCGAACTGCGAGATGATATCGGAAAACTGCTTCATCAGTACTCCGGTGAAAAGCAGGTACGGCAGCACCACAATTTTACGCGCACCCAATGCCAGACAACGTTCCAGCCCCTCGGGCAGCGAAGGTTTGGCAATCGCGATAAAGCAGCCCTCTACGCTTTTATAAGCAGTCCTCTCCCACAGCAGGCGGGTCAGCTTATAGAAATCACTGTTGGCATCAGGATCACTGCCTCCACGGCCCATAACAAGAATAATGGTGTCTTTGTCCTCCACTTTCGAGGTTTTCATCTCAATTGCAGCAGTGCCTGTATTGCCAGCTACGGAGTCAGAAGGTGCTTCCCCCGGACCCGCATCATTCGCATTCTCCCCCGATGTCAGCATCTTGTCTTCCGGCTGGGCCGGCTGTCTCCACGCAGTTGCTTCTGCGATCCGGTCCAGCAAAATATCCACCGCCCGCTCCTGCACGCCAACCGGACGTCCGTACACAAATTCCACGCCGGGATACTTTAGCTTCGCCTGGTCCATGGCCAGCGGAATGTCCAGCTTGGAATGGCCAGCCGCGAACAAAATAATCGGCACCACGAAAACCGTCGAAGCGCCTCCTTTTACACAAAGCTCTATGCCCTCAGCAATCGAAGGCGAAGCCAGTTCTATAAAGCAGGTTACAAGGGTCAGCTCCGGCTTGCGGGCGGCAAGCTCACTTGTGAATTTCCGCAGCTCCTCGTTGCCCTCCGCTACCCGGCTGCCGTGTCCTACGAGCAATACTGTTTTCATTCGTTGTGGCCCCCATGCTGAAAAAATGTATAAAACCGTTCATTGATTTTGCCCTGCGAACCGTATCGCAGGGCAATCGCTGTAACTGCGGCTATGAGCTCTTCTTCATCCATTCCTTCGGCGACGAGACTGCCTGCATGCGGGCCTCGTCCCGACTTCTTCCCGCCAAGGTACAGCTCGAAGCTGCCCTTGGAGTACACTACGCCGATATCCTCCAGCACGGCTGAGCTGCAGGCCATGCCGCAACCAGCTACACCGATCTGAAGTTCCCGCGGCACCGGCCGTCCGTGGAGCAGCTTATGAAGGCGGATAGCCGCATTAAGCCCGTCTTTCTTTCTTAATTCACAGAAGCCGCACGTCTTCACTTTCACAAAATCCCCCGGCAGGCTCACATTCAGCCCGGCCTCTGCCAGACGGTACGCCTTATCCTCCTGCTCAGCCCCACTGCTGCGCAGCAAAAAATGTCCGTCCCGCGTATACACCAGCTGACCTTCATCGCCTGCAAGCTCCGCAAGCAGCGCCATCTGGGTGCCGCTATATCCGTGGCTGCCAAGTGCCGGCGAAACCTCCAGTTCGGAGGCTTCGAATTGCACCGCCGGCGAAACGGCGGAAGCAAAAGCCTTGGGCAGCTCCGTCCGGGCCGCTGCAGAAGCAGCTCCGCTCTCCGCAGCCGCCGCGCTGCCCATAGGGCCAGCAGCGTTATTCACCTCTGCTGCGGCCTCTGCGGCAACCGCTGCCGCAGCCAGCGACCACGGCTCTGCCGCTGTCCGCAGCCGCTCATGCGGCTTCAGCGCCTGCGTCTCGGCGCCAAGACTGTACTTGCGCTCATAGCCGCGCGGCGTCACCATCAGACCTTCATAGACGGTAGTCGCAGAGTTGCCGACCACAACTGTGGAGAGCATGCCGATCTCATGCTCCAGCATATCCTGCAGCGTAGTTACAACCGTCTGCTGGCGGTCACGGTAGGCGCTTTTGACAATGCCGACCGGCGTGGACGGATCGCGGTAGCGAAGCAGAATGCTGCGGGCTTCCTCAATCTGCCGCGTCCGTTTGCCGCTGCGCGGATTATAGAAGGCAATTACAAAATCCGCCGCACCCGCCGCATCGACACGCGCTGCGATGCTCTCCCACGGCGTCAGATGATCGCTCAGGCTGATCGTGCAGGCATCATGCATAATCGGCGCTCCCAGCAGTGAAGAGCAGGACTGGATCGCCGATATTCCGGGAATCACCTCAACTTCCACACCGCCCGCACGTTTCCAGCCCCGTTCGATCAGCACCTCGTACACCAGTCCGGCCATCCCGTACACACCTGCATCCCCACTGGAAATGACCGCAATGCTCTGTCCCGCTTCCGCCCTGCGCACCGCTTCCTGGGCCCGGCTAACCTCTTCGGTCATACCGGTACCGACAATTTCCTGATGCTTCAGCAGCGGCTTGATCAGCTCTACGTAGGTGTTATAGCCGATGACAGCTTCACTTTCCTCAAGCGCAGCCAGTGCGCGGCCTGTAATATGCTCCAGGGCACCGGGGCCAAAGCCGATAATCAGCAGCTTTCCTTGTTTCTTCATCCTTTTTCCCCCGTCCACAAAATAACCTGATTTCATGCTTCCCTTCTGCTTGCTACAACGCTCTATATATAGCAGATGCTTCTGCCCAATCAGGTACATTCACATCTGTCATTGACGCGAACCTTCTTTTACATTTCAAACTCTCTAAACCCTTATATTTCCAGACTCGCTAAACAGCTGCTTCAGAATGGCTTTGAACTCTTCTGCATTCCGGGGAGCAGTCTGCCCGGCAGTCAAACGGCCGGGCAGGCTATGCCATAAATCGGCGAGCAGCGGCAGGTCAAGGCCGATCGCCCGAATGTCTTCCCCGTCTGCAAAAATATCCTCCGGCGATCCGGCTGCCCGGCAGACGCCTTTATCCAGCACGATGATCCAGTCCGCCCAGCGGTAGGCCAGATTCATATCATGCGTCGCCATGACCACCGTGGTGCCCTTGGCATAAATGCTCTCAAGTCCCGCAAGCAGCTGTCTCTCGGAGAGCGGGTCCAGATAGGAGGTCGGCTCATCCAGCAAAATCAGCTCTGGCTCCATCGCCATGACCCCTGCGAGCGCCGTGCGCTTTTTTTGGCCCAGACTGAGCTGATGAACCGGCTTGTCTTGCAGAGCCAGCAGATTCAGCTGCTCCAGCACTTTCAGACAGCGCTTCTGAATAGCGGCCTCATCCATGCCCGTCCCCCGCAGTCCGAAAGAAATATCCTCGATAGGCGTACTAAGAATCAGCTGCTGCTCGGGGTCCTGAAAGACGAGGCCCACGCGGCGGCGCAGGGCGGCCAGCTCTTTTTTGGAATAGGTTAGCGGGGTACCGCCCTGCAGCACCTTGCCTTTCTGCGGACGCAGTACGCCAACGGCATGCAGGAACAAGGTTGATTTGCCGGAGCCGTTGTGGCCGAGCACTGCTGTTTTTCGTCCTTTGGGGATGGAGACAGTCAGCTCCCGCAGCGCAGGTTCCGCCGTGTCCGGATAACTGTAGGCGACCCCCTCAAAGACCAGGCTATATTCGTTATTCATTGCAATCTCCTTACTCTTAGTTCAGTCTCCACTTTAACTCCTGCCGTTGGCCGCTTCCCCAATCAAGAAATCACCAGCTCCGCAAGATCCATAGCTGAGCCAGCAGCAGCAGGAAAATACCGGCGCAAGCCTGAACCGTGAATCTGCGCGGCACCGGGCGTGACACGTACGGCGGTAAAATGATCTCACCCATGTACCCCCGGGTTATCAGCCCCTGTGACAGCCCATAGTAGCGGTGCATCGTATTCGCAAACAGCGAGCCCGCCATTCCCGCAACTTCACGCAGTTTGGCCACCCGTCCTCTTCTGCCGCCGCGCAGCCGCCGGGCCAGCATCATTCCATGTGCTGTATCGCTCAGCAGGAACAGAAAACGGTACATAATCAGCATGAGCTCCAGTACGATCTGCGGCATCCGCAGCCTGCGGAGTACCTGCAGCAATTCTCCGAACGGTGTTGTAAATATGATAAAAAAGCAGCAGGTCAGGCAGGCCAACACGCGCGCCAGCAGCAACCCTGCCCGGTGCAGTCCCTCCGCTGTAATGTATAGTGAACGAGTCGAAGCCGGGAGCTGCAAGGACATTAACGCCTCACCGGCAGTTGGATGGCCAATTTCAAGCAATAGTGCCGGCAGGCTCAGACAAAAGAACAAAAGTGCCGTACCAAACAGCAGGCCGTAGGCGCGCAGCGGGATTTTGGCGTACAGGACGCACCACACGGTCATCCAGCCCGCAATCACAAGCTGCAAGGCCGGATGAAGCGCATAGGAAAGGATGAACATGACTGCTGCGAACAGGCCTTTCCACATCGCGGGCAGCTGCCTCAGCGCATTGCTGTAGGATAACGCATCAATTCTTCTGATCATTAAGCTTGCGCCGGTCCTGTCTGCCTTTCAGCAGGCCGATGGAATAGCCAATCACTCCGGCCCCGATCGCCGCCTGCAGCGCGAACAGCATGCTTTCCGTTTCGCCAGGCAGCTCCGTCAGCGGTTTGAACCACGGCTCATAACCGGGATCAATCTCTGTAATTACACCCTCTGCGGCATCATCAGCCCCGCCGAATTCCCCGTTCACCAGCAGCAGAGGCAGCACCACCAGCAAAATCACCGCCAGCAGCATCAACCCATTTTTCCACTTATTGCTCATCACAGACTTCCTCCCTTGGTTTGCCGTTTCAGCAGCGACAGCTCATTCGGGTTGTAGGATTTCAGCCAGTTCCAGAGCAGCACGGTCAGCAGCCCCTCGCTGATGGCGAGCGGAATCTGCGTCACGGCAAAAATACCGCCGAACTTAATCAGAGAAGCCAGCACACCCCCGTCTGCCGCCGGAAAAGCCACTGCAAGCTGAACCGAGGTCACCACATACGTCATGAGATCAGCCACTGCCGCCGCCATAAAGACTGCCAGCTTTTCACGCCCATTCACCTTCATTAGCAGCTTATAGACCGCATACCCGGCAAAAGGACCGGCCACCGCCATCGAAAATGCATTCGCTCCGAGTGTCGTTATCCCCCCGTGCGCCAGGAGCAGCGCCTGAAACAGCAGCACAACAGACCCGATTACGCTCATCGGCAGCGGCCCCAGCATTACAGCACCAAGTCCCGTTCCTGTAGGATGGGAGCTGCTTCCGGTTACGGAAGGCATTTTGAGTGCCGACAAGACAAAGGTAAATGCACCCGCCAGCCCAAGCAGCAGCTTCAGCTCCGGGTTGTCCTTGGTCATTTTCTTCAGCTTAAGGACTCCAAGGGTAAAAAACGGCAGAAACGCCACCCACCAGAATACGGCCCAGCCTACCGGCAGAAAACCCTCCATAATATGCATCGCGTTGGCCGTGCCCGGCTCATTCAGCAAAAAATAAAAGGTAAATCCGGCAATGAGTGCAGCAAAACTCCAAAACTTGCGTTTGTTCATCCTTTTCCCTCCATGGATTCGTCATTTTGTGCCGCATCAAATCAAAAACTCCCGCCCCGGGGGGTGGGAGTGCTATGTACGTCATCAGATATGTAAGAGATGGTGGTACCGCTGCAACATCGCGGAGAATTCGCAGAATTGTAATGTGGGGGAGCTGAAGCTGGCACTTGCTCTGCACCAAATCTTCAAAATCCACCGTCCCCAAAACTGCATGCCTTCATCTCTTTAACCAATTCGTACACCGCTCCTATCCGCGTAGAGTCGTGGTGCGCGCAAACAAGGTAGGTCTCCTGGCTCGGGATCATAACGCCTTCCTTCGTCTTCCCCGGCTGTTTGCCGAGTGACATGCTGAAGTTCAGCTCTTCCTTACAGTGGCGGGACCGCTCGGGATTTGCACCCGATTCCCTGTTACCCCTTGTAGTTACAAGGGCACCTTGTCTTATCGCTAATTTATCCTGTACATTATAGTGGACTTCGCCGGGTGGTGTCTGTGATAAAAGTGGAGCGGCAAAGTTCTCCAGCACACCATCCGGTGAACCCAACGGGTTGTAAGAAAGCCATTTAAGTAATATAATTATTAACTATATAACTTGAATCCGGAGGCGTACCCAGAAAATGAAACTTGATCTTACCGAAGATTCCCTGCCGGTGTACGAGGCGCTCTCAAGCGCTGTACGTCTGCGAATGCTGCAGCTGCTTGCTGTTCAGCCCATGAATGTAAAGGAATTGGCGGGAGCGGTCAAGCTGAGCAGCGCCATTATGACAATGCATGTTCGTAAGCTGGAAACGGCCGGACTGATCCGCACCCATATGGCTCCCGGACGAAGCGGACTGCAAAAGATTTGTTCTCTTGCCGCTGAAGGGGTGGAGATTATCTTCCCACTCCAGGCCAAAGCAGAGCGCAAGGGTCACCGGAAAGAAATACCGGTCGGACATTATTCCGATTTTGAGATAGAGCCAACCTGCGGGCTGGCCACTACCGAGCATATCATCGGCAGCTTCGACGATCCCCGTTATTTCTGGGATATGGAGCGGATGAATGCCGGAATTCTCTGGTTTGGCAAAGGTTATGTCGAATACAAAATACCCAACTTCCTGTTGTCCAGCCAGCAGCCGGAGGAGCTCATCATTACGATGGAGATTGCCTCCGAAGCACCCTCAACCAATAATAACTGGCCTTCGGATATTGCGTTTACGCTGAATGGCCAGAAGCTCGGGTTTTGGACTAGCCCAGGCGATTACGGAGACAGCCCGGGGAAATATACCCCTGCCTGGTGGCCGGCGTACACCAATCAATACGGCCTGCTCAAGCAGCTGCGCATTACCCCAAAAGGAACCTATATGGACGGCTTAAAACTCTCAGACATTACGCTGGAGCAGGTTGCAATCCGCAACAAGCAGTGGACCTTCAGGCTCTCGGTGGAAGAGGATGCCGAACATATCGGCGGGCTCACCTTATTCGGCAAAGGCTTCGGTAATTACAACGAGGATCTGGTCATAGAGCTGTTCTATACCGATGGATTCAATGGTGCTGACGCGGATAAAAGGGATGCAGCAGCAGGTGCTGACAATGGGAATGGAACAGTCTCCTAGCCAAGCGATGCCTTCACTGTAAAGTCCGCATATATATTCTTCTTTTCTCACATAAACGCCCCCATCCCTCGCGGTATTGCATCCACGAGTGATGAGGGCGTTTAAAATTTCAGTATGCCTGGGACTCCATGGGGTTCTTTCCGGTATTCACAGCCAATGATGCTTCCTCTGTGACAAAGGCTCTCCAACGGCTTGGCGGAACGCTACTCCGTGACCGGACTCCACAAACCGCCGCCCGGCAACGGGCAGCCGCGCTCCTTCAGCTTGGCCACTACCGGAATGATACAGCCACAGGCCGTGCATGTTACGCCATCCTGGAGCTTCGGACAAGCTGAGCAAAGGGCAACCCGCTCCCTGTATACTTCATCTGAAGCGGTGTTGTCCGGGGTGAACATTGATGAAGCCAGAATCCGGGCAATCTGGGCATCCGTCACCTTGTACTCTTCCCGGCAGCCCTTGCAGGTTGATAAAGTGCTCATAACGGATGCTCCCTTAAGCCTTCGGGGTAATTTCCAGCACGGTCACCGACATCGGAGGCAGCTCAACGTTAAGCTTGCCGCCTTCCAGCTTAAAGCCGGTAAACGGCTGTGGCGTCACTGCCTCCGGCTGGCTGAATGTATTGTGGGCATCAATTGCTGTTCCGGCCAGCGTCGTTCCAGTAATCCCAACCTCTTTCCCGGCAAGTCCGCGCAGCTCCAGCGGAAGCGATGCTGCTGCAGCATGATTCAGGTTGCACAGGCTGACATGAATTACACCCTCCGCCGTAATGGAAGCTGAGGCCGAGACTTCCGGAATCTCGCGGCCTTCGAAGCTATAGGTGCCACTCTCCAGCGAAAGATCAAGCAGTTCCGCATCCTGATGCACCTTGTACATATTGAATACGTGGTACGTAGGAGTCAGCAGCATTTTCTCGCCTTCAGTAAGAATTACAGCCTGCAGCACGTTGATCGTCTGGGCAATATTCGCCATCCGAACGCGGCCGCTGTGCTTATGGAAAATGTCGAGGGTTACACCGGCAACCAGCGCATCACGGATCGTGTTCTGCTGATAGAGGAAGCCGGGATTGGTTCCAGGCTCAACATCATACCAGGTTCCCCATTCATCGACAATGAGGCCCACACGTTTCTCCGGATCATATTTGTCCATAATCACACTATGGCGGGTTACCAGCTCATCCATGCGCAGCGCCTTCTCCAGCGTAGAGAACCATTCGCCGGTTTCAAATCCGGTAGCCGCCCCCTTCTGTTCCCAGGCAGGACCCGGAATGGTGTAATAATGAAGTGTGATGGAATCCATATAGCGGGTGGCTTCACGCATCAGGACCTCCATCCAGTGATAATCATCGACATTCGGACCGCAGGCAATGCGATGGATCTTATTGTCTCCATAATTGCGCACATAGGTCTGATACCGGCGGTACAGATCGGCATAATATTCAGGACGCATATTTCCGCCGCAGCCCCAGTTCTCATTGCCCACGCCAAAATATTTCACGGCCCACGGTTCCTGCCGGCCATTCTCCTGACGCAGCTCCGCCATTGGCGAAACGCCGTTGAACGTCAGATACTCCACCCACTCCGACATTTCCTGAACCGTGCCGCTGCCGACGTTGCCGTTGATATAAGGCTCGCAATCCAGCATGGCGCATAGCTCCATAAATTCATGGGTGCCAAAATGGTTGTTCTCCACCGTACCGCCCCAATGCGTGTTGATCATCCGTTTGCGGCCTTCGCGCGGACCGATGCCGTCTTTCCAGTGATATTCATCGGCGAAGCAGCCGCCCGGCCAGCGGAGCACCGGAATCTTGATTTCTTTAAGCGCTTCCACAACATCGTTGCGGATGCCGTTCGTGTTCGGGATCGGTGAATCCTCACCTACCCAGATGCCTTCATAAATACAACGTCCCAAATGCTCGGAGAAATGTCCATAAATATTCCGGTTGATTGTTCCCTTGCGGATATCCGCATTTAAAACTGCACGCTGAATCATTTTAATAATCCACCCCTCAATGGTTAATATATATATTAACCACTTAATAATTATATTAATATTATAAACACTGCTAAACCCCTTCGTCAATCTTTATATAACATGTTCCGCCCCATTCGCAAAAAAAGCACTCTGGAACCTATATGGGTTCAAGAGTGCTTTTGCAAAAAAATAATCAACCTGTATCAGCAGCTGGCGAAGATCAGCCCAGATCCCCAAGCTCGATCTGCACAATGCCCCGCTCATCCTGCACACTGCCGATCAGATGCATCAGGCTGCCGAATTCCAGCTCTTGGAACTTGCGGGCTGCCGTCTCGCGCTGCAGCGCCCACAGGCATTCAGCCAGCGTGCAGACTACCGGAACATCACAGCGGATTTCCGCCAGCTCACGGGACAGGTGAAGCATATCAAGATCAGCCTCAATCTTGGCACGCACGCCTTTGGGAAGCAGATGAAGATTCTCGATTACCCCTTCCACCGTACCGTATTCGGTCAGCAGCTTCAGCGCCGTTTTCTCGCCAATGCCTTTTACACCGGGGTAGTTATCGCTGGTGTCGCCCATGAAGCCCTTCAAATCGATCACCTGGGCAGGGGTGAGGCCCTTTTCCTCCAGCAATTCCGCCGGATCATAAACTTTATAGTTCGAGCGGCCTTTTTTCATAATGACGACTTTGACGTTATCGTTGACCAGTTGCAGCATATCGTGATCGCCGGTGAGAATGTACACCTCGGATTCCCCGCTGTAGCATGAAGCAAGCGTGCCGATGCAATCATCCGCTTCATAGCCCACTAGTCCAATATTCGGTACGCCCAGTTCAGCCACGACTTCCTTGACCAGATCAAACTGTGGAATCAGCTCCAGCGGCGCATCAATCCGGTTCGATTTGTAGCCGTCATACTTCTCGGTGCGGAAAGTCCCTTTGCCCATATCCCAGCAGCAGACCACATGGGAAGGCTCGAATGTGCTGACCGCATCGAAAAAATACTGCAAAAATCCGTACACCGCATTGGTCGGCAGTCCGGCCTTCGTCTTGCGGATATATCCTCCATAAGAGGTCGCATAAAAGGCCCGGAACAGCAGAGCCATTCCATCGACGATCATTACCCGGCCCGTTGTTACTGAACTCATGTGTAACCTCTCCTTATATTCCATCTTATTAGGCGTTGCTCCAGGCTTCGCCGTATTGCTCTTCTTTATAGCCTACAGTGACTTTCTTGCCGTCAGTGACTACCGGGCGTTTGATCAGCATCCCGTTGCTGGACAGCAGTTCAAGCTGCTCGTCTTCACTAAGGCTGGACAGCTTGTCCTTCAAGCCCAGTGCTTTGTATACCTCACCGCTCGTATTAAAAAACTTCTTCAACGGAAACCCGCTGTTCGCGACCAGCAAACGCAGCTCTTCCACAGTGGGCGGCTGCTCGGCGATATGCTGAAGCTCCAGCTCATGCCCCTGTTCCTTCAGCCATTTGACAGCGCTGCGGCAGGTTCCGCATTTTGGATATTGATATACTTTCAGTTGACTCATAGTAGCTCCTTTGGCAGTTCCCTTTAAAAATTTATAGTGAATTCAATTGCAGCCCAACTGCAACCCAACTGCAGCTAAGGAGATGACCCGTGGTGCTGTCATGTATCATTCACAGATAGAATTGTAATTCCGGCCTATCTTTTCGTTTTACAGTGCATTAGATCAGTAATATGGGCGTTACTAGAGGGAAATATGCCCGCTAGTTCCGGCCGAACCCTCAATTATAAAAGGATAGCGGGAATTATGGACCTCCGTCAAGAAAGTGGACACTAAAAAATGAAATTAGGCTGCTTTTCGTTTGAATCTAGCTGCAAACTGAACCGGCGATACGTAGCCCAGAGCACCATGGATTCGCTTGCGGTTATAAAAAAATTCAATGTACTGGTAGATGCCATCATAGGCTTGTTTCTTCGTTTTGAATCGGGTACAGTACACAAACTCTTTTTTCAATAGGCTGTGAAAAGATTCAATGCAAGCATTGTCGTAGCAGTTGCCTTTGCGGCTCATGCTGGCCTTCATGCGGTATTTCACCAAACGTTTACGGTAGTCGGCTGAGGCATACTGTGAGCCTCGATCCGAATGGTGAATGAGACCTTTCTTTGGGCGTTTGGCCTTGTAGGCGTCTTCTAGAGCGCTCATTACCAGATCTGTGGTCATCCGGTCGTCCAGCCGCCAGCCTACGATTTCCCGGGTGCATAGGTCAAGCACGCTGGCGAGGTACATCCGTCCTTCCCGGCAGGGAATGTAAGTGATATCCGCGACCCATGTTTGATTTGGTTTTTCGGTGAAGAATTGTTGGTTTAGCAGATTAGGTGCAACCGGTAAGGTGTGGTTGGAGTCGGTCGTGTTTACGCGGAATTTCTTTGCTACACAGGAGCGCAAGCCCAGCTCTCTCATGTATTTCCCTACGGTACGCTCACTGATCTTGTGGCCTTCGCGCTGGAGAAGAATCGTGATTTTAGGACTGCCGTAGCAGCCTCCTGTATCGTTAAATTGATAGGTGATTCGCTGAAGAAGCAACGCCTTTCGGGTCGCTTGTGGGCTTGGTTTTGCCGTTCTCCATTTGTAATAGCCGCTCCGCGATACCTCAAGGACACTGCACATCTTCTCCACACGAAACCGGGAGCGATGATCTTCGATGAACTGAAATCTCAGTTCTTTGGATTGCTGAAGATGTGCACTGCTTTTTTTACGATGGCCATTTCCTCCGCCATATCGGCTAGTTGCTGTTCTTTTTCCCGCAACTGTCGTTCCAGTTCTCGTACCCTCTCGGCGCTGGCCACGGGCTCGTCTGGGAACTGCCGGAACTTGCCCAGCCATTGATGCAGGGTTTTAGCGGGGATGTCCAGCTCGTGGGCCAGTTCCGCCACCGTCTTGGTCTGCTCCTGGATGTACTTTACCGTCTGTTTTTTAAATTCATCATTGTAGCTTTTTCGTGTTCCACTCATGTGGACACCTCCTCGTTATTCTCATTATTCCTGTTCTCTTAACGAGTGTCCACTTTTAACTCTAACAGCATTAATCCCTCTATAATTGTAGAAATCACGCTATAACACACTATCGATAAAATTACAGGTAGTCAATCCCGCTATTCACTCCGCTACTTCCAAAAGCGATAATTACAGGGACCTTTTCCCGTTAATCACGAGGTCCATGTGTTGCGGCGACATATGCTTGTGCAGGTGCTGTGCAGGTGCAGTACCGCTACTCCCCAGCCGTCTCCTTTTCCAGCTTCTGCTCAAGCAGCGCCATATCCGGCGGCAGCGGCGCTTCGAAGACCAGCTCCGCAAGCCCGACCGGGTGCTTGAACGACAACCGCACCGCATGCAGCGCCTGCCGCGGAATTGAGGCATCCAGCTCCGCGATGCCCGCAAGCCATGCCGCTTCCTCCGAAGTCAGCTCCTCCTTGCCATACAGCAGGTGGCGGTACATGCCGTCACCGATCAGCGGGCAGCCGATAGAGCTCATATGCACCCGGATCTGATGGGTGCGGCCGCTTTCCAGCTTCAGCTCCACCCTCGCCGCACGGCCCGGGTAGGCTGCCTTGACCTCATACCGGGTCAGGGAGGGATAGCCGTCCGGCGTCACGATACGCCGGTGCGGTTCCGCCGGGTCACGGTCGATGGGACCGTCGATATCACCGCGCGGCACCGCAGGAATTCCGTGAACAAAGGCCGCATAACGTTTGTCCACGGTTCCGGCAATCATCTGCTCGGAAATATGCTGGTGGCTATAAGGATTTTTCGCGATTACCAGTACGCCCGACGTCTCCTGGTCCAGCCGGTGAACCGGGCGGAAGCGGTACTGTTCTCCCTTCTGCGCCCAATAATGAACGACCCCATTTGCCAGTGTGTCAGTATAATGGCCATGGGTCGGATGGACAATGATTCCGGCTGCCTTGTTCACGACCAGCAGATGCTCGTCCTCATACAGGATATCAAACGGAATATCCTGCGGCAAAATATCCTCCGACGTTTCCTGCTCCATCCGGATGTCCACGGTGTCTCCGGCGCTGACCCGGACGCTGATATAGACTCGCTCGCCGTTCAGCATAATCCCCTGCTCTGTCATCTTCAGGCGGGAGAGCAGCTTGCGGGACACATCCATCCGCTTCTGCAGGATGGTCTTCAGCAGCCAGCCGTCCTCGGACGGCGGCACAATATAGGAGATCGGTGAATAATAGCTTGTCATATTATTTGCGGAACACCTTTTTGCTGCGCACATACTCTACATCAGCAATCTCCAGCCGGGTATTCGCTGTGCGGGCCAACGCAAAGAAATAGTCCGAAAGCCGGTTCAAATAAATCACAGCTTCCGGATTAATATCTGCGCTGCGGCCCAGCGTAACCGCCCGCCGCTCTGCACGGCGGCAGACGGTGCGGCAGACATGCAGCACTGAGGACAGCTGGCTGCCGCCTGGCAGAATGAAGCGCTCCAGCACAGGATTCTCCGCCTGCAATTCGTCGATCCAGCCCTCCAGACGAACCGCCATCTCGCTCTTGACCTTATATTTGCTCTCGCTGATTTTCACAAAAGCCAGATCCGAACCGCAATCGAACAGCTCATGCTGGATCTCCAGCAGTTGTTCCCGGACATCGGCGAACCTCTCGTCCTCCATCAGACTGCGGGCCTGACCCACAAAGCAGTTCAGCTCATCAATCGTTCCGTAAGCCTCGACGCGGACATCATCCTTGCCTACCCGGCCGCCGATGACCGATGTTTCTCCCTTATCCCCCGTACGCGTATAAATCGCCATCTCTTTTCTGCCCCCTTCACTCTCAACATCACATATTCATAGTTTAATCGGTAGGATGTAAGGTTGGCAAATGAAGATCGGTATTTCTGCCATGTTAATAACTGCCTGAGTCCGGGCAATCCATGGCAAGTTCAGTCAAATTACGGTTTTCGCGTTTTGTATAGCCTCTTCTATCACACCTGCGTCTCCTGTTCCTGCAGGAAGCTGATAATCTCCCTGTTGATGATCTCCGGCTGCTCATGATTAACCCCATGCCCTGCATCCCCGATCACTTTATAGCGGAAATCCCCATCCTTCAAAATCTCCAGGAAATCCTTCTTGTGGCCCAGCTTGTAATCCCCCACCAGAAAGTAAAGCTTGTCTCTGATCGCAACCGCCTTCTCTTTATCATAAAGCTGAAGCTGATGAACAAACATGGCCTGCTGATTATGGTGCTTCATTAACAGCACCAGATGCTCGGCCACTTCGGGATGCTTGTCAAAAAGTCCGGAGTTTGGCGAGCTTAGCTTTCGGGTGACCTTTAGCAGGTTATTGCGGGTCGGAACAAGAATTTCCGGGAACATCATCATCAGCGTCTGGATCATCGCCTTCACCGGAGCAGTAATCATCCCGCCTTCCATGCACACCACCCCGTCTACTCTTTCAGGCAGGCAGGTCGCATAATTAAAAGCCATGTAGGCACCATTTGATACACCCGCCAGATGGAATTTTTCGATCCCCAGCCCATCGGCTACGGCAGTAATCCAATCCACCTGTGAGAACGTCCGTTTGCTGAAATTGGCGTTTGGAATACTTTTGCCGGGTCCGCCTATCGTGTCTACCGCGATGCAATAGAAATGCCGGGATAATTCCTGCATATTGAGCATCCACATCACTGCAGAATTATCACCCACCCCGTGAAGCAGCAGCAAGGGCGGATTGCCTTCATCTCCTGCCGTTATACAATGCGTTGATCCGTATTCCGTTTCAATATCCAGCTCGCGGAATTCCGTCGCCCAGCGTCCCAGCAGCTCATTATAGGAACGCAGCACCCTCTCCTTGCCTGCTTCACGTTTAAATACCTTGACCATGACTGTTCTCTCCCTTAGGTTCAATGTCCGCTTCTGTTAGCTTCTCTTCAAAAAGCGCAGCACCAGCTCTGTAGTAGGAAAAGAATTCTGCTCCGTGGCCTGAGATCTTGCGATTCCCAGCCCCTGGATGAATGAAAAATAAGCTATCGCCAGCTCCAGCGGATCGCCATCCACAATCTCCAAGGCCCGCTGGCCTTCCATAATAAGCGGAATCAGCTGCTCAAAAGGCTCTCTAATCTTCTCCTTCGAGATCCGCTTTGCTTCTTCCGGGATAGCTTCGGAGGTTGCTGTCTGTAAAAGAATCAGCCGCCAATGCTGCATCGCAAGACTGCCCGGGGACAGAAACGCCTCGGTCAGCCAAGTGATTCTCTCCATAGCAGTCCCTTCCAGCTCCGCTGCATATTGCACAGATCGTCCTGCCCCTTCCGACGCCAGTTCGACAATCTTGGTGAAGATCTCCTCCTTCGATTTGAAATACATATATACATACCCCTGGCTGAATCCTGCACTGGCCGCAATATCCTTGATTTTGGTCCCGGCAAATCCTTTCCTCGAAAAAACCTCGAGCGCGTGAGTTATAATTTGGCGCGTTGCCTGATCTGGAGCGAGTTGCTCAAAGCCGTCGATAAATCTCTGCTCCAGCATTTTGCTTTGAATGCTCATAGACACCTCCGTAAAATGAATGATTGTTCATTCATAACCCATTATAAGGAATTTACTAGTAATATGATACATCTATTTTCAGCGAGAAATAGAAAGAGGGCCCTAAGGCCCTCCATCTCCAAATGGATGTATGTGCAGTCAATCCCTGCG
The DNA here is from genome assembly GCF_038002865.1 of Paenibacillus sp. FSL H3-0321. NCBI lineage: Bacteria > Bacillati > Bacillota > Bacilli > Caryophanales > Paenibacillaceae > Paenibacillus > Paenibacillus sp. FSL H3-0321. Next base: position 6,428,402 of record NZ_JBBODH010000001.1, on the reverse strand, counting down.
CATACGTCCTCTCATATATTCATTAATCTTCAGGTCCAGCAAACTGCTGATTTCAATCACAATATCTGAGGTGAAGGATTTCTCCTGTATAAAGAGCTGCTCCATTCTGCTGCGAAGTGCCTGAATCTCATCTTCCAGAGAGAGTTTGCGAGTTAAAGCATCCGCCTTGCAGGACCGTTTTCCGTTTCCCGGATAACATTCCCCGCTATAGGAAGGCAAGTAACAATCGGCGCAGAGCACAATCATCCCTCCTAAACTTCATCTCACTGCCTTATTCAGTCCGTTCACGTTCCAGCTGTAAGACGAATTCACCTATCCGCTCTATCGCCTCGTTCAGCTGGGATACCGATGTGGCATAGGAACAGCGCAGATAACCTTCGCCGCCTAAGCCGAATACACTGCCAGGAACAGCAGCTACCTTGTACTCCAGCAAGAGACGTTGGGCAAATTGATCTGAGGTCAGTCCGGTACGGCGTATGCTTGGAAAAGCGTAGAACGCGCCTTGCGGCTCATGGCAGTCCAATCCCGCATCGCGCAGGCCTTTGACGATCAGGCGCCGCCGCTGATTGTAGGAATCCGTCATCCGGTCTTTCTCTTCCATACCGTTGGTCAAGGCCTCCAGCGCAGCTACCTGCCCCATGGAAGGGGCGCACATTACGGTATACTGATGAATCTTCAGCATGGCCGAGATCAAATCGGGGTGGCCGCAGGCATAACCCATCCGCCATCCGGTCATCGCAAACGCTTTGGAGAAGCCGCTGACCAGAATGGTCCGGTCGATCATCCCCGGCAGTGATGGGAAGCTCACATGATTGCTTCCATAGGTCAATTCGGCATAGATTTCATCTGAAATCACAATGAGATCATGCTTCTCGACGACTTTGGCAATCGGTTCCCAGTCTTCCCGGCTCATGATCGCCCCCGTCGGATTGCTCGGGTAACAGAGGATCAATATTTTCGAGCGCGGTGTAATTTTGGCTTCAAGCGCCTCTGCCGTAAGTTTGAAGTTATTTTCTCCAAAGGTCTCGATCCCGACCGGAATGCCTCCGCCAATTGCAGTAATCGGCGAATACGAAATATAGCAGGGCTCAGGTATGAGAATTTCATCTCCCGGTGCGATCAATGCGCGGAGTGCCAAATCAATTGCTTCACTTCCGCCTACCGTGGCGATAATCTGATTAGCGGGATTATACTCAACAGCGAAACGAGATTGAAGATAATTGGCAATGCCTTCACGCAGCTCCGGCATCCCTGCATTGGAGGTATATCCGGTAAAACCTCTCTCAAGCGAATAGACACAGGCTTCGCGGACATGCCATGGGGTCTTGAAGTCCGGCTCCCCGACCCCGAGGGAAATGATATCCTTGCTGCCTGCCGCCATGTCAAAAAACTTGCGGATGCCTGAGGGCTGGATTTGCTGAACCAGCGGTGCCAAATATGAATTCATTGATTTACCTGTATCTCCGGTTGGTTTGGGTTCATTGGTGATCATATCATTACTTCCTTTACGGAGATATCATCAGACGCTTGTCCTCTTCATGCTCTTCAAAGATGATACCGTCCTGTTTGTATTTTTTGAGGGTAAAGTTGGTTTTAGTAGAGAGCACCGAATCAATCGGAGACAGCTTCTCGGAGACAAAATTGGCGACTTCGCGCAGGTTGCGCCCTTCCACTTCCACTAATAGATCGTAGGCGCCGGACATCAAATAGACCGATTTGACCTGCGGGTACAGATAGATCCGTTCGGCAATGCCTTCAAATCCGCGGCCCCGTTCAGGCGTGATCTGCACCTCGATCAATGCGGTCACCCGTTCGTCATCCACTTTATCCCAATTCACGACAGTAGCATATTTTACAATGACATGATCTTTCTCCATTTGCTCAATTACCGTCTTAACATCATCTTCTTCCGCTCCGAGCAACGTCGCCATCAGCGCCGTAGAGCTTCGGGCGTCCTCCTTGAGCAGTTCCAGCACTTTCCGCTTCAATTCATTCATTTCCTTCATGCCTTCCCTCCGGATAGTTCGCACCGGCAACTGCGTAAAAATCACGCATCGTCCTGCGAAAAGAGTTTAATACTAATATGACACGAAAATGGCAGTTCTGCAAACAAAATAACCCCGCAGGAAAGACGGGGCAGTGCTCGAAATAAGGGTCGCCAACCCAAAAAACCGTCCACCCCTCCGGAGGAAATCCGGCGGATAGCGGACGGCTTTAGCTGCAGAGGTTTTTACGCACGAACAGGTCAAGCCCTTCGTTGCTTCACCCCCCGGCAGGAAGGTTACATATAGTAAGAGCTTTGTACATTCGGCTGATGCTGGGGAACATTTCCATAATGTGCGTTTGTTCCGGCTGCACCTGTTTTTTGCTGCACGAACTGCTGGCATTTCTGCTGGGTCTGGTGAGCGGTCTGAATCTGCTTGTCAATATCTTGGCGCAGTGCCTTGCCTGGCGTAGTGTACATGTTCATTTGGGACATCTTCGTGTACAGTTCCCCCTGCAGGTGTAAAGTATCCATGGTCAGGTCGTTGAACACCCGGCGTACAGTCGGACAATTCGACTCCGTCGCAGCGGTCGTATATTCGCGTACCGTCCGTTTCAAATCTGCAAGCACTGTATTGAGCAAATCCTCATCCGACATAAATGCCGATCCGTTTTGTGCGTACACAATATTACCCCCTCAATAGTTTAGTGTTGAAATTGCTTTCCATACTAACACCTGGCCGCTTTATTGCGGCTGTGTCGGTGCGTATTGCTGATGCTGCTCCAGCAGCTGTACAAGTGTATTCATATGACCAGTATGGCTTTGGATTTGTTGCACGCAGATTTGGTGCACCGTGGCGTTCTGAGTCGTCCCGGCGGTTGCGGCCAGCTGCTTGATCAACAGATCCTCATTAGAGATGGAGTCAGCGATGTATTCCACTTCTTTGCCGCTAAGCGCCTGCATTTGGTTCGATTGCATAGTGTGTATTTCCCTCCTTGTAAATGGTTCAAGCAGTCGTTATTATGCCGCGTATCCAAGCACATTATGTGTGCATGGATGTTATGCGTGCTCCCGGATGAATGCCGGTTAAACCCGTGCATAAGAGCGGGCAAAGCCGGCGAAACTACCCTATCTGTATCTCATAAAGGAGAGATCAACAAATGAAACTAAACAGCGGGCAGCTGCCTTGGGGCAGCTCATTTCCAAATCCTCCATCCTATCCTGCGCTTGAAGGGGATATTACATGCGATTGCCTGATTGTTGGCGGAGGCATGGGCGGAGCCATGTCCTCCTACCGCTTATCTTTAAGCGGAGCAGATATAGTTCTCATTGATAAAAGAGCAATTGGAGGCGGAAGCTCCCATGCCAATACCGGCCTGCTGCAGATAGCCAACGACAAATCGCTGACTGCCTGCATGAATACGTTTGGAGAAGCAAACGGTGTGCTGTTCTATAAGCTGTGCCAGCAGGCTAGCAGGAGAATTCTCGAGCTGCCGGACAAGCTGAACATTGATCCCCAGATTATTCCCCGCAGCAGCCTGCTGTATGCAAGCACACCGGAAGATGTGCCAACCCTGAAGCTGGAGCATGAGAATCTGGTAGCGCACGGCTTTGATTCGGAATTCTGGGAGCAGGACAAGGTCAGCTCACATTACGCCTTCTCCAAACCAGCCGCGCTGTATTCCAAGGGCGATGCGGAGACAAATCCTTTCCGGACTGTTCACAGCCTGATTGACAAGGCCCGTGACAACGGAGTCCGCGTCTATGAGCATACCCGGGCACGGCATTATGAATACAGCGCGGAGGGTGTAACCTGCATTACCGAGAACGGACGGATCTTCGCCAAGAAAGTGATTTTTGCCATGGGCTACGAAACCCAGGAGATGAAAAAGGACCGTGGCGCCGAGCTCATTAATACCTACGCCATTATGACAAAACCGCTTGAACATTTGCCTAAGTGGTATGAGCGGAGCCTGATCTGGGAAACTGCCCGCCCGTACCTCTATTTCCGGACTACGCCGGATAACCGCATTATTGCGGGAGGCAAAGATGAGCCGTTGACCGATCCGGAGCGCCGGGATATCCGCGTGCTCTCCCAGGGCCAGCGGCTGCTTGAAGAGCTGGAAACCCTCTTCCCGGAAATCCGGGGGATCGAAGCGGAATATTCATGGGGAGCCGTCTTCGGCTCAACCCGGGACGGACTGCCCTATATGGGCCCGCATCCAGAGTATCCCCACTGCTATTTCATTGAAGGATATGGCGGAAACGGCACGGTCTACAGCATGATCGCTGCCGAGCTTCTGGCCGATACCCTTGCCGGCAAATACCGGCCCGAGCTGGAGCTGTTCTCGCTGACCCGGTCAAGCAAGCCGTCTCCTTCTCCCGCCGTACAGGCATAAAAGCAGCAAAAAGCTTGGGCTCTGTTGAGCCCAAGCTTTTATTCTGCCTAGTAGAAGAGGTATTGATTACTTATTGTGCTTTTACGAATTCAGCAGATTTAATACCTGCCTGACGGCCAAAAATAATGATTTCTGCTACAGAGTTGCCGCCGATCCGGTTTTGTCCGTGCAGGCCGCCTACAACTTCCCCAGCCGCAAACAGTCCTGTAATAGGTTTGCCGTCTTTATTCAGAACTTCTGTGTTCGTGTTGATTTTTACGCCGCCCATGGTGTAATGGATCCCGGGGCCGATTTTAATAGCATAGTATGGCGCACCGGACAAGTCGTTGTCCATTCCTGTAGTTCTGCCGAATTCAGCATCCTTTTTATTCTTCACCGAGCTGTTCCAGGTGTCCAGTGTCTTTTGCAGCTGATCTGTCGGGACATTCATTTCTTTGGCCAATGCCTCGATAGAATCTCCTTGGATCACAAAGCCCATCTTATCGTACTGTTCAATCGCTTTAACACGGGTCTTTACGCCGGAATCAAATACAAGGAAAGCCGATTTCTCAGGAAGTGTATTGATTGCAGCCGTGACTTTGTCCCGCGTGTCCAGTTCATTGGTGAACCGTTTGCCTTCACTTGAGACAAGCAGAGCGCCTTCACCGCGGACAGCTTCCCCAATGAGATAGGATTTGTCCTGCTGCACCGTCGGGTGAACCTGAATTTGATCCATATCGACTGTCGTGCCGCCGAGCTTCTCAATCATCTGGATGCCGTCACCGGTGCTGCCGATCTGATTTGTAGTCACATATCCTTCCAAGTCAGGTCTCACTTTAGAAATCATATCCATATTCGCGCCGAAACCGCCGGTCGTCACAATAACAGCAGCCGCTGTAATGGTTTTCTCATCCTTTTGGTTAAAGAGGACTTTGACGCCGTTTGCCTTGCCGTCTTTTTCAGTTATCTCCTTCACATCCGCGTTCACAAAAAGCGGGATGCCTTTTTCTTGTACGTTTTTCACCAAACCTTTGACAAGGTATTGTCCGACCGCTGAACCATCTTCAGGACGGTGTGTACGTTTTTCCTTCATCCCGCCAGTAATCGTGATGTTGTTCAAGCGAATTCCGATGGAATCCAGCCAATCAATAGCACTTGCTGAATTGTCAACGAAGAAACGGAGCATTTCTTTATCGTTGGTATCATGACCGCCTTTTAATGTCTCTTCATAAAATAAATCATTGCTGTCTTCAATGCCCTGCTCTTTTTGGAATTTCGTTTGCGAAGCGTTCATTCCGGAAGATGACTTTGTTGTGTTCCCGCCGGCAACCGGCATTTTTTCCAAAATAACCGGATTCATGCCTTTTTCTTTTGCCTCAAGTGCAGCAGACATCCCAGCCCCGCCTGCACCGACAATGATAATATCATATTTATCTTTTAATTGATCGAACGGTGTATAGCTTGCTTCGGATGCCCCCGAAACGGCTTCAGTTTCTTTCGGCGCGTTTGTCGCGCTGTTCTTGCTCTTGTTCTCATTTGCGTTGCTGCTGGTATTGTTGTTGCTGTTTCCGTTACCGCATCCAGCGATAACAAGCATGACGGAGAGAATGAGAAGAAGAGCAGCTGCTGTTTTCTTTTTCATGTGTAATCTTTGCCCCCTTGTGCATATTTTCACAATAATCATAGCGGCAAAGATGCTGTTCTTGGAAGCTTACGTAATTAAAAAAAACATTTAGTAACTAAAGTAACTGGATTTGCTGCTGGGGCAGCGAGGGCTGTCCCGCTATCATAGGTAGCGAAACAGCCCTGAGCGTAATATCTGCATTCGTTTAATTCATCATACCGGCAGCAATGCGGATGACCTCATCCTTGGTCAACTCAGATTTCTCCTGGCGAACCGACATATTATAGATGATCTGCGCTTCCGGGTCAGACCAGACCAGTCTATACTTATACCCCAGGTCAATCTTTTCGTTGCTGGAGGGTTCGAGATAAATTAGCTGCTTGCCGCCAATATCAATATTCTCCACCTTTGTCGTTTTGGTCCACATCAGGCTTTCTGCCGGTTTAGCTTTTTCATCAACTCGTGAGGCACTGATTCTCACCTGAATCTTCCCCTTCTTGTACACAAGTGTAGAAGAATCATAGGCAATGTTCTCCGCCTTCTCCCGTTTCCAGGTCATCCGGAAGTTGTCTCCCAGGTCTATCTCGCTTTCGCCTTTAAACTGCTTGTCATCTTCAACTTTTATAAAAGAAGGCTTGATAAACGCCTCGTCCAAGGCATACCCGTCCGGCATATACCCCGGCTGCTTCACTTCCGGAGCGTGGTGCTTCTCGACACTGGTCTTATAAGTGGAATAGTCCTTGACTATGATCGGCGGGCAGTACAAGCCAAGATGAGATTCTTCTTTCCCGTCTTCACGTTTGATAACATAGGTGGCATACTCTCCAGGAAGCAGCAGCGTCTCAATGGCATTGTAGCCCTTTGCATATTTCATCTTGTAGAGTTCATCCTCTTTGCTCGGCTGCGCCTTGGCCGGCCAGGGAATCAAGGGTTCATTCGGCTTCTCTATCATACCACCTGATGTCGTCGCCGGAAGCGGCTTATACGGCAACACCTTATACTGAGCTCCAGCCCCCTGCCGGACTTCACCGGAATACTGGGTATAGCCGCCGCCCAGCAAGACCAATACAAGGAGTGCCGCCACCCAGCCCTGCACCGGAATCCGCAGGAATCTCCTCCGGCCCCGCCCAGCCGCGGCTTCTGTCTCCAGCCTGCGCATCACGTTAGGAGCCCCTTCGTTTGGCGGAAGTGTCTGCAGCGCTGTCTGCTCTTCTGCAGCAGGTAAGGTCCCGCCAAGCCCGAGCGCTTTCATTACCGGTCCATGAACATCAACGGGGATCAAATTGGCCGAACGGTCTCCATCCTTCAGAAACTGCTCCTCCGAAGTCAATTCACTCTTGCCCATAATTGTTTCTCCTTTCTCTCAATCGCTTTTTTAAGTTTGCCTCTGGTCCGTTCATATCTTTTGCGTGCGGTAGCCGTACTGACGCCCAGAATTTCGCCGATTTCCGCAAACGATTTATCTTCATATATTCGCAGAATCAACAAGTTCCGGTCTTCCACATCAAGCTTCCCCAGAGCGGCCGAGACCGGCTCGCTGAACAGGCGGTTCTCAACCATTTGTTCGGCGCTGTTCACCGCAACGTCCTGCCGGAGCAGCTTGCGCAGTTGAAGCTGAAATTTCTGCCGCCGCAACTGATTCAGACAATGGTGGTAAGCGATCTTGTAGAGCCATGATACGAAATCCGCCTGCGGCTTGTATTGCCCGATATTCTGATAGGCCTTAATCAGGACATCCTGCACCGCATCCTCCGCCTCTTCCTTGCTGTTCAGCAGCCGGAAGCAGTAGAGGTATATCCGCTGCTGGTACAGCCTGATCACATCTGAGAACAGGCGGGCCTCACCGGCCTGTATTCTTCTAATCTTCTCTTCTATAGAATCCACGTTGATCTCCTTTCTTCTATTTCTTCTGTTTCTATAGATATAACACTTGAGTAGCCTAAGGCGTGACATTTATTTCTTCCGGCTGCACAGCAAAAGAGACCAACAGATGAATCCCTGTTGATCTCCCTGGTGTAGAGCCTGCTTCCGAAACCGTCTGCTCTACTCTAACTCGACGGTCTGGTTGCGGTTCAGCTCTCCGGTATCCTGGTTGCTGATCCGCTTGAATATGTACATCACCTTCTCGGCCAGGTTCCCGCTTTTCCAGTATTCGGCTGCTTCGGCATGGACCTTAATCAGAATCAGGGCCTACATTGGTGGGGGTTGGCGGCAGTGACTTTCTCTCGCTGGCCTTTCTTAGGGATCGGTAACGTAAAGGGAGTTACACTTAGCTTAGCTGGCAGCAGCCAGACTCCACGATGTAGAATCCGGCACTTTTACTGCAAGCTAGCCGATGCGCTCTGTAAGTACTTTCCAGACCTCTGACTGGCACTAAAGTTGATTCCCTGTTTACTGAAGATATCGAATCTTCCGGCTGGAGCGTTCGGCCCCGTTTCCTCTATTCAATTCTAGCTGGCGATCGTTTTCCCGCTTCCCTTCATTCTGTGCAGACGCAGATTATGAACCAGTACAATCAGCTTGGCAGCACCGATCCCGAGAGATAGGATACTCAGGACAAAGACGAGATGTCCAACTCCAGGCAGAAAGGAGACCACCACTCTCCACGGGGCAAAAATATGACTAGGACCGTATAAAACCGTAATCGGCAGCACTATATTAAACAAAAGCAGGCAAAATGCGAATACACTGGTCCGCAACGGGGTAAATCGAAAGCTTTTCTTGCGTTTAAACAGGTTGAAAACCGACACTCCCAGCATAATTGCCACTGCTGCACAAGCCAGATCAATGATAATATGAGTACCGACAACGCTGCCCGCATCCTCGATCGGCTCGCGGCCATGTATAATGTCAAGAATTCCATCAGCCACCATGCTTAATTTGTAGCCTCGGACCAAATAATCATGAGCATTGATCAATACCACAACACCTACGTCCCCGTCCAGCTTCATATCGGAGTGAAAGCTCTCAACATCACCCGCATGCTGAACAATACCATTAACGATCTCCCAGCCCATACCGTATTCACTACCGTCGGTGGTAGGGTCTTTAATGGCCGGCTGATGCATCTTGGCAACACTTTCCGCAGTAGCCACGCTGACATCATGGAACCTTCCGCCATTGATTTGAGCAATTAAATAATGGTTCATATCTTCTGCGGTTGAGATCAGATAGGCTGACGCAAGCATGGATTGGTTGTCCGGCTGCTCAAAAGGAACCATGAAACCAAAGACAGACTTGTATCCTGTGGCCAATCCCTGCAGTTTCGCTTCGGGTGTAGAAGTAAAACTGTTCTGCATATCCAGAGGAGAATACACATGATCCTGGATATATTTAGCATAAGACTTGCCGGAAACCGCCTGAATAATTCCGCCCAGTATATCGTAATTGAAATTGGAATATTGAAACTTGCTGCCGACGGCCTCGGTTAATGGTGTGTCTTTCAGATTGTGTATAAGTGCATCTATAGTTGGCATCGTGTTGGTAAAAGCTGTCCGCCCATGTAAAGTGGACAGTCCGCTGTTCTGATTCAGTAAATGCCGGACCAGAATAGTTTTAGACGCTTCCTTGTCCGCAAGCTCGAAGTCCGGCAAATAGTGCTGCACCGGCGCATCCAGGTCAATCTTCCCTTGTTCAACCAATTGCATGATGGCCAGCGCCGTAAACGATTTGGAGACTGAGCCTAGAATAAAAGGGGTCTGCGCTGTAACGGGCTGACCATCGGGGCCGGAAATTCCATATCCCTTGGTGTAGACGGTCTGGTCTCCCTGCACAATGCCGACAGCCACACCCGGAATATCCAGCTTCTCGCGCATCATTTCCACAAATTTGTCAATCCGGGCCGTATCTACAGCAAGTGGAGCCGCTTCCGCCTGGGCCACCCCCGGTTGCAGTAAAGGCAGGATGCCTGTGACCATAACCAATATGATCATTAATGTTTGCATTATAGTCCGCTGTATTGCTTTCATCTTTCTTTACCTCTTCTCCTGATTCTGTCCCTTCTCTCATTGGACGCATGAACCAAGAATATCTCTTCAACCTTTCGGCAATATTTCAAGAATCTTAAGTTAATCTTAAATGCCTGGTGCAGATGCTTATACATGGCTGAAAGCAAAAACAGCAGACCTGTAGTTTCGGGTCTGCCGCTTTTGCATGATGCTATGATTTAGCTGCCGCTGCCGCGACACTCACCAACCAACAATTCAACTGCCTTCTGCTGTGCTGCTTTATTCAGTAACGCCGCTGCTTTCCGCTGCGTTACTGTTTTCTTTGGAGGGTGCTCCTCCTTCATTAATACTGTTGCTTTCAGTTCCGGCGCTATTATTTACTTCCTCTGCACCCTGCGGCACTGCCGTAGGGTCCGCAGCCTCTACCAGAGTAAGCGAAGTTCCGTCAATCCACCACGTCCCGTTCAAGCTCGAGACCAGCAGCCAATTGGCGTACTTGCCTTTGACCTCTACCTTCTGTGGCGGAAGGATGCCCGCCTTGGGAGCCAGAAGATCAGGATACTTATACAGCTTTGTTTGTGCATTCAATTGAGCAGTGGCTTCTACTGCCTCCACGACAGCCAATGTGCCAGGTGCAGGACAAATCCAACCCACACCGCTGCCGTACTTGATCTGGAACCAGTTTCCCTTACGTGCGATTACATATACTTCCTGCGGCTGCTGCGTGCCTATGGCTGGCGAATTGCCGGTACCGGAGAATACTGCCGATCGTGTGAACAGATTCATGGTTAGCCCAACCTGCTCCAGCGTCTGCTTCTTGAGCCAAAGATCATATGAGACCGCAGCTGCATACACTCCGACTTTCTTATTCTTCGCCCAGATGTTATTAAAAGCGCTGAGCGGCAGTGGCCCCTCACCGGCGTACGAGCCGATTTCAATCGTAAGGCCAGGTCGTTTAAACTCCTGGATGAACCAATCCTTGTAGCCTCCACCGGATGGATTCTTCTCCGGCTTCACAAGAGAATAGCCGGTAAAGAGTCCGACATCGGCGGCAATTTTTTTGTCCCGTGCCAGATTGGCTGCCAGCGTGTTGAAGTTCCAGAAAACAATCTCGCCGGAGCTGTGATAGGAAATGGTCATTTCCGGATCCAGGGTATAAGTGAAATCCATCATAAGCCGGATCTCCGGCGCTTGCGCCGGTTTCACACCCTTGTAGTTCTGGTACGACGGATAAGGCGAAGTATTCCTGATCGTGCTCCAGCTCGCTGGATACTGGCGGTTCAGGTCGAGCCCTTGCATATTCGCTTTCCAGCGTTTGAAATTACTGCTTCCTCCATTGTAGCCTACCAGTGTGGAAGCTAGACTCTTAGACAAACCCGCTGTGCCCTGCTGAGAAAGCGTGACACCATCCGGATTCACCATCGGCACGATCCAGATACTGACATTGTTCAGTAAATCTCTCACCTTATAGTTTCCCAGCTTCTGATCCTGGACATAGGCCTCAGCATACGAGTCTGCCATTTTCATGAGCAGTGAAGTCGTCATCCATTCCCGGGCATGGTGCGAGCCATTCAGAAACAGCGAGGCTTCCCCGCGACCTAGCTGAACTGCCCACAATTCGCGTCCGTATATCGTCTTACCCAGCGATTTGTAAGTGATCAGACCAGGATATCTAGCGGCCAGACTCTTGATATCTCTTTCCATAGTGGAATAGGAATAGACCTGGCCAGGGTTCACAATATTAGCCGAACCTAGCGACGGACGCGGAAAAATAGCAAGACCCAGAATTAACAAACATAGTACCATACAAAACTTGTAAAACAATGATTTCATCGACAATCCTACCATCCTGAGCATGATCCTCTCTACCAATATTTGAGTTAACACTAGTCAAAAAGGCCTATCATTGTCAAGTAGATTCGACATATTATTTAGAGAAAGGACCAATATGCCTAGTATTTGCTTCGTAAATTCATAGAGGAGTGATGAAATCTCTAATCCATAGCGAATAAGCGAGTAACCACGTCCGGTTCAACGATTGTCCAGTACAGTAAAAAGGGACCCGAAGGTCCCTCTTGAGTGGCAGCTGCCGCTTATATATATTTAGCTATAATTTCATGGCCCGTAGCAGATACTGTGTACATATATACCGGCCTGCCCACCGCTCCATAGCTGATCTCCATCTCCAGCACACCGGCCTCCGTGAGAAAAGCCAAATATTTACGGACAGATATCCGCGAAAGCGGGGCACTTGCCGTAATATCCTCGGTGGAGAATACCGGTCTTTCCAGCTGCTGTATGGTGTTCCAAATGCTCTCCAGCGTTCCTTCCGCAAGTCCCTTGGGCAGAGTGCCCGCTTTGTCTTCCTCGTTCCCCAGGGAATGCCGCAGCAGCTTGTCAAGCTGCTCCTGGCTGAGATGCTCCCTATGCTTCATCAGCAGATGATCCTCCCGGTATGCAGACAGCGCCGCCTGAAAACGTGCGAACTCAAAGGGCTTGATCAAATAATCAACAGCCCCGTGCTGCAGCGCTTTACGGATGCTCCCATTGTCGCTGGCTGCGGATATCACAATAACGTCAACCATGCTTCCCTGCTCCCGCAGGGAGGACAGCAATTGCAGCCCGTTGGTATGCGGCATATAAATATCGAGCAGTATCAGGTCTACTTCACGATCCACAAGCATCTTTGCAGCCTCATCGCCTGAAGAGGCCCAGCCTGCGAACTCAAAACCCTGCACCTGCTCCAGATAATGGCGGTTGAATTTCGCCACCATCGGATCATCCTCAACAATCAGCACCTTAATGTTCATACAGTTTCATCACCCTTTACAGCATATGGCACATCGGCCATAAACGTTGTTCCCGGCTTCCTATCATCTACAATCTGAAGCTGGATCAGTAACTTCTCCATTCATTCTGCCGCACCTGTCCCTCACCTACGTAGAGGCTCACATTGAATACGACTACAAACATAATATCATTACGGCAGATAATTTTGGAGGTATAGGCCTGAATCTTCCTGCTGCCGGATAATCTGATCTCGGAAACTAATATAGAGCACCAAAAGGAGACTCTATCCTCAGACAGAGTCTCCACAGCATTTACGGTTTATAGGTTAGCTTTCGCTGCAGTAGCCAGCCAATCGGCTAAATCATTGATTTGATTAAGCATTGCAATGGGATCGCGGTACCAGGAACTCGATTCATTCCACAAATATACGCGTCCTTCCTTGACCGGAGGAAGAATTCCCCAGATGGGATCAGCCTGCAGCTGCTCCAATGAGGATTCGGAGGTTAGCACAAGATAATCTCCCATATACTCCGGCAATAGCTCCAATGAAAATTCAGCATAGGATTCCTGAAGCATTTTTTCGGGTACTACTGCGGGAGGGTTCATCTCCAACTGCTCGTACATAATACGTCCGCCTCTGCCGGACTTGCTGCCAAACAAATATACAAGACCATCAAACTCTTGCATAACGGATACCGTTTCATTCTCTGAGACAGCTTCCTGTACCTGTTGCTTCGCGCTGGCTATCTGCTCCTTGAATTGTTCCTTCCATTTCCGGCTTTCTTCCTCCTTGCCAAGCACCTTGCCGAAATAGTCCATTTCAGCTTCAACGGATTCAAATGCATTGTACGGCATCACAACAGTAGGAGCAATCTGTTTATACTTATCATAGGTTTCTTGATCCGTTACATGACTAATAATCAGATCAGGTTCCATCTCAAGCAGCTTTTCCAGCGAGTTGCCTACATCCACCACACCGTCAAGCATTCCTTCAAGGTATGGACTTGACATTAAAAACTCCTCTGCCGCAACGGGCTTAACATCCAGTGCAAGCACAGTACCCAAATAGGAAATAGCAGCCACCCGTTGAGGATGGACGGGAATTTCCACTTCACCAAATGTCGTAGAGACAGTTTTGGTTTCCTGCGGCAATCCGTCATCCGGCTGAATGGCCGGAGTCGATACCGCTTTATTCTGTTGTTCATTTGGCGCCTGGCTGCTCCCCGCAGCTTGTGATCCGCCTTGAGATGTTCCGCATGCAACAAGCAGCAGCATGACACATAAGCTGAGCATTGTGGTCATTTTCTTGTAATGGTTAAGCATATCAAACTCTCCACCCTCCGTATATTGATAATGATTTTCATTATCATCAATATGATATCGTTGGATAAGTTTGATAACAAGAGACGGATTTAACTTCTTTATAGCATGATCCGAAACATCCCTTTGACCGGCTTCTAATTGTGCTCTAAACATTCCGGGAGCAAGACCCATGTTTTTTTTAAATATACGGTTGAAATATACAACGTCAGTATAGCCAACATATGTAGCGATTTCCTGCAAAGAAGCATTGGTAGCAAGCAGCATCTCCTGTGCTCTATGCATGCGAAGTTTGATGACATAGTCAAGCGGGCTGTAGCAGGTCTGCTCTTTGAATTTCCGTGAAATATATTGAGGACTGTAATTAAGCTGCTGTGCTAAGCGTTCAATGGATACCTGACCACGATAATGCTGTGACAAATACCGCACAACCTGCTCCGATACTGATGGCTTAGCTGCTTTCCAGTACTGCTTATCCTTTAAAGCGTGATGGAGGAATTGCATAAACATTCCCTTTATCAGCAGCTTACCTATAGGGCTTTTGTCAGAATGCCAGCCCTCCAGCATCTGTTGGGCAAGACTGAGCAGTTCCAGCGGCTCTGCTGGAGAAATTCCCCACATATGATCGAAGGGGCTGTCCGTTTGCATCAGGATATGAAATTCACGCAAGGAATTCTGCGGCAAAACAGCTTTATAGAAAATGAAATACAGCTCCATACCCTTCTCCGTATTTACTTTAAGCCTCCTGCCTTTGCCTGCGTGCAGCAGATAAAATCCATCAGCCAGCCAGATCTCTTCATCCAGCCAAAGCTCGCCGCTGCCGTGCGTACAAAATATAAAAGAACTTGCAGGCAGGACATAAGGCAGATGAAACTCACCTGCTTCTACCCGCCGCAGCCGTATATCCAGTACTCTTAGAAGCACCTGATCCCAAAGCTGCAGGTGATGATCGTTGTCCATAATCAATGTTCCCCTTTATCTTCACGGCTGGACAGCACCTTAATGGTCATACAGCTTCATCACCCTTTACAGCATATGGCACATCGGCCATAAACGTTGTTCCCGGCTTCCCGTCATCTACAATCTGAAGCTTGCCCTGCAGCTTCTCCACGCTTTTCTGGACCAGGTACAGACCGATCCCCCGTTGCTCTCCCTTGGTGGAAAAGCCTTGAACAAATACCTGCTCCCGCAGCGCCTCTGGAATGCCCGGTCCGCTGTCCCGCACGGTGCATATCAGGCGCCCCCGGTCATAACAAAAAGCAAGCTCTATCTCCTTGACGTTATGCTCCTTCAGTACCTCCATAGCGTTGTCAAGCAGATTGCCGGCAATCGTAATCAGTTCATGAATGCACTGCGGGTCTGCCGATTCCGGCAAATAGCTGTCCCCGGTCAGCTGTAGATCAATTCCCGCTTCGCGGGCCCGGCTCAATTTCCCCAGCAGGAAGCCTGCCATCACGGGGTCTTTAATCTGTCTCGTAATAGAGCCAATTTCCTTCTGGTAGTTGCCCACCATTCCCGAGATGTACTGCTGCAGCTCATCGTATAGGCCCATATGTGTCATTCCCATAATGACATGCAGCTTGTTCATGAATTCATGCGTCCCGGCCCGCAGGGCGTCCGCATATACGGAAATGCCGGACAACCGTTCAACCAGGACGGCAAGTTCGGTCTTGTCCCGGAACGTAGCGATAGCTCCCGCAATCTGGCCATTCACCCGGATCGGAACACTGTTGACGAGCAAAGTGATGCCGTTCAGCTCAAGATCCTGATCCACCTTCGCTTCCCCCGTGGCCAGCACAGGCTCAAGACGCAGCTCAGGCCAATAATCTGCAATATGCCGGGTCATCGCATTTCCAGTAATGCCCACCGTTCCCAGAAGCCGCTCTGCTTCCACATTGATCATTGTGATCCGGGCTTTATCATCTACCGCAATAATGCCTTCGCGTGCAGACTGCAGCATGGCGCTGCGCTCTTCCAGCAGCTTGGAAATATCCGAAGGCTCCATACCGAACATCATCTGTTTGATTTTCCGGGCCAGCACGATCGCCCCTCCGGCTCCAAGCACGGCACCGGACAGCAGAATCGCGATGATGGTCCATTCATTCTGCCGTACCAGACGGTGCACGCGTTCCAGCGAAAGTCCGACTACGACTACTCCCACCTGAGAACCTCTGTTGTTATAAACTGGCACAAAAGCACGCAGTGACTTGCCCAGCAGCCCCTCGCCTTCGGAGATACTCTCTTCCCCGCGCAGCGCCATCTTCTGTCCTCCACCCACAAAGTGCCTTCCAATCATTGAGGCATCAGGATGCGAATAGCGGATACTGTTCATATCGATTACGACTACAAACATAATATCATTGCGGCGGGTGATTTTGGAGGTATAGGCCTGAATCTCCTTACTGCGGCCCTCCCCTAGCCCTTCCGACACCAGCGGCATCAGGGCAAGGGTGCGGGCAATCGTAATGGCTTTATCCTCCAGGGCATGGCGGGTCTGCGGGATAATCTGATTCCGGAAAATAATGTAGAGCACCAGCATGACCAACATCACCACAGCGGATACCATAACTGCAACCTTCGTCCTTAGGCCATAACCTTTTTTCTTGGCCAAAACTTAACCTTCCCCCTATCCGGTCATCACGCCCTCTTCAAGACGGATGATATTTACCGCTTCTCAGCAGACGGCGCAAGACCAGCCAGCTGCCCAGCGGAGATGCACCCAGCAGCAGCATCAGCAGCGTGATGACCTGTGGTGAGTCGTTCACAGACAGCACCGCAATGAATACGAACATCCCTAGCAGCCGTCCGCTCATGAGGCTCAGCTCCCTCAGCACGACAAGCTCGACCCGTTTGCCGGCTGCCTCCGCAGACAGCCCCATCAAGTCAAAGCTGGTCGAAACCATGGGCAGCATATACAACGGAATACAAAGGGAGGTTCCTATGCCCATGATCAGCAGCGTCCCGTAGCTGACTTTCCAGAGCAGCGGTGTAATCACAGCCAGCAGCAGCAGGCCACCGGCCAACATGCCTGCGGAGCGGAATTTAGGCTTGAACCACTTACCGGCAGCAAAATAACTGATCAGAGATACAGCTGAGGTAATGAGAGCAAACTGCCCCAGCTTGCTCTCCTCCCTAGCCGCTATGTACACTAATAAGCCGATCAGAAATGAAAAAACGCCCTCACGCAGCCCTTGAAACAGCAGCGCAGCCGCTGCCGGTCTCCATGGGCTCCCGGCACGCCGGAGCTCTTTCCAGGGCTCCAGCCACAGGTAGGTCCCTTCGCTCTTACGCTTCTGCAGCAGAAAGCTGAGAACGGCTGAAATACCATAAGTGCAGAGCGAGATTATAAATACGACGCGGTACCCGCGTTCCCCTGGCCACAGCGAGATCAGCCAACCGGAAACCCACGGTCCGACGATGCCGGTAAAGGAACCAAGCAGCCCCATCCACCCATTGAAGAAATCGCGGTTCACCGCTTCGGTAATTTCGAAAAACACGATGTTGAACGCCAGCCAGAAGAAGCCTATCGAGAGCCCCAGGATCAGGCCGAGCGGCCAGATATAATGTACTGCTTGTCCCCCCAGCCACAGCACCAGCAAATAAAAAAAGCCCGAAACGGCGATTCCCAGCCGCAGGGCATTCATCTTATTATGCTCCTTCACCCATTTGCCGCCCACCCAGAAGCTGAGGCCAACAGCCACCTGCTGAGCAACCGTAAACCAGCCGATCATGGCAAAATTTTGGCGGTTTTTCCACAGATAGACGTTCAGAAAAGTGCCTGCCAGCACACTCGCCAGCATATACAGCCCGGCCACGGCAAGCAGCAGAACCGCCTGATTACGCAATAAGCTTTTCATAATTAACCCCCTGCCTTTTGGACATTCCTAGCTTTAATATGTCCAGAAAGCAGGGCTGACATGAATCGGCATTTATTCCGCAGAGGTGCTCAGGTTACGCACAAACTGAATACGGTCTTCCTGCGCCAGATTGTGCTGAACATGAAAACATGAAGGGCATACATAGAGATTAAGCGCAAACGGCGCTTTCAATACAGCTCCACCCAGTGCTTCGGGAGCTGATGGCTCAAAGCTGTCTACCTTCTGTGTACCGGCAAGCACCATCAGTTCATGACATTGCGGGCACTCGGGGGCTTCAAGCTGTGCAGCAAGAATTGCAGAAACGCTATGCTCATAACGCTTCATATCATAATCGTCGCTGAATTGGCTGGTGGTATTGAAGATTGGCACTACGCTCTCCTTGTCGCTGTCGTCCCACAAGTCCTCATCGCTGATTTCCTCTGATTTCGGTTCGTCCTCAGTCTCCGGCTCGTCTTCTTCCAGATCGTCACTGCCCAGAGTGACTGTACGGTAGCCGCTAAGCTCATTGTTGCAGTGGGGGCAAGTCTCTTCGGGTCCAAATTCCTCGTCCCACACGATTTCGGTATGACACCAAGGGCATACGGTTGTTTCCATCACTAAAATCTCCTTCTTACCTCACATTTAAATTCAATTCACCATTAAATAAATAATACCGGCCGCTATAAAAGCCAGGGCAGAAAAAAACAGAATCCGGATCAGCATCTTCATGATTTTCCTACTCCCCGAGTTTAGAATATAGCGGCGCCAATTACATAAGACAGTGAAACCGAGATCAGCATGGCCGTCAATCCGACAGCACGGTTATCTGCGGCAATTTCATCATCAATTGAAAAAACAGGGGTTAAAAACTCGAACAAAAAATAAGCCAGCAAGAGCAGCAGAAATCCGACAACCGACCATTTCATCGTCTCGTAAATTGATGCCCCTGCCTGTATGCTGAAGCGCAGGATATTGCAAATGCCGAAGATTTTGCCGCCTGTCGCCATGGCTACCGCCAAATTCCCTTTGCGGATTTCTTCCCAGCAGTTATATTTGGTCACCATTTCAAAAAAGGACAGAAACACCACCAGCCCCAAAATCGCCACGGTGAAGTAACCGATCAGTGCGCCCAGCGGATGGCCCAGCATAAGATCAATAGTTTCTTGCATCTTTCCCCCTCTTTCCGCCAGGCTCCGCCGCTATTGCAGTTCAGCCACGGTTACGCCCGCGCCGCCCTCATTATAATTCCCGAGCCGGTAGCTTTTGACATGCTTATGCTTGCGCAAGTACTCCTGAATACCTGTTCGCAGCACGCCGGTTCCTTTGCCGTGTATGATCGAAATCTGGCCCAGGTTGCCGAGAAAGGCTTCATCAATAAAGCGGTCGGTCTCCATGATTGCCTCTTCCAGGTTCGTCCCGCGCAAGTCCAGCTCACTGCGGATGTTCTCGTCACGGGTACGTTTCACTGTAGTAGCCCGGCGAAGAGCAGGAACGGGGACATCCGGGGCGGAAGCCAGGAACTCCAGATCGTTCAGATTAACCTTCATCTTCATAATGCCGAATTGCACCAGCGCTTCCTTCGTTCCGCTCAGCTCCACGACGAAGCCTTTCTGATTCACGCTCGGCAGTTTGACTTCATCTCCGGGCTGAATCCGCCGCGGCGCTTTGCTGCTGCTGCGGGATACCGCCTTCTTGCGCGGTGCCGGTTCGGCTTCATCGAGGCGGCGGCGTGCTTCAATCAGCTTATGCTCCTTGACGGAGGCACCTTCCTCCATCGCCAGCCTCCGCAGATCGCTGATGATTTCCTCCGCTTCCTTACGCGCCTTGTCCAGAATGGCACTGGCGTCTTTCTCCGCCTTCTCCAGCCGCTTGTCACGCTGGCTCTCCAGCTTCTCCAGCTCCAGCTGCTGCCGGTTGCGGAATTCTTCCGCTTCACGGCGGACCACTTCAGCACGCTCGCGTTCATTCTCTGCACCCAGCCGGTTCTCTTCAAGTGAAGCAATCATGTGCTCCACGCGCAGATCCTCTTCCTTGACCTCGCCGCGGGCATGCTCAAGAATGTCACTCTGCAGGCCGAGGCGTTCGGCAATGGCAAATGCATTGCTTCGGCCCGGTACACCAATCAGCAATCTATAGGTTGGGCTGAGACTTTGCACATCAAATTCCATGCTGGCATTGATGACCCCTTTGCGTTCATAGGCATAAGCCTTCAGTTCGCTGTAATGCGTGGTGGCCACCATCCGGCATTCTATCCGGTGAATATGCTCCAGAATCGCAATGGCGAGTGCCGAGCCTTCGGCCGGATCTGTTCCCGCTCCCACCTCATCCAGCAGGATCAGACTTTTCGGAGTCATACGCTTCAGTATGGAAATAATATTGGTCATATGGCTGGAAAAGGTACTGAGGCTCTGCTCAATGCTCTGTTCATCCCCAATATCGGCATAAATCGCATCAAATACACACATCTGGCTGCCTTCCTCTGCCGGAATGAACAATCCGGACATCGACATCAGGCTAAGCAGGCCAATGGTCTTCAGCGTAACCGTCTTACCGCCCGTATTCGGCCCGGTAACGATGATTGAGCTGTATTGATTGCCAAGCTCCACATCCAAGGGAACGACTTGTTCCGCCGGAATAAGCGGGTGGCGTCCCTTGCGCAGCTTGAGGTAGCCACGATCATTCATCCGTGGCTGGGTCGCTTTCATATCACGCGCCAGACGCGCCTTGGCAAAGATGAAATCAAGCTCACCAAGGATATCGACATCATAGGTCATCTCTTCAGCAATGTCGCCTACCAGCGCGGTCAGCCGGTGGAGAATGATCTCAATCTCGCGTTCCTCGCGCAGTCGGGTCTCCCGCAGCTTATTGTTCATCGCCACAATAGACTCCGGCTCAATGAACAGCGTTGCCCCCGAACCGGACTGGTCATGCACGATTCCGCCAAAATGGGCACGGTATTCGGCCTTGACCGGAATGACAAACCGGTCACCGCGGATCGTCACCAGCTGATCCTGCAGCATCTTGGCCACTGAGGAGGAACGGATCATTGAATCCAGCTTTTCACGGATTCTCGTCTCCCCTCCGCGCAGCTCCCTGCGGATCGTGGCAAGCTCATGGCTTGCCGAATCAAGCACATCCGCATTCTCATCAATGCAGGCCCGGATGTCATCCTCTACATGCTTCTGCTCCGAGAGCAGATCGCTTAAGGCAAACAGAGAATGGATCTTCTCATCCTCATGCATGGCCGCCAGAAACCGCTTGACCCGGCGGGCGCCGCCAATGGTATTACCAACCGACAGCAGCTCCGTCGTTCCCAGCATGCCGCCGATGGAGGCGCGTTTCAGCGCAGGCCGAATATCGCTAACCCCGCCAAAAGAAGGAATACCCTTCAACCGGTCAACGTTAGCCGCCTCATCCGTGGCCTGCAGCAGTTTCTTCACCCCTTCAAAATCACCGGAGGGCTTCAGGTCTTCCGCCGCCAGCCGTCCCATCGGAGTTTGCGTATATTGCATCAATTTATTTAAAATCTTGCGATATTCAAGCGTATGCAAAATCTTGTCGTCCAATTACTGTCACAGCTCCCTTCATAGATGTTTACATTATACCTAATTCGGCCCATTTGCGCTATTTAGGCATAGAATCGGCGATTCAGGTCACAATAACAACTGCACATATCCTTGAAACGAAGGCAAAGGAGGTTAGTTCAGTGAAATTTTTGGGTCATGTCGTCCGTTTCATCGTTGCAGCCATCGTGCTGCTGATTGTCGGCTGGATTGTCCCGCAGTTTACGATCGGCGGTTTCTGGAGTGCGCTTGTCCTTGCCCTGGTGATCGCTCTGCTTGGCTGGGTTATTGAGGGAATCTTCGGCAAAAAAACAACGCCCTTCGGCCGCGGAATCGTCGGTTTTATCGTCAGCGCGCTAGTCATCTGGATCGCCCAATTTGTCGTGAGCGGTGTCAGCGTCTCCATCCTTGGAGCGCTTCTGGCAGCACTCGTCATAGGGATTATCGACCTGTTTCTGCCGGTATCCACTCCGTTTGAAGCGGGAAAATAACGTATCGCCTGTCAGAGGCTCTGCAGACAACGAAACCCCCTATTTCCGGATTATAACGGAAATAGGGGGTTTATTATAGTAACTTACGCATAGGACATGACCGGATCATCGTCATGGGCTACAGATGCGGTAACCACAGTATTCTTTCCGCTCCGCTTAGCTTCGTACAAGGCATTGTCTGTCTTGCGGAACAGCCGCTCTTTGCCGTCTCCGAGCTGGTAATCACATAACCCGATGCTGACCGTAATCGGCTTGTCCCCGGCATAGGGATGCTCCATCTGGGCGATATTTATCCGCATCTTCTCTGCAGCGGCATAAGCATCGTGAAAGCTTTTATCCGTGAAGATCACTGCGAATTCCTCACCGCCATACCTCGCCGAAAAATCATTTAAGCTGATCAGGCTGCCCATCTTGGCCGCAACCTCCTTCAGCACAAGGTCTCCGACCCAGTGTCCATAAGTATCATTCACCTGCTTGAAGTTATCAATATCAAACAGCGCCAGCTGCAGCCGCAGCCCGTTGCTTTCACACTGCTCCAGCAGCGAGTCCAGATATTCATGAAATGACTTGTGATTGTAAAGACCGGTAAGTGCATCAATCTTCAGCATCTTATCGGAAATTGCCCGCTCAACCATAAGTTCCTGTTCGGATATGGTCAGCTGCTCCAGATGCTCACGGGCTTCACGTGCCCGGACAATTACGGCCTGAGCCATCACAACGAACACAATAAACACGCACTCTACCATCAGAAACTCCAGCACCGGCTTGTCCAGCACCGGCCGTTCCAGCCCCAAATAAACACCGGCATAAAACAGTAAGCTGATCAGTCCCAATCCGTGCAGCAGTCTTTGATCGAAATAAACAAGCGCAATCATAATTGGCATCATCAGGGTCATTTGTGCACCGTCAACAAACGGCTCCAAGACGAAATACATCAAATAGGAGACAATAAACCCGCAAACAACAACAGCCTGCTTGTGATATTGCAAGGTAGTGCGCAACCACATTTCGGCGAGTATCATCGCGATCACAATCATTATATTACATCCTATAAATAGGTGCCCCTTGCTCGGAATCAGCACCGTCTTGACTTCAGGCATATGGGTTGACAACATAAAGATGAGCTGGGCAGCCAGCATGAAAATTACCAGCACCCAATACCCGCTTAATATTCTCCGGTGCCATATCTCTGCATTCAACGTATCATTAGCTAAATTGATGTACATCCCCTACTTCTAACCGTTAATATAATAGCTTTCATTATAATAAATTTAATTTATTTTTGCATCATTTATTTGCATTTTTCGACAAACTTCGGACATATTTTTAGACGAAATTTTGAGCCTGATTGTTTGTCAACAGTTTTGAAAAGTTTATCCAAGACTTCCGCTTAAAAGTAAGCTATGCTATTGTCACCGAACGGTATCAAAATATAGTTATAGGAGGATGAAGATGATCCGAAGATCAGCTATGCTGCTGTCCATCGCATTTGTTCTTATACTATCGGCCTGTAGTGGCGGCAACGGCAAGCAAGCCAGCTCCACCAGCAATAATGGCACTGCCGCTTCCGGCATTAAGCCGGAGGATGAACTCGTCATTTCTGCTACGAATTACAGCTTTGACCAGGAGGAATATCATTTAAAAAAAGGCGTGCCGGTGGAGATCACCTTTAAGAACGAAAGCGGCAACCACGGAATTCTTGTTCCTGAGCTGGAGCTTCAATTAACCGCCAAGGATTCTTCCCGCGTCATTGTTCCAGAGGAAGCAGGAACCTTTGAAATGACCTGTGCAATCATGTGCGGCTCCGGGCACAGCTCGATGAGCGCTAAGATTATCGTGGAATAATAGCATACAGTTACCCGCAGATGCCAACTTGATATCTAACAAGTGGAAACGGCTTCACCGTCCTCAAAAGGACGGTATCCGTTTCAGCGAGAAATAGAAGGATAATTTATAGCGTGAAGCCTATAAATTCTTATATTTAGACAAAGACGGGGCCCAGGCAGAATTCACTGCCCGGGCCCCGTCTTTGTCTTGCGTCCGCCATTCAACTATCCTGTTCGATCAGTTGAATCCATTCATTATATTCACTTTGCAGCTTGGCATATTCCCCTTGGAGATTGCGATGTTCCTGAGAGAGCTTATCCAGCTCACCTTGTTGCAGTTCGAACTGCGCCTGCACTAAACGAAGCTGGCCCTGCACGAGCTCGTAGCTCTCACCGATTTCTGCGAGCTGCTGCTGCACTTCGCTGCGCTCCCGGTTCATGGATTCAGCCTCGGCTTCGGCTTCTCCGGCCTGCTGCTGCCAGATCTCGATTTCCTCGCGCAGAGTAGCTTCCGCTTCACTCCACTGCTGCTGACGCTGCTGAAGCTCTTCATACTTATGCTTCCAGGATGCCTCGTATTCCCGCGCTTCCTTCAGCACTTCCTGCTGCTCCGCTGCGGTTACGGCAGCTTCACGGCTAGCTTCGTAGAGCTCCTCGAGACGCCGTGTGGACTCTTCGCTTTCGGCTTCCAGCAGCTCGTATCTTTCGCGAAGCTGCTCGCCGTCCTGCAGAACATCATCATACTGCGCAATGAGTTCCTCATAACGCCCGCGCAGCGCCGAAAGTTCCTTGCGGGCTTCCGCTGCAGCTTCGCGCTGTGCTGCGCTCTCCATTTCCGCTTCTGCACGCAGTTGGGCCTCACGGTCCAGCTGCTGTACCATTCCGTCTGCCTGGCCGCGGAGCGTATCAATCTCACGCTGCAGTCCTGCTGACTTCTCTTCGGCTTCCAGAAGGTTCATCTCCAGCTCGCTGATATCCTCCATATGCTTGTCCGCAAGCTCCTGCCAGTTCCCGGCTTCTTCTGCTGTACGGGTAAGCTCCGCCTGTACGTTCAGCAAACTGTCCTTGGTTCCCTGCAGCGACTTGCGCAGCTCTGAGGATTCTTGCTGTGCCAGCTCATACCGCTGGCGTAGTCCTTCCAGCTCATCGCTGAGCAGCTCTCCCAATTCGGCTGCAGAACGCAGCTCTTCCTTGGTGTGGCTCAAGGTATCGGTTGTTGCCTGCAGAGATTCTCTGAGTTCTACGGCTTCGCGCTGTACCTGCTCATAACGCTGGCGCAGCTCTTCCAGCTCCCCATTCAGCAGTGTTCCCAGTTCCGTAGCGGAGCGCAGCTCTTCAGAAAGCTGCTCCTCCCGGCTTAGAACCGCTTCATATTGCGCCAGAAGTGTCGTACGGGCATCACGTTCACCCTTCAGCCCCGCTTCCGCCGCTCTCAGCCTGGACTGAAGCTGCCCGGTTCCGCCGCGCAGCTCGCTAAGCTGCTTCTCGAGCTCTCCGAGCTGCTGCTTATGCCGGTGCTCTTGGGTACCCTGTGACTGCCGCAGCTCCTTATTCTTGGCAAGCTCTTTCTGCAGCGCTTCTCTTTCGGTGCTGAGTTCTTTGTCCAGCGCGGATTTGGTATCCGCCAGTTCCTTGCTCAGCGAAGTGCGGATCTCCACAACCTCGCTTCCCAGCGACTCCCGGGTCTCGGCCAGTTCCTGCTGGAGAGCCGACAGCGTTTCCGCTTTCTCCTTGGACAATGTCTCGCGGAGAAGTTCCAGCTCCTGCGCATGTGCCGCTTTCAGTACTTCCAGCTGCTCCAGACGTACAGCTTCAAGCCGTTCCAGCTCCTGCCGGTGACTCTCGCGGGCAGCAGCCTGCTCATTCTCATTCGTATCCCGCAGCGTCTTCAGTTCCACCTCGCGGGCCTGCAGCTCTTCAGCCAGCTTATCCCGGTCCGCAGCGGCCGTCTTCCCTGCTTCAAGCAGCTGCTCGGCATGAACCTTGCGCTCATGTTCCTGTATCTCCAAATGCCGTTTGCGTTCCTCTTCAGCGGCGGCAATCAGCCGTGCTGCCTCTTCTTTGGCCGCAGCATCCAGCCGTTCGAATTCCTCCTGCCGCTCCCGCTGTACTTCGAGGAGACGTGATACCTCCACGCGCAGCTCCGTGCGCTCGCCGGTCAGCATATTCAGCTCATTCTTAAAGTCCTGAACCTGGATGGCCTGCTCTGCCATATGTACGGCTGCAAGCACCGCAATCCGCGGTGTATCCAGTCTGGAATGTGATTTGGAAATTGCGCGCATGTGCTCGTCCACATAACGGGCAACCTGCTTCATATATTCAGTGCTGCTTCCGACAAGTTTATAGGAAGTTCCATATATCTCCACGGCGACACGAGTCCGGTCCATAGCCACAGTTGTGCCCTCCTTTGTATGTGTGCGGATTCTAAGTTGCTATCCCTGCTTCTATTGTAGCGTTATTCTTAAACATTTGGCAAAAAAACGTCTTCATTATATTGATTTAGTCCATATCCGCCGAACCTTAGACTTATTAGAAAAAAGCCGCAGCGAATCTCTGGTTCTAAATGGATTCGCTGCGGCTTTGCACAATTCCTGCTACTTTCTTAATTCCGCACCAAAAGTTTGCTGAAGTGCGGAAACAACCTTATCATGCACTTCCCCAACTTCCTCGTCGGTCAGTGTATGTTCCGTATGACGGTAGAGCAGCGAGATCGCTACGCTCTTCTTCCCGCTTTCCATTTTGCCGCCGGTGTACACGTCGAATACCTGCACATTCTGCAGGAGTGTTCCTCCGTTCTCACGGATGGATGCCAGCAGATGGCCTGCCGGAACTTCCGAATCCACAACGACTGCGATATCCCGTTCCATTCCCGGGAAGCGCTGCAGTTCACTGTACTGCAGGTTAGCGCGCGCAGACTCATAGAGCGGCTGCAGCAGGATCTCAGCTACATAGGTATCCTCCAGGTCAAGCTTGCGCTGCAGTTCAGGATGAAGCTGGCCGATTGTTCCGATCTTCAAGCGCCCTTCATCTCCCAGCAGATACACCGAAGCGGAACGGCCCGGATGATAGTCTTGCGGGGCATCAGCTTCGTAGACTACGCGTCCGGTAAGTCCCAGATGGGCAAACACGGTTTCCAGCGCGCCCTTAAGATCGAAGAAATCGACAGGCTCTGCCGTCACATTCCACTGTTTGGCTGCGCGGCTTCCGCTCAGCAGCAGTCCCAGCACCGGCAGCTCACGCGGCTGGCGGGTGAGCTGCTCTTCGTCGGTGAAGAAGACATTGCCGATTTCGAACAGCGCCAGATCGCTTTGCCGGCGGTTGGTATTGTAGAGGGCAATATCCAGCAGCTGCGGAATGAGGCTGGTACGCAGCACGCTGCGTTCCTCGCTCATCGGCATGGCCAGCTTCACAGAAAGTTGGCCTTCTGCAAGCGCAGGGAACCATTTGCTCTGCTCCGGCTGAATGAAGGAATAACCCATGACCTCCTGATATCCGCCAAGGGACAGCAGGCGGCGCAGCTCGCGGCGCAGGAACTGCTGTCTAGTGAGTGCTCCAGGAGTGGTAATGCCTTCCATCAGGGTTGTCGGGATATTGTCATAGCCATACAGCCGGGCAATCTCTTCAATGAGATCCACATCGTAGCTGATGTCGCCGCGTCTGGTTGGCACCTGAACTTCAACAACTCCCTGGGAGGCATCACCGCATTTGAAATGCAGACGGCCAAACAATGTCTTCACTTCCAGCAGTGACAGCTCCGTGCCGAGATAGTTGTTCAACTTCTCCAGTGGCAAGGTCAGAACCTTCTCCTGTACAGAGTCTCCTCCTGCCTGAACAATGCCTTCATGCACTGAACCCCCGGCATAACGCGCAATCAGCGCTGCCGCCCGGTCCAATGCCGGAATTACGGCATTCGGATCCACTTCTTTCTCGAAGCGCAATGATGCTTCAGAGCGGAGGCCGAACTGGCGTGAAGCCTTGCGGACCGTTCCACCGTCGAATTTGGCCGATTCCAGCACCAGATTCACTGTTTCTCCAGTTACTTCCGTTGCCAGTCCGCCCATTACTCCGGCAAGCGCTACGGCTTTTGCCCCATCGGCGATCACAAGCATTTGCGGCTCCAGCTTGCGTTCTTGCCCGTCGAGCGTAGTCAGAACCTCGCCTTCCTGCGCAAAGCGGACACCAAGCACGCCGCCTTCCACCTTGTCACTGTCAAAGGCATGCAGCGGCTGTCCGTATTCCAGCATGACGTAGTTAGTGATATCCACGATGTTATTGATCGGACGGACACCTGCAGCCATCAGCCGGTTCTGAATCCAGAGCGGAGAAGCAGCAGGCTTCACTCCGGTAATATAGCGTACTGCATAGCGGGAACAGTATTCGTCATTCTCGATTTTTACGGAAATAGAGTCGGATGCCTGGCTCCCGGTCTCTACCAGATCCGCTGCCGGATCGGGCAGCTTCAGATCCCGGCCAAGAATCGCGCTTACCTCATAGGCCGCGCCAATCATGCTTAGGCAATCGGACCGGTTCGGTGTCAGATCGAATTCAAGAATTTCATCATTCAGGCTCAGCACCTTCAGGATATCCTGGCCGATCTCGGTATTCTCAGGCAGAACAAGAATGCCTTCCTGCAGTTCTTTCGGCAGCAGCTTGTCATTCAGCCCAAGCTCCTTGGCCGAGCAGATCATGCCTTGCGACAATACGCCGCGCAGCTTGGCTTTTTTGATGTCCAGGCCCGGAAGCTTCGCCCCCACCAAGGCTACAGGCACCTTTTGCCCCGCTTCGACATTCTTTGCTCCGCACACGATCTGCAGATCCTCGCCCTGTCCTGCATCCACGATACATACGTTCAGCTTATCGGCATCGGGATGTTTTTCTTTCGATTTCACATATCCGGTTACAATCCCGGAAAGCCCCTTGTTGCGGCGCTCAACACCGTCAATCTCGATGCCTGCAGTGGTGATTCTGTCCGCCAGCTCTTCAGCGGTTACTCCCTCTAACGATATATAATCAGCCAGCCATCCGGTTGATACTTTCATGTCCGCTCACTTCCTTTATTTCAGATGTATTTATCTACCAGCCCGCTCACCCGTCAAAAATCTAAATGCCCTTGAACTGCTTCACGAAGCCCATATCATTGGTATAGAAATAACGGATGTCGTCGATGCCGTATTTCAACATGGCAATCCGCTCCGCACCTACGCCGAAGGCGAAGCCGCTATACTCCTCTGGGTCGTATCCGCCCATTCTGAGTACATTCGGATGCACCATGCCAGCACCGAGGATTTCCAGCCAGCCGCTTTGTTTGCACAGCCGGCAGCCGTCTCCGCCGCATTTGAAGCAGCTGACGTCAACTTCAACGCTAGGCTCGGTGAATGGGAAGAAGCTCGGACGAAGGCGGATCCCCGCACTCGGGCCGAACATTTCTTTCATGAACTGCTGCAATGTACCCTTCAAGTCACTCATGCGGATTCCCCGTCCAATGACCAGACCTTCGATCTGATGGAACTGGAAGGAGTGGGTGGCGTCGTCATCATCGCGGCGGAACACTCTCCCCGGACAGATGATTTTGACCGGTGTTTCGCCCTGCATTGCCTGCATGGTGCGGATCTGCACTGGAGAAGTCTGCGTACGCATCAGGAGATCATCCGTCAAATAGAAGGAATCCTGCATATCGCGTGCCGGATGGTTCTTCGGCAGATTAAGCGCCTCGAAGTTATAATAATCCGTCTCTACTTCAGGGCCTTCTGCTACCCGGTAGCCCATGCCGATGAAGATATCTTCAATCTCCTGCACCACCCGGGTGAGCGGATGAATTCCGCCTTGCGGCAAACCGCGGCCCGGCAGCGTAACATCCACTTTCTCTGCCTGCAGGCGGTTCAGCGTTTCCTGCTGCTGGAACGCCTCCTGCTTGGAGCCGATAATATCTTCAATCGCGCTGCGCACCAGATTCGCCACCTGGCCGATTACCGGACGCTCTTCCGCGCTAAGCCCTCCCATTCCCCGCAGAACCTCGGTTAACTCGCCTTTTTTGCCCAGATACTTCACGCGTAAGTCATTCAGAACCTGCGGATCGGTTACTTCCTGCAGCTTAGCCAATGCCTCAACCTTCAACGCTTCCAGCTTCTCTTTCATGGCGTGTACTGCCCCCTTAATCATCATATTGTCAACAAAAAAAGGCCTTTCCTCCCGGTAAGGGACGAAAAGACCGTGGTACCACCCTTGTTAGACTCCTGTACCACTTCCCTTAAGAGCTGTATTCCCTCTTTCGGTGCGGTAAAGACATGCCTCACTTTAACAGAAATAACGGTCTGCGGCCGGTTTCCCCTACTGTCTTCCTTCAAGAAGATCTTGAAGTGAATTCAGGGAACTGCTCCGGAGTGAACTTCGGCAGCTCTGCTCTCCTAGAAACGCTCTCAATCTGCGGCGTCTCCTCCCTGTAAGCCAGGCACTGCGTACTCTTCTCCATCACTGCATTTATAATGATGTTGCTGGGAAACTGCATCTTCTTATTCAGAAGATATGTCTATTTATTATATGCACAAAATGTCGTTTTGACAAGCCGACAAATTCAGAGGAATTAATCCCTAAACTCGCCGGGAACGGCAGCTATGATATTTTAGCGCTTAGCACAGAAAGGGAGTATCGTTTGTAGAAAACTTGGGTAATAGGACTCAGGGGTTGGAGTATGAATAAGCCTGTACTATACATAATGTTTAAATCTGATGCTAATTATATCAAGATCCCCATCTCCTCCCCGGCTTACCGGATCGCTTGATGACCCGAACGGTCGGCTGGCAGGGGATTTTGGGCATTTCAGGCTCGGATCAACCTCTTATATTCCATACTCGGCCCGGATGCCCTAAGCAGGACGTCCTACATACTGATGAGAAGGATCCCTAATCGTACTGGAAGCACTATGTTTCTATGACTATTTGAAAGACACTCTCTCGTTGTCCCTGCGGCCAATTACCCGCAGCTGGGATTAGTTCCGCATAGGTATCATCTACTATCAAAGAGATTTCTCAAAGTTTTATGCGGGGAGAGGATGACAGTGGCTTTATACAAAATCAAAAACACACGCAGATTAATCCTTTTATTTGTCGCTATCTCCGTTATTCTGGCGGGCATCAGCACCGCTTCTCTGCTGTATCTGAACCACACAATTAACCGGCTTTCAGATTCACTGTACAGCGATGTCTACCAAAATTCAGAGCTGATTCTGAATGCCGACCGGGATCTTCATCAGGCTGCCCTTGCGCTGCACACCGTGATGAACCGGAACATTACGCGTGAACAGCGCGGCCTGCTGTCTCAGGAGTATCATGACAATAATGCCCAGGTGAAGCAGCGGCTGGGCATGGTCAGCTGCAACATCAACGCTATGAATCATCCGGAAAAGAGGATGACACAGAGCAATCGGCTGCTCTCCCAGCTGAGAAACGAGCTGCTGAGCTTCGAAGACGCTTTTGAAAGCTGGAAGAATACCGGGCAGAAACTGATCTCCCGGCGTATGGAAAGCAATTGGAACCCGGATACGTACTCAGCTATCATGATCAACACCCGGCTGAGTGAGGTCCGCAGCAGTCTGGATCAATCCGAGAACCTGATCGATAACTACGGACAGCAGATTACCCAAGAGTTCCGTGAGCGAAAAAGCACCCTCTTCGCGGCCTACTCCCTGATCTTGTTCCTGCTTATGCTCGTTATTATTTATCTCTGCCGCAGAGTAGTTTCGCTGCAAAGTGAGATGCAGGAAGATCAATCCCTTTACCAGCTGATCGGTGAGACCATGTCTGACTTCATTATTTTGACCGATCCAAACGGTATGATCCTGTACGCCTCACCTTCCCATTCCAGCGTGCTTGGCTACGTGCCGGACAAAGGTGTTCCTCTTTCCAACTACATCCGCGAAGCTGAAATCTCCTGGGCGAAGCTGAAGAGTGTGGTTCAGGGGACTCCACGAATTTCGGAGCTGCGCATGCGTTCGGCAAAAGGCCACTGGGTGTGGCTGGAAACGAAAATCTCACCGATCACCGGCAGCCATGCTTTTCCCGCGCAGTATATGCTTATCTCTCGTGAGATTACCCAGCGTAAGCAACATGAGGAACGGCTCCACAAGCTGGCCTTCTATGACCATTTAACAGCAATCCCCAATAGAGCCCATTTTAAAATGTACATGGAGAACCTGATTAATCAGCCTGAGGACCGCAGACAGGAAATAGCAGTTGCGCTGCTCGACTGCGACAGGTTCAAGCAGCTTAATGATACCCTTGGCCACTTGGCCGGAGATGAATTCCTGCAGCTGCTCTCCCGTGAGCTGCAGCAGACGGTTAAAGGATTCGGTCAGGCGTTCCGCATCGGCGGCGATGAGTTCGCCGTCGTGCTTCACCGCTTTACCAATCCAGAGATGCTGAACGAAATGCTGGACCGTTTACTTCAGCTGTTCAACAAATCCTGGTCTGTCAACCAAGGCTCCAGCTTTCATACTTCCGCCAGCATCGGCGTAGCCCTATATCCGCAGCATGGCGGAAGTATCAACGAACTGCTGCGCGCCGCCGACCTGGCGATGTACCGCTCCAAAAACAGCGGCGGTAACGAAGCCAATCTATACAATAAGCTTGTGGATGAAGAACATTCAGACAAGCATAAATAAAGAAACAGGCAGCAAAACAGGCTGTTCCGGAATCACTGCCCAAACGGCGGCGATGCTGGAACAGCCTTTATCAGCTGAGTGGCTATCCGTTTCTTCTATATCTTAACTTCAGCTGCTTAACTGAAGCGGATTATCTCCATCGCCGCTGCTTGCACTGCTGCGGTCTTGCACCACTACCTTAAGCAGCGCTTCACTGCCGGAGCAGTCTATAAAGCGGTCTCCGCTACCCTTCTCTTCCCAGTCATTCAGCCGCAAAATATATCCAACCGACTCTGTTCCCGGCACCACTTCGATCCGTGCTACCGCACGTCCATCCTCCATCTGCCGGAAATCGCACTGCCCATCCTGGATGCCTGTACCCCACACCCAAAGATTCCAGCCGCGGTAATCGCCGTCGGGGCGGTCATAATGAACCTCAATGATCTTTGCCCGCGGTGCAGGCTCGCCGTAGACATCATACAGTACCATCATCGACAGTCCTTCAAGCTCTACTGCATGATCTGTGGCAATACGGAAGGCTTCTGTACCGGCACCGGAATGATCCACCACAATGTTCCAGCAGCCGCCTGTCTCAGGCAGCTGCTGAGTAACAGGCCCCCAATTGGCGTTGAAAATAACAACGATATTGTTCCAGACATCACCGCCTGCATTATCCTTCAGCTGATAAGCGACGACGCCGTCTTCACAGCGCAGGAACTCCAGTGAGCGCTCGATCTCCTGCCGTCCATGCAGACGGAAGGCCGGATGCTTGCGCCGCAGCTCAATAAGCCCTTTATAATATTGAAAGACAGTCATAAATGTCTCTTTGTTATCCCAGCGGATCGCATTGACCACATCAGGGGAACGGTAGCTGTTATGATCCCCGTATTTGCTGCGCAGTATTTCATCTCCGGCATGCAGAAAAGGAATGCCCTGGGAGGTTAAAATGATCCCGTTAGCCAGCAGGGATCGGCGCACAGTTTCATTGTCAAGAACATCCTGCGGGTCGATTGCGAAGTACGGATTTGCTTTAGCGACCGCCTTTTCGACCTCTCCGCCGCCCTTCAATCTTCCATTCTCCAGTTCAGGCAGATCCGCCGCCTGGCGCTGGCCTTGGGAAGCAAGCACCTTATCCCACAGATTCAAGTTATCATGAGCGGTAACATAATTCACCGTTTCGACAGGCGAGTCGGTAAATTCATGAATCGCTCCTTTTATTCCCGACGCCACTGCGCCTTCTTTGCCATATTCACCGGTTGCGAAGCCTTTGCCCCAACCATCGCTGTCGCCTTTTATTGCCGCACGGAAGTTGTCATTGAACACGGCATAACCTTTGCCCCGCTGCACACCCTTCAGCGTTTTGTCCGCCAGTGGAGAGTCCCCTCCTGTCCACGGCTCCCCGTAGATCAGCAGATTCGGATTAATGGCAAGGCGCAGCTCTTCCGTAATTTCGCGCATGGTTACGCTGTCCATCAGACCCATCAGATCAAAGCGGAACCCGTCGATATGATACTCCGAAGCCCAGTATAACAAGGAGTCCTTAATATATTTGCGCACCATAGGCCGCTCTGTGGCAATTTCGTTGCCGACGCCCGAACCGTTGGACAGTCTACCCAAATAATCATGACGGTAGAAATACTCCGGCACCAGCGGCTCGAATGGCCCCTTCTCAACAGAATACGTATGGTTGTACACCACATCCATAATGACCGAAATGCCTCGGCTGTGCAGTGCCTGCACCATTTCTTTGAATTCACGGATCCGGGTCCCGGGTTCAGCCGGATTCGTACTGTAGGACCCTTCGGGTACATTATAATGCTGTGGATCATAACCCCAGTTATATTCGCTGTAATGTCCCGCTTCGGTGTCCAGACCATTTGCATTCAGTTCGTTTACCGTCTGGAAATCGAATACCGGCATTAGATGCACGTGGGTAATTCCCAGTTCAGCCAAATGATCAATCCCCAGTGCATTCCCTGCGGAATCACGTAATCCGGTTTCCGTAAAAGCTTTGAACTTCCCCTTATGCAACATGCCAGAGCTCTCATGGGCGGAGAAATCCCGTACATGCAGCTCATAAATTACCGCATCTGCGGGATGTTGCAACTGGGGTGAACGGTCCTCTGCCCAGGAGGGCGGATCGGTCTCACGCAAATCCACAATCGCCGACCTCACCCCGTTCGCCGAAACAGCGGTTGCATAGGGATCGGCGGCCTCCCTTATACTGCCGTCGGCAAATACGGTGCGGTACATATAATATTTGCCTTTCAGATCTCCGGTAAGCTGCGCCTGCCAAACACCGCCATCCTGGCGCTGCATGGGGATAATCACTCCACTGTCTTTGGAATAAACGGCTGATACATCTGCGCCGGTCCCGCCGGTCTCGTACAATACAACCGATACGGTAAAGGCCGTCGGGGCCCATACTTTAAACTGGCTGCAGCCTGCAGTGTAGGTTAGTCCAAGGTCTTTGCCTTCATAAGTCTCTATTATTGTCTCTGTATTTATATAATTGCTATTCATGTATTCCACCATCCCCCTGTTCTCCGCCATATTGCCGGATAACGGTTTACTTCACTTAAATCCAACTATTTCCACTATGGAAGAAATTAATACTTGCACAGATCTGCAAGCGAAGTCTATAGAGTACTGTCTTTCTTTTGAATCATAATATAATATGTAACACTATGTTCACAGGTTTGGGTTCCACCCGTTTTATGTGCCCACATTCTATTATCGGCTGCTGCGCCCAGGTATTTGAGCTTGTCCTTATAAATGACAGCACGAACAAAAGATGATGTACTGCCGCTGACAACAAAAAAACGGCCTCCTATAGAGGAGGCCGGCAGTAGTAGTTGGAAGAGTGAATTGCCTAAACGGATAATGCAAGAAAGCTTTGCGAATTTACTTCACGCTGCTCTGCACAAGTGCAGCAACTTCCTCGGCGGTGCCAAGCTGAAGTGCTTTAGCAGCCATTTCCTTCATATCTGCAGCGGACAGCTTAGAAATCTGGCTGCGTGCAGGCAGGATGGAGGTTGCGCTCATGCTGAACTCATCGAGGCCCAGACCGAGCAGCAGCGGAATCGCTGTGCTGTCGCCGGCCATTTCGCCGCACATGCCGGTCCATTTGCCTTCGGCATGGGCTGCGTCGATAACGATTTTGACCAGACGCAGGATCGCCGGATTGTATGGCTGATACAGGTAGGATACCCGTTCATTCATACGGTCGGCAGCCATCGTATATTGAATAAGATCGTTGGTACCGATACTGAAGAAATCCACTTCTTTGGCGAACTGGTCAGCCAGAACCGCCGTTGATGGAATTTCTACCATGATGCCCAACTGAATGTTGTCCGATACTTCCTTGCCTTCTTCGCGCAGCTTAGCCTTTTCTTCCAGCAGCAGATCGCGGGCTGCACGGAATTCGCCGAGCGTAGCGATCATCGGGAACATGATGCGCAGGTCACCGTGAGCACTTGCTCTAAGCAAAGCGCGCAGCTGGGTGCGGAAAATATCCTGACGGTCCAGACACAGGCGGATCGCACGGAATCCAAGGAACGGGTTCATTTCCTTCGGCAGATCCAGGTAAGGCAGCTCCTTGTCGCCGCCGATATCCAGTGTGCGCACAACAACCGGCTTGCCGTTCATGTTCTCAAGCACAGTGCGGTAAGCATTGTACTGAATTTCCTCGGAAGGCAGCTTGTCTCGGCCCATGTACAGGAACTCGGTGCGGTACAGACCTACACCTTCGCCGCCGTTCTCGATCACACCGTTCACATCATTAGGTGTGCCGATGTTGGCAGCTAGTTCTACATGTTTGCCGTCAGCCGATACGGTCGGCTCATCGCGGAGTTTTTTCCACTCGGCAATTTGCAGATCATAGGCTTCCTGTTTAGCTTTATATTCGGCGACTTCAGCATCGCTCGGGTTGATTAGAACATCTCCGCTCAAACCGTCGACAATCACCAGATCTCCCGCCTTGACTTCAGACAGTACATTCTTGGTGCCGACTACCGCCGGAATTTCCAGGGACCGGGCCATGATGGCCGAGTGCGAGGTGCGTCCGCCGATATTCGTCGTGAAGCCCTTCACGTATTTACGATTAAGCTGCGCCGTGTCGGATGGAGTCAAATCCAGGGCAATGACGATAACCTCTTCATTGATTTCCGCAGGACTTACATAGTGAATACCCAGCAGGTGGTTCAGGATGCGTTTGGTTACATCGCGCATATCAGCGGCACGTTCCTGCAGGTAAGCACTTTTCATATTTTCGAACATTTCGATAAACTGAGTGGCAACTTCATTTAGGGCATAGTCCGCATTAACCGATTCCTCGCGGATTTTATCCATTACGGGACTGATGAGTTCGGGGTCTTCAAGAATCAGCAGATGGGATTCGAAAATCTCCGCCTTCTTCTCGCCCAATTCAGCGAGCGTGCGCTCCTTAATGCCCTGCAGCTCGCCCTTGGATTTCTCCAGGGCGCTCTCCAGTTTGGCAATCTCGGCTTCCACATCGCTTACAGCAGTCTTCGTGATTGTATAATCCGGATGTTCCAGGATAAATGCACGGGCTACGGCAATACCTGCTGAAGCCGCGATTCCTGAAATTTTATTCATGGAGCTCTCCCAGCCCTTCTTTAATCATCACATCTTGCAGTGCGCTCAGTGCTTCCGCTTCTTCACTGCCTTCAGTAATCAGACTCAAGGTATCGCCAGCTTCAAGACCCAAAGACAATACGCCGAGAATGGATTTAAGTGTTACTTTTTTACCTTTGGCTTCCGCGAATGCTTCTGTGCCTTTAAACTTTGTTGCTGTATTTACCAGCGCTGTTGCTGGGCGTGCGTGAATTCCGTCTTCGTCAATAATTCTGAATGTTTTTTGCATGATAATATCCAACTCGCTTTCTGTTAATTTGAATGTTTGTCTTATGTGAAGGCCGCGCTCCCCTTCATTATAAGGGAAGCGCCATGCCAATGCACATTTTACTGAATGCTGATGATGTCTTTATCGCCTACAGCCACTTTACCCGGCTTCTTCAAGGTAACCGTGGACCCTTCAGGCAGATTGGAGAAGATGACCGGTGAAATAACGGAAGGCGCATGGGCTTTCACGTATTCCAGATCCACTTCCA
This sequence comes from Paenibacillus sp. FSL H3-0321, assembly GCF_038002865.1. Lineage (NCBI taxonomy): Bacteria > Bacillati > Bacillota > Bacilli > Caryophanales > Paenibacillaceae > Paenibacillus > Paenibacillus sp. FSL H3-0321. The sequence continues at coordinate 6,390,855 of NZ_JBBODH010000001.1, read as the reverse complement.
TAATCGGCTGTCCTGCAGCTACCAGGTCGCCTTCTTCTACAAGAATCGTGAAGCCTTGGCCTTTAAGCTTTACAGTATTAACACCAATATGCACGAGCACTTCCTTGCCGCCGTCGGACATAATCCCGATAGCATGCTTGCTCGGGAATACATTGAACACTTTACCGTATACCGGTGAAGCAATCTTGCCGTCATCTGACAGGAAGGCGAAGCCGTCACCCGTCATCTTCTGGGAGAAGACAGCATCTGGAACCTGCGTAATATCAAGCAGCTCGCCATTTACCGGGGACACGATGTCCTCAGGAATAATTGCTGCGCCTTCTTCACCGACCTGCTTCTCAAGCTCAGGCTGCGGTGCGGCTGAAGCAGCTGGTATTCTGCCGTTCATGACATCCTGTATCTGTGACTTGATTGTATCTGAACGTGTACCAAAGATCGCCTGAACGTTATTACCAACCTCAAGCACACCGGAAGCACCCAGCTTCTTCAGCCGGTTCTTATCTACGCCTGCCTTATCCTTAACCTCGACGCGGAGGCGGGTGATGCAGGCGTCCAGATGGGTGATGTTTTCTTTGCCGCCCAGTGCGGACAAAATGTTGCGCGGCAGATCATCACCGCTTGTAGATACATTCCCCGTGTTGACGTCTTCCGAATCATCGGATGCATCTTCACGGCCCGGAGTTTTCAGATTGAACTTCCGGATGACATAGCGGAATCCAAAGTAGTAAATCACGGCAATAACCAGACCTACCGGGATAACCAGCCACCACGCAGTACGGTTCGGGATAATACCGAACAGCACATAGTCGATAAAGCCGCCGGAGAAGGTCATTCCGATCTTAACATGAAGGATTTGCATAGTCATAAAGGAAAGACCTGCAAAGACAGCATGCACTGCGAACAGAAGCGGAGCTACGAACAGGAATGAGAATTCCAGCGGCTCTGTAATCCCTGTCAGGAAAGAAGTAAGGGCTGCAGAAACCATCAAGCTGCCGACAATCTTTTTGTTCTCAGGTTTGGCTTCATGGTAGATCGCCAGTGCCGCTGCCGGCAGACCGAACATCATGAACGGATATTTACCTGTTGTAAATGTACCCGCTGTGAAATCCACCCCGTCGCGCAGCTGCTGCATGAAGATCCGCTGATCCCCGCGTACCAGTTCGCCGGCTTTATCGACATAACTTCCGAACTCATACCAGAACGGCGAATAGAAAATGTGATGCAAGCCGAAAGGAATCAGTGAACGCTCAATGACACCGAAGATAAAGGCCGACAGCGTCAAGTTCGTGTTGATCATGCTTTGCGACACATAGTTCAGGCCGTGCTGGATCGGCGGCCAAACAGCCGTCAATACAAGACCAAGAATCAGGGAGGTTACTGCCGTCATAATCGGCACAAACCGTTTACCCGCAAAGAAACCGAGATACGACGGCAATTCTATGCGGAAGAACCGCTTGTACATCGACGCGGCCAGTATCCCGACCAGGATACCGCCGAAAACCCCTGTCTGCAGCGTCGGTATTCCCAAGACACTGGAATAGGAGAAATCCTTCCAGGTCAATACATAAGCGTTAATGCCCAGTACCGTTCCCATGGTTACATTCATGACGAGGAAACCGATGATTGCCGCAAGACCGGCAACCCCTTCACCACCGGCAAGACCGATGGCTACCCCGACCGCAAACAAGAGCGACAGGTTATCAAAAACAATCTGTCCCGAGTTCATCAAAACGTTGGCAACGGCCTGAACCCCGCTGTTTTCCAGTGCCGGTACGTATTGGAGGAAATCCGGGTTAACCAGCATGTTGCCGATCCCGAGCAGCAAGCCCGCCGCAGGCAGGATGGCTACAGGAAGCATAAGCGCTTTACCGACTCTTTGCAAAACGCCAAACAACTTTTTGAACATTTAGGCCACTTCCTTAATAGTAATTTCGCACAAACAGGAAACCAAAAAAGGCATGAGCAACACAGCATTAAGGTTTGTCTCTCTAACACTAAGGTTAGATTGCCCCAGCTTGGGGCCTGACAACCAAAATACTGTAAATCACTCATGCCTGATCGTATCAGTTACACGTAGGTATTCTGTTTTATTGGAACAGGGAACATTGTAGCACCGATTTTTTGAAGTTGCAAGCATGTTTTTGTAAGGGGTTCATTTCAACCCTCATGCTGCTCCATATCCTCTTCATCCTCTTTCTTCTGGGCCAGACGCTGCAGATGAATAGTCAGGTAGCTCACTTCAGCCGGATATACCGGAATACGCACCCGCTGCTCAATGACCTTAGTCAGCTTCCAGGCCAGCATGTACATTTCAGGATATTCGCGCTTCATTAACCCGTCAAGAGAAGAAGTCTCCCGCACACTCTCACCACGGCGCAGTCTTTCCAGAACAAAACGCAGATGGGTGACCAGCCGGGAATAATCCAGGGAATCCCGCGGAACATGATAACTCAGATTATCCTCCACCAGCCCCACGAGATCACCGATCAGCACGGAATGCTGCTTCACCTCGGAGATATGACGGTTGCTCAATGCGCTTACAATATGCAAAGCGACAAAACCGATCTCATCAAAAGGCAACGTTACCCCCATCGCCTGATTGATCCGCCCGACTGCATATTCGGCCAGACTGTATTCCTCAGGGTAAATTTCCCTGGTTTCGTACAGAAACGGATTATGTATGGCGATATCTTGTTCATGACGGCGGATGGCAAATGAAATATGGTCAGTGAGTGCAATATGAATATGTTCATTCAGCGGTTGGCGGCTGCTCTGCATGATATGCAATACAATCTCCTGAACTACCTCGATCAGCTTCTCGTCCACCTGCGGAACGAGCTGCTTGTATTGCTCCTGCTCCTCCTGGCTGCGGAGAATAAACATCTTCTCCACGGAAGACAGACTGATCCGATCACGCATTTTCCGGTTAAAGCCTATGCCCTTTCCGATCACCACAACCTCGGCGTATTGGGGATGCTCGGCAATAATCACATTGTTATTGAGTACCTTAGCCACTGTTATGCTGCTCACTGCTTACACCTCTTTGAATTCTGAATACCTTTGCCGCTGCGGCAGCTGCATAACTTGACAGCATGTGTAGATTATACTTGGCTACCGCCATAACATCAAGATTTCAGATGTGGAAGAGGCTGGATCATTTTACCCGGAAGGTTCTGCCCGAGTATTTATAGACCAGGAATAAGGCGATGGTCATGTAGGCTACCGTGGTCAGCAGTACCATTCCCGCAAAATAAGCCGGAGTGCTCTCCAAGCGGAGGCACACAATGGTTGCAGCCAACACAATGCTGTTGACAATGGTGAAGAACGGATTCTTCAAATTCAGCTCTGTGCTGTAAGGCTGGAAAATATAATACATGAACAAGTGATGCACGGAGAAGAACAGGGATAAGCCGAGGATAGCCCCGCAAAAACCAGCTGCATCCGCAATCCCCCAGGTTTCATCCGAAAGCAGAATGAGCAGATTCACAGCTATACAAATAGCTCCGGCCGGAATCAAATTCAGAGCGGTTATTCTCAGCAGCCGAATCCGGAAATTGCTCAGCACCGCCGTCCGTTCCCGGTAGAATCCATACCGCAGCAGACTAATATCGCAGTTGTAAAACATGGCTTTGCAGACCTTCTCACCGATCGAGGTAAAATTCATAATAAATACAAAATAAGAAAGGCTGCCGATTAAAAAATGTGACATCTTGGTAAACATTGCCGGTGAGACCATCATCGACAGCAATCCGGCTGCGAACAACACGCCAATGATAAGCATCCGCCGCTGAATCGGCTGTATTAAAAAACGTTTATGCCGCGAGAAAAAGATCGCATTCAGGTAAGCATAGCCGCTTTTCTCCTGAAATTGACCGGGACTCAGCTGTTCCGCTGAAAAATCCTTTTCTTTCGTCTCGACATCCTTAACTCTCGATTCCTTCATCATACGCCCCATATCCAGCAGCGGATCGTCTATTTTGGTCACAGCGTCAACTGCACTGCGGTAACGGGGATAACGCGCAATATAAACGGCGGCAACCACTCCTATAGCCGCAATGGCTAAACCCGCCGGCAGGTTGAACAACATAGCGCTGTCCACGAAGGACACTTCTGCATACAGCAGAGCATAGGCAAGCGGAAATCCCACGCCTATGACGGTCCACACCCACCCTGTTTTTTTGACAAGCACAATGTCCGTATGGTCGAAGAGCCATAAATGCAGCGCCTCACTTCCCAAGCGCCAGGCAGTTAACAGCAGGGCAAGCAGCACTCCCTGCCAGACCGGGGCCTGCAGCAATGAAGCGAAGAGGCACATGGCCGGTATATAATAAACAAAGAAACTGAAGGTCCGAAGCGACAGAGTAGCGTGCATGTACTGATCAGCAGGCAGCCGCATCAGCTTCACACAAATATATTTGTCCCGCTTCGGTTCCAGGATGACCGCATTTGAAACTGCGGCTACGACACAACTGATTATGACCAGCACTTGCAGATAGAGCTGATACTGTTCAGCAGGCGGCAGTTCCTTGCCGATTGTGATCACAGGCCAATAGACTACAATTCCCAAATAAGCGAATTTGGTCAGAAAGCCCCATATTATCTTCAGAATAAGCACGATTACAGTCAGCGTCTTTTTGAGTCCTGTCCGGGAATACAAGTCATTCTTTGCCATCTTCCCAATTACCGGCAACCGCTGGAGATAATAGATCAGCCGGTTCGCCCCGGATGCGCCCCTGATATCCAGTATGGTGTTCAGCGTCTTAATCATTGCTGCCCTCATCCTTTAGCAAGGTTATGATTCTCTCCTCGAATTCCGGGCTGTGCAGAGTGTCGGCAGGAATCTCCTGGAGTGTCCCGTTATTCAGGATAACGAGCTCGTCGCACAAGTCGGCTGCAAGCTGCAAAATATGGGTGGAGAAAATAATGATATGATCCTGCTTCATCTCCCGCAGCAGCTTCTTGATCTCCAGTGCCACCACAACGTCAAAAGAAGTCAATGGTTCGTCCAGCAATATCAAGGGCGGACGCGTAATGATAAAGCAGAGCATTTGGATCTTGTTCTTCATGCCATGAGAATACCCTTTGATCAGCCGGTGGCGGTCCTCCTGCTCAATCCGGATAATGTCGAAATAGTCTTCGATGCTTTTGCCAGGTTCAATCTTGTCGCGGTTGATATCCATATAGAATTTCACAAACTCATAGCCTGTAAGAAATTCCGGCAGGATGGGCAAAGAAAACACATACCCGATATCCGCCTCGCGAAGCGGACTGCTTACTTCGTTTTCCCGTAAAAAAGCCCCGCCGCTGTCCATTCCAATCTCCCCGCTCAAGCAGTTGAACAGCGAGGTTTTACCGGCACCGTTGCGGCCCAGCAGACCGTAAATCTTGCCTTTTTCAAAAGTGTAGTCAATGCCTTTGAGCACTTGTTTATCTCCGAAGCTCTTACGGATGTTATCCAAGAGCAGCTCCATACGAAGTTCCCCACTCTCCATAAAATTCAAGGTATGACAGGCAATGCGCCTGTCATACCTTGAGTTATCCCGCATTATCCTTCAAGTTTATCAGTTGGAACCACTGGCACTACCGGTACTGCAGGTACTACCGGTACCGCAGGTGCAACCGATACTGCCGGTCTGTGGTCCAGAGTTCCCGTTTTCCCTTTAGTCAAACCTTTAATCAATGCCTCTACATCAATTCCCGAGACACTCTTCAGCATTTCCGGTGCCGTCGACATCAGCTGGGTCACATAATTGCTGACCCGCGCCGCTCCTTCACCATTGCCCGTATCCACCACAGTGAGCTTGTCGATGGATGCCAGCGGCTCGGCAATTTTACCGGCCAATTCAGGCAGCATCTTCACGATGATGTCGAGCACGGCAGCTTCACCGAATTTCTGGAACGCTTCGGCCAGCTTCTCTTTGGCTTCTGCTTCTGCGAGACCGCGCAGGCGGATAACTTCGGACTCCGCTTTACCTTTAGCCAGCTCTGCGTCGGCTGTTGCCTGGCCTTCCAGGCGTTTCTGCTCGGATGTTGCCTTCGCCTGGGTCTCAATGCTGTACTGCAAGGCATCGGCTTCACGCATCCGCTTGGCCTTATCGGCTTCTGCCGCCTGTTCCACTGCGTAGCGGTCGGCTTCCGCTTTCTTCTTCACTTCCGCATCGTACTGCTTCTCGCGCACCTGTATTTCTTTGGACTGCAGGTCTATCTCGCGTTCCTTGCGAACCAGTTCGACCTTCATCTGCTCTTCCACCACCGTCTGCTTGGCGCGCGCCTCCTGGATGTGATAAGCCTGATCGGCTTCCGCCTTGGCTGTATCCTGATCACGTTTAAAGGCTGCAACCTTCAGCTGATTGTCCTTGGAGGCTTCGGCGATGTTCGTATCCCGCAGCAGTTCAGCCTTCTGCCCTTGCTCCTCGGCGTTTGCCTTCTGGATCCGCGCATCCCGCAGCGCTTCCGCTTCGGCGATTTCTGCATCCCGCTTCACTGCAGCAATCCGCGGTTTACCTAGAGCTTCCAAGTATCCGTGCTTGTCGCGCACATCTTTGATGGTGAAGGAGACAATCTGCAGTCCCATCTTCTTAAGATCGCGCGCTGCTACACCCTGAACCTCCTGGGCAAACCGGTCACGGTTGCGGTAAACCTCTTCCACGGTCATTGAGCCGAGAATCGCCCGCAGATGCCCTTCAAGCACTTCCTGCGCCTCGCTCTTCAGCCCTTCTATCGGCTTGCCCATGAACTGTTCGGCTGCCGTTGCCACATCTTCGGTAGAACTGCCTACCTTGATAATAGCCACACCGTCGGCGATAACCGGCACCCCTTGCTCAGTGTATACCTCCGGTGTCGTCACATCGAGCTTATGCGAAAGCAGAGACATGAACTCGGCCTTCTGGAAGACAGGCAGAATGAACGCCCCGCCCCCGCGGACTATCTTGATTTTACGGCCCGAGCCATCATCTGAGATATGATTGCTGCCGAGAAAGGAACCGGTGACAATCATTCCTTCATCGGGTCCGACCGTCTTGTAACGTGCCCAGAACGCAATCCCAAGCACCAGCAGAACCGCTACAACTACAATAGGAATAAACAAATAATCTGGAATGTCTAAGCCTAACATTAAGAATCCACTCCTTTTCTCTCTTCAAATTCAGTTACCAGCGCAACACCTTCCCGGACCTCTACCACTACAACCTTAATCCCGGCCGGGAGGGAAAGCTGCTCAAAGCTGGCTGCCGTATGCAGGCTGTTGCCTGCGCCAAACTTCACCATGATTTCGCCATAGCCCTGTGCCGGAATAGGAACGGTAATTTCTCCGATCTTGCCAGGCAGCTCGCTCATGGAGAACCCGTTTGACATCTCGCTTTTGTCCATCGGTTTGACGACTCCCAAGTAAAGAACCACCCCCATAAAGGCTGCGATCAGCAAGGACAAGGCAAGAACAGCGCCATCTTCCAGCCTGCTGTAACGCGTGAGCAGAATGCCTGCTCCGCCAAATACGGTGACTCCCCCGGCCAGCACAGCAGGGTTCAGGAAATCAAAGGAAGCTACATCAAATATCCCATCCAAAACATTGCCGATCAGATCTCCCACAACTACGCTGACTACGGCAAAAATGACGCTGAGCGCCAAACAGCCCAAATACAGCGTTTGCATTATTTTCTCCTCCCGTCTATAGTTCCGGACTGTCATACTAGTATAAACGTTCAAACCATGTCCTTGGTTTCACAAACTTGGATGATTATCTCAATATTGTATCGTGGAAGCAGCCTTGAACCCAAACCGGCCTATGCCAACAGTTTATGCAAAAAAGCCGTCCCCATTACCGGGAACGGCTTGATTTCCTGCCCGGAGCTCCAGTTCTGCAGCCCCTTTATGATGGCGTTCTTACAGCGCCATTGTATAAATTTTTACGACATCCTCACGCTCCAGCTTGCGGAAATTACCGAACGGTCCGAAACGCACCGCTTTGTCGGCCATATTTCCGATTTCGCTGTCATTGATATCATAGTCGCCCAAGGTCTTCGGCGCACCGATGGAATCCCAGAAGCGGCGCAGTGCTTCAATGCCTTCAAGACCGGCTTCTTCATCGCTTTTGCCGGACGGATCAATGCCGAATACGTTCACGGCCAGCTGGCGGAAGCGGGCAGGGTTCGTACTGAGGTTGTACTTCATCCATTGCGGGAAGAGAATAGCCAAACCGCCGCCATGCGGGATATCGTAGACTGCTGATACGGCATGCTCGATGTTGTGTGTTGCCCAGTCTCCGGCGAAGCCCATGCTGACCATGCCGTTCAGAGCCATTGTGCCGCAGTACATAATCGTTTCGCGCAGCTCGTAATTGTTCAGGTCCCCGATCAGCTTCGGTGCCGTTTCAATAACGGTGCGCAGCAGCGTCTCACAGAAACCGTCCTGTACAGGCGTGTTGCCGTCGGTATGGAAATAATGCTCCAGAACATGCGACATGATATCCACCATGCCGTAGACAGTCTGGTCACGCGGCAAAGTGAAGGTGTTCTCGGGATCAAGGATGGAAAATGCCGGGAAGGCATGCACGCTGCCCCAGCCCATTTTTTCCTGGGTGACTTCGTTGCTGATGACAGATCCGTTGTTCATCTCGGAACCGGTAGCCGCCATCGTCAGCACTGTGCCCAGCGGCAGCGCGGCTTGCGGAGCAGCCTTGCGTTCCACAAAGTCCCACATATCCCCTTCATATTTCGCGCCTACCGCAACTGCCTTGGCACAGTCCAGTACGCTGCCCCCGCCTACGGCAAGGATCAGCTCAATGTTGTGCTCCCGGCACAATGCCACACCTTTATGTACAGTGGACAGACGCGGGTTCGGCTCGACTCCGGCCAGTTCGGTCACGACAGCCCCGATGGAATTCAGCTCAGCCAGCACATTATCGTACAAACCGCTGCGTTTGATGCTGCCGCCGCCGTACATCAGCAATACGTTCTTACCGTATTTCGGGACTTCGGTCTTCAAAGCCTGCAATGTTCCTTGTCCAAAAATCAGCTTGGTAGGATTATAAAATTCAAACTTGCGCATATGGGTAAACCTCCATTAGTTGATGAATGTGATGCAATTTCATATTATAGACCTCCGGCGTGCGTCATTCAAATCACAGCGTCTCCCCGTATCACGCCAAGCTGAACGAACTGTATAAGAAAAGCCCCCAAACCTGCATGGCCGGGGACATTAATACTAACATTCAGTTGTTTATAGGGCTCCGAAGCTCTGCACAAACCGGCGGAAAGCGGCTTGTCCTTCCGGTGTCCGTTTGTAGACCCCGGCATGCTCCAGAATATGGGTGAACTTGATACCGACCTCATTCTGCACGATTTTGACAGCTTCTTCGTGGTTGTGACCTGTGCCGAAACGTTCGGCCAGCTCTTGTATCCACGAGGCATGCTGTGCAAGCGCGTGATCAGCTTCACTCTTCACGGCAGCCAGTAGCGGGAGATCTCCGGCAAGCACGCCTGCGATAGCATCCAGCTCTTCCTTCAGTCGTCCCGGCAGAATAGCCAGACCCATAACCTCAATCAGGCCGATGTTCTCCTTCTTGATATGGTGCATCTCCCGGTGCGGGTGGAATATCCCTTCGGGGAATTCCCCGCTGGTCCGGTTGTTGCGCAGCACCAGATCCAGCTCGAAGCCGCCGTCTTCCGCCCGCCGCACGATTGGAGTAACGGTATTATGCGGGGTTTCCACACCGTCAACTTCGCTGAAAGCTAATACCTCAGCCTCAGGATCGCTGTAGGATTTCCAGGCTTCATAGAGATCGTTGCCGCATTCCAGCAGCACTGCAGGGTCCGCTCCATGCAAACGCAGGACCGACATCGGCCACTTCACGATGCTGAGGCTGACGCCCGGGTAGGAGGCATGGGTGAACGTCTGCTCTTTCGGTGCTTTCTGGATCGGGAAGGTGTGGCGCCCGCCCTGAAAATGATCATGGGTAAGAATCGACCCGCCGACAATCGGCAGATCGGCGTTCGAGCCAATGAAATAATGCGGGAAAGCTTCCACAAAGCTGAGCAGACGCTTCAGCGACTCCTTGGTCAGCTTCATCGGCACATGATCGTGATGGAACACAATGCAATGCTCGTTGTAGTACACATACGGCGAGTATTGTAAGAACCAATTCTCATTGTTCAGCTTCAGCGGAATTACACGCAGGTTCTGGCGCGGCGGGTGATTCAACCGTCCGGCATAACCCACATTTTCGCGGCAGAGCAGGCATTTCGGATAGACCGGCGGAGGGAGCAGCCTGGCCATGGCGATTTCCTTCGGGTTCTTCTCGGGCTTGGACAGGTTAATCGTCATTTCGATATCCCCGTATGGTGATTCCTGCAGCCAGAACACATTCTTCGAGATCCGGTCCATGCGGATATAGTTGGAATCGATGCTTAATTTGTAAAAGCGGTCGGTTGCCGCCTCAATCCCCTTCTCAGCCGAGAGGCTATAGAATTGGGCATTGACTTCAGATGGCCGTGCCATCAGCAGGCCCATAATCTTCGCATCCAGCAGATCACGGTACGTATCGGTATTCTCCGGGATCAATCCGATTTCGAAGCCATAATCAATCAGAATGTCCAGCGGTCCCTGCGGGCTCTCAAGCGGTGTTTCACTGAATTCAAGGTCATACGGCTCACTGAAGCCGAACTGGTCCAACAGTTCATTGCGGCTATAGTCAACATCGGCAGGCTGGATCAGCTCCTGGTGCAGCGCAAACAGCACAAGCTGTTCGATGGCATGCAGCGCCTTCTCTCCGGCCGGAGCGGTATTAATATCGTTAGGCATTTAAATTCTCCTTAATGTGGTGTAGCGAGTTGTCTGCGTCCTTTTTTGGGGGGGCAGCTGGTTCAATAGAAAGCCAGACTACCCCGGACAGCCAGGAGTTATTCTTCTCCGTATCCTTGCGGATTCGCTGAATGCCAGTTCCATGCGCTCTGAATAATATCCTCAAGGTCCGCATGCTGCGGAGTCCAGCCGAGAATGGAGCGGGCTTTGTCAGAAGAAGCTACCAGCACAGCAGGATCACCGGCGCGGCGCTCTTGAATGACAACCGGAATGTCCAGCCCGGTCACCTTCTTGGCGGTTTCGATCACTTGTTTGACCGAGAAGCCGAGGCCGTTGCCAAGGTTGAAGATATTGCTTGCACTGCCGCTGCGCAGATAGTTGACCGCCCGGACATGGGCGTCAGCCAAATCGCTGACATGGATATAGTCGCGGACGCAGGTTCCGTCTTCGGTCGGATAGTCTTCGCCGAAGACAGCAATGCTCTCCCGCTGCTTCAGCGCGGTTTGCAGCACCAGCGGAAGCAGATGGCTCTCCGGACGGTGGTCTTCGCCAATCTTGCCGCTGGCATGTGCCCCTGCAGCATTGAAGTAGCGCAACGCCACGTACTTGATGCCAAGCACCTTGTCAAACCAGGCCATCATGCGTTCCATCGTCAGTTTGGTTTCACCGTACACATTCGCCGGCTCTGTGCGGTCGGTTTCCTCGATCGGCACCTTTTCCGGTTCGCCGTAGGTTGCGGCCGTGGAGGAGAAGACGATTTTGTCCACACCTGCATGCTGCATCGCTTCCAGCAGACACTGTGTACCATATACGTTGTTGTCATAGTATTTGACCGGGTCCTTCATGCTCTCGCCCACCAGCGAGCTTGCGGCAAAATGGATCACCGCTTCAATCTTGTTCTCCGAAAACAGCTTGGCCAGCAGCGCCTTGTCCCGCAGGTCACCTTCATACAGCTTGCCGCCCAGCAGCGCCTCACGGTGGCCTGTCAGCAAATTGTCGATAACCACAACTTCCTCGCCCCGCTCCAGCAGTTCAGCTACTGTATGAGAACCGATATACCCCGCTCCACCTGTTACCAAAATCGCCATCTCACTTCACTCCTTTCAATTCTTCCACACCATTGCCGATACCGCATACGTAGAATTCGCCTACCAGACCGGATCTGGTGGTATAGGCTTCACCGACTTGACGGATAAAGCGTTCGACATCATCCTCATGCACCAGTGATACCGTACATCCGCCGAATCCCGCACCGGTCATCCGCGAGCCAAGGGTTCCGGGAATCCGCTGCGCTTCTTCAACCATAATGTCCAGCTCCTCGCAGCTTACTTCATACAGATCACGAAGCGAGACATGGGAGTCATTCATATATTGACCAAACTGCTTCAGGTCATTGTTCTTAAGTACTTCAACCGAGTCAAGCACACGCTGGTTCTCTTCCACTACATGGCGGGCGCGGCGTCTGACGGTTTCATCTGTAATTTTGTGCTGATGGATTTCAAATTGCTGAGGTTTCAGCTCTGCCAGGTAAGACAGGGAAGGAACCTCCTGCTTCAGAATGGACAATGCTTCGTCGCACTGGCTGCGGCGTTCATTGTATTTGGAATCCACGAGACCTCTCTTCTTGTTCGTGTTGCCGATCACCAGCTTGTAGGCGCCGGTCACAAATGGAATCAGGTTGTACTCCAGCGTATCGCACATCAGCAGAATCGCGTGGTCGCGCTTGCCGTTGGCTACGGCGAACTGGTCCATAATTCCGGAGTTTACGCCGACATACTGGTTCTCCGCACGCTGGGACAGCAGCGCAATTTCTACTGTATCCGTATCCCCACCCAGCAGTGTCAGGAACGCGAAGCCGGTAACCACCTCAATGGAAGCGGAGGAAGAAAGGCCCGAACCGTTCGGAATATCACCGTGGAACAAGAGATCGTAGCCGCCGGAAACCGGAAGATCCTTCTTCGCCAATTCCACCATGACGCCAATCGGATAGTCGATCCATTCCCCTGTTTTGGCCTTGCCGATTTCGCTGAAGTCCATGGAAGCTTCATAAGGAAGATTCGTCGATGCGAATTGAACCTTGCCGTCGCTGCGCGGGCGTACAATCAGTGTTGTGCCGAATTCCAGCGCTGCCGGCAGTACATAACCCCCATTGTAATCCAGATGCTCTCCAATAAGATTGACACGGCCAGGTGCGTAGAAGACGCGTGCCTCTTCGGTACTCTCCCCGTACTTCTCAATAAATTTGCTGTTAAGTTCCTGTATGCTCATTAGTGCCACTCCATCCTTTCGCTGCTCTTGCTTCAACTTGGAATCAGTCTTGCTGTCTTCATGGTTATATTATAATAAAATCAGACTTGCCCTGATAATGCAATCATGTGTGCAATGCATGGATAAATGTGACTTCCGTGTTATAATCGGAGGACGGGCATTTCCAGCGATTACCCGTTCCCAAAGCGGTGACAGCGTTAACTCCAGAAAGGAAGCTTCTTCGTGGAACATACTTATTCCGTAGGGTCAAATCCCGTCTATTATGATAAGCAAAATCTGCATGTACTGTTTGCCGGCGAAAGCCAGACCTTGCCGCTGCATCAGGCCGGTCCCAAAATCTATGATTATTACCTGCTTCACTTCATTGAATCCGGCTCCGGGACCTTCCGCACCGAGCAGCGCAAATATGAGCTGGGACAAGGCGACTGCTTCCTGATCCATCCCGGCCAGCTGGTCAGCTATCTCTCGGACGAGAAGCAGCCCTGGCGCTACCGCTGGGCCGCTTTCACCGGTGCGGAAGCCGACGCGCTTGTGCTGCAGACCGGCTTCACGCCGCAGAAGCCGGTGCTCTCCACTGCTGAAGGCAGTGTCATCCCAGCCGCGATGGCCGGGATGATGCAGGCATTTTACGCCAATAAGGAGAGCGCCCACCTGACTTCACTCGGCTATCTGTATCTGATTGTCGGAGAAGCCGCTGAGCGGCATATCTCCTCCTCCAGGCTGTCGGGGGCAGAATCACAGGTCAAGCGCACCGTGAAGCAGATGATCCACTATATGGCCTCCCAATATGCTCACCCGGTCTCAATTGAGCAAATGTGCGGCAGCCTCGGCTATAACCGCGCTTACCTGTCGCGGATCTTCAAGCAGGAGACCGGTCTCTCACCGGTGACCTATCTGCTTAAGCTGCGCATCGAGAAATCGCGCCAGCTGCTGCGGGAACGTCCAGAATTATCCGTGGAGCAGGTTGCGGCATCCGTTGGACTGACAGATGCCCTGTATTTCTCCCGCCAATTTAAACGCTTCTGTGCCCAGTCTCCAACCGCTTACCGCATCTCAACGGCCAGACCCGGGGAGAAGAAGCAGCCTTGAGATCTGTTTTATTGAGGCCAGAATTCTGTACACCATCCCGAACCCAATAAGACACTGCGGCTCTCGATAGCCGCGTTGATCTCAGTCCACCCGGCAATCCTGCTGAATTCTCTGCACCTTGCCGTGGCCCGCGCTGAACCCTCTCACCTTATTGTGTGATGCGCTACCACACGGTATCAAGCTGATTAGTTAACCTCGTATCCCTCCGGAGATAACATGCTGCAAACGGACTCCATAGCCACTATTACGCTGATCCACCTGTCTTTTACACAAATTCGGACCTCAGAGGCGTTATTTCCAATATTGCGCGTGTTCTGCCACTTTTCAGATAGAATAACGGCTATACGGTCCGTTTGTGTAAGTTTTGGATGTTTCTCCCCGAAATAACGTCCCCTCAGTCCGATTCGCACCTCACTTCATCCCCCTCTATTCCCTATGTTATGTCCATCCCTTTCCCAGGTTGCCCTATTCCTAATTGTCCAACTACAGCAACAGCCCGTCTTCCGGTCAGGAAGCGGGCTGTGCAGCAATAGGCCCCTAAACGGGATGCATATGGAGGCCATACATGTAGTGGATGTGAAGCTTACACATCACTCTCTGTCTTGAGGATGGTCTCGATCCGATCCAGCTCCTCCTGGGTAAAGTCCGCATGGGACAACGCGGCGATGTTCTCTTCGATCTGGCTCACCCGGCTTGCGCCAATCAGCGCAGAGGTCACTCTGCCGCCGCGAAGTGTCCAGAGGAGCGCAAACTGGGCCAGACTTTGGCCGCGCGTGACAGCCATCTGGTTAAGGGCGCGGATCTTGCGCTGCACCTCCGGTGTAATCCGGCTTTCATTCAGCGCGGTGGATGGACCGGCCGCTCTTGAATCCTCAGGGATACCATTCAAATATTTATTGGTCAGCAGGCCCTGGGCCAGCGGAGTAAACGCAATGCTGCCGATACCGTTCTCTTCCAGCACATCCTGCAGTCCACCTTCGATCCAGCGGTCCAGCATCGAATACCTCGGCTGATGAATCATGAGCGGAGTGCCGAGCCCCTTCAGAATGCTGACCGCCTCCACGGTCTGCTCCGCCGTATAGTTGGATAATCCGATATATAGCGCTTTGCCTGACCGCACGGCATAATCCAGCGCGCCCATCGTTTCTTCCAGCGGTGTCTCGGGGTCCGGACGGTGAGAATAGAAAATGTCGACATAGTCCAGACCCAGCCGTTTCAGGCTCTGATCCAGACTGGACAGCATATATTTGCGTGAACCCCATTCCCCATAGGGTCCAGGCCACATATAATATCCCGCCTTAGTAGAAATCACCATCTCATCACGGTAGGGGGAAAGGTCACGGGCGAGCACCTTGCCGAACAGTTCCTCTGCCGAGCCTGCGGGCGGGCCATAATTATTGGCCAGATCAAAATGGGTAATGCCGAGATCAAACGAACGGGTAATCATCTCCCGGCCATTCTCATAAGTGTCGATCCCGCCAAAGTTATGCCAGAGTCCCAGTGATATCGCCGGAAGCTTCAGTCCTGATCTGCCAGAGCGGTTGTACTGCATAACTTCATACCGTTCATCGCTAGCCACATATACCATTGCTTATCCCTGCCTCTCGTATCCTCAGTTGTCACATTACCCTATTTTAAACCACTGGAGGCCGTTGTAATCTTGTAATCTGAAATCACCTGCAGTGATACGCACAGGATGTGAGATCTATAAGATTCTCAGAGCTGTTCCTGAACGGCTCCCATCACTTTCCCGATCCGGTCGGTAATAATCAGATCCGCCCTATGGTCATACGGTGTCGGGTCACGGTTCAGCAGCACCGTATGCCGCCCCCGGAAGTAGGTGACGAGGCTGGCTGCAGGCTGAACGGTCAGCGAAGTGCCGCCGATAATAAGCAAATCTGCAGCCGCAATCGCTGCGACCGCCCCAACCAGCACATCATGGTCCAGCTGTTCCTCATAGAGCACCACATCCGGCTTAATGATGCCGCCGCATTCCGGGCAGAGGGGCGCCCGTTCAGCAGACTGAATCACCTGCTCCAGACCGTAATAACGGTTGCAGCCCATGCAGTGATTGCGGTGGATAGAGCCATGCAGCTCCAGCACCACACGGCTGCCGGACAGCTGGTGCAGCCCGTCAATATTTTGCGTAATGACCGCCTTCAGTTTGCCTTGCCGCTCCAGCCCTGCCAGCAATAAATGAGCACCGTTTGGCTCTGCCTCCGGGTGAATCATTTTGCTGCGGTAGAAATCAAAAAAAATGTCCGGCGAGGACATAAAAAAACTGCGGCTCAGCATCACCTCGGGCGGATAAGGCGAGTTATGCTCAGTCTGGTATAAACCCGCCGCTGAGCGGAAGTCCGGAATACCGCTCTCCGTGGATGTTCCGGCTCCTCCGAAAAAAACGATGTTTCCGCTATCCTTGATCCAGGAAGCCAAAGTTTGCAATGGATCCATAGTCTGCACACGCACCCTTTCTACGAGTTATTTGTTAACAGGTAATGCGGAGCTCATGAAAGCCGGAAACGACGATGTCGGCATCCTGCAGATGTCCAGCCGCTCCGGCAGAAGAGATGCCGACCGATAAGCGCAAGCCCGCACCTTTGCCGAGCTGCATATCCGCATTGCTGTCACCGATAATAACAGTCTGCTCCGGCAGCAGGCCCAGTTCCCGGCAAGCGGTTTCGGCCATCTCGGGATCCGGTTTGCCATTCGATACCCGGTCCCTCGTGACAATAGTATGGAAGTAACCGGTTATTCCAAGTAAGTCCAGCTGCTCACCTGTGGTCTTGTCACCATCGGATGTAACTACACCCAGCTGCAAGGAAGCATCGGCACATTGCTGCAAGAACGGCAGCAGGTCCGGCAACGGCTCGATTGTGTGGCGTCCGCGTATTCCATTCATCGCATCCTTGGCAATGGCCTTCACACGGACCAGCGCTTCATTCCAGGGAACTCCGGCAGTGTACAGCTGCCACGCGAGAATGCCATAACTCTCTTCCGTAGTTGCCATAGAGAGAGGTCCGGCGGGATCATAGCCTATTACCTTACCTTCAGCATTATGAGATGTGCCAAGCACCTTGGACAGATCAACATGCGATCCGGTGCCGATAAGGGCAAGCTCATTGCCGAGACCTAGCAGCACCTCCTCTGCCCAGCTACCCCAAGTGGCGAGCAGGTCGAGCAGTGTTCCATCCTTGTCAAACAATATGCCTTGGCAAGGCACGGAGAGATCCTTTACATGCAGCAGTGGCATCATACGTCTCCTCTCATCTATCTATAGCCATGATGAATAGCCCGCTACCGCAGATTCCCCATCCAGTCCAGCATCGTTCGTGCTGTGCGGGCCTGCTGATCATCCTCGGTAATCGTTGCAGTACCGTCACCTTTTTGTGGCCCATAACTTCCAAACTGGGCATGATTTCCGCCCAGAATCGAGAAATATACCGTATTGCCCGGCAGATAGGAACGTCCCTCGTTGTATTTGTCCCTGTCAACAACCTCATCCTCCGTACCGATCAGGGATAATACGGACAATGTAGTGTCCTTCAGACTACCTTTCTCATCGGGATAGGAAGCGAGAAAAAAAACACCCTTCAGCTGATCCGGATGCTCTGACGCATAACGGGACGCCATCACACCGCCCAGCGAATGACCGCCGAGCACAAAAGACTGCTTGGGATGCACGCGGATGATTTCATCTGCGGCATCGCCCTTGATGACCGCGAGATTCAGCGGCATGCGGGCTATATAGAATGGATGCCCGGCAGCGGCAATCCGTTTGGCCAGCGGGGCATAAGCCTCTGCTTCCACCAATGCGCCGGGGTAAAAAATCACTGCCGTCCCCAAAATGACCGTGGGCTCAAAAGAGATCCAGTTGTCGTTCTGCTCAACAGACACACCTCCGGCGGACACTAGCGCAGACTCGGCCTTCTCTGCCGGAGTATAAGGGGTTAAGTATTTCCACAAGAGCAACCCCGCCACAATTAAAAACAAAAGCAGTGCTATGAGGATGCTGCGTCTGGTGATTCTTTTTTTCAATAGTGTTCACTCCCGGGTACTGCATACAAAAATTATAGAGGAATCAAGTAAATCAAACAACCTTCAACACATCGCCACAATTGAGTCTTGTGATAGCGCTTACCATTGTGATGTATTTCACAATTTATTCTTCGAAAATCTTGTATTTTAAAATTAAAGTAATTTCCACAGTGCATAATTTGGAGGTTAGGTCATGACCAGGGAAAACACGCTGGAAACGCGCGGAGAAACTTTTTTCCTTAACTTGCGTTTCATGCTTATTGTTACCGTATTTGTAGGCAACGCCATTGAACCTTTAATTAGCCGCATGGATGGAATGCACAGTCTTTATCTGTGGATCTTCAGCTTTCATATGCCGCTCTTCGTGCTGGTAACAGGCTATTTCGCCAGAAAGAGCCTCACCGGGTCCGCAGGCCGCAAGGTGCTGCTGCAGATCGCAATGCAATATCTTATTTTTCAGAGCCTATACTCAGCCCTGGACGTTTCCCTCTTCCATGTATCCAATATCCATCATTCCTTCTTCGCCCCTTATTTGCTCCTATGGTTCCTGGCCAGTCATGCCTGCTGGCGTCTCCTGATGCTGGGGATGGGCAAATGGTCCCGAGCGGCACAAATCACCTTCGCCGTAGCGGCGGGAGTGGCCGTCGGATATTTACAGCTTGACGGGGTCTGGTTCAGCATCAGCCGCACCTTCGTATATTTACCCTTCTTCGTAATCGGCTATCATTTTTCATTTAGTACCTTTGCCAAATGGGTTCAGAGGTATGTCAAAATTGCAGCAGCCGCATTCTCTGTCCTGATTTTTGCCCTCCTGGCTGTACTGGGCTCCGGGTTTCCAATGGGCTGGCTGTACGGGAGCATGACTTATATGCAGCTTGGGGCAGGCGAATGGTATGCGGGTCTGTACCGGCTGGCTGTCTACGCTCTGCAAATCACCGCTTCCCTGGCTTTTCTGGGCTGGGTGCCTTACCAGGTTAGCCGTATGACTGACTGGGGCCGCCGCACACTCTATGTCTTTCTGCTGCATGGCTTTATCGTGCGTTTGGCCGCCATTTCCGGAGTCTACGCCTATATCGGCAACGCCGCCGGGACAGCTCTTCTGCTGCTCTGCGCAATCCTCTCTACGGTGCTGCTGGCCCAGCCCGGGGTAAAACGTCTGCTTCACCCGATTGTCGAGCCTTCTGTCGACTGGATGATCACCCTGCAGCGGACCGCCCTGCGCCGCACACCCTGACTCTAGCGTGCTATAGAGGCAGCAAGCTCCGTCTTCTAACGATACGCACAGCTGTTATTTTCCTTATTGAATAGTGAACATTCGCGGAACGTCCACTCAAGCTCTTATCTATGATCGTTCGAAACAATAAAAGGGGGTGTCTAAAAGCCAATTCCTTCACGGCTTTTGAGACACCCCCTTGATGATGGAGAGTAGATAGAGCTACAAGTTTGCTTCATCCTGCTCCATCGTATATTTCACCTGCATAATAATATGCTGTTCGTAATCTCCAAATTGGCGGCCAAAAAGGTTCAACCCGCCCTGATGAACAGCATCAGGATTGATTCCAATGCGCAGCCGCAATTTGGGGCTGCGGTTAATCAGAAGATCATCTAAGGTAACACCCGATACCTTCTCCATATCGAGCGTCGTCTTTTCATGGTCAACACGCCAGGTCTTGAGAAACCCGTATTGTGTGGATCCATCCCACCACCAATTCGGATTCAGTTTGCCGCGCCGGTCACCGAAATCACCGGGACTGGTCCACATGCCGATCTCCGAACCATTCACCCATACGGAAATATTCGAAGGCCAGTTCTGGTCATAATTCGGAGCTTCGGAACACATCTCCATAGACAGCTCAAGCGATTCAATTCGCGCTCCGGAGGGGATATCCATAGGCAGCAAATATTCCAGGAATCCTTTGCGGAGCCAGATCAGCTGTGCGTTGACATGTTTAGGGTGATAAAAGCTTGACGGTTCATCATCTCTGATAATAAGGCCCTCGCTATTCGCCATCCCGCATGTAGGAGATACCTCACAATCGCTGTAATGGCCGATCGGCATCTCTACTTCATAGACATGGGTAACTCCCGTCGACATCGGCTCTTTCAGATTCAAGGCAATGTGGAGATCATCGTAATTCCTGCTGCAGACTTTCATCGCCCCGCGGGAGGCCGGAACTAATTCTGTATGAATTAACTCAGCCGCTTCCAATACTTTGATATTGCTCGCTACCGTCGAAACCGGAAGCTTCAGCTTCTCGGCTATTTCGATAATATTTAAGTTTTTAGAGTTTAAGAGCCGAAGAATATCAACCCTCGAGCGGGTTGATAAGGCATGGGTCACCGTGACCAGTTTGTCCGGGTCATTTAAGCTAAGTTCCAGCACAATTCAGCTCTCCTTATTTCCTAATCATTATACTCATCTTACTTCTTAATGAACTGAAAAACAATTAAGTCTGCTGTTCACAGGTTTGATATCAATGAAATCAATTTCTCCGTATCCTTCGCCTTTCGCAAACCGGATCTTGTTCTGTCCTGCCTTCAATTGCACCCGGGCTGTGGAGAGCCCCCAGTTCTCCCAGCCTTTATTGGTGATGTAAAACGGGCTGGAAGGTCCTGAATTGACACTAAGCTGAAGATTGGACCAATTCCCGCCAGCCGTTCCGTTCGCCGTCCGGGCCAAAAGAATATATTCGCCTGCAGATGCCGCCTGAACTGAAAATTCCACGTAGCTCGCCGCTGTATCCAGATGACCCGCTTTAAGACCTCCCGAGCCCTTGGGACTGGCTGAGGCATAAGCCTCTCCACCAAATATCCCCTCTTCCCCTTCATAACGGAAATGAGGGGCTTCGCCGGATGGCAAAGCAATCGGGTGATCAGGATCTGCGGGAGCACCGAGATTAGGCGTCTGGTCGGCATTCCAGCTGAAGGGCTGCGTGCGAACCTCGCGGTTCCATCCAGCTCCCCTGTATTTGGCGACATGGTAGACGATCCAGTCCTCCGTGCCATCTACAGATGTAGTAAACGAATTATGCCCCGGCCCGTAAAGTCCGTTTGCTGAACTGAATATAGGCTGGCTGCGTTTAACCCATGATGCGGGATTCATTAGATCACTCGATGTGTCTGCTGTGATCAGTCCCAGACAGTAATCATCGGTCCAGCTTCCGCTTGCCGAATAGACCAGACTGATGACACCCCCGCGCACTATCACCTGCGGGCCTTCATTTACATGCGGGGAATGGTTGGTTTCCCAGCTATGGGCGGGTCTTGAAATCTCTATGCGGCCGGAATCAATCGTCCAAGGATTGCTCATATGGGCAATGTAGAGATTTTGCCGCACATTGATATCACCCTCCCAGCCCGACCAGATAAAATACAGCTCGCCATTCACCTGCAGCACAGTGCCGTCTATAGCCCATTTGTCGGATGCATCTGTGATCTGGCCCTTAAACTGCCAGGTTCCCGTTGTCGGATCAGCGGAGGTATTCTCCATGACATACATCCGGTGGTTCACATTGTCTCCGTCGTCCATCGCGTAGTAGATATACCAGGCCCCGTTAATATAATGCAGCTCAGGTGCCCATATGCCGCTGCCGCCTGTATTCACAACCTTAGTGGGAGCAGCATCTATCATAGTCAGCTGGGCGGACTTCCAGAGGGTAACATTGCCGCCGGTTGTTTTGGTGAAATAGTAGAACCCGTCTGTATGCTTATAAACCCAAGGGTCCGCTCCATCCTGCATGACTACGTTGTAGAAGTTGTTATGGCTGGGGACGGCATATGTCTCCTGACCCATTGGAAGAATAAGGAGTACGCCTATGGCCAGCAGCCACTTATTGCGAATATTTCCCTTCATAACCCTTCACGTTCCTTTCGGATGATGTTAGAAGGCTACTCTTCGATGGCTGCCTTACGCGAATTGATGCGGCGAATCACTTCGGGATCAAATTTCGGCTGCCGGTCATAGGTATACAGGCCATTCACTTCCTGCTCCACATCATATAACTGGGTATAGCAGAAGCCGAACATCATCGGATGATCCAGCAGAACCTGGGTCAGTCCCTCGTAGCGTTCAATAAACGCCTCCTCAGTTACTGGACGGTCCCCATAACCCCAGGACTTCTCGTCTTTCTGCAGCGGATTCCACCAAATTCCGCCGTACTCGCTGATGAAATAAGGCTGGCCTTCATACGTTTGCCGGTCCGGGAAGGTATTGAACACTTCTCCGCCATCGTTCATCGGTTCATATCTTTCCCGGAACGTCTGCGGGTTCTGATCATAATCATGCAGATCAAAAATATCCGTCACCACATGGAAATTGCCGCTTGTATCAATTACAGGACGCGTCGGGTCCATTCGTTTCGTAACCTCGTATACAATCCGCAGCACATCGTTGTTTTGCTTGGTGCCGTCTCTGTCCCAGGTCTCGTTAAAAGGACACCAGCCGATCAGCGCAGGATGATTGTAATCCCGCTGCATGCCCTCAAGCCATTCCGGAAGAAATTGGGCCAAGCTCTCTGCTCGAGTGATATTCAGCCCCCAATTCGCATGCTCTCCCCATACCAGATACCCTAATTGGTCAGCCCAATACAGAAAACGCGGCTCGAAAATCTTCTCATGAAGTCTAGCACCATTAAAGCCCAGTCCCATGGAGATTTCGATGTCTTTGCGCAGATCCTCATCGCTTGGAGCGGTATAGATCCCCTCCGGATAAAATCCCTGATCCAGTACAAGACGCTGAAACACCGATTTTCCGTTGATCAGGAATTTCATTCCATCCAGCAATACGGTTCTGAGGCCAAAATAAGAATCGACCGTATCGCTCTCCCGGCCCTGTGTATGCAGGGACAGCTTCAGATCATACAGTCTGGCGTTGCCAACCTCCCACAAGTGAACCTCCGAGAGCGGAAGGGTAAGTTTTACGGAGTGTCCGGAGACAAGGACACGGGTCTCCCCAACGGATCTGCCGTCATACAGAGCAGAAACGGTAAGCGTATCTCCCGATACATTTCCGTGCACCTTGACTTCGAGATGCACGCAAGCATTGTCGGGATCGGAGACAACCTTCATGTCCGACAAATAAGCGTCGGGCACCTGCTCAAGCCAAACTGTCTGCCAGATCCCCGTGGTACGTGTGTAGTCGCAGCCATGCGATTGGAACATTTCACTTTGTTTGCCCCGGGGCTGGCGACCGGAACGGACATCGTCTTCAGCATAGACGGAAATGACATTTCCGCCTGGCAACAAATTGGAGGTAATATCAAAACTGAACGGAGTGTACCCGCCGCAGTGCGTGCCTACAGAGACTCCGTTAACCCATACCTCCGCCATGTAATCAACTGCACCAAAGTGCAGCAGTGTTCTGCCATTGGTCCAGTTCTCCGGCAAAGTAAACTCCCGTTTATACCATACGGCTGCCATAAAATCTGTATATTCTACGCCGGACAGCTTGCTTTCCGGACAGAAGGGGACCGTTATCGTTTCCGAGAGATCATGTCCTTTGTCATGGTAACTGCGTTCTTTTCCGCTTTTGCCATGATCAATCTCAAATTGCCATTGACCGTTCAGATTGATCCACTCGGGCCGGACAAAGTCGGGACGGGGATACTCAGGACGGGGAAGCATTGGTAGATGTGCCATTGTGTAACTCCTTTTGTGAAATATTATTTATTATGGTTATGCATCATAATATTGCGAATGGCTTCAAGCGGCGCTTTGGGCGTTCTGTCATAAGTGAGCAACCCATTGATTTCCTGTTCGACATCTGTCAACTGGGTATAGCAGTAGCCTTGAATCACCGGTGAAGTGAACATCGGGTCCACCACTGCCTTCAGCTTAATCAGGAAGTCCTCCTCATTCTCTGCTCCCGAGTAACCCCAGCCCTCCCAGTCGCTTTTCTTGAAGGCAATTCCGCCAAACTCCGATACGAGAATCGGCTGCCCTTGATAGGAAGCTCCGCCGACAAATATTTTACGGTTCGCCGGCATCGCATTCACGGCGGATTCTGCCGTGGCATATCTTTCTTCCAGCACTTGCTGCCGACTCTCATAGTCGTGAATAGTTACCAGATCCGTAGTCATATGCTCCCAACCATCGTTATAGATAACGGGTCTCATCTCATCCAAAGATTTTGTTAAATGATACATTGCCAGTCCGTGCTGCTGCTGGCGTGTATCAATCTGGACATTGGGAACTCCCCAGCTCTCATTCAGCGGAACCCAGGCCACGATGCTTGGGTGATTATAGTCCCGCTCAATAATCTCCTGCCATTCGCTGGTGTACCGCCGGACATACTCTTCAGAATATTCATAGGCATTGGCTGCTTCACTCCAGACGAGCAGGCCAAGCTTGTCGCACCAGTACAGGAAACGGGGATCTTCTGTCTTCTGGTGTTTTCTTACTCCGTTAAATCCCATTTCCTTCGCCAGTTCTACATCACGCTTCAAGGCTTCGTCCGTAGGCGCGGTTAGAATTCCCTCCGGGAAGTATCCCTGGTCCAGCACCAGTCTCTGGAAATACGGGCGGTTATTCAGGCACAGCCTGCCGTCCTCAATAGATACCTTGCGCATGCCGAAATAACTCGCAGCCTCATCGACTACCTCGCCATTCCGAAGCAGCTCGAATTGAATGTCATACAAATTCGGATGCTCGGGGCTCCATAGGCGTCCAAGACCATGATCCGTAAAATCACCCAGTCCGAGGGTCCGATGCTGCTCGGCATTCCTGATCGAGTATTGATCTTCCGCAACCACTTCACCGCTATACGATACCGTTATGCGAAGTTTAAGCTCATCGGCAGCCTTAAACCCCTGGAGGAACGTCCGGATGCGGATTTCATTGCGGTCAATGTCAGGCGTCAGCCTAGTTTTGCTCAGATGTACCGCTGACAACGGTTCGATCCAGACACTCTGCCAGATTCCGGTCGTGCGGGTATAGAAGATGGCAGCGGACTGTTCCAGCCAGTATTGCTTGCCCCGCGGCAAGGTTACATCCCGGCTGAAATCTTCCGCCCGCAGCACAATCGTGTTGCTTCCTTTAATCAGCGACGGTGTGATATCTGCCTGAAACGGCGTATGACCGCCTGCATGTGACGCCACCAGCTGCCCGTTTACCCAGACCTTTGCCAAATAATCCACTGCACCGAAATGAAGGACAAGCCGCTTGCCGTCCCAAGCCTCCGGGACCTCGAAGCTTCTTCTATACCACACCACATCATGAAAAGAGGGATTTTCAATGCCGCTCAGCTTACTCTGAAACGCAAAGGGCACTTGGATGGTTTCTGTAAATAAAGCGGGAGCATCGGCCAGGTACCATCGTTCATCCTCACCAACCCGTTCATCATCAAAACTAAAATCCCATTCTCCGTTCAAGCTCAGCCACTCTTTGCGGAGAAACTCAGGCCTTGGATACTCCGGACGCGGAACTTGTGTATTGCTTACCTCTGTCAACATGGTGTACTTCACTCCTGTTTATTAATTTCTATTTCATTTTATATAGTCTATTGCCTCATCCTTTGATCGAACCTACGTAAACCCCTTTAACAAAGTATTTTTGCAGGAAAGGATATACCACTAATATAGGAAGCGTAGAAACGACGATCGCACAATATTTAACGAGTTCGCGGAAAGCCGTTTGGCTCTGTGCACTGTCGATGACTACTCCACCTGCGCTGCCGATTGAGGTTGCGGTTGCGTCATTGGCTACTAATATTTCCTTCATTAATAACTGCAGCGGGAACAGCTCTCTGTCTTTTAGCAGCACCATCGCATTAAACCAGGAGTTCCAATTCCCGACAAGGTAGTATAAAAAGATTACGGCCAGTGTGGCTTTGGACAAGGGCAAAATGACTTTCGTTAGAATATGGGCCTGGCTCGCCCCGTCAATCGTAGCCGCTTCTTCCAATTCCTGCGGAATGGCTTGAAAGCTGGTCCGTAAGATAATGATGTTCCATGTACTTAAAGCGCTTGGCAAAATCATGGCCCATAAATTATTGTATAAGCCGATATCCTTCATTAATAAGAACCAGGGAATCAGCCCTCCGCCAAAGAACATGGTGATCGTAATCAGGATCATGATAAAGTTTTTGAAGTATAAATCTCTCCTGGATAACACATAGGCACCCAGTATGGTCATGATCATATTGACTAACGTGCCTAACCCTACATAGATAATCGTGTTTTTGTACCCGTTGATCAGACTGTTGTCTTTAAACACCAGCTTATAGCCGTCCAAAGTGAATCCCAGCGGTCTCAGCAAAATTCCTTTATGAGCCACTAAGGAGCCCAGGTCGCTGACGGAAGCAAACAAGATATGCAGGATAGGATAAAAGCACACCAGCGTTAATGCGGTTAATAAGGCATACAGGGTGAAATCAAATATTCTGTCCCCTGTGGATCTATGCTTCCTGATTTTTTTCTTTTTAGGCTGCAGGTTATCTTTCATGGCTGTCCCTCTTTCTTACCATAAGCTGACCTCGGATCTGCGTTTGGCTATTCTATTGGTCATCCACAGCAGCCCGAAGTTAACGATCGAACTGATTAATCCCACGGCCGTAGAATAACTGAGACTGGCTTCTCTTAAGCCGCGGCGGTAAACATAGGATGCAATGACATCAGCAGTATCGTAGATCAGAGGATTGTACAGCAGAATAATTTTTTCGTAACCGGAAGACATCAAGCCGCCGATTGCAAAAATAAAAAGAATGATGATAACCGGACTGATCTGAGGCAGCGTAATATGCCACATTTTCTTTATCCGCCCTACGCCATCAATTTCAGCCGCTTCATACAATGAAGTATCAATGGAGCTCATCGCGGCGAGATAAATGATGCTGTCCCAGCCGATGCTCTGCCAAATGCCGGAGAACGTATAAATCGGCCGGAAGTAAGAAGAATAGCCAAGCAGTGAGGAGTACTCTTTTCCGGTTATAAATTGAAGTATTTGTGTAATGATCCCCTCATCTGCGGCAAAAATATGAATGATCCCGCATACAACCACCAGTGAAATAAAGTGAGGCATATAGGTAATGGTTTGAACCGTTTTCTTAAACTTGGCCCCGCGGATTTCATTCAGCATTAAAGCTAGAATAATCGGCGCGGTAAATCCGAAGGCGATCCCCCAAACATTCAAAAGCAGGGTATTCTTAACGACTCTCCAAAAATACGGCCCTTGGAAAAAATCAATAAAATGCTTAAACCCTACCCAGTCGCTCTCGCTAAACCCCAGCAAGGGCTTGAAATCCTTGAAGGCGATCAGAACTCCCCACATGGGCCCGTAGCAGAAGATCAGAAACCACGCAACTACAGGAACAGCCAACAGATAGACAAACCAGTTCTTCTTCAAATCCTTTTGGATCATGAAACAACCACCTATCGTTTGTTATATCGATCCAAGGCTGCCTGATGGATACTTAAAAATTCGTCCAGTCCCATACTCTGAGCTTCCTTCAAAAATTTATCATAGGCATCAACCGGCATTTCACCCATTATGATTTTTGCAAAATACTCTCCACGGAGTGTCGACAGCTGGTTGCCAAGCTCGGCTTCCCGTGAGGCTTCCTCTTTGGTAAAGGAAATCGGCGGCATTGCCATGCTGGTATCCATATTTTCAGTCCAGAATTTCCGGATATCGCCGGAGTAGCTTCCTTTGGTGGCGATCAGCGGGTTGGCATGATGCTCATCACGGATATTCGGCCAGCTATGCATGCGGTATTTATATAAAGTAGTCGATACCGGCTGACCTTCAGGGTCCTTAAAGATATAACTGTCCTCCGGATAATAAGGCATTCCCGTCTCATCTATCAGATGTACCTTTCCGTATTCGCCAAAGTTAATCAATTCCCAGCCCTTTTTGCTGTAATTGAAATCGAGCCAGGCCATTGCCGCTTCCACATTCTCGCTTTGGGTAGTGATCGCAGCTTCAGTCCCTGCCCTTTTAAAATTCTTGTACGTAGTGGCCGATTTATCCCCCTTGTTCAGAACCGGATTCAGCGCTCCCACAAAGTCGATATTGCTCTGCTCTTTCCAGTAGCTCCACATCGTATCCGGAGAATCCATCATCACAGCGGTGTCCCCCGAAATAGCGCTTGCCATTCTTTGGTTAAAGTCGGCCGTTGCCCAATCCGGGTTAAGCAGTCCTTCTTTGTTCCATTGCTGCATGGTCGACAGGTATTCTTTGGCTTTCGGCTGTGCCGGTCCCCAGGCCACTTTGCCGTTCTCATCGAGGAAGGTCCAATCCCATACTCCATATGCACCATTAATGATGCCGGTAAAGATTTGCCCGTAAGAGGATCCGTAATTTAGCGGTGCTTTGTAGCCGGCTTCCTTTGCTTTGGTCAAAAAGGTATGCCATTCATCAATCGTATTCGGAATTTCAAGCCCTGTTTTGTCCAGCGCCTCCTGCTTAATCAGCGTTCCAAACCAGGTCCATTCGGAATACGGGGCGATCCCGTAAAAGCCCAGCAGCTTGCCGTCATCAGTGACTGTAGTTTTTCTTCTCGATTCATCGGAATTGCGCCATTTCGTATAGTTCGGTGCATTTTTTTCCATCAGATCTGTCAGATCGATATAAGCGCCGTCATTTACACCCGCTTCCAGACCGCCCGGATAACGTCCCGGCTCAATGATAATGTCTGGAAGATCACCTGAAGAAATCATCAAAGTAAAGGCGTCGGCTTCCTGGCCGATTGGCGGCGTGATGAAATTTACCTTGATTCCTGTTAATTGCTCCACCTGTTTTTGGACCACATGATTGTTCATATCCGGGATATTGGAATTTGCAGGCATCCAGACATCCAGAACAACGTCTCCTTTAACAGGATAAGCTGAATAATCGCTTGGAATCACTTCATCATAAACGTCGCCGAGGTATGTATCATTCAAGGAATGATTCACTTCGTCGGTTTGCTCCTGTGTGGGCGCTTTATTGCCGCGTATGTCTCCGCTGATATCTTTAAAAGCAACCGGGTCTTGTGCATTGGATGTGTTCTCTTTGTTGGAGTTACTGCTATTTCCGGCCCCATCTTCTGCCTTATTGCCACTGCATGCTGTTACAGTCGAAATGATCAGTATTAATACAAATAAAAGACTTAAAAGACGCTTTGTATTGTTCTTCATACTTAACCTCCCACTATAAAATAAGTTCCGCAATATCTTAGGCGAACCCAACGTTTGAAACCACGCTCCTTTGCACCATGCCACTACTCCCCTTTTACCTGTAAAATGATCAGACATAAAAATCATGTGATTGATACAGCTTTTCTGTATCTTAAGTCGAATTATAAGGATGTTGATCTTCATTGTCAACGCTTTCAAACAATATTTTTGTAATATTTTAAGTCTCAATTAAACAAATAATCCGGCTTATCAGACTACTATTCGAGTGCGAAAGGGTTTTAAAAACCTATGTTTTACCTAGTAATGCTTGATAATCAGCCGTTTAATCCGTTATTCACAGCAGAATGTTTTCTGGACTTCAATTCGCATGAAAAGGCCATTTGTTACAGTATTATTGTAACAAATGGCCTTTTCTATCTTGATTTTATATTTGTTTGATCCTCAGCACTTATTCGCCCGACGGCACGGTCAAGGCATGATTATCGCTATAGGGAACCCCGAAATCCGGTGTTCCATCCGGCTTCCACCCGAATTTCTGGATCCGGGTTGCCCGCAAAGCTACATCCGCTCCAGCGGCAGGAAGCGCATGATAGACGATCCAATCCTCCCGGTCATCGGGTGATCGGGTAAAGCTGTTATGTCCGGTAGCATAAATCCCGTTCTCCACACTTTTGCAAAATACAGGCAGCATCGATTTCTCCCATGTTAGCGGTTCCATAGGATCAGAAGCTTCGCTCATTGTGAGCATACCCAGTGCATAATCCTCAGACCAGGTTGTGCTCGCCGAATATACCAGAAAAATACGGCCGTTGCGCTGCAGGATCACCGGGCCTTCGTTAATGGCCATACCGCCTTGTTTCTCCCAAGACAAGGTTGGAGCGGTGAGCAGACGATGTTCCCCTGCAACCGTCCAGGGATCACTCATCCGCATAATGTAAACAGCTGATCCGTACTCAGGGGAATGACCATATCCGGCATACAGGAAATACAGCTCATTCCGCAGTCTCATCACCGTACCATCCAAGCCAGGAACAGGTGTCTGCAGCGCGCCTTTCCACACCCACTCCCCTTCCAGCGGATCAGACTGTTCGTTCTCCAGCACACAGATTCGGCGCGACTCATCGCCTCCGCCGTCATTGGCGGTGTAGTAGATATACCATTTGTTATCCAAGTGATGAATCTCCGGCGCCCACAGGTTGTAGCTGTAGCTGCCTCCCGGTTCGGGAGACCAAATTAATTTCTTACGGCCTTCCGCAAGACCGGTCAAAGTACTGGATTGGGTGAGTTCCAGACCTTTGGAGCGGGTAGACATGAAGTAGTAGCAGCCATCGGTATGTTTGAATACCCACGGGTCAGCTGAACTTGCTGCAATCGGATTAAAAAAGGTTGTACGCTGTGACATTTTCTTTCCTCCTCAGTGATATGATGGACAATCCCGGATCTTCCAGCACCTCCCATAAAAAGCTAAGTACCATCTTACTGAGGTCTCCTTAAGTTGTCTAGAGTGGGAGGAAAATACAATCCCGCTTGTCCGTTAGCTTCTTCCGGATTATAATCCCCTCTGGATGCACTTCCAAATAAATCCTCCCCCTCCGGGGATAGGCTTTTTCTGCGCCCCCCGGCCCATTGCGTCATCCGACAAACTTCACATTGTCCGGTAGAAAAAAGAGGCCTTTTGTGATAGACTCACTAATAACAATGGCTGGCTGCTATTCATGGCAGCTTACCGTTTAAGCTTAATCGGTCTTATTTTTTATAGAAACGGCTTCGCCCTACTTCTCCTTTAAGAAGCTGGACCCCGTTCTATCTATAAACCGCAGACACGCAGCTTTTGGGATTGTGATGCGTTAATGCGACACTATACGACACCAGGCAAAAACTTCCGTAGTGAGCTTGGATACATTCACGGAAGCTGAAGCTAACAAACTTTTCAGGGGGGAAATTTCATTATGGCAGCCAAGAAAATGCGTTCAGACATGATTAAAAAAGGCTTTGACCGGGCTCCACACCGCAGTCTCCTGCGGGCAGCCGGAGTAAAAGAGGAGGATTTCGGCAAGCCGTTTATCGCGGTCTGCAATTCCTATATTGATATCGTTCCGGGTCATGTGCATCTTCAGGAGTTCGGCAAAATTGTTAAGGAAGCCATTCGTGAAGCTGGCGGCGTTCCCTTCGAATTCAATACGATCGGTGTAGATGACGGGATTGCAATGGGCCATATCGGTATGCGCTATTCGCTGCCAAGCCGCGAGATTATCGCCGACTCGCTGGAAACCGTCGTTTCCGCCCACTGGTTCGACGGCATGGTCTGCATTCCTAACTGTGATAAAATCACCCCGGGCATGATGATGGGCGCACTGCGCGTCAACATCCCGACTATCTTCGTCAGCGGCGGCCCGATGAAGGCCGGCGTAGACAGCAAAGGCAAGAAGTTATCCCTTACCTCTGTATTTGAAGGCGTAGGCGCCCATCAGGTCGGCAAGATCAATGATGCTGAGCTGCTGGAGCTTGAACAATTCGGCTGTCCGACCTGTGGCTCCTGTTCGGGCATGTTCACCGCCAACTCGATGAACTGCCTTGCGGAAGCGATGGGACTGGCGCTGCCGGGCAACGGTACAATCCTGGCTGTAGCGGAAGAACGCAGAGATTTTGTCCGCAAATCGGCAACCCAGCTCATGGAGCTGATCAAGCTGGATCTCAAACCACGCGACATCGTGACCCAGGAATCTCTGGACAACGCTTTTGCTTTGGACATGGCGATGGGCGGCTCCACCAACACCGTACTGCATACGCTGGCACTGGCTCAGGAAGCAGGCATCGACTATCCGCTGGAACGCATCAATGAAGTAGCGAACCGCGTGCCTTATCTGGCCAAACTGGCTCCGGCCTCCGATATCTTCATCGAGGATGTAGACCGGGCAGGCGGCGTAAGTGCCGTGCTGAACGAGCTGCTGAAGAAACCGGGCGCCATCTTCGGCGACTGCATGACCGTTACCGGCAAAACGCTGGCTGAAAATGTCCGTGGACATGAGATTCAAGATACCACGGTTATTCATACGCTGGACAAACCCTACTCCGAAGTGGGCGGTCTGTCCGTGCTATACGGCAATCTTGCACCGGAAGGTTCCATCATCAAGGTTGGTGCCGTTGATGCCTCTGTAGGCGGCTACCATAAAGGTCCGGCAATCTGCTTCGATTCTCAGGAAGAAGCGCTGGAAGGCATC
Organism: Paenibacillus sp. FSL H3-0321; assembly: GCF_038002865.1. NCBI lineage: Bacteria > Bacillati > Bacillota > Bacilli > Caryophanales > Paenibacillaceae > Paenibacillus > Paenibacillus sp. FSL H3-0321. Next base: position 6,358,331 of record NZ_JBBODH010000001.1, on the reverse strand, counting down.
GCGAACGGCAAAGTCAAGGAAGGCCATGTCGTGGTTATCCGTTATGAAGGACCGAAGGGTGGTCCCGGCATGCCGGAAATGCTCGCACCGACTTCGCAGATCGTCGGCATGGGTCTTGGTGCCAAGGTCGGCCTGATCACCGATGGCCGCTTCTCGGGCGCGTCCCGCGGCATCAGCATCGGCCATATCTCTCCGGAGGCGGCTGAAGGCGGCCCGATCGCTTTTGTCGAAGATGGCGACATCATCGAGCTGGACCTCAACAACCGCAAGATCGAACTGCTGGTTGAGGAAGAAGTCCTTGCAGTCCGCCGCAGCGGCTGGAAAGAGTTCGAGCCGAAAGTCAAAACCGGCTATCTGGCCCGTTACTCCAAGCTTGTTACCAATGCCAGCAAGGGCGGCGTGTTGAAGATCTAATCAAGCTTTAAGGCATCAGCCTAATTATAATTCAGACAAAAAGAGCAGTCCCCACTACGTATGTGGGACTGCTCTTTTGTTTAGCTGATTCGATCATTTCTGTATGTAGTCCGCGTGCAGACGATTCAGGTGCACTTCTACCTCTCATTTCACTAGGGCGTGTCTTCAAACCGCTTCTCCGCCAAAACCGCTGCTGTATGCCCAAGTAATCATGGGTACAGTACCATTTTCTGATCACACGCGGAGAAAGGCATTTCGCCAATAGGTAGTTTTTGTGATGGAGGCTTACGTCTCGGGGTTTCAGAGACTTCGCTCTTCTTCCAAAGGCGTGTGTGCGTCCGGAAAGTGTATTCCTCGCTCTGAGCACAAACGGACCGAGTTGCACTTATTTGGGGTTTTTAACCTGTTACAGGAGGACAACGGACTCCAGCGCAGTTATTTCTCCCTGCTGGCCGTTTTTAGATAGAATGCAGAGCCGATAAGGTCGCCTGGGTCCGCATAAGAGAATAAACAGGGGTTTTACTCTCCATAGCGTCTCCTGAGTCCGTCCGAATACACGAACCCGCTGCGGGTTTTTAGGGACCCTACTTTCAATACTAAATCCCCTGCTTCCCCAGAACTCTTCCAGAACTCTTCCAGTTTGAAGTCACGCTCTAGGTAGCGTAAATGCGGCTTAGTTCATCCTTCTCAAATGCCTGACCGATAAAGAACTCAACATCTTTAGGCCTAAGAACTTTCACGTTTAAATGTTCAACACATATTCTATTCGCCCAGACAACAATCTTATTTTCAATCCTCAAATACTTTTCGGCGGAATTCATTAGGGGTTATTCCATATTCCTTTTTAAAAACACGATAGAATGAGCGCAAACTGTTGAATCCGGAATCAAACGCGATATCGGTGACCGGATGGGTAGTCGATAACAGCAACATGTGGGCAAAGGCTGCCCGCTGTCCATTGATGTAATCCCGAAAAGAGATGTGGAATTGTTCAGAAAAGATGCGGGAAATAATAAACTTGCTGATGCCAAGCTCTTTTGAAAGCGTATCCAGATCTATATGATCTAAAAAGTGAATGTCGATATAAGCGAGAATTTTGGGAATGAGATCCATTTCTTTCTTGTAGTCTACTTTTTTCATTAACAATAATGGCAGAGCGTGCCCTAGTACTACAGAGGTATAAGCCTTGAGCAAACGATTGTCACATTGTTCTTTATATAGTGTATACAAGGTTGTCAGCAGGCCCGGAAGCATCTGATGCTTGGGGATTACAGGGTTATCCGGGACATGATTAAACAACTCCCCCGTGAAATCCCCCGGAAATGTAGCATCGAAAAAGATCAGCAGGATCTGGTTCTTCTCTATCGTTTTGTAGCTATGAGGTTGATTGGAAAAAATGATCGCCATGTCCCCCTCTGACAAAACATAATCTTGTCCATTGATGCTGATATTGATTTTGCCGGACAAAACCATCGTGATCTCTACATTCTTATGCAGATGAAGAGGATAGGTGTTATTGGTTGAAATAAAGGAATGAAACGCCTGGTCACGATGCTGATATTTAATATTCATGTCTTCCTCCCTATCGTCACGGAATACCAAGCAGTGAAATTTCTGCAATACTAAGAACATAATATGGATTTGCTCATCTACGCAAGAACCAAGAGCAATAGTTGGCACAAAATAATTTCTTTTTGGCAGGTAAATGCGGCCTAAAAGTTTTAAAGTATTAGCAGTAGTCTGCTTGTTGCAGTAAAAAGAAACAAAAAATCACGTACGTACCCACAACATTTGACTGAAAGGAGGAAGTATAACAGGAGCACTGCCTCAAGATAAGGCTGCATCCATGTTATACGTCAAAAGATGAACAGAAAGAGTAAAAGATTCAACAAGGTTTTAGCCGTTTTCACGAGTATTTCGGTAGCGTTTTCATTTTTGGGAATCCAGCCTCTTGATGCCTCAGGACAGGCAGATGGAGACAAGATTTTTACAGGTGCCTCAATTATAGCCTTTCCGGGCGCGGAAGGTGGAGGCGCCTATACCAGCGGTGGCCGGGGAGGCGATGTATATATCGTAACCACCCTCAAAGATTACGCTGTCAATGACAAACCGATTGAAGGGTCGCTTCGGTATGGGATTGTATCTACACCTAAAGAGGGGCGTACGATTGTTTTTCATGTTTCCGGAACGATTGAACTGAAAAGCACCCTGCGGCTCAACAATATCAAAAACCTGTCCATCGCCGGGCAAACCGCCCCAGGCAACGGAATCACGATTGCAGGCTGGGATACCGATATCAGCAATTCGGAAAACATCATTCTTCGCTATATCTCTTTCCGTCCGGGTGCCACCAATGTATTTAGCGGCAGCGATTCGATGGATGCGCTTTGGGGCAGGGACAACAACTACTTCCTTATTGACCATTGTTCCTTCAGCTGGAACACGGATGAAACCTTATCGTTATACAGAGGCGAAAACGGTACAATCCAGTGGTCAATGATTTCGGAAAGTCTGACTCTATCCGGGCATACCAAAGGAAGACATGGCTATGGCGGTATTTCAGGCGGAGATAAAACAACGTTCCATCACAATCTGTACACGAACCACACCTCGCGAAACCCAAGGCTGGGCGGCGGTTATGCAGGTGCTGCGGATGCAGAGCATGTCGCAGTTGTTCAGTTCTCCAACAACGTAATTTATAATTGGGGCTTTAATGGAACTTATGGCGGGGGTTTTACCTTTACTAATTTTATGAACAATATCGAAATTGCCGGTCCAGGTACAAGAGATAACGTGACTCAAAGGGTTATTGATGCCGGGGAATCCAAGAAGCTTGGCGGCTTCTACATCGCGGGGAACCGAATCAACGGGGAGCTTACTGGTTTGCTGAATGAATCCTCTGATACTGTGAAATTTTCCGGTGACAACAGCGGTGACCAAATGACGAACTTAGTAAGCAAGCCGTATCTTTCGGCGGACAGTACGGGAGTAAATCACGGTACTACCGATAAAGCATTTGATGATTACGTTAATTCCGGTGTAAAACCCGCTAACCAACCGTTACTGAAAAGCATTCTGCAACAAGCGGGAGCTACCTATCCGCGTCGCGGCGCTATCGACGCAAGAATTGTTGCGGAAGTAGAGCAAGGCTCGGGAAGATATATCAACACGGAACATGAGGTTGGGGGATATATCTCGGCCTTTGGTGTCGTAGAAGAACAGAGAGAGGATCAATTTGACACCAATCAAAACGGTATAGACGACAAGTGGGAAAAGAAGAATAATATCTGGGGCATCAAGGATGCCTATAAAACAATTACAGAAAGCGGTTATACATGGCTTGAACTTTATACTAACGGTCTTGCCGGTATGGACCATGTTGCCGAAAATCCCGAAGCCAGCCTCATGGCACCAGGGAACAATGCCCAGTTTGCTTTAGGGAAAGAGATCGAGGTTAAAATCAAAGCTTCTTCCAAATTCGGACACAAAATAAAGAAAGTTGCTGTATACAATGGATCTAAATATCTTGGAGATGCAGTGAAGAAAGGCAACACTTACACCTATTCGATCAAGGGACTAGAGGATGCTTCCCACTATATCTCTGCAAGAGTCACGGACACCAAAGGAAATGAGACACAAACCACTGCCGCCAACATCCATGTCAATACCTCCTCCTCTGCTTTGGCTGGCAAGGGCTGGACCTCCAAAGATATCGGCAATCCGGACATTAAAGGTTCCGGAAGCATGATAGGCGATGTGATTACTGTTAAAGGAAACGGAAAGCTTGGAAGTAGCGAAGGCAGCCTTGAACGATCAGATGCGAACAATGCGGCCAAAGACGACTTTCACTTTGTGTATAAAGAAATGAACGGAGATATGGCGGTTACCGCGAAGCTGGAGAAGATTGGAGACGTTGACAACCACGCCTTCACAGGACTGATGATCCGCGATGACTTGAAAGAAGACAGTGCTGCTACGGCCCTCGGCCTCTCCTGGGTGAAGTTATTTAAAGCTACCGCCTGGTCATCTTATCTGACGGGAAGAAACCTTAAGGGCGGAGAATTCGATGTATTGACCGAAACTTTAGACAGCCCTTCTGCTGCCGAAAAAGCCGGGATTCAACTACTTCCGGATATTCCGTTCAAGATTAATGGTGTGGAACAAGGCTATTGGCTTAAACTTGGCCGTCAAGGAGATACTTTCTATGCTTATGGATCTATAGACGGAAAAAAATGGACGCTGATCGGCAAGCGGACAATCGTTATGCAAGGTTCGGTATATGTCGGATTTGCCGTTGACAGCAATGATGTTGCAAATGTGATTGAGCAACTGAACTATGCAAAGTTCTCCAATATTACTGTAGAGAATAAATTTGCCCCTATTGGCGACTAGACTGTACCCGGGGATGCTATGAATAAACGCTAAATAGTGTGATCTTCTGCACAGATGTTACACCAACACGGCAGCCGGTACAACGGCTGCCGTGTTGGTGTGTCGGTGTGTTTGTTAGGATAAGGTTACCCGTTCGTTCAGCGGTCCTCTGGTTTTTTACCACATGCCATCACAAAGGTCATCATCGCATAGGCTTCAGGAGAATAATTAAAATTCTCAGAGACTTGTTGTAATTGTTCATATTCTTCTTCATTGATAATTCCCTTATTGTAAAAAACCCTAAACCGGTTAATATCAAACTGCCGTTTAAAACCTTCCATTCCATGAAGATCACTATGCTGGATAACAGTATCCATATCTAAATCGCTATAACCTGCCTGTGCTAAGAGTCGTGGCAGCCCCCTGCCGATATACCGATTGCCCCCTTTTGCAGCTTGATGATCCGCCAGCTTCTTTATCACAGAAGGCAGTAAATCCATATTCGGGCTAACCGCTCCAAAAATCCCGTCATCAATATCGATAATGACAAGTTTCCCACCAGGCTTTAGTACACGATAAATTTCTCTTGCAGCCTCCACCGGATTATGCAAATGAAGAAACAGTAACCTTGCAATAGCAAAATCATAGGAATGATCAGGGAGTCCGGTGTCATACACAGAAGAATGTACAAACCGCAGTTTGGACGAAGGGATATGATGTAACCGGTCTTTAGCTTCAGCCAGTAGCTTTTGATCAATTTCCAAAGCTGTAATCTCACTTTCCGGCAAACTATGGACTAATTGTTCAGTAACGAAACTGGGACCACTTCCAAGTTCTAACACGCTCATTCCATCCTGCAATCCATACCATTGTAAGTTACGGAACTCTTTATCCCACCCCATCATTGTTTGTACTTTCAGCCGCTCAACCTCTTCTTCAAAACCTAGAGCAACATTGCCAATATTGTAAGTAGAATTACGCTCTTTCATATGTCACCTCCGTGATAAAACAAAATATTCGACAGTTCTTAAGTGATTCCTTCCTTTATCATGTAGACCTGCCCGTCAGCGGACTGGGCAATACCTGTAAATACGCTGAGGACATCTTATTTTACTCAAAGTAATGTTTGTTTTCAGTAACCCACTCAGCAAAAGTTCTTGCTGGTTTTCCTGTTATTTGTTCTACTGTCGGTAAAACTTTACAGTTGCTTTCTGGTGGATTCTTTACCATTCCTATGATGAAGTCTTCTATGAATTCATCATCAAATCCTTGAATTTTGGCGTTTTGTCTTACTTGTTCCTCAGTCAGTTCAATTAGCTCAATCGGTTTGCCAATAATTTTAGAAATCTGTGTAACCGCACTCCTGTTAGATAACGATTGTGGACCAGTTAAAGTATATATCTTTCCATGATGACCTTCTTCGGTGAGCGCTTTAACTGCAACAGCGGCAATATCTGCTTCGTGAATTCTAACGCTCAAAGCATCAGGGAATCCCGTTCTTACAATCCCTTCTTTTTGAATGGATTCTGCCCAAAAATAAAGTGCATTCTTCATAAATTCTGCCGGCCTTAAGATTGTCCAGTCCATTCCGCTATCTTGAATGATGCTCTCTATTGGGTTTCCTTCATAATCCATCAACGCTACAATCTTTTTAATGTTGGCATCTTTCGCCAATTGAATAATTCTTTGGTTTGCCAAAAATCTAGCTTCTGTTTGCTCGCTCTGCGTAATCAAAAATAGACTGTCAACAGTTTGAAGATGTACTTGTAGGGTTTCAGGATTGTTGAGGTCTCCTGCTACAGAATGGACTTCAGGTGAAAAACTTGAGTTTTTGGGGTTGCGAGACAAGGCCCTTACCTCAACACCATTTGAAAGAAGTTGTTCTACAATGTGTCCGCCTACTGTTCCTGTTGCTCCTGTAACTAAAATTTTCATTCCTTTTTATCCTCTCATATTAAAATTCCAAATAGATCAGAATCCCCGTGTACTACTGCTATTTGAAGGTTACTTGGTTATAATAAAGTATGGTGTAACACTATAGTCAAGGAGGGTTTTATGGAGAGAATTTTTCAAACTCATTTAACTTCTGGCCAATTTGCAAAAGTGTTGGGTATTAGCAAGGATACATTATTTCACTATGATCGACTTGGAATTCTTTCTCCTGAATTTATAGCTGAAAATGGGTATAGATATTATTCAATTAATCAAATTGATGTCTTTAAAGTGATTTCAATACTTAAAGAATTAGAAATGCCATTAAAAGAGATAAAAGAATATTTAAAAAAAAGATCACCTCATGAGTTCATTGCCCTACTTGATAAAGAAGAGAAGCTGCTGAATTCAAAAATTAAACAGCTTCAAAAAATGAAAAGTATAATATCAGAGAAGAAACGAATTACCCAAGCAGCCACTGAGATCAATTCAGCTGATATTGTTATGGAGGAAAATAACGAAGAGTTTTTGGTAATAACAGAGGCTGATCCTTACACAAATGATAAAAGCATTTACGATTCCATGATCAAACACGAAAAGTACTTGAATATTTATAGTATTGAAGCATCCCATTCAGTAGGCTGGATGAGAAATACAAAAAGAGTTTTAGCAAATGAACCATTCAATTATGATTACCTTTTTACTCGAGTTAGTAAAGATTCAAATTTTTCAAATTTCCAGCGAGAAAAAGGGACATATTTAATCGCATATCATACAGAGGGATACTCGAGTGTAAGTGAAACTTATGATCGGATAATTAAATATGCTAAGGATAAGAACATAGAAGTAGAGGGATTTTTTTATGAGGATGTTTTGTTAGATGATCTTTCAGTTAGGGGCTATGAAGAGTATTTAATTAAGATCTCTGTTCGAATTTCCAAAATGTAAAAACAAAAACTATTCCGCATATTATACTCACGATAAATCATGAATCTAACAAAAAAAGCCCCGTCAGCCAATTACGGCTGCCGGAGCATTTTAAGCCAGCTATATCGAATTATATAAAAGTTCGGGAATCCTCAAATCAATGCATAACCGTCGCTCCCGGCAGTTCAGCTTCCAGGGTCAACTCTTCTTCGCGAATACACTCACGCGGGTTCGCTTGTTTCTGCGGGCGCTGCTGATTCATCTGATCCAAGAGCTGTGAAATGGGCATCAGAATCATCTTGGGGATCAGAGCCTCGCTGCGGACTTTCAGCCTCTCTCCGCCTGAGGGATGAATAACACTAAGCAGAAGACTTAAATAAAACTTGGAGGAACGGGCAAACCAGCCGTTCGGCAGATCCAGGACCATGAAGCCAAATTTTTCCGGCCCGCGGTTGAGCATGCTGACACCGTATAGCGCCTTGGCCTCGGCCAAATCCACATCGCCGGCTATTTGCTCCGCAAGCACCGGCAGATCCTTTTCCATCCTGCGTATCATGCGGATCGCAAGCTGTGCTGAAGAGCGGGAATTCAGGCCAATCTCGAACAGCTGCCGGTTGTCGATGTGCAGCTCAATGACCTTATCGCCTTTGTTCAAGACCTCGCCGCCTTCCATCTGCACGGTGCCGCCTTGATATTTGCGCAGCCGGTAATGGAGGAACGGGTCAGCAGGTGAGATCGTCTTTAAGCGGAAGAGGAACTGGAAGACTTGCTCCCAGGCCAGCCACAGGCCGACAATCAGCCGTTTGCCGTAGGAGATCCGCTGAATCGGCGAGTTCTGCACATTCTTGATCATCTGGTCGATCCGGATGCTGCGCAAGCCCCGAAGCCGCGCTTCCTCCAGCATCCGTTCCAGGGCAACCAGCATATGCTCCGGCGCTTTCGGATCTGCACCGAGTGTTGTCCCGCAATCATGGAGCAGCATCACTTCGCCCGGGTTCAGCTTGTCGATCAGCTTCTCGGTCAGCCGGTCTGCGCCGAGCTTCTCTTTCCAGTCGCCGAACATAGCCGACCAGAGCACAATTTGAACCTGGCGGCGTTTGGAGAAGTCGAACAGATTGACTATCCCCCACGGCGGACGGTAATAGGTGCTCCGCTCCCCGGTAATACTGTAAATAATATCATCCGTGCGTTGAATCTGCCGCCTGACAGTAGCGGGACGCATCACCCAGTTGCTCTTGTGCACATAATTATGAATGCCGATAAGATGTCCCTCATCATGCATACGCTTAATAAGTTCCGGATTCTGTTCGGCATGCGACCCGACTACAAAGAAAGTCGCCTTGGCATCATAACGTTTAAGCAGATCCAGTAAAAGTGGTGTATAGTGCGGATCGGGACCATCATCAAAGGTCAGTGCAAATTCGGAGCGCCCAATCCCTTTGCGGAATACGCGGTAACCGAAGATCCGGCTGATCATTCCAGGAATGAACGCATAAAAGGTCGAGATGTAAAATAACCAGAGCAGCAAAGTCTGCATGTATATTCACCGCTTTTCCAGAGTTGACTTTGGCTCGTCTTACGTCTGCAAGCAGATATTCGGGTACGGCCAAGTAGAGTATAATATGCCTCGCGGTTTTTAGGTGAGCAGAATCCCACGAAAAAACGTTACCCCCTATTTTAACACAGGTACCAAAGAAAAAGACGCTTTTTTATTAAAATCGTGTACAATGAATTGGAGCCTAAATTGTCAAATTTTCTAAAAAAGTAATCTGAAAAAGGAGTCGTTTATACTTATGCTGCCGCTGTACAAAAAATATTGGCGCACCTTCTTTGATATTGGTTTGGTGGTGCTGACGGTGTATCTCGTAATGCTAGGTTTCAGCAAGCTGTATCAACTGGCCGCACCGGTATTCCTGTCTTTTTTTGTATTCCTGCTGATCGAGCCGCTGGCCCGCTTCCTGAACCGCAAGGGACTGGGCAAACCGTTCGCCTCCGCAATTTCCGTACTGCTGTTTCTGATTATTCTGCTGGGCGTCTTGTTCGGTGCAGGACTGCTCATTGCGACAAAGGCCCTTCAATTCTCGGATAGCTTACCTGAATACACAAAGATGCTTCAAATGCATTTTAAAGAAACCACCACTTATCTGCAGCATAAGATTGATGCGCTGCCGCCTGATCTTACAACGAAAATAAATGGCTATTTCACCGATGCCACCAACATTCTTTCCAAATGGATGGTCAGCTTCTTTAAGTATATGGTCGGTGTGCTTGGCTCTTTCTCCTCCTTTATGGGTAATTTCGGCGTTGCCATTATTCTCGCTTTTTTCCTCAGCATGGAGATCAAGGACTGGCGCAAGATCGCTCATGATAAAATGCCCAAGACCTTTAAGACGGCTTTCGCTTTCGTCCAAGGCAACGTTTTTAAAGCCATCGGTTCCTATCTCAAAGCCCAGCTAATCTTGATCAGCATCACTTTCGTTATTGTGCTGGCCGGCCTGTTCATACTGAGAACGGGAAATGAGATCACCATGGCGCTGGTATGCGCTGTATTTGATGTGCTGCCGCTGCTTGGGGTATCGACGATTCTGATTCCCTGGATCATTTATTTGTTTATCGTGGGCAATACTTCGCTTGCGATCGGACTGCTCGTCCTGCTGGCGGTTGTGCTGATTGTGCGCCAGCTGCTGGAGCCGAAGATTACCGGCAATTCGATCGGCGTATCCTCAGCCTTTCTGATGTTGTCCTTTGTACTCTTCTCCATGTCCGCCTTTGGCGTAGCCGGACTGATCCTGTCTCCGATCCTGCTTATTCTGATCAAAGAGCTGATTCAGCAGGGTTATCTCCAGCGCTGGATCTACCTGCCACAGGAGGAATTTATCGTTTCGCCGTTTGCGGCAGCTGAACCTTCAACTGCCGGAGGATCCGTCACCGGTGAAACAGAACCCTCTCAAGCTCCCGAAGACGCGGCCAACAAGTCGAATACCTGACCAAACAGCTTGGTTGCCGTATGGGCACTGCCAGGGGCCACATTCTCCACAGCGATGGATACGGCATACCGTGGACGGTTAACCGGACCGTAGCCGATAAACCACTGATTGTTGCGCGGCGCTCCCTTCACTAGGGTCTGGGCCGTGCCCGATTTGCCGGCCAGCGGCCAATGTGCTTCTTGCAGGTGTCTGCCGGTTCCCTCTGTGACGACCAGCCGCATCCAGGACAACAGCAGCCTGGACGTCGACTCCGAGATTTGTCCGGCGGAAGCCGGAGCCAGGTGTCCCGGCAGCTCCTTAAGCGTCTGGCCGTTTCTGAACGCGACCCGCTGCAGAATGCGCGGTGCTCTGACCTTGCCGCCATGCAGCAGCGTGACGACGAGATTGGCCGCCTGCAGCGGCGTCACTCTTACATCCCGCTGGCCAATGGCTGTCTGCACCCTTGCTCCGCCGTCGTCCGGCAGCAGGGTCGTAAAGATCGTTCCTGGCTGCTCCCCGGCGAGCGGCCGGAGCAGCGGCAGGCCAAGCGTGTCCTTCGCTTGCCAGCCCACATCTCTTCCCAGGCCAAGCGCCAGTGCAGTGGCCTGAAGCTGCGCGCCGCTCAGCCGCTCGGCGAGGGAAGCAAATACTGTATTGCAGGACACGGCGAACCCTTGCGCCAGCGTAAGGGAACCGTGTCCTTTGCCGTTCTGGCAGGACAGACCGTATTTGTCATAATGCCCCGAGCAATAGAACTTCTCGTCCGGCGAGGTGATCCCGGCCTCCAGCGCGGCTGCGGCCGTTACAATCTTAAAGATGGAGCCGGGTGCGGCTGCCTGCAGTGCCCGGTTATTCCACTCCCCGCCTTCAGGCGAAATATGCCCTGGATTATAAAAGGGCAGAGACACCATCGCCTGTATATCACCATTTTTGGTATCCAGCACTACCACCGCGCCCTCTTTCAATCCTGCCTCCGTAACCAGCTGCTCAATTCCTGCTTGAAGCTGCTTATCAATCGTCGTATAGATCGACAAGGGGTAATAGGGATTGCCTGGTGCCTTCACTTTTATAGGGCTTCCCGGAAGCCGGTTGCCACGCGCATCCACCTGGGCATATGCCTCCGTGTGACCAACACCTTGAAGCAGCGTTTCCAGGGTTTTCTCAAGCCCATCCGTTCCGGTCAGTGGAGTTCTTAGTCCCGTGGGCGAGTCCTTCGCCTTCGTCTTGGAAGCCTCCGACATATACCCCAGCCATTGCCGTCCTGACGCTTCATTCTCATATCTGCGGGAGAACGGCAGGACTCTGACCCCGCCCAGACCCAAATGCTCCACTTCTTGTGCCTGCTGCGGTGTTAGCGCCTGGGGGGTCTTGGTTGTGGCAGAGGGCCATAAAAACGGCTCTTTTACTCCGGAGATTCTGCTCTGGAGCTGCTCATAAGGGACTCCGAGGATCGCGGCAAGACGACGTTGAGGTTCCGTTCCCGCTTCCGTTCCCGGGCTAATGGCAGCAGCAGGTTGTTCTTCCTGCGGAAAAAAGGCTGCCGCCCAAACGGTTTCACCGGCAAGCGGCTTTCCGCTGCGGTCATAGAGCCGGCCACGCCCGCTGTCCAACACAGTCTCCCGCTCACTCTGAATCTCGGCCATCCGGGCAAGAGAATATTCCGCACCGGGGACCGGCTGATTCTTAAGCAGCAGTTGAACCCATGCCAGCCTTAGAATGAGTACTGCAAGCAGTGCCGACAAAATAAGCAGGCCCCAGAATATACGTTTATGGATTACCTTGTGCAATGCCATTCCTCCTGAATGTATGTGCGGATCAGCCAACTGCGTTGTTCCTGGGATCTATTATGCCCACCTTGCTGATTTATTACATGAGACGGTTCAAGGTATGGCAAAAAACCGCTCTACCCGTAAATGGGTGGAGCGGTGTAATGGATGCATTGCTTTTTTACATGCAAACGGTTAGACACTAAATTTGGACAGTCTTTCTTTAAGCATGCTTGAAGCATGTTCCAGCTTGCCGGAAAGTTCAACCAGATAATCGCTCACATTCTGCTGCTCACCGCTTAAGGAAGCAACCTCCTCGGAGGCAGCTGATGATTCCTCGGCGAAGGAGCTGACATTGCCAATCGTCTCTGACAGCACTCGTTGTGACTGGTTAAGTCCATCGACCGATGAAGAGACTGATTCCAGCCTGTCGATGAAATGATTCATCTGTTCCTGCACGGATACGAAGATGTCGCTGGTATTGCGGACAGAAGCCACCTGTTCATTGAACAGCGGAGCTACTTCCGACAACGCGGCCACAGTCTCATTCATATCGTCCATGATCTTGTCGGTAATCTCAGCGACAACCGTAATGGAACGCTTGGATTGGTCAGCCAATTGACGGATTTCATCGGCCACGACCATAAAGCCCTGGCCGGCCTCCCCCGCTCTTGCCGCTTCAATCGTAGCATTCAGTGACAGGATATTAGTCTGCTGCGTAATATTCTGCATAACCTCAAGCACTTTAATTACCGAAGAAGCAGTTACCTTCAATTCATTGACTTTTACCACGAGATGATGGGTCATTTCGCCTGTCGTTTGTGTTCTGCCCAGCAGTTCCTTTAACTTCACAACGCCTTCCTCACTAGCTTGTCCTACACTATGCGCCGTGCTTTCCATCTCATGGGCGGCAGCAAAAACCATATCCATCTGCCCTGAGATTGCCGCCGTCATTTCGTTTCCGCGGTCCGCTTCCAGTGCCAGATTGCCTGCACCGCCAGCAATCTCTTCCGTCGCCGCAGCAATATCCATTGCCGCAGCAGCCGTCTTGCGTGAAGCGCTGCCTAATGCATCGGCGGTCTCCAGCACTTCGCGGGCGGTCTCGTTGGTATGGACAACCAGCTCTGTAATCCGCTCCATCATTGCATTGAAGGAGCTGGATAACTGGCCGATCTCGTCGCGGGAAGTGATCTTGGTCCGCACACGCAGATCGCCTTCGGCTCCCTGAAACATCAAGTGCCTTAGCTTTGAGAGCGGCCTCGATACCATCCTTACTATCCACAAGCCGATCATAATGGCAATTACTGCCGCTGCGCCAACCGCTATGTACGTAGTGTTAAGAATACGCCCGGCATCTTTGATCAGATTCTCAGCAGGCACCACCCCGAGTACTTTCCAGCCGGAGCTCTCTAGTGTGCCGTACACCGCAAGAATGGATTCGCCTTCCTCATCCTTGGTCGGCAGCGAGCCTGAGGTTTGATTAACGCCTTTCAGCAGCGTTCCGCCCAGCCGCAGATAGGTATCCGCCTCCTGGTGCTGTGAAGAGGCAATCAGCTCGTCTTTGTCCGTCAGTAATTGAATGTAGGAGTCCATTCCCAGATTGACTTTGCTGAGCTGGTTCTCCAGTTCTGTAGTCTTGATATCGCAGACAGCGATGTAACCGGTGCCGCCGGCATCCCCCGCGATGGATTTGGCGAAATGCAGCACTCCCGACTGGTCCCCTTGCTTCAATGCCTGCGTAATCCATAAGCTCTGCGGTTTCTCCTGCAGCTGCTTGAACCAGGAGGATGCGCGGATCTCCTCCACAAAGGCGCTGTCAGTCGTTCCCGTAGCAGAGATAGAGAGACTGGCATTTAACGGTACAAGGTACACGGCTTGAATCCCGCTTACTGCAGAGAGCCAATGTTCCAGCTCCCCGGTGATCACTTTAGACTGCTCCTGATGTTGCCCGATATTTGCAGCAGACTGATTTCCTTGCATTACGGCTTTCTGAATATCCTTGTTGTAGAAAAGCTGTCCCAGGCTGTCTTCAAACCGCAGCAATATTACGTCCAGCTTCTCTGCCGTTTGCAGGACCGTCTGCTCATTGGAGGACAGCGCGTTGTTCTCGATCGTTTGTCTGGCTACGGAATACGAGGTGTATCCGAGGGACAGGACAATTCCCATCGTGGCGATGAAGAACACGAGAAATAGCCGCATCCCCAGCGACTTGGAGGGATGCAGCCGGGTTAGGAACCCTTTACTGCCTTTTGCTTGCTTGCTCAAAAAAATTCACCGCCAAATCTACTGTTTTCTTGCACGGATTACACCCGTTACAAGGTCATGAACGTCTGAAGCGTCCGATCAGCAAGATATGGAAGATACTCATGACCGTATTCATAATAAACCATGAGGTCTTTTGATGCTGTGATTTTATTGTATGCAGCAAATTGTGTCGAAGGAGGACAGATCGTATCCGCCAAACCGGTCACCCACAGCACTTTAGCCTGGATGCGGTCCGCCAAATTCTGAATATCAATATAACCCAGCCGGTTGAAAATCTCGTCCTCGCGCAGATGATGCGGATCAAAAAAGCGGAAATAGTAGTTGATCTCCTCATACGCCGAGGTTGTGATGTTCGTTTCCCAGGCCCGTTTGTAATCGGACAGGAACGGATAGACCGGCACAGCTATGGCAATGCGCGGTTCAAGCGATGCGCAGGCTACAGTAAGTCCGCCACCTTGCGACAGGCCGAAAGCGCCAACCCGCGCCGGGTCAACTTCAGGCATCGCCATCAGAATACGCGCCGTCTGGGCGGTATCCAGAAATACGTTGCGGTAATAAAGGTTATCGGGATTGGGATCATCAATACCACGGATAATATGACCGCGGATCGTGGTGCCCTGCACTGTAAGATTGTCTTCGGACGGCCCGCCCTGTCCCCGGCAGTCCATTGCCAGCACGCTGATTCCATGAGCGGCATAAGTGACCTTCTCCATCCAGTCCCCGCTGTCGCAGGAGTAACCGTGGAACATGACAACGCCCGGCCCCTTCTCTTGCGCCGCCTTCTTCGGTCTTACATATTTGCAGTGCACTCTTGCTCCGCCTACGCCGGTAAAATAGAGATGGAAACATTCCGCCAGCTCGCTGGTAAATTCCGCAGGCACAAGTTCATAATCAAGCGGCTGGGCGTTAAGGTCGTTTAGCGCCCGTTCCCAGAATAGATCGAAATCCTCCGGCTTCGGGCTGCTGCCCTCATAGGCTTTTAATTGGGGCAGGGATCGTTCGTTAGTCATTTAACATCTTCTCCTTAACCGCCTGTATTAGATCTTGCCCAAGCCCGCGTCGTCGCCGACTTCCTCATGGGTATCAATTACATAATTAACGATTTCCTGAACAGTCGTATAAGCAACGCCTACATAAGTATCTGCAGCGCCGTAGTAGATCGCGATGCGGCCGGTTTCGGCATCATTCAGCGTAGCGCAAGGGAAGAGCACGTTGTTCACGAAACCTCTTTCTTCGTACCATTCTTCCGGTGTCAGGACGAAGTTCCTGGAGCGGTATTTCACTCTCGACGGCTCATCTTTATCCAGAATAACTGCGCCCATGCTGTATACCAGACCGTTGCAGGTTCCGGTTACGCCATGGTAGAACATCAGCCAGCCTTCGGAAGTTTCAATCGGCGCAGGGCCGCCGCCAATCTTGGTGCTCTGCCACCAGCCTTGACCGCCTTTGGTCATCACATGGCGGTGTTTGCCCCAGTAGACGAAGTCTGGGCTTTCGCTCAGGAACACATCCCCGAACGGGGTATGTCCGCTGTCGCTCGGACGGGAGAGCATCACGAAATTGCCGTTGATTTTTTTAGGGAACAGCACGCCGTTACGGTTGAACGGCAGGAACGGATTTTCCAGGCTGATGAAGGTTTTGAAGTCCTGGGTTTTGGCTACGCCGATAGCCGCGCCGTAGAAATCCGTACACCAGATGATGTAATAGGTATCTTCGACTTTCACCAGCCGAGGGTCGTAGGCATAACGCGGCATGTACGGATTGCCTTCTTCATCAATGAATTGAATCGGCTGATCGTCGATTTTCCAGTCCAGACCGTCAACACTGTAACCCATCCGCAGATGTGGACGGGTCGTGTTGTCCTCTACGCGGAATACGCCGAGAAAGCTGCCATCATAAGCAACAACCGCACTGTTGAAAATCCGTGCAACCCCTTTAGCCGGATTGCGCTTAATTACCGGGTTATCATTATGTCTCCAGACCGGGTTTTCGTTTCCTGCAGGTCTGTCCTGCCATGGGATATTCGGCAAATCATTTCCAATCAACTTTACTTCTTTCATAGTTAAGTCTCCCTCCAAAGGTACTGCAGCCCCGCTGCAGTTCTTAAATGTAATGTGTTGAATCTACCTGTAACTATTTTACAGAACCTTGCGCAAACCCGTTATAAATATATTTTTGCAAAGAGACGAAAGCGACCAGTGTCGGAATAATCGCAATCATGATCGCGGCGCAGATAACCTCCCACTGCGAACCGTACGGGCCTTTAAATTTAAACAGCGCAGTCGAGACGACCTGCAGGTCACTTTTTGGCATGTACAGGAATGGGGTGTAAAAGTCATTGTATATATTTACGCCCTTTACGATAATGACCGTTACGATGGCAGGACTCAGCAGCGGCAATATAATCCGCCAGTAAATAGTCCAATACGAAGCCCCGTCCAGCATCGCAGACTCATCAAGCGACTCCGAAATCGAATCCAGAAACTGCATGAAGATGTAAACGGCGATAATATCTGTACCCAGATACATCAAAATCGGCGCCCAGCGGGTATTGAACAGCTCCAGGGAGTTGATGATCTGGAATGTAGCCACCTGAGTCGTCACACCCGGAATCAGTGTAGCCAGCAGGAAGGCGCCCATCATCAGCTTGCTGCCTCTGAATTTGAAGCGGGACAGGATATAAGCCATCATCGAACCGGTCAGCGTTGCACCGGCGATTGAAATCACCACGATAATAATCGTGTTCTTGAAGCCGAGCAGCATTTTGCCGTCGACAAAGGCCTTGGTGTAGTTCGAGAAATTCAGCCAATTTTCCGGCAGTGTTAACGGTCCGGTCGAAGCATATTCGGCGTTTGTTTTGAGTGAAGCGAAAAGGACGACAACGATTGGAATAAGTGCCACCAGCGCTCCTAAGAGTAAGGTGAGGTATTTGAAGAAAGAAGCAGCGGTATATTTAAAAGTATGCATAGTTCTTACTTCTCCTCCTTAATCAGAACACGCTGTAAAATGGTAACAAGTATAACTATGCCAAGAAGCAATACGGCCATTGCGGAAGCAAGGCCAAGCTTGCTGTATTTGAAGGCCACATCGACGGTCTGGATGACAAATGTGCTGCTGCCATTGGACCCGCCGGTCATGACATACGGAATTTCGAAGACACCGATCGCTCCGCTTACCGCGAGAATCAGATTGAGCTGCAATATACGTTTGATGCTCGGAATAATAATATGTCTGAACTGGTGCCAGCGGTTGGCGCCGTCAATTTCCGAAGCTTCATAAATATCACTTCCGATCGAGGAAATCGCTCCAAGGAAGATGATAAAGTTCATTCCCATGTATCTCCAAACGGAGGCAAAAGCAAGGGAAATATTGATCAGATGAGGATTTAGCAGCCATTTCTGCTGCCAGGCTCCAAGTCCCAACAAATCAAGCAGTGTATTGAGAGTCCCTTCCGGCTTGAAGAAGAACAGGAAGATAAAACCGATAGCCACACCGTTAAGCAGTGTCGGGAAGAACAGAATTCCCTTGAACCAATTTTTCATCCGGACATTAAAGCTTAGAATGGTGGCAAAATACAGCGCCAGTCCCATTTGGATAAAGGTAGCGAAGAAGTAATACAAACTGACTTTAAATACGGAAAAATACTCCGGTTTGGTGAAGATGGTCTTATAGTTTTCGAGCCCTACATATTCCATCTTCTTGCTGAGTCCATCCCAGCTCGTGAAGCTGTACTGGAACATCTTGAACACCGGTAAATACGAGAAGGTTAACAATAAAAGAAGCGGAACCAACGAAAATAGAAAAATAATCAAAATCCGCTGATTTTTATAACTCAAGTTAGACAATTTGGGCACTCTCCACACCTCCTAAGAACAAATGCTTTATACTCCAAATCCAGCTCCAGGCCGCAAAAGTGAAGGGGAAAATGCCTCTCTGAGCATCTTCCCGTTCTCTTGAATCTTTCTTCACCCTGCGTATTATCAAGTTAAAATGTTATAGCAATCACCGGCACTTATTTTGCAGCGGTAACTTTTGCTCTTGCTTCTTTCCATTTATCGTTCAGATCTTTCATGATATCGTCATAGGAATCTTTGCGGTTACCGATAGCCGCTTCAATGATCACTTTCTTGAAGTCAGGCTGCCAGAGGCCAATTTGAGCTTCCTTGTCGATGGCATCAACCCAGCCTTCTTCTCCAGCTTTAGCAGGAGCCAGTGTATCAAAGGTTACTTCCGTGCCTTCAAATTGTTTGAGGATTTCAGGAAGCTCAGCACCCTTAACCGGGCTCATGCCGCCGCCTTCAGTAGTCGGATAGCCGGATTCATTAATGAACCAGTCCAACCATGCTCTTGCTGCTTCTTTATTTTTACTGTGAACGCTGACACCCAGGTTGTAGTCATCAGACAGCGGAACCAGAACCTTCTCGGCATTGGTAGGGAATGGCATGAAGCCTACATCGTCAGGATTTGTAGCCACTCCTTTAATTTGGCCGATCGCCCAGGATCCGAGCATCATGGTACCGATTTTTCCGTTAGCCAGATCAGCCTTGGAAGATTCCCAGTCTGTTGTTGTAGGATCTTCTTCAATCAACCCGTTTTTGGCTGCATCGTACAGTACTTTGTACAGGTCATAGTGAGGTTGTCCCTTAACGAAGTTGTCATCGGAAGCTACTTGAGCGATATTCACATAATCACGGTTGCCGGCAACGGTAGCCAAATCCGATTCCCATTGAGTCAATGTCCAACCGGCTGCATAGTTCGTGTACAGCGGAACAGCTTCGGTTTTATCTTTGATGCTCTGCAGAGCCGTCATGAACTGGTCCATCGTTCTCGGTGTTTCCGTAATGCCCGCATCTTTAAATACTTGTTTGTTGTAAATTACGCCGGAGAAGTTAACAGTGATTGGAACACCGTAGGAAACTCCGTCTACCGAACGTTCTTCAAGCCCTGTATATTTCTGTTCAAGGTCGGACATTTGGCCCAGCGGCTCGAAAAAGTCCGGCAGATCCTTGATCGCTACGCTTGTAGGCAGCAGCAGCACGTCACCGTAATCGTCGGTGCTCATACGGATTTTGATTTGATCCTCATAGCTGGAAAGTGCTTCAAAGTTCACTTTTACGTCCGGATATTTCTCATTGAATTTTGCTGCGTAATCTTTGAATACGGTATCAACAATATCCGTTCTTTGTGTAATCACAGTGATTTCGCCTTTGATGTCCTTGGCGGCATCACCTTCAGGAGCAGCAGTAGCCTCCGTGTTGGTTCCGGCGTTTCCTTTATTGTTCGCTGTTTCATTCTCCGCGTTGTTGTTCGATGAACAGCCTGTGAACAAGCCAGCCATTAGCGTAAGTCCCATTAAACCAGCCATTACTTTGCTTTTCTTCATTGCTTTTGACCCCTCTCTTTTAGTCACGTTTCTAAATAACAAAATTCTAACACTCTACATCATTCGTGATTGAGGTAAATCACCGTTAATTCGTGTTTTATCTGCAATCGTTATGAAAAGAATGATGGTATCGCTTACAAATATATTATAAATCGTTTCCAGAGCCAAAACGATGGTTTCAATTGTTTTTTCTGGTCTTCAATTTGTTATTTTTGTTTTTCTAAATTTAAATTTGTTATCTACCTTATATTAAACAACCTGAAAAGGAGGGCTTTCGCCCCCCTTTTCACGAATCATTTCCTATTAAAGAGCAGATTACTTTGTGCCGGATGCTAGCTTTTCGGAGTCCTGCATCCGCTTTTGTAATCCTTTGGTGTCATTCCGCACATTTTCTTGAACAGCTTGTTAAAATATACAGGATCGCTGTAACCGACCCTTTCGGCAATTTCATAGTTTTTGAGATCAGGCTGTCCAATCAGCAGCTCCTTGGCTTTTGCGATACGAATACCGATAAGATAATCCGTTATCGTCTGGCCGGTCTTGAACTTAAACAGGCGGCTGATATAACTTGCGTTCATGCCAACGGTCTCTGCCAGACGCTCCAGCTCAAAATTTTGGCCATATTCCTTCTCCAGAATGCTTTTGGTCTGTTCAACCACATAATGCTCTCCACCCTCGGCAGCCTGAGCTGGAGGATTCTCCTGTTCAGGTACGGCAATCTTCAGTTCCTTGTTCTCCTCCACCCGCTTCAGCAGCTCGTACAATTGAGCCTTCTCTATCGGCTTAAGCAGATAATCCAGTGCGCCGTGACGCATGGCCCGCCGGGCATAATCAAACTCGCTAAATCCGCTCAGCACAGCGATGGATAAATTTTTCATATGGCCCCTGGCCTCTTCTATCAGCTTGAAGCCGTCCATCCTCGGCATCTTGATGTCCGTAATCAGGAGATCAATATCCTCAGGGGCCAGCTTGGAAAGATGCCCCCAAGCCTCCTGTCCATTGCCGTATGAGCCAATGACCTCCACTTCCAAGTCCATGCGGGAAGTAATCTTCTCCAGCCCGCGTCGTATTACTTCCTCATCGTCCGCAATCATGACCTTAATCAATTCGAAACCGCCTCCAATTGTAAATCCGTTACGAATGATTGCGCTACCATTTCAATTATATGCCTCATTAGCCGGTTAGAAAATGTGTTGTGTTGCTCTTTTATAGTCTTCAGTTTACTTTAATTAATTCCCCCTTGAAATCAAACACAAAAAGGTATATAACTAAATTGTATTGTTGTTATTAATAAATAACAATATTATAATAACAAGATAACGAATAGTTATTATTTGTTAGCATTATTTTATCTATTCTTCCAAGTAAAGCGAGGTTTCCAAATGTCACTGCTTAATGAATATGTCGGAGGTGTCACCTGGGGCTTTATGGGCAGACGCGGAACCTGGACTACTGAAGCAGCCGAAGCCTCGATGGGGCTTATGAAATCGGTTACGGGTGCGAACTGGACCGCAATTGCCTTCAGCGCCATTCAGGCCACTCCGCAATCCACGGAAATTCCGTACTGGGAGAAGCCGACAGTCACCGACGAAGAAGTAGTCCGGGCGATCCGCAAGGCCAAAGAGCTCACTTTAAAGGTCTGCCTAAAGCCGATTGTCAATTGTGCAGACGGCACTTGGCGCGCTCATATTAACTTTTTCGACAAGGATGTTCCCTGCGAGCCCAAATGGTCGGAGTGGTTCCGCTCTTATACTGACTTTATCCTGCATTATGCTGCGATCGCTCAAGAAAGCGGTTGCGAAATGTTCTGCATCGGCTGTGAGCTGGTTCAGACCGACCGGCGCGAAGCCGAATGGCGGGCCCTGATCGCTGAGGTACGCAAGGTCTACCACGGGATCATTACTTACAACTGCGACAAATACCAGGAGGATAACGTGACCTGGTGGGATGACCTCGATGTGATCTCCTCCAGCGGATATTATCCGGAACAGGACTGGGAGGCCCAGCTTGACCGGATTGAAGCGGTGGTGAAGTCACACAACAAACCGTTCTTCTTTATGGAAGCCGGTTGTCCCAGCCGTACCGGGAGCGCCGCTATCCCCAATGACTGGACGTTACAAGGTGAACCCAGCGAAGAAGAGCAACGCCGGTTCTACCAGGCGATGTTCGGCAGCTGCGAAAGCCGTGAATGGGTACGGGGCTTTATGTTATGGGATTGGCCTGCACACCTCTACCCGCTTGAAGAGGCGGCAGACAATGATGATTACTGCATGTACGGGAAGTCGGCAGCAGGTGTCATCAAAGCGTATTATGGCTCCAAAATCAATAACTAACGATGGGAGTGGACCAGAAAATGAAGAACTCACCCGAAGATTGGCTAAAGAAGCTGGAAGCGGAGTTGCAGGACAATATTCTTGGCTTCTGGATGGAACACACGCTGGATGAACAACACGGCGGCTTTGTTGGCGAAATTGATAACCAGTTGAATGTTGTCGAAGGCGCAGAGAAAAGCCTTGTGCTTAATGCACGGATTCTCTGGACGTTTGCGAGTGCTTACCGCATGTACCGCAAAGCTGAATACCTGTCCATGGCTGAACGTGCCTACAGCTACCTGCTGGAGCATTTCACAGATAAGGAATACGGTGGATTTTACTGGATGGTAGATGCTTTAGGTGCACCTTCCCAGCCGAAAAAGCAAGTATACGGCCAGGCTTTTGCCATCTACGCGCTAGCCGAGTTCCATCACGCTACGGGAAATCCGCAAGCCTTGGAACAAGCGGTTGAGCTGTTCCGTCTCTTGGAAAAACACGGTTATGATCCGCTTTATAAAGGATATATCGAAGCACTGTCGCGTGAATGGCAAGTAACGGATGATCTGTCGCTAAGCGCCAAGGATATGAATGAGAAGAAGTCGATGAATACGCATCTGCATGTGCTGGAGGGTTATACCGGCCTGTACCGTGTATGGAAATCCGAAGAGCTTAAGGTTAAGCTGTCCGGGCTGATCGAAACGATGCTTGATCATATCATTGACGGGGAAGGCAAGCATTTCCACCTGTTCCTGGATGAGGAGTGGCATGTGAAATCCGAGCTCGTCTCCTACGGCCATGATATCGAAGGCAGCTGGCTGCTGGTGGAAGCCGCAGAGGTGCTTGGTGATGAGCAGCTGCTCAAGCGCGTACGCACAGTTGCCCTGACCATGGCGGAAGCTGCGCTTGAAGAAGGCATCGCCAGCGACGGGGGCATCTGGAATGAGGCCGACGGCAGCGGGCTGCTGAGCAAGGATAAGGACTGGTGGCCGCAGGCTGAAGCTGTTGTCGGCTTCTACAATGCCTATCAGCTGACAGGGAATCAGCGGTTCCTGAATGCCGCCGAAGGCGCCTGGACGTTTATTGACAGCTATTTAGTGGACCGCAAGTATGGCGAATGGTACTGGGGTGTTGACGAGAAGCTGCAGCCGCTCGCGCATGAGCCGAAAGTCAGTGCCTGGAAATGTCCTTATCATAACAGCAGAGCCTGCTTCGAGATGATCGAACGTCTTAAATCAACTATAAAGGAGAATATCTAATGACAACTTTATTCGAAGAACGCAAAGAGCAATTAACAGCACGTTATGAAGCCCTGATCGGACGCAAAAATGAGAAGGTGCCTTACGGCAACGGGACTTATGACCGTTATCAGTATCCGCTGCTCACCGCGGAGCATGCCCCGCTGATCTGGCGTTATGATTATAATCCGGCAACCAATCCTTATTTTGCTGAAAGAATCGGCGTTAACGGCATCTTCAACCCGGGCGCCATTGAATTGGATGGCAAGTTCTATATCGTAGCCCGCGTTGAGGGCAATGACCGCAAATCCTTCTTCGCCGTAGCCGAAAGCGACAGCGGTGTAGACGGCTTCCGCTTCTGGGACCATCCGGTAGTATTGCATGAAACAGAAGACCCGGATATCAATGTCTACGACATGCGTCTGGTTAAACATGCCGATGGCTGGATCTATGGCTTGTTCTGCACCGAGCGTAAAGATCCGGATGCTCCGCACGGCGATCTCTCCAGTGCTGTAGCCCAGTGCGGCATTACCCGCACCAAGGATCTGAAAACCTGGGAACGTCTGGCTGACCTGAAGACCGGTTCCGCCCAGCAGCGCAATGTCGTCCTGCATCCTGAATTTGTGGATGGCAAATATGCCTTCTACACCCGTCCGCAGGATGGCTTCATCGACGCCGGTTCCGGCGGCGGCATCGGCTGGGGATTTTCCAATACAATCGAAAATGCCGTAATTACCAGCGAGTCCATTATGGATCAGCGCTATTATCACACCATCAAAGAAGTGAAAAACGGCCAAGGCCCGGCTCCAATCAAAACTCCGCGCGGCTGGCTGCACATCGCCCATGGCGTGCGCAATACAGCAGCAGGACTACGGTATGTGCTTTATGCTTTCCTGTCGGACCTGAATGAGCCGAACAAAGTTACCCATGCTCCAGGCGGCCATTTCATCGCTCCAGACGGTGAAGAACGTGTCGGCGACGTATCTAACGTAGTGTTCTGCAACGGTGTAATTGCCCGCGATAACGGAGAAATCTATATTTACTACGCATCCTCCGACACCCGCATTCATGTAGCTACCACTACAGTTGACCAAATGCTCGACTATGTGCTGAATACACCGGAAGATCCGCTTCGTTCCTATGCCTGCGTACAACAGCGCATCGCACTGATCGACCGTAACTTACAGCTATAATTACCTACACTTCCTACGTAAAAAGAGTCCGCCAGGTTAATCTCCTGGTGGACTCTTTTTACGTATTTATATGGACTGAGGTAAGAACCGGCAAGCGGAATGACCGATTGCCCGCCGGTTCAGCCGCATCAGCTTGTCATCATGTCTTTAATCGCAGCAATAACCATATCCGGTCTATGTATTTGAATTGAATGCCAGCTGTTCTCAACGAGAATGCGTTTTGTCTTCGGGGTTAATTGGGATAACCGTTCCTGCCCCCGCTTCCATTCGTCATTCTGCATGCCTGCACTTAATACCGTAATCGGTAGTTCAAGGCTCAATGGAGGTGAGATTGACAGTTGGCGGGCACTCTCCTCCGCAAACAGCATTTCAGCGTACACTGTCTTACAGGCGTTATTCCGGTATCCTAGTGCACGGGTAATTCTTTGGACAGGAGCAGGTAATCGCCTAGTGCCGACATGCCTGCCGAGCAGCCGGAGTAGACCCGTCGGCGATAATAGATAACCTAATCTGTATAGTGCGAGATTGGCTCTCCATTGCTTGTGTCTGAGCCCACTCATCTCTGCTGCAAGATACCTACTCTCATGCACTGCGTCCACTAGAAGCAGTCCCTCAACTTCATCCGGATATTCCACTGCAAACGATCTTACAATCATGCCGCCGTAGGAGTGGCCAACAAGCAGATATGGAGGTTCGCAATCCAGTGCCTGCAGCAAGTCTCTGAGCTTCACGGCATAGTTTCTGCAGGTTGCCTCTTCCAGCGGCTTTCCGCTCCATCCGAGCCCCGCACGGTCGTAGGAAATGACTTTTGCAAACCTGGAAATCTCCGGCTGCACAAGCGTCCAGTCCAGTGAGCAGCCTCCCATCCCCGCCTCCAGAACAATGGTATGAGCCCCTTGTCCCGTGAGCTGAGCATGAAGGTAGCCTTTGTCCATGCCCACCAGTTGTCCCTGGGGTTTATATCTGGAAACATCCCTCTGCGTACATAACATCTGAATCATCGTCAGCGGAAAACAAATGACCGAAATGAAGCAACGCAAGCCTCTCTCAATGCGGGGAATCCCAGCCACTGCACATCACACCTCTCTTGGTCTCAGGCCAAATTATACAGGTGGCGGAACAGCGCAAAAAGAGAAACTATACTTGCACTTTTTCCTATTTTTTGAGACTTAAGCGGACTTAGTACCAACTTACACCGCTGCGCGAACAATGTAATTATCCAAGGTTGCCTGTAACCCTTGGGATGACTGGTGCTGATTGAAGATCCGGCTGATCTCAGGCATACATTGCAACACCATTTCATGAACCGCAGGTGTCTGGCCAAAACAGCGCAACCGCACAATATCCAACGGCTCATGAAAATACTGCACACTCGTAACAATCTCGATTTCAGCGCTTGTAAATCCGCTTGCCTCGAGCCGTTGATTGATCTTGTCCAGTACCGGAGTTCCTTCCGGCTGAGGTGCGAACAGCCCGGGAAAGAGCAAGGACAGCTCTGGCGACAAACGGTCGCCGGGATGGAGAGCAAGCAGCCTCCCGCCTTTAGTGAGGATTCTCGTAAGATCGGAGTATGCGGAGGTCGGGCCTTTACGGTTGTAAGCACAATCAAATTGTCCGTCTTCGAAGGGAAGCTTGTGCTTGGTATTGGCCGTAACAAAAGAAACATTGGAAAGGGCTGTGCTACTGGCCGTTTCATTGAATCTCCACCAATTAGCTGACGCTTGAAGGGGTGGATTCTTGCGAACAGAGGAGCAACCTCCTCTTATGGGCAAGCGATCCCTGCGTTCTCGCAGTTCTACGTTTTATTTTTATAGGTAATTGCTATACCGCTACCTGTTTGATATTATGAGCCGCATTTTCATCCCGATCATGGTGTGTTCCGCAAGCTACACATGTCCATTCTCGAATTGAGAGGTTCTTCACTTCGGGATGAATCGTGCCGCATACGTGGCACTGCTGACTGGTCGGCTCGAAGGTGTCGGCAACCCGGAGGGTTCGTCCATACCAGGATGCTTTATACGTCAGTTGACGCACCCATTCGCCCCAGGACGCATCAGCGATGGACTTGGAGAGTTTGGGATTTTGAATCATATTCGCCACACGCAGATGTTCGATGCTGATCGTTTGGCACTCACGGATCAGCTTCGTTGTCATCTTGTGGAGAAAATCGTTCCGGGAATTTGCAATGTGTTCGTGAATACGAGCAATGTGTTGCTTGGCTTTCTTCCAGTTGGAGCCCCCTGGTGTGCGTCTCGCCAAACGCCGCTGCCACAGCGCAAGCTTTTTCTCGTATTGACGGTAAAACCTGGGGTTGGCAAAATGCTCGCCGCTTGAGCACACCGCGTATTCCTTAAGCCCCAAGTCAATGCCGATATGTGCATCTGCTTGTGGGAGTGGGGTCTTTTCGACCTCGCAAACCAGGGAGACAAAATACTTATCGCTGGCGTTTTGCCGTACCGTAGCGGACAGTATACGACCCTCCAGCTTCCGAGAGTTGGCGAAACGCATCCAACCGAGCTTGGGAAGCTTCAATCGGTTGCCTTCAATGGCGATATTTCCGTTCGTGAATTTCGTGGTGTAGCTTTGTACTGGATGCCTCCGGCTTTTGAAGCGAGGCGCTTGATTTTGCTTTTTGAAAAAGCGGTCAAAGCTATCTGCCACATGCCGAACGGCGGACTGTAAAGCAATACTATCGACTTCTTTGAGCCAGTCATATTGTGTTTTTAGAACGGGGAGCTGTGTCGCACAGGTCTGATATGACAACCCTTTGCCTGTCTCGGCATAAGTTTGGTTCCACTCTTCCAGGAAATGATTGAACACAAAGCGGCAGCAGCCAAACATTCGACGAATGAGTTGCTGTTGCTCGGTATTCGGGTAGATGCGGTATTTATACGCTTGATGAACGATCATGTGCGACACCCCCTTTTGTAGTATTTTCTTACAGTATAGCACATATGTTCGCTGAATAGTTGAAAACCGCCGATTCATCTCCGTCTATAGAGGTCGGAGTCTTTTCGGCTTTTGAAGATAAAATCAGCAGTGACGTCCAGCCCGACAATTTGCTTCACCACAGGACTCCAGCGAATTGTAAAATCCCCGTGGCCGCAGCCGATATCGAGCACTCTTTTCCCTGGAACCAGCCCTGCAACCTCTTCGGCGAACATCGCCTCCGCATCGGGCCCCGTGATCGTGGAATTCCAGGGGTACGTATATTTCCCCGTCGCCCCTCCCAGTCCGGCATACCATTCAAACGAATGCGGCAGTCTCCAATCCGGATGTTCTGTCGGATCTGCTAACGTCTGGTTCATTCCATCTCCTCCTGTCTTCATTGTATTTCTTAGCTCTGCGGTCCGGCCGCTGAATCCCGGTGGACGATATCGGCAGCGATCAGAATCTTCTCCAGAGGTGCTGAAGGATTATGAATCCGGTTCAGCAGCTTCTCCACTGCCGCCCGGCCCATTGCCTCCTTGGGTACGTGCACAGTAGTAAGCGGCGGAACACCTCTTGTTGCATCCTCGATGTTGTCAAATCCCGTTACTGAGATGTCGCCCGGTATGGAGAAGCCGTCTTCCTTCAGCGCCTCGCTGACTGTGAGCGCGATGAAATCATTGGCGCAGACTAGCGCTGTCGGCATGGTTTTGGCTTTTTTCCGCTTCGCCATCCATTGGTTGAACTGCTCTTGAATGATTGCGTCATCCATGCCTTCCAGCTGAAGCATCTCGTCATCACCGGCAGGGGGCTTCAGCTCACTCTCTTCCAGGGCGCTGCGGAAGCCGATCCAGCGGTCGCGGAAGCTGCGCGAGTAGCGGATATTACCGATAAAATGCAGCAGCTTATGCCCAGTTGCCATCAGGTGGTTGCTCAGCCGGTTCATGGAATCAGTATTGTTGGCGAATACTGTATCACTCGGAATTAGCGGATCTTCATGATCAATCAGCACCATCGGCAGTCCGATACGGTGCACCTCCAGCAGCAGCGAGGTAGAAATCTGTCCTACCCCAACCAGGCCGAGAAGACCGTTCGGGTTCAAAATATTGACGAAATTATCTGCACGGTGCTCGGAAACAATCACCATTCCGAGGCCTTCCTGATCCAGCGCAAGTGCGATACCGTCAACAATTTTGCCCCAATAGAGGGAATCCTGAGTCTGTGAACGGATATTGGGCATCAGCACCAGCACCGACTGCTTATTCCGGTCGCTCCCTGAGCCCTGGGAGGAACGTTTTATATTTTGCACGTATGCATTCTTCTGTGTGAAATAGCCAAGCTGTGAAGCAGCCTGGATTACCCGCTCTCTGGTTGTTTCATTGACGCCGCCCTTGCCTGAAAGCGATTTGGAGACGACAAACTTGGATACACCGAGATGATCGGCAATTTTCTGCATGGTAACCTTTTTAGCCATATGAAACCCTCCAAAATAATCTTGATTTATAAAACAATTCCCGTTTATGGCTGCGGAGAAGCCTGCTGCCCCTGACGCGCTTCCTTCCACTTCTCATTCAACATGTCAAAAGACTGCTGTAAATCCGGCGCGGCAAGCAGCTCCTGAATATAATCTCCTGACCAGAACGACAGCTTCGCCCTGTTCGCCATCTCTATAAAGGCATCACTTTGCACCGTAGCCTCAACCAGCCGGGGATTGTAGGAGAGAAACTCGCGGAATGGCTCCATAGAAGGCTCTGCAGCTCCCTCAGGAGGCAGGAAGCCCCAGTCAGCCGTGTAAGAGGTCTCTTTTACAAAATACTCCACCCAGGCCATGGAAAGTTCCTTATGCTTGCTGAATTTGCTGACTCCAATGAACCAGTCCGGATTGAGCGGAGCATAATGTTCACTGCTATTGTCATACGGAAACGGGAAGAATCCGATATCCCCTTCGGAAGCACCGGCATCCAGCACCTGGCGGATCGTCCAGTTTCCGAGCAGATACATGCCGACCTCCCCCTTCGCCAGCTTGGTCTTGGAAATCTCCCAATTGTTCGAGAACAGCTCGTCCTCCACATAACCCCTGTCAATTATCGTTCTGGCAATGGACAGAGATTGCCCCCATGCATTATCAATCTGCCACGGGCTATCCTCATGAACCATGTTGTTCATGTATTCGGGATCACCGGTCATAAAATTGACCATATTATTCCCCCATTCCCGCAGCGGCCAGACAGCTCCGTAATTTAAGTAGACGGGGGTAATTCCCGCCGCCTTCAGCTTGGCGCAGGCAGCGTAGAATTGTTCAAGGGTCTGCGGAATTTGCGTAATGCCCGCCTGCTCGAAAGCCCGCTTGTTATAAACGATTCCACTGGTTGTCGTACCTGTAGACAATCCGTATCTCTTGCCACCGTAAGTGGCGAATGTGGTGAATCTTTCCTGGGCGGACATTTCATTATCCAGGGGCTCAAAAAAAAGCTCAAGCTCTTTCGCCGGCAAATTGACGGGCAGCAGCAGAACATCCCCGGCGTCCTTGGTCGATAATCGGACGAGAATGTCGCTCGCATAATTGGACAAGCCTTCGAATTCCACATTAGCTTCCGGATACTTCTTTTTAAACTGGTCGGCATACCCTTTGAAGGTTCCATTCTCAATCAGATCAATTCGATTCGTCAGCATGACAATCGTGCCTGACAGACTGGATGTGCCCCCGTCTACGGCAGCTGATGCAGCAGGCTCCTTGCTGTTGCTGCGATTCTCGCAACCCGTTGACAGCAGCAGCAGAACCAGCAGCACCGTTTGCACAGGCCAATGCATTTTAATCCTCTTCAAGGTGTTTCCCCCTCTCTCTAGCTCTCGCCATCCGTTCGTTCGCTTGGCTCCAGCAGTGGCAGGGATAAGATTACATCCGTCCCTTTCCCGGCCTCACTGAACACTTCAATGCCGTAAGCCGCACCATAATGCAGCTGTACACGCTGGTGCACATTTTTCATACCGATGCCTCCATTGATGCTTTTCTTTCGAGGTGTCTCACGTTTCAGGCTGTCATTGAGCTTCTCCAGCGTGTCCTGATCCATACCGCAGCCGTCATCGCTGATATGAAACAGCAGCTTATGCTCCGTAATCTCACATTTAATGCTGAGATGCATCTGCGGTTTGCTGTCATCCAATCCGTGATAAGCAGCGTTCTCTATGATCGGCTGGAAGACCAGCTTAATGATGGAGTATTCGTTAAGCTCCTCCGGGACATCGATCTCCAGCAGGAAACGTCCGGGATAACGGCTGCCCAGCAGCTCTACGTAGTTGCGCACATACAGCAGTTCCTGCTTCATCGTCGTTTTGCCGGTTAATTCACTCGTGCTGTAACGCAGCAGCTTGCCCAGTATGGAGATCATGTCGGCGGCTTCCACATCGTCATTAAGCTCTGCAGTCATGCGGATAGACTCCAGTGTGTTATAGATGAAGTGAGGATTGATCTGGCTCTGCAGCGCCTGCAGCTCCGCCTCCTTCTTCTGCTCTTCAATCCGGTAGATATCCTCGATCAGCTGCCTGATCCGGGCAAGCATCCGGTTGAACTGGTGACCCAGCAGGCCAATTTCATCCCGGCGTTTGACTCGGAAGGTGACATCAAGATCGCCGTTCTGCACTTTTTTCATTAGCTGAATCAATTGAGTCAACGGTTTGGTCAAAGCAAAGGATAAAATAATCGAAATAATCAGTGCCAGCACAATGATAATCAGCGTTGCGGCAAAGGTCACATTGCGGGTCAGCTTCACATCGCGGGTCAACTCATCGACCGGGATGGAGATAATCACCTTCCAATTGGTCTTGGAGGAGCTTGAAAATATATTCAGCCTATCTCTGCCGGACACCGTGTCGTAGAAGCTCCCGGCGCTGCCCTGCGCCTTGCGGTATAGCAACGTGTGTGAAATATCCGTCGTCAGCAGCTTCTGATCACTGTCATACACAACTTTTCCGTTCTCATCCACAATTAATGACTTGCCGTGCGTAACCTTATCCAGTTCGGCGACCTGATTTTCCATGTTGCTGATATTGGCATCCACCGCAATCAGTCCGATTGGATTCCAGAGGCCGTCGACAATTTTACGGACAACCGTGAACGCATACCGGGTGCTTTGCAGATTGCTTGTGTATGCCTGAGTGCCGAAAAGCAGTGCTTCCCCGCTGGAATACTTGGCCTGCTCGCTCCAGAACTTGTAGCTTTGCTTCAGATCCAAACGGACGCCTCCGTCTTTGGCCGAATAATAACCGTTGCCATAGCCGTCAAAAATATACACAGAATTCGTACCCCGTTTGATATTGTTGATGAACGAAATATTTCCTTCGATCCCCCGCTGTATAGACAGCAAAAGATCAAAATCACCGGGTGCAATCGACGAACTGTCCGTCTCGCCCGCCATACCCTGCTTCTGCTCGTAATACCGGTTGGAGCGCAGCAGGTTCTGCTTGATATCGTTTACATAAGCGGGCATGGATGAGATTCGTTTCATATCCTCTATGTAGTCATCAATTCCGTCCATCATTTGATCAATCAGCTTTTCTGAATAAGCGATGGTATTATACTCGATAGACTTGGAGTAGCTCTTGAAGCTGATTACACTGATAAAAGAAAGCGGGAGTGTAATGATAATCAGAAAGACGAGGAGGAGCTTGCGTTCCATGCTCATATCCCCGATAAAGGACCACCAGTTGTATTTGCGTTTACCCTTCATACGGCCCTTCTCCTTCAATGGCGTTTACCTAACTTTTCTTATATTCATAACAATTTCCCTAACAAAATTATTATACGTGTTAGTGTGTGGTTGTACAAGAAGATAGCATGCAAAGTTCCAAGTTAACTTCGAAGATTGTTTCCATAGCCCTTTGCCGAAGCATTGAAACCTGTTAAAACGGAATAAGGCCGCTTCTTCCCTGTGGAAGAAACGGCCCTAACAGCTCAAAAACCTGCGGAACTCTAATGATTTATTTGATGGTAAACAGCGCCAGCTTATCCTTCAGCTGAGTTGAAACGCTCTCCAGCTTGCCTGACAGCGAAACGAGGTGATCGCTCACGTTCTGCTGCTCGCTGCTGAGTGAGGCTACCTCTTCCGAAGTGGCCGAGGATTGCTGCGCTACCGCACTTACATTGCCCATGGCATCCGACAGGACACCTTGGGAATGATTGAGGCTTCCAATGGCTCCGGTCACTGATTCGAGGCTTGTAATGAAATCCTCCATCTGTCCCTGAACCGATACGAAGATATCGCTTGTGCTCTTCACCGAACTCATCTGCTGCTTGAAGAGCGGTGCAACTTCGGACAGCACAGTTACTGTCTCGTTCATTTCAGCCATGATTTTATCGGTAATCCCGGCTACAAGGGCAATGGACTGCTTAGATTGATCCGCCAGCTGCCGGACTTCCCCAGCCACGACCATGAACCCGCGGCCTGCTTCGCCCGCTCTTGCTGCTTCAATAGTTGCATTCAATGAGAGAATGTTCGTCTGCTGTGTAATGTTCTTCATCACATCAAGCACTTTGATTACAGAGAATACCGTTTCTTTCAAATCGTTGACACGATCCACCAGCGCGGTTGTCATCTCTCCGGTATGGCCTGTCTGCTTCAGCAGCTCTTCCAGCTGCTTCGCTCCGTGTCCGCTGGCTTCACCGACACCACGAGCCGCCTCATCCATCTCTGCATTGGCAGCGATAACGCTCTGCATCTGCGTAGCGATCAGATCCGTCAGTTCATTGCCGCGTTCAGCTTCCAAAGCCAAACTTCCTGCACCACCGGCGATCTCTTCCGTAGCAGCGGCAATTTCCTTCGCGGAAATGGCTGTCTTGCGGGAAGCCTCACCAAGCTCACCAGCGGTATCCAGCACTTCACGGGCTGTGTCCGTTGTCTGTGCAACCAGCTCTGTAATCCGTTCCATCATTGTATTGAAGGAGGCCGACAGTTCGCCGATCTCGTCCTTAGATACGTATTCGGTACGCACGCTCAAGTCACCCTTTGAACCTTCAACCATAAGATCCTTCAGGCGTGCCAGCGGTTTGGCGATCATCTGGACCATCCAGAACCCCAGCACTACCGCAAGCGCGGCTGCGGCAAGCGCCGCCAGATAAGTCGTGAACAGAATCGGACGTGCTGCCTTCACCAGTTCGCCGGTAGGCACCACTCCAGTCAGCTTCCAGTCAGCCTTGGTCAAGGGATTATACACTGCCAGCACATCCTTGCCGTCGGCATCGCTGGCTTCCTGACTTGCGTTGTTGCTCTTGCTCTCCTTGATGAAGGCTAGCTCTGAAGCCACCCCATCATCAGCAGGTACATTAGAAGCGACTACTATACCATCCGGGTCCACAAGCTGAATCCGTGAGCCGTCTCCGAGGGAAACCGTTTTGAAGGCTTCCTCCAGCAGTGTGTTTTTCAGTTCAAGCATGATTACATATCCTGAATTGGAACCCATGTTTTTGAGGGATCTTACCATCGCGATATTTTTCCCTTTATCACCTTCAATGGCCGTCGAGAACCAGTAGTTCTGGGATGCTTTGGTTTCCTTGGAGTAATAATATTCATATTCCTGAGTACGGCCTACAACCGTCTTATACCAATCCTGATCTCTTATTCCATCCATCTTCAATCCGGAGTTGCCGCTTGTAATTATACTATAGTCCGCTGACTGCGGAATCAGTGAAATAGCCACAATGTTCGAATCCGTTGTCGTCTGGCTGGATAGCTTCTTGCTTATTGAATCGGTAGCTACAAATTTATCATAATTGGAACTTGCGGAAGCCAACTCCGTCAAATCACTTTGCATTTTCGTATCAAAATACAGTTGCAGTGCCAGATTCTCATACTGTTTGATAATAATATCAAGCTTATCAGAGGTCTGGATAATGGTCTGCCGGTTAGCTTCTGATACATTATCTTTAATCGTATTCTTGGCCTTGTTATAGGACAACAGTCCCAAGAGCAGTACCACAATAACAATTGAAGACAAGAAAATCAAAAACAGCTTGACGCCAACTGACTTCAGCGGGTTGACCCTTTTCACCTGACGTACCGAAGTATGTAGCACCCCCTTAAGGGTTACCTTGTCGCGCACTTTCTTGACCTTACTTTTGCTTGCTGTCTGTGTTTCATTCGTGTGGTTTTTCTCTACTTTTTGTACTGTCACCGGTTTCTTCTTGTTCTTCCCCACTCTCATCCTTCTCCCTTTCTGCTGTTCTCCTCTTTTTTCACGCTCGGGAGCCCCCATTACCATCACCTACCAATTAGTTTAGAAGATGTATGTAAGCGTTCACGAAATATATATCGGCATATTGGGTCTTTTTTCTTAGTTTTCTTTACAAATTCCCAGAGAATATTTTATATTTCCTAAGAATATCCCGAATTTTGGCGGGAGCGCAAAAAAAAAGAGATGCTCTTCAAAAAATAAGAGCATCTCTTGTACATAAATAATATAATTATTTTCTCTTCCGCATCATATCGAAATAAGCTACCGGCTGGTCTACCTTCATGCGGACACGCTGAAGCGGGTGGCGGGCAACGTCAAGCCGGTTGCCTTCTTCATCCCACAGCTCTCCGACGGTCTGCTTGAAAAAGGTGTTGTCCGGGCCGAAGAACTCCACTTCCTGCCCCGGCTTGAAGTTGTTGCGCTGCTGAATTAGAGCCATGCCGCTTTCGGCATCATACTCCAGCACCAATCCGGCAAAATCATAAGGAGCCGCTTTTTCCTCCGGCTCATAGATATGATCCTCATGATCCGGGGTATCGTAGAAAAATCCGGTGTTCAGCGGACGGTTTGCCGCTTTTTGCAGCTCTTCCAGCCACTCCGGCTTCAGCTCATAACCTTCCGGATCGGCCATGTAAGCATCAATGGCCTTGCGGTAGGCGTTGACTACAGTCGCCACATAGTGAATCGACTTCATCCGGCCTTCAATTTTGAAGCTGTCAATGCCGGCCTCAATCAGATCGGGAATGCTCTCCAGCATGCACAAATCCTTGGAGCCCATCGAGAACTGGTTATCCTCCGGCTGATGCAGTGGAAGCTGGGTTACACCGGGCTCAAGAGGCTGCGGGGACGAAAGGGCTTCGGCCTGCTCTTCTTCGGATACCCAGGCGCCCTCCGGGCGGGCATCTTCGAACAGGTCGTATTTCCAGCGGCACGACTGGCAGCAGCCGCCGCGGTTGGAGTCGCGGTCCGTGAAGTGATTCGACAGCACGCAGCGTCCGGAATACGAGGAGCACATGGCTCCGTGGATAAAGCTCTCGATCTCGATGTCCACATGTGCTTTGATCTCGGCAATCTCTTCAAGGCTGGTCTCACGGCCCAGTACAACACGCGGCAGACCTTCCTCTTTCCAGAAAGAGACAGCCTGCCAGTTCAGTGTGGACTGCTGGGTACTAAGATGCACCTCAAGGCCCGGCACCAGGCGGCGCGCGGTATCGACGATGGCCGGATCCGCTACAATAATGGCGGCAATCCCGGCTTCATATAGATTGCGCAGGTATTCTTCAATCCCGGCGATATCTTCGTTATGGGCATAGATATTGGTGGCAACAAATACCTTGGCCCCGTATTTCTTGGCGAATTCCACGCCTTCGCGCATTTCTTCAAAGCTGAAGTTATCCGCTCCGGAGCGCAGGCCGTATTTCTGGCCTCCAATATATACTGCATCCGCACCATAATGCACGGCGAATTTCAATTTCTCCAGATTACCTGCCGGAGCAAGGAGCTCCGGTTTGTCCAGACGGTAACGTTTGCCCTTAAACTTAGGCTTTGTCATGGTTCCCATTCCTGTTCTCCCCTCCATATCTTTGCTGTATAAATAAACCTGAAAATCTTCCTTTTAGATATGAACGCAACTGCGGTAAGTGTTTGGACTTCCGGCCGCTGTTAGGTTTGGATTTCCTGATTTGAACCGTTAGCCACGGTAGAAATCCAAACCTAAAGGCGTACGCTATCGCTCCTACAGTTCCAAACCTTCCCTCCGTTACTCTATCTTTAAGGTTAGGCATTAAGTTCATTTTAAAATCAGCAAATCATTGCATTATTTATATTTTAATATACCTGTTCCTTGTAGAAAAAGCCGAATGTCAGTTCACGCTCAGGGTCCTGCAGCGCCCGGATTCCGTCCATCCAGTCCTCCTGGAACGCATAACCTGCCGGATCAGCGGTGTAGAGGTCTATCGCATGGCGGTAAGCCTTAACTACAGCGGCATTGTAGGCAGCGGGCTTCAGCAGCCCTTCAATCTTCAGGCTGTGTACTCCGGCACCCAGCAGCAGATGAAGATCCTCCAGAATGCAAATATCGTCGGAACTCATAATATGTGTCCCGTTGACATCTTCATAAATCGGAAACTTCTCATTCTGGCGCTCTGCTTCAATCAGGAATAAGCCGCGCTCCTTGCCAAGGCTTCCGCCTTCACTCGGACGGCCTTGATGCGACATATAGCTCTCTACCAGCTTGCGTTTGGAATGATATATATTCGTCATCCCGTGGACGTGTACCTGGGCTTCGATCTCCAGCAGCGGTACCATATCCGTCATCTCATCCATATTCAATTCACGGGCCAGAACGACACGCGAAGCTCCCTTGCGGCCCCAATAGTTCGCTGTGGCATAATTGGTCGAGGTCATTTCCGCATTCCAGTGCAGCTTCATGCCCGGCGCTTCATGCTTCACAGCCGCCAGCACCGCTGGATCTCCGAATTCAATGCCGTCAACGCCAAGCTCACTGATCGCCTTCACATAAGCAGGAAGCTCATCCAGCAGACGGTTCGTCATCAGCCCGCCAAGACCGGCATAGACCTTGCGGCCTTTGCCGTGAGCCAGACTAACGACAGCCGCTGTGTCCTCCAGCGAGAAATGTCCGGCAAGACGCATGCCGAAACGGTCATCCCCGATGAGGAGCGCATCTGCCCCGGCATCCAGCAATACACGCGCTTCTTCCAAGGAAGCCGCCGTTGCCAGCAGCTCCGGTTTGTTATTCATGTTGATTCCTCCTAAATTCATCCGCCCAGCTCATAATCATTTATTTAAAATAGAGGGAGAATTCCCCCTCAAACCCTAAAACGCCTACTGGAATTCCTGGAACGGCAACAGTTATCATTTTACAGGTTTCCTACTGATTTTGTTCACTTTTTTTGATATTGGCTAAATGTTCCTTGTAGGTCTTGCCAAATAGATGTCCCTGCGTGCCGTCTTTTTTGGTCACATAAAAATAGTACTCTGAGGCTTTCGGCGCAAGCGCAGCCTGAATCGATGCAAGGCCCGGACTTCCGATAGGGCCAGGTGGAAGACCCGGGTTCCGGTACGTATTGTACGGGCTTTCGACCTTCAGGTCCTTATTCAGCAGTCTTTCCTTCTGCTTGTCCAGCAGATACTGGACAGTTGCGTCGATCTCCAGGTTCTGGCCTTTCTTCAGCCTGTTATAAATAACACCGGCTACAAGCGGACGTTCTTCGTCCACAACTACCTCCCGCTCCACGAGAGAAGCTACGGTCAGCAGTTCATGCAGCGACAATCCGCGCTCCGCAAGCTGCGCCTGCCAGTCCGGAATACTGTCCAGCTTCTTCGTCAACTGCTCCAGCATGGCTTCAACAACCTCTTGCGGTGTACTGTCCTTGGCCAGTTCATACGTTTCCGGGAACAAATAGCCCTCAAGCCGGTGCCGTAAACTAGCGTCCTCGGGAATCTTCAGTGTATTTACCTCAGTCAGCCCCGCCCCCGAGTTCATCATTTTCAGAAACACATCGGCCGGCTGGTTCCAAGCCTCTGCAAGCTTCTCAGCTATCTGCTTCGCCGTGAACCCTTCGGGAATGGTGAACACCACCGTATCTTCCTTCACCACATCCCCGGCATTCAGCCGGGTAATCAGCTCATCATAGGTGTCCCCTGGACTTGCCGTATAGGTGCCTGCCTTGAAGCTTGACCCTTCCTTGACCCATTTCAGATATCCCCTA
The DNA here is from genome assembly GCF_038002865.1 of Paenibacillus sp. FSL H3-0321. Lineage (NCBI taxonomy): Bacteria > Bacillati > Bacillota > Bacilli > Caryophanales > Paenibacillaceae > Paenibacillus > Paenibacillus sp. FSL H3-0321. The sequence goes on along the minus strand of NZ_JBBODH010000001.1, from coordinate 6,319,681 downwards.
AAGAACATTTCGTTACGTATAATGCCGTTGTCTTCGAGCAGGCTGGCGATTTCCGCACTCCCCATGCCCTTCTCTATCGTAAACGTGACGGCTGGCCCTGCAGGCTCTACCGGCTGCATGCCATTCCAGATATACCATGCTCCTCCCCCTCCTGCCAATGCCAGCAAAAGGATAATAATGAGCACAGTGCGGATTGCGGCTTTCAAATGTGACTCCTCACTTTCCGACTATAAAGTATAAAATTGTATTGTCTTAAATTCAACATAAATTTCATGAGAACGCTGCATCAACCTTTTATGGTCGTATATCAAGCAAAAAGAGCGCGGAAAATCCCGCCCTCTTCATGCTCAACATAATGTTGCATACAGATAAAGATGCTTATTCCGTGACCTCTGCGGGAAAAGTCAGCTCATCATACAGCTCGGAAATATCTTCCCACTCTTCATCGTCAACGATGCTCTCCAGCTCCGGAAGACCGTCAGGCGAAACTACAATCCGCAGAATCTCCTGCTCCGCGTCTTTTCCGGAACCAGTCAGCACCGCATATGCGCGGTCACCGACTTCAAACTCGGCAATAATATCGTAAACGGAAGATTTACCCTGCTCGTCTTCCAGTTCTACTGTTTCTCCGTATACTTCTTTGAGCTTAGATGTCCATACCGCTTGTTCGGCGGAAAAATCAGTCATTCTCGGCTCCTCCGTCCAATTCGTCTACCAAAGTATTGAAAGTCTCTTCAACAATGGCCCATTCTTCGTCATTCTCGATCATGAAGAGCTGCAGGTCGTCACCATCTTCCTCGTAACGGAACGCATACACCTCATCGCTCTCTTCATCCTCGGAATCGAGTGGAACCACCATCATATACTTTGCATCCGAACCGTCGACTTCAAACTTCATGATGACCTCAAATTCCTCTTCATTACCTTCCTCATCGGGAATATAGATAATTTCCGGTTCTTCTTCTTGGCCGATCTGCTCGTTTGTCATATCCGCGCACCCCTCACCTTTTACTGTTAGCATCCAAAAAATTTTGCAAAATCAAGGCTGCGGCCATTTTGTCCACAATCCCTTTGCGTTTCTTCCGGCTGACGTCCCCTTCAATCAGCACCCGCTCAGCGGATACTGTCGTCAGACGCTCATCCCAAAGGTGTACGGGTAATTCGAGTTGTTCCCGCAGCTGGCCGGCGAATTCTATACAGATTTCACCACGCGGTCCAACTGAGCCATTCATATTTTTCGGAAGCCCAACCACAATTTCTCCAATTTCGTGCTCTTTCACCAGTTCGCGGATCCGTTCGAACTCATTCCCGTTTCCGCGGCGCTCAATCGTCTCTAGAGCCTGGGCTGTCCATCCGAAAATATCGCTTGTGGCGACTCCGATTCTACGGTCGCCGTAATCCAGACCCAGCTTCTTCATTTCGGCTGATCCACCCGATGATTGGCAAGGTAGAAACGGACCAGTTCCTCAATCAGCTCATCACGTTCTTTCCTCCGGACCAAACTTCTCGCATTGTTATGGCGCGGAATGTAAGCCGGATCTCCGGAAAGAAGATATCCAACGATCTGATTGATCGGATGATATTCTTTCTCCACGAGCGCGTCGTATACGGCGAGCAAGATTTCCTGAGGAGAAGCTTCCTTTTCATCGCCCTTCACATTGAATTTAACCGTTTTGTCCATGGAGTCCATTTGTGACACCTTCCTTCTGCAAAATCACCCTAAAAGGGCAGCTTCGCAAAGTTGCTGCTGTACAGCTTACTTGCTGCCTTCATCATAACATATTCATGCCCCAACGAGGAAATCCTGCCACAATAATAACGCTTTTTTTGGCATTTTATCTACATTAATATAGATTTTTTTGGCTTTTAAGCTATTGCAGAATACCATGAAAGGCGAATATTCGCAAAAATTCAAAACTTTTTATTTTTTTGAATAAAGCAGCGGCACTGATATGGAGCACTCAGTACCGCTGCTTCTCTGTCTCACATGCTTTTACCTTGTTCGCAGGCAGAGTATCAGCCTAGGGCTGATCTGCCTTAATGTTAGTTGACAGCTACCTTGGGAACCCCTGTAGCCTGATGTTTACGCCAGTGCAGCTACCAGCTCTTCAGCCTTAACGAGTGCTTCGCCAAGCTTGGAGGCATCTTTACCGCCGGCTTGGGCCATATCCGGCCGTCCGCCGCCGCCGCCGCCGCATACCGCAGCAACCTCTTTGACCAGCTTGCCGGCATGGAAGCCTTTCTTCACCAGCTCCTGAGGTACTGCGACTACAAAGTTGACCTTATCGTCCATCGCTGCACCCAGCACAAGTACAGCATCAGGCAGCTTGGATTTCAATTCATCGGCCGTGGATCGCAGGGCATCCATATTGCCGGCTTGAACAGCAACAGCCAGCAGCTGTGTACCGCCGCCCACTGTCTTCACGCTGCTTGTCAGCTCTGCCGCAAAGGTAGCGCTCAGCTTGGATTGCAGTGACTCATTCTCGCGGGAAAGCTCACGAACCTGGGCATGCAGTGCGTCAATCCGCTTCGGCACATCATTCAGGGAGGATTTCAGCAAGCCTGCTGACTGCTTCAGCAGATCAAGCTGGCTCTCCGTGAACTCATAAGCATAACGGCCGGTAACAGCTTCAATCCGGCGTACGCCGGAGCCGATGCCGCTCTCGCTGACCAGCTTGAAGATTCCAATTTGCGAGGTGTTGGACACATGGCAGCCGCCGCACAGTTCAAGACTGTAGTCACCCACCTGAACGACACGTACCACATTGCCGTACTTCTCACCGAATAGGGCCATTGCCCCCATTGCTTTGGCTTCTTCAATCGGCTTGCTCTCGATCACGACATCCAGGCCGCGCCAGATTTGAGCATTTACGCGATGCTCAATATCACTCAGCTCCTCCGGCGTAATTGCGCCGAAATGCGAGAAGTCAAAACGCAAACGTGCGCCTTCTACTAAAGACCCGGCTTGGTTCACATGGCCGCCCAATACTTCCTTGAGCGCTTTATGCAGCAAGTGGGTTGCCGTATGGTTCTTCACGATATCCCCGCGCTGCTCGCGGTTCACTTCCGCGCGGATACTCTCGCCTACCTTCAGCTCCCCGGCTTCAACAGTAACCAGATGAACATGCTGGCCATGCGGTGCTTTGAACAATCCGGTTACCTTGGCAGTGACAGAGCCTCCGGTAAGCAGGCCGGTGTCACTGACCTGTCCGCCGCTTTCGGCGTAGAACGGTGTTGATTCCAAAATCACCTGGCACTCGGTACCTTCACCGGCTGTATCGGCAAGTTCACCGCCGACAACAATAGCAAGTATTTTTGACTCTGTTACGGAGTCATTATAACCAACAAATTCACTTTTAACCGTCAGCTCAGCAAGCGCGCCGCCCTGAATCTTCATGCTGGCTCCATCCTGGCGGGCAGCTCTGGCCCGGTCACGCTGTTCCTGCATCGCGGCATCAAAGCCTTCACGGTCAACAGTAAGTCCTTGCTCGGAAGCAAAATCTTCCGTAAGGTCAAACGGGAAGCCGTACGTATCATAAAGTTTGAAGGCATCTGCTCCAGCGATGGCAGCAAGACCTTCCGTCTTTGCTTTGGCGGTAAGCTCGCCAAGAATGGCCAGACCATCGGACAAGGTTTCGTGGAAACGCTCCTCTTCCGTACGGATGATTTTGGCGATATACTCCCGGTTGTCTACAATGGATGGATAGTACACACCCATAACCTCACCGACGGTTTCCGTCAGCTCATACAGGAACGGACGATCCAGACCCAGCGTCTTGCCGTAACGGACCGCACGGCGGAGCAAACGGCGGATAATATAACCGCGTCCTTCATTGGAAGGAAGCACACCGTCGCCTACTGCAAAAGTAACGGTACGGATATGGTCGGCAATCACCTTAAGCGCGATATCCTGCTCCAAGTTGTCTTTATAGGTAACTTTGGCCAGCTTCGCCGTCTTCTGGATTACCGGCTGGAACAGATCCGTGTCGAAGTTGGAATCGACATCCTGCAGGATGGAAGCCAGACGCTCCAGACCCGCTCCGGTATCGATATTCTTATTCGGAAGCGGTGTATAGCTGCCGTCCTTGTTATGGTTGAACTGTGAGAACACCAGGTTCCACACTTCGAGCCAACGCTCATTTTCTCCGCCCGGATACATTTCCGGATCACTCATGTCATTGCCGTAAGCTTCACCGCGGTCGTAGAAGATCTCTGAGCAAGGTCCACATGGGCCTTCGCCGATATCCCAGAAGTTCTCATCTCCCAGCTTAATGATGCGTTCTGCAGGCAGTCCTACCTTTTCATTCCACAGCTTGAAGGCTTCTTCATCCTCGGCGTACACCGTCACGGAAATGCGCTCCGGATCAAAGCCGATCCATTCCTTGCCGGTCAGGAACTCCCAAGCCCAGGTGATCGCTTCTTCTTTAAAGTAGTCGCCGATGGAGAAGTTCCCCAGCATTTCAAAGAACGTGTGGTGGCGGCGCGTCTTGCCCACATTCTCAATATCATTGGTGCGGATACATTTCTGCGAGTTGGCCAGGCGGGGATTCTCAGGAATCTCCCGGCCATCGAAGTAAGCCTTCAGCGGCGCCATACCGGCGTTAATCCACAGTAACGAAGGGTCATTATGGGGCACCAGCGATGCGCTGGGCTCGATTTTGTGGCCTTTACTCTCAAAAAACTGCAGCCATTTGGAACGGATTTCACTTGCTTTCATCATGTACAGCTCCCGTCTTATCATTAATTCGGCACTTCTGCCGGAATGCACAAAAACGCCCCTGAATGAATTCAGGGACGATTATTATCGCGGTACCACCCTGGTTATCGCCCTGCCCATATGCATGGGACAACTGCTGGCGATCGCCTTGTCGCGGCTGTTAACGGGCGCCCCCGGCGGGATTGTCCCCGCACTCCGAAATCAGCTTTCTGCCGGCCTGTCTTCCGGATTCTCGCAGCCATTACGAATCTATTCGTAACGGAATCCGTTCTCTGAGGGAGCCATGCTCCGGCGTACTTCATTTCATCAACGTTTTATCCGATTTGCATTTTAACATTTCAAGTATAGCCAGTGCCCCTAAATCTGTCAATCTCGGAGGGCAAACGGCTGATGGAAACTTCCCAGTCTATATTGTATAATCGCTCACTTTGCACAACCAAACCATGTGAACCGAATCCGGTCCCCAATAATCCTTAACCACCTTATACGGCTTGCCAAATTTCTGCAGCCATTTTGCCTGCGCACGTTGGTAGCCACTGTCTAGGCAAAACTGCCCAATCCCTTGCTTTCCTAGATATGCCATCAATTCCTTAATCAGCCTCGAGCCTACACCGAGACCCTGATAGCTTGGCAAAACGTATAAGCTTCCTAGCTCTCCCACATCATCAAGTTGATTTCCGGTGCATGAGCGAATATCCTCGTCGCAGGGTGCAAATGAAATCGTGCCGACAACCGTCCCATCTATTTTAGCAACAAGGAAGTATATAGTCGTATTCGCGGGGTTCAGAAAGGCATCAACCATTTGTTTTTTATTGTCAACTTCATGTTGAATGTCCTCCTGCAAATGCCCTAGTCCCTCCTTATCGAAGGCATCTGAAATTGAAGATTTAAAAAGCTCAGATACAAGTCGTCTATCGCCTTGAGTGAGCGTATGTATGGTTAACTGATTAGTCCTAGCCATTGTAAAAATCACCTCTATATTAAAATAACACTTCTATGTTATACAAATGCCCAAATTAACCCACTCCATATATTTCTCTAATATATAGATTCGATGTAATATTTACCCATTTGGTCGAGGACGTAACTACGGTGAATATTTGGACTTCCGGCCGCTGTAGTCGTAAGAATTTCTTGATTGTACCCGCTATATGCGGTGGAAATCCGGTAACAAAGGCGGTCGCTATCGCTCCTACAGTTCCAAATTTCCCCTCCGCTAACAAAGAAAGCAACCTTTCGCGCCCATAGTAAAATAGCACTACACTTGAAGTATTGCTGTTGGTGTCAATGGTTCCTATTCTCTTTTCCATGCTTAAAGGCAGTAATTATGTATGTAGAGCCATCCTCAGATGGCTCATAGGAAACGATATAACGATCAATACGAATATAGTAAGTGTCTTTATAAGTTTTTGACGGAAACAACTTTCCTGACCGAATCACCTTTTCTTCAATCCGCATGAATAGCTTTAATTTATACTCTGCTGTTTCCTGTGGTGAGAAGTGGATGCTTTCGATCTTGGAAAGCTCTGTGCCGCACTTTTAGTCCAGACTACCTGCATTATAGTTCTCCGTTTCTTATCATATCGATCATTTGCTTAGAAGAAATTATTGAACCATGCATAATATCCCGTTTGGACTCTCGGATCATTTCTGCAATTTCAGGATCAGCATCAAGCTCAGCAATTTGCGCAGCCGAAAGAGCATCTGAGTTGTCCTGAGACTGGATTAATTCAAACACTTCATATTCTGTGTCATTGATTACAATTACAGGCTTCTGACGGTCATTCATAAAAGAACGATACACTTTACCGCTCTTATCCTTTAATTCCAGATACATGTTCTTCAACTCCTTTGTTCAATATTATACCCTGAATTCAGATACACGGATACAACGTCATGATATAGCATAAGACTGATAATCCCAATGTAGTACATGTAGTAATCATGTAGTAACGCCGATTTTCACTCTGGTTAACACTATATAAGACCCCATAACACACCAAAAGACCCCCGCCCCATGCTTCGGGAGCAAGAGGCCGCAGGTTCAAATCCTGTCGTCTCGACCATATTACAATGCCGGAACCCTTAATCTATAAGGGTTTTATTTGTTTAGGATTTATAAATATCATCTCAACTTATTAGATACATATAAAAACTGGTGTCAGACTGGTGTCCTTTAGTAAAATAAAGCGTTTTGAGCAATGTATATTTATACACTTCAGTTCTAACATATCAGTACTGGTGATATTACTGAGGAAGGTGAAACCCCAACACTTTTATAGGGTCTTGAAATTCTTACTCCACTTGACACTCCCGACGATTGATTCGATTGTGTTATTCAAGGTGATTTTTTCAGATACTTTTACGGCGTTCGTTTAGAACGACTGTAGAAGTGACGTCCAAACGAATTAATCTTCCCGTTTGTTTCTTGCGTTGGGTAACCGACAAAGTTTCGAACCAATCTAGGACTCGCTGGAACCTGCGTACCCGAACTCACTTCAAGAAAAATTTATCATCTTATTATGAGATTCACCTAGAGTTTCATTTAGCATTAGGTCACAAGTGGCCTAGTATAGCTTTAATAAACCTTGTTTGCAGCATAAAAGGAAGAACAAGAAGTTTGTACAAATCTTGATCTGTGCTTATCTGATTTCCTTTAAAATATAGAAAAATAATAAGCGACAATATGCTCCAATAGACCAATTCTGTGTCATCAAGTACAATTCCAACTTGATTTAAATAAACTTTATCTGTTTTTCTTTTCCATACGATGTAAGCTGAGGAAACAGAAATTGAAACAAAATAACCAATAGATTTATTAATATAAACCACTTATGTTGGTTCAAATTAAAAAGGCTATCTATTTTTAATAGGAACAATATAATCAACAATTTTATTAAAACTGGAATAATAGTGATCTCAGTGAAAACCCGAATTATTGATATTGTATCTCTATTATTTTTTTATCAAAAACCCTAATAGCAATGTACCACAATATTAATAATGGGAAGGCGTATATAATTGTATCCACAGTGGCTTTAAGGAATTCGAAATCTGATGAAACAAAAGTTAAAACAAAGAAACAAAACCAAGCAGCAAGAAAAAAGCGTGCCAAATATCTCATTGTAGTTTCATCATCATTAAGTGACAGTAACATATTCTTGAAAATATCTAAGATCAGTTTGAGAGAGCGTTTATTATTTTTTTAACCTTCTATCGAGTCAATTTCTTCAGCAGGAGGACTAGTTTGACCGTAAACGGGGAAAATCTCACTGTATTTTCTTTTATACCAGCCAATTGTTTTTTCTTCTCTCTTGACAACCCAAACTCTTTCAATGCGATAACCAACAAATGAATGATTTACTAACGTAGCAAAAAGCCAAATCAAGAACATCAAAAACGAAAAAGCATAAATATATGATTGATACGGAATCAGAATTTCTACATTTTCATTTAAGAAAAGGAATTTTTTGGCCAGCAATTCGCTTAAAGTTATTAAGGATAGTCCTCCACCTACTAGCGTCAATCCGGTAACTGTTACGAAACATATACGAAAGCATTCACAAAGCAAGCGTAACACGGGATTTAATCGATCCATTTTATATTTCCAATCATAATGTTTAAATAGAAGGGATCTATGTTCTTTAATTTTAGATGAAAAAGATTCCTTTAAAGCCAGAAAAGAACTCCACAAAAAATCATTATTATCTTGGTTCGGCTCACTTTTATATGTTCTATAAGCACTTTTCAATGCATTTGCTTGTACAATTACTTGCGTGTTAGACTCTAAAAAGAGCGGTGACTTAGCTCCGGCGAGCTTCTTAATAAAGAATTCAAGTGCTCTCATTCGAGATTGAGAATGCTTTTCTGAGATAATAAGTTCCATTTCAGAAAGCAATGGTCCACAGACTTCTTTTAAATTTAATTCTGTCTTTGCAAGGAAAATTTCATGTAATTTCTGAGACCGGTTTAATATATATGTTATAAACCACCCCAATACAACCACAATTGCAGATACTAATGGTATCAAATCCTTAAGTGTGTATTCGTGAATTGTTTCTTTCACAATATCTTCTCCCTATTCCTGATAAGAATATTAATGCTCTGACGTTTATTTTTTCTTATACACGGCGTAGATCGCTGCCTTCACCAGCTTGTGGTATTTGTAAACCGTCAACGTAGTAGAAAGTTATTCCTCTCAAAACTGCATTTCCTTCGGAGTTTGCCCCATTTACTTTTACCGTGTCAACCGCTGCCAGCGCCAAATCGTGACCTTATGCCGGTCCTCAATAATTCCCGTTTTGTGCTATATCCGGATCTTAGAGAAGGTGAAATGAACCCTGTGAATGATACAGTGTTGCTTATCAGCTTTCGAGCATGTCTCTTGGAATGCAGCATCAAGTCCCGGCAGCCCGTTATTTACACTGAGAAGTACCTTCTGAGTTCAACGCTGCTAGAGGTATTTAACATAATCTTCCAGTAATTTGCGCTCTGTTGCCGTCCAAATTGTATCATTTTGCAAAGAATGCTTCCCATATCTCCCTCTTTTAAATTAGACTTCAGGAAATAGCTTTTTAATCTCCTGTTCTGCAGAAGCAGAATATCCGACAGATTCGTAATATTTCGTGTCTTTGATAATCTGTTTTGCTCGGTTAATACGATTTTGTTTATCTTGCGAATCATTCCAATTGTAAGAGAGAGATTCCACCGTGTGATAAACGTATGCTTTAAATCCCGTGCACCAAATAAAAGACAAATCCGTAATACAGTTTTCTAACTCATAGGAAGAAAAGTGGTTATTATTTTGCCTATTCCAATATTTCATCAATCGAACTAAGGGCTTAATATAGTTATAGTTATCTGTGTTTTTTCTCGTTAATTTTTGATTGAAAGTATTAGGAGTAGTACGCATCCACTCTGTATAGCTCGAACTTGGAGATGGAATGTAAATATCCCCGAACCAGTCCTTCTGAGCAGGCACCAGTTCAAACTTAATATGCTGCAACTCTAAAACCATGGTAGGATGCGACTGCTTGATCTCCGATCGAGAATAATAGTATTCTGCGAATAGCTTCAAGTGGTTTAATAATGTCTGAGGTTTATATTTATTAGGATTCGTGAAAATAACCATGTAATCAACATCAGATCGAGCGTCAGCTTCCCTGGGAAGCATTGTTCCACGGGTATAAGAACCAAATGCAAAGTGGTCATTTAATTGACCACTAAAATATGCGCCAACTCTAGACTTAATCGTTGAAACGGAAGAATCGATCTTCACTTTTTCCGAATCCCTTAAAATCAATTGATACGCCAGTGATTCCAGGTATGACTGCACACTCATTTTTAAAGATCCCCTTTTTTATTATTGTATTTTAAAATTCATGTTACCGAAATGGACAGCCGGAAGTGGTACAATCATTCATCTCCCAGCTTGTCCTTCCTAAACAAATGTACTTTCATCAAGTCATCTGGCAGTCACTCATTTCCTCGTTTACACTCTTCATGAGATCATCATCTTTATCTCTGGAAAGCCAATACAACATATTTGGAACCAAATTAATATCGCATCGTTTTTGAAAGATAAAATCTTGAAACTCTCTGCAAGTTTGCTGAATGTTCGTACTCTGATCGCGACCGCATGCTTCATAAGCATTCTTAACATCACGTCCTAAACGTTCACAACTCGCAGCTCTTCTCCAATGATCCCTACTTGTTTCAATTCCATGAAGAAAAATAGACAAAGATGGAATTATAAATGTGAGAATATACGTCCCTAAATCTATTTTGTATCCAACCAGGATTGTTACTCCTAAATAAACAACTGTCAAAAAAGCAACAATTATGGCATACCGCTTCCTTAGAGTAGTATCCCAAACCAAATTGGTACGTTGAGCCAACAAAACATTTAAAGTTTTAGTGGGCGCATTCTGTCCAACGTACCAATTTTTTAACTTATTAAGATCACCTTTAAATTTCCGCTTTGCTTTTTTTAACACCTCGGACTGAATTTGATTCCCAACTAATGATCTATGCCAAGGTAGATCAAATAATCGGGTGTCAAATTCCTCTTGGATGATTGCTGCTATTTTGACATATTCTTTCTCTTGATCCAACAAAAATAATCGGGAAACTAACGTCCAGATACCTGTCAGAACAGGCAGAGCCCAAAGCAGGGTTAACTTAATTTGAGGAAAGTAGCTAACCAAGTACCCTGCAACTAACGCCATAATAAAATTACCAAGCACACGAATTCTATGAACCTTTTTAGCCTTATTGTAGTAAAAACGCATCACTATTAATAACTCTATAGACTTGTTGTCATTCTGTATTTCAAACATTTACTCCACCTCCTGCCCATAAGCTGGAAACTCACTTCCAAAAACCTCGATCCAATGATCTAGAGCTTCTTCTTGATCACCGTCCTCAGCCGCTTGAATAGCGCTAGCAGCATATTCTTCCGCCTTCTTAGCCGCCGCTGAGATTTTCATTTGCGTTGTAAAGTCCAAGGTATTGAGATTCCCTTGAATACCTTTAGGATCTTGGCAATCCAAGTAGATGGAATTTTGAAGATCTGCAAAGAAGCCCTTTAGTGATTCTTCTGTCGCCCCTAAAAAATATTTACTGTCAAAATAGTTAAGAGCGAGATTTTCAAGCAGGTAGGAACTAATGGTCGGCATGCTGCGATTTTTATTCCAATACTTAATTAGCCGAATCAGTTTTAGCACTTTACCATTGTGTTTAGCGTTGATTGAGGTGGTTCGTGAGGCATCGATCCGAGGGTCCGTTTCTTTCCACTTTCCATTCCCATCAGGAATGAGGTATACAGTCTTGCCATAGGCGTCGGGTGCGGTAATGAAAGCAGGGGCAATATCAAAGTTCCAAGAGTAAGATTTTAACTTAAGCGTGGCAACCTCTTGGTTTCGCCCAATATCCGCCTGATCATACTGCGGTACATTAGATAATGCAGAAACTATTTTATTAATAAATTTTCTTGAATTGAGTTCCCCATTATCGCAGAGTTTATAGAGGTTGCTTGCCGTTGAAGGTACAGTAATTATAATATCGGTATGACTCGTTGTTGGCGTATACCAAGCCCCGTCAGCAGAGAAGACCAACAGAAAATCAATATCGTCCAAAGGACGAGTTTTCGTTCGTCGACTGAAGGATCCCATTTGAACATCATTCTCTGCTTCATAAATATTAGGGAAGCCATCTACTGAACCAGGGAAAGATTCTAATTTTCCTACCAACCAACTACGACTGCTTCGTGCGCTGCTTGTCACAGTTGGATCTAGATCTACAATAGTTTTTGAAAAATGCCCAAAAGCTTTGCTAACAGTTTTGATTGTTTCTTTTTCAGCTACTGACATAGGTATCCCTGCTCTCATCAATTTTTTTAAAATTTTTTTGAAAATAGCAGGGTTTAGGTAGATGATGTCGTATATATACATAACATAGCACTGTTATACATATGTACTGGGGCTTGGACAATCCTTGCCTGCACCTGCTATCTTCACTATTTAGTTTTAGTAGGCGCAATAAAAATGAAAAACAAGCTAATGTGTTGGCGCACATAGCTTGTTTTTCATTTTTCCAGAGTTACACCTTTAAATGGCGTCTTGCTGCTCGTTTTCACGTTAATGAATCGCCCCGTAATGCGGTCACGCTCCACATAGTGACCACTTGAGGTTTTGGTCTGACTTCTGTATTTAACCGCGCCAATGCGATAGCCTTGATTGGTATTCTTAGCCATGGGAATTCCCTCCTCTCTTTTTGGATAATGATAGGATATATTATAAACCCGCCATTCGTCAATATCATATTTTTTTATAATAAATAAGAAAAAAAGTTTGCGATACTCAACTTACCAATCATTCTAATACATAAAATTTTATTCATATACGATCGAATTTCTATTTTTTATCTTTTGTTTCTAGCAGAAACACTATATTATAAAAACTATAAAACTAAAAATAACTATATAGTCTTATACGATAAGGAGGTGGGAAAATATCTTTGAACAAAAAGTGTATGCATTGATGGGACAAAGGATTCGTACGTATCGAGAAAAAAAAGAATGGACACAAGATGTATTAGGTGAAAAAGTTCGACTTACACGATCATCAATTGCGAATATCGAATTAGGTAAACAAAAAGTTCCACTATCAACGATCTATCTTATCGCACATACTTTACAAGTTGAGATTTTCGACATTCTTCCTTCCATGAAAGAAATAACAACAGATGATATCAATCTAATAGATCATTTAGTTAACACAGATGAATTTACAGATGAACAATTATCTTGGGTTTCTGGAATTATTAAGAAGGGCTTAAACGAGGGATAAAATTATGAATAGAATTAAGTGGGCAGAAAAAAAAGCTTATCAATTACTAGAAGAGTATCAAATTAATGACTTTCCTATACCTTTAGAAGATATTGTAGAACGTTTAAACGTAAAATTAATAAGAGAATTCTTAGAAGATACTGTTTCAGGACTTTTATATCGTACAAGTACGAATACAATTATTGGTGTAAATTCTTATCATTCGGATAAAAGACAACGTTTCACGGTTGCACATGAAATAGGTCATTTGATTATGCATGAGGGAGACCCTGTGCATATTGATTTACAAGTAAATTTTAGAATGAAGAATTCATTATCGACTGATATGCGAGAAGTTGAAGCAAATGCGTTTGCGGCTGCACTTTTAATGCCTGAAAATTTAGTTCGAGAAGCGATACAAGAGATGAATGAAGGCATCGATTTATCTTGTGATTTGAATGATTCAGAAGAAGACTCTAAAATTAGAGAACTATCAGAGCGATTTCAAGTAAGTCAACATTCTTTATTGATTCGTTTAGGGAAACTTGGACTCATATACTAATTTAATAAATAAAAAAAGTAGTTCAAAATTATATTTGGACTACTTTTTTTGTGTAAGAAAATATTTAAATAACTATCTTTTTACTTCTAGGTTCTTAGTATGCAAGTTAGAATTCACTCGAAAATGAAACCCATTATTGGAATCAATAAGAACTTTCATTGTAAATCAAGTAATCTGGGTAGGAGTTTGATCCGTTTTAAACTGGATGTGTATTTTGATGTCAAGATCAGTAAATTTATTAATAAGTATTTATGTGTTAACCGATATTTAATTTAAAATAATAGTGGGGGATTTTTTGGTGCAGATAATTTTCGATTCTATTTTATCGTTCTTTCTCAGTGGTATGATAAATATTGACAACGCCATTCCTTTGTATTTTATAAAAGTTCCAGTTTTATATGCATTTTTAGTGTTTTTTTGGATACTCCTATTAGTTTTATATGAGGGTCTTCTTAGAGGGATATCAAGTCTGGTAGATTTTATATATTTAAATTCAAGAAAAAATAAATCTGTATCTATAATCCGTATACTATCAGAATGGTATTATCTATTTGATAAACTTATATATTTTCTTTCCCCACATTTGTTCTCATATGACTACTCTGATGATAATATTCTAAAAAAATCAAATATCCTAAGCCCAATAGTATTATATAGAACTGTTTTTTCTTATATTTACAGTATGTTTGTAGTAAATAAAAAAAATTTGCTTATTTGGGCAATTATTTTGATATATTTCAACCCACCTTTATTACAGCATATTGTAGAACTCTTTAATACCATTAAATGGTCAGACATTCTTCATTCTGTTAGAACAATCGAATTCAAGAAAATTAATGATTTTTTAAGCTTTATGTCTTTATTATTATCAATTATTGTAATTTTGTTATTAACCATCTCTACTTTTAGATGGAGAGCAAAGAAAAAAATAAGAGAAGAAAAATTTGAAAAGGTAATTAAGTACCAAGAGCAAATTGAAGAACTTCTTTGTATTATTTTATTTAAGTCTAGGAATAACATTGACCGTTTTAACAAAATGATAAAACACTGGCCAGATATGTATGGTCAAATAATCACTGGCACAGAGAAGTATCACTTAGTGGAGGGTACTCTAAAATTTCAAAATTCGAGTTATATTCCCATCACCACTGTAGATGAAATAATTAGGAATTTGGAATCTTTTCGCAATAATATAGAGCAGATAAATGAAATATTAAAAAACATATCTGATTCACGACTAAAATCTGTATTTGTTCAGGTCAATAAATCTATACAATATGAATCCTTAGAACTCGGCCTTTATAGTAGAACCTATTTAAACATGGATTTAATTGAGAGGGATACTTTTAAAGACCAATTAGACCACAGATTAAAAAATTTAAGAATGCTTTGTGATAAATTTTCTAAATTCCGAGAGGTAAAAAGTGGTTGGTTGAGTGCAGAAGATTATGAGCTAGAATACAATAAATTTGGTAGTTCATTTTCATTAAAAGAAATAGTTAAGTATGCTGAAGAAGAATTACTAGAAGCAATGTTAGACTTTGATCAATTTCTCCATCGTAAGTTAGAGGACGCAATATTTAGCACCATAATACTTGAAGAATATATTCATACTTCTCAACGTAATACTAGGTCCAATCTCTTTGAATTATTACTTAGTTTATTCACAAAATAAATAGATTTTTTCGGGACGAACTCTCTTGTGCATTTCGCTTAGAGCGAGCCACTGCTCGCCGATAAGTGGCGTTTGGTGAGCTGTCATCCCAAGTTAATTGCGCCGCCGATATTGACCTGGAAGATCCGAATTTCGAAGCAACAAGCCTTCTGCCCATTTGTTACCTATGCCCGATCAAAAATGGCCATTATCTCTTCTCAGCGGAATCCGATAAGCTACCTCACAATCGTGGCGTGATTGTGCTCAACTAATATATTCATCCCAGTTTTTGACCTCTTAACTAATGTATCTGGAATTGCATTCTATCCTCAAATATATAATATCCCAACTATTAAATCCATTTTTTCGGGTTGGTTCCATTATCTCACAAAAAACCTCTTACAATTTGCTGCGTATAGCTCACAAATAGTATGATTTATGTTTAACAGGTCAATGACAAAATAGAAAAACGAGAAGAGAAACGCTCCACTAAGTGGCTTGGTACATCTCACTCTCGTCTGTTTATTATACGCATTATATTGAATTTCAGCTAAAAAGCAGTTAAAACAAAGTCAATTCTTCCAAATGCTCATTTTTTTGGGAAAGCGGCCGGTATTCATCATCGACATATAAAAACGATTGGGGTGCAGTGAATGGAAAATCAAAACTTTTCGGATCTATTGGCGTTGCATATTTTTTAACTTCACCAATTTTAATTGCAAAAGCCTCACTTCGGTGGTCAAAATACTCCTTGAAGAAGCTATGTGTTATACCAGAATAATTATTAGTAAGACTCCATATGCTCTCAGGATTATCATGGAGAATGCTATCAATGCTGAATTCTCCGACAATTTTCCCTTCTGGTCTTGTAGCATAGATGATTACCTTGTTGACCTTTTGTTTAAATATAGACTTTCTATACTCATACTTTTTTTCATTACTAAATATTTTTTCAACAAATTCAGGTTTAATTGATAATAAAACGTTCATTGGCACCACCAGATTCAAGTATTTTTTCAAACCATTCATCATTAAGTCTAAAAAAGCCCCAATATCCTCCATCTACTCCTAATTCCAATAACGTACCTCTTGTTAATCTTCTCGTCAATGCAAGATTATAAGTCATCCTAATTACGTATAGCTTTTGCGAGTACTCGTGGACTAGTTCCTCATTGGAATATACACTATAGGCGCTACAATAAGCCAAATAATCCTCTATGCTTTTAAAGCTACTAATTGAACGAATTTCTTCAACGACACAAACAGAAGTTGCTACAGATCGATAGTATGCCTTTCCAGGTGTATCCGATGTCCGATAAATTATTATTATATCACCGTTTCTTATATTTGAAACTGCAGGTATTCCTGAGAGGTACACTTTATGTATACTATTTGTATGTGATACATCCTCAATAACATCAAAGCGCTCATTGTTTAGGATTGAATCGGGAAAAAGACGAGTATGAAACTCCGGATATATACTAAGTAAAAATTTACTTTTCTCACCCTTTTTTATTAACGGATAATCTAGCACAACATCTCCTGTGGGGTAACTGAACGTTTTTCTAAAAACCATTTCGTCACTTCCAACTTTGTAACCATGATGATAAAATCCATACTTTTCAAAGTGTTTAATCAAACCTCTATGTTTCTCAAAAATTGTAACGTACAAATCATTACAGTCATATTGCATAGCGTAATCAAGTGCCTTCTTAATAAAGCGTTCACCCATTCTCGTCCCATGAGCATCAATTTTCATTGTACCTATTTTTAATCTTCTATCCTTTGTCAGATTTGGATGAACATCCTTTACTTCTTCATCCTCTATTTTTAAATACATAAAGGCTACAATGGTGCTATCATCATTATCAAAAACAAAGGCCTCTTGCTCATGTTTTCGATAAAACCATTCTTCAAACCCAGGGTAATCAGCTTTGAGCGAGTCAAAAAAAACATCATTTAAATCAATGTCTTTAAATTTTTTCACTTTAATAAGATTATTCTCTGTATCACGACGCATATAAAATCCCGTCCCTTTATCATAGTGTAAATGTAAATTAACAAACCTTACAAGGAATCAAAAGCAATTCTTGAAAAACAGCTCAGATCTGAAAAGTCACCATTTGTAACGTCAAATAAAAGGATGGGGACTTTCAATAATTCAGAGATTTTTTTAGCATACTCTATTTCTGAATCTTGAAATCTTTCAAGTAAATCATTCTCGTATTCAATGGAATCTCTCTCAGCCAGTCTACTTTTTATGCTGGCGATAGAATCGAACAAAACGACTATAGCTCTAGGAGACATTGCTAGAAATGTTGACTCAGGGATATTTATTATTTTTTTATGGGTATTTAGAAGACAAAAGTGACCATCTAAAAAAAACGACTCATTAAACGCCGTATTGAGTTGAATTGATTGTATAAGTTGATCTTGATTAGTATCTATTGATTCAATAAATTTATTTGCTGTAAAATCTTGTTCCTTTGACATTGCTATCAACTTGCTTGCAGAGTAGCTCCTAATTCCTAGATGACAGGAAATTTTCTCAGTCAAATAACTCTTTCCAACTCCGTGAATTCCCCCTATAAATACAATTTTCTTCACAATTCCCTTCCTTTCTTGAACTCACGAATTAATGTATAGTAATATTTTACTATTGGGTATTATTTTCTACAAGAACAAAAAATCTCCAGTCAATTATCTGGTGTTATTTCAATAATGAGAATCTCACCCTTAATAAACTCAAGTCACTCAGGGCCTTATAATTGCGCTTAAGAAAAAAGTTCAAGAAAAAATAAAAAGAATCTGCAAGTAAAGGAGAAAAGCAATTGGTGAGTTATTGAATATACATACAATAAGTAGAATATTAATTATGCATACTTGGTGTCACAGTTGGTGTCCGAATAGAAAAAAACACCCCGAAATACGGAGTGCTAACTAGGAATTCAAATTGCTTAAACCCTTACTACATAAGCATTCAGAGCATTACCTCATAACACTCAGGAGGGTCACCCTTACTTCGGGAGTAAGAGGCCGCAGGTTCAAATCCTGTCGTCTCGACCATACATAAAGGCTAAAGTGGACTGTCCCATAAGTGGATTTTTCGAGAAATGAGACAGTCCTGTTATTAAATAGAGACCATAAAAAGATAACAGACCAGGGATTCTCCCGTTACTGGAGAATCCCTGGTCTGTCTTTTGGGTCATTGGCTGCTTGCTTTAACAAATTATGGGTGGGGAAACTACCCGACTTCATGTTTTAGTTCATAGTTCATTGGACGCTTGAGCCCTCGTATTCTAGCAACTACGTTATGGATTAATCCCAATGCCCGTTATTGAGCTTGCCCAAGCAGCCTGAAGATAACTGTTGCTGCTTGAGCTCTTGTGGCCTGGCTGTCCGGCGCAAACTTGCCGTCCGGCATTCCGCCAATCACTCCACTCTTGCTCATGTCTTCCACGGCATCAGCCGCGTAGGATGACACTTGATCAAGATCAGAAAATGACACAGGGGCAGCATTGTTACTGGTATTAGCATTGACACCGGCATTCGCCGCACCGCTCAACGAAACGTTTGCAAGCTGTGCCAGACGATGCAGCATGACGGCCATTTCCTCACGGGTAATCTCCTCATTCAGTCCGAAGGTGCCGTCCGGCTTCCCCTTAACAATGCCCAGCTTCTGGGCGCTGGCAACCGCTCCGGCATACCAGGCACCCTGCTTCACATCTGTAAATGTGCTTACGACTGACTCATCAACCAGGTCGAACGCATTCATCAGGATCTTGATGAACTCTGCACGGGTGACGTTGCCTGAGGGATTAAAGTTATCCGCATTTGTTCCTTGGATAGCTCCTCTGGCCGCGAGTGCTTCGATGCTGTCCACTGCCCAGGCTGCAGTTGCAATATCCTTAAATGAAACATTCGAGTAGCGTGTTGCGTAACTTCCGCTCCGGTTGAGATTGAATTCCAGGGTCCCGGCAGCGGTGTTGTATTTGCCGCTCTTCACAACTTCCAGCTCGCGCTTATCATTGAGATAATAGGCCACTACCTTGTTCGGGTTCTCACCCGGCTTCAACGTGTACGGCAGCGCGACCTTGACGCCCTTCGCCTTCAGTACGGAGGCCGGAACAGCAGTCCCGTCAACACTCAGTCCGAAATCGCTGAGCACATTCACTCCCAGCAGCGCGCTTGCCTGCAGCGGTAAGCCTGCCGGATCTATAGCGCTGACAGAAATCTCCAGCTTATTACTCTTTCCGTCGGCATAGACTTTCAGGAAACTCTCATTCAATAGAATGTCCGCCGCTCCAGTCTCAATCTTGACCGTGCGCACACCTTGTACCGCCATGAGCGCTTGCAATGGAAGCTCAACTGACAGCTGCTTCACGCCTGCCGCCGCTTTAACGGATACTGTCAACCTGCCGTCTGTTATTCCCTTGGCTGCAGCCTCTATATTCCCGGCTGTCAGCACTGCCTTGACCGTTCCGTCAGCTCCGGCCACCGGATGCAGCACAATGCTGCCTATGCTTACGGCAGCAGGTGCTGCAGTCGGCGCCGCGCTTGGCGAAGGCTTCGGCGTCGGGACATGCGTCTCGGACCCGGACGCCGGAATTCCCGGCGTAGGTGTCGGTGTCGCCGAAGGCAGCGGCGTTGCTGATGGTGTTGCCGCCGGAAGCCGCTGCAGACCGGCAACCGCCGCCGCAAGCCTGCTTAACGCGGCGTCGATTCCCGCCTGGTCAGCCGTTCCGCTCTCCAGCAGCGCAGCCGCAGCGGCTACAGCCTTCTGGAGCGCCGTCCAGCTGTCCGGTGTGTACAGCCCCTGTTCCAGCTCCAGCACTTCCTTCAGCTTCGCTTCCAGGCCGGTCGTGATCACCGGCGGAGTTACGAAAGCCAACGTCAGTGTATACGTCCGGCTCGTTGTTTTGTCCGCAGCTGTTACGGTCACCTTGTACCCGGTCTGGAGCTCCGTTGCAACGGTTATGCCGTCACTTCCATATACGGCAAAGGTTACGCCTGCCGGAACTTGCAGCCCTTCCTTCAATTCTGTCAGTGTAGTCGTCTCCGGCACGATGATTTCTTTCGCTACCTGATCGACAACGCCGCCGGGAATCGTGATTCCGCTGATCAGCGCATTGCGGCCTTCCACCGGCTGCAGCGCCTCAAAGGCCGCTTTTAAAGCTGTATAAGCAGCATTAATGTCACCTTCGGTCGAAGCCCCGTTCTCGTACACAGCTTGAGCCGTTGCCAATGCGGCATGAAGCGTCTCCCACTGCCCCGGCGTAGCGGTATAGTTCTCTTCATTCACCGCCGGATCTGCGGCCGTATCAATAGCAGTCTTCAATCTTGTCTTGTCATACTTCACAAATATACGGCAGCTTGCTGATAGCTCTGTTCCGGCAACCTTGCCGGAAATCATGAAGTCTGTAGCAATCGTAAGCTTGTTAAGCGGAATGTCCTCCCACTGCACATCTGCCATGCCCTTATTCCCATTCGCATAAGTTACCAGTACTTTGGACGGCAGTGCGGGAACAACCCCTATCGTCGTATTTACGGTAACCTGCTCTATGCTTACAATTTTGCCGAATGTGCCCGGATCGGGCGTTTCTCCCTCCGGCTTGGCCGAGATCGCGCGCCATTCCTTGACTCCCGTGAAAACACTAGCAGATTGTTTTACCAGCGTCAGCCGCAGCTTATCCGTTTCCACCTTATCAAAGGTTACATCGTTATACTTGTCCTTCTCCTTGCCCTTCTCACTCAGGTTGGTGACAGGGACAAATTTACCGGCTGCCTCATCCCAATAGTCAAGGCTGTAATCAGCTGGCACCTGCACGCCGCCGCCGTCATCGAAGAAATATATCGAGCTGCCGGAGAGGCTTACCTTCTGCTTCCAGGTATATTGCAGCCATTGATTGTCCCCTGAGCCGCCCCAGTTGCCGTACTGTGTTTCTATTGTATTATCACCTAAACCAGTAGAGAAAAGCGGAATATATCCGTCGTTAACCGCATACACCGACTCCCAGGCCGAGGTGTATGAAGCGCTCGGCACAGCCAGCAGCGCCGCATTTCTGTAGCCGAGAGTACTAACGGCTATACGCAATTGGTCGGTAGTAGCCTTTACTTCATCCAGAGTGTAGTTGCCTTTGCTCAGTAATGTTTTAGCTGTATTCAATGCGGTCTGCAGTTGCTGCCAGGATTCCGGTGTGAAGTCGCCGGAATTCCGGACAATTTTCCCTTGCGCCGAATCCCGGTCTGCGAATTTCGCAACCATATCGGCCAGTTCAGCCGTTGCTATGAACACGGACACAGGAACTTCTACGACCGTTTGCTTGTCTCCATCGCTGACGGTCAACTGATACTTATATTCACCTACAGTCTTGAAGGTGGCTTTCAAAACAGCCTGATCGAGCGCACCCTCTTCGACCTCGCCATCACCGGATATTTTCGCCCATTGATAGGTCAGCTTGCCGCCAGGCAGACCGTCATCGTAAATTTGGGGAACCACAGCCAGAAGCTCATCCTGCTGCACTCTTACCGGGGTATCTACCGTTACCTTCGGTGCCTGATTCACTGCTGGCGTGACCGTCAGACCATTATTGTAGATTTGAATTTCTTTGATCCCTGTTGCGAGTTCGAGTGCATGGGTCACACTGACACGAATCGCTGTCGTATTAACCTTCTCGAACTCCACATTGTTATAGTTGGAGGCCACAACATCCGGGTATCGGAATTGCCCTTTCACCGGCTTCCAGGTTATGCCGTCCGCCTCCAGATACTCGACACCGAACGTCTGCGGTGTACCGTAGCCATCCAGGAGACGGTTATTGTAGAAATAGACCTTCACATTGTCTACGGGCTTGGTGGCGTCAAAATTAAACGTGACCGTATCGGCAGGATTCGGCGAACCGCCGAACAGAGCCGTGTTGGACGTGTGGTCAATGGAAGCTATCGTCGAGCCGTCCGCCAAGCTTTTAATGCTTGAACCGCTCTCGATATACGTCGATTCGATCGTCGTTCCGGCAGCAGCGGCCAGATTCTCGCCACCATTGACAATATCAACGCCCGCCTTGTTGAACATATCCACCGTTTTTGCATTCGTTGCCAGTGAAGTATCATCAGCCTTGGCTAGAGGGGTAGCGCTGCCTTTTTCAAACAACACTTCCGTCTTAGAATTGTCACCAACCGCTCCGGCAACATCACCCTTAGGCATTTCCACCTTGCCAGTCGCTGTATCATAAATAATATGTGACATTTCATTCGTGGTCATTACAAGCTCACCGTTAATGAACAGCGAGAAGCCGGACGGAATGTCTTGATAAGGCAATTTTTTGTCCCCGGTGTATACCTTAGGGTCCTGCCAGACGATCGACAGATCCGCATCATGATACCGCACATTGTCTACCGCAAAATGGTCATATTCGACATTGATCGGCCACAGCTCGATCTTGTCGTCGGTTCTCGGCTGAAGACCTGCCATATCCTCCAGTACGGTGTAATTCATCATGCCCAGCGTATCGTGGTGAATCCAAGCCCGCACCATTTTGCCGCTCGGGTTCGGAGGATTCTCCTTTGTCCACGGCGTTCCGAAGAAATAGTCCTCCAGCCAGAAGAATTCATTGGAATCGAGGTGATCCGTATTGCCCGTCTCCACCGTATGCAGCCATGCACCCCAGTCGAACAACGTCTTGTAAGTATCACTGTTAATATTGTCCACAGGGTAATGGCGCAAGGAAGCACGGACAGTATTAATGTAGTTGCCGAAGTTGCACCAGGCGAACTGGTCGGTGCCGAAGGCATCCGTCTTGCCATTCTTGAAATCCTCCACCCGTTTCATAATGCTGTTCTGATCCGCTGTGAAGAACGGAAAGATCGGATAATAATCAGGATCAGCATAATCTGTCAGCTGGGTCAAATATTTAGCCTGAAAGCCCTCCTGTCCTTCTGTCGGCACAACGCCGAAGTTGAAGACAAACATGTTGTTGTCGCGCCACGGGTTGAACACATCCTCTTTACCGACAACCTTTTTATGCAAAAAGCTGCCTTCGCCGTTCGTATCCGCTGTGCCGTCTCCGTCAAAATCCTTACCGTCAAACCACATATCGTTCAAAATTGTACTCTGAATCTTCCCGGCAGTTTCATTCATCCGGGTCTCATTCGCCGTATCCCCCAGCTGTTTATACATTTGTGCTGTGGCCACTGCATTGCCATAAGTAGTCGCAGAGCCGTCCAGGCGGGCATTGTTGCCGTTGCCGTTCCAGTGCATGGAGACGGTGTCACCGTCATTTCCAGTCATCGGGCCGTGGTTATAATAGACGAGATTCGGATCATTGCCCTTGAAATGAGCCAGTGTGCCGGTCACGTCATTGGCTGAGAAATCAGCGAATTTCTTCAGGATTTCCGAACCGCCACCATAGATTTTGTACGCTTCCCAGCCTACCTGCGAGCTGTTCTGCATCATATCCCAGGTCCAGATGTTGGGCCGCCCGGGGTTGTTCTTGTAATTCTTGTTCTCGGAATATTCGCCCTGCGCCAGCCAGGTCCCATAGGCATAGGACGGATCGCGGAGCCATTTCAGATCCTGCAGCGCCCACGGCACACTGACCGTGATACCGTTGTTGTAGCCAAGCACACCCTCCATATTCATCGGGAACTGCCAGTCATTGCCGGGAATGTTGGCATCCAGGATATTAAAGCGGTTACACCACCAACGGTAATAGAGCACTTTTTTCACATTTTCATCAGGGACATCAATATACGGGATATTATCCGCCCACCACTCGTTGTACTCCTTCACCTGGGTGGAAAAGGCCTCATTATTGCCGGGCGCAGACTTGAATTCCTCATACTGCGTCTTGGAGCCGGGAATTTCATCCGCGAGCCAGCCCATAACCACCTTCTGGTCAAGCGTCCCGCCCGCAGGAACGGTAATCTCTCTGACCAGCTCATTCCCGGCAGGAGTAAGTCCGGTTCCGCTAAGATGAACATCCACATATGACATCGCTTTCACAACTTTTTGGCCGGACTTCCCGATCATCAGCGGAGCCGCTACCCGGTCACCGATCAACTCATCCCCCTCTGCCCTGGATACAAACGGAGATTTGACCTTCAGTGTCAACTGCATGTCGCTTGCCGTGGGATTCTTGAATTCCAGCAGTGTTACTGCACTGTTATCATTCGTAATAAATTTGCGCTGGTTAATCTCCAGTTCCCCGCTACGGTAGGTTTGGTTCTCGTGGCTGGGATAATTTTTCCGGGCAGACTGATCCTCCGTAACCTCTCCCGTCGAAAGAGAGAGCGTATACATAACATCCTGGTTCAACGTATCCGCATAATACACACTCCCGGCAAAACCCAGCTTCGAGTTGTCCTGTGTCTTCATGTACAGGGCGCTGCCCCGGCTGAACAATGTATTGGCGCTGGCATCATCATTCCCATTATCATCAGGAATCACGCCTTCGTTCACGAGCAATGAATCCAGCCAGGGCAGATCGGCATTATCTTGCTTAAAGGCATCAAAGTCAAAATTCTCAATCGTCTGCATCATTTCCCCGACGGTAGCTTTGCTGAAATCAATTCCTTCCGGGGTTGTGATGTTACCCACTTTCCACTCCGGTTTCCCGTAATCGGTTCCTACACCCTTATGATCGAAATCTGTCGTATAATTCGCCGATGCCGGGACGATCCCGCCATTTAGGACTACGGCAGCGCAAAGCGCTGCCACACAAGCCTTCCCTGACCGCTTAGTCTTTCTCATAACTTGTTGTCTCCTCCTTTTTATCCCTTGATTCCTGTCAACGCAATACCTTCCACAAAATATTTGTTGCCAATCAGGAAGAACACCAGGCAGGGAGCCGTAACGACCAGAGCGAGCGCCATAACCTGTTCATAGTTCGGAATGCGCATTCCGTTCACAATATACAAACCCATTGGCAGTGTATAATCCGCTTCTGTCTTCAAATAAATCATCGTATAGAAAAATTCATTCCAGCAGTTGATGAAGCTGAACAGGGCCACAACAATCATGGCCGGACGAATGAGCGGCAGCATGATGCGGGAGTAAATGCGGAAATAACCCGCACCGTCAATCTTAGCCGCTTCACTGAGTTCAAGCGGAATGGTCGTGAAAAATTGCCGGAGCAAAAAGACAAAGTATGCATTGCCGCCTGCGCAGAAAAATGCGGGAATAATAAGTGCTGGCTTGCCGGCCAGTCCCAAGGAGGTATACAGGGAATATTGCGGCAGCAGGGTTACAGCGCTTGGCAGCATCATGGTGCTGATTACGAGCACGAACCACATCCCGCGCAGCGGGAACCGCAGTTTGGCAAAAGCATAACCGGCAAAACTCGTGGTCAGGACTGTTCCGATTACATAAGGCACCACAATCGAGACGGAGTTCCAGAGCTGCCGCAGAAACTGGATGCGCTCAAGCCCCAGCCGGAAATTATCAAAGCCCGGCTCACTGGGGATAAATACTGGCGGGCGCGCCAGAATCTCTGAATGGTTAACGAATGCGCCGCGCAGCAGCCAATAAAGCGGAAAGGCGAATACCAAAGCGAGCAGGCAGGAGAGTAGGATGAGTATGACGTTCACCGCTTTTGTTTTGTTCTTTGCTCTCTTAAGACTTGAATATTTTACAGTCGCAGATACAGCCATTATCTCACCCTCTTTCTTTTGCCCATCGAATCATCCTTCTTGAGCGCGCCCTGGAAATAGAACAAAATAACCGTAATGACCAATGTGATCAGGAAGACGACCCAAGCCTCGGCAGACGCCAGCCCGCGCATCCCCACCTGCACAAAGGAATGATCATAAATCATAACGTTGATGAAATAAGTCATCCGGTCCGGTGCACCGTTTCTGGACAACACCACACTTTGGGTGTAAATCTGGATAGAGGTCATCATGCACATAATCAATTGGAAAAAGAGTACTGGCTTGATCGTCGGGTAGGTGACCTTCTGGAACTTGTGCCAGGCATTGCCCCCGTCCATCTCGATCGCCTCCAGCAGTTCACCGGGAACATCCTGCAAGGTAGCAATGAAGACAACAATCGTGCCCCCGCATGTCCACAAGCTCATAATAAACAACGTCTCGAAGATCCGCACAGGGTCTGTCAGGAAGTCTAAAGGTGCTATGCCCAGCTGCAGCAGCAGCCAGTTGACCAAACCGCCCTTGGCCTGATTCTGCAGCAGCATCTGCCAGACAATCGTGGTCGCCAGCATCGGAATGACCGAGGGCAGGAAGAAGACCGCCCGCAGCATATTTCTGCCTAGAAACTTGCGGTTCAGCAAGAGCGCGACCAGCAGACAGAAGGCAATAACAAGCGCTACGTTGATAAAAGCGTAAATCAGGGTGACCGTGATCGATTTTTTGAACTCGGAGCTTGGATTGCTGAAAATATATCTGAAGTTGTCCAGCCCGATCCATTCCATCACCTGCCCGCCGCTCATCACCGTGATTTTGTGAAAGCTGTAGAACAAGCTGGCCAACATCGGATACAGGGTCAGTACCAAAAAGCCGATAATCGCGGGTGCTGCAAATAAATATCCGGCGACCGCTTCCTTGGTGGCGCCTTTGGCAGGCTTTTTAACATAGTTGGTTGCCGTACCGGTCTTGCTCTCTGGATTCATAGCCATAGCCCTCTCTTTGAAAATAAGCTTTAATTACGAAACTTTTCCGCTTTCCCACAGTTTCTTAATCGTTGGCATAATCTCATCGTAGATGTCCTTGACGCTCTTCTGACCGGTCAGCGCCTTGTCGATGGATTTCTCGTATTCCGTATTCATCTTAAGGTAGGCCGGAACATAATAAGCAGGCCACTGTGCAATGGAATCCTTGGTTGTGGAATAACTGAGTATCGTTTCTTTGGCACTTGCCGGAAGATCGGCAGTCCATTTCTCAATGAGGGCAGGGTCGGTGTACCAGTCGGCTTGGTTAGGCAGCCATGCTCCGCTCTTGAGCAGGTCCAGGGCATTCTCCGGGTTAACCATGTAAGCGTAGAATTTCTTGGCTTCCTCAATATGCTTGGACGTATTGTAAACTACCAGTGGAGCGCCTGCGTTCATCGTTACGGCTTGTTCCATCTTTGGCAACACGCCGACACCGATATCATCATTGCCTTTGATGTTAGCCAAATCCCACGAGCCGCTGACCGCCATCGCATAGCCGCCGCTCAGCGCATCAATAACCGAACCGGCGCCGGTAGTCCATGAATAATTGAAGGGCGAGGCTACCTTGTCCTTGTTGATAAGATCGGCCAGCTTCTGGATACCCTCAACCGATTTGGGCGAATCCCACAGAAATTCCTTGCCGTCCGGAGATACAATACCGCCTCCGTTCGCATTGGCTGCCCAGAAATGATGGAACTCACGTCCCGCGGTAAACCCGATTCCGTAATTCTCTGTCAATGAAGCGTTGAACCCCTCATCTGCGGCCGTTTTGCCTTTGGTATCCGTGGTCAGCTTCTTGGCATTGCTCACAAAGGTGTCCCAATCCCAGGCATCCTCAACCTTGGATGGCGGATAGGCGATGCCCGCAGCATCGAATTTCGCTTTACTGTAGTACAGCAGCTCCAGTTGGTTGGAGAGGCCGACACCGATAACTTTCTGCTCCGGAGAATGGATTGTAATCGCTGCCAATTTCTCCGGTATCGAACCATCGGCAAGCAGGTCACTAATATCCTCGAGAATGCCCATTTCATTGTATTTTTGAATATCCCCCTCACCCATGTAGCTGATATCCGGCAGTTGATCGGAGGCTAGGCGGGTCTGAATGAAAGTATCAAAGGTTCCGTCCGCCGGCAGCACTTGCGCATTGATCTTAACTCCAGTGTCTGCTGTATATTTCTCTGCAGCCTCTTCCACCAGCTTCTTCTGCGCGTCATCGCCCCAATACAACAGTTCAAGCGTAATATCCTTGCCGGACGTGCCTCCCTTATCATTCGCGGCTTTTTCTGTGGCTTTGGCGGCAGAGTTACCCGTGTTTTCCTCTCCATTCCCCGAACAGCCGGCCAGCGAAGCGAAGACCATTGTTAATGCCAGTGATAGAACCAGAGTGCGTTTACCAAACTTCATGTTTGTTGCCTCCCTTTTCTTTTAAATCTATATAAAATGAACTTGTGAGTTTTTCATTTAGGTATCCTGTGCAACTGCGGAGAAGACTTGGACTTCCCCTTCGCTGCTCCTTTACCTAATGGCGATTTTCCAAGTTCACCTATATTTATTTCGATTATACTAAGTTAAACGTTTAATCTAAAAGCTTCGCGGGTTTTGTCCTTTAAGCAGCTTGTCCCATTCTGCCGCTTCTTCCGGCGATTATGGACAAGCGCTGAAGACGCCGCCCTGAAGTCTTACTTGGCGCTGCAGCCGGCCTTGCCCGGAGCGGAATCCCACCTTGTCTTCAAGCAGCAGGTATCTGGAAGGGTACGCTGCATAGCTCGTAATTGTCCAGCCGTCCGCCTCTTCGGTAACATAACCGTTAACACAACGCAGCTTGCCGCTGCTGTCTCTATAGAGGTAGGCGGTTGTCCCAAAACCCAATAAGTAGGCAACCAGCTCTTCACCCATGTCCCAATCATCTCCGGATACAGTGGAGAACAGCGAGGCGAATAACGGATCACTGCTTGCTACAAATACCGACTGTCCGAACCTGTTCCTCGATAACTCCGGCATATTCAGATTCGGTGCAGCCACACTGTAAGTTGAGGCCGCCTCTCCCGGCTGCAAGCGGCGCGGAGTGGAGCGCACATTCCAGTCATAACAATTGAACACGGCCATTGTAGAACGGTAAGCCGCCTCCAAATATTCGGGATTGCCCAAATGCTCATAGGCAACCCGCGCCGAGCCGGACACCAATCCCCCCCATAAGGAATGGATCATGGAAGAGAGGGCTTCCCACCAGCGGTCCGGATTCTGGACCCTGTAGTCATTACTGAACCCGATGTTCGCCAGAATCAGCTGTCCGTAGCGTTCCGCTTCGTCCAGATTCCCAAGATGGCACAGCGTTTCACAGGTAGGTCCGAACCCTGCGTTATCATAGAAGTGCTCTGTAATTGCCCCGCCGTATTGCTGTACTTCTGTCTGCAGATTCCGGCCGAACCGCTCCCATAGCTGCTGCAATTGCCCCTGCCATTCCGCAAGTCCCTCCTCCTCAAGTGCCTGCAGCAAATCCTGAATATATAGGGTGAAAATGCCGTTCAGCCCCGCCTCGTCTTTCTCGCGCTGCCTGGAATGGCAGTCCGGGTTCAGACGCAGGCATATCACTTCGGCAGCCCACTCCAGATAAAGCTGTGGCGGATGCAGCCTCAGCAGCGCAGCATCCATTCTCGACAGCAGGTAGAAAACATGCGCAATATAATCCAGATCATAAATCCGGTAGAAGCCTCCATACAAGGGGCGCGGCCGAGTAAAATCGCCCTCCTCGAACCAATGGAGCTTCATATCCAGCACTGCAGCAGCCTCGGCCTTCTCAACCTGCTCCGGCACTGCAGCCGACATGCTGTTCTTCATCAGCAGGAAGGTCAGCTTGCCAAGCGATTCTCCCTGATTGGACAAGGGACGGAACGCGTAGGGGCGTTCCACTCCATCTGCGCTTCCATAGCTATGGGCTACCAGCCATTCCGCCCGTTTCTCCAGCATAATGTCGATCGGCTCCAGCACGTTCCACACCAGGATGTCGCTGCGTCCGTCTTCAAGCACCAGCTCCAGCTTATGCTCACCGGGCGCCGGACGAAGCAGCGTAAGTGTGTACCTGCCACTCTCTCCTTTTACCGGAATCGCCTGATCTGTAATGTCTTCGCGGCGGATCTCCTCCGTTCCCGGTGGAGCGCTGAATAGGCGTATTTCACGTATAGACTGTTCCTGTCTTATCCCAACCTCAGCTTGAAAGATTCCGCCCTGTGTCAGCACAGGCGTATAGCTCCAGTGCGGGTGGCCAAACGCGGCTCCCTGGCGGTAGAAATCATCCTGATCCTGGCAAGGGAGAAATACATACTCCCAGCTGGAGGTCTGCCCGGGATCCAGATCCAGTGCATGGTAAGCGTTACCATAGATCCAATCTGCAGCTGCTGAGGCGGGCATTGAAGCTCCATCCTCCACCAGCGACAGCCGATGATACAGCAAGCCGTCCAAGGAAGGTGATACCTGCTCAAGAAAGCGGTTACTATAACGGCAATAGGAGCCTGCCGTGACTGTTCTGCCCCCAGTCTGATAAATACCCAAGTGCGGCGCCTCATTGCTGCGCCTGATAGCGGCAAACTTGGTGAAGTCTCCGCCCAAATGAGTGAACACTGCACACGATTCACGCATATTGCGCAGCACATTCTCATCCCTGAACATGATATAGGCCAGCGAGAACCATACATGCAGCCCGTTAATCCGTACAGCTTGTTCGGAGCGGTTGGACAATTCGATGCTCCACCTGAAGCGCTCCTCCTCCAGTGTGTATACGAAGCGGATCGTTACCGGAAAAGCATCAAATTCAACAGCAGCGCGATGCTCTCCCTCCTGGATCACCCTCGGCTTAAGATCCACACTGCGTATGATCTTCCCATTCAATTCGAGCGTCCATTCCCCGAACAGCTTATCCTCGTCTTCGTATCCTGCCTGTTGCAGATAAGCGGGATTAACCACCCAGTTCATTGCGGCGGGATCTTCCTGCATCACCAGGGACTGCATGGCTCCCCGGGAGCTAAGCTCCATTCTGTATTTTGCATTGCTGAGAAACGTCATCGCCATCACCTCTTTCACGTCCTGCCTTATAATCTAAACGTTTAGATAAATGAAAAAATATGATGTGAGACATCGGCTTTATCTCACATCGTTTACAGCAGCTACAGAGTCACGCTCGATTAACCGGCATTCCGGCATAATCAGGGGCGCCGACTCGTTCCCATTGATCACATTGTACAAGCTCTCTATGGCCTGATATCCCATCTCGTGCAGCGGAAGTTCCATCGTCGTAATCCGCGGGCGCAGATAATCGCTGAATTCCCGGTTATCGAAGCCAATCACCGACAAGTCCTCCGGAACCTTAACGCCTCTTTCGTCGGCTGCCTGCAATACCCCTACCACCATAACATCATTCATGGAGAGGATAGCCGTCGGCGGCTCCGGCAGAGATAACAGCTCGCCGGTCAGGCGATATCCGGATTCCCGCTCCCAGTCCCCCATCTTGATCAATAAAGGATCAAAGGGCAGTTCAAAGTCGGTAATCGCCCGATAATAACCGTTCAGCCGCTGTCTGGACGGAATGGAATCCATCAGCCCGCTAATGACCGCGATTCTGCTATGACCCTTCGCGACCAGATGGGACATGGCCTCATAAGAAGCCTGTTCATCGTTATAATGTATGGAAATGTCGTCCCGTGTATAACCATAGGTATATACAATAGGTTTGTCGTCTGCATCAATTAGTCCGGTTAGGTCACGGGTATGTACACCGATATAGATAATCCCGTCCACCTGCTTGCTGAGCAGCTCGGACACGGCATTGGAGGCGTACTTCCGGTATGCTTCTATATCAGCAAAATTACGGCCGATACGTTTATTTAGACGAAGATTGACCAGCAAAATATGCAGATCATGCCGATCGCCAAAATCATTAATACCATCAATAATCTCGGGTGCATTAAACACCGTCACATCCTCTGCGATAACACCGATCGTATTCGTACGGTTGAGCTTGAGGCTCTTGGCAATATCGTTGGGTTTGTAATTCAGCTCCTCAATGGCTTCAACGACTCGCTGACGCGTTTCTGGACGGACATTGCGGGTACCATTAAGCACATAGGAGACTGTAGCAATCGAAACATTGGCTTTAGCGGCGATATGCTTAATGCTGGTTTTGCTCATTGTAATTCTCCTATTCTATGCCGCAAACGTTTTGTTAAACGTTTAGATTGTTGAATGACACCTAAAATATACCATACGAAACTTGATGAATCAAGGGGTTTTATTGGTTAAGAAGGAATAACCGTAATATTTCTCCGCATTACTCATGCTTGTCCAAATATCCGGACTTTCCCCGCCTATGTACCAGTAGGCCACTCCCGCTAAATTTTTAGTAACAGCAAAATGATATTTGGCAATTAACGAGCGCCCGTCCTCAATCCAAATCAAGTGTTGCATGGCATTGTCCGTATAGCCGGCAACGTATTGAGCTAATGATTCATTCCATAGCGGTCTCATTGAATAGGTGCTGATTCTCTGATTTTGCTCAGTGAACGTAATGAATTCGGAGGATGAAACTGTTCCATTTTGCTTCAACATCCAGTCCCGGTTATAGAATGGCAGTGCCAATATAACCTTGTCATTTGATACGACCTTTAGCAAGGTTTCGACTGCGTTTATGATATAGGGAAGCGAAGCATTGGAGCCTGGATTGACACTTCCACCGTAATGCTCATCGTAGCCCATCATTACTACATAATCCACTTGTTCCCCAAGCGCAGCGTAGTCGAATGCCTCTGTCCAATCCGTACCAAGATCAGGCGACACATCTATAGACAACGTAGCATTAACGCCATGCAATCTCTCTGCTAATAAAGCAATAAAATCTGTAAAATATTTCCGATCCGCTGCCTTTACATTCTCAAAATCTATATTTAGCCCATCAATGTCATATTTACTTACCATCGCTGCTAATTGGGTTATTGCAGTATTTCTTGCTGTTATGCTAGATAACATTAGATGAGTAGCTTCTTGATCGGACCGGTTACCGACCATCGCCCAAATTTCTTTGTCCTTCGTCTTTGCCCACGAAACAAGCGAAATTTCCGTTGAATCCGTTACCATCCCACTTCTCCCTACAAAGTACCACCGTGGAGATAAGATGTTCACATTCGATTTCAGAATAGTACTCTTATAGTCTGCGGTTGTTTGTCCATACTGCCAGCCGATTACAATATGTTTATGCGGCTCACTCTCAAGCTCTGTGGCCCAGCTTTTATTTTGCAGCACCCGATAAATAAGTACAGTTGCTTCCTGCCTGGTAATTGCATCCGTTGGACGAAAATATCCTTTTTCATCGCCGTTCATTAACCCTAGCTTACTAACGGCAGCAACAGAATCCCTAGCCCAAGCAGCAATACAATTACTATCCTTATATGCTGTCAGATTAGCGGATTTGCCGTTCGTTTGTTGCAATGCACCAGCCATCCAAACAGCTGCCTCTTGTCTTGTAACAGCTCTTTTAGGTGCAAAAGTAGTCTCCGAGGTTCCACTTGCCAGGTTCAGCTGAACAGCCGCCTGAATCGGACCGTAATACCATTCACTCTTTACTACATCTGTAAAATCCGTTACTGGACTAGCCACTGGGTCAAGCTTTAGCAAACGTTCCAGCACAGTAATAAACTCTGCTCTGGTCATAAACTTGGCTGGTGAAAAACTCGTCAACGAGGTTCCTGTAATAAGCTTTTTATTATATAAATCTATGATCTCTTTTTGGGCATAGCTTGTGTTTATATCATCAAAAGGCAGCCGCCCATCGGCCAATATATGCTGACAAAACATGCTTGTTGAGCAAATGACAGCGGCTGCCGCTATTATGAATCTACCTAATATGGCCTTCACGAGATTCCTCCTATGACATCAATTTTAGAATTGTATCAAAGATAGAATCTTTATTCATTGATGAAATACTGGTAAATCACAGCAAAAAACAGCCAGTCGCCGGAAATTTCCAGACACTAGCTGTTTAGGTTGAGAGATGTAAATACAAGTTACAAATTCCAAATGCGGTACACAATAACTGCCGCTTCAGCGCGGGTGAGCGTATCGTCCGGTGCAAGCTTGCCGTCTTTGCCGCTCACAATTCCGAATTTCACCAGAGCCGCCAGGCTTTCTCTGGCATAATCAGCAATCCGGTCTGCATCCGAATAGGTTTCCAAAGTTGCGCTGCCAATGGCCTTTTTGCCGGCTGCCGCCAGTGCACGGTAAGCGATCACCATCATATCCTGGCGGGAAAGCTCACTGTTTGGCTTGAACATGTTGCCTTCATAGCCAGTGACGATGCCTAGTTGCTTCGCAATGGCAAGTTCATTTCTATAATCAGCGTCTTTCTGGACATCGCTGAAGGCAGCACTATCCTGATCTGTACCCTTCAATTCAAGGGCTCGCACAAGAAGCGCGGTGAAGTCCGCTCTATTCATGGCTGTCTCCGGGGAGAAGCTGGTCTTTGAGGTTCCTTTGACGATATCCCGGGCAGCCATGGCAGCAACAGCCTGCTTTGCCCAAGACAGGTTCTCCATATCCTCAAAGCTCATAGGGTTATACGCTGCCGCGTAGGTGCCAAAATAAGTCGTTTGGAACACAAGTGCTCCGCTTGCGGCGTCATAGCGGCCGTTCGGGATAGCTATCATGCTGCCATTGGCTGCACGGTACCAAACGACGAGCGAATCCGTGTGGCCCAGCTCTTCCACTGCCGGCTTGTAAGGAACGGTTACCTTTACAGGCGCATTCGGGTTGTTCCATGTCACTGCCTGGCCGCCAGCTATGACGTTCAGCTCCATTACCGGACGATTGCCAATCCTATCACGGGCTGCCGTATTCAAATTGTCCATTGAGGCCTGATTTACACGGATGGACACGGTGTCAGTATTTACTGCAGCACTGGACAGCATATTGCTCGGAACCTCGATGGCCGCTAAGTCTGTTTTTATCAAAAGCACATAGTTTTCCTGGCTCTTCAAGCTTTGAGTCGGAAGCTGCACTTCATACGAGGATACGTTTGCTTGCTTCGGCACTTCGACTATGATCTGTTTCCGTCCATTTGCTGCCGGAGCGGCTTGCTCAAGCGCTTTTTTCAGGTGGTCGCCCGAAATCGCCGCCTTCGCCACTGCGCCTTCGGTCTTTACTTCCGGTTTGATCGCCACCACACCGTCTTTGCTCTCAACGGTTCCGGTCTGCGGAGTTGATCCGTTGCTACTGTTACTGTTGTTATTGTTGCTGTTGCCGCCCTCGTTCGATTGGCCAGGTTTACCCGTAAGCGCAAGCACACCGTAAACGGAGGTGTCCTGATATCCATTGCCGGTTGTATCATTCCATGCGGCAACACTTTGCCGGGCCCCGTCTTTGGCGTCATTGATCTGTACGTCGAAACCGATCTTTTTGTCGTTGCTTGCTGAGATTTTTTTAAACGGAATCTTCACTTCTACTGTGTAGTTGGTTCCGGCAACCTTGGTTGATGATTCGAATCCGCCAGCGATCCCAGCCGGATTGAAGGAAGTCGCGTTGTCAAAATTGACTCTGAACTGTCCGTCATCGTCTTGATAGAACGTCGTTTTCCCATTGTTTTCATCCAGGAAGATTTCGACGGAATCCTGTTCCCATACGTTCTTACTGCTCTTGTCCAGCTGCGCGTCGCTGACCTGAATCAAAACATACAGATTTTGATCATCCCAGAGGGTTTTGGCCACTCCGGTCGCGCCCTGCCACGCCATCTGGTACCGATTCACCGGCAACTCCGCCGCCTTGCTCCAGACAGCATCAACCGTCCCGTCAACTACAGGTGAAGCATAAACCGCGGTGGATTGGTTTGCGCCGGTAGAATCAGGTTTATGCTCCTCCATAAATTTACCGGGGTTGATAACCCCGTAGTAAGCCGGCTTGGCCTGCAGGTTCTTATCGAATAATAACGGATTAGCAGAAGCTCTCCAGCTCGTATGGTCGTCCAAGCCCCAGAAGGTAACGCGCTCTATATTTGCGGCGTGAGTTTTGAAGAGCTCCATCAATTGCGCGTATAAATAGCCCTGGGCATTCGCAAGCTTCTCGGAAAGCTGATTGTTGCTTCCAGCCTGAATATCAAGCTCGGTGATGCTTACTTCTACGCCTAAGGAAATAAACTTCTCCAGCGACAGCTTTACGTTTTCGGGATTGGTGTTGATACTGTAGTGCCCCTGCATGCCGATGCCGTCGATGAGGCGTTTTCCCGGATGTGTAAGCGCATACCTATCATTGATGGCTTTGACCATATTATAAATGGCTGCCGCTTTATTCTGGTTATCTTCGTTGTAATCGTTGTAGTAAAGCTTGATATTCCAATCTGGATGTTGGTCCAGCACTTCTCTTGCCGCCAGGAAGGCCTGCTCCACATAATCTGCGCCAATGGAACTCTTCCAAGGGGATTCACGCAGCGAGGTTTCCCAATCTGCCGGATTACCCGGATTATCGCTCATCGCTTCGTTCACGACATCCCAAGAGATCACCTTGTCACCGAAATGTTCCACGACCGTTTTAATATGAGTCTGCAGATTTGCGAGCGCTTCGTCCCGCCCCAAGGGAAGGCTATTACCTTCCGCATCCTTTGTCGTATTCATCCACACGGGGGATTGCTGATGCCATACCAGCACATGCCCATGCATCAACATCCCTTCAGCCCGTACCTTAGCAACCATGGAATCCGCAGCGTCGAAGGTAAAATTGCCCTTCGCCGGCTGCAGCGCATCCGGTTTCATCGCGTTTCCTGCGGTAGCGACATTGTGATGCATTTTAAGCAGCTCCAGCCGCACGCCTTCCAGATCCTCGGCTGTTATCGCGTTGCCGATCAAAAAATCATTTTGATAGGCAGTCTTTACAGGAATCAGGTCCTTTTGTATGGCGATTGGACCTGTGCTTGTTTTCTCAAAATGGATGTCGTCGATATAGAAAGATGCTGCTGCGTTATTTGCGCTCTCGACATAGATGGTTAAATATTCGCCGCCCACACTGTTATAACGGTAGCTTCCCTCAAATTTAACCCAACCGTCGCTGGCACTGATTGTTTTTGGGGAAAGAGCTACATAATTTGCACTGCTTCCATTCCCGGTCTGCGTGGACAGCTGCAGCTGCGAGCTTGCGGGTTCAATCAGCTTGACCCATGCCGAAATGTTATATTCGCTGCCCTGGTCCACATACTTCTCCACACGCAAGGACGGCCCATGCCACGTAGCTGTTCTGGCCTCTACTTTCAAGGCATAGGAACCACCCTCGGTATGATTCTCTGTATCTGTAAGAGTCAGCTTCTCAGTCCCGGCTCTGCCTCCAAAACCGCCGGTAGTCTGATCCTCAAAGGTGATGGCAGTGAACGGTAAAGCCGGTTCTCTGGGCGGCTCTTCTCCACCGTCCGAAGCGATTTTCTCGGTGATAAGGAGGTCTCCGATATAGAAAGAAACCTCGGCTCCTGCTTTGTTGGAGTTCATGCGCAAGGCCTGATCTTTGCTTGTATCGACGGTAAATTCCTTAGTCAGGGTGACGGCTTTGCCCGCTTCAAAACTCACTTCCGCATAATTTCCATAGCTGTTCACAGTTTGAAGTGCAGCATTGGCGCCGCTGGGCAGATCCACATTTACATCCACATAAACAATTGAAGTCACCGTGTAGGTTTTTCCGTTTTCCAGGCCGAGGGCACTGAATTTGAAATCAGCCGCGTCCCAGTTGTTTACTCTGTTGCTTACGTATAATGCCGCTCCGTCTGCATTGCCTGCAAAAGACTTGCCGGTGACAGCCGTCAGGCTGGCACCACCCGATTGAACAGCTTTGCCTGCACCGGCCGCAAAGGTTTCGTGATAAACCGTTTTCGTGACTTCCAGTTTCGGTGTTGCAGCTTGCGCAACCGGAGCAAGACAGCCTAACGGAATAAGCAGACTCGCTGCCAGTACTAACGAGAAGACCTGTTTAATCATTTTACTCATGCGTTGCACTCCTCTGTATGAATTTGGGTTAGACAAGTTAAGCGCTTACAACTATGGAAAGCCGCCCCCCTTTCTCACCCCAAATCGTAGCATAATGCAAAAAGTGCGTCTTACTCTAAATTAAAGATTGTACCGTACTTTTTATATAACATTTGAATTGCGCTTAATCCGCAACTTACCTAAGAACTTGCACAACAAATCAACAAATTGATTGGCTTATAATAATCATAAGAACAATTGAGCGATACTATGGAGGTTATTATGAACTGGAAATCGGCGATTGAACAAACGTTGGCCACCACCCGTCTTAACATCAAGCGCTTCGGAGACCAATTTCCCATCGTAAGCCTTGGGGACGGCAAATATCATTTAACTGACCATACCAGCTGGACGGAAGGATTCTGGTCCGGGATATTATGGCTGAGCTACGAATACAGCAAGGACCCGGAGATTCATGCTGCAGCCATCAAAAGTGTGGACTCACTCAAAAAACGCTTGGAGGCTGAACAGGGACTCGATCATCATGACATCGGCTTTTTATATTCGTTGTCCGCGAAGGCCCGCTGGATTGTCGATAAGGATGAAGATTCCCGTCTGCTGGCGCTGCAGGCTGCCGATATTCTGATGAAACGCTGGCGGTCTGCCCCGCAGTTGTTTCAAGCCTGGGGGCCGGAAGGTGATAGTGCCAACGGGGGCCGGATTATCATTGACTGCCTGATGAATCTCCCCCTGCTCTATTGGGCTACTGAACAGACCGGGGACCGCAGCTATGCCGACTGCGCCAGCATTCAGGCTGAGAAAAGCCGCCGGTTCCTGGTGAGGGGAGATGACTCTTCCTACCATACTTTTTATTTTGATCAGGTAACGGGAAATTCTATCCGCGGAGGAACTGAACAGGGTTATCAAGACGGTTCCACTTGGACGCGGGGACAGGCATGGGGTGTGTATGGCTTTGCCTTAGCTTACCGCCATCTCAAAGAACCTTATTTCCTGGATACCTCTAAACGGCTTGCCCGTTATTTTCTGGAGCAGCTCCCGGAGGATCATGTTGCGTACTGGGATTTCGATGCTCCGCAAGAGCAGGACACACCCCGCGACAGCTCGGCTTCTGCTATCTTTGTATGCGGTATCCTTGAGCTGCTTGAACACTTGCCGGAAGATGATCCGGATCGGGCATTCCTTGACGAAGCAGTCCACAAATCTATAGATTCTCTGGTGAACCGCTATTTCACTGCCGGCAGTCAGACTGAGGAGGGTTTTCTGAGGCATGGTTCCTATTCCGTCAGGGGAAATTCGTCTCCCGATGATTTCATGATCTGGGGCGACTATTTTTTCCTGGAAGCGCTGATGCGGCTGGAGCAAGGAATACCGGGATATTGGTACGAACGTTAATGTGAATTTGGGCAACGGTATAAGATGAATCAACCTTACAACCGTATATGTAATCGCAAACCGGCAGGCCCCCCCATCGGAGCTCTGCCGGTTTGATGTGCTATATGGATTGCTGACGCTTTTATTAAACTATTTTATTTTTCATCGCCTGCTATTTATACTGTAAGTAAAAATGGTTGCAAGGGAGCGTTTCATGAACAGGAACGATCGTACGCCCAAAGGGCTTGAACCCGGTCTATTGATGTACAAGTATAAATATGAAGATGATGAATCCCATTGGTTTCACGCGCACAGGGGAATTGAAATATTGTACATATATAACGGTCATGGAGAAATCATGGTGGAGAATCAGACCTACCCCATTCAGGATCATACGCTGGTTTGGTTCCAGCCCTATCAGTTGCACAAAGTGATGGTTCCTCCGGCCCCCAACCGTTCTTATATTCGGAC
Source organism: Paenibacillus sp. FSL H3-0321 (assembly GCF_038002865.1). NCBI lineage: Bacteria > Bacillati > Bacillota > Bacilli > Caryophanales > Paenibacillaceae > Paenibacillus > Paenibacillus sp. FSL H3-0321. The sequence continues at coordinate 6,279,919 of NZ_JBBODH010000001.1, read as the reverse complement.
CAATCTGACCTTTGACCCCAGTTTTCTGGAGCATTATCTTACCGCTTTTCCTTTCCTGGAGAAGTTTTTCCGGAACATGTGGAAGGGTACTCTGCAGAGGCCGGTTTTCTACGCCATGAATAATACTCCGATTCTGGATTTGCTGGAGGAATTACATCATTCCGTAAATGATTCTGCCGCAAACAAAGAAGAAGATACCGGATTCCTGATGCTTCAGCTGATGCGTTTGCTTCAAAAACAAGTGTCCGGTGTCCAAACCGAAGACAATCCTATCCAGTCGCGTGGAGGCTCACATATCGAACGGATTACCGACTGGCTGGACGAACATTACAAGCAGCCCTTCAGCCTCGAAACGCTGGCTGCCAGTTTGCATCTGTCGCCTTACCACATTTCACATTTGTTCAAGCAATATGCCGGCATCACACTGTCCGAATACTTGATTCAGCGGCGTGTAAGAGAGGCTTGCATACTCTTAGCCAATACCGGTAAATCCATTCAGGAGATTGCTGTGGAGGTCGGTGATCTTTCCCCGTCATATTTCAGCCAGATGTTTAAAAAGATCAAGGGAATTTCACCGGACCAATATAGAAAAAGCATCCGCTGAATCCCTGCCATGGGCTGGATCACACAATCTCATAATAATCACAAAAAATCGCCCCTTGGTAAAATGGAAGTAATAAGCAACCATTTCAAAAAGGGGCGATTTTCGCCTGCTCTAGCTGATTCGGACACCAGAGCCGTTATTTGCAGATATTCGGCACATTTCCGGTGCTTGCGGGCACCAGTGACGTTATAATCACTTTTCACACGCTGTTTGCTGCTCTCCGGCGAAATAACGTCTTTCCAGTCCGCGACGCTGCACGCCATGCCTCTTTTCCACAAATAACAGCTCCTCAGACCTCAGCGCTAATACAATGCCCAGATTGGAACCGAAAAGATCAACCACAGCGGCATCCCCCTGCTGCTAGAGAAGACCAGCGGCTGCTACAGAATAACTTCAACCTTGACGGACGAGCGTCCAGGGTACGGCGGCAGGACGTTGCCCTCCACCCGTTCTCCGTCAACGGTGATTTGTTTGACGCCTTTGCAGACCTTGCTTACGTTCGTAACGGTGATGTCATAGACACAGCCTCTGAAGCGCCGCTTCACCGTAAAACCTTCCCAATCTGCGGGAATGCAGGGGTCGATGGACAAGCCGTTCATCACCGGCTTCACCCCCAGAATATACTGGGTGGCGGCGACATACATCCATGCAGCCGTTCCGGTTAGCCAGGACACGTTGGCGAGGCCGAACTTGTCAGACTCCGGCCCGAACAGGTTGGAGGCATAGACGTAGGGCTCTGCTTTGTACCGCCATAAGCCCGCCTTGTCCATGGCCACATTCGGCAGCAGCTGGCGGTAATATTTGTAGGCCAAATCTCCCCGGCCCAGCATACATTCAGCTATAATAGCCCAAGTGTTGGCGTGGCAGAATACTGCTCCGTTCTCCCCCGTCCCTTTGTTGTAATTGGTCAAAGGGTCGGCAGGATCGGGAAAGCTGGTGATGGAAGGATGAATTTTTTTGATGCCGAGCTCCGTGTCCAGCATGTCGCGGACGCTGTCCATCGCCCGCAGCCCCTTATCCTCGTCCGCCATGCCGGACAATGTGGCCCAGGTCTGGGCATTGAGCCAGATTTTGGCTTCGTCGTGTTCGTCGCTGCCGAGGAACCGGCCGTCGTCCATAATGGCCCGCCGGAACCATTGCCCGTCCCAGCCGATGCTGTTGACCCGTTTACGCTGCGCCTCATACATGGCTTCATACTGAGCGGTATGCTCCGGATGGCCGGCGGCGGCCGCAAGATCAATCATGCGCAGCAGCACCGTTCCAAGCTGCATCGCCGTCCAGATACTCTCGCCCCGCCCCTCGCGGCATACACGGAACAACTGGTCGTTCCAGTCCGAGCGTAGCATCAGCGGGAAGCCGTTAGGCCCCAGCTTCGACGCCGTAAAATCAATCGCTGCCTTCAAATGCTCATATACCGTGCCTTCGCTGCCGTCATAATAAGGCAGTTTGGCTTCCAGAAAAGCGGCATCTCCGGTTTCTGCAAGCAGATCCCATGCGGCAAGTGCGGTCCACAAATGGTCGTCGGAATGGATACTCGTTACCGGCTCCCAGCCTTCGTTCGGAAAGAAATAATGGTTAACATGGCCGTCCTTGTATTGTTGGCCAAGCAAAAGCCGCAGCTTGTCAAAGGCAAGCTCTGTGTCGAAGGGCACAACCGCCAAAATATCCTGCGAGGTGTCCCGGTAGCCCACTCCGCGGAACGTGCCGGTGGCGTAAAAGGAAATGTTGCGTGAAAACAGAAAGTTACGGTGCGCCTGGTACGGATTCCAGATGTTGATCATCCGCTCGGCGTCCTTGTCCGGCAGCCGGCTCTCCCACGCTCCCAGATAGCTCGCCCAATTTTCTTTCAGCGCCAGGAAGGAGGATTCTACAAATCCGGCTTCCCGGGAGTGGGCTACGGCCCGTTCAACTTCCTGCTCATCCGCTGCGGTGCCGAGAAATACATTGATGGTGCGGCTCTCGCCCGGCTGCAGCGTAAGATTGAACTGCAGCGCACCACAGGGGTCCCCGCCCATCAGCGTTGATCCGGTGCAGCCGCCGTTCTCAATCGCCGCCGGGTTGGATTCGCTGCGGTAACAGCCGATAAATTCCTCGCGGTCGCCGTCATAGCCAGAAAGTGGCGTATCCGAAGCCAGATAGACCAGCGGCGTCTCTTCCGGTTTGGGCTGGTTTTCGACCCCGTACCGGTACACCAGCGTTTCCGCTGGATGATATTGCACCGAAACCTGATGTTTGTTGTAGCATTGCCACTGCAGCTCGCGCATAAATTCCATCATGCCGAACTCGGCGTAGGCGTAAACCTTCAGTTCTTTCGCTGCACTGCCCTGGTTGGACAAGGTCAGATTCCAGATCAGCGAGTTCTCGTATGGCCCGACAAAATACACCGTCCTGGCGGCGATATCCGCCCGCTTCGCCTCAAAGCGGGTATAACCCATGCCGTGGGCGCTTTTCCACTCCTCAGGTTTGTCCAAGGCGGGCTCGCTGGTCGGGCACCAGTACCCGCCTGTTTTTGCATCCTGCACATAGATGTAAGGACCCGAACGGTCCATCGGCAGGTGAAAGAAACGGTAGCGCGTGATCCGCCAGATCTGGGGCGACTTGTAAAAGGCCACACCGCCCCCCGCATGCGACAGCATTGTGTGGAAGGTACCGTTCGACAGGTAGTTCATCCACGGCGTAGGCATATCATGCCGTTTAAATTCAACTTCCTTCTCCTCGTCGCTGAAGGTATAGTAATCCTTCGGCTCCGCGCGGTTTGTGCGTAATCCGCTTGACGGCAAGCCGCCCGCGGCCTCCTTATGTTCCTGCTGCCCGGATGGTTCAGCATGCTTGAAGTGTTCCGCTTTCACTGAGCTTCAGCTCCTTTAAGATGAAATTAGTTTGTTTATTTCGGTTCGACCTCGTCCAGGGTCAGACGGTATTCCAGGTCCTTCATATAGGTACCGTCGGCGTTCAGAAAGGTCAAACCGAAGGTCAGGTCACCACCTGTTCCATGCAGTATCGCGATCAGCCGGTTGAGGCCGCCCCGCAGGGTAAGCTCCTGCTCAGGCTCCGCCACCAGCACGCCGTTCAAATAAATCTCATAAGGCACAGCCGTATTGACGCGCAGGCGTCCGCGGCGAAGTTGTCCGGGCACCTGCACAAAGAAGCTCAGAAACCAAGGATCAAGCCCCGCATCCGCAATACGCAGTGACCCGTCGCCGGAACGCCGCTCTTTCTTCTGCATCCAGCCATAAAGGCCTTCGCCCAGATTATTCAAAGAAAACTCCGGATCGGTGTAGTAAGCCTTCATCGCCCGGTAATCGACATGGGGCGGACAAGGCAGCGCCATCGCCACTTCCATGGCCCACTCGCCGTCACCCTTCACGCTATCCAGTAAACCGTCATCAAAGGACGCGCCCAGATTGGCGAGCAGGCGGGTATACAGGCGCAGCGCCTTGTCACTCCCGGGGTCCGTCAGCAGCTGCGAGCAGAATACGGAACCCGCCCCTGTCTTCACTTCGGCAAGGAATGTTCCAGCAGGACGTGTGTTTCTGCGGTTTAGCTCCACCAGTGCCAGACGGCTGTATTCTGCCGTGTAGCCATGCACGAAATAGTCCTTCCATGGCGTGCCTTCGACACTGGTACAAAGAGCACAAGCGTCCGGCAGCTCCAGGCTGTTGAGGGCCAGCGCGCGGTTCATGACCTCGCGCGGCGACAGAAACACCTTGTCGAAGCCGAACAGGTCGACCGGGCTGAAGCCGCGCACAGCGGCGCGGGCGTAGTCCGCCGCCAAGTGATACGTCTCGTGCGGCACCACACGCACGGGGCGGCCCAGCAGGCGGGCAAGCTCCGCCTGCTGACTGTCCTCCGCCGGCAGGAGAAGCACCTGTCCGCCGGCTTCGGCATGACGCCGGAGCGCCTCGGCTGCCCCCGGCGCCTCAAGCATGCAGGCTTCGGCCACGATCAGGCCGAAGTCCTGCCCGTCCCCGGGCGCCGCTTCACCCGGCGCGTTGGCCACTGCCGGCGCTGTCGTATCCAGCGCCGTATACCGCAGCCGCAGCTTATCGAGGAACGCTGCGGCTTTCCCGCCGGGGCGCAGCAGCGCGGCCACCGGCCGGGCCTCAGCCCCGGCGTTGTCCCCGGCGCGCCCGGCGTAGGCCAGCAGGTTGCGCAGCAGCAGGCAGGCCTGCGGCACGCGGCCAATGTTCGCCATCAGCTCCAGCTGATTGGCCAGGAACAGGCCCTCCCCGCTGCGGTATTCCAGCAGCGGCGACCACAGATCACCGCCGTCGCCAAAATCGCCAGCACTGCATTCCAGCAGCAGCGTGAAATCACCTGCGGCCGGCTTCTCGAAGGCGGCATGGACAATCGGCAGCGGACCCTCTTCGCGCAGTTCCTCATGCCAGAACATCAGATCCTCGTCGCCAAGCCCCTCAAGCACGGGATGCTGGTAATTGCCCGCATGGGCGCGGAGGAAGGGCCGGCGTGAGAGCGGCAGCCTGCCCAGCGAAAGCTGGGTCTGCTCCAGCAGCAGCAGCTTGCCGCCCCGCGCGACAAACGCCTTCAGCAGCGCCTCCAGTCCGCCATCCAGATCCTCGGCCTTGCTGCCGATAACGAGCAAATGATCAGCTGCAAGCCCGACCAGTCCAGAACGGTCTACCTTTTCGCAGCCCGGAACAAGCCGGCGGATGTGTTCGTAATCCTCATCCGCTCCCCAATACACGGTCTGACGCTGTACGTTCACGGGTTGGTTCAGCAGGCTTGCGGACATGATCCTGTATTCTAAGCGCAGCTCATGCACCCGCCGCTCACCGTGAAACAGCACCGCCGTCAACACCACCTGCTCTCCGGCGGCGGCGCGGAACGGCACCCACTCCACCCCGACGACCTTATGCTCGGCGGGACTTTGGCGGAATCCAAAGCTTTGCTCATGGACGATGCTTTTCCCCTGCAAGACAACGAATTCCACCCGGACGTCCTGTGTAGAGAACGTGTCGTTGTATACGTCGAAGCTGCGGCTGACCGGCGCATCGTCATAGAAGCAGCGGTTGTACTCGGCGGCGATAATCGTAGCCGGCTTAAAGGCCTCAGCCATAATGCCAAAGGCTGGATTAGGCGTGTACAGCGGATAATCCTCCGGCAGCAGGCCGTTGTTCATTGAAAGCGAATAGGCCGGAATAAACTTTGGCTTCACGCCGGACATCCCCGGCTCGGAGGATGGCAGGACAATGTTCTGCTCCGGCATCGCCCGCATGAAATAATGGGCGAAATTGAAGGTGGAAATACCGGACACGCCCTGCCGTCTTGCATACTCCACAAACAGCCGCTCCTTCTGCGCCAGCCCCGCTGTGCTTTCGTCCGTACCGCGGTAGGCCTGCAGTCCAACATACATGCTGCTGTTTTGCGGGCATATATACCACCAGCCGCCATGTTCCCCGAAGGTCAGCGGAACTGTCCTGTCCCACTGGCCGATCGTGCCGTCGATGTTGTAATGGCGGCTTTCCACCTCCGTATGCACTTTGGGCAGCAGCCTGTTGTCTCCTTCGGCGATGATCGGACGGGTAGGATCAAGCTCGCGGATTGCAGCCATAAAGCCGGGCATATGCAGTTTGAAGCCGTCCCGTCCGTCCACCCAGCGCATTTCGTTCTGCAGACTCCAGAGAATGACAGACGGATGGTTTTTGTCGCGCTGCACAAGCCGCCGCACATGCTGCCGGCAGTTCTCCACAAAAGCGGGATGGTCTGCCAGCATGGATTTGCTCGAGCCATAAATCGCCGTCTCATCGACGATCAGCATGCCTTCTTCATCGGCAATCCGCACATAATCGGCCGGATACGGCTCGGCATGCAGCCGGATGCTGTTGACACCCACTGAGCGGCATATGCGGTACCAGTTGCGGATGTACGCTTCCGTCTGCTGCGCCCCGCCCTGAAAATGCCAGGAATCGCCGCGCAGATTGACCGGAATGCCGTTCAGTATAAACTGCGGGCCTTCGCACCAGATTTCGCGGAAGCCGAAATCTTCCACACGCCGGTCGATGATCTCCTCTCCATGCAACAGTTCCAGCACCGCACTGTATAGAAACGGCTCATCCGGGCTCCACAGTCTGGCACCGCTCCAGTCCATATTGAATGAGGCACAGTACACTGCCCCGGCCACTTCGTTTTCACATAGCCTGAGCGTCTCCACAGCGGCGCCATCGACTGGATGGGCCATGCATTCAGCAGACAGGACCGGTGCAGATTCCAGATCAACTCCGTAACATTCCGGTCTGTCTGGCCGCATGCCGGTATCGGCTTGCTCCGCTCCTGCCCCTTCAGATCCTGCGCTAGCCCTATCTGAAAACCCCAGCGCTTTCCGGCCCTCCTCAGACTGCCGCAGCACGCCTTTCTCCCGAATGCTCAGCTTTACGCGCAGCGGGCTGCGGGCCGCATCTCCCGCTGCGGAGGCAACAGCATTCACCTCTATCCGCCCTTCCCGAACGGAAGTACGAATAGTTACATTCTCCAGCGACAGTGCCGGATAACCTTCCAGATATACATCCTGCCAAAGTCCACGGCAAATCCTTCCGTACCAGGAACCCAAAAGCCCGGTTATTTTTTGCATGCCGTTTGGAAGCACCACCCTGTCGAATCCGCCGCAAACGACATGCAGATGATGCTCCCGCCCCTGCACCACCAGGGAAGTAATGTCGAGTCTCAGCGGCAAGTAGCCGTCTTCCCAAACACCAATCTCCTGCCGGTCCAAATAAATGACGGCCTTCTGCATAATGCCGTCCAGCCGCAGCACGATCCGTTGACCGGCCATGCTCTCTGGAACCCGAAAGCTTCGATGCAGCACTCCCGCTTCCGCGGCATCCCATTCCTCCGGATAACCGTACAGCTCGAACGGGGCGTAGTCATACTCCTGGAATTTGCCGAATCGTTTGCCTTCCGGGAGCGGATAAGTCCGCCTCCAGCTGGAAGGAACCTGGATCTTGCGGGCTTCATAAACTATTTTTTCCGGCAGCCTGCGGCATTGCGGCTGATCATACAGGGGCATGAAATCCCATTCCCCGTTTAGACATAGCAAATTACGCATCTCTTATTCCCAACTTTCCGGTGAAGGAGCGCACCTCAAGCACTAGATCGAGCTTCCGCCAAATATCCTGGCCGGCAGGGGTCCCTTCCCATTTGATAAAATGCGGCTCCATAATTTCGGCCCAGTTGTCCGGAGTAAGTGCCGTTTTCAGCCTTCCTTCATAAGGGGCAGGCTCCCGCGTGGCCGGCTGCTCCGCATAAAAAAACAGCACATTCTCATGAAGCCCGATAATTCCGTATTTATCTCCGTCACCCGGCCGTTCTTCCTGATATTGATAGTGGTAATAAACATAGCTGGCGGCTTCTTCCGGCTTCAGCAGTGCAAGCCGTCCGTAGGGCTCGCCAGCAGCGTTTGAGCGCTCCCAATGCTGCGCTGAAACAGGCTGCTGATAATGAAAAATATCAACCAGCGGGGCCCAGCGGCGACCCTGTTCCCCTCCCGGCCAAACTGCCAGCCGTTCTGAGGCTTCGGGCAGCAAACTTTCCGGCGGAACCGCCTCTTCCAGGCATTCATAATAAAGAAACAGCTGGTGGCTGCAGGCAAACAGGCTCAGATTGACCACATTGAGATGTTCCATCGCTTCGGCGAGCGAAGATGAGACCTCTTGGCTTCGAAAAAAAGAAGCAGGTTCCTTGCCCCTGAGCCCCTCGGCCCTGTATAAACAGCGCTTCATGCCGAACCTCCCTTTCGCTTGTTTTCCCTATCATGTTACCGCATACAATTCTTCTTCGCCTTGACGATCGGGACCTTATTTAGCATGATAGCGACATGAGATCTCAAGACCGCCTGAAACCGCAACTGCGGTGAGGAAATAGGCGTAAGAAGGTTCTTCGAAATCCAGCTCGGCATGGCAAAGGCCCGCCAAAAAGGAACACTCCCTTTTGCGGGCCCGGTTAAATCATAAATTGAAATGAATAGGTGTGGAAACAACTCCGAACAGCTCCGACAGCAGCGTCCGCGCTATCACGCGGTGACCTGATGCGTCCGGATGGATACCGTCACCATAGCTATAACTGGCATCAAGCCTCCGCTCATACCGGATATGCTCCAGCAGCGGAGTGCGCAGGTCGATCACGCCATCGGCGGGACAACCGCCGAAGAGCAGCCAGTCCGCATAACGCTCCAGCACGCGGTCATAATCCCTGTAGGGCGCCAGATAACTGAAATCAGGCGCCCCTTCAGGCAAGAGCTGGCCATTCATTGAAGCGGCGTCGAACGGCGGCGGGGTCATGAGCACCGCTTTAGCCCCGGCTTCACGGATCTGTGCGCTCAGCTGACGCATTCCCGCCTGATAGGCCGCAAACCGTTCGTCCGAGTAGGGATGGTAAATTCCGTCATTCATGCCGTAGCAGGCTACAACTACACCGGGAGCGGCAGCAGCGAGTTCTTCCGCCAGCCGGTCGTGGATACAGGGCCTTGGAAATGGATGCCTCGCTTCGCTCAGGCCTGATACCGTCTCACTGGGGATACCGCGTGCTACCAGTTCCACCGCCTGATCCGGGCGGTGCTTCCGCAGCCATTCCTCTACATAACTAATATATCGGCCATCCGCCGTAATGCTGTCCCCGAGAAACAGAATTACCGGCTTCACCGGATCATTTGTGATAGGACCGGCAAATAAATGCAACATTGTTCTCCCTCCTGACAATAACGCAGGTCTTGGCTTAGCCGAAGTCCGGCGATAGGCCCGCAACCTTAATGGTAACGCTGCCTGCCCATTTTTGCCTTGACGATCCCGACCTTCTTTAGCATAATATGGCCATGACAACAAAACTTTTTGCGCGGGACATCGGACTTGAGCCCGGCTTTACCTTCAGGATCCAGAAATGCCCGCTGACCCATGATTACTACGTCCATAGCCATGATTTCTCCGAGCTGGTCGTCATTCTGTCGGGAAGCGCCGTGCATATTATCGAAGGGAGAGAGTATCCGGTTACCGCCGGACAGGTTTTTCTGATCCACAGCAACGTTTCCCATGGTTATAAGAATGTCGATGGCATCGAATACGTTAACGTCATGTTCCAGCCCGAACAACTGCTGCAGCTGCCCGAGCTCAGGCTGCTGCCGGGCTTTCAGGCGCTGTTCTATATTGAGCCTTTCTACCGCAAGGAAATGTATTTCAAGGGCATGCTCACCCTTGACGCCGGGCAGCTGCGGGAAGCGACGCGGCTGCTTGATGTGATCCTCGAAGAGCATGACCGGCAGCCGGAAGGATACCGGCTGATGATCCGCACCTATTTTACCGCTCTGGTGGGCAAGCTTTCACGCTATTATCAGAACAGCCTCGGAAGCGAGGACAACAAGGCGCTGCGGATCGGCGAGACCGTGACCTATATCGAGGAGCATTTTCTGCAGCCCATTTCCCTGCAATCCATGGCGGATATGGCCTATTTGTCCACCCGCCAGTTTCTGAGAGTCTTTACCCGCAACTACCAGACCACCCCCATGGATTACGTCATCCGCAAGCGGCTGGACTATTCCTGCACGCTGCTGCGCAGCCCCGGCCTCACCATTTCCCAGGTGGCTATGGACAGCGGATTCCATGACCAGAACTATTACTCCCGCCAGTTCCGCAAAGCATTCAACTGCACGCCAAGTGAATACCGCGAGAAAATGCGGGATTCCTAACGTCATCTGCAGTCACTCCTTATCCTCATCCCTGCCGGCGGCCATTCCCTCATCCCTCTGACGCAGCCGCCGCCGGTACGCCCCGGGCGTCACGCCAAATCTCGCACTAAACAGCCGCGTCATGTAGTTGGGATCGCGGATGCCCACCCGTTCGGCAACTTCGGGTATGCCGAGCACTGTACCACCCAGCAATTTTTTGGCTTCTTCCAGGCGCAGACGCAGCACATACTGCAGCGGTGTTGTGCCGATATGCTGTTTCATGCACCTCGTAATATAATCCGCCTGGAAATGCAGCTCCTCCTCGAGTCCGGCAAGATCAAACGGCTGTCTCCAATGACTATCCAGATAGGCTGCGGCTGCCCGGGCCAGCCGGACCGCAGGCTCCGGCGCGGAAGTCCGGGCGCATTCCGCCTGCAGCGCGGCCAACAGCTCTGCCAGCAGCAAATGGAGCCGGACTGCGTTCTCTGCGTTTAACCGGTTGTGGATCTCGTTCATCCCACGCAAAATCGGCTCCAGTGCTTCTACATCGACTGCAGCAAATTTGGGCATATACAAACGCTGCTGCGCAGAAGGCTCAACATCCTCTACCGTCCCTTTGGCGAGCAGCGATGACCAGGGAATATCCTCCCGCCGGATATGCGCTGTCGGACATCCATGAATGAAATGCACCCAATAAATTTCCGTATCCTCCCCGCAGGGCCGATGCCCGGCATGCGGCAGCCCTGCCTCCAGCACCAGCAGCTTTCCCGGACCCACGGCATATTCCTTATCTTGTTCTGTCATATACAGCGTTCCCCGCTTCACCAGCAGCAGATCGTACACACCGAAGGTGCGGGCGAAATGCCGGTCACCCGGCGACCAGACGGCATGTCCTACTGTCACAAATTGCGGCAGCGGCGGGATGGCGAATTCCAGACACAGCACAGTATTCCTCTCCTGTCATAAGTCGATTTTGTGCTATTCAAAGTCTATATTATCACTGGTTACTCCGGCAGAAAAGAGGTACATTGACTGGGAATCCGCTTTTCATCCAACCATATAAGGGGCTGTTTATCCATGCGTTTTCGTCAGGTACACCTCGACTTCCATACTTCCGAAGCCATTGCCGGCATCGGAAGCGAGTTCTCCAAATCCCAGTTTCAGTCCATGCTGCGGGCCGGGCGTGTCGATTCCATCACCGTTTTCTCCAAATGCCATCATGGCTGGGCCTATCATCCCAGTGAAGCCAATGAAATGCATCCGCATCTCAGCTTCGACCTGCTCGGCGAAATGATCGCGGCTGCCCATGAAATCGGGGTCCTCACACCGGTTTATTTATCAGCTGGTCTCGACGAAAAGCTGGCACGGCGCCATCCCGAATGGCTGATCCGCGACGCGGAGGACCGGACGCGCTGGGTGAAGGACTTCATGACACCGGGGTATCACGAGTTTTGCTTCAACACGCCTTTTCTGGACATCTTGCTGGCGCAAATCCATGAAGTGGTCTCCCGTTATGACGCGGACGGCATCTTTCTCGATATCGTGGGCATCCGCAAATGCCGCTGCCAGTACTGCGTAGCTGCGTTGCGCGCGGACGGCCAAGACCCGCGCGACGAATCTGCCGTCGCCGCCTTGGGCGAACGGACTTACCTGAACTATGCGCGCCGCGTACGGGAGACCATAGACGCCGTGAAGCCCGGTCTTCCGGTCTTTCACAACAGCGGCCATCAGCGGCGGGGCCGCCGTGACCTCGCCCGTGTCAACAGCCATCTGGAGCTGGAGTCGCTCCCGACCGGAGGCTGGGGTTATGATCACTTCCCGCTGTCGGCACGCTACGCCCAGACGCTGGGTATGGAATTTCTCGGCATGACCGGCAAATTCCATACCTCCTGGGGCGAATTTGGCGGATACAAGCATCCGAACGCACTGCGGTTTGAGGCAGCGCTCAGTCTTGCCCATGGCGCCAGATGTTCGATCGGTGATCAGCTTCATCCCACGGGCCTAATGGATGAGGCGACCTATGCCCTGATCGGCGCTGCCTATGCGGAGGTGGAGTCGAAGGAGCTATGGTGCACCGGGACAGAGTCTGTCGCGGACATTGCTGTCCTATCCCTCGAAGCGGCGCGTGAGGCCTGTCCGGACGGGCAGGAGCTGAAGGGACGGCGCAATCTGGCCGATGCCGGTGTGGTGCGCATGCTGACCGAAGGCCATTATCTGTTCGACATCGTGGATACATTAAGCGATTTTGGCGCTTACAAAGTGCTGATTCTGCCGGACGAAGTGCCGGTATGGCCGGAACTAGCCAGCGCTATAGCGGAATTCACAGCAGGAGGCGGCAAAGTGCTCGCCACCGGGCGTTCGGGCCTGAACGCAGCAGGTGATGCTTTTGTCCTGGATTTGGGTCTGAACTGGAAAGGAACTAATCCGTACCAGCCGGCTTATTTCCGCCCGGACTTCACTCCCGGCGCCTTGCTGCCCGCCTCCTATGTGATGTACGGCGAAGGCCAGCTTGTGGAATTAAACGGCGGACAACCGCTGGGCTGTCTGGAGAACCCGTATTTCAACCGTGATGTCTTCACTTTTTGTTCACATCAGCATACGCCCAGCGCCAAGGAAGATAATGGGCCGGGCATGGTCGAAAGTGAAAACGGCATCTATATCGCCTGGGATGTGTTCAGCGATTACGCGGATGGCGGGCATCTCATCCTGAAGGAGATGGTACTCCATGCGCTATCCCGGCTTCTGCCGGAGCCTGCTCTGCGCACCCGGTTGCCGGCCCGTGGGATAACGACCCTGCAATACCAGCCGGCGGAACGGCGCTATGTCAACCATCTGCTCTATGCCGCCCCCGTGCTGAAGGGACGTATAGAAGTCATCGAAGATATCGTGCCGCTGCGGGACGTTTCCGTCAGCCTGCGCCTCCCGTCTCCCGCTCCTGTCCAGCGGGTCTATCTGGCCCCGTCGATGACAGAGCTGCCGTTTACGGTGGGCCATGGCGGTGAAATCGGCTACACGGTTCCTTATCTGGAGAATCACCAGATGGTAGTGCTAGAACTGGCGTAAGTAGAATTACCGGCCGGGAGGCTGGGTTAGCGGGAACAAGTCAGTGTTATCCTTCGGGACCCAAACGGTGAAACCTTTGATCATACAAGGGTTTCACCGTTTTGTGTTTTTTTTCAAATTCCGAACTGATATTTCTTAACTCCACTTTCGCAGAGTCAAAATTGAGTTGTTCTCAAGCCAGGGTTAAAGTGGAACAGCTTCAAGTAAAGGTCTTGCTATCATAGTTTTAATTTTCACTCTGGATTACATGATGATATCTAGGTAAAGCGGCAAATCACACTTGCCTCTGGGGATAACTTGATTTACAATAAAACAAATAAAACAAATTGTTTTATTTGTTTTCCATTACATAAGGAGGTGATCCCTCACAAGATGACAAAACCGCTAAAGCTGCTCATGGTGATTACAGACGTAGGGTTCCTGATTTACTGGTTAGTGACATGGCTTCATCTGGTGCCGGATGAATATCTGTATAAAGACTACAATAATGAAATCATGATGGCCTGGAATATATCGTTTGTGCCTCTGGATCTTTTGATCTCATTAACCGGTCTTTTGAGTATGTACTTTTTTAAAAAGAATAAGGGACAGTGGCTGCCGCTATGTCTCCTATCACTCAGTCTGACCTTTTGCTCCGGGCTGCAGGCGATAGCTTTCTGGGCGATCCGGTTGGATCTGGATTGGTCCTGGTGGGTTCCGAATTTGTTTCTCATGGTGTACCCATTGTTCTTTTTGCCTTCGATCATGAAGAAAGGGCGATATGCGGCGTCAATGACGGCCGTACAACCCAATAAATAAGTGTGGATGTGAGAGCGATGAAGGAAAGAATTATTCAAGCTTCGGTAGCTGAAATTAAGATGCGGGGGTTGAAATTCTCCATAAGAGATGTGGCAAAGCGTGCCGGCATTAGCACAAAGACTTTATATCAAAATATAGAATCCAAGGAGCAGATCATAGGTTATATTGTCGAGCAATCTGTGTCAGAAATGAGACATGCCGAGCAATTAATCATAAACGAAAGTTCTCTGTCCAATATGGACAAGTTGCATAAGACATTGGCGCTATTGCCGAGCAGACTTGTTTTACATAACGTACATTTTCTTGAAGAACTCAAGCAGCGTTATCCTGTTCAATGGGCGGAAGTCGATCATTACATCCATAATGGCTGGGATAACATTAGGTTACTAGTTGAAAAAGGAGTCAGGAATGGGGAACTCCGTGAGTTTGATTTTGAATTGTTTATTCAAGTGTATATCGGGGCGTTCTATCGTTTGATGGAGCACCAATATGAAGTTCAGGACGGGTTGTCGCTTGAGAGGGCGCTGGGGCAAATGGTGGATCTCTTGCTGGTGGGTATTTGTAAGGGCAATATTGATCACGGGGGTAAGTGAGTGTGAAAGCATATTTATTTTTGGCTGTTGCAGTTGTCAGTGAGTTGTTCGGGACATCTCTGCTCAAAGCTTCAGAGGGACTCACGAGAGTTTATCCAAGCATCGGGATGGTCCTGTGTTTCGGTGTAGCCTTCTACTCCTTGTCTTTGTCGTTGCAACAGATTCCCTTGGGGGTCGCTTATGCCATATGGTCAGGTGCCGGCACTGCCTTAACCGTCGTCATAGGGATTGTTGTATGGAAAGAAGCGGCGAATGTTACAACTACTTTTGGCATACTACTGATCATTGCTGGGGTTGTGTTGGTTAATTTGAGGTCGGCGTAGGGGAATGATATTAGATGCTGGAGTATGATCCGATAAATGAACGGATTCCCCTACACCGGTAAGGCTTCCGAAATAATACAGTTTTACAGATTTTAAAAAGGCTGCCGGGACGTTCCCGACAGCCTTAACAGGTACATCTAAATCAGCTTATGCGCAAACCACTTCTTGCCCCGGAAGCGCCATAGAAAAACTCCCCCGCGAACGGCCCACTCACAGTTCATCGCCAGCCAGACTCCCATGACGCCATAGCCCAGCACGATCCCGAGGATATAGCCAAATACCACCCGAAACAGCCACATCGTCAGCATCGAGGTGATTGAGGTGAAACGGGAATCTCCCGCTGCCCGCAGCGCAGACGGCAAAATAAAGCTGACGGCCCACAGCGGAACCTGGGCAATGGAATTCACCAGCAGCACCACAAACAAATCGTCAATGATCTCGGGAGGCGGAGAAAAGATCGACACCAGCGGGTGGAACAGCGGCATCAGGATCAAGGCGATCAATGCCAATGAAGCGGACCCGATCCAGAGGAAGGACTTGATGAACTTTCTGGCATCGGCGACATTCCCCCGCCCGATACATTGGCCGACTACCGTTACAATGGTTAGCGACAGCGCACTCGCTGGAATTTGAAACACCATGGCCAGCGAGCCGGCGATCGCATTGGTCGCAATGGCATAAGTACCAAGGCTGACAATAAACACCTGGGTCAGCAGCTTACCCCCGTTGAAGAACATCTGCTCCGCTGCGAACGGCACGCCGATGAACATGATTTTCCGCAGCATGGTCAGCGGAATATGGAACAGGTCGCGAAAACGCACACGCAGGGCCGTATCCACCTTGAAGAGATACACCAAGGCACAGACCATCCCCGTGTACCGTGCGATATTTACCGCAAGCGTCATCCCCAGCACGCCCATGTGCAGCAGATTAATGAAGACTACGTTCAGGATAACATACAGGAGGTTCATGATGAGCGACAGCATCAGAGAAGCCCGTGTCCTGCCCACTCCCCGCAGAGCTCCGCATACCGCCTGCACCACCGCGATGCCCAGATAAGAGATACTGCTGCCGATCAGATAGATCCGGGCATTGTCCAGCACGTCGGGCGAGGCGGTTCCGAACAGAAGGTTCAATATGGGAGTATGTAAGCCCATCATCAGAAGCCCGATGCCCAAGGCGATCAGCGACACCGAGGTGACCGAACCGGCCGTAGCCTGAGACACCATCTTGTCATTTCCGCTGCCTTTATACTGCGCGACTACCACCGTCCCCCCGGTTGCAACCGCAACAAACACATTGATCAGAAAAATATTCAGCGAATCCACCATATTCACCGCACTGACCGCCGCCATCCCGGACGAGCTGATCATTGCGGTATTTACCAGATTAAGCCCGATGATGAAGGCCTGGTCAATCAGGATGGGAATAAATAAAGCTATAATTTGCCGATAATCCATACCTTCGCCGGAAAGATATTTCTCCAGCAATTTTTTCTTCGGAAGACTAGCGCGAAGCTGCATAAACATATCACATCATTTTCTATATAATGGAAAAAACTCTTCATTCGAAGAGCTTTTCAACAAAATATACCCATTGAACCACAGGCACTTTACATTCAGTTTACTATAAATGCCATCTTAAGTCTTCAATGTTTTCCCCAGCACGCACAAAAACAACCCGCAGGCCTATACCAACGGGTTGTTTATTTATGATCTTGCACAAATGTTACTGAGCCTGAATCAGCTCCGATTCCTCTGCACCGGTAATGACGGAAACGATGCTCTTCCGCAGTTCTTCTGCATTAGATGCCTGATACGGATCAGCATTAAAAATAATAGCATCTGCAAGATACCCGCTGGAAATCCGCCCCAGCTCATTGCCACTTCCCAGAATCTCAGCAGCGGTTTTTGTGGCAGCCTGCCACACTTCCGCCCGGGTCATGCCGTAATCCATCAGCGTATCCAGCTCTTGAAGGTTGTACCCGTGAAGTGCAGGCGTAGCATAATCCGTACCGAATCCTATGCGGACTCCCGCCTTCTTGGCATAACCAATCGCTTTAGAGTGGGCTTCGGCAGCGCGGGCGGCCCGGTCACAAATGACCGGGTTCAGCGCCAGAACGCCTTTCGGATCTGCGGCAATGCTATAAATGGAGGTCGTAGGCACAAAAGCTGTTCCGGACTCAGCAAGTCTGCCGGCCTGATCCCCGGTCAGGAACATCCCATGCTCTATGGATTCCACACCTGCAGCGATAGACCAGTCTACCGTTACCCCGCCCCAGGTATGCACCAGGACTTTTTTATGATGAGCATGCGCATGGCGGACAATGAAAGAGAATTCTTCCTCTGAAAAAATCGGCTCCAGCACTTTTTCCGTAGGTGCACCAAGGCCGCCTGTTGCCATAATCTTAATCCAGCCTGCTCCTGTATCAAAAATCTCGGCCAGCCGCCCCTCCAAAACCTTAAGTCCACGGGCATCCGCTGCTCCAAGCATAGCGCTGCTGGTTTGCACCCTTAGCGGCTGCTGATAGTGCTGAACGAGATGCCGTACGGTGCTCGGCAGAATCCCGCCCGCATCACGCGCCGTTGTTACACCGGTCCGCAAAGTGGCTTCGAAGGCCTCAGCCTGCATGACTTCGAGCTCATGGCTGCCGCGTTTCAATTGATCCTCATGGTCAAAGTCCGTCCAAGCCAGATGCGTATGAAGATCAATAACCCCCGGACTGATCCATAAATCTTGGCCTGGATGAGCGGGCTGATCCTTAGGCGGCTCCGTTTCAGCTATAGAGGAGAACCGGCCGTCCTTAATGTTAATATCAAAACGTTTTCCTTCGATACCAGCTATAAAAATATGATTGAAGGCTAACGCCTCAGGATGTTTATTGATCATGTTCATTCCCCCCAAAGCAGGCGGATTGCCTTGAGCGCAGGATCAGGGTCCTGATTCAGCAGCCCGGCGAGCGTCGTAATGGCTTCTTCCACGCTTTGACGGGAAGCATTCGTTCCGAAATGATTAATCCGCAGAAGCTGGCCGAATAGCTCTCCGTCACCGGGAGCTACGATACCTATAGGCTGATTGATACGCAAGCCTGGTTCCCCGGAAATCCGCACCGTCGTAGTCAGCGTAGAATAGTGTTGGCTATCCTTCTGCCAAGGCTCCAGACCCAAGGCCTTGATACCGGCAACGGCCGAGGCCGCAGCCGATTCATGGCGTTTGATGACCTGTTCCAAGCCTTCTTCCTCAATGGCTGTCAATGCCGAGATCAAAGCTCTTGCCTCCAGCGTTGGAATGTTGGGAGGAACACGTAACGGTGTTGTCCCCTTCTGTGAGGGTTTAAGATCCAGTAAGGACAGAATGGAATTGCGCGGAGCATTGCTATTAGATTCGAGGAATTCCCAGCCGCGCGGTGAGATGCTTACGGCGCTGACGCCGTTAGGCCCGGCCAAAGCTTTCTGCGCGCCTATAGCTGCAAAATCAACGCCCCATTCATCCACCGGCAGGGCTTCTCCCCCAACCGCCGAAACGGAATCTGTCACCGTAACGAGGTTAGCGGCGCGTGCAAGCTTAATTATTTCTTGGGCCGGATTCGATCCGCCTGTCACCACTTCTGCCTGAACAAAGGAAAGCGCACACGGTTTAAACCGTTCAATCGCCGCAGCGACTTCCTGAACAGTAACTACTTCATCAAAGGGGACCTTTACTTCAACAACCGTTGCCCCGCCGCGTTCAAGCCATTGTCCAAACAAACTTCCATAGGGACCTGTCACTATATTTAGAATCGTACGGCCAGGCGCAGATATCCCCGCCGCTACCGCCTCGATTCCCAGAATTGCCTCTCCGGGAATGATGACCGGGGGATGACCCGTAGACAAAAGCCGGGAGAGCAAGCTTGTAAGTGTGTCAAACTCTGACAATGACAGCGGTATAAATCCTTTATGTTCTCGGCTCATATTAACCTCCTGATGTGATCGACTTCGGCATTTTCGGAACGGCGGACAAGAGCTCACGGCTGTATTCCGTTTCAGGGCGGGCGAAGAATTGATCCTTGGGACTGATCTCAACCAGCTTTCCCTGCCGCATGACCGCTACCGTATCGCTAATTGCATGGATAACTCCCAAATCATGGGAGATGAACAGCATAGTAAGATTAAGCTCATCTTTGAGCGTGTTAAACAGTTCGAGCACACTCCGCTGTACAGATACATCCAAGGCGCTGGTCGGTTCATCCGCAATCAGAAGACTCGGCTCAACGCTTAATGCGCGGGCAATCGCGATCCGCTGGCGCTGACCGCCGGAGAATTCGTGAGGATACCGGTCCAATGCCTTGGCTTCCAGCTGAACACGGCTCAACAGCTCTTTACACCGCTGCTCGACCTCCGTGCGGCCGACAATTTTATGAAACAGAAGCGCTTCGGACAGAATCTGCCTGATGGAATGCTTGGGATTCAGCGAAGCGTCCGGATTTTGGAAGATCATCTGGATTCGCTTGCGCTGCTCCCGGCTTCTCTTCCTGGTTAATTCTTGTGCACCCAGCAGAATCTGCCCCTCATCGGGGATGATTAGCCCGGCAATGACCCGTGCTAACGTGGATTTGCCCGAACCGGACTCTCCTACAAGGCCAAGGGTGGTATGCTGCTGCAGATTCAGATGGATATGATCGAGCGCAGTAAATCCGCCGTAATGAACCGCCAGATTTTTCACTTGCAGGGCTAGCTCCATGGTTGTCCGCTCCCTTCCAGCTCCGGCAGAGGAAGCACCGAGTTAATCAGCATTTGGGTATAAGGATTTTGCGGGTTCTGCAAAACGCTGAGGGTATCACCCTGCTCAACAATCCGCCCCTCTTTCATCACACACAGCTTGGAGCACAGGGCGGCTGCAATCGCAAGATTATGCGTAACAAATACCATGGCAAAGCCCAGCTCATTCTGCAGGCGGGTGATCGTTTCAATGATTTGCCGCTGAACGGTAACATCCAGCGCCGTTGTCGGCTCATCGCAGAGAAGAATGCCCGGTTTGCAGGCCAGTGCAATGGCGATGACTACCCGTTGGCACTGACCACCCGAAAGCTGGCTCGGATAACGGTCCGCCCTCTTTAAAGAATCGGGCAGGCCAAGCATTTCGAGCAGTTCCAGCGCCACCCTGTGTGAAGCCTTCCGGCTTAATTTTTGCCTATAATATACGACTTCCGCAAGCTGCTTAACCACCGGACAGAGCGGGTCCAGCGCCCCTCTCGGGTCTTGAAATACCATAGCGCTGCTTACGTCACTCTTAATGACTCCGCCTGTCTGTTCAACACCTCGTGGAAGCAATCCCAGAATCGAACGCAGGGTCAGCGATTTTCCGGAACCCGATTCGCCTACTAATCCCAGACTCTCCCCTTTGCCCAGTGAGAAGCTTACATTGCTTACTAATTTAGTATTGGACTTGGTTCCCAGCGATAATGCTTCTATTTCCAAAACCGGACTTGTAGAAATCATTTTTTCCTCCATAAGTCTGCCAACCCATCTCCCACAAGAGACAACGCAATCCCAGTATACACCACTGCGAATCCCGGAACCGCCGAGAGCCACCAGGCTGTAGTTATGAAGGATTGTCCATCCGAAATCATGGTTCCCCAATCCGGGGTTGGCGGTGCAATGCCGATGCCAAGATAACCGAGTGTAACAATGGCCACCAGAAGTCCGACCATATCCGTCATAAGGACTACAACCGCTTGAGGCAGTACATTGGGCAGGAGATGACGAAGGATAATTTTCACTCCTGGCAGCCCTAACGTCTGAGCGGACGCCACCCATTCCTGCTCGCGAAACGATGCGCTAATACCTCTGACTACACGGGCAAACACAATCCAGCCTACAAGCATAAAGGTAATATAAATGCCCCGCTCACCTGCTCCGCTGGCAAAAGCCACGATAATCACGATCAGATAAAAAGGAAAAGCGATAAACGTATCCGTGAGCAGCGTAATGACCTTATCGGCCCATTTTCCGTAATACCCTGCAACCATTCCCAAAAATACACCGGTGCAGAATGGAACAATTTCCGCCAGAACCATGATGCTCAAATCGGTTCGCGCCGCATAGATCAGTCTCGTAAACAAATCGCGTCCCAATTGATCCGTCCCCAGCCAATGTTCGGCAGAAGGAGGCTGCAAAAAGGCGCTCAAATTTTGCGCTGAAGGGTCATAAGGACTCAGAAACGGTATGAATACAGCCAAGATAATAAGCACTGCAAACATAATGCTCCCCACCAGAAGGGAAGGCGTATTCCTTATTCGATGGAGAACGTTTGTCTTCCTGGCGTCCTCAAGCAACATAGGTTCTGTTATTATACGTTTCATTGTTTTCCTTTCGTTCTGGGATCGAGCCACCACGAAATGATTTCAATCAGGAGGCTGATGATCACAACAGATATCGCACAGTAAAGCGCTATTCCTTGAATGACCGGGAAATCCCGATTCGAAATTGAAGTGAACAGCAAGCTGCCAATTCCCTTGATGCCAAACACCTGTTCAACAACCAGGGTACCGCCGATCAGATAAGAAATATTAACGCCAAGCAGCATTAGCGTCGGAAGCGCAGAGTTGCGCAGCACATGCTTAAACAGGATAACCCCGCTTGGCAATCCCGCAGCCTTCAGTGTGACTACAAAATCGGATTCCAATATCTCAAGCATCTGTGCTCTTAACGAACGTACCAGCGTAGGAATCTGCGAAAAGGCGACGGTAATCGCCGGAAGTGTAAGACTGTACAAGGTTCCTAACCAACCTTCGCCTACACCCCCAACGGGAAACCAATGAAGCCGGACACTAAACAGCAGAATCAAAAGCATGCCAACCCAAAAGATTGGCATACCCAGAGTTATTGTAGGAAAAATACGGATCAAATGATCCGGCAGCTTATCCTTGTGTGTGGCTGCAACCGTAGCAAGCAGGAGGGCAATAATAACTGCCAAGATACAGGCCATCACAATGAGCAGCAAAGTAATGGGAGCCCGCTCGGCAATCAGCACTCTTGTAGAGGTTCCGGTAATAATAGAATTGCCGGTATCACCATGTGTGAACAGCGTCTTCACAAACCGGACGAATTGTTCCCATAAAGGGAGATCCAGCCCGAGAGTATGATGCATACTCTCGAGGGCCTCAGGTGTGCTGTATTCTCCCAGAATCATTTTCGCGGGATCTCCCGGCACGATTCTGATGATGAAAAAGACTGCGGTCACTACAAAGAGGATCACTGCCAAAGCTCTTAATAGAGCGGTCACAAGCCAGCTGTAAGATGTATTCCTTCCTGACGATTGGCTTAACAGCGTGCTACTCTTCATCATTTACCGATACGGACTTCTTCAAAGCGAACGCTGCCGTTAGGTAAAACTACGAGACCATCCACTGAAGATCCTACGCCTTTCAGGATATCCGGATAATATAAAGGAATGTACGGAACTTCATCAGCAAGAGTTTGCAGCAGCTTGGTGTAGGTTGCCTCACGTTCCTTACCATCCGGCGTTTTTTGGCCTTCATATAGAAGCTTGGTCACTTCATCATTCGTGTAATGGGTCCAGTACGATTTACTGAAGCCTTCCGGGTCGGTCTGAAAAGCGATAATCGAGTTCGCTTCGGGAGAATCGGCTTGACCGCTGTTGAGCATTGCCGCAAAATCATAAGCGAAGAAACGCTCACGGAAAGTGGCCAGTTCAATGGATTCAATCTCAATGTTAATCCCGATCGATTTACCTGCTGCCTGGATAATTTGCGCCTCTTGTGCTCTTGTGCTGTTGCCGGAGGCTACAAGCAATTTTGTATTGAATCCATTAGGGAAGGCAGATTTGGCAAGCTCCGCCTTGGCCGCATCGAGATCGAAGTTCAGTGCCTTGATTGTCTCATTCGCATTATATGGAATGGTTGTCGGCAGCAATGAATTTGCAGTCTGTGCATATCCAAAGGTAAGCGCCTTAGTCAAGCCTTCACGATCCAGTGCCAGAGCGAGCGCACGACGGACATGCACATCAGAGAAATTCTTGTCCAGTGTATTGAAGAACAATTGCTCTGTCACCCAGCTGCCATTGGTTACTACTGTAGTGTCAGGGCCTTTTTTTATTTCATCGGCATTTTGCAATGCCAAAGATTCAATAGCATTCACTTCTCCGGCCTTCAGCTGGTTAATGGCCTGACTGTCATCTTCAATCAGCTTGTAAACAAGCTTATCAATATAAGGTTTTCCTTCTTGCCAATAGTTCGGGTTCTTGGTGAACGTCAGATCGCCAGCAGCATCCCACTGTTCAACAACGAAAGGTCCTGTACCTACCGGTTTCTTGAAAAACTCTTCTTCGGATACCCCGCCGAAATTGTTCGGAATTATTCCGTTGGAGAAGTTGGACAGCTCAGAGATGAACGGTGTGTAAGGCTCTTTAAGCGTAATAACAAACGTTTGTTTATCCTTCGCTACAGTGGTATCGACCTTTGCCGCTATCGCCAGCGGTCCGCCAACCTTCAAATGCCGCTGTAAGGAGAATACTGCATCCTCTGCAGTAACTTCAGTACCGTTCGAAAACTTCAAGCCGTCACGCAATACAAACGTATACGTCAAGCCGTCTTCACTGATGCTATGGGACTTGGCGAGCCAGTCCACAATTTCACCCTTGCTGTCAAAAGCAACCAAAGATTCAAATACTTTATCAATGGCAAAGGCGTTATTCGATGTAATCTGATTATGCAAATCAAGTGAGGTTACGGAAGCAGGCCGTCCATAGACGAAGGTTCCTCCCGCCGCAGGCTCCTCCGGAGTTGCGCTCTGGTTTGCCCCTTGATTCGTGTTCTGCTGGGCGTTCTTATTTGACTCAGAATTATTCTTGGAATCAGAGCATCCTGCAACCACCACTAATAATAGAAGTGCTACGGTTCCTATCCAAAATGACTTTCTAAATGCTTTAAGCTGTGACATGTCTGACTCTCCCCTCTTATAAATCATATATGTTTAGTATGGATTGTATTATGGCGTAAACCGCCTTCTCTGTCAAACAAAATATCATGGTTACGGAAGGTCAGCCCCGATTAAAACAAAACGGGACGAAGCCGGAAATCCGCTGCTTCGTCCCGTTTACTATATTGCGATAACGTCCCTAAGTCAAACATTCCGGGATCATAAAATTTCCTGGAGCGCAACTTTCACTTGCATGGCCTTGTCGATGCCGGCGGTTACTGTTCCTGGCGAAGCGGGGTTCACCTCAAGCACGTTGTCAATCCCCCCCGGAACGATAACCGGAGTGACCGTAGACAGCCCGGCACCGCGGATCACGTCAAGATCGAATTCAATCAGCAATTGCCCGGCCTTCACCTGCTCACCAGTCTCCACAAGAAGCACGAAGCCTTCTCCCTTCAGGGAGACTGTGTCAATACCTACATGAATAAGCACCTGCGCTCCACTGGCATGCTCCAGAATGACGGCATGTTTGCTTTTCTTGATCACATGGGCCACGGTACCGCCGAACGGCGCGTAGACCTTGCCTTCGCTGGGTTCAATGGCGATGCCCTCTCCCAATTGTTTGCCGGCAAACCCGGGGTCCGGCACCTGATCCAGAGCCACCAGTGTTCCTGTAAGGGGTACCAGGAATGTAAGGGTTCCCGGCTCATCTGACGCCTCAACCAGATTCGGAGCGAAGACCGGGGAGGCCGTGCGTACACTCACGTCTGCGGTATTCTCCGGCCGTATCTCTTCAGACTGAGGAAGCGCTGACGCTGTTCCCCCTGAGCCTGCCGTCTGCTCTGCCGGAACTGCGGACATCTCATCACGATAGCCGAACAGCCAGGTAAGCACGAAAGCTACAGCCATCGCAACCAGATTGACCAAAATGTACAACGGAAGTTGCCCGTTCAGATACAGCAGGGTTCCGGGAATCACCGTTATGGCCATGCCGTTGCCGGCCAGTTGGAACAGCGAAGCCAGGAAACCGCCCGCCGCGCCGCCGATGAGCCCCATTACAAAAGGTTTCATATACCGGAGGTTGACCCCGAATATCGCCGGTTCGGTAATACCGAGCAGAGCGGACAGTGAGGACGGCAATGCCAGCGCCTTCAGCTTGGTGTTCTTCGTCTTCAGTCCCACAGCGAGACAAGCTGCGCCTTGAGCAGCCATTGCGTAGGTAATAATCGCGTTAAACGGGTTGGCGCCCGTACGCTCCACCAACTGAATCTCCAGAAAATTAAAGATGTGATGCACGCCGGTCACGACCACAATCTGGTGCAGCGCCCCGATCAATAGCCCTGCAATGCCCAAGGGCAAATCAAGCACATAAGTGGTTGCATTCAGTACGCCCGTCTCCAAGGAATGGAACAGAGGACCGATAGCGAACAAGCCAAGCGTGATCATGAGCAGCAGAGTCAGGAATGGCGTCAAAATCAAATCAAGCGCTTCTGGAATGCGCTTACGCAATGCCTTTTCCAGCTTCGCCCCGATCAGTCCCATAATAAACGCCGGCAGTACCGACCCCTGATAACCTACAATCGGAATGAATCCGAACATAATCAGCGGCTCCGCCGTCCCTCCGGCAACTGCATAGGCGTTGGGCAAAGCTGGATTGACAAGCATCAGCCCAAGCACAATCCCAAGAATGGGACTGCCGCCGAATACCCGGAAGGCCGACCAGGCCACAAGTGCAGGCAGGAAAGCAAAAGCGGTATCCGTGAGCACTTGGGTGAACAGCAGAAAATTGGCTGAGATATCCTCAGGCATGAGCCCGAACAAAGAAAGAATCTGTGGCTGGGTCAGCAAACCGCGCAGTCCCATAAATAACCCGGTGGCTACCAGGACCGGAATGATAGGAACGAATACGTCCCCGAAAGTGCGAATTGACCGCTGGAACACATTCCCCGCCTTTTTGCCCTGATCTTTCAGATCTTCCTTGGAGGTGCTCTGAAGGCCCAGCTTCTCTACTTCTTCAAAAATACGGTTGACGGTGCCAGTGCCGAAAATAATCTGATACTGTCCGGAGTTAAAAAATGCCCCTTTGACTTTGTCGATGCCCTCGACCTGCTCTTGGTTAATGCTATCCTTGTCCCGCACCATAATACGCAGCCGGGTAGCGCAGTGCGCGAAGGAGATGATGTTTTCTTCTCCTCCTATAGCCTGCACAACCTGCTTGGCGATCATTTGATTTTCATTCATAACGCTATTCCTCCCCGTTGTATTCAATCTCCCATTGGACAACCCGGAACTCCGCGCTGCCGCCTTCGGCATAAAGGCGGATGCCTGTGCTTACCTGTTCAGGAAAAATTCTCGCCGAAAATACCGTTTCTCCGTCATTCACAAACACTTCAACCGATGATGTATCCACAAACATTTGCAGGGTTAGCATGCGATCCCGAAGATCGGTCGTGCAGCTCCGCACCATCCCGAACTCCAGGGCCAGGGCTTGACCTGACTCGGAACGGTCCAGTACCACTTTCCCCGCAGCGGTATCGTAATAGATGACCGTTCTCTCATTGGGGCCGACACGGAACTCAATACCAAAGCGTTCTGCTCCATCCTCCCGGATCTGGGCCAGCAGCTCATAGACGGTGCCCCCAAGCTCCTTCATCTCAGCTGTCCCGCTGTGTATTACCGTGTGGGCCTCTGTCATCCGCCCCCGGTGTTTGACCAGTTCTCTGGCCGGACGCTGGATCAGACGGCTGTTCTCCAAGGTCAGCTCGCGGGGTAAAGTCAGACAATGCGCCCAGCCATGCTGATCCGTAGGATAATCAATCTCCGGCAGCCCCATCCATCCGACCAGCAAACGTCTGCCGTCGGGTGCCTGGGTTGTCTGAGGCGCATAAAAATCAAAGCCATAATCAAGCTCCCGAAATTCACCATGGCGGAAATCCCTGTCCGGCAAGTGCAACGGATCGCCAGTGAGATATCCTGACTGATAGATATTCGGGAATTTGTCGCCCTCGTGCGAAAGACCTTGCGGGGAAAACAGCAGTACCCCCGCTCCGTCCAGTTCAAAGTAATCGGGACATTCCCACATATATCCAAACTCCATCAACCGGGTGCCAAGCTCCCCTTCAAAACGCCAATTGTGCAAATCCGGCGAGCTGTACAGCACAACGCAGCCTGTATGATCAGTGCGCTGTGCACCGATGACACAGTAGTAGCCCTTCGCTGCCTTCCACACTTTCGGATCACGATAATGATCTGTATAGCCAGGCGGCACATCGAATATCACCGGACGCTCGAGCTTTATAACCGTTCCGTCCCGTTCCATTACAGCCAGGCACTGATAGGGCAGTCTGATCCAGTCCTCGGTGCGGGTATTCCCCGTATACATCAGGAACAGCTTGCCATCCTTCTCAATCGCACTGCCCGAGAACACCCCGTGTGAATCGTATTGCCCGCCCGGAGCAATGCCGATGCCAAGGTTCTTCCAGTGCACCAGATCGGAAGAAGAAGTATGATACCAATATTTCATGCCATGCTGCGTCCCCAAAGGAAACCACTGGTAAAACAAGTGGTATTCGCCTCCGTAGTAGGAGAAGCCGTTAGGGTCATTCAGTAATCCTGCTTCCGGCTGGATATGAAATTGTTGTCTCCATGGGCTGCGTGCGACCAGCCGCTCAAGCGCTTCCCGTTCACCCGGCTCTGCTTCTTCGATAAGACGGTACAGCTGTTTTCTATCCATTTTTATCATCAGACTCTCCACTATCTATTTGGTCTAGTTCTCTTTAACGGAACCGGTTCCAAATATCTTAAAAAGAAAACCTCTTTCCAACATCGCTGTGAAAAAAGGTCCGGAACCGGTTCCAACATTATTGTATGCTGAGTTCAGTCAAATTGTCAACGCTTTCTCGCTGAATAATTTCGCAGCCGGAGACGGAGACTTTGGCGACCTCTTCTCCATTCACCAAGGCTATGATGTTCTCCGCAGCCAATTGCCCGGCTTCTCTGTAATAAAATCTCATAGTCGTCAACGCCGGATGAACAATCTCAGTGACCTCGTAATCGCCGAATCCCGTCACCGACACTCCGGAGGGAATCAGTATATGTCTGAGCGAGGCTGCTTTCATCACACCGAGCGCAATATTGTCGGTCGCGCACACGATGACTGTAGGCACCCTGTCCTCAAACAGCAAATCGGCCGCCGTCACAGCCTCGTTCATTCTGAATCCGGAGGTATAAAACCTTGCATCGCAATTCCCGTATTCGCGAAGAGCCCTTTGGAAGCCTTGCTTCCGCCTTACACCTACCGCGATGTCCTGCTCCGTAACACCAAGATAAGCGATGTGCCGATGTCCTTTTTCAAGAATGTGCTTGCCCATCAGATAACCGGCCGTTACATCATCATGAATCACGCTATGCAGGTCTGCATGCTGCTGCCCGATCAGTATAACCGGAATTTTGCAGTCCCGGACCGCCTTCAGGTGCCGCTCCGTTACTTGCGCCGCCAGCAGCAGCAGACCAGAAACTTTTTGCCTCGCCATCTCATAAATGAATTCAATTTCCCGCTCCAAGTCCTGATTAGTGTTGGCAATGAGCAGCTGATACTGGCGTCCCCGCAACTCATCGTCTATGCCCATCAAGGTCTGTGAGACTGCATAGGAGTCCAAGCGCGGAACGATTGTGCCGATAATGCTGGTCCGCTTTGCCTTCAGGCTTTGGGCGAATGTGTTGGGCACATACTGGTTCTGTTTGATGATGCGTTCGATTTTCTCTCTCGTCGCATCGCTGACAGAACCACCGTTCAAATATCTTGAGACCGTACTTTTAGCCACACCCGCCGCCCGGGCGATATCAATGATAGTTTTCATTCTCAGGGCTCCTAGCTGAATTTTACTTTCATATCCCTCTATTTTACCACATGGATACCAGTCAGCTTAATAGAACAAATCCCAGCCCCCTATAATAGCACTAAATATCAATGCCGAAGCACCAGATAACACGTACATGATTTTTCCTTTTTCACCACTCTGCGTACGCCGCAGCCACATTAGTAACAGAACGATATAACTCCCTGCCAGCAGAACATATAGGAGGTTACCTATAAAATGAATACGAATGGAAGAGTACGTGGTGTAATTTATCAATCTATAGCCTAAAATCGCATTGTTTACTATTAACAAAAGTCCGGCAGTATTCACCCATAGATGATATTTGTAGAATTCGGAGGCCGCCTTCGTCTGCCGCTTGATTCTGCGGAAGATAAATCCGGCAAGACCGCTGATCAGTGCAACGATAGTGAACAATGCAGCGATGCCAAGTAGGGTCAGGGAAATGGTTACGCTGTATGCAGTTAAGCCCGAGACTGGAAAAGCATCATTGTAGACAGTGGACTTTTTGGTAACCGTGCCATGATCGTGTATAAAATACTCCAGTCCCGATTGATGTACCGGAGCATACATATAAGGTGCGATCTGCTTAAAGGGGAGGCCGTTAGCGCTATAAGTGCGGTTGTTAATTGCTGTGATCTTTTGGCCGTTAAGGTAACCCAGGATTTTGGTGAATCCATGGACCCCTCTTCGTGCTGACAGGTATTGGCCCTCCACCTCTGAACTCTCTGGCATATCGCCGCTATAGGCTTCCGGTTTGTATTCGCCAAACACCTTATCGGTCAGACCGGTGGTATACTCCCACTCATTGGCCTGGTTAGTCAACACGACCATCCCAAAGCCGGAAGCCGGATCCAAGGTAAACTTGCTGGAAAAGGCTGCAGTATTGCCGCCATGCTCCAATGCAGGAAGGGTATGGTTGATCTCAAAAAAACCGTGGGCAATCCTTGGAATGGCGGTTCCCTCGTAATTCAGGCTTGGGGACAGCATTTCTTTTAAAGCTGCTTGGCTCTGGAACAGCGGACTGCTGCTGCCGGCTGCAGGCATCAGAGCTGCCAGGAATTTCGCTGCATCTTCTGCGGTTCCCATAGCGCTTCCTGCCGGATAAATCCCCATATACCCTCTATTCTTCTTGATTAGCTTCAGGCTGGTTGTATATCCTTGGATGTTGTCCATGCGCTGCGCAATAGCCGGATTATCCTGCTGCGCTGGGTGTATGGACGTATTGTCCATGCCCACCACCTCAAAGATATGTTGTTTCACATAGGTATAAAATGGCTCACCGCTCTGCAATTCCACTATATAGGCAGCCAAGGCCGCACCAAAATTGGAATACGCCACCACCGTTCCCGGTTGATAAACCTGCCGCGGTTCAAAAGTCTGCAGCGCCTCCCCCAGCTCAGGAATATCTTCCTCTGCAAAATAGTACAAATCGGTTATTCGATCCTGCCAGCCAGCATTGTGATTCATAAGGTTCAAGAGCGTGACAGGTTTTTCGTATTTCAGTTTTTTGAGAAAGCCCTGAGGAAGATATTCACGGATATCTGTCTCCAGATCAAGCTTGCCCTGCTCTGCCAGCTGCATCACACTGGTCCAGACCAGCAGCTTCGTAGTCGAGCCCCATTCAAAAACAGTGTCTGTATCAGCTGCGACCTGGCGCTCGATATCCGCGAAGCCATATGCTTTATCGAAGACGGTCTGGCCGTCCTTGATAACAACAACCGAAACCGCTGCTGTTGTCCGCTGACGGGCAGCGACATAAGTATCTGTAATGGTCCCGAGCGAAGACAGCGGTGAGCCTGAGGGAGTCGTATCCCCTTTCCCTCCAGCACCCTGGACTGGAAGAGCCAGTGACAGCAGCAGCAGCATGACAGACAGCATTGTGACACCTAATTTTGTAAACCTATAACTTTCGTGTTGTCTTCTCATGCATTACTTCCTTTTCTCATGTTCTGAAATTCAATATAACAATTCCTTAATATTCCACAAGGTGGCACTTAAATCCTACTATAGAATACGTTTCAAAAAAAGTGCCTGCCCCTAATGCACACTGGGACAGGCACTTTCAACTTCATCATACATTTACAAACGGATTTCTCAAACTTATTTCAAACTCTTCCAGACCCAATTCTCCACTTCAGGCAGGTCAATGCCCTCTTCACGGATATACTCATAATGCTTCTTAACCATAGCATCCATCTCATCCGCGATGGCAGTGTGTTTGTCAGCTGCAGGCAAGCTCAGAACAGCTTCCTTCGTCAGATCGAAACGGTCCATCTGATTCAGTACACGCATATCGAACGGAGTCGTGATGTCGCCGTTCTCACGGTAGCCATGCACATGCAGGTTATGATTGTGGCGGTCGAAGAACAAGTCTTTAATCAGGCCTTCATAACCATGGAAAGCGAAGATGACCGGTTTATCCTTTGTGAAAAATTGATCAAACTCATCGTCGGATAAACCACGCGGATCAAGTTTCTGGCTTCTCAGCTTAAGCAGATCGACCACGTTGATATAACGGATTTTCAGCTCAGGCAATTTCTCATGCAGGATAGAGATGGCAGCCAAAGCTTCAATCGTAGGTTCGGTACCTGCAGAAGCGAATACAACATCAGGCTCTCCGCCTTTGTCTGTGCTGGCCCAGTCAATGATCTTGAGTCCTTTATCAACCAATTCCTGCGCCTCTTGAGCAGAGAACCACTGTGGACGCGGATGTTTGGACGACACAATCAGGTTGATCTTTTGACGGTCGTTCAGGATGGTGTCAAATACAGCCAGCAGGGAGTTGGCATCAGCCGGCAAATATTCCCGGATGAACTCCGGTTTTTTGTCTGCCAGGTGACCCAGCAAACCCGGATCCTGGTGCGTATAACCGTTATGGTCCTGCTGGAACACGGTTGAAGTTGCGACAACATTGAGTGAAGGGATATCAGCGCGCCAGCCTTGATCGGTTGCTTTACGCAGCCATTTGAAGTGCTGGGTAATCATCGAATCCACAACGCGCAGGAAAGCTTCATAACTTGCAAAGAAGCCATGACGTCCGGTTACTACATAACCTTCCAGCAGTCCTTCCGCCTGATGTTCCGATAATTGGGAATCAATTACACGGCCATACGAAGCGAGGAATTCGTCATTAGGTTCATTAATTTGATCCAGCCATTGGCGTTTGGTCACTTCAAACACAGGTCCCAGACGGTTGGACATCGTTTCATCCGGTCCGAAAATCCGGAAATTGCGGTTATCTTCATTGAGCAGGACAACCTCTTTCAGGTATTTTCCGAGAACGGCCATATCCTGGGCTACTACTTTACCTGGAACGGAGTTATCAAGCACATAATCGCGGAAATCCGGCAGACGCAAATCTTTGATAAGGTTGCCAGCGTTAGTAACAGGATTCATCCCCATACGTCTGTCGCCTGTAGGCAGGATTTCGGCAAGCTCTGCGTTCAAGCGGCCGTTCTCATCAAATAATTCTTCCGGTCTGTAGCTGTTCATCCATTCAAGCAAAGCTGGAGCATGCTTCATATTTTTCTGGTCAACCGGAATTGGAACCTGGTGGGCACGGAACGAACCAGTATTCGGCACACCGTCCCATGCTGCCGGTCCAGTCCAGCCTTTCGGGGAACGGAAGACGAGCATCGGCCATACCGGGCGGGTAAGGTCGTTATTTTCACGCGCATTTTTTTGAATGGCTGCAATTCTTTCGACGATAGTATCGAGTACCTTCGCCATTTCCGGATGCATATGTTCAGGGTCTTCACCTTCAACAAAAAACGGCTCCCAGCCCATGCCTGTAAAGTAAGCGGTGATTTCTTCTTTCGATTGACGGGACAGAATCGTCGGGTTGCTGATTTTAAATCCGTTCAAGTGCAGAATCGGCAAAACAGCGCCATCTGTAACAGGGTTGATGAAGCGGTTGGAGAACCATGATGCGGCCAGTGGTCCGGTTTCAGCCTCACCATCTCCAACGACAACAGCCGAAATCAAATCAGGGTTATCCAGAATAGCGCCAGCGCCGTGGGATAAAGAATAACCCAGCTCGCCGCCTTCATGGATGGATCCCGGAGTTTCAGGTGCAGCATGGGAAGCAACGCCGCCCGGGAACGAGAATTGTTTGAACAGTTTTTTGAGACCCGGGATATCCTGCGTAATTTCCGGATAAATCTCAGTATAGCTTCCGTCCAGATAGGAATTCGAAACCATAACCTGACCGCCATGACCCGGACCTTCAACATAGAACATGTTCAAATCATATTTAGTAATTACACGATTCAAATGGGCATAAATAAAGTTCTGGCCGGGAATGGTACCCCAGTGTCCGATAGGTTTAATCTTAACGTCAGCATCTTTCAAAGGTTCTCTTAACAACGGGTTGTCTTTCAAATACAGCTGACCTACCGAAATGTAGTTGGTAGCACGCCAATAAGCGTCAAGCTTTTCCAGATACGTTTTAGACGAATAATCGACTTTCATGGTTGATAATCCCATTTCATCCACTCCTATATATATATTGTTGCTTATTGCCATCCTTTTTCTCTACAAATACATCATACCTCTGCTCAAAATAAATACAACCTTTTTGACAAGTGATACGGTCCAATTTTGTGAAAATTTGAACATAGTATGAAAAACTCAGGAAAAACGCTGTCAAAACACGGTTATATTGAAATTTATGTAAATACGTTACATCCACAAAAAAGTAAAGTATACAAAAAAATAAGACCGGGAAAATTCCCGGTCTTATTCTGCTCCTTAATGAACAGATACAAACGTATTAAATTTCAAATATTGATAATGAAACCGCATATGGGAAAATTCAAAGGGAGTACCATTGTCCAAAAAGAAAATCCCCTCCATAATGCCAACAGGTTCATTTTCTTTCAAGTGCAGCAGCTCCTGATCCGTGGACAAGGACGGCTCGGCAAAAATAGATAAAAATGATTTGGTTACGGCCAGGTTGCGCGAGTCTTCCAGATAATTAAAAATGGAGCCCTCGATAATTGTCTGATTTAAATCCTGGACGATTTTTATCGGGATATAACCCGTCTCTATCATAAAGGGATCATCATCGAACAGGCGCAAGCGGACGATTTTGTATACAAAATCATGGGGCCCCAGAAACAAATCCCGCTGCAATTCTTTTGTTGGCGGAATAACCTCGAAATTCAACACTTTGACTTTAGGTTTCTTGCCATGCATCTGGAAATTGTCGGTGACACCCAGATTGGAACCTTCGTAATTGAAGATGGATTCGTTTTTTATGTATAAGGGGTTAATAAACGTGCCTGAACCTCGTTTCTTGAAAATGATTCCGACACTTTCCATTTTGGTTAATGCGCGCTTGATGGAGCTGCGGCTAACCTGATACGTTTCGCTAAGACTGCGTTCATCGGGTAATCGCATATCCGCAAACTGTCCAGCAAAGATTTTCATTTTAAGGTCATCAATTATTTGCTTGTAGACAAATTGTGTCATGGAGTACTCCCTCTCAGGTCTTCTGTAACAATTGATATGTATTCAAACAACCTCTTCTGTCTAACGAAAGGGTTTGGATTAAAAATCAATATTAACTATATCATAATAATGAGATGGTTTATACTTTTCTCCACCCGATTTCTGCTAATTAAGGAAGGTTTATTTCAAAGAAAAACCTGATGATCTGCCGAAATATAAGAATGTGGCTATTTTTCCGGAGAGGGGGAGTTTATTATGCATATTGAAATCGTCAAAAGTCTGATCAGCCAAGTAACTGAAGAAGTCTTCTCAGAGAACAAGGATGCTATTGAGAAGGACGGAATTCAGAAAGAAAGCGTTGAATTAGCCGTTCAGTTATCCGCCTTAACAACAATAAAGATCCTTGAAAAACTTGAACTCATCGATAAAAACTAAACGTCTGTCTATCTATATTACATACACACTGACATAGACAAGAACGCAAGCAACCCGCAGCAAGGGAATCATCCTTACTGCGGGTTTTTTATTGCTCTCTTTTAAGCGGCAGACCTTTTTACTTACCATTAAAGCCGCTCTTTACAAACCGGTCTTATTACGCCGGGCGGATGTATCTCCCTCTTCATCAAGCTTCCTTAGCTCCGCTATCTGATGCAAGTGATTCAGCATCTGCTGAAAATGATCAGCTTTTTTCTGAATCGTAAGGACAAGCATCTCAAACTGTTCGGAATCCTGTCCTGATTTCTCTATGACATGCAGCAGATCGGCATTGATGCGTTCCACATCTTCAAGGCTGCTGTCCTGGGAAACCTGAATTTTCTCCAGATGCTGGAATACTTCTTCCTCCGCTTCGACGATCTCGTTCATATAAACGGTCGATTGGCCGATCCGCTCGTTCGTCTCTGCCATGGCCCGTGTTCCATCACTGGACTTGTCGTGTAGCTGTTCTATCACGCCTGTCATCCCCGACAGCGAACCCATAATTTCTTCCACGTGGCTGCGGGTCCGGTCGGCAAGATTGCGGATTTCTGAAGAAACGACCGCGAACCCCCGTCCATGCTCACCAGCCCTTGCCGCCTCGATGGCTGCGTTCAGGGACAGCAGATTGGTCTGCTCGGCGATTTCCGTAATAATGCCCGCCAGCTGCCCAATACTCTGAAAATGCTGGCTTAGCTCTTGATTTAAAGACACAAACTGGGTGAATATCGCCGAGGCTTTCTGCATTTCAGCAGATATCTGTACGTTGGCTTCCTTCGCATATTCAATTTTGTTTGAGGAAAACGCGAGACTGCCATACATTTCATTGATAAGCCTTTCAGTTTGCTCGCTGTTGGCCTTCAAATGCTCCAGCAGCCGCTGCGTTCCGCCGATCTGGCTAATCATCTCTCCGCTTCCCGCGCGCAGAGCTGCGAAATCCTCTACCATCCGTCCCTCTTCCTGGAGGATGAACCCGGTTTCGCGGCTGATCTGCTCCGCCAAGGAATAGGCATGAATGCCATAGGATAATGGCTTGGAGACGGGATTCGAATCATTCCAGGTGCTTGATTGGCCGGGCATACTGTCCTTTTCTGTCTGGATGACGCTGCCATGAGTTTCTATATCTGCGTCACGGCTGCTTTTCCCCCATGAAGCACGCAGCTTGTTGATCCATTGCATAATGAGTCCCCCTTATCCGACCAGCAGTAATACCATTGTCTGGTTGGCATGCTTTTTGTAATATTGCTCCCCGTAGCTGATGAAGCCGGCGGTATTCCCGCAGAACCCGATCATCTTGTCGTCAAATCCTGCCCACAAGCCATCCCGGAGGAACAGCCGGTCGCGCAGCGTACAATTGATGTTGAGTACAAAAGCAGGCTTAAACGGAATCTCACGCAGTGTCTGCTCCAGCACCACAAGCGGGTCAGCCGCGCTAAGCACCTCCAGATAAGTGCTCGGCATCAATTGGCTGTAGAAGGTAATAGACTTGTCCGGATTGATGACCATCGGAGATGCGATAATCAGATCGTCTTCGTACCTTTTGCCTAGCGGGTTGCTCAGGAAATGCCCGGCTAACAGGGCTTCCTCCACATCCAGCACACGCGCATATTCCTCCGCCGCCGGGCGGCCGTTAAACGAATATACCGTTCGTCCAAACACATCCGCTTCTGTTACCAGCAGTTTCGTTCCGGTGGGAACGTATATGTTCTCTTTGATCAATGCGGTACGGACGGTCAAATTGAAAAAGATTCCCAGGTTGCGCACCCGGCGGCTTCCGATATAAAGATAGGTCTCTCCGCTCTCATCATCCGCTGCGCTTCCGCCAAGCACCTTGAACTCTTGATCGATGAAATAAAGCGAGGAGAGAATCGTCTCCTCCATTGCAGCCCTTCCGTCGCACAGCAGCAGCAGAAACGCATTCACGTTGTCTTTTACTTTATGGTACGAGGCCTTGAGGTTATCGCCGCTGAGCACGGGCGGGTGCAGAACCTCCACAATATCGGCGATATCCGCATCGTATTCAAACCCCGAAACCACGCCGTTCCGGTAACCCTTCGGGGTATATTCACCTTTGGTCGAACATAACACGGCATTTGCAGGCGCGTGCGGGGACAATTCCCTGACTGCACCAGCGGAGGCGAACAGCACGAGACCACGGCTGCTTGGCTTTTCCCCCAGGTAACGTTTAACTTCGTCCAATGTGTCAAAAGATAAAGCTTTCATTATGTATAACAACCTTCTTTCGCGGGAAGCTTCCCTTGTAAACTGTTATTGAAAAATTTAGCTTTTATTTTCAATTCTCTAATGGTAAAACAAGAATGGGGATTGTTGTCTGTGAGCAATGTCGCAGGCAGCTTGCAGAGACCGCAATTCCATGGCTGAAAAAGCATACGCTTATCGGTCAGTTGAGGTCATCCCGGAAAGCTTGTATGATGAACGTACAGTTACCCGAAAGGACAGGAAAGAAGGTGCATGATGACTTATTCACAGCGTTCAACCCACAGCGCAGCCTCATCTGACTTCACGTATCTGGAGTACCAGATTGGCATCGCCGGGGAAGAATTGAAGCAAGCTGAACATGCCGGAAAAGCTTGTGAGGCAGATTTGAACCGGTTAAGAACCTCTCCGGCGTATGACCCGGTGACTGATGCCTCCGAGGAGGAGAAACTGCTGGAGCAGGCAACCAGACAACATGCCTTAGCCGAAGCTATCCGCACAAGTCTCGCCGGACTTGAGGATGAGCTTGCAAAGCTTGAGGA
The DNA here is from genome assembly GCF_038002865.1 of Paenibacillus sp. FSL H3-0321. Taxonomy (NCBI): domain Bacteria; kingdom Bacillati; phylum Bacillota; class Bacilli; order Caryophanales; family Paenibacillaceae; genus Paenibacillus; species Paenibacillus sp. FSL H3-0321. Next base: position 6,242,386 of record NZ_JBBODH010000001.1, on the reverse strand, counting down.
TGAATAATATCTGATCAACCAAGCGGAAACGGATATTTTATAGCGTGAAGCATATAAATAATTATATTTACAAAAAGCCGCCGAACCTCTCAGGGTTCGGCGGCTTTTGTGTTGAGCATCGCGTAGTGCGATATTAGGTCAGTTTTGGGTCAGTTTTACCAGACTGTAATTTTTCTTGCCCTTGCGGATGATGATGAATCGTCCGCCGATAGCATGATCAGCCGTAATCTCCACTTCAAGCTCACTCACACGCTCACCGTTAATGGAGATTGCCCCTTTGCTGATATCCTCACGCGCCTGGCGTTTGGACGGCTCAATCCCTAAGTCCACCAGCCATTCCACGATATTTTTCGATTCAGCGGCTGCGGTATAGGTCGGCATTTCCTTGAAGCCTTCCTCGATTTCGTCTGCGGTCAGAGAGCGGATATCCCCGCTGAACAGGGCAGCGGTGATACGTTTTGCCTGCTCCAGCAGCTCTTCGCCATGAACAAACCGGGTCATCTCTTCGGCCAGTGCTTTCTGAGCTTCCCGTTTATGCGGTTCGGTTTGTACTTTTTCGGCAAGTGCTTCGATTTCCGTTTTGCTCAGGAACGTGAAGTATTTGAGGTATTTCACCACATCGCGGTCATCGGTGTTGGCCCAGAACTGGTAGAACTCATACGGCGTCGTTTTCTTAGGATCAAGCCACACGGCGCCCCCGGCGGTTTTTCCGAATTTGGTGCCGTCCGATTTGAGCATCAGCGGGATGGTAAGGCCGAACACCTTGGCTTCGCTGCCTTCTTTTTTACGGATAAGATCCAGTCCGCTTGTAATATTGCCCCATTGGTCAGAGCCGCCGATCTGCAGCTGCACATCCTCATGCTGGTACAGATGCAGGTAATCAATCGACTGCAGAATCTGGTAGGCGAATTCGGTGAACGAAATCCCGCTGTCGAGCCGGCTGGAAACAACATCTTTGGCCAGCATCGTGTTGATGCTGAAGTTTTTGCCGTAGTCCCGCAGGAATTCGATCACGTTAATGTTCTTCGTCCAGTCGTAGTTGTTGACCATGCGCACCTGGTTGTCACCGTCGGTAACAAACAATCTCTTCATTTGAGCAGTCAGCGCTGCAACATTCTCCTGCACCTGCTCCATCGTCTGCAGCGAACGCTCACTCTGGCGGCCGCTTGGATCGCCGATTGTGCCGGTTGCCCCGCCGATCAGAATTACCGGACGGTGTCCGGCGAGCTGGAAACGCTTCAGCATCATAAAGGGAATCAAATGGCCGATATGCATGCTGTCGCCTGTAGGGTCAACGCCGCAATAGAGCGAAATCGCCTTCGTATTCGTTAGTTCCCGCAGTCCTTCCGCATCCGTCTGCTGATTAATGGCGTCGCGCCATTCCAGCTCATCAATAATGTTCAACATGATACAGCCCCTTTTGTGTAATTATTCGTGTTCTTTGGATTTACGTTGAAGCAAGCACAGCGGCTGGGTTTCGGAGGATTTGGCCAACAAAAAAATCGCCCCCTTGTCTATGAAGACACAGGGACGACTATAATTAACCGTGTTACCACCCAAATTGCACGAACACTTAACAGCTGTGTCCGTACCACTTTCAGCGAGTTATCGTTCGCTTCCTTCCGCTTGGCATTACCCAAGATACTCCGGAGTGTAATTCGCAGTCCATGTGTGTGCCGGGTTCCATCACCCCCCGGCTTTCTGTGACAGGGACAAAGGCTGCTACTGTCTCGTTCAACGTATACCAACTATAAGATTACAGAAAGTATAGCCAATTCCAAATTTGTTGTCAATGCAGCGGCTGTGTGTAACCCAATCTGCGTCTCACTTTTGTTTCATCTATAAGACATGTTGCAGGCTATGCCCAATATTCTACCATTCTTCACAGTTACCCCTACTCTGGTTTCAGCTTTGCTTTCACATAAACGATTGGCACTATATTCACCACTGCGAAAATCGCAATTGCCGCATATAGTGCCCACCAGCCCGGCAGCAGGCAGCCCAATACCATTGCCGCACCCCCGGCGACATACCATTTTCCAGCGAAGCGCTGAGCCCTGAACCATGCCTGTTCATCTCTCATTGTCTCTTTGGTCCGCAGACCCGCCAGAGAATTCCGTCTCAGCTTGGGCATCCGGTTGCCGGTTAGCAGCATAATCAGTCCGAGCATCCCTGCAGCAATCCGCACAAAATCCATTCTTGAAAAATCAAAACTTCCCGCTTGCACAAATAATGCCTGAACCGATATTCCCGCAAACAGCACGGTGCAGCATAGGGTGGTAATATCCAATATTTTGGTGATGGATCTTGCGTTATCTTCGCCTTTACGTGCGGCGCTTCGAATGATGAAAAAGAATATCAGCTTAAAGAATATGAACCCCATCAGACCTAAAGCGGCCAGAAAGGGTACCTCCGAGCTGGATTTGGGCACAAAGCGGTCGGCATTCCCTTTGATATCGAAATGCATCGGCACCATGTCCGGCATTTGCGGGTACAGATAGAGATATAAACCCATCGGAATTAAGGCAACAAGCAGGGCAATGATGCTGGTCATCTTGAATTTGAGCATCTTTATTCCTCCTCTTTGAACGCTAGAATCCACTTCATTACATCGTCAAATACACTGGTGTTCAGTTCATAATAAATATACTTTCCGTCCCGCTCGGTGCGGACCAGATCGGCCTCACGGAGTACGGACAGATGATGCGACACGGTCGCCTGCGTCATCTCAAAGCGTTCGCCGATGCTTCCTGCAGTCATCCTTCCGCCCTTCAGCATTTCGAGCATCTCTCTGCGGTATTCATCCGACAGAGCTTTGAACGTATCCTTAATTCCCATGCGCACCTCCCGTTAACAATTAGATCAAAATCATTTCGAAATATTTCTATATGTAGGATATTCCATTTCCACTAAAATTACAATAGGGGAGCTCCCGATTATCCATGAATGTAGAACAAGCCTCGGAAGATATACCAAGGCCCGTTTTTTTCTATTTTCTAAACTATTATTTCCTCAATCATGCCCTGACTGGACCCAGCTGCTCTCTCACCTCATCCACCACATTCCGCAGGCGTTCACAAGTGTCAATCAACTGGTTGACCTCTTCCCGGCCCACCTTCTCAATAATCTCGTTCATGACGCAGGAATACCGCTCCATCTTCTTGTTGAATTCAGTCTGTCCCTGTTCCGTAAGGCTGATATAGATCACTCTGCGGTCTGTTACAGACATGGCGCGTTCAATATACCCCTTCTCTTCCAGAGAGCTGACAACCTGCGAGGCGGTGGGTCTGCTGATTTGCAGCAGCTCGCTTAATTTGGAAATCATGACTCCCGGACACTCCGGCGCCTCCGGTTCTCTACTTTCTTTCTTCATCATGACATTGATGGCGAACATCATAAGAAATTCCCCGTGGGGAATCGAATCATTCCATTTGGTGCGGGTGGTCAAGCGTTTGATGTTCTCGAATACCATTAGCAGCTTTTCTTCTTGACTATCCTGGGGATTCATAAGACACCTCCGGTTATAGTAGGTCATACCCTTACCTTACATTTCTCGAAAAATAGCGTCGTTCAGCTTCTGCAGCAGCTGCCCGAAATTCTCCCGTTCCTCTTCGGTCCAGTCCTCCAGCATTTTGCCGACCTTATCCTGGCGGATATCCATGTTCTGTTTCAGCATGTTAAGTCCAAGTTCAGAAATCTGCAGCTTATAAGCCCTTCCGTCCTGCGGGTCCGGTTCACGGAACAGATAACCCTTCTGCTCCAGCGTTGACGCCTGTCTGCTGATCGTAGAGATATCCAGCCGAAATTCCTCAGACAGCGCCTTAACACCGGCTGAGCCGTGCGAGGCGATTTGACGCAGCAGCAGATACGCGGAAAAGTCCAGCATTCCGAGTTTTTTATATGTGCTCATTGAAGTCAAGCGGCGGCTGAGAATTGACATTTCCAGTTCTATGGTTTCTATCGGACGTTTCTCCATGGCAGGTTGTAACCTCTCTCTCAGCTGAAGCATATTATAGTGATACGAGTAATTTTCATAGGAATACACGGATGATTATTGACATCATCATGGCAACTTGTATAATACAAGTATATAGTTTCATTATACAAGTTATTTTTATAAAAGCTAGTGAATTGTTACTGGGGGAACTTTATGAAAGCTCATGAATTTATGATCACGCAGGTCTACAAGGTCAAAGAATATGATACCGTACGGACCTTTATTGAGAAATGCATTCAGCACCGGATCAGCGGCATGCCAGTCATCAACGACAGAAACGAAATCGTCGCTTATTTAAGCGATGGAGACATAATGCGCTATATCGGCAAACATGATGATGTCATCGTTGATTCCTTTTTCCAATTGAATGTGATTAAAGGCGATGAGGATGAGTACGAAGAACGGACCCGGAAGCTGCTGAATCTAAATGTGATGGCAATTGCCAAAAAGAAAGTCATCACGGTATCCTGGGACGAAGACATCGAACGGATCGCCGCCATTCTGGGCAAAAAACAGATCAAAAAGGTTCCGGTTGAACGCGGACGTGTGCTCGTAGGCATTATCAGCCGCGGCGACGTCATCCGCCATTCCTTCAAATCACTGCTCTAGCCGCACATCGCTTCGAAAAGATAGACATCTTCCGGCTGTCCTCCCCAGTTGCGGACAGGTGACAGGACAGCCGGTTATACCCCGGGAAGCTCCTGCCCGCAAAGCCCATAAAAGAAAAGATGCAGCAGCTCATCCAGAAAAGCAGCTTTATCCTCGTGTTTTTCCATCACCCCAAGCATTTCCTCGGAACTCTTCATGTAGATTTGAATAAGCATCAGGAACGCCTCTACAGAGACCTTATCCGAAATTTCACCGCTCGCTTTTCCGTCCTCCAGCATTTTGACCATCAGTGGAATTATCTTGGTATCATGCTGCTCCTGAATGTACGCGTACATCTCCGGGTCATCAAACATAACCTCCTTGATCAGCGCCGGTGACAGGTTGTAATACGTTTCTTTCTCCTTAAAAATAGTGTAGCTGATCAGTTCCCTCAGCGACTGTTTCTTCAGCATTTCTTCCTCGAATTCACGGATGGCCCGCTGAATAAAATCCTTGAAAGACTCCTTAAGCAGCTCTTCCTTGCTGCCAAAATAATTATAAATCGTGACCTGCGAGACTTCCGCCTCCTTGGCAATATCAGCAATCCGCAGCCGCTTCGGCTCCCAGGTCCTCAGCATGACCATGGTTGTCTTCATAATATTCCCCTTGATCATTGCCTTTCTCTTCTCGAAGCCGTTCATGTCCTTCACCCTAACTTGACGATTTAGTGTACTGTCCGAAAAATAATGAAATATATTATTCATATGAGTTCATAATTATATTGACTTAGGTAATTCCCGGGACTATTATAACATATGAAATATACAGCCACTAATATTTCATTATTACGGCGGGGGGTGCAGCATGCTGAAGGTAGAGGGCTTAACCAAACGGTTTTCAAACGGCAGAGGGATTGAAGAAGTATCGTTCACGGTAGCGAGAGGCGAGGTCTTCGGTTTCCTGGGGCCTAACGGAGCAGGGAAATCGACAACGATCCGGCATATTATGGGATTCATGAAGCCGGACCGGGGTTCTGTCACGATTAACGGGCTGGATGTCTGGAAGGGTCAGGGAACGGTGCAGAGGCATACCGGGTATTTGCCGGGAGAGATTAACTTTATTGACGGCATGACCGGCAAAGGTTTTCTTGATTTCATGGCTTCGATGCAGGGTGTGAAAAACTCTGCCAAACGTGAACAGCTGATCGACCGGCTGCAATTTGATGCCGCCACCCCGATCCGCAAGATGTCAAAGGGCATGAAACAGAAGGTTGGAATTGTTGCCGCCTTCATGCACAGCCCCGACGTTATTATTCTCGATGAACCGACCTCAGGCCTGGACCCGCTGATGCAGAAGGTATTTATTGAACTCGTGCTGGAGGAAAAAGCAGCGGGAACCACCTTCCTGATGTCTTCCCACAGCTTCCAGGAGATCGAACGCACCTGCGACCGGGCAGCAATTATCAAGGACGGGAAGATCATCGCCGTCAAAAATATTCATGAGCTGCAGTCGATGCAGCGCAAGCTGTTCGAGATCATTTTCGAAACGGCCGAAGAAGCGGAGCGTTTCGCCTCCTCCGGCCTGCAGGTGCTTACCCGTGAAGGAAACCTGGTGCGGATTGCCGTACAGGGCAATTACAATGAATTCACCCGGGAGCTCGCCAATTTCCGGATTCGAAGTCTCGATGTATCGACGCAGAATCTGGAAGATATCTTCATGAATTATTATGATCTTGAGGCGGGTGTCCAATGAATCTTCCACTCTATAAAGAAATGATGCGGGTCAATTTGAAGGGCATTATGAATTACGCCTTTGGTTCCGCCTTCTATATCGTGTTTATGATCTGGCTGTATCCGGGACTTGCGGACAATACGAAAGCCATTGATGATCTTGTAAAAGCCATGCCCGAGGGGGTCAGCAACGCCTTTGGACTAAGCAACGGCTTCGCCAATGCCGAAGCCTTCATTTCGGGAGAATATTACGGGCTCATCCTGGTGCTGATCCTGTCCATCGTTTGTGTGCAGATGTCTACCCAGCTGGTAGCAAGGCTAGTGGACCGCGGCTCCATGGCCTATCTGCTGGCCACGCCGACCACACGCCGCAAGGTTGCCTTTACGCAGGCACTCGTGCTGGTCACTTCACTGTTCATTATTATGGCTGTAACCACACTGGCCGGATTCGCCGGCAAGCTCTGGTTTCTTGGTACGGAATATGAATTCGGCATGGGCCGGTTTACCCAGCTTAACACCGTTGCGTTCCTGCTGTTTTTTGCCATTGGCGGCCTTGCCTTTCTGGTCTCCTGTGTATGCAATGACGAGAAGAAAGCGCTCGGGATTTCCGGAGGCATCACCTTCGGTTTCTTCACAATCGATATTCTCGCGAAAATCACAGATAAGCTGGATGCGCTGCGCTACTTCACGTTGTTCAGCTTCTACCGCCCCGGCGATATCGTGCAAGGCACGGCGGATGTCGCCTGGATTTCCTTCTGGTTGCTGCTGACCGGTCTGCTGGCCTTCGCCGCAGGCATCCAGATTTTCCGGCAGCGCGACCTGCCGTTGTAAGCCGGGGGAATCAAAGGAGCCTTTGCGAGAGCGCTGCAATTTTTCACATTGCAGCAGCTCTATACAATAAGAAGAACCGACTTTGCCGTCCTTAGCAAAGGACGGCAAAAAGGGCATCCCCGCGGCAGATTATCCTGCCGGCAAGGATGCCCTTTGCTGCTATGCGGATTACCGCAGAATCCGCTCCGCAAACCGGGCGCCGAGCAGCTCATAGCCCTCGGCGTCGGGATGCAGGCCGTCCGGCAGACGTACACTGTCGGACGCGCCGAACCAGGACAGGCCGTCGCGGTAGTGCACACGGCTGTCCCCCCGGGCCCGGAACACTTCGACGGTCCGGGCTATTTCTTCACGCATCATCGGGAGCGTGAAGCCCAGCTTGTTCGGCTCGGTCTCGCGCTCCGAGCCGTAGACCGGCGAGATCACGAACAGCGGAGTGAGCGGATGCCGCTCGCGAATCGACAGCAGTATGCCGATGAGCGCCGGGGCGAAGACACGCGGGCTCAGCGTGGCGGCGCCGTAGACGTTCACGCCGACACAGAGCGTGATCAGGTCGGCGGGAAGGCTGGCGATCAGCCGTCCCGCCATCGGCTCCAGCTGGCAGTTGCCGGAGAAGCCAAGGCAGGTCAGGTTGTAGCCGCTGCGCGCTGCGGCGATGGCCGGCCAGGTGCGCGAAGGGCTGGAGGCCGCCACGCACTGGGTGATGGAGCTGCCGTAGGTGACCCACCTCGGCCGGGTATCCGGCAGCGGACGGGCGGCTGCAGCATCATCAATCCATAGGCCGGTCACCGTCAGGCCTATATTCTGCGGCAGGTAGATCTCCAGCTCCCCGCCCCCTGCGGGAAGACGGCCGAAGACGGCCGATGTCTCTCCCGCAGGGAGACGCAGCGACAAGAACAGCCGCCCGTCTATGAGGCAATCCATTGCCGCTGCCTCGGGCAGCGGGGTGAACGTCAAGGTCAGCGCGGAGGAATCGGTATGCAGCCGCAGCCGGACCCCGGCGCAGATTTCCGCCTTGCCCTCAATGCCGTCCGGCGGGTACAGCGCGTAATCGGCGTAAGGAATCCGCCAGGGCTTGATGCCCTCCTGCCGGTGCTCCAGCGACACCGCGCCGTGAAACCACGCGTCCATTAAGGTAAGCTGCTTCAAAGCCGCTTCCCCTCCATCACACCTGCATCATCCGCTGGTGTGAAATCCTCCCCCAGCCACACATCCTGTGCCAGGAGCCGGTGCTGCAGCTCGGGAATGGAGATGCTGCGTGAATCTCCCCCGTCCCGCAGCGCCAGCGCTGCTGCCGTTCCGCAGGCCTGGCCCATCGAGAAGCAGTTTGGCATCACCCGCAGCGAACCCTGAACTGCCCGGTCCGAGGACACGGATCGTCCGGCTACCCAGAGATTATTGATGCCCACAGGCAGCATGATCCGATACGGCACACCGTGGGATACGCCTGGCGGCAGATGGTTGAAGGTCATGTCACTTTTGCTGGTGGCAAGGTGAATATCAATATAATAAGCATTGCGGGCAATGTCATCCGGGAAGCTGCGTGCGGCAAGAAAATCCTCTACAGTCAGCATGTAGTCCCCCTGAATCCGCCGCGTCTCCCGGATGCCAAGCTGCTCGCCGCTGGCCACCAGATGCGCATGCTCGAAGCCCGGCACATAACTGCGGAAGAACTGCAGCTGGCGCTCCGCCGTCCGGCGGCCTTCGATCGCGCCCCGCGTCAATTCCTCGGCTTTCGTCCCGTCCACGCCGAACACATGACCGAAGTTGACGCCGACCAGATAGTCGCTGATCCAGGCTAGGCCAGAGATCGACTTGCGGCCTTCCGGCAGCGCGCCTTCAGCCATCGCCTTCTCTACCGTGCGGTGCAATTGCCCGGTATCTCCCGTCTCCATAAGGAAAGCATTGAACTTCGGACGGTCGACATTGGCCAGCAAGTAGCACATGCTGCCTGGCTGCAGCTCGCCCGCTTCGCCGCCCTTCTGGAACGGCACGCCGGACAGGGCAGCTATGTCCCCGTCCCCCGTGCAGTCAATGATATAACGGCAGCGGATGAAGGAACGGCCGGTTTTGTTGACGATGATGACACCTTCGACATTCCTGCGGTCCTGCGACAGCACAACATCGTAGACAAAGGTATGGAAAAGCGGTGTGACGCCGCTTTCCAGTATGGCATCGTCATAGACGCGCTTCAGCACCTCGGGATCTATCGGCACCCAGTCCAGCAGCTCCCGGTATTCCTCGCGGTAGCCGGGATCGCAGGCTTCCTTCATCCGGTCCATCAGCTTCAGCCCGAGGCCGCGGATAATCGGCTTCTCCTTGTCGGTAAACGGACAGAAGGCCGGGACAAGCGCAAGTGTGCCCATTCCGCCGAGAAATCCCCGCTGCTCCACGATCAGCGTGCTCGCGCCTCCCTGTGCGGCGGCAATCGCGGCGGCAATACCGGAGGCGCCCCCGCCGATCACCAGCACATCCACCTCGCATGACACCGGAATGTCGGCAGACGGCAGTGTAATATGGTCGTAGTTCATCATGAATCCTCCTTGAAAGTACACTAGTTTATGAGGGTTTCGTCCCTTCGAGACAAAGACGGAGCAGATCATCCACATGAGCGGTTGCCAGGCATTCCACCGTATCGGCGGCACCATAATAAATTTTGACCTCCCCGTTATCCTCGAGGATCATCCCGCCGGGGAAAATAACGTTGTTGCGAAATCCCCCGCTGATTTCGTAAGAGGCCTCCGGTGACAGCAGCGGCGCGGCAGCACGGCCGATAATCTTCCCGGGGTCCTGCAGGTCCAGCAGCATAATGCCCGCGGTGTAACGCTTCTTCCAGCTGTCTTCCCAGCCGTTTTTACCCCGGCTGCGGTCAAGATCCACCGCATGGTACGTGGTAAGCCAGCCTTTGTCCGTCTTGATAGGCGGCGCACCCGGGCCGACCTTGTCATTGGCATAAGCCACATCTTCAACCGCCAGCAGCAGCCGCGAGTTCCCCCAGTACTTCAGATCCGGTGAATCGCTCATCCACATGTCGAAGCGGTCGATTCCGCCACGGCTGTACACTGGCAGCGGACGCTCCAGTCGGATGTATTTGCCGCCGATCTGCTCCGGGAACAGCACCATGTTGCGGTTATCCGGCAGTGACAGGCTGAGCACCTCAAAGGAGCGGAAATCGTCGGTGACGGCGATGCCGCCGCGCAGGCCGTGCTTCGTATCCACGGCAAAGCACATATAGCAGCGCTCCCCGATGACCGTTAACCGGGGATCATACACCCGGGTCACTTCTTCGTCCTGCCACGACCAGCAAGGTTCCGGCTGCACCTCCCACTTGATCCCGTCGTCGCTGAAGGCCAGGCCCAGGTTCGTTGTGTGATGGGGAGCGACAAGCTGCTTCGCTTCATCGCCATAGTCATTGCGGAACACCATCACGTATTTGCCTTTAAACTTGGTAACACCCGCATTGAATACCATGGCCGGACCATAAGGCACATCACCGGGCGACAGGATGGGGTTCAAGGGATGACGCGAAATCAAGGGGCTTGAGCTCAGCGGCCCTATTATTAATTCACTCATATGTGTAATCTCCTTTACGGGTGTGTAATGCTTCCTTTACGCTCGATATAGATTGAACTTGTGGTTTTAGAGTACAGGATCAGTCGCAACTACGGTGAATATTTGGACTTCCGGCCGCTGTTGTCTTCAAATTTCTTGATTTAAACCGCTATTTAGCGGTAGAAATCCGAAGACAAAGGCGGACACTACCGTTCCTCCAGTTCCAAAATCCCCCTCCGTCGCTCCTTTCCCTTATCTCAAGTTTTTAAGTTCAATTTATATAGTCTGCAAAAAACGGCGGATGCAGACTCATTCCCTGCCTCTGCCTGCTCCAGCCGCGGGCAGCTAACCTTTCACCGAACCGGCCGTAACCTGGATAAAGGTCTTGTTCGCCAGAATATAGGCGAGCAGCATCGGCAGTATCGACAGGCAGGCGCCCGCCATCATCAGATGGATCTGCATCGCCGCAGAAGAGCCGTAGCGGAGGTTCGCCAGCCCCACGGTTAACGTCTGCAGCTTCGGATTAGTCATTGTGAAGACGAGCGGCAGAATATATTCGTTCCACGAATGGCGGAAGGCGAACAGTCCGGCCACACCCAATCCCGGGGTCAGCAGCGGCAGAATAATCCGGAAGAAGGTGCGGATAAATCCGGAGCCGTCGACCATTGCCGCTTCATCCAGCTCCCGGGGAATCGCCTTGAAGAAACCCTGAAGCATGAAAAAAGTGCTGGAATGGGCGCTGATCAGGATCAGAATGACTCCCCACAGCGTGGTATTCAGGTGCAGGGCGACCATCAGATCGAACTGAGGGCGCAGCACAATCGCTCCGACGGAGATAAACATCATCGATGCCTGAACCGTCACATACAGCGATTTTCCGGGAAAATCGCGCCGGTCGACCACATAGGCCGCCATCGAAGCCACCAGCAGCGTACCTACCGTAACCATGATGGAGACAAACGCACTGTTCCACGTATAACGGGCAAAGTTGGCTTGCTTCCAGGCTTCCGCATAGTTGGCAAACTGCAGTTTGGCCGGCAGCAGGCTGCCGCCGGTCATCATCTCGGCGCCGGTCTTCAGCGAACCGGAGAGTGTCATTGCCAGAGGAAACAAGGTCAGGATCGCCGTTGCCAGCAAAAACAGCCACATGACCGTCCGGGCCACTATTCTGCCGGCGTTGCCGGCAGACTGTTTGGATACCGTATGTTCGTTCATCTTGATAGACCTCCTAATAAACCTTGTTCATTTTTCGGCTGAAAAAGAAATAGAGTCCCGTAATCGTCCCGACAATCACAGCGGTCGCAAAACCCACGGCACTGCCATAGCCGAGCTGCTGCGCCACCGGCGAACCGGTAGATACCGGGAAGAGCAGTTTGTATAGATAGAGGTACATAACTTCGGTTTTGCCGATTGGCCCGCCCTCCGTAATAACCATGATGCTCTCATACCCCTTCAGAGAGGCGATAATCGCCAGCATTATGACCATCTGGGCAACCGGGGCCAGCATCGGAAGCGTAATATGCCAGAACCGTTTTCCGGCGTTCGCGCCGTCAATGGCCGCGCTCTCGTACAGGTCCTGCGGAATGCTCTGCAGTCCGGCAAGGAACAGCAGCATGTAGTTGCCGACCGCCCCCCACACCGCCACCAGAATAACGGTCAGCATGGCATGCTTGGGACCTAGCCAGTCGATAGGCTGGGAAACGATATGCAGCTTCATCAGAACTGTGTTAACCATCCCGTTATAGGAATTAAAGATGTTATAAAAAACGACAGAAATGACTGCGGTACTGATTACCGTCGGCATAAAATAAATCCCGCGCAGCAGGTTTCCGCCCCGCAGCTTGCCGTTCAGGATCACCGCCAGCAGCAGGGACAGCGGGAGCGTCAGCAGCAGTTTACCCCCGGCAAAAATGAACGTATTGCCTACCGATTCCCAGAACAGGCTGTCACGCGCCAGCCTGCGGAAGTTCTCAAGCCCGGTGAACAACGCTTCTCCATATCCGGCGTAATCGTAGAACATATAGCGCAGCATCCAAATCAAGGGATAGATGCCGAGTGTCAATGTAAGGATGATGCTTGGCAGCAGAAACAGGGAATTTTCCCCGAGCCGTCTCCATTTAAAGTTCATGATTCATTCCTCCTTCCGGGAAAGAAAAGGGGCGTTTCGCTGGAAGTCCGCAAACGCCCCATCCTTGCCTGTTATTCTCCTTGCGGCTTGCTTGGATCGAACGCCGGGTCCGGTGTAACCTTAACCTCGCCTTTCTCAACCGCCTTGGTCAGAGCAGCGTTATATCTGCTGTTCAGATCCTCAGCAATCGCCTTGGCATCCCCGCCGGACAGCATGTATTTGAAGAAGGCGTCGGCATAGGTTGCCCCTTCCGGAGTGACACCCGGCGCAGCCGGCCAGAGTGAGTCATGCTCACCGACAAGGAACCCTTCCATTCCGGCAATGTCCGGATTTTGTGCCTTCTCGACAATGCTTGGAACTACAGCGATGCCGAAGCCTTTCTCGTGATAGGTCTTCAGAATGTCGTCGCCGTACATGTATTGCATGAACTTCCAGGCCGCTTCCTGATGGGCGGATTTGGCGTTGATCCCGAGCCAAGTGCCGGCGGATACGATTTCCGAGGTTCCTTTAATCTGGCCATCAAGTGTTGGTGCCAGGGCACCCGCCCAGTTGATCTCAGTCGGGAACTGATCCTTGTACACTCCCGGCTCTGTCGAGAAGGAAAGATACATCCCGATTTTGCCTGCGGCAAACTGGGCACGCAGCGGGTCAATATCCAGCGACTCGGCACCCGGAAGAATACTGCCGTCTTTATACATTTGCTTGAAATATTCAATTACCTGGGCGTACGGATTGAAATCGAACTGGCCGGTCTTCAGATCATAGCCAAGACCTTGATAGCCGCTCAGGGAGAGGATTTCCCGGATGGAACGGTCAAACGCCTGCTTCGGATTTTTGAAGTTCAGCGCGAAGCCATAAATGCCTTCAGATTTGCCGGCTTCGGTGATTTTTTTGGCATCGTCCACCATTTCCTGCAGTGAGACCGGCGGATTCTGGATGCCTGCTTTGGTGAAAATATCTTTATTATAGACAAGGCGCATGGTCAGCCCCGTATTGGGCAGCGAATAGACCTTGCCGTCGAACCGGTTGACGTTGTCGATCATCAGACTGCCGAACTTTTGGTTCATGCCCTCATCCAGATAGGAATCAATCGGGGCCAGATAACCTTTTTTTACAAACTCGGAGGTGTTGGCGCTCTTGAGGCGGAGCACATCCGGAGCCTGGTTACTGGAGAACGCGATGTCGACGCTCTGCGCATAATTCTCGGACAGAACAGTCAGCTCTACCTGAATATTGTCTTTGTTGGTCTCGTTGAATGTATTGATCAGTTCTTTAATATATTCCTGATCATGCCGGTCATCGGTCCAGTACTTCAGCTGTACCGCTTCGCCTTTAGCTGCTGTATTGCCGCCAGCTTCAGCTGTTCCGGCCGGAGCACCGGTTTCAGCCGCCCCGTTCGTGCTGCCGTTGTTGCCGCCGTTATTTCCGCAGCCGGCGATACCCAGCGCCAGCACCAGGCTGAGGCCAAGACCCATCCATTGTTTACGCATACCTTCTACCCCTTTTAATTGATAATGTATTGTGAGCTCATATTGATTATAAATCCCGTCCTGCCGGATGGGAGTGGGGCAGCCTTACTCTCCAGGGATAGAATTCTATTGTCTCTGCAGCGTCCGGAACAAGCTGCTTACAGCTCCGGATGATAGCTCGCCCTGAACTCGGAAGGGGTCTGGCCGGTGATCTTCTTGAACATATCGCTGAAATACCGGCGTTCCTCGTAGCCGACAGCTGAGGCCACCTCCTGCACAGGCATGCCTTCGACCAATAATGCCTTGGCCTTCTGAATTCTTTCGGCGGTGATGAACTGGGTTACGGTCATTCCGGTTACCTTCTTGAACAGACTTGAGAAATAGCTGGCGCTGAGATGGACATGGGCAGCACATTCCCCGACGGTAAGATCCTCGGACAGCCGGCTTTTGATATAATCCAGCGATTCATAGATGACCTTCTGCCCTTCGGACAGGCTGTTCAGGCGCACTAGCTCCGCTCCCTCCATGCAGAGCGCCAGCAGCTGCCGCTGCAGGGAAGCCAGCGGCAGCCCCGCAGTTCCCTGGACAGCCTTGAATCTCAGCACCAGCGGCTGAATGTCGGCAAACGGCACAAGTTCATAAAAGGTCCGTATCGCAGAAGCTGCGAGTTCGTCGTAGAGGCTAAGCAGATAATCAGGGTTATGGCGGGAGCCCTGATGCTCTAGCGTGGCCGAGATCGCCGAGAGGATTACCGAGGTCCGCCCGGCATTGCCGGAACGGAGCGCCAGCAGCAGCTCATCCTTATACTCCAGCGTCAGCGGCTCCTGGCTCCCTGCCTGAAGAAGATCGTCATACATAATCGCCGCATTGCCCTCCGTGAACAGATGATAGGCCAGCGCGCGGTTCGCCTGACGGTAGGATTCCGGCAGCTCGCTGGTCTGCTCCACCCGGCCGCCAACGCCGACCGAGACAGTGAACTTGGTATACCGTTCAATATTGCGGCAGCACTGCTCGGCAATTTCGACCGGACTGGCGGCTGCCGTGTCCCCCATTACTGCCAGGTACCGGTTATGGCGGGCTCTGAATACGACGCAAGGGGTATGCTCCGAAATCGTCTCCTGTGTAATATTAAGCAGGGAGAACCGGACCAGCTCCACTTCGCGGATCGACATTTCGGCAGCCTGTTCCTGAAACCGGTCGATTTCAATCAGCATAACAATGAACCCCTGCGGATTCAGATTGATGTCCAGGAATTCCCATCGCTCCGCTGCCTGCTCCCAAGGGGTACGGTGGCTGACCAGCAGCGCGAAGTACTCCTGCCGCAGAATCGGCAGGCTCTCGCGCAGCTTGTTCTCCATCTCCCGCAGGTTCAGCAGTCTGGACCGCTGCTCCATTATTTCCGCCTTGGCCCGCAGTACGGCCGCCATGATCTCCTGCTCCGAAAATGGCTTGACGACAAAATCGAAAGCCCCAAGCTGCACCGCCTGCTGCGCATATTCGAAATCGGCGTAGCCGCTAATCAGAATCACTTTGCAGTCACGGTTCTGTTCCAGCACTGCCCGCAGCATCGCCAGACCGTCCATCCGCGGCATTCGGATATCCGTGATCACAAGATCCGGTGTCTCCCCGGAGATCAGCCGCAGCCCATCCTCCCCATTGGAGGCTACACCGGCCATAAGAATGCCATGCTCCGCCCAGTTCATTCCCTTAAGCCCGTCCACTACGCTTTTGATATCGTCAATAATACACAGACTGACACTGTCGTGATTATACATCTATTTGCTCCCCTTTCTTGGGCAATGAAATGATCACTGCCGTCCCGCGCCCCGGTGCGCTCTCCACATGGAACTCCGCGCTGCCGCCGTAGTAAAGCTGCAGCCTGCGGATCAGGTTGTACACGGCATAGCCCTTCTCCGATTCCCGCCAAAAGAGCGCACGGAGCTCATCCTCTTCCATCCCGCTTCCGTTATCACGCACCTCAAGACTCCAGCGCTCCCCCTCATCTCTGACCGCAATTCCGATCCTTCCGCCGCTCTCCATATCCTGAAAACCGTGAAGGATGCTGTTCTCCACCAGCGGCTGCAAAATGATCCGCGGTATCGGAAGCGCTGTCAATGCTGGTTCACCGATATCAATCTCGTATGAAAATTGGCCCTCGTAGCAGTTGGATTGAAGCTCCAGATATTGCCGCACATGCTCCAGCTCCTTGGACAGTGTTGTGATTTCCTGCCCCTTGTTCAGCCCCAGCTGAAACAGCCGGGACAAGGCCAGCACCATTTTCTGCGAGGGCTCCACCTGCTTCAGATTCAGCTTCCAATAGATCGTGTTCAGCGTATTGTACAGAAAATGCGGGTCCATCTGCGCCGACAACGCTTTGATTTCCGCAGCCCGCTTGTTCTCCTCGGCTTCGGTTACCTCCTGAATCAGCACTACGATCTGTTCCAGCATCCGGTTGAAGCGGAAGCCGACCTGGGCCAGCTCATCCCCGCTTCCACTCTCAAACCGTGCGGACAGGTCGTTGCTCTCCACTTTTTTCATTACCTTCATTAGTCCCTGGAGCGGTCCCAGCAGATACCGCGTAAAAGCGCCGGAGATAAACAGCGTTACTGTGAACACCACCAGCGCAACGAAGACCAGCATCCATTTGACATAGATCATATCCTTCAGCACAGCGGCTTTGGACTGGATCGTAGTCATCGTCCAATCCGTGATTCCCAAATGGGCATAATTGAGCAGATAGGATTCACCTCCGATCTCAAAAGAATCATGATCAGCTGTACTGCGCTCCAGCATTTCCGTCAGATGGCCGCTCTCCACCGCCTTCTTGATCAGCGGGTCCTTCACGGAGTATACGGGCAGACCCTCAGCATTCAGCAGGAAGCTCTCTGCACCGCCCCCGCTATCCCCCCGGACCAGCTTGCGGAACCCGTCCTCGCGGATATTGACCACAATATAGACGCCGCTGACCGGTGTATCAAAGATCGGCTCCAGAATCAGGGACAGCACACGGTCCTTGCCGGAGAACAGCATGTCCTCATGGCCCTCCACCCACAGGTTCTTTTTCTCCTGTTCAATGCGTTCATAAAGGAAGGTGTCCTGAAAAGCGGTAAGCCGGTTACGGTTCATCGAGAGCGGGTAGAAATCGCCGACCGGCGTAGAGACAAAGATCGACTGGATCAGCGGTTCGGCAATCCTCGCCTGCGAGAAAACGTTATCAAGATCATTCAAATGCGTGTAATACCTGCTGCTGTCCCCGGCCACAACATCCTTCATCATGTCATGAAAAGGCTGGCTGATCATAAACGTCATCATAATCAGCATCAGCTTGTTCAGCTTCTCGTCGACAATCTGCGCCGACTTGACCACGGTATCCTGGGTAAGCTTAAGCGCATTTTTCTCCAGAATCGCCGCCGATATGGAGTAGGACAGCCCTCCGGTCATCAGCACCGACAGCAGGATTACAGCCAGAAATGCGGTTTTGAGCTTGCTGCGGAATGATTGCTTGCGGAAAACTCCCAATTGTCTTCACGCCTTCCTGTAGATTCGTTGCCAGAGTTGTTTCTGTATGCTTTGATTATGTCACCCGGGGCCCTAATTCGACAATGACCGGCCGTTAGAAAAGTGACTTTACCGCCTGTCCACAATAGGTTGACCGCCCCTCGCAGAAAGGCGCACAAAAAACCAGCAGAAAACCGCGTTTCACGCGTTCCTGCTGGCTGTTCTGTTGTTATAGGCGGTTATAGGATCATCTGTGGTGCACCTGCGAAAGTCTGGCGGTAAAGCAACATTTCAGTAGCGGGAATTACACCCGGTAAATTACTCTAATTCGCTGCTAATATACCATTAAAAGGAAATTGTCCCTCTAATTTTTGGCGAATTAGCTTTTATTCTTCTAACGCCAGATTTAGCGGGTGCATTTCCCTATAATGTCTCCCGTTGTGTGATGGGCGTAAAATCAGCGGGCGTATTTCCCGTTATGGCTCTTAATACCTATTATATGCGCCAGGAACCTACAGCTGAATCAGTTGATCTACCTTTACCGGGGAACCTACAGCTGAATCAATTGATCCACTTTCACCGGCAGCCCGGTGGCCATGGAGCGGTTGGCAGCGATTCCTGTCATGATCGACCAGGCTCCATCCATATGGGAGGCTGCACGCCGAAACCGGTCCTCGGCAGGCCGTTCAAAAATATCCCGCAGCATCACCGGGTCGCCTCCCCCGTGACCGCCGATGCCTTCCTCAATCTCCACTTCATACGGTGCTGAAAATTGCGGATAGACAGTAATCTGCTTATCTTTTACCGCCCCCTCCAGTTCCTTGCCGCCTCCGGCATTGACATAGGATTGTTCTACGACCTTGACCTCCAGCCGCCCCTTGGTGCCGTTGAACACAACATTGAAGCCCTCCCACGGCAGATAAGCATTAAGCGAATAGTTCATAATCGTCTTATTCTTGTATTTGACCATTACACCCATCGTATCCTCAATGCTGATGTTATCGCCGAACACGCTCTGGTCACGCAAATACCCGTCTTCCTGCTCGGTATCCAAATACATCCGTTTCAGCTGCTCGTTATCTTTGAGATGGAGGGCAAACGGATCATTCTGCGCCGCTGCGCTGCCGTGCACCCGCTGATAAAATTCGGTTACTCCCCGGTTCTCAGCATTTTCCCGGCCATAAAAGCGCAAATCGCCCATTGCAAATACTGTATCCGGCTTAGAGTCCAGCCAAAAGTTCATGAGATCGAAATGGTGGGTAGACTTGTGAACCAGCAGGCCGCCGCTGTTGCGCTTATCGCGGTGCCATCTGCGGAAATAGTCCGCACCATGCTGTGTATTCAGCAGCCACTCGAAGTTGACAGACAGCACTTCACCAATAGTCCCTTCCATCAAGAGCTCGCGGATTTTGGTATTATGCGGTGCATAGCGGTAGTTGAAGGTCACCCGCAGCTTCTGCCCGGTGCGTTCGATCGCCTCAAGAATCTCCTGGCATTTCTCTACGTCCGTCGTCATCGGCTTCTCGGAGATCACATCACAGCCAAGCTCCATCGCCCGGATAATATAGCGGTGATGCGTGCGGTCAATGCTGGTTACAATCACGGCATCGGGCTGCGTTTCCGCAATCATCCGGTCAAATTCATTCGCTTTGTAGACAGGAACCTCATGGTATCCGTATTTCTCCACCAGCAGAGTGTTGGCATACGCCATTCTTGCTCCATTCACATCACAAAAGCCTACAATTTCAGAGGTTTCACGATAATTCGTGGTGATCTCACCATAAAAAAACTCCGCCCGGCCGCCGGTTCCTACGAAAGCATATTTCTTTTTGGACATAAGGATCACTCCATCACTTATTGATTTAAAAGCGTTTTCTTCCTATAGTGTATAGTATAAAATACATCTAAATCTAAGCGATTCTTAGCAGAAATCACAAAAACTTTGCATATATTATCTTCATTATCTGAAAGGGGTAAATCTAGCATGGAACAGGAGCCTCAGCCTCCTTTTATTATTGAGCAAATAAAAAGAGCCGGTCCATTCAGCATGGATTCCGACCATTATCACGATACTTATGAAATCTATTATTTACTCGCCGGGGAACGCAGCTATTACATTAACAACCTGATTTACACGCTACATAAAGGTGATCTGATTTTTATTAACAAGAACGAGCTTCATCGTACCACCTCTAAAGGCTCCGCAAGCCATGAACGAATCTTAATCAACTTTGAGGAAGTTTTTCTACAAAAAACATTGGCGCACTATGATCTGCACTTCCCCTTCTTGACTGCGCAATGTTTGCTTTTGCGGCCCGGAGTACATGAACAGGGGGCCATTGAATATCTCCTTTTCTCTATGCTAAAAGAACAAAAAGAAAAAAGGACGCAGCAAATCCCGTATTTTCAGACGCTACTCATCCAATTATTTATTGAAATGAACAGAATACAGGAAATAAGCAACGAGCCCATCACCCCTGAGAGCAGTGATAAGCAGCTTAAGGTCTATGAAATTATTGATTATTTACAGGCACATTATGCTGAAAAGCTTACATTAGAGCGGTTATCTGAGACTTTTTTCATCAGCAGCACTTATCTCTGCCGCGTGTTCAAACAGACGACTGGCTTCACCATCGTTGAATATCTAAACTACATTCGTATCAAGGAAGCTCAACGTCTCTTGCAAAGCACCAACGCTAAAGTTACGACCATTGCCGAGGATACAGGTTTTGACAGCATCGCCCACTTCGGGCGTGTGTTTAAACAAATTGTTAAACGCTCGCCTTTGCAATATCGCAAGCAAAACCGCTGATCTATAGCTGGAACTACAAACGATTCTCTGTATAACAGCTCCGTCGCCCGGAAGTACCTTATGTGAAATGCATAGGCATACGGGGGCAACTACAACACCTCGTCACTAGATTACCCTTGCGCGCGAGCAAAGTTCATAATGCTATCGGACCCAGTGGACCTTATACGCTGCATATTCCCCCATTTGGGATTTTATCGGACCCCATAGTCGCTATTGGCATAAAAAGCTACCTATATTGACCGTTCCTGAAGGAATAACGTCACTGGGGTCCGAACCCCTAACCAAAAGGCAACAAATCTGCAAATAACGTCATCTGGGTCCGCATACCTCCGCGAAGGATGAGTAATCGGCGGTGTAGGCAGCCCCTCTCAACGCATAACAAAAAGCAGCAATCCCCACTAACGGAGTATCGCTGCTCAGTTATCATTTTGTGAATAATACGGTCGTCTCATTTATCCTCATGCAATTCATTTTGCTTCGTTATGTGATTTCATTTCCAAATCTCGTACGAGCCGGTGAACCTCAATTCCCGCCAGCAGCACGATGCCAATCCCATGTGTATCGTTTAATTGCCAGGTCAATTCATCTTTATAATACAGCTTGTTAAACGAATATCCCGAACCCCGGCAGACACCATAAACATTGCCTTGTTTGTCAATACAATGATGGGTTAAGCCGCTCCAGCCGCTGATTGCGGATGTTACATACGGTTCTGGCTCAGACAACCAACCGCAACGTACACCTCTGGCAAAAGCGTAAATAAACATAGAGGTACAAGAAGCTTCTGCATAGGACTCAGGGTCCGTTAACACTTGATGCCATAAGCCACGCTCATCTTGCAGCTTAAGATAGCCCTTACTAAGCTCGCGAAAATAATCAAGCAAATCAGATCGCAACGGATGATGCTCAGGCATAACTTCAAGCAGCTCGGTCAGCGAGAAAATCACCCAACCATTGCCTCTGCCCCAAGGCA
This sequence comes from Paenibacillus sp. FSL H3-0321, assembly GCF_038002865.1. Classification (NCBI taxonomy): domain Bacteria; kingdom Bacillati; phylum Bacillota; class Bacilli; order Caryophanales; family Paenibacillaceae; genus Paenibacillus; species Paenibacillus sp. FSL H3-0321. The sequence goes on along the minus strand of NZ_JBBODH010000001.1, from coordinate 6,220,811 downwards.
CGCCATTGGGTTTATTAAACTTATAATCATATACATGATGCATAATGCCAAGCTCCGGCTGGAACAGCCGCTCCTTGTACAACAAAAACTGCGCTGCTGCATCATCAAGATAAGCCGCATTTCCGGTCAATTCATAATATTTGCTTAGAAAAGGCGTACTCATATACAGATCATCACACCACATGGTCTGCTGCATGAAATCGACAGTGCCAGTGGTCCGGTACAAAGCTCCGTCAGGCAGCCTGCTCTGTACTTCAGTAATGTAATTGGCAATTTCAGCAGCAGCATGCGTGGCGCCCTGTAGCGGACAAAGCTTATGTGCTTCCAGCATTGTGGCTCCGAAGGATCCGCAGTCGTCCAGCGAATCCATCAGCGCCAGCTGATGATTGATGCCTGGAGCGCCATAGCGATCAAGGTCCCATAAGGCATATTCATGCAGCACTGTACATTGCTCAATATGGTGTTGTGCATATTCGGCATAATGTGGGGCCTTAAGCTCTACCCCTGTTCTCAGCAGTCCATACAGGGTTACGCCTAGAGGGTAATTCCAGCGCCCAAACATAACACTCTCCAAATAAGGCCTAACCCAGCTATTCGGCTGGTCCACACGCCAAAAGGTACCTTCATCCGCTTCACCAAATAAAGTATCCATAGCCGTCAGCTCTAAGACTTTCGGCGCTGTCTCTGAGGTGAACAGTCCAAGGTACAACCAAGGATCAGTTAATCCTTCAACTGGATAAGGTTGCACGAGACTACTCTGAATACCGCCAGACCGTACATCCAGTTCAAATCCCCAGTTTTCCTCCCCACAGATGGACTCCACGACCAGTTCATGTAGTCCATAACCAAGCACCAGTTGGATATCCAGCGTGCCGTTCACGTTCTGATGCTCAGCTACAAGTTCCCCATTCACATAGATAGAGATTTCAGCCATTCCACGATAGCTGCCTAGCAGCCGAATGTCCTCTCTCTGCAAGCTTTTTACTTCCAGCTTGGACCAAGCAAACGCCGTAGCTCCTGGCATTTCCCCAAATATACGTGAACAGTTGCCATATGCCTGTTCCTGTGGCGACCATTGCTGCGTCGGAAACCAAGCGCAGCGGGCTGTCATTTGCTCTTCAGTGAATTCAGCTTCCAGCCAAGCTGCCCAAGACGTCTGCTGGGGTCCACTATATATCCAACCTTCACAACCGCTTGACTGCGCCGTTGGAGTAAGAAAGTGCACCGGTGCACCTTTGACGCTGCCCGTTCCAAAAATCCCTCCGCAACCTGTACCTGTTGCTGCATACTCCAGTACAAGATGGTTCCAGCCTTTATCCATGCCCGCCCGAAAGAACGTCCTCCGATCCGGAAACACATCATCATTTAGATTGGAGCTAAATACCAGCCGTCCATTTATGTAAACCTTAACTGGACTGTAGCAACTAACTGAGAAAGGGGCTTCTACCTCATTGTCGCTCCACAGCTTCCCCCACACATATACGAATTGCCCTGCCTCTAGCTCCGGCAGTCGTTCTTCCAGATTCATATCGTAACGGCAGTCGCGGAGCCGTTTGAAACCGTTCTGCGAATGTACCCGGTAAACCGGAGGCTGCGGCGGATAGGCACCGATAAAACGGCTGGCTACAGCGGCCAGTACATTTTCGATTTTGCCCGCATTATATTTTGCAATACAATCATGATCAGGAAAGTATTCTGGAATATAAGTACTCACTAGGCGTATCCTCCTTCACACAGTTATTTCTCCACCGGGATACAGCGTCGAGCTGTACAATCTTTTAGGCTGAGGTAAAGATTTCTCAGAGGCACATGTACTAATATCTATCCACTCGCTTGAAAATACCGTTGCGGTCTCGTCATTATAAATCACTACCTGCTCCCTGCCACATCCCATAAGATCGCCGTGAACGGCATAACCTTCCTCCTTGAATTCTGCTACAACCCTCATATGTCCATCATACAAAGCAGGATATACCCCGCCTCCCCGGCGGTAGGCGAGAATATAATCCGGAGCACCCGCCTGCCAGCTGCTAACGGCTTCAACAATGGTCAGCCAACCGTCGGTTGTACGTTCTTCTTTCCAAAGTTCCTCGCCATCAGAGTCTAGCAGGAACAAAGCATCCTTGCCTTTCAGTCCTTTGCCGTCATCTTCGCGGATCATTCGGTCCAGCCCGGCAACCTGAAGGCCAGGCAGATCAGGCCGGAATCGGCCTAACGCCAAATGCTGTGACTCTATGGAGCCGTCATAACGCCAAAGCTCTTGTCCGTCCCGATCGTACATCACCGTCACACTTCCGCCGACAATCAGTTCAGGATATCCATCTCCATTCACATCGCCAACCCAAATACAGTCTGCATGGTCATCCAGATCGTGGCAGCTCCATAATAAATTACCTTTAGCATCAAGCAGATCATAACCGGCCATCACTTGATCCTGGCCATTTCCATGAAGATCGTGAACCCACGGATAATGTCCTACATTGCCTTTGTGCGTCCATAATAAATTGAAATCCTTATCCAAGGCCCACAGCTGATGATAACGGTCCTTCAGAATGATGTCGGAAGCATGGTCTTGCCCCGTCAGATTGGCGATGATAATACAATCATGTGCATGTTCAGCAGGTAAGTCGTATATGGACTTAACCGTTCCTGTTGAACCTTCAAGAATATGAAAACGTCCATCCATTACACAAAGTACTTCCAGCGCCCCATCATCATCTATATCATAAACCTGCGCCGGATAGTCCGAGCCTTGGCTGCCAGCGTCAGGATCGGGTGTACCCACCTGCCACAGCAGCTTGCCATCCATATCAAAAGCAGTCAGGCACTGCACCTGATGGGGAATATAACGCACATCCTGGCGATTATCAGGCTGGACCAGCAGCATTTCTGCACGTCCATCCCCATTCAGATCGCCAATAAGCATTTTACATCGTGGACCGGCAGCGGAAATATCTACTTTTGCCAACGGATAGACTGATTGTGTTTCCTTCGTTTTCATTAGAATCCTCCTGTCTTCTCTCTTCGATTAGATCTCAGGGAAACGTACGGTTTGTCCGCCTGCTATTTCTATAATCACACCGCCGATTTCCAGCCAGACAGATACCGCTCCCGGATTATATACAAAATCCCGGGCTGCAGAGAAAATAAGGGCTTCACAAGCCTTCATATAATGAACGAGTTCAATATTAGTGGTGTACCAGATTTCCTCTAGTCCTCCCACTGCTTCACAGAAGCTTTCCATGAGCTCCCAGTTATTATCGTTATCAAATTCATAACTATGGCCCCACACATACATCAGATATAAATACTGCCGTTTATGCAGCTTCACGAACTGAGCCGCATGCTCCAGCAAATGATCATTATGATGGCAAGTGCCCCGCCATTCCAGCCAATCCTCCGGCAGCCCAAAACCGCCGCCAGTGGTCTGCACCACACGGGCATATTCCATGCCTAGATGAGGCAAAAGCTTCTTTATTTCCTTGTTAAAGGAACCGTTAGGATAGGACATTCCCCGTATCGGCACCTGGAGCAGTGTCTCAAAATATTTTCGGTCCTCCATAATCTCATGGATGATTTGCTCCTGCGGACAACGAGCCATCGTCGGATGGTATTGCGTATGAACAGATACCTCATGTCCCTGGTACAGCTCAGTTATTTCATCTGCCGTAATACGATCACCTTCACCCAGCAGACCTGAATTGAGATGAAATGTCCCTCTAATCCCGTGGCGGTTAAATAGTCCAACCAATCTTTCGTCAGCCCGTCTGCCGTCATCATAGCTCATCGTAAGCGCCTTATGTCTGCCCCCAGGGTAACAATAATAAATAATAGACATCATTCGGAAACCTCCTTCGCATTACTGCCCATAAACCGTCAGATCTGAGTATTCAGCTATCAGGGGTGCCATCTGTCGAAACCCCATTTTCCCGCCTGTCAGTAGCGGCCCATAGGTATCACCATCATCTATCCATGTGAAAACCGGCAGTTCATTGATCGCAAAAGACAGAACAGGTCCGCGCTTCACCACTAACATCCGGTAGGATTCAGTCATGTCACTGACACTCGGAAGCGGATCGGCTCCCTGCGCAACCAGATGAAAACCATAGCTTTTGCGCAAATTACAGGTATGAAATTCACGTTCCTCCACCCAGCGCCTGCGAAAATACGAGATATGATACGTATCCATTTGCCCGTGATGGTATTGATCATATTCACCCGTGCGGCGAGCGAGCGCGGGATCAAATAAATCCTTCCCGCCCTTTCCTTTGGCCGCGATAAACAGGATCGCCAGACCCGGCTCTCGCAGTGGGCGAAACTTCCAAGATACCGCAATGTCTGCCGGGAACTCCTCGGGACACCAGAGAACAACATTTGCTTTTTGTCCAGCCTCGGCACTAATAGTGCTCTCTAGTCTCATTCGCTGCAAAGGGAAGGAAAGAGCTCCCTCTCCCTCCATTTGAAATCCGGCAATATCACTAGTTGAAGCAAGTGGATTATGGTAGATAGGCAGCCATGCTTCAGGGATCAAGCCTTCTACACCCGCGTCCTGCATTGGCTTAGCCATAGATCATTCCTCCCCAACAATGAAACCCTCAATTCGTGCGTTCCGGTAAAGCACTACCGATTAATTCCAAGGCAATGATCGTATTTAAAGACCACTGCGACGCTTCATTTGTATTCATCCAATCAATCTCATTCAACTCCGCCATATAAGTGACCCGCTCAGCTTCCTTTTGCAGATTCACACGACCAAACGGATTCCCCAGCAAAATAAACCAACACCGCTCTGCCGTAACCAAATCCTTGCGGTAATACGCTCCATATGCAGCAATGGCTACGCTGAGTACAGGATGCTCAAAACGGAGTTTCCCTGAAATCAACCCTCCTGTAAATGCGTCCTTTTCTTCTTGTGGCAAATTATAAAATACGCCGAACTCAGCCAGCATATCTTCCCAGACCGGGTCCTCCAGCATTGCCGCCAGCTCGAACCACACCTGCGGACCTCCCATACTAATCGCTAAATGACGCCCCCAGTTATCGTCGCCCATTCCCGCCAATATGCCAGTTGTCGGATCATATCCGTATGTTGGGCCAGATAACAGCCGTAAATTTGCCGCTTTGATACAATCCATGCCTGTTATAATCTTGTCCCGATAAGCGGTATCCTCGAATCGCTCCCAGCGGGTCATCCAATTAGAGCTAAAGGCCGCCCAGTCCGGACCGACCCTGACATGAGTGGGGAATTCATCCTTCGCAAAATAAGCCCGCATCGGGTCCAGGGTAACTGTTGAATAATCAGCATCCTTAACACTGTCCATAATATCGCCGACCCGCTCGTCTCCGGTCAGATAATAATAGTAGCGATGCAGACCAGCCATGGCGATACGGGCCTCTTTGCAGCCGCAGCCCCAGTGGACGACATTATGCCGCGAGCCTAGTCCAGCGTATTCGCCAAAATGATATACATCTACCTCACTCGTATGCCTAGTCATGGCTTCGGCCATACGGAACACATCTGCCCTCCCGGACCGGAGAAACGTTACCCACAACCACATATTTGGCACAAGCTCGGAATTTTGCCAGGCACAGCCACCAAGATCATAGTTCCATACATGTCTGACAGGATCGTAGCTGTGCATGAAATCACCGTAATCCCAGAACCCATACCATTTTCGCTGCTCGATCTCTTCCTTGTAAAAGGATATGATCCCGTCCAGCCGTTCTTCCAGATACTCCTTGGCTGGCGTGCTCCGGTCAGGCAAACTCCAGAAACCAAAAGCACCCGCTTCATGGTAATAAGCTGGTTCACAGACCAGCAACGAAGGTTCTTCAGCTTCTGCCTGCATCCGCTGCAACAGTTCAGGCCCGGGAGTCTGCGCCGTACACCATAATGTTAGCTCGCTAGTATTGGCGATACCGAATGGAGTAGCCCGTAATTCTTCTGCACCTTCATACGAGGATTCCACATGTGTTTTTGTATCATAATGCCGCAAGTCCATGGCTGCCGCATCAGGTGACCAGAACCAGACAGTAAGAGCTGCCGCGTCGGTGGCAGTGGACCCCATCTCCATTCCTGCCGGATGCTTACGCCAGAAATTCTTCATCCCGGCGGCTAGCCCTCCACCCTCTGCCCCAACATAACCAAGTCCGCCTGCCCGGCGGCCTTCTGCTGCCTTGACCCAAGCGCAGCCATCTTCTGTACGCTTCCAGATCCCATAATGACCGGAAGAATTTTGAACCAGCCGAAAACTGCCCCAAGTGGCGGAGTCATCCAATAAACTAAGGAAATAGGCGTCCTCTTCTGGATCAAATTTCACAGAATGTCCCGCTGCCTGATCGACGAATAAATCACGATACTTACCTTTGGTTCGCCGTGTATGCAACGTCTTAGGAGACTCGCCAAACAAGCCGCTATCTCCGGCAAAACGAACATGGCGGTTGTAAAGCGGCCCACGCAGCGGCACTGTGAATTCTATACCTAATCCTTTAATAAAATCCTGCTGGGGATTACCATCATAATGAAACGTATGAACTAATCGAATAGACTCCAGCCCGGCATAGAAATATAGACGAAGCGTATAGGGAAGCCACTCACGAGCACTGTGCGAAGCTTGATGAAGTCCTTCTAGCTTCACCACTGCGCGAACGGGTCCGTCCTGTTCAAGGATGGCACTTAACGTTCGTCCTGCGAACCGCTCCTCATGTATGCTCAGGGTACCAGAGCCCTCATCTCTCTGCTCACGAATACATACAAGCCCGCCATTACTGCATACTTCCCTTCCTTCCGTGTCCGCCAGATTTCTGCGCACAATACTGCGGATAAGCCCCTTTCCCTGCTTGTTAACCGTGCAAATAATAACTCCTGTATCTATAATGAAGGCTTCGTCTGTTTCCTGCACAGTTAGTCGCTCAGTTACTTCAGTTGCTGGAGCCGCTTGATTTATTGTCATTGCCGCTAAGGAATAATGCTGAATATCCGAGTTTTTGCTTACTGCCGAGTGGGTGGACCACTTGATGCTCCCGTCTGGCCAAAAAGCTGCTGGCCAGCTTTGCAGCGGCACATGGTTTCCGTTCTCCGGCATACTCAAGCAGAGATTCTTTAACGCTTCCCTGTCGAGCTCTCCTTTTTTCCAAGGAACTCCCCAGGTTACACCCACATCAATATCGGGCTTTTTTAGCCAATGCAGGCTAATCGGCAGAGCCGTAGGCACAACAACCATCTCCTTCATACCTTCTTCACCGCATGCCACTCACACTTTTAAAGGGCTTCATTATTATGGCTTAGCTCTCTATAGCGGCTTGGGGTTATTCCCTCTTGTTTCTTGAAAATCCGGTTGAAATAGCTATGCTGATAACCCACCTGTTCAGCTACATCGTTAATTCGCAGCGAGGTATCACGCAGCAGCTCCTTAGCTTTTTCAAGCCGCAATTCGGTCAGATAATCGATGAAATTTTTCCCGGTGACCCGTTTGAATGATTTACTCAGTAAAAATGGGCTAATCCCTGTATAATCCGCACAACCATCCAGCGAAATATTATCCATATAATGCTCATTGATATACATCATGGCATGCTCAATCGTCCGTTTGATTCCAGCGTCAGAACGCTCACTCAGCTCCGTCAGATACGGTGCTACAACTTTTTCCTGAAACCAGGCAAGAATAAGCTTGGGCTCATGAATTTGCGACAATGCCGCGTACAGATTAGCCCCTTTGAACAGTTGGTTTGGATGAATGCCTGAGACCATAATGGCATGCTGAATACTACCTAACAAATGAAGCATGCCCTGCTGTACATCAATCACTTTCGCCCCATTGGCACACAGCGCCTCCAGAAATTCCTCCAGTAGACGGTAGGCCTCTTCCGCTTCTCCTGTTCGAAGAGCCTGAATCATACCGCGCTCCAGAGTGAACGAATACTGCGGTTCAGGTGTACTCTGCCCCTCACGATCCAGTAGCTCCATATTAATAACCTGGTTCTCACCACCAAACTGGCGATAACTGGCGGCTTGCTTCGCAGCCTCGAACGCTAACGGAATACCGGATATATTTCCGACTGGTGCACTAAACGCTACTGTTACCCTCATTTTTAACATGCGATTAATCGTTCCTGTCAGTTCTTCGCTAAAAGCCTGCACCGCTTCCAGCGATGGATTCTCAACGGGTTCAATAAGAAGTAATCCTGCCGTGAGATCATGAAAATTGATAATATCAGCCTGGTTGAAATGCTCGGCGGACAATTCTCCGATGATATTGACGGCGGCGAACGATACAAGACTTTCATCACCGTTGCGGAACTTCCCCTCCTGGCTGGAGATGCCTGTGAGCTGAATATAAAGAATAATATAATGACAATCCTCTACTTCCCACTTAAAGCGCCGCATCCGACTTTGCAGATCCAGTTCAGAATAAGAATATAGATATCCCTGAAACAGCTGATGCAGGAAACTTTCCTTAACATGCGGAAGCTGCTCGGAAAGAGTGTACTTCAGGGCATGGCTCTCCCCATGCAGGTTCTGCCAATGCCGTTCAATCAGGATGAACTCATCCTCCCTACTCGCAGCCGCCGCTTGGTCAGGCAACAAAGTCTGCAGCAAACGTCCTATCGGTGAATAAATTTTGCGGGAAGCAAACCAAGACAGAATCGCCGCCAGCAACAAAGCACTGAAGCTAACTAAAAATATCAGTCTTGAAATAAATACGACTGGTGCAGTTATGCTGGTTATCGGCGAAGCGGACACATAGAGCCAATCTGCGGAAAGCCGGGAAAACTCACCATAAGTCACTGCATATGTAGCCTTCCCCCAGTCGAAGAGAAAAGAGGACTCCAGGTTTGATTCATGGTCCGCGCTTCGTTCCAAAATTGCGGAATGCAGTGCGGTAAGTAGCGGAGAACGCTCATCGCTGTCCCCTGCTGACACGTATAAATCCCCGGTGGTCTGCAGCAAAAATGTCTCGCCGCTATTATAAGGTGTCATAGTTCGTAGCATCGCAGCTACTTTCTCCGTATCCATGCGGAGCAAAAGAGCTCCGAAGGGCTTCAGGCTTCCGCCGGGAATATGGTGGACAAGCGTTAATTCTTTGACATCCGGTTTATTGGGATCGAATGCCCACTGTGTCCAATAGATGCTTTGTTCAGTTTCAATCAATTTGTCATATTGACCAGATACCGCTTTGGAGTCAATCGTGCCATATTCGGGATTAAATAGTAATGGATGATCTCCTGACAGATAGAGTTCAACGTTACTCGTCATCGTGTTCGAGCCCTGCATCACTACGAGTGTCTTCGTGATATCCCAAGCCCGCTCATGATCCTGAATAAAATCAAGGCCATTCAAGCTGTAATCAAACTTGGTGTCAAAGGCCCAATGTGCCAGCATCAACTCCAGATTGGACAGTTGATCATCAATATTAGCCGCCCGCTGTTCAATCTGTCTGTTATGCATCTGCAGCAGCTCGCTCTCCAGACGTCCCCCAGCCATCCAGTAGACCAGCGCACCAATAATAAACCCCGGAATGGATGACACCACCAGCATAATGATCAGGTTTTTACGATAATATCGGCCTTTACAGCCTGACCAGCCTTTTATATAACGCTTCCATTTCGTCACATTTCTCATCACTATGCTCTCACCAGCCGAATCAGATTAATTTGAAGTGCAATCGAACCACATTCGTTTTGCTCCTCAGATCTTTTCCAGCCGGATAAAAGCACTAGGAAGGATCTATTGGTCAGCCTTAGCGTATAACTCGTTCATTTCCTTAACTAAATCATCTCCACCTGTTTTTCTCCATACGTCAAATGCTGATTTCAATTCTGCTTCATCAATTTGTCCAACAATATATTTTATACGTGCATCATTAATTACATTGTCGAGTTGAGCGCCTTTTTGCGAATATACTGTGGAAATAAAAGCCTCTGCCGGATTAACAACGATCGAAGCTTCATTTGCCTTTTGAACTTCAGTTTGCTTGAGGCGCAGTTCAGTCTGTGCTACAGTCTTGGACTTATCCTCAGGAATATAGGCCAATATTTGGTTTAGTCCTTCCACTTCTGACTCCACAAGTACAGTGTCTTTGGAGCGTTCAATAAAACCATCCACCATTGTGTAGTGAGTACCTTCCAAACCGAAACCTAACATGGTTTGTATTTCCGGATTATTGGTCTGATCTAGAAAAGCCAGTACCCTTTTCAGTTCCGCTTCGCTTTTCACGGATGATTTTGGAATAGCCAGCATGCCAGAGAAACCAGAGGTCGGCAATGTGTGTAGCTTGCCATCCGTACCTGTTACGCCCCCGCTTACATCTACATAATGTTTATCCGCTTCGTCTTTGCCTTCTTTTTCTAACGCAGCGTGAATTTTATCATCCACCCGGGCACCTGTATCGACCACATCGACGATTACTCCTGCCTTATTGTTAACGATCGGATCTGTCCATTTAGCACTGTCCATAACCGCGAAGTCGGAGTTGATTAATTTCTCATCATACAGCTTCTTCATGAACTTAAGCGCTTCCAAATATTCTGGATATTCATGCTCAGGCACCAGCTTACCATCCTGCACGCCCCATTTATTCGGTGTTCCAAACCATAACTTAATGGTATCAAAACCGCTGGCCCACTGGCCGCTCCATTTGACCAGCACCATGCCATACGTATCCTCTTTACCATTGCCGTCTGGATCTTTTTCCTTGAACGCTTTCAGCATATTGTAGAAATCATCCACCGTCTGCGGTGTTTGCAGCCCCACCTTCTCCAGCCAATCCTTGCGGAAAACCATACCGTTACGGCCGAGTACACGCCCCCGGTAGATTCCGTAATTCTTCCCATCAATGGCCGAGTTTTTCAGAATAACCGGATTCGCTTGGCTTAAATTCGGATAATCCTTAAGATAAGGCCCTACTTCCCAGAATGCACCCGATTTGGCAGCGTTCACAAAACTAGAAGCCTTAACATCCCCCACGTAGATAATGGTCGGCAGCTTCCCGGAAGCCAGTGTAATATTAAATTTATCTGCATACGATGCGTTCGGGACCCACTCAAAGTGGATCTTTGTGCGGGTCTGCTTTTCTAGTTCAGCAGCAACCGGGCTGCCGTCCTTCGGATAATTTGTTTTAAATATCGGCAGCATGAGGGTCAGATCCAGTGGGGACTCACTTTTCTCTTCTCCGGCATTACTACTCCCTTCACTTTTGCTATTAGAACCTGCTGATTCATTACCTGAGCAACCAGCAACAACAGTAGTAACCATCATAGCCACAAGTAAAAGTAACAACCAGCGCTTCTTTTTCACCGAATGATTAGCTTCCATTATTATACCTCCAAATTGGAATATGTTAAGTTCACTATCCTTTAACAGAACCCAGCATCACCCCTTTAGCGAAATGTTTTTGCAGGAACGGGTACACACATAAAATAGGCAGAGTACCTACTACAATAACCGCCATTTTAATCGACTGCTCCGGTGGCTGCACGAAGCTCGGATCCATGGAACTCATATCACCAGCAGCGGATTGGGACAACATTACGATCTGTCGCAGCATCACCTGCAAAGGCCATTTTGTCGGATCCGTAATGTAGAGCAGAGCCGAGAAGAAATTGTTCCAATGTCCCACAGCATAGAACAACGTAAATGTAGCGAGAACCGGTTTGGATAAAGGAAGGACAATTTTCCACAACAAGCCCAGCTCAGAACAACCATCAATACGCGCCGCTTCTTCCATTTCTATAGGCAGTTCCTGAAAAAAGTTTTTGACAATGATCAGGTTAAAGGCGCTGATCGCTCCCGGTAAAATAAGAGAATTGAGAGTATCCAGCAAATGCAGTTCCCGAATGACGAGATAGGTCGGGATCATCCCTCCACCGAACAGCATCGTAAAAATAACAAGGTTGAGTACCAAATTACGGCCCATCAGATATCGTTTCGCCATCGGATAAGCCATCGTTACCGTGAAGAATAAATTAACGACAGTTCCGATTACCGTAACATAAATAGAAACTCCTATACTGCGCATAATCGTATCTGTCGAAAAGATAAACCGGTATGCATCAAATGAAATTGTGGTCGGGATCAGGAATACAGCACGTTTAGTAATTTCCGCATCTGTAGCGAAGGAGCCCGAAACCACAAAGAGGAAAGGGAGGATTGCTACGATTCCGATGATCCCTAAAAACACATAATTGAATATATCAAATGCAGTTCCACCCGTACTCTTGTATTGTTTGGCCACAGCAAGCTTCTCCCTTCTTAATAAAGTCCAGATTCACCAAATTTTTTGGCGATCCAATTCGTCCCGAGCACAAGCGTCACACCAATTATCGATTTGAATAGTCCAACAGCCGTACTGTAGCTAAAGGCTCCCTGGGTTATTCCCAGTGCGTATACATAGGTGTCGAACACCTCACCTACTTCACGATTAAGAGCATTCATCATTAAATAAATTTGTTCAAAGCCATTATCCAAAATCGTTCCCATACGAAGAATAAGTAAAATAACGATTGTACTGCGGATAGCAGGCAACGTAATATGCCAAATCTGCCGCCAGCGGTTCGCACCGTCTACTACCGCAGCCTCATATTGCTCCACGTCTACCCCAGCCAGCGCTGCCAGGAATATAATTGTCCCCCAGCCGCACTCCTTCCAGATCGTCTGGAGAATAATCAATGGACGGAACCAGTCGGGATTAGCTAGAAAGTCTATTTTTCTTCCTGTAAACGTATACAAAAATTCATTTACAGTCCCGCCTTCCGTAGTCAGAAACACATAACTCATACTGGCCACAATGACCATGGATATAAAGTGCGGAACATAAATCATCGTTTGAATCGTCTTTTTATAGAAGGAAAGACGTATTTCGTTTAGAAGCAGTGCCAGAATAATCGGCGCCGGAAAAAAGAAAATCAGATTGTAAAACGATAGCAGCAGCGTATTGCGCAGCAGCATATAGAAATCGGGATTCTGGAAAAAAACACGGAAATGCTCAAAACCTACCCATTCACTTTTCTGAAAACCAAGAAACGGCTGATAATTCTTAAAAGCCAGCAGCACCCCCCACATCGGAACATATTTGAAAATAAGAAAATAAAGGAGCCCAGGGAGCAACAGAATATATAACCATTTATCACGTTTTAAACGTTTCCATCTTCTTACCCGGATATTTCGATATGTCTGCGGCTTTGGCTGTTGTTCTGCATTTCCCGGAACTGTTACGTGCTTCATCCTGTTCACCTCCATTTGTCATGTACAGCTCGCGATTACTGTAGCCATGGATTACTGCAATCACCCTTACTGCGATTCCTATTATGCTGCTACTTATTTTTTCCAGCAATTGGACTTTTTTGAACGCTCTATATAAGCTAAAAATCCAATCTTATCTAAAAAGTCCAAACCGTGCAAAAGTTTACTATTGCCCGTAAGAGGCTAAGCACCTATGCTTCCAAGTGATGATTTCCAGCAAATGTTTGCCTTAAGGGGGAGCTGAAGTGAAGAACAAGTTATATTACGGTGCTGCTTGGTATCCCGAGCTATGGAGTGAAGAGGTGCTTGAACAGGACATCCTTCTAATGAAGGAAACGGGTATTAATCTCGTGCGAATCGGAGAATTCATTTGGTCTGCCTTGGAGCCAGAGGAAGATAAGATTGTTATCCGTCCATTCGTGAAATATATCGAAAGGTTACATAGAAACGGAATTGACACAGTAATGTGTACGCCGACACCTACACCCCCCATCTGGCTTACCCATGGACATCCTGAGCGCTGTTATGTGGATGAGAGTGGAACGGTAATGGGACATGGAGCACGGCAGCATATCTGTACGAACAATTCTTACTTTCGTGAGCGGGCTGCCATCATTACGGAGCATATAGCAAAGGAGATCGGAGCACTTCCGGGGTTAACCGCCTGGCAGCTCGATAACGAATTCAAAGCGCATGTGGCGGAGTGTATGTGTGAAACCTGTAAAGGCTTATGGCATATATGGCTGCAGCAGCACTACAGCTCCATTGAAAGATTGAATGAGGCATGGGGAACAGCAGTCTGGAGCCAGACTTATCAACGTTTTGATCAGGTACCACAGCCAGGCCCCGCACCTTTCCTCCACAATTCATCTCTGCGGACGATGTACCGCTTATTTTCAATGGAAAAGATCGCTGAATTCGCCGACGAGCAGGCTGATATTATCCGCCGCCACTCCTCTGCGCCAATTACCCATAACAGCAGTGTAGCTTTTCATCTCGATAATGAGCGACTATTTCAGAATCTCGACTTTGCCGCCTACGATACTTATGCCTCACAGGAAAATATGCATGCTTATTTGCTTAACTGTGATCTTTGGCGAAACTTCAAGCCGGGAAAAGATTTCTGGATTATGGAGACAGGGCCATCGTTTGCCGCATCCCTAGTGAGTTTTGGTGTGCCTCACCCGAACGGATATCTGAAGGCAGAAGCAGTTGCCGCCTATGCGCTGGGTGCAGGTGCATTTTGCTATTGGCACTGGCGCCAGCATCGTTCCGGAAGTGAACAAACGCATAGCTCGATCTTAAGTGCTTGGGGAGAACCGGCTCTAGGTTATGACAATGTGTTGGAAGCCAATCAGGCACGGCAAGAAATTGAACAAATTATGTTATCCACTCGGCCGCTTCGTGCGGATGTAGCGATTACTTATTCAGACAGAACCAAAGCTTATCTCGCCACTGAACCTCACCGGAAGCTAAATTATCGTAGTCTGCTGGGCGATTTCTACAAGAGAATACTACACATGGGCATTCACCGGGATTTGCTGCCGGAGGGCGGGGACTTAACCGGATACAAGCTGTTATTCACTCCATTCGTACATTATTTGTCCCCTGAGTATGTGCAAAGTGCGCTGTCATTCACAGCAGCTGGCGGGATTTGGATTGTCGGTCCTCTTACCGGAGGACGAACGAAGGAGCATACCATTCATACGAATGCCGGGCTTGGTGAATTGGAGCGGCTAGCAGGAGTCAAAACTAAGTTTACATATCCGCTGGAATCAACAGGTACGATTGGACACGCTTTTGGAGTATCTGCTCCTTTGTCCTTGTGGAGTTCTGTCTTTGAACCCGTTTCAGAGTCCGCTTCCAGTATCGGTATGATTACGGAGGGGGTGACGCCGGGGTTGTCCTTCCTGACGGAGCAGCCTTACGGACAAGGTACTATTGTTATGCTGGGTTCAATGCCTGCCGGTGAAGAAGGCGACCTAATGTTATGTAAACTGATTGATCATTATGCAGAACGTTCTGGTGTTACCGTACGCAGTGATGTCACCAAAGGAACAATTGTCTGCCCTAGAAACGGAGATCAAGGCGAACTCTGGACGATTATCAATATGGATGGATGCGGGGGAAGTCTCACACTACCACGGGACGGACATGATGTTCTCTCGGGCAAATCCGTCGCCTGCGGCCCACTCTCAATTGGTGAATATGAATACAGAGTAATCCGATTATAACTACTTATTCTTGAAGCATAAGAAGCCGTTAACTGCTTGGTCACCCAAGCGGTTAGCGGCTTCATTTCCGTTCTTCGCCAGTAAATGAGAGAGAATGACTTTATAACTTAGTTGTTATAAGACCACTTTCCTGGGCGACCTTCAGCCACTCCCTAGCAATCAGATCATGCCCGGCAGTCGTCGGGTGAACGCCATCCCACAGCCAGTAGGCTGCCTCTGCTCTCTCCACAGCTGCGTTGAAAGCATCCTGCAGCGGAACATGCACGGTGCCGAATTGCAGCGAAAGCTCGCGGACAACCCCCTGATAATGGCTGATCCATTTGGACCATCCACTCCAGTCTTCCGCGGGTGCTCCGGTATTCAGGATAAACGGCTCGACCAGCACCAGCTTCGTATCCGGCAGCACTTCGCGCGTCTCTTCCAGCACATGGCGGTAAGCACGTTCGTAACGGTCGGTGCAGCCTCCCGGCTCGCCCTTCATCATTCTCCAAATATCGTTGACCCCGATCAGGATGCTGAGAATATCCGGCTGCAGATAGATCGCATCCTCATTCCAACGGGCATACAGATCGGAGATCCGGTCACCGCTCACTCCGCGGTTGTAGAACATAGGCTGCTGCTCAGCCAGCTCATTGCCCAGCTTGCCGCCAATGATGTAGGCATAGCCATGCCCCAGAATATGATTGGGATCGTTATCGCGGCCACGGTTGCCGTCGGTGATGGAATCTCCCTGAAACAGAATAACTTTGTTTGGCTTAGCAAATGAAATAGACATCCAGCTCACCCTTCAACTATTATAATTAGATAGATTTGGCACTATCTATGATTCTACCGTAATTGCGGCCGATGCTTCAATGATTTGTGATGCTCTATGCAATGTGATAGGATTTAGCAAATGACATGGAAGGGAATGGAACAAGAATGAAGTATAGAAGATTAGGCAATACAGGCCTTAAGGTCAGTGAGATCGGCCTGGGCAGCTGGCTTACCTACGGAACAGCCGCAGAGCAGAAAGCAGCGGACGCCTGCGTGGCCAAAGCCTTTGAATGCGGTATCAATTTCTTCGATACCGCCAATGCCTACAACCGCGGGGAAGGCGAGAAGGCGATTGGCGCAGCTCTCCGCTCCTACCAGCGGTCGGATTATGTGCTCAGCACCAAGGTGTTTTTTCCGATGGGAGACGGGGTGAACGACCGGGGGCTTTCCCGCAAGCATATTATGGAGCAATGCGAGGCCAGCCTGAAGCGTCTCGGAACCGACTACATTGATGTGTATTTCTGCCACCGCTTTGACAAGGATACGCCGGTTGAAGAAACCTTGCGCGCGCTGGATGACCTTACAGCCCAAGGTAAAATCCTCTATTCCGCAGTCAGCGAATGGAGCGCGGCACAAATCGCCCGTGCCGGAGGCATCAGCCGCAGGCTGAATCTCCGCCCGCTGGCCTCCAATCAGCCGATCTACAATATGTTCGAGCGTTATATCGAAGAAGAGGTGCTTGAGGTATCGGGGCAGGAAGGACTGGGACAAGTCGTCTTCTCGCCGCTCGCCCAGGGCATTCTGACCGGCAAATACAAGCCGGGACAACAGCCTCCGGCCGGGACACGCGGCGCAGACGATTCAGTGAACGGCGTTATCCGCAGCTATCTGCGCGACGATGTCCTTGGCGTCGTTGCCCAGTTGGATGACCTGGCGGCCAGCCTCGGCCTGAAGCTCTCACAGCTGGCGCTGGCCTGGGTACTCCGCCAGCCAGGTGTCAGCTCTGCACTGATCGGAGCCAGCAAGCCCGGCCAGGTTGAAGAGAATGCACAGGCCTCCGGCATTCTCCTCCAGCAGGAAACGCTGGAGACCATCGACGGCCTGCTCCGCCAGGTGGCCGATTTCGCACCGGCGAGATAGGGAAGCTGAGTGAGAAATAGAAGGATCATTTATAGCGTGAAGCATATAAATACTTATCTTTACAAAAAGGACTGTCTTACCCGCAGAGGTTCTCTACGGATGAGACAGTTCTTTCCATACTAATAATGGCCAGGCATCAGGCTGTCTTTCTTTTCACTCATCCGCCCTGCCCCGCCGATTAGTGTTTTATACTTCTTTTGGTCCTCTATAGTGGCCAGATGCCTGCATTCTTCAAATAATCTCACGCACCGGAGTACACATGCATCACCATTTATTTTGGCGGAATACTCCAATGCCTTTAACGTATAATGAATAGCCGCCTCATATCGTTGTGCATTAAAGTAATAGGCGGCCACCTCACAGAGAAGGTCTGTATATTCATCCCAGGTAACCCGGGAATTAATGATGCCGATTCTGCTCCGCTGCTCTTTGAAATCCAACTGATCCTGAAAACGTTCAATAATTCCATCCACATTGAACTGATAGCGGTTGGCGGCCTGCATAATTTTTATTAAAGCCGGAAGAATTTCATTTTCCCGGTCAGCAATGAACTCGGCATACTCTGTAAGCACATCCATTTGACCAGCCATTAACCGATGGAGATAGGAATTGGCAATCGCCCATTCCTGAAACTGTGCCTTCACCTCCCGGACTTTCTCCGTGTCCTCACGCACCCAGCCGGAGTCCGCGTAGAGTGAAGCATAATGCAAAGCCCGTTCGTATTCTCCACGTTCATGGCATACCGCCGAACGAAGCAGATAAGCGTAAAGGATGTAGAAGCAGATTGGTCTTGCCGGTTCCTTACGCGTCTCACGCTGTTTGGTCACCAGGTACTGGTTCTGGTATTGGATGGAGGCTTTCCGCTCCATTTCCTCAGCCAGAATATTCACTTTGCTCCAGCGGTGCAGGGAAATATAAATATTCGCCAGCGCGTGCAGCGCATCAAGCTGATCGGCCTCATCCAGCCGTTCGACAAAATATTCAAATTGGGTGGCAGCCTGCAGGTTGATATCCTGATTGTCACCCACAGCGATCGTGAACAAGCGGTATTGGCAGAGCGCCAGCCGTTCGGAATGCTGATACTTCTCGCTCTCCGCTACGCCTTCATACAACAGCGCTGCAGCTTCTTTTTTGTCATTCCTGTAAAATTCCTCCGCCGTGTCAAACAGCGCTTGAGCATAGGAGATATTATCCATCAGATTATGTACCACTTGCCGGATGCATTCCAGCTTGTCCAGTTCGGCGCAGCGGTGCAGAAACGGACCTAACCGCCGCCAGTCCGGCGTGGAATGAATAATGCATTCATCTATATACATTTCATAAAACGCACCTTCAGGCAGACCCATTCCGGCGGTTATCCGGTCCAGCTGCTGCATTGCAATCGGGCGGTTGCCATTGATAATGCTGCTGAGCGTTCCGGAGTTGACAGCAGATATTCCAGCAAATTGATTAATGGTTTTGCCTTCCCTTTTGAGAAAAGCGTCCAGTTCCCCTTGGATCGTAGTCTTAGGCTCCAAACAAACTCCACCTCTCAAATCCAAATATTTGAACAATAATCCAGATATTCCTACATAATAGGTGTAAATATTACACAGGTCAACATCCATTGGCACGTTCAAAAGTGGTTGACAGATGGAAATAAAAGCTCTTATCTTCTAATTCCTTACATCAAGAGATCAGCTTGGACTTCTCAGCCTGTTCTGCGGCTTTGCGGATGAAGCGTTCAAGCGGTTTCTGCAGCGTAAGCCCCAGCAGCAGCGCCAGCACGCCGAAAAGCAGCAGAGCCAACGCATCGCGGAAGACCACCTCCGGCAGAATCCCCCCTACCGCTTCCCGCAGCAGACTGATCGCATAGGTAAACGGCATAAAAGGATTCAGGATCTGAAAGAAATGCCCGGTGGTACTGATGGGAAATGTGCCTCCGGAGCTGGAGAACTGCAGCACCATAAATACAATCGCAACTCCTTTTCCCAGATTGCCGAAGACCGAAACGAGGGTGAACACAATCGTCACAAATACGATGCTGATTAACACAGCAAACAGCACAAACCAGCCTTTATCCGCGACATAACAGTTCAGGATATAAATATTGCCAAAAACCGCTACCAGCGCCTGAAGGATTCCGATGGTCAGAAAGGTCAGCAGCCGCCCGAAATACAGCTGGTAGCCGGTATATATGATGCCTTCTGTATCGACTCCCGTTCGCAGCAGGGAAATCATCAGGGTTCCCCCCACCCATAAGGAGAGCACGACATAAAAGGGAGTCATCGCCGAGCCGTAATTCGGAATCGGGTAGAGCGTCTTCTCCTTCAGGACGACCGGACTGGCGAGAAAATCGCTTTTGCTCTTGATATCTCCGCCCAAGAGCTGCGCGATATCTTCCAAATTCACTTCACTTTTGATTTGCCGGATGGTCGCTGCTGCTTTACGGACTGCGGCTTCAAGCGTGGGAAGATCCTCACGAACCAGCTGTGCAGCGCGCTCTACGCCCTGATCGGCACGCGGAAGTCCGGTAGTGATCAACGCCGCTGCCCTGCGGAATTTCTCCTCTGCGGCAGGCAGATCATTGCGGGCAAATTCAGCAGCTCTATGGATCGCTTCTCCGGCAGCGGGGAGTCCGCTCTCAATCTGCGGAAGAACATCCGTGACGAAATGTTTAAACGTAGCCATCTTGTCCTCAAGGCCGCTGGCTGCCGCATGCACATCTTCGCGGACCGCAGGCAGGTTCTGCCGCAGCGAAGCAAGGCCCGACTCTCCGTATCCGATTGCCGCCGCTGCCTCATCCAGAACTGTATTCAGTGCGTCAAGGCGCAGTGGAACATTCTGCAGCGCCTTGGCGGCAGTCCCTGCTGTGCTGATTAGCTGCTTCATGGTGTCCATTACCGCCGGCATGCCTTCTGCATTGTAGCGCGCAACAATTCTATCCAGCGCCGCTTGGCTCTGCCCGGCGGCCAGGCTAAACTGCTCAAGCGCGCCGGCGTCCGGGCCGCCTCCGGCCTGCAGCGCCGCCGCAAGCTTGTCCGCCCGGGAAGCAGCGGATGTGAACTGCTCCTGCACTTCACTTAAAGCATGGATGTCGCCGGTACGCACCGCCCCGGGCGACAGGCTGTTCACCGCGCCAAGCAAAGCAGCGGTGTGGCCCAGTGTCCCGCTTCCGGCCGACAGCCGGGCTGAAGCGTGCTGCAGCTGCCGGGCGGCAGCCGGCTGCTGTTCCTTATTGTTCTGCAGCTCTTCGGCAAGCTGCACGGCGGCATCCCCGGTCTGCTGCAGCAGATAGAAATTCTGCTGCACAATCAGGGGAATGCTCTCGAAGGCCGCGCCGTTCTGTTCCAGAAACTGCTGCAGCTCCTGCCCAAAGCTGCTTCCGGCCGCAGCCAGCCGGTCCGCCTGGGGCAATGCCTTGGCCGCGGCATTTACCACTGCACCGGCTTCCGACAACCGCTCGGAAGCCCGGTCCAGCACCTCGTCCACCTTGCCGAAATTGGCATCCAGACCGCTGACCAGAAGAGCGGCCCGCTCCAGCTCAGGAAGCTTGCTTCTCAGCGTCTGCAGCTGCCCGGCGGCTTCACTGATCTGGGACCAGTGCCCGTCGATCGTCTCCGCCGCCGCTCCAGCCTGTTCCACCTCCGGCAGCTTGCTGGTAAGGGAAGCGATCCTCCCGGCGGAGGAGGAGATCTCCGGCCAGTTCTGCTGCAGCTTAAGCACCAGCTTGCCCGCCTTGTCTATTTCCGGCAAGCTGGCCTCCAGCTTGAACAGCCCCTGCTCCACCTTGCGGATTACCGGCAGCTCGGATTGAAATTCCTCATCAATGTGGCGGAGGGCATTAAGCACCGTGCTGCTGAGTGTTTCGATAAAATGCTCACTGATCTGCGTCGTGATCGTCGAAGCGCCTTTCGCAGTGATTTTGGGCGCGATGGCATTGATCTTTTCGTTAACGGTATATTCTACCTCGGGCTTCACCAGGTTGCCCTCAACGATTCCGGCCATCCGCTGCGAGAACTCTGCGGGAATGACGATGCTCGCATAATAGTCTCCGCGCCGAACCCCAATTTCAGCGGCCCGGGCATCCGTAAAGGTCCAGCCCAGCGTCTTATTGTTATGCAGGCTGTCCAGCACCTGATCACCGATATTGAAGCTCTTCCCCTGCAGCTCCGCCCCTTTGTCCAGACTGGCCACGGCGATTTTGATGCCGGAGGTGTTGCTGTATGGATCCCATACTGCGGCTACATTTACCCAATCGTACACAGAGGGTAGCACAATAAGCGCTGCAATCAGCAGCATCGCCACCGGAATCCTTAACAGGTTGCGCCAATCGTTCAGATAGATCCGCCATATTTTCGCCATCCGCCAGTCACCTCCAAGCCGTTATTTGGATATTTTAATATGCCCCGGCATGAAGCTTTTTACAAATACGGTGCCGTCTTTCACATCTTCTGCAGTTTTGATGGGCCTCAGCAAAATTTTTGCAACATTTCTTGCTAATTTACGTTAATAGAGGTACATACCCCGTTTGAGAACTATAGCGAAGGGTAAAGAGGTATATAGGCTATTCACAAGCCATATTTAAGCCAAGGGGGAAACGAAAAGATGTTATTGAAAAACTCCAAGTATGTACTGCCTTTGCTGGTCCTGCTGTTTCTTTCCCTCGCAACAACGGCAAGCACAGCGGGAACACGTGCGGAAGCGCAAAGCGGCGGGCAGATTCAGCATCTCACAGCATATATTCACGATCTACAAATCGTAGACGGCAAGCTGATGCTTAATGCGGACGATATCGAATGGTTTGAAGGCGCGGAAGCAGACCGGGTGTTTGCCGAGCGGGAGCCGGATGGCGCGGCAGAGCTGGGAGGCGCACCGGACGGATATTATATCGTTAACGACAGCGATTTGCTAACCTCTTATCCGGTTGCCGATATTGCCGGCGTAACCATGCAAATCTATGATCATACCGGAACGATCGAGGACCTGGATATCAACTGGAACGAGGGAATTTCTCTACCTCAGTTCCAGAAGGAATTCGCCAAGACCGATATTATCGACTTAAGCCAATTTCCATACCATCTCACGATCGAAGAGGGTCAAGTAACTTCAATCGTGCAGCAATACATTCCATAACATTGTTATAATCGTACAAATTAAGACGGTGTCTGCCCATCCGGGCAAACACCGTCTTTTTGGTACGCCTTCTTAGTGCGCGACACATAGTTTTAAGTTGAGAGTTTCCAATAAATCTAACCTTTTCACACATATTCGAACGTTGCACTATTTACCCGAAAACACTATACCTATAAGCTTATTTATGAATCAAGCTTCGTGTATCATACTTTATAGATTATAGGATTGGTGATAAATATGACTATTGGAACAACACCGCACACTGCGGCAAATAAACCTGTACTGCACGATTTCCGGATGGATCAGGTCAGCATTACCGATCCCTATTTCATGAATGCGTTCGCTAAAGAAATCCAATATCTCAAAAGCTACGATTCCGACCGGCTGCTCGCAGGCTTCCGGGAGAACAAGGGACTGGCTCCCAAAGCCGATAAATATCCCGGCTGGGAAAATACAGAGATTCGCGGCCACACGCTGGGGCATTACCTTGCCGCCTTGGCCCAGGCCTATCAGAGCACCAAAGATGATGAAATTGGCCTGAGACTGAAGTATATTGTCTCGGAGCTTGCACTCTGCCAGCTGGAGAGCGGATATCTTTCGGCTTTTTCCGAGCAGCTGTTTGACAATGTGGAGAATAAACAGCCCGCCTGGGTACCCTGGTACACCATGCACAAGATTATCTCCGGTTTGACAGCCGTTTACTCCGCCACCGGAAATGAAACAGCTTATGCCGTTGTAACAAAACTGGGCGAATGGGTGTACCGACGCACCTCCTCCTGGTCTCCCGGGATCCAGCAGATTGTCTTATCCGTGGAATACGGGGGAATGAACGATTGCCTGTATGAGCTGTACAAAATCACCGGAGATGAGCATCATTTGAGCGCAGCCCATCAATTCGATGAGCTGACCTTATTCACACCGGTCCGTGAAGGCAAGGATATTCTCAAAGGCAAACATGCCAATACTACCATTCCGAAATTCCTCGGGGCCTTGAACCGCTATCTGGCGCTCGGCAAGAGCGAGCAGTTCTACCTCGAGGCTGCCGCGCAGTTCTGGGAAATGGTTGTGCATCACCATAGCTATATTACCGGAGGCAACAGCGAATGGGAGCATTTCGGCGATCCGGATATGCTGGACCGGGAACGCTCCAATTTCACTGCAGAAACCTGCAACAGCTACAATATGCTGAAGCTCTCCCGTGAGTTGTTCAAGCTTACCGGCGACGTCAAATATGTCGATTTTTACGAAAACACCTTTTTAAACGCGATTGTCTCTTCTCAGCACCCGCATACCGGGATGACGATGTATTTTCAGCCGATGGCAACAGGCTACTTCAAGGTATATAGCTCACCCTTCGAGCATTTCTGGTGCTGCACCGGAACGGGCATGGAGAGCTTCACCAAGCTGAATGACAGCATTTACTTCCACAATTCCGGCAGCATTTATGTGAACCAATATATAAGCTCGACGCTGCTTTCTGAAGAACACGGCCTTAAGCTGACGCAAACTGCCACCCTTCCGTACAGCGATACCGTGCAGTTCACGGTGCAGACCCTGCAGAATAAAGATACCGCTCTATCGCTCAAGCTGCGGCTGCCGGACTGGATTGCCGCTGAACCCGTGCTGAGCCTGAACGGAAAACCCGTCAGCTTTGTGACTGAAGAGGGGTATGCCGTACTGGATAGGGTTTGGGCGGATGGGGATATCCTGAAGCTTAAAGTGCCCATGAAGCTTAACTATTTCAACCTGCCGGATGCAAAGCATGTGGTTGCCTTCAAATATGGCCCGGTGGTGCTGAGCGCCGCCTTGGGACAGGACGATATGTCACAGTCGGCGACAGGAGTGGCCGTCAGTGTGCCGACCCGAAACATGCTGGTCAAGGATTTCATTACTACGGTTAACGCCAGCCCTGAGGAATGGCTGAACGGTTTCGCTGACCATTTTGAGACTGTGGAGGATGGCCTGGCCTTTGCCCTGCGTGGTACTGACGAAGACAACCGCCTGGTATTCACTCCTCACTATAAGCAACACAGTGAACGTTACGGAATCTATTGGCGCCTTGTTGAAGCAGACTCTGCGGAGCTGCAGGCCCATATTCTGCAGGCCAAGCTGCATCAGAGAGTACAGGATGCCACCATCGACAGCCTGCCGGTCGGCAATGACCAGTACGAGCTGGAGCATGGGATACAAGGCGAGAACACCTCTGTAGCCACCTGGGACGGATATAACATCCGCAAATCGGAGAATAACGGCTGGTTCAGCTATAGACTGAAGCTTGTGCCGCAGACCGACAACTACTTGTCCGTTACGTACTTCTCCGGCAGCAACGGCAAGGAGATCGCTATTTATGTGGACGGCGAGCTGCTGGCCAGCGAGACGCTGCACACGGATAAGCCGCGCAGCTTCTATAACAAGCGGTATCTCATCCCGGCCGCAAGTGTACAGGACAAGACAGAAGCGGAAATCAAGTTCGTGATCCCGGGTCAGGAGAACGGCATCTTCGACCTGCTGCGTATGATGACAGGCTTTGACGCCGATGCCCGGCTGCAGGAGCTGAGCTTTAGCAGAGGGGTCTTATCCGATCCGTTCAGCAGCAATACCACTTCCTACACGCTGACAGTTCCGCAGGGGACAGAGCTTCTTGAGATGAAGGCGGTGCCGAAGCACAAGAACGCGCTGGTCTATGTGGGCGATATTCTGGTCGAGGATACGTCACCAAGGGAAATTGCACTGGAAGACAGCCGTACAGAACTGACCCTCACTGTCAAAGCGGAAGATCATTCCACGGTTCAAGAATACAAGGTTACTGTATTAAAGAAATAATGCTCAACCCCATCCCAAGCAAAAATCCAGCCGCAGTTGCGGCTGGATTTTTGCTTGCACATATAGTCTACCTTGTAATAAGGGGTGGAGACCGGATGAATCAAGCATGTAATTGGACAACATCATTACCCTTTGACTGAACCGATCATGACCCCTTTATCGAAATATTTCTGGATAAACGGATACACAATCAGAATCGGCAGCGTGGAAACGATAATGACCCCATACTTGACCTGATCCGCATACTGCTGGGCATAACCTCCGGCCGAACCACCCGCACCTGCGCCTTGCGAGAACACCTGATTGGACAGCAGGATATCTCTTAACACAATCTGCAGCGGCTGCAGGTTGTTGCTGCGGATGTAAATCAGGCCAGTGAAGAAATCATTCCAGTGTGCAACCAGATAATATAGACCGATGACCGATACTACCGCCTTCGACAAAGGCAAGGCTACCTTAAGAAAAAATTTGAAATGCGTGCACCCGTCCATGGAAGCAGCCTCGAACAGCTCCTTGGGGATGGAATTCTCAAAGAACGAACGGGCAATGATCAAATTGTAGACGTTCACGCAAAACGGAAAAATAAAGACCCACATCGTATTAGTCATATGCAGATCCTTCATCAACAGATAAGTCGGAATCAGTCCGCCGTTAAAAAAGAGGGTGATTACAAATGTCAGCATCAGGAATCGTCTGGCCCGGAATTCCTGTCTGGACAGCACATAAGCCGCAGGCAGCGTGAACAGCAGGTTCACCGCCGTTCCGAGAACCGTATACAGCAGGGTATTTCCGTACCCCGTCCAAATCCGCGAGTCCTTGAAGATTTCACTATAGCCAAAGAAGCTGATATTTTTCGGGAAAATCGTTACCTGCCCCGTCGACACCAGCGTGGAGTCACTGACGGAGGCGATAATTACAAAATACAGCGGGTACACGATGCTCAGAAAGATAAGCAGGCACACTGCATATATGACGGCATCAAAGAGGACATCCGTCAACTTTTTACCCTTTTGGTTAATAAGCTGCATGAACACTCCACTCCTTCCCTAAGTGCTGCTACCACAGGCTGATGTCAGAGGATTTCCGGGCAACCAGATTCATCGCATACAAGAAAATAAAGTTGATCACGGTATTGAACAGGCCAATGGCCGCGGAATAGCTGAACTGATTGCTGATAATCCCGATTTTGTAGACATAGGTGGCAATGACCTCAGATACCGGAAGGTTGAGGGCATTCTGCATCAGGAAAACTTTCTCGAAGCCGGTACTAAGCACGTTCCCCATACTAAGCACGAACAAAATGATAATCGTAGGGATCAGCGCCGGAATATCGACATGCTTGATCGTCTGCCAGCGGCTGGCTCCATCAATTTTGGAAGAGTCGTAGAGCTGCGGGTCCACCGTGGAAAGTGCAGCCAAATAAATAATGCTGTTCCAGCCGCAATGCTGCCAAATCTCCGATAACACATACACAGGAACAAAGGTTTTGGTTGAGCCCAGCAGGTTGATATCACCCAGACCGATCGAACTCAGGATATGGCCGATAACCCCGGAGTTCGGGGAGAGTAGCACATTCAGCAGCCCCACCATCACGACAATGGAGATAAAATGGGGCAGATAAACGGTCGTCTGCAGTGTTTTCTTCGCCCGCTTCCAGCGCACCTGGTTAATCAGCAGGGCAAGAATAATCGGTGCGGGAAAACTCAGGATCACGGTTGCCAGACTGATGGCTATCGTATTCTTCATCAGGTCCGCAAACATATAGCTGTCGAAAAACTGCCGGAAATAAAACAGCCCTCTCCATGCGCCTCCCGTCAGCCCCTTGGAGAAGTCATAATCACGGAACGCCAGCTGGATGCCGTACATCGGAATGTAGTTGAAGATAAAGATCACAACGATTGCCGGAAAAATCATAATCCACAGCTGATAATCCCGTCTGAAGGTATTCACCACGGTAGGCTTTTTATGAGCCGATTTCATCAGAACCATCACTCCCATTAAGGAGCCGGAAGAACGGATGCCTTAAGTCCCCCGGCACGGCTTCTTCCGGACTCAGTTTCTCTTAGGGTCTGCGCTTGCTGCTTATTGATTGCTCTTGTAATCGTCGTAATATTTCTGTATGATCTCGATATTTTTGGAGACGCCGGTCTTCTCAATGTTTTTCACATAAGCATCCCATTCCGAATCAATTCCGCCCTTGGTGATCCATTGAGACCACTTCGAGAGGGCCAGAGACATCATGCTCGTATTGTTAAGACTCATCGCGTTGTTGTCCGCTGCACTGTATTTGATAAACATACTTGGCAGCACATCCGTATCCTTGTTGATGGCGTCCAGGGCCGCCTTAAGCGGTTCGGTCTGTTTACCGACGGACTGCATATCCGTCCCCAGCGTCAGCTTCAGGGAATCCGCAATATACATCGACCCGTTATCCGCCCAGGATGAGGTCCATTTCCAGGTGCCCGGGTCCATCGCTGTGTCTGTAGGAGGCAAAATAGTATAGGTTCCGTCCCCGTTGTCGCCAATATTAGTGCCAAGCGAGCCGAACAGTACCTGCATACTTACTGTAGGATCATACAGCTCATTAATGAACTTCATGGCCGCTTCCTTGTGTTTGGATTTGGCGGACATTTGCACGGTATTGACCCCATAGTTCAGCGAATTATAGTCATAACTCCAGGAAATCTTGCTGGTTGAACCGGCTGACACTTTCAGAGGTGACATCGAAGTATACTGCGGAGCCAGCGCATTGCCGACTCTGTCGGTCACTTCCCAGCCCCAGGTGAAGCCGACAGCCGCCGTATCTCCGTTGCCCCGGGCGACGGATTGGAATTTGGTGTAGTCCTGGGTGAACACCTCAGGATTGATAAGTCCTGCGCTGAAGCATTTATTCAGGAAAGTTACCAGCGTTTTGTAGCGTTCATCCGTGAAGAAGTTCTTCACCTGTCCGTCCTCCACAAAATAGCCGAGTCCGCTGTTATCCGTCAGTGTAATACCTTCGCTGCCCAGCAATACCGTAGGCATGAAAGCACCAAACGCTACAGTTCCTGTAGGCGCAAAGTCCATAGGAATTTCGTCGCCCGGATCGCCGTTTCCGTTGGCGTCTTCATCCTTGAACGCTTTCAACACATCGTATAATTCATCCCAGTTGGTCGGCATTTGCAGGCCCAGGTTATCCAGCCACTTTTGGTTGATGAACTGGCGTGTGGTCGTTTCCGGCCAGAATCTTTGATATTTAGGCAGGCCGTAGATTTTACCATCGAGCTGTGTGGCAATTACCTTGGTCTCCGGCTTGGCGTCGAACATGGCCTGCACGTTAGGGCCGTACTCTTTGATCAGCCCGGTCATATCCTCGAACAACCCCGGGAACTGCGAGAAATCCGCATCGGTGATGGAGTTGACGCCTACGATCAGGTCGGGAATATCTCCGCTGGCCAGCAGCGTGCCTTTTTTCTGATCCCAGTCCGCCGTGACCTCCTGCCACTCAATTTCAACCCCGGCCCGTTCTTGGGCTTCCTGCAGCCATTTCATTTTAGAGAATTCCTGAGTTAACGGATGTTTGGTCATGATGGCGGTAAGCTTAACCTTCTTGCCTGTGTTGCCTGCGCCGGCAGCCTCTGTATTTGTATTTGTATTGTTGCCGCCTGAGCACCCGGACACCGTTGCTGCGCTGAACACCAGCACGAGCAGACCCACTAGAAATTTTTTCATTTTGTATCCTCCCTTTTTCTGTTCGATCGTAGCAGGAAAAAGATGATATACTTCATGAATATCTAAAATTAACCAAATGAAACTGAAATCCAAATACACATATCATCGTATTGTATCCGCTTTCAAATGCAGTTTAAAAAATAGAGATCATAATCTCCGGGAATCTAAGCGGATTTATGAGCCTTTTCATCCTTCTCCTTCCTTTGGAACGTCGTTTTGTTATCTCTAGCTTACGCTTGTTTTAAATTTGGATAAATAGTTTAAAGTTCGAATATGTGTGAAAAGGTTATCAATTACCTAAACATTTTTAAGCGGTAAGCGCTTTACTTCGGGCCGGCTTTCCATAATAATAAGAGTACGCAAGAGTGTACAAAAGTCAGATTAAAGGGGACAAGCGGATGATTGCTTTCGAGCTGATCGTAGATACGCCGGTCGATTTGGAGATCACAGGCAAATTTATCGCCCCCTCCTCCGATTGGATTCACTTAAGCAGAATTTTGCAGGATTACGAGCTTATTGTCATGACCGAGGGGGTATTGTACCTGGCGGGAGACCAGCAGCATTTTGTTGTCTCCAAGGGAGAGTATCTGCTTCTGCCCCCCTCTACCAAACAGTACGGTTATAAGGCTTCGGAATGCAGCTTTTACTGGCTTCACTTCAAGTCCCCGGACGGGATCAGCATTACCGACATCTCCACCCATCCCCGAAACAGGGAGGACAACAAACTGCTGCTTCCCCAGTACGGAACCTTGAAAAGTCTCGAGAAAATCATTGTCATGATGAAGCAGCTTCAGGATTCGGTCCGGGGCTACAATCAAAAGACACTCAATAATTATATGTCCACGGTCATTTTGTGCGAGCTGTACAACCAGGTCTTTCACAGTGAACATAATCCCGCCAAAAAAAACAAGCAGGAACAGCTGTACAATGACATCGTGGACTATATCAAGTGGAGCAGAAGCGAGCATATCAAGGTATCGCAGATCGCCACCTACTTCGGTTATAACGAAAAGTATTTATCCCATCTCTTCACCCGGATTTCGGGCATCTCCCTGAAGCAGTATATTTTGCAGCAAAAGATGGAGCTGGCCAAATTCCTCCTGTCGGACACCAACCAGAATGTAAGTGAGGTCTCACAGCAGCTTGGCTACAAAGACTGCCATAACTTCATGAAGTCCTTCAAGAAGATCGTAGGCTTAACGCCCACGGATTTCCGGAATGCCTACGCCAAACGGCTGCTTTTTTATGAGTGAATACACCAACAGCAAAGAGTCCAGGCCCCCACTGTTATACGGGATTCCTGGACTCTTTGTTGGTTTGCAGTTGCTCAGTTCAGAACCTTACTTGCTGCTGTCCTTCACGGGCAGGCCGAAGTTAGGTGTACCGTCTTCGTTCCAATGCAGCACCTGTGCACGGGTATGACGGTTCGGGTCATAAAGCGGATCGCCGGTAATTTCTTTATAATTGCGGGCATGGTAGATCAGCACATCTTCACCTTGTTCATTCACAGTGAAGCTGTTGTGTCCCGGACCGTATTGTCCGTTCTCTTCACTGGTCTTGAACACAGGCTCGGGATGTTTAGTCCAAGATGCAGCATCCAGCAGATCGCTGTCTTCATCGGCATACAGCAGGCCCATGCAGTAATTGTAATCGGTAGCACTGGCCGAGAAGCTCATGAATATGCGGCCGTTGCGTCTCAGTACCGCTGCGCCTTCATTTACACTGAAGCCAATTTTCTCCCAGGAATACTCAGGTGTCGCAATCATGGTCTGGGGGCCGGTCAAGGTCCAGGGGTTGCTCATTTCGGAAATGTACAGGTTGGAGTTCCCTGGAATTTCAGGGTCCTTCTGCGCCCATACATAATACAGCACTCCCTTGTGCTGGAACGTAGTCGCGTCCAGGGCAAAGGACTCCCAGGCTGTTTTCACCTGGCCTTTCTCTACCCATGTACCTTCGAGCGGATTGGCAGATTCGTTCTCCAGGGCAAACATACGGTGATCGAACAAGCCCTCGTTCGTTTCGGTTGTGCGGGCAGCGGCGAAATAAATGTACCATTTCCCGTCAATATAATGAATTTCAGGTGCCCATATATTCGCGCTTAGCGGTCCCGTCTCATATTTCCGCCAGGCTACAACCGGTACGGCTTCAGTAAGTCCTTCAATGGTCTCTGACCGGCGCACCTCGATCCGGTCATATTCCGGCACGGATGCGGTGAAGTAATAATAGCCATCAGCATGTTTATACACCCATGGATCAGCGCGCTGTTCCACAAGCGGATTGCTGTATTCTCTATTTGTGTTCATAATGGTTTCTCCTTTGATCTGATCAGTAAATATAAAGAATGAATTCGCTGCTTCTCTACTCCAAAGTAAGCACAACTACAGACGCAGGCGGAAGGACACAGTTCAGCACTCCATCCTCCAAAGCTGCAGCTTCATAGACAGACGGCGCTACCTTGTCTGGCGTCTGGAACGTGTTATGTGCACCAAGCTCCGTATGCGTCAGAATTTGCCCGGTTACCCGGGTTGGCGCTGCGCCACCGATACCAAAGCTGAGAGTTGCACCGTCCTCATGGCTCAAGTTGCAGATCGACACATAGATTTTGCCTTCCCCGTCACGTGAAGCAGATACGCTAAGCTGTGAAATAGCAACCCCGCCGCAGGTGTATTGCGGACTCTCAAAGGCAACCTCGAGCAATTCATTATCCTGATGCACCTTATACATCTCAAACACATGATACGTAGGGGTTAGCAGTAATTTATCGCCTTCGGTCAGGACCAGCGCCTGCAGGACATTTACCATCTGCGCTATATTGGCCATCTGCACCCGGCTGCTGTGATTCTGAAAAATATTAAGATGGATGCCTGCTACCAGCGCATCTCTCAAAGTGTTCTGCTGGTACAGGAACCCTGGGTTCGTTCCGGGCTCGCTCAGGAACCAGGTCCCCCACTCATCTATGATTAATCCTACCCGCTTCTCCGGGTCATACTGATCCATAATGGCCGAATGTCGGGTAATGAGCTCATCCATATGAAGTGACTTCTGCATCGTTTCGAACCATTCAGCTTCGTCGAACCCGAGCGCCTGGCGTTTCTCTTCCCAACTGCCGGGAATGGTATAGGAATGCAGGCTGAGGCCATCCATGAAACGGCCGGCTTCCCGCATTAATACTTCCGTCCAGTTGTAGTCGTCCACATTCGCTCCACCGGCAATTTTGTACAGCCGGTTATCCCCGTAATTTCTGGAATAGGTCTGATAGCGCCGGTACAGGTCCGCATAGTATTCGGGACGCATATTGCCGCCGCAGCCCCAATTCTCATTGCCGACACCGAAGTATTTAAGCTTCCAGGGCTGTTCTCTTCCGTTCTCCCTGCGCCAGTCCGCCATTGGCGATTCGCCGTCAAAGGTCATATACTCGACCCATTCCGACATTTCCTGAACCGTACCGCTGCCTACGTTGCCGCAAATGTACGGTTCGCATTCCAGCAGCTCACACAGGCGGAAAAATTCATGGGTGCCGAAATGATTATTCTCCACTACACCGCCCCAGTGCGTATTGACCATCCGCTTGCGGCCTTCCCTCGGTCCAATTCCGTCTTTCCAGTGATATTCATCGGCAAAACAGCCACCCGGCCAGCGCAGCACCGGAATGTCCAGTTTCTTCAGCGCTTCAATGACGTCATTGCGGATGCCGTCTGTATTGGGAATCGGCGAATCCTCGCCTACCCACAGACCTTCGTAAATGCATCTGCCCAAATGTTCTGCGAAATGCCCATATATATTTTTGTTGATTTTGCTTTTGGGCAGGTCAGCGTGAATCACAAGCTTTGCAGTCATAGTTTCTCTCTCCTTGGCTAATGTTTTTTTATTTAGCCCTTTATCCCTGAATTCAAATTAATCGATTGTACAAAGTATTTCTGCGCGAACACGAACAGCAGCAGCGTAGGAATAATAGCGAGAATCGCCGAACCCATGAGCTGTCCGATCATCCGGTAATTTCCATAAATATCTTGCAGCAACAACAACCCGGCAGTAACCGGCATTTTGTCAACATCCGTGAATACGATTACCGGCCACAGGAAGTCATTCCAGGATCCGGTGAACGAGAACAGGGCACACACGATCAATACCGGCTTGATCAGCGGCACGATAATCGACATGTAAATTCTGTAATGGCTCGCACCATCGACATGGGCCGATTCGTCGAGTTCCTTCGGAATGCCGTTCATAAACTGTCTGACCAAAAAGATATTCCCCATACCCGCGAGTCCGGGGATTACCATTGCCCAGGAGGTATTAACCCAGCCCAGAGCATCAATAATTTTGTAGGAAGGAATCAGATTCACGACACCCGGGAAGAACGAAATACCGAGCAGGGTGAAAAAGAGCGTGTCTCTGCCTTTAAATTTCATCCGCGAATAGCCGTAACCGGTAATGGAGATTACCACAACCACCAAAAGAGTATGCATTGTGGCAATAAGCAGTGAGTTCATCAGCCAGCGCAAGATTGGTGCGGTAGAGGTGTTTTCCAAAATCGCAATATAGTTGTCAAAAATCCACTCTTTCGGGAACATTCTGAACCCGGAGCTGACCACCTCGGTTTGCGACCGGAAGGAGGTTGTGATTCCGAAGATGACAGGAACGATCCAAATAATGCAGAGAATAATTAAGAAGAGATAGGAAAGATATTTAGAGATACTGATGCCGGAGCCTTTTCTTTTCCCTGCGTTTTGTCCATTAAGAAGCGGACTATTATCCATTTGTTGTGCCGCTTGGTTTGACATACGGGTACACCTGCCTTTTCAATTTCCATTGCTGGTCCATTGTCTTATCGAGTGTTAAGCTGCATTCCGGTTCATCACATAATATTGCAGAGCCGAGATGACCAGGATTATAAGTCCCAGCAACACCGCCATCGCCGATGCCATTCCCGCAATGGATTCCCCGTTGCCGAACGCCAGTTGACGAATATACATCATGAGTACATGCGTGCTCTGCCGTGGTCCGCCGTCGGTCATCATGAGCGGCTGCCCGAATACGTTAAAGGCTCCGGCAGTAGTCATGACAAAGGTATAGATGAGCGGAAAACGAATGGAAGGCAAAGTAATACTCGTGAATCTGCGGACGGGTCCTGCCCCGTCTATTTCCGCCGATTCATACAGATCCTGTGCCACACCGCTTATGGAGGCACGGTAAATAATCATATTGCCCCCGACGCCGCCCCAGACTGTAATGATAATAATGATAATCCACGCATATGGCTGATTTGCCGGCCAGGATACGTCTGAGCCAAACACATTCCCCGCCATTCCGAGCTGCTTGTTAAAGAGCAGCAGCCAAATCAGCGCGCCTGCAGATATGGAAATAAGGCCCGGAATGTAGATGATGGACTGGATCAGGCTTTTCCCTTTGACTTTCTTATGTTCCAGTGCAACGGCAACAAGCAGCGGAATCACAATCAACAGCGGAACACTGAGCAGCACAAAAATCAATGTGTTCTTAAGCCCGTTGTTGAATTGGGTATGAAAGGTGGAACTGTTGTCAAACAAAATGGTCTTGTAGTTGTCTAAACCTACCCAGACCGGATCATTCATCAGATTCCATTTGGTAAAGGAAGCGTAAATCCCGTAGATCGTGGGCAGTAAAATAAATACAGCAAATAAGATGACATGTGGACCTACAAAGAAAACAGGCGCCAAATTAAGTTTCTTTTTCATAGGCATTCTTTTCTCCTTTGGCATAAAGCAATGTGCCGTAATCCGGCACATTGCTTCATGCAATCATTTCCGCTTCCTTTTACTACTTCGCTGCTCCGCTTGTGCCCTCAGCGATTTTATCTTCTACAAATTTCTGCATTGTCTGAAGAGTTTCATCAATATCTACATTGCCGCGGACGATATCTCCGCAATACGTATCCACTGCTTCTGCAATATATGGGTAGTATTCATAAGTGTAGATGTAGAGGGATTCAATCTCTTTCTCATTCGAAGTAAAGAAGGACTGCATGTAATCCTTATACTCAGGGCTCTCAATAACTTTTTTACTTGCTACGGTCTGTCCCGCTTTGGCCCATTCAATGGAATTCTGACGGATGAACTCCAGGAAATTTCCGATTCCGGCTACCTTTTCTTCAGATCTGTCTTTATTCTTGAACATGGAGAACAAGTGCGAAGAGGATCTGTTCGTGAACTTGTCAGCCGTGTTGGAATATACGTTGGTTACTCCGAAATTGAGGCCTTCAACTCCGGCATGCGCTGTGGAGCTCCATGTGCCGTCTGTGGAGAACAATACATTGCCCGATTGGAACATCAGGTATCCGTCTTCACCAAACGGTGTCATCAGACCGGCATCGTTGATCTTTTTAACATTTTCAAAAGCTTGTTTCATCACCGGTGTGTTTACCGCAGGTTTTCCATTCTCCTGGATATCTCCGCCAAGGTTCTGAACTTGCCCGAGGATAACCCAGCCCAGCAGGGCATCGTTGACAACAAAGTCGCCTTCAGCCAATTTCCCTTTCAGCGACAGCATTTCATCTATCGTCACCACATTGTCGTCGAGGAAGGATTCCGCGCCATATTTCTTAAGCAAATCTTTATTGTAGTACATAACATTACTGTGAATATCGAGAGGCACTGTATATTGAGTTCCATCTATTGTACCTGTTGACCACGCTTGCGGCAGGTAATTGTCTTGTTTAATTTCAGGCTGAGCTGTTGTTACTGCAGTCATTGGCTCCAGTGTTCCTTGCTTCACATAACCCGGTACACGGTCAGCGTGGATAATGGCCAAGTCAGGCACGCCTTTGCCGGAGTTCAGAACCGTCGAAATTTTGGTATACATATCCGCGGTAATTACATGCTTCACCTTTATCTCTGGATTGGTAGCATTGTAATCTTTAACAAGCTGGTCCATATAGGCACCGTCATCACCGGTCAGCGGCGTCCAGAAGGTTATTGTCTTTGAATCATCCTTCCCGCAGCCTGCCAATACCGTCGATAATGATAGAACAAGTGCTAATGCCGAAAAACCCCACTTTTTCTTCAACACTTTCTCCTCCTAATAATTAAATTAGTAAATCATCTACAAAAATGTTTTTGCAAACAATGAACTCAGCATGTTGCCTGCCAGGGAACCCAAAATCAGTTCACCTTGCCTAAACGAATCACATTCCATGAGGCCTTGGACAGCAGAGTCTCTACAAAACCGTCCTTGCATTCGGTTCCGGTTGCTTGTCTTGGTTTCACATGTTCTTCCTTGGCTGTATTAACCGCTTTCAGATCCTCGTGATGGAGCTCAATATGCTCGATTAACCGGTAGCCCTCAAACCCGCGCACATCGCATTTTAAATGCAGTGCTTCTTCCAAATGCCGGTTAATGGCGAAGATCGTTAGCTCATCGGCTTCCTCATTATACACAAGGGCACTGTCGAGATAAGGAACATCGGTATAATCCTGAGCGTCATATTTCGGCGAATTGACAATCGGCTGAAGCGAAACGCCTCGTCCATATTTGGAGGTATGCAGGTATGGATAGAAGATTGTCTGCTTCCAGGCTGCTCCACCCGCTTCTGTCATAATGGGGGCAATTACGTTTACAAGCTGTGCCAGACAAGCCATCTTCACACGGTCCGCATGTCTGAGGAAGGTAATGAGCATACTGCCGATCAGCAGGGCATCTTCAAAATTATAATGATCCTCAAGCTGAGGCGGACCTACTGTCCAAGGCTCAATCTTCGTATCCGACTCATTGGAGTGGTACCAGACATTCCATTCGTCAAAACTGAGATACATCGTTTTCTTGCTGCGCTTCTTGGCTTTGATGTAATCGCAGGTGGCCGTTACGGTGCGGATGAAATGCTCCAGGTCCATGCTGCGTGCCAGGAAATTGGCAGAATCGTTGTCCCGGTTTCCATAATATTGATGAAGGGAAACATAGTCGGCGACATCATAAGTATGTTCCAGAGTTACCGCTTCCCATTCAGGGAAAGTCGGCATCGCTGAGCTTGAACTTCCACAGGAAACCAGCTCAATGTCCGGATCTACCAGGCGCATCGCCTTGCCCGTTTCATAAGCCAGTCTGCCATATTCGGCAGCTGTCTTCTGGCCGATCTGCCAGGGTCCATCCATTTCATTGCCGAGGCACCAGGTTCTGATCTTATGCGGCTGCTCCACACCATGATTGCGGCGCAAATCACTCCAGTAAGTTCCGCCGGGATGATTGCAGTACTCCAGCAAGTTACGTGCGGCATCAATACCTCTTGTACCCAAATTGACAGCCATCATCACCTCTGAGCCTACTTCCTTGGCCCAGCTCATGAATTCATTCGTCCCTACCTCATTAGGTTCGATAGTTCTCCAGGCCAGCTCCAGCCGCTTCGGACGCTGTTCTACCGGACCTACGCCATCTTCCCAATTGTATCCGGATACAAAATTCCCTCCGGGATAACGGATAATCGGCACACCCAGTTCCTGGACCAGTGATTTCACATCACCTCTGAAGCCAAGAGAATTGGAGCTGGGATGACCAGGCTCATAAATTCCGCCATATACTGCACGGCCCAAATGTTCAATAAAGGAGCCGTAAATCCGTTTATCCACTTCAGCGATAACAAAGGACTTATCGGCGATAAGCGTCGCTCTTAGTGTGTCTGCCGACAATCTCATCACTTCCATTTCACATTTTTATTAACTAATTAAAAAACATTTGAATGTATTCGCTTACAGATATAAAATAACATATATAAGCCTTCATGTAAATATAAAAGTATAAACCTTTTTATATGTATTCAAAACAAAATGAATTTAAGGCTGTTTTCAGAAAATAATAGCTCTTTTTCATCTTATTTCACGACAGTACCTTTATAGTTATATGAATCAAAGGACTTATTATCTTAAAAAATGACTTAAATTTAATTGTATTACACAAATAAAGGAAGAAGTCTTTCCTTTTTACCTCAATTAGTTTATAATTTTATAAAATAGTCTTTCATGACGTCCGCGGAGGAAGGTATTGTACAATGATTTATATTAAAGATTTAATGAGTGGCATTGATATTTTCAAAGCACTGAGCTCCGAGATTCGAATCCAAATCCTTGAGCTGCTTGCCACCAATCAGGCACTCAACCTGAATGAAATTGCCAAGAAGCTGAATCTCAGCAATGGCGCCATCACGATGCATATCAAGAAGCTGGAAGAGAGCGGCCTGATCGAAATTAATACTTCTGTAGGCAAACATGGCATTCAGAAAGTATGTTACCTTAATAAAGATAAGCTGATGGTTGATCTCCGCAGTAAGGATGTCGACAACCTTTATGAAGTTGAGATTCAGGTTGGCCATTACAGCAACTATCAGGCTGTTCCTACCTGCGGGCTGGCCACCAAGGACAGCATTATCGGTGACTTCGACGAGCCTCGCTATTTCGCAGATCCCCAGCGGATTGATTCGGAGATTATCTGGATGGCTGAAGGATTCCTGGAATACCGCATTCCGAACTATCTTAAGGCCAATCAGACCTTCCGTGAAATTCAATTCTCCATGGAAATTGGCTCAGAGGCTCCCGGCTTCAGCGATAACTATCCTTCAGACCTCTACTTTTATGTAAACGGCATCGAAATCGGTTACTGGACCAGCCCCGGAGACTTCGGGGATCAACGCGGTACCTTTAATCCAGACTGGTGGCCACCTCACCTGAATCAATACGGGATGCTCAAACTGATCCGGATCAACAATGAAGGAAGCTTTATCGACGGCTGCCGCATTTCGGACATTACCCTTGATGATATTAAGCTGGACTACAAAAGCGAGCTGACCTTCCGCATTGCCGTTACCGACAAGCCGGTCAACAAACGCGGACTGACCATTTACGGCAAGCATTTCGGCAATTACAGCCAGGATCTGATGGCCCGCGTGCTTTATAATGTACATGAGGTTGAAGAAGTTGGCAGCTGTGTTTCGATGACAATAAGCGAGTAATCACACAAGGACCATCCCAGGCGGCTAGCCCAGAAGATGGTCTTTTTTCATGTCTATGTGAAGCATTTCCT
The DNA here is from genome assembly GCF_038002865.1 of Paenibacillus sp. FSL H3-0321. Classification (NCBI taxonomy): domain Bacteria; kingdom Bacillati; phylum Bacillota; class Bacilli; order Caryophanales; family Paenibacillaceae; genus Paenibacillus; species Paenibacillus sp. FSL H3-0321. The sequence goes on along the minus strand of NZ_JBBODH010000001.1, from coordinate 6,181,748 downwards.
GCCTGTATAATTGTCGTCGGCTTAACCCACACTAACCGATGTCTCCCATACCACCGAGAAGGAGTGTTTTATATGCGTGAAGGTCTGATCCCTGCCGTTCTTGGTACCGTAGTTTCCGCTTCCGGCGCAGCTTTTCTGGGAAGCAAATACAAGCTGGCCGCAACCGGCGTGCTTGGCTTTGGTCTGGCGCATATTGTCTTAGGCGCAATCGATTTGTTTGAGCACCGGTAAAAGGTTGGAAGATGCCGGCCCTTGCCCATGTACGGGCCGGTTCCTTATCGGAACAATCGGATTATACGCAAAAAGGCCCTCACCCTCCGGGCAAGGACCCACATAAGCATATGGTTTATTTCACTGCTACATAAAACAGCCGCTGGGCACTGTCATCCGCCTCTACCCATTCGAAGTCGGCATAGGTCTTCACATCACTGAACCCGGCTTTCAGCAGTTCCGCTGTCATCCACTCCGGATCATAAGCCCGCTGAACATGAGTCTCCTCAAAACGGCGGTACAGATCACCCCGTTCCTCTTCACGAACAAAGATAGACAGATGATGCTCAATTTCCCGCCGCGGCACATCCAGCTCACTGGTCCAAATATACGATATGGAGGGCTCATTCATGAAAAAGGGCTGCTCTTCCTCGTAACGGATCAATGTATTGGGATGATGCACGTCAAACAGAAAGGTTCCTCCCGGCTTAAGACCGGCAAAGGTACTGGCGAAAACTGCCTGAACGTCCTGCTCTTCCAGCACATAGTTAAGGCAATCACAGAAAGAAATAACGGAATCCACCGGTTCCGGCAGCTCCCATTCCTTCATATTCTGCCTTACCCAGCGCACACTGCCCTCCCGCAAGAACCTGCGGCCCTGCGGATGCTCCTCCAGCTTCTTCTGCGCCACAGACAGCATGTCGGAAGAGAGATCAATGCCCGTCATATGATACCCTGATGCGGCAAGCGGAATGGTAATGCTGCCGGTTCCGCAGCCGAGTTCGGCCACGGTGAGCGGCTTTCCGTGCAGCTTCCAGGCGGTTTCCGCAAACTCCAGCCAATCCGGATATGGCATATCGGCCATAAGCTCGTCGTATACATATGCAAATTTCCCATAGGAAGACACTGCGCACACCGCTTTCTATAAATGCCTGTAATCAAATACTGTCATAACCGCTTAATTCTCCGTTGTTCCTTCGTCACCCTGATTCTCATCCGGAGCTGTGTCTTCCTTGCCTGCAAGGTAGGTCCAATTCTCCTTCTGGGTAATGAGGCCCTCCTTCATCAGCTTGCCCATCGCCCGTTTGAAGGCCGACTTGCTGATGCCGAAGCGCTGCTTGATAATATCCGGAGGCGTGGCATCCGAATACGGCATGGCACCGCCCGGTCGGGAATTCAGAAATTCCAGCAAGGCAGCGGAATCCACATCACGTCCCACTTCCTTGCGGTGGGTCATGGAAAGGTTGACCCGGCCATCCTCGCGGATATGTGAGACCCGGGCTTCAAACTGCTCGCCCAGACGCAGCAGACGGCTGCGTTCCGAGGAATGAACCATTCCGATAATGCCGAAGCCCAGCACTCCGCCGTCCACAAGCACGAAGGTGCCCATTTGCAGTGGCTTGTACGCTCTTGCGGTCACCATTTGCCCCATCCATGAGGTTGGCGCAGGAAGCGCCAGCGGAGCAAGCTCCTGTTCACCGGCCAGCTTGGCGCGGAGACGCCCCTGCTTATCGTGCTCCATCATGACAAATACTTTGTCACCAACCTGCGGGCGCAGCTCGATCAGTTCAGGAAGCTCGCGGATCGGCAGCAGGAGCTGGCGTCCAAGTCCCATTTCCAGAAAGCAGCCGAGACGGGGATGAATATCCGCGACTTCCAGCAATGCCATTTCACCAAGTGTGAGAAAAGGCTTTTTCATTGTTGCCGCGAGCCGGTCTTCCGTATCGAAGAAGATAAATACTTCCACTTTATCGCCCGGCTTGGGCTTGCTGCCAACAAGCTCCGTATAATGCAGCATAACATCCTGATCACCGGCACCCAGGAAGTAGCCGTAAGGCGATACTTCCCGGAGTACATCCAGTTTAACTACAGTTCCGGCAATCAGACTCATACGTTCTCCACAATCTTGGCGTCAGACCACAGGCGCTCAATGTTGTAATATTCGCGTTCATCGCGGTGGAACACATGCACAACGACATCGCCAAGATCCATCAGCACCCAGCGCGCCGCATCCATGCCTTCGATTCCGCGAATCATACCGCCTGCTTCATGAACAACCTTGCGTACTTCGGTGGCAATCGCTTGCACCTGGGTATCGGAATTACCGTGACAGATCACGAAATAATCACTGATTGGGGAAACATTGCGCAGATCCAGCGCGACAACATTCATCGCTTTTTTATCTTCCACAGCTTTTAAAGTCAGTTCCAGCAGCTTGCTTGATTGTACACTCATTATTTATCCTCCAGTATTCTTACTAAATCATTACGCGCCAGCACCGTTAACGGAAACACAATCCGGCGTTTCTGCAGCAGCAGGCTGATCGTCGAATCAAATCCGGCTATCAGCCCTTCCTCCAGACTTACTTTGGAAAGCCTGCGGATTTCGTCCACACCGGGAAAATCCCGTCCGGGCTCGATATAATCAGCCAGGCAGACAATCTTCTCCAGCAGGCTCATGCCTTCACGGCCCGAAGTATGATAACGTATGGCTCCCAGCACTTCTGCATCTGTAATTTCATAATCCCGTTCCGCTACAAATGCCCCCACTTCCGCATGCCACAGCTGCTTATCGTAGGATAACAGCTCGGAGGGCAGACCATTCTGCTCAATAATTTCCTTCATTCTCTCCACAGGCCAATATTTGGCCACATCATGCAGAATCGCCGCTGTCTCCGCACGGGCAGGATCGGCACCATAACGCTCAGCCAGCTTCACTGATGACTCCATTACGCCAAGGGTATGCTGCCAGCGCTTATCAGGCATCTGCGAAGAGACCGCTTCAATCAGCGCTTCCCGGCTGTAGGCCATACAATCCACTCCTTTGCACATAATCGAAAACCTTGTCCGGTACCATATAGCGGATTGATTTTCCTTCAGCGGAGCGCGCCCGGAGCATCGTGGACGAAATATCCACCAGCGGCATGTCCGCCAGCAGCACCTTGTCGGCGATATAGCCGGGCAGCGCTGCCAGATCCAGCGGTGTGCCCGGACGGCCCACACCGATAAAGGTCAGACGCTGCACGAGTTCTTCAATCCCCTGCCATTTCGGCAAATATTGCACCATATCCGCACCAATGATGAAATAAAACTCATGGTCCGGGTATTCCTGCTGCAGGCCGCGCACGGTCTCCAATGTATAGGAAACGCCGCCTCTGAGGACTTCCCAATCCAGCGTGCGGAAAGACTCATTGTCCTCGACCGCACACTGCACCATTGCCAGCCGGTCTGTACCCGAAGCTCCGGCTTCATGCTTGTGGGGCGGGATATGCGAAGGCATAAACCAGACCTCTTCCAGCAAATAGGTATCCCTCGCAGCTTCCGCCGCCATCATATGTCCTATGTGAAGAGGATCAAAGGTTCCTCCCATTATTCCAATTTTCAAGAGAGGCCTACCTCCTCTTATCTTCCTGCGTAATGACTCCATGTGACTGCAAGGCAGCCGCAAGGCGCAGCTTTCCTAGCGTGGAAGCTCAATCGTTTTGTTGTCTCGTGACTCTTTGTAAAGAACGATGGTTTTGCCGATAACCTGCACCAGCTCGGAACCGGACTGCTCAGCCAGAGCTGCACCGATTTCCTTCGGGTCATCCGCATTATTGTTAAGCACGCTGATCTTCATCAGCTCGCGTTTTTCAATAGCTTCTTCAATGTGACGGACCAGGTGGTCGTTCACACCGCCTTTGCCGACCTGAAAGACAGCGTCAAGATGATGAGCCAAAGAGCGGAGATAGCGTTTTTGTTTTCCAGTTAACATAAATGAACAAACCCCTTAATTAACATATATTATTACCCTAAACTTGCGGATCCATTTCACTGGCACTGCCGCCGAGGCAGTCGATAATCGTCTGCCGCATAATATCCACGGGTGCAGCCTGCCCTGTCCAATACTCCAGCGCATAGGCGCCCTGATATACGAACATTCCCAGCCCCCCGTGAATTGTGCAGCCCCGCTTCAAGCCCTCGAGCAACAGCCGGGTGCGCAGCGGATTGTAGATAAGATCGCTTACGACCATTCCTTCACGCAGCAGTCCGGGATCCATCGGCAGGTCATCCGGATGGGGAAACATTCCGACAGATGTGGTATTGATTACAATATCCGCATCCTTAGCCGCTTTAGCGATTTCATCCATGCCCACTCCGGCAACCTTGCCCCTGCTCTGGAATAGTGCCGCCAGTTCCCCGGCCTTTCCAGCAGTACGGTTAGCAATCTTAACCGAATATGGCTTCTCGGCCAGCAAAGCGCTGACAATTCCTCTCGCCGCGCCCCCGGCACCGATTACCAGAATACGGGTTCCGGACAGATCAGGGACCGCTTCCGCCTTCAGCGAACGGACATAACCGATGCCGTCCGTATTGAATCCGGTGAGTACCCCGTTGTCATTGACAATCGTATTCACTGCACCGACAGCAACCGCACTTTCATCCAGCTTGTCCAGATACTCCATCACCGCAACCTTATGCGGTATGGTTACGTTGACTCCGCGAAAGCCGAGGGTCTTGATGGCCTGCACCGCATCGCCAAGCTGATCTCCGGTAATATGCAGCGGGACATATGCCCCTTGTATACCCAGCGCTTTCAGCGCAGCCCCGTGCATGATCGGGGATTTGGACTGGGCAATCGGATCACCCATTACCCCCAGCAGCAGATCCGTATTTCTGTCATTTCCGTTTTCACTTGTCACAGGCATTGCCCCTCCCTTCGTCAGATCAGCGAAGGGCGGGTAACCACCTTCACGCCGCGCGGAACGTGAACTGCCACAACGGCACCTTCGGTTCCGTTCACCTTGATCCAGCCCAAGCCGGAGATGAACAGATCGGTCTGGCTGCCCCGGCTGATCCGGAATTCATGACGCTGCCACTGCGGCAGCTTGTCCATATCGGCAGTTACCGGTGGAGCCAGCATCACACCGCGGTGATCCTGATACAGGGAATCCGCACGTTCCAGCTTTGTACGGTGAATCTTGAGCGTAGTGCTGATGAAGCAGGTGAAGGATTGCCGGGCACCCTGAATGAAATCAAAACGCCCCAGACCGCCGAAGAACAGCGTCTGGCCTTCATTCAGCTGATATACCGCAGGTTTGAGCGGATTCTCCGGCATAACGGCACCGAGGTCCTTGCGCTCCACCAGTTCACTGTACCGCCAAGGATATACAATCCCCGGAGTATCAATGATATAGTGGCCATCATCCAGCGGGATTTTGACCGTATCCAGAGTCGTTCCCGGATAACGCGAGGTCGTCAGTTCCTGCTCGAGATCGCTGTAATCGGAAATAAGCCGGTTAATCAGCGTAGACTTACCTACGTTGGTTGCCCCTACGACATAGACATCACGCTGTCCGCGAAGCTCATTCACCGCTTCCAGCAGACGTTCGAACCCTTGATTGCGCTTCGCGCTGCAGAGTATAATCTCCGCGGTCCGCAGTCCATGCTCCTTGCAACGCTGCTGCATCCAGTTGCGCAGCTTGTTCCAGTTCGTTACCTTGGGCAGCAAATCACATTTGTTCACTGCAAGAATAACCGGATTATTGCCGACAAAACGCTGCAGGCCGGAAATCAGGCTGCCTTCGAAATCGAAGAGATCGACAATATGGACAACAAGCGCGTTCTTCTCGCCCACTCCGCTGAGCAGGTGAAGAAATTCATCCTGGTCGACGGATACCGAAGAAGCTTCATTATAGTTTTTGATGCGGAAACAGCGCTGGCAGATAACCGGTTCCCGTTCAAATGCAACCTCCGGAATATAACCCGGGAGATCCTTCTTTTCGGTCTGCAGCTTAATGCCGCAGCCGCTGCATTTTACAGGGCGCTGTGTTTCATTCTGTTGATTCATTGGGGTTTATCCTCCTCATGCCACAATCCTTGCTTGCGAAGCCGTGTCAGGGCAATCTGCTCGACCCGGCGGTTAATTCTTGTTCCAATGCCTTCATCCTTCACAGAGATAGGCAGCACCAGTACCGTATACAGGCCTAGCCGGTTGCCGCCGAGTACATCCGTAAGCATCTGATCGCCAACTACGATCGTCTGTTCCGGCTTCAGATCCATCAGCTTCATCGCCTTCACGAAAGGCGTATTGATCGGCTTGCGGGCCTGATGTACAAATTCAATATTAAGCGGCGTTGCAAAGCGTGACACCCGGTCCATGTTATTGTTCGACACAATGATAAGCTTGAAGCCCAGCTCTTTCACCTTCTCGAACCATAACAGCAGCTCCGGAGTGGCCAGAGGCGCTTTGGCGCCGACTAGCGTGTTATCCAGATCCGTAATGATACCGCGGTATCCCCGGCTGTATAGTTCTTCCAGCCCAATATCAAATACCGTATTCACCCGGAGTTTTGGAACCAACCTTTCAAACAATACGTTCACCTCGATTTCATACGAAAAACTATATCATACTCTTTGCGCTTCGCAAATGAATCTGCGACGATGTAGGACTGCCGCGTTTATTTATCTGATTTCAGGAGACCGTGCAGCCGCAAAGCTTCAGTATACACGCTGCGCCAATCTTTGTCTTCTATAACATCCGGGCTGTACTTCGCCTTCTCGAACATTTGCAGCAGCGACGCCAGACTTTCTGCAGCCGCCGGACGTTCACGGCTCCAGCGGGCCACCGATTCACGAAGCGTTTCGTGCTCTTCTTTAAGCATGCCCTTTCTGCGGGCATACTTTACCCACCGCTCGGTTTCAGCCACAACTTTCTGCACCGGAGACAATGGTTTGCCGTTGCGCAGCCGCCCAAGCAGGAACCGGAGACTGAAGCGGTAATGCCAGAGCAGATAACCTCCCCACAGCAGCAGCACTGCTGCAGCGGCCGATACGGCCCAGACGCCCACATGAAGGCTTCCACCGGTTTTGCCGGGATCTGCCACGGCTTGCTCAGGCTCAGGTTTATCCTCTTCCGGCTGTGTATCTTCCTTACTCTCAGGCTCTTCGTTCTGTGTCAGAAGAGGCACATTAAAGCCCGGGGTCGCTTCCACCGGAATCCAGCCGTATTCACCGAAATAAATTTCCGCCCAGGAATGGGCATCAGCATTCGTAATCGTATAATTATTATTGGATAATCCCTGCTGGGCCAGACTGTCCGGCAGCTGTGCCTGTTCGCCGGGTGCATACCCCTTGACCCAGCGTGCCGGAATATCCAGCGAACGCGCCATGGTCACGAGTGCGGTGGAATAGTAGTCGCAGTAGCCTTCCATAATCTCGAACAGGAAACTCTCCACGAAATCCTTGCTTTTGCCGCGAGACAGATCCGGCTGATTCGAGTATGGATAGGTTTGCTGCAGATATTGCTGGAGCAGCGCAATTTTGTCATAAGGGGTCTTCGCGCTTGCGGTAATTGTCTCTGCCAGCTCTGTGACCCGCTCTGGAAAATTGTCGGGCAGTTGCAGGTATTGCGTATTATTCTGGCCGGCGTACAGCTGCTCGAAGGTCTGTTTGCTCAGCTCCTGCACGGATACGACAGGGACCTCCGAAGTAAGCACGTAAGTCTGGGGATAGTTTCCGCTGTTCCCATCCGTATCCCACAGCATTTCGCTGTCTGCGCTTCTCCATAATAAGCGGCTGCTCTGTTCCTTGCCGTCTATGGAATCGACCTTCGCAATGGAATAGGCTCCGAACAATACCGGATAATCAATGTTCCCAAGCAGCTTTACCGTCTGCTTCAGGGTCTGCGTCTCCACCTTGGAGCCGGGTTCCCTGTCCAGCTCTTTGCCTACTGCTGCCCCGGACAGCGGACCGCGTGTAAGCCGGTCGTCATCACTCCATCCTTTTCCGGAATATACGCTGCGGGTTTCCCCCCGCATGTAGGAACGTATATCCGAGGTCACCGTCATGACTGGCGAATAATCATAGTTAAAGCCCCCGCCCAGATTATCGTCGTTCATACTATAACCCGAAGTAGTCCTTCCTGCAGAAGCATCACTGGTTCCGGCGTTTGTTGTTCCCGATGTGCCGGAGCTTGCCGATAATCCGCTGCCGTTCCATTTATGCCAGGCAGTATAAGGATCTGTCAGCGTCGGCCGCACCTCGGGCATGTTCACACCTGTAATAATGACAAACGAGAAAATGATGGCGATATTAATGAAGATCTTGAAAGGATATTTCAGCAGATAAGTCCAGCCGCGGGGATAATGCAATTGAAAGCTTCTCAAATGCTGGGTAACAAGCCAGCCCATCCCCGCGAACACCGTCCAGGCGACCTCCTGCCAGAGTATGGCCGAAGTGAAGGAATCCAGTGCCGCAAAGGCTACAATATTCGTGGTGATAAACAGCAGAATCCTCGCCTTGGAGGAGACCCACCACGATGACAGGAGCAGCAAGGCCAGCGCACCCGCAGCAAACCATAGATATGGAACCATATTTATGGCGATGTCAGGCAGACGGTCGCGCAGTGAAGGCAGCAATGGATCAGGAACATAGAGTTCATAGCGCAGAATTACCCTGTACACGAAATATAGCATGGCGCAAACTTCAAGAATTAGCCGATATCCCCGTTTAACAGGTAAAAGAATTTCAACAACCCCCGCCGCAGCCAAGGTCAGCAGTACGGCGGCAGTGGTCGCCTTCAGCCAGAAGGGCTCTGTATAAGTGAGCCATTGCAGGGCGATAACCATCAGCCATAGCAGACTGAAGGAGTAATGCCATGAGGACTTCATCCCGCTCCACCAGCGTCTCATCATACTTTATCACCTCCGAGCACTGAGGGCAGCTCCTGAAGCGAACTTACGCTATAGCCGGTTGCCCCGCGGGATTTCAGCACATTCATCCATTCTCCGCCGCGGTTGCCCGCTGCAGGATTGCGCACATGAATATGGGAAGGCGTCATTCCCCGGCTCTCTGCCCAGCGCATGACATCCAGTACAGGCTGTCCGCTCTGCGGACTGATCAATACCAGATAGGAGCCTTTGGGAAACATACGGTGTCCTTTTTCCAGCCTGGGAACCAGCGGCCCCCGGCCTTCGGCATTAATATCAATCAAATATTGGATCATCTTCTGCCGCTCCGCAGCGCCCTCAGCAGGCATGAATATCTTGGTGTTCTTGTCCAGACAGCATAAACCGATGCCGATCCGGTCGCGGATCCCAAAGCCGAGCAGGGAGGCGGCAATGGACACCGCCAGCTCAAACTGGTTCGAGCCGGCATATACCATGGCGCTGCCGTCCAGCACAATCATGGTCTTGGGTACGGATTCATGCTCAAACTCCTTGGATTTCCAGTTGCCTGTCTTGGCGGTGGCATTCCAGTGGATTCGCGTCAACCGGTCGCCATAGACGTAATCGCGGACCCCGTTGATCTGCGTTGTCTCTCTCCGGGAATGGAGCAGCGAGGCTTGCTGCCCCGCCAGCCGTGACTTCCGCTCATAAAGCTGCCAGCGCGGCACGAATACCGCACGGGGCAGCACGCGGAATTGCCCTTCGGCCATAAAGGTGCCCTTATGCTCCACCAGGCCAAAGATATCCTCACTCAGGATATCCGTTCCTTCGAACGTATAGCGGCCGCGCTCCAGTACCGGCGTCTGAAACAGCAGTTCCCCCTGCCCTCTCAGGCTGGGAACCATGCTCTCCTCAAATACCCAGGATTCGCCGTTATGGCGCTTCAGAATTTCTCTCACCACCACATACGGCAGAGGCAAAAAGCCTGGAATTGTAACGTCCAGCTTCACCCGCAGAAAGCCGCCCGCATAGAGCAGATCAGGCTTATCCAATTCGGAATACAGGCTGCGCGTGCCTTTGGCCCGCCGTACTCCGCCTAAGCCTCCAATCAACAGATATATCATTAGTACAGATACCATTATAAACAGCATGAATGATGTTTTGCCGCCTTGAAACAGTACATAGAGCAGCGTGATGCCCCAGATCGCAAGGATGCCGGCGAATTTCCCCGGCTGAATGACAGCTGCCGCTCCGGACAAATAGCTTTTCATCATTATTGCCTCATCGTCACAGGCACATGTATGCTCTGCAGCAGCTTCTGAAGCAAGGAATCAACACTGATATTGTCCAGCCGCGATTCCGGACGCAGCAGAATACGGTGTCCCAGCGCATACGGGGCAAGAATCTTCACATCATCCGGAAGAACATAATCGCGCTCCTGCAGGAAAGCATAGGCTTTGCAGGCCATCATGAATGAAAGCGAAGCACGGGGGCTGGCACCAAGCAGGACTAGCGGATGCTCTCTGGTCTGGCGGACAACATCCAGCAAATAGTTCAGGACAGGATCGCTGATATAAATCTCGCGGATTTCTTCCTGGATAGCCGCAATTTGTTCCATGCCTGTTACCGGGCTAAGCCTGTCCACCGGTTGTCCCTCCTGATGGCTCATCAGAAGATTCTTCTCGGTAACCGCATCGGGATAGCCAAGGCTGATACGCAGCATGAAACGGTCAAGCTGTGCTTCAGGCAGCGTGTAGGTGCCTTCGAAATCAATCGGGTTCTGGGTCGCACAGAGCATAAACGGATGCGGCAGCGGATAGGTCTCTCCGTCGACGGTTACATTCCTTTCTTCCATCACTTCTAGAAGCGCAGATTGCGTCTTGGTTGTCGCACGGTTGATCTCGTCGGCGAGCAGAATATTAGTCATCACGGGACCGGGACGGAAATGGAACATCTCATCGCGCGGATGATAGACCGATACCCCCGTTATATCACTAGGGAGAATATCGGGATTGCACTGAATCCGGCGGTACTCCCCGGACATTGATCTGGAGAGCGCCCGAATGAGCTGGGTTTTGCCCGTTCCCGGAACATCCTCGATCAGGACATGCCCACCGGCCAGCAGCGCCGTAAGCAGCAGCTCTATTTCAAATGTTTTGCCGAGTATACAGGATTCCAAATTATGGCGAACAGCCTTCATGATGTGAATTGATTCTTGACGTACGGGCATATATAGTAAACCTCCTATGTCAGAATAAGCGTAATACTTATATTTTACATGATTATGGGTCCCAAAGTACATTATTGCAGCCCGTGAAATTAAAGATACACCAAACAATGGACAAGGAAATCTCTCTATTATATAGAAGGAAAATTATTGTTCCTATAGAAATGATTATAAACCGAATCCGTTTTTCTATTCTGGCAGGCGAAAAGAGGGTCATCCATGGACAAGTTTTATGCCCTATGTCTTCAAGGAGACATTAACCCGGCAATGGCGTATTTGCGTTCAATCCAGCCCAAAACCGAGCAAATCGAAAAGATTGAGGCATTGTATATCAACAGATTTTTCAACAAGCATGACGAGGTAACACTCAAGGAAGAAGATCCTTGGGTTAGACGGGTAATTTCGGCCTACCACGCCTACTTCCGCATGGTGCTGACCCGTCCCGATGCAGCGGATGATGCTGAGGTTAAGCTCATGGAGGCACTCCGCAATTTGATTGAGATTGAGCAGCCCGCCGCCCTTGATTGCATTGAAGATCATCTGAAGGAAGTATTTGCACAAAAGGGCTATTATTTTTGGGGCGGAGTCACCCCTCCGTACAGAGGACCTTATATATGGCGAAAGATGGAGACGTTAAATTTCACTGTGGAGCTCCCCTCCATCAGCCAGCCCGTAACCGTACATATGATGAAGGACTTTATTCTGGAAAGCTGGATCAGTTTCGCTACGTGTGAACAGAGAAGCGTCGGGGGCTGGGCTGTGAAGGAAAGCCTGTATTGCAATGCCAAACGTTATGAAGATATCGAAGGCGCAGAGTTTCGAATTTCTTACCTGAAGCACGAAGCACAGCATTTTTATGACTTCAACCAATTTCCCGGGCTTGAGTCCATGGATTTGGAATACCGGGCTAAATTAGTTGAGCTTATCTATTACAGCGATCATTCCGTGCTCACCAAATTTTTGCTTCAGGCCAAAAATGCCCCCAAGCTGCCCCATCCGTATGCTTCCTATCACATCATCAGGAATTTATCGGCGCTAATCTTCAAGAAGGATTACGAGCCCGGCATAAAGCAATGGCTTGATCAGGAGTACTCACTAATTTCCGCTGCGGCGGAGAAACTTCTTGAGCAGAGCACGCAGGAATTAAGGAAGGTTATGTAGACAAAACAAAAAAGACCGCCAAAGTGGCGGCCGGAAATGAAACCTATAGTTTTCAGCTGATCAATGCGTTCCCTTAGGCCGTACAAGCAGGGCTGCCAGAAACGAGAATACAATGGCTGACGAAATCCCCGCACTGGTCACGTCGAAAATCCCCGTCACCACGCCGACCCAGCCGTCCCGTTCCAGTTCCGTAAGCGCTCCGTGCACCAGCGAGTTGCCGAAGCTGGTAATCGGAACGCTAGCCCCTGCCCCGGCAAATTTCACCAGCGGGTCATACAGTCCAAACGCGTCAGCGATCGCTCCGGCAACGACAAGTGTGCTCATCGTGTGAGCGGGTGTCAGCTTCAGTACATCGAACATGAGCTGCCCGATGACACAGATGGCGCCTCCAATCAAAAATGCCCATACATAAATCATGCTCCTTCACCTCCGCTCTCCAGAGCTACAGCATGTGCCACGCACGGTATGCTTTCTCCCTGCTGGTATGACAGCGGTGAAAGCAGCGCTCCGGTTGCCACGATCAGCACCCGCTTCAGCTCGCCTTTTTTCATCCGTTTGAGAATATGTCCATAGGTGACCACAGCCGAGCAGCCGCAGCCGCTCCCTCCGGCGATGACATATTTCTGCTTGTCGAGATTATAAATGAGCAGCCCGCAGTCATCAAATGTCGTCTGCTCCATGGGAATGCCTTCTTTGGCCAGGAGATCTTTGGCAATGGGCAGGCCGACGGAAGCCAGATCGCCGGTTACAATTAAATCGTAATGGCCGGGGGACAAGCCCGTATCGCGGAAATGTGCAGTTATCGTATCCGCGGCGGCCGGAGCCATGGCTGTGCCCATATTAAAAGGGTCCGTCAGCCCCATATCCATAATGCGTCCAAGGGTTGCCGACACAACATAGGGGCCTGCAGCGGTGCCGTCATTGCGGCCGACAATGGCACAGCCCGAACCGGTTACGGTATACTGGGCAGTCGGCGGCTTTTGGGAGCCGTATTCAACTGGATAGCGGAATTGCTTCTCCACGGTACAGTTATGGCTGGAGGTTCCCGCGAGCGCGTATTTGCCCCCGCCGGAATCCACAATCATCGAAGCGATGGCGAGACTCTCCATGGAAGTGGAACATGCGCCAAAGACGCCAAGATAAGGCACACCAAGCTTTCTCGCCGCAAACGAGCTGCTGATAATCTGATTCATTAAATCCCCGCCGACGAAAAACTCCAGCTTCTCCTGCTCGAGTCCCGCATGCATCAGCGCCAGCTTGGACGATTTCTCGAAAAGGGCTCGTTCTGCCTTCTCCCATGTCTGTTCGCCCATTTTGAGCGAGTCATAGATAAAATCAAAATCGGAAACCAAAGGGCCTTCCCCTTCTTCCGGCCCTACTACTGCGGAAGAACCGAGAATGACAGGACGGGTTGTGAATTGCCAGGTCTGGCTGCCAAGCTGCTTCATAGTTTAGTGAGAACCTCCCCAGCCCATAATGGCATATACTACCCCGACTATAAAGGCCGCGACGACACCGAATACAATGACGGAGCCGGCTAGCTTGAACATATTGCCGCCAACTCCGAGCACAAGACCTTCGGCACGGTGTTCAAGCGCTGCGGAGCACATACTGTTGGCAAAACCCGTGACGGGAACAGCAGTGCCTGCTCCTGACCATTGGGCCAATTTGTCATATACACCGAAGCTGGTCAGGATGACGGAGATAAGGATCAGAACCGCAACGGTAGGGCTTGAGGCTTCCCTGGAGGTCATATCGAATATCGCCATAAATGCCTCCTGGATGCCTTGTCCGATCACGCAGATCAACCCTCCGGACAGAAAAGCCCGGATGCAGTTTTTGAACACAGGGCGGCTGGGCACATACGGCTTGGACAATTTCTCATAATCCTGTGGGGTCATGGTGTCAAGCCGAAGCTTGACACCGGACTTTCTAGTTTTGGCCGGCAAATGAGGACACCTCCTGGAATGTATGCGAGGGGAGGGCTGGACCAGTGAGTGCGGACATTTCCCCTCGGACTTTTCTTCGCTTAGAAGTTTTTCCTTATTGTTCGCCGTAAGCCGCTTCGTTATGTCTCCCCAGTTCAGGAAAAATACAGCAGTATTACAATCAGCAGTATAAACAGAATCAAAATCAGCACAGCATCGCGCTCCGGCCCATACCGGCGGAGGTATCTTTTCGGCACCCCACGGGCATTCACTTTACCGTAGTAGCCCTGCGGGTTGTCCGCGGACCTGCTTCCAGCCACCCTCATCTTCCTCGCTTCCTTTCCCGGCTCCTGCCTGCAGAGCCACTACTGCATAATATTCGCAAAGGCGGCGCCCAGTGTTCATTTCCCCCTTTGAAGACATGGACAAGTAGCGCGACAATGTTCATACTAGACAATAGTAAAGGAGCGATATGTATATGAATCAAGAAACGACTAATCTGTTCAAAACATTAACTGAATTCCCCGCAGCTCCGGGCTTTGAGCGCGAGTTGCGTGCCTATGTCAAGGATGCTATGACACCGTATACCGAAGAGTTCGTCCAGGACCGGCTAGGCAGCCTGTTCGGCGTACTGCGCGGTGAAGAGAACGGCCCCAAGATTATGGTAGCCGGACACTTTGATGAGGTGGGCTTTATGGTCACCGGCATCACCGACAACGGAATGATCCGCTTTCAGCCGCTCGGCGGCTGGCTGGCTTCGGCTGTAGCCTCACAGCGGCTGCAGATCATTACCCCTAAGGGAACATTGACGGGTGTTGTCGGCAGTACGCCGATCCATCTGCTGAGTGATGACGAACGCAACAAAACCGGTGATATCCGCAGAATGTACATAGATATCGGTGCCGACAGCCGGGAAGAAGCACAGGGCTACGGCGTAGCTCCGGGACAGCAGATTCTGCCGATCTGTCCGTTCACCCCGCTGGCCAATCCGAAGAAAATCATGGCCAAAGCGTGGGACAACCGCTATGGCTTAGGCCTTGCCATTGAGCTGGTCAAAGCGCTGCACGGCAAAAAACTGCCAAACACCGTGTTCGCCGGCGCTACGGTACAGGAAGAGGTCGGCCTGCGCGGTGCCCGCACAGCAGCTAACCTGCTGTCGCCGGACATCTTCTTCGGCCTGGATGCCAGTGCCGCCGCCGACATGACCGGCGACCGCCAGGCCTTCGGCCAATTGGGCCAAGGAGCGCTGCTGCGCATTTACGATCCGACGATGATTACCCACCGCGGCCTGCTCGAATACGTTCAGGATACGGCAGATACCCACCGGATCAAATACCAGTATTTCGTCTCCCAAGGCGGAACCGATGCCGGGCAGGTGCATGTCAGCGGAATTGGCGTGCCGTCCACAGTGATTGGAATCTGCTCGCGCTACATCCACACATCCTCTTCCATCATTCACAGCGATGATTATGATGCCGCCAAAGAGCTGCTGATCAAGCTTGTGGAAGGGCTGGACCGTACGACGCTGCAGACCATTATTGAGAACAGCTAAGCTACGCTATTCGAAGAGCCGCAGGGGACAGAATCTCCCCTGCGGCTCTTTATGAGCCCTACATCGTTATTTCAGTTTGTCATACTCTGCCATCACCGACCGGTGCACCGCATGATCTGCGGCCAGGCCGGTATATTTCGCAACTGCCACTGCGGCACCAAGCTCTGCGACAGCCGCCTGAAGCTCAACCGCTTCTGGATCATCGCTCACGTTGAACAGCAGTGCTGCCGCCATGGAGCGGCTCAGGGCCGTGTACCCAAGCCCTCTGTCAAAAGCCTGGAGCGCCGGCGATACCAGCCGGTCATTCGGCGACAGCTTGCGGATCGGTGAACGTCCTACACGGGTAACTTCATCTGTCAGGGCCGGATTGCGAAAGCGCTCCAGTATTTTGTCGATATACTTGCTGTGCTGCTCCGCGTCGAACCCGTGCTTCTGAACCAGCACCGTCCCTGTCTCCTCCAGCACTTCGCGCACAAGCGCGGTCAAACCCTCATCCGCCATGGCCTGCTGGATCGTCCCGTAACCGCGCAGGTACCCTAGATACGCTGCCGAACAGTGCCCGGTATTCACCGTGAACAATTTGCGTTCAATATAAGGTTCAAGATTATCTACATAGTGAACACCTTCTACCGGACGGTAACCCGGAAGCATCTGAGAAGCGTCTACCACCCACTCATAGAATGGTTCTACCATTACCTTGAGGATATCCTCATGCTGCTGCAAGGGAACAATCCGGTCTACAGCCGCGTTCGGAAAAGCTACGGATATATCCGCTTTGGCCCGGACTTCTGAATCCAGCTTGGCATATACGAGCTCTTTCAATTGCGCACTCCCGCCGATGGCATTCTCGCAGGCGATGACATGCAGCGGAGCGGTGGAACCCGCAAGCCGTCTGCCGATCCCCTCAGCCAGCACCCCTGCAATATGCTTCAGGATGGATACTCCGACCGCTGTCGTAACAAGATCCGCTCCGGCAATGGCCGCCGCAACTTCTTCGGCATGGGTTACACTGCTTAGTGCAGTCACGTTCTTCACGATCACCGTTTCCTGACCCTCGCTGGCCAGCGTCACCGGATATTCCCCGCGTTTTTGAAGCTGTGTCACGAAGGTTTCATTCACATCGACGAAGGTGACCTCATAGCCCGCCTGCGACAGAAGCAGACCGATAAAACCTCTGCCGATATTGCCGGCACCAAAATGAACAGCCTTCATCATTCCAGGCCTCCTTCGAAGATGGCGATCACATCGGCCGGGGTTGGCGCATTCATAACCCGCTCAATAGCATCCTCTTCCGAGAAGATCATCGCCACATTCGTCAATACTTCCATGTGCCCGTCACCTGCCGCTGCAATGCCAATCACAACAAAGGCCGGTTCATCTCCGCCAAAATCAACACCATCCGGAAAGCGGATAATGGACAATCCGGTAGATTTAATGAAAGGTCTGGCTTCTTTGGTTCCGTGGGGAATGGCCAGTCCTTCGCCCATATAAGTGGAAACGACCTCTTCGCGCTCAAGCATCTTCGGCACATATTCTTCTGTTACATGTCCGGCATCCACAAGCAGCTTTCCGGCCATGGCGATCGCCTCGTATTTATCTTTGGCAGCACCGTTCATAATCACTTTATTCTCTGACAGTATACTCATATGGTTTCTCTCGCTTTCACATTTTATTTTCGAAAAAACGCAGCAGCTCTGACGACAGATATCGCCTGATCTCGGACTCCGTACGCTCCTCAAGCAGCTTCACCAGCTCGGAATTAAGCAGCATTGCACTGATTTCACTCAGCACTTCCAGGCTTTCCTTGGACAGCTTGCGCGGTGCAAGCATCAGCAGGATGACCCTGACCTCGGTATCCCCATCCAGCACAACCGGCTGGCGCAGACGGTACAGCGTCAGGGAAGACATCAGGATGTGGCTGCTTCT
Organism: Paenibacillus sp. FSL H3-0321; assembly: GCF_038002865.1. Taxonomy (NCBI): domain Bacteria; kingdom Bacillati; phylum Bacillota; class Bacilli; order Caryophanales; family Paenibacillaceae; genus Paenibacillus; species Paenibacillus sp. FSL H3-0321. The sequence goes on along the minus strand of NZ_JBBODH010000001.1, from coordinate 6,164,097 downwards.
TGCATGAAACAGAGCAAGCCCAGTGTCCGGAATGACCTGGCTGGCCATCCTTTCCCGTTCCAGCAGCCGCTCCAGCAGGATATCTGCATCGCCGACCACCCCGCTGCCATCCAGAAAATCGAGCATCGCCGAAATCGTTGCGGGCAGCGTTATCCCGCTGTTATCAAGCGGATAGAAGCGGAACCGCTCCAGCAGGTTGACCGTTTCATCCAGCATGCCCTGGTAGCTTTTCAACCGCTCCAGGGAATGCTCTTCACTCGCTGTTCTGTCGTACTCGCCTTGCGGAACGCTCTCCCGTTCTCTCAGCGTGGTGTTCTGGATATAACTCAGCAGTTTTTCTATTTCTTCCCCCGTCAACAGAGGACTGATTTTGATATAGCGGTCTTTGTCGAGCGGCAAATCAATCGTTGAAATAATCAGATCGTAGTCAACCGCAGGCAGTCGCGCCGCTTCGTACCAGGAAATATTGCCGAGAATTTCAATCTGCGGCATTTCTTTGGCCAGCCGGGTAGCCAGCAGCCGGGAAGAACTGAGACCGCTGGCGCAGACCAGAATTGCCCGGACGCCCCGCCTGAGCTGATTCAGACGTTCGACAGAAGCGCCGAAATGCATGACCAGAAATCCGATTTCCTCATCGGGGATGTCCAGTTCCAGCTCCAGCTCCTCCACCGCGGCCCTCACAATCTGGAACAAATATTCATAATCCTTACGGATGGGACCCAGCAGCGGATTGCGGATACGGGTTCCCTCCCGGAGCCGCTTGAATGCCGGATCCATATGCTCCAGCAACCCTTCCCGCAGGGAGCGGTCGCTTTGAAACGGAACTCCGGTCCGTTTGACCACGCTTTCCGTCAGCTTATATACAATCTCCATCAGCTCAATGTCACCGGAGGCGAATCCGGCAGAGGAGAATGATTCCTGGACCCTGTCGAACAGACCGGCTATATATAGAATCTCTGCCCGCGGAATCTCAGCTCCCAGCGCCTGGCCCAGCCGCTGCCCAAATTGCTCGGCGGCGGTAATTAGGCGGTGATCTGACATTCGGGGATATCCCGCTTCTCCGCCGTTGTCGATACTCCGGCCAATCTCAATCCGTCTGGTGGTTACAGCGAGGCCAAGCAGCATTTCCATATAAACGATCTCCGGCAGTTCCGCCGTCCATTTCCATTCCATATCCCACAGCGTGTTCTCCACGTCCATCAGATTGGTTTTGCCTACCGTATCCAGAAGAATCCGGAAGACCGGACTGCTCGCAGGCTGCGGATTATGACCCACCAGATCTGAAAGATCCAGATGCTCGGCGGCCAGCCGGCCAATCGCCCTGCGCTTGTCAATCTCGCTGCCGGTAATCTCAACACCGTAGCCCCGCCTGCGGACCAGCTGCAGGCCGAACTTGCGGACCCAGGGCTCCAGTTCATCCAAGTCATAGCTCACGGTAGCAACCGTAACTTTGAGCCAGTGGGCCAATGTGAACAGCTTCACCGGCTCTTCTGCCTCCAGCAAGGAGCAGAGCTCATACACCTTGCGGTCCTCGCTGGAATGTTCCGCTGGCTTCTCTTCCCGCAAAAACAGGCGCAGCTCAGCAAGACCGGCCGCCGGGCCGCTCAACTGAATCCCTTTTCCTGATTTACGGATCAAATCCAGACCGAAATCCGCCAGCGTAAGCTCGATGTCTTCCATCTCCCGGTGAACCGTTCTTACACTCACACCGGTACTCTCGGCGATTTCGGCGGCAGTAATCTCTTCACTGACCCCTAAGAGAAGCCAGATGATTTGACGCTGCCTCGCGGTAACTTTTCTCATAACCGTGTACCCCCGCCCTAAATAGAGACAAACGCCGGCTTTGCGGGCCAGCGTCTCCTGAGTTAGCGTTATACATCATTTCTATGCTTGTTCCGCTTACTTTAAACGTTCCACAAGCTCATCATATTTAGGGCTCTTCAAGAAATTGTCGATAGAAATATGCTCTGCTTTCGGATTGCTGGCAATCGCCCGGTCCGTCAGCGTTTTTTGGGTAACCACGATATCAGCATCCGCAGGGATTTCGCTGACTGCGGAATTGACAACCGTAATATTGACTCCGGCAGCCTGCAGTTTTTTTCTTAGCACGGATGCGCCCATCGCGCTGGACCCCATGCCTGCATCACAAGCAAAGACGATTTTGTTCACATCAGACTTGCCGCGGACATTTGCCGCTGTAGTTACAGTTGCGGCAGCAGCAGCGGTTTGCGCTGCAGTCCCTGCCGACTTCATGTCTTTCACTTTTGCCGCAGCTTCTTCCAGATCCATCTCTTCTTCGTTGTTCTTCTTCACGGTCTTAAGGAGCAGTGTAGCCAGCACGAAGGATACGGCTGTGGCAACAATGACTCCGGCAAGCATTGGCACATATCCGCCCTTAGGTGTCATGGCGAAGTAAGCAAAGATACTGCCTGGCGATGGAGAAGCTACCAGACCTGCGCCCAGCAATTGCAATGTGAACGTTCCAGACACGCCGCCGCCGATAACAGCAAGGATCAGACGTGGATTCATCAGAATGTACGGGAAGTAAATTTCATGAATACCCCCCAGGAAGTGAATGATAACCGCACCCGGTGCGGAGGCCTTCGCCGAACCGCGTCCTACCAGCCAGTAAGCAAGCAGGATACCCAGCCCTGGTCCCGGATTCGATTCCAGCATGAACAGTACCGACTGTCCCAGTCTCTGTGATTCTTCCAGCGCAATCGGTCCGAGTACGCCGTGGTTGATTGCATTGTTCAGGAACAATACTTTTGCCGGCTCAATGATGATGTTGACAAGAGGCAGCAGGTTATGGTTGACCAGAAACTCCACACCACTCGAAAGGATGTTGGTCAAACCTTCGACCAGAGGTCCGATTCCCTTCAGCGCAGCAATGGACAAGCCGCCGCCGATGATGCCGAGCGAGAAGTTGTTGACAAGCATTTCGAACCCGGCTTTGATCTTGCCGTCAACCGCACGGTCGAATTGCTTCAAAACCCAGCCGGCCAGCGGGCCGACAATCATGGCGCCGAGGAACATCGGAATAGAAGAACCGACGATAACCCCCATCGTGACTACCGCCCCGATAACACCGCCGCGTTTACCGTGTACCATCTGTCCGCCCGTATACCCGATGAGCAGCGGAAGCAGAAATTTGATCATTGGATCTACTAGAGCTGCAAGGCTTTCATTTGGAAACCAGCCTGTTGGAATGAATAAAGCCGTGATTAAACCCCATGCGATAAAAGCGCCGATATTCGGCATAACCATACCGCTGAGCATGCGGCCGAATTGTTGAACTCTCACCCTTGTACCACCGGATGAAGTTTGCGTTGTTGCCGTTGTGGCCATTTAAAATGCCCCCTTAATAAATTAAATGGGATGCCTTTGTTTAAGCTTTCTTTAAAGGATATCCCTTATGCACACAGCGTAAATCAAAGCGCTTTCTTTGTCATCAAATTGAAAACACGGTTTCGTCATGAACGTTGTTGACAACATTTAAGAGCTGTTGCCACAGGCTTTTGGACATGCATCCGGCTTATGGACACAAGAAAAAACGGTCCTGCCATCCCTATGGGATGAGGTCCGTTTCTTTAGCAAAAACAAAAATAATTTATGGCGTGAAGCCTAAACATCCTTATATTTACAAAAAAACGGAAGTCTGCATTGGCTGCAAGACTCCCGTTTAGGATGTGCTTTATTTAGATTTCCACTCCGTTATTTTCAATCGTATTCTGATACCAATAAAAGCTGTCTTTTTTCGTTCTTGCCAGTGTATTGTAGTCGACATGAATTAATCCGAACCGCATCGTATAGCCGTAAGCCCACTCAAAATTGTCCATCAGCGACCAGGAATAATACCCCTTGACCGGAATGCCCGAAGAGATGCAGCGCTCTAATTGAATCAGGTGCTTATGAATATAGCTGATCCGTTTCTGATCCGCCACTACACCCTCTATCGGCTCATCGTTATAACAGGCTCCATTCTCCGTGATATAGATCGGAAGATCACCGTACAGTTCATGAATGCGGCTGAGCACATTGTAAAAACCCTGCGGATAGATCGGCCAGCCGATGTCCGTATGCTCATAGCCCACATCGAGGGTTTCGATCTGCATAAGTCCGCCTTCGCTGTTATGGCGGGCCACGCTTCCGTTGTAATAGTTAATGCCTAAGATGTCTATCGGCTCGCTGATCAGTTCCATGTCGCCTTCGGCAATATGCAGCTCCGCACCGGCAGCCTTGAACCACTCTACCAGGAAGGAAGGGTACTGCCCTTTGAACACCGGGTCCATAAACCATTCCAGGAACCAGCCGATCTGCCGTCGGCAGGCATCCATATCCTCCTGCCGGGTGGTGTACGGCTCCATCCAGGTGACGTTCGGCGCATAGCCGATCAGCCCCTCGAACCCAAGCTCCCGGAATTTCCGGACGGCTCGGCCATGGGCAACCATCAGATGATGGGCAACATCAAGTCCGGTCTGGAGATCCTTGTTGCCCGGCGCATGCTCGCCGTAATAGTTGGACAGAAATGAAGCACACCAAGGCTCGTTGATGGTGTACCACTGCTTGATTTTGCCATGGAACTCACGGAACACCGTTTCGCGATATCCTCCGGGTAGCGGTGGTAGCTGTCACAGGCTGTATCTCCGTTATCGCCATTGATCACTTTGCCCGGGATGCGGGAAAATGTATCCCAGATGGATAAACCCCGCCCGTCTTCCTGATAGGCTCCCTCAATTTGATAGGAGGCTGTGGCAGCGCCCCAAGTGAAATCCTGCGGAAATTGAATCTTAGTCATATAATGATTTACCCCCTGCAATTCCTGTTAGTATGTTGTTATCTATATTTTATTTATTATATCAAACTTTTCAGTAGTTTTTGATAACAAAATTAGGACACCTTCCTTAGCGGTGAAAATCCGGAGACCAAGGCGACCGCTGCTGCTTTTCCGCGGGTCTGTCCGTTCTCTCCACTGTTTAAGCGGAAACACACTTACAATCTTTATGAAGCGTATTCTGAGATGAGCAGTGAAAAACTCGAACAAGTGGTGCGGCAGCTGGAGGCTCAACTGCTGACCCAACCTAAAAATAACTCCTTAAAGAAAGCTGTTCGGAAGCTTCGTAAGGACCTACTTTCCCGGCTATAAAAATACGAAAACTACCAGAAACTGCTAGGGGAGTCCAATTATCTTAGCCTGCATTTTCACCATAGACCTAAGGATACCCGCTGCTTGCAGCTGCTACATAGTTCAGTAGATCCTGGCTGTTGACCCAAACGCAAAGCAGCGATCCTCCAATAACAGGAGAATCGCTGCTCTGTTGACTATTACGGTTTTGAGAATGAATGTGGTCTGTCCCCGCTCGTAGAAAATCCACTTTCAGGTCAGCCTCTTTAGATGATTTTAGATCATATCCAGCGGAACTCTCCAGGCGGGCTGCGGAAAAGCCTCATCCAGCTGCCACAGCTCATCAGTACTGAGCTTGATTTCCCCTGCTGCCGCGTTCTCGGCTACATGCCGCGGGGTCGATGCTTTGGGAATAGCGATTACGTCGTCTTCCCGGATGCTCCAGGCCAGCAGAATTTGCAGTGGTGTCGCTCCGTGTCTAAGGGCAACCTCCTGCACCGCAGCATTCTCCGTCAGCCCTTTTCTCAAGGTGCCTGCCTGTGCCAGCGGAGAGTAGGCCATTACAGGTATTTTGTGGCTCCGCTGCCAGGACAGCAGCTCATGCTCAATACCTCTGGAACCCAGGTGGTAGAGGACCTGATTAACAGCGCAGCGGTTGCCTCCGGGGATGCGCAGCAATTCCCGCATATCGTCCGTGTCCAGATTGGACACGCCCCAGCGGGCTATTTTTCCGGCGGCCACCAGTTCCTCCATGCCTTCCACCGTCTCCTCCAGCGGAATCTTCCCCCGCCAGTGCAGCAGATATAGATCCAGATGATCCGTACGGAGCCGCTTCAGACTGTCCTCACAGCTGCGGGCCAGCTGTTTCTTGCCTGCATTTTGCGGATACACCTTGGAGACCAGGAATACGCTGTCGCGGATTCCCCGGATCGCTTCGCCAACAAGCTCTTCCGAGCGGCCGTCTCCGTACATTTCTGCCGTATCTATCACACTAAGACCCAACTCTACTCCATGCCTCAGGGCAGCTATCTCCTCAGAACGTCTGGAAGCATCATCACCCATACACCAGGTTCCCTGCCCGATTCTCGGCAAGTCTGTTCCGTCCGGAAGTTTAATCCGCTCGGGTATATTTTCATTCATAGTGGAAGTCTCCTTATACGATGGATTAAGTACTACTTACTATACTTACCATGTTACATCATTCGAAACATCGTACAGGTGTCTATTTCTTTAACATCTCAGCGTCGTCAGCCTACCATTTTCAAACCGACGGCAGCTCCGAGAATCACCACAATACAGATGATCCGCCGCAGATCCCGGGCTTCACCATACAGGACCATGCCCAGAATCGCACCTCCGGAAGCACCAATTCCTGTCCATACCGCATAGGCCGTGCCCATCGGGAGACTTTCCATGGCGAGCGACAGCAGCAGAAAGCTGCCTCCGAATCCGAGAACCAGCAGGGCAATCGCCTGCCAATTGCGGTCCCGGTGCAGCTTGCCTATCATCGCCACCCCGAACATTTCACAACAGCCGGCAGCAATCAGCATTAACCAAGCCATTTTAGGACACCTCCTTCTCTTTAGAATCACCAGTCACAAGCTTCAGCCCGATAACACCCGCCAGCAGAACCAAGACCAGCACCAGCTTCAGCGGCTTGAACGGCTCACCGAACCAGAGGATATCCGCCAGGACGGTCCCGGCTGTGCCGAGTCCGACAAATACAGAATAGACTGTACCTACGGGCAGCTTGCTGCTCGCCGAGATGATCGTATAAAAACTGATGATAATGGCCACTACCGTAACGAGCCACTCCCACGGAGCCGAAGCGTGCTTCAGCCCGATGACCCACACGACCTCGAAGCAGGCAGCGCCTGCGATCTTAACCCATGCCATACTGTTATTCACTGCCATTTCCTCCTCTTCCCCTAAATAAGTTATGGTACAAACCTCTTAACCGCGGAAACAAAATAAGCCCGGAAGGCCATCGTCTAATTGACGATACCTCCCGGGCTTTTATCCCTCCGTGTAGACATGTACATCGCAGTACATGCGTTTTCCCTCGGACCAGCCCAGCCTGTAGCAGCTGCGGAACCCTAGAAAACAGAACAACTGATTAAGTTACATTATATGTTAGCAAATACCGCCGATAAAAGCAACCCTCTATTATTCCCGGGGCCTCCGGTCTCATTGTCCGCTTGAATGCTCCAGGAGGATGTGCACACCCCAAGGCTCAAGCTCAAGTTTTTCCTCAGGCTGAACCTCTCTTCCGGACAACAGCTCTGCTGCCGCGCCATGCCGGTACACCATAGACACCGGCTCATCGCTATAATTAAAATAATAGCGTACCCTCTGCTGCTGCCGGTTCACTCCAGTCTTCACAATCAGCGGAAAAGCCAGCTCCTGATCGGGCCCCCATAATCCGGCCTCCTGCGCAGCGGATTTCAGGATGCTGCCGGCCAGCCCGCTGCTTGTCATGCAGCCGATATAGGTTGCCGTACCGTTTCCGAACCTGTTCCGGGTGACGGCCGCATATTCGCCCCAATGAGGATGCTCATAACGGAACAGCACCTCCGCCGTATCCGGTGTAATCAGCTCCATCCATGTATTCACCGCAGGATCTGCCGCACCGGTATCCAGAGCTTCGCTGCGCAGTGTCACCTCATGCGGAGTCACAAACATGCTGTAGCTGATTCCGCAGGCCTCGCTGATAATGCCCGGCTGCTCTGCCGTGCGCACTTTGAGATCTTCATCCGCGAAGCCGGATTTGAAGGAATAGACGGCGTGGCCTCCCTCGCGCACATATTCATTTAAGCGCAGCAGTGCTTCATCCGGAACAGCATAAAGTGCCGGAACAATGATGAGACTATATCTCGAAAGCTCGGTACAGCCGGGCTGAATGAAGTCGCATTCGATATTCATCCGGTACAGCTCATCGTAAAGCCAGCGAACCACATCATTGTAGTTCCTGCCATCCGGCAGCTTGAACCATTCCATCGCAGTCAGGGCTTCATTGCTGACCATTACCGCGACCTTATTATCCTTGCGCAGGTCCACCAGCGCCTGACTTAAGCGGGCAAAATCCCGGCCGATAGTCTTGGCCTCGTTGTATACCGGATTCGGCTTAAAGTCGTGGCTGAGCAGCCCCTTCCAGTAGGTCTCAAACGAATTATGAATGGAATGCCAATGCCAGTAAGCCACCATATTTGCCCCGGAGGCGAGATGGCTGAAGGCCTGGAGCCGCAGCTGGCCCGGATAGGGTGTCCAGTGGGGAAACGCCTGGGCCTGTGTCTCCAATACAAGATAATTGCTGCGCTTCAGGGAACGGGCGATATCCCCTCCGAAGGAGATTTCCGTTCCGGTCAGCTCATGCTGCGAGGGATGATAAATATCCACTCCGGCGATGTCGAAGGCTTCAGCCGCGGCAAAATGATCCACGGATGGCTGTACGCCATACGAATAGCCGCGCCATTCAAAATCAAAATTCTGTGTGACGAATTGTCCCGGCTGCTTGTACTCGTTCACCAGCGACACCTGCCAGCCAAGAAATTCCGTCACCAGACCACGCTGGAAACGGGCGAATTCCGCACCCAGGCTGCCGTTGATCGTGCCGACAGCGGACGGAAAGTCCTCCCAGCTGTTAATCCGGTTGCTCCAGTAATCCAGCCCGAACCGGTCATTGATCTCATCCAGTGTTCCATACTTCTGCCGCATATGCTTAACAAACAGCAGCTGCACATTCTCTCCGGCTGTCCCGTAGTGCTTCGTCTCGTTGTCCGTCTGGTAGCCAATGACCGCCGGATGCTTGCTGACCCTGCCGATCAGCTTGCGGATGATCCGCTCCGCATGGAACAGGTAGACCGGGTTCGTTATATCCATGATCTGCCGTGCGCCATACCGGCCGGGACCGTCCGCCGTTACAGCCAGCACTCCGGGATGCTCTTTGACCAGCCATGTGGGAACGGCATAGGTTGGGGTCCCGACAATCACGGAGATTCCTGCGGCATGCATCGCATCCAGCACCCGGTCGACGGAAGTGAAGTCGAATATCCCGTTCTGCGGCTCATGCGTGCTCCAGGTCGATTCGGCGATGCGGACGGTATTGATCCCGGCCTCCAGCATCATAGCAATATCCTCATTCAGCCTCTCATAAGGCATATATTCATCGTAGTAGGCGACGCCGTAACGTAATTGACTCATTACTCTGTTGCTCCTCTCGCTTTAGCCTTTTATTGCCCCTTCGGCAATGCCCTGCATAATAAACTTTTGGAAGAATCCATAGATAACGATCACAGGAAGCGCAGTCAGCACCAGCGCTGCCAGAATCAGCGACCACTCCTTATTGTACTCTCCGAACAGTGTGTTGGTCGATAGAATCAGCGTATATTTGGTAGAGTCGGTGAGCATCAGCAGCGGCAGCAGGAAGTCATTCCAGATCCACAGGAAGTCCAGAATCGCAATGGTTACCGTAATCGGCAGCAAGAGCGGAAAGATGATGCGGAAGAAGGTCTGGAACTCGCCGCAGCCGTCAATCCGTGCCGCTTCCTCAAGCTCGCGGGGGATCGACTTCACAAAGCCGTGGTACAGGAAGATCGCCATGTTCACTCCAAGACCAATGTAGATCACAGCAAGGCCGTAGGTGCTGCCGCTGACATGCAGTGCTTTGGCCATCCGTGTAAGCGGAATCATAATCGAATGAAACGGTACCAGCATGGAAGCAATGAATAGCGAGAAGATCGCCGCGCTAAGTCTGCCGGAGGTCCGGGATAATTTGTAACCGGCCAGGGCAGCACAGAAAATGATGCCTCCAATACCAATGACCGAGACAATAACCGAGTTCAGGGTGCTGCTTAGCAGGTTGATTTTGCTAAAAGCCTGGCTGTAGTTCTCAAAGTGCAGCTTGGTCGGCAGCGCCGTGAAGGAAGCGAACATCTCGCCTTGGGTTTTCACGGAATTAATAATCGCCAGATAAATCGGGAAAAAGGACATGACAGCGCCGATACAGAGAAACAGCGTGATGAATAGGTTGGCTCCCTTTCTCAGTCTCATGCTTCCACCTCTTTTCTCTTCATGACACCGATCTGGATAAAGGTGAAGAGCAGGATAATTACGAACAGAATCACCGATTTGGCGCTGGCATATCCGTAGCGGAAGTTGTTGGAGAACGCCTCTTCGTAGATATTCATCGTAATGACCTGTGTACTGCGTCCCGGACCGCCGCCGGTAAGCCCGTATACCACCTCAAATACCTTGAATGCCCCGTTCAGCGTAAGGAAAAAACAGATCGTAACCGCATGCGTAATCATCGGCATCGTCACCTTGCGGAACGTCTGGAACGGGCTGGCCCCGTCAATGACGGCAGCTTCCTTCAGGCTTTGCGGCACCCCCTGCAGGGCGGCCAAATATATAATCATCATATAGCCGACGCCATTCCACAGCGATACGATAATGATCGAATAGAAAGAAACGTTGGGATCTCCGATCCACAGCTGGTCCAGGAACGACGCTGCCGTCTTCTCGGCAAGCTGCGGCAGCACTTGGGAGAACACGAAGGTCCACATAAAAGCGCTGATGATGGTGCTGATCATATTCGGCATGAAGAAGATCGTCCGGAAAAAGCCTTTGGTTCTTGTTTTTGTCTCAATGAACACGGCAAGCACAAGTGCGAATACATTTTGCAATACGATCATGAACAGCACGTATTTCAGTGTAAAGAGCAAGGCGTGCACGAAATCCGGGTCCTCGCGCAGCGCTTCAATGAAATTGCCGAGGCCGATAAAAGAATAGTCGCGGTTCAGCCCGTTCCAGTCCGTGAAGCTGTAGTACATGCCGCCGATGGTCGGAATCAGCAGAAACAATGAATAAATGATAAATGCGGGTGCAACGAAAGCAAGCAGCGAAACAACACTTTTATAGCGCTTGACCGGCATAATATCCGCCCCTCTCCCTCTGTGGTGTGCAAAGCAAACGGGATGGAGGAAGGAGGGCCAGCGCCCCCGGTTTCTTCCATCCCGGACTGTAAAGCTGTTGCTTATTTGTTTACCTTATTGTAGGATTTCCAGGCTTTGTCGAGCGCCTTGAGCACATCATCCTGGCTCATTTGTCCTGCATAATATGCCTGCAGCCCTTTGCCCACCTCATCCTTGACGGATTGCGGAATGGCCGGGTCCTGCACCGACTTGCCAGCTTTGACATAGGTGGTCGCTTCGGTGATCCAAGGATAGCTCTCATAGGTGTGCACCGTGGACACCGGATTGAATTTCATTGCCTGGAATAAGCCGTTGGAGGCTTGATCATCCAGCACATAATTCAGGAAATCAAGCGCAACCTCCTTGTTCTTGCTGGTCGGGGATACCGCGAGCGAAGTCGAGGCGCTGAGATTGATCAGGGTCGCATCCGCATTGTCGCTGATCGGCAGCGGAGCAACACCAAAATCCAGATCCGGGTTCGACTTCAGGATGGTTTCGGCATACCACGGTCCCATCAGCCACATAGCTCCTTTGCCAGCGGCAAATGCCGCCGCACCGTCATCGCCGCCGACTTCGGTGGCCTTCGCCGTGCCGTTTGCGTTGATGAGATCAAACACATCAAAGATCGCGGATTTCATCTCGGTAAAGGAGCCCTCATCCTTGTTCATCTTGTTGACGAATTCAGGGTCCGCAGTTTTCATCATCCCCCCTACAGCCAGCGGAAGCACCAGCTGCGGAATCCATGATTCCTTATAAGAGAGCACGAACGGCGTTATGTTCTTCGCCTTCAGCTTCTCGGTGACGGCCTTCATCTCTGTCAGCGTTGTCGGCGGGGTCAGGCCATTCTCGGCAAATATGGTCTTGTTATAGAGGTAGCCCCAGGACAGGGTTTCCAGCGGAAGCGCCACAACCTTGCCGTCCGTAGTGGTTACAGAGGGCTTCACGCTGTCCAGCAGCTTGCCGACAAAGGGCTGATCTGTCAGGTCTTCCAGGTACCCGGCCTTGTAATAGGATGGAATTTCGTTCACAGCATGGATAGCGAATATATCCGGTGCATCATTGGAGGCCAGGCGCGTCTTCAGAATTTGCGAGGCATTGTCTGCTGTCGGCATTTCGAGCTGTACGGAAACATCAATATTTTTGTCCGCTTTCTCTTTCTTCACGAACTCGGCAATATAATTATCATATTGTTCCTTAAAGCGCGGCTGCGCGATGAACATCTTCAGGGTAACGCTTTTGGCTGTACCGCTGCCTGTATTTCCTTCTTCCGCAGCATTGCTGTTGTTTGTACCGTTGTTGCTGCCGCAGCCGGCCAGCAGTGTGGCGGTGAGGAATGTACAGAGTACACCTTTGGTCATCTTGTTCATGTTGTAAGACCTCCCAATGTCTATGTTTTGTTTACGCTTTCATTGTATCTTTATTATGAAAGCGGTTAATTGGACGGAATTACCCTTTCGGATTGGACATTTTTAAACCGGCTGCTTGCTTGCGCATTTCACCGGGGGCAACGCCGTAATGCTTCTTGAACACTCTGTAGAAATAGCCGACATCCTCATATCCGGCCAGAGCTGCCACCGTCTTGATCGGAATGCTCTCCTCAGCCAGCCATTCCTTCGCCTTCTCCATCCGCAGCTGCAGGATATAATCCGTAACATTGCAGCCATACTCCAGCTTGAACACCTTGCTCAAATATTCCTTGCTGACGAAAAAAGCTCTGGCCAGCCCTTCCAGCGTTACCGCTTCGGCAAAGTGGGCATTGATATACTGCCGGACCTCATCCAAGTTCAGCTTATTCTTGAACTTGCGCTGTCCGATCAGCTGCTCCAGACTTGTCCCGTAGAGCTGTTTCAGATACGCTGCGGTGCTGCTCCCGGACATCAAAACCTCACGGGGGATCTCCGCCTTCAGGACATCCTCCTCCAGTGCGTTGCTCCGCATAAGCTCCTTCAGCAGCAGCAACATTTCACTTGCCGCCTGCCGCAGCATCCCCGGTCTGCCAGAGCCTCCCTGCACCAGTTCCTTCTCTATGCCTTCAAGAACAGCATTGACCCCTTCGGGATTCAGCTCATTGAAATGCACCCTCATCAGCTGCTTGTAAGAAGACAGCGAGAAGGATACCTCAATATCGAGGGCATACGGCTCCCGGGCATGGGAGTTCTCCTCCAGCTCCTTCCGGCATTTGCGCAGCACGTCATTCAGTTCCCCCGGATCAATCGGCTTCAGCAAATAATCCACCGCACCGTAGCGGATGGCATTCTGGGCATATTTGAAATCGTCGTAGCCGCTCACTACAATCACTTTAATCTCTGGATAACACTCATGAAGCTGATTCATCAGCTTGACACCGTCCGCACCAGGCATCCGCATATCGGTAATGACAATCTGCGGGGACAGCTCACCGGCCAGGCGCAACGCCTCGCTCCCGTCCTCTGCTTCTCCGGCAATCTCCATGCCCAGTTCATCCCATAAGCCAAACGTCCGCACAATGTCACGGTTCCAGCTCTCATCATCCACCAGCAGCACTTTAAGCATGGTTCGCACCGTCCCTTTCCAGTGGTATTGTTACAGTCACCTTTGTGCCTTGCCCCTGAATGCTATCTAGACCAATCCCGTATTTCCCGCCAAAATGCATCTGAATCCGTGAAGCAACATTGCTTAGGCCAATCCGCTCCCCATGCGTCCATAAATCGCCGCTGCGCCGCTCCAGTCTTCCCCGCAGCTCCGCCAGCTTATCCGGCTGCAGCCCGATCCCGTTGTCACAGATGGTAATGACCGTGTCCTCCCCTTCACAAGTTACCTTGACCTCCAGCACCCAGGGACCCGACTGCTGTTCCAGCCCATGAAAAAAAGCATTCTCGACAATCGGCTGCAGGCTCAGCTTCGGAATCAGACTGTCCGTCGCCTGCTCATCCACTTCGATCGCATAGCTGAGCCGGGCCGCGAAGCGCTGCTGCTGGATCTGCATATAATTGTTCAGATGGTTCAGCTCCGCCCGCAACGGGGCCAAGTCCTCCGGCTCGCGGATGATGTAGCGGAACATGTCGCTGAGCGATCTCAGCACCCCGTAGCTTTCCGCCGGGCTGTTCTTGAACAGCATGCTGCCGATCATCTGCAAGGTGTTCTGCAGGAAATGCGGATTAATCTGCGCCTGCAGTGCTTTAAGCTCGGCACTCTTTTTCTCCAGGCCGATAACATATTCCGTCCGGATATGCTCGCGGATGCGGTACGACATCTGGTACAGCTTCGTCTCCAGAAGGCCAATTTCATCGACCCGGTTGCTGAGCCGCACTTCACGCTCCTTCATTAAGCCGAAGCCCTGGATGGACCGGGCCAGACTGACGATTGGCGTCGCCAGCCTCCAGGCCAGAATGACGGCGAGCAATATCGCCACGACCACGGTAATGGCGCCTACAATCAATCCGAAGTTCATGGTCGCCAGCGCACTCTGGTTAATGAAGCTGTTCGGAATAACGGTGACCAGCTTGAGACCCACTGGATCAATCGTATTGTAGAACACATAGGCCTGGTCACCGCGGAAAAAGCCCTGTGCCTCACCGGTGCCAGCAACCCGGTCCAGAATGGCTTCCGAAGGAGTCACTCCCCAGGGCTGGTACAGCACCTTGCCGTCGCTACTAGCGATAAATACCGTATGATCGTTGCCCCGGCCTAATAGATTCAGCGTCTGATCCAGTACACCCCAGCGGATTTCCAGGGAGATGCCTCCGAGCTTCTCCTGGTTCTCAAACCGGTTAATGCTGCGGATCAGCTGGAATTTCCCGTTGTCGTTGCCGCCAACGGCTATTGTGAAATCCTTGTTTTGCTCAAAAAGCAGCTTATACGGAGCAGGAATTCCGGCTGTTGAGGCAATGTCACTCTGCGAGGCGTTGATAGTAAACAGCTTGTTATATTCTTTCAGATACAGTTCCACCCCCACCACATGATTGCCCGCAGAGTAGAACAGATTCGTCAGCGTATCAATAATGTTCCGCTGTGCGGCAAATTGGCTGGACAAGCTGGACTCCTCTACATTCGCAAGGTATTCGCTCAGGTGGGGGCTGATCAGCACGGTATAGATCAGATTATTAAGCTGGGCGAACTGGTCACCCAGATAGACACCGGTCCATTTCATATTGGAAAGATTCGTGCTGATGACCTCGGCCTCCATTGACCGGCGGCTGTTCTCGGCTGCCAGTGCTGTAATCGTCACAATCGGCACAACAGCGAGGATAATCATAGTCAGAATAAGCTTATTGCGGATACTGCGGCGGAAAGGCTCAGTAAGTTTCATGATCCAACCGGCAACCCTCATTGCTGCACCAACCTCCAAGTTTCACTTGCCATAGTTTGCCCAAGTCAGAATGGAATTTTCTTGGGTTTAACAATTCATGTTAAGTGTTGAATGCTTTAAATTATTTTATCTTAACAAAAAACTAACGCCCCGCGAAGAATGGACGTTAGTTTAAGGAGAATGCCCCGTTAACTAAGGACAAACGTATGGAAGGATTCCGGTTCAAGCTCCAGGGAGTACGACGAGGAACCACTATGCAAGTGCAGCATCCGCCGTTCCTTGAATGGATTGGCCAGAACGAGCGTGATCCCGCCCAGCGGTGTCCGGAAAGCAACGGCATGGCCGCTCCACGGACCTTTAAGCCCTACTCTTACTGAACCAGGGACGGCAAAACGGGAGAAATGCTTCATCACGTAATACTCCGGATTCACGGTCGCTTGTCTTTGGCCGGGGTCAATGGTCAGCAGGGAATTCTGCTCCCAGCCCCAAGTGCTCCTTCCCTTGGGTTCAAGCACCATGTTCCAATAGATATAAGCGTTCACACCGTTCATGAAATAATGCTGGTACAGGTTAAATACATATCTCGCATAAAACCACGTGTTTTTGCCATCGCCGCATTCATTTTCGGTCTGCATATATCGCAGCTCCGGGTAACTCTGCACGGTGCGTTGGATGGCATATTTGCCGGCCCATTGATAACCTACGCCCTTGATATATTTATAGGCTTCGGGATCACCGAGCACCACCCCGGCGAAGGCATCATGATCGCTTGATTTAGCTTTAAGCCACTCATCCCATGGCTCCGGGGCATTGATCGTCCCCAGCCAAATTTCCGTCTCCAGCCCATGCTTCTCGAATGCCGGGCCAAGGTAGTCGCGGATGAAGATCCTCAGCTGCTCCCCGGTCCAGACGCAGGAAGGAAACTTCTGGTCGGCAACCACCTCATTCTGCACATGCACCTGATGAATCGTTATGCCTTCTGCACGGTAGGCTTCCACGAACTTCACGAAATAAAGGGCGTATGCTTCAAGAACTTGCGGCTCCCAGCGTAGTGTTCCATAGTTATACGCTTTGGGGAACTTCATCCATGTCGGCGGGCTCCAGGGGGACGCGAACAGCTTGAGGTCCGGGTTCAGCTGCAGGGCTTCCTTGATGTAGGGAATCAGCATCTGCCGGTCACGCTCAATGGAGAAATGCTCCATGGCGTAGTCTCCGTCATTCTCGTTCAGGCTGTACCATTCCAGCGCATAATCACTGGCTCCAATCGGCAGGCGGCAGATGCTGAACCGTTGCTCCCCTTCGGGATGGAACAGCTCATGCATCAGCCCCGCCCGTTCTTCCTCCGGCAGATGGCCCAGCGCCACAAAGCCCAATTCGTTAAAGCAGCCGCCGAAGCCTTCCAGCGTCTGGAACGTCTCTGTGGTAACGGTCAGATTAGCGGCCGTCCCGGCTTGTTCTGGACCAGGGATGTTTTGGGCCATCCAAGGTGCTTTTTCCGTGCTGGCAAACCATTTCTGAATTGTATCAGCCATATTATAAGTTCCTCCATTGGTGTAGTGTGGAGCTGTATTTGTTTTTAAATGATTACGCTTTCATTATATCTCGGGTCATTCATAATGGAATTGGATAATCCGGCAATCACGGATTGGATTATTTTAACCTGTCAAAAGGCAGCGGCCTCATAACGGGGCGCTGCCTTTTCTATTCCTAACAGGTTATGTCTTCCTGCCAGTGATTCGGCAGGCGGCGATTATTGCTCTGCAACCAGCGCGTTCAATTCCCGCAAATTTTCGGCCAAATCAGCCTCGGTATATTTCCCTTGGCCAAAGCCGATCATCGCACGCAGCGGCATATATTTCATCATGGCAAGGAACATTTCCGGATTATCATCCATTGCATCTTCCAGGCCAAAGATACTGCTGTAATTCTTTGCTTTTTCCGCAGTCAACGGATTTTCCAGCAAATCGCCTACCGTGGTGTTGCGGTGGAAACTTACCGTAATCTTCGTTGTCGAAGTTACCGTAAGTGGAGCGGAGAGCCGGATATCCCGCGATGAAGAGCCTACGGCAATATTGAACGTTCCGCTTTCCACATGCCAGTCCGCCAGCTTCACGTTATAATAGGCAAAAGCACGCTTATTCAGGGTGAAGGAGACTTCACGCTGTTCCCCCGGCAGCAGCTCCAGCTTCTGGAAGCCTTTAAGCTCCTGCAGCGGGCGGATGACACTGCTCTCCACGTCACTGACATAGAGCTGAACCACCTCTTTGCCTGTCCGGCTGCCTGTATTTTTGACATTGACCGTCACCTGGACAACATCTGTATCCCTGATACTGCTCTTGTCCAGTTTCAGACCGCTGTACTCGAATTGCGTATAGCTGAGTCCAAAGCCGAACGGGAACAGCGGCTCGATTTCTTTTTTATCATAATAGCGGTAGCCGACGAACAGGCCTTCCTTGTATTCCACCGTATCGCCTTCACCGGGGAAATTGAGGAAGGAGGGATTGTCACTCAGCTTCTGCGGGAAGGTCTCGGCCAGTTTGCCGCTTGGGCTTACTTCACCAAAGAGCAGATCGGCAATCGCGCCGCCAAAAGCCTGCCCGCCCAGATAACCTTCCAGAACGGCCTTCGTATGATTCAGCCAAGGCATCTCAATCGGGGAGCCGTTGCTCAGCACCACGATAATTTGGTCTTGAACTTCAGCCACCGCCTTGATCAGCGCCTTATGGCTCTCAGGCAGCGACAGATGGCTGCGGTCATACCCCTCCGATTCATAGCTGTCAGGCAGTCCAAGGAACAACACCGCAGCATCTGCGCCTTGTGCTGTTTCCTGTGCTTCCTTCAGCAGCTCACTGTTGATTTCATCGCTGTTCAAGTCATAGCCCTGTGCATACAGGGAGCTTGCGGAATCGCCCGCCACCGCCTGCATTTCGGCAAAAGCATCATCCAGCTTCGTCGGATTGACATGCGAGCTGCCTCCGCCCTGGTAACGCGGCTTTTTGGCGAATTCGCCGATAATGGCAAGCGTTCCGCTCTTGGCAAGCGGCAGAATATTATCTTCGTTTCTCAGCAGCACCATACTTTCCCGGGCCACCTTTCGTGCCAGCGCATGATGCTGCTCCAGATCGAACGTTGCATTCTCCTTGCGGTTCTCCACTCTTTTGAAAATAAAGGACAGCAGCCGCTCCACAGCTTTATCCAGCGTTTCCATGGACAGCTCCCCGCTGTTTACTGCGGCCACGATTTTGGCATCACCAATGCCTCCGCTTGACGGCATCTCCAGCTCAAGCCCGGCCTGCAGCGCCTTCACCCGTTCATTGACCGCTCCCCAGTCGGACACGACGAAGCCCTCAAAGCCCCATTCCTCTCTAAGCACCTTCGTCAGCAGTGTTTCACTTTCGGAAGCGTATTCACCATTCAGCTGATTATAAGAGCACATTACACTCCAGGGCTGGCTTTGTGTCACTGCGCCTTCGAAGCTGGCCAGGTAAATTTCCCGCAGCGTCCGCTCATCAATGATGGCATTCGTAGACATTCTGCGGTGTTCCTGGTTGTTGGCGGCAAAATGCTTCAGCGAGGTGCCCACGCCCTGGCTTTGCACTCCTTGGATGTGGCTGGCGCCCATTTCCGAGGATAGATAAGGATCTTCCGAGAAGTATTCGAAGTTCCGCCCGTTCAGCGGGGAACGTTTAATATTGGTTCCCGGTCCAAGCAGGACCGCTACATCCTCCGCCTGGCATTCCTCGCCGAGCGCCTTGCCGACCTCATGAATCAGCTCACGGTCCCAGGAAGATGCAAGCCCGGCTGCGGATGGAAAACAGGTTGCCGGTACACTATTATGGAGTCCGAGATGGTCGGCGCTCCCTTGTTGCTTCCGCAGTCCATGGGGACCGTCGGTTAGCATCAAAGAGGGAATGCCCAGCCGCCCGATGCCTTTCGTGTGCCAAAAATCCAGCCCGGAGCAAAGTCCGGCCTTTTCTTCCAGTGTCATTTGCGAAATGAGGTTTGAAATGTGAGTTGTCATCATATGCCTCCTCGAAATAGGTTTTTCTACTCCCATTCTAATATACTTCAACCTGCATTTATGGTATTACTATTGTATTATTGGTATTTTCATTGGATCGGGAGGTCGATGGATGAAGATGTTAGACTACCTGGAGGAAACAGAAGGATTACAATACATCTGCAAATTAATCTACGAAGCTTACCAGATTCCGGTCTGCTGGCTGGACAGTGCAGGCAACCTTCAACTGGCGCTCCCTCCTTCTATGGAAGAACGGCCGGCTGCGCCCACCCACGCCGGGATGCTGGCCGAAATTGCGGAGTTCGTCTTTGGACTTGAAAACAACCTTCCCCGAAACACCGGGGGGACTTCCTTTTTGCCGTATCTGCACACTACCGGTTTTCTGGAAAATTTCATTATGCTTAAGCTGCCTGCAGAGCTTGGGACTGGCGGAACGATAATACTCGGCCCTTCACTGGCCGCTTCAATGACCGAGAATACTGTAGCCAGCCTGATGAATGACCACAACCTCCCGCTTGGCCATGTGGAAGAGTGGCTTCAGTATTACCGCGGCCTGCCGGTGCTGAGCCGGACGAGATGGTACCATGCCGCCCTGCTGCTGTACTCACTGGTCAACGGACAAGCCCTTTCGGTCACGGAGCTGCTGCTTGCCTCTACCCATCATGAGCCTGTGCAGCATACGGAAAGCCGTTCGGATCTCGATCACTCCTACCGGCGCGAGAACACCTGGCTGCATCATGAGCCGATGCTCGAACGGGAGATGTTCCGCCATATCGTAATCGGAGACAAAGCAGGACTCCTGCGGTCCCAAGCCTCCTTCTCCGAGGAAAGCTTCGGGCGGCTCTCCAAGAAAAGCCAGCTGCGCAGCAAAAAAAATCTGGCCATCTCCTCCATCACACTGGCAACCCGGGCCGCGATCGACGGGGGCCTGTTCTGGGAAATCGCCTATACGCTGAGCGACTTCCACATTCAGCATATCGAAGAACTGAAGGATATTCCCGCCGTTGACAAAGCCCAGCTCGCGGCTCTGTGCGATTTCGCCGATCATGTGCGCGACAACCGCCGATCAAAGCTGTCACGCACTTCTGCACTATGCCAGAACTATATTTTCAACCACATGTACGAGGAGCTTACTTTGAACAAATTGGCTGAGGTGGCCGGGCTGAATGCCAGCTATCTCTCTCAGCTGTTCAAGAAGGAGAATGGAATTTCTGTCAGCGATTATATCCAGCGGGAGCGGATTGAGGAGGCCAAGCGGCTGATCGAGCTGCCCGGGGTCACGTTGTCGGATATCGCCACCCGGCTTCATTTCAACGACCAGAGCTATTTCACGAAAGTCTTTAAGAAATATACCGGAGTAACACCCAGGCAGTTCCGGCATGACCGCTGAATTATCTACTAGATGCGTCAGTCTCCTGTGCAATTAAGGTGCAGAGCTGCAATAATATGGTACAATCTTGGTAAGAAACCTTGAAGGAGCGATTACTTTGGGCATCGGCATTGTTTTTATTGGTGTGTTAGTGTTTATCGTCGTCCAGGCGGTTATCCGTGAGAACGGCAGGAAACACGGCGGCAGCAACCGGCTGCGGAACCGAAATAATTCGGCTGACAATTATTTCTTCCCCGGCGCGGATCCAAATCTCTTTACGGGCGATAACGACAACAACAATCACACCCGCAATCACCATGACGGAAACAGCGGGAACGGCGGTCATCACGGTCATAGTCATGGCGGCAGCAGCTGGGACAGTCATCATGGCGGGCATGGAGGCTGGGATGGCGGCGGCCATAGCAGCGGTGGCGATTCCGGCGGTGGTGGCGATTCTGGCGGTGGCGGAGGTGGTGGGGGCGATTAAGCTTGCCTCCAACTACATAATGTGCAAAAAGAACCCACAGGCGTTAGCCGTGGGTTCTTTTTATACCCTATTGAATTACACCGCCATGAAACATACATTCATAGACTTTAATGTCTCCTGCCCATATTTCCTCGTAACCGCTGAACCATCCGAAATCACCATCAACCTTACAGTTATAAGTGAACCTGTCCTTTGAATAACTATCAGGTCCCCTGAAAGGTTTATTCTGGGGTACTTGCAGCAGTGCTTCCTTCAAGAAATCTCCACTAAAGCCCTCAGCGATTATGCGGCCAGCATAATTCATCGCCCAAATAGGAGTGCCGTCTTCCCATAACGCTTCTTCCCCAGCGAACTTTTCGGAACCCAGGTAGGTATCAATATACCGCAAATTCCCTCTAGCAAACTCCAAATCATGTGATTCTGGACGGGACGGGGATAATTCCGGGCCCTTTCCTGCGTACGTTGCTTTCTTAGCCTCCAATAGAAAATCAATCATTCCTGTCATTCAGATCAACCTCCTCCGACTCATTATTCCAACCTCCTCATAATAGAACACAAGTTCCCATTTAACAACCTATATTTTTACACTTACTCAAGCTTAACTTGCCTTCCGCAGCAGTAAAAAGCCCCGAGTTTCTGAAATTCAGAAACTCGGGGCCTTTGCATACCCGATATAAGATTATACCCAATTACGTTTAGTTAGCTGGGCTACACGGAAAAATGGAAGCGGCTGAGGAGCACCTCGCCTTTAAAGACCAGATACACATCGTTTCCGCCAGCTTCAATTTCAGCTTGCACAGATAATGTTTGCCACTGTTGCAGGCTTTCGCCCGCCGGAACCTCAAGGGTCGCCGCCAGTTGTCCTGCCGGGCCTTCTGTTCTGACCTCAATGCTGCCGCCGGTCACGGAGGATACGAGCGCGTGGAACGTTGCGGTACCTTGACCGAACTCCACATCTTTGAAGGCGATCCATGCTCCTTCACCTGCCGGATGGACAGAAGCGCCGCCCGCCTTGCATTCATCCAGATATACCGCTTCATAGTCGTCATAGTTCTCGGCTTTGACCGTCGCATAGAGATTGCGGGCCGGAATCGTTTCGCCATGCACTTTGATCTGGGCGGTCAATTGAATATCACTTGAAGAGCGGCCGATCATGACGGCATATTCGCCGTTTTCAACACAGTATTGTTCACGCGTTACATCCCAGAAAGCCAGCTCGGCAACCGGCAACGTGAATTCCACTGTTTGCGTATGTCCTGCGGCAAGCCGGATCTTTTGGAACCCCTTCAGCTGCTTCAGTGGACGTTTGACTCTGGAAGACAAGGACTGCACGTATAATTGAACGACCTCGTCGCCATCCACGGAACCGGTATTCTCAAGCTGAACGGACAGGCTGATCGTTCCGTCCTGCTCCACTTCCCTGGCAGCCAGCGACAGGCTGTTATAAGTTACCTGTGCGTAGCTCAGGCCATGGCCGAACGGATACAGCGGCTCACCATCGAAGTACATGTACGTTCTTTTGCCTTTAATAATGTCGTAATCCATCAGCGGAGGAAGCTGATCCACCGACCGGTACCAGGTCATATTCAGCTTACCGGACGGGCTGTAGTCGCCGAACAGCACATCGGCTACCGCGTTGCCCAGCTCTTGCCCGCTGTGGGAAGTATAGAGGACCGCCGGGATATGCTCATCAATCCATGTGGAAGTGATCGGATAACTTCCGACGATAACCACCACCGTATTAGGGTTGGCTTCATACACAGCCTTAACCAGATTCTCCTGCTCTTCCGGCAGAACAATATCCGGTCTGTCGATCTCTTCCTTGCCGTTCAAGAGCGGATGGTTGCCGACGAATACAACGGCAACTTCTGCGGCCTTCGCGGCTTCAACTGCAGCTTCTACACCGTTCACGACAATGTTCTTGTGGAATGTGTGCGCCTTGGCATCAGCCTCCTGCTCATTCGCCAGCAGTGTGCCGTCTTCGGCATGGATCGAGATCGGCTTGTCATT
Organism: Paenibacillus sp. FSL H3-0321; assembly: GCF_038002865.1. Classification (NCBI taxonomy): domain Bacteria; kingdom Bacillati; phylum Bacillota; class Bacilli; order Caryophanales; family Paenibacillaceae; genus Paenibacillus; species Paenibacillus sp. FSL H3-0321. Next base: position 6,140,828 of record NZ_JBBODH010000001.1, on the reverse strand, counting down.
CCAGGTTCGCAGGCTGACTGTACCTTCGGCTTCCGGTACAATATTCAGTGCTTCCTTCACATACCAGCCATAGATTTCATCAGCGGAAGCCGTCAGTGTACCGGCGTCGCTAAGGGTGACATATTGTCCCCGGCTTGTAGCTTCAAGAGTGTTGCTCGTCCAGCCCCAGGCCGTATGGCGGAACAATTCTCCGCGCTCCTTAGTCTCATGTTGCACTGCCAGTCTGCCGTCCTCGCCGGTGATTCCTACGGCTTGGCCTGTTGCTGCCGAAGTCAGGATGATCCGGTCATCGCCGCTTTCGAACGATACCTGTTTGCCTGCAAGTTTCTTGGTCACTCCCTGCAGAGGTGTGACAGCATAAGGCAGGGTGCCGGAATACCAGTCTCTGAAAGCTTCGTCCCCGAGCGGACCGATGACCGCTACTTTGGACAGCTCTTTCGGGTTCAGCGGGAGCGTGCTGTTCTCATTCTTCAGGAGTACGATAGACTGCTTCGCAGCTTCCAGTGATAACTCGCCATGCTCCTTACTGAGGATGACGGAATCGTCGATTGCCGCATACGGATTACCTTCTTCAGGATCGAACTCGCCCAGAAGGAAACGGACACGGAACGTGTTGAACAGCGCACGGTCCAGATCTTCCTCGGCAAGCAGCCCTTCAGTCAGTGCTTCATGAATAACCTTGATCGTCTCTGCCGTTTCTTCTGTCACGCTGTCGATCCCGTTTTTGATCGATTCAGCCATCGACTGGGCGAAAGACTCATAATATTTATGATCCTTCACAATACCGAACAAATCCCCGGCATCGCTTACAATAAAGCCGTCCATTTCCCATTCGCCTTTGACAATATCCATCACCGCAGGATGCAGGATGACCGGTACCCCATTAAGCGAGTTGTAGGCGGTCATCATGGACTTGGCGCCGCCTTCCTTGAAGGCAGGCTTAAAGGCTTCCAGATAATATTCACGCATATTTCTCGGATCAATGCTCGACGAGTCAACGCCGCGGTTGATTTCATTATTATTGCCGAGAAAATGCTTCAGTGTTGCTACCGCTTTCAAATACTTGGGATGATCGCCTTGGATCCCCTGCACCAGTGAGGTACTGAGGCGTCCGGTTAATTCCGGATCTTCGCCGTATGCCTCTTCCGTGCGGCCCCAGCGCGGATCACGTTCCATATCCACTGTAGGTGCCCACAGCGTCAAGCCGTTAACGGTCGGATTCTTCTTATAGAACGCTCTGGCTTCGTCACCGATGGCTGAGCCGATCTTTTTCAAGAGTTCCGGATTCCAGGTGCAGGCCAATCCGCTGACCTGAGGAAAAGCAGTTGCCTTGCCCAGCCACGAAATTCCGTGAGCCCCTTCCGTACCATGTTTATAGGCTCCTACGCCCAAGCGCTCTACAGCGGCTTGATATTGCGGCATCAGGTTTACCTTTTCATCCAAAGTCAATCTGGAGATCAGATCTTGTACGCGTTCATTTACCGGTAAATCCGTCTGCTGATATGGGTATGTAGCTGTTTCCATTAGTAGTTCACTCCTTCAATCTTTGTGATAACGGTTTCATCGTAGCGCATGGATAGCCGATTAAGGCGCTTCCACAGGACTCTCCTTCACCATCATAAAAGATTACCGTGAGCAGCAACACCTTAACAATTATAATAAAAATCAGTTCATAATTAGAGATTCTAATCATGAACTGAGAAAACGCCGGGCATCAGGGGAGATGCCTGACAGATTACCATCCGGGTGATGGATAACAAACCTGCTGTCCTGGTAGTTCAGCTCTGCCGCAGCCGGCTGGCTGCGGATTTCCTTGGGAGAAAGGCCGTACCTGGCTTTGAATACCTTGTGAAAATAGGAATACGTCCCGAAGCCGCAGCTCCCGGCAATATTCTCCAGACTTAAGTCGGTAAACCGGATCCGCTCCAGGGCGTTGGACAGGCGAATCTCCTGTGTATACTGGATAATGGTATAACCCGTCAGCTCTTTAAAAAGATGTACGGCTCTGGATACACTCAGTCCGGCAAACCTGGCAACTTCCTCCACTCTTAACGGATTCAGCGCATTTTTAATAATATAGCGTCGCATCCGCAAGACCAGTTCATTCGAGCGTCCCTGCGGGTTATGCCCTGAGACAGCTTCTCCCGACAAACGGTCAAAAGATAGGCATAGGGCACACAATAAATGCCGGATCAGCTCGGGGTTACCTTGTGCGATACGGTGCTGCTCGATGCTGAGCTGCTGCCACAACGAGAGCATACCTTCATCCAGATGAACTCTCTGCTGAGTCAGCCGGGGCTGGGATTCCCACCACTCTTCGATCCAAGAACCTTCACACAGTAAATAATAGTCGCCGCTTTCGATTTTTCCGTCAATCGCATCCACCGCTAAATGATAAGGCTCTCCAGGACGATAGATTAATAAGTCGCCTGGCTGGACAAGACTCATCTTGCCGCCTACAAGCGCCCTGCAGCTGCCCACCACCTGCAGCCGGAACAGGAAAAACGGTGGCGGCGTAAAGGAAGATTTAAACGGAAGTGTATGAAAAGAATAGGCGCAGGCATGCAGCCTCAGGTCCATATCGTTCACCGCCTCAGCCAAATAGTAGAGCTTTTCGATCAGATAAAACATTCAATAATCGCAAGCCATTATCTATACTATAACCAAATCAAAGAGAAAGCCGCAAGGCTAGAAAGTGAAGGAGAAACTTTACGTACATGTTGACGCGAACCCGCCAGCTTTTCCTGATTCCAAGCTACTCCCTGTTTATGATCTGCATGATGCTGCAGGGGATGGCCATTTCCATCAGCTCTCCCTTTTTGGCCGTTTATTTCACAACAAAGCTGGGGGTTTCCGCAGGAACCTTCGGAATCTTTACCGCAGTGACCTTAATCAGCGGGGTCTGGCTCAGCTCGATCATTGCCAAACGCTCCGATTCCGGACTGAACCGTAAAACACTCATGGTCACAGCCATGCTGTTCAACGCGCTGGCTTTTGCCGGTTATTTATTCATCCACGAATTTTATGCGCTGCTGCTGTATATGACGGTCTTCACTGCGATTGGCGCTCCGGCCATGCCGCAATTGTTCGCCAGTGCACGGGAAGCAGTAAATGCCAGTCTGTCCGCTGATCATGCCTTTGCCAATTCAAGTCTGCGCTCCATGTTCTCCCTGGGGTTTATTACCGGCCCGCTGATCGGCTCGATCCTCCTTAATCACTTGGGGTTCCAGGGTATTTTCATGAGCACCTCACTGATCTTCCTGCTTAATGCCTTGCTGGTCTGCTTTTTCGTGAAACGTCCTGTATTAAAGAAGCCAGCCGGTATTCAAGCCGCAACGCAGCTGAAGCTGCATCAGAACGCCAGAGTGCTTATCCCGTTTCTGGTGCTGACCCTGTTATATGCCGGGCACTGGCTTAACAATCTGAATATCTCATTGTTCATCATTAACACCTTGGGCGGCAGTACGCAGAATGTAGCCACGGTCTCGAGTATTTGTGCGCTGCTGGAGATTCCATTCATGCTCGTATTAGGGGTATTGTCTGCCAAAACCTCCAATCGGGTACTGATGTTCTGGGGAATACTACTGGGAGCGGCTTATTATATTTTGGTGCTTGCCTCGACACAATTGTGGCATCTCTTGGCCGGACAGGTGCTGCTGGCTTTCTTTGTTGCCGTGATTTCGGCCATCGGAATCAGCTACATTCAGGATTTGCTCCCTGATCTGCCCGGATATGCTTCAACGTTATATACCAATGCCACTACCATCGGACGGCTGGGCGGAAGTCTGGCCGGAGGGGCCGCTGCCGAGTGGGTCGGATACCGGAATGCTTACTGGGGCTGTTTGCTGCTTGTTGTATTCTCCCTTGCACTTATGTTGCTTCCCCAGCGCTACTCCGCTCAAGAGGTAAATGAATCCTAAATGCAACCAGACAGGAGGGAATATTATGAAAATCATGCTTGTTGACGACAAACCCCATGTACGCAATCATCTGAAGCTGATGCTGAAACAGCTCCATTTTAAAGAGGATGTTATTCTTGAGGCCAATTGCGATCAGGAAGCCATTCGGCTGATTACCGAACATGAACCGGATATTATTGTGACCGATGCCAAACTGCTGCTGCTCGGAGAAGCGCCTTTATCTGAACGCCTTGCCAATGCCCAATATCCGCAGAGTACAATTATTGTCACCAGCAGCCATCCGTTTGTCCTCGAAGCCTTCAGCAAAGGGGGCATTGCTTCCTTACTGAAGCCCTTTAATACTCGCGAGCTGGAAGGTGCATTAATGAGAGCCTTTGCCGTCACGGGATAGTCGGGACAATACATCCTTTGATTTTGAAAAAAAAGAGTGCCCTATCCAATGATAGGTGCACTCTTTTTGCATTCATCCACTATCTTCTCCGTTTTTTAGGCACGGCTCTGCGGTTGACCGAAACCGGTCTTCCCGGGGTCAGCTTTCTGGCCTTCAGCGGAACTCTGCGCACAATCGGTTTTCCAGGCTTTGTAGGCAATGCTGTCCGAAGATGAGGTAACCCTTTTTTGCTTCGGCTACTGCTGGAGATTAACACAACTGTAAAGTTGCGGACGCTGGATCCGACAGGAATTCTGCGAAATCCAAGTTCTCTGCAGTTGTCGCAGTCGCTGTCCCAGCACTGATGGAAGGCTTCATAAGGGATCTCTGTATAGTAGTCCCCTGACCAAGTATAGCTGTCACTCTCTGCATAGTAAAAGAATGTGTTGCCTCCGGCATGCCCTCTCCACACTTCTCTCGTCTGGCCCGGTTCGATCCGGTAGTAGCCAATTGTGGCGTAGTTAATTGGAGTACAGTTGAAATTCGGGTAAGCATAGGCAACAAATACCGTCTCACTTGTACTGTTGCGAAATCTAAGTCCCATTGTCATCATTCCCTTCATCACTTTTTTCCTTACCCTGCATCATATGAAAATAGTGAATAAAGGGGCTGGACAATGGTTTATTATTAGACAAATAGGGCATATTGTCATTCCAGTCATTGTGCGGCATGTAAGACGAAATAAATAAATCGCCTCTGGACTTCAAAAAAGAGCGGATAATCGCCCATGCCTTTTACACCTCAGGATAATATACTATCTTATTCTAATGAGGTTAGGTGATGAACAGTGGCAACATTTGCTGAAGCTCTTGTGATAAAGGAAAACATAGCAAGTACCGTGCTCAAGAACCGGAAAGTTCATGGAGTCGGGATTGGGTATTACGACCCCAAACATCCCAAAAAAGGCGCAGCCGTGATCCTCTACGCTAACGCCGTGAGCAGCACCGCCCTGGGTTTGGGCGCAAAATTCTCCTCGCAGGTCAAAGGCAAACCTATAAATGTCCCCATCCGGGTAGTAAAGACCAAAAAAATACGCAGCAATGCAAGTTACCAGGACCGGATTCGCCCAGTCGTAGCAGGCTACAGTATTGGTACGACCGGCGGTTCAGGAACCGCAGGCTTAATTGTCAGCAGCGGCAATCAGCTGTATGTGCTCAGCAATAACCACGTGCTTACCAATCCGACCAACTCCAACAACCGGGCGGAAACGCTGCAGCCGGGCGGTGCGGATGAAGGACGGACCGTAAGGGATCGGGTCGGGCATTTATCGCGTTTTGTAACTTTGAAGACAAATGGTACTAACCGCATAGATGCGGCCTTGTCCCGCCCTGTAAGAAACAGCATTCTCAGTCCGAAATATGCAACGGTAGGCAACATTCCCGGTCATGTCACTTCCTACCGTGTAGGGGAGCGTTTCAAAAAGGTAGGGCGGACAACAGGTCTGACCAGGGGAAGAGTCGATTCGGTGAATACGGATGTACAGGTGGATTATGGTAGGAATGTAGGCGTGCTATCCTTCCGCAATCAATCGATAATTCTGAGTGATACACCGGTATCGCTTCCCGGAGACTCCGGTTCTGTCTGGCTCAGAAGCGCGGATAATTTCGCGGCGGCTGTGAATTACGCCGGTACAGAGGACGGAAAGACTTCGGTTGCCTTTCCCGTCGATTGGGCACTCCGGGCACTCCGGGTGCGTGTAGCACGTCCTGCGGGACAGAGAGCGGGCCGGGTAAAGGTTGTAGATACCCATAACGGCAATGCTGCTTATACCCGCCGCCTCACTCCGAAAGAGCTTTCCATGCTTAAGGTAATCCGGCCAAAATCTAAATAAGCAATTATAGAATAATTTGGATTAATTTCCATGTACATTCATACAAGCTCACAACCCTCTTTTCTCGTAAGATAATCTATCCTACGAAGAAAGAGGCGAGCAGCAAATGGTAATAAAAAAACTATCACTTAGAAATAAAGCCAAAGGTAAAGGTAAAAGAGTCACCCTGCGGCCAAACAGAGCACGCTCCACGCAAAACCTTGGGAATGGTTTCCGCCGTATTCAGTTTCCCGCTGTAACCATCGGAGCCAACGACTTTCTTTTCCTCTTCTTATCTGCTGGAAGAGGCAGAGCTGTCGTTAGTGCGGGATGGACAATTTCCAATTTGACTTCCGCCTGGCCAACAGACAGCTTCCCGAACAGCGACTCGGAGTGGGTTATCATCCTTGAAAACCCGACTGGCGTTGCAAGAAGCGTCATTCCGTTCCTGATTACCAAGTCACGCCGCTAATAGCAGAGGGTGCAAAAAGAAACGGCGGCTCCCCCTTTGAGGGGAGCCGTTGCATTTAAAAGAGACACGATATCCCTAGGGTATCGTGTCTCTTTTTATTAGAGATTACACTGGCCTGCTATACTCTCGACCCTGCATCCTTGTTAACAGACGCTGGTTTCACTCCATAGGTGAAGTCACCGGCTATCCCCCGAATCCAGGCGGAATACAATCTCCCCAAACCTCTCAGGGTCATAGGCAGCAACAGGGCCAGCACTATGCCGATTGCAGCCGCTACCCAGGAACGCTGATATACATTGAGCCACGGCAAGAAAAGACTCATCGTCCCGTCAAAGGAATACAGATTAAAAGAAAGGGATAAGACCTTGCTTAACTTGTAAGCTGCCGGTGACAATATAATCGCAATAACAACGGCGGGAAGCGTGACAGCAAGGGTAAACCCGGCAATGCCTACGGGAAGCTGGGCTATACTATAGAGGATCCCCCGGTAGCTCTTACTATTTAAAAGGATAGACAGCATGGAACGCCAATCCTTCCAATCCGCAACGGATCGGGAGTTCTCAGCTTGAAGCGGTTGCTCTTCTCCCTGCATCCACCCTGTTACCGCCTGCTCTTCCTTGGCCATCATCCAGCGGCATACGGTAAATGTTGCAGCCAGCAAAGGCAGCCCAATCCATACAATAAGCAGCGGCAAGCCGGCACATATGCCTGTAACGGCAATTACAAACGCTGCGATCCCCTTCGGAAGGGACAGGATGAGCAGGAGCCAGGACCTTAGCGCGCTTGGTTTACGCATAATTAAAAGCCTCCTAATAAGGTCATTGTAGAAATGTACAAGCTGTCCATCAGCCGATCCACACTCTGCCGCACACTTAATTCAGCAGGGAGCTCATCACCGGCAAAACACAGCTCCAGCGTAGCATCGCGGATGATTCCATCCACAGTTACCTGAATGAGCATCAGAATGTCGGTTAAGGGAATAAGGGGCCGGAACTGGCCTTTAGCTTCACCTTCTGCACAATAATTCATCAATTGCTGAAAGAAATAGTTGTAGCCATGCCCGGACTCGGCTTCTGCTTCCGCAGCCTGCTCAGCAAGCTGCTTCTTAACCAGCTCCGGCTGACTGGCATAGATTGCATTTAGCTCAAAGGCCAATTTGCTGTAGCCACTCTCCATAGAAGCCTTAATCTCTTGCCCTATGAAGGTAAAGATTGCGCGGAGGGTCTGGTCAGGTGAAAGGCTGGCCGCAAAAAGCTGCGTTAAAAAACCTTTGAAATCTATCTCAAGATCAAAACGGTTGGACAACGCAAACCACACCTCTTCAATATTGGCAAAATACTTATATACGCCCCCTTGGCTTAGTCCGGTCTGCCTCACGATATCCTTCATTGTTACTTTATGCAGCGGTTTACGCGCGCTAACCTCCAGCGCTGCATCCAAAATTTCATTGATTCTATTCTCTGTGTATGCTTCGCTAACCTTTGGAATACATTGTCCCCCCATACTCAAAATAACGACACATTGTCGTTTTATTTATTCTCATCTTACGCAGCATCAGGATCATTGTCAATATTTAGAAATTGAAGTTTTTTACCGGTCACGCAAAAAAAGCAGCCTGTCCTTAGACAAGCTGCATATAAGCTTCAATTTGACGAGATGCCGAAACGACTACCCTTACAGGTCTGTTATTGCCGCAAGAACGGTATTGTTGAAGTAATCAACGTACATATTTTTAAATGGCTTCCGGTGATCTAGCTCCACAGAAAAATGAACGGTTACTGTCTGAAAGACCGGATCGACGCAGAGAAAAGGACCCGCTGCACCCCAATGTGAATAGGCTTCCGGTGAGAATAGGTCTCCGCCATCACGTTTTGTCCCGTTAATCGCCCAGCCGTATCCCCAATACGCTTCAGGAAATACTTCATCCCGATATTGCGAGGATACACCGGGAATTTGATTACGTGTCATTTCTTTTACAGTTACCGGGCTGAGCAGACGTGTCCCGTTATAAATTCCGCCGTTCAGAAACATTTGGCCAAATACAGCCAGATCCAGGGCAGTGGAGTAAGCACCGCTCCCGGCTGATACAGAATTTAATTGATCTTCGGTTTCTATCCACTCTGCACAAGCTGCCTCCGGTATGCGTCTAACGACTCTGCTGCGTGCTTCCTGCGGAACCCGATAATATGTATTTTCCATTCCAAGCGGTTCAAAAATGCTTTCCTTTACGAACTCATCATACGCTTGACCGCTGGTGCGCCGGATAATTTCACCCAACAGCTCATAACCATACCCGCAATAAGACATGACAGTCCCTGGCTCGAAGCTAAGCGGTGCATCATACCCGCCGTACAAGTATTGATGAATTTCCGGGTCCTGATTGGGTTCGCTTGCAGGGAACTCTTCTTTTGCCAGTTTCGCAGTTCCATTCAACCGGATCACCTCAACATCCAGACCAGAGGTGTGTGTCAACAAATGATGCACGCAAACCTTTGTTTTTCCTTCTCCTGTAAACTCGGGGATATAATCCGAAACAGGTCTATTCAGTCCGATCTTCCCTTGTTCAACCAACATCATAACAGCTGTTGCGGTAAACAGCTTCGTGATGGAGCAGAGTGGAAATAACGCGTCAACAGCTAATTCGGCTGCGTCTGGCTCAGGTCCGAGGGTTCCATTCGCTTGATGGACAATTACAATTCCCCTTCTCGCGGCCACAATCACTTGTGCGGGCGTAATGTTGTCCTTAACCATTTGCGCTGCAGCTGTCTGAATGCGTTGAACACCGCAAGCTGAAACACCCGCCTGTTCTAACGAACTCAACGATAGTTTTTTCATAAATATTCCTCCATTAAGCACTCATTAATATATGTGTTAAGTACTATGTAAATATATTAACATCTCCATTTTCTGGAGTACATGGTTTGTTTCTATAATATTAGCTGCCAGAAAAATAAAAAAAGCTGACTCCGGATTTTCCGGAAAATCAGCTTTACCTTCCCCGATTGTCTTCCCGCCTTATAAAACTCACAAATACAGCCTTATCCGCATACGCTTCCGGGACCGCAGCACCTGGCTGCGGCTGATTATATCTTCATATCTTTGCCGGTATAATCCACGAACCTGAAATGCCCTTCCGGAGCGCGGCGTTGCTCGATCAGGCTGATAATGCCCTCGGCACTGCTGCGCGGGTTCGTCGGCGCCTCTTCCCCGCCCATATCCGTATGCATCCAGCCGGGATGTACGCTCAGCACCTGTACGCCGCGTTCTTGCAAATACACATGCAGCTGCTGAGAGAACATATTGAGTGCTGTTTTGGAGATCGCATAAGGATAATCGCCCGGATAGGCATTGGTGATGCTGCCCGCTTCCGAAGAGATGTTGATGATTGAACGGTCCGGCTCGGTGAGCAGCGGCAGGAAATGCTTGACCACCCGCATCGGCCCGTACAGATTAATATCCATTGTTGTCAGCATGTCCTTCAGATCCAGCTCTTCAACCGGCGTATTCCGGGCGGTCAGGATCGCCGCATTGTTGATGATCGCACCGAGCGTCCGCCCTTGCCCTTTCAGACTAGCAGCCAGCTCCGCGATTCCCTCTTCGTTCGTCACATCCAGCGCGGCCACGGTCAGCTTGGTTCCATAGGCTGCAGCAAGCTGCGACAGTGCGGTCTGTTCTTGATCGGGATAGCGAACTCCGGCAATCACTCCATGCCCGCGCTTCAGTGCTTCGGCCGCCAGCTCAACACCCAGCCCGCGTCCCGCACCGGTAATTAGAATGTTCATCTTTCGCTCCTCCTCTATTGCATAATTTCCCCAAGCGCCGCTGTTCTGTTCATGAATAGGCAAAATTCACGGCGGGAGAATATCCATTTGTATGGGTGCATTCTGCTATTGCACTCTATTGCTGATTTATTGCTAATTTATTGCTTATCGTTCTCCAACAGCTCCACGAGCACCTTCAAATCCTTGAACGTATCCATATAAGCATAACGTCCCCCGTCATACTCGCCCTTCTGCTGCAGCGGGAACCCTCTGCCTTCGAGCAGCATAATCTTTTCCGGCATTCCTTCGATTACAAAAGCGATATGATGAGGCCCTTCCCCATGCTCATTCAAGTAATCACGCCAAGTGCTCGGCTGATGATCCGGCTCAATCAGTTCCAGCTGCAAGGAGCCCATGTCAAAAAAAGCAAGCTTGGCCCGCGCCTCCGTCGCCCCGCCGTTATACCGGGTCTGGGCAATATCTGCCGTATCGGTAATGATAATTTCCGGCACCGCAAGTCCAAAAAAGTCCGCATACGCCCGGCTTACCTTCTCAATATCATTCACCAAAATTCCAATCTGCGTAACGAAATGATTGCCGAGAACTCCTGACATGTGCCTCAACCTCCTTCTAGTGTGACCAATCTACCATACCCACACTATGAAAGGGCTGTCAAGCCTGAGCTGATAATCGTTCCTAGTGAGTGAATCCGCGTACAAATCTCCGTACCTTCTCACGGGAGGAGTGATATTAGAGGCACATTTACAGTTAGCATAGAAAGTGGACACCGAATAAAAACATGAAGAGGATCTCGGTGCACTTGGCGCTGACTTGGAACTGGTCACGTCTGCCGAACGGAATGCCGCAGGAGTTATCCAGCAGCATTCAAGGTTATCTCGGCGGCAATCTGACCAAAGAAGGCATGCTGAAGGAGTTCCAGATCAATTGGGATAATCTGAGTGTGCAGTAATTGCATGAGGACTTTTTTCATAAGATTGCACTTTATACAGCAGAATGCTCATTATTCTCCGGTAAATCGCATTCTGCTGTATTTCGTGCAATTGATTTATTGGTTTTTAGTCAAAACCAGCTTTCCCACAAAATTCTGCTGTACAGAGTGCAATAGAGTCTGCTTCCCGGCTATTTTAAGAAGATTATGTTGTAGAAAGTACAATAGAATGCGTCTCGACCTGAACTTGAGAGGGTTCGGGTTCGGGTTCGGGTTCGGGTTCGGGTTGAGGTTGAATTGCTAAATAGTATCGAAAGCAGTAAAGTTGCCGAATTAGAATTTCAAACCAGATCGAGCTACATAACCGGCACCTTATAAGCATTTACTGTGACAGCAGACCCATTAATGGTCAATGTGGCGTTGTAATACCCCCGGTCACCGTTTGGCTTGCATTTATAATCCCCTGAACATCCGCACACGAAGAATTTAGTTGTAGGGAACCCCGGATAAATATTGGCCAGCTTCCGATAAAACAAATGCCCGTGGTGTGTAAATATGGCCAGCACTTTATCTCTAACTTTCGCAGGAATCGCCGTGAAAAACTTATTCGTCTCCGCCCCGCTTAACACATGACTGGGAGCAACCGTAATCCCGCTCACTTTCAATGGCCAATGAAAATCAATAATATAATAATGGCGGTCATCTAAATTATTCAGAATATTTAGGCTTTCCGGTGTGAACGCCCCTAGCGCACAGTCCAGCCATACATACTTCACCTTTGCCTGAGTACCCGGGAAATTCATTTGCCCGGCAACCGCACCTAAATATTGTTTGAACAAGGACTGAGTGCTTGCCTCCCAATTTCCTATCGTTGCTTTATAAGGAATGCTCCCGAGCGTGCTGGTAACCGTATCCTTGAAGTCCTTGTAGAAGGCATCGGCATTATTTCCATGATTGGCTCCTGCCTGGGCATTATCCCCGCCAAAAATCACAAACTTCTTATTCCCGCTGCTCACTGCTTTTGGCAAAAGCTTTCTAAATATAGCCGAGCTGTTCCCATACCCCACATGACTATCTCCGATCACGGCAAAGTTAATGATCTGCGCCTGCACCTTAAGCTTCAAGCTGTCTTTGGGTCGGGGTCTGGGTGAAAGGTTCCGTTTCTTAACTGGCCCTGCCTGCCTTCTCACTTGGAAACCACCTCTTCGAACTGGATTAGAATATCTGGTTATATTTATATTCGATTCGGATAGCAAGTTCTTGGATTCGCTGGCGGCCTAGATAGTTAGAACCATTTTGAGAACTTTGAGCCTTTTTTCACTTGATGCTGATTGTGCCAATATTTACAATATAAATTAAAATGTTCCACTATCCAAAAGGAAGAAGGATGACGTATGCGTATCAACAAAAAGGTGTCCCGAATACTGTTACCCATCATGGTCTTGTCTGTGATGGCGGGATGCGGAAGCAACGAACAGAAGGACGAGGCAGAAGCGAATAAGGAACCCGCTACCACAGTAAGCGCCCACCCTGCGCATTGGTCCTATGAAGGTGAAACGTCCCCGGAACACTGGGCTGAACTGGATAAACTGTTCACTACCTGCAGTACAGGTACGGCCCAGTCGCCGATTAACATTCTTCATGAGAAAGTGCAGGATGATGAGAGCCTGTCCCCTATCAAAGTTGAGTATGCACCGTCCCCGGTGTCTATCATTAACAACGGCCACACGATCCAGGTTAATCTTAAAAATCAGGACAACCGTATCACCCTTGAAGGAAAGACGTATATCTTGCAGCAGTTTCATTTCCACCTGCCCAGCGAACATGAGGTAGATGGCAAACATGCCGATATGGAGCTTCATTTTGTCCATAAAAGTGAAGACGAGACGCTTGCTGTACTGAGTGTCCTAATCACTAAAGGCTCCGAAAATGTTGAGCTGAAAAAGCTTTGGTCCGTGCTCCCCTCCGAGGAGAGCGAACAGGAAGTCCCGGTTGAGGGCGTCTTCGACATGAACCAGCTGCTTCCAACAGACCTTCACTCGTTCCGCTATCAAGGATCACTCACCACACCTCCATGTACCGAAGGGGTACAGTGGATCGTCCTGGAAAATCCCGTTCAATGGTCTGATGAGCAAATCGGCAAATTCGAAGGCATTTTCCCGCATGACAATCGTCCCGTACAAGCGCTCGGCTCCCGGGAGATAGATAGCGATAAATAGGCTGCTGTTCTCTTAAGAATGAACAAGCAGCCAAACACAAAAGCCTTGGACAACTTCGTCCAAGGCTTTAGTTTGTTTAATTCCCTTTAGCCGGGAATCCCATCCTGTAGTTTATCTTGCGCTCCCATCCCTTGCAGGATATGGTTGGCATCCCGCAGCAGATAGGAGGCCGCTTCAGCCTGGATATGTTTGCCGCTTTGGGCTTGCACCTGATGAACGAACGCTTCCATTTCACCGTGTACCAGTTTCACGAGCAGACTGTTCGCAATCCCGTGATTGTCTATCCAAGACTTCTCTTTGAACAGGCCAACGAGTGTTTTCAGCGAGCTTACGTCGGCATACGTTGAGAAAGTCACCGTGCTCTCCTGCCTGTTCCCCGCGCTGTCGCTGACGGATACCGCGAACGTGTGAGAGCCGATATCCAGCGTGTACAGTGGAATCTGCGTTCCCGGCTCTACGGCTTGCTCATCCAGCCGTGCGACGGTTTTGGCGGAATCCACCCCGGACATCGCATCGATGGCCGCCCAAGACAAGGTTAGCGATTCTGTCCCCGCATAGACTTTCGGGGCCGGCTCTGCCACAGTTAACTCAGGGGCACTGCTATCCAGCTTGAAGCTCAAGGTTTTCGATTCCTCGCTGTTTCCGGCGTAGTCAACCGAGCGGTAGAGCAGCGAATACTGGCCGTCTTGGCTAAAGGTCAGCGGTCCCTGGTAAGGCAGCCATGTGTCTCCGCCATTTATGCTGTATACGGTGTCCGTTACACTGGTACCGGTATCTGCAGTATTCAATTGGACCGTAACGGGCTGAGTATACCAGCCGTCCGCACCATCAGGCAGCGCCGGAGTCAAGACGGCTGTGCTAACAGGTGCGGTCTTGTCAATCCTCGTAAACTTCACGTCGTCGAACCACATTTCACTGAAACCGCCCACATAGAAACCTACCGTTCCCGAAGCATTATGTTTGGGATCGGAACCATCCAGTCTCAGCTCTCCGTTCACATAGACGCGGATGCTGGCACCATCCACCAGAATACGAAGATTATAGTCGGTATCCGGCTGCAAGTCTTGGGTTGGAAGATTCTTCGTCTGAAGCACCGTCCAGGTTGGACCGTAGAGAATCCACTGTGAAGTGCCGTCCGCCAATTTCTTGTATGCGATCTTGCCTGAATTGCTGGCGACAGAACGGTCATACACATAGAGGGTCCCAAGATCCGGCATCACAGCAGGCGTTCTCAGCTTGAAGGTCAGTTCATAGTCCGTGAACAGCTTCGGATGAAGCGCAGAGGCGCCCTTCAGAATTTGGTACATCTTGTTTCCGTTCACCGCTACAATGCTGCGGTTCGGATCCACCGGCCACCCGTTCGCTCCCGAATCGTAATCTGTATAATGAAGAATATCAGACACGATAATCCGGGCAGAAGCGTTGGCCTCCGGGTTGGCAACGGAGGCTACCTTGACAACAGTCTCCCCCTTAGCGTGGGCGGTGACTGTTCCGTTCTCATCGACAGAGGCAATTTCCGGGTTAAGAGACTGCCAGACGACGGAACGATTCTCGGCATCCGACGGATCGAACTGGACCTGCAGTGGCGTCTGTTCATCAATTACCATATTGACGCTGCTCTTGTCGAGCATAAGCCCGGAGACATTTTTTGTCGGGACCATAAATTTGATGTCATCGAACAAGAGATAGTCAAAGCCGCCGGCGTAGAACCCGACTTTGCCGGAAGGATTAAAGGTCGGATCAGTGGCCTTCAGCTTGAGTTTGCTGTCAGCATAGACGCTAATCTCCGAACCCTTGACGATGATCTTCATGTTGTAGACGGTATCCGGCAGCAGGTCCGGGGCAGACAGTGCATTCTGCTTAACGGTTCCCCAGGCTGCATTGTAGAGAATCCAGGAAGAAGTTCCGTCAGCATACTTCCGGTATCCGATTCTTCCTCCGTTGCCGCCCGGATTCAGCCGGTCGAATATATAGAATGTGGCCGATTCCGGAATCACTGGAGGCGTCTTCAGCTTGAAGCTCAACTCGTAATTATTGAAGTCGTTCTCATTCAGCGTGGTCGCACCTTTGAGCAGCTTATACATGTGATTGCCGCCGTCGGCCTCCACGATACTCCGGTTGGCATCGGCCGGCCAGCCATTCCGGCCGTTCTCGAAATTTGTATCATCTATAATCCCGTCACCGACTTCGACCGTCACCTGAACCTCATCCTTTAAGAGCGGGTTGTCGGCGGATACTGCTGTAACAACTGCGGTCCCAAGGTTAACCCCTCTCAACTTGCCGGTGGCATCTACGGTCACCACGGAAGGATCACTGGAGGTATACTGCAGTTTATTGTTGGTGGCGTTCCAGGGAAGAACCGCCGAGTACAGGGTATGTGTTTTCCCGATGCCAAGGGTAAGGCTATCGTCATACAGCACGACACCTTGGACGGGAATATTAACCGGTGCGAGATAAGGGCCTGCCTTACCTGAGATTCCCATCTCACTGAAGGGGATCGCCTGGAAGCCCGGTATCTGCTCAAATACCGCTGCATCCGCTTTCAGATTCAAATCGCCGCCCGCCAGATTCACGAAGCCGGGATCCTGTTTCGTTACCCAGTTGTTTGCGTATTGGACCAGATTGAACTTATCATAAGCACCATTCGCATTCGTCGTGCTGCTTATCGTTTTTGTCGGATTGTAGATCACATTCTTCTGGAACGTGTTCGTGTCCGGATAATACCGGTTCTCTGTGAAGAAGTCCGCCAGCTCCGGGTATTTGACCAGATGCGGCATGCCGGCGAAGTTATTGTATTTTTCGAACAAAGCGTGCCATGGCTGCATATAGTTTTTGGAGATTTGCTGCTCCGGACCGTCGCCCAAATACAGATCCGCATAATCATACGGAACCTTGGCATCGACAAAAATGTTGTTCTTCGTGCGGACATGAGCGCCCCCGTTGTTCAGAATGGCTGAATTGCCCATCTTGTAAAAAATATTTTCTTCAATTGTGATTCCCATGGTGAAGTTATCCGGATAGATCCCCTGAACCCCGGCTTTGCCTTCTCCAATGTTATGGAAGTAATTCCTCCAGATGACCGTTCCCCGCTCCTGCGGTGCAGCTCCCAGATTCATGTAGATGGCTCCGAGATCCGAGAACGTCTTGCACACATCATAGATGTTGTTGTATTCCACAACATGGTCGTTGCCGAAGATCAGAATCCCCGGATGCGGGGCGTCATGAATTTCACTGTGTGATATGCGGTTCCCTGCTCCCGTCAGAATTACGGCAGGGTTATACGCTTTATGATAATAAGCAAAGTCATGGATGTGGCTGTTCTCCACCACATTGTTGCCCGGCTCAAGCGTCAGCCTGTCGCCGCCGTTCAGAATGACTCCTGTTCCCCCTACATGATGGATATGCGTATTCACGATGGCATGGTTGACCCCTGTGCCCTTGGCAAAGTCATTGTACAACCAGCGGCTCTGGGTATTGATCCGTACGCCTCCTTCGGTGAAATTGCGGATCTCAGAGTGCACCAGCCGGACATGGCTGCCGCCCATGATGACCGCCCCGGAATCCCTGCCGTTCTCCAGAATCAGGTCCTCGAAGGTTACATACGACGTATTGGCCGTATTGATCATGGGTGTCTTCAGCATGGATACGGTGATCTCCGGATCGTCTGCCTGGAAGGCGGCTGTCGGCATGAAATACAGGATGCCTTGGCTCCGGTCAATGTAATACTCCCCTGGCATGTCGATTTCTTCCAGCAGGTTCTGGGCGAAATGGAAGTCCGGATACCAGTTTTTAAAGAGGCCGCTCATTTCTCCGTAGGCTAATGTGATCGACTTATTCTCGGTATCAATAGAAGCAATTTTATTGTACGACCATTCCCAGCTGTAGCCGAAAATCCCGTCAAGCCATATATCATCCGCCTGGGTCCAGAGCTCAGGCCGCTCATAGGTATAGGTGAACGTGCCTCCCCGGGTCTGCAGATCGGCATCCTTGCGGGTGGGTCCCGGATCAAGAATATTGCCCATTTGGACCGTACCCTTATTGGGCCATCTCGCCAGAGTCATCCCTTCACCTTCAATGTACAGCTCCATGGGGGGAGTCTGGCTTACGTCATTGGCTTTGTAGTAGCCATGACGGCTCATGACTCCGTAATCGGTAATGCCATGCCCCGGCAGCTCCACCTGCAGAACCTTGGATCTTGCATCGGGACTGATGATCCGGTTCAGAACCGCTGGATCTGTTACCGGGGCGAACCATGACTTCTCCAATTGCCGGCCGCCGCTCAGCCGCACGGATTCACCCGGATATGCCTTGTAGGTGACCGGTTTGTCTGCCGTCCCCGAATCCTGCTCCTCCAGCAGGAAGCTTGCGGTACGGCTGTATGTGCCGCCTCTCAAATAAACCGTAACGCCGCCGTCAGGCAGACCCGTGCCCTGCTTCAGCTGGCGGATGGTGTCCCTGGCCTTCTCCAGGGTACGGAAAGGAGCCGCCTCCACACCAGAGTTGGAATCGCTTCCATTTTCCGCTACGAAATAGACTGCTCCGGGACTTGGGGCTTCCTCCGCTTGAATCTCCGTACCCGGGACAAACCCCGGGGTCAAACCTACTATCAAGGCAATAATCCAGAAGACAATGACCGCTTTTCTCTTCATGTCAGTACAGGCCTCCTTGTTATCGGTTTTAATTCGAAAGGGAACCGTGAGGTTCCCCGGAACTTACCCTTTCACCGACCCGATCATTGTTCCTTTCTCAAAGTACTTGAGCAAGAAAGGATAAATGATGAGCACAGGCAAAGAACATACGATTACTGACGCCATCTTCAGGCTCTCTGGTGCAGGAGGCACCAGATTGGTTGCCGTAGTGAACGGATCGAGCTTGTTCTCAATGAGGATTTGCCTTATGACTTGCTGCAGGACAAATTTCGATTGGTCGGTAACGTACAGCAAATTGTCCATGAACGCGTTGATATGATGAACCAGCGACCACAGCCCGATCGTCACGAGGGACGGAATGGAGAGTGGCAGCACGATACGGAACAAGATCCTAATGTCTCTGGCTCCGTCGATACGGGCCGCTTCAATCAGAGCATCCGGAATGGAGCGGAAGAACGAAAGCATGACCAGAACCTGGAAGGCGTTAGCTGCCGAAGGCAGCACATACACCCAGCGTGAGTTCAGCAGATGCAGCTCCTTAATGAGCAGATAATTCGGCACAATGCCCCCGTCGAAGATCATGGTGAACAGCAGGAGCATAACCAGGACACGCTTCATCGGAAAATCCGGGCGCGACAGCGGATAAGCAGCGCAGACGGTAACCAGAAGCGTCAGGAAGGTGCCTACGATCATGCGGAATATAGTATTCGCATAGCCCGACCAGATGAATGGATACTCCAGCAATTCCTTGTAAGCTCTCCATTCAAAGTCCCTTGGGATGAAATGGAATCCGCTGCGGAGTGCCTCCCCGCGGCCGCTGAAGGATACTGCGATAACATGGATGAACGGGTAAACGACGATAAGCGCGAGTAGCGATAATACAAAATAGATCATTGCCGGGGCAATAAGATCCTGCCATTTTTTCACCTTCATGACTGACTTCCTCCTGCTTCTACCATAATCCGTTCTCCCCTTGGCTCATTTTCCTCACGGTCAGATTGGCGCCCAGAATGAGCAGCAGCCCCACAAATGATTTGAACAGACCGATAGCCGCCGTATAGCTGTATTGGAACTGCTGCAGCCCCACCCGATAGACATAAGTGTCGATGACATCGCCGGTTTCGAAAGTGACCGGATTCAGCAGGTTAATGATTTGTTCAAAATTTGCACTTAAGAACCCGCCGAGACTCAAGATGAACATGATCGAAATGGTAGGCATGATCGAAGGAATATTGATCCGGATGATCCGCTGCCAGCGGTTAGCTCCGTCAATAATGGCTGATTCCTGAATTTCAGGGTTGATCCCCGACAAAGCTGCAAAATAAATGATTGAACCCCAGCCCAGATCCTTCAGGATGGAGGAACCTACGATGATGCTCCGGAAGTATTCCTTCTTGCCCATGAAGAAGACGGGCTCCATTCCGAACCAGCCTACGATTTGAGCTACAACTCCGGTAGTTGGCGATAGAAAATAGATAAGAAGACCCGACATAATTACCCAAGATACGAAATGGGGCAAATACATAGTCGTCTGAATAAATCTCTGGAAGCCGCGGGAGCGGACTTCGTTCAGGAGTATTGCCAGAATGATCGGTGCAGGAAAAGCAAAGATCAGCTGGTACATGTTCAGAAGGAGCGTATTTTTAAGCAGACGGTAAAAGTCGCTGCTATGAAACAATTCCTGAAAGTGATGGAAGCCCACCCAGGGACTTCCCCATATTCCATCCACAACCCGGAAATCCTTGAAGGCAATGATCACGCCGTAGAGCGGACCATATTTAAAGATGACGAAGAAGATAAAGGCAAACAGAAACAACGCCATTAGTTCTCCATGCTTTCTTATGGTTTTCATACTGCACTCCCCTGAAACCCCGACCGGCTCATTTCCGCAAGAACCCTTTTTTGCCCTTGCGGAACCACCGTAACCGGATTTATTTATTTTTTAAATTGAGCCTGGTACATCTCATTAGCTTCCTTGGTCAACTCATCGCCGCCTCTGGATTTCCACTCTGTAACGAACTTATCGAAATCATCGAGTGGAATTTCACCGCTGATGATTTGGGCGAAATATTTTTGCATCAGCGAAGTCAGGTCATTCTTGTATTTGCCATCGGAAGGCAGCGCCGAGAAGAGCAGCGCATCCGTCATATTTGGAGCGGAGGAATAGGTTTTGATGGCTTCATTCAAGTCCGGATTAGAGTATTTCTCACGGTAGGCCTGCGTCGTGATGTTACCGAATGAGAAGAGTCTAACGCCGATCTGATCGCGTGCTTCCTGCTTCTCGAAACCAGTCAGGAACGTAGTGGCTCCAGAGGCGGCTCCGCTCTCAACGAAGTCCCAATGAGTGCCCTTCACCCCGAGGCTGGTCATGTTGATGGTTTCTTCGTCACTGCTTTCTGCTCTCAGTATTTCGAACAGCTTCTCAAGCTTTTCCGGTTGATCCTTCACTTTGTTGCTGATGACGACAAAGTTGCTCTTCACTCCCCAGTCCCAGGAGCCGTCACCACCAGGTCCCTTAGGATTCTTAGCAAAGACCAGCTCCGAATTAGGATTCAAAGACTTCATTTCCGTCACGGTTCCCGAAGTCGGGAGCGCACCCTTGGCAATCTGCTCCTCAATGACACCAATCCGGTTATTGTAAAGCTTCTTGCGGTAGGAATCCTGTGTATCCGTGATAAACTCAGGGTCAATGACCCCGTCGGCATACCACTGCCGAAGTTTGGCCAGCGCTTCCTTCGTTTCCGGCATCACGGAGCCGTTCATCAGTTCTCCGTTCTTCTCGTGCCACATGGTCGGTTCCACGCCGAACGCACCGAAGATGGAATAGAAGCCGGATGACCAGGTGGACGTCGCCGTACCCGTCAAGCCGTAGGTATCTTTTTTGCCATTTCCGTCCGGATCCTTCTCAGCAAATGCATAGACTGCCTTCTCGAACTCATCCAGTGTCTCCGGAGCCTTTGTGATGCCTACCTTATCCAGCCAATCCTTGCGCCAGAGCATCGCCAGATCATATGGCTTCAGATCAATAAACATTGGGATGGCCCATAACTTGTCGTCTACAGTAACGGTTTGAAACAGCGCGTTGTTTTTTTCAATATCTTTGGAATACTCCGGCATTTTTTCCTTCAGCATGTTCGGATCAATATCCATCAGAACACCCTGATTCATATACGCCGACACGTTGGAGGGATCGCCCAGCATGAAGATATCAGGAATCTCTCCGGATGCGATGCTGGCATCGGTCACTTTCACCGGTTTGATCTTTACATTGAATTTCTCTTCAAGCCACTTCTGAACGGCGGAGTCCTCTACAACTCCCTGAGCCTGGAAGTGAATACCCCATGTAATCTCCACCGGCTTTGCTGCCGCCTTTTCGGTGTTTGCAGTGTTTGCGCTCTTGCTTGCTTCTGGCGAAGCCGCGTTTTTTCCGTTGTTCCCGTTATCTCCGCCATTGCCGCACCCGGCAAGCAGGCCTGCCACAACGATCACCGGCATAATGGCATTGCCTAGTTTCTTAAGTTTAGTCTGCACAAGAATGTCCCCCTAATCGAAACTGTATTAGACCGCATCCTCACGATAGCTCCCGGCCGGGGTTATGGTAGCGGTTACAACATTTAAGATAGCCTGCTCTGACCAAGTACACAATCCTCTCTTTCGCTTCTTTTTATGTTTTTGGCCATTTCTGTCCCGGAAACCGGATTATGTTTTTCTTTTTTTTATATGTTTTTCGGTCTTCCCCTTGCCGGAAAAGCCATCTGTGATATAATCCCCCTGTACCTCGCTGTGTCGCTGGTTAAATATGTAAGCGTAATCATCTTAGAGAAGTGGAGTGAGTACCTTGCTGAGAAACCGCTCGATCAAACATAATACAATGTTCGTCAAGCTGCTTCTATCCTTCACTGCCATTGCCGTGATCACCGTCATTCTCATTTCCACCATTACTTACTCCATTTCGGCGGACAATAACATTCAGAACGCCATTGCGTACAACGAATCCATATTGACACAGCAGCAGGAGCTCATCCACAAGGAACTGACCGCCATCAAATATGCCGCCACCGGCATGATTACGACCCAATCCTACCTGTATCATACAAACGGCAGCAAATTAAGCGTCAGCTCCCTCATTGATCTCACCGGCTTCGTGGAAGAACAGAAGAAGGTCAGCCCCTACATCGATTCCATCTATTTATATTACGCCCCCTTGGAGCTTATCCTGACCTCGCGTCCCGAGATCAAGGCATCACCCATCTCCACCTTCGTGGATACCTCCTGGATTGAGGTCTGGAATCAGCCTTCTGACAGCCGCACAATCTGGGTTACCGGACGGCAAGACGGTTTCTCACCAGATCATCCTGCCGCCAGTCTGCTTCAAAAAATGCCTTTAATCGGTCAAGTCGACGGTGCCATCGTCATGAATTTGAAGCTTCAGCTGCTATTCGACGACTATTTAAGCCATTATCATAATAAAAAAGGCAACACCCTTGTTTTAGGGCCGGATTCTGAGCTGCTCTATTCCGATGCTGCAGCCGGGGAATCCCTGCTTCAACAGCTGGACCCCGGCCGGCTGACCGGGGCAAGCGGCTTCTACATTGATGATTCCGACCGGATCGTCTCCTATACAACCTCGGAGCTGACCGGCTGGAGATTCGTGGACATTACCAAACGTTCCGCTCTTCTGCAAGGAATGGACCGGATCAAGGTCATTGTCATCACGGTTGCGGCGGCATATCTGATAGCCGCGTTCACCTTATCCTTTTTCCTGTCCAGAAGATTGTACCGGCCGCTCCAGAGTGTAATTTCCTATATCGGCGGCTCCCAGGCCGGTCAGAAGGACGGAGAAGCCTCCCAACTGCCTGCCGGTGACGAAGCCGGCTTCATCCGTCATATCTTCGATCAGCTGGCCCGCAACTGGGAGACGCTGATGACGGAGAAGGGGAAGGTAGATTCCCTTCTTACCGATAACCGGACAGCGATCAAGGAGAAGTATTTGAACGACCTCATCCAGGGCGGCAGTACAGATCAGGCAGCGGAGCTGCTGGGGCTCCGGCTGGACTTTAGCCGGTTTGCTGTGCTGACTCTTGAGCTGGAGGAGCCTTATCCGTTGAACGGACCGGATGGCAACCTCCAATTCCACCTGTTCCGCTACGGGCTGATGGAAGAGCTGGGAGGCGACATCAATGGTGAAATCTTCGCCAAGGATGAGAAGCGGACGGTGATTCTTCTGACCGTTCCTCCGGGCGACGACGAATTCCCGCTAGAGCAAGCCAAGAAGCTGAAGCAGCTTCTGCTGACCCGGTACAGCATGAACGCGACCTTCGCCGTCAGTCCAATTTACAAGGGGGAAGAAAAGGTCCGTTTGGCGTACGAGAATACTTTGGAAGCTCTGAATCTGAAAATGTACATCGGCAAAGGGGAAATTCTGTCCTATGACATTCTCGCCGACTGGAAATCAGAAGAGGAGGCTTATTATTATCCGTACGAGCTGGAAACAAAACTGCTGCAGGCGCTGCTGCAGACGGATAAAGAGGAATGCTTCAATGCCATTCGGCAGATCACCCGGACCGTGATTGACAAGAAGCTGGGGAAGGCCAATATCCAGCAGCTGTTCTTCCAGCTGAGCGGGGAAATTATGAAGACGCTTGTCCAGACCCGGGGCGATATGTCCGCAGTGTTCGGGGACAGACCGGCTTACGCAGATGTGCTGGCGCGTGCCGAGACCTTGTCCGATATGGAAGAGTGCCTGCTGGACATGTGCAGCCGGATCATCACCTACCACAAGGAGAAACGTTCCAAGATGACGGATGTGACCCTGCAGCTGGCGACGGACTATATGGATGCGAACTTCAATAATAATATTTCTGTGGACACGGTAGCCGAATATGTTCAGCGCAGCTCATCCTACTTAAGCCGTATCTTCAAGGAGTCCACAGGGATGACCGTCAACGATTATTTGATCCAGCTTCGCATGAAGCGGGCTATGGAGCTATTGAAGCAGCTCGACCTTTCCATTGAGGAGATCTGCCGGGAAATCGGATATGCGAACGTAAGTTATTTCAATAAGATGTTTAAGACCCGGACGGGGCTGACTCCCGGACAATACCGGCAGCAGCAGGCGGCCGACAAGCTTCTCGCTCAAGGAAAGGAAAAGGCGGAATAATCCGGCGAAAAGCCGCCGGGAAAATTCCCGGCGGCTTTACTTGCGGATCAGGCTATTTATGCATTGTGTAATAATCGTTACGGACTCCTACTTCAAATCAATCGTCTCATTGAGATTCGATTGCTCCGTATCCTGCTTCGTTAGCCGCTTAAACAGGTAAGTCACTTTCTCGGCCAGGTTGCCGCTTTTCCAATATTCCGCCGCTTCGGCCTGGACCCGGATCAGAATTACGTCGGGGTCATCATAGCTGGTCTGCAGAAAAGCATCGTAGCCTGGATTCCAAAATTCTTTTTTCTTCTCCACATCCTGGACGAGCTTGGCCGTTCCACGGATGGAGACATAGGATTTATCAGCGTATATGACATTAACCCTCGGGTCATGAAGAATTTCCTCGAATTTGCTGGTATCCTTCTTGGTAAGAAACCATAAATCTCCGTCGAACTCGACTTCCTGTGTCTTCATGGGACGGGATACCAGTCCTTCGGCCGAAATCGTTGTTAACATGGCCGTATCAATGCCTTTGATCAAATCTCTAACCGTCTCGACAGCTTCCTGATGACTGTTGTTCAAATTGGACATGCTTATCGCCTCGTTTCTTCCGGGTTATGGATAGGTTATCCAAATGCATATCAATTATTACCCAGAAAGCACAAAACATTACCTGTTCATTTCAGTTCAGCGGCGTGATGGTGTGTAATGCTAACCTATAGCCGAGCCTGCTTCTTGTATTCTGTCGGATAGCAGCCTTCGGATTCTATAAATAATTTGACGAAATGTCTGGTGCTGTAATATCCCACTTGCAGGGCGATATCTTTTACCGGAAGGTTGGTCGTACTTAAAAGCTCCTTGGCCCGGTGAATCCGCAGACGGGTTAAATATTTCGTAAATGTGGTCCCTGTCTTTTTGTGGAAGGTAGAGCTCAGATAATTAGGTGTGATTCTCAGCCTCTCCGCTAACTGGGCAATGGAGATATTGCTGGCATAATGTTGTTCAATAGAATAGATCACTTCTGAGATCATATCCGGTGGCTCGCCCTCCAGTTTCTTCTTGTCAGATAGCAGCTTATCCGCATGGCGGGTAAGTAGGGTCGTCAGCTCAGCGGTTTCAAGCTCAGCACTATCATTCATTCCATATTGAATAAAACTCCGCATATGCTTTATTTGTTGCTTGGAGTGTTGTTCCGTCCTTAACAGGGTCGTAATTTCTTCCAACTCCCTGCAGTAATCCATATAGAGATGGTGATGGTAATCATCGACCAGCTTGGTCATTACAAGTCCCATATGAGCTGCCGCAGGAGGCTGCTTCTGGAGCTCTTCAAGCGAAAATCTGTGGTTAATTCCTATAACGGCACGCAGCGGCAGCAACCGGCGAATGTCCTGCAGACCTGCCAGCATGCCGCCAATATTTGCGTATATGCTGCTATCAACCTGAGTATAGGCAATCCTTTGGTTTGTCAGACGGTTTATTCGGTGATATATGCTGTCCGTCATAACTTCCATCTGCAGATCGTCCTTCGGCTCCCCCTCCTGCCAACACATCGCCACCGCTGTTTCCCCGCTAGTCAGCGTAAATATTGCCACACGGCAAGTTAAAGAGGACCATCCGCTGACAGCTTCCTGTATTGCCCTGTATAAACAGTGCTTGGCTTGTTCCATTTGTCCCGGGAATGCATGCGTATCTGTCGCAATCAGTAATACCTTATATTTCGTATAACGGGCTTCGGAGACGAATTCTGCCAGGCCGGGGGACTGCCCGTTATTCAAAGCTGCCAGTATGTAGTGCTCAAACTCGTCGTCAAGCCTTTGGTAGGTCTGATCAATCTTAGTAAAAAGTGAATCCAGGACCGCTCCCAGCTCCTCCATTCCCAGAGGCTTTAATAAATACATAAAGGCTCCCAGGCTAAGCGCCTTGCGGGCATAATCAAACTCGGAAAACCCCGACAAAATGACCCATTGGGTATGGGGAGAAAGCTTGCGGCCGCGTTCAATCGCTTCCAGTCCGTTCATTTTGGGCATTCGGATATCGACAAAAGCTACATCGGGCTGCATTTTTGACAAAGCATTCAGCAGGTCCTCCCCGTTAGTTGCCTCACCGGCAATTGAAATGTCGCGCTCCGATTCCTCCAGCATGCTGATCAATGAGACTCTGGATAGCTTCTCATCATCTGCAACAAGCACTCTCATTTCTCCACATCCTTAAGCGGTATTCGAATGGTCACGGTGGTCCCCATTCCGGGCGAGCTGTGAATATCAAAGACAGCGGACGGATAAGCAAATTTCAATCGCTCCTGCACATTACGCAGTCCAATGCTATCCTCTAATTCAGCGGCTGGTTCCAGGAACCCGACTCCGCTATCTTCTATTTTTATGTACAAGCAATCTTCGCCCTTCTGTTCAAGTCCCGCATCGACAACAAGGCGGCAGGGCAGGGCTGAAGGTTCAATCCCGTGAATAATCGCATTCTCGACCAGTGGCTGGAGCAGCAGTTTGGGAATTTTAAATTCTGAAATTCGGGGATCGAACTGCAGGCTGAACTCCAAACGGTCATCAAAACGCAATTGCTGCAAGCCGCAATATTTGCGCAGAAAAGTAAAGGTTTCCCCTATGGTAGTCCAATTCTCCTGAACAAGCGTATATCGCAGCAGTGAGCTGAGGGAAAGGATGGCCTCCTCCAGCTTTTTCTTTTCACCGATCCTGTTCAGCGCGAAAAATCCATTTAACGTATTGAACAGAAAATGAGGCTCTATCTGGGCTTGTAACGCCCGGAATCTCATTTCCTTTTCATTTAAGACGGCGACGTATTCTTTTTGGATCAGCTCGTTGATGGTGTCAATCATATGGTTGAAGGAGTATCCCAGACTGGCGATTTCGTCTTTGCCGACGGGCTCCAGCCGGACCTGGAAATTCCCCCTTTCCACCTGCTTCATCGCCTGTTTCATTTGAAGAAAGGGACCCACAATCCAGCGCGAAACATAACGCAACAGCAGCAGTGTGAGCAGCAGGCCGATAAAGGCAAACAGCAGCCCTACGATATACATCCATTCTACCTTTTCCCTCAACTCTGATTTCGAAAGCAGCGCAACCATTTTCCAATTGGCCTGGCGAATCGGTTTGGAGATGACGACATAAGATTCTCCGGAATCTTTAACCTGGGATACCCCTGCACTGGAGATCTCTTTGATAATATGCTCTGACAAAGGGGCCGTGGAATAAAAGACCTCTCCCTTTTCATTGAGAATCGCACTAATGGACCGCACGCCAAAATCTTTGATCACAATCTCGTCCAGCAAGCTTGTCTGCGCATCAGCCATAATGACAGCCAGCGGACGAAGGGATTCAGGATCTTTAATAACGCGGGCTACGGAGAATACACGTTTGGTCAGCGGGGCTGTAAAATAATCCTGATGGTGGGTGCTTATAAAGGTTGCTTTGCCATCGGCCTGCACCGTTTGAAGATACCACGGCTGTTCAAAAAACGGATAATCTTCAACGACATCCGACAGACCGTTGGTCTGGCTGTAGACGTCACCATTTTGAGTCAGCAGCAAGGCGGCTGATAAATTGTTGCCGTAGGTCAGCAGAAATGCCGGCAGGAAGGTATTTAAGGTCAGCTCCACCGGGTATTTGACGAAATCGGTGTTGGAAGAATAATCAGAAGTATTCTTAGTAATCAAAGCTTGCATTAATTCCGGGCTAAAATAGGGAAGATAAGTGATTTGCTCTAACTGTTCCAGATAGGTCACAATATGTTCGGTCATGGACGTAAGCGTGTTCCGCGTCAGCGCTTCGGTCTCCCGTTCCAAAAGATACTGATAATAAGCCGGCATGCAAACCATAATAATCGCCACAGGTATGGCTATGATCAATGCGTAAGAAAGGGTTAATTTGGATCGCAGCGTATGCAGTTTCATGGGAAGCCCCTCCTTTACTACAACAAGAATAAGGAAAGTACACCCAGAAGTCAATTCGAGAAATGAGCGCGTAAATCGTAGAATGGTGTCATTTGATAGCGCTTTTATAAATGCTATTCTTTTGTATGTAAGCGCGTTAATTAATAATTGGGGGATGAAAAAATGAAGAAGAAATATCTAAGTTCTGTACTGGCTGCCAGTCTCTGTCTCGGACTTGCTGCATGCAGCAATAACGAAAACAAGAATGTGGAAGGTGCAGCAGAGAACGTCAAGCTGACCATGATGCTGACCGTAGGTGAACAGGGTGTACGGGATGTAATCCAGGAAATTGTAGCGAACTATCAAACGGAGCATCCGGAGACAAAAATTGAGGTTCAGTTCCCAGGCTCCAACTATGAAAGTATTATGAAAATGAAAATGGCCTCCAACGAATTGCCGGATATTTTCGATACCCATGGCTGGGCCAAGCTCCGTTACGGTGATTACACCATGGATCTGAAAAACGAACCTTGGGCAGCAAAAATGACCGACACGATCAAACCGACGCTTACGGATGAAAGCGGTAAAGTCTATGCGCTGCCGCTCAACGAAGCGAAAGACGGCCTATTCTATAATGTTGCTGTACTTGAGAAATACGGTGTGACACCGCCGGCTACCCTGGATGAGCTGCTGGCTTCCGCCGAAAAAATCAAAACGGAAAGCAAAGGCGAAGTCATTCCGTTGTTCTTCTCCGGGCTAGATCCTTGGACCATCGGCCAGTTCTTTGATATGATGGCAAATCCGCTTCTGATTACTCCGCCGCAGAATGAAGCCCAGGCACTTCTTGATGGCACCTTCGACTGGAATAAATGGACCTATCTGCCTGAGAAATTCAAGGAAATATATGACAAGGGCTATACAAACAACGACTTGCTGACGGCAAAATATGCGGATGAAGCCCGCCTTTTCGCTGAAGACAAGCTGGCATTTGCATTCCACACTCCTTCGTCCTATGCAGATATCCAAAAGATCAATCCTGATGTGAAAATGGGAATCGCCCCGCTGCCAGCTATTGTTGAAGGCGACGAACCTACCTTTGCCGGAGGCGAACGCCTTGCACTGGGGGCATGGAAGGACACCAATTATCCGGAACAGACGAAAGATTTCCTGAATTATATGGCGCAGCCGGATAATGTCAAGAAAGTATCCGATGCTACCCTTTCTCCAGCCGCTCTCAAGGATGTATCCGGCGGTGGCGCTTTCAGTGATTACTATGATCAATATAAGGATACCAAAGTACTGCCTTATTTTGACCGGATATACCTTCCTAACGGCATGTGGGATGTAATGATTACGAACGCCCAGGAATTGTTGGCCGGAAATATCACCGCTAAGAAATACAGCGAGAATATGAAGTCAGAAGTAGAACGGCTAAAAGCTCAGCAGAAATAGAAATAGATATAGAGCAGGAACAGAGAGTCCTCACTGAAAGAGGGCTCTCTGTTCCTCATATTGGGAGGGAATTGTGTGAAGAAATCATTACTCGGAATCAATATGATGTATTTGCCGGCATTGATTTTGTTTGCTGCATTTATTTTTTACCCGTTTATGAACGGCATACGGATCTCTTTTACAAACTGGGACGGCTATTCGCAAAATTCCGCCTGGGTTGGCTTAGCCAACTATAAACGCTTATTTACAGATCCGAATATAGGAACGGTTGTCAAAAATACATTAACCTATGGTTTGGGCAGCACTATTCTGCAAAACTTGTTTGGCTTGCTGTACGCGCTTTTGTTGAACCAGAGCATTAAAGGCAGAGGGATCGTCAGAACAATCATCTATCTGCCGGTCATTATCAGCCCTTTGATCATGGGTTACATATGGTATTTCATCTTCCAGATGAACGGCGGCGCCTTGAACGATCTGGTTAAGCTGTTCGGCGGAGATCCGGTTAATTTCCTGGCCAATCCGCAGCTGAATGTCTGGCTGATTACGCTGGTCAACACCTTTCAATTTGTCGGTACGGCCATGATTATTTATTTGGCAGGCCTGCAGTCCATTTCAGCCGATTATTATGAAGCAGCTTCATTGGACGGCGCGTCCGCTTGGCAGCGTTTCAAGAATGTCACCTTCCCTCTGCTAGCCCCGTCAATCACTATCAATGTGGTCATTAATATCATTGGCGGACTGAAGCTGTTTGACGTAATCATCGCTCTAACCAACGGAGGTCCCGGCTACGCCTCACAGTCTCTGTCAACGATGATGTACCAAATGTATTTTGCCAGACAGGATGCTGGATACGCAGCATCTATGGGTAACTTAATGTTCTTTATTACTAGCATTATCGGCATAGCTGCGTTGATTCTGCTGCGGAGAAAGGAGAATGCATAATGGCAACCCCCAAAATAAATAAGTGGCAAATCGCGTTGATGGCGCTGATTGGCGTAGTTCATATTGTTCCGCTGTACCTATTAGTCAGCACCGCGTTCAAAAAGGAAAGTGATTTAAGTTCGAAGTGGGTTCTTCCGGGTTATTTCAATCTGGACAATTTCAAGAATGCTTGGCAATATGCCAATCTAGACCGTGCCTTTATTAATAATATAATCATAACGTTTTTTGCCGTTCTCCTTATTCTGGTTGTCGGCTCGCTTGCCTCCTATCCGTTGTCCCGTTTTCAGACACGCTTGAATAAATTCGTTTATATTCTGTTCATTTCCGCGCTAATCGTTCCCCCCTTAACCGTATTGGTACCGCTATACCAGTTCATCGTGGATTTGAATGGTCTGAATACGTATTGGGGTGTAATCCTGCTCAATGTAACCTTCAATCTTCCGATGACCATTTTCTTGTACACCGGTTTTATCGGCACCATCCCCAAAGAACTGGATGAAGCCGGGATGATTGACGGAACCTCCAGAGTAGGACTATTCTTCAAAATCATTTTGCCGCTGCTGCAGCCCGTAACGGTGACGGCGATTATTTTGTCAGGCGTTTCGATCTGGAATGACTATCAGTTCTCGCTGTTCTTTCTGCAAACAACAAGCATGCATACGCTGACAGTGGCCTTATCCGCATTCTTCTCCCAGTTTACCAGCAATCTGAGCTGGGTAGCCGCCGGATCTCTGATGTCCATGCTGCCGCTTACGCTGTTGTATCTTTTCCTCCAGCGTTTTTTCATTGCCGGTTTATCCGCCGGGGCTGTAAAAAGCTGAACCTTGTTAATTAACCGTTAAAGGAGTGAGCCCAGATGAGTATACAATTCGATGCCGAATCCCGTACGTTCCATTTAACAGCGGGTGAGACCAGCTACATACTGCGAATTATTGATGGGGACTATCTGGCCCATCTCTA
This sequence comes from Paenibacillus sp. FSL H3-0321, assembly GCF_038002865.1. Lineage (NCBI taxonomy): Bacteria > Bacillati > Bacillota > Bacilli > Caryophanales > Paenibacillaceae > Paenibacillus > Paenibacillus sp. FSL H3-0321. Next base: position 6,109,215 of record NZ_JBBODH010000001.1, on the reverse strand, counting down.
TTGGGGCAAACGTCTTCGCCGGTATGAAGGCAGTAATGCACTGCAATATTTGGACCGGGGATTCTCTCCTAACCCCAACCCGGAGGACCGCACATTCTCTCTTGACACTCTTCCGCAGGAATACCCGGCTTATGGAGGCACTGATTTCCGCAATCCGGCCTATCAAATCCAGACCACAGATGGTACAACCATCTCCGATCTGCGGGTGATCTCCCATCAGATCGTTCAGGGAAAACCGTCCTTAGACGGTCTTCCCGCTACTTACGTGGAAGACGAACACGAAGCGCAGACCCTGCAAATCCATCTGCTGGATTCCCTCCTTGGTCTCTCCGTTACGTTGTCTTATACCGTTTACGAAAGACGAAATGTAATTGCCCGCTCCGTCCGGCTGCTGAATAAAGGAGCCGAGCCCTTGCAGGTCCTGCGGGCTTTCAGCGCCAATGTCGATTTCCGCGATGACAATTTTGATATGGTACATCTTCCCGGCGCCTGGGCCAGAGAACGGCATATTGAACGCCAACCGCTGCATAAGGGAATCCAGTCTATTGAGAGCCGCAGGGGCGCCAGCAGCCACCAGCACAATCCCTTTCTTGCCTTGGCACGAAAAGGAGCTACAGAAGAATGCGGTGAGATCTTTGCATTCAGCCTGGTGTACAGCGGAAGCTTTACAGCCTCAGCGGAAGTGGAACAGTTCTCGACCACGAGGGTCTCTATGGGGATCAATGATTTTGACTTCAGCTGGAGTCTTGAGCCTGGCGGGGCATTTCAATGTCCTGAAGCAATCCTTGTCTACTCACCGAATGGGCTGGGAGGAATGTCCCGGACGTTTCACGGATTGTTCAGAGAACGTTTATGCCGCGGGGAATACCGCGACCAGGTCCGCCCCATTCTGATTAACAACTGGGAAGGAACCTACTTTGACTTTAATGCAGACAGTATCGAACGGATCGCAGAAGCCGGCAGCTCACTTGGCATGGAGCTGTTTGTCTTGGATGACGGCTGGTTTGGCAAACGCGATGATGATAAATCTTCTCTCGGAGACTGGTTTGTCAATGAGAACAAGCTGGAGGGCGGATTGAACAGGCTGGCCGGGCGAATCGTGGACAAGGATATGCAATTCGGCTTATGGTTTGAGCCGGAAATGGTCTCCCAGGAAAGTGAGCTGTACCGCAAGCATCCTGACTGGTGTCTGCATGTTCCCGGCCGCAACCGTTCAGAGGGACGCAACCAGCTGGTTCTCGACTTCTCGCGGACGGAAGTATGCGGCGAAATCGTCTCCATGGTTTCGGGCATCCTGTCTTCCGCCCCGATTACCTATGTCAAATGGGACATGAATAGACATATGACAGAGATTGGCTCGGCGACCCTTCCGCCGGTGAGACAACGCGAAACCGCTCACCGCTATATCCTTGGCTTGTATAGTGTAATGGAGGAACTGACGACAATGTTCCCGCATGTCCTATTCGAAAGCTGTTCAGGCGGAGGCGGGCGTTTTGATCCAGGTATGCTGTATTATATGCCTCAGACCTGGACAAGCGATAACACGGATGCCGTGTCCCGCTTGAAGATTCAATATGGAACAAGCCTTGTCTATCCGATTATCACCATGGGTGCCCATGTTTCCGCTGTTCCGAATCATCAAGTGCACCGCAGCACTTCACTGGACATCCGCGGGCATGTCGCCATGAGCGGGAACTTCGGATACGAGCTTGACGTAACCGCGTTAAGCGAAGAAGAAAAAACTGAGATTCGGAGGCAGATTAAGCTTTATAAAACAAACCGGATACTGATCCAATTTGGCGGTTTTTACCGGCTGCTCAGCCCGTTTGAAGGTAATGAGACCGCATGGATGTTTGTTTCCGCCGACCAGAGCGAAGCGCTAGTCTTTTATTTTAGAACCGGAGCGGAGGCAAACAGCCGGGTGAGCTCGGTTCGGCTGCAAGGTCTGGATGAAGGCAGCGATTATTCCTGCGACAAAGGCGGAGTCTATGGCGCGGATGAACTGATGAACAGCGGACTTGCCGTTCCCGCACTATGGAAAGGCGATTATGAAAGCATCATGTGGAAATTAACACGAGAAACGAACATCACCCACTAACAAAACTTACAGGGCAGAGAGGAACATTTTATTATGCAAATTAAAAATGAAGCCATGCTGATCACCTATGCCGATAGCTTGGGACGCAATTTACAAGAATTGAATGAAATATTGGACAAACATTTGAAAGGAGTGGTCGGCGGGGTCCATTTACTGCCCTTCTATCCTTCGTCCGGCGACCGCGGATTTGCACCCATGGATTACACCCAAGTGGATGAATCCTTTGGATCATGGTCTGAGGTTGAAGAGATGAGCAGGAAATTCTATATGATGTACGACTTTATGATCAATCACATTTCCAGACAGTCGCCTTATTTCCGGGATTTTCTGGATAAAAAAGAGGATTCGGAATATGCTGATCTGTTCATCCGGTATAAGGACTTCTGGCCCGGCGGCGAACCCACAGATGCGGATGTCGATCTGATCTATAAACGCAAACCCCGTGCACCGTACGTTGAAGTCACATTTAAAGACGGAACTACGGAGAAAGTCTGGTGCACCTTTGATGAGCAGCAAATTGACCTGGATGTGACAACAGAAACCACGAAGAAGTTTGTCCGGGACAATCTGACTTTTCTCGCCGGAAAGGGAGCCTCGATTATCCGCCTGGATGCTTTCGCTTATGCTAACAAAAAGCTTGGAACGAACTGCTTTTTTGTAGAGCCGGAGATCTGGGAAATGCTTAAGTATTCCGAAGATATTGTAAATCCTACCGGTATCACCGTGCTGCCTGAAATTCACGAGCATTACAGCATTCAGCTGAAGATTGCCGAGCAGGGTTATTATGTCTACGATTTTGCGCTCCCGATGCTTGTGCTGCATGCGCTGTTCAGCGGGAAGGCCCATCGTCTGGCCCACTGGCTGCAGATTTGTCCGCGCAAACAATTTACCACCCTGGATACTCATGACGGCATCGGAGTCGTTGATGTGAAGGACTTATTATCAGATGAGGAAGCGGAAATGACCCGTGAACATCTCTACAGCCAAGGCGCCAATGTTAAGAAAATTTACAGTACGGAAGCTTACAACAATCTTGATATTTATCAGATTAATTGCACTTATTATTCTGCACTTGGAAACGACGATCAGGCCTATCTTCTGGCAAGGGCTCTTCAGTGCTTTGCACCGGGTATCCCGCAAATCTATTATGTAGGCTTGCTGGCCGGAGAGAATGATATTGAACTGCTGGAGAGCACGAAGGAAGGACGCAATATCAACCGGCACTATTACACCAAGGAGGAAATTGAGGTTGAGACCAAACGCCCCGTTGTACAAAAGTTGTTCCAGTTGCTGAAATTCAGAAACAGCTGCCCTGCCTTCAGTGGCGATATTACAATTCAAGAGAAGAGCAGTCATGAGCTGGAAATCACGTGGAAACATCAAGCTAGTGAGGCAAAGCTTGCAGCGAATCTACTGACCAAGCAATTTACCATTCTGGCTAGAGAACAGGCAGGAGAGTGGACTGAGGTATTTGGGTAGGGTAGAATATAAACAACCAGCGCGCACGGATGCGATCCGTGCGCGCTGGTTTTATTTTTATATCCGATAAAATAAAATCAACTATCATACATCATGGAGCAGATGATAGAACGTTGAAGATCTATTTCTCTTTTTACAATCTTAAAAACTTCTTCCAGCGATGAGACAAACACTAAATCTTCTTGAGCGAAATAAGCTAGTGTTACTTTTACGCTCTCTTCATACGTTATAAAATAAGGACTATCCTTACTTTGCAGGGTCTCTCGTGCAACTTTAATTAAGTCTATGTAATCAGCATATAGGCGCTCTTGGATTGATGCTGCATCTGCACTTAGGGGACTCCAAGAATAAGCTCCTCCTTCAACAACTGCAGTTGAACCTTCAAGAAAAGTTAATCCCGAATATTGGTTAACAAGTTCTTCATAACGTTTTTCAATCCCCAAATATGCCTGTACAAGGATGCTTACAGTACTCAAACAAACTTGCCTCCTATCTTAATAATTATATGAAGACAAGATTCTATTTCTTTTTTAAAAATGATCTCAAGAGCTTCATTTTAGCTGACTCAAGTATATATGTATTTAAAGTTTCTGTATATATATATGAATATTTTAATATTTGAAAAATAAGCTTTTTCCTCGGACCGTTGTTCCAATTGAATCTCTGCTCCCTGCAGAATTCAAATTTAACTCCCCCCTCTATTTCAATGTAACTTTTTAACAAATAATAAGTCTATATAATAGAAGTTCCAGAATATGCACCGGTTACAATACAATTGAGGATGGAGGATTCACAATGAGAAAGGAACAATATTTCATGAAACTTAGCTGTGCCGTCTGTGCTGCTCTGATGCTGCCACTCGGAGCGGGTGGTGGAACAGCTCAGGCAGAAGAGGCAGCAGTAAGCACAAGCAACATCTATTACCAGCAAATACAGGCACCGGTGGTACAACCTGCGAGTTATTCATGCTGGATGATGACCCGGTGAACCGCAAAATCAAAATCGCCGCCTTCAATCTCCGAACCGGAGCACTCAAAGGAGAGCGGACCTACGGTTGGACGGACAATGCCGTAACGGACGGAATATATCACGGAGGCGGCTCTTATGGCTCCGCATTTCTTAACGGGAACGATCTGTACATTCACCAAGGGCAGCGCCTCGCTCTATACGATTTCAATAACTATGTGCCCGGCGCAGAGCCGGTGAAGAAATGGGCCCAGGAGAGATATGATCAGCGCTCCCCGCTGGGCCTGGTGCATCAGGACCGGGTCTATTTCACCGATTACAACAGCCATGGCCTGATTGCCATGAAACTGAATACCGGACAATATATACACTTCGATGGGGGAGAGAACGCTACGGTGCAAGCGGCTATATTCGGCAAGGGGGTTTATGTCGGACAGTCCGACGGACTGCTGCATGCCTATGACCTTATAAGCTCGAAGCCCGTATTCACCGTCCGTACCGGATCACGAGAATTCGCCCCCCTGCTGAAGACCGGCGGCATGCTGCTGGTTCAATCCGGCGGCAAGCTGCATGGGATTAAACTGCCCGCTTCACTGAATTAGCCGGAGAACAAGAAGGTTCAGGCATATTGTCATGTCGAATGAGAGGTTCATTATGAAGAAAACTAAAATATGGATAATATCCACAATATTTATGGTCGTCTTAACCGGTTTACGTCTGGAATGGCTGCAATATAATCTGGCTGCAGACTATCCTCTTGCGGAACAAGGGGTACTGGATCTGCGGGGATGGGATTCTCTGACCGAACACTCTCTGCCGCTGAATGGCGAATGGGAATTCTATCCCGGTGTGCTCCCATTCAGGAATGGCAGTTCATTATCTGAACTCCAACCACCAAGCCAATGGATCCAAGTTCCGGCTACTTGGAATTTAAAGGATGATTTATATGGCAAGGGCAAGTATGGTTCCGGTACTTACCGCTTGAGGATTCTTCTGGACCCAGACAAGGGAGAGTCTTACGGCGTCCACATCACGAGGATAAAAAGCTCGTCAGAAGTATACATAAACCGTCAGCTGCTAGGTCACTCAGGACAGCCGGGAATGACCAAAGACAACTACACACCACTAGAAAAACCGTATACAATGTATTTTACAATAAAAGATCAGAGCGAAATTGAACTTATCATACAAGTCTCTAATTTTGACGGAATTCGTAGTGGCGGGATTGTTCATTCCGTTGAATTCGGACTGGAAAACGCTCTTAGAAAAAACATAAAAATAAAAGAAAATGTGCTCTGGATTGCCTGTGTGGCTTATGCCCTTCATGCCCTCTACGGATTTTTGTTATATGTTTTAGGAGCCCGGAACAAGCAACTGATTTCTTTCTCAATGATGATGGTTTGTATTATTTTCGCAACGTTACTAACCGATGCAAGGTTATTGTATAAGTGGCTTCCCTTCACCTATATCTGGGGACAAAAAATTGTCTATATCGTTATGCTGTCAGGTGCGTTCTTTTTGCAGCAATTGATTAAGGACAAGCTTCCTTCTTGGGTGCCCCACCGGGCGGTTCGAGTCTACAATCTCCTGTGCTGCATTGCAATTCTGGCGGTGTGCCTTCTGCCTTTACATCTTGTGAAGGGTCATGAAACACTATATTTCGCTCTAATGTTCATTCCTTGCCTGCTTACTCCTTATGTGATGTACAGATCGACGGTCAAGCAGGTTTCGGATAATATTTTTCTGTTCCTAGCGGCTCTTGCTGCTGTCAGCAGTATGATTTGGCTTGTTATTTACGAAAAGGCCCGGATTGAGGTGCCCTCATATCCTTTCGACCTTATTATTGCGATGATTTGTATTGCAGCCTTTTGGTTCAAGCGCTTTATCGGGGTGTCACGGGACTCTCAGGAGCTGGCAGGTATACTGCAAAAGGCGGACAAACAAAAGGATGAGTTTCTGTTTACTGTAGCCCATGAACTACGTAATCCACTGCACGGTATGATTAACCTCTCAGAGTCGGTATTCGACAGAGAACAGAACAAGCTGGGGATAAACAGTGCTAACGACCTTCATTTGCTGGTCAAGGTTGGCCGGCGTATGTCTTATATGCTGAACGATCTGCTGGATATAGCCAGACTGAAGGAAAATCAGATTCATTTAAACTTTGAGGCTATTTCCGTACATGGCGTTGCTTCAAGTGTTCTCGATATGCTTCGCTTTATGATAGAGGGCAAGCCTATTCAGTTGGTCAACTGTATACCGGCAGATTTCCCGCCAGTATTTGCTGATGAGTACAGATTGAATCAAATTCTGTTCAATCTTTTACATAACGCTATAAAGTACTCCGAAGCAGGCGAGGTTTCAGTGTATGCCGAAATTAAAGGCGAATGGGCGAGCATTTCGGTTGCAGATACGGGGATGGGGATGGATTCGGAAACAATGAGTAGAGTATTCGAGGCGTACGTTCAGGCACCTTTAGACTCGGCTTCATTCAGGGGGGGAGTTGGCCTGGGGCTTAACATATGCAAACAGCTTGTTGAAATGCATGGTGGAACGATAGAGGTACGATCGGAGATCAATATCGGCTCTATTTTCACTTTCACATTAAAGCTTGATGCAGATGGAGCTGATGGAAAGCTACCTGAGCTGGTACCTGAAGCTCCAGATAATACAGCTGTAAACAATGATGTTAGAGCTTCTCTTGACACGAGCTCTCCTTACACAGAGCTAAATCTCACTTCACCTACTGACAGGATACAATTGATGGTTGTTGATGATGATCCTGTTAATCTAAATGTGCTAAAGTCAATTTTTGCGAATGAACATTATGATCTGTTTTCAGCAATCAACGGCGTAGAAGCACTAGCGCTGCTGGAAACAGGCGTATGGGACCTAATCATTTCCGATGTAACCATGCCGATAATGTCCGGTTACGAACTGACTGCACGAATTCGCGAACGTTTTTCTATCGCAGAGCTTCCAGTCCTTCTCTTGACGGCCAGTAATCGAGAAAAGGATATTGAAGCAGGATTCCGGTCCGGGGCAAATGACTATGTAACCAAACCAGTGAATGCAACCGAACTGAAATCCAGAGTAAGATCGCTGACAAATCTCAAAAAATCGGTAAATGAAGGATTGCGTATGGAAGCAGCATTGCTGCAGGCTCAAATCAAACCTCATTTCCTGATCAATACGTTTAATGCAGTATCTGCCCTCAGTAAGATCGACCGGGGAAAAATGGATGATTTAATTGATGAACTCACCAACTATTTTAGGCTTGGCATAGATTTTCAAAACTCTGACCGTCTAGTAACACTTGATCGGGAGCTTAGTCTTATTCGTTCCTATCTGTATATCCAACAAAAGAGATTCCAGGATAGGCTTCAGGTGGTATGGGAGATCGACGATAACATACAAGTCCAAATTCCTCCTTTGACTATTCAACCGCTTGTAGATAATGCCGTTACCCATGGCATATTAAAGAGGCCTGAGGGCGGGGAAGTACGAATTAGAGTAGCCGATATTGGCCAGGCTGTCGAGATTTCCGTTTCCGATAATGGTATGGGGATTGATGAAGAAACCCTCAAACATATTCTAGATATAAAGACAAACAGCCGAACGGGTATTGGTCTGTTAAATACCGACCGGCGGTTAAAACGATTTTGTGGGAGTACGCTGAAAGTGCAGAGCGTAGTCGAATCAGGGACTGTAGTCTCTTTCAGTGTGGCGAAAAAACTTTAAGTTAGCTGAAATAACTTATTTTGTAAATAGGTGGTGGAATGACAATGATTCAAGCTTTGCTTGTTGACGATGAGCAGCTGGCCCTAATGAATCTGGAACTGATGCTGAAGGAAATGCCCATGGTTAACGTTATCGGTGCTTACACTGATCCGGCCAAGGCTGTACAAGCATCTGCACAGTTGAATCCAGACGTCATATTTCTGGATATCGAAATGCCGGGACTGAACGGCATGATGGCTGCAGAGCTGCTGCAAATACAGTGTCCGCGAACCAAGATAGTCTTTTTGACCGCCTATAATAACTATGCTGTGGGTGCTTTTGAGCTGAATGCGCTGGATTATTTGTTGAAGCCTGTAAAGCTGGAGCGATTGCTCAAAACCATTCAGCGTCTTGAGGAGCAAAAGGTCGAGGAATCTGCCGATAAGCACGAAAATAAAACCGTGATCCGTAGTTTTCAGTCGCTCCGGTTCGAACGTTGCGGACAGCCGCTTCTAAATATCCGCTGGCGCACCTCAAAGTCTCAGGAATTATTCGCCTATTTACTACATAACCGCAACCGTTTCGTCGGAAAAAATCATCTCATTGAGATGTTATGGCCCAATATCTCATATAAGAAGGCTTCCACTTTACTGTACACAACAATTTACCAGGTTCGGAATTGTTTGAAACAAGCTGAAATTGATCTGCTAATCAACAGTGTCAGTACCGAAGGAGGATATATCCTAGAGACAGACAACTTACTTATCGACGTTATGGAATGGGAAAAAGGTATTCAGGCACTCCCCGCCATTAATCACGATAATTATGCGGAACATCAGCGGTTATTTGATTTTTATGCAGGAGACTATCTGGGAGATTATGATTATTTATGGGCGGAAAGTGAACGGCAGCGATTAAGATCCATCTGGCTGCATCATGCAATGGGCATGGCGGAGTTCTGCACCAGTAGCGATAAAATCCCCGAGGCGCTTACTGTATACCAGCGGGTTGTTCAGATGTATCCCTATTTCGAGCAGGCCCATTTCGGACTAATGAAAGTTTATAACAGCATTGGAGAACGCGCGGCAGTCGAGGAGCGCTACAACCTGCTAGCAGAGCTGCTTAACAGAGATCTCAGCATCGGCCCCCCGGCAGAAATAACAAACTGGTATGAAGAATGGAAGCAGCTTAATTTAAGAAAGCTATAGTCTTCTTTGCCTCATAAAACATACAAAGACACCCGCTCTTCAGCTGGGTGTCTTCGTATGTTCCAATGAGTTCTCGATTATTTATTGCGTGTCTTATATCTTCTGGAGAGTCCTGCACCCAGAATAACCAAGACAACTCCGGTTAAATAAAACAATAGCGGACTTTCTTCTCCGGTCTGAGGCAGCCTGTTTGGCACGTCTTGATTTTCAGGTTTTTGCAGTGTGCCTGTAGGCACTTCATCGACCAGAATCTCAATCTCGACCTCCTCGGAGTTCCCATCCTCATCGGTAATGATAATCGTAAACTTGTCTTTTCCGGTAAAGCCGTTGTCAGGCACATATTTCCACTTGCCATCAGGTTTAAGCACTATTGTCCCATGTTCAGGATCACTTCCGATACTTGGTACGCCGCCAAGCGGAATTTCCCCTTCAATCGGTATTTCTTTCAATGTGCTGACCTCGGTCCGCTGCGGAGCAGGCGTGATGGCAGGTTGGGTCGGAGCCGCTGACGGTACTGCAGTAGGTACGACCGACGGGGTCGCCGTTGATGTCGGCGGAGCCAGTTCCGTTGGCGTTGGCGCTACCGTTGGTGTTGGTGTTGGTGTCACGGTCGGTGTCGGCGTCTGTGGTTCTGCCGGTGTCGACGGTTCCGTTGGCGATGGTGCTACCGTTGGTGTCGGTGTCGGCGTTGGTGTCGGCGTCGGCGTTGGTGTCGGCGTCGGTGTCGGTGTCGGTGTCGGTGTCGGTGTCGGCGTCGGTGTCGGCGTTGGTGTCGGTGTCGGCGTCGGTGTTGGTGTCGGTGTCGGTGTTGGTGTTGGTGTCGGCGTCGGTGTTGGTGTCGGCGTTGGTGTCGGCGTCGGTGTCGGCGTCGGCGTCGGCGTCGGCGTCGGTGTTGGTGTTGGTGTCGGTGTTGGTGTCGGCGTCGGTGTCGGCGTCGGTGTTGGTGTCGGCGTCGGTGTTGGTGTCGGCGTCGGTGTCGGTGTCGGTGTCGGTGTCGGTGTCGGCGTCGGTGTCGGTGTTGGTGTCGGTGTCGGCGTTGGTGTCGGTGTCGGTGTTGGTGTTGGTGTCGGTGTCGGTGTTGGTGTTGGTGTTGGTGTTGGTGTTGGTGTTGGTGTTGGTGTCGGCGTCGGTGTTGGTGTCGGTGTCGGTGTTGGTGTCGGCGTCGGTGTTGGTGTTGGTGTCGGCGTCGGCGTCGGTGTTGGTGTTGATGTCGGTGTCGGCGTCGGCGTCGGCGTCGGTGTCGGCGTCGGTGTTGGTGTCGGTGTAGGCGTCGGTGTTGGTGTTGGTGTTGGTGTCGGTGTCGGCGTTGGTGTTGGTGTCGGTGTCGGCGTCGGCGTTGGTGTCGGTGTCGGCGTCGGCGTCGCAGCTTTTTTGTTGGTAATCTGTTGCTCTACGCCTGTTGTCGAATTAATCGTGACCCTATGAGGTTTGGTATCCAGCAGATAGCCACCGGGTGCTGTTTTTTCGATCACAGCATAATTCCCCCCGATCAGTTTAGTGAATTCCAGCTTACCCTCTGCGTCCGTTACACCCTCACTGATCCAAACCATCTCATCATCAAATACACGGAACAGATCAAAGGCTGCACCGCTTAACTTCTTGCCAGGATCACTGTAATCCATTTTAATGATGCGTAAAGGTCCTCTGACACCGTTGCCTGTGCCGGAGCCGCTTGAAAGCTTGACCGTGATTTCCTGGTTACTCTCATTCGTAATTTCTTTTACATTTTTACCTTCGAAGCTTACTTTGTTGCTGACTTTTTCATTGTTTTGTGCAGTGATCAGCGACTGGTATTTCAGAATGTACGCCTCCGAAATATCCTTCTCAAACTTCAGTGTGAAACTTTCCTTCCCGTCGCTGTCTTTTAGAAGAGCCAGCGTATAATCCGAATCCTTCTCCAGTTCCTCCCCGGTTGGGCTAATCGTTCCATCGCTGGAAACCGTTGTTTTGTAGAGATGAAATGTGCTGCTGAGCAGGATTTGATTTTCACTCGGGATGTCCTTAATCACAGCATCTTTAACAAATGATTGGTTGCGGTTGATGTTGATGGACCAGTCAATTTTATTGCCGTTTTGGGTCCCCTTCTTGTTGATATATTCTCCCCCTTGAGGGATATTGACGGAGGCGCTCAAGTCTGCGGACTCCTTCGTTGTGCCGTTATACAATACAGCCGTATTGTCAACCTTATTCAGATCAATAGCCTGGTCGGCAAACGATGTTTGGAAGGAAACATAAAACGCATAACCGATCTCCTTGTTAAAGCTTATTTTCAGCTTGCCACTATCCACTACTACTGCATAGTCATCTTTACTTACATTGGAGCTTGTGGATGGATTCCCATTCGCACCGTAAACCCATTTGAAGACCTTAACCGATCCCATATCGACGATCTGTCCGCCGGCAATGGTATCCTCCAAAACGGCGTTAGCCAGTGTCTTCATATTATAGTTAGCCCCAATATTCCAGGTAATTCTCTTCGTAGTTGCATCATAAGAACCGTTCTTGAGTCCGTTGTTCTTCACTTCACCTCTTGGGTTCAAGGTAGAAGTCACCGTTTTCCCGCTTGGAGTCGCTGCTCCATTCTCGTACCATTCCAGCCCGGCAGTGTTGATAAATCTGTCTTTGCCTGCGGACAGCCAATCATAATTGAATGTTGTGGTATAAGAAATTACATAGGGTTCGGAGATCGGATCATCAAAGGTAATGGTAAAGCCGTCATTCGCAGCTGCAGGATCATGTGCTGTGTAGACCACATCATTGCTGACTGCAGCGCCGACGCCAATAGGTTGAATCACAAGCGAACCCTTAACAAGCTTTAGCCCCGCATTGCTGAACGTATCCTTAACAATCAGGTCGTTCATAATTTTGGAATCCTTGTTAACGGTAATCGTCCATTTTACAGTCTTGTTCAAATAATCAACATTGCTGTAGTTCTTAAATAGAATTTGCTGACTTATACCTTGCGAGGCCGATACAGTTTCTCCATTGTAAGTCACTTTATTGGTAATCGTATCATTGTCAAAGACACGATTCTTCGCTTTCGTCTGATACTCGATCCGGTAGGCAGACTTAACGTTATTGTTAAATTTCATTTCAATATCATAGGTGCTTGCAGTTACAGAGGTGGTTATCGTGTAATCAGTATCAGGAAGCGGCGTACCACCCTTTACTACCTTTCCATTAGGCTCAATCGTAACCGGGAATACCTTTAGCGAGCTTGGGATGAGCTCCTGGGTAGCATTCAAGGAATCCTTCAGTACTGCATTGCTTGCCGGAATCAATTTTTGATTGTAATTGTATTCTATCGCCCAGGAAATAGTCTGACTGGCCTCATCGTAGCCTGCTGCCATTTTGTTCAGTGGTTTGCCCCTTCCCGCCGTTACAGTGACCGTAGATTCCTTGGAGAATCCGTTACCTCCACTAAAAACTGCAGTATTGGCATAGCTGGTAGCATCGGCACCCGCACTTGTAATATCCGTAACGAATTCAATTCGGTATGCCTTGGTCATCGGACTCTCTGTGAATTTCAAGTTCAATTCATCCGGAGTTGAAGATGTAAGATCATATTTGCTGCTGTCAAGTATATTGCCCGCTGTGACCGAACCATCCAGATTCACATCAAGTTCATGTACCAGGATTGAAGCCGTATCCAGCGACAACCCGTCCGGAATGTCATCCTTCACAGCTGCATTTCGCACACGATCCAATGCCTTGTTCACATCCACGGTCCAGGCAATTTGCGTCGGATTGTAGAACTGCGGAAGAGGAGTGCCTTTCTTCTCTATAGTTGAACCGGCTTTCGGCTTGAACTGGAGTTCAATGATCTGAGTACCGCCATGGATCGGAAAAGTCAGAATCTGCTTAGAAGAGCCATGGATTTTCTTTGAGCTTAGAAGGGATCGGACCGTAAACGTTCCACCCACTTGGTCATGTTTTTCAATATAATCATTGAATGTGAAGATAACATGATTGTTGTCTTTATTGACCGTATAAGTGCCGACGGATTCGCCTTCTAACAGAAGATCTCCGTTCAGATCGTTGTAAAGTTCAAACTGCCCGGGAAGATCAAATTCAAATGTCGATCCCGCCCCGTACCCATGTCCATCAGCAAGCGCCCATGTATAGTTCAGCGCGCTAAAGGAGTCAAGCTGATATACATTTCCTGTCACGGTCTCCGTGTAATTATCATCGGTGTACACGGCCAGAGTAACGCTTGTGATCAAATGATCTGCAATATTTTTTGGCTCTGCGTATACGCGGTCATTAAACCCAAAGCTGTAGGTCCACTGCGTTAACAGCAGAATAACAATTAGCCAGATATTTAACTTCCTTCTTCTCACTTGTGAACTGTCCTCCATTTCGTAAAGTCCCTCTTTTACTATTAGCAGCGTCTCAATGAGACGATTCATTCCCGTGATTCCCCCGTTACACTCCATCCCCCCTTGTCCCTTTGACCTCCACAAGTGCCCAACTGCATAGATGCCTGGTACTGTAATAGTAAATTTCCGGTATGGACAATTTCTGAACATTTCCCCAAAATACAATTAAAAACTTTCATTTTCCGACAAACACCAACCATTCATCTTTACATCGCTTCCTTCCGAAACGACAAATAACCGCATAAAAGGGATGCCTCCGCGCCATTTCATAGTACGCGGGGCATCCCTTTCAACGGTGAATGATACATAGCCATAAATCTGTCGGTGTACAGTTCAGACTGGTCAAGGAAACTAGCCTGCAATTCCTTTTCCGGGGAGACGGACGGTCAGCATCTTACATGCTTGCGTTTAAACCCAACCCGACCTTTGCCGACTGCCTGTTGAATATTTTCATAAGCGTGAATAAATTTGCTTTTGGCCTTATCCTTATTGACTTCTACCGGGCCTACGGCTCTTGCGGTCTCGCACGCCTGATCATGAAGCGGCAGATAGGATACCGCCACGGTGTATAAAAAGTTATTCATCGCGTACTTGGTGCGTTCCGGCGATTCATGAATCGTTTTTTTCACAAGCTCAAGCATACCGGCAATTTTGCTTTCGGAAAATTCATCGTCCGGCCGGTTGCCGAGCAGCCAGCAGTAACAGTTCCAGCCCCCTGACATTCTCAGCTCCTCACCGCTCGCGATCCATTTATCGGCAACCTCTTGTGCAATATCCGCTTCTGCCAAAGTTACTGCAACTACAAAATCGGACAACATATAAAAATAAGCCGCATCCATCCACCGGTCATAATCCGCTTCTGTCATTGCATTGGGGTCGGCAATAATGCCGGCAAAATACATGGCGTCGTAGTTCCCTGTCGCGTATAGCTGCTCAGCCAGTGGCTGATTTATTTTGGTTTTCTTAAAGATAGGCTTCATTGCGCCGGTGGCCACGCCAAAAAGCGGTTCCTGTGCGCCATTCGAGCTGTATATTTTCTTGGTTCGTTCCTTGCCTAGCGCCTCAAGCTCCTGCATGACCATCTCTACATTCATTGTTTAACACTTCCTTTTTTACTGGATACAGAAAGTGTACTTCACAGATTCCTCTATCGCAAGCTTGTCCCCTTGAAGAACATTAACAAAAAAAGTTTGTAGACTCGCGTCTACAAGCTGAAGCTGCTGAATGCTTCTCTTCTGGTTCATACTATTGTGGTTAAGCTGCTTATTGGTTGTAATTCCTTACAAAAGAACCGGACAGATAAATCTGTCCGGGGAGGTCTTGTTGTAAAGTAAGTTATTTAGTTGACGCTGCCGTAAACTATTCTGTAAAGTTATATAATGTGATTAATTGTAAATTAGGACGGTGTATCTTAATGAAAAAGGATCGTTGGGGAATATTTATATGTATAGTAATCATCTTAGAAATTATTGATGTGTTCTATAGTTTAATATTTAAACAATCTATAGAATGGTTTTCTTTGATTGTCTTAACTCTCCTTTTATTTTTTATTCTTACCTCTTATAAAAGTAAAGACAGAAAAAATGATTAGACATCACTGCCCAGTGATACTCTTATGAGATGGTAAATTCCGAGACACAAGTGTCGTTATACTTAGAGCCTAGGTTGACTTCTAATATGGTGAACGTAATGCTGGTTGTTGCTTTAACTTTTGGCAGATCCCATACAGATTCCTTCGTGAAATCAGCAATGACAGAAGTTCCATCGGAGAAGGTTATTTTTGCTTTACGCACACTGTTGTTCTCCAGATATGCGGAGACGGATTTACCATACCCCGGAAAAACCTTCAAGCTGCTAACCTCAGTTTTTTTGGGGAAGCTAACCGTAAAGCTTTGTCCTATTCCACTCCCTTTAACCCCTTCGCACCAGCATGTGGCTGTATCCCCATCGATTACTTGATTTGCACTATAAGAGCCGGCCTTCGATTTAGGTAATGTGGATGATGCTGTGATTTTTGAAACTTTAACTTTGTTAGCAAAATGAAAGGATTGCGACCATAAACCCTTGATTTCTGTTGCCTTATTGGTATGCAAATTCACTTTATATTCGGTTAAGAGAATCCCTCTTACATACACTTCGATATAAACAATCCAATTTTTATTGCTTTCATTGTCTGCAACGGGGTAAATAAATTTCACCAGATTGGACTCTTTGCATTTGCAGTATTGGGATACAACAGCTATGGCATCCTCAGGCTTTGGAACCCGGTTCGCATAAGGATCACGAATGAAGGTCCGCGGCTGAGCAAAAATTTTGTTTATGTCCGGGGGAAGTCCTCCCATTTTAATCACAATTGCGCCAGTTTTAAATTCAATGATACCCTCTCCTCGCATAGTTCTTGGATTTTCATGCTCGGTATAGTCCAGGTATTCGTAGGTGAATTTCACGGGTTTCTGTTCATTAACAGTAATAGGTGCCGTTGATTGAAAGGTATAATTTTCTTCGTCCCAGACTGAATACTCTAAAGCAGCCTTGCCCGTATTCTTATCAAATGTAAGATTTATCGTACCGTCGAGATCCTCGACCTCAACCAATGCTTTGTCAACCCATTCACCTCCGTAAGACGCCCCCAATGAACTGGAAGTTGGAGACGCCGCATACAAACTGAAGGTGAATAGGGAGTTAACAACCATAAAGATAATCAAAACATTAATCATTAGTTTTCGAATTGCCATCGCATCCTCGCTTCTTTTCTTATAAATTACTATATGATGAACAAATACTCAGTTAATATAGTCGCTTTACAAACTCATGTACAAGCTTAGAAATAAAGTGAAGGTTCAAAGCATTACCCAAAAATAAAGCTATTGACTTCCACCCCCATATACACTAGTACTTGACAGCCATATGCTATAGTAAAAATAAAAGGTGAAGGTATGGAACGTAATAAAGCAATAAAAGACAAAGTTAATGAAGAGGATAACAAAGTATTTGCTTTATTAAGCAATTATTTAAATAATAAACCTGACTTCATAAGCAAAGAAGAAATTGATGAGATTGTTAAATATGGTGTATCTATCGAATATGCGTTTAATGTAATATTTGCAGCTGCTTTAGGACTAGATATTGTTGATAAGGTTGATGATGCAGACTTATTCAACAAATATTTCAATAAGATGTCTCATAAACTGGATGCCAATGAGTATTATAACAATTCGTATTTTAAGAACATTAAGATACCAACAATAAAAAAAGGCAATAGTGAACTAAAATATGAAAAATACAAACCTTACGAGGTCTTTGTTTGTAATGACATAATCACAACACGCGAAGGAAGACAAATTCCACAGATTGGTTTCTTTGAAACTGAATTCATATTCCCGGCAATTCTAGAGAATAATAGAATCTGGATGACCATTACACCGAATGAAATAGAAACCATGAAAGAAGCTGTTGCCAAGGCATTTGGTAATGTGCTTACTTTTGGACTGGGGCTTGGTTATTATGCCTATATGATCTCAGAAAAAGATCAGGTTGAAAGTATTACGATTGTTGAAAGCAATGAAGATGTTATTCAATTATTTAGCAAATGTATATTACCACAATTCAAAAACACTCAAAAAATAAAGATTATCAAAGCAGATGCCTTTGAATATGCAAAAGAAGATATGTCTAAGGGGAATTATGATTTTGTCTTTACGGATTTATGGCATGATGTTTCTGATGGAATTGATATGTATTTAAGTATGAAAGAGCATGAAAAACAAAGTCCATCAACTGTATTTATGTATTGGATAGAAAAATCTATTTTGTGCTATCTATAACTATGTAACTTAATTCTAACGCAGCATCAGCGTCCGACGACGGCTACCTTTTCACGTTCATTTCAAAATGTCCAGGTTAGACGTCGTCGGCTTCCGAGCCGAGGATTTCTCAATCTACTGAAGAACTACATTGTCTCCAGCCTTCAGTCCAGACAGCACTTCAACCTTATCCGTTGTTTCCAATCCGATTTTTATTTCTTTTCGTTCTATTTTTCCGTTACCTTTATCCAGCATAACATAAGAAAGGTCTCCTTCATGAATGACAGCAATGTTGGAAAGCACAGTGACATTTTCTTTACGTACAATCTCAACCTCGCCGTTCAAGCTAAGACCGCCGATCAAAAGCTCATTCGGCTCGAGCGAAATGACTACTTCGAACTGAGGAGGCTGAGTAGAAGCACTTTCTTTACCTGATGTAGCTTTTGCAAATTTAGAAACTTTCACTACTTCTCCTGACAACTTAACATCCTTGGAAGCGGTCATTTTGACCGTAACCTTCATGCCAGCCTTAATGCGGAATACTTCCTGTTCCCCCACAAGAGCTATAAACGCCAGTTTGTTCAAATCCACAATTTTTCCAATATACTGGTTATCCGTAACTAATTGTGGGAGTTCACTATTGTTTTCGAACAAGAAAATCCCAGAGGAAGGGGCCTGATAACTCGCCGATTGGATCTTTTTCTTCTTCTCTGCAATCTCCCGCGCTTGAATATCTGCATTCACATTATTTAGATCTTCGCTAATTCGTCCTGTCTCCTGTGTAGCCAAACTCTTTAACCGTTCTGCTTCGGATGCACCTACTGTGATCGTCTCATCATTCTGCTGGCTTACAAATGAATTTAGTTCAGCTTCCAGCTTCGCCTTGCGAATAGCCGCCTCTTGGGTTGCGATTTCATTCTTGAGTGTGCTGGTATCAAGGGTATACAGCAGCTCCCCCTTCTTCACTTGATCACCGTTCTTTACTTTCCAGCTTGTCACCTTGGAGGCAAAGGGAGCATACACAAGGGTCTCGTGCTCATATTTGGATGTCCCTTTAACTTGTATGGATTGAGTAATCGTTTCTTGAGTGACCGGAAAAGTAATAGCCTCCATCGGCGGTAATTCGCCCACTACTTCCTCCGCCTTGTTAAAAACCTTTGCATACAACAAGTAACCTGCGGCAGCGATGACCGCTATGATAATAACCCACTTTATAATTTTCTTAATGGTACTCTTCATCACTTTGGCTTCCTTTCAATTAACAGTGGATAATTATATTTAATGGTGAACAGCACATTTCCCTTCTTCCATTGTCATTTAGCGTTGGTATCTTTCTGAGTTATCAGCTGGCGGTCGATGAACAGGTTGAAAACCTGGCCCCCAAGCTCCTGCCGCTCGCCTTGGAATTCATCAAATAAAGTTAATTTGTAAGTGCCGCTCTTGAGCTTCATGTACAGATTTTTGCTGAAGGACATCGAGAAGGTATTGCTCTTTCCTTCTGTCAGATCTGTGCCTATAGTCAGCACTTTATCCTGTGTTACGCCAAAGGGATCCGTCATTCTAAGCACAAGCTTATGTTCCAAATCGCCACTGTCGATGCTGTTATCCCGGGTCAGATCATAGGTCATTACGATGTTGATGGTGTCGTTTAGTTCCAAAAGTCTGCCTTCCGAGTTGATGACCGATAAATTATAGGGGAAGAACGTGATCTTCGTTAAATTGCTTGCCGGTGCAGTGGTTTTAGGTGTGAGCAGCAGGGCGCTTGCATTCATAAAGCCGGTCGCCTCTTGTCCGCTTTCACTTAACTTGTTTCCTGTCACCCCGGAGCCTAATACCAGTGAGATGTCATCGGCACTTACCGTCTTCGGCAGCTTCGCCCAGAATGAAACCAACTGCATACCGCCAGGTGTTGCAGCATTGTCCGGTTGATTAGGTTTCGCATCAAAGAACTGCCCGTCCTTCGTTCTGTAATACGCCTGCAGACGCGCCATCTTGCTTTGTCTTTTCTCCTGGCTGCTTATGAGCAGTTCCGTGTACACAATTTTGGAATTGGTCCCCTCATAAACAGTCGTACGGCTCTCCTGAACATTGGCATTTTTACCTTTGCCGCTGATTTTGTAGGTGCCCCCGCGGTCAATGTTATCTATTGCATTCAGTGAATTACTCATGCTGAGGTCCAGGAACGGCACCTTTTCGGTATTCACCGTACTGAATAAATTGATTCGTACATCTTCGAAATCCTCGGTATACGGAACTTTGGACATCACTACGATCTCGGCGGACTTGCCCGGAGCCAGCGTTGCGGCCTCTTTATCGATCAGCAGATTCGTAGTCGCCGCTAAATCATTGCTATCCAGTTTAATCGCTCCTGTAAGTTCGGGAAGCGTAAGGGTTACGGACTGGGTGTTGGTGATGTTCAGCTTGGCCATGACGATATCATCATCCTTCCAAGGATACCGTTGTAATGACGTCAGGTTGTAAGAGAAGGAGCCAAATTGATTCGTCCGATTATAGACCTCCCCCCTTTGCACATCAGCACGAAGCGCATAAGGAATGGTAAAGTAGGCTACCGGAAAAATCAGTTTGGGAGCCGCCGCCGCTACCGTTCCAGGTGTACCTGCGGTTTCGCCAGTGGTTGGGCCGGCCGTTTCTGTTGCACTGACAGCTTCAATCATCTGCAGCTGCAGCCCGGCTTGCTCGACCTCAAGGGGTACCTGCACCGTCAGTGGAACAACCTTTGTTTCCAACGGTTTTAGCGTGAGACCACTGAGCGCCTTAGCGTTCACCGGGAAAGCTGTCCCTTTGGTCGACTTCACGGCAAGCTCGTAGTTCGGCAGGGTCACCGCCTTGTTGCCGGCATTCTTCAGACGTAACTGAAAGGACCATACTCCGTGGGCGTCCTCTGAATAAACCGAAGCATTCACCAGCTGCATTTCCACTGTATTGCTGTTAATACCGACTTTTTTGACAGCACCTGGATTCACAACAAAATTAGGAGTAGACGCAACTGGAAGCTTGAAAGACATTTTGGGAAGCTCAAGCTTCAGGGTCTCATCCTTTTGGGTAAACTGCAGCTTCATGTTGTTGGTATTCAGGGCTGCGGGAATTTCCGCCAAATAGTAAATGCTCTTTTTCTCCTGCGGCTGAATCTTGTAACCTGCCTGTGCGCTGTTCACCGTCAATTCGAAAGAGGTGCCGCTTGCCGTTTGGAGATATGGAGTGTATCCGGCTTCATTCAGAACTTTACTCCCCTTATTGGTAATGCTCAGCCCTACCTTGGCGTACACTTTACCGCTAAATTTATAGAGCTGCAGGGAATCCGCACTTGCTGTAACTGGAATGTCATTCATGGTGGTGCTCAGGATCTTGCCGCGTTCAGCGGCTGTGGAATAGCCCGCCGGAATTGCCAGAGAACCCGCATTCTTTAGATACCCCTTGGCTTTGGCGTCCCATACGTACATAGCAATCTTCATTCCCTGCAGCGAAGTCGTTTGACCGACATTCACATAGTAGGTCACGCGCAGGCTGTCCTTGGCTCCGACCTTTTTCTTAAGCGCATCAGCAGTTACTGGATTGGCGGGAATGGCTGAACCCCCCGGCGTGACTACACGCGGAAAATAATGCACCAGATTGGCACTAGAACTGCCGTTGTTAGAGAGCTTAAGCGTATAGGCCAGAATATTGCCACCGGTTTGCGGCCAAATATTAACATCCTCTACGGTAGCTTTTACATTCGCTCCCAGCAGGATGGCCCCTAGATTCTTTGCTGTGACGCTTTCTCCTGCGGACATCTTATAGGCACTACCTACTGTTGCCGGAGCAGCTGAAACAGTATATCCAGACAATTGGCTGATAAGAAGAATACTTAGCAACAGAGCAACACTTTTACTTCTATGTAATCTCATGGTTTCCTCCTCAAAATCTATACAACATTTACAGATAACAAATTTAGTCATCTATAGCTGATATCGCATTTTTTAGATTACTTCATTGTTCTGAATTTATAGTCATGTTCTTTCAGATACTTTATCATTTCCGGCAAAGCCTTTGCGGTTTCTTCCTTGTCATAAGTATCGTGCATTAATATCACTGCTTTTTCTCTGCCTGCTACTGTGTTCGTGAATTCTCGCATTAATTCTTCTTCGTTCTTGGGTGCACCTTCTGCATCTTTCGGCAATACATTCCAATCCACATGGTGATAACCCTTGGCATATAGAGCTTTATCCAGTGAAGCCACACCTGTGGGATCACTTTTAGCCCATGTCATATGACCGCCAGGATATCTGACTGCCCTGGTAGTGAAGTCTTCTCCTAATACGGTTTTTAAGGAGTTGTTAGTCTTTTCGATGTCACTCATAAAATGGTCTAGATTCACCTTCTTATTAGGATACAAATAATCATAGTTATGCGAATATGAATGATTGGCTATAGCATGTCCTTCTTCAATCATTCTTTTGATTAAATTTTTAGTAATATCACTTTTATCCACTTCCTGGCCTAGCACAAAAAAAGTTGCAGGTACCTTTTCTTCCTTTAGGACATCCAGTATTTTTGGAGTTACGGTTTCGGAGGGCCCGTCATCAAATGATAAATAAGCAATTTTTTCTCCATTCGCCCCATCAGGCATATCCCCCGAAATTTGCTGCTTCAGATACTTCTCAACGAAGGCGATGTCTTCAACTTCATAAACGCTTTTTAATGAAGCCGTCACATCTTCTGCTCCCTTTTGAAGCCCATTCTTTTGCTTAAAAATTACCTTTTGGACTGCTGTCATTTCTTCTTTATTTGCAGTGGAGGTTTGAACTTTATGTTTGTCAACCGTTGGCTTCTTTACGATCATCATATTAAAACCAACTATAAACAACAAAATCACAATAAACAGCAATCCTCTCCGGTTCCTCTTTATACGTTGTTTTCTTCTTTTATCATGTGCAAAATCCTTATACTCTGCCATCGGCTTTTTCACCTCATTGCTGACTTATTATTTTCTGTAAAGCCTAGTCTTTCTTGATCGCTACCAGAGCATTAGTATTGGAAGCGCTAATGGCCGGATATATCCCCGATAGAACACCTGTCATTACTGCAAACGCAATACCTAGCGGGATATTTTTTAAAGATATAGAAATCGTCATCCCCGTCGTTGACTCTCCAAGGGGGATAATAGATGTTGTTGTTAGCAACTCATTCACTCCAGATAGGGTTAAATAAGAAATCAACACCCCGATCCCCCCGCCGAGCAATCCTAGCAATGCAGCCTCAGCGATAAACATATTACGTATTTGCCATAAATTAGACCCCAAAACTTTCATAATACCGATTTGTCTGCGCCGCTGATGGGTGGACATGGTCATCGCTACAATGATAGATATAGAGGCAATCACAAGAATGAACAAGCCAATTCCGAGGGCCGTCTTTTTGATCATGTTGAACTTCTCATTCACTTCGGCTTGATGGTGTAAGTTTGTTTCTGTAGACAAGATCAGCTTTTGAATTTGCCCTTCTACTTGTGCAACATAATCCTGACTCTCTACCTTAACCAGCATTGAATCGTAGCCTTGTAATTCTGAAGAGTCTGTTCTTAAACCAAACTCTTCCGAAAGCAATTGTGCAGTTTCCAACGAAACATAGGCTTTTTTATCATAAGCAGCCTCCTCCTTCCTAACTCCACTTGGCTGTTTTAGTATCCCAATGACGCGAAGAGAAGAACTGAGGGTGTTCTGCTGTAATTCCGCATTATAATACCGATATTGAATTTGCTGCTGATATAATTTTGAAGACTTCATATTTAGATTATTGAATTGTTGGATTAAACTATCATTATAAGGATCCTCTTGTAGTCGCTCCATCATTTTATTGACCGTAACAACATCCATCAAGCCAATAGTCGCCCCGTAGTTTAATACAACCGTGCCCACCGCATCTGAAGGTCCCCCCTGTTCGAAAGATTTGTCAAAGCTTGTGAGCGACTGAAGATCCGTGCCAAGGACCTCAACATAGTTAATGTTATTGTCTATCGTGACCATCTCAAAGCTTTCAACCTGCATAAAAGGTGCTACTGCTGTAACATGCGGGAGATTCTTAATAAGCTCTATCTTCTGCTCGGTCAGCTTTCCTCTATCAAAGTTTCCTTTTTTCGAAGTGCCGCTGCCTTTTGTAGATATCCCTACATTTGGTTTAACGGTGATTTCATTCATCTTGAAGTTCCTGTTCATCTCATCTAAGGAATATTGCTGGGCAGATTCTCCAACACTCATGGCGACTATAAGAGAGGCACAACCTATGGAAATCCCTGTCATACACAATGCCGTGACTACTTTACGTCGTTTAATTTGATCCCAGGCCAAGCTTGTGATGTCGCGAATCCGCACTAAGCCCCCCTCCCTGCAGGCATACTTTCACTATCAGCTTGTTCTGTTACCAGATATCCGTTCCGCAGTGTAATCACACTTTGCATCTGCTCCGCAACCTCGGCTTCATGCGTTACAATGACAAAGGTTGTATTCCTTGCCTTGTTTAGCCGCTGCAGAATTCCGATAATCTCTTCCTCTGTTTTGGTATCCAAATTCCCGGTAGGTTCATCAGCAAAAATGATAGAAGGCTCTGTAATAAGAGACCTTGCAATACTTACGCGCTGTTGCTGGCCACCCGATAGTTGTGAAGGGAAGAGATCAGATTTCCCCGGCAGCCCCACTTCCTCAAGTAAAGCAAGTGCCTTCTTTCTGCGCACAGAGGGGCGGACCGATTGAAAAACAAGGGGTAATTCCACATTTTCACGTACCGTCATTGTGGCGATCAATTCATAGGATTGAAAAACAAAACCGATATGTCCACGCCGGAATTCGGCCAGTTTATTCTCACTCATCTTGACGATATCCTGGTCCGCAATATAAATTTGGCCATCTGTTGGCTTCATTAAGCCTGCCATAAGATTTAACATGGTCGATTTACCTGATCCTGAGCTCCCCAGCAGAGCAACCATCTCTCCCGGCTTCACTCGAAAGCTGACTTGATGCAGCACCGGCACTAACTCTGTGCTGTTTCTAAAAGCATGTGATAAATTCTCTACTCGAAGCATGTTAAGAACTCCCTTAATATAATGACTTGTGTTTCTTGTGTTTCGTTATCTCCATTATAAAAAGTGATTGTATCGGTCTTTGGCAGACTTGTATCCAAGTTGTAAATCATTCACTGCTGCGCACAAATAAGACCAGCGCAATTAGATATACGCTGGTCTTATCTGCAGTTGCCTTGTCTAAAACGAAAAACGGTAAATTTCGCTTTTACTTAATTGGCTACCGATAATGAATAGATCATCCTCATGCCATTTCATCGTTTGTGCAGAATGGATATTTTGATATATCACTGTATCTGAATCCAGGCTCCCATTCTCCAAATAAGCAGTATGCAGGTCCCCTGTTTGATTGCTGTTTAGCATAAAGTAAGCGATTCGGCTTTCATCGGACTGCAACGCATAATTTGTTATGATACCTTCCTTCAATAGCTTGAATTGACTGGTACCTCGGTTGTACTGAAAGAGTCCATCTGTATTATTTATTTTCCCCTGTAGCACAAAATCGCCATTATTCATTACTAAAAATTGATTGATTTGTTCACTTTTGGCCACTAACTTTACCTTACTTGTATTCTTCAAGTCCATTTCAAATATACCGTAGCTGCTGTTAATTTCCGCTAAAAAACAAACCTTATTTTGTCCTGACTTCTGGATGATATCCCATCTAATTGTAATTCCGTTCAGATTGCTGGAGCCAATGGCAGTTCCTATTAATTCCAGTAATTGATCATACGTGATCAACTGCTGAACTTCGCCCGTCGAGACATTAGTTAGTATAACGTCGCTCCCGGAGAGACCCAAATAACGTTCATGATCAATGAACATGTTGGAATATGAATTATCGTTGTTCAACTGTTTCAGATCCTTATTCAACTCCAGGCTGTACACATTAGTCCTTAAGCTCTCTCCCCCATACTCAAACCTCGAATAGATTAGCTGTTTCGCATCGGGAGTCAAGGTAATTCCATATTCAACATTCTCAGCAATATCAGACATTTGATTATTATCCAGATGCAATACTGCTATTTTCAATCCACTTAGAGAGTTGTCTGGCACACTAAGAATAACATTATTGTGATCCCGCACTTGAAGATCATATATAGGATAATTATTAGTCAGCTTGGTTACAGCTTTAATCTCAAAGGCCTCAGTATTGCTTGAAATAAGACTCGTATTGAACTGACTACTTTTAAGAACCACCGTTCTAGAGTCAATGCTGCTTAGGGCATAGATGTTGCTAAGTCCATAGAATCCCAATATAAATACAAGCAGTAACAGGCCCAAGATCATGTAGTGCCGGTAACTCCCCAACAAACTCACCTTCTTCATTTCCAATCCTCCGGCAAGCTGATTTTGATTTCTGTGCCCTCGTTCAAGATGCTCTGTAGTTTAATGGCTCCGTGATGATCCTCGATAATGTTTTTTACAATACTTAATCCAAGCCCGGCACTTCCCTTCTCTTTGAGCATGTTCTTCTTCGCTCTGTAGAACGGTTCGAACACATGGGTGATATCCTCTGCAGGAATCCCCTCCCCCTCGTCTTTGACCTTAACCACTACCACTTCTCTTTCCTTGAAGGATTCCACGTAAATTACAGAGTTTACATCCCCATACTTAATGGAGTTGTCTAACAAATTTAGAAATACCTCTTTCAGTTTATCCCGGTCCCCTAAAACGAATAATCCTTCTTGAAGCTCGAAATGAATATTAATGTTATATTTTCTAGCTTTAATCCTCATATCCTCACATGCTTCTTTAGCAATTTCCGACAAATTAACCTTCTCAAAGTGATAGGTGGTACTCAATGTTGCCGATTGGGATAGTTCCAGTATTTCAACGACTGCCCGGTTTAACCGCTGACTTTCATGAATGATATAATTCATTCCCTTTTCAAAAAAGGGAGCGTCTGTAAATCCGTTATCCTTCACAATCTGTGCATAACCGAGAATGGTCGTTAAGGGGGTCTTTAGCTCATGCGTAACATTGTCAAAAAAAACTTTACTTTGGGCCTGAGCCTGTTTGACTTCATCCCGTTCTTGTTTAATAATTTCGATCTGATCTTTAATGTGTTTAATCATGATCTGAAATCTGCGGGCTAACTCGCCAACCTCGTCGCTGGATGAGATTGGAATGTCTATATCAAAATTACCTAAAGTAACCTGATTGGAACGTTCGGTCAGCTCACGGATCGGTTTGGTGATTTTTCTGGAGATAATGATGGAGGCAATAAAGATAAAGCTGAAAATAATGGCGGCAAACATTTTGATGATCGATTGAAAACGAGCGTTCCTTTGATAAAGCTGACTGTAATTTTTCTGATAATTCAAAAATCCAATAGGCGACTGCTTCTGCAGGATAGGGAAGGACAAAGTAACAATCACTTGCTGGTCAACCCTATTAATCGTGTAAGCAATTTGGGAGTGCGAGGCAGATTCACTCTTTACTTCATCCCCATTTATATAAGAAATTGTTACAGGTCCGCCAATTCCAGCCGATAATTCCTGAGAGAGTCTATTTTTTTCCGTGACTAATGTTTTTCTGCTCATCCTTTTTTTATGGACCAGAAAATATTGATTGATATAAATATCTAAATTTGTTTTCGTATTTATCATGTCCTCATTAATGATCCGATACATATTTTGTTCCGTAACTCTGTAGGATACAAACAGCATTGCAGAAAGCCCCACAAAAATAACAATTGAAAAAACAACCACAATTTTAAATTGAATTGGAAATTTCATGGTCTCACCTCGATACCAGCTTATACCCGATACCAAATATCGTCTCTATTATGGATAGGCTGTTTTCTTCATCCAGTTTTTTACGGATTCTTTGCACGTGGATATCTACAGTTCTGGTATCTCCAGCAAAATCAAAATCCCACACCTTATCTAAGAGATCCGATCTGCTGAATACTCTTCCCTTATGCTCTGCAAAAAATAATAGAAGATCATATTCTTTATTGGTGAGTCCGACTTTCATTCCGCTTTTCAGCACTTCCCTTTTACCTTTATGAATCTGTATCTCTGACCCTACATTGATAACTTCAGAGGTTTGGTTCTCCAAAGAATCTCCTATTAAATCAATTCTGCGGAAAATCGCCCGAATTCGGGCGATCACTTCTCTAATATCAAAAGGTTTGGTGATATAATCATCGGCTCCAAGTTCCATGCCCAGAACTTTGTCTATCGTGTCGGACTTGGCTGTAATCATGATAACCGGGATCGCGGAGTCCAAAGAAACTTGTTTACAAATATCAAAACCGCTCATGTCCGGCAACATCAAGTCCAGTAAAAGCAAATCTGGTTTGAAATGCTTCAGAATTTCCAGACCCTGCGTTCCTGTAGCCGCTCCTTTGATAACAAATCCTTCTTTGCGAAGGGAGTACGCAAGTAAATCACGTATGGGGTCTTCATCTTCAATTAATAATATCGTTTTCTGATTCATGGCTGCGTTAATCTCCCTAATTCCAATATCTAAAACCGTCTCTTTATCTTCTTTATTTTATCAGAATTTCAGTTCTAACATCATATTTACAATTTCCACACCATATGATGGGCTGCCTGCCCACGCTCCGCCTAATGCTTCAACTGTAACGGCCTTACCCATTAAATGCGGAAAATGCCTTGGGTCAGTGGTATCCAGTTTAGGATAACCAAAGGCGCCCGCGTACAACGCTAAATGATCGATCTGCGCCTTAACTCCTTCCTCCCAACTGAAAAATCGTTGGTGTGCTCCCTCATCTATATCAGAACCACCGGACTGTGTTTTTAAGCCCGCAGGATTCAAAAATGTTTCATCAAGTACGCCTCCAAATTTTCCATAACCGGTTTCTTTTGCAGACTGACTATATACGACAACGGGGTCGACCCCGGCTTTTGGAGCCTCATTCCAGATAATATCCGCCAGATCAATAAATACATCTGTTGCCCCCTTGGATTTCGCCCAATTTTTAGCTTGTTGAACATTAGCTCTTGGTGCAGACAATATAGGAGTTTCGCTGGTCTGATTCCCTTCATCAGTATTGTTATTTATAGCATTCTTGTAAGATAGCGTAACCGTATTATTGACAGAGTCCCACTTAATATCCATGCCGATAAGTTCACCTAAAAACCTTAACGGGACATATGTATTATCATGAAGTATCGTTGCGGCTGTATCCATTTCTAAAGGTATTCCATCAACAACAGCAGATTGATCCCCAATATTCAATTCTACATTTAAATTATCTTTGGTAAGGGTAATCGTTTTAGCACTGCCACTTTGTTTCCAATTGACATTAAAGTTCAAGAACTCGGCTATGAATCTTAAAGGCGCCAGCACCCTGTTATTCTTATCTACATACGGCTTCGCATCCGGGAAACTGACTTTCATTTGATTGAATATTAAGAAAACATCTTTCTCACTAGCAGAATTCACAGTACTGGATTGGGATGAATCACCGCTGTCTGAATTCTGTTTGATACTCAAATAATCAGTTGAATCTGCCGGTGACTCGATTTTGTCATCCAAACCATTAAGTACAGACATCGTAACAAAGGTGTAGCCTTGAGATTTATAATAATCAATGATTTGGGGAAGCGCCTTGATCGTATTATCCCGGTTCCCGCCGCCTGAATGCATCAGCAGAGTGATCTTGTTGCTAGAGTTTGACTTCACCGTTTTGAGAATCTCAGCAACTGAGTTGCCCGTCCAGTCACGGGTATCTACATTCCATAGGGCCTGCACATATCCAGACGCATTAATTTCTTTCTTCACCTGATCTGATATAGCACCGTAGGGAGGGCGCATTAGTACTGGTGTAATACCCGTACTATCGCGAATCGCCTTAGTTGTGGTTAATAGTTCCTGATGAATCTCTTCTTTGTTAAGCTTAGTTAGATAGGGGTGGCTCCAAGAATGGTTGCCCAATTCATGCCCCTCCCTTGCGATACGTTTCATAACATCGGGATACTGTTTGACCTGTTTTCCTATTACAAAGAAAGTTCCCTTGACTTGGTTATCTTTCAGAATATCAAGCACTTTCCCGGTATACTTTTTTTCAGGTCCATCATCAAAGGTTAACGCTACCATTTTTTCAGACGAACTGGCTACCGACTTCCCGGTCCCAACTGTGGCAATCGAGGCTACTATCATTATAGTAAGGATAATGCGCCTTGCTAGATCATGTTGTTGTTTCATAATATACTTACCTACTTTCAGTACCCATCATTGGATTAGTGTACTTATGAGTATAGGTAGTAATTATTTCGGAATTTAGAGAACTTGTATCCAAATTGTAACTTTCACTAGAAAAAAAGACCGCTTCTTTACGAGCGGCCTTTTAATGAGAAAACTATGGCAGATTTATGCATTGCGATATTTATCCTATAGTTCAACTGAAAGGGTACAATTCTAAATAAGAATCCACCTTGAACATTTATTTCGTATCTGTTGTTGTAAGAACCTTCATCGTTTTTCCACTTGTTAAAGATGGTACCAACTTATCGAAGGTTATAAAGTGATCGGTCGCGTTGTGGAAATCGAGAGCCGCTTGATCCTTCCACTCCTCCACAAATGTGTAAATAAGCTTTTCTTCTCCAACTTCATGCATAAGCGTGTAACGAATGCAACCATTTTCCGCTTGAGAAGCACGAATTAACGGTTTAACCGCCTCTATAAAAGCCTCTTTCTTGTCTGGAAGTACATTCAAATCAGCATGAATAATAATCATGTTCTGTTCTCCTTCAACTTAATGGATTGGTTTACATTTCTATTGAAGCGGCTGTCCCGTGTGCACTTCCAAACCTCCGGAAACGGTCAGGTTCAAACCATTCGTTGAGCTTGATTCATCAGAGGCCAAGAAATACATGGCTTTTGCCACTTCCTCCGGTGTACAAATTCGTCTTAACGGGTTGGCTTGATTAAACGATTCAATAACTTCCGGTGGATTCGACAAAAACATAGGCGTCGCGCAAGCCGCAGGGCAGACGTTGTTTACCCGAATATTATACTTTCCGTAATCCAGTGCCATAGCTCTGGCCAGATTAACGACAGCCCCTTTTGCGGCATTGTAAGCAGCCATATCGTAATCTCCGACCATGCCGGATACAGATGCGGTGTTCACAATCGTCCCTCCGCCATTCTGGATGAGGTAAGGCACAAAGTACTTAGAGGTGTAATAAATAGATTTAACATCAACATTAAACAATCGATCCCAATCATCTTCTTTCGTTTCGTGCAGCATCCCGCCGGCCCAAATACCTGCGTTATTTATGATGCTGTCAGTACCACCCATGGTTTTCATTGTATAGTCATATAAGTTTTGTATATCCGCTTCAACAGCTACGTTGCATTTGAAAAAGTACACCTCTTTATACCCCAAATCTTGTAGTTCCTCCATTACAGCAGCGCCGCGCACTTCGTTGAGATCAGCCAGCAACACTTTCCAGCCTCTTTCAAGAAAGAGCTTTGCCGCACTTAAGCCCATGCCCGATGTCCCGCCTGTTATAACCACCCGCATTAGTTGTTCCCCTTCTTTCCCAGATATTTTCGAATACCTTCCACACAGATTTGATGGTCAAGTTCACCCGTTAGCCCGCACACTGTAATTGAACCCACAACACCTGCATTTTGAATGCGAAGCGGATAAGAGCCGCCTACAGCTTGAAACTCTCCAGGATCAAGAAGACTGCTTTCGCTAAAAGTACTTCCTGAAGCTTTAAACATTTCTTCTGCGAATTTCGAAGAATGAAAATAACGGTCAACGACGTTCTTTTTCCGATCATACCAGTATGAATTTTCTGGCATTGTCCCATCCATGAGATGTGTGAATAAGACATGTCTATTTTTTTCGATTTTAACGCCAATCCCTCCCATGTTCATCTCCTCTGCAATTTCAATAAATAGTAGTCCAAGCTGTATTGCGTCTTTGCTGGTAAAGGAAGAAAACTGAAGCTCATCTTCTTCAGCTAGCAAATTTTCCATTATTTCATTCATTATGAATCATCTCCTCAATTCATTTACGACATTGTCGAATCCATTTCACTAATATCGTATAAAAAGATTATCATGGGCACTGAGCGAAGTCAAATGAATTCGGTAATGTCATATTGATTTCGCTATAATTGAAGTGTTGACAAGCAACTGTTATAATTTGTCCATAAAAGACATCAGCTTGAATATTCATACCTAGATATCCCATTGTTTATGGGCATTGATCTTTGATCTACAACTTTGTTGTTTGTGTTCGACCAAATACATTACAAAATATAAATAGTTTATGGGGGTACTATGAAAACGATTCAATCCATAGATAAAGCCATTTTCGTGCTGGAACATGTTTCGAAACACAACGGAAAACTATCTTTGACGGACTTAAGCCATTTGCTAGGTATGAAAATTACTACATTACACGGGATCGTCTCCACTTTGGAATACGGAAAACTGCTCTACAAAAATCCGAGCAGCGGGAAATACTCATTGGGGTTGAAATTGTTTGAATGGGGGAAACAGTTCGAAGCCGATTTTTCAATCACAGAAATTGCACACCCTTACATGGAGGAACTTGCAGAACAATATAATGAAACCGTTCATCTGGCTGTGCCCTTTGAAAATAAAATTTTATATATCGACAAAGTTGAATCCGTTCACAAATTCAGATTTACGTCTATGGTTGGGACGACTGAGGAAGCCTTCCGCTCCGCTATCGGACTTGTTATCCTGGCCAATCTTCCAGCCCCCCATCTACCAGAATTTCTTGGAGGCATTGATGAATACCATGAAAA
Organism: Paenibacillus sp. FSL H3-0321; assembly: GCF_038002865.1. NCBI lineage: Bacteria > Bacillati > Bacillota > Bacilli > Caryophanales > Paenibacillaceae > Paenibacillus > Paenibacillus sp. FSL H3-0321. Next base: position 6,076,724 of record NZ_JBBODH010000001.1, on the reverse strand, counting down.
GCAACATTTCGAAACTCCGCTCCCAGCATTATTGTCTTCAATAAAGCAGGAGGGTTATTACACTCAATTCGAGTCTCCAGATGATTATTATTGCATCGCGGCTCCTATCGTAAAGGCAGACGCTACCGTAGCTGGTGCAATCAGTATTGTGCTTCCTAGCCATCGATATCAGGAAGACTTGTGTCATCAGATTGTAGAGCAGTTAAAGCGAGTTGTTTCCGAAATCGCTTCTAATATTTAACAATCGGCCAGGATAGGAGGGCATGCCCGTTCGTTACTTTCACTTTAGAGTTGGCGTACAAAACAAAAAGCAACTCATCCGCAGACAAGTCGCTTTTTGAACGCTGTATTCTTCTCTATTCATCACTCTTTAAGAGAACCTACTACAATTCCTGTAACAAAATATTTTTGCATAAAAGGGTAAATTAAGAGCAGCGGGTAGGCTTAGTGGAGAGACAATACAGCTTGGGTACAGCCATCGGACTCTTGCGGTCTGTTGTCGGAATCGTCCTCATTCTTTCTGCCAATAAGCTAGCTCAAAAGTTAGCAGATTACCGAATTTTCTAAAGAGGGAGGTGTTTTCCATTTATGTCTGTAACTTTACCTGACACAAGTCAGAACATAAATCCTTATTTTATATTTAAATTATCATTATTTTGTCTGACTAAGGTAAAAAATATATCAATTCTACCTAAACAATGAACAACCGAACGATAAGCAATTTAATCAGACAACTGCTTTTTGTGCATCTGAGTCCCTGTACGGTCACAATCAGCCCTTAAGGAACCACACAGTTTATTCAAAGAATACTCAAGATACGGCATCTGTCTCCAATTCCATTCCCCTAATGGTAATACCATACTTCTGGTTTAACCGTTGGATCAGGTCTATAATCTGAATCTGGTAACGAATATCGAGGTGTGTGGTGGGCTCGTCCAACAGCAGAATACCAGTCTTCTGTGCCAAAGCCATTGCAATCCAAGCGCGCTGCTTCTGTCCACCGGAAAGCGTATGAAACGGCTGATCTTTAAATGTCAGCAATTCCGTCACCTCCATCGCCCATTCCACAGCCTGCTCATCTTCCTCGCTGTTACTGCTTAAAAAGGCTGTATATGGCGTGCGGCCATTTGCGATAAGTGACTTTACGGTTAGGTCCTGAGGGGCGGAATTGACTTGATGCACAATGGCAACACGTTGAGAAAATTCCTTCAAGCGAATGCTCCGAATATTCAGACCGTTTAAATAGACTCCACCGTCTAAAGGCTTCAAATTTTTAGTCATCAGCCCGAACAGAGTGGATTTACCGCATCCATTCGGACCCAGGACAGCCGTTATTTTCTGCATGCTGATTGAAGCTGAAATGGATTTCAGGATATCCCGTTCTCCATACCGGAAAGATAAATTATTGATTTTGATCAAGGTTTATCACTCCTTCTGAGCAAAACAATGAAGAATGGTCCGCCAATGACGGCCATAACTACAGCAGCAGGAATCTCGTAAGGCTGAGCAATCGCCCTGCCTACCGTATCCGCAAACAGGACGGTAAAGCCTCCTAACAGAATAGAAAAAGGAATCAGTACCTTATGATTGGAGCCAACCATGATTCTGGCTATGTGGGGGGCTATCAAACCGACAAAGCTGATTGTTCCGGCAACAGCCGTGGAGATGCTGGCCAATAAGACAGCAATGCAGGAAACAGCCAGCCGCAATGCGATTACATTCACTCCTAAATTTCTTACCGTCTTATCTTCCATTGCCAGCAAATTACTCTTCCCCGCTGCCAGTACTGCCGCTGTCAGGCCGATAAGAACATAAATCAGAAGATTATATACATCGTCCCATGTTTTCATGGAAATATTAGCATTGACTATCGCCATGACGCCGCTTTGCTTACTTCCGGTTATAGATCCCAACGCGCTTATGAGACCGGTAAATACGGCATTTATTGCAACGCCAATCAGAATAATTCTTACAGGGCTAAGTCCCGATCTCCATGAGAGCAAATATACTGCCCCACAGCCCAGAAGTCCGCCAAGAAATGCAAATCAAAAATAATGTCTACCTTATCGTTGTATTCAACAAACAAACCCCGCAGCAATGCAGGAAAGCTTACACGAATACTTCCAAGATTCACAGCGGCAAAAAATAGAATAGCTAGCATTAGCCCCCTTTCTGCTAACCCATTTGTTGCTTGATCAATTAAAGGCTTCTGGTGCTGGTCGTATTATCAATGTTGCCTCTAGCGCCCAAACGAAGCAATGGGACATTGAACAACTCAGCCAGCAGCAACGCAAATTTTCAAGTATGGATGCATACAAGGAAGCCAAAACAGTTGTTCTAATGATGACATACTACATGGCTAAGCAAATATCAGATATGAAAGTGATTGTTAACGCACTCCATCCCGGAGTTATATATACCCCACAGTCGTCAAGAACAGCTCCTGCATTTGCAAAACCTCTGCTCAAATTATTCATGAAAAGTCCGGAACAAGGGGCAGAAACTTCAGTTCATCTAGCTTCATCTCCTGATCTAACCAATGTTACCGGCACATACTTTGTTGGAAAGCAACCCACGAAAACTGTTACAGTTTCTTATGATACTGTTCTTCAGAAAAAACTATATGAACAGAGTCTTCAATGGACCGGGTTATCCTAATCCAGCTCTGAATGCTAAAGACCTCAGATATCTACTAATACCTGAGGTCTTTTCCTTCTATTCCATCGCTAGAATCGTAGTCCTTTACTTCACCGTTACTTTCATTATTGCGCTTTCAGTTATACCTGTATTATTCACCAGCTCCACCCGGTATTCATATACTCCGCTTGACCGATTCGAAATTACAGTCACAGCAGACTGTGAATTAGATGAATTAACGGAAAATATCTGTGTGTCGACCAGCTTATCATTTTCATACAACCGATAGGTCGTGCCGTTCGTCCCCCACCACATATTCATCGTTATCTTATAGTTGCCGTCCCCGTCCCAGTTGTCATTCGACAAGACAGGCTTGGAGGGAGATGCATCTTTAACTGTCACTACAAGTGGGACGGAGACGGTCGTGCCAAAAGAATTACTGAGCTCAGCTGTGTAGGTATATGTGCCATTAGCTTTTCCGGTAACGTTGGTCAGCAGTGTCTGCTCCGCTGGAGAATCATCTGTAATAGCGCGGCTGTCGATAAGCTTGCCATTCTCATACAGCTTATAGCCGGTACCATTGCTGCCCCACCACATATTCATTGTAATCTGGTAATCCCCGTCAAGCAGCCCTGTATCCTGTCCATTGTTATTGGATAGAACCGGCTGTCCAGGCGCATCCGTCGCCTTCATAACGCCGCCGACAATCTGTATAGCCGGTGCTTGAGGTGGTTCCATTCCGCTACCCAGATAAAAGCCAGGGTGCGGCGGCTGATTGTAACCTACGTTCTGCCACGCCACTGCCAGGCGGTAGATTGGATCATGCATGAGTGTGCGGATACGGATATCTGTCAGATCCGTTGTGGTGTAAATCCGCATTTCACTGCTGTCCGTGGAGCGCCACATAATTTCCTCGCGCCAGTCTCCAAACAAATCGGCCTGCAGGCTCGGGTTAGCTTTAGTTGAGTTATTTGACGATGCCCCAGCTGCTGTTAACAAATTGACAGTAGTCTGGTTTTCATAGTCCCACTTGTCGACCCGGTTATTATCCATAAGCTCCCTCAACAGGTCACCGTCCCACCACACGCCAAAATTCGTTGAGGACGGCAGCTTTGTGGTAATTAACTCTCCCTTAGCGCTGTAAATGCCCGTTACAGGGATATGCTGGCCGTCTGTGATCGTTGCCGCCCATGCTTCTTCACCCACATAATTCGGATCAATGTCAGCGGACATTCCACGTCCGGTATCAAGACCAGTATAGATCCCCCAGATTGCCTCACCAGTCTCAGCATCCCGCATTTCCAGGCCGTATTTGGCGTTCGTATGCTCATGCACATCGACTACTTCCAGTCCTGGTCTTGATGGATCCAGATCTCCGAAATGAATGGCATCACCATGTCCGAGCCCTGTGTTGTATAACGGCAGTCCGTCATCATCAATTGCCATTGCTCCAAAGGTAATTTCATCCTTGCCATCCTGGTCAACATCGCCTACCGAGAGATTATGATTACCTTGGCCGCTATACTCCTCATATCCTTCCTCACTGGAATCAAATCGCCACACCTTGCTCAATTTCCCATCCTCATAATCATAAGCAGCGAGTACAGTACGAGTGTAATAACCTCGGCTGAAGATAGCGCTTGGATGTTCGCCGTCCAGGTAAGCTACTGCAGCCAGGAAGCGGTCAACACGGTTTCCGTAGCTATCTCCCCAAGATCCTACATCTCCACGCGGAGGATCATAATCGACAGTATCTATGGCCTTGCCGGTCAGTCCGTCAAAGACAGTCAAGTACTCATCTCCCAGCAATATATAACCTGAGCTGTTACGATGATCTGCACTGGCATCACCAATTACATTGCCTTGACCGTCAACCGTTCCATCTGCTGTTTTTAACATAATCTCCGCCCGTCCATCACTGTCAAAGTCATAGACCAGGTAAGGAGAGTAGTGGGCTCCTGCGCGGATATTCGGTCCGAGTGTAATCCGCCAGAGCCGCGTCCCATCCAGCTTATAAGCATCCATGTACACAATGCCGGTATATCCGGAATGTGAATTGTCCTTGCTCTTTGAAGGCGACCACAACATCACTATCTCATACTTCCCGTCTCCGTCCAGATCGCCTACACTGGCATCACCTGCACTGTAGGTATACGGCTGACCATCTTTGGTATAGCTGTCGGCAGGCTTCTCCAGCGGAACTGACAGATATTGCTGCTGCCACACGCCAAATGCTTCTGATGCAAGCTGTTCTGAGCCGTTTATTACAGACTTAATCGTATATTCGGAGCTATCTGTGCCTTTAGCATCCAGCAGATTCGTACTTCCAGTCAGCGGTGAAGCATTAAGCTTAATCCCGTCACGGTATACATTGAAGGCAATGAAATCAGGATCAAGCCCCAACATACGCCAGCTGATATAGTTACCGCCGCTTGTTGTAACAGCTACCGGCGCCCGGTCAAGCCTTTCCATGTTACGGAATAATGATGTAACAACGGGAGTATCCAGAACCGGTGAGGAATCGGATATCCCACCCGTATTGACGGAAGCTACTTTGTAATAATAAGGAATCGTACTCAGAATGGTACTGTCTGTGTAGGATGACTCCTTTGTTTTACCAATCAGTGTATAATCACCATCCGCCGACTTAGAGCGGTAAATATTATACATTTTTGCAGAAGAATTATTATTCCAGCTGAAGCTGACATCATTTTTGTGAATAGAGTCCAGCTTCAAACCGCTTGGTACTGTGGCTTTAGCAACGGAAGGATCAATCATGGATATCAAGAGCACATTGGATGAGACGGACTCCTGTCCGGTACTGTCCACCCCAGTTACCCAGTAATGGTAATCAATCCCGAGATCTGCTGTTACATCTGTATAATTGGTTTCAGATGATTCACCTAGTATCTCAGCCTTCAGGGCTACACTAGCCTGACGGTATACTTTATACTTTGCCGCTCCCTCAAGCTCATCCCAGGATAAGGAAGCCGTTACAGGCTCGCTGTTTAAATCGAGTTGATTCAGCTTCAGATTAGAGGGTGCCAGCATAAGCGGTGTAATCTCTATTCCGTTCAGATGAGCAGTTGTGCCGCTGAATACCATATTTATCTGCCCATCCTTCACCGGAAGCTGACTATATTCTTTCTCTGAAATTTTCCCTTTATTAGAGGAAATGGTGCCGTAGTCCTTACCTTCAATCGCAACATTTGTTTTGGTAGCGCCAGACCAGTCCCCGGCATAGATCTTGGCCGAATAATAACCATTCGGCAAATCAACCTTGAATTCATAAGACCCGCCATAATCCATGACAAAATCCCGGCGTAATGCATCCGTACCATTACCGCGGTCACGGTCACTCATTCCAGCACTGGATACAAGCCCGTAACCCAACTCCGGTGTATAAATAACATTACGCGTTACTTCAGTGAAGCCTTCGGCAACTGGAGCGCCGACAGGGCCAAAGTCAAAACGATATTGAGATTGCTTGGTTGTAAAGTCTTTAACTTTTACAACCACGGGGGTGCTTAAGCCTGATTCTGTATCCTCCAAATTGATAGCGGTTACATAGTAGGAGTAATTAATATTTTGGGTTACTTGTTCATCCGTATAATACGTGGCGTCAGTTACTCCTAGTAATAAAGTATCCTCAACTTCAGCACTGCGATACACTTTGTAATATACTGCATCAGTCACTGTACTCCATTTAAGCGATACACTGTTATCTTTAACGGCAGTAACAGCAAGTCCCTCAGGTGCTGCAGGTGGTGCCGCCAATACTCTTTGAACAACCAGTGCATTTAAATATCCGCTGCTGTCATTTCCGGAAATGTCTACAGTAAGTTGGCCATCGCTTACCTTAGTATGATACGTAGCCTGATTGACCTGTTGTTTGCTGGTAATCATGCCGGCTGCTATGCCTTCAAGTGAAACCTTTGTTTTGGTTGTACTTGTTCCCGTAAGCAGATCCCCTGAATAGACCGTAATGTCATAATTGCCGTTTGGCAGGTCTACCAGGAACTTATAGGATGAGCCAAGCACAAAATCATTAGTAAGCTCATCGCCTCCTGAGCGATTTCTGGATCCTATGCCCAGGTCTAACCCGTAGCCAAGCTCACCCGTGTACAGCAAAGATTCATGCACACCGCTATAGCCCTCCATAACGGCGCCCGAAGCTGTTCCGAAATCATATTTAAGCGACAGTAGTGAAGGCTGTGCCTGAGTAATTTCCACCTGCTCAGCGCCATATGCGAATGCGGGAAACAATGTTGAAACAATGATAAAACACGACAGTACAACCTTTGTCATTGCGCATTTCTTTACAAAGTTCATTTTTTGTGCCTCACCTGCTTTCAAAGTTTAAAAACATTTAACAGCACATAGCAGAAAACGCTTACATTTATACTCATTTATAATTTTTTTTATTTTCCACACTCCCTCCACATAGTAAGCTGACATGGATAACCTTTTCAGTTCCAATGTCAACTCTTATAAATGAGATAATATCATGCAGGGTGTTGGTTTAAAATGGAAAAAAACATCGAGAAATTGTATGTTTCGATGCTTTAACACCGTCTATGGTTCTTTTGAGATTATTTATGTCTCCTCCCTCTGTCTGCTCCGATATACCGTTGGCGGGATTCCGTTCATTTGTTTAAATATTTTGCTAAAATGATATTCCTCGTAATATCCGCATAACTTGGCAATTTCCTTAATTGTATAATCCGTGAATACGAGATAACGGCAAGCCTGTTCGTTTTGAATGTGCATATGATATTCCTTAGGACCCCTGCCTGTATATTTTAAGAATAGTTTTCTCAAGTGAGAGGCTGAAATTCCGTACTCATTGGCCAGTTTTGCAATCCTGTGGTGGATCATATATGAATTCTCAAGCTTATTCTTAATCTGTTCAAAGGCGGCCATAGCTCCAGAACCTGCTAAATTCCAATCCGCCTGCAAAGTCTGGTGCAGCTTATACAGTAAAATCTGTAATTTCGCCTGGGATACAGCTGCACCAGCAGTCATTCCCGGCATCCATTCCTGGTGAATATCGCGGAACAAATACCCTAATTCTCCAGCTTCATTTTGGGAGTAATGGCTTAAAAAGGGGATATTCAAGGCCTCAATTTGAACTATGTCCTTCCATACCGCATCATACGGCAGCTCCGCGCAATCAAATAAAAGCATCGTCATTCGAAGCGGATCATCCGACTTTGAGCGCATAGACATTTGAAGGCCAGGCTTTAAGTAAATCAGCATTCCTGCTTCTACCTTGTGTTCAATATTGGTCTTAAATATGCCCTCACCCTCGTGAACCCAATACAAGCTATGAACATTCACCAGATTACGGATATCCTCCCAGCCTGGATATGTATTTTTATTTAACACAAAATGAATGTGTACGGTGAGATTATTCAGATTATAGCCGTGTGTTTTCAATAGACATCCTCCTCTTTCTGTTCCAAAGCGCGTTTTTTACAAGCTATTAGCTATTTTTTCTATTCAATGCCTGCACTCTTAATGTTACTATCCATACTATCATGATATCTGCAATTCGCAATTAATAAACGTAATAATGAGGAGGAACACAATTGGTAAGAACTTTTCGTGAGCATCACACCCGGAGAACAGAGCTGCTGGACGGACCTTGGGATTTTGTAAAAGATCCATTAAATATAGGTGTCCAAGATAAATGGTATAATCGATTTCCACATCCCTCACAATCTGTTTATGTACCCTCATGCTGGAATAACGAGCTTGGCTTATACGAATATGAAGGGATAGGCTGGTATAGAAAAACAATCCATATCGAGAACACACATAACATTAGACTAATCTTTCATGCCGTGCTTGGGCATTCCGATGTATATCTGGATGGGCAGCATCTTGGATATCACTATGGCGGATATACTCCATTTGAATTTATAGTTCCCTCCATGGCAGCAGGAGAGCACGAGCTTGTGATCCGGACAAACAGCACGCTGGACCGTCTTACGATTCCGACCGAGCAGGTAGACTGGTTCCATTACGGCGGCATCATCCGGTCGGTGGAGCTGCAACACTTGCCTGATCTTTATATTGAACAGCTGAAGATTGCCTATGAGCTGAAAGGTACAGCTGCAGCTGTGTCTGTTCATATACAGCTCCGCTCCTTCCTCCAAACCGCACATACCACGAAACTGGCATTCAGTGAAGGTGGACAAGAATTGCATTCGGAAGAAGTACAGATTGAAGCAGGTCAGACCTTAAGCCATACGTTCAAGTTGCTGTTGCCGGAGGTTCGTCTATGGAATATCGGCCGTCCGGAATTGTATAGCTTCCAGTTACGGACAGAGGAAGACGACAAGATTGAGCGGACCGGCTTCCGCCATATTGAGACAAAAGACCACCGAATTCTGATTAACGGCGCTCCTGTTTATCTTAAGGGTGTAAATCGTCATGAGGAGCATCCCGAATGGGGCTTTGCCTTCCCTCCGAAGCTCATGCATAAGGAACTAAGTATCCTCCTTGAGCTTGGCTGTAATTCCGTCCGTGGCTCACATTATCCCCAAAGCCCCTATTGGCTTGACCTGCTCGATGAGCATGGCATCGTCTTTTGGAGCGAAATTCCAATTTGGGGAGCTTTCCTGCCGAACGAAACGGTAAGTGAGCCACTTTTCCAGGAGCGCGCGCTAACTATGATCGAAGAAATGATCGGCTTGCATGTTCATCATCCGAGTGTGGTATTCTGGTCTGTTCATAATGAAATTGATACCCGTACACAGGAAGCTTTCGCATTTACACAGGCTCTGGTCGAACGGGTGAAGACATTAGACACCTCTAGACTCATCGCCTATGCTACAATGCACCCGCTTGAGGATATTGTGATGCCTCTATTCGATGTTATCGGCATAAACAAATATTTGGGCTGGTATGAAGGAGAAGTTAGCGGATTCGAAGGGTTGTTGGAACAATTCCATAAGCGGGCAGAGCAGTTAGGCGCCGGTGACAAGGTGGTGCTTATGACTGAATTTGGCGGCGCCGGGCTGTTCGGAGACGTAGGCTGGGAACCAAGGTTATTCAGTGAAGATTATCAGGCCTATATCGTCACCGAAGCATTACGTATCTTTAAGAATGACCCAAAAATTGGCGGTACTTACATTTGGCAGTTTGCAGATATCCGTGGCGATCTGAAGAGCAGCAGCAAACATTTCCGTGATCGTGCCCGCAGTTTTAACAACAAGGGTCTGGTTAACGAGTATCGTAAGCCTAAGCAGTCCTTCCGCGAAGTACGCAGGATCTACCGCTCCTGGACGGAATAATTCTTTTACATTGTAACTCGAGGCGCTGTCCCTCTATTGAGACAGACCCATTATGCTGTTGGCCTTCATGTTTGCATATGGTAATTTATGTTTTTATCTGATCGATAAGATATGTCTAAGGAGACGTGATTACATGAGAAAACTCTTTGTTGTGGGAGATAGCATTTCCATCAAGTATGGCCCCTACTTAAAAGTAATGGTCGGAGCGCGCTTTTTTTATGACCGGAAACGGGGAGAAGATCAAGCTTTGGCTGATCTAGACAAAGCTGTAGGATCTAATGGAGGAGATAGTGGAATGGTACTGGATTACCTCCTCTCGGAACAGAAAAATGGGGTGAAGTATGATGTGCTGCTCATTAATTGTGGCTTGCATGATATCAAAACCGATCCTCTTACGGGACAAAAACAGGTACCTACTCCCCAATATAAATATAATATAGAAAATATTACTGAATTAGTTAAGAAAATGGCAACAGTGCCGATTTGGGTCAGGACCACGGACGCAATAGAGTCCATTCATAATTCAAGATCCACCATCTCTTTTCACCGCTACCATGAGGATGTGGAGGCTTACAACGCCATCGCCGATGAAATTATGGCTGCCGGCGGGATTTCCATCCTCGACCTATATTCGTTTACTAAAGTGTTTGGTGACGAAGCATACATCGATCATGTGCATTTTAACCAGGATGTTCAACGTATGCAGGCAGCGTTTATTGCCGGATTCCTGGATAACAGGATTTAGATATTGGCGTAAAGTTGAAAGAGTACCTCAAGGCCTCTTTGCTTTGATGTAGTCGTATATTGCAGTCACGCTGTCAATGAATTGATCCATATCCATCGAACTTGTCGTTGTCCCGGCTGCCATGATACACCCCTTCGCAGTTTTTTGCGGGAGGATATGACGTTATCTGACATGTCAATCCTCCTTTATGAGTCACATTTTTCCGCTCAATTGATGACATTGGCAACCAGTTACAGTCAAAGGCTGATCTGGCTTTATTCAGTCATTTCAAGTCCAATCCATAGAAACCATCCTTAATTCCAGCATGGGCATGCGCGGGATTAAGGATAGCGGATTCAAGGAGGATATGTCCTTGTCCGAAGGTGAGAAGGTGGACGCCAAGGTCCGGCTTATGGGCTAGGTGATTCGTGATCAGAAGCAGATTCTTGCGGATGTGCTGGGGATGGGACAAGCTTTTTATTCAAAGCGATATCCCCCCTCAGTTTGCTGCTAAAATATCCTTCTTACTAACAAATGGTAAGGAGACCTAATTACTTAGGCCTCCAAGTATCCCTCGTCCGTAATGAAATCTACGTCACATCTCTTGTGGTTATTAGATTACTTCACTGAAAACCCTTGAACCTTCAAACTATTGATATTCACAAATTCCGTACTCTTATTGACGTTTGCATGGATATCGATTTCCCGGAGTTCTATAGTTTCCACGTCGGTGCAGACTATTGCCGTTTCAGCATTTAGTTTGATATTCTCAAGGCAGATATCCTTTAGTCGGTGTTCAGGTAACCCTCTAATTTCTACTGCGATCTTGGCACCTGTTCCCGTAATATGTTTGATTGTTATGTTTTTGAAATCTGAAGGTGTAGCCGTTTTGGGAGCTACCGTACTATAGGGATAGTACATATTGATCTGTACTGCCTCTTCCCTTACGTCGCTAATGTCTATATGTTCAAACCAGACATTTTCAACGAAGCCGCCCCTGCCACGCATTGACTTCAGACGAATGCCCCGATCTCCCCCGCCAATCTGGCAATGCGTCGCATAAATATTCCTCACTCCCCCGGACATGCCACTGCCGATGACTAATCCTCCATGACCTTCCTTCATCACGCAGTTCCTGATTACAATATTCTCGCAAGGCTTATTCACCCGCCAGCCATCCTCATTCATGCCGGAATTGATCGCGATGCAGTCATCCCCAGTCTCAAAGCTGCAATCCTCAATCAGCACATTTCTGCAAGAGTCAGGGTTAAGCCCATCGGTATTGGGGCCACAGCTGACAATATCAATCCCGCGGATAATCACATTCTCGCAATACACCGGATGTACAGTCCATTGAGGGCCGTTATGAATGGAAACTCCTTCAATTAGCACATTCCGGCAGTTGACAGGTTGAATGAAAGAGGGTCTTAATGCAGCCTCCTCCGTACCATATACTCTCTCCTGTACAGGGATTCCGTCTCTCTCGGCATAGCACAGCTTATCTGCTGCGGTCTGCTGCAGCTGCTTCCAATGCCACCAGGCTTCTCCGCTTCCGTTCAGCGTGCCTTCACCTGTAACCGCAATATTCACACAATCAATGGCGTAGATCAGCGGAGAATAATTGTAGCATTCCATACCTTCCCATCTCGTAAAAACTACCGGAAGATAGTCGGTGAAGGTATCGCTGAAATGGATAACGGTATCCTTCTCAAGTGACAGGTGAACATGACTTCTTAAATGGATTGGACCTGATTTCCAGTCTCCCCGGGATACAATTACTGTACCGCCTCCTTGAGCGGAACAAGCATCAACCGCCCTTTGAATTGCTTGATAATCATCAGATTGCCCCTTAGCAGAGAGCCGGTAATCCTCAGCACGGAAATATTGCCCCGGAAAACACGGTTCCAGTATTTCTTCCATTTCAAAAGGGGTTCCATAAAAATTATTTTTTAGCATTGTTTTATCTCTCCCTTATAATTTTGGATAACTTGATCATTCGTACCAGGGCAATTACACAATCTGCCCGATTGACCTTCTTAGAGGGCCCGTAACCCTCCCATATTAGACCTATACTCCGTGCCTGCATCTCGCAATCTTCAAGGCTGTAATTTTGGCCATCTTCTCTATAAAGGTGACGGATGATGAAGCTAAGTAATTCTTCCCCAGTCAGTGCATCGTCAGGTCTGAACCGTTCCCCGGGAGTAGTCCGCTCATCGATAAGCCCTCCGTCAATCAAGGCTTGTACATTCTGGGCATCAAATTCATAATTGTACAGATCACAATACCGGCCCTGATAAGGCCGCTTAGGGTAAGACGCCGCTTTAAGAAATACAAAGGCGAATTGTCCCCTTGGCATCTCGGCATAGGGATGAAAATATTTCAGTGTTGGATCAAGTAATCCATTAGCCAATGCTTCCTTTAATCCATCCAGCTCCTTGATGCCTATACAGTCTGCATAAGGCAGCTCAGGCAAATCTGTAGGAAGGATAGGCAGTTCGGGCTGCTCAAGAGGTGACAGCTGTTCAGGAGGCCTTAAGGACTCATCTGGTACCCAGGGCAACGGGCTGAATCCATTCATATACCTGCATAGAGGCTCAATTTTCTGACGTTTGATCTCTGAGGCAATAAATTCTGCCATCAGCATAGCACCATAATCATTTGTATGTGCCTGATCTTTAAAGTACCCTTTAAGGTTGTTCCTTCCCATCTGGCAGAATAACCGGAAGCTGTACTCATGCAGATCAATAACAGGTACCTGCCACTCCCTTCCTACTCTACGGCAGGCTTCAGCATGATCTTCAAGCAGATCATACCAGCCTTGATCATCCTGTCCGGGAATTCGGCTAAGAGATGTAACAATCACAGGAGTTGCGCCCTTGCTTCTTACTTGGTGGACATACCAGCGTAAATTTGCAGAATATCCAGTAAAGGCGGCTAGTCCTCTTCTTTTTTGATCATTGTGGCCGAATTGAAACATGAAGACATCTCCTGGACGGATACACTGGCTGACAATCTCCCAATGGCCATCATCCCGGAAACAGTTCGTCGTCATTCCGCCATGCGCCTGATTGTCGATTGCGGCCCTATTAAAATATTGAAGCAGATGCTGCCCCCATGATCCACCTGATGTAAGCGGATTGTAGGGATACTGGGTGACATAATCCGCCACAATAGAATCTCCGCCCAGAAATAACGTCGGAGCCTCGGATTTCTTGATTATGATTTCACTTATACGGGCTATAGTGCCTGTAGCTGTGATATAAACAGACAAGTCATCTCGTGGTGGCTGTCCGACAACCGGTATATAATCGCAAAGATGTACCCTGTATTGATAAGTGAAGATCTCTCCGTGAGCAATCTGAATATCACGTCTGACCAGATTACGGCGACCAGAGTACAGATTCAGCTTTGATATTCCTTCTTCTCCTCCAGCAATCTGGATCTTCACTGAGTATATTCCCGGTTCTGGAACGACCGCTCTGAAACGCAGAGGCCACCCCTCCTCATGCAGTTCAACCCCATATTCTGTCTGAAGCAGTTCGATTTGTTCTCTTGCTTGTTCTACTTCCGGGTTAGGGTACCAGCCTGCATACCCTTTAAATCTGTCCTTTCCTTTACCAACTGGCTCAATATATGGAATGAATCCGCTACCAGCTTCTTCCTGAAACATATATTCAGCTGGTAATTGAATCATTCTGTCACTGAGATGTCCAGAGAACGTATACGTCCTTGAATACATGTTCCTGCCTCCTCTTAAATCTTTTGGGCTAATCACTATAAATGACGCCTTCTTCCTTTAGGGGAGTGGCGTCATTTATAACTTAATAATCATTTGTCTAGTGATGGCCCTGTCAATGTTCTACTTATTTATGTCCGTTTTTTCAATGACAGCGGACAAAAAGGCAAGCGCCAATCCTTGCCCCCATCCTTGTGCCCACTTCCTGTCAATATTCAGATAGCCGGAAAGATCATTCATAACAGCTGTACCGCCTGATACATTCAGTACACGCCCGTTATCAGCAATATTATCTAACAAACCTTGCAATGACCGGTTAACATATTGATAATGCAAAGGATTTCCCTGCATAACCATTGCCGCAGCAATCCCCGCTGTAGCTGATACCTCACCGTAGGCTTCAGGGTAATCGAGTACTGTACCCCAGAGTCCATCAGGTTTCTGGAGCTTTTTGACGGCAGCTAACTGGTCACGCAGTGAGCTGGAAATATGCATATACGGTGGATACAGGTAGGATTCTGGCAAAACCTTGTTTACTCTAGACATCGTATAGGCCGCCCAGGCGTTGGCGCGTGCCCAGTAAATACCAGACATATGGTCCTGCATAATATGATTGTATCCGTGATACCACAGGCTGGTGCCTTCATCCTGTAAATAGTTGATATGCCAGAAAAATTGATGAAGTGCATCTTCAATCAGCTTCTTCTCTCCAAGCAGCACACCTGCACGCAATTCAAAATATGCTGCCATAAAGAGAGTGTCTGCCCACGCCTGTTCCGGAAAATCATTTTTTTCTGATACGGTATGCTGGAACACCCGGTCTGCGAAACGCAAAGCCTTGTTATCCAAAAAGTCCAGCTTGCTTACGATAAGATCAAGAAACTTCTGTTCCTTGGTCTGTTCATACAGAGTTAGCAGCATATGACCCATGGCACAAGTGTTGACTGTCCATTGCGCCGGGAGTCCCGCCATAGAATATTCGTCACACCAGTCAGCCATTCGTTCAAGATAACGATGCTCTCCTGTCACTTCAAATGCGCGACTGACTCCATAGTAGGCAACTCCGCAAGGCCAGTTCCATGTCATATCCATGCCAAGCGTGTAATCAACCACGCTGTCTACAACCTTCTTGAGATTCACATCTGTCGTTTCTAATTTCAAAACGGTGCAATCCTCCTTTTAGCAGAACCCCACCTGAAAGGTGAGGTTCTACTGGTCCTCATTTATAGATTTCTAATTGAATAGTCCTGCATCAATTGCTTGCTGCTTCTCATCCAGAATTTCCTGGTAGCCTGCATCCAGATATGTTTTCTTAGCAGCCTCATAGACAGCGTCGAACTGATCTTCTGGAGCAAGAGCACACTTGATATACAGCTCTTGGAAAAGTGTGTTCAGGTCTGTCTTATACTCATTCACTTTTTCCAGCACAACACTGAACAGCGCATCCGGTGTACGGTACTCGGCAGTCTCTGCATAATTTTCGAGCATATCCTCAGCCAGATACTCGTAGCCTGGAGGCGCCCACTGACGAATATAGGCTTTGCGCGTTGTTTCTGGGTCGTCATACTGTACCATCTCAGTAATAAGCGCCCAATAGTCCTTGTTGTTATTTTGAGCCAGTACAGAGTCTCCCTTGAAATCCGAATTGACAACAGGGATTCCCTCAGTATCCAGCGTATAATTCTGGCCTTCAACACCGTTCTGCATAAAGAACAGGTTCTCCGGCTGGCTTAGCCAGTCTAAATACATCCACACGGCAATGCGCTCCAGATCCGTGGAATCATAGTTAATTCCCATAATAAGACCAAACGGCCAATAGGCCCGTGCCTGCGGTTTATAGCCTTCTGGTACCAATGACGCACGAGGCAATACGGCAAAATCAGCCTTCGGATCATTTTTCAGCGTTGCCTCAATGACATCTGTATTGTTGGTTAAATAAAGATTGAAAGTGCCCGTATTTCCGGCTACAAACTGTGCTTTGGTCTTTTCCGCATCACCACGCAGATAGAACTCTTTATCAATCAAACCGTTGTTGTATTGGTAATTCAGATTGCGCAAATACCGTTCTGTAGCAGGAGTCGTCAGATCCGCAACTCCCAGATCGGAGTAAAGAGCTCGTTCTTCTTTAATAATCGGCCAATCCCGGAAGTTATAGTTAAAGTTATAGTTGTTTTGCTTCAGGCCCTCAGCTCCTGTTCCGATACCGGCTTCTTTCCATTTCATAAGTAATTCATTGTATTTCTCCATGGAGGTGATATCCTC
Organism: Paenibacillus sp. FSL H3-0321; assembly: GCF_038002865.1. Taxonomy (NCBI): domain Bacteria; kingdom Bacillati; phylum Bacillota; class Bacilli; order Caryophanales; family Paenibacillaceae; genus Paenibacillus; species Paenibacillus sp. FSL H3-0321. The sequence continues at coordinate 6,060,064 of NZ_JBBODH010000001.1, read as the reverse complement.
CACTTTCATTCCAACCTTCTCCACCCAGTCTTTGCGGATTAGAAGCACAGAATTATCTGCATCCGGACGGGCTGCGAAGAAGAAGGTATTCTTGCCATCGACTTGGCCATACTGCTTGATGGTATCTTGCATATTGTTCCAGTAAGCCGGAGCATAGTAAGCGATTTCATTAAGATCCAACTCTTGCATGACATCTTCACTATAGTAGGCCAGAGCCTGAGGCATATCATAGTGAAAAATTATATCTGGAGCATTGTGGGAAGCCAGCAGCTGCTCGTAATCTGTTACTTCACCTTTGCGTGTAATCGGAACAAATTTTACATTAATATTATATTTGTCACCGAATTCCTTCTGAATCCAACGTGTATAATAATTATCGGTCACATTCCAACCTTCGAAGGCACGCTCATAGACAGGAAGCTCAAGGGTGACCTTCTCGCTGAACCCTTTGGAATAATCAGCATATTCCCCTTCTGCAGCACTGTTTGTTTTGCTTTCTGAATTTGTAGGAGCAGCCGATTCTTTAGTGCCTGAGTTACTGCTTTTTGAGCTGTTGTTGTTCGAACAGGCAGCCAAGAGACTGCTTACCATCATTAACGCAAGTACAACAAGAGATACTTTCTTTAGATTCATTCAAATTCCCCCTATGATAATTTGCTTGATTTACTCCTTGATCGCTCCCAGCATAGAACCTTGAACAAAATATTTCTGGATAAACGGATACACACAGAGAATGGGCAGGGTGGCGAACACCACGCACGAGGCCTTCAGGATTTCAGGGTTGCTCAATGACACCTGCGTAGCTTCCAGTTGGAAGCTTTCACTCGCCTGGATAATCAGGTAATATAACTTAAGCTGTAAGGGCCGTAAATCCGTATTCTGCTTAATATAGAACAAAGCATCCTGATAGGAATTCCATCGACCCACGGCATAGAATAGGGACAGCGTCGCAATAATCGGTTTGGATAAGGGGAGCACAATGCTCCACAGTATCCGGAAGTGTCCGGCACCGTCAATTCGGGCTGACTCCTCGAGACTTATAGGAATAGTGTTCTTGAGTGCACTTTTCATAATAATCAGGTTAAACGAACTGAACGCCAGCGGCAAAATGAGTGACCATACGGTGTCCAGCATCCCCAGGTTATTGATCATCATATATTCGGGAATGATTCCCCCATGGAAAAACAACGGGAATGTAAATATCATTGTAAGTACCGCGCGCCATCTCAACTGCGGACGTGATAGGGCGTATGCTGCCAAAATGGTAATAACCATCCCAATAAGTGTGAACAGCACAGTTATAGTTACTGAAATATAGAAGGATCTGAGAATGCTTTGATCGGCAAATATTTTCTTATAAGCTTCTGTATTGAACCCCAGGGGCCACAAGAAAACCTTGTTGGCTATAACATACGCATCTTGGCTGAACGATTTTGCGACTACATGTACAAAAGGCAGCAAACAGATTAGAGAAAAGACAATAAGTGCAAATCCGATTAAAATCCCCCAGATATCAATCTGCTTTTTGGAGTGTACGGCCAATCCGCCGTTAAATGATTTCATGTTGCCCTCCTAAAATATTCCGTCTTCACCGAGCTTTTTGGCAACACGATCAGCCAGTAGTACCATTGTCAGCCCAATGATTGCCTGAAATAACCCGAGTGCCGTGGCGCGGCTAAAGTTGCCGCTTTCTATCCCCCAGCGATACACCAGTACCGGTATTGTCGTAGTGAACTCCGTTGTGGCTTTATTCTGAAGGGAATATATTCGCTCGAATGAGCCCTCCATTACTTTACCTAGGTTCATAATAAGCAAGGTGATAATGGTAAACCGGATCGAGGGAATTGTGATGTTCCACATTTTGCGAAACCGTCCTGCTCCATCAACAATAGCCGCCTCGTACAATTCCGGATTAATTCCGCTGATTGCTGCAAGATATAGAATAGTTCCCCACCCCATGCTATGCCAGACACCTATAAACAGATAGCTGAACAACCAGTGAGTATCCTCCTGCAGAAATGGAATTCTATTTCCTCCTAAGCCAGAAATCGCATTATTAATTGCACCGCTTCCTTCTCCAAGAAGCTGGTAGGCTATCGCACCGATAATAACCCAGGAGAGAAAGTGCGGCAGATACAGCAGTGTCTGATTCACTCGTTTAAATTTTACATTTTTGATCTCATTAAGCATTAGTGCAAGAATAATGGGCATTGTAAAGCTGAAAACAAGATCGAGCAGATTCAGCATTACTGTATTGCGGAGCGCACGGGCAAAATCGGGTTTTGAGAAAATTTCACGGAATATCTCAAAACCAACCCAATCACTACCCCAGAAACCTTGCGCAATCTTATAGTCCTTAAAGGCGAGTATCAAACCGGTCAATGGAGCATATTTAAAGAGGATAACAAAGCACAATGGAATGACCAGAATCAGATATAGCTGCCAATCCTGCCGCAGGCTATTAGCAATGCTATGTTGTGATTTTAAACCCGGACTTTTCTTTTTTGTAGCGCTTTCAACTTTCACCTTTTTGCCTCCTTAACTGTAGACGTTCAGCTTACCCTGACGTCATTTGATTATCATACTCACCTCCAGTTAATGACATCTGATTTTCCTTAGAGTTTCTTAACTCCAGCCACCGCTGCTGTTTCAGAATCGGGTTTCGGCTTGTCGCAATCATCATATCCCTGCCTTTCACAGACCGTAAATCCTGAGTATTCGTTTAGACGTTCATTTTTGAGCATTAGGACGCCTATAACTGATTATTCAAATGAAAGGAGGCAATTCTGAGTCAAAAAAACAAAAGTGAACGTTTTCATTCCTCTTTTTCTTGGCTCAGGTCTGCGCTCTTTGCATGCTTAAATGCTTTATAACTGCCTGGAGACATTCCTTCATACTTTCGAAAAAAGCGATTCAAGCTTTGCACATTATAATAGCCTACCTGCTCTGCAACTTGGGTCATGGTTAGACGGGGCTCCTCCCACAGAATCTCCTTAGCCTTCTCGATGCGCAGCAGATTGGTGTAATCAATCAACGTTTTCCCTGTCAACTCATAGACAATTTTGCGCATATAAGAATAGCTGATGCCAATCTCTCTGGCTAAATCCTGAAAAACAATGTCTTCACAGAAATGTTCCTGAAGATATCCAATGATTCGTTCACCATAACTGTCCTGAGCACAAAAATGAGTGAGATACCGGCCGATTTCTGTAAAAAATCCGTTTAAATAGTCCTCCATTTCATCAAGAGTATCTATGGAGGCGATCGCACTGTAAATGTCCCTCCGGCCAGCAAATATACGTGCCGTATTGATGTTGTTCTCTCTAAGATATTTAATCGTTAAACCTATTAACTGGTTATAGATGAACAATATATTGTCGTAAGAGATGTACTCTGTTGATTGAATCTCTTGCCTGATGACCTGCAGCTCCTTCAAAATACTTGGAACATCCCCCGTTGTCAGATAGTTAACGATCCGTCTTTCGCAATTGGTAGGATACATGTATTTATTATCCTCATCAGCTTCTTTTGCCCAGAAAAAGATGCAACCGCTGCCTTCGGTCATCCTCTTTTTAATGACTTCCATCGCTTCACCGACCTGGTTTAAGACCCCGGAGCCAAATTCTCCTCGGCTGCTGACCCCGAGGGTTACTGTATGTCCAAAGACCTCTATGGCACTCTCCTGGATTGCACTCAGTGATGCCCTAAGCTCTGTAAGGCTGTGGTTGAAATCATCACAGCTGTCATTTATCACAATGACAAAACAGCCTTCCCCCTGATAGACTGTCCGCAGATGGACCATATCCGGGAATAGAGTATCGCATTGAGAGATAAATACGTAGCGATGATAGCTCCGTGCCTCTGGATTGGTCTGGCTGATATACTCTCTGTACTGATCAATGGAGACAATGACAACACTAAGATAGGGCAATGGAAACAGTTCATAAATCTGTTTGGTGACTTCTCCGCGTAACAGGTTGTGAACTGCAAGACTACGGGTATCGACTTCCCGCTCCTTCAGCAGGTTAAAAAGCTCTTCCTCTTCCTTTTGCATTCTCTTAAAAGCCGTATCCAGGAAGACCAGCTCATTTCTATTTGATACTCCGATGTTACTTCGTGTACGTACTGTTCTCGCCAACTCACGTACCGGTCTGGAAAACCAATTCGCAATTAAAAAAGTTAACACGGCACCTATAAAAATAATTATGACTGTAAGCAAAATTATGCTTCGTTGCAGCATATGCGCCTTTGTCATTAGATCATCCATTGAATAAATATTTACATTCCACCACCCGAGCTGTTCTGATCTTGACCAGGTGTACATTAACCGTTCACCGCCTGCATCATGAAAGGTGTAGCCCTCTTTAGCGTCATTCTGTACAATCTCTCCAATAAAAGGCTGCTGTTCACCATCAGTCAGCAGCAGACTCTTATCCGTATGAGATATAATCGTGCCGTCAGCCTCCATTAAAAAAGACCCCTGCTTACCTCCTCCTGAAGAGGTGAAGTGATCAGCGATATGACTTTCCTGGAGGTTGACCACAATTATTCCACGTGTAGGTGTCGACAGGCGGTTAAGTGGGAGCACATAGGATACTACGGTGTTTCCTGAATTCAACTTCCGGGGATACCATACTCCGCCAATCCCTTTCCTTCTGGCAAGAGCGTCCTCCATCCAGTCGATGGATTCATAGTGTTCAAGTGGAGTAATGCCCTTATCCGTTGAAATCACATAATCGGAATCTTTAAGATAGAAATAGGAAGAATAGACCCCTGCCGTTTTCTGATTCAGGCTTAGAAGCTCATGCTGGACAACAAGTGCATTGCTTACATTATCGTAATTGGCATTCAATTCATTATAAGTTTCGAAATAACGAATTAGATCAAATACCTTAGTTACGTTAAGACCCGCTACAACTTGTGACAAATTTTTCAGTGCTGTCTCATTCAGCCTCCTGTTCGCGTTTAGTTCTGCTAGTGAAGATTCTGCAATTACATTCTCTGAATTGTGCAAAATCTCTTTATCGCTATACCAGGTAAGTATGGTGATTGGAACAGCCATCACACAGAACAAAATCAGTGACATCTGAAGAATGATCGGCACTCGCTTCATGTATTCCACTCCTTTTCATAAAATCACAGTAATTATCTTAACTCCAAACCATTTTTAATGGCGCTTACATCTTTGAGCATTATTGTATAACAAAAAGATAGTATCATGATGAAATTCAGGCATGAATAGAAAAAGAGATAGCATCACTTGTAAAATTCGAGCTTGCCGCAGATAAAAGAAGAATAAAAAAGCAGCCTGCGTCAAGCAGACTACTTCACTTTAACCGTTATAGAAGTTTGCGGATCTGAACCGTTACTTTATCCCGCCGCCATCCCCTTTATTATCAAAAAATACCTGACTTTCTCCCTTCACTTCAACAGTTCTGCTATCTACACTGAGCCATACCGATGCTGCTCCCGGGTTCCAGACAAATTGGCCCGAGGCAGCAAACTTAAGCTGCCGGTATGCGCTTAGATAGTCGACAATCTCCATGTTGGTGGCATACCAGATATCCTCCCTTCCACCGGCCAGCCTGCAGAACTCTTCGATTACTTCCCAGTTATCATCCTGTTCGAACTCGTAGCTATGGCCCCAAACGTACATCATGTATAGATACTGCTGCTTGTTAAGCGAGAGGAATTTCCGCCCAAGCTCCAGCAGATTCTCCTTGTGATGACAAGTCGGCTTCCATTCGAAGAGATCCTCCGGCATAGTGAACTGTCCGGTGCTTGGAACCACTCTGGCATATTCAATGCCCAGATGCGGTAGCATCTCCTTGATCTCCCGGCTGTAGGATCCGTTGGGATAGGACATTCCGCGCACAGTATAACAAGTTAAAGCTTCCAGCCGTTCACGGTCTTCCAGAACCTCCCGGACTACCAGCTCCTTTGGACATCTGGCTATCGTAGGGTGCGTAACTGTATGAGCGGAAATTTCATGTCCCAGGTATAACTCTGCCGCTTCTTCCCCGGAGATCCGGTCCCCCTCACCAAGTAATCCTGAGTTAAGATGAAATGTCCCCTTGATTCTGTAATGGTTAAATATAGAGATCAGCCGCCTGTCGAATTCTCTGCCATCATCGTAGCTCATAGTCAGCACCTTATGTTTACCTTCCGGAAAAGCCATATATATCTTTGGCATTCCACTGCCTCCTCAGCTGATTATTAATTTCGATCATACCTGTCTAATACAAGATAGTTTTATCCAACTCGATATCCTCCTTTCTACAACTGATTTACATGTCCACCGTTGTCGTATCCTTCATCAGTGGAAAAATCGACGTGAAATTTTCGCGATGAATTTAACCTTTTAACTAGTTGTTCGGGAGTTATCGAAGTCTTGGGTGAAAAACCATCTGATTCAAGGTACGTTAACATCTGTTGTTTGAGATAGTTGGCTCCAGGATCGGATGGTTCAAGATTCAATGTACAGACGAGCAATCCACCTTTTCGAATACGTAATTCAAACAAACTTGCCTGCTTGCGTATCATTTTATAGCTGCTGACAACTTCTACAATGGGCTCGAACGGAATGTCCAAATCGTTAAAAACGACAGTACTTGCTCCTTCAATCATAGAAAAAAACTGCCAGTCGCAATATCCTTCATTCGGGAATGCGCTCATTATCGGATGCTCGTAAATAACTGTCGCATTATTCCCTTGAACCCGGCCTCCCGACATAATTTGATAGGTGGTGGCCAATGTAGGAAACGGTCCCCCTCCTAACAGCAGTACTCTTCCTCCATCAACCATGTAGCTTAAGAGATCGGGATCCAGTTCTCTCACAATCTTTATTTTGTTTGTCTGGCCGGGGTCGGATAAGCTAGGGAGCGTAAGGTCGGGAAACACCCAATAATCCCATTGGTTTGTAATCTCATATATGCCTCCCGACAATCGCGCCTGAAGTGTCAGGTGCTCAGCTGTCATACGGTGAGGGACGTCCACTTCTAGAGAATCTAGGTACGTCACCTTTCCATTGCAGACCTTATTTACTTCCTTCACTCCGCGGGAGTATACCACCTGTCGGTCATCGACCAGCTGCCAGTGCAGGGTCCCCTGTTCCATGTCGCAGCCACCATATAATGAAACTGACATCCTAACCGTCAGTCTTTCACCACTGCTTAAATTTCTATGTGTACCACCGTCGGTAAGGAGCACACTTTCTCCGTTATAATGAATCACATCTTGCTCGGTAATGCCTGCCTTTAACTCATAAAACTCATTAAGCAAACCAACGGCATAACCTGTCCGGTGCCAATGGCAGTCTATTGCTCCTAAAAGATCGTATCCTGATACATAGTCACTGCGGCGTGCCTGCTCAATGCTGTATTTAACAATTTGGTGCATCCATTTGCACGAGTTTTTATAATAAATTGGAGCGTTTTTAAGCAGTCCCATTTCATTTAGATAAGCACGCGCAGCGGAGAAGAGGCCTGGACCGGTGCGTGTACCTACATAGCGGTGTTCAAGATCTAGGTTGAGATAACTGTCGTTAATCCCCACCTCATGCATCAAACAAGGCTTATTCAATATCGATAGTCTTTGCTCCATCAGGCCATCATCCGTTGCCAGAGAGTGGTAGCTATAAATCGAACCATGAGGCGCATACACATCACTGAAAGTATCCAACCGGCTCAGCCTGGCTGCGTTATGAGGATACGGCTCCTGAACGTAGCCCGGAAGATTCTCGTCAAGGTCATACTCAACAGCACGAAGTCCTTCCATCGGATTAAACAGGCAATCCGGTGCAAGACGCTTGCAGTGTTGTCCCATATGCTCCAAATGAGCAAGCATGGGCTCATCCAATGCAACCTCATTGCCGCAGCAGTAAACAACAACGGAAGGATGTTTCCGGCAAGCAGCCAAAATATCAAGCCAGTCACACTCTTGAAAGCCGTTCGGCGCTTCTACTTGAAGCATCATTCCCAACTCGTCCGCAGCAACCAGACATTCCTCTTGCGGCGTCCAGGTATGGAATCGAATCCAATTGAAACCGAGCCGTTTTAGAATTTTAAAGGTATCCATATAAAAGGCTTGAGATGTCGGGACCGTACAGGTCTCTGGAAAATATGCATGGTCGGTTAATCCGCGAAGCAGCACTGGATCCCCATTTAATAACATCTTTCGTTCATGCGCTTCCATATATCTTAACCCGAAAGATTGCTCATGCTGATCCAGGACGCAGTCGCCATTATGCAGGGTGAACCTCAACTGATATAACCTTGGATGACGATCCGACCATTCTTCCAGTCCGTACACTTGCGTCGTCCATTGAGTCTGGGGATACTGAGCTTGGGTAGAACCTTTTGCAACGATCTGTCCGGTTAACGGATCTGCAATTTCCCAGTACATACTGACGGGTTTTTCCTCCGTGTTGTGTGAAATCCCGACCTCCCAGACAAGCTCAGTTCGTGCAGCGTTTGTCCTGATATAGCAATCCTTAATTCTCGATTTTCCGGTAACCTGCAAATAGACCGAACGTGTAATCCCTGCACTTTTGCCCATATATCCTCTAATACTACATCCGATCCGGTCCGTTCTTGTATTGGCTACCGCAATAATCAATTCGTTTGATCCTCCAGACAATAGAGCTTCATCTAGATTAAATTCAAACTCAGTCAAATGACCCAAATGATAACCAATAAAGTGACCATTCAACCAAGCCCACGCCTCCAGCGTTACCCCGCCGACGTGCAGCGTAACGGATTGCTTATTCCAATCTTTATCTGCCTTGAATTGCTTCTTGTACCAGCCAGCACCTACTAAAAAGGGAAGCGATGCATCCGGGGGCTTTGCTGCTCCCAATGGGAATGTCCCAATCGGTCTGTACTCCGGATTGAATTTACAGTCTCTTGACCAAAATTCAGCATATCTTAGTCGCTCCGTGTAATCATCCCAGTAACCCGGAACTGGCATTTTAACTTCGTACTCTTTATCTGACGGAAATTCAATCCGACTCATGTCAGGGGCCTGCTCTTGATATGCAAAATCCCATTCTCCATCTAATTGTATTGTTTTCCTAATTCCACTCAAATGCTTCACCCTCCAGTGAGTTTGTATAGTTCTAATTATAGAAGGAGGGTTGAAAAGTAGAATATTGGATAGTATGAAATACATGTCAAATAGTATGATAATATATAAGAAGGAAATTCAATAACATACTGAACCAAGACTTAGAATGCCCTACGGTTAAGAAATGAGTGATAGTTACGAATACTATAGACATGGTCATACTAAATGAATTGTCAGAGTATATCTCACTTCGCATGAAATCCTATTTTGAGCCTTCCCACGAGGGAAATTGGATCGAGCACAAAGCTCATATCGATTATGACCTTTGGTTCATTCAATCCGGTATCGTTAACATTACGATCGACGGTGTTATACATACTGCAAATCCAGGAGACGTTATCTTCTTGTATCCTGGTGTTCCCTACAGAGCATCAACCAGCGATATGGGATGCCGATTTATATACATCCATTTCGATTTTGAGATCGGCAAACAGCAACGCATTCTTAACGATTTCCCACTCTCGGGAGTCATATCGAAAGATATGATTCAAGAAGAATTTATTAGGTTGGGAAACGCCTTTTATCAATTAAAGCTGCTAACCAGCTTACCAGGCAATCGTTTATATTTGAAATCTTGCTTAATGGCCGTTATTGCGAAAATCATTGAACTCTACGGACAAGGCCAGTATATTGGCCAATTTCTGAACGAGAAAAAATTCAGAAAACCCACAACGAATCTGGATGTCTTAAAACCGGTATTCAATTACATTAATGACAATCTGCAAAAATCAATTAAAATGAATGAACTTGCAGCACTCGTAGGCATTTCCGAAAAATACTTCATTTCATATTTCAAGAAAGCTTTGGGCATTACTCCAGGACAATATATCTACCAAATTAAAATGAATCGGGCAAGAGAGTATCTATACTCAAAGAAATATACGGTTCAAGAAATATCTAACCTTCTAGGATATCCTGATCCATTTACGTTTTCGAAGGCTTTTAAAAAATACTACAATGTTCCCCCGTCAAAATTTGAGTAATGATTAGCTTCTCGTTTTCTTCAATACATTGCAGACCGATTAACCTGTTGTGAAATTCCCCACTCTATCACTCATCAACCGTTCTTATTATGTTAAATACCGCCTTCAATATTCGGGGCTCAAATCTTATAGATAGCGCCCATGCTGGGCGCACTAAAAGATCAGCCAGAGCGTTATGGCTGATCTAATAATACAAAAGGCATCTCACATTTCTAAGCTGTTCAACTAATTGGCTCCCTTCAACTCTACCTTACCACTCTCTAATTCTTAAAAAACGGCGCCAGAATAAGCTTCGCCAGCTCAGCTGCATGCGGTTCCTCCTCGATGCAGCTGAAATGATTGCCTTCTATCTCCGTAACCTCGAAATCGCCAATACACAGTTCCTGCCAAAAATCGAGCGTCATTTGCCCGGTGCCCGGCAAAAAAGTGAACGGCTCCTTGGCCAGCAAAAACCGGATATCCCCGACATAAGGCGGCGGAGTAAATTGCGCGGCCTTGAAACTCTGGCGGTAAAGCCTGAACAGCCCCTCGGCCATTTCGGCCGGCATCCGCTCTCCGGTCGTCCGTGCCACAGCATCGACATAAGCGGCGAACCGTTCTCTCAGGCTGAGCGCGGACAACGTGCGGAACAGCCGTCCGGTCCGCTCCAGCCCATCGTCTCCGCCAAGACTGCAAGCGGAGTCCTCCGGTATCGTCCTGTTGTTATGCTCATAAATATGGAGCAGCCCGCGCGTAAGCTCCTCCGGATGAACATCGCCAAGGCCCACTCCGGTAAATGAAATATTCATATTCGGTACAAACAGCGATTCAATAACAAGCTCATCATCAATGGCAAACCGCACAGGATGGCTGTCGATCAGCACAAGATCGGCTACGCGCACACCTTTTTCCACCAGACGCCGCGCTACCTCTACCGCAATCAGCCCGCCGAGGCAGTAACCGACGAGCTGCATCTCCCGATGCCCCGTATCTATCAACTGCGCAGCATAATCTTCGGCAATCTGTTCGATGAGCCCTGAGGGCTCATGCGCGCAAAATTGCTCCGTATCCGCAACTGTTATGCCGATAATCGGTCCAGCCTCCTGCGCCTTCATATGCTCAAGCAGGAAACGGAAGCAGTTCATTGTCCCAAGCCCGGCATGGAAAACAACGCGCAGCGGTCCGTCTTCCCCGCCTCCGTATGGCGTCAGCACCGCGTTGCTGCCCCGGCCCGTTCCGGCGGCAGTACTCGTCTCGGCTTGCCCGGAGTAACCCGCTTCACGGCTAGGCCCCGTCAGCGCATTACTCGGCAGCCACTCCGCCTCCAGGCTGCGCTCGCGGATAAACGCCACAAGTGCCACAATCGTCGGATGATTGAGCATTTGCCGAAGGAGCGTGTCAAACGGGATGGCCGCATGCCGGCCGCCCGCAGCCAAAGCATCGCGAAGCTTGCCTGCCACCTGGGCCATAATAAGCGAATCGGCCCCGAACGTATAGAAGCTTTGCGTTCTGCCAATGGCGGGCACGCCGAGCGCATCCGCCCAGAGTGCGGAAAGCTGTGCCTCCAGCTCATCTGCGCCCTGCACTTCGGTTTCCGCTACAACGTGCTCTGCGGCCGGCTTGGGCCGCCAGGCCGCCAGCTCGCGGCGGTCCACCTTGCCGTTCGCTGTAAGCGGGAGTGCATCGGCAATTTGTAAGTGGGACGGCAGCATTGCCGCCGGGAGCCGCTGAGCCAGAAAATCGTTCAGCTCCGCTGCCGTCACGGCAGCTCTGTGCTGCTTGAAGCGCCTCGCATACAAATGGAAGCCAAGCGCTTCAAGGCGATCTCCCTCCCCGGGCAGCACCAGCACCCCTTCGTCGCCGTACTCTCTCAGCAGGTGCAGCCACTCGCCGCGCTCCAGATAGGACGAATGCCCGCGTAGCTTGTCCCCCGGCTCCATCATCATGAAGGCCTGCGAGGCCAAAATCCAGGCGTGCTCACCAGTCGGCTCGGTAAAAATAAACCAGCCGCCGGGACAGATCAGCTCCGACACCCGGAGCATGCTGGCCGGAATATCCTTGGCGTTCTCCAGCACACCGGCCGCAAGCACAACATCGAAGCTGTTAGGAGCAAAACCTTGCCCGCGGCAGTCCTGGTCGATGTCTAGCAGACCGAAGCGCAGGCCCGCCCGGCTTCCGAAACGCGCTTTGGCGCCCGGGATAAAAAAGGATGAAACATCGGTAAACGTATACTCCGCCTCGACGCCATCAAGGGCGGCGAGCGCATGCTCCGTTGTCGCGCCCGTTCCGGCGCCGATCTCCAGCACCCGCAGCTTACGACCCGTATGTTTCCCGGCAATCCGCTTCAGCAAGCTGCTGATGCCGCGATTGAGATAGCCGGCCATCAGATGGTCAACATACAGGGAGCGGACAAAATCATCGCGCCCTTCCGGGAACAGCAGCTCAACCGGGTCCTGCGTACCAAGCAGCAGTTCCGGAAGCCGGTCCGCGCTGCTCCGCACATAAGCAACGAAGCCCGCCGAGCTCAGCTTGCCTGTCCAAGCCGCTTCCGCCTGCTGCCACTGCTCGGCCAGCCGGTCCGGCTCCGGCCCCCGCGGGCAGGTGTACTGCCGTTCGCCATGAACGGCGAGCAGCCCGGCGTCCGTCAGCCGCGCTGCCCAACGCCTCACAAGCCAATGATGCGCGGGAGCGATGCCGGCCCGCTGCAGCCACGCTTCCAGATCCGCCGGTTCCCCGCCGGCAAACAGGCCCAGCGTATGCAGCGCCCGCAGCATAGAGCCGTACACGGCTTGATCCAGCTTCTCCACCGCTGCCTCCAGCTCGGCTCGATCCGGGGCGGCGGAATCCGCCACGCTGGCGATGCCACTCGTCAGCTTGGCAAAGGATTCTTGATTTGCTTTTAAGTTCACCGCTTGCTCCCTTGCCGGCTCGACGACAGCGAGCAGCGCTTTGTCCTCTCCCGCTCCGTCAACAACGACGGCGGCCGCAGCCACAGCAGGATGCTTGAGCAACACGGCTTCGATCTCGCCAAGCTCGATCCGGTGTCCTCTGATTTTGACCTGATGGTCCTCGCGCCCAAGAAACTCCAACTCGCCGCCGGGCATGTAGCGCCCCAAATCGCCGGTGCGATAGAGGCGCTGCCCGTCCTCAGGATGGAAAATGAAGCGGCTTGCCGTTTTTTCACAATCGCCCAAATACCCCTCGGCCAAGCCGTGACCGCCGATATACAGCTCACCTGGCGTCCATACCGGGCAGTCTCGCATTTGCTCGTCAAGCACCCGGAAGCTTTGATTCGCCAGCGGTTTGCCGTAGGGAATACTTTCCCAGCCCGGCTGAAGCCCTTGGTACACATGGCAGTTCGACCAGATCGCCGCCTCTGTTGCACCTCCAAGAGCAACCGTCTGCACGGAAGGCAGACGCAGCAGCATATTATCCGGCAGCGAAAGCGGAATCCAGTCGCCGGACAGCAGCGCCAAGCGCAGCTTTGGCAGCCGGATGCCCGGCTCGGACTGTAAATAGCCCATCATCATCTGCATCGGAGCCGGTGCGGAATTCCAAATCGTAACGTCGTGCCGCGCCATGCATTGCGCCCACTGCGACGGATCAGCCAAGCCGTCATCCGGCGGATACACGAGAGTTCCCCCAACGGACAACGGTCCAAACAGGTCGAAGACGGACAAGTCGAAGCCGAGCTGCGCCAGAGCAAGCACACGGTCGTTCTCGCCGATTGCAAAGCGGCGATTGATGTCCGTTATCGTGTTGGCGGCGGCGCGGTGGCTGACGACGACCCCCTTTGGTTCCCCGGTGGAACCTGATGTATAAATGACATAAGCAGGCAGATCAGGATCAAGGCATCTGTCCCCCTCACCAGACAGCGTCACTTCCGGATGCGGCGTCAACCGGTCAACCTCAATGGCGGATACGCCCTCCGGCCATCGCAAATTCATTTGCGAGTGCGTCAGAATGAAGCGGATGCCCGCCTGCTCCAGCATTGCCCGGCGGCGCAGCTCCGGCTGCTTCATATCCAGCGGCACATAGACGGCGCCTGCCAGCATCACACCGAGCACCGCCGCGGCCTGATGAATGCTTTTGTCCATCACGATCGCCACATGCTCTCCTGCAACGCATCCGGATGACTTCAACCGCCGCGCCGCCGCCGCCGCGCGTTCTGCCAGTTCCCGGTATGTTGCCGATTCCCCGCCGTCAATTACCGCAATGCGGCCAGGCGCCGTCCGGGCCTGCGCCAGCACCGCCTCATGCAGCTGCCGCTCCGGCAAAGGGTACTGCACGGTGTTCACTTGCCGCCGTTCCTCAAGCTGCCACTGCGGCAGTTCCACCGCTTCGGTGGCGTACAAGAGGTAATCGCCATGAGCGAGCCCTTGCAGCAGCTTGCTGAAGCTGTCAAACATATCGTCGATCATGCCGTCCGGAAACACGCCCTCACGCACATCCCAATTGACCTGCAAGCCGTGGCGGTTGTCCATCGCTTGGCAATCAATGAACACCTGCGGTGTTTGGCTGATGCCATAGCCGCCGATTGTGCCTTCAAGCCGCCCTTCTTCACCGCTTTCAACCAAACCGATGGAGCTGGTAAACACGATCGGCATCAAAGCGGCTTCCCTGCCCCGCCGGCGGGCCATTTCCCGCATCACCTCGACCCCGGTGAACAAGCGATGGTCCAAATCCTCGAACAGCTGCTTTTGCAGCGCTTTCGCCTGTTCGACAAACGGCTTGCCTTCGCCCCATTCGACCGCTAGCAGATTTACCGACGTGAAATCACCGACAATGTGCCGGATTTTCGGATGCAACGGCAACCGGTTAAGTATTGTCAAATTGAGACAGAACGAACGGCTGCGGCTCCATCGCTTCAATACGGCCGCATAGGCGGTCATGACGACTGCAGTCGGCGTCAGCCCCTGTTTCTGCGCCTGCCGCTTGAGCATCGCCCACTCCTGCGCATCCAGCTTCAGAAGGCGGCGCCGGAAGCGGGCCTCTTTTTCATCTCCCTGCCGCTTAACCAGCGGCAAGTCGGGGGCAGTCGGGAGCTCACCCACACGCTCCAGCCAGTAAGCACGATCTCCCGCATAAGCCGGGGTATCGCACAAAGAACGCTCGGCGAGCACATAGTCGCGGAAGCTCAGCTCAAGTTCGGGCAAACTTCCCTCTGCCCCGCCCTCCGCTATCTTCGTTTCGCCAAGGGCTGTTGCGGCTCCGGGATGATGATCACCTTGCTTGTAAATCGCCTCAAACTCGGCCAGCAACAGCCAAATACTCATCCAATCGGCAATCAAAAAATCCATGGAAACATGCAATATCGCGCCATCCCCCGTGTTGGTCACAGCCAGGTCAAACAA
The DNA here is from genome assembly GCF_038002865.1 of Paenibacillus sp. FSL H3-0321. Taxonomy (NCBI): domain Bacteria; kingdom Bacillati; phylum Bacillota; class Bacilli; order Caryophanales; family Paenibacillaceae; genus Paenibacillus; species Paenibacillus sp. FSL H3-0321. The sequence goes on along the minus strand of NZ_JBBODH010000001.1, from coordinate 6,044,625 downwards.
GGGCCACTTGGCCGCATCGTAAATGCGATGGCCCATGTCCTGGCGAATGGAATCCAGCCGTTTCGCCGACAGGTCCTTATCCTTCCAAGCGCCAATATCGGTATAGGGCACCTTTAGCAGCGCCACACTTTCGCTAACGCGCTGCTGACCGTTTTCGTCTATGGTCGCCCTGAGCATGTCATGGCGGGATACCAGCTGGTTCCAGACCGCCTCTGTCCGTTTACCATCAAGCTGCGGGTAACACACCTCCAAATAGACATGGCAGGCTACGCCGCCATAGTCAAACAAATGCTGGCGGCCAAGCAGGTAGGCTGACTGCACATCAGTGAGCGGAAACGGTTCAAATCGCGCCGACTGATCCACAGCGATCGACGCCGGGCCTGCATGGGCAACCGCTGTTGCCAGCGTCTCTTCTTCTTCAACTGCCGAAGCCGCTGCGGCCTCGGCACGCAATACCTCAAGCAGTTCCGACTTATATTGTCTGAGCAGATTCTTGTGCATATCGGTCAATTGCCCTTTGGGCGCGCGAAAGCGCAGACCGCCCTGTTCCTCCCACACGGTAACCCCGTCCCGGCGTAGCTGTTCCAGCTGTTCTGCCGCCTGCAACGACAATGGTTGCGACATCATAACCCCTCCTCTTCCCCGTTTATCAGCTGTCAGATTCGAACCAGCTCTTGTCCAGCTGGCTTCAATACGGCACCATGCATCCGGCTGGCGTCCAGCAAATCGTCAAGACCGGAAAGTCCCACCTCCAGCACCTTCGTTTGCGGTGCGTCTTCGAACCGAAGCCATCTATCCCCAGCGGCAAGCAGCTTCATTGCCGGCAAATGTTCGGCGGCAACTCCCATTCGCACCCATCCGATGCCGGTGGCACCATTGGGATGCCGGATCATCTCCGGCCGTTGGGGCGGATCGTAGACCGACACAATAAAAGGAAGGCCAAGCGGTTCCGTCGTGAACAGACTGTACTTCACCTTGGTGCGGTCCGGACGCGTCCGGTTCCCATGAATCACCCGCGAAGTCGCAAGACCCGCCTCCCGCAACGATTGCCGGATGGCAGCCAACTGTTCCACACGTCCTACATTCTGCGGCTGCCCCTGTACGGCTGCCCGCTCATCCGGCTCCAGCGCCACATCACACCAGCCTTCCTTCGCTTTCGCCCAGTAGGTCCAGCGCCTGCCGGCAGCGCGTCCGAACAGCAGGCCAAGCGGCGGTATGAGAAACGTCAACGATTTGGGAACCTGAAACAATTCGATAAACGGCCCTTCCTCAAACCAGATCAAGGCATTGAGCGCCCGTTCCGGCGCACTGCCCCACTGGACGCTGAAGCCCAGCGCTTCATAATTCCGCACGACTTCAGCAATATCATTTACTCTGCACAAAATGTGGCTGCACTTCAGCATCGGTTCCCTTCCTCACTATAAATAGTTTTTGCCCCAGCGGCGCAAGCGCATGCCGCCCGTCAGGCAGCGATGTCACATGGAGGACTTGCGCTTTGCGGAACACCTCCAGCCACTGTTCAACAGACATGAAGGTCGTATCCGAATTTTTCCGGTCATCCTCCGGCCTTGTCATCATAAAAGCTTGTGAAATCAACATTTCCGTGTACTCCCGGGTAGGTTCGGTAATCAGCATCCAGCCGCCTGGAGCAAGGCAGCCCGTCAGTTCACGGACAACGGCGTCTGTATCGCGGGCATTGTTGAGCATGCCGGCGGCGATGACAACATCGGCGCCGGCAGCGGCCAGCCCTTGCGCGGTCAGGCTTTGGTCGATATCGGCAAGCTGATATTTCATCCACGGGCAATGCTTGTACCGCTCCCGGGCACCGGAGATGAAAAACCACGATATGTCGGTAAAGGTGTATTCGACCCGCAAGCCTTCGACCACAGCAGGTTGGAGCACACGCACAACCTCGTCGGTCGTTGCGCCGGTGCCTGCGCCCAGCTCCAAAATCCGCAGCACAGGCGCGGCGGCTGAACCGGCTGTAGCGCCCGCCTGCTTCCGCCTTTGCTCGGACAAGCCCAGCACCGCTCCCGCCACCGCCTTGTTCAGGTAGCGTGCCATGGCCGTATCGCGATAAAGGACTCCGGCAAGCTCCATCCGGCCTTCCGGGAACAGCAGGTGCGCCGCCTGCTGCTCATCCCGCAGCAGCTCGGGCAGCCGCTGCGCGTTGGCGATAAAATAATCTGTTATGCTGCGGGGGCCAAGCTTATTTTCCCACGCGGCTCCGGCCGCCTCCCAGCATGCATCAACCCGGGCCATTTCCGCCTTTTCGACACTGGCGTAGCTGTCTCCTCGCCGTTCCAAATACCCCCGGCTTGCCAACAGCCGTAACCAGCGCCCGACAAGATAGCGGTGGCGCGGCGCCGCTTGGACAGCGGTGCAAATATCTTCGTCCCGCCTAAACCCGCCTTCTGCCGGCAGCCCCCCAAGTGATTGCAGCGTATGCAGCATCGACAGGAGCGCTGCACGGTCCAACCGATCTACGCAATCGCTGACCTGCTGCGCGGTCAAATGGCGGATTTCCGCCTCTGCGTCTGCCGTGTACTCCAATACCCCGCTTACCGAAGCTTCGTCCTTAGACAAATCAGCCGATATTCCGGACTGGAGGGACGTCGCCCCTGCCGCTCCCGCACTGCCAGCCGCGCACTGCAGCGCCGCTTCTTTTAGTTTGCTCACCGGAAACGGCCGATGATCGCGCTGCGGCCGCAGTACCGGGTAGCCGAGCACCTGGGTCAGCTCCTGCCATTGACGGGCGCACAGCAATTCCAGTTGCGCCCTCGTATCCGAAGTATCCGCCCCAAGCCATTTGTCCCTTACCGCCAGCAAGTCCTGCCCGATCGCTTCAGCCCATTGTTTCAGCAGAATATCGCTGTAGCAGTCCAAATCCGGCGTACCAAGTACCTCGGCGCTGCGTTCTGTCATGCGGGCCTCCGCCAGCAGCTCAGCCGGCAAATCGGGCACATCAGGCACATGAAGACGGGGGTGCCACAGAACGGGACCGTGGGTGTCCACCAGCGACAGCCGGCCACCGTTCGTGCCGATGGTTATACTGTGCAGCAAATGCAAGTGATTGTCCGAATCATCAGGGTCTACCTCGTTATGCGCCCGCAGTGTAATCGGAACGCCGCCGAGCAGACCGCTCACCAGTTGAAATGGCCCTTCGTCCTTGACAACGTGATTGATTTTCCAAGGACGGATCGAAGGCAATGCCTCCATCAACATATGCACCAGCGGGTAAGAAACCTGTGTTGCACAAGCAGCGTCAATATACAGCGGTTCTTGCAGGGCTAACAGCGCCCGGGCGCAAACTGCGAAGCGGCGCACTGCCGGCAGATGCGCGTATAAATCGCCGATCGCGTAATGCACGTTGCATTGCCGGGCTTTTTTCATACAGGCAGCCATATCCTTGTGATGTACCGGATGCTCTTGCAGGACGGAAATGCCTCTCTCCAGCAGCGCAAGCGCAAGCTCACTGCCGCCCCCACCCATGACGCCGGAACGCAATACAACGCAGGCCAGATCAATTCCGCCGGGAAGCTGCGCGGCGTCGGTGTATAACGGTACACCGAAACGCGCCGCGCATTGCCGCGATCGCTCACTGCCCTTCGCCAGCAGGCCGACCAGTTCAAACTGCTCCGGCAGCGCTTTTACGGCTTCCAGATAAAACTGTCCGAACCTCGAGCCGCACACCAGTGTTCTGATTTTTCCTTTATGGCCGTTGCTGTTCATGCCTGCCTCCTTCCGGTTCGAATATAGAACAGGTAAACACCGCATTTTGCAGACGAAGCGCCTCGATCATTCTGCCCGGATTCACCCCTTGCGAGGCAAAAAAGCAGCCTGGCTCTGCGCCGCCGTCCTCCAGCACCAGTTGAGCGGTACTGGCCGCAACAATGCCGGAGAGCCGGTTCCAGTCACCGCTATACAGCAGTTGACTGGAAAGCTCCAGCTTTCGGCCGTCCTTCGTGCCCTTAGCCAGCAACTGATACTGCGCATAACTTCGGCCGGAACTTCCGCTTGCAGCATAATGCTCCGACAACATCCGGGCAGAGGTCATTTTTTGCTCTTCCGTCTTATACTGCTGCAGCGCTTTGATGGTCATGAACTTAGCTAGCATGGCCCGGTCCGGGTACGTATTGTAAAACCAGGCGGAACGCAGCCTATTGCGGCGGGCCATCTCCAGAAACTCAAGGTTCAGCACGGGATAGGCGTCGCGCTTGCCTGCGGGTAAGGGAAACGTGTACGTCTGCCGGAACGGCCCGCTGATTTTACTCGCCTCTCCATTTAGACAATAGGCCATCCCCATCCCGGTCCCCTCCTCAATGCTGCATACGATGTCATAAGCTGCACTGACTGAAAAATCACCGGCCCCCGCAAAAAACAGCTCCAACTGTTCCACTTCATTAAAATAGGTCTGCGAGACATACGCCGGCAGCACTTCTGACAGGCCGGGATAGATGCCGGCCGATACGATAAAGCTCAGCCGCTTGGCCTCCAGCTCCGGCAGATGCTCCATTAGCTGCCGGTAAAGCCGCTCATCCCCAGCGGCATCCACATAATGCGCCTTTTGCCGCAGTGCCGCAAGCGCCACTCGGTCTTGTATTCGCTTGGCCGGCCCTGCGCAATTGATAACGACATCACACTCGCCGCAGAAAGCCAGCAGCGCTTCATCGTCAAAGATATCCACCTTTATCAAATGGGCAGATTTCGCCAGTTCTCCGTACTGCCCGCGAAGCTTGTCCGTGTCTCTTCCGCCCAGCACCAGCCGGCAACCGGAGGCACCTAGCAGCAGTTCCGCCGCCCCCTGTCCTACTTTGCCGGAGGCCCCAAGCAAGCCGATTGTTCCGGTCATTGTCAATACCCCCTTCGCTTTAAATAAAGCCCTCTTCATACTCGTCCTCGCCGTCCTCCGCATTATGCTGCACTTCAAGCAGACCGGCGAGACTGCCGATTGTTGGCGCTTCAAACCATTGCTGCAGCGTCACCTCAATGGCAAAGCGCTCCTTCAGTATGTTGACGCATTGGATGGCACGCAGGGAATCGCCGCCCTGTTCGAAAAAACTGTCGGCCAGACCGGGCTTTCGGCAGCCAAGTACTTCTTCCCACACAGTGGCAATTTGTTGTTGCAATTCCGTTGCGGGCGCAGCGCCCGGGTGTACCTCCGGCCGTTCCGCCGCTTGGGCAAGGGCAGCTAATGCCTTGCGGTCCACTTTGCCGTTTGCGGACAATGGCAGCTCATCCAGCAGCACATAAGCTGTTGGAACCATATAGTCCGGCAGCTGCCGCCGGAGTACTTCCGCCAGCCGCCCCGGCTCGAAGTACGCCGCCGTCCCGGGCGCCTGTGCCACAAACAGCTGCTGGCCGAATACCGCTGCGGCGCGAAGGACTTCAGGACAGCCGCCAATGATGTTAAAGCCAGCCTCCCTCAGCAGCTCCTGCCACCGCTCTCCCGCCAGCAGCGGAAGCTTGCTCTCCTTCCGCTCATCCGCAAAGCGGCTGAAGCCATCCTCGAAAAAGCCGGCCGTCGTCAGCAGCAGGCGGCTGCCCCTTGTAGCTTCTGTAAATAAAAGGAGGCCTCCGGGCGCCAGCAGTTGCCGCAAATACTCCAGCGTCACTTCTATATTTCTGGCGCGGTGCAGTGTATTGTCCGCAACGATGACATCGTACACATGCGGCCTGTAGCCTTGAGCCAGCGGTTTTTCGTTCATATCGAACCGTCCGTACTCCAGCGCGGCGGCATGCGTATGTTCTTCCCTTGCCCGTTCCGTGAAAAAGTCGGATTCATCCGCATAGCGGTAATGTCCGCGCCCTGCAGACAACAACGGTGCCAGGCCATCGGCAAAGCCACCCGATCGCGTTCCGATCTCCAGCACATGCAGCGGTCTGTCCAGCGGATGTGCCAGTACGATTGCGCGCATTAGCGCCTGTGACAAATCGTTGTAGAACGGCCCGGCGATGTTAAACGGGCGAAGCGCATCCGGCGTCAGAAAAGCATCCTTCGCCAAAAACAGCTGCAGCGGTTCAATGCTGCCTTGCAGCAGCCCGGCAATGATTGCCTGTGATTGACGGAAAAGTTCTTGCAGCTGCCGGATTTTTTGACGCAGCTCGGGAGCGCTCTTCAGCACAGCGCTGAATTGTCCATCCCGCTGCTGCCCCATAAGCGGCTGAAGCGATGTATAGGCGGCGTTCGCCTCTTGCCGAAGCCAGCCCTCTTCCGCCAGCGCCTCCAGCCAGTGAGCCAAAAGCGTCTCATAGCGTGGTTGTACCTGCATCAGTTGCATCAGCTCATGCTGCGAATGGTGCTCCCCTTCGCGTTTGTACAGGCCGAAGGCGGTAAGAGCTGCGCGAATCGCGTACATGCCGGCATTGTCCAGCTCCTGCAAAAACGCGGCTGTCGCCTCTGCATCAACGGCTGCCATCAGCTTCATTGATTGCAGCTGTTCTGCCGCCGCAAGCTCCTGCCGGCAATACCGCGCCGCATCGGCATCGGCGAACTTCACTTCGAACAGATCTGATCGCTCGTCGTCTTGCGGAACGACAAAACCAATCAACTGCTTCTCGCCTTCTGCTTCACCGGTGACAAGGACGACTGCCTCCTTCACTCCTGCCATCTGTTTCATCGTTGCTTCGATTTCGCCAAGTTCGATGCGGTGTCCGCGGATTTTAACCTGGAAATCCTCACGCCCCAGAAATTCAAGGCCGCCGTCAGGCATATAACGGCCGTTGTCACCCGTATGATACAACCGCTCTCCGGTCCGGGGGTGGCGGATAAACCGCTCGTTCGTCTTCTCCTCGTCCCGCCAATAACCTTGGGCAAGTCCGATTCCGCCAATGAACAACCCGCCCGGCACCCACACGGGACAATCCTCCAGCAGCTCATTCAGCACGTAGTAGCGCTGATTCGCCATCGGATAACCGTAGGGAATGCTTTTCCAGTCGGGATCAACAGTTTCAACGGTAAACAGATTTGACCATATCGAAGCCTCAGTCGCCCCGCCGAGTCCGACCACCTTCGCGCCGGAACAGTGCTCCCGAATGCGGTCCGGCAGATCCAGCGGAATCCAGTCGCCGCTAAGCAGCACAAGCCGAAGCGCTTTCGGCAGCGTCTGCCCGGAAGTTCGGGCAGACGGCGTCCCGGCCGACCGTCCGCCAACATGCTCCAGCAGCATTTGCATAAAGGCTGGAACCGTATTCCACAGTGTCACCTGCGCCCGCTCCATCCAGGAAAGCCAGCAAGCCGGATCTCTTGTGCTGTCAGGTTCGGGAATGACGACAGTACCTCCCGCCGCAAGCGTTCCGAACAGGTCGTACACCGAAAGATCGAAGTTCAAATTGGATAATGCCAGCACACGGTCCTCCGGCCCCACTTCAAATCGCCGATTGATATCAAGCACCGTATTGACCGCTCCGCGATGGTCGATCATGACCCCTTTCGGCTTGCCCGTCGATCCTGACGTGTAAATGACGTAAGCCAGATGCTCCGGCTTGGCCGCAGATTCCGGTATAGCGTATTCCCCGTGTTCCTGCCCGCCGGGCATAATTTCGTCAACAACCAACCGCTCTACATCCTCTGGCCAGGCGAGCCGTCCATCGATTTGGGATTGCGTCAGCACAACGGCCACCCGGCCGTCCGCAAGCAGTTCCTGAAGCCGTGACTGAGGATGGGACAGATCAAGCGGCAAATACGCGGCCCCTGCCTTCAAAATGCCGAGCGCCGCCACCGCCTGCTCCCAGCCCTTCTCCATGACAATCGCCACAAGCGTATCCGGCAGAACGTTCCTACTGCGCAGCAGTACCGCCACCTCATTAGACAGATGGTTCAACTCGCCGTAGGTAAGCGTACGCTTCGCGCTAATAATCGCCTGTTGTCCGGGACGCAATGCAGCCTGTCGTGTGAACAGCCGGTCAAGTGTATCGGGCGATACGGACATTTCCGTCGCATTCGCTTTACGTCTTGGCCCAAGGCGCGGGACCTCAATGAGGCTGGGCCTAACCGCCTGCCATGTCCCCTCGTCTGCTGCCAATTTATGAAGCAACTGGCGATAGGCTCCAAACATATCCTCCAGCAGCCCCTCAGGAAAAAGCCCTTCCACTGCGTCCCAGATAAGCAGCAGTTGACCATCCTGCTCAACAACCTGATGATCGAGCCATACTTGGGGAGTCTGGGTAATGTTGTACACCAACTTGCCCAGCCATTTTTCGCCGGAGCCGTCCTCATTCCAGTCATCAACGCCAAGGGCGCTTGTGAAGACGATCGGCATGCTGCCGCCCGCATGGCTGCCGCTGCGCTTCGCCAACTCGCGCTGAACCTGAACCCCGCCTACGAGCGGATGGTCCAAATCCGCCCACAACTGCTGCTGGATGTTCCGTGCCCGGTCCATAAACGTGCGGCCGGACGCCTGATTGACGGCAAGCAGCGTAAGCGAGGTGAAATCGCCTACGATGTTGCCAACCTGCGGATGAAGCGGAAGCCGGTTGAACTGGGTTAAATTGATCGTGAAGGCCGGGTGTCTGCTCCATGCCGCAAGCGCCTCGGCATAAGCCGCCAGCAGCAAACCGGACGGCGACAAGCCCGCCTCTGCCGCCCGCTTGCGGAGCCGGACCCAGGTCTCGCCGTCCAGCCGGGCGTCAAGGCGGCAAAACCGCTGCTGCACGATGGACTCCGGACTCTGAGCCAACTGCAGTTCGGGAGCGGGCGGCAAAGCATCCAGACGGCCCAGCCAGTATTGCATATCCCTCTCATACTGCTTGCTGCTTTTGAGCTGTTCCAGCGCCAGCACATAATCGCGAAAGGTCAGCTCAAGCTCCGGCAAAAGCGCTGCGGGATTTCGATACAATCTCCCCCATTCGCTCAGCAGGTGAAACATGCTCCAACCGTCAAACAGCAAATTGTCAAAGCTGATATGCAGCCGCAACCGGTTGCCGGGCAGCAGCGAAGCTCGCACTTCGTACAGCGGCCAGCGGTCGGCGGCGAGCACCTGATGCGACATTTCCTCGCGGACGGCCATAAGCCGGGCTTTGGCTGCTTCCGGACTCAGTTCACGCCAATCGGCAGCTTGAATCCGGTAGGCGGGCGGCTCCTGCAATATTTGCTGCTGCTGCCCATCTGACAGCACAACCGCACGCATCATGCCATGCTGCTGGATCAGGCGCTGCCATGCCTGTTCAATTCGCCTGATATCAAGGTCATGGCCTTCGATTTCAAAATAGCAATGTGTTGAAACATTCCCCAGCGCATATACGCCTTCCCGCCCCAGCCAATAGGCCTGTTGAATGTCGGTCAGCGGGAACGGACGCTGTTCCTGCCCTGCGGCAGGCACAATCTGCGGCAGTTCGGCAGCACCAGCAGCACGCTGCCCTCCCTTATGAAGCAGCGTCTCAGTACACTCAGCAAGCCCGGCAATCGTCGGGGCTTCAAACAGGCTACCAAGCGGCACCTGGACCTTCAGCCGCTCGCGCACTTCAGCGATCAGCTTCGTCGCCAGCAGCGAATCACCGCCAAGCGTAAAGAAATTTTCATTGATTCCAATTTCCTCCTTTCTGAGAATACCGCACCAAATGTCGCCAAGTTTGCGCTCTACCGGCGTGCGCGGCAGCCCGTCGGCTTCCTTCGGCTTCATAGCCTGACACTCTGCAGGAGCGGGCAGCGCCTGCCGGTTCACCTTGCCGTTCGAAGTCAGCGGCAGCCGATCCAGCGGGATCAGTGCTGCTGGAACCATATACTCCGGCAGCCTGCTGCTCAAATAACCTGCCAGCAGTTCCGGATTAAAACGCCGGATACAGGACGGAGCCTGCGCGGCAATAACATGCATGCCGTAAACACTTTCCGGCTCCTCCGGCCCGGGAAACGACGCAGCCGCCGTATATTGATTCTCCAGCAGCAGCTCCCGCCACTTCTCCGCTCCGTGCAGAGGCTGTTGCGCAGTCAGCCGCTCATCTGTAAAGCGCGTAAAGCCATCCTCCAAAAAGGCGGTCGTGATTTGCTGCAGACGGCTGTTTTGGGTCATCTCAAGCGCCAGCAGCAGCCCGCCGGGGGCCAGCAGCAAACGGACATTGGCAAGAGCAGATTCGATATTGCGGGCACGGTGCAATGAATCCGTGGCAAGAACAATGTCATAGCTGTGCGCCATATAACCCTGTTCCAAGGGGGAGCGCTCGATATCGAGCAGCCCGTATTGGAGGCCGACGCCGCGGCTTTCGAGCTTATTTTCCGCTGTCTGGAGAAAATAAGCGGAGGGATCAGTCATTGTATACGCGGTCTCATTTCCGTTCCACCGCTCAAGGCATGAGAGTATGGTATGCGTGAAGCTGCCGCTTCGCGCTCCGAGTTCGATAATGCGCAGCGGGCCTTGTCCGGCACGCTGCCGCAAAACGGCCTCGACCAGCTTCTGTGCAAGATCAAGGCGCATATCCGCGCCGGGCATCAGCCGCATCAGCCGATCCGGCGACAAGCCGTTATCCTCGGCAAAAAATAGCGTCAGCGGATCGGCATTCCCCTGCAGCAGTTCGGCGCTGCTGCGGCTGACCTCTAGTAAATACGGCAAAATTTTACCTACCGGATTGTCTGCGGCATGCAATTCGCTTTCGTTTTCCGGGAACTCCCTGCGCTTTGCTTGATCCGGCTTGCCCGGCTTCTGAGCCAGGTGCGGCCATTCCAGTTCTGTTGCTGTCGCCAGTTCTTGTTCTGTTGCGAGTTTACTTGACGCCGCTATTTCTGTTGATGTTGACAGTTCTGTAAATGCCGACAGTTCTGCCGATAGCCCGGCAACTGATGTCAGTTCATTCGCTTCCATCGGCTCTGCCGCTGCCGCAACGGGCTGTACAAGCGCAATTTCGCCCGACTCCAGCCGGCTCAGGCAGCCGCTCGCCTCCAGTTCAATAAGCCAGCGCTCCATCATGGCGTGGTATCTCGGCACAATCCGGCCTTTCTGCAAGAGCGTCTCCAGCGTACACACCTCGTCAGGCCGAATGAAAACACCCGTCCTTTGCAGCGCCAACAGCATGTGCTGCGCGCTCAACCGCTCCATTTGCTCCCGGAAAAGCAGGAAATCACCCGCGGGAACCCCTGGCGCAGCGCTCCGATGAGCCCGCCCTTGGACCGCCTCCGTTGCATCGGCCCACAACGCTTCCGCCTGTTCGGCATCTACAGCTTGACTCTCCATCAGGACGGACTCGCCCTCCGTCTCCGGCACGATATAGCCGGTCAGGCGTTTTGTTCCCTGCTGCTCCGTTACCGTTACGACGGCGTCGCGTACACCGGGATGCTCCTTCAGCGCTGTTTCGATTTCGCCAAGCTCAATGCGGTGGCCGCGGATTTTGACCTGAAAATCCTTGCGGCCCAAAAATTCAATAATATGCTCCGGCCAGTACCGTCCCAAATCGCCTGTCCGAAACCAACGTGAGCCGTTCCATATGACAAAACGCTCTGCAGTCAGCTCCGGGTCGCCCCGATAACCAAGCGCAACACCGGCGCCGCCGATCCATAACTCGCCGGCCACCCATTCTGGACAATCTCTTCCCTTCCTGTCCACGATGCGGTAGAACTGCTTGGAGAGCGCATGCCCGTACGGAATGGACGTCCAATGCTTGGGCAGCGGCAAATCCACCCCGAAATAATTGGACCATATCGACGCTTCCGTCGCTCCTCCCATTGCGACAAGCCTGCTGTTCCCGGCAGATTGCCGCAGCCGCGGGGGCAAATCCAGACCGATCCAATCACCGGACAAGAGCGCAAGGCGCAGCAACGGAAGCGGTTGCCCCGCGCTATCCGCTGCTACAAGCAGCATGTCCAGCAGCACCGGCACCGAGTTCCAAATCGTTACTTCATGGCGCAGGCACTGCTCCAGCCAATAGTCTGCATCACGGTTTTTTTCCTCCGGCACAAGCACAAGCGTGCCGCCGGCACCGAGCAAACCGAATATATCGTAAACAGAAAGGTCAAAATCAAGTGCGGATACAGCCAGCATTTTATCGGACGGGCCCACGCTGTAGCGGCGATTAATGTCCGCAAGCGTATTCCATGCACCGGCATGGCTGATTTCAACCCCCTTGGGTTCTCCTGTGGAGCCCGAGGTGAAAATAATGTATGCGGGCTGCTGCACATCAGCCTCAAACGGCTCCACAAGCGGAGCGGTGGCTGCGGCATCTGCTATATCGAGCACGCCGCCCACGCCTTCCCAGCCCGATGTGGAATGTTCGGCCTGCGAGCTGGCAAGAATGAAGCGGACACCCGACTTCCGATGAATCGCTTTCCGCCTGGCGGGCGGCTGCTGAATGCCGATCGGCACGTAGCTGGCTCCGGCCGCCAAAATGCCAAGCACCGCCGCGATTTGATCGGCTCCGCGCGGCAGCGTAACGGCAACCGCATCCCCTTCCTGCACCCCCTGCTCAAGCAAAAAGGCCGCAATCCTCAAGGCATGCCCAGACAGCTCGCCATATGACCTCATCGCTCCTGAGCCGCTGTCGATCAGCGCCGGGTGCTCCGGCTGCGCAGCAGCCGCCCGGAAAAAGGGCGTATGCACGCAGTTCACCGGCCCGGCAAAACAATCTGAACTATCCACCGTCTCCGTGATACCTGCTTTGTCTGCCTGTTCCGTCTCCCATACCTCATCAACTGAAGCGCACCAATCATTAGAGAGGTCAGAGAGCCAGTCCATCAGACGGGTAAGCGCAGTAAACATGTCGTCAATCAGCCCCTCGGGGAACAATTCGTCGACCGCATCCCATGCGAGCAGCAAACCGCCGTCCATTTCATAGATTTGAAAATCAAGCCACACCTGGGGGGTCTGCGAAATCATATAGGCCAGCTCGCCAAGCGTATTCCGGCACTCCCCGCCGAGCAGCGGCGTTCCCAAATTACAAGCGAACACTACTGGAGCAAAATCCCGCTCTCCCGGGCGGTGATGCGCCAAATCCCTCTGCAGCTGAACGCCGGAATAGGCGGCATGCGCCACATCTTCATGGAAGCGGGCCTGAATATCCATCACGCGCTGAACAAAAGACTGCGGTGCTTCACAATCGACGGCAAGCAGCAGCAAATTGGTAAAATCGGCCACCGCCTCCTCAATTCCCGGCTCATCGCTTTGCCGGTCAAAGAGCGGAATATTGATGAGAAACCGGGAGTGGGTACTCCAGCGGTCCAGCACTTCCGCGTAGGCAGTCAGCAGCACCATGGCCGGCGTTACTCCGTTTGCTGCCGCCCGTTGTTGCAGCAATTTCCATTTGTCCGCCTCCACCATTAACGTGCGTCTTGCAAAAACAGGCTGTTTTACTGCCTCCGGCCTCACTTTTAACGGCAGGCCCGGCGCTGCCGGCAGCGTCGAAATCCGCTGCTGCCAATACGCCGCCGCTCTTTCCTTCTCTGCAGCGCGGCGCTCTGCCTCCCGCTTGAGATAGGCGGCAAAGCTCCAGTGCTCCGGTGCAGCCGGTTCACTTCCCCGCGCATACGCTGCGGCCAAATCACGCAGCAAAATATGCAGGCTCTGCACATCCGCCGCGAGCAGATCGACATCCATATGGATGCGGGTATAGCCTTCCGGCAGCAAGCTCAGCGACAGCCCAGACATCTGTCCCTTCTCCACATCAAGCAGGCGGTGCGACAACCGTTTCCGTATGGCTGACAGTTCCCGTTCCAGCTCCTCCGCCGGGCATGACTGCAAATCATACACTTCCAGCGCATCTGCATAAGGCTGGTCCATCAGTTCCTGCCGCCCGTCCGGCAAATACCTCGTGCGAAGACTGCCGTGATGCATCTGAACTTGCTGCCAGGCCCGCTGCAGCCTCCCGGCAGCCACGCCACTGCCGTTCAGTTCCAGATACGCGTGGCAGCCCACGCCGCCGAGCGGCTGATCGTCGCGGCGGCCGATCCAGTACGCGTGCTGCACATCGGTCAGCAAAAATGGCTCATTTGACGGAAGCCGGGCTGTCGTCTCCTGGCACAACGATTCGCTTTGCTCTGCAGCGGCCGTTCGCATGTCCCTCCCCAACAGCTTCCACCAGTCGCAAAGCCGGGGAGAAGCTATCAGTTCGGCGAAAGTAACAGAACTGCCCAAACGCCGCCAACTGCTGACCATTCGCATCATTTGTAATGAATCCAGACCCAGTTCGATCAGATTTTGTTCATCGTCGAAATCGGAGAATGCCGGTAGTAGACTTTGAATCTGCCGGCGTACCTCCTCATAACGCAAGGAAGCATTGACTGCCTTAGCGGCAGCCGGTTGCAGCTTCTCATTCATGATGTCATTTCCCCCTTTCTTTGCAGAAAAAGTAAATTTATTGACGTGCGTCTTCCTCGCGATCGTCTGAAGCAGCTATCAGCTGCGCCGAGAAGCTGCTCAACTTCTCCCTCGTCTCCTCCAGTTCCCGGGACGGTGAAGACATACTCACAATACCTGCACCAGCCTGGAGCCAAGCTGCACCATTTTGCTGAAAAATCGTCCGCAGCACCAGAGCCGCATCAAGGGCGCCGCTGCTGTCGACCGTCATGACCGAACCGCTGTAGAGGTTCCGGGGCTGCCCTTCGATTTTGCCTATGGCTTCGATTGATTCCCGCTTCGGAATGCCGGATGCGGTCACCGCCGGAAACAGCGCTTGCAGCGCGTGCCATGCCCCGCATTCCTGCTTCAGCTTGCCTCTCAGGCGTGAAGCCAGATGCTGCACCGTCCCCCGGTTGGCCACGGACATAAAGTCATTGACGACGATCGTGTCACTCTCGCATACCTGCTGCAGCTCCTCAAATGCCAGTTTGACGGATACTGCATGCTCGGCAATCTCTTTCGGATCGTTCAGCAGTTCGGCTTTCAGCCTGCCTTCCTCACTGCTGCTTGCCCCGGCAGAGCGCGTACCGGCCAATGGAAACGTACTAGCCCATCCATGGGCATCCACCTCGACGATAGTTTCCGGGCTGAACCCGGCTGCCTGCAAGCCTTCCAGATTCAGCAAATACGATCTCGCCGGACAATTGACCCGCCGCCCTGCCACGTAGCTCGCAACCATGTCAAGCTCCCGGTCGAGTGGAATTTTCCGGGACAAAATTACCTTCCGGTAGCTGTGCTGCCGAATATCCCCCACCGCCTGCCCCACCCGGTTCATGTAAGCTTCGGCATCGTAAACGCCGACTTCAGGAAATACCGCTCTGGCTTGCTCCAGCCTGCCCGAAAGCCGCTGTGCCGAATCGCCGACCAGCAACCGCTTCACCAGCCGCTTCAGCGTCTCCAGCCGTTCCGGGGTAAGCGCCCGGAGCAAAATTTCACCTTCCCGGAAACGCACCTCGGCTTCGGGTATAAACAGCTTCAACAGGCAGGGGTTCTCATCAAGTATAGGCAGCTGCTGATAATGGCGGGCCAGCCCGAAGTTCGCAATGCCGTAAGCCCGCCAGTCGGCAAGCCTCACCTGGGACAAAGCCTGCTGCACTCCTCCGCTCAAGTCAATATTTGGCCATTTCCGTGTATGGGGACCGGATTGCAGCACAATATATTCACTGTCCACAGTCAACAAGACATGAATTCCCAGTCCGAGCGACAGCTCGGCTCCGTTTTCATAAAGTACATAGTTGTCAAACAGGCCAAAATCGATAAGCTGCGCTGCCGCAAAATGGACGTCTCCGGCAAAGACCAGCTTCCATTCCAAATAACATGTCTCGGCACACCATGCTGCCACGCTTTCCAGCGCACCGCTGTGCGCTGCGGCGCTCTCTACTGCCGCACTCTCCGGCACGCCGTTTTGCGCTGCCGTCTGACCGGCCGCAGCGACGCCAGAGCACCTTCCCTCCTCCGCGGCAAAATGAGATTCGGCGGCTATGAGCTTCAATTTTGTTTTGTCGATTTTTCCGACGCTTGTCAGCGGCCAATAGGAAACGCATAACAACTGGTCCGGCATTTTATACCGGGACACGCCTTTTTCACGGAGGAAACGGTGCAATTCAACCAGACCGGGCTCCTCCGCTACGGCAATAATGCATACACAGCTTCGTTCACCCAGCCGTTCGTCAGGCAGGCCGATCAGAACAGCATCCTTGACACCCGGATGCTCGCTCAAATAGGCTTCTATTTCGACCGGATCGATTTTTTCGCCCGCGCGGTTAATCTGCTCCTTCATCCGTCCGCCAAGCTGTATATCACCTTCCGGCGTCAGTCTTGCGCGGTCACCGGAGCAGTAATAGCCGTCTGCTGTAAAGGATTTTCGGTTTTGCTCAGGCGCCTTGTAGTAGCCGGCAATTGTATACGGGCCCCGTACCATCAGTTCACCGAACTGCCCCGGGGCAGCGTCACGGCCGCACTCGTCGACGATTTTAATTTCGTCTTGCTCCGACAAAGGCTTGCCCTGGCAACTCATAATCATTTCATCGGCGTCATCCAGAGAGGTGCAGCAAATCAGCCCTTCCGCCATACCGAAAACCTGCTGCAGCTTGCAGCCGAACTCCGGCATAATCCGCCGCACAAGTGCCTCCTCCAGCATTGCGCCGCCGACTTGGAGCACCTCCAGGCTGGAGAGGTCGCTCGACCTGTCCCATTCCAACTCCTCAAGCCACAGCTTTACCAAGGCCGGCACAAGCGCAGTTATAGTGACGCGCTCGCGGGCAATCAGCGGAAATGCCTCGTCACAGCTTGTCGTCGCACACATGACCACCTTGCCACCGGCGGCAAGGGTCCCGAGCATGCCGGGACAGCATAACGGGAAATTGTGGGCGATCGGCAGCACAGCCAAGTACACACTCTGCTCCTTAAGCCCGGCACGCCTTGCCGCAGCCTCAGCGTTGAAAGCATAGTCCGCATGCGTGCGCGGAATAAGCTTCGGCGTGCCGGTTGTCCCGCCGGACAGCAGCAGCAGTGCAGTATCCGCAGGCGCAGGCCCATTCAGCGGCACCGGCGGTTTGCCTGCATCGGCAAGGCAAATACCAGCCGCATTTTCCCCGTCAATGATCAGATTTTTGACACAAGGATGGCAATTCAATAGCCGCCGGGCCATTTTTGTATACTCAAATCCCATAAAGGTATCCGGAATAATGTAAGCAACCGGCTGAGCAAGGCGAAAAATCCCGTCCAACTCAGCTTCCCTGTGGGCGGGCAAGGCAAGTACGGGCAGCGCTCCGATTCGGAACAAGGCAAAGCAGGCAGCCGCAAAAGCTGCACAATTAGGGAGCTGCACAACTACGTTGTCCCCTCTCTCGATGCCCAAATGAACAAAACCAGCCGCCAGTTCATCCGCCCGGCGATCCAACTCTCTGTAGGAGATTCTCTTGCCTCCCTCTACGATTGCGGTGTTGTCGCCATACCGGTCGGCCCATTCTCTCAAATGCTGTCCCAGCGTCAATTGCCGGTGAATACCGATCCGCTCATCTCGATCGAGGTTACTGTCATGCCCCATTTTGCTATTCAGCATATCAACCCTCCTCGTTATTCAACCTGTTCTTAGTGCACTGCGATACCTTCATCCGCCAAATACTTCTCCCGCTTACGGAGCGCAGTGAACGCTTTCTTGACCAGAACAACCGTCCACAGCACAATTAGCGCATCGATTGCAAGAGAACCGTAATATACGCCGGCCACGCCCATTACCCGAGGCAAAAGCAGCATCACCGGCACATAAAAGACAAGCTGTCTCGCCATGCCGATCAGGGCGGCGGGCTTCCCCCGGTCAATCGACGGGAAAAACGTCATCGCCATAAAAATCGCAGACAGCAGCGGTAGAATCGCCATATACAGCCGGAAATAGAGCAGCTGATCCGCCGCAAACGGCTGATTTGGCATCATTAAGCCCATGACAAATTGCGGTACAGCCATTGACACGATCCAGAAAGGCAGCGTCAGCAGTAGGGAGGCAATGGTAAAGATTTTATAGGCTCCGATCACCCGCTCTTGCTGCCCGGCTCCATAGTTGATGCCAATGACAGGCTGCAGGGCCCGCATGAGGCCAAAAATCGGTGTCAGCAAAAAAGTGAAGACACGATAAACAACGCCGTAAAAAGCGATATCCTGTACGGTACCGTAGCGGGCCAGCGCGTTGAAGACGACGATTCCCTGCACAAGGCTCATGACGACCATAATCAGGGAAGACAGGCCGAGGCCCAAAATTGATTTAATAATGGCGGTATCCCAATAAAAGGCGGAAGCTCTTGTCTTAAACGAAGAGAACCCCCGGCCGAAATAAAGCCAGCCCAGCAGAGCATAGACGAACATCCCTCCATTTGTAGCCCAAGCCGCACCTTCAATACCCAGATCCAGCAGGACGACCAGTACGTAATTAAAAAGCACATCGGCAGCAAGCCCGATACCCATCACCAGAGCGGCGGCTTTCATTTTGCCTTCGGCTCTGACAATCATGTTCGTAGCCAACCCGTAAATCCAGAACAAGGCGCCAAGGACAGTAATGGTGAAATAACGTTCACCCAGCAGCAGCGCCTCTCCTTCTCCTCCCATTAATTGAATCAGCCTGCCAGAAAACAGCAGTCCGCCAATCATGTACACAGCGGTAAAAACAAGCGAAAGGCTGTTCACATGACCCAACAGTCTTTCCTGCTTCGCTTGGTCCTTGCTGCCGATGGCAATGCTTAGCACGGCTCCTGCCCCTACGCCGATCAGCGAGCCGATGCCGGTGCTGATCTGAGTGAGCGGATAGGCGACCGATACGCCGGCAAGTGCCGTCTCCCCGATATAGCGGCCAACGAATACAGCAGCGATGACCGCATTAAGCCCGTACAGCACCATCGCAATTATTGCCGGCCAGGACAGGCGCACCATCACCTTCCACAAATCTCCGTTTAGAATAAATTGCTGCTCCACTCTCTCGGCATTGCTCCCCTTACTCACAGTCTCGCCTCCTTTACGGCGGCTATTTTCCAGCCGCTGGTTCTACTTTGAATCTCCCAAAGCTTGGCGTAAAGGCCGCAGGTCTGAAGCAGTTCCTCATGCCGCCCTTGACTGACCACCCTACCTTTGTCCAGCACGATAATGTTGTCCGAACGGACAACCGTCTTCAGCCGATGGGCAATCATGACGACAGTGCGGCCCTTGACCAGACGGCCGATAGCCCGCTGCATGTCGGCTTCATTCTCCGGATCGAGTGAGGAGGTCGCCTCATCGAGCAAAATAACCGGCGCATTCTTTAAAATTGCCCGGGCAATGGAGATACGCTGCTTCTCGCCGCCCGACAATGTAGAGCCCCCCTCTCCTACGATCGTGTCGTAACCGAGCGGCAGCTTCATAATGAAATTGTGACAGCAGGCTTCCCGCGCCGCGGCTTCGATTTCCTCCTGTGAGGCGTCCTCCCGGCCATAGCGGATATTGTTGCGAATCGTATCCTGAAACAGGTAGACATCCTGAAACACCATGGAAATCTTTTTCATCAGCTGCTCAGGCTCCACTTTACTGTGGTCCATGCCGCCAAACTCTACCCTGCCGCTTTGCGGATCGTAAAAACGTGCAATTAGACGCAGCATCGTGCTTTTCCCGCTACCAGACGGGCCGACGATCGCAGTCAGCGTTCCCTCCCGCATTTCTGCCGACACATCCTGCAGGACAGGTTGCCGGCCATAGCCGAAGGTGACATGCTCAAAACGGATATGATGGCCCGCTCCCGTCTCCTGTCCTCCGCCCATAACGGGTTGCTCCAGCAGGCTTACAATCCGCTCTCCCGCCATGGCATCGTATTTGAAGGCCGGCAGACGCATAATCGCAACCGACAGCGGATCAAAAACACGGGTGCCGACAAGTAAAAACATCGCGAAGGGCGGCACTGTCATATCTCCACCTACAATGTGATACACTCCGACCATTGTGATGAGCGACAGGCCGGTCTCCAGAAAGGCGATCGCAACGAGGAAAAATGGCCCCAGTGCACCTTCCAGCTTTATGCTCTCCCGCATATAGTGGTGGAACGCCCGCTCCAGCCTTTTGAAATTGACGCCGCGCAAATTGTACGCTTTAATCACCTTCATACCGAGCAAATATTCATGCAGACGATTCGACTGCATGATCCGCGCATCGGAATGGCTTTGCCCCAGCTTGCGCTCCAGGCGGGCCACGCCCCATAAGATGAGCAGCGTGACGGGAAAGCCCGCCAGCATCGCGGCCGTCAAGCGCCAGTCGATAAACACCAGTCCGACAAACGCCATCAGCGGAATGACGATGCCGCTAACGAGCTGCGGAAGCACATGAGTCGCCGCATTTTCGGTCTGGGTAAAATCGTTCATCATCGTATGGCCGAGCTCACCGGAGTCCTTCTTGAGCAGAAAGCCAAGCGGCAGCTTGCGGATATGCTCGGCCAGCTCAGTTCGGCCGTCTGCCGATGCCTCATAGGCCCCGCGAAAGACTGCCCGGTATGCTTGCCGTTCAGCGGCAAACACAAGTCCCAGGAGCAACAGCATCCCTCCCCAGGCAAGCCATAGCCCCTGCATAGGTAGTGCGGTGTTCCCGTCCGCAAAGCTCTCGTAGATCATTCTGACCGCCAGCGTCATGCAGCCGAAGGGAAACAGATTGGCCAGGTTGGCGAGTACGGTCCAGATAATCGGCTTGAGCATTTTCCCCGGATTGCCTGCCGTAATGGCATGCAGCCGCTTCATCATCGCGCCCGTACCTCCTCTCTATGCTGTGGTTGATCGATTTCCCAGCCAACAGCCATGGTATAGGCATCCCACATGTTGCGATACAGGCCTCCGCGGCCAAGCAGTTCAGCATGCGTACCGGTATCGCTGATTTCGCCGTCCTTCAACACGATAATCCGGTTCGCCTCACAAATGGTCGTCAAACGATGGGCGATGATGAGTACCGTCTTCCCGGCAATGAGCTGCTGAAGAGCAAGCTGCATCTGATATTCATTTTCCGGGTCGGCATAAGCCGTCGCTTCGTCCAGTACAAGAATAGGCGCATTTTTCAAAATCGCCCGCGCCACCGACACCCGCTGCTCCTCCCCGCCGGACAGATACACCCCGCCTTCGCCGATCAGCGTATCATACCCTTGTGGCAGATCCTCGATAAAGCTGTGACACTGGGCCGCCCGTGCCGCAGTCTTCACCTCCTCCGCCGTCGCCGACGGACACCCGACCAGAATGTTGTTGTACAGCGTATCCGAGAACAGGAAGGTATCCTGAAACACGAACGACATCTTGTCCATCAATTTCTCCGTTGGGATAGACCGCACATCCACCCCGCCGAGAGAGATGCTACCCTGCTGGACATCCCAGAAACGCGGGATGAGCTGGGCCACGGTCGATTTACCGGAGCCGGACGGACCGACAAGAGCTGTGATTTCTCCCTGATGGGCCGTAAAGCTAAGCCCTCTCAGCACATTCACTCCGCCTCCACCACCATACGAAAAAGTAACGTCACGAAACTGCACATCATAGGAAGCCGGAGTCTGCGGCGCATCCGGCTCAGCCACAGCCTGTTCCGCCAAAATACCGTCAATGCGTCTGACCCCTTCGGCAATGACGTTCATCGTCGAAGCCATATTGTTCAGCTTGAAAATCGGGGTGGAAATCCCCGGCGCCATCACAAGAAACAGCATCAGCGTGGCTGCAAATGCAACGCTGTCCGGCTGCCCATCAATAAGAAACAAGCCGACCGGCAATATAAAGGTGGCCAGCGACAGCACGATGACCTTGAACGAGACGTAGCCGTTTTGAAACTGGTCGGTATACTCAAGACTGAAATCACGGTAGCGAACGATATCCTCATGAAACTTCTGGAAGGAGCGCACCGTCTGCCCGAAAATTTTGATCGACGGCATCCCCTTCACATACTGGATCGAGGAAGCATTGATATTTTCCAGCGCGTCAAAATACTCCTTGAGCCCCCGTTTCGCATTCTCTCCCGCCATCATGGAATATTGCGCCGCAAAGCCGATGATCATCGGGATCGTACAGGCCAGAGCGAACCAGACGTTCAGGGAAAACATGACGATGATCATCGCCGCAATCATTACGGCGGTGCTGATCAGATCAGGCAGCTGATGGGCGATGAACAGTTCGATTTTTTCGACATCCTGCTCGATGTTTTTTTTGATTTTGCCGCTTGCATTTTTGTTGAAATAGCCAAGCGGGAGGCGGCCGATATGCTCGGACAGCTTCACCCGGATGCCATATAAAATGCGGAAGGCGGCGATGTGCGACAGCATGCCGCCGACATACATAAAGAAGTAGCCGAGCAGCATGCCGCTTCCTCCGTAAATCGCCCAGCGTATCATAAACGGCCCGTTTACGGCCGAAATGTCCGCCGCATGGCGCAGCAGCTCGCTCATCACCATGTAGACCGATACGTACGGCACCAGCATCATCATGACGCTGACCGCTGATAAAATCCCCGACCAAGCGAGCAGCGATTTTTTCTCACCAGCCAGCTCCAATAACCTGGGTATCCCCTGCTTTGCCCGTTTGCTCAACGCGACCCTCCCCCTTTCTGTTTAATTCCAGCACATAATCACAGGCCAGCCGGGTTAGAAGCGGGTCATGGGTAATCAGAATGACCGTTTTGTCCGACCAGGCCAGTTTTCTGACCCAGGAGACCACATGAAGCACGCTGTCGCCGTCAAGTCCGCTGGTCGGCTCATCCAGAATAATCAGCTCCGCATCCGAGCAGTAGGCCGCCGCCATCGTTACCCGCTGCTTCTCACCGCCGGACAGGGAGGCCGGATGCCGATCGCGTAATGCGCTTAAGCCAAACGCCTCCATTGCCGCGTACGCCTTACGGCGCAGCGTCTCATCGAGCCGTCGGCCCAGCACCAGCTCATTGCCTACACTGTCGGCATAAAGCTGGTAATCGGCGTCCTGCATGACCAGATAGCTCATCGCACGCCGCCGGCCAGCCGACAATACGGCGCCGTTCTGGGCAATCTTTCCGCTGCGCTGGCGCAACAGGCCGCTCAATATTTTGCCCAGCGTCGTCTTGCCCGCCCCGTTCTCTCCCGTCAATGCGGTTACACTGCCTTTCGGAAGCACAAGATCAATGCCGGCGAGTCCTTCGTCACTGCGATTGTGGCGAAACGAGAGACTGTGCCCCGTCAGGACGGGGGCTGAAGGGGTATCCTGCAACGCCTTGCCTGCAATGTAGGTTTTCACCATATCGGGATGGCGCAGGCCATAAGGCTGCACCTCTTCGTAAGAAAGTGCTGCAAACTGCTGCTTCGTCCATGTTTGCGAAATCCTCCCCTGCTCCATACAGACAAAGGAATCAGCGATTGGCAGCAAGGTGTGCAGCCGATGCTCGCTGATGACGATCGTCGTCCCTTCCCGCTTGAGCGTATCAAGCAGCTCGACAATCGCTATTGTCGCTTGCTCATCCAGATTGGCGGTCGGCTCATCCAAAATAAGCAGAGGCGGAGAAAGCACCGAAGCGGCGGCGATCGCCACCCTCTGCTTCTGTCCGCTGGACAGCCGGGCCAGCTTTCGCTCCAGCAAATGCGCAATGCCGAGCAGCTCAGCTTGCCGTTCAATGCGCTCTAGAATCATCTCCGGCGGCAAACCCAGATTCTCTGCGGAAAAAGCGAGTTCATCCCGGACGTTGTCCATAAAAAACTGGCTGCGCGGGTCCTGAAAGACAACGCCCAGCTTTCGCGTTCGCTCCTCTGGCGGCATCACAGCCGGATTGCTCCCGTCCACAAGCACCTCTCCCATTAATTTGCCCGGATAACAGCTCGGAGCAAGCCCGTTCATCAGCCGCAAAACCGTGCTTTTGCCGCAGCCTGAGCGCCCGCAAAGCACAACACATTGCCCGGAAGAGACCGACAGGGAAATATTCTTTACACCCGACTCCGTCTCAGACTCGCCATCATCCTGACCGTATAGAAACGTTACATTGTTCAGCGTAATCATAGAATACTCCCCCCTGCGGCAACCGTCAGCGCGCCCAGCAGGGCGTAAAGCCCAATCGCCGCAGCATCCATTCCCCGCAGCTTGGCCCGGTGAGTGGTCGAACGATTGTTGACGCATTCGATTCCCCGCAGCTCAGCCGAGGAAGCCAGCTCGGACGACAGCTTCAGACATCTCACCATCAATGGCACAAAATAGCACTCATAGATGACAAGTGGCTGCCTCAAGGCGCTGTGCCAGTGCGGAAAAATACCTCTGGCCCTGATGCCGTCCCGGATTGCGAAAATTTCCATAAGCAGTACGGGGAAGAACCGGATCAGAATGCACAGCATTACCGTAATCGGCTTGGGGCACTTAGCCCGCTCCAGTGCATACATAATACGGCTGGGAGACGTATGTACCAGTACCGCACCAATCATCGCAACCGGAATCATGCGTGAGAAGGTATAAAAAATCAGGCCAAAGCCGGCAGACCGGCCTGCCAGAACGTCTAGCAATACCAATATCGCCAGGTACGCCAGTACAAAATAAACCGCCTTCCTCAGAATGCCGTGACCGAGCATGTAAAATGCACTGAGGCCAACCAAAGCGTGCAGCTGCCAGGGATCGCTCGTCAGTACTAGGAACAGGGTAGCTGCAAATAAAATAATTACATGCGTTCGCGGATCGAGCTGCATCAGACTAATCTCGCCTTTTTAACATGTTTACGGAGCAGCGCATGGCCTAGCAGGCACCCTCCCACAGCCCCGGCGATTGTAATCGCGCACATAATCAGAACCATATAGGGGGTCTCATAGTAATAAAGCATGTCGGCCAGTGCTTCCGGCGAATAGCTTTTCTCAAGTCCGGCTACATACTGCTTCCTGAAAAAGATCAAAGGCACTACGCCGCACATCATGTAGCCCACATAAAACAGGCTGTAGGCGACGGCATTACGCACCGGTTGTCTGTACCCGGCACCTCCCCGGATAATCAGTTCACACAGCAAGCCCGTTATCGCAAAGACAAGCAAATAATAGACTTGGCCAAACGCTACGAAGAATAGTCCGGTTAGCAAGGCACTGAAAAATAGAACTCCCCTTTTGTTGATTTTGCTGGCCATAACCATGTAGATCGGACCGTTGATCAGCGCAATTACGCCGGCACCGATCAAATAATTGATTGGATAGGCAAACATTCCGTTGACTGTAATCACGATCAGCATAACTACATTGAAAATGGCCAGAGTGATAAAGTCCCTCATTTTCCAATTGTTTCTTGCAACATTCCCTTGAGCCTGCAACCCTGTTTGCATAACAATTCCCCCTGAATAGTTGTATAAAATTAGCAAATCCAATATAATCGTAATGATTACGATTATATTCCTTCGTTGATAACCGTAATCATTTCCATTATGATAGTTTTAATGATTATGATTATCATTATCAATTGTGTACCAGCCTGCTTTTTACTTTAATTTCTTCTAAGATGCTTGGTCAATAGAATTGGTTCAATCTCGTCTTTTCCAGATATGTTTTCGTCCGATCCTATTAAAAAAGGGGTATCGTACAATGAAGGATATAATTACAGAAGTTTATCTGCCCTGCTTGGCGGAGACTGGCTTCTGCTTCGATGAAAGATGCAGGCATGGCTGTAAAGCGGGGATTTGCTACACACTTGCCCCTGAAAAGGGGAACGGTTACTTTTGGGCGTATTGCCATCATAATTTGTTTTCTGTATTTGTTCAGGATTTTGTATTTTTTGAAGACCTGCACTTGAAATACCTGCAGCCCGAATATATTTGCCTCAGTTGCTATGATTCGATTTCCGGCGAAGAACTGGAGCCGGGTGGTCAGCTAACATGCAATCATGTTAAGGGGCATATGAGCAGCGGCAAGCTCTATCAAGCGGTCTATCGCAAAAACGTTCCCATCCGTTCGGTAGGAATCGTCATCATCCCCGAGTATTATGAAAATTACATAAATGCAAAATATCCGGGGGAGTACAGAGATTTGCGTACCGCTTTTACCGGGGTGGACGGCATGACCGATTTTCCCGAACTCGCCGTTCTTTTTCGCCAGCTTCGAAACTACCGGGGCTCAGGTATATCGGCCAAGCTGTATTATGAAGGTAAGGTCGCTGAGGCCCTGGCGCTCGTTGTTGAACAAACCCTGCAGGCGAAAGCTGAGCATTCAGCATCAAGCTTATCCAGTCAGGATTTAACCAATTTATCGGCAGTTATGTCTTATATCAACGGAAACTACGCAGCTGATATTCACTTGAATCAACTGGCGAGAATCGCCTGCATGGGCACGACCAAGTTGAAGACTGCATTTAAGCAGGCCAATCATTGCACAATTACGGAGTATATTCAGAAAACGAGAATGAATCATGCCGAAAACCTGCTGACAAATACAGAATATAAAATCAGTCAAATTGCCCAAATGGTCAGCTACAAAAATGCCAGCCGTTTTTGCGAGCTGTTTCGTAAAAGCACAGGGCTGACTCCAAAAGATTACCGCAGAAAAACCCGATCCTACGCTCTGCTGAATATGAATGGAGGAATATAATTATGGCTTCTGTCAAAAAAACGGCATTTCCATGGCTTCTATCCGAACCCGATCATCAAGATACCCTGCGTATATTCTGTTTGCCGTATGCGGGCGGGGGCGCGTCGATGTACCGTGGCTGGGAGCAGGAACTGCCCGCACGGGCAGGCATGTATCCGATTCAACTTCCCGGACGGGAACAGCGGATGGCTGAAATACCCTATACTGAAATGGCCGCACTTACTCAAGCAATTGCTGAAGCGATTGCTCCTTATCTGCAAACTCCATTTATATTGTTCGGGCACAGCCTGGGCGCCCGGATCTCATTTGAGCTTGCCTGCCTGCTACGGCGCAATCCGGGCCTTCAGCCTTGCTGCCTTATTGTTTCAGGCAGCCGCGCTCCGCACCTCCCTGAACCAAGGCCTCTCCACAAGCTGCCGGATGAAGCGTTTGTGCAGGAGCTGCGCCGCTTTTCCGGTACGCCGGAGACACTGCTCCAAAACAAGGAGCTCATGGACCTGTTTCTACCGACCTTGCGTGCGGACTTCACGCTGGACGAGACATACAACTATTCGGAAGAAGCCAAGCTGGACTGTCCCATTTTGGCATTTGCCGGTACAAAGGATCCTGAAGCGAGCCGGGAAGAAATGGAGGCGTGGAGCGGCTGTACCCATGGAGCGTTTACACTTGACATGATCGAAGGCGATCATTTTTTTATCAAATCGAATAAAGCTCCCCTGCTGACCACGCTGGCCGCTATCATTCGGGACCATATGGAGTCAGAGGCATGAGCTTGCAGTCATTTCGATCTTGAAAGCTGATCAAGCCTTTGGGGTAGACGGGCCTTCTCTGTTACCGTTCGTGCCGCCGCTGCGCAGTGATGAAATCCATGTCTGGAACGCCTCCGTAGGGCCGCTTCGGTATCACTTTGAGCAATGGGAGCAAATCCTTTCGCCGGAGGTTATCTCCTTTAAGCTTGCTGCCTACGGAAAACCCGAGCTGCAAGGCCCTGGAACAGGGCGGCGCCCTCCAGTTTAACCTGTCCCATTCGCAGGACATCATAGTTGCCGCCTTCTGCCCCTCGCACCAGCTCGGTGTTGATGTGGAGCAGATTCGGCCTATAGCTGATTACGAGCAGCTGACAAGCCATTTTTCTCACCCGCTGGAAATGGCGGCTTTACAGCGGCTGCCCCCCCTTCTAATAACATTTTTCTTTAATCTCAAATTCCCAGATGTATCCTACAAAAAAGTCAAAAAGCAACTTATCCGCAGACAAGTCGCTTTTTGAACGCTGTAATCTTCTCTATTCATCACTCTTTAAGAGAACCTACTACAATTCCTGTAACAAAATATTTTTGCATAAAAGGGTAAATTAAGAGCAGCGGCAATGTTGAGACAACGATTTTGGCGGCATTTAGTGTCCGGTTCGAAATCTTGGCGTATTCGATCAGCTTTTGCGGATCGGTTATATTTTGCGCGTCTACGCTGAGCTGCTGGATATAAGTCTGCAACGGATAGTTTGACGTCTTATTTATATACACCAGAGCACCGAAATAATCATTCCAATGCCCAACAATCGTGAACAGCGTTACCGTAGCAATTGTAGGCAACACCACAGGCACGTATATGGTTGAGAGAATTCTCCACTGCGAAGCCCCATCAATGGTTGCAGCTTCCTCCAAGGATTTGGGTACTGCCCGGAACGCGTTCATCAATAGAATGACATTCCCGACCGCCACGGCTCCCGGCAGAATCAGAGCCCAGATGGAATCGAGGAGATGAAGCCCTTTGACTACCATAAAGGTTGGAATTAGCCCCCCGGAGAACAGCATGGCGATAATCACAATATTCATGTACACCTTCTGCGCCCGGAATTGTTTTGAGCTTTTGGATAACGGATAAGCGGCCAGAATCATCAGACTCATGTTGACGATCAAACCAAGGACAACCCGCTCTACCGAAATCATAAATGAGCGCCAGAACTGGCTGTCCGAGAATAGCTTCTCATAGGAACTGAACGTAGGATGAACCGGAAAAATACTTACCATGTTGGCAGAAACCGCTGCGTTGTCACTGAACGAAATGGCAACCAGATTAATTAAAGGGATCAGGCAGGACAAAGTGAGAGCTAACAGCAATATCCAGATCATGATGTCCGCAATTCGGCTTTTTGTGGAATGCGCGTAAATGGAAAACACCTCCCTCTTTAGAAAATTCGGTAATCTGTTAACTTTTGAGCTAGCTTATTGGCAGAAAGAATGAGGACGATTCCGACAACAGACCGCAAGAGTCCGATGGCTGTACCCAAGCTGTATTGTCTCTCCACTAAGCCTACCCGGTATACATAAGTGTCAATAATATCGGAAGTTGCGTAAACCAAGGGATTATAAAGATTGAAAATTTGGTCAAAACCGGCATTGAGTACATTGGGCAAATTTAAAGTCGTAACAAGTAATATGGTAGGCATCAAGCCGGGCAAAGTCACATACCACAGTTGTTTAAAACGATTGGCTCCGTCGATGGAAGACGCCTCATAAAGTCCCGGATCAATAGCCGTCAATGAGGCTAAGTATATGATGGAGCCATATCCAAACCCTTTCCACACATCAGTCAGCACCAGCATAGGTCTAAACCAATGATTGCTGGCCATAAACAAAACCGGATCAATGCCAAGCCATCCCAATAATGCGTTGACCGGACCTTCGTACGAAAAAATATTCATCACGACTGTAGCCAATACGGCCCAGGAAAGAAAATTAGGCAAATAAACAACGGTCTGCATAAACTTTTTGGCAAAACGTAGGCGGATTTCATTTAACAATAAGGCGAATACAATCGAAACAAAGGTTCCCACAACAATTTTCCATATGGCAATTACCATTGTGTTGATTAAAATCTGCCTGCTGTCGGGAATTTGAAACATAAACTTGAAATTATCAAGTCCCACCCATGCTGATCCGCTGATACCCTTGGCCGGAATGTAATTTTGAAAAGCCATTACGATGCCGAACATCGGTATGAAGGAGAAAATAATCAAGAATACCATACTCGGTGCGAGCATAAGGTGGAACGCAGATTGGTCTTTTTTATTTTTCATCAAGAATCATCTCTTTCAGCATCATTTGGAGGTGAGTGCTTCGTTGACTTCCTTTGTAATCGTATCGCCGCCGGTTTTTTTCCAGCTGCTCACAAAACTATCAAATTCATCAGGGGCTTGCTCTCCGGTAATGATCTTCAAATACATTTCAAGCTCCATTTTGGTCAATGTCGGCAACTTCAGCGCCATGGAAGGCGTTGTTCCAAAAAAGATAGGGTTAATCTCCTTGACCTTTGAATTCTTGACCAGGTTGGCAGTCGTGATACTCGAAGTATACCCGGCCCACGCGGTCGGGTCCGGCTTCTCTCCGTTTTTTACACTGTCCAAATATTTCTTGTAGGAGCGATAGGAGTTCTTATCACTGTTGCTGAGCAATTTGCTGCTGTCACCAGTCTTTAGCGCATCCTCATAAATCCCGACATTACGGTAAAATGCATCATAGTAATCGATATTAATGGCCAGCGGAGAGCCTCCGATATTATTGCTGCTGTAGTCCTCAAACTGCTTCAAAACGGTTGTGTCCTTTTCCAGATAACGCTGGTAATCAAACTGAAGGCTGGCCATTTTTACAGCAACCTCCGGATGCTCGAACCCCTTCCGAACCACAAGGTAACTACTCGCAGGATTGCCGGTGAACATCGTAACTGAGCCATCCTCCGATTGCGGTGCCACATAGGAAACCCACTTGGCATCCGGGTTCAGCTTAAGCGTATCCGCCACCGTCCAGCTTCCCCACCAGTTGTCCATGAACGAACCGCTCTTTCCGCTGGTAAGCAGCGCCTTTCGGTCGTCGGATGTCCGCACGGCAAATTGTTGGTCAATCAATTTCTTGTTGTATAGATCCGCCAGCTTTGCAAGGGCAGGTTTCATTTCAGGCTGCACGGAACCATAAGCCGCCTTGCCGCTTCCATCCTTAATCCACTGTTTTGGGAAAGCGCCATACAGCGCAAAAATGTTATTCAATTCATATTGCCCCCCGGATATTCCGGCGACATTTTCATTATCGACCACAAGACCGACCGTTTTTCCGGCTCCATTGCCGCCGGGATCTTTCTCTACAAATTGAGTAATAATATTTTCTACATCATCCATCGTTTTGGGCTCGGAGAGGCCCAGTTTGTCCATCCAGTCTTTACGCAACCAAAGCACACCCGGGCCGTGAGAAATTTCGGTAGTGGGCAGCGCCATTATTTTATCATCAAATCTGGCGGTCTCCAGGACACGGCCATCATAGGAATCGTAAATCTCCTTGATCCGGTCGCTGGCACAGTTTGTATAAGCATCCGTCAAATCCGCAATCAGATCGTTCTCATAGAGCTGTTGCAGGGTGGTCTGGTCGGAAACCACCATGATGTCGGGAATAGTGCCCCCTGCAATGGCCATCGAAACCTTTTGAACGTAATCTGTGCCGTCATTCGCTTCAAATGCAACTTCGTTTTGCACGTTGAGTTTATCTTTAAAATACCTCGTCCACACATTGTTGGTGGAATTATCCCCCTCATAAGCTGTCCCCTCAAGCGGCGTATAACTAGTTGCTGTCGCTCCAACCGTATAGTTAACGGTTTCAGGATAGGCTTCATAAGGTGTTGTCATGGCTTTCTTCCATGCCGGATCATTCAAATTGACCGCAGAATCTTTGGTGGTATTGTTGGAATTGGAGTTTTGACAGCCTGCGAGAGAAGCGGATAAAAGCGCTGTCAACAAGATAGAAGCAGACTTTTTAACTGTCGATTTCATTACATAATCCCCCTTAATTGATAAGAACGAAAGCCCATATTGTTTTGCATCTTCATTGTAGAACTATGGCCATTTGACCGTATACGCAAATAAATTGCGTTTTACACAAATATATAACTCACTTTAAGCAACATGTTTTGCCCGCTGATTGAATTCATTTAAACCATGGTACAATCAAAATGAATTACTGGGTTTGGCATACTGCGCTTGGAGAGGACGACCGAAATGTTAAGCATATTAGTAGTAGATGACCAAAGGGAAGAACGGGAGGGTATCGAATTTCTCATTCATGAACTGGGGTTTCCCCTCCATGTTCTAACGGCGGAAAACGGACGAAAGGCTCTCGATTATTTAGAGCATAAGTCTGTAGATATCCTCTTTACTGATGTTAGAATGCCATTAATGGATGGACTGCAGCTTTCAAAAAAAGCTTTAAGCCTTCAATCCAGCTTGAAAGTTATTCTGTTCAGCGGCTTCGCCGAATTTGAATATGCAAAAACGGCCATCTCCCTTGGTGTCTCGGAATATCTCCTCAAACCGATCAATGTTGAAGCCTTTCAAAATACCATGCAAAAAGTAATGGATCAGTTAATGGACCAAAAACAGGAAAATGCCGCTTCGCAAATTAAACAAGGTTATGTTAAGAAACATGTGCTTTTTAATCTGGTTAACGGCTTGGGAATGCCGTCCTCTATAAAGGATGTTTCGTTCGGTCTGCCCAATCATTATCATGGAATGGTTTTGATGGAATTTGAAAAGAATTTTTTTGAGAATGTCGAACCGGATTTCGAGGAATTTATCTTGTCTTTGTTAGAGGGGGAGATTGATTACTTAAATCTAAATGATTGTCAAAGTCTGCTGCTGTTTTCCCAGCGTCAATCATGGTCTTTCTCTTCATCCCATGAATTAGGCATGCATATACGAGACAGCATACTAAAGAAATATAAAGTGAATTGCTACCTTGCTATTCATGATGAAATCACTATGTTACCGGATCTTTCAACGGCTCTGATCCAATTAGATCAACTGATGGAATACCGGTTCTTCTCAGCGGATTTTTTTGTATTTGATGTCAAAAAAGATTTTTATTTTGCTGATGATATGCTCCCCGAACTATCAGATAATGATTTATTAGACAAAATCAGAAGTGATTTGATGGCTAGAGATTTTTTTAGTCTTAGAGCCAATACAGATTTATTGTATCAAAAATATGCGAAGCAGCTTCAATTTTCACAATTATATGTCAAGTATATGTTCTCCTCTTTGTATCAGGAAATTATGACTTATTCAGCACCTATTCCTGAAATAGAGCTCTGCCGGGGAATCGAAAAACTATACAAAACAGAAGAATTAAAGGAAATAAAAGAAATCATATTTGAAGGAATTGCCCGTCTTGAGCAAGAGTACAGCAGTTCGGAATTTTTAAATCGGGATATTGCCTCTGTAAAGCAGTACATCGGGGATCATTACGGCGAGGATTTGAGTTTGGAGCTTCTTGCTGCAAAGGTACATTTGTCTCCCCATTATTTAAGTTCAATTTTCAAAAAAAATACGGGAAACGGATTAAATAAGTATATTAAAAATGTTCGTATGAAAGTAGCGAAAGACTTGCTGATGCAGACACATCTAAAAGTATCGGACATTTGCTATACAGTGGGATTCCAAAACGTTTCTTATTTTTGCCAAAATTTCAGAGATTTTTTCGGGCAAACTCCTGAGAAATTTAGACAGTTGAATCAGAAATAGACTCAACTTGGGAGAGGAATAGCATGCAGATATGGCGGGCTTTTAAACAGAGAATTGGTGACTTTCGATTTCAAACCAAAATAAAGCTTTCTTTTTTACTGGTAAGTATGATTCCTGTGATTGTTCTCGGAAGTTTTTGCTTCTCAAAAACCAGGTCACTCTTAGTGCAGCAGGCAAAAGCCGATCTAAATGCCACATTAACTCAAAGTGTCTTAGCTGTAAACAATCAACTAGATGTTTATAATAAATTCATGAACTTTCTGAGCTTCAATCAAGAAATTGTAAATGCTGCCAACAACACTTATACCAGTGAATATGAAATGTATGATCAGTTAACTAACGTAATCGATCAAAACTTCTATACCGCACGTTACTTAAATCCTGGAGTAGAACAAATCACGCTTTATACTGGGACTAATTTACCTCAACACGGAAACACCGTAATCCCTATTAATGAAATAAAGAGAACCTCCTGGTACCCGAATGTAATGAAATCGGTTGATGTTCTTTGGTCTGCCAGTGAAAAAAACATATACAGTGTCCGCAGAATCCTTAGCACGAAACAGAGAAACCCCAAAGATAATATTCTATTTGCACGGGTTAACTATGATAAGCTATTCAAAACTTTTGAGCCCCTCCAATCTCACGGCTCGGAGATTATTATATTGGACTCCAGCGGAAATACTGTCTATTCCTCGAGAGCCAACCGTGAAAACCCGGATTTTCCGGTTACCGCTAAGCTGCATTGGCATGGTGAGAGCTACACCGTCTTGTCTTCTACTGTCCAGCTTGCGGGATGGAACGTATATTTATATAAGCCGACAAGTCTAATCACAAAGTCCGCATGGTGGATTGCCTTGATCGTCCTGTTGATGATTGCCGCCTGCATCGCGGCAGTTGTCGTGGCGGGCACTCTCTTTTCTCGTAGAATTATGTTGCCTATTCATCGGCTGCATAAAAGCATGAAGCTTGTCGGAGAAGGGAATTTGGATATTAAAGTCTCTAGCGAGTCTAAAGATGAAATTGGTGATCTGATCAGAGGATTTGGAAATATGGTGGGGAAAACCAAAACTCTTATTGATACTGTGTATGTGGCAGAAATCGCACGCAAGGAATATGAGATGAAAGCTCTGCAGGCGCAAATCAACCCTCATTTCCTTTACAATTCCCTCTCTATAATTAATTGGAGAGCACTGCGAATCCATGCGACGGATATTAGTGAAATGGCACAGCTTTTATCAACATTTTATCGTACAACTCTCAATAAGGGGGAGAATCTTATATTGGTTTCGGATGAAATTCTTAATGTGCAGTCCTATATTAATATCCAATTGATTATGCACAGCAATAATTTCAAAGTGGACTATCAGATTGATGACTCCATTCTTTCTTGCCTTATGCCCAATCTGATGCTCCAACCTTTAGTTGAAAATGCGATCATTCATGGAATTGAAAACCGTGGAGACGGTGATGGAATAATACATCTCTCAGCCAAGAAAGAAGAGCAAAGTATTGTTCTGCAGATCACTGACAATGGGGTTGGAGTGGAGCAAGAGCAGCTTGTTCTTTTGCTTAAATCTCAATCTAAAGGGTATGGACTTAAAAATGTAAATGATCGGGCGGTTCTAATGTACGGCGAGCAGTATGGACTAACGATCCATAGTATTGTCGGGGAAGGGACTCAAATCACACTCAAAATTCCTTATGGCGAACTTAAAGTATAACCCTGGCTCAAAGTATCTTCCCCGGTGTTATGATAAACTATTTATTAAATTTATTTTCTATATCTTTAGCAAATTTCTCGCCCTCATCGGCTAAATGTTTTCTCATAAAGAATCCGCCAAAACCATTTATCCATGCTGCAAAAGCCAGTAGCCGGGATGGAAAGTCCGCTCCAATCGTACAACTAAGTTCGCAAGAGTAGTTATCAATTGGAGTGACCTTCATTTCCCATGGAACTCCAACAACGGCTGGTATCCATCGGTATATATATGCTTTTGTCCTGTCAGAGTAGAAACGCAAATGATCCTCTGTGTGGTCTTTTAATTGATAGTGCTGAACAATCATTTCATTCCCCATATTTTCCACATTAACCATATAGAATTCCCCATCTTCAAAATAACTGCCCATTGCCTTGTGACCTTTTGAAAATGATTCATATTCAGCTGGAGTCATCTCAGTTACCCATTTGTACAAATCCACATTTTTAGCAGCAATCTGCAATTTAAATTTCTTTGTCATTCGCATGTTCATTAGCCTTCTTTCCTGTGATTTTTCCTGTGAGTTCATCATGCCAGTTCATAATCATTTGATAATATTCTTTGCCAAACATCAACGTCGCGTGCTCATACCCCCCCATCTCATGACCGTGTTGCTCTTCTATCAAGGCAAGCTTGTTATATTCACTGGCGACAGTGGTTTGAAAGCTGGCAATCAATCGAACAACCTCAAGATCCTCAAGATATTTATAGAAGAAAAGCTTATTCAAATACTCATAATTAAAAGGGGAAAAAGTACAGGGTGTTTTTAACCATTCTATAAATTCACTCTTCCCTCTTTCCGTGATACCATATGATTTTTTAAATCTGCCTTCCTCTACCACTTCTTCAAACTTGATAAGCTCCCCCTTTTCCATTTTTTTCAGCATAGGATATATGCTTCCGAAGCTGGCATCAATAAAGTTGGAAGTACTTAACGTCATCTTCTGCTTGATTTCATATCCTGTCATATCCTTTTCGCAGAGAAACCCAAGTATTACGTAAATCAACATAAAATCCATCCCTTCTTAAAAAACTTATATATACAAGCGATATATATCGTTTCGATACATTAAACTTAAAGGCTGATGATCGATTTGTCAATAGGGTATGCGGAATTTTATTTAGTAAGCTTATTTTAGCTACGCTGGACAAGAAACAAAGAATGACGTACTACGCTTTCAATCTAAACAAAAAAATCCAAAAGGATGTTATCCCTTTAGATTTCTCAAAGTAAACTGCAATTTTCAACATCTCTATCGCTTCGCTTTATAAACTCATGGTACATCAGCGCCCGCTTCTCTATCCGTGACACATAACTGCGACTAGTGCCGAGATCCTTGGCGATCTCCCGGTACATCCTCGATCACAAGCAAAACAAGAGGTTTCATATGAACTGGATATTCCTGGCATTAAACCCACCATTAGAAGAACCAACATCACTATTAAAAATCCACTTAAGAAATCCCTCTCCAAAAAATTGTAAAAGTAGTGTCAAGTAATTCTTCGTAAGCTTGATTCGGCTCATATATTATTTTCGCTAAGAGACCATCCCAAATAATGAGAAAAGCCATCGAACTTTCTTCTGTGGAAAAGGTAGTATCTACTTGACTAAAAGCTGATAAAATCTCCCTCTTAACAACATGTAGATACTTGTTGTACTCAGAAGCTACAAAATTCTTCAATTCAAATGGTGCCATATAGGCAGTCATCTGCAAAAATACCACATGGGCTTGTTGTTGAGACCGCACTTTGAATTCTGATAAAAATTTATATAGTTGCTCTTTGATCGAAAGATCTTTGTGCTGTTGAAAAAATGCTTCTACGTACTTTATTTCCTTTTCCACGACTTCAGTATAGAGTTCAATAACTAACTCTTTCTTTGATGGATAGTAATAAGATAGTGACTGCTTTTTTATACATGCTTCTGTTGCAATATGTGCCATTTTGACACCTTCATAGCCAAATTTATTTAAGTGTAAAATTGCTATTTCTTTAATCTGATCCTTCATAGTGCTCACCTTTATTTGATCATATTTTTTCTGAATTTATAAACAGTATACATCATTAAGAAAAAAATATAACAAATCATTGCTACTAGAAATACCGCCTGATAGGAATATTTCGCCGCTAATAATCCAAGTAATACTGCTCCACCGCCAATACCAATATCAAAAAAATTATAGAAACTAGCCATCGCATCTTCATGCTGGTGCTCTTCTACTAAATTCAAGCACCATGTTTGAATGGCCGGAAAAATTGCTCCAAATCCAAAACCATATAGAAATGCAGCAATAAAGAATGAGGGATTAGAATCAGCATTAAATAGTACAAAGAAACCTAAGAGACTTAGAATTGCACCAGGTATCAAAATAATACTTGGACCATATTTATCAAATAAACTGCCCGAGAAGAAGCGTACAATAAAACTAGCTATTGCTATTGTAAAGAAAAATAAACCGACCTGTTCAAAATTTTTATCAAGTGCATAAAGTGATAAATAAGACATTATACCCGATGCTGCAAACCCAGTGAAAAACACCAAAAAAGAAGGAAAAAACACACGTTTTTCGAATAACTTCACACGCACCTCTTGTAATGGCACTTCTTCTGTTACTTTTCGTTTCACTAAAAATATCGACATGATGGATAGTAACAGAATAGCCATCCCTCCTAAAAATAGACGCTGATAACCATAGAGATCAAGTAACATAATACCAATCATGGGACCAATTGATATCGCAACAGTTTCACCTACACCAAAGTAACCAATACCCTCTCCACGGCGTTCCTTTGGAATAACTTCGGCTACAATTGTTGCAAAATAGGTTGATGCTAGTCCAAATCCGGCACCATTCACTAAACGGATCGCCACTAATATCGACACATTTGGAGCAAGATAATAAGCCCCCGTAGTTAGTGTGCAAATCGCTACACCAATAATGAGTAAATACTTCTTGTTTATTTTTGTAGCAAGTACCCCAGCAAAAATACGTACCAAAATAGCAGACAGGGTGAAGCTACCCGTTACAAGTCCAATTTGAGCTGCATCTCCACCAATCGTTCTAACAAACAGTGGCAATGTTGGAAGCATCATCTCAAATACCATAAAGAGTAAAGCATTTGAAACCATAAGAAAAACATAAGGTAATGACCAGAGCTTTTCCGAACTCATTTTTTTATAAGTTTGGACTTCTTGTTGCATAGTATTTTCAAACCTCCAATTATAAGAATGTCTGTAATTTTACCTGATCGCGGTCAGAATATCAATGCTTATTATACAAGGTAATAATTAATTATTTGTCTGACCAAGGTAACAAATCTTCTTAATCGATACTTTAAGAAGCGCTGGAACAATCAAGAATCACAATTTTCAACATCTCTAACGCTTCAGCTTATAAAACTCATGATAAAACTTCATCAGCGCCCTTTTTTCTATTCTTGAAACATACCTAAATACACTTAAAACCCTACCTTCACCTGTAACAGGTAATGGTAGGGTGTTGTGCAGCAGGTCTGATGTTATTGTTCCGGTCTCATGCTGCGCCGCAGCAATCGGGCTATGACCAGCAGAAGAGCTCCACCCCCAGCTACAGTAGGCTTTACCAGAAGCATCGTCTGTTCCACTGGTTCATTTAAGAAATCCCCTACTGCGTAATCAATCCCGATCATCAGTGCTGCCAATACTATTAAGGCAAAACGCCACTCCACCGTTCCGCCTATGTTGATGCCTAGAACCTTAGCGGTCCGTTCAGAGAGCACAATTCCGCTGGCAGGCAGCTTCATCGGTTCCCTGTTGTCCATGTCGAGATTGATGTAGTCACCCGTATCAGCAATCTTGACCGGCTGATTACGGCGCACCTCACCGTTGCGAAGTTCTAGTTCCCCTTCCTGAATATACTGGTAGTCATTGCCCGAGATTAGCTCAGTATTTGGAGCCACTACGCGGTTAAGCTCCGCTTTATAAGTATAGAGGTACTGGTTCTCATAACGCATCAAGGTTCTGAAGATGGTGGCCCAACTTTCAAAAAAGGCCTTGTAGTCCGCTTCAGTCCACCATTCACGCAGACTACCGTACTGGTCAACTTCGCTCTATAGTGTTGTGCGATCTATTTCCCTATACCTTCCCGGCAACGATTTGTCTTATTTTTTCCAACGGAACCTTGAGGGCCCGGTCATAGGTCAACAAACCGTTGATCTCCTGTTCCACATCGGTCAGTTGAGTATAACAAAAGCCTTGGACATGAGGCGATTGCAGCAGCGGCTCTATCACGTCGGCGAGCTTAGCCAGGAAATCCTCATCGTTGTCTGCACCGGAATAGCCCCAGCCCTCCCAATCGCTTTTCTTATAGGCAATACCCCCGAACTCCGTCACCAGAACCGGTTGGCCCGTATATGCGGTTCCCCCTACAAACAGCTCCCTGCTGTGCGGTTTTCCTTCCAACGTCCGCTCCAAGGTGCTGTAGCGCTCCGTCAAATCCTCCCGCCTCCATTCATAGTCATGGATGGTGACCAGATCCGTGGTCATCTGCTCCCAACCGTCATTGGAGATAACCAGCCTGCTGTCATCCAGGGATTTGGTCAGATAATACATCGCCATGGCATGGCGCTGCTGCCGCTTATCGATTAAGATGTTGGGCACCCCCCAGCTTTCGTTAAGGGGAACCCACACCACCAGAGACGGATGGTTGTAGTCCCGCTCCACCGCCTCCTGCCATTCCGCCGTTACCTTGCGCACATATTCCTCCGAATACGCATAGGCATTGGCCATCTCCCCCCATACCAGATAACCGAGCCGGTCCGCCCAATACAAGAAGCGGGGGTCCTCTATCTTCTGGTGCTTGCGTGCGCCGTTAAAGCCCATTTGTTTAGCCAGTTCAATGTCCTGCTTCAATGCCTCATCACTGGGAGCCGTCAGAATCCCGTCCGGGAAGTACCCCTGATCCAGCACCAGCCGCATAAAATAGACCCGGTTATTCAGCATCAGCTTGCCGGCTTCCACCGCTATTTTGCGCATGCCGAAGTAGCTTTCCGCTTGGTCCTCCTGAATGCCGTCCACGAAGAGCGTAACGGTTACGTCGTACAGATTCGGATGCTCCGGCGACCACCAGCGCCCTAATCCGTGATCGTTAAAGTCATGGAGTCCGATGGTGCGGGCTTCTTCCGCATGATCCATCGAGAAGCTGGTAGTAGCCAGATATTCGTCCTTGAAGCGGATGCCGATGGTGACTTCCGCCTTGCAGCCAACCGGAGCTTGATTAAGAAACGTGCGGATTTGGATTTCATTGCGGTCAATGTCCGGCGTGAGCTTCAGCTTCTTGATATGAAGCTCCGCAACAGGCTCCAGCCATACGGTCTGCCAGATTCCCGTTGTCCGGGTATAGAAGATAGAAGCCGAATCCTCCTTCCAATATTGCTTCCCCCGTGGCAAGGTCACATCCCTGCTGAAATCCTCGGCCCGCACCACCACAGTATTCTCTCCATCCAGCAGAGCGAACGTGATATCCGCCTGGAACGGCGTATGGCCGCCTTCGTGATAGGCTGCTTGCCTGCCGTTTACCCAGACTGTAGCCTGATAATCCACTGCGCCGAAGTGCAGGATAACCCGCCGCCCCGCCCATTCCGCCGGAATCGCAAAGCTGCGCTTGTACCACACCAGATCATGGAAAGCCGCTTCTCCAATGCCGCTCAATTTGCTTTGGTAAGTGAAGGGGACCTGAATCTGACGGCTGAAGGCTTGCTGGCCGCTGCTCCATTGCGCGGTATCGCCGACACGTTCGTCATCAAATTCAAACCCCCATGTTCCATTCAAATGCTGCCAGTCTGGTCTTACGAATTGCGGACGCGGATATTCTGTCCGCAGGATGGATGAAGTCATAGCTCACATTCCCTTCTTTTATGTTATACAAAACAAATTTCCTGCTACTCTTCCAAAGGTTTGCGGTCGTTTAACAGCTGCGGAATCTTCACGGTCACTGTCGTCCCATGGCCGACCCGGCTCTCTATGGTGATCCCGTAACCCTCTCCGAACAGCAGCCGGAGCCTGTTATGGATATTGGTTAGCCCAATGCCTTTTGTTGGTTGACCGTCTGACGCATGCTCCGGGTACTCCATGCCCAGCTTGGCTTGGAGGGCGGCCAGCACCTCCGGCTCCATTCCCTTCCCTGTATCTGTAATACAGAAGCACACATCCCCATGCGCATCCACGCTTCCGGTAACCTGGAGCCGCCCCCCTTGGTCCATCCGCTCCAGCCCGTGGTAGACGGAATTCTCCACAATGGGCTGGAGTATCATTTTGGGCGTTTTCATTTTGAGCAGCCTGTCCTCCACATCAAGCTCCATGGAGAACTTATTCTCGTACCGAATTAAGATAATCTTCATATAAGCCTGAATACAGTCAACTTCTTCCCTGATCTGTACAAGATCATCCTTTTTGATGCTGTAACGGAATATCTTAGACATGCAAAATGTAATTTGCGCAATCTCTCTGCTTCCGTATTCCAATCCGATGCTGCTGATACAGTTCAGCGTATTATAGAGGAAATGGGGATTGATCTGGCTTTGCAGGGCAGAAAACTCCGCCTGCTTCTGGCTCAGCTCGGATTCATATAATCTGGCCTGGGTATTGAACATGTCTCTTGCCATTTCCTCCATTTCATCCATCATCCGGTTAATGTCGCAGGCCAGCAAGCCCACCTCATTGGTGAACCGGACTTTAATGCGGAAGCCCATGTCCCGCCTCCCCACCCTCTTCATATCCATAACAAGTCCCATCAGCGGACGCATCAAATTGTTCATGAAAAAACTGCCTGTGATGATCATAGTTAGAATAATGCCAATTCCCACGATAATGCTGACCTTCCGCATGGGGGTCATGTCCGCAGTCAGTTCATGCACCGGAATCATACTGACGATTCTCCACCCGTCTGCCTGCTCCAAACCCTTGACCTGGACAAGAATTTCTTCCCCGTCGATGGTTTCTTTTACACCGTTAAGCAAGATGTCCTTATCCATAGATAGCACATCCCTGAACAATGTGCCGCGGGCATTGGAATTCGTGGAGGCAATCACCTCGTCCCGGCTATTTAGAATGTACAAGGTGGAGCTCTGCGTTAATTCCGTATTTTCCACAAGCCCCTGCATCTTTTCCATATTGACCATCACTGTGCAGTAACCCGTAATTTGAGAGAAATAGATTCCCCCGATAGCCTCCACAATCGGCGCGATATAAAAAAACTGTTCCGTTTCTGTTCTGTCGTCTTTTAAAATCGTAGTGAACATTCCCTTCTCCCGAAGCGAAGGATCATCCTTATACTTGCGAATAAAGGTTTCATAACGATTGATAAAAAAAATATCGCCGCTTGCGGACGCCAGACTGTAAAGCCGCCTTCCCCGGATGTCATTAATTACAATTCCGTTCACATATGAATTAAAGGATCTCATATATTCCATGAGATCCAGTGCATATGGACCACTATCAAACGCCCTTTTGTAATCATCATCCACTACGGAAAATTCCTGAATCAGTTTACTATTGACGGCAATACTGGTGCTGACCCTGATATCATTAAACACGGAATCAATCTTGCGGCGTGTTTGCTCAATCATCTGGTTGCCGTAAGTGGCGGCTCTCTTCTGGGTTAAATTAGAGAAACTATAAAAAAAATAAAATTCCATGACTGTGAATATAACGATAGAGAAAAAAAAGATAAGCCATATCTGATGTTTCAATTTCAGTTTACTGGTCTTCATGGCCCACCGCTCCGTTCATATTAACTTTTTCTGAATTTGGTGGGCGTCATCCCGCAATGCTTCTTGAAAACTTTATTGAAATAATAATAATCCACATACCCGGACTTAATGGCAATTTTCTCAATAGACAGGCCAGTTTGCTTCAGAAGCTCACGGGCTTTCTTGATCCTGAGTTCCGACACATATTCGGAGAAGGTTTTGCCCAGATTTTTTTTGAATAATTGACAGCAATACACCTGATTGATGAAGAATTGGGCGGACAAATCCTTCAAATACAATTTCTGCTCAAAGTGCCGGTCGATATAGGCTATCATCCGGTTGAAGCAGGACAGGATATCCCCTTCCTGCAAGGAGCGGCTGTTCTCTTGCCTGATGGAGGCGAGGACGTCATGCAGAAAGCTGCACATAGATTCAAAGTGTTCAAATCGTTCCTTGATCTCGGAATAATTCAGGAATTCCAGTTCCATGTCCTTCAATTCCTCGGAATATGCGTTTACAAGTATCCCCACTGCCTGATTCCACAAGTAGACAACCTCACACATGCCCAGATGATGATCCCTAAAGTATTCCTGCAGCCCTTTGATGTACACACCCACGTTGTCAAATTGATTCTCCTGAATGATACTATAGAGCCCATCAATACATGGTTTCACCAGATGAAGCTTCGGCTCGTAGTGAACGGCGCCTGCAGCTTCCTCCAGAAAAACTTGGGAGGCGGACAGGTCTGCTTCTTTAATCAGCTTGCTCATATGCTTAAGCTGGCTGGAGATGCTGCTAATGCCCACAACATGGATGCCAGTCTTATTCAGAACCAATTCATCCCAATTCCCTTCCAAACAAGCCCTATGCTCCGTCATCAGAACAACCAACATTTTTCTGGTTCCGGCTTCAACTTCCACAGCATAAACAGGCCTTCCCTCCAAAGACAGCAGCTTTCTGAAATCCTTATTCTCGCCCTCGAAATAGAGAGCAAGCACCTGGTAATAGCATACAGCCGCGCAATCGGAAAGCGGCAGGAAGCGCTTTATCTCATCCTGATCCGCTGACGTCAGCGCATCCAGAAGGAGGTGATTGCGTGCAGCGCTTCTCCGGGAGAAGTGCATGGCGAGCTTCGCAATGAACTGATCAGCCATATCAACATCCAAAGG
Organism: Paenibacillus sp. FSL H3-0321; assembly: GCF_038002865.1. NCBI lineage: Bacteria > Bacillati > Bacillota > Bacilli > Caryophanales > Paenibacillaceae > Paenibacillus > Paenibacillus sp. FSL H3-0321. Next base: position 6,001,060 of record NZ_JBBODH010000001.1, on the reverse strand, counting down.
CTTCAGGAAATAATCCAGCGCGCCGTAACGCATCGCTTCCTGGGCGTATTCAAATTCCGCATATCCGCTTACGATAACAAACTCAATGTTCATACCATGTGCTTTGGCCCTCTTCATCAGATCCAGTCCGGAAATGTCCGGCATACGGATATCAGTAAACACCAAATCCGGTTCCTTCGCTCTTATGGCATCCCACGCTTTGTAAGCGCTTGTAAACTGTCCAACGATTTCAAAACCATACTTATCCCAGTCAAAGGCGTTGCGGATTCCTCTAATCGCCCACGACTCATCATCTACAATCATGACCTTGTACATGGGTATCCTCTCCTGAACATATGGATTAATAGAATAACTGTTCGAGAATAACAAATGAAATACGGATAAACCACGGTGAAGAACAATAGATGGCTTATCCGTATACAATGAATTACTTTTTGTTGGCTATGACTTCTCTGTAGTTCTTCACATTCTCATCTTGAACAGCCTTACCGCCGGCGTCCATATATTCTTTCACCAGCTTGTCATACAAGGCATCGAACTCTGCCGGCTTGGCAACGACCAGCCTGTCAATCATTTGCTTGTTCATGTCACCGAGCGTTTTGCCGTACTTGATATTAGCTTCGTTCGGGACGCCATAGTAGAAGCCGGTATAGCCGTCTGTCGTATTGATCTTGTACGAATCGATAGCCAGCTTCTCATAGTTCTTATCTCCGGCTGCCAAAGCTGCTGCATATGTTCTGACATTCTTTTCGGTATCGCCCAGCTCTGCGCCGTTTACAACCAGAGTATAATCCAGATTCAGATTGCTCATTTGCATATTTTCTCCGGTTTGGGCAATCCCCTGGGGGATGCCGTCTACCAGCTTGTGGTTGATGCCTTCTTGGCCGAACTGCAGGAAGAACAATACTTCCGGGTTAGCCATCCAGTTCAGATACTTCATGGCCAGCTCCGCATTCTTGCTGCTTTTCGGGATAAAGGAGAACAGCCCGTTCTCATTATATACCTCTTTCAGGTACTTCCCCTCATAGTTCTTGAAGGTATCTACAGGCACATAGTTGGCATCCGGCGCATTTTGCAGCAGCGGATCACGAATTTTCTGCAGCAGCGGATAATCCCAGTTGGCAGCGTAGAAGCCTACCTTGCCGTTGCTCACATCGGCATCCGCTTGCTTGGTTGTTTTGTCCAGCGCAAAATCGGGGCTGATCAGCTTCTCATTGTACAGCTTGTTCAGCCATTCGAATGCCTCCTTGTTGCCGGGCTTCAGCCAGTTGGTGGTGGTAACGAATTCCTCCTCCGACATGTCACCCCAAAAGGATTGTACCAGGTTGCCGAAAGTGTAATTCATGCCCGCAGCCGCTGTGGCCCACGGAATGACACCATTTACATTGCCGGGGTTCTTGTCGCGGAAGGCAACCAGCACCTCGTACAATTCATCCCGGGTAGTCGGAACAGGCATGCCCAGACTATCCAGCCAATCCTTGCGGATAAACATACCGTTCCAGGCAATCAGCGTCCGCTTGCCCGGGATGGAGACTTGTTTACCATCATATTTCCCGTAGGAAAGAACTTTCTCGCCTAAGTAAGACTTCAATTGCTGGCCCTCTTTCTCAAGCAATTCATCCAGTGTATAGAGGCCATTGCTTTTGGCGTAGCGGGTTACTAAAGTCCCGTCATAGGTGAAGGAAATATCAGGCGCCTGGTTGGCAGCCATCAACACATTCAGCTTGTCTACCTCCTGGGAGCGGGGTACAGAAACATATTCTACAATGGCGTTATTAGGCTTGCCGAATTGTTCATTGACGTATTTGGTCCACATGTTGTTGTTGAGGTCCGGTTGTCCCTGAACACCTCTGTCGAACACTTCCACAGTCAAGGTTACAGGAGGATCAGAAGGTGATGCGGATGCCGCGGTTGACGCCTCTGGTGATGCCGTCTCTCCACTCTTCTTGTCATTACCGCCACAGCCTGCCGCAACACTGGCCAGAAGCATTATACTAAACATAATTGATGTTGTCTTCTTCATACCCGTATTCACTTTAAACCACCCTTTCATGCCCCTATTTATTGAAATTGTCCATGCTGTAAGTCCCTTGCATCTTTACATCCATCATCTACCAGCCCGGGAATCCCCCCCCTTCAATCTGAACAGTTTATCCTCAGCCCTTGATCGCTCCGGTCATCACACCATCTACGAAATACTTCTGCAGTTTGGGATAGATCAATAGAATCGGGATGGTTGTAAACATAACGCTGGCCGCTTTCAATGACTCAGGCACGATGTAGGAGCCGATACTTCCTTCTCCTCCTTGTTGGCTGTCGAGCTGCTGATTGGCCGAAATGATCTGGTACAGCTTCAACTGCATGGGATACAGTTCTTTTTTCGTAATGTAGAACAGAGCATCCTGGAATCCGTTCCATCTGTCCACCGAATAGAAAAGGCTTAATGTGGCAATCGAAGGCAACGAGAGGGGGAGCACAATCTTGATGAGAATGCCCAGATCCGAACACCCGTCAATAGCAGCCGATTCCTCCAGACTCTCTGGAAGAGAAGTGAAGAAGGTCTTCAGGATAATCAAGTTAAACACGCTCATGGCGCCCGGCAGCACCAGACTCCACACCGTATTCATCATGCCCAGGTTTTTAACCAGAATATAGGAAGGAATCAAACCACCGCTGAAATACATGGTGAAGACCAGGGCTGACAAAATAAAGTTTCTTCCCCACAGCCGCTTCTTCGTTAACGGATACGCTGCACAAATGGTCAGGAACATACACACGATGGTGTAAAAAATCGTAAGCACGATACTGTATCCAAGCGTATACAGCATATCCACATCGCTCAAGATGGTTTTGTACGTTTCTGTTGTGAAACCTACCGGCCACAGTCCTACTTTTTGCGAAACAATCGCTTCGTTGGAGCTGAAAGAAAGCGCTATCATGTACAGGAACGGAACGATACATGTGAAGGATAATGCCACGATAAATACAATAATCGCAATATCCGCTACACTCATTTTTTTCTTTTTGCGCATAGTGTCCGCCATCCTCACCATATCCCATCCTCACCTAATTTCTTCGCGATATAGTTGGCAGAAACCAGCAAAGTCAGGCCGACCACGGACTGGAACAATCCTACCGCTGTTGCCTGGGAGAAATCTCCCGAGCTAATACCCACTCTGTACACGAAAGTACTGATCACATCGGAGTATTCGCTAACCAGTGAATTCCCCATCACAAAGGGACGATCGAACCCGATGGAAACCATCCTGCCAATTTGGAGAATCAGCAAAATATTGATGGTTGGCTTTATGCTGGGCAGTGTAATATGCCACATTTTACGAAGCCTGGTACAGCCGTCCATATCGGAGGCCTCATACAATTCCTTATTGATTCCGGTAATGGCCGCCAGATAAATGATGGTCCCCCATCCGACATTCTGCCATACGCCAACGGAGATATAAGTGATCAGCCAAGGTGTTTTTTGCGACAGAAACTCGATCTTCTCCAAACCAAGACTAGCCATGAAATGATTGACCATACCGCTATTGGAGAACATCAGGTATACGATACCCCCAATAATAACCCAGGACATAAAGTGAGGCAGATAAAGCACGGTCTGGGTCAATTTCTTGAATTTTACCTGTCGCACTTCATTGAGCAGAATCGCCAGCAAAATAGGCGCCGGGAATCCCGCGATCAAATCCAGAACATTCAGAACAAGCGTATTCTTCAGTGCACGATAGAAGCTGTCCTGCTGGAAAATAAACCGGAACACATCCAGCCCCACCCATTCGCTCCCTCCGATTCCTGCGAAAATGTTGTAATCCTGGAATGCCATAATCAAGCCATAGATGGGAGCATATTTAAAAATGGCAATGTACGACAGAGGCAGCAGCAAAAGGGCATACAGGATAGCATCTCTTTTTATTCTGAACCAAAAAGTATTTCTCTTTTTTATTCCGACATGATTTCGTTGACTGTCTAAAACCGCTTTCATTTCTCTCATCCCTCCGGCTGTATTAAGGAGCTCTCATGTCCTTCATTATAGCTTCCGGGGCAAATAAGAAAATGTACTCCCTTAAATGAATTTGGTAATAACTTAAAATGTGGGAGGGCTACAGCAATTTTTTTCTGAATTCCTTTGGGGAGCATTGGTTGTATTTATAGAAGATTTTATAAAAATTCGCCATGTTGGGCATGCCGACCAAAGATGCCGTTTCCAATACGGAAACATCCCGCGTTAATAAAATCAGCTCCGCATTCACGATTTTTTTGTAATTTACATACTCGATAAATGTTTTTCCCATGATTTTTTTGAAGACCTTGCCGAAGTAAAAGTAATCCAGATTCATGATTTGGGCCGCTTCCTTCATATCGACCTTGTAATGGATGTTCTTTTCAATGTAGTCCAGAGCCGGCAGCAATTTCAACAGTTCAGCGTCCTTCTTGACATCCATCAAAGCACTCCTGTCGCTGCGCAACAGAGTCAATATAATTTTATAAAGAAGACTGTGGATGGCGATTTCATAACCCTTTTGTCTTTGGGCATACTCCATTGCAATTTCATGGATATAATCGAAAATCCGCCGTTTCACCTCAGGACTCTCCACAAATATATCATTGAGGCTGCTGTACAGCCGGCCGGCTTCCGTAACATATTTCATATATGGGATGAGATCCTGCCCCAGATACTTGAGAATGTCGAACTGGAGAACAATATAATCCATTACACCCTCATCCTTATATGAGTGATGGGGCTCGAAGGACCCGATGATGGCAACATCGCCGGCAGACAGCTTGAACACCCTGTCTTTGGTATATATACTGAATTCGCCTCTGACGACAGCTATAAGCTCCAGCTCATGATGGTAATGCCATTTGCCTACAGCCCTTTCATTCCGGTGCTGGTGCAAAATCCTCACTGGCTGCAGAGGATTTTCATATACAATTTGCTCACTGATATGATTGGCCATCTTATTCTCCCTGCCATTTCGGCTATGATGATTTTGCTCCTATTATAACAATCAATCTGCACAAAACTATCCCCCCAAGTGGAAGTGGACACAGAAAAAAGCCATAGCCCGCAAAATCACTTTTGCAAGTTGTGGCTTTTGCGGTTTGTGATTTTTCGGGTTATTATTTTGTTTGCGCCTGCTGGGTGGGGCCATAATTGGCGGCGCCGGTAAATTGGACATCTTCCGTAGAGGGGTAGGTTTTGGGCACACGCAAATCCCGCTGATACAGCCTCAAATGCTCGCCTCGCGGGAATATGTCGACCACATCACAGCCTCGCCACGAAATCGAATATTCCTCGCCACGCGCCGTTTCTGTTACAACCACAGTCTCTAAGGAATGCTCCAGTTCCACTTTTGCCCCTGCCGCTACATTCCTGAAGACGGCAAGCTTGCCCTCCATTTCGGGAGTATAGGCTGTTCCATTGATTTTGGCCCGGATATCCTTACCCATCCATTCATACATCCGTATGGCAACATGGCAATGCTGCTTAGGCGTGACGGACATATAGCCTGATTCGGGATAATCCATGGTCACCGAGGCTTGTTCGGTTTCCTTATCAACGGGAATATTGACGAAGAGCGTTCCATTATGAAATTCAACGGACCTGTTCCACACAATCTCCAACGCTACAGGCGCCATTCCTACACAGCAGCCTGCAATGGAGCGGAACTTGGACAACGATATGGAGTTAACCAATGCACCTCCGGTAAAGCCTCCAATCATTCTCTTGTCAATGTCTCTGTACGTAATTCCGTTGGCGTCAGGTCTTGTATTGTCTGTAACCACATAGGAGGAAACCTTCACCTGATTTTCCACCAGTTGGTTTCGCGCAAACAGGGTCATATCCTTCCAGTATTCCTCGTAACCCGCAAGAATCAACTCATTGGCGCATTCGATCATATCTTTGATGCAGCAGGTTTCACAGTGTTCCTCGTTCAGGGGATGCCATTGTGCATACTCGGGAACCCACCCGAAGGAAGAGGACAGGGAACGGATATAGTCATAGATCCCTTTGCCGGCAAGGATGTACCGCTGCTTGCCAGTGGTACGGCCAAGCCGGACGAGTCCGGATGCAACCCAGCCCGCCGAATGGATATGGCCGAAAAATTCCATTTTATAATTAAAGTAACGCGAGGGTCCCAAAAGATGGTTGGCAATGCCAATGGCCAAATCAAGAGAGACCTCGTCCTTCGTGATCTCATACCTCCGTACCAGAGAATGAAGCACGATTGCATTGCGGATAGCCTGCTCGCCCCGCCCGCTGTGTCTGGTCATATCAAAGCCGTCGTCTTTCAGATAGACATCATTGGGGAATTCGTAGACCGGCTCCTTCTCTTCATTATCGCCTGACCAGAAGGTTCTCACCTTCCGCTCTATCACCAGCGAACGCAGCCCTCGTATAAGTTCAGAGGCCCTCTTCTCCGCCTCCTGATCCCCGGGATGATTCTCTATCATCTTGTTCAGCGCCGGAAGAATATAACCCATTTCGTGAAAGGAGCTGTGATTCGTATGGGTCCAGGGATACTGTTCATGGAAGCGAAGTCCATGCTCTCCCCAAGATTTCATGACATGCCGGTAAAAGGATTGCTGAACCGAAGCACCCTCTTCTGTCTTCAGCATTTTCCGGACAGCATCAATGGCTTCATACCAGGAGCCAACCAGCTCCGCATCGTCCACCCGGCAGTGGGCCGCTTCAGCAGGCTTTTTATGAGGCAACACAAGCCAGTACGGAAGGTTGTCCGCCTTCTCATCCACCATGGACGTCAAATACCCCAGCACAAGCCTCGCATTTTTTAAAGGCTCGAATTTTTCATATATCTGTTTTGGCATATTCATCCCTCCAAGATTTCCGCAGGTTTATCATACCGATCATACCGCTCGGGGTCCCTGGAATGAAATCAGCCTTTTAGTGAGGTTTGTATGCTTTTTTGTCTTCACTCATTAGCAGGCAATGGCATTGGAGTTGGCCTTGGTTACCACATCCATTCCCCCTTGGAGGAATTCTCGGATGATAGAAGTAAGGCTCAAGTTGTCGAAGCGCAACATCAGGCCGATGACGACCACGACGAACCAATGAAAAGCGGCTCCTTCTCTTCAGTAGCCGTGTTCACTCCTCCCTCCGCCTGCCGGGGACAGGCTGCGCTCAAGCGGCTGGAGGAATTAAGGTAAGCAAGCAAAGGGAGCACCGATTATGGCGCTCCCTTTGCTGAACTATTGCGGTAAATACGATATGCCGGATAGACTAATTAATTCTCTTCATATAACAGGGTATCAAAAATATCATTCAGCTGAATATCGGCAACTGCCATGACTTCGTCAGCAGCCCCATAATACATCCGGACGGTATCCCCGATTAACAGGGCGCCGCATGAGAAGACCACGCCGCCGAAGAAACCGTTCACTTCATAATCCGCCTCCGGCTCCATGAACGGCCGGGTCGAACGTGCCAGGACTTTGCCAGGATCTTCGAGATCCAGCAGTACGGCTCCCATACAATACCGGTGTTTGGTATCGGCACCGTGGTACAGCGTCAGCCAGCCCCGCTCAGTCCTGAGCGGTACGGCTCCGCCGCCCATTCTGCCACCGTCCCAGGACGCCTTGCGGAGTCCCATCAGGAAACGGTGATTGCCCCAATGCAGCAGGTCCGGCGATTCTGCGATCCACATTTCCGGCGCACCGAAGGAATGCGGTACCGGACGGGTTAAGGCATAATATTTGCCGCCAATCCTCTCAGGAAACAGCATCACGTCCTTGTTCTCCGGAGCCAGGATTATTCCGTGGCGCTTGTAGGTTACAAAGTCGTATGTCTCAGCCAAGCCTACGCCTACCCCGCGGGAAGAAGCCGCACTGTATGTGATGTAATACTTATCTCCGATCTGCGTGATGCGGGGGTCCTCCACTCCCCAGGCTTCAAGCGCCGTCTGCGGGAAGATCGCCGGCTGATCCTCCACAGTGAAATGGATGCCATCCTTGCTGCGTGCCACGCGAAGATGGGACATGGAGGTCAGCATCACCATTTGACCCTTCTCCGCAACAAAGCGGGTATCGCTGAGATCATACCGTTCATCGTTTGATGACAAACGTTCTACCATAATCTCTCCTGTAGCATCATTCAGCTTCGGGACCGGTACCTCTCCTTCTGCGCTGCGGACCGGCGCTTCGGCCACACGGAGCAGCAAAATGGTTTCTTCTCCATAAACAGCAACTCCAGCATTGAAGGCTCCAAGCACTTTGAAGTCCGGCCGTGAAGGCTTCACATCAGTCGTCCTGACGATAGGATTATGTTCTGAACGTATTACTGTCATTCATATCTCCTCTTTCTGCTCTATTTGGCTACTACCGCATCGATTTGCTTCTGAATCTCGTCCATTACCTTTTGACCGCCGACACCGAGAATCTTGTCTTTCAGCATTTCTTTGCCTTTATCTGCCGGCAGTACACCTTGGGACAGCGGCAGGAACACAGAATCGAAGAATGGCGTGGTCTTGGCATATTCGGTCTTCACCTGTTCGGCGTCAAAGCTGAATCCGGTGATGGGGCTTATGTTGAAGAAATCAGCTGCGCCGGCCTTTTCAACCCATTCCTTGTCACCGGCCAGCATGTTGTCCGGAGTACGCTCCAGTGTTGGACGCCAGGTGAGCACAAACCCGGGGAATACATACGCAGAAAGCTGTTTGTAACTCGAATCGCCCACAGATTCCCAGTCTTTTCCTTCAACACCATACTCCAGCAGATCGTGATTTTCTTTAACCGACAGCCAATTGGCTACATCCATGACCAGCTCGGCATGCTTCGAAGCTTTGGGGATCGTGAGGAAGTTCCACTGCTGGTAATTGGAATACGGCTTGGAGGTCTCGTCGTGGGGAACCACCACTTCAAGCTCGGCTCCATCAATCTTGAGCGCGTCCAGGTACTTCAGACCTTCTACGCCATCGGCCGCATAATAGGTTGCTGCATACTTACCCTGGTTGAATAAGGTCTGGGCATTCTGCTCCTGGGCAATATTCTTAGACAGGATGCCGTCCTCATAATACTTTGTCGCCCGTTCAAAGGATTGGTCCAGCGTCTTGGCATCCCACGCTCCTACAACCTTCTTATTTTCAAGCGAATAATAGAACATTGGCACTAAGGTCTCAATATAGCTTACTTTTCCAGTGTTTAAGGTATCATTAAATAATACCGGAAGCTTGTCTGCTTTGCGGCCGTCGATTACAAACGGCTTAATCGTAGTTTCCTTTTCTTTGACGGTATACAGGAATTTCTCTACATCAGCTACTGTCTTCAGCTCGGGCATCCCGTATTTCTCACGCAGATCCTTGCGGATAACGAAGCCGTACAAGGTTCCCTGCACAGTCCCGAGTGGAATACCCATGATCTTCCCGCCAAATTTGTTGGCATCCCACATTTGATCGGGAATGGACTCCTTCAATTCCTTGCGCGAAGCTACCATATCATCCAGCGGAATAATCGAGCCGCTGGCAATCATCTGCGACATCGACAGCCACGGGGCGTCCAGATACATGTCGAACTCCTCGCCTGCCGACATTTTAACCGAGACCGAATTGCCATAGTCGGACCAAGGGAGAAAATTGATATTTAATGAAGCGCCTACGTTGTCCGCTTTCAGCTTTTCATTGACTGCCTTGAGCACATCCTCGAAGCCAGAAGGCTTATCACCCGGGAAATATGCTTTTAATTCCACTGTCTCCTTCGGGCTGTCCGCTGAATTGCTCTGACCCTTGCCCTCTCCGTTGTTCGGAGTGTTTGCTCCGGTATTATTGTTTCCGTTTCCCCCGCAGCCGGATACCAGCATGGATAGTGACAGTACCGCAGCTATTGTGATGCTGAGCATTTTCTTTGATCTCATTTTAATAACCCTCCCCAATTCATAATAATGCTTATATGCAATAACCGGAAATCCGGTTGATGCCAGAAACTGGCTTACCCTTTGACTGCCCCTACCGTCAGCCCTTTGACAAAATATTTCTGCAGCATGGGATAGAGCAGGATAATCGGACCGATAGTCAGCACTGTCGTTGCCATGCGGACCCCGTAAGTCGGCGCCACGGTAGAGATTGCAGCGGAAGCCGGAATCAGATTTTTGGCCGCTTCCATATTAGAGACCATCCGGCGCAGTATCAGCTGCAGCGGGAATAGCTTCTCGTTATCAATAAACATCAGTCCCATGTACCAGTCATTCCAATAATAAAGGGCGTAGAACAGTCCCACTGAGGCCAGAATCGGCTTGGAGATCGGAAGTATAATCTGAAAGAACACTCTCATTTCATTGGCGCCGTCTATACGTGCCGCTTCCTCCAGCTCCTCCGGAACCGTTCTGAAGAAGCTTACGAGAAGGAATACAAGGAAAGGCTGGCAGAGCAGCGGAAGAATCAGCGCCCAGATTGTATTTTGCAGATGCAGCCATTGGCTGACCACGATATAGAAGGGAATAATTCCTCCCGAGAATAGCATAGGCAGATAGCAGAAAAGTAAAAATGGAGTTTGCAGCACATTGCGCTTATTGGCCAATGAATAGGCCAGCATGGCCGAAATGCAGAGTGCAGTGATCGTACCCGCAACTGTAATGATTATGGTTATGCCATATCCATTGTATAAGGCGTCCGAATGCAGGAGCGCTCTGTATGCGGCAACCGAGAATGCTTTAGGGAAGAGCGTGTAGCCGTTCACAATCAGCTCACTCTCCTCCGTAAACGAGCCGATGACCATCAGCAGAAATGGAAGAATGCAGAATAGGGTGAACAAGATGAGGACAGCATAGGCAACAATGCTAAATAAACGGTCAGACAACGTCTGTTTCAAGTGTTTTCCCTCCTAGAACAAAGCGGATTCTTTAGACATTTTGCGCGTAACCGCATTGGCGATAATCACGAAGATAAGACCCATGACCGACTGGAACAAGCCCACCGCGGAGGACATCCCGAAATCATGAAGCTGCCGCATGGAACGGAATACGAAGGTATCAATCACATCCGTCGTCGGGTACAGCAGAGAGTTATCACCGATAATCGCATAGATCATGGCAAAGTCGCCGTTGAAGATTCTGCCTACCGACAGAAGGGTCATAATGGAAATGGTCGGAACAAGCAGAGGCAAGGTAATTCTCAGCATAATCTGCATTTTGGAGGCGCCGTCTATCCGCGCTGCTTCATATAAATCCTCGGAGATACCCGTAATGGCCGCCAAAAAGATAATTGACAAGTAGCCGGCTCCCTGCCACACACGGATAATCGTAAGGATCCATGGCCATAAGGCAGATTCAAACATCCAATTGACCGGCTCAAAGCCCAAATTCTGAATCCACGCATTGACAGGCGGAGATTCACCTCCCAGGAAAGATTGAACCAGCATGCCGATCACAATCCATGACATGAAGTAAGGAAGAAAGATCAGCGACTGCGAAATCCGTTTGAAATACTTATTGCGGATCTCATTGAACATCAGAGCGATAAGAACCGCTGCAAGCGTTGTAAAAACAATGAACAGCACATTCAGCAGCAGGGTATTGCGCAGGATGATCCAGAAGTCGTCCGATGTAAAGAAATAATTGAAGTTGCGGAAGCCTACCCACTCACTTCCGGTAATCCCTTTGGAAAAGTCATAATTCTTAAACGCAATAAGGATTCCGTAAATCGGAAAATAACTGAAGATAAGAAAGAAGAGCAAGCCTGGCACCGCCATCCCGTATAAAAAAGGATTACGTGCAATTTGCTGCAGTTTGTAGCCTGCCCCGCGTTTCCGGACATTTGGCATTTCTGTGTACCCCCTCGTGAATAATTCGTTACAAGCTTTGTCTGGGAAAAACATACCAGGCTTTGATATTCCAGACCATTGCGGGAATTAACGATGTCTACTGTATGCATGAATCAGCGGACTTCCCAAAAGCATCACAGTTTCAGGAACCATCGATTGTCTTTATCAAATGCAGCGATATGATACAATAAATCTGCCTTATCAATCCACAGAGATACAGACGGGGGTACAACATGCCTAGATTAAAACTATCCCGGTTGAATTTTTTGAAGCAACGCTCTACTTTTATCAAAATCATCATTTATTTTGTCAGCGCCAATATTATCGTACTGGCGGTTTCATTCATTGCCCTCTATTCTCTATCCTCAAAGACCCTGCTCAAGGAAATCGGCGACCACTCCGAGTCTCTGTTAGTCAATGGAGCCAAGAATACAGCGCAGCTCATGGAATGGTCTATCAATTACGCTTATTCCTCGAGCTCCGATGTCCAGATCGAGTCTTATGCGCTCTCAGAGCAGCACAGCGACCTGGACACCTATGCGGTTTGGAGCCGGCTGATGAACATCAAGAAGGGAAATCCCTCCATCGATTCGGTCTATCTGATTAATGATTATACGCATCAAATTATCGATTCCCGGCTGGGCGTGAATGAATTTGACAGCTTCTATGACCAGGAAGTATTACAGCGGCTGCGGACCCGGAAACTGACTGACGGAGCCTTTCTTATTCCCCGGACCCTTCTGCTGCCGCTGGAATCCGGCAAGGAGAAGAAAGTGATTACAGCTATCGTCCCCTATGAGACCGGCAAATCTATTTCCGCTTTCGTACTGAACGTCGATGCTGACAATATCATGACGCTGCTGCAGAATAACAGCAATGTTCTGGAGACCAGCGTCTTTGTACTCAATGACAAAAAGGAGCTTGTCTTCAGCACCGTGAAGCTGGACGCAGAACAGATACAAGAGTTCAGCCAGGCCGTGGAAAAGGAGGCGAACGGCTGGAAGATCGTGAAGCCGCAGAAATCCCCGGAGCAAATGCTGGTCTACGCCAATACCTCCATCAATGGCATCCAAAGCTGGAGATTTATCGAGACGATTCCCAAATCGATTATTCTGAGCAAAATCACATGGCTGCGGAATTTGACACTGCTACTGTTTGCAGGACTGTTTGCCGCTTCCCTGTGGGTGATCATTCTATTGTCGAAACGGGTGTATTCGCCAATCCAGGAGCTTGTTCACAATGTTATGGAGCAGCATCATGCGGAGCAGCTGGACGGGCAGAACGAAGCCAATGAGCTGGTGTATTTATCCCAGGTATTTGTCTCCCAGAATGAGCGGATCCATGAGCTGACCGAGCATGGGCGGAAGAACAAGTTTCTGGCCCGGGAGCGGTTTATACGTGAATTATTGGGGGGGCTTACCTTATCCATTGCGGAAATCCGCAACAATTGCAGCGAGCTTGGCATTGAACTGTCTGAGGAGGGAGTATCTGTAGCTATCTTCCGGATAGACCAGTTTGCTTCCTTTACAGTGCGGTATTCGGAGAAAGACCAGCGGCTGTTGCGCTTCGCCATGGCTAATATTATCCAGGAATCCCTGCAGACAGACGTTATGAAAGGGATTCTTACCGTCGATATGGGCAAAGATCATGTTGCAGTGATTCTCCCGGCTGGCAGGGGGCAATCTGCGGTTATGTATGCCGGGAAGCTTCAGCAGGCGCAGCGGCTGGTAGCACAATTTCTATCCATCGGAACCACAGTAGCCTGCGGCAAACATTTGGAGGGATTGAACGAACTTCATGAGGGTTATATGGAGACCTATGAGATGACCCAGGAGCGTTTCCGTTTAGGGCAAGGAGCCTTTGTAATAGAGGAGTATGCAGATGCAAGTCCTGCTGAGCTGTATCATATGCCGCTGGAGCTGGAAAGGCAAATGGTACAGGCCATTCATAGAGCGGATGCTTCCGCCTTCCTTAACAGCCTGTATATGGCTATTTCCTCGCTTAGAGAACGGCCATACTTCGAATGCAAAATGTCATTAATCACTTTATTCATGGAAATCCGCCGCTCGATGCAGGAGATCACCCATCAACCCGTGCTGCCCAGCTCCTGGAGTCTGACCTCGGTAGAGAATCAGATTATTAAGCTCGAAACGCTTGAAGCCGTTGTGGAGTGGATGGCAGGAGTATCCGCCAAATTTCTGGATGAGATCGCAGCCGTCCGCAGTGTCTCAAGAAATGCCGGTCTGGTCGGGCAGGTTGAACAGCTCATCGAAGCACATCTGACCGATGCTAATTTGTCCGTTAAGATGCTCTCCGATGAGCTTGGCCTGTCGGTAAATTATATTAGAAATTTGTACAAGAACGAGACGAACCGCTCCATTACGGAAACGATATCCGAGAAACGTCTAAGCATCATCTGTGAGGAACTGATATCCAGCGAAGCGCCGATTGAGCCAATCGTACTGAAATATGGCTTTTCTTCATTAAATACCTTCTATATTGCTTTCAAAAAAAGATATGGCGTTACTCCGGCAGTCTACAGGAAATCCAATCAGAAATAGATCCGGGCCGTCTGTAGTGAAATCTAGCTCACTCCCCAAGAGAAGAATTCCCACCTGGAACGGTAACTTTCAATGGCCTTGATCAGTCCGATCCTGCCGATGGAAATCAGATCCTCCATATCCTCGCCTGTGTTATCGAACTTTTTGAGGTTATGGACACGATACGATGTCAAAAAAATAAACCAATTACGATCGATCCCGATTCTAATTGGTTTACTATTGCGTTTTATATTTAATCTGTAATTTCAGATCAATTATTTGTGCCCATTCAGGCAATCCATCTGAATAATATTTCATTCCGCTTTTATCCGCTCCAAGAATAATTTCACCATCTGCTTTACTATTATCAATAACAACTAATTGATCTATTTGGTCTAAGTGAGACAACAGATTATTCATACTCGTTACATTACGTCTAATAATATCCTCTGTTTCAATATGATGACCACCCATTTTCCACACGCGCAGCAACGCAAATAACCTGTAGGATTGAGACATTAATATCTCATCCCTACAGGTTATTATTCTAAATTTTCAAGTTATCTTTTCGCCTTATAAAACTCATGATATGGCTTCATCAGCGCCCGTTTCTCAATCCGCGATACATAACTCCGGCTGATGCCAAGTTCTTTGGCTATCTCCCGCTGCGTCCGCTCCCCGCCCCCAGTGTCCAGAACGAACCGGCCGACTACTACCTCCTTCTCCCGGTTATCTAAAATGTCGAGGATGCAGTAGATTTTGCTCTTCTCGATCTTCAGATCGACCTCTTTAATGACATCATCGGTCTCGGAGCCAAGGATATCTATAAGAGTGTGAATTTTTTGGAATTATGGACACGATATAATGTCAAAAAGAGAACAATCCTTATTCATTCCCCATCGTGCTGATATCGATTACAAACCGGTAACGGACATCTGAAGCGAGTACACGCTCCCAGGCTTCATCAATCCGGTCGGCAGAAATAACCTCGATCTCAGATGCAATATTGTGTTCAGCACAGAAATTAAGCATTTCCTGCGTTTCACGGATTCCGCCAATCATTGATCCGGCAAACGAGCGGCGGTGGCCGATCAGCGAGAATACGTTAACTGCCAATGGATCAGCGGGTGCACCGACATTGACTAATGTACCATCCAGCGCCAGAAGCGAAAGATAGGCATCAATATTAATCTGCGCACTTACTGTATTTACGATCAGGTCGAACGAACCGGCAAGCTGCTTAAATGTCTCCGGATCGCTAGTCGCATAATAATGGTCCGCCCCTAATTGCAGACCGTCTTCCTTCTTTTTCAGTGACTGTGATAAAACGGTAACCTCAGCCCCCATGGCATGAGCGATCTTCACAGCCATGTGTCCAAGTCCGCCAAGACCCACCACAGCTACTTTTTTGCCTGGAGCGGCACCCCAATGGCGCAGCGGTGAATAGGTTGTGATTCCGGCACACAAAAGTGGTGCAGCAGCATCAAGCGGAATAGCGTCAGGAATCCGCACCACGAAGTCTTCTGTTACAACAATGTGAGTGGAATACCCGCCCTGGGTATAGTGCCCGTACCGGTCGATAGCTCCATAGGTACCTGTACTTCCATTAAGGCAATATTGCTCCTCACCTTTATGGCAATTGCTACACTCTCCGCAGGAGTCAACCAAGCACCCTACCCCTACCCGGTCACCTACTGAATACTTTGTGACTTCGGAACCGACCTGGCTAACAATTCCGGCGATCTCATGCCCTGGAACGAGTGGATAGGTGACCGGCCCCCACTCCCCGCGGGCTGTATGAATGTCCGAGTGGCAGATCCCAGCGTACTTAATCTCAATAAGAACATCGTGCGGCTGAAGATTCCGGCGCTCAATGGTGGTTAGCTTGAACGGACCTTCCTGGCTGAATGTAGCGCGTGCATTAACTTTTATCATAGTGTAACCTCTCTTCTAGTTAATATTAAAATCTGTAACACCGGCTTTACAAAACATATGTTATTACTTAAAGTTAACTCTAAGTCAAGCAAAAAATACAATTGAGACTGGAGATACATAATGAAGACATACTCCATAAGTGAAGTTGCAGAACACTTTAACATGACACCACATACCCTGCGTTACTATGACAAGGAAGGTCTTATGCCCTTTATAGAAAGGACCTCCAGCGGGAAACGCGTTTTCAAGGAATCGGATATGGACGCTTTAAAAGTCATTGAATGCTTGAAGTCATCCGGGATGCCGATTAAGGAAATTAAACATTTTATTGAGTGGTGCTCTGAGGGGGATTCCACCTTGCAGCAAAGATATGACATGTTCCTTGAGCGGAAAGCATCCGTAGAAGCACAGATGGAAGAATTAAAAAAAACGATGGAAGTCATAGAACATAAATGTTTATATTACAAGACCGCCTTGGATAGCGGTACGGAAGATGTTCATAAAAACAATAAAATAAAAAGTTCATCCGCTCATTAGAAATGGACTTTCAAATTCGTAAGCTTCTTGATTGAGGCTGCCATCTTTAACCGCTTCGCCTTATAAAACTCATGATACAGCTTCATCAGCGCCCTTTTCTCTATTCTTGAAACGTAGCTGCGGCTGATTCCACTATCAATAAATTTAAAGATAGCGAAGATATTTCATTAAGAGCATTAACAAAGTTAATTTCCCCTAGTGATTTTGTGCTGATTGGTGCTTTAAAGAGACAGGTTTACGAAGTGGAGAATTGCATCAACAAGATTATGGAATTATTATTTATATCAGATCCGGTTGCGTAATTCTGATCATCAATTGTTTAAAAATAAAGGGCAGACCAGCTTGTTGAATCCAGAATTCCCCAAGGCGTTGCTCAAGCTCTTATTCCAGCGTATCCGGAACTGGAGAGGCGCTTTGAGCGCGACTTTTTTTGAAATATAAGCGTTATATGTTTCACACGATAACTTATCCTTCTATTTCTCGCTGAAACGGTACCGTCCTTAAAAAGGACGGCAAAGCCGTTTCCACTTGTCAATTCGAGTCCATGCGGCTCTTGTGTTATAAATGCAGTCTATTTAAAGAGGTTGGGAGGTATAAAGATGCCAAAAACGATATTAGTTGTAGACGACGATGAAGAAATCGTAAAACTCATCACAAAGAGTTTAAGGTACGAGCAATTTGCAATAATTCCGGCATGTTCCGGGAAAGAAGCCTTATCTGCATTGGAAGAAAACCACATTGATTTCATCGTTCTTGATATAGTGATGCCTGATATGGATGGACATGATGTCTGCAGAAGTATCCGAAAATCTTATAATGTTCCAATTCTTTTTTTAAGTGCGCGTGATAAGGACATTGATAAAATCGTCGGGCTCGAAATAGGAGCAGACGATTACATGACCAAACCTTTCAGTATTCAGGAGCTTGCCTCCAGGATAAAGGCCCACTTCAGAAAAGTGGACAGGCTGTTTAAAGAGTGGGATGAACTTAGTCCCAGTAACGAAAAGGCGGATGCTCCGCTCATTTTGAACGATAAGACGTTTGAAGCATTCCTGCATAGCAGGAAGCTCGACTTATCAACGAAGGAATTTCAAATTTTGTCTATCCTTATGCGTCACCCCAATCATGTATTGACTCGTGAGCAGATATATGAAAACGTCTGGGGAGATGAATACGGAGAACTAAATACCGTAACGGTCCATATAAAAAATATCCGTAAGAAACTTGGTCCTGAAAATGACTTTATTAAAACCATATGGGGCATAGGATATAAATATACGGAAAGAGAGCAATAGTATGAAACTGAAAATAAAACTTCCCCTCTTATTCCTGCTGATGCTTATAATTTTTATGTTTTCAATTGGAATGTACCTGAAGCTTGTCTTTGCAGTATATTCCCCTATACGCAGTTCATTGCTGGACTCGCGATATATAGCATTGCTCCTGCCCATATTTGCCATTGCCTTTTTCATATTTATTATTCTGATTATCTATATTCATTTTTGCATAGAGAAACCCATTCAGCTTCTGAATACCAGGCTGGAAGAAGTAAATAGTGTACATCCAATGCCTCCGCTAGCTTTGAGGAGTAATGACGAGATCGGAGAACTTTATAAGCACTTCAATAAGATGGAGCATAGGCTTCAACTCGCCCACAGAGAGCAATCCGATATGATTGCCGCAATCGCCCACGATTTGAAAACACCCCTGACATCTATTAACGGTTTTACTGAACTGCTGGCTGCACACAAGGACTTACCAGAAACTGAAAAGCAGGAATATTATGAATTGATTCAAAGGAAGTCAGAATATATGGTCGAACTCATCAATGATTTCTCCAGCTTCACCAAAGAAAAACTGGAGTTGGAATCCATGGTAGCTAAACCTGTAAAAGCATCAAAATTATTTGAAAAAATTGCCCTTGAATATGAGTACGAGCTGGCGGGACTTGACAACGAGCTTACTTGCCGCCATTCATTCACGGAAAATATATTGCTAATGGTCAATGAACCGATGATCCGTCGGGTTTTCGGCAACCTCTTTAGCAATGCTGTAAGATATGGAGGGAAGAATAAGCTGAAAGTGTATATGACGGGATACCCGCTAGGACATTATGCCTATTTCCAAATCGAAGATAATGGAATTGGAGTGCCGGATAAGGATATTTCTTCTCTGTTCCTCAAATTTTTCACTGTGGATAAATCGCGGCAAATTCAAAAGGGCGGGCTGGGGCTGGGGCTTGCAAGCTGTAAATCCATTATTGAGCATCACGGGGGCGAAATTGTTGCCTACCCTTCCGAATATGGCGGTTTGGGGATAAGATTCAGCCTTCCCCGGGCGGCACAACGCTGACTTTATTTTTGCACATCTTCTTTTACAACAAAGTTAAAGGCTGCTGCCAGGTGTGAACACCCAGGCAGCAGCCTTTTTTTTCAGCGGTTTATAGTTTTTTATATTCTCTTTATAAACATTTATTTTTCTTTTAAAGAAGCTTTATCTTTGTGTTGTAAAAATTAATTGTAGTAAAAAAACTACAATCACTAGAACTGGAAAAGGAGGATGTTGCAATGTCAATTGAGTTCAGCCGTTGGCCCAGTAACTACATGATGTCATACCAAGTCACCAAAGCTTTGGGTATGGCAAGCCTCGGTGCTACGGATGTCACCGAGATCTACGAGGCCTGCAAAAAAATCGACCCCGATGACAAGGATACGTGGCACAGGGAATGGCTCATAACCGCTCAGGCATTGGAAAGACACGGCAAGGAGGCCGAAACGGCTGGAAACTGGTATACAGCACGAAACTGCTACATTCGTGCCTGCAATTACTACAGAATCGCAGAGTATGCGGTGATGGATGATGACATCGAGAAAATCCGTATCTTTAAGAAGGTAAATGAACTCTTCGAAGCTGCCGGAAAGTACTTCGATGTCCGCCCGGAGAAGATCCAAGTCGATTACGAGGATGTCAAGCTGGAGGGGTACTTCTTCTCCCCTTCCTGGATAAAAGGTCCAAAGCCGACCCTTTTTGCGCTTAACGGTGGCGACGAGTGGTCAATTGAAAATTATTTCTGGCTAGGTCCCGCCTTCATTTCGTGTGGATATAACTTTCTGGTCTATGACCAGCCTGGCACCGGCCTCTCGCTGTACGAAAAGGGAAAGGGGAGACGGGCGGACAGTGAGGCTTTCCATTCCCGAGCAATCGACTTTCTTCTAACACGGCCGGAAGTCGATCCCGATAAGATTATCGTGCACGGGGAGAGTTTTGCGGCTTACGACTCGCTGCGATTCGCTTCGTTCGATCACAGGGTTGCTGCCGTCATCTCCGACGGCGGTACGCACGCCTTCGACTGGGATGCCATGCTTAAATGGATGCCGCCGAGTCTGGCCGCACACGGCATGAGAATTCTGGGGGCAAAAAGCTTGGAGGATTTTGCGGGGAATCCGCGTTTTGCCTATGATCTTGAGGGCGTGCTCCACCAGATAGAATGTCCGCTTCTTGTAATGCATGGAGCGGAAGAGATATTGGTTCAGCCAAATCCGCTGACACAAGCCTTGAAGAATTACGAGCAAGCGGGTTCGAAAAACAAGACGTTCTACCCGATAGAGGATAGACGACTTGGCGGATTAGAACACTGTCAGGTAGACAACATCAACGTGCTGCATGAGGTAGCGCTGAATTGGCTCTGCTCAATTGGGCTTGGGCCAGCCTCGCCTCGCTTAAGCGATTGCCAGGACATCATAAAGTAGATTTATTGAAAGATTTCTGATTGAGCTTGTTCAGGAGTGTCGTACTTAGAATCCTGAATAAGCTCTCTCTTTATGGAGGAGTTGAAGTTTGGCGACTATATCGCATTAAACAATCTTTCGCTGGAGGTGAGCCGAGGAGAGATATTTGTATTTTTGGGACTGAATGGCGCTGGAAAGATAACGACCATAAAGATGCTCTTGGCGATGCTCAAGCCAACCTCCGTGTACCTCTTCCGGCTTCCTTCAGATTCCACCTCACGATGGACAACCTTATCCTTGGCTAATGTTAGGCGCTCGCCAGCCTCCCTTCGGGACTTTCAGCCTAGAGATGACGCCCATGCTGGGCGTACTAACAAAAAAAGCAACTTCCCTGTTGGCAAGTCGCTTTTAAAATGTTCTATTGTTAATCGCTACTTATTACTTAAATTATCATCCAGACCTCACCGCTTCGCCTTATAAAACTCATGATACAGCTTCATCAGCGCCCGCTTCTCTATCCGTGACACATAACTGCGACTAATGCCGAGATCCTTGGCGATCTCCCGCTGCGTCCGTTCTTCACCGCCTGTGTCGAGGCCAAAACGTCCGACAACTACTTCCTTCTCCCTCTCGTCCAAAATGTCGAGGTTGCGGTAAATCTTGCTCTTTTCAATCTTCAGATCGACTTCTTTAATGACATCATCAGCTTCGGAGCCAAGGATATCGATAAGTGTAATTTCATTACCTTCTTTGTCAGTCCCAATTGGATCGTGTAGGGATACGTCTTTACGTGTTTTCTTGAGCGAACGTAGGTGCATCAGGATTTCGTTTTCAATACAACGAGCAGCAAAGGTTGCGAGCTTCGTACCCTTGTTCGGACGGTAACTTTCGATGGCCTTGATCAGTCCGATCGTGCCGATGGAAATCAGATCCTCCATATCCTCGCCGGTGTTATCGAATTTTTTGAGGTTGTGGACACGATGCGATGTCATTTCCAAATGACACTTACATCCAAAATACATGGTACGCTGCATTGACGATTATTAATTCCCTTTAGATTAATTAAATAAATTTCTTAATTGAGCATTTTGCATTAATCTAAGCCCTTGTTGCACAAAGGGATTTTGAGCATAGAAAAGGACTTCACCCCAACTTGGAGAAGTTTTCAAGTGACCAAACGAGAAAACCCAAGGGAGTGAAGTCACTATGTATATTCTCCAAGAAAGTCTTTTTTCCTTTGAGGAGCTTCAAAGAATCGAATCCAAAGAACGACTGCCTATCTTTTTCAGCGCACTCGACCTGCGACCTTACGCGAGAGAATTGAGAAGTCGCTCACCCCGAGGAGCGGATGGGCACTGCCGTCAAGGCATTCTTCGCGCGTTACTCGCGGCTCCCTTAGAGAACATCGATACGTTTAGCGGCCTACAACGCAGACTGGAGTTTGACCTTCGTTTCCGTTACCAATGTGGGCTTGCTTGGATCGTCCTGCCCCTTCCATTTCTACGTTAAGCCGAGTCTTCGCCGGGTTGACTCACAAAGGCCTTGCCCAGCGGTTGTTTGAGGATCTTGTGGCTCAGTGTCAAGAGGCTGGAATTATTGACGGCACTCATGTCGCCATCGACAGCGCAACCATTGACGCCTACGAGAAAAAAGAACCCAAGCGAAAAAGCGAACTAACCGGCAATGCTAACTGGGGTGCAAAGTTTGACACCTTTGGCAACAAAGTCAAGTGGTTTGGCTATAAGTTGCATCTGGCCGTCGATGCCAAGAGTGAACTACCCATGGCGCTCAAGGTGACCCCTGCCCATGTGAACGACGGAGACGAAGGGCCTTCGCTTATGGCGCTTATCGCTGCGAAATCCAAAACGAAATTCTTCATGCTGGATGCGGGCTATGACCAAATGAAAAACTACGAGGCAGCCCGGAGCGCCAAGGCACAAGCCATTATTCCGCTGAATCCCCGAAATGAAAAGGAACCGCCAGCAGGGATCACACGAAAAGGCACGCCCTGTTGTTCGATGGGTTTTCCCATGACGTATTGGGGACACGAAAAGGCACATTTGAAATTCCGTTGTCCGCATGCGACAGGTCAAGTGGATTGTCCTTTAGGCATGGCCGCTTGTTCGTCCTCCAATTATGGAATGGTGATCAAAATCAACAGTCAAACGGATCTCCGGCGCTATGCGTTACACATCGGGAAAGCCGAGGCTGGAAGGAGCTTTACAATAAACGAACCAGTGTGGAACGCTGCAATTCTCGAATGAAGACCTATTTAACCGCAAACCAGCTCCATGTCTGGGGGATTCAAAAAGTGACAACCCACCAATATTTGAATGCGATTGTGATACTTGCCTCTGCACTCGCCATTGCGAAGCAACAAATTCACAACGCCGCTTAAAAACTTCAGCTTCACCAAAATTCTGCCCGTCTGCCTATTTATAGCTCAGCTCTCACAAAACTGGAATTTCGCTGTGGTCTGAACATGACTCTGAAACGAAGTAAGAATTATGCAAAATGCTCAATTAAATAAATTTCCTATCCCTCCAAATTGTGATTCCAAATAATCGATATCACTTTGAAAATCACCTCTTTGTAGAATTTGGTTTATGTAATCATTTTTTATTTTCGTACCATCAACAGCTCGGTGTAATAATTCATTCTGAATGATTGCTTCTTTATAAGAATTTTCAGTACACTCTCTAATGTCTACATCAGTAATATTACGGTTTCGAGCAATCCCTCTCAACTCTGCATATGCTCTTTTTCTAATATCTTGTCGAAAATCTTTTAAGTCTCCAATCATATCTATTTCATATCGTTCTTTTATTTTAAATAGCGATAAAAAATTCTGTACTTTCTCACTCAACAGCTTAGAGTTATCCTTATTCATTTTTATTTCGATTTCAAACTTTTCCTCGTTACTATCATTTATCACAAATGTAAAATACGAGGAAACATCTTCATAGTATGGATGAATTATAGGAAGTAAATAATTTTCACCCTTTATACTTTCATTACAAGCCTTGCAAGAAACTATTAAGTTGTCAGGATAGATTGATAGTATCGGAAATGTTGATTTCGGCAGATAGTGATCAACAGAAACCGAGTCTTTGTTGATTTTATTTATATCACAATAGGGGCAGACTTTATTTAATGACATGATAGCTCTAAAATTAGATAAGGAATTGACATTTTGGAAAAATGCTTCATTTAAAGTTTTGTACTCTACTAAATTTTCATAAAAGAATATAAAAACATTCTTAATTTCTTTACTACTTGTATGATTTAATTTACTTCTACCGTTCCATTTTCTATTAAGGATAGATTTGTATCTCCTTACAGAACTTCCATACTCTTTATATATATCAACTTGTGAATCTTTTAATTTATGAATATTATCTAAAAAGGCCCCCCTATTAACAATAGAAGAAAATAACGGATTTATAGAAATTAAATTGTTTTTTAGAGTAAGTTTAGTATAAGTAACATTCTGCCTACTTGACCTTCTTAGTGCTTTTAATATATCACACACTAATTGATGATACGGTCTAAGAAAATCTATGTTCTCAATAACTTTATACATAATTATTCACTACTCTTTCTTTGATCATTGTACCTCTTTATTTTTAAAAATAGATCAAACTTTGTAGGGCTATCTCCTAACTGATCATATAAATTTATAATTGTTGCAACATCATCCTTTTCAATACTCTCTAGAATTTTATTTTCGTAGCTTTCAAGAACAGTTCCTTTTATATCATTAAATTCAAATATTCGTTTCAGAACTTCCTCATATTCAAGCCCTATAGTTTCTTCTTGAATGTAACTTTGCTCGATTAAATGCTCATTTCTTTTTAACATAATAATACTTTCTTTAGGTATATCTGATATTATTAACGGAGCGTGAGTAGCAATAATCACATGGCAATGTATATCTCCTATAATATCTTTCAACAATTTTATGTAGTTTCTTATCCATTTAGGATGTAAGTGCGTCTCAGGTTCATCAATTAGTACTATCGAGTTCTCGATAACTGAATTTGATATCTCGATAAGTCTCAAGAAAAGGCTGAACTCACCTGAACTCCAAAGAGATAACGGTACTAAGTCAGGGGTACCTTTTGCTTCAAACCAAATATCATTAAAAATATACTTTTCAAATGCATCTAAAAATGATAGATCTTTTATAAATTCGTCCAAACCATGGAAGTACATATCTAAATCAGAATTTGAAATAAGCTGAGTTTCATTGTACTTATAATTTGTATATTTTTTTTTAGAATAATTCCTAAAAAATGTTCTCATTTTTAATAGTATATAAATATATTCTAAATAAATACGTCTTAAAATGGAGTAATCTAATATTGATTTTTTAGAATACCCATGATTATTACTCCAGTATGCATCAAATCTTCCCATATAATCTATTATTGTATTTCTAAATCTGTACCTATGATTATTAAGTTCATTTTGATAACTAGTAATAAGGCTTGTTACATCAATTTCAGGTTCTTGAATTATAATTTCTTTTTCGATAATTCGATCAAAATGTCCATTGTACAATGATTTTATAAAGTTATCTGAGTTCAGTGAAGTAAATATCCAATCATTGCTTTCCAAAAAATACTGAGCCGGGTTATAACCAATGTAATCAATTATTCTATTGATTTTATTTATATTGGTTGTATTCTCTATTATTCTATTGATATTATTTGTATTGTTTGTATTCTCTAAAATATACTTTCCGATTATCTCTTTTAATTTGCTGTTACCCATTTCAGAAAAGATTATTGGACACAATGATGAAACAGATTTTTTAGCCATTATGAATATTTTCTCTACAGGAGAAAATGATGAGATAACCAAATTGGAGGGTACCTTTGTTATTTCATTATCATCATTCAACTTATGTGTCTGAGTATTCATCTCATATTCTATTTCATAATTCAACATCTTATCTTTCTCTTTTGAATCAGAAAATACATTTGCAATTGCTTGAAGAATTGTGCTTTTAGCAGTCCCATTTTCCCCTATCAATACTGAAATATTAAATCTTTCACCTTTAATTTTATTTGTTATTTTTTTGAATTCAATATCAAAATTATTAAGCTTCTTATATTGACCTATATGAATTTTTTTTATAAACATAATTTCCCCCCATTATTTTAATATAGGAACTATTTCTTTATAGAATGAAACTTCTTCCGTCTTAAAAAAATACTATATTATTTCAAAAATTGCATTCTTTACTTTTTCTGTGTATTCCATTCCAGGAATGTCTCCAGTTTCTTTCCATTCATTTATTAGCGTCCCTAAATAACTAACATCTCCAAACTCCTTTCCCAACTGTGTTGACAATAATCGTGGTAGCCCTCTCTTTCTGAATTTCAAAGCTTCGTTACTTTTAACTCCCCAGCTAATAAAAGATGGTAGCATCTGTAGGCTCTCAGGGACTAAATAATCATAGCCAGTTTTCTCTATGATTGATTCTATAATTGTGATATAACAATTTGCTAAGTGGGATATATTTCTTATACCATCCTGAAGAATATGTACAACTTTAGCTATAGGACCTTGATTATTTCTATTGTGGTTTCTTCCTTCTACTCCTACACCATGTATTACCATGATATCTCCAATTTCCTTGATTGTTTTTCCATTGGTCCATGCTATTAAGAACTCGCATAATATCTCAGAATGTTTAAATGAGTTATGTACATTCTCAATTAAAAATTCACCCGCTAGTTTTCTTATATTATTCATATACCAGTTTAGCCAATCCCCTACTGTTGCATCTGTATAGCTAACAAGGAATAGAGTTCCTTCTTCATCAATACTTTCCAAGAGAGTTTTGGCAACCTTAATTGAAACAGCAGACTTCTTTGCAATATCAACATATTGTTTCATAAGTGGATCGTCTTGTACAATACTGAGCCATTTATCACAATTATCAGTAGCATTGTCAATTACTTCTGAATCAAGTAAGTAACTAGCTAACGTTTTACGTATAATTCTTTTATTAATTTGATCATCTTTAGTAGTAGTGTTTAATAAAAATGTATAATTATCTAATGCATTTTCAAATGGACTACCAGCTACCGAATTTAATATTTGCGTCAGTCCAGATCCTACAGGAACTACTGCATCGATTCTTTCTAAATATTCATTATATTCCGGCGCTAATGTAAATCCATTCTCATTATGGCTTGAAGGATATTGAGGAATAATAACACCAATAGATTGAAAAGCCAGCCCTGGTCTTCCTGCTCGACCAAGCATATTAATGACTTCCTCTTTTGACATAGGTTTTGGGATATCATCTGCATTGTATTGTTTTGTTGTATTCACCACGACAGCAGAAGCAGGTAAATTTAATCCTTGCGCTAATGTACCTGTAGCACATACAACTCCTCGGTTACAACTTTTAAAAAACGCCTCTACTGCTTCTTGCTCTTCGTCTATTAATGCCTGAGAATGAATTCCTATTCCATTAATGAGTCCCTCCTCAAGATCTGATACTTCACCCAATTCAATTTCAGCAAAAGTTAAATAGGCATCTACTCTACGGTTCATAATATACTCAAATTTATTTATTTTTTTATGTGCTTCAATCTCACCAATTAGATGACGGGTAGTTTGTGAGAAAATAAGAACGGGCAGATTACATGTAGCAAGCCAGTTCCCAAGTTGTCTGGCCATATCATTTCCATAACCTTCCGTTGTCCAATTACCAAATTTAGATAATTTAAATCTTATTTTCAACTTATTTGGTAGCCGTATTGGATATGCTGATTTCTGCGTTTCATCATTCCAAACATCCTGTACGCAAAAAAACAAATCAGTAGTTAATTCTTTTGAATAGCTCTTTTTTCCACTTTTCCTTGCTTCATCTAAAGCGTTATTGTATTCCCTCAATGGATGTGAAATAAATCCTCTAAGCGTTCTCGCAGGTCTCCATCTTGTATAAACTGCATCGGAAGGCTTATTATTCAAAGCCTCTAACCATTTTGGTAGAATTGTTGATTTATCTAATAATGCAGACATTAATAAGTAAACTGCGTTTTCTGAATTTTCAGAGACCCTTGCCAATAATGAATCTAGCAAAGCTCCTCTATTTCCTTCTTTTATATTATGAAACTCATCAACAACGTATAAACTAACGTGTATAAACAATTCAGAACGTTTAGCATATAGAGAAGTACATTTTTCCGGTGTCATAACTAAAATTAGTTTCGAGCTATCAAATTGCTCAAAGCGGTTTAAATTATCCAAATCATCAATAAGTAATATTTGGTCTGAAAATAAATTTTGAACAGCTATAATTTTCTTCATTCTCTCCGAAATTTGACGGCACAAAGCATGAGTGGGTGCTAAATAAATAATTATTGATCCTCTTTGTAAAGAAGAAATTACTTTATGTTCCGCAATCAAGCTTTTCCCAGTACCTGTTGGAATAGCTATAATATTATTCTGATGATTTAAAAGCCCCTTTTCAATGGCTTCTTTATGTGGCGGCCAAATAATAAATACGCGTTCATCTAAATATCTTTGCATATGTTCATTCCAAATATTAAGTGGACAATCTCCAGGAGATTGTAAGATAGAGATGGCTCTAGATGGAAAAGTTCTATTCACTAGTAGTAATATAAGAGCTAATAGTAAGATTGTACTTTCCCCACAATTCGTAGAAATACGATGCAGACGTAATAATCTCTTTTCAATGTCAATGTCCCACTCATTATGTACTAAAGTAAGTTCTTTTTTGAATAGCACCAAACACTCATTCAATTCCCACAGCATTGCTTCCCTTGTTACATGCTTTAAATCTCGGTAGTCCTTAATTCCCTCTACTTTCTCCTTTGGAGCCTCTTTGTGTACAATATACTGAAGTTCTAAAGAAGCAAATCTTATTAGATTCTCAATGATAACTGGCTCAATAGAATTCTTTGGGGAAGTAATTGAGTCACGATGGATACTTTTTGCAGATTGTGCTGCATTAGGGTCATAGCCAGCAATATAATATAACAACGAGGTGACTATTCTATTTATGAACATAGAATCATTTATTGTGTATTTATTATATTCAATAATAGTCGGAGTCAACGTTTCAAAAACTTGTGCGCATACTAAAGCAGCAGCCTGTAGAGTTTCGGATTGAAGCTCTGTATCAAAAACAATTCTAATTAACAAAGCTTTTGCTAACCTTTCTAGTATAAGATTATCGCTTTCATCAACTACATTATTCATCTGGGTTGTTTTAAAATAATTCACTCTAGCATTCTCTATGGTGACTTTTAATAATAATTCTCTTATATCTTCCCCATTTATATCATCTAATAATGTTGAGGCAACCTCATATTGCTCTTTAGCATATTCATCAAGCAATTACTCCCTTCCCCTTTCCTACAATGTATTCCACAATCATTTGTGATACCTTATCGTAAAACTCGGTTAACCTTTCAGTTCCGAATGATTCACATTGTCTTCTTTCAGCTTCAAAAACATTAACTGTACACGCTGAAAAGTCTTTGAATTGAGAACCACCATGCGGATTAGCTGATTGATGCTCAATAGTGAGTCTATATATAAATTTCCCCT
The DNA here is from genome assembly GCF_038002865.1 of Paenibacillus sp. FSL H3-0321. Classification (NCBI taxonomy): domain Bacteria; kingdom Bacillati; phylum Bacillota; class Bacilli; order Caryophanales; family Paenibacillaceae; genus Paenibacillus; species Paenibacillus sp. FSL H3-0321. The sequence continues at coordinate 5,971,935 of NZ_JBBODH010000001.1, read as the reverse complement.
CCCAAATAGATTTCCGAGACAATTTACGGCTTAACAATACCCCATCGTAGTCGCTTAACTGTGCCGCATCTGAGACAATACAAATTAATTGACGTATATCAGCCCAGGTTTTACCGGAGTCGTGTTTTTTAAAAGCTTCAAAAGCCTCAGCAGTACCTTGAGAAGGTGTTTCTCTATTTTTAGCTTCACCAATAATTATGTAATAATCCAAATCTTCTGTAGATGCAAGTGCTGCTGCATCAAGTCCTTGGATTTTAGAGTCCAAGTGAATTCTATTCATTGCTTTTAGGGTTAGGTGTAAATTCGGTGTCACTTCTACACAATATAGCATGCAGTTTGCTAAAACTTCTAAGATGAATGGATTTCGCTGCTTCTGAAAATGTTCTTTCCTTTTATCACCTTCAGCATACTCGTCTCCTGAAAAGTAATTTTTAATATTCTGGTCATCTTCAAAATCCACCATAGAATCTGGAAGTAATTCCTTCAATGCCTGTATTGATGCAGACCACAAACCAGATTGGATATGGTAGCAAATTGAAGCTACCAAACCGATCTGTTCTAATGAGTTGACATTTAAGCCGACAGGCTCAAACTCTATATGCTGTTTCTCTGAAAGTTCATTGTGATAATACTTATACTTAACTGTTAGTAAGTTGAATAACTTCCTAATTTGTTCACCAATGGGAGTTACAATATCTAGCATTCTTTCAACCTCCACCTTTGTTTATCTTACTATTACATGAGTTAATCTCAGCGAAGTACGCCCCCAATATCTCTTACTCGATCAAAAGGTAATAATGTTATGGAACATCTCTATTATTCCAACACTTAAAAATACAGCCTATATAAAATAAAATATAACATACAATTAGGCTTTTAATAACAAAATATCCCTTTAAAATAGTCCAAAGGACTTAATTTCTTTGTTTACATAAAAACTTTTATATCGAATGTAAGAAGACAGTTGAACAAAAAATCATTAAAACAAAAGCAACCTATCCGCAGATAGGTTGCTTTTGTTTTAATGTTATAATTAAAGAGGTACTACTTTTTATTCATCGTTACCGCTTCGCCTTATAAAACTCATGATACAGCTTCATAAGCGCCCTTTTCTCAATCCGAGACACATAACTCCGCGAGATCCCCAGATCCTTCGCAATCTCCCGCTGCGTCCGCTCCTCCCCGCCGGTGTCCAGGCCGAACCGGCCCACGACAACCTCTTTCTCACGTTCATCGAGAATATCGAGGTTACGGTAAATCTTGCTTTTCTCTATCTTGAGATCCTCCTCTTTAATAACATCGTCTGCCTCAGAACCGAGGATATCAATCAGGGTAATCTCATTGCCCTCTTTATCCGTCCCGATCGGATCGTGCAGGGATACGTCCTTCCGGTTTTTTTTCAGCGAACGCAGGTGCATCAGGATTTCGTTTTCAATGCAGCGGGCAGCAAAAGTAGCGAGCTTCGTGCCCTTATTCGGGCGGTAGCTCTCAATCGCCTTGATTAGCCCAATCGTACCGATGGAGATGAGGTCCTCAATGTCTTCGCCTGTATTGTCATGGAGTTGTGGATGTGTAAAGAGCATCGGTATGAAGCAATGGTACTCTTCATAGATGCCTGTTGTAACTGGTAATTATACTGGTAAATAGTATACAGAGCATGTACGAAATGCATTTCACTTCACTTCACAGTTGGACCTTTGTTAAGAAAAGCACTACTTTCATGTACGTGTCATTCAGCGATGAATTGATTTTCACGAGTTATACATAATGGACAAATTTGGCGCCCCCTCTATTTCCTTTTTTATAATACAGCATTCTCCATGTTCCAAAATATACATTAGAATGATATGATTAGGAAAAAAGTCATGTTTTGAGACGGGGTGCCTATGTCGAATCTGATTTTTGTTGGTGGAATCCATGGAGTTGGTAAAACGACCATCTGTAATGAGTTGACAAAGTATTTCAATATAGACCTTTATTCAGCAAGTAATATTATCGCTCAGACCAAACAGCAAAGTTTTACATCAAACAAATTCATCGCAGACATTAATAGTAATCAAGAGTTCCTTGCGGAAGGTCTCAAGCAAATCAATTCAAAAAATAAATATGGTTTGCTTGATGGGCATTTTTGTCTTTTAAATAAAGGCGGAAAAATCACTAAACTCTCCGACAAAGTATTCAGTGATATTCGACCGCTTGCTTTCATTGTAGTTACGGACGACATCTTGAAAATTTCCACGCGTCTTCAAAAACGTGATAATAAAAAGTACGACTTAGATTTTTTGGACAATTTTCAAATTGAAGAAATCGCTCACGCTACTTCAATTGCAAACCAATTTTCAACATCTTTATATATTTTTAATAATAGTAATGATATTTTGATAAATTTAATTCATTTTATCACTAATCTAGGAGTGATGAATTAACATGAAAGTACTTTTAGATACTAATATTATTATTTACAGAGAAACAGCCAATGTTACGAAGAATGATATCGGGATACTTTTCAGATGGATGGATAAACTGAAATACACAAAGTGTGTACACCCTATTACTGTTGAAGAAATTAGTAAATACAAAAATGCTCAGACAGTTGATTCAATGATCATAAAACTAGACAGTTACCATATTTTAAAAACAATCGCACCAATGAGTGAAGCTATTAACCAGATTTCAAATCAATTTGATAAAAATGATAATGATAAAAATGGTACAAAATTATTAAACGAATTAGCTGCTGATAGAGTAGATATGTTGATTACCGAGGACCGAAAACTTGCTCTTAAAGCGGCAAAACTAAATCTCTCAGATAAAGTGTTTACAATAGATTCTTTTTTGGAGAAAGTTACCTACGAAAATCCCGACTTGTTGAGTTATAAGGTTTTATCTGTAAAAAAAGAATACATAGGTAACATTAATATTGATGACAACTTTTTTGACAGCTTAAAACAAGACTATCCCGGCTTTGTTAAATGGTTCAACAGAAAAGCAGATGAAATGGCCTATATATGTAAGATAGATGAAAATATTGCGGCATTCTTATACTTGAAGGTAGAGGACGAACATGAAGATTACTCAAGTATTTATCCTCCCTTCTCCCCAAAAAAACGTTTGAAAATCGGTACATTTAAGGTAACGCTCAATGGTTATAAACTTGGAGAGCGCTTTATAAAAATAATAATTGACAATGCCCTGAACTTCGGGGTTGATGAGATATACGTAACTATTTTTGATAAACGTATGGAACAAATTAGATTAATAAATCTTCTTAATGATTATGGTTTTACTAAACATGGCACAAAGAACAATACTGAATTGGTTTTTACACGTGACTTTCAAACTGCTTTTGATTCCTCCAACCCAAAGCATACATTTCCGTATATCGACTCTAGTAAACAAGTATTTTTAAATCCAATTTATCCAGAGTATCACACCAATCTTTTCCCTGACTCAATACTCCGTACTGAATCACCTGATGACTTTATTGAAAATGAACCTTATCGAAATGCAATTAGTAAAGCATTTATTTCTCGTTCAATGCAGCGGAATTTAAATAAAGGTGATATTATTGTCTTTTACAGAACAGGGGGTTTTTACACAAGTGTAGTAACTACCATTGGGATTGTTGAAAGTGTTATTAAGAATATAACTGATCCCGACCACTTTATTTCTTTAGGCAAGAAAAGAAGTGTCTTTAATGATAAGGAGCTGTTGGACTGGTGGTACGGCGGAAAATCCAAACCGTTTATTGTTAACTTTTTATATACCTATTCTTTTCCAAAACGGATTAACATGGAAAAATTAATACAAATGAAGGTCTTAAAAGGTGTTCACTCTGCCCCTAGAGGTTTTACGCGGATAACTCACCAAAATTTTAAAGACATCATTAAGGAGGCGCAGATTGATGAACGTATTATTATCAATTAAACCACAATTTGTGGATAGGATCTTTTCGGGTGAGAAAAAATATGAATACAGAAAAAATATTTTTAAACGAACAGATATATCTCGAGTTATTATTTACGCTACTGCTCCTGTAAGCCGTGTTGTTGGAGAATTTGAAATCGATACGATTATATGTAAAGATATAAACTCCCTTTGGGAAGAAACTAAGAATGACGCTGGAATCGATGAACAATTCTTTTTTGAGTACTTTACAGAAAAAGAAAAAGGATATGCAATTAAAATTAAAAAACATAAACAATATATACAATCCCGAGCTTTAAACGATGTATATCACTCAACTCCTCCACTTGGTTAACAGTCTATTGTTTTCCAACTATTTCATTAAAGTTTACTAGTTAACAAACGCTGTAGTAGAGTCATGCATTTATCAATAACCCAATACTTTCCTTTTAATTTCTAATAACATTGTTTCCGATGGATATATTTGTTTATCAGGAAAATCCTCTAACATTGTGCTCCATTGATAAGCGTAAAATTTAGGAGACTGTTTAATAAATGCTATTAATTTAGGATCTAATTGGGGATTGCTTGAGGCTTGAATATGTATTACTTCCTTATTAAATATTTGCAATAATGCAATTCCATGTTTTTTCGCATATTCTGTCGCTCCACTTTGAAAACCTGATGTAGAAATTAACATTCCTTTATGTGCACCTAAGGTCGTACCTTGTCCGCTAAAACTATTATCTTCTCACGTTCCACTGGTCGTGAATAACGTTTGCATTCTACAATAACTTTAAATCCCACAGACAGTGCCACAAATTCAGCAATAATATCAATTTGGTACTCCTCATCATTGGTCTGAGCTTTTTGGTTATGAAGTATGGAGAAGTCTTTAAGTGCTTCGGCTTCAGCATATGCATTCAATATTTCCAAACAATACTTTTCAAATTCTATTGCAGAAATACTTGCGACAAATTCACGATATGGATTCATTGTGTCCACCTCACATTCCAAACCTATAAGTTAGGTTCTATTTAGCTTAATCTAGTTGGAAACCCGATAAATTCCTTCAATCAACTCCACAGAGTATTTCACAACTGTATCTTCGCATAAATCCCCTGCTCCTCTAACATATGCAAAAGCACCCGGCCATCGATTAATTCAATGGGCTTGTCCTTGGCGAAACTTCTGGCATCGGGTCCATACGTTGATGTGGTAACCAAAATCCCCTTGGATGCATTCTCGTTCATCATGGTACCATATAAATCCCTAACTGCAGCTACCTCTACAGTATTCTTATATCTTTTCGCCTGAATTACGTATTTCCCACCAAATACCGGACGCGGATCAAAAGCAATGACATCAACTCCACCGTCTCGGCTAGAACGTGTCAGTTTGGATTCAAGACCTATTTTCGAAAACAAGTTACAAACCAGATGTTCAAAATCAAAAGGGTCCATCTCCAAAAGATTGGTTCGTGCATCAAGCGTAGATATCATATCTCTTTCATTTACAAATCGTTTATCGTACATGACAAGATCAACAATTGGCTTAACTGGGGTGAGTTCAGTTACTGAAGGGGAGAGCTGGGCTTTAAGGCCTTTTACACAGGCAAGGATATCCACTCTAGCAAGATCAAATTTAGTGAACTCGTCTTTCTTGGTCTGAATAGTTAAAATACAAGGCCGGATATCGAGCCCTGTACTTAAGTCCACTGTGAATACCACTCCATTAAATACAACAGAATCCAAATGGTTGCCATGGTCAGCTTCAAAAAGCTCATGAAGTGTACGGAGTGCTATTGAAGCCACAAGTATAGAGTAGATTTCATTTAATTCCTTGGGTTTAAACGGAACGCCTTTGATCTCATCTCGGCTCTGTGTATATTTATATTCTTTATTCTTCGGTACAGCCGTTACATTCGGTAATTCATACTCTATTAGTAATTCTTTGCTCTCTTCCAAATAAAACAAATTAAAGGTTTGTGGAAAGATATCACTGTAGTTAGAACGTTCCAAAATCAATGTGTTATAAGCTTCAATGGCCTCTTTGTCTTTATCGAAATAGCTACTCTTAAAATCATCAATGAAACTATTATGAGAAGCTATTTCTTCAAGATATAAACGCTTTGCTTCATCATATTCAGCTCTTGCAGAGTTGAGGAATGTTTCATTTTCCTTAATCAGTTCGTTTCTTCTCATTTCTGCAGACTCATAATTACGAAGGGCATAGTTGTATGTATTCTCCGCTGCTTCAATAGATCTGAGACGCGCTTTTTTCCCGAGGCCGGTGATTTTCTCTATAAAAGGGGCTTCCATAGCCACTCCTGCAAAAAAGCTTTCTCGCTCTGGTATCGAATTAGCTGGAAGTCGCTTAACATGGGGTTCAACGTACGCAGGATATTCATCCTTCTTATAAAGTGATTCGAATGAGATCTTGTCATCCACACCGAGCGTTTCACTTATAATTGTTTTAAATTCATTCAGCCGGTAAAGAATTTCTTCATTATAATCATTTGTTTCTTCTTTTCGCCCTTCTATGTATAGTACCTTTTGTTCTTTTTCATATGCCTTTTGTTCGCGTATTGACTGCCTAATAGCACGCTCATTCTCACGTTCATATTGCCGCTGCAATCTTAAATGTCTTTCCTGCTCACGAATAGCGGCATTTCTGGATCTTTCAGCTGCACGTTGCGCTTTCGCAGTTTCTTTAATCATTTTATTAACTGTACTTCCAAAACTCCGAGCCACCTTAACCCCTCCAAATTACCTTTTATAGAAACACATTTATCCAAATTATAACATCATATTTCAAATGTTTTACATGGGAATCCTGCTTTTTACATAATTCTTTTGAACTACATGTTTAAATTTCGACAAAAAAGAGTCTGTCAAAAGACAGAACCGATAATCTCACCGCTTCGCCTTATAAAACTCATGATACGGCTTCATGGCGCCCTCTTCTCTATTCTCGAAACATAACTCCTCGAGATCCCCAGATCCTTCGCGATACCCCGCTGCGTCCGCTCTTCCCCGCCAGTGTCCAGGCCGAACCGCCCGACAACAACTTCCTTCTCCCTCCCGTTCAGAATGTCGAGGTTGCGGTAGATCTTGCTCTTCTCGATCTTGAGATTAACCTCTTTAATAATGTCGTCTGTCTCAGATCCAAGAATATCAATCAGGGGGATTTGGCACATCAGCCCTGGTAACGTTACATGAGCACTGAAAAACAACTGTACTACACACCATTTTATAGTATTATCAGGATATAAATTCCAGTATATCGATATAGCTGAGACCATATTAAGGAGGTGAAACATATGGCTAAGTATTCGGATGATGAGATCAGAAATATGCCCAAAATTACAATTAAAATTGCTGCGGACTATTTGGGAATATCTCCAAATTTGCTGACACTCGGCATGCGCAACGATTTGTTGCCTATTGGCTTTGCAATCAATAATGAAGAGCAATACAGAGAGCGCTGGTCTTATTCCATCGTACCGGAGCGACTTATTGCCTATAATCACGGAAAGATCAATGCAATCCAGGTTGAAAATATTGAGAAAAATCTAAATACGATTATTAATCAATTCGAAGAAATGAAACGGGATTTGGTTTTTCTATTAAGCGAAAACGAGGGATTGGGGGGATCAAACAATTCGACGCAATCTTAGTACCAAATAGAATTCATGAAATGCGGAATGAAGATAATGAAACAAGTTTTAGTGATTCTTTTAAAGAAGATCAACAAGTAGTACAAACAGAGCAAACCATCAGGATGACGTCTGCGGTTTTTCCCACTATTGAAGAGAACTGGTCGAGTGAAGGAAAGGAAGAAAGTGCTATGCCTGAGTATTCGGATATTGAAATGACTCGCAAGCAATTGTATGAAGAAATCTGGAGTATATCTGTTGCTGGAGTAGCCAAAAAGTATAATCTTACTTACGCTCACCTTATGAAGCAGATTAAAGAGGCGGGCATTCCGATACCCGCGTCTGGATACTGGACCAAGCTCAATTTCAACAAGCCTGTAACCAAACTGGAATTACCGGAACCGGCAGACGAGAAAGTTGCAATTTCAAGAACCATTCCGTCTACTCGTAAAAAGAAGCAGCAAATCATAACTGATGAAAATTCCGGTAGATCTGCAAAGGATGCGGTTGTTGCCGAATCCTCACCAACACTCGAATCCTCTGCATTACAAGTTGAGGGACAGATACTCTTTCCTTCGACAACAAAGAAAGATGAGCCCAGCGAAGTCGCTCAAATGATTGGACCACCAGAAACGTATGAGCAATTTGGACGAACCTACAATATTTATGATCGTGAGATCTTATACAATGAAGTATGGCTGGCCCCCGTAACCGAAATAGCAAAGCGATATGCTGTCTCGGATGTCGCAATCCGCAAGATCTGTCAATCGTTAGATATCCCCACACCTCCAGTTGGATATTGGGCCAAGCTTCGTGCAGATAAACCTGTAACTCGCATACCGCTTCCGATAAGCAGCAAGCCCACCAAAAAATCAGGCGCAAGAACTGGAACGGATTTTACTCCACAGATTGAAAAGGAAACACTTAGCTTTCTGAATGAAGAAGATAGACGTGTCATTCTTTCCGTTGCAACGCAAATCATGCTTCCCGGTGAAAACGCTAAAATGCATTCGACAATTGTAGCCCACCGCAGAGCAATAACGGAATGGAAGAAAAAACACAAGGAACAAGAATCCAGAGGTTACAATCGGAGAAGTATGGATACTACACTCTTTCTTGCCGATGCAGTGTCTGAAGAATCTTTGCCTCGGGTGCTACACATCCTTGATGCGCTAATCAAAGCTATGGAACCGCTCGAATGCTCACTAACTAATGATCTAAGATTTATTGTCAACGGCGAAACGGTCTCTGTTTCAGTGACAGAAGCACAGGACGAGATTAAGCATATTCCTACTAAAGAAGAAAATCTTCAACTACTACAGTATGAGGAAGACAAGCGCCGCAATACATGGGCGTCAAAACCAAAAATCAGAAAGCATGACTATGTTTACAATGGCCGGATTACAGTTTCGGTATACAGTGCTAAAAGCTTTCGTGATTGCAAATCATACGTTATTGAAGAACGCCTTGGCGATCTAATGATCGCGTTTTACGAGGCATCTGATATACTCCGGCAAGAGCGCGAGGCCCGAGAAGAAGCCGAACGCAAACGCAAAGAAGAGGAACGTCGAAAAGAGGAATATCGTCAACGCTTTAACGAAGAAGTCGACCAAACGCTTATGCTAGAAAATCTTTCGGAGGACTACGATATCGCTTGCAAAATGAGACGTTACATTGCAGCTGTTGAGGTGTCTGGAAACTTCAATCCTAAGACAATAGAATGGATTTCATGGGCAAAAGCCAAGGCTGACTGGTATGACCCCACAATCGCTCGTGAAGACGAATTGTTCGGAAGAAGGAATCACAAAAAGAACGCAGACCAAAAAAAGCTGGAGCGTAATAGGTACAAATGGTGGTAATAGACATGAGCTGCAAGCGGGCCAGTGTCACTGGGTCCGCTTGCTCTAGCTGTTTTTAGTTACTTGTTATACTCCACACTCATCACAGGCACCGAGTCATATTCAGTATCTTATCTTCATTTCAAAACCCCTATAAATACCTTTAAATTTTAATAGTATGTTCTTCCTCGCTCTATCCATTTCTTCAATTGCATAAGGTGAAATGAAGTGAACTCCACAGTTTTCATCATTACATCCACATAACTTAATTTCGTTTTTGCGAATAAGCTCTTCATACAAATACCTCAAGTCAATAAGGTCATCGATTATCGAAGATACTACTTCTCTTATTCCTTTATCATTTAATTTTGATCTCGGACTTATGTTCTTAATGACACTTCCATCTCTGAGTCTGTATACTCCAGTGTTCAGAGCTTCTATCGTTCCTTCAATAGCTTTGATAAAACCTGGTAAATTACTTTCTTGATAAAAAGGAGTTGAAAAGGCAGGTCTATCAAAACAATTATAGATTTCCTCTAGGATTTCAAGATCATCTTTAATCCTTACATTTTCAGCGCCAAATTCATGCCGCATTTTTTTTAATAAAGATAAGAATTGATTATAGTTCGTTTGATATACTTCTTCTATTCTTTTTATAAGCATCTTGTCTGTTATTACATCAGTTGAAAAGTCAAAATCCTTGTAGATACTATTATATTTATAGTTTCCTTTCTTTACCGTTTCAAAATTTAAGATTAGAAATTTGATACCATTTTTATAGGACAGCTCCATTCTATTTTCAATGAAATCAGATAATGTCTTTTTTATTTTTTTACCATCAACCCTTGAAGTAACCTGAACAGCAATATTATTTTCACGATCTATTAAATCAACAGCACAAGCATTAGTGACTTCACTATTAGCATTAATTAAATTGTATCCATAAAGCTCATTTAGGATAAACGCAGATAAGTTTTCTGAAATTTTATTAATATCGTAGTATCTAATCGCATTTTGTAATCGTATCTCGCTTATCCATCGAGTTAGATAACTTATACATTCATTTAATTCGATTTGATTTCTCATTAACTCACCTCTAAAATGAATTAAAAACTTGTTCGCTCACGACCCACGTTATTTCCTAAGTCCAAATATTTTACTAGCCACATCAAATTCCTTCTCATAAGGTTTAAGTCTAATCATATCCGCCATGCAAACATATACATTGGTTTGTTCATAGAATTTTAAAGCTAAGGTTTGCGACCCAAAGCCATCTAACGGACTAAATTGATATGTAAAAACCATAGGATTTTTCCCTTGTATTGGTGTATTCCAGTAACCTTGCTCCTTTTCAAACATTCTTATTCCATTTCTAATAAATTGATTTGATCCCGCAGCCGATGCATCTGGTGATAAAAACATATCCGATGCAACGACACATTTCCCTTTATGCTGAGCACGATACTCATGAAAAAATAGAGCTCTCGCAATTGCTTCAAAGGAATAACTTAACCGAGGAACATCAAGATTGATTATTGAGACAGGAACCTCTCTTTCATTAATTATAATGTTTAAATTCTTCTCAATTTCTAACAAATTTCTATGAAGCCGCAAAGATCGTCTCAGCTTGGTTTGTGTATGTGCATACGCTATAAGATTGTTGCCAACTCTTGCAGTCAAACAAGCCATTAGATATTCATCTTCACCTGATTTCAAAGAGTTATGCTCGTCACACGAAGGAACGGTGATTAATTCGGAACGGAAAGATTGATTAAAATGTTCCCCTACATCTTTATCTGTTGGAAAAAGACACCTTGGTGGAACATGCTCACGTGTAGTTGCTTTTTTTCCACACCAATAACATTGCTGATCGATCTTTTCCACATTTTATCTCCTTCATTCTGACATTGATGCCATTTCAATTCTGTCTTATTGCTATTCTGCTGAGTGATCCTCTTTCAAACAAATTCCGCCTCATTCTGCTTCCACTCATAACTTTATATTTTAAATACTTTTCTATAGATCTAATCATTTATCCCCTCTAAATTACTATAGAATCACATTTATCCAAATTATAACATCAAATTTCAAATGTTTTACATTAAAATCCTACTTTTTACATATTTCTTTTTGAACTATACGTCCACATTCCGACAACAAAAAGAGTCTGTCAAAAGACAGACCCGATACTCTCACCGCTTCGCCTTATAAAACTCATGATACAGCTTCATCAGCGCCCGCTTCTCAATCCGCGACACATAACTCCGCGAGATCCCCAAGTCCTTCGCAATCTCCCGCTGCGTCCGCTCTTCCCCGCCAGTGTCCAGGCCGAAGCGGCCGACGACGACTTCCTTCTCACGTTCATCCAATATATCAAGATTACGATAGATCTTGCTCTTCTCGATTTTAAGGTCAACTTCTTGATCACATCGTCAGCCTCAGAGCCGAGGATATCAATCAGCGTAATCTCATTGCCCTCTTTATCCGTCCCAATTGGATCATGTAGGGATACGTCTTTACGTGTTTTCTTGAGCGAACGTAGGTGCATCAGGATTTCGTTTTCAATACAACGTGGACACGATACGATGTCAAATAAAAATAAACCAAATGCGATCGCTCCCGATTCGATTTGGTTTACTTTTGCGTTTTATATTTAATCTGTAATTTTAGATCGATTGATTGTGCCCATTCAGGCAATTCATCTGAATAATATTTTATTCCGCTTTTATCCGCTCCAAGAATAATTTCACCATCTGCTTTACTATTATCAATAACGACTAATTGATCTATTAGGTCTAAGTGAGACAACAGATTATTCATACTTGTTACATTGCGTCTAATAATATCATCGGTTTCAATATGGTGGCCACCGTTTTTCACACGTAGAGCAACACGTTCAATATTTAGCCGAACATCCCCTAGTCCCACATAAAACACAATAATATCAAAGCCTTGTTCCTTTGCATCCCTCATCTGCCTTATAACGTTACCACCCGCTAAGGTGGTTTCCACAGTGAAATCCCACTTATTTCGGATACACTCCCTGGCTATTCTTATGGCTTCTTTCCCAGCAGATACTTTACTCTTTTCAGGATGTCCATTATTAATTTTACGGGCGAGTGCATCCGGATCAATATTTACACTTACTCCAAGCAGGTCAACAATCAAGTTGCGGATTGTGCTCTTACCACTTCCATTATTACCTGCAAACACAACATCGTTGCAGTTGTCTCATTCATGGGTAAAGTTCTGTTCATTCATTTTCTCGATCTTACCTGTGCTGTATTCTTTAACGATGTGCCCCTCATTTGTCTTATATACTATATATGTCCCATTTGCTTTAGCATCCAATTTCGCACGGTCACCTGTTAGTCGGATCAATTTGGCAAGATCCTGCGTAAGGTCCATCAATATAGAAACACCTCATTTCCACTTATATTTCGAGTATACCACAGTACAGTACTTTTTATATCTGTCTAAAGCTATACGTATAATTCAGCGATCATTGAGTTTCTAAATAAAAAATACAAATAACCTGCAGGATTGACACATTTAATCTCGATTCTTTGTGTCTACTCTGTTGACAGAGGTACAGGTACAACCTTAAAAGTTCTAAGATAATCTTAAAAATGATTTCTTACAATTTTCTTCTTGCAATACACGACACTTCAAAAAAACAAGCATTGCGTCATCTCAATTTGAGAGAACGCCCTTCTCCTTTTCATTATTCAGGTCGGTAATAATGGTAATGTTGATTTCTGTTTTTTTTAGATACTCTGTACTTCTCTGTTCATCGAACTGCCGTAAATGTACTTTGCCATTCTTTCCTCAGTCTAATCCCAATAACATGAAGAGTCCAAACGAAATAAACCCCATCCGTCATACCGGTTCTCCTATAGATTCGAAAGTAAGGTGAATTATTATCATAATAGGAAAATATAACTTATTGCTGGTGCTTCCAACCCATATGCAGAGGTAAGTAAGTTCAATAATTGCTGTATATGTTTTTGTGACTTAAAAGGCGCATTCATCAGTCGTATTCGTCAATTCTGACCATCTTGCGGATAATAACTTCGCATAGTCCAAAGAAAACAGCCCATAATGTCCCAGCGCATACCCATCATTAACTTCAATTAGTAAAGTTTCTCCTTTATCGGTTATACCAATATCTACAGCGTATCCTTGGGGAGCAGACTTGTATTGCAAGACAATATTTTCAATGACTCGATAGTCGAACTGCGATCTCCAATTCCCTCTATACCTGCGAACATCTAGAATATTCCCGTATCTGACGAAGCATCTCCACTCCGCTACGAATTTGACCACATCCGAGCATAGTATCACAGGATCTTCACCGTATGTCCCGCATCCCATTAAATCCTTCGTGCTTCTAACCACAACTCCGGTAAACTTTTTATCCTCAACCGGCTTAATGAATACATTCCGCTCTCCTGGATTATTTGCAATTATGCTCAGTCTTGACTTCCATACTTTTCTCCCCAAAAATGCAGTTAATTCTTCTGGATAGTCCATTTCTGGTGCAACAATCTCGTATTTGCTAAGCATGGTTCTGACGTCCTCGACATAACTGACAATAACATCTTCCTTTTGATGACCAGACAACTCATTCACGTCTTGGAAATAGCATATTTCATAACCCATTTGTTTAAATCCGTCATAAGCAGCATAAAAATTATGGTTCGCGATTTCATTATCAGGGCCTTTTTTTATGTATATCTTCAAGAGTAACTCACCACCTCAAATTTTTGTTGATCCCATAATCTGAAATGAACTTTTTTAGAAAACGGGCAAGACTAATGACTCTTATTCTTATACTACCTTAGAATCTCTTCGTAGTCTTGATATGTGAACCCCGACATACGGTATTCCCGTACGTTCGCAGGAGAATCGATGTCTAATTCCAGCTGATAAATATTAAATAATTGCTGCCAGCATGATTGTTTAATACTTAAAGATTCTAGAGATTCACGCAAGAGGTACATAGTCGTTTGATTGAAGCCGGCTTTGCGTAAGATGAACAAGTTCGCAGCGATTTCCCATTTCTTATTAACTCAACCTCAAGCGGAGCAAAGCTAAAGCCGCCCGACCAACCCAGGGTTAGTATGGTGTAGCCCTTGGTAAATTTGCCTGTGGAGTGGTCAAAAACTCGTGCTAATAACTCTGCTTTTTTGCTCCGGTTTCGGAACAAAACGGAATCGTCGATAATGAATACACGTACGCGCTGAGAGGAAATGAGCGATTCGAAGTGACGCACGATGCGAAGACTTAAAGCCTGCAAAAAGCGCCGCCAAGCAAAAGATGCTTGATTCAAGAACCGATAAATAACGTCCTTGCCGGGAAGATCTGCTCCGCGGTCACTTTCCAGAAGTCGGAACCAATTCTTCCCTTCGAAAACCAAAGAAAACACGATTTGAAAAACGGCTAGACTGGAAACACCGAAGGTTTTAGAAATGCCCGCTTGTCGCAGGGTTTTTCCAATGTGAAGAGTGGCAAAAAGTTTGGAAAAGCGAGACTGTTCAGACAGGGAATGTTGTTGTAACATAGGGTTACGCACCTTTCTTGTTGGCATGGTTGCTCGACACTTCCATGATACCAAACAAGTGAGGTTTTTTTTGTCAATACGAGTAAATCCACTGAATTCTCCTTACGCGCTCAAGGGTTTAAGCCATTTTTTCAGGTGGTCGAGTAGACGTGAACCTCACGACTCACGCCCCTCACAGATCCGTACGTGCCCAATTAAGGCATACGGCTCCTCATATCATCTTTCGCAATACTGCATGGATTATCCGTATATGTTCACGTAGATTTTAGGTTCTGGTAAAGGATTACGCTGCAGGAAAAGGTTATATTTATCTGCCGTGAAACTCCTTCTCTGGCTTCTGCGATTCAACCATTTCAGTAACGTTTTAGATATCTGGAATTTGTATACGGACATTGCTCTGCTGTTGTCCGTTATTCCATAGTAGCGATAATGCCCGATTAGTTTGGCTCGTATCGTCTTCATTAGTTCCTCCACGTCTTGATGGCGTTCCGTTCTCAGCCAATTCTTGAATGCTTTCACTTTAGATTTGAACTTCTTCGCACTCGTTTTTCTCTTCACTCTGAACTTTCCCTTGCTGCTCCTGCTGCAATAATGAGTAAAACCCAGGAAATCAAACGTTTTAGGCTTTCCCTGTCCCTTTCGCTTCCGGTTCTCTTCGGCAAAACGTCCAAATTCCAGAATTTTCGTTTTCTCTTCTGCAATTTCCAGATCGAATTTGGCCAACCGTTTGATTAATGCCTCATAGAATCGTTCTGCATCAACCTTGTACTGAAAGCAGCATACGTAATCATCGGCGTATCTAATCATACTTGCTTCGCCCCGGCATGCTTTCTTCACTACGACCTCAAACCATAAGTCCAAGGCGTAATGCAGATAAAGATTTGCCAATACCGGAGAAACAATTGAACCTTGTGGGGTTCCGGCTTCTGTCGGCTCCCATCTCCCTTGTTCCATGATCCCGGCTTTCAGAAAACGTCTGACTAGCCTTTGGATATGTGAATCTGCAATTCTTACTCCAAGGAATTTCATGAGCCATTCGTGATTGACCTTCGTAAAGAAACTACGAATGTCGGCATCCACGATGTAGCTGGTTCTTCCATATTCAATATTTCGATTCAATGCTTTCAGTGCGTCATGACAGTTTCTCCCTGGGCGAAAACCGTAGGATAGGTTCAGAAAGTCCTGTTCGTAAATGGCTTGGAGGATCTTGTTCAGTCCCAATTGCACGATTTTGTCCTCGTAGGAAGGGATTCCGAGCGGTCTTGTGCTCTTCTCATCCTTGGGTATATAGGCCCTTCTTACAGGTTGTGGTCGGTAGCTCTTCCTCTTCAGCCGTTCTACCAAGTTTTTAATGTTTGATTCCAGATTCTCTTCATATATTGCCTTCGTAACTTGGTCGACACCCGTAGCTTTGCTACCGTCTAGTTCAAGGTGGCATTGTGTCAGCAGTTCCTCATTCAAGAGGTGATACAGCGATGTGAAAGACTCCTTTGGATTTTCTTTTGCTATGTTTGCTATTCTTGCCAGTTTTGTTTGCACTTTTAACCTACCCCTGTGTGTAGAAAATGTGTCCTTAACAAGATTGATGATATGTCACTGCCTTCCCTTTGCCGACATTACTCGGCTTCATCGGTAGTACGCAGTGATCCGACTCCCTGTTCGTCATTTGACATTCTTCCTTTTGATCGGTTGTTTGTCATACTCCCCCACCGGGAGAACTGACAGGGTCTCCCAAGTTGCAGTGAAGTCATTGTATAGCATGCCTGGCTCTCCGACCCCGGGAGAGCTCATCCCTACTTGCCTTTAACGCATGAATGAGTATGGTCTTCCGTACTTTCGACAACGTCGACCTCTCCGGTTTACTCTTTTCGAGGCTCTATCACTTTCAGGCCTACTATCTGGCTGTCTACGCTTAACGTCTGAAATTACTTCCAGCCGTCCAAGACTCGCTATTGATGGCTTGGCTTTAGCCTTTCCAAGCAGGATTTCCACCTGCTAAACTTCACAACCTAGGCTTGGTCGCACCGAAAGTTGAGTAAATTACAATAAAATAGTTCCGGGAGGTAATTTCTAATCTGCGATGAACCTAGGCACGCTCCCTATGGATGGTCCCTATTCAAGCAGCTTCAACGAAATTAGCCGAAATTCAGTCAACCCATTCGGAATCGGACAAGTTCCAAACTTCCATTGAACCTGCGTTTTTACGATATTCCTTGATTTCACCAGTACTCCTGGCCCTCAACAAATAAAACCATTTGGGATCAAACATAATGGACAATTTATCCGCCCAACAGAGCTTGATTGGTAATTCGCTGTGCAACTTTGCATAATGCCTGCTGTGGTATAAAACCAGTTTTTGATACTCCTCACCAAGCCATCTCTTAACGATTTTAGCACGCACCTCCGGATACCATCCTCCTTCTTCACCGTCCATATTGGGCTTACCCCAATAACCAAGATCGTGTGAGAAGATAGAGATGATCTCCTTCCAGGTTGGCTTGCCATAAAGGTAACACCAAGCTCTATAGACTGTCACAGATGCCAAAAAAACTGATGCACCCCAAACAATAGAATATGGGTACCCACTGGCATAAGCCTTCTTAAGATATTCATATTCGCTCCCTCTCGCCCTCACCCAGTCACGCACCTTCACGAACCACCTAACTATCTTGCGGAAGAGCCAGTCGGCCTCATCCAGGCGCTTCCACTCTTCATCTGTCATACTCCCTTCCTCCTCCATAAGCCGGCCAAAAAAGGCTCCCGGTATATTCCCTCCATAGGGTAGTAATGCCGGCGCCTTTGGCGGTCCAATCGGCTCAGGTGATTATTTCACAATTCATTTAATTAGTGATGAACTATTGATGTAATAACCCCCTTTAAACCCACCTGTATTAATGTTTTCTGTTTTTTTCAATACTTTTTGATATTTAGCGCAGATTAGTTCGCTCTTTCCTTAAAATCAAAACCTCATCAGTCCGACATATTCAGATAAAATTTAACTTATGATTCTTCTTAAGTATTTATTTTACATTTCTCGACATAAAAAGGTAATAAAGACTCATGTTTTTTTCCATTATAAAGTATATTATTTTCTCATGTATCAAATATACATATTTTGGAGGTAAGCAAATTGAATTCCTATATTATATTTTTTGTATTTTTTACACTATTTTTTATTTGTTTATCCATTTCAAAAATGACTATCAGTAATTTTCAAATCCTCGTCCCGATATTTTCAAACGTTTCACAAGTTAAATTAAGGAACAAAGCCAGTAAAGTGGGACAGAATGTTAATGCTCTTTTCCAATTCCCCCTGCGTCTTTTTAATTCTCCATTTATTATAATTATTTCAAATGCAAGCTGTTCAGTATGCTATGAGAATTTGGAACGTCTTTTGAATGAGCATGCCACTGAAAATTTACCACTCACCAGCTTGTTAGGCAGTGAGTCCGAAACACCGCTTAAAGAAAAATTCCATCAGCAGTTTCAAAGCCGAATATCCATTTTTGATATTGAAGATAATTTGCTTGCTAACAATGGCTTTCCAATAGCGCCGTACTATTTATTAGTAGATTCCAAGGGAAATATAATTAAAGGCAGTGCGATTTTCGATTCGGTAGTTGAAGACTGGAGGAGGTTTAGTGGAAAACTCTGAGAAGCGGGGATTAGTTCATGTACTTTAAATTATTTTCCTGGTGCATCAGCTACCTATGGAGGAGCAGAAAAGTCATTATTCATAATAAAAATGAGTACTGAATCAGCCACTTCTGTATTCTACATTTTCACCTCTGTCTTTGTATTAGTTGTAATGAGACGGATAGGGTCGCTTCAGATCGGTGACTTTTTAATAGTCAATCAAGCCCTGAACAATACCCAAACTGCTCTCAACCGGTTAACGGTAATTTACTCAGACCTAAAGGTCAGCCTATTATATCTAAAAGATCTCAAGGTCTTTTTTGACCTGGAGGAGCACCTGGAAGCCGTGTGTTTATCCCCAGAGGAAACTAGCAGTACGGAATATTTATCTCTTCAGAATGTGACATTCCGTTATCCGACTCAGACGGTTTGTACACTAAAGGGTATAAGTTTCTCCATCAATAAAGGTGAAAAAATAGCGATAATAGGCAGCAATGGCTCCGGAAAAACAACTCTTATCAAATGTCTGCTGGGACTCTATAAAGAGTACCAGGGTGAAATCCGCATAATGGGCGAAGATATTAAACATATGCCTGACGATCGCTTAAGAAAAACATACGCTTTTATTTTTTCAGGATTTCTTAAAATTCCCTTATACTGTAAAGGAGAATATATACTTCGGTGATGTTGATAGTGAATCTTCCCATTCCGATAGCAGAGTGATCTCTGCTAGTACGAAGGCGGGAATACACGGAATGATTTCAAATTTACCGGAAAAGTACAACACATATCTGGGGAATTATATCCATTACGGAGTTGACTTCTCTGGAGGGCAATGGCAAAAAACCGCATTAGCCAGAGCTTTGTACAGGCATTCAGATATATTAGTGCTTGACGAACCAACAGCTTCGTTGGATTCAAGGTCCGAGATGGAAGTATTTAAAGAGTTACTTACTAATTCTGAAGATAAAACAGTTATTTTTATATCTCATAGAATTGCTTCTGCCCGATACGCTGATAAGATCATTCTGTTAAAAGAAGGTGAAATCATAGAGCAAGGTACTCATAATGAACTCGTTGCGAAGCACGGAGAGTATTATCAGCTTTACTCCATGGGAGAAGAAATAGAAGTAATGAACGAGACTATCCCCTGTTAAGGAGGACATAAGTAAATGTTTTATATTGTAATTCAGCTTATTCTTGCAGTACCTTCCTATTTCACATTTAAAAAAATCAAAGAAATCGAGCACCTGATGAACAGAAATCAGTAATAAGGAGAGCTTAAATTATATGAATACTATTTTAATGGTATCCAACATATTACTTTGGGTATTTCTAGGTATTATACTCGTTTTTATTTACTTGTTAACAAGAATATTTGTTACTCATATCAATAACTTCAACGAAAACACTGGAAAAAAAGCATTAAATATTGATGATAAGCTACCTAGCTTTAAGGCAAAGGATCAGAGAGGCGGGCTTATATCGTCGGATCAAATAATGGGCAGTGTAACAAAACTGGTCTTTCTAAGTGACCACTGCGGCTCCTGTTACCGGGTACTCGATATGCTGCAGCATGGAACTGGCAGACAGAATTATTTAGTTTTAAAACCAGACAGGCCAAAAGATTCCTCCATGAATATTAATGACAAACAGTACAACTTCCCTTTAATACGTTCTACCCGCTTAATGAATAGTTTCGGAATTGAAAAAGTACCATTAATTGTTTCCTTTAACCAGGGAGGCGTCATTACAGAAATTCATGAATTAAAAGATACAGAAGAATTAACATCTATTCTGGCAGGATAAAAAACCATTATATTTTTGAAAGGAGGTGAAAATAATGGAATTTATTTCAAAAGCGTTAGGTATTGAACCTAGAATACAGATTTGCCAATGTCAGGTAGACGGACCTGAAGTATGCCGTCAAAAAACCTTCTACCTATGCAGTCAATTTACCGGGAATAATTTTTCGGAAACCCTCTTAATTGACTGCACCACACGGGAAGAATGCGGATCTAGATCGAATTTTAGTTGTTGTTAGAATCCTAATTAAGAGCTGTGAGTTGAATGTGTAATTGCCTCAGCTCACAGCTGAATGTGTTATTGTATTTCCAGTAAATTGTATTTGGAGAAGAGATGATTCCAATAATACCTATAATTATTGTTTTTTTTACTTTTATAGTCACCAGTTCTATTTACATCGCCCTCAAGAGACAAAAAAAGAACAGCTCTAATAATTTATTAAGTGACCACGGCTTAGCAATAAATAGCATATTTCCAATGTCTGACAAACAGCAAGTTAATCACGATAGACTTGTGTTATTTCTGTCAGATACCTGTCTCACATGCCTGGAAATCATCAAAAATATAAGTGAGATTAAAAATTCCCTGGCTCCAAAAGTGATCAATGTTTATCTATCAAAAAAAAAACCGGAAAATGAAGAAGTTAAAAAAATGAGACAGCTAGGAATATCTGTTGTTGAATATCCCCCAATAGATGAAATTATTTATAAAACTAAGATTTTTCCCTTTGCCTACTATCTTTCAAAGGATAAGAAAATAATATCAAAAGGTGCCGTAAGTCACCTAAAAGACATCCAAAAGGTTACAAACAATAACACTTGACACTTAAAACCTCTTGAAAGGGCTGGTTTAAAATGTATTTAGACAATGGTCCTGACATCGGATCTATTGTTTTGGATGATTTCTTTACTTTCAAGGAAAAAAACCTCGAAATTAGGAAAGAAACACTATTATTATTCACTTCGATTTATTGCATTAAATGCATACAATCACTTCCTTTGTTAAAGAAATTATCCGACTCTTTTGACCTTATATTATTTTCAAACGGATTATCGCAGGATATTGAAGAAATGATCACTAATTTTAAATGGGGATTCCCGGTAATATCTATCAATGAAGAACATATGGAGAAGCATTTTTCGATTAGAGTCCATCCTTCGTTCATATTAATTAATGAGCAGAGAATGGTATGCAGTACAGGAGTAATCAATGATTTTAGTGATCTAAAATATCTTTCACCACAAAAAAAGTCCCATTCCTTACTCCGTCTTTTAAATAATAATATCCGTTAGGAGGTGAAAAAGATGGATTACATTTCGAAAATGCTTGGGATAACACCCAAAATAGCTATTTGTCAGTGTCAGGTTGAAGGCCCCACTGTATGTATACAGATACTCGGAAACAGATGTGGAACTAATAACTATTTTGATGGTTACGAACAGGTCTTGTTACTAGATTGTACTACCAGAGAAGAGTGCAGTTCCAAGCCTACTTACAAATGTTGCGCATAGCATAGATTTAAATAATTCACGCAAGAACTGCTATGTTTATGGACTAGCAGTTCTCATTATTTTGGAACAAACCTAAAAGGAGGGAGATTGTATTGATGTACTTTGATTATTGTGCATCTACACCTGTTAATCCGGAGGTTCTGGATATTTTTTGCGCGGTGTCTAAAAACATGTATGCCAACCCCTCGTCTGTTCACAAATTAGGGTATCAAGCAAGTAGTCTAATTGAAGAATCCCGAGAGAAGATCTCCAAACTATTTAAGATAGCTCCAAGTGAAATAGTATTCACTTCCGGCGCAACCGAAAGTAATAATTTGGCAATTTTAGGAGTTGTGCGTGCCAGCAGAAAGGTCTTTGCCTCCCCCCATATTATCATATCCGCTATTGAGCATTCCTCGGTATACAGCTGTGCTGAATATCTCAAAAAGGATAATGTTGAGGTTACCATATTACCCGTAGATTCTAATGGTCTTGTATCTATAAAGCAATTAGAAGAATCCTTAAAAGAAAATACAGTTCTTGTGAGTATTATGTATGCTAACAATGAAACAGGGGTAATTCAACCAATCAAAGAAATTGGTGAAATGCTTAAATTGCATAATCAGGTTTCTTTTCACGTCGATGGAGTACAAGCAGTTGGGAAAATGGAAATAGCACTAGGTAGTATCGATCTATTTACATTTTCAGGCCATAAAATCGGAGGTCCTAAAGGTATTGGTGCCTTGATTGTTAAAAGCAACACGGTGATTGCACCTATTATTTGGGGAGGAGGCCAAGAATATGGAATTAGACCCGGAACAGAAAATGTCCCGGCAATCGCAAGCCTTGCCCATGCCGTGGAAATTTGTATATTGGAGCAGCTTTCTAGAACCAGACATTTACAAGATATACATCACTATATTTATAACGAAATCAGAAGCATTCCCGAGCTTGAAATTAATAGTCCTCGGGGTCATTTGTGCGCACCCCATATCTTAAATTTCTCTTATAGAGGTGTCCCCTCTTCTATTTCAATAAATATACTTACACAAAAAGGTATCTTAGTCTCATCACAATCAGCCTGTTCTTCCAAATCAAATAAATTTAGCAGAGTTTTGTTGGCCATAACTAATGATAAGGATATCGCTTCAAGCAGTATAAGGTTGAGTTTTAGTGAAGCTACTACATTTAGTGATGCTGATGTTCTATTACAAGAAATTCAAGACATGGTTAAACAAATTAAAACTAACGGAAAGTATTCATACGCCCATTATTCGGCATAAGTGTTGACGGAGCGCCGGCATAACGTTACTCTAACTTTAAGATATATACCTTTATTTGGGATTGGAGGATATTTTGTGCTCGAAGAACTTGCGGTAACTGGTATCTGTAAATCATATAGGATAGGTGAGGTTGAAACCCCAGCGCTGCAGGATATTACCTTGTCCTTTCGACAGCGTGAATTTACAGCCATTGTAGGTGCCTCGGGTTCCGGCAAATCAACGCTTCTAAGCCTGCTTGGAACACTGGACAAGCCAACGGCTGGACAGGTCAAGATCGGGGACGTTAATGTCTCAACATTAAAGGGGAACCAGCTGGCAGATTTCCGGTTTTCGGCGATTGGACTTGTGTTTCAGCATTTCCACCTGCTACCTACGTTAACCAGCATTGAGAATGTCATGTCGCCCTTCTACGGAAGAAGAACCTCTGTTAATTATAAAGCACGTGCCGAAGCGCTATTGATACAGCTTGGGCTCGCAGACAAAGCCAGGTCTCTGCCCTCCCAGCTGTCCGGCGGTGAACAGCAGCGGGTGGCCATTGCACGGGCTCTAATCAACAAACCGCAATGGCTGTTGGCAGATGAGCCTACAGGAAATCTGGACTCCCGAAATGCCGAGGCCTTCTATGAGTTGCTTCAGCAGCTAAAAACAGAACTCGGATGCGGAATCATTGTTGTCACACATGATCTTCAGTTAGCCGGGAAGGCTGACCGGACTATTGAACTAAGAGATGGACGCGTTATTCAGGAAAGAAATGTGACTACAGGCGGTGCTTTATGCTAAAGCTACTGGGATCATTCTGGTGGGGGAATAAAGAACGGTTCATCGTGCTCCTGATCGGAGTTTTAATAGTTAGTTCAGGTTTAAGCTTCCTTTCGGGATTAACGGAATCGAATAAAGGCACGGTGATGGAGACACTGCAGAATAAATGGCAGGTCTCTTATCATATTCTTGTGCGTCCGCCGGGGACAACTTTAACAGATGAACAAAATCAGCTGATAGAGCCAAACTTGCCGGGCGGAATTTCCGGAGGGATAAGTACACAGCAATGGAATCAGATCAAGCAAATATCCGGAGTAGAGGTAGCCGCCCCTTTAGCGGTAATTGGTTACAGCGATTACGGCCTATCACTGGATGGATATGCCAAGGTAGAAGAACCCGGAATATACAATTCGAAACTTAAAGTTTCGATTAACAACGGTGTGCAGCTTCAAAATACCGAGGATTATAATGTGTACGGGACCTACAAATTCCCTCTTGCTAAAGATATCGCTCAAAAGTTTAGAATTATCGATTATGGAACTAATAACATATTTGTTGATACTGTTGAATACAAATCGTTGCTAGTAGGCATTGACCCTGACGAAGAAAACAAGCTAGTTGGACTAGATCAGGCACTGGAACCCCTGGAGGAAGAAAATAGCCGATATTTCAGAGCAAGTGATACGAGTAAATCAAAGCTTAACGCTCAGTTTCAATCCAGAGAAATTGAATTACCCATACTTGTAAGCCGTAATGTCCTACCCGAGAACGCTACATACACTTTTGAGACAACTCGGTTGGATCTTCCCTTTTCCGCACCAGAGAAAGCTAGTGCAGCTATAGCCAAATTGAACACCGGCGAGGTCAAATCTTTTTTTCAAAAAAGCCCAGTGGCGTCCAAGCAATCACACACATACAGTTCGGAGCAAGTATATCAAGCACTCGTTGCCAACCTTTTTAATCAAAATATGCAAATTCAGGGAATTAGAAGTTTCCAACTCTCTACTCCTTTGAAATTTAAGCCAGTCATTAGCCCTTATACAGATAGATGGCCTATTGCTTACCAACTACAAAGCTATGATTCGCCACGAGCCACAGCGGTTACGGATAGTTCTATATCTAACTATGCAGCTTTCACCGATCAATTCCCTGAGTATTATCGGCCTTTGAAGAAACTGCAGGAAACACAGAACCCAAACAAAGTAGCTCAATTTCAACTGCTCCCGAAATACATTGGCATGTATGATCCCGCCAAGCTACAAATCACCAAAGATTTAGGCAATCTGTTCCCAATGGATACCTATAGTACTCCTACAGCAAAATCTGTACTGAATAAAAAGGGCCTGCCGGTAAATCCTCAGGTGGGGCTCTCGTCGATACATAATCCTCTAGGATTTATGACAAGTCCGCCTACAATGCTGACTACACTGGATGCAGCCGGATTAATTATGGGGGATAAGCCCATCTCAGTTATTCGTGTCAAAGTAACCGGAGTGGTTGAAATTACGGAAACGAACCAGGCGAAGCTGGAGCAGGTTGCAGCAGCAATCCGGGAAACTACCGGATTACTTGCCGATGTTACCTTTGCCTCTTCACCACAATCGGTGCTGATTCAAGTTCCGCCAAGCGGTACACAGACTGACCTCGGCTGGATTGAGCAACAATGGATTAAGCTTGGAACGGCGTTTACCTTGGTAAGTGAAGTAAAGGTCGGTTTTTCCGGTATGCTCGTTCTGATCATGTTCGTAGCAGTAATCTATGTGGCAGTTACGAATCTGGTCTCTTTCCTGGTTCGTAAACAGCAATTTGCTGTCTTGCTCTCCATTGGCTGGCGTTATTCGCAGATTAACCGCCTAATACTTACTGAAGCTGTATTTATTGGGCTGGTTGTTATGCTTGTGACCTGGTCTATAGAATCTTACTTTATTTTTATAGAGGGGCGTCAAATTGCCTTATCGGAATTCCTTGCAGTGGGAGGGCTTGGCTTCTTAATCTATATATTAGGTACCGTAGCACCTATGATTTTGGTGCGAAGAATCTCACCTATGGAATCGCTGCGGTTGGGAGAAACATCGGCTAACGTTCGGCGCGTAACTCCAGTCCGGCATTTGTTTCAGCTCGCTTTGGCGCATTTCACCGGGAAACTAAAGCGCAATGCCTTATCAATTCTGTCCATGACCATACCCGCAACGCTCATGATGTTTCTTGTATTTGTCACGCTACGCCTGAAGGGCACTTTCTATACTTCCTGGCTGGGACAATATGCTGCAGCGGAGATTGGTCCCATGCATTATGTGGCGGTGGTCATCTGCCTGACCATCTCCGTCCTGACCATTGCTGAGATCATGTGGCAAAATGTCACGGAACGCAGTGCTGAAATCTCTCTGCTGAAGGCGATCGGCTGGCGGAAGAATATAATTCGCCGTTTAATACTCTGGGAGGGTATTATTGCGGGAGTCCTTGCAGGCGTGCTGTCTCTGATTCTAGGTATACTGTTCATCACAGGAATTTATGGTCAATTCCCGGGCAAGGAGTTGTGGGTTACCCTACCGGTTGTTCTTGTACCGCTGATTGCAGGTCTTGCCGGCTCCATTATTCCGGCTGAGCTGGCCGCGGGTGCCGGACTTCGAAAAGGCCTGTCCGGCAAGATATCCGCCTCGAAGCTGTCCACGCAGCTGCTTAAAGCCGCTTTGGCCATAACCCTACTCCTAATGCTGACTCTCTCAGCAGCTTCTGTCCAGCGGATATTGCACCCGGTAGACGTTCCCGGTGCGGGTGCTGTCGTAACGGAAACGGAAGATATCAGGATTTCCGAACCTGTTACTGCGCCTGCAAATACAGGCGATTTATCTCAATTTACTCCGCATCCAATAGTGAATGGCAGCAAAGCCGTCTATGATCTTGACCTACAGATGGATGAACAAAGCCAATTTACTGTTAAAGCTATAATCGATGTTACCAATACGTCAGCAGATCACTGGGATCAACTAATGTTCTATATGATCCCCAATGTCTTCACGTTGCCGGATGAACATTATATCTACCGAAAGGATGCCCAGTTTATCCTTAATAATGTACTAATTAACGGGAACAAGACCTCTTACACACTGGATCAGGATTCATTAGCGGTCCCGCTAAAAGACTACCTTGCTCCATCTGCGCACACGAAGGTAGAGGTGAATTATACGTTCACTCTGCCAGAGAAGGGGATCCGCTTCGCTAGAACTGGCCAGAGCTATGATCTGGCCCAGTGGTATCCCATGCTGGCCACCTATGAGAACGGCTGGAACAAACAGCCTTATATCCTGGCTATAGAGTCCTATCATACGGATTTCAGTGACTTCACCCTACATTATAAGCTACCCGGCAAATATCGTGTGATCAGCACGTCTGATCTCGATCCAGTAGAAAGTGTATCAGGTGGTGTATTAAAGGCCGAGCATGTGAAAGAATTCATGGTCAGCTTTACCAAAGACCTGAACCCGGTCAGGCAAATCGTAGATAATACCGAAATCAAGGTCTGGGCGGGGACAGAAGACAAGCCGCACATGGAGAATGCGCTTAAGACTGCCGCAGGAGCGCTCCACTTTTTCAATCAAAACATCGGAACTTATCCACACAAGCAGCTTGATGTTATTTTAGGCGATCGTTTATCGATGGAGTATCCGGGAATCGTTACGATCTATTCAAAAGAAGATATCAAACATGTGATTGTGCATGAGATTGCCCATCAGTGGTTCTATGGCGTTGTCAGCAGTGATCCGTTTCATGACGGCTGGCTGGATGAAGGGATGACTGAACTTGCAACCTCACTGTATATGCAAGATTATTCTTACTCAGAAAGTTTGTATAAACCATACAAGCAATATTCCAACCTTCCGCTCTCTGATTACCAGAATGGGGAAATCGGCACCTCACTCTATGCTCAGCCACCCCTAAAATTTAGGGAGCTCCTTGAACACCGAAAGGATGACGGAACCGATTTTCTGCAGGCTTACTATAAGACCTATCAGTATAAGCAGGTAGATACGAAGGAGTTCGTAGATTTCGTAAAGGCTTATTTCGGGATGGAAGATCAATCTTTTTTTGACGGATGGATAAAATAAGGAATACTCGAAAAGGCGGCTGTCCATTAGATGGATAGCCGCCTTTTCCACACCACGGGACGGACAAGCGGTTGCACGCAGCACGACAGAATCACGATAACCGGATCACATATGTTGTGATCTGATAGACGTTATCCTTCAGCACGACCGATGAAGCCAGCAGCTTCTTGCCAGAAGGACTCCTGCGCAGCGATCGGCTATTTCAATATCTCCGGTAATAAACACACCGTCCTGGTCATCTGCAGCGTTCTTGGCGATCAATGAATACGCCAGCTTGCTGCCATCCGGCGACCGTCCAAGCTTCTTTTGACAACAGACAAATTCAAATGATTAGCAGAGTTGATCCTGAAATTGCAAGACCATTTGAACGATTAAACGATGTGTTAGGACTTTGGTTACAATAAGATTTCGGATTAAATTATCAAGTCACACCTCTACTCGCTCAAATTGGCCCCATGAACCTTAATTTAAACACGATAAAAGAAGTACGCTTTTTACTATGTCAAGACATCATTGGTAAACGAGAAATTCATCCCTTTGAGGCAATGCGAGCTCTCAGATACTTTGTTGGAGCAGAAGCTTATAACGAAACAGGTTTAGTTTTACTATTAAGTCTTGAGCAGATTGAAAAACATGAAGCCTGGAATGATATCTGGGGCTTTACTCTGGTTTGGATAGAAACTCCTTTGCCTGAAACAATGGAATTAAAAATGAAGTTTGCTATTCGTATGAAACAAATCAGCATTTTTAATAGAATAGGCAAATCCGTAAAGGAACTTCTTGATAAAATTGAATTATTATTACTGGTTGCTGATACCCAGGAACCTTTCATTTATGATGTCAGCTTGTATGTTGCAAGTCAGCTTGCCCTTATCTCACCAATAAACGCAAACGCACACATTTTAAGAGCTCTTAGAATCTCCCAGTTAAGCGCCAATAACCAGGAAGATGTTGATCTTATCCATCCAGGTACAATAATTTGGATGACAGCAGCTGGTGTCCAAAATGCATTGCAGCTTGATGACTGGTTAAGTACTCTTCTAAAGTTTTCAGATTTCCAACTATTCTTATATCCCTGGAAAAAATAAGAAAGTGCTCTAAAAAACTCAAACTCAAAATCGTATGGGCCTGTTCTATTAGGAGCACTATTATTGTCTTAGGAGAGTATCAAGATCAATTAACAAGAGCTGAGCAATTGGCGTTATATACTTTAGATACAAGTTTTGATTCATCAGCAGATTCGATTGATTCGATTGATTCAATTGTTCAATTCCCTATAAGAGGCGCGATGGGCGGTCAATATGTCTATAAAGAACAATTTACAGATGCTATCACTTGGCTTTCAAATGCTTTTAAATCATCAATAGATTCATTCCCATATCAACAAGTACACTCATATCTTGAATTGAGTAAGGCTTATGGTTCATTAAACCCTGCACTTTCAACTTACTTTTCTGGGAAAGCAGTCGAAATTTCACAACTATATGATTCTATTCCTAATATCTTACGTATAAAGTCGATTGGAGAGCATATTTTAGCATCTTTGGCTGAAGGAAGTATTAAAAATTGACGAAGTGACCGAAGGATGAAAATGGAAAAACATCTGCTACTCCTGTATTGTTGTAAGTCTCACCGAACAACAACAAAAGGAATAAACAGATGCAGATCCAGTATATCAATGAAATGCTTGACATACCAGAGTTACAAGTTCGCCAGATTCGGTTCATGGCTACCGACGAACTTCACATCGAAGCCATCCCCCGCAGCCATAAACAACGCTGTCCCTTGTGCAAGTCCGACCAAAACTTGATTCGTAAGGGAAGCAATGGTATTCGGACGGTAAGAAATTTGCCAGTGTTTGCGAAAAAAACCTTTCTGCATGTACCTTCCATGCGTTTGTCCTGCACCACTTGCGAAGTCGGATTTGGATGGTTCTATGAATTTGTCGGACCCAAGCAGCGCTACAGCTGGCTGTTTCGTTCCCATACCGTCGAACAAGCGCTGGGCTCAACGGCTACACATAGCGCCCGCATCCAGCAACTACCCGCCAGTACCGTACAACGCATGCATGATGAGGCTGTTCCGGTGGAGTGCCAAACGCATCGAGAAGCACGTGTGGAACGAAGCGAAAGAAATATCCAATCTGGTTTTAGGTGTCGATGATTTTGCCATCCGAAAAGGTCATACTTACAATACCGGTATCCATAATCTCAAAGGCGAGACCATGCTCGACCTGTTGCCGGGTCGAACACTGAACGACTTGCGGGCGTATGCTAACGCTCATCCGAATTCCCTCCTCCTCAACCCCAAAGCGGTCGTCATGGATTTAGCGCAGGCGTATCATACCTGGATCAGCGAGTGCTTTCCTCGCGCAATTCGTATTGCAGATCGTTTTCACGTTCATGGTTATGTGATCGACAGCGTACAAGAGGTTCGAAAAACCGTTCAGCCTACGCTATCCCCACGGGCAAGAGCTTACCTGAAAGCCCATCATCGCTTGCTTAATCCTCCTGCGGAATTGCCGGAAGAGCAGAGCCTGGCGTGACTGGAGATGCCGCTAACCTTCTCCCCGCTACTTCGCAGCGTCTGGGAATGGAAGGAAGCCTTCGCGATCTGGTATGACTGTTCGCCGAGCTTTAGTGCTGCCAAACTAGGATTTGAGCGTTGGTGTGGGCAAGGAGAAAAGATAGACCATTCTGCTGTTCGTCGGACCTTAAAGACGATGCGCAACTGGAACATAGAAATTGTAAACTACCATCAATGCCGATGGGACAAACGCTATGGTGGAAGGTCGTCACAACCGTATTAAAGCCTTCCAACGTCGCCATTACTTTACGCGAAATCGAAACCACTATAAAGCCGGCATTCTCATTGAATGTAACCGTCATCAGATGATGGGTGGATACTCAAGCACTGATTTTGAGATTGAGCCGTTTTTTTCAATACTTTTTGATATTTAGCGCAGATTAGTTCGCTCTTTCCTTAAAATCAAACCCTCATCAGTCCGACATATTTGGATAAAATTTCACTTTTGATTCTTCTAAAGTATTTATTTTACATTTTTCGACATAAAAAGGTAATGAAGACTCATGTTCTTTTCCATTATAAAGTATATTATTTTCTCATGAATCAAATATACATATTTTGGAGGTAAGCAAATTGAATTCCTATATTATATTTTTTGTATTTTTTATTTGTTTAACCATTTCAAAAATGACTATCAGTAATTTTCAAATCCTCGTCCCGATATTTTCAAACGTTTCACAACTTAAATTAAGGAACAAGAAGCAGGGATTAGTTCATGTACTTTAAATTATTATCCTGGTGCGTCAGTTACGTATGGAGGAACAAAAAAAGCCTTATTCTATCTTCAATACTTTTTAGTGTAGTGCTGGGCATTATCCCTTACTTTTCTTTAATCATCAGCAAAAAATTCATAAACGAATTATCGCTATTTATCATGAGCAGCAAGGAAATACCGGGATATTCAAATATAGTTATTTTGTTACTGGCACAAGTTGCAATTCAGACCTTTAGTACAGGTATCGGGTATCTGGATCAGTATCTCGAGAAAAAAAACTTATCCTTACTCGAACAAAAGCTGGTTATTGAAATGACATCCAAACTTAGTAAAATCCCGTTATTGACTTATGATGATCCTGAATTTCATAACCATTTCGGCAGAATCAATACTAATATTTCTGAACGTTTCTGGTCACCCATCAGAAGTATTAAGGAATTCATTAAGACCGTTCTTAGCATTGGTTCATATACTTTTATACTTCTGGCCGTAAGTTATAAATTAATAGTACTGTGCGTTATTGTTACTATTCCACTATTTTTCATCCAGTCCCGACTGGGCAAAAATAAATTCCATTTCAGCATAGAGGTTTCTTCATTAATGAAGGAAATACGCTATATCTATTCAATTCTTACGGACAGAAACTATGCAAAGGAGATGAGGGCATACTCCTTGAATAATTTTTTCCTAAACAGATGGAGTCAAAAATACTTGGACCATACCGGTAGAACTCTCTCTCTGGAGAAGAAGCAATACATAATAAAAATGAGTACTGAATCAGCCACTTCTGTATTCTACATTTTCACCTCTGTCTTTGTATTAGTTGTAATGAGACGGATAGGGTCGCTTCAGATCGGTGACTTTTTAATAGTCAATCAAGCCCTGAACAATACCCAAACTGCTCTCAACCGGTTAACGGTAATTTACTCAGACCTAAAGGTCAGCCTATTATATCTAAAAGATCTCAAGGTCTTTTTTGACCTGGAGGAGCACCTGGAAGCCGTGTGTTTATCCCCAGAGGAAACTAGCAGTACGGAATATTTATCTCTTCAGAATGTGACATTCCGTTATCCGACTCAGACGGTTTGTACACTAAAGGGTATAAGTTTCTCTATCAATAAAGGTGAAAAAATAGCGATAATAGGCAGCAATGGCTCCGGAAAAACAACTCTTATCAAATGTCTGCTGGGACTCTATAAAGAGTACCAGGGTGAAATCCGCATAATGGGCGAAGATATTAAACATATGCCTGACGATCGCTTAAGAAAAACATACGCTGTTATTTTTCAGGATTTCTTAAAATTCCCTTATACTGTAAAGGAGAATATATACTTCGGTGATGTTGATAGTGAATCTTCCCATTCCGATAGCAGAGTGATCTCTGCTAGTACGAAGGCGGGAATACACGGAATGATTTCAAATTTACCGGAAAAGTACAACACATATCTGGGGAATTATATCCATTACGGAGTTGACTTCTCTGGAGGGCAATGGCAAAAAACCGCATTAGCCAGAGCTTTGTACAGGCATTCAGATATATTAGTGCTTGACGAACCAACAGCTTCGTTGGATTCAAGGTCCGAGATGGAAGTATTTAAAGAGTTACTTACTAATTCTGAAGATAAAACAGTTATTTTTATATCTCATAGAATTGCTTCTGCCCGATACGCTGATAAGATCATTCTGTTAAAAGAAGGTGAAATCATAGAGCAAGGTACTCATAATGAACTCGTTGCGAAGCACGGAGAGTATTATCAGCTTTACTCCATGGGAGAAGAAATAGAAGTAATGAACGAGACTATCCCCTGTTAAGGAGCCATTCCTGTAATGAATTAAATTGAGGTTTGAATGAAAAAAGCGCCAGCTGTATACTGGGAAACGTTCCGACCAAAGAACAAATTCCAGCACAGGAGGCACTCAACATGAAGTATAAACAATCGAAGAAACAGAATCAACGGATTACACGAATTTCTGACAAGACCCTTGTCGTAGGCGTAGACATTGCTAAAGAAACCCATGTGGCCCGTGCCATCGATTTTCGGGGGATTGAACTGGGAAAGGACTGTGTGTTCTCTAATACCCGTACCGGACTGGAACAACTGGTTCAGTGGATGAAGGAGCTTCAGCAGGAGCATGCCAAGAGTGACGTCCTCTTTGGCATTGAGCCCACCGGACACTACTGGTTTAATTTGGCCGAATACTTGGGACAGCAAGGGATTCCACTCGTCATTGTCAATCCGCATCATGTTCACAAAAGCAAAGAACTGGAAGATAACTCACCGACGAAAAACGACTATAAGGATGCAAAAGTCATTGCCGATTTAGTGCGTAACGGGAAATATAGCGAACCGAAACTGCCAACAAACCTCTATGCAGATCTGCGGATTCTCATGAATCTTCGCGAGAAGATCATGGTAAATCTGGGGCTGGTGCAAAGACGAATGCAAAACTGGCAGGACCGATTTTTCCCGGAGTACACAGAGGTTTTTAAAGACTGGGAGGGTAAAGCCTCTATTATTACGTTAAGCGAGTTCCCAACGCCAGAAGAGATCGTAGCGCTCGGGACAGAGGCCATTGTGAAGCGATGGAAGAAGGACGTGAAGCGCGCCGTAGGACGAAGCGAGCGGAGCAACTGGTCGAAACCGCGAGAAGT
Source organism: Paenibacillus sp. FSL H3-0321 (assembly GCF_038002865.1). NCBI lineage: Bacteria > Bacillati > Bacillota > Bacilli > Caryophanales > Paenibacillaceae > Paenibacillus > Paenibacillus sp. FSL H3-0321. The sequence continues at coordinate 5,937,936 of NZ_JBBODH010000001.1, read as the reverse complement.
TCCATCGGGCTTACCGAGGGGCTTACCGCAGCCAAAATAGAGATTAAAGCGCTTCTAGAGCAGTACGAAATGTTCGCCAGACAACTCGAAGAAATTCTATTCGAAGTGGAACAATTGCTTGAGCAAATTCCGGGAACGAAAGAGATGCTCACCGTTCCGGGCGTGGCAGTGGTTACCTTGGCGGGGTTCCTTGCAGAAGTAGGAGATTTGAGCGGTTACGAGCATGGACAGCAAATTATTCGGCTGGCCGGATTGAATCTCAAAGAGAATAGTTCAGGAAAGAGAAAAGGAAAGACAGGCATTAGCAAACGTGGACGTGCACGCTTAAGGGCCTTGTTGTTCCGGGCGGTCATGCCCATGGTAGCAAAGAACGCAGAGTTTAAGGCACTACACCAGTACTTTACGACACGAAGAGAGAATCCATTGAAGAAAAAGCAATCCCTGGTGGCCTTGTGTGGAAAACTCATACGTGTTTTGCATACGCTAGGCACCAAGCAACGACCATACAATGCAAACGACGTTTTAGGGCCGGTACGTCAGGCCCAGATTCAGATGGCAGCTTAAGAAAACCAAACTCATTTTTGCTCAATGAAGTAGAAATCACCAAAGACAACAGAAGCACGGAGCAGCCGTAGGAATCAATTCCATAAGGGCAATGACCCTGTTAAGGAGCAAGAAAAACGGCGTCCATCTCTTGAAAGGCAGAACGAAGGAATGTAAGGGCAAAGACCCCGCGTGACATGGGAGGGTAAGCCGTCAGGAGATAGGTGTGGATATCCAAAGTGCGATCACAGCATGTATCTTTGGGTTGGGGATAACTCCCCCACTCACTATTCCTGCCACCGGCTCACCAGAAAATAATGTAATCCTTACATGACTATTCCAGCTCTCGATCTGTCAATGGCTGAAAATCTGAGAATGAGTGAGTAAACAAGAGAAAATATTAATTTATAGTGGGAGGACATAAGTAAATGTTTTATATTGTAATTCCGCTTATTCTTGCAGTACCTTCCTATTTCACATTTAAAAAAATCAAAGAAATCGAGCACCTGATGAACAGAAATCAGTAATAAGGAGAGCTTAAATTATATGAATACTATTTTAATGGTATCCAACATATTACTTTGGGTATTTCTAGGTATTATACTCGTTTTTATTTACTTGTTAACAAGAATATTTGTTACTCATATCAATAACTTCAACGAAAACACTGGAAAAAAAGCATTAAATATTGATGATAAGCTACCTAGCTTTTAGGCAAAGGATCAGAGAGGCGGGCTTATATCATCGGATTAAATAATGGGTAGTGTAACAAAACTGGTCTTTCTAAGTGACCACTGCGGCTCCTGTTACCAGGTACTCGATATGCTGCAGCATGGAACTGGCAGACAGAATTATTTAGTTTTAAAACCAGACAGGCCAAAAGATTCCTCCATGAATATTAATGACAAACAGTACAACTTCCCTTTAATACGTTCTACCCGCTTAATGAATAGTTTCGGAATTGAAAAGGTGCCGTTGATTATTTCTATTAGCCAGGGAGGTTTCATTACAGAAATTCATGATTTAAAAGATACAGAGGAATTAACATCTATTTTGGCAGGATAAAAAACCATTATAATCTTGAAGGGAGGTGAAAATAATGGAATTTATTTCAAAAGCATTAGGTATTGAACCTAGAATACAGATTTGCCAATGTCAAGTAGAAGGACCTACTGTATGCAGGCACGTCTTATTCTCCTGCAATTCAATTCCCGGGGCTGGTTTTTATGAAACCCTCTTAATTGACTGCACCACACGGGAAGAGTGCGGAACTAGACCACTTTATACTTGTTGCTAGTAGAATCCTCATTAACAGCTGTGAGTTGAATGTGTAATTACCTCAGCTCACAGCTGAATGTGTTATTGTATTTCCAGTAAATTGTATTTGGAGAAGAGATGGTTCCAATAATACCTACAATTATTATCTTTTGTACTTTTATACTCAACTTTCGCAGAGTCAAAATCGAGTTGACCCCAAGCCGGGGTTAAGGTGGTGCCTTTTAAGTAAGGGTCTTGCCAACATAGAAAAACACCACTTCATTTGGTAAAGTGAGATTGTCGAAGATCCACTAAACCACAGAAGAGGTGTCCTCCCTATGATAAACCAAAAGTCTTCCTTAGATCAACTCCCACCTGAAATGAGACCGGCCTTTCAGGAGCTTGCTGTACTGAAGCACCTAAGGAAATCAGGATTCAAAAAAGCTTTTGGCTATACCTGTTCCCATCTGTTCATGCTCGTTTTCGTGCTACTCTTCCATCAGAAAAACTGGTTTCGCCTGCTGGAAAGTGCCAAAAGTGAAGCCTTTCCCGGCAAAGATACCGTTTATCGTTTTCTCAATCATAGCGGCTTTGCTTGGCGGCGCTTCTTGACTTCGCTTAGCAGTGACACCGTGCAGCGGGTCGAAACCCTGACTTCCGTCACGCGAACCACCGTGTTCATTGTGGACGATTCCATGTTCGAGCGAAATCGGAGCAAAGCTGTCGAACTGCTCGCTCGTTTCAAGGATCACGCAACAGGGGCCTACTACAAAGGGTTTCGCATGCTGACCTTGGGCTGGTCGGACGGCCATACATTTCTTCCTTTGGACTTCGCCTTGCTGAGTTCCGAGAAGTCCGGAATCACCGGTGTACATCCGGGAATCGACAAGCGCTCTTGCGGTTACAAACGACGGAAAGAAGCGTTGCTTTCCGCCCCGTATCTGGTCTCCGAACTGCTCGATCGGGCCATTGCTTCTGGGGTTTCTGCGGCTTACGCACTCATGGATAGCTGGTTCACGCATGCCCCCCTAATCGGGCGGATGGTTGAACGGGGTCTCCATGTCATTGGCATGGTGAAAAACGACAACAAGCGGTATCTCGTTCATGGCAAGCAGGTCGATCTCAAAGGTCTTTACCAAGCCGCCCCGCGCGTCCAGGGGAGGCACCGGACTATTTTGCGCCAGATTCATACGGAACTGGTTTCCGGTATTCCCGTCGTCGTGGTTTTTGTCCGCCATCGCTCCAAGAAAAACGAGTGGCTCGCGATTCTGTCGACGGATCTGACGCTGACAGCACCGGAGATCATTCAAATCTACGCGATTCGCTGGGACATCGAAGTCTTTTTCAAATGCGCTAAACCCCTGCTGCGCCTGCAAAAAGAGTTTCAGGGCTGCTCCTACGATCTGCTCATTAGCCATACAACGATTGTCTTTTCCCGCTATATTCTGCTGGCCTGGCAGCATCGGCAAAGTACGGATCAACGAACACTCGGTGGACTCTTTTATTTGCTTTGTGATGAAGTCGGCTCCTTGGACTGGGCGGTGGCTTTACAACAACTGGTGGAATTGATGAATGAAATCGCCAATCAAGTCGGCAAGAAACTATCCGCCATGATTAAAAGTCAACTCCAGCACTGGATCTCCGCTCTGCCCAACTATATCAAGGCTTATCTGCCGATTTCAGGCTGGTCGAGTAGACGTGAACCTCACGACTCACGCCCCTCACAGATCCGTACGTGCCCAATTAAGGCATACGGCTCCTCATATCATCTTTCGCAATACTGCATAGATTATCCGTATATGTTCACGTAGATTTTAGGTTCCGGTAAAGGATTACGCTGCAGGAAAAGGTTATATTTATCTGCCGTGAAACTCCTTCTCTGGCTTCTGCGATTCAACCATTTCAGTAACGTTTTAGATATCTGGAATTTGTATACGGACATTGCTCTGCTGTTGTCCGTTATTCCATAGTAGCGATCTTCCTTAGATTTCATTAAAATGTACTATTATAAACAGTTATAAACAGTTTTAGTATCCGTTTTATAAAATAAAAATGGACACCCTCCCGTTTAAAGGATTAGCGCTGGCCTTGATACTGTCCATGTTTCTCATAGATATGTAGCAATTCAACATGGAGATCATGCATTTCCTTGTAGCTCATTGTAGTGCAGCTCCATTTTATAGAACTACTCGCTCTGCATATATTAAAATAAAAAGCAACTCATCCGTAGACAAGTTGCTCTTAAAACTCACCTCTTCGCCTTATAAAACTCATGATACAGCTTCATCAGCGCCCGCTTCTCTATCCGTGACACATAACTGCGACTAATGCCGAGATCCTTGGCGATCTCCCGCTGCGTCCGTTCTTCACCGCCTGTGTCGAGTCCAAAACGTCCGACAACTACTTCCTTCTCCCTCTCGTCCAAAATGTCGAGGTTGCGGTAAATCTTGCTCTTTTCAATCTTCAGATCGACTTCTTTAATGACATCATCAGCTTCGGAGCCCAGGATATCGATAAGTGTAATTTCATTACCTTCTTTGTCAGTCCCAATTGGATCGTGTAGGGATACGTCTTTACATGTTTTCTTGAGCGAACGTAAGTGCATCAAAATTTCGTTTTCAATACATCGAGCAGCAAAAGTGGCTAGTTTGGTACCCTTGTTCGGACGGTAGCTTTCAATGGCTTTGATTAATCCGATCGTGCCGATGGAAATCAGGTCCTCCATGTCTTCGCCTGTGTTGTCGAATTTTTTGAGGTTATGGACACGATACGATGTCAAAAAAATAAGCCAATTTGAATCGATCACGATTCGATCGATTAATTTAGCCCATTCAGGCAGTTAATTTAAATAATATTTCCTGCGATTTTAGCCCCAGCGATAGTACAGTTGTGCCATACCCCAATATAGAAATCTTCCACTTTCATGAAATGAAAAATATAAAATTCTCCGTTAATTTCAGCTGTTCTTTTTCTTTACCGGGAGTGCTGTGTTCCGGTCAATTTCCATTTGCGCGCCATAAGACAGGAATAAAAAGCCTCTTGCCGGTTTCAGAACCTGTAGGTAACCCAGAGCGTCAATTTTGTCGGATATATGGAAAATGAGTATAAGTTAATCAATATCATGATATTTCATAGGATACTATCATTTAAGGATAGTCCATCTAATACATATCATTTAATGTAAAGTAAATTGCGTATATCATACCATAAATTTCATATTTTATAATAAATATAGTTTTTTATTCTTGTTAAAAGCCTAGAAGTATATTAATTTTAAAATATTAATTGACTGAAAGGAATATCGATGTTATATTCTCTAACATATTTTATAAACATACATATGGAAAAGGAGATTGCCCAAATGAATAAGTTGAAACGTCTACGTAAAACTAAAAGAAATCATTTTGATTCTACCCGATCCGAATATTCACCCGCAAAAAAGAAGTGGAGTAAAAAGCAAGTTATAGCTACTTCCATTGCGTTATCTGTTATTGCTTCGGGAGTCATTCCGCTTCAAACAGCTGATGCTTTAACTAGAGTCACTTCAGAAAGCGGCACAGTATGGGAGATTCACGATGTATTTGCTCCCAGTTTAGACACAGGAAGTTTACGCACAGTCGGAGCTACACAAGTACAGGGCTTCGGGAATATCTTTGTTAAGGTGTCCTCACCCTCCGCTTCCCTGATGAATGGTCAAATGATGCGCGGGTTTAACTTGAAATACGATGGCGTTAATAAGTTTACTTCTGCTCAGTCTGTAAATCTGGGAAATGTAACTGTAACACGTGAGGTGTATGTGGATACTACTCTCAATCGAACGAGATTCTTTGATACTTTCACGAATAAAAATGATATGGATGTAAAGGTTGATGTATCTTTCGGCGGCTCTTTAGGCTATGGTACAACGACAAATGCTTCCGTAGTCAAGGCAACCTACTCGGAGGATCTGGAGGTGACTACAGAGGATTCATGGATAGTTGTAGATAGCAGTACCAGAAACAATAAGCCGCTAGGCGTTGCCGTTGGCTCTCCACATCCCTTTGATAATGGATTAACCGGTCTAGGTAATCAGCAACAGAATCCATTCACAACACCATTAGCCAAGTCCGGAAATGAGGCCAATTTCTACGGGTTCATTAATACATTAACTATTGAGCCGGGTGAGTCGAAATCCCTGGTACATTATGTACAAGTGGGTGAAGCTGGTGAAGAAGGGCTGAGGAATCTGGTTACTATGCTCAATGGACTTCAAGGTCAGCTGGATGTAACCGGATTAACAAACGCTCAAATTCGTTCGATCAGTAACTGGGATATCTCTGCTATAGAGGGACTTGATACTGGAGATACCCTGGTGATTCCAGATGCTCCTGCAGCCAAAGCATTAGTAACTTCATCCCCGTATGATGTTACAAATAAATCCATTGCAGAAATGCAGCAGGATATGGTGAATGGCAAAACTACTTCTGTACAGATTACTCAAGCCTATTTAGATAGAATCAAGGTATACGATGAGGGACAATTGGGATTCCATGCCTTCCTGCATGTATCTGAAACTGCGCTTAACCAAGCCAAAGCTGCTGACGATGCCCGTGCACAAGGTGCAAAGGGTGATCTGCTGGGTATTCCAATTGCGATAAAAGATATCTATGATACAAAGGATATGCCTACCACCGGCGGCAGCAAAGCTCTTGAAGGCTGGCAGCCTGATTCGGATGCCTTCCAGGTGAATAAGCTGCGGGAAGCCGGAGCTGTAATTATCGGCAAAGTAAATACTTCCGAGTTCGCTAACAGCGGAAGCTTTAGTGAGAGTGGCTGGCTTCAAACCTGGAATGCATTATATCCATCGAAAACCTCTTTTGGCTCAAGCGGCGGCTCGGCAGTATCAGTTGCAGCTGATTTTGCAGCGGCAGCCATGGGATCGCAAACAGGGGTATCCCTCTATGCTCCTACTACAGGCTCCAGCCTTAAAAGCTTCCGCGGTACAGACGGTATGGCAAGCACTACAGGTGTACTGCCACTCACTTGGGGACAAGATTATGCAGGTCCTATTGCCAAAACCGTAACTGACCTGGCAATTATGCTGAATGCTACAACGGGTACGGACCCGCAGGATATTTTCACAGTGACTGCTGATGCAGATCATAAGCGGCCCGGTGACTGGAAAGAAGCTCTGGATGTTAATGCCTTGAAAGGAAAAAAAATCGGATATATCCCTGCATCCTTTGTCTCTAATTATGCGGATGATGATACGGGACAAGCCGTAATGAACAAGTTCTCAGAGCTACAAGCAGCGGGCGCAACAATGGTTGAAATGTCAATAATACCAGCAGCTCCTAGCCGTCCTTCAGGCATTAATGGATCTACTGAAGGTTGGGCGCGTTATATTGAGCTTCACAAGGACTTCCCTTACCTGGATGGAGCAAGTGTACTCGCTTCAGATAAGGTGCTTATCTATAATAAAAGAGGATATACTCAACCTGTGCGTATGACGGAACAGGCCGTACAAGATTACATCAAGTATAGAACAGACTATAAGGAAGTGATTAAAGGCTGGATGGACGAGAATGGCGTTGATGCTGTTGTGTATGCAGGTTTCATTAGTGACGTGTATAACAATGACGCAGCAGCCTCTCAATTAAGTTCTGACCGCAACACGGGCGTATTAACATCTAATGTTGGTCTCCCAACGGTAGTGGTTCCTGTAGGAACGAACGACAGCGGATATTCTATCTCTATGCAGCTTGTGGGTAGAGCATGGGACGATGCCGATATTTTGGGTATGGGCTATGCTCTGGAGCAACAAAGCCAAACCAGACTCCTTACAACATTTGCTCCAGCACTTCAATACGTTTCAAACCCTGCTACTCCTGATCCAGGCGTAGATAATGGACCAACCAATCCAGCTCCAAGTACTGGAGTAGGTACAGTGACTCCTCCAGCAACAACAACGCCTATAGAAACACCAGCACCTCAGCCGGAAATTGTTAGTTTCGCAGATACAATGAATCATTGGGCACGAGCAAGCATTGACACGCTTATTGCTAAGGGATTACTAACGGGTTATGCCGATGGTACCTTCCGTCCAAATTCAGGTTTGACCCGTGCCGAAGCCATCAAGGTAATTGCAACTTACATGGGACTTGAAGGACAAGCAAGTAACTTTACAGATGTATCTTCAACGCATTGGGCGGGTAAGTATATTGGTGCAGCTGCCGGATCAGGCTTGATGAACGGATATAGCGATGGAAGCTTCCGTCCAGACCAGAAGATTAGCCGCAGTGAATTAGCGGCACTCATCACTAGAGCCTTTAAGCTGACAGGTACCGGAAACTCATCTTTCAAAGATGTTAACAGAAACGCATGGTATTATAATTCCATTGATGCACTCGCATCCAATAAGATTATTACCGGATACGCAGACAGCACCTTTAAGCCTCAACAAGATATTACCCGGGCAGAGTTTGCAACAATGGTGTCCAGATTACTAGAAACTGCGAATTAAAAGAAGTAGGAAGGGCCATCCCGAAAAGGATGGCCTTAATACTTGTCGTTACAGATAGTGCAGTGAACCGTATCATAGGTAGGGCGAAACATATTGTAGGTCATATAGCTAATCGGTAACTATAAATGTGCAAATTCACTTCCAATAATCTGTAAAACAAAAAAAACACCCCATCCGTAGACAAGTCGCTTATTAATACATTATATTGATATCGCTACTACCTTGTAGCTTAAAGTCTCACCGCTTCGCCTTATAAAACTCATGGTAAAGCTTCATGAGCGCTCTCTTCTCTATTCTCGAAATATAACTCCGCGAGATCCCCAGATCCTTCGCAATCTCCCGCTGCGTCCACTCCTCCCCGCCGGTGTCCAGGCCGAAGCGGCCTACCACTATTTCCTTCTCCCGTTCATCCAATATATTGAGGTTGCGATACATCTTGCTCTTCTCAATCTTCAGATCACCTCTTTAATCACATTGTCCGTCTCCGAACCAAGAATATCAATTAGCGTGATATCAAAATTTGAAAACCAAGAAATGCTGACCAATTATGTCGAGTACAGATTGGATGAACAGATCCGGCAATCACTGCTACTACTAGAATCTGTTTGGACAACCAAGGGCCTCTTTCTAAATATTGACTTACAGGAACTTATATACTATGGAAATGAAGAATTGATGTCACAAGTTTGGCTTAATGTCATTGGTAATGCTATTAAATTCACGCCCAAAGGTGGAGAAATAACTGTGGCTCTCCGCCGTAATGGCCAAACAATATCCGTTGTCATCTGTGATACAGGAATAGGTATGTCACCTGAAACGTTAAAACATATCTTTGAAAAGTTCTATCAAGGTGATCCAACCAGATCAGCCGATGGTAATGGTCTCGGTTTAGCTCTTGTAAGTCGTATAATTAAGTTAAGTGGCGGCACTATCGATGTGAGCAGTACACCTGGACAGGGGTCTAAGTTTTCATTCATACTTCCAATGCCAGTTGATAGTGAACTTGACACAATGATATGATTCGTCTAAAATTTATTTAAACTATTTAAATATTAAACAGTGAAAGTATCAAGATCTATTGTTAGAAATCACGGAAAATGAGGATTCAAACAGAAAGGAGTATCCATGCCCCACTTCCATGCAGAAGATCAAAAAGCTATTTATGCCGAAAGGTTTCAAAAGGCTCTGTCCACAACGAACAAAAAGCTATTCACCTGGGTGGGTGCCCGCAGAGAGGATGGATTAACTAGTCAACAATTTTTTATTTTGAAACAAATCGCTGATGAAGAAAGAATGACCTCCTCTTTATTAGCCGAAAGAGTAGAAGTCAAACCGAGTGCCATTACAGTAATGATTGAGCGTCTTGTCCAAAATGGGTTCGTCGAGCGTTATTATGATCCAAGTGACAAACGCCTAACACTTCTAAGACTTAGTAAACAAGGAGTCCTTACATTGGAAAATGTTTGGAAACAATTTCTTGACATAATAACTCAACTACTTGCGGTTATGGAAGAGTCGGAAATTGAACCATTTATCCAGTCATTCGAGCGTATCTCCGAGAAAGCCTCCACTGTTTAACACGCTAATTACCAAACTAGAAAAATTTATTAGGAGTGAACAATAATGGACAAAATGAGTCAACAACAACAGTATGAAATTGCTAAAAAAATGGCTGATCAATTCGTCGGTTCGATCGATCCTTCTAAGCTCAAAAAGACACCTCCACCATCTGCGCATAAGAATGAAAGAATCATTCCAACTTCTGTTGGAAATACGCGTGTATTGATATTTACACCAGACAAAATTCCTTCCTCTCCCTTACCTGTCTACTTTAATATGCATGGAGGCGGATTCGTATTGGGAAGCGCTGATATGGAGGATGTTTTTTGCGGAATGATTGCTGAGTATGTCGGATGCGTTGTGGTCAACATTGATTATAAGCTTGCTCCACACTACAAATTTCCTGCGGCACTGAATGAATGTTATGACGTTGTCAAATGGATTATTGACAATCATGAGCAATTACACATTCAGCCTGATAAAATAGCAATTGGTGGGCACAGTGCAGGTGGTAACCTGGCAGCAGCTATCTGTTTGTTAAATCAACAACGTAATAACGAGCTCCCCATACTCTTACAGATAATCGATTTTGCACCTCTCGATTTAAATACAGACCCTATCCATAAACCGAATGCTATTGAAAACTTGGCGAAGATCGCCAGAATGTTCAATTCATTTTATATGAATAATGAAGAAGAAGCCTGTAATCCTTTAGTTTCTCCGATTTTTGCAGAATCTCTTTATAATCTGCCAGAAGCATTAGTCATTACGTGTGAACTAGATACCCTTGCTACAGAAGGACAAATTTATGCAACGAAATTGGAACAAGCCGGCATTAAGGTTACGTATAGGCAGTACGTGGGAATTGATCATGGATTTACTCGTAACGGAGAGGTAGTTGTCGAAGTTATCGAGGAGTCTTGGCATCTTATGGCCTCCAAATTGAAAGAGGTATTTACTGCTTCATGATATTTAACAAGGCCGCCTTCTTGATATATGAACCAGTACCGCATACTAAAAATAGTAAAAGTCGAGCCACTAACATCTCGACTCTTACTATTGTATCGTTATTTTACTTGCTCAAATGATTAATCATGTACAGCTTCCACCTTATATGCATAATCAAGGAATACATATGTTCGTTCGCTTCGACTTCAACCCCTTCAGGTAATACGGTGTCCAGTTTTCCAGGGAATTCAACATCAATTAAGATGCTCTTGAAATCGCTACCTTATAACCAATTTCCAAGCCATTCGCTGTTTCCTCTACTGTACGAATGTATGGAATGGAATTGACGCATTTCTACCATCAATAGTATCTCTAACTTCTTTATCATACTCTGAACGAGAGACGTGGATATGTTCTCAAAACATAACCAAACATAATTAGTTCTGTGACACCGGAGAACAATACAGTAAAGATATTTGAAAAGCCCACATTCTTTCGTTCATATATTTGGTTCAAAGAACTAGTCCAAATGGAAGTGATCATCGCGCCAAGTTAGCTGCAAGCCACAAACCATATAAACTACTCATCCTGGTAGTAGAGGTATCATTAAATAGCACCGTTTCTTCTCACATCGACGCCGCACTTTTTTTAGTTTGATTAGATTTCTTTATAATCTATTTCCATAAATTGTTTGACCTCTGTGTCCCAACGGTTGGCTACAAAATCAATATGAACGGGGTGGACATTGTAAGCTTCATAATCCAATTGAGTTTCAAATACCATAGAAAAACCAAAATCATATTCGTTTTTTTGGCTTACTTGGCGAAAAACCTGAAATTTATTTACGCATGGTATTGAACTTAGTTTTAATTTTCCTTCTTCCAAAAACTGAATTTCTTCGGATGACCCTTTTTCGTGTGTTAAAGAAAAAATAACAGAATGAATTATGCCCATACTCATTTGCTCCTTTATCCCGAGTTATTACTACTACTCTCGTCAGGAACGAATTAAACGCTCTGCCAACTTATGGCTTTCCATGACTTGTCTGGCACTAATCTGGCAATCATTCGGTCGCTTTAGACAAAGTAGAAAATCATTCACCGCTCCCTCGAAGCCACGTCTATGCAAGACATTGTCCCAACTCCCAAAGGTCTCTTTCTGCATCAGTGAACCGTGCACACTATAGGTAACATAATCCATATTCGTAACATTGCGCTTAAATCAGCCACTAAGTGTACCCCCTATTTTTAAAAAAAGATGTGATTTTGTAGGCTTTGACAAGATTGCTTTAAATTAAATCTTGTGCAATTAGAATAAATAGTGGACACCCGTTAACGGACGGACCGATAATGATAGCAACGGAGGTGTGTTCACATGGGAGAACAACGACAACGGTATAACGAAGAGTTTAAGAAGCAAACCGTGAAGTTCATTCAAGAACAGACGAAGACCTTAGGCGACTTAGCGGAAGAGCTTAACATCCCGCAAAGTACGCTGCATCAGTGGATGGGTCAATATCGGGAGCTGAAGAATGAACCGGCGGCGAGTATGGACCGGGTACGAGAACTCGAAGCACAGTTGAAAGAGGCGACCCGTCTGCTCCAGGAGAAAGAACTCAAACTTGCCGATGCAGAAGAAGAACTGGCGATTGTAAAAAAAGCTGTGCACATCTTCAGCAAACCAAGGAACTAAGATTCCAGTTTATGGAGAACCATCGCTCCGAGTTTCGCTTGGAGAAGATGTGCGACACCCTACACGTTTCAAGGAGCGGTTACTACAAGTGGCGGACGGGAGAAACCAGCACACAGAAACTCCGCAAAGCAGCGATCATGGAGCGAATCCAGTATCATTTTGCCGATCATAAAAAGCGTTATGGAAGTCCGAAGATCACCCGTCTGCTGCACCAAGAGGGCTATACCGTTACCGAACGCACCGTGAGTGTGTACATGCGACAAATGAAGCTCCGCTCCGTCGTGTCTAAACCCTACCGTGTACAGACTACCGACTCTAAACATAATAATCCCATCGCACCCAACACACTGAATCAAGAGTTTAAAGTGCTCAAACCCAATACCGTATGGGTCACGGACATCACATACATCCCTTGCCGGGGAGGCCGCTTGTACCTAGCCAGCGTCATGGATTTATGCACGCGTGAAATCGTAGGGTGGCGCTTGTACAACCATATGGAAACCAGTCTGGTCCTGCACGCCTTGCAGGCTGCTTACGCAGCCAAGCGACCTGGTGAGGGGTTGCTGCACCACTCCGACCGAGGGTCTCAATATACCTCTAAGGATTATGTCGAACAGTTGAAGACGTACCACATGGAATCCAGTATGAGTCGCAAAGGGAACTGTTACGATAACGCCTGCATCGAGTCTTGGCACAGTATTTTAAAGAAGGAGCTCATTTACTGTAACCCGCGTTTCAAAAACCAGGAGCAGGCTTACAATGCCATTTTTCAGTACATTGAGTTTTACTACAACCGCAAGCGAATGCATGGCGCACTGGGGTATCTTTCTCCAGCTCGTTTTGCTAAGCAATTTACTCAAAAATCCGTTGCGTGACCGTCTACTTTCTTGACAGAGGTCCAGTTGATGGGCTTTGACCGATGTAGAATCAATGCTCAAGTTTTCAAAGTCAGGTTCGACCTGAAGAGTTTGGAAGATCGCGACAAGCAGTCCGGTATCTCGCCACTTGCAGAAGCGACTGTAGACCGTTTTCCATGAACCATAGCGTCCCTCCGGTAGATCGCGCCAGGCATCACCACTTCGAGCGATCCATAGAAAAGCGTTAAACATGGTTCTTTCACTTAATTTTGACGGACGTCCTGTTTTGCAGGGTGGAAACATGCCCTTAATTTGTTCCCACTGTTCATCGCTTATTTCGTACCGTCTTTGAATCGTGCTTGACGCCCCATTCGTTTTCTCAAATCTTACCATGTTATTTAGTTTTCAGACACATCCTAGTATTTTCTCATAATTTCACACTAATCTAATTTAATTGAAATAATAAAAGCAACTCATCCGTAGACAAGTCGCTTTCTAGACACGCTATTCTTAGTGGGTACTACCTTTAATTCAAGTTTACCTCTTCGCCTTATAAAACTCATGATATAACTTCATGAGCGCCCTTTTCTCTATCCGCGACACATAACTCCGCGAGATCCCCAGATCCTTGGCGATCTCCCGCTGCGTCCGTTCTTCACCGCCTGTGTCGAGGCCAAAACGTCCGACAACTACTTCCTTCTCCCTCTCGTCCAAAATGTCGAGGTTGCGGTAAATCTTGCTCTTTTCAATCTTCAGATCGACTTCTTTAATGACATCATCAGCTTCGGAGCCAAGGATATCGATAAGTGTAATTTCATTACCTTCTTTGTCAGTCCCAATTGGATCGTGAAGGGATACATCCTTCCGGGTCTTTTTCAAGCTGCGTAAGTGCATCAAAATTTCGTTTTCAATACATCGAGCAGCAAAAGTGGCTAGTTTGGTACCCTTGTTCGGACGGTAACTTTCGATGGCCTTGATCAGTCCGATCGTGCCGATGGAAATCAGATCCTCCATATCCTCGCCGGTGTTATCGAATTTTTTTACTATGTGGGCAACTAAGCGCAAATTGTGTTCGATTAGCAAGTTACGAGCCTTAGCGTCGCCCTCAGCCATCATCCCTAAGTATTTGCTTTCATCCTGCTCCGAGAGCGGCTGGGGAAAAGCGTTGTTTCTTACGTACGATACCAGCAGCGTCAGTTCTTTGATCAGTAGCGCTATCGTGCTTATGATTCCTGGCAACTTGGCGACACCTCCCGCACATGTACAATGAAACCGATCAGCAATGAGAACTACGGGTTCATGGTCCTTTTATTGTATGTAGGTAGATGCCTAGAAGTGCCTGTACGGGAGAAATAGGTACGGGCTATTATAACAGGGGTTTTAGGTATACTCTTTGGTGTGATAAGATAAGAATATAAAAGGAGCCGTGCGTCAACACGACTCCCGTGTACAATCCGCATTAAGAGCGGCGGCTTACGGAATGGGCCAGAGATAGACCGTTATCCTTCGTCGGGGCGGTCTATTTCTTTTTGTGGAATGAAAGGATCAACACAATCCGCGTCGCAAATGAAATCATTAGCGTCAATGTTTGGTATACCTCCACTTTCCATATTTGCAATCAGTTTTTGAGCATTTTTTTGCCGACAGTAAATTCGATGAATCCCAACAATAATCCCATGATCATAATGTACCAGTAATCACTGAATAAAGGTGATAATGTCACCAGAGTGAAAATAATTGTATATAAGCCGTATAAAAGAATAGATCCACTTAACAATTTGTAAAACCTATTTCTTTTTGTAATAAAAAATAAAGCAATAAAAAAGATTAAACACACTGATAGCAGAATAGATGGGAAGTAGTAGAAAGAGGTTGTTAATGAAGTGTTGAACCCGATTGATTGGGTTTCACTTGTTAAATTATAAAAATTTTTAAATCCATCTGTTACTATTAAGATTACTATGATGATCTGAACCGCTTTCCAATCCTGTTTCATATTAAACTCCTTTCGTTGAAACTCACACCATAACCCTCTTTATGTAATTATAGGTAAGATGAAGAAGAAATTAAAGGTGGATTTCTCGTGATAGATTAGAGCGTGTCTTCAAACCGCTTCCCCGCCAAAACCTGCTGCTGTATGCCCTAAGGAATCATGGGTACAGTAGCACTTTCTGATCACACGCGGAGAAAGGCGTTTCGCCACTAGGCAGTTTTTTCGGTGGAGGCTTACGTCTCGGTGTTTCTAAGACTTCGTTCTTTTTCAGAAGGCGTGTGTGCGTCCGGAAAGTGTATTCCTGGCTCTGAGCACGAACGGACCGAGTTGCACTTAATTGGGGCTTTCAGCCTGTTACAGTAGGAAAACGGACTCCAGCGCAGTTATTTCTCCCTGCTGGCCGTTTTTAGATAGAATGCAGAGCAGATAAGGTCGCCTGGGTCCGCATAAGAGAATAAACAAGTGTTTTACTCTCTATAGCGCCTCCTGAGTCCGTCCCTCGAGTAAACGAACCCGCTGCGGACTTTTTAGGTCCCCTACTTTCAATACTAAATCCCTGCTTCCCCAGAGCTCTTCCAGTTTGAAGACATGCTCTAGAAAGGCCAAAAAAAATGACCTCAAACCACAATCTGTTACAGATCGTAATTTAAGGTTTCATTCATTAAAAACTTATGATTTCCAGCCCTAAGGATGGATCCATCTGACATCGCTATCCTTAAGCTTCGGAATCCAACCGTTTGGAGGCGCCTGATCGGAAACGATAACATGCACCTCATGAAAGTCAACAATTTTGGCTAATGTTCGTTTAGCGATTTTCGACTCATCTGCAACTACAATCACCGTCTCTGAACAACGAATTAATTCCCTGGTCAGTACCGCCTGCTCGTAGTCATAGCTTGTGATCCCATACTCCAAGGAAACACCATCCACAGAAATAAAGGATTTATTGACATAGAAATCCTCCATAATTTTCTCAGCAATCGGACCGGATACCCGCAAGTGTTTTACGTTGACTTCTCCGCCTATCAAAATAATTTTACCGTCGAAGGCCCCGCGTTTTTTATTTTCTATCAGTAACATCATCGCTGGTATAGAGTTGGTCAATATCGTTACATTATGCTTGCCCTCTAAAAAATGAATAATTTGCAGAGCTGTACTTCCTTCATCTATTATAATCACATCGTTGTGATCAATTAACTCCGCAGCGAGAAGCCCGATCTTGCTCTTGGCTTCAGCGTTTAATAATTCTCTTTCATAAAGCGGAGGCTCCATTCCCACCTTGAACTTAACCGCACCGCCATATATTTTTTTCAATTTATTTTCTTTTTCCAGCTCATCGAGATCTCTTCGTATCGTTTCCGTTGAAACTTCAAAGAGCAAAGAAAGCTCTCTGGCAATTACTTTGCCCTTCTCATTAAGCAGATTCATAATACTGATCTTTCTATCCTCCCCAGCAAGCGACAACTTGCTCCCTCCCTTAACATAGTTTCAAAATTCATCTTGCGTATTAGGTGATGACCTTGCCGGTTTCTTCATCGAAAATATGAATAGCCTCAGAGTCTAGTGTAAGATAAACACGTTCATTATACGACACATTTAGATCCGAAGGGCTTAATATACGAATAAAATTTGTCGTGTTTTCATTATCGCCCAACATGACCTTGATCAATTTCTCCCGCCCAAGCTGTTCGACCAGCACGACCTTCGCCGGAATACTATTCTCCAGCTGTACTTTGGAAATCTGAAGATGATGAGGCCTTGCCCCTAGGGATACCTTTGTTCCTTTAAATTCAGTATTCAATTTTTTTGTCGATAAAAGCTTATAGTCAAAGCCGTCTCCACGCAAAACACGTTCATTTCCGTTGCGGAGCAAATCACATTTCAGGATGTTCATTGGCGGATTCCCCATAAAGTGTGCGACAAACAAATTAACAGGTTTCATAAATAACTCGTCCGGTGTACCGTACTGCTGAATTTTCCCATTTTGCAGGATCGCGATTTTATCAGCCACCGCCATCGCTTCTTCCTGATCATGGGTCACAATAATTGTTGTGATTCCCAGTTTCAGCTGCAGGCGCCGGATTTCGTCGCGGACATCAACCTTTAAGCGGGCATCCAGATTTGACATAGGTTCATCCAGCAGCAGGAACAAGGGGTCTTTAGCAAGTGCCCGGGCCATCGCTACCCGCTGTTGCTGTCCGCCTGAGAGCTGGCTTGGCATCCGGTCTGTCAATTGATCAATTTGCAGCATTGCAGCAATCTCTTGGGCTTTTTGATGACGTTCTTTTTTCTTCACTTTCCGTTGCTTTAATGGAAATGCAATATTATCAAGGACAGTCATATGCGGATAGAGCGCGTAACTTTGAAATACCATCCCGATATCTCTATCCTTAGGCTCCACATGATTTACGATCTTCCCGTCAAAATATACCTTTCCGCTCGTAGGCTGCAGAAGTCCGGCCAGGATCATTAACGTGGTTGATTTACCGCAGCCGGATGGCCCTAGAAGCGCGACAAACTCACCCCGCTTAATATCCAAGCTGACATTCTCCAGCGCTGTTGAATCGCCAAACTTCTTCGATATTCCCTCTAGTTTTATCATACGCCTTTGGAACCTCCTATGGTCACCTTCATCATCGTCCGTTGGGTGAATAGATAAAATATGCCGATTGGAATGGTATAGAAGAGTCCAATAGCTGTAATTAGCCCAATATTTGTAACCTTATCATCATCTGTAAAAATCAGTTTGGCCAGGTAACCGGCAAGCGTCAATTTGGTGTTATCGAAAATAAACAGCTTGATTAGCAGCCATTCCCCGTAGGCCCCCATAAAAGCATAGATGGCGATCGCTGAAATGCCCGACAGCATATTCGGCAGAATAATCTGATAAAGACATTTGAAACGGCTGCACCCGTCAATCATGCCGGAGAATTCCAAGTCCCAGGAGACTTCATCAAAAAACCCCTTCAGAATATACACATGCCAAGGAATCATTCCTGCTGCAGACAGCACAACAACTGCAAATACAGTGTTGAGCAGCCCTAAGTACATCATTATAAAAAAGCTTGTAATCAATAATGTAATCCCGGGAAAGGACCCCATAATAAACAGAAATTTCAAAGCAAATCCTTTGCCAACAAAATTCAACCTGGAAAAGGCATACGCTGCTGGAACAGCGACCAGAAGGTCAATCACCGTGATGAGCAGCCCAAACACAACCGTATTCATCACAATCGGCCAAATCATCGGAAAACTTATTCCTTCAAGTACAAAAGATCTCCTTAAAAACTGCCAATTCTCCCAAGACAATCTCCCTGAATTATAGTTGTATACCGATGATACAAATAACCAAATGATCATAAAAATGATAGGCAGCATTAACAGGACCATGAAGAAATGAATCATATTCCGTTTGCTGAATTTCCATAAGCTCACAGGGTTTCACCACTCTTATCTAGTATGGTTAGTCTTCTATCCGGGGAGGACGAATCAGTTTATTGAAATCAAATATCCGAAATAACAGCAGGGTTAGCAGAAGTGAAATAATGACCACTATGACCGATATAGCAGCGCCATATCCATATTCCAACCGATTAAAGGCCTGCTGATAACCATAGAGAGCCAACGTTGTGGTATCAAACACGGGACCGCCTCCCGTAGCAAGCAAAATAAAATTATAGCTTGCAAACAATCCGATCGTCGAAGTCACCGTAACGTACATAATCGGCCATTTTAATGCAGGAAGTATGATGTCCTTAATAATAGAACGGTCTTTGGCTCCATCCACCCTTGCTGCTTTATATATATCTTCGGGAATTGAATTGATCGAAGCCGAGAACAGAATCATGCCACCCGAGGCACCTGAAATGACTCCGGCAACAATAATAATTAATAGTCCTGCTTCATTGAACCAGGATACCGGTTGTTCCAGACCAAAGTACATGATGACTTTATTCGCAAATCCTCCTGGTGTCGGGTTGAATATATATTTCCAGAATACAACATACACTAAGCCAGGCATGGTGCTCGGAATGAGCCATATGACACGATAAAGGGCACCTATTCTTTTATTTTTCACCAGATACTGTGTGCAAATCGCCAAGAGCAAGCTGAAAGCGACGGTAAGGATTAAGGAGAAAAATACATAAATCAGGGTTATCTTAATGATCGGCCATAAATTAATGTCTGCAAGGATTTGCCGGAAATTCCCCAGCCCGATGAAATCCGCCTTCATCTTACGATCTAGATTTGTTGTGGACATCCATATAGTCGCAAATGCAGGAATGACAAAGAATAATAAAGTTAAGATCGCAAACGGCGCCAAAAACAGATAGGGGTAAGATTTTTTCTTCAATCTGGCTAAATTCATTGGCCCCTTCCTCTCTCATATGTGCGGCTTGCCATAGGAGGACTTTACAATCCTGCACTATGCAAGCCGTTGTTTCTTCTATTATCGAAAGTGTTGCTGCCGGCTATCTGAAAATGACTTGGTCCTGATCCACATTTTGCTTATAGTTTTCTTCGAATAACTTATAGGCTTCTTCTGCCGACGCACCATTAACCATGATTGCTTCAAGACCTTTAATTTGCTGCTTCAAATAATCAGGGTAGGCAAGATGCGGCGGACGTACCTTGGTATAATCCAGCATGTACGCTACATCATGTAAAAATCTCAAATCACTAAACCGCGGATCTTCTTGTCCCGATTTTGTTACCGGCAGTTTGCCTGATGCTATGGTGTGGTCCATTTGTAAGTTTGGAGCCATTGCCAATTCAATGATTCGTTGAACATAAGGCATTTTCTGCTCATCTACCTTGGAGCTGACATAATACAGACGCGGATAGGCCAGTGAACCCGGCTCCCCGCCCTTACTTCCAGCCGGAATTAGAGTAAAGGTACTGTTTGCATAAAACCAATCCTCGAATTCCTTATCCGTTTTCCCGTAAGCTTCCTTCATACTATTGTATGATCCGGTACCTCCAATGAAAAACATGACATCTCCGTTAACAAAATATCCGAAGCCCACATCTTCCAATGCGGCAAAGTCTTTCGTAATGGCACCACTCTTAATTCCTTTCTCCCAAAAACTATAAGTATCTGTAATGCCCTTTTTATCGAAAATCACTTTACTTTGTTCCTGATCGTAAGGCTCAAAGCCCATCATTTGGTTGTTGATGTCCTGAACACTGATGTTGTCCAGCCCATCACTCACCAAGCCGTACTTCGTCACCTTTTTCTCAACAGCTTCAGTAGCAATGTTCAGCATATCCTCCATCGTCCAATCCCCTTTAAGCACCCGATCCGGAAGTCCTTCAATATCCGCATCAGACCAACCCAGTGTTTTTAAAGCTGTTTTGTTTATATACAGAGGGGAAGCGTCCATATCCTGAATTGCACCGTATACATGCCCTTGGTATTCCATGATATCCCATAGATTTTGTGGAAGAGTTTTGAATACCTCCGACTCCTTCAGCCAATCAATGGGTTGAATAAGTCCTGCATCCAGTTCCCAGCCAATATCCAGGCTTGAATTCATAGAAATATCGCGGTATTGGCCGGCTTGTGCTTGTAGAACAAGTTCATCATCACCAACAGCCGGCAAAATGTCGGCAACTACTTCTACATTTTTGCCTTGTGCCGTCAGCTCTTCATTTAAGGCTTTAAAAGCAGCGGCATAGTTTGACATCCGGGCACCGTAATCGTCCTCACCTACACTGATTTTAATAATTTCTTTTGTCTTGGCATCCTTCGGTGCATTAGATTTATTCTGAACATCTGCCGCAGAAGCTGTTTCTTTCCCCGTATTATTCTTCGCACTACATGCTCCCAATACCACGGTCAATCCTAGCAATACTACAAATAGCATGGATAATTTGGTCCGCATCTCCATTTCCCCTCATCCCATTTTTTATAATCTAGTACCATATTAGTATAAGATTAGAGTGTAATAAGAGAATTAATTCCACGTTAAATATATGTTTTCATGTTGTTTTATTATGTTTTCATGTTGTTTGACGTGGAAACACTTGCGAGATCGCCGTTTCAATACACTGGAGGGCATGCTGCAGCTGCTCTTGAGTTGTAATTAAGGGCGGTACCAAGGTTAACACGTTGCCATTAGAAACCTTAAAGCTCAGTCCCATCTCCATACAGCGGTACATGACCTTTTCTGCCCCTTCTACCGCCTCTTTCTTCGTTTGGCGATCGGTAACCAGCTCAATCGCAGCGAGCATTCCAATCACCCGGACATCCCCAATGACCTCATGTCTATTCATCATGGCCATCAGCTCCCGCTCCAGATAAACTCCCATTCGCTCCGCATGTTCGAGCAATCCATGCTGCTCAATATATTCAATTGTCGCCAAAGCAGCGGCACAACCTACCGAGCTCTTCTCATGGGTATAATGCCCGAGGGAAATATCATGAGCCACATCCAAGCCTTCACGTGCAATGATGCCCGCCATTGGAAATAATCCGCCCCCAAGCCCTTTGCCAATAACCACAATATCCGGAACAATATCGTAATGCTCGTGAACGAACATTTTGCCGGTTCTCCCGAGGGCTGTTGGAATTTCATCCAGCACAAGCAGAACACCGGATTGATCGCATATTTGACGTAATCTTTGGAAATACGCTTTCGGCGGAATCTGCACATCTGTGCTGCGTACCGTCTCCATGATAACTGCCCCGACATCTGCCTCCCGCTTCAACATGTATTCCAGATAATCAAGGGTTTTCGAGCCGTCAGGATCGGAATCCCCATAGAAGCTGCGATAGGAATTATAAGGCATCATATGCTCTGTTCCCGGCAGCAAGGGTCCCATATGGTTTCGGAATACACCTTCTCCTCCTATAGAAATCGCATCTAGGCTTGCCCCGTGGAAAGAGTCCCAAGTAGAAATTGTCTTGAAGTTTCCCGTCGCTTTACGAACAAGCTTCATCGCGATTCCAATGGCACTAGTACCCCCAGGTGTGAATAGCACCTTATTCAGATCACCAGGTGCCAGCTCTACGAGCTTGCGTGCTAATTGAACTGCAACCGGACTCGTATAACGCCGCGGCAGAAAAGGCAGCTCGTCCAATTGCTTCTTGACCGCATCAATAACATAACTGTTCTTATGCCCAACCTGATGTACGCTGTTACCGTGAAAATCCATATATTTGCGGCCATCCAGATCTTCTAAATAGATGCCTTCAGCATTTGTAATTACATTCAAACAAGGCGTTGACATCGATTGATGCAGAAAGTAGCGGCTGTCTTCTTCTAGAACTTCTCTAGTGTGGCGGCTTAAATTCGTTTCTTGCCATTGCTCGCGTTCTGCCGATAGATTAATGTCTCCTTCACTTCTCTGATAAGGCTTAATATCCATGAGGGCTGTCCCCTCCCAGCAAACGGCTGTTAATCGTTTCAATGAGAGCAGGCAGCTGAGACATATCCTCAATAACATCATGCGCTCCATACTCGATAAATTGCTGCTTAGCCGCTTCAACTAGAAGCTTCAAAGCCGCCGGCTCCATCTCATTCACTTCTTCCTGCGTCAAACCTAATATGGAGCTGCCTTTAACGATGCCAACCGCCCATACTCCGGCATTTCTTGCCTCTTGCATATCTGATTTCGTATCCCCAACTTTTACAATTTGAGAAGTCATGCCCATATCCAGATGAATCATGTTCGCGTAGATCATATAAGGATACGGACGCCCTCTGCCATGGACAGAATCAGGAGTCAGCCAATAATCTGGTGCGTAACCGTTCATCTCTGCCCTGCTTGCGACAATTTGCATCATGGTGTCGTTATATCCTGTCGTCCCGCCAATTCGTAACCCTGACTCTCTAAGCTGCTGCACGGTATCGACAACATGCTCAATAGGTTCAGCAAAACGATGTAAGATTCCTAGCAGCTTCGGTTCAAAAGCATCATGCAGCTGATCCACATCGCTGTCGGTGAATGGACGCCCCATCTTTTCTTCAAATTGGCTGCGAATCCGCGGCATTTCCAGCATCATCTTGATATGATCCCGTTTTAAGCACCCCATTGGAGCTCTGACTTCTTCCATCGTCGGTTCGATCCCAATCATCCGGAAGATATCGAAGAACACATGCACGGGAGCCATACATCCATAATCGACCGTCGTTCCGGCCCAGTCTAATATTATTCCTTGTACTTTCATAAACGAATCGCTCTCCATTCATTCCCCAATGTTTGTCGCATAGGACAATATTGCCGCACACAAACCCACCATATCTTCTAGATGCACATCGCCAATTGAACCGATCCGGAATACTTGTACGTCGCTTAATTTACCTGGATAGATTACATATCCTCGCTCTTTCAGAAAGAGATACATAGACTCAAAGCTGAAATGCTCAAAGTCAGGATACCTGAACGTGGTGATAATCGGCGACTGCAGCGCCTCGTGAAGGTATGTTTTAAATCCCGCACTTTCCATTAAATGAACTAATATTTGTTGATTCTCAAGATATCTGACATAACGCCGCTCGACTCCGCCTTCTGCCTCTAATTCAAGCAAGGCCTGAGAGAAGGCCCGTACCACATGCGTCGGAGAGGTGAACCGCCACTTCCCCTCCTCCTGCTCCATCACTTGCCATTGATCATACAGATCTAATGATAATGACCTTGCATTATGCTTACACTTTGCCAATTCATCCTTGTTACAGAGAACAAAGCTGAAGCCAGGTACGCCTTGAATACATTTATTTGAGCTGCTGACTAAGTAATCAATGCCCCACTTCTCAACTTCTACCGGTATCCCTCCAAAGCTGCTCATGGCATCGACAATAGCTATTTTCCCGTGTCTCTTAATCGCCTGTACCAGCTGTTCGAGCGGATTAAGAATACCTGTCGTTGTCTCACAATGTACGAACGCAACATGGGTTATCGCTGGATCTTGCTTCATCAAGGTGTCCACTTGCTCTACATCAATAATTTGGCTCGGGGCGAATTCTAAAGTTCGGTAACCAATTCCGAGTATCCGCGCAATTTGCTCAATTCGTTTGCCATACGCTCCATTAGCCAGAATAAGGAGTTTGCCATCCTGGGGGATAACCGTTCCAATCGTTGCTTCGATTCCGAAGGTTCCACTTCCTTGCATTAACACTGACGTATAACGGGCTTCCGATGCTCTGCCTATATGAAGCAGCTTGCTCCGAATCAACTGAACGATATGTTTATAACTGTCATCCCAGGTACACCAGTCCTTCAGCATCACTGCTTTGACGGAAGGTGTTGTGGATAACGGTCCCGGTGTTAATAATAAATAGTGGTCTCCCATCGTAGTACCTCCTACATATTTCGAACAAGATTTCTTGCCCATTTATTTGATCTGTATCTGAAATAGCCAAAACCTGCCTTCGCAACTTCCTCGAAAACGAACAGCATATACACGATCTCGACGGGCAGGTGAAAGACATACACCCCAACAAACACTAACGGAAGAGCAATAAGCCAGGTCGTGACTAAAACTAGCTTCATTGTATACAGATTATCGCCGCCCGCTCTGAACATGCCGACAATCCACAGGTTATTTAAGAAGAACATGATCATCACTACAGCTTGAATGACCATCACATGCCGGAAGGAGGTTCGCACCTCAATGCTAATGTTGGGGAATAGATGTACAATGTACGGATTTAGCAGCAGTATAAGAGCTCCAACGACTATACCCGAATAGAGGGCAATCCGCGTGAATTTACGGGCATAGATAAGGTATTCACCCGATTCGACTTGACTTAACTTCTCGCCAATCATGACTCTGGCTGCGTAGGCAAATCCGAAAATTCCCATCATGAAATATCGGTTAAATGTGAGCGCTAATTGGTAAGTTGCTAGAGCTGCCACTCCTAAATGACCAAAGGCTACCGCATATAACATATTGCCAACCGACCACATCCCTTCATGGAACAAGAGCGGCAGTGTGGTTATGTATATTTTTCGGGTGAAATCCCAGCGGATAGAAAGAATTTCTTTCAGCGTGACATTGAAATAATACTTGTTCCAATAGACGTAACCTAATAGAATAACCGCGCTGAGCATAGAGGATATTAAGGTTGACCAGGCTGCTCCAACAATACCGTACACAGGAAAACCAAGCTTTCCATAAATAAGCGCATAGTCCAGTAAAATATTGACGAACATAGCCATAACCCCAACAATCAGAGTCAGCTTCACCTTACCTATCGAACCCAATGCGTTGCTAAATGCATCTTTAATAGAATTAATTAAGAAAACGAACACGATCACAGATAAATATTGAATACCATATGCGATTGCCGATTCATCCTGGATAAAAAGTGAGATTAACGGCGCTTTAAACATAGAAACTAGAATAAATACAATCAATGAAAGGAGGATGCTTGAGATCAGCATAAGACCAAATGCTTTTTTAACATTTACAAAGTCTTTTACTCCATAAAATTGTGTAATGTAAGCTGAAATACCATAAATCGCTGCAAGAAGCATTCCAAGAATAAAGCTGATTTGACCCACAGCAGCCGTTATGGCAATCGCCGTATCCCCTAATCCTCCGACCATTAATGTATTGATCAAAGAAAATGAATTCCCGAGTAGCATTTGAAGTACGGAGGGGATGACTAACCTCTTCATGTCTTTACGAAATTGCATATCAGAACCGTTCATCTCTGCCCCTATTGCAATTCATCCGGAAAAATTGGATTTGACCATGCAATATTCCCTTCGAAATCAATGCATTCCACGCGAATATATTGCTCTGTACCCTCTACCTTGAACTCGCCGCTGGTAATGGGAGAAGCATCTTTGTTGTATAACGCACCCCCATTATTGGGATGTGTAATGAACTTAATGAATTTTACCGGTGAGCATTTGATTTGCAAGAAGCCATTCTCTACCCGCAGATCCAGAATTTCCGGCCCCTGTGAAGAGTAGAACTGTCCGCTCTTTAGCGCCGTGATCAACGTTTGCTGCTCCAGCTTGTCCGCATCGACCGAAATCCATCCACCAAAAAATTCCGAGATTACCTCATCTATTCGCCCTCCATGAGCATCATCGGCAGCCACGCCGAACACTTTACGCCCGTTCTTCAATAAATAATCCCAATGGCGAACGCCGTACCCGACAGCTTCGTCGATTTCGGACTGGTGATTATAGATTTCTACCGCAAAATAGTTCTCTAGCTTCAGCAAATCCTCAGCGCGGTTTCTGGACCATTCCGGATGATTCATAATAATTAAATTCCCTTTATGCCTCATCTCTTCAATCAGGGCCTGGATCGTATCCAAGCTTTTATATTCCGGCTTCGCATGTTCTTCGTCGTGCTCGAATCCGTATTCTGAGCCTAGCGATTTATCGAAAAGCCCGTGTATATGGTATTGCTGGCCCGTTTCTTTCCTGCTCATTTCACATGCCATTTCATAACCATCCAGCATGATAAATTTTTCGTCGTCATAGCTATCGGATTTGAAATAAATTTCATGATCGCTTAAACACATGAAGTCATAACCCTTATTCTTATAAGCTTCGATTACAACCTCAGGAGCATATTGCCCATCACTGCGAGTTGAATGGGTATGGAGATTCCCTTTAAATTTGCGCTTACTCTCGTCTAAATAGATTTTTGACTTCATAGCTATTCTCCTCCCTGCAGCAAATCGGATACAAATACAGGGTTGGACCATGCCACCTTCCCTGCGAAGTCAATACATTCCACGCGAATATATTGCATATCCTTATCGACTTCCATGGACGCTTGAGTCAATGGCTCACCGCTCTCAAAATCCCCTATAAAAGCTCCTCTTTGGGGAAATGATTTAAACATAATAAATTTACAGGGAGAGCACTCGATCGTGAGTTTGCCGTCCATCACCCGCAGATCGTAAATTTCCGGACCGCTGCTGGAATAAAATTCACCTTGCTTCAAGCTTTTCACAAGGTCCACTGGGTTCAGCGCTGCCGATTGTACCTGTACCCAGCCTCCTCCGTACTCAGGAATTCTCCAATTCGGATCATGTTCGTGAGAATCATCCGCGGCAATACCGAATACTCGTTTGCCATTCTGCAACGCATGATCCCAGTAAGCTGCGCCATAAGAGCTTGTGGTCGACCACTCCGTAGCATGGTTGTAAATCTCAATCGCGAAAAACCCATCATATTTAACCATGTCTTCAAATCGAGTCAAGTGCCACTCCGGATGGTTGAAGATGACCAAATTCCCGTGCGCCCGCATTTCGTCAATGAGCAGTTGGGGCGAGTGGTCCCCTACCCATGGAATCGGCACCGGGAACTGCTCTAAATGTTCGAATCTTTCCAGCTCTGAATCTGCAGTAGGATCATTTAACACACCGAAATGGTAGCCTGGATTTTTATCTGCAACCTGGTTTAATCCCCCTCTTTCCATCCCTGGGAGAGTGACGAAGTCAACCGTATTGAATTCTTCCGTTCTGGCATAAATATCGTGGTCGGTAATCGAAATGAAATGATAGCCCTTGGCTTTAAAAGCTTCTACTACTTGTACTGCAGGTAAACTGCCATCCGACCAAGTGGTATGAAGATGCAGGTTGCCTTTATATTTAGTCTTTTCCCGGTCTAAATAAACTCAATTATTCATAACTTGCCCTCCTAATAATTTAAGTTGCTTTCATGTGTTTTCATTTTGTTTTCTGTTGTTGTTTTGATCATACAACCTGGAGTAAGAGCCTTTCAAGCCATTCGCTTATAATTAACAGTGGGCTAACAAAATTCATCATCCGTTAATAAAATTGCAGCTTACGGACATCAAAAACGGACATAAAAATAGAAACGGAAGAGTTCTTTTATGGACGTCTCCCGTTTCTCAGAGCAATAAATATTATATTTTCAATCATACCCTGCTTTTGTTAGTCCAATATTATGCGTAATCATAAATACAGCAAGCAGCCATACCTTTGTACAAACTAAAGAAACCTAAAAGGTTGCTAGACCTTTTAGGTTTCCATGTTATTCTTTATTAGCAACAGGAGTCAGGGTTCAGCTTCTTAAACACCTCAAAGCTCCGGGCCGCACATTCAGAAATCGGGATGGGATGGAAACCATTGATTTCTGCATACAGGATATCATTTAATGGTGCAGTCCATGAGCTAGGGATTGCCTCTGCTCCCAACATAGCTCCCATAATAGAGCCGACTGTGGCCCCGTTGCAATCTGTATCCCAGCCACCCAGAACCGCTGTGGTAATGGCTTTTTCGAAGTCCCCTTGACCGAAGATCAGTGAAGCCGCCACCAAAGCCGCATTGTTGTTGGTATGAACCGGATTATAGTGCTTGAAGGCTTCCCATATCCGGTTAACCAACTCCACTTGATCCTTCGTGCTACGTGCAATCGCAACGGCTTCCCTAACATCCTTCGCCAATCTGCTGGCAGCAGGAATCTCGCTTAAGCCGATTTCGACGATCCGCTCAGGATCGCGTTCCGAGAATGCAGCAGCAATCATGGCGGCTACGAACATTTCTCCATATATGCCGTTCTTTACATGCGAGAAAGAAGCATCACGCCATGCCAGTTCAGCCGCTAGCTCCGGTTTGCCGGCTGCGCCATAGGCTAATCCGTCTGCCCGGATCTGGGCGCCGATCCATTCGCGATAAGGATTCAGATAGGTACGGACCCAATCCTTCTGCTGTTCCCAGTCTGAATTCCGGGCATTCCCTTCATTTTTCAATAAATTGTTAAGATGTGAGGTTACCTGAGCAAAGTTTAAATACGCCTGCGTTTCAGCTGTACATACCTGAGAATAAGACAAAACTCTATGCCATAACAGACCCACATCCCAAGAATCCCACTCCAGCCCTTTTTCTTCCAGCATAATGAGGCCAAGGACCGTATACCGGATATCATCGTCGCTCTCCATGTAGCGGATGTTTTCACGCAGGCTCTTAGGGGAGACATTAGCAATGTTCAGACCAACTTCCTTTTGTGCACGGGATTGGGCAGGTACGTAAGTCGTTATAGGCCATGCGTCTGCACCTTGGAACCAAAGCTGAACATTCTTCCAGCCTGGATTGCCGAAGCTGCCGGCCATATACTCCCACTGCTCAAGGGGTTTGCCAAGTGCACAGCCAACACTACGTCCAAGCCATGCTCCATAAAATTTGTCCCGCCAGACTGACTCGGAATGTTGCGGATGAAGCACTCTCGGCCCTTCCGGACGCTCTTTACGGATTTCATCCAATTCAGACGGCTCGGCAAACGGGAAATCCGGTCTAATCGGAAGCCTCATCAATTGCTCATATATTGCCATCAATTGCTCACGATCATTGCCTGCCGTCTCTATCTTTTCAATAAAGCCCTCTGTATTGCAGCCCTCATCTCTGCGCTGAATAACCTCTTCTTTCACCAAGCGCTGTAAACTATCCCATCCTGCCATGATACGCACCCCAAACTTTGTATTTTATATTCATTATAGAACCCGTTTGGAGGAGAGGCTTCTCAATAACTATAGGGAAATTCTCAAATATTGCGAAATGTTTGATATTGCTGCCGGTATTCAATAGGAGAAAGCCCAATGATTGACCCAAATAAACGGTAGAACGTCGATACGCTTTGAAACCCACTTGAGAAGCATACTTCTGTGACATCCAGGCTGGTATTCACGAGTAAACGTTTCGCCTCGTTCAATCGGACCTGCAGGAGGCAATCCTTGAAATGGCGCCCGGTTGCTTCTAGAAATACATGGCTTGCACGTGAGGGGCTGACTCCCAGATATTTAGCAACCTCCTGAAGGGTTAAAGCTTCCGTGTAATGTTCCTTAATGTAATCCATCAGTTTCCGGTACTCCCTGATCGTACGTGTCAGCTTCTGCCAATCCTTCTGTTGCAGTGGGATCGAGCGATTCCGAAGCAGGAGGGTACATATATGCAGCAAGGTTGCTTTTACCATGCTGGAGTAACCCTCCTGTTTATCGACAAGCTCGGATCGGACCCGTTCGATGAGTTGTCTTAATTCAATGGCTAGGGGTTCGCTGTGTGGAATCCGGTTCTGATAGAGTCCGTTAGAATAACAGAAAGGAATCAGGAGCCTCTCGTCCTCTGTAAGCAACAACCCTGGATCGAAATTCAGAAAGATATATGTACTTGGGTCCTCTTCATCAGACCAGGCAATATGCAGCTCCGAATGGTTAACTATGAATACATCCCCAACCTGAACAGGGTACGTGTTTTCTCCGAAATGAAACCATCCCTTTCCCGAAATACAACAGCCGATCTCTAGACTGGAATGGTAATGCAGGGGCTGCATGAATGTGTTCGGTGACCAAACAAAAGCATTAACGGGTATTTCATGCTCATACTGTATGTTTAATTGCTCTCCTTCGCTCATGCATTCACCCTCCTATCGTCCAATATTCATAGAGTAGCATAAGCGGAGTAAATTGGGATATAACGTGTTACTCCATGAAATTAGTAAATCCATCCGCTGACCGAAATATCAGGATTAAATTGTAAATACACCCTTCAAAAATCATTATCGGAATATTATATTAGTACATGTAGGTCTCTTTTGTTTTAAATGAACTCGTTGATTTCCCTCCTTTAAGATTGGTTGGCACGACGCCCTGCACCTATCTTTTGAAGAGCAAAATTCCGCCGCATGCAAAGAGGGCTCAAGCTTGTCCGCTTGAGCCCTTTACGTGTTATTTACGGTTTCATGAATAGCTATGCCATAGGTACTATTCCAGCTCTGCTTGCATCTGCTGAAGGATTTTCTCCACACAACCTTCCAAACCATTCCTAAATGTATCGACCTCCAGGTCATACACCTCTTCCTTATGGACAAACTCCAGCTGCTCTTTGGCTTGCCCGATTCTGCGGTCTCCTCTTTCCTTTTCCCTGCGCTCAAGCTCATCTAGCGGGCAAAACACGCCCACAGACATCACCGGATATCCGGACAGGCTTTTTTGCCAGTCCTCTCTTGTAAAGGCGTCATGGATCACATGATCCACGATAAGATTAACCCCGGTATCCGCGAACATCGCGATCGTCCGGTGGAAATAATACTCTGTTGCAACAGGAATTAGCCGATTATTGTCCCGGTCCTCCATCTGTTCGATGACAAGGTCGAAACTATCTAGACTATAATGGAAGTAATCCGGCAGTTTGTTTAATAATGCCTTGGCTACCGTTGTCTTGCCGGAGCTTGAAACTCCATTTAATAAAATGATATTTCCCTTTTTCATGCTTAACTCCTCCGGCAATTAATTGCTTTTCTTAGCGATAATATGTGTAAATATGGCTATATCCCTGTATGGACTGTGATTGCCGATTTCAAGCTCCAGCCGCATGGTCTGGTTATGCCATTCTTCAGTCTGCTTAAGCTCATTGTCAGCGATATATCCGTACAGATTATGTATTCCAAAATGACCTTCAATCTCATAACCCGCTTCGTTGAGCCATTCCACTAACTGAGAGTAAGGATATACTGTGATATCCGTTTGAATAATTCCGCTATACTCCCGGCTGCTGCCTATACTTGCAAGCGCATCTTCAGGATCTTTATTGAGAATTGCCTTTTTCATTACCTTCGCCACCGGATTATGAGCGATCAGTGACAAGTAGCCATTTGTGGCCTGGCAGTTGCTGATCTGCTGGATAAAAGGCTGGGGATCCTCCGTATATTCAAGAATGTTATGGCAAAAGATCCAATCGTATTTCCCCAAACTCCCGGATGCCTTTTCAAAAGAATTCTCCAAATAAGACACTTCCGGTCCAGCCTTTTTGGCGAGCTCGATCATCTCATGGGCAGGCTCTACCGCAGTTACCCGATGCCCTTTCCTGCTGTACTCATTACTGGAAATACCGAAACCGCAGCCGATGTCCAATATAGCTTGTGCTTGCTCACCTAAGAACCGGTCTATTTGATCCCAAGCCGTCTGATAAAATAATCGGCCCCAAGGCATTTGCGTATAATGCCAATAGGAATCCAATGCCGCTGCAAAAGCTCCCGCCTTACTCATCGTTTATCCCTCTTTTCAACTTAGATAATGTTACTTAACATCATTGGTGTTGTGGATCAAGTCTCCAACAGAATTCACTGGTCACTTGGCATTGTTGCTGTCATCTTATTATCGAAGCTCCAGGCAATGACAGTTGCACTGTCACGGCCTTTTTCCTGATGTACCTCCATTAGCGCAGCACCGATGCACTCCTTCATATCCCTTGCCGAATAGAAAGCATCAAACAGCTTTTGCGGATTTGCATAGGACTGTGCCCCATATTCCAGAAGACCGTCAGTCGTCATGACGAGCACTTGATGTCCTTCTCTCAGTTCTCTGACTCCAGTTGAATAGCAGGGAACAGGCTGGGCAAAGGTGTTGGCATACCCGATCCATTCATAATAATTCCGCTGGTTCAGTAAGAATTGCCCCCGGGCAGCGAGGTCCGGATGAAGCAGGTAGAGTGAGTTGTCACCGACAGACAGCCACCATATGTAATTCTCTTTGCGGGCGCAGATCAGGCATGCCGTTTCACCGGTCACTTCCCTGCATCTGTTAATGAAGGCTTCCGAGGTAAAGAGGGATAATAGATACTCCTGTAAAGCATCCAAAGCCTGTGATATGGGCTGTGATAGATGTCCGGTAATTTCACTGGCTGCACTGTCAATGGTGCTAACCAGCAGCTCTGCACTTTCTGCCGTTTTATGGGCATCCAGCAACATAACGAACTCCCAGCTTCCGTCCGGGTCAAGCAATACAAAGAGGCCGTCTTCGTTTTTGTCCGCACCTGCTGCAGTATTTCCGCCATAACAGCCGATAGCCATATTACCAAAATTCATGGCCGCAGGATCGTCAAGGTACATTGCGTGACTGCCCACCCAGCTAAACTTAATCCTATCTCGTTCCATTTTTCATCTCTATCTCCTATCTATTCACTTTAATACCTCTCTACAATGGACCAGACA
Organism: Paenibacillus sp. FSL H3-0321; assembly: GCF_038002865.1. Taxonomy (NCBI): domain Bacteria; kingdom Bacillati; phylum Bacillota; class Bacilli; order Caryophanales; family Paenibacillaceae; genus Paenibacillus; species Paenibacillus sp. FSL H3-0321. The sequence continues at coordinate 5,904,662 of NZ_JBBODH010000001.1, read as the reverse complement.
ATCTTATCGTCCGGGGCATTTTTAGGATACACGAAGCTTGCTTTGATCCGGTTTTCTTTGTCGTAATACACCCTTGCTTTTAGGCCCTGGGCGGAGTCGTAGCTTTGAACCTTGTATTGGTCTCCCAGCTTGCTTTCCACCTCGTTCAGCACTGTCAGCTCGTCACCGGCTTGGCTCATTATTCCATGCTCAGACAAGGTTTTTAATTTGATAATGGCTCCGTCACTTTCATAGACAACGAGGAAATCCTCATAATATCTGTATTCAGCAGCTTTAGTGCTTTTATCCACAAAACTTGGATTCTTCTTGTACACATCCCACTGCACATCCGCGATATTCTCGTTTACAGCGATTCCATTGATCGTCAGTGAAGACAAGTCCGTAGATTCAACACCGAACGCCGCCACCTGATCTCTTCAGCCCCGTTTATTCATATACCCACACGCTTTCTTCATGTTATATTTGTCATATCTATCCAATCCGTAAAGCAAGAAAATCAAATTAACTATGCTGTAATCCGCCGGGAGGACTGAAGTGCAAATGCTGTGGTCTTTGTTCATTGTGATTCTATTATCGTTTTCGTTCAGGATTGTTCAAAGCGTAATTGGGCTTATCTATAAGCAGCATCTACGGTTCTCTGTCTATTATTGGGGAATTATGGTTATCATTGCAAGCTTATTAATAAAAAACACTTATATCTACAGCTTCCCGAAGAATCTATCTACGGTGCTGCCTTTGTTCTTTATCATTCTGATTGTCAATTGCCTCATCGCGAGATCCTCCGGCTATTCTCCCGCAGGCAGGTTTGACCGGTTCAACTTCGTGATTATCTTTCCCGTGCTCGAAGAGATTGCCTTCCGAGGGCTGGCTCTGCCTGTTCTCACCCGTCATCACAGCCTCGGCCAAATTCATCATACGCCTGTAATCGAACTCAGCTTCGCTGTCGTAATCACAGCTGCGCGCTGTTTGCAGTCTCCCATTTGCAATATTATAAGCTGAACAGCCAGAGCATCAGATTTATGATATTCGCATTTGCCGGCGGGCTGTTCTTTGGGCTAATCGCCCAGGTGACAGAGTCTATTGCGCTCACTGTCCCACTGCATATCGCTTTTAACGGTTCAGCAGCCTTTTATGTATATTTGATCGCTAAGAAACAATCCAACTCTATGTATAGCTGATCTCTGCTGCCCAGTTTCGCTCTTCATTTATTTCTATGTATACAAAAAAAAAGCCCCCGACCCTAAACTACAGAGCCAGTGCCTCTTCCGTGATCCGTTTGATATCAATGGAGGACAGTGTTTCCTCATTGACCATATCCGGCAAAATCTCAGCCAGGAAATATTCCACGCATTTCAGGTCTATGTTCTTGATCTTGATCAGGGCATTGCGGTACATAACCACAAATTCCTTTTCCGTATTACCTCTTTGCAGTTCGGCGAATGCCTCGTAGACCTGATCCATCTTGTCGGCTACCTCCAGAATCAGCCCCTCCAGCGATTCATCCTTGCCTTCACGTAATTGATGGAAGAAGATGCTTTTGAAATCCTCGGGAATATGCTCTTCAATGAAATTGTGGACCATACCTTCCTCGACCTGCTGGATTAAAGAACGCAGCTGCAGCGAGGAATGTTTGACCGGTGTTTTAATATCGCCGATAAAGATTTCACCGTAATCGTGGCTGCTCGTAATCTCGTATAGCTTCTTCCAGTCAATAACTGCACCATGCTTTTCTTCGATATCTGCCAAGGTTTTGGCGTACTGCACGACCTTCCAGGAATGGGCCGCTACACTGTGCTCCTCGAATTTGAATTTCCCCGGACAGCGGATGATCCGTTCCAGTTCGTTCAGAGAGCGGAAATATTTATGAATACCCATGGGGCCAGTCCTCCCTTATCTTCATCATATGATCCGGCTGTTTACAATCTCTTAAGCTATTGGAGGAATAGAGATAATAACAGTATAGGTCCCCATTGTTAAATGCGGATTAATCAGTTGACGTCTTATGTTAAAAGAGAGAAAGGCGTTCTCCCGGCACAACATATTACAAATGGCAGAAGGCCTTCCGTTCCCCGTTGTACTCGTTCATCCCCGCCTTACTGCGGAACCTTTCCCCGCCTCAGGTCTGGATTGAAAAACAGTCTTCAGGCCGTTTTGCCGAACTTCATATAGCCTTACAATAAGTACATAGACACCGGATATTAAAAAAAGATTCATTCTGGTAAATCCCAATGGAGAGGACGCGATTCAACCATGACAAAACTATTCCGTTCCGAAAGAGACAAAAAGCTTACCGGCTTATGCGGAGGATTGGCCCGTACACTGAACATTGACGCCACACTTATTAGACTGCTTGTTGCGGTCACTGCCGTCTTCAGCTTCGGCACCGTTGCTCTCATTTATATAGTGGCCAGCCTCATTGTCCCTAAAGAGCCTATTACTAGCTTCACGGATGACTACCATTCTTTTTAATCCATTTAAATTAAACCATTGAAACTATTAAATTCATCCAAACCTAAAGGAGAAATGAACATGAGCATATTCCAAAGAATCACCACCCTGACAAAGGCAGCAATTCACGAAGGTCTGAATAAACTGGAGGATCCGATTCTGCTGACTGGACAATATTTGCGGGAACTCGATGATAAAATTACAGGCGCTGAAAATAAACAACGCGAATTCAAGGCAGCTGCCAATGTGCTGGAGCGTCGTATCTCCGAATATCAAATCCTTGCGGAACGCAGTGAAGCGGATGCGGTCAAAGCAATGAGCGAAGGAAATGAGCCTGCAGCCAGAGCCGCAGTAATGGCTAAGCTGCGCTACCTGGAAAGCGAAGCAGAATGCACAGCAGGTCTGGAAGAAACCCGGCAGACTCTGGCTGCCCTGGAAGTCAGCATCCAAAGTGCCAAAGCAGAGCATGAGCGCCTGAAAGCCAAAAGAACCGAGCTGGCTGCCCGTGCGCGCAAAGCGGAGGAACTGGCGAGACAGCAGGCTCAGAACAGCGGTCACCCTGCTTATCCCGGAACCCGGGGCCATGTTATCAACGCCGGTACAGCATCACGCGGTTTTGAACGTATGGAAGACAAAATCAGCGAATGGGAAGCACTTGCGGAAACCTCCGCACACCAATCTGCTGAGGCAGCTGATTCCCCGGTTAACAGTGCAGTAGAAGCCGAGCTGGAACGGCTCCGCAGCAAGAAAACGGACAGCAGCAAGTAACTAAAATACACAAAAAGGATACTTCCCTTTCAAGGGGGAGTATCCTTTTTTGTGTACTATATAGATTGAACTTAAGGTTATAGAGTACAGGATCAGTCGCAACTACGGTGAATATTTGGACTTCCGGCCGCTGTTGTCTTCAAATTTCTAGATTTTAACCGCTATTAACGGTAGAAATCCGAAGACAAAGCATTCCTGTATACTCTTAAATTTCGAATTTGAAATTTAACGAGCACCTCCTTATGATGAAAAGGTGTCCACGACGACAACCAAAACATCTATAAGGAAGGTGCTCTTATTATGAAGTTTAAACAATCGGCTAAACAAAATCAACGCATTGAACGCATTACCAGCCATCATCTTATCATTGGTATCGACATCGCCAAGTTCACTCATGTCGCTCGTGCGACAGACTACCGAGGCATCGAACGAGGAGCCTATCTTGCCTTCTCTAATGACCTGGAGGGTTATGAAAAGTTGCTTCAGTGGATGCAGGCTCTCAGGCTCCAATTCAACAAGACCGATGTCATCTTCGGTGTTGAGCCAACCGGTCACTACTGGTTTAACTTAGCGCTCTGGCTTCAAGAGAAGCAACTCGAACTCGTTCTCGTCAATCCTTTCCAGGTGAAACGCAACAAAGAAAACCGGGACAATTCTCCAACTAAAAATGACGTTAAGGATGCTTTGGTGATTGCCGACATGGTGAAGAATGGCTACTACAGTGACGTTTATCTCCACGCCGAATCGTATCGGGCGCTTAGACAACTTGTCACCACCAGAGACTATATTTCCAAACAAGTCTCCAGCGTTGTCAACCAAATGTACCGGTGGACCGACATGTACTTCCCTGAGTTTCAGCAGGTATTTAAAGACATCACTTCGAAGACGGCTCTGGCGACGTTGGCCGAATTTGCGCATCCCTCTGATCTTCGTTCCTTATCGGTTCAAGATGTCATTTCAGGGTGGAAAAAACGGCTAAAACGTGCGGGCAGCCGCATGGCAGCCGCCGCCCTCATCCATGCGGCGCAGCGAACCGTAGGTCTCCCAGATCTTGTAGAGGAAGCCAAACTCAGTATGTCGATACTTTTGCAGCAACTACAGCTGTACAACGACCAGTTGGATCAACTGAAGGAAAAGATAAATCGGATTCTTCAAAACATTCCCACAGCGAAGATCCTGCGATCTATTAAAGGGATAAATGACATTACGCTGGCTGCGTTATACAGTGAAGCGGGTGATTTAAGCCGCTTTGTTCACGGCAACCAATTGCTTCGATTTGCCGGTTTACATCTGTCTGAGAACAGCTCAGGCACCTACAGAGGCCAAGTGAAAATCACGAAGCGAGGGCGACCCGGACTGCGAAAAATCCTCTTTATAACGGTCTTTCAGATGGTCTCTGTTAATCCGGAATTTCGGGCGCTGCATCAGCATAACAAACGAGTGAAGAACATGACCGGCATGAAGTCAATTATGAAGCTGTGCGGGAAGCTTGCTCGCATGCTTGTAGCGATGTCGAAGAGCCATTCCGATTACGATGTGTACAAAGTAAACCCAGCAGCCTAATAAACCTAGCACCCGCTTGCCAACTGGCTCATTCGCAGGATTCACAATGAAGCATGAGGTACCGCTACGACCGCCTAAAGGGCTCAGACCCGTGGACAAAGCAATGACGGACTTCATCTCCTTGATAGGTGTAACGAAGGAATGTAAGGGCATAGACCCGTTGAGACATGGGAGGGTAAACCTCAAGGATGAAGATGGAGCACGCAAATAAAGGAATATAATGGGAATTTTTCATATTCCCTTATTTCGTTATGCCCGTGCCGCCATTCCCCCCCACTCTCGTCTGCTTCGTTACCACATTCGTGTTCACAACGAATGAAATCCTGCGAATTAGCGAGCTAGCGCAAGAAAACTGAATCATAAGGAGGGAGGCGGACGCTACCACTCCTCCAGTTCCAAAATCCCCCCTCCGTTGCTCCTTTCCCTTATCTCAAGTTTTTAAGTTCTATCTCTATAATCAGGGGCATCAGGCTTAAACTGCCTGTTAAACCAGCTGGCCTTATCCTCAAACTCTCCCTGCGGGCTCCGTCGACTTGGAATAACGGTTCTCCGGTACCGGTATACCGAGATTTCCGCGCAGTGTATCGCTTTCGTATTCGTTACGGAACAGTCCCCGTTCCTGCAAAATCGGCACCACCCGGTCCACGAATTCCTCCAGGCCGCTCGGTACAGCGGCAGCTATCATAAAGCCGTCTGCTCCACCGGACTCAAACCAGTGCTGGATTTGATCCGCCACCTGCTCCGGTGTGCCAATAAAGCTGCTGCGCGGGGTAGCAGATTGCAGAGCGACCTGGCGCAGTGTCAAGCCTTGCTCTTTGGCATTTTTCTTTATTTTGTCCGTTCCGCTCTGGAAGCTGTTTCGGCCTAAATCGCCAAGCTCTGGAAACGGCTCATCCAGCGGATACTGTGAGAAATCATGATGTTCAAAGAATCTGCCCAGATAGTTCAGCGCGTTCTCAATCGTCACGAGGCCGGCAACCTCCTGGTATTTGCGCTCCGCTTCCTCCGGGGTATCGCCAATGATAGGCGCAATGCCCGGGAAGATCAGCACCTCATCAGGATTCCGGCCGAACGAAGCAATCCGTGCCTTCACATCCCGGTAGAATGCCTGTGCTTCCTCCAGCGTGTCATGTCCGGTAAAGATGGCATCGGCCTCTTTCGAGGCGTAATTCTTGCCGACCTCTGAAGAACCTGCCTGGAACACAACCGGCTGTCCCTGCTTCGAGCGGGCAATATTCAGCGGTCCTTTTACAGAGAAGAATTCTCCTTGATGATCCAGCGTGTGCATCTTGTCCGGATCAAAAAAGACACCGCTCTCCTTATCGCGTACAAACGCGTCATCCTCCCAGGAATCCCATAATCCGCGCGCCACCTCCAAATATTCCGCGGCGATGCGGTAGCGTTTGCCATGGTCAGGATGCTCTTTCTTGCTGTAATTTAAAGCAGAGCCTTCCAGCGGAGAAGTTACAACATTCCAGCCTGCCCGTCCGCCGCTGATCACATCCAGAGATCCGAACTGGCGGGCCACGGTAAAGGGCTCACTGTAGGAGGTGGACAAGGTGCCTACCAGGCCTATTTTGCTGCTGACGGCAGCCAAGGCGCTGAGAATGGTCAATGGCTCGAACCGGTTCAGGAAATGGGGAATGGATTTCTCATTAATATATAAACCATCAGCTATAAAGATCAGATCCAGCTTGCCTTCCTCAGCCTTTTGCACCCACTTCTTGTATAGCTCAAAGTTCACACTCGCATCAGGCTGGGCTTCAGGATGACGCCACATCGAGGTGCTTCCTCCTACCCCGTGCAGCAGCGCCCCCAGTTTCAGTTGTCTTGGCTTGGTCATATCCATTCCTCCTCTTAATTATTGAATATAAGAAGCTGCGTTAGCACTCTGCTTGATGCGTTCGATCTGGCCAAGGTGGGTCTGTACATGTGCGGCAAACAAACGTACGATGTCCGTAATCCTGACCGTTTCCCCTTTGAAGTTAATGCCGCTTTTCTCCCAGTCTTCCGGGTTGAGCCGTCCGAGGAGCAGGCTGTTGTAGTGAAGCAGGCTGCGGAACAACTCCAGGCTGTCGGCGGCATTCCCGCTGTTGGCATACTGGCCGCTGACCCAGGCATCCTGATTAAAGACCGGCAGCTGCACTTCGGTACCCGCCAGAATATCGCGGATGCGGAATGAAACCACTATGCTGTGATCGGCCAGATGAGCCAGCACCTCGGTTACACTCCAGCTGGCCGGCCCGGCCCTCCATTTTATTTGCTCCTCCGTCAAATCCTCCAGTGCCTGAACCAGCTGCTGATGCGTATTCAAATAATCCCTGATTTGCACATTGCCCATTAGATCCCCTCCAAAAGTTGTCCGGCTTGCGATTGACCCGGTGTCTCAAAGCGTGCTAACGAAAACGGCCGGATATTGTGGCGGGTCTGTCCGTCTGCCGCTAAGTCAGCCAGGATTTCCCCCACAACACTGGAAAATTTGAAGCCATGTCCCGAAAAGCCGCCGGCCAGAAGTACATTCGGATGAAGAGGATGACGGTCGATAATAAAATCCTCATCCGGTGTATGCTCATATTTGCAGACTGCCCCCTTCAGCAGCCGTCCGGCTGCGCCGGGCATATACGCCTCCAGGACACGGCGGAGATCCCCTTCGTCACTCTCTTCAGTGCCGAAAGGAGCCAGCTTCTCACCCGGCTTCCATTCCAGGCCCGTGTCATGCCGCCCGATCTTCAGGCCGGCTCCGCCAATACCGGGAAAGCCGTAATATCCGCCTTCCTCGGTGCCCAATGTAAATCCGGGGAAGTTTCCGCTGTCAAAGTCAGGCGCACTCTGAAACCAGCCAACAACCTTGCGGATCGCCTTAATCGGCAGTGTGATGAATGGCGACAACGCGCCAAACCAGGCCCCGGCACTCAGAATGGCCGCCCCTCCATGAATCTCCCCGTTCTTCGTGTGGACCGTGACACTTCCTTCGCGCGCAGTCACATGAAGTACTGCTGTATTCGTCAGCAGCTCTGCACCATGAGCCAATGCCAGCCCGCGGTAAGCGGCGATACATCTCTCACTGTAGAGATATCCGGCATCCGGCTCATACATGGCTTCGAACGAATCCGGGAGGTTCAAGGCAGGCCACCTCCGGCGGATTTCCTGTGCATCCAGCTGCTCTACTCGTACCTTCTGCTTCCCGGCTTCCGCCAGCTGGCTGCGGAAGGAGTATACTGCGCTGTCTGCCAGATTCAGGACTCCCGAAGGCACAAGCAGCTCGGTTCCGCTTTGCTGCTCCGCTTCTTTCCACAGCACATGGGCACGCAGGGCCAAGTCAGTATAGGCGGGGTCACCGCTGTAGGCATGCCTGATCAACCGCGGCTCTCCGTGATGGCTTCCTTCCGTATGCGGCGGATCGAAAGCATCGATCAGCAATGTCTTGATCCCCCGCCGGGCGAGATGATAACCGGCACTCATGCCCATTGAACCCGCCCCGACGATAATCACGTCATAAACAGAGTGGTTCGTTATGTCACTGCACCTCCCTCCGAGGAGAACTGTTCCAAATAACGTACAGCCAGATTGCTGAAGAATGCGGCGCCTACCGGCAGTGCACGTTCATCGAGATTGAAGGAAGGATGATGCCACTCCCGGCTTCCGGCGGTGCCCATAAAGACGAACAATCCGGGAACCACCCGCTGATAAAAGGCGAAATCTTCACCAGCCGGTGAAGGCACCGGCTTCACGGAGGTGTAGCCCAGCTCCTCTGCCGTCTGCTCTCCAAGCCGTGCAAGCGCGGCATCATTGACTACCGGCGGCGGGCCTTCGATCCAGCGAACAGCCGCTTCTGCTCCTAAAGCAGCAGCTACACCGGTCGCCACCTGACTGAATCGCTCAAGCACCTCACCGCGCACCTGTTCATTGAAGGTACGAATCGTGCCTTCCAGCACTGCAGACTCCGGGATAATATTCCATGAGTTCCCGCTGTGAAGTTGCGTCACACTGATCACTGCACTGTGCAATGCGCTGACATTGCGGCTGACGATAGACTGGAGTGCAGTCACCACATGTGAAGCTGTCACGATAGGGTCGACTCCGGCCTCCGGCACAGCAGCATGTGATCCTGCTCCTTTGATCTCAACCACAAAACCATCCGCAGCAGCCATCAAGGGGCCGCTTGTAATGCCGATAGTTCCGACCGGCAGATCTGGCTTATTGTGCATTCCAATGACTGCACGGACATCTTTCAGCACCCCGCTGGCTATCAGCTGCTGCGCACCCTTCGCCTTCTCCTCCGCAGGCTGAAACAGCAGGCGTACGGTTCCCTTCAATTCCTTCTCCCGTTGTTTAAGCTGATAAGCAGCGCCGATCAGTGCCGCAGTATGAAAATCATGTCCGCAGGCATGCATTTTTCCGGGATGTTGTGAGGCATAGGATAATCCGGTTTCCTCCTGAATCGGCAAGGCATCAATATCAGCACGCAGGGCGATTACCGGCCCCTCCTGCAGTCCGCCGATCTCCGCGACAACGCCGGTCTTCAGCCCGTAATCCAGGGTAGTTACTCCGGCCTGCTCCAGCAGGGCTGTAATATATTTCGTGGTTTCATACTCTTCGTTGGACAGCTCCGGGTAACGGTGCAAATGGCGCCGGACCCCGGTTATGATTTCATAGAACGCCTCCGCGCTGGGCTCGACGGTTTTGCTTGTCATGAAAGCCCTCCTTCCCTTCGATAATGTTTATCGGACTAGCCCCTTCTTGTCAGGCCTCCGCAGGCACTTCGGCCAGTGCTTCATGCAGTAGTTCAAAGGAACGGAGCCGCTTATCGAAGGGCTGCACATTGGTCGTGACGATAAACTCGTCGACGCCTGATGCTGAGGACAACGCCAGCAATTGTTGCCGTACGCTGGCTTTTGTCCCCTTTGTAATTTCCGGCTCCCGCTCTTCTATGGTGTAATCTTCCGTACTCTGCCGGGTAAATTCCTCTGCCTGCTCCCGGGTAGCAACCGTCAGTGTTTTGCCGCTGGCCAGATTAATCCGGATCAGCTTATGCGCTCCGGCCAGTTCTTTGGCCTCCTCCTCGGTTTCGGCAGCCAGGACAGACAGCGCAATAATTGCCCGGGGTTCTTTTCCCGGCGAAGTCTCGAAGTTGTTGCGGTAAGTCTCGATCGCTTCCAACGCTATCGCCTGATCCCCATTGATGAATAAAGAGAATACGTACGGCAACCCCAGTCCGGCAGCGATTTCCGCACTGGCTACACTCGCGCCAAGCACATAAATTTCGGGAGGTGTCCCTGGAATCGGGCCTGCTTTCAGCCCCGCCAGCGGATGGTCTTCCTCCAGCCGGTTATGTACATACTTTTCGAGTTCGATAATCTTGTCCGTCAGGCTGGAGGGTTCAAAGCTGCCCTGCTGCAATGCCTGTGTGCTCCTCGGCAGTCCCCCGGGAGCACGGCCAACCCCCAGATCCACCCGCCCCGGTGCAAGCGAAGCCAGCACGTTAAAGTTCTCCGCTACCTTATAAGGGCTGTAATGCTGAAGCATAATGCCGCCAGAGCCGATCCGGATGCTTTCTGTCTTGGCGAGCAGATGAGAAATCAACACCTCCGGGGAAGAACCCGCTACCTGCCCGGAGTCATGATGCTCTGAAACCCAGAAACGGCGGAATCCCAGCTGCTCGGATAATTGCGCCAGCTTAATCGTATGCAAGAAGGCTTCTTCCGGCGTTTCCCCCGGATAAATTGGACTTTGGTCGAGGACACTTATTGTAATCGCCATATTTTGGCCTCCTAAATGGAATAGTTCAGTTCCGGTGTAATCCGCTTCAGGAACTGCTTCGTTCTTTCTTCGCGCGGATGATTGAATAACTCTGTCGGTGTCCCTTCCTCAACAATCACACCGCCATCCATAAACACGACATGATTGGCGACATCCCGGGCAAAGCCCATTTCATGCGTCACGACAATCATTGTGATGCCTTCCTTGGCGATTTTGCGGATGACGGCCAGCACCTCGCCCACCAGCTCCGGGTCCAGCGCCGACGTAGGCTCGTCGAACAGAATCACTTCCGGCTCCAGCGCCAGGGCGCGGGCAATGCCTACCCGCTGCTGCTGCCCGCCTGACAGCTGGCTTGGATAGGCGTCCAGCTTGGCTCCAAGCCCCACCTTCTCCAGCAAAGCGATACTCCGTTTTTTCGCTTCCTCCTTCGGAAGCTTTTTGACGATAAGCAGCCCTTCCATCACATTTTCCAGCGCGGTTTTATGCCGGAAAAGATTATACTGCTGGAAGACCATCGCCGTTTTTTGCCGCAGCTGATGAATCTCTTTTTTGCGTGCATGCCTGCAGTTCACTTTGAAATCGCCGATGGCAATCTCCCCGTCACTGGGCTTCTCCAGATAGTTCACGCAGCGCAGTAGGGTAGTTTTGCCTGAGCCGCTGGGGCCAAGGATGACAACAACCTCGCCTTTGGTGACGGTTAAATCAATATTGTTCAGCACCTGATTCCGTCCAAACGACTTCGAAATACGCTCCAGCTTGATCATGCCACTCCACCTCGATTGTAAAGATTGATCCGTTTCTCGATCAGGGACGTCAGCCGCTCGATCAGGAATGTAAGCCCCCAGAAGATCAGCGCCGCCGCCAGGTACGCCTCAAAGAACTTCCAGTTCGTCGAAGCCACAATCTGCGCCTTGGCGTTGATATCCACTACGGAAACGGTAAAAGCAAGCGTTGACCCATGCAGCATACCAATAACGGAATTGGACAGATTGGGCAGACTTGCCGCCAGCGCCTGGGGAAAGACAATCCGCCGCAGGGCCTGAGGGGTGGTCATGCCTATGGAATGTGCAGCTTCCAGCTGGCCCCGGTCCACGGCAAGCAGACCGGAACGGACGACCTCGGACATATAAGCACCAGCTGTAATTGAGAACGAAATATAGGCAAAACCGATCATCGGAACCGACACCGACCTGAACCCCCAGCCAAAGTGGGCGGCCAGTCCGTCAATAAGGACAGGAAGTCCGAAATAAATCAGCAGCAGATGCGTCAGCATCGGAGTGCCCCGGATAAAGGTGACATACCCGACCGCCAGCGGATACAGGACAGGCACTCTGTAAATCCGGATCAATGCGACACAAATGCCGATAAGAAGGCCCACTGACACGGAGACAACTGTAATATATAGGGTGGTAGGAATGGCGCTCAAGATTTGCAGGAACGCCGTCCAGATAAATGATGGATCCAGTTTCATTATCCTGCGCCTCCTTTACCCGATCCCATTTCCGCAATAATCCGCCGGTAGGACCAGTTTTTGTGGACTCTAAACGATTTTTTCTCAGGGGTGCTCCGCTTTTCATGCCGCAGCAGCCGGTGCTCCGCCACAAGCAGCAGCTTCTCAATTGTATAGCTGATGACCAGATAGATCAGGGCAAGGGCAATGTAGGTTTCGATAAAATGCTGTGTCAAGCTGCCAAGCGTCTGTGCTTTGCCCGTCATTTCCATCACACCAAGCGTGAAGGCCAGCGATGTATCTTTCAGCAGCGCAATCACCAGATTGGAGAATACCGGAATCGCGATGCCGAGCGCCTGCGGCAATACGATCCGCGTAAAAGCCTGGAACCCCGTCATTCCCGTAGCATAGGCAGCCTCCACCTGCCCCTTATCCACCGCCATCACAGAAGCCCGGATCATTTCGGACATGTATGCCCCCGTATGCAGGCCGTAGGTTAGAATCACAAAGACAAGCACCGGCGTCCGGGTCATATCCACATGAACCAGTTTTAGGATTTCAGGCAGCCCGTAATAGAACAGGAAGAGCTGGATCAGAATCGGCGTTCCCCGAAAAAAAGAAATATAGATTTCAGAGAAGGTTTTCAGCACCGGCACTTTGTACAGGCGGGGCAGAGCCACGAGAAAACCGACTATAATTCCTGCCAGCAGCGAGCAGGCGACAATCAGCAGTGTGGTGTTTAACGTCCCCAGCAGCTTAGGCAAAAATGAAAATACATAGCTGATATCAAATGGTTCGCCCATAAACTCCCTCCCTTCCCACACTCACAGGCTTAATCATTGAACCGAATTCGCTGTAACATCCGCACCCAGCCATTCCGTGCTCAGCTTGCCCAGTGTACCGTCTGTCTTAAGCTCCTTGATCGCACCGTCAATCGCATCCGATAGCTTCTGCGAATCAGCATCATCCTTGCGCAGCACATAGAGAATATCTGCCGATGACAGCTCGTCGCCCGTTGCCTTCAGCTGGCTCTGCGGATCAATGATCGGAAGGACAAAATCGGCAGCCAGCGTGGCGTCTACACGGCCGGAGCTGATCTGGGCAGCTGTATCGTTAGCCGTACCGTTTTGGTACACGATGTTAATCGCATTGTCATGCTCTTTATTGTAGTTCTCAAGAATTTGCGCCTGTGCACTGGTTGCACCCGTCAGCACCTTTTTACCTTTCAGATCATCCAGCGAATGAATCGACTCATTGTCCTTAGCCACCACAATGCGGTTTCTCCAGTGGGCGTAAGCTTCTTTGTTAAAAGAATACTTCAGCTCGCGCTCCGGATTTTTTTCCATAACATGGGCGACCAGGTCGATTTTTTTGGTTTCCAGACTCAGCAGCAGGTTGCTGAAATCCATCGTCTGCAGTTCGAATTCATATTCCGGCAGGCGATTGTCAATTTCTTTAATCAGCTCCACATCAAACCCGGTCAGCTTGCCGTTCTCGTCGATGTAGCAGACTTTTGGAAAACCTGTGCCTGTGCCCACGATGATCTTCGTTACCTTGGCCGGCTCTGCCGAAGCATTACCCCCTTGCGCATTAGCCTGTGCTGCAGCTTCTGCCACATTCCCGCTCTTGCTGCTGTCCGTGTTGTTGCCGCCAGCACTATTACTGTTATTTCCGCAGCCGGCAATCGCCAGCGTGAGTATTGATGCAAATACCAGTGAGATTGACTTCTTCATGTTTCTATCCCCTTTGAATGAAATGTGGTTTGTTTATAAGTGTCTTTTTCAGCAGATACATGATGCCGTCGCCATTTTGCAGATCAAGCTCCAGGAACTTTTCATAACCCCGCCGCTCATACATCTCAACCAGCCACGGATGTTTTTTCGCCGTTGCCAGAGTGACTTCGGGTGAGCCCAATTGTCCGAGAATAATATGCTCCTCTACCCAATCCAGCAGCTTTCCGCCATAACCCTTGTTGCTGTATTCCGGACTCACGGCGAACCATTTGATAAAAGGCAGCGGGCTGAGCTTCTTGACCTCTTCTTCTTTTGACAAAGTGATTGTCGCAATAATCGTTCCGCTGACTTCAAGCACATAACATTCATTGGTTGAAATATTGTCTTCAACCAGCGCCAGATCAGCGTTTGCCGCTGGCCAATGCAGCCCCAGTTCACGAATCAGCTGATAGGCACGATATGTAATATCCAGTAATTGCTCCGCATCCTTCTGTTCTGCCAGCCGGTATACTTCACCCATCGCATGCCCTCCAACCTTTCGAATTTTAATTTTATAATCCCTATCGAATTAGTCGTGATTATGATTATGCAATTAACTTTATCACCGCAGGTATCCATGCGCTAATAGAGTTTTTTAATACATCTATACAAGAAGTCGATCGCCGGCTTTACCTATGCTAAGTTCCAGCAGGGTTTCGATAAACTCCGCATTTTCCCCGTTCAGGGAAATCAGGCTGGTCCGCAGCGAAATCCCTTCCGTCTCCGCGATATCCACCCGGATCAGCGCCCCTGCCGCCACTTCCTCCTGCACACTGAGTGCCGGTAGAAAGCAAATCCCTGCTTGTTTCAGCACCAGCTTCTTGGCCGTCTCCAGATTATCCACCTGATATTCAATATTCGGCGGCTGCTCCATACTCTCAAATACACGGTGCAGCCGCATCCAGTCCAAAGAGCCGCATTCAAAGAAAACCAGCGTCTCCTGACGGATATCCTGTATTGAAGCACGGCCTCCCTTGGCCAGGCGATGCCCCTTGTGCACATACAGCGAAATGGGGTCCTCGCAGAATGGAAAAGCCTGAATCGCCGGATTTACGACTTTACGGATAAAAGCCAGATCGAGCTCCTTCGACTTCAGCTTGCTGATCAGCACTTCCGTGGACGCTGTCGTCAGCTTGATCGTGATATGCGGATACCTGCGCTTCAGATGAAGCAGCAGATGGGGCATCAAATAATTGGACACCGAGACAGTGCTGCCGATTCTCAGCTCATTCGGAATATGTCCTTTCGATTGTATTTGATGCTTGCCGGTTTGATAGACCTGGAGAATCTGCTGGGCATAGGGGAGGAACTGCTTGCCTTTATCGGTGAGATTAATCTGCTTGCCCAGCCGGTCAAATACCCGGCAATCCAGCTCCCGTTCGAGCGATTGTATACGGGCGGTAACTGTCGGCTGCGAGATATACAGGACTTCGGCCGCTTTATTGAAGCTTCCATAATGGTTGATGTACACAAAGGCCTCAATATTTTCAATGTTCACACCTAGCCCCCCTTAGTTGGGTTTAATTTTACTATTCCGATGAATTAACAATGAATTATGGCGCTGCGTTCTTATAGATTTTGTATATATCTTATTCACGGCATATTTTTTTGTCAACACATATTCCGTGTATTTCAGTCGGATTTCCATTAAATGCTAGGTCTGCTCGTTTGACTAACGGTGTGGAAATATTCTCCTAAGGGGTAATAAAGGGTAAGGAAGGAGGAGGTATTCATGCCTTCAACTAAAAACCGGATTACCCCGAAAAAAAGAATGTATTTCCATAGCGAACTGCGGCAATGTCCGCACTGCGGAACGAAATTGAAGCGGCACCATACTGCTTGGCATAAATACGTCAATACCCTGAACGGAATCTTCGATATCTGGAATATGGCATACGTCTGCCCGAATTTGGAGTGCCCGTATCCGGAATCCTATTTTCGATCCGCCGAGGCCGATGCGCTCGTGATTAAACATACTTCTTACGGATTCGATGTTCTTGCCCTCGTCGGAGAGCTTCGGTTCAAGCAGCATTACACACTTTCCGAACTGCACGAGGAGCTCAATCAACGGGGAGTCATTACTTCCGAGCGGAATTGTGAACAACTGTACGAGCGATATCTGACGCTACTTCGCGCATCGGTCACCGACCATCTCCGCGAAGTCTTGGCGGGGGTGGCGCGCCGTTTTGCTCGAAGATGGGAATCCACCGCTCGATCTTCCGGGGATTCGCGTATACGAAGAAGCCTTAGCGATTCAAGGTTCGCTTCAACGAAGCGCTAAAAAAGGGGGTTCGCCTACAGTGAGAAACTCCTGAAGTTGTTTGAAACATTGGATAGCTTCTGCTCCTCATACCACAAAGTAAAGCATTGGCTGAAGCCTCTTCAAGATGCTGCCCATATTTTGAGTGCGCACGCACCGCAAACCGCAGAATGCGTTCGTGTGCAAATGCAGTGGCTCCGCACCGAATTGAGACGGTCCTATACCCGAAAAGAAGATACCGAAATGGTCGGGAATTTTGAGCGATATAGCACCGGATTTTGGCAAGGATTGTTTGCGTGTTACGATACGCCGTACCTACCAAGGACAAATAATGACCATGAACGATTTTTCCGTCGGACCAAGATGCGTCACCGCCGAATGACGGGGCTGCGCAGTTGGAATCGCTACATCTGGCGAAATGAAGAATTTGTTGTTTGGGTCGAGGATGCCTTGAAACAAGAGAATCTCTTGAATCGGCTGAGCTGTGTGGAATATGAGTGTTACCTTCGCGAACGTAAGGGATGGGAATCCCGACTTCTCGAAGGTAACAAACGCCTTCGCTTCCGCCGAGACCCTAACCGTTATTTACAGTGTCTCGAAAACCGTGTTTGTTTGTTAATTGGGCAGACCTAGAAAAAAAAAACAACAGGGCAATTTTATCGCCTGTTGTTTTTTTATATAGACAAATGCAGGAGGTATACAAAGTTACTAATAGATGACGTAGAAGGTTGATCCAGTTGATTGATTAGAACTAATTAAATTTAATTCAATCTTGTAGTAACCATATAGTTTAGTTATTAAGGATTCCTTATTGTTCAATTGTCCTAAGTAAGTTCGGTTATTATATTGATCAATAGCATGTACAGTGCAAATATCTCCAAATTGACCATTTAACACGACTTTTATTTGCCCATTCATGTAAATAGGTACGGTTTGCTGTCCAACCTGTGCCCATTCTGTTCCTTGTAAAGTAACATTGCCTAAGGGTTGCGTTTCTTGTGACAGCAACGTGTTGTTTGTAACAGCTTCTTCAGCGAAAATTGCACTTGTAGGTGCTAGAACCATCATTAGAGTAGCTAAAGATACTGATATTTTTTTTATATGATTCAACGTAAACATCTCCTTTAGATATATATCGAATTAAATAATTTAGCCATCATTAGTATGTGTTTTTTTTCACGAGTGATTATAAAAAAATATTTAGTTATCGTTTAATCGAACTCAAACTTTCAATTAAACTAATTCCGAGAAAAAACTTAAATACCAAAAAAAATCAAAGTAAGTTAGATTCTACTAAACTTTATTTTTCATGTCACACGCCCCTTTGGGAAACATGAGTTATATTACATTTAAATACTAGCATATATTGCAATAAAATTCAATATTATTCCACTTAATTTAGAATGGTAAGCGTTATGTCAGAGTGCTAGTAAATGATGTTGAGCAACATGTTAAGCGTAATGGAAATCTTATAAACACACTTTCCGAACTGCACGAGGAGCTCAATCGACGGGGAGTCATTACTTCCGAGCGGAATTGTGAACGACTGTACGAGCGATATCTGACGCTACTTCGCGCATCGGTCACCGACCATCTCCGCGAAGTCTTGGCGGGGGTGGCGCGCCGTTTTGCTCGAAGATGGGAATCCACCGCTCGATCTTCCGGGGATTCGCGTATACGAAGAAGCCTTAGCGATTCAAGGTTCGCTTCAACGAAGCGCTAAAAAAGGGGGTTCGCCTACAGTGAGAAACTCCTGAAGTTGTTTGAAACATTGGATAGCTTCTGCTCCTCATACCACAAAGTAAAGCATTGGCTGAAGCCTCTTCAAGATGCTGCCCATATTTTGAGTGCGCCTGCACCGTAAACCGCAGAATGCGTTCGTGTGCAAATGCAGTGGCTCCGCACCGAATTGAGACGTTCCTATACCCGAAAAGAAGATACCGAAATGGTCGAGAATCTGAGCGATATAGCACCGGATTTTGGCAAGGATTGTTTGCGTGTTACGATACGCCGTACCTACCAAGGACAAATAATGACCATGAACGGTTTTTCTGCCGGACCAGATGCGTCACCGCCGAATGACGGGGCTGCGCAGTTGGAATCGCTACATCTGGCGAAATGGAGAATTTGTTGTTTGGGTCGAGGATGCCTTGAAACAAGAGAATCTCTTGAATCAGCTGAGCTGTGTGGAATATGAGTGTTACCTTCGCGAACGTAAGGGATGGGAATCCCGACTTCTCGAAGGTAACAAACGCCTTCGCTTCCGCCGAGACCCTAACCGTTATTTACAGTGTCTCGAAAACCGTGTTTGTTTGTTAATTGGGCAGACCTAGTTAAATAAGTCACAAAGATGGATAGAACTTTTCTATTCATTTATCAGAATCATTAAATTCCTCTTATGTCTATGCGATTTGTCAGTTATAATAATGTCACTCGCCTGATCTTTCTATCTGACTTATGCAAGGGAGGTATATCGTGAATATGTCAAAAGAGATCATTATTCGTGACGCTGCAGATAATGAGCGCGAAGCCATCGCCGAAGTGCTGCTGTCCGCATACAGCCAATATTCTGCCGACATGCCTGAGCCGCAGTGGGAAGCGTACCGGAATTCAATCCTTGATTCCGTACACGGTGATGCCCCGTTCGCGCGCATTATCGCTGAAACCGGCCAGCAGATTGTCGGCAGCGCATTGTTGTTCACCTCCTCGGAAACGGCTTACGGCAAGCCGGAGCTTGGCATCCACTCCCCTGTACTGCGCCTGCTTGCCGTCTCCCCTGACCTACGCGGCCGCGGCGTTGCTGCACTCCTGATTCGGGAAGCCGCCCGGAGATCCCGTGAGTTGGGCGCCTCCACCCTGAACCTGCACACCTCGGATATGATGGTCTCGGCGATCAGGCTCTACGAACGGCTGGGCTTCAAACGGCATTTCGAGACCGATATTATGAACGGGAATACTCTGGTTAAAGGTTTCCGGCTGGATCTGCAATCCTTCCCCGGTGCTGAGAGGGAACAACCCCTAACCACAAGAATAGGCTAGCCCATGGGCCAGCCTATTCTTGCAAAAATGTTGAACTTCCTCTTACGTCGTGAGAATCCGTTTGTCCTTGGCCGCCTTCAGCCAGTGCGGAAATTCATTGAGCAGCCTGTCGTACAGCTCGTCATCCGATACTCCTTCAATCCGGTCCAAGTGAACAAAGTCCGCATTGTCCACGACTCTGCCGGTCATGTTGTCCAATCCTTCCAGCACTTCGAAATCCGAATTGCCGATCCCGACAAACTGCCAGAATATCGGCTGGACGGCTGCCTTCATAATCACCTTCTTGGTTAATTTCAAGACGCCTCCGTCATTGATAAATATGATAAATACCGGAGTAGAATCCTTATCTTCTTTGGTATACTTGCGGATCACATCCTCCATCACCGGAGGTTCATTGTTCCGCCCGAATTTATGAATCGAAGGATTTTTTAGAATATGTCTTTGTACATATTGTTCAAAGTCCCGTTCCGTAACCGAAGGGAGCCGGCTGAATTCGTTATCGTACACCCAGACATCCAGCGAACCATTGTCGTCAAATTTGCAGGCAACGGCCAATATCCGTTCCACGACTTCCTGCACGATGCCTCGGGCATACAGATCTCTCATGGAGCCGCTGATATCCAGCACAACCCCAACCCGGGCCGTTACTCCGGTCAACTGCTTCTTTTCGAGTGTGAACTGAACTATTTTTTTGCGCAGGTCAATGGTAGACAGGACAGAATTCTTTACAGGTTCCGGTGGAGCGGACGGCTCGGCTGGTGCTGGCGGCAGCGTTGGTGAAGGCGGTTCAAGCGGTGCCAGCACTTCAGCCGCAGCAGCAACCTCCGCAGAACCCGCCTCTTCCACTTCAAGTCCGAAATTGACGCATAGTGCAGCCAAGCCTCCATTAAAACCGCTGCCGATGGCGTTAAATTTCCACTCCCCGTTATGGCGGTATAATTCTCCCGCTACGATCGCTGTCTCATCGGATAAATCAGAGCCATACTCAAAACGGAGCAGTTCCTCGCCGCTCTGACGATCCTGGAGCTTCAGATAAAGGCCGGATACATCTTTCATGCGATGATTCAGCTGTTCGCCTTCATAGATAGTCAATGTCAAGGCGATCCGGGCAACCTGCTGCGGCAGACGGGACAATGAAACCGAGAGACTTTCCTTATCTCCCTGCTTCAAGACTGTGTGTGTTACAGCTCCATCCTGTGATACCGGATTTCCATAGAAAATAAAGTCCTCATCACGTTCGCAGCGTCCCCGCTCTGACAACAAAAATGCAGCGGCATCTATCCCCATCTCTTGATTAGCGGTTGACCATCCGAAGGATAACGTAAGCTCATTTACGTTTTTCCCTTTTGTTACATCTACCTTTTGACCCTTTAGCAGCTGCAGCATAGCCTCATCTCCTCATCCCTCGATGTACTCTTCCAATTTTTCATATATAAGGAATATCATACTCACAAGGTTTTGTAAAATTGCTAGATTGTATTTACCCCCTCACTACTTTAGTATTAATGATATACCTGATAGATAAGGGGCTTTACCAAATGAACTTTACAGCAATTGACTTTGAGACGGCTAATTCCAGCCGCTCCAGCGCCTGCTCCCTGGGTCTTGTCCAGGTTAGAGAAGGCGTTATTACAGCCGAGCATGTCTGGCTGATTGACCCGCGCCAGCGGTTTGACGGGATGAACATTGCTATTCACGGGATCACGCCGTCAATGGTCCAGGGGCAGCCTACTTTTACTGAGCTGTGGCCATTGCTCGAACCGCTGCTGCAAGGCGAAATCGTCGTGGCGCATAATGCCGCCTTCGATATGAGCGTGCTCCGTTATTGTCTGGACGCCTCAGGGACCAGCTACCCGAATTTTCAATATATGTGCACCTATCTGCTGGGAAAAAAAATGCTCCAGGAATTGCCTTCCCATAAATTGAATGTAATCTCACAGCATTTCGGCATCCGTCTGAAGCATCATGACGCACTCGATGATGCCCGGGCTGCGGCTATCATCTTATTGAAGCTGATGGAACAGCAGCAGCAATTCGAACCGCTGCTGCTCGCGGACAGCCAAGGCTATAGAGCCGGAACGATGTATTCGGGCGGGTATACTCCTTTTAAATCGCCGCCCAAAAAAGCAGCAAAGAAACCCGGCAAAAAGCGGGTTCCGCTGCTCCCTGCAGCACCTTTTGAGCAGCGCTTCTGAGACAGCCCTGCAACCCGCTGTGGATCAAAATAAAGAGCAGGTCTTCTCCGTTACTCAAGAAGACCTGCTCTTTGCGTTTTTGACGATTCTAGATTTTCGACCGGTAAACCGCCTTGTTCTCCAGTCCCCGGATAAACGGTGTCCATTCTTCGGTTTCCGGGGTCGTATCCAGCGCATCCTCCACCATCTGCAGTTTGGCATCCATCGCATCGATATGATGCAGCGCCACCGCTTCCGCCGTTTGCGGCTGAACAGGGCTTCCCCATTCGCCCAGATTATGATGGGATAAGACCAAATGCTGCAGCGCGATAACCTTTTCCGAATCCAGAGTAAAACCTAAACGAATCGCGGCCTCGGTAATCCAGTTCGACGCCATCGAGATATGGCCGATCAGCTTCCCCTGCACACTGTAATCCGACACAATGCCAAACTGGGAAATCATCTCCTCCGGCTTGGCGATATCATGCAGAATGATCCCCGCCTTCATCAGATCAGGGTTCAGGAACGGACGCTGTTTGCAGAGAAAATCACCAATCTCCAGCATCCGCACCATATGATAGGCAAGTCCGGCAAAATAAGCATGGTGATAGGTCTTGGCTGCGGGATAATGCATCAGCTTCTCTTCCACCTTACCGACACAGAAGGAGACGATAGCGGAAATCTCCTGATCGGCAATGCTGCTCATCACCCCTTTAATCGTATGGATAAGATCAACGGGACGGATTGGAGCAGACCGGATAAAATCAGTGAGTGATACACCGTCCGTCTCATTAGCCAGCCTGATCTTGGTAATCTTGACCTGCAGCTTCTCACGGTAGGTATGTGCTATGCCGCGCACCTTCACCAGAGCCATGGGGAAAAAGGTTTCTTTATCAGTTGTGCTGACATCCCAATATTTGGATGTTATCTGACCGCTTGAATCACCGAGTACAATATCAAAATAATCCTTTGGAGGAGTACCGTTTGTCTGTTTGAGCGTCAGCTCCCGTAACAGATAGAACCCGACAAATTCGTCCTGCGGAGATAGCTGTTTAATTAGTGTCATGTTGGAGCCTCCCATTACTAGCAGGTATTATATCCTGCTGTGTATATTAAACTTTTGACATTCACCTTCGAAATCCCTTTAAATTACTATACGATAACGATTCATAATTATGCCCGGGCCTGTACCAAGCCGGTCAATAGCCTTTGCTTACAGCATAAAAAGAGGCTATCCAGAGCCATTTGCAGGGCCCTGAATAACCTCCTCTATAGACGTTGCTGAATTATTTGCCTGCTGCTTCCAGGGCAGCTTTGATTGCTTCTACTGCTTTGGCGGAAACATCCTTCTCAGCATCATTGGCTCCGAAGGCTGCCGGGCGGTATCCGTATTTATGCAGGCCATTGTTGCTGGAAGTGGACTCAATTTCTGTCTTCACCGCAAGCTCAGCCGGTGTTAATAGATATGGGGTCTTCACTTTTCCGGCACCGTCGAGATAATAGACCAGCATCAACACAGGAATATTATTTTTGACAGTAACCATAACATTGACGGATTTGTCGGCACTTGCTCCAATGAAAATTCCATCGAAGTAAGCTGCTTTGTCGGTTTCTACAACTTCAGCTTTACCATAAGCTCTGTCTACGGCAGCTTTCAGTGCATTGCTGCTGCTTGTAGCGCCGGAGATGGCATCTACTGATTGCACACCTTCTCTTGTTCCTGCAGCAAGGAAGCTGGTAGTCAGCTGCGGAATTGCTTTTTGAACTTCAGCATAAGCCGCTTTACCTAAATCCACCATATTCATACCTACACGGGAAAGAGCAACATTCACAATCTTGCCGTTGCGCAGAGTAACGTCTGCTTTGTTGGTTCCTTTATCATAAGCATCACCGAAAGCGGTGAAAGTGCCGTCTTTATAAGTGCCTTGTACTTTGGAAGCATTGGTCAAAGCGTCTGTCAGAGCTGCTTTTGCTGCTTTGGACAAAACTTCTTGACCCGGAACATCCGTCAAATCCACGCCTTGTTCAAGCAAACCTGCAGTCAGCAGTCCAACTACAGTTTTTTGTTCAGGTGTCAGCTTGTCATCGGCAATAATTTTGCCGTCAGCTGCAAAGAGGCTTACTTTAATGCCGCTTACTTTGTCGGCAGCAATGTCGACCAGCAGCAGGACTCTGTTCTGGTTGTCTACGCCGGCGAATTTGCCTTCAAAATATTGGCCTTCTGCAGGAACTTTCAGTGCCTTCTCGTAAGCTCTTTCTACAGCTTGGTTCCAGCCATGACTGCTTTCGGTAGCGCCGGAAATACCGTCTACCTTTTCATCATAATTGGCCAAATAAGAACCGTTGGCAAGTAATTTGGCTGTCATTGGTGCATTTGCTTTCACAACTTCTGCATAAGCAGTTGCGCCTCTGTCTACCAGATTGGAACCCAGTCTGTACAGCTTCACATCTACCAGCTTGCCGTTGCGGATAACGATATCGGCTCTTTCCACGCCTACGCTTCTTGCAGTACCGTAGGAAGAGTAGAATCCGTCAACATAAGCGGAAGTATTGTTGATAAGGGCGTTTTGCTCTGCATCCCAGAATGCCTGGATTGCAGCTTTGGATTCAGCTTCAAATCCGGCTACAGGTTGTGCGGACGAACCGTTTGCGAGCAGTACAGGTGTGATTGCCGCAATCGCTGCAGTTTGCTCTGCAGTGTAGGTTTTTTCATCCACGAAATCTCCGCTTGTTGTCAGCGGATACAGTTTAACCGCAGTCAGCTTGGCAGCATCGTAGGTTGCGAATACCGCATATTTACCTTGAGGATCAATACCCATGATGTCGCCTTCAAAATAAGTGGCATCAGCCGGTTTTACTTTCAGCGCTCTTTCAAACGCTCTGTCTACCGACAATTTCCAGCCGTTGCTCGAGCGGGTTGCGCCGGAAACGGCATCCACTGCAGCAGCTCCGACTCTTGTCTTGCCGAGCAGTCTGTCTTTCATCAGACCATATGCCGCCCAGAGGCCGCTGTAATTCTCACGGACATTTCTGTCGATCAGCTTCGGAGATGTTCTCAGCAGATCAATGGAAGCGATTTTGCCGTCTTTAATCGTTACTTTCGCGCCTTCGGTACCTTTGGAGTAAGCATCGCCGTAAGCTACATATACCCCGTCTTGATACACATCTTGTTGAACCGTTACAGGCTTAGCAGTAGCGGCTGGTTTAGCTGTGGCAGTCGGTTTAGCTGTGGTAGCTGGTTTAGCTGTTGCAGCTGGTTTAGCCGTTGCAGCTGGTTTAGCTGTGGTAGCTGGTTTGGCTGTTGCAGCTGGCTTCGCTGTTGCAGCTGGCTTCGCTGTTGCAGCTGGCTTCGCAGTCGCTTTGGGCGTTGCAGCCGGTTTCTTTGTTGCTGCTGGTTTTTCAGTCGCTTTGGGCGTTGCAGCCGGTTTGGCTGTTGCCTTTGGTGTTGCTTCCGGTTTAGCCGTTGCTTCTTCCGAAGCGGCAGAAACTGCATCCACCTTCAAATTCAGTGCAGGTGCATTAATTGTGTAAGCGATTGGCGCAAGCAACAAGGCTGCGCTTACAGTCAAAGAAATCAGTTTTTTCAATGAGTATTCTCCTTTACCATATCCCCAGTAGTATGTAGCACTTTACAGCTGATCTTCCGTTTGACCATCTCTCATCCCTTCTTAAGAAGAAGATCCTGCTTCCTCCTAAGAGGTCATCCCCCCTTTCCCGTCCCCCGTCAGCTATCCCATGCACCATAGAAGAGCTCTTACGAATATCCCATTCAAAAGGTGAAACAATTCACATATATAGGTGAATTAATTCACATTTATTAGTTCATGTCTGCTAGAGGCAATTTCTGGCTTGATGGTATCAAATCAAAGCTTGGCTTCTCTGTACATAAAATCACACACCCTATTAGAAACATCACTATTTTCATTTTATTTTAATTCAATAAATTTTTTATCTCTCAAATACTCCCATTTACTCCGTCATATGATAATAATGTGATGTCCTGTATTGTACTTACTAAGAGGATTATGATACTTTATAACGATGTCATGTTAATGTAAAGGAGCGTTCACTACGTTGAATCAGCCCTCTATCGGCGTCATTCTCGCCCAAATCGGAACACCTGACGCCCCCACCGCCAAGTCGGTACGCCCTTATCTGCGGAGGTTCCTGTCCGACCGCCGGATCATTGATTATCCCCCTCTGCTGTGGCAACCGCTGCTGCGCGGAATTATTTTACGGGTAAGGCCACGCCGGTCTGCCAAGCTCTACAGCGAAATCTGGCTCAAAGAAGGTTCCCCACTGCTGCTTCATTCACAGGCCCAGGTGGCTGGACTGCAAAAGCTGCTCGGCAGCCATTATCAGGTGGAGCTGGGTCTTGCCTACAGTGAGCCCGGCATGGAAAAGGCATTTGCCAAACTGGAGTCCTCCGGAGTGACCCGGATCATCGTGGTCCCCTTGTTTCCACAATATTCTTCTACTACCACAGCATCCGTCTACGACGCCGCCTGCTTTGCCGCTCTCGGACGCCGCAGCGCTGCCGGACCGGTATCCAAACGTTTTGTACCCGCACTCCGGTTTATGGAAGCCTACTATAATGCACCGGGGTATATCCTTGCCATGAAAGAGCTTTTACTGCGAGAACTACGTAAAATAAACACCAAACCGGATTACTTCGTGCTGACCTTTCACGGGATTCCCAGCAGGTATGCAGAGACCGGAGACCCCTACCCGGAGCAGTGTCTGGAAACGGCCCGCCTGCTCGCAGAAGCGATGAATTGGGCGTCCGGGGATTGGCAAATCTCATTTCAATCCCGTTTTGGCCGCGAGGAATGGATCGGGCCATCTACAGAGGAAGTCCTGAAGGGGCTGGCCGGACGCGGGATTCAGCGGCCGATGATTTTTTCGCCCGGACTTGTGACCGATTGCCTGGAAACATTGCATGAGCTTGCTGTGGAAGGAAGAGAACAATTTGCTGCCGGAGGTGGACAAGCAGACTCCTTCCTTGCCGCCCCCTGTTTGAACGACAGTGAAGAATGGCTGGACTTTCTGGCACAAAAGGTCAGTGAGAATGCTCAAGGCTGGCTGAAGGAAGCTGTTTTATAGTGCATTTGAACCCATAGTAAAGGGAAAAGTAGCAGAGGGGAATTTTGGAACTGGAGGAGCGATAGCGTCCGCCTGAAAGCTATCCGCAGGAAAGCTCACTTCGGAAGCATGGGCAAGGTTTGGATTTCTACAGCGATTCGCGGTTAATTTCAGGAAGTCCAAATATTCTCTGGAGTCACGGCCAATCCCAAAATAGAAGAATTATAAGTTCAATCTATATATCAAAGAAATAAGCCGCCCCTTGCGCAGATGAACACTGCGGACAGGGCGGCTTATTAAATGCGGGTATGATAGAACTGTGCATCAATCTCATGCAGTCAGTTGTTTGTATTTGGAGGTCAGTTCCTCAAACCATTGTTTGTCCTGGAGGGACAGTGCAAAATCAATCAGTTCGGCAATTTCTCCCGGCTGCAGTTCCGGTGAATCATTAAAGCTGACTTCCGCAGATACCGTTGCCGCTCCGTCTGCACCTTCGGCAAAATCATAGGAGAAGCTGAGCTTGATGTCGCTCTCCAGAAATTCATTGCGCAGGAAGTAGAGCACTTCACACATCAGAACCGGTCTGACATGATTGTCGAAAACACATTCCATAACTTTTGCCCAGTAATGCTGGTTGTTGAGATGCAGCTTGTCATTCGTTAAGAGATATTGTTCTCCTTGAAAATCATTCACAAATCTCAACTCAAGCGGCTCCATTTTAAAAATACCGGCAATTTGCTTTATAGTAATATTCACGATATCCTGCGTTTCTAATTTGATCATCTCATCCACCCCGTTCCATATATTTGAGCTTTCAATCATTTTGTCTGATAATCACGATTTGGCAATAATTTTAATTAATTTATAGGTATTATCGTCTATTTTCATTATTTTGTTAATGTTTTTCATTAAAATTTTATAATAATTAGTTTCAATATGTGATGAAATGGTTAAATATATGCCCTCAAATCTAAGAGGATACCTTTCTTCTGCGACTTCCGACTCAAAAAAAGAACTTCACCACATGTTGCCACGCCGCCATATAAGGACCAATTTCATAGCGAAATGGGGTGTCTCTGTCTGCATTCAGACTAAGAGACACCCCATTTAAGTAGAGAGCATTCTATTTAATTCAAACTTGTCACTGTAAGACTAAGACAGCCTTAGCAAAATAATGTTACCAGCTGGATTCCCTCTTCCGGAGAGATGCGTACCAGTCCTTTATCCGAAATGCGCAAGGTCGGAATTACCGCAAGCGCAAGCAGTGACAGCGTCATAAAAGCATAATTCAGTGTGCAGCCCGCATCGTACAGAGCTTTGCTGATAGCAGCGGACTGGGCGGCAGCGGTCTCAAATGGTTCCGCGGACATAAGTCCGGCAATCGCAAGCGGGAACAAGGTCGTGCCGCCGCCGGTAATTACAGCCACTCCACCCTGCGCTTCAGCTACAGCCCGGGCGGCCTTGGCCATCAGTTCATCATCGTTGCCGATGATCAGCACATTGTGGCTGTCGTGGGCAACGGTCATGGCGATTGCCGCCGGTTCATGGAAGCCAATTCCCTCCACAAGCCCGACCGATTTGTTGCCGGTTCCTTTATGCCGTTCGAATACAGCGATTTTGCATAGGCCGTCTCCCACCTGCAGCTTGCCGTCCTTCACAGGACGCTGCACAATGAGTTCACCGGTCTCCACATGGTTCTCGATGACCTTAATGACCCGGACAGCAACACTGCCCGACTCCACGGGAGCATGGATAATAAAATCATCCGGAACCGGAAGCTGCGGCAAATGAACGGACGCCAGCACTTCCTGCGGGTAGGTGAATGCCGGCAGCGAGGCCGTCATGATGCCATTCTCGGCCACGACCACACCTGCAGCAATGGTCATAACGACGTTGACATCGGCCAGATTTCCGTCCAGCAAAATAATATCTGCGCAGGAGCCCGGAGTAATTGAGCCGATATCGCGGGCTACCCCGAAGCGCTCGGCGGTATTGATCGTTGCCATCTGGAAGGCAGTGACAGGCTTCACACCCTGGGAAATGGCATGGCGCACCACAAAATCCATATGTCCTTCATCCCGCAGTGATTCCGAGCTGCGGTCATCGGTAACGAGCATCATACGGCGCGTCTCCAGCCCGTGTTCGGTATGCGCTGTGATCGTCTTCGCCACATCATGCCAGGCGGAACCGCGGCGCATTTTGGCATACATCCCCAGACGGACACGCTCGATCACATCTTCTGCGGTAACACACTCATGGTCACCGGTTACACCCGCTGCCGCATAGACCGGAAGCCTCCAGTCACTGGACGGCCAGGTAAAATGCCCATCCACATATCTGCCGGCCCGCAGCGTAGCCTGGATCTCGCCGAGCATTTTCTCATCGCCGTAGACTACACCCGGAAAGTTCATCACCTCACCGAGGGCAATAACATCCGGCCCCCAGGTATAAGCCTCCGCCACTTCCTCCGGTCCAATAGAAGCGCCGGTTGTTTCGAATTCAGCTCCCGCCGAAGGCACACAGGACGCTACCTGCATATAAGCGGCAAGCGGTGTGCCGCGCATCTCATCCAGCATCAGCTTGATGCCCTTCAGTCCGAACACATTGGCAATCTCATGTGCGTCGAAGAACCCGCCAGTTGTCCCTAGCGGCAAGACCGCACGGGCAAATTCCGTTGCTGTCAGCTGTGTGCTCTCAATATGACAATGTCCGTCAAGCAGTCCCGGAGCGATATATCTGCCGGCTGCATCAATGACCTGTGTGCCTGCTCCTATCGTGTGCGAAACATCCTTACCGACATAGGCGATGCGTCCCCCCTGTACCGCAACAGACATTCCCTCCAGAATTTCACCGGAGATTACATTGACCAGCTTCCCGCCGGTTATTACCAAAGATGCCGGCTGATCGCCGCGGGCTGTAGCCACAAGCTCAGGCACACAATCCGCCAAAGGTTTTCTAATATAAGTCATGACTTCCACTCCCCTCCGATATCTTGCATTTAGCTACAAACTGAGTTACAGCGTTAAACAACTATGACCTTGTATTACAAGTGGAAACGGCTTCGCCGTCCTCAAAAGGACGGTATCCGTTTCAGCGAGAAATAGAAGGATAATTTATAGCGTGAAGCATATAAATTCATATATTTTAAGAAAAACGGCCTTACTGCCCTTTGCAGGACGCAAGCCGTTTCTTGGTTAAAGCGCGGGCCGTCCGCTTCATCCGGACAGCACCTGTTCCCTACATTCGACCGGCTGCAGTATTCAACCGATTATCTTACTTTTGCATCATATACGTCAAGTGCCGCCTGAACACCAAGCCCGGCGGGAACAGCATGCCCATGCCGCAGCAGCGCCCCCTCCAGCGCACCGAGCAGGCGCAGCACATTATTCTCCCGGCAGCTGAAGCCCATCGTGCCGATGCGCCAGATCCGCCCTTTTAACGGCCCGAAAGAACTGGCAATCTCAATGCCGAAGCGTTCCAGCAGCATCGTCCGCACGGCTTCCCCGTCAACGCCCTCCGGAATAAGCACACAGGTCACCACCGTCAGTTTGCTCTGAGGATCTCCGTACAGCTTCAGCCCCATTGCCGTAAGTCCGGCTACTAGCGCCTCTTCATGCAGCGCATGCCGGGCATGCCGGGCCTCCAGCCCTTCCTCAAGCACCAGCCGCAGCCCTTCGCGCAGCGCATAAAGCATGGAGGTCATCTCTGTATGATGATTCAGCCGCTGGGGGCTCCAGTAATCCTGAAGCATTCCCAGGTCAAAATAATTGCTGCGCACAAAATCCAGCGCTTCAACCTGCACCTCACCAGTCCTCAGGCCACGCTCCACCCGCTTGCGCTTCAGTAGCTTGGCCTCCGCCCGTGCATTGTACGTAACCGGGGCCATGCCCGAAGGAATGGACAGGCATTTCTGCGTGCCGCCGATCACGGCATCCAGCAGCCAGGCATCTGTCTCCACAGGCACACCTCCGATCGTCGCCACCGCATCCACAATCAGCAGGGCATCCTGCTCACGGCAGGCCCGCCCGATGCCGGCCAGCGGCTGCACACGTCCCGTGGAGGTCTCTCCATGTACGATTGCCACGATATCAGGCTTGAAGCTCTTCATGGCTGCAATCACTTCCTCGGGGTCAAACACGCACCCCCATTCCTTCTCAAGCGTCAGCACCTCTGCCCCGCAGCGTTCGGCGATTTCATGCAGCAAATGGCCGAAGCGGCCAAAAATCGGAATCAGCACCCGGTCCCCCGGAGCAATCAAACTGACCATTGCCGCTTCAATTCCGGAGCGTGAAGTGCCGTCCACAGGGAAAGCCCATTGATTGTCCGTAACGAACAGTTCCCGCAGCATCTCCATCGTTTCATTCATAATACCCGTAAATTCGGGATCGAACTGTCCCAATACCGGAAAAGACATGGCCCGCAGCACGCGCGGATCGACTTCCACCGGACCCGGGGTCATAATGCACCGCAGAGACGGCGACAAATCTTCGTACCGCTTCATAATCATCTCTCCCTAGGCTAACTCAGCTCTCTTTATAGGCTAATTCATATAACATAGCTGTTAAGACATCCAGCCCGGCTGCCAGCTCCTCCAGCGACGAGTATTCATCCGGGGAATGGCTGATTCCCGCCCGGCTGGGCACAAAAATCATGGCTGTCCGGCATCCGGACGCAAACAGCTGGGCATCATGCCCTGCTCCGCTGATCATGGTGCGGAAGGTTCTTCCCTGACTCAGACAGATCTGTTCCAGCGTCCTGCTCAGGCCTTGATCCATAGGCGCAGGCGCTGTGGACAACGTCCTGACCACTTCCAGCGTCAGTCCCCGCCTGGCTGCAATGTCCTCAAATCCGGCCATCACTCCAGAGCAGAAGCTCTCCAGCCTTTTCGCCTCACTGTGGCGGATGTCCAGCGTAAACTGCACGTCCCCCGGAATAACATTTGATGTGCCCGGGTAAACCTCAAGCCTGCCTGAAGTGGCTACCAGCGGATCTCCGGCTTCCACCGCAGAGCGTTCCAGCTCCAGCAGCATTTCCGCTGCACCGGCAAGCGCATCCCGCCGGTGCAGCATCGGTGTTGTGCCGGCATGATTGGCAGTTCCGCCGACCTTAACGGTAAAGCGCCTCTGTCCGGCGATGGCCTGCACGACCCCAATCTGCAGCGCGGATTGTTCCAGCACAATCCCCTGTTCAATATGCAATTCGACAAAAACGCCGATATCTGTTCTGGCTGCCGTTTGTCCTGCCGCAACTGCTCTATGATCTCCCAGATCCCGGAAATCTCCTAGCGGGTGCTCCGAGCTTAAGCCGCAGGCTTCCATCGCTGATTTTATCGTTACACCCTCTGAATCGGCGGCTGTCTCGGCTTCGCTTCCATCATACAGGCCCGTAACATGGCCCGAGCCCCAGAAGGTCAAGGGAAACCTGCTGCCTTCTTCTTCGCTGAAGGATACAACCTCCAGGGTCCGCAGCGGCTGCCCGAAGTTCTGCTGCAAATAATTCAGAGCCGTCATGGCGGCGGCTATTCCATAAGCGCCGTCATATTTGCCGCCGTTCAGAACCGTATCAATATGAGATCCGGTTAATATCACTTTACTGTCCGGTTGTGATCCGCCGAGCCGTCCATAAACATTCCCCACCCTGTCTGTCCTGACCGCCAGGCCCATCCCGGCCATCCGCTCCTGCAGAAACTGCTGGGCCTGAAGCCATTCCGGTGTGTACAGCAGCCTGGTAACCCCGGGTCCGGGGGCGCTGAAAGCGGCAAGCTCCTCCAGCAGCATCAGCATCTCCCGGGCCGGTGCCTGAATCAGCGGCGTATTCATATAGAAGGCTGCCCTTCATAGGTCCGCAGCCACTCCCCGCCGCCTTCGGCCACCACACCTTGTTCCGCATTGTAGACAACCGTACCCCGGCTGAGCGTTGCCATTACCTTGCAGGACAAGGTCATTCCGGTATAAGGACTATGTTTATGACGGTATAACAGATCTTCTGCCGCCAAGGTATAGGAGTGATCCGGATTCAGCAGTACCAGATCGGCATCCAGTCCGGGTGCGATCGAGCCTTTACGGTGATCCAGCCCGAATCGCCGCGCCGGAAGTCCTGACAGCAGCGCAGAAATCTGCGTAACTGGCAGCCCACGCACATTCACCCCTTCGTGGAACATCAGCTCCAGGCTGCTCTGTGCGCCGGAAATACCGCCCCACGCTTCAAAAAAAGACAATCCGGGAGCAAGCTTAAGCTCTGTCGGACAAGGCGAATGGTCTGAGGCGATGAGATCGATTTTACCGTCTGCGAGTACCTTCCACAAGCTTTCTTGTTCCTCCAGGCTGCGCAGCGGGGGTGCACATTTGGCCAGCGGTCCCAGTTCCTCCATGTTATCCTCATTCAGGATGAGATAGTGGGGGCAGGTTTCCGCAGTAACATCAAGGCCGCGCAGCTTGGCAGCATGAATCATTTCAATCGCGGCAGAAGTGCTGATATGCACGAAGTGCAGCCGGCAGCCGGTTCGCTCACTGTATAGCAGCGCTTTGGCTACCGCTTCCAGCTCGGCTTCCGCCGGGCGGGAAGCGGCAAAATCGCGCGCTCCGGTCCGCCCGCTGCGCAGGGCGTCGGCCGACAACGCCGCCGTCAACTCCTCGCTCTCTGCATGCAGTGCAAGAATGCCGCCGAGCGCAGCAATTTTCTTCATCCCTTGATAGAGGGTATCATCGTCCACCTCGCGGAATCTCCCTTCCCCTTCACCGCCGGGGTTGGAGATAAAGGCCTTAAAGCCTGTAACCCCGGCTGCCGCAAGATGCTCCAAATCTTCCAGATTACCGGGAACGAATCCGCCCCACAGCACATAATCCACTGCAGAGTTCCCGGATGCGGCTTCTGCCTTGAGCTGCAGTGCGGCTTGATTGACCGTTGGCGGGTTGCCGTTCAGCGGCATATCTGCATAACAGGTGATGCCTCCTGCCGCCAGCGCCGCCGAACCGGTACGGAAGCCTTCCCAATGGCCCAGTGCCGGTTCATTAAAGTGGACATGCATGTCAATCATGCCCGGCAGCACATATAGTCCTTCCGCATCAAGGATGCGGGTATCCGCTCCTGCCGCAAGCTGCTTGCCGAGGGCAGCGATCTTGCCGTCCTTCACCCCGATATCCAGCTTAAGCACTTCCCCGGGGAGCACTACATCTCCATTTGTGATGATAAGCTCATAGGTTTCTTCCATGAATCGGTCACCTCCGGTCATCTGATCTTTATGATTTCATTAGCTTCCCCGGTACGTGCTGTACCCTCCGGGAGCCACCAGTAACGGAACATGATAATGGGCGGACGAATCAGTTATATTGAAGCGGATCGGGATTTGTTCGAGAAAGAATGGAGCGGCTCCATCAGCACTGCCCCCTTCTCCGGAGGCTTCAAACGGCAAACTGCTGCTGCGAAAATAATCTCCGGCCATAAACAGCAGCTCATAGGTGCCGGCTGCCAGTTCTGCACCTTCCAGCAGCGGAGCGTCCAATCTGCCATCGGCATTCGTTACGGCTTCGCGCAGCAGTGAAGCTGCCCCGTCTTCCAGCCTCCATAGCTGAAGTGCCATGCCGGCAGCGGGGATGCCCCCGGACAGGTCGAGAACGTGGGTAGTCAGCCGCCCGCTCATGCCGGAATCCCTCCAGGAACCACGGCACTAACTATAATCCGGCATGGCAGTCCATCCCGCAGATATATCCTGCGGAGCATGCACCGGCCCCTGTCCTTCCAACCTGACTTCAGCAAGAGAGATATATCCATCACACGGATGCCCGCCCACTGCCAAGCTTTTTCCGTTGAATTTTCAAAGTTGAAGTTATCGAAGCCTTTCGTTCCATGCTTTAGCAGTTCAATCCAATGTTTAATCCAATGTCCGTTCAGTGGTCTGTTCAGTTGCTCATTTAATTGCTCATTTTGCCGTCTTTTGGCGTGTACCTTCATCCGTTCCGGCATGGCTGATCCCTCCTGCGGGTTGTGTAGCGAATGCAGCATTGATTCAGTTTTAGCTGCATCGTTTTAAATGCATCATTTTTCTTCCGTTATCAGATCGCGGAGCCGGAAGCTGGTGATTTTGCCGATTTCATAGAGCGCCTGCTCCCATTCCTCCGCCAATGAACGGTTGACCCGTTCCCCGATCGCTTTGATAATGTCATCCTTGTTTTTGCCGCGTACAGCGAGAATAAAAGGGAAATGAAACTTCTCCGTATACGCCGCATTCAACCCGGTCAAACGCTCGAACTCAGCAGGTGTCAGCTGATCCAGACCCGCCCCCTGCTGTTCTGCCGCCGACAGCGGCGTGACCTGCAGCCGCGTGGCCAGATCAGGATGGGACCTCAGCAGCTCCTCAATCCGGCTTCGCTCCGCACTTCGTGCCGTTTCCAGCATGACACCGTGCAGCTGTTCCACGGACTGAAAAGGAATGTACGCGTAAGCCCCCTCCGCCACCCAGGGTGAATGCTCAAATATCCCTCCAAGGGTTCTCACGAATTCCTCCTTACCTAGCCCATTGATCTTATCCAGCGTTAAAAAATCATCCGGCACAGTCATCGGCCCACCCCGCTTTCTATCGCTTTGTTTACCGCACGCAAGATCCCGCCATAACCGGTACAGCGGCAAATATTCCCAGACAGCGCTTCTTCCACTTCCTCCTGCGAAGGCGACGGATTCTCCTCCAGCAGGGCGACTACCGAGATCACCATCCCCGGTGTGCAGTAGCCGCACTGAAATCCTCCCTCTTCCAGAAAAGCACGCTGCACAGGATGCAGCCCCGCTTCGCTGAGTCCTTCAATGGTTGTAATCTCCGTTCCCTCGCATTGATAAGCCATCGTCAGGCAAGAGTTGACCGGCCGGCCGTCGATCAGAACCATGCAGGCTCCGCAGCGGCCAATCTCGCAGGATCTTTTGGTTCCGGTAAGCTCCAAATCCTCGCGCAGAATGCTCAGCAGCCGGCGGGCCGGCGGAACCTCCGTAGACACCTCTTGGCCGTTGATGTTGCAGCTCAGTGTGAACCCCGCCCCGGTATCCCTCGCTGCCTGCTGTGGTGCAAGCCCTGGTTGACTATCCTTGATGTCCAATTCGTAGTTATCCGACATGCGTCTTCACCGCCTTCTGCGGAATAAACGGCGTAGCCTGCAGCCATTCGGACTCGATCGGCAGCCGGTTGACCCGTTTGCGAACCGCCTGGAATACAGCAGAAGCGACTGCGGGGGCCAGATTGACCGAACCGACTTCCCCAATGCCGCGGGGGCCGTAAGTATCATGCTCCGGTAAATCTTCAATCGGCTGCACCTGGATGCTGCCGTTCATATCGACAATCGTAGGAACCAGATACGTATCCATGTTCTTCGTTACATAGCTGCCGCCAGCCATCACCGCATCTTCCGTTAATGTAAAGCCGATGGCCATACTGCTGCCGCCTTCAATCTGTCCCAGATAGCCTTGCGGATTGGCAACGGGACCGGCCGCTACCGCATGATACTGATCGGTCACGCGGACCCGGCCGGTCAGCAGATTGATCTCCACCTTAACCGCGATGGCGGAATACGTGTACAGAAAATGGGCACCCACCCGTTCCAGCTTGGTGGTCGGATATTTGAACACTGTCTCACAGACAATCGGCTCTGTGATGCTGCGCGCAAGCTCCGTATAGGACAGCAGCAGCCCGCCATCCTTATGCCGGATTCCTCCGGGGCCGGGCTTCAAGCCTTCAACCGCTGCTCCCGTCCTGGCCGCTGCAGCTTCCAGCAGCCGGGCTGTAAAATCCGGATGCAGCCGCTTCAGCGCCATCCACATCATGCTTGTGGAGCGGGAAGCAGTGCTGGAGCCGCTGTCCGGCACTACATCCGTATCGCCAATGACAATCCTAAGGTCATCTGCGGCAAATCCGTACTGCTCGATCAGCATCTGCTCCATTGTCGCTATCAGCCCTTGGCCGAATTCCTCGTAGCCGAAGACCGCCTCGATCTTGCCGTCCAGTGCCAGCGACAGCCGTCCGCCTCCCGGATCGGGAATGCCGTAACCGAGGCCTGCACCGTGCATGGCAATCGCCGCGCCGGTTCCGGTCACAATCCACGGCTCCTTCGGCATCGCAGCCGGAGTACCCGGAGCCTCTGAATCATCAGCTCCAGTATGAGGCAACTCCGCTTCCTGCATCAGCGGAGATGCCGCCAGCGCCTCCCACACCTGCATCGCCCCGTGCGTCTGGGCGATCTCCTGCCCAAGCGGCCCTGGATCGCCGTAGCGCCGCAAGTTCCGGCGGCGCAGCTCCCACGGATCCAGATTCAGCCGTTCAGCGAGGCGGTCTACCTGGCCTTCCAGGGCAAAGATCGCCTGATTGCCGCCAAAGCCGCGGAATTCACCGGATACACCATTGTTCGTATATACCGCAAAGCCCTCCACCTCCACATGGCAGATCTGATAGGGACCTACCACATGCTCCGTGGCAAAATTCAGCACTTCCGCTCCCAGTGTCGCATAGGCCCCGGTATCAGAAATAATCCGCACCTGATGGGCCATGATCGTCCCCTCGCTGTCGCAGCCGGTCTTCATTGTAATCTTCATGGGATGGCGCTTCAGCCCGGCGCGCACCGATTCCGCGCGGGAATTATGCAGCCGGACCGGACGCCGGGTCCGCAGTGCGAGCAGCGCTCCATACGGCTGGACATTCAACTCGTCTTTGCCGCCGAACGAACCGCCGATCGGACTGGAAATGACCCGGATATCCTCCTCCGGGAGGTTCAGTATCCGCGAAAGCTGCCTGCGGTCCATCAGACCATGCTGTGTTGCTGAGTAGACCGTAAGCCTTCCGTTTGACTCCGGGATAAACAATCCGCCTTCGGTCTCCATGTACGTATGCATCTGGCGCGGCGTCCAGTAGGTCTCTTCTACAACATGGGCACAGCCTGCGAACGCCGCTGCCGGTTCGCCCTTGCGGTATTCCGCATGATGAAGCACATTGCCCTCTTCATGCAGCAGGATCGCCTCGGGCTTCATGGCTTCCTCAGCATCCTCCAGCAGCGGCAGCTGCTCATAGTCCACATCAATCAGCGATAGCGCATATTCGGCAATTCCATCGCTGTCCGCAGCTACAGCGGCAATCGCGTCGCCGGTATAACGCACCCGGTCGCTGCAGAAGACCGGCTGATGCGGCAGGGCAATACCAAAGCCGTTCAGCCCGGGCACATCCTCATGGGTAATGACCGCATGTACTCCAGGAACCTCAAGTGCCTTTGCCGTGCGGATAGACAGAATACGGGCATGAGCCTGATGGCTGCGCAGCACCCGTCCGGTCAGCATCCCTTCGGCGCTCATGTCGGTTAAATACTGCAGCTTGCCGGATACTTTCCCCTGCCCGTCGGGCCGTGTACGCCAGCGGCTTCCGCTGGATTCCTTGTTCAACAGCATTCCCCTCACCCCAATCCACCTAATTTTCTATAACGTTTACTCTCCTCCGCCTGCATTCAAGCCCTTCCACAATTCAGAAACGATGAGATTGCCCGCGGTTTTCCGCTTATAGGCTTCGGTGGAAAAAGGATCACTATATGTGTCAAAACTGCTCTCCACCGCCTCGTACACTGCAGCCATCAGACTGTCGCTGTAGACAGCACCTTCCAGAAGCGCTTCAGCCGCCGGAAGCCGCTGTGGTCTGCCAGTACCTCCGCCTGCTGCAATGCGGACACCACTCAGGCTGCGGCTTGCGGCATCGAGACTTGCTGCAACAGCTATGGTAACGAGCGAGGCTGTAAAGGCATCCCGCCGCCCCACCTTGCGAAAGATCTCCAGCTTACTCTGCTCCCCATGTTCATGCCCTGCCGAAGGAAAGCGGATCCCGGCAAGAAGTTCAGCTGCCGGCTTCTCCCCGCTCCAGCGGCGTTTCAGCCAGGCCTCAACAGGCTGCACCGAAAGGAATTTGCCGTCAAAGGAGGCCACTTCGGCATCGTAAACCAGCAGCGCCGGGAGAATATCTCCATAACCGGAAGATATATTGCCGCCAAGTGTAGCCAGATTGCGCACTGCGGGTGCGGCGATGTTGCGGACCGCCTCCTGCACCGCCGGAGCGATCTCCCGCAAATCCAGGTTCCCGCGGCATTGCGACAGCGAAACCAGAGAACCTATGGTTAAATAATCTTCGGCGAGTCCGATTTCACCCATCCCGGCGATATTCCGTAAATCGATCATCTGCTGCGGCAGAGGAGCCGTCCCCGCTTCCCATTGTGTCCGCAGCAGCGTTCCGCCGGATACATATACGGCTCCTTCGCCTAATATCGTCTTCAGCTCCCATGCCTCCTGCAGGCTGCGGGGCTGATGCACTGCCGGGGGAGCCGGCTTTTCACTCCAAATAGCTCCCATCACTTCCGCCTCCTCACCAGTTGGCATTTCTTCCATGCATTATATTCATCTCGCTGATTCAATCAGCGCCGCTGCGTCAAAAACGCTGCTCGCGGATATAAGGTGTACCCAGTGACTCCGGCGTGCCGGATGGTTTGTTGCGGTTGCGGTAACCGAGGTACATCAGCACGAGAATCGTTACGACGTACGGAATCATCTTAAGGAAATAAGGCGGAATTGCGCTGCCGAGCAGCTGGAGGCGGAAACCAAGCGAATCCAGTGCACCGAAGAAGTAAGCGCAAAAGAGGGCACGCAGCGGATTCCATCTGGCGAAGATCACCAGCCCGACGGCAATCCAGCCGCGTCCTGCCGTGAGGCCTTCATTCCAGGTTGGCGCGTATGCCAGCACCATATCCGCACCCGCAAGGCCAATCAATGCCGCACCGGCTGTCACGTAGCTGTAGCGGATCAGCTGCACGCGGATCCCCATAACATCCGCCGTGGCCGGACTGTCCCCGACCGCACGTAAATGCAGTCCCCAGGAGGTATGGTGAATCAGCAGATGCAGCACCAGAACGAGCAGCAGGCTGAACCAGGTCAAGTAATCCAACCTGCCGAAGAGATCTCCTATCACCGGGACTGACTTGACCCAGCCGAGATCCAGCTTCGGCGAAGTTCCCGGCAGCGGCAATCCGCTGATGGACTTGCCCAGATAGGCGCTGAGCCCGCTGCCGAACAAGGTCATGGCCAGGCCGGACATCGTCTGGTTCGCCCGGAGTGTGACGGTGAGAAACGAATGCACCAGGCCTAGCAAGGCGGTGACGGCCACCGCTGCGAGCAGAGCCAGCAGCAGGCTTCCGCTGCGGATGTAGATGATGCAGGTGGTTACCGCTCCCATCAGCATCAGCCCTTCAGCGCCAAGCTGGATAATCCCTGCACGCTCATTCAAGATGCCTCCCAGTGTAGCCAGCAGCAGCGGCGTTCCGGCGGAAATGGCGGCTATTAATAACTGTGTAGTGAAATCCATGGCTTAACTCCCTTCTCTCAGCAGAAACAGCTATGCGCTCCGGCGGAAGCGGAAACGGTGAATCATATCCCCTGCAATCAGGAAGAACAGGATCGAGCCCTGCAGCATTTCCGAAATGGACGAAGGCAGTCCGATGGTCTGCACACTATAGCCGCCGACAATCAGGCCGCCGAACAGAATCGAAGTGACAATCAGTCCGAGCGGATTCAGCTTGGCAAGCCAGGCGACAATGATCGCAGTATATCCGTAACCCGGAGAAATCCCCTGCATCAGCTTATGTGTAACTCCGGAAACCTCCGCCATTCCGGCAATTCCGGCAAGACCGCCGCTAATCAGCATTACGACAATAATATGGCGTTTGATATGGATACCTGCATAACGGGCAGCCGTCGGATTGGCACCAATCAGCCGCAGCTCATAACCCCAGCGGGTGAACTTAATCATCAGATAATAGATAGCCACAGCGACAAGGCCGAAGATCAGCCCGATGTGCAGCCTTGTGGTGCCGAGAACCGGCAGGGACTGGGCGGCGGTAAACATCGGAGAGCCCGGGAAGTTAAAGCCCTTCGGATCTTTCCAGGGCCCGAATACCACATAATCAAGAGCAAGCAGGGCCACGTAGTTCAGCATCAGGGATGTAATCAGCTCATTGACCCCGAAATGCGTCCGCGGAATTGCCGTCATCAGCCCCCAGAGCGCACCTGCGGCAGTGCCGAACACTAGCATCAAGGAAATGGACCAGAACGAAGGCAAATCAGGAAAATAAATCGTCACTGCCGTAGCAGCCATCGCTCCGACCGTCAATTGTCCTTCCGCGCCGATGTTCCAGACGGAAATCCGGTAGGCTACAGCAATGCCAAGTCCGCAGAGCAGCAGCGGAATGGCTTTGACCATCGTTTCGGTAAGACCGTAAGAGGTGCCAAAAGCACCGCGGAACATCTTCTCGTATACGACCACGGGGCTCATGCCGTTGGCGGCAATAAACACCGCGCAAAGCAGCAGGGCCAGAATGACAGACAGAACGGGAGTCCACCACGGAGAGCGGGTTCGGCTTGAATCATACTCCAGCCGCAGCTTGGACCGGTTGCCCGGTTTGGCCGGAACAGGATCAAGCGCTGCAGCATTGCTTATATTCTTCGGACTCATACGGCGCTCTCCTCCCTGTTCTGAATCCCGGCCATCAGCAAGCCAATTCTCTCTCTGTCTGCATTCTCATGGTCACTTTCCCCAAGGATCGAACCGTTATAAATCACCAATATCCGGTCGGATAATTGCAGCAGTTCATCCAGATCCTCCGAGATGAGCAGCACTCCGCTGCCTGAGCCGCGCAGCTCCATCAGCAGTTCATGGACACCGGCTGCCGCGCCTACATCCAGACCTTGCGTCGGGTGAACCGCCACCATCAGCTTAGGGTTGTGGCTGACCTCCCGGGCAAACAGCAGCTTCTGCTGATTGCCGCCCGACATTTGCTGGACTGGCGTATCCAGCTCGGGAGTTTTCACATTGAAGCGCTCAACCAGCTCCCGCGACCAGGAACGGTTCTTCGCCGCCTTCAGAAAGCCGAGTTTGGAGTGCTCTTCACTGCGGTAGGACTTGAACAGCAGATTGTCCACTGAGCCCAGCCGTCCGGCAAGGCCGCTCTTCATCCGGTTCTCCGGCACATGAGATATTCCCGAATCAATTGCGCCCCGCACCGAAGCCGCTTTTACCGGACTGCCGTCAAATATAATCTCGCCGCTCCGCCAAGTCCTAAGTCCCGTAAGCACTTCCGCCAGCTCCTTTTGTCCATTGCCGGCAACACCTGCGACCCCTACGATCTCCCCTTCATTTACAGTCAGGGACAAGCCGTCCAGCGCTTTACGGCCGTGATCGGCAGCGACGTCCAAATTCCGTACAATTAGCAGAGCCTCACCTTGGGTAGCTTCCCGCTCCTGGCGGCTGATCGTAACCTCCCGGCCTACCATCAACCGGGCCAGCTCCAGTTCATCTGTCTGCGCCGTGTTCAGCGTAGCGATCATTTTCCCTTTGCGCATAACGGAAATACGGTCGGAAGAAGCCATAACTTCCTTCATTTTATGTGTAGTCATGATCACCGTCTTCCCCGCATGCTTCATCACCTTCAGCGTTTCGAACAGCTGCTCCGCCTCACCCGGGGTTAACACGGAGGTTGGCTCATCCAGAATGATGATATCCGCACCGCGGTACAGCGTTTTGACGATTTCCACACGTTGCTGTTCACCGACAGACAGCTGCCAGATCGGGCAGTCTACCGGAAATTTCAGCCCGAAACGCTCAGCCAGCGCCTCAATCTCCAAATGCTTATTTTTCAACCATTTGCTTCCACGCCAGAAAGACGACTTTTCGCCAAGCACGATGTTCTCTGCTGCTGTGAGACTTTGCACCAGTCTGAAATTTTGAAATACCATGCCTACGCCGAGGGATGCTGCATCCTTGGGGGAACGGATTTTGGCCAGTTTACCGTGAATGAAAAGTTCGCCTTCATCCGCCCGGTATACCCCTGACAGCATGCTCATGACCGTGCTTTTCCCTGCTCCGTTCTCACCAAGCAACGCATGAATTTCACCCGCATTTGCCGAAAAATCGACTTGATCGCTTGCCGTTACAGCTCCGAACCTCTTCACAATTCCGCGCATTTCAACTGAATGATTCTGCATTGTGGGACGCTCCTTTCCTTATACTTGTAGGACGGGTGGGGAAGGTTCCCCTTCCCGGAACCCGCCCCACCCATAAGGCCATACTGTATGCAATTGTAGAAAACGAATTATTTCGAGATCGTGCCTATTACGCCTTTGGCCAGCCATTCCATGGAGAGGACTTCCTCAAGCGTCAGCTTTTGGCCCTCCTGAACCACAACATTGCCTTTGTTATCGGAGATCGGTCCTGTGAACACATCCAGTTCACCGCTGATGATCTTGGCTTTGGCAGCTTCCACCAGCTGCTTCACATCCTCAGGAACCTTGTTGCCAAACGGCGCAAGCTCTACCATGCCGTCCGCCATATCCCCGGAGTATTGTCCGCTCTTCCACGTTCCATCCATTACGGACTGGACAGCCTTCACGTAGTAAGGACCCCAGTTCCATACAGGATTGGTCAAATAATTGTCCGGTGCGTACTTACTCATGTCGGAGTCATTGCCTCCGGCAAATGCACCACGTTCTTTGGCCGCCTGCAATGTGGCCGGAGAATCCTGATACGCCAGCAGCACATCCGCGCCTTTATCCAGAAGACTGATCGCCGCCTGGCGTTCGGTTGCCGGGTCATACCAAGTATTCGTCCACACTACATCCACTTTAATGTCCGGGTTGACACTCTGTGCTCCCAGCGTGAATGCATTAAGATTATAGATAACTTCACTGATCGGAAAAGCTCCTACGTAGCCAAGATGATTGTTCTTGGTCATTTTGCCTGCCGCGATACCGCTCAGATAACTCGCTTGATAATTTTTTCCGAAGTAAGTGCCCATGTTCTCCGCTGTTTTGTAGCCGGAGGCATGGAGGAATTTCACATTTGGGAACTTGCCCGCTACACTCAGTGTGAAGTCCATATATCCAAAACTTGTAGTAAATACGATGTCATGGGACTGTGCAAGCTCCGTGATGATACGCTCTGCATCGGCACTTTCCGGAACATTCTCTACGAAGTCCGCTTTGATGCCGAGCTCTTTCTCCATGTACAAACGGCCTTGATCATGCTGATACGTATAACCGCCGTCACCCGGAGGCCCGATATAGACAAAAGCAACCGTCGGCTTCTCTGCTGCCGGCTCTGTTGTTGCCGCCTCTGATGTTGTACCCGCATTGGTTGCCGCCGGTGCTTCTGTTGCATTTGAAGCCGCATTGTTGTTGCTTCCGCAGCCTGCCAGAACTAACGCCATGAGGAACATTAGCACGAAGCTGAAAGTAAATCCCTGACCCCTTTTTTTCATAACTCTCCTCCTCCAGGAAATCTCTCCTAATGACCGCAGTCATTAATGTATCTCTACTATACTGAGACCTGAAGACTACGTAAATTTATATAACATACGTTTGTGTCATTTTATAAGAAGTTTAGCTTTTTTTGTGCTTCATGCACTATAAAGGGGTCGAAGAAGCTTAAAATATGTGATTATTTCTAACATCAATCTGTAAACCGCTCAAACCATGTCAGCTTCCACTCCTAAGGCTCCATTCCTTGCGGATCTCCCCAAAATCCACTTCTGTGTCAGCATCCATAAAGCAATGGGCGGAATCTGTCTCCAGCACCATCCCCTTATAATCGGGCGAGCGCAAAATCCCCGCCGCGCCTTTGTCGCCGTCCAGTCCCTGAAGCACCGTGAACATCTCTTTGGAAAAGAGCGCCGGCGGCATGG
Source organism: Paenibacillus sp. FSL H3-0321 (assembly GCF_038002865.1). Lineage (NCBI taxonomy): Bacteria > Bacillati > Bacillota > Bacilli > Caryophanales > Paenibacillaceae > Paenibacillus > Paenibacillus sp. FSL H3-0321. The sequence continues at coordinate 5,860,614 of NZ_JBBODH010000001.1, read as the reverse complement.
CCAGACCTTTATGGGTGCTGGCTATATAGTCCAGCCCCGGATTCCGCTCATAAGTGTCTATCAGCCGCTTCACCAATGACGCAGTAATAAACGGCTGGTCAGCCAAAGCCACGATAGCAGCATCAGGCTGCATAGGCAGGATCGCATTCAACCCGCAGCGCAGGGAAAAGGATAAGCCCAAGTGGGCGGTCAGGCAGGTTTCCGTACGCCTAGTACTCCGCTCACCGGCTGGAGGCAGCCATTTGAGGTCATCATCGGCCCGCACAACAACGATTAACGGCGAAAGGGCACAGCGGTCCAGTTCACTGAGCGCGACGCTCCCGAGTGACACCTCTTGCGACAGCTGAAGTGACACCTTGGATACTCCCATTCGTCTGCTCTGCCCTGCTGCCAGATAGATACCGGCTACTTTCAACGCTCTCCACTCCTTTCGGCAGCTCATGCAAGCCTGCCCTTCTGATTTGAATAATCTCGGCCACAATACTGACTGCAATTTCCTCCGGCCCTTCCGCGCCGATAGACAGCCCTACAGGAGCGTGCAGCGATGCAGGCGGCTCCAATCCCTCTACCAACAGCGCAATCCGGGCCTTGGAGCCGATGATTCCGATATAACGCGGAGACACTGGCAGCAGGCTTTCCAGAAACTGCCGGTCGCGCTGAGATTGATGGCTGCAGATCAACACATAATCCTCCCGGGTTATTCTAAGACGTGCTGCTGCCTCGGACGGGGAACAAATCACTCGTTCGGCCCCGGGAAATTTATGCTGCAGGCTGCCTTCCCGCCAGTCGGCGACGGCAATCCGAAATCCGGATTTTGCCGCAAGGTCCGCCACGGGACGGGAATCCAGTCCACCGCCAAAGATAATAAGCCGCGGCTTCGGCACGAATAGAGTGTTGAAGAGTTCGAGGGGCGGACCGGCCGCTGCCGTTGTTCCTGGAAGCGGACTCCGCCCTTTTTTCACCAGACAGCTCCCCCCTGCACTTCTCTGATTAGAAAAAGATTGTTGTTCAGCGCCGAAAGTTTCGACAGTATACCGGTATCCTGCAACGGCGGCAGCTTCACGAAAAAGCATCAGGCCCTCACCTGCGGCCATCCGCACATATACTTCTTCCAATAGCCGGCGCAGCTCTCCACGGACCGGTTCAAGAATCACTTTGATTTTGCCGCCGCAGCCGACAGCCTCCCCCCAGGAAAAATCATCGGGAGACAGCATGTCATACTCCACCAGTTCCGGAAGGCCGCGATCCCAAACCTCCTGCGTACGAAGCTCCAGGTCGCTCTCCAGGCAACCCGGACTAAGACTCCCCAGTGTTCCTCCTGCAAAAAACAGCATAGCCGCTCCCGGTTTCCGGTAAGAATGACCTTCCACCCCAATCAGGGTTGCAAGCACCGCAGGGGCAGCATTGTCGTGGATGTGCAGTACAATATCATGTGTACTCATAAAGCTCGCTCCCTCCTCCGTATTCCGCCCCGTTCAGGGTGGCGGCTCTTGCGCATACAATTCGCAACAGCCGCTCAGGTTTCGCGCTCCAGCATTTTGCGGAACAGGAATACCAGCTTCAGCCTCATCAAATCATTGATCTTCTTGAAATCGACATCCAGCAGCTCGCTGAGCTTCTCGATCCGGTAGGTAGCGGTATTGCGGTGAATAAACAGCTTTTTGGCTGTCTCGTTTACATGGCCGTCATTGTCCAGATAGACCTCCAGCGTGTGCAGCATTTCCTTGATATATTCCGGCTCCCGGCTCAACAGCCCGCGCAGGCTGCCGTTGCAATATTTCTCCATCGTTTCTGCCGGTATCTGGCTCAGCAGAAGATTCAGCTCAAGCTGTCTGTAATGCACCACATTTCCGTGCGCACCCCAGTGCTGCACCATACCCATACATTCCTTGACCTCTGCAAAAGCTTCCTTCAGCCCTTCCGGCTTAACCTTGGTGCTGCTCACAGCTGCCCGAGGATAATAACCCTTGCCGAACTTGAGATTATGAAAACAATCATTGATCAGCTCACGGAACTGATCGGGACTGTGCTGACCCGCAGGGTACAGCGAGAGCAGACCTTCATCCACAACAACATGAATAGCTTTCATTTCCCTCAGTACCGGATGCTCGATGAACTCTTCCTTAAGGCGGAGCAATTCGCCTTGTCTGGATTCCCCGGTGGCGGCCGTATCGGTTAGCAGCAGCTGGAAAGGGGATTGCAGCAGCGTCACCTCCAGCCTGGCGGCAGCCTGGGACAGATCGTTACACGACAATCCGCCGCTCAGGCAACGGCGCAGCAGTCCACTGAACTCCCGGTGCTCGGCATGCTCGAAATAGTCCTCATAACCCGCATGAATATGATAAGAAATCAGTTCAGCTCCTTGAACAAACAGGCTTTCTTCCACAGGCAGCAGCAGAGGATCAATAGAACAATATAAAAGATAACCTGTGCATTTCTCCCCTTGCAGCAGCGGGATACGGAAACCAACCTTGTCACCGATGCGGAAGCGCCCATTGCGGTTCTGCCAAGGCCAGCCCTCCAGCAGTAACGCCGCTGAATACTCCGAATTGTTGTAAATGGCGTCGCCCCGGGCACTGATGACCGCCAGCGGGTAACCGATCACCTCGGATACGGAGTCAAATAACGGACCGCAGCGTCCCGAGCGGAGCGCAAACCGCATCAGCTTCCGTTGCTTCTCCATCATGCTCTGCAGCACGCTTGTGCTGCGCGACAGCTCGGCGCGAAACAGGCCGTTCATCTGGTCCGAGAACGTAAATTGGAACGGCAGCTCGATCAGCGGAAAGTTCAGCATTTCCGCTTCGGCTACGAGCTTCTCCGGAACAGCGTCCCAGAAACGGCCCAGCTTGATGCCAAGGCCAGCGGAGCCGCGGCGGTTCAGCGTCTGCAGCAGTGCGGAGGCATCCTGGGGACTATCCTTGATCAGATAAGCTGTTGTAAGCAGCATTTCTCCTTCTTTGATCCAATCTGAGATATCAGGGGCATCCATCACATTAATCGACTTGATAATCCGGTGTTTCCCCTTGGAGCCGGCAATCAGTCTGGCTTCAGATAAAGGATAAATGGACAACGCCTCTTCAACCGTAAGATGCATGCCACCCCTCCTTATACAAGTTCATAGATAATGAATTCCGTATTTATGTTACTTTATGTAACATTATAAATAAAATGAACCGTTATGGAAAGATAAAAGTGAAAGTTTAGATTATATATGTAATAAAACATAACACGGATCGCAAAGTTTTAACTATTGCTTATGGACCGTCTGCAAAATCATGGGAACGTAGCCGTGTATTATGCGTTTTATCGCATCAGCAGGGGTACGGCAACCATGAGATTTGCAGCAGCTGACTGCCCTTCGGCTCCTCAACGTTCGATAATTGCACTCTGTACAGTTACTGTGTATTATGCGTTTTATCGCATCAGCATGGGTACGGCAACCATGAGATTTGCAGCAGCTGACTGCCCTTCGGCTCCTCAACGTTCGATAATTGCACTCTGTACAGTTACTGTGCATTATGCGTTTTATCGCATCAGCAGGGGTACGGCAACCATGAGATTTGCAGCAGCTGACTGCCCTTCGACTCCTCAATGTTCGATAATTGCACTCTGTACAGTTAAATAGTGAATTTCTCCCGCCACGCAGCCTTTAATTGTATTCCGTACATCTATTTGAGCTGATTTTAGCCGAAAGACTCAAATTCACTGTTTTTAGTTGTACAGACTACATCTATTCTCTGGTTTCCGGCTGAATTAGCTCCAATAGTTGCAGAGAATACACCTAAATCATTCATTGTCCAATATGCATACAAGTGGAAACGGCTTCGCCGTCCTCAAAAGGACGGTATCCGTTTCAGCGAGAAATAGAAAGATAATATATAGCGTGCAGCATATAAATTCTGCCCTGAAAATAAAGTTTCTTCAGAACACCAAAGTACACATACCAAAACAAACCCCATGTTTTTTATTTTTTTGAAATCGGCTGTCAGGCCAATTGTTCACTCAGGTTTACTTGATACCCCAACGATTCCAAGCGTTTTATGGATCGGTTCATCACCATCTCGTGGTTTCGTTGGTCGAAGTAGTCAAACCCTAATTCTTTATATGCCTGTCTTCGCGTTAACAAGACATAGACTATCGCTAAAATGCTGTGACCGACGGCTACGGCCGCTCTGTTTTTTCCTCGCCTGCCTGCGATCCGGTGATATTGGGCCGACAGGTAGGTATTCTTTTTTCGTCCTGCCGCGCGCGCGGATTCTACGAGTGCGCTTCGCAGCTTTTTATTTCCTTTTCGCGTCCTCGCCGATCGCTTCTTTCCCGCACTTTCATCGTGACCTGGAGTCATTCCTGCCCATGAGCACAAGTGCCCCGCGCTTGGAAACCGTGTCATGTCCGTTCCGATTTCTGCCAGAATCTGCTCCGCAGTTCGTTTACCAACACCGGGAATGGTATCCAATAACTTCAGGTCCTCCGCAAAAGGAGACATCCGGCGTTCCACTTCTTCATCCAGTTCTGTGATGAGCTCATTCAGTTGGTCGATATGCGACAACTGTTTTTCCAGCATGAGCAGTTGATGTGGACCCAGGCTACCCTCAAGGGCAAGCTTCAATTGCTCTTTTTTCGCCTTCAGCTTCTTTTGTGCAAAATTCGCCAAAGTCGATGGATCCGTTTCGCCCTGAATCATGGCTTCCAGCATGCTCCGTCCAGACACCCCCAGCACATTGGACGCCACCGATGAGAGCTTGATATTCCCACCCTCCAGCACCTTCTGCAGACGATTCACTTCCCGGCTCCGTTCTTCAATTATACTTCGCCGGTAGCGAATGATTTCCCGAAGCTCACGTTGCTCCCGACCCGGAATATAGCTCCCCTGCACCAGTCCATGCCGGAGCAACTTTGCAATCCACTCCGCATCCTTCACATCCGTTTTCCGCCCGGGTACTGCTTTGATATGCTGCGCGTTTACCACGACCGGCTTGACGTCTTCCAGTTCAAGCAGGTTATCAATCGGTTTCCAGTAATCCCCCGTGCTCTCCATCGCGACATGGCTGCACCGCTCGCTTTTGATCCAATCCACCAGATCGACCAGCCGACGAGTCAGTGTTTCAAAACTTCGAATCTCCTTTCCTTTCGGCGTAATGATACATGCTGTGATGCTTTTCTTGTGTACATCCAGTCCACAGCAACGTTCAATGAGTACTTCCATCTTTGCTTCTCCTACCTGCTGGCCGTGATTAAGGCTGGTGCAAAGACCAATGCTAAGGTTATTCTGCCCTGCGTGCTTCCCCATGGGAGCAACAATCTGTGATGCACCGGGTCGTTGGGGTCCGTCTTATATGCGGGTTCGTATCACCAAGAATTTCCGACCTACCTTCGCCAGCCCACTACCCAGTATCGCCCATATTTTCATTCCTCAGTGGTGCCGCGCAGCAGCATGGGGGTCTTATATTTGCAAAAAAACTCCCGCTCTCCGCCAACAGCGGAGCCGGAAGTTCTATGTTCCCATGCGCTTATTGCCATAACCGCCGGACCCATGAGAGCAGGCGGAGATCCTGTCCATGTCCGCCGATCACTGACAATCCCAGCGGCAGCCCGCCGGGACCCGCCACAGGCAGCGTTACCTGCGGCAACCCTGCCAGCCCGGCAATGCAGCTGAGCATCATCGCCCCGCTGCGGTTCAATTCCAGCTGCCGCAGGTCCCCGCCGCGCAGCGGGGCGGGTCCAGGCACGGTAGGGATGACGAGACAGCCGTCCTCTCCGAGCAAATGACGCAGCCGGGCCGTTATATCGTCACGTTGGGACTGCGCCCAACTGTGATCCTGCCCGGCCACACTTGCCGCCCAAGCGAAGCGGGCAGCTATGTCAGGCCCAAAAGCCGGCTGCTCCCGTTCGATCCAGGCTCCGTGGGTCGCCCAGATTTCAGCACCCTGCAGCTCGCGGAACACATCCATCCAGCTTGTTAATCCTTCCGGCGAAACTTTAGTTTCCAGCGTTTGCCCCACTCCTGCCTGGAGAAGGCCCAAACCTTGCTTCAGGCTGGCCGAAATCTCCGGCTCAGCCAAGGCCCAGCCATCCATGCCGATGAACAGCTTGGCCATTCTGCTTCCTTCCGGCACATTACGGGCGAATGAAGCAGGGACCCCAGCTGCCTTCAGGAGGGGATGTTGCATGACTGGCTCCCCGGGATGTTCTGGTTTACGTCCCCTGGCATGCTCTTGAATATGTCCTCCGGTATGCCCCTGTACATGTCCTCCGGCATGCTCTTGAATATGTCCCCCGGTATGCCCCTGTACATGTCCCTTGGCATGCCTTTGAATATGTCCTCCGGTATGCCCCTGTACTTGTCCCCTGGCATGCTCTTGAATATGTCCTCCGGTATGCTCTTGAATATGTCCTCCGGTATGCCCCTGTACATGTCCTCCGGCAGACTCACCGTTACGCTCCGGGCCGTCCCCTCCATAAAGCACCCGGCCATATTCCAGGTGCTGTCCTACACGCGCGCCATCCCGCTCCACACTTTGCTGCAGGACATTACTCTTCCCGGAGGAATCCTCCGGTTCTCCCGCTCCGCCTTCCACTCTCCCGAGCAGAACCTCGCCAACCTGCAGCAGCATTCCGGCGCTGTCTGCGATCCAGCCCACGGTATCAAAACCCGGTGCCAGCGGGATTACCCCGTCTATCTCCACCACCCCGTGGGTCGGGCGGAAGCCGTAAACGCCGCAGTACGCCGAAGGAACACGGATGGACCCGCCTGTATCGGTTCCCAAGGCAAAGTCCACGCTTCCGGAGGCTACGGCCACCGCCGAGCCGCTGGAGGAGCCTCCGGGAATACGCCCCTCCGCACGTGGGTTGACCGGCGTGCCGTAATGATAATTCTCCCCGCCCAGGCTGTACATCAGCTCATCGGTATGGGCGGCACCGTGCAAGGAGGCACCCGACTGCAGCAATTTCAGTACGGCTGCGGCATGCGCCGATGAAGGCTCATGACTGCGCAGCCAATGCGGATTGCCTGCGGAAGAGCGGTGCCCGGAGACCGCGAACACATCCTTAACAGCGAAGCTCAGCCCATTCAGCTTGCCACTCGCAAGGCTTGGCACCTCCAGCTCCGGGTCAATAAATGCGCCGAAACGATTATTAAGGACCATCTCTTCCCTCCTCCTCCCGGACTGTCCGGGGAGCTTCATTGTTTACTCTTACTTGTTTCAAGCTCTACCAACCGATGGCTGCTCCGTCGCAGCGCGGATCAGTGCCGCCGCTGCGGAAGCCGTTGCCATCGATGGCAATCGCATGGGCATGCCCCATGATTCCGTCATAGTCTGCGGCTTGGCGGACCAGATGACCGGCCCCGGCCAGCTCTTCGAGCACTTGCGGAGCTACCCGCTTCTCCACCTTCAGTTCCTGGGTCGGTTCCCCCCAGGTCCTGCCCCAGACGAACCGCGGCGCATTCACCGCCTCCTGCGGATTCATGCCATAATGCAGCATCCGTGTCAGCAGCAGACTCTGCGTCTGCGGTTGCCCCTCCCCGCCTTGCGTGCCGTAGAGAATGGCCGGCTTGCCGGCTTGGCAGGCCATGGCCGGCATCAGCGTGTGGAACGTGCGCTTATGCGGTTCAAGCGTATTGATATGCGAAGGGTCCAGCGAGAAGAAGGAGCCTCTATTCTGCAGCAGAATCCCTGTATCCCCGGCGACCCTTCCCGAACCGAATTCAAAATACAGGCTTTGGATAAACGAGACGGCATTCCCCTCCCCGTCAACTACAGCGGCATAAGCTGTATCCCGGCCAACCGGCTCACTGCCAAGCGCAGCCGCCCGGCGGAGCGAAATGGAATCTGCCAGCTCCATGGCATACTGCTTATCCAATAGCCGCTCCAGCGGAATCGAGCTGAATTCAGGATCAGTCAGCACCTGATCCCGGTCCCTGAAGCTCAGCTTCAGCGCTTCAACCAGCAGATGATAGTACTCGAAGGACCCATGCTCAATCTCTGCGAGATTAAACCGCTCCAGTATGTTCAGCGCCATCAGCGCAGTGAAGCCCTGCGAATTCGGCGGCACCTGATAAACCTGATGCCCGTGGTAATCCGTGGAGATCGGCTCCACCCAATTGCCCTGATGGTCGGCAAAATCATCACGGGTGAGATATCCCCCGGAAGCCAGCATATCCTTGCTTATCTCCTCTGCGATCACGCCCTTGTAAAAAGCATCACGCCCTCCCGCCGCCAGCGTCCGCAGCGTCCGGGCCAACTGCTTCTGTACAAACTTCCCGCCGGCCCTCGGAACCTTGCCACCGGGCAGATACACCGCCGCCGCGCCGGGGGACAGCGCGGCTCCCGCCAGTATGCTGTTGCCGTGCTGATCAGGCGACAGCGGAAACCCATCGGTGGCGTAGCCGATTCCCGGCTCCAGCACCTCCGCCAGGGTCAGGCGGCCATACTGGCGCTGGACCGCCTCCCAGCTGTCCGCCATTCCGGGCACCGTAATGGCGCTGCGCACACCCCGCCGGGGAATGGAACTCTCCCCGGCATAGCAGTCCCTGCGGACGCCGTAGCCGGATCGTCCGCTGCCGTTGTAGGCCCGGACGCGCCCTTCACCGGCGCTGTAGGTCAACCAATAAGCATCGCCGCCAAGGCCCGTCATATGCGGATAGACCACCGCAAGCGTGGCGCTGACCGCTACCGCAGCGTCAAAGGCATTGCCGCCGCGCTGCAAAATACGCGCTCCGGCAGCAGAGGCCAGATAATGGGGACTGACCACCATCGTTTTTGTACCGATTACCGGCCCTATTGTCATGACTCCCAGCTCCATTCCCATGTCAATCAAGTTAGTGCCATTTAACAGCAGATCAAAAACCCCTGTCAATCGGTTACACACAAACTCAAATTCCCCGGCATTATTTTGTGAACGGTGCACAAAGATTAATCGAAATACACCCTATCCTGTAGTTGCAGTCATACAAATTGATATAGAATGGGCACAAAAAAGCTAAAGTCTGTTTATCCCGGAGGAGGAATCCCGTGAAATCCATCAGTAACGAATATGTACAGATAGCAGCCGCGATGTTCAGGACGGGAATTCTCGGCTATGGCGGGGGCCCCTCCGTAATTCCACTGATCCGGCATGATGCCGTAACCCGCTATTCCTGGCTGAGTGATGATGAATTCGGGGAGACGCTGGCCATCGCAAATGCCTTGCCCGGGCCCATCGCCACCAAGATGGCGGCATATCTCGGCTACAAGCTTAAAGGGGTAAAAGGTGCGCTGCTTTCCGTACTGGCGCATATTCTGCCTAGCTGTATTGCGATGATTGCCCTGTTATCCGCGGTGAATTATTTAAGCGGCTCCAAGGTAGTGGCAGGCATGATTGCTGCTGTCTCTCCCGTGATTGCAGTGATGCTGGGAATGATGGCTTACGAGTTCGCGCAAAAAGCGTTCAAAGGATTGGGGAAATGGATCGGGGGTGCTTTCCTGCTGCTGGCACTGGTACTGCTTGAGGTGCTTCACCTGCATCCTGCCATCGTGATCGTACTTTTTCTTGGCTATGGAACGGTTCATTACCGGATAATGGCAAAGAAAAATAAAGGAGGAACCGCCTGATGGAATGGCTCAAACTGATTTACGGCTTTTTTATGGCCAATCTGCTGGGCTACGGCGGCGGCCCTTCCTCCATTCCGCTGATGTACGAAGAGATCGTGCCGCATTACGGGTGGCTGAACGATGAAGAATTCTCCAATATGCTGGCGCTCGGCAACGCCCTGCCCGGACCGATTGCGACCAAAATCGCCGCTTACGTCGGCTATGACGTCTATGGCTGGTTGGGACTGAGCGCTGCTCTCGCTGCTACGGTTCTGCCCTCCGCTGCCGCACTGATCATCCTGCTCGGAGTGATGCAGAAATACAAGCAGTCGCCCGTCGTTAAAGGAATGACCTTGCTTGTACAGCCGGTGATTGCCATAATGATGGCCGTCCTGACTTTCAAAATGGCCAAAGGTCCGGCGGACGTTATCGGCATCTGGCAGACGCTGATCATTGCCGCAATTGCCTTTTGGGCTATGAAGCGGCTGAAGCTGCATCCCGCACTCGTGATTATTGCCGCTTTTGCTTATGGAGGGCTGGTGCTCCGGTATACGGTCTAGCGGCGGCTGCCGCAAGGACCTCCTATTTCAAAATGTACTGCGAAAGCACCGACTGAACCTCATAGATATTGACGGATTTATTGAACGTCTTCTTCAGCGGCAGTGAGCTGCCGGATACATAAAGACACAGCTCTGCATCCAGATCAAAGTGCCCCGCCGTCTCCACCGAATAATGGGAGATGTTTTGGTAGGGAATGGAGTGATATTGCGTTTTTTTGCCGGTGATCCCCTGCTTGTCAACGAGAATCAGCCGCTTGTCCGTAAAAATGAACATATCCCTGATCAGCTTGTAGGCCCGCTCAATTTTTTCATGGGGGGTCAAAATCCGCGCGTATTCACGCTGCACTGCCGCCAGATCAACCTTCGTTGCATTGCCCAGCAGTCCATTAAAAAGTGCCATCACTGTTCCTCTTTCCTGTTGCTGATTTGGTGAGCTGCCTCAGCCATATAACATCCTATTGTGCAATTCCAATTATATGCTGTGGTTCATTCCGCTTTTTTTCTATTGCTATTATTGCGAATATTAGGTAAACTACTGTTAAATTTGTATCGAAGGAGGTGTAGAGGAATGGATCGCAATTGGACCAACAGTGTTATTAGCCGGCTGCCTATCGCTATGGCTGGCATCGTTCATGTAAATGCCGACAACGGGAGAAGTCTGTCCATTTACAAGAATTTAATAACACTACACAATTGTGAAATGCCTTTCCTGCCTACACTTCAACGGATCTCATAAACCGGAGAACAATCAGGCCGCGGGGAAATTTCCCTGCGGTCTTTTTTTGTTCCATGATGTCCTCCTGGAGGCATCCCCTTTGAAAGACAGCGGAGACAGGGCATTCTTAAAAGGAGAATACCTATGATCATTTCATGTCAAAACGTACAAAAATACCACGGTGCCCAGCTTGTGCTGAGCGATATCACCTTCGATATCCGCCAAGGCGAGAAAATCGGCCTGATCGGCCGCAACGGCTGCGGCAAAACCACCCTCTTCCGCCTGCTGAGCAGTGAAGAACGCCCCGATCAAGGGCAAATCTCCATCCGCAGAAACAGCATCATCGGACTGCTCTCACAGATCCAGGAAGCGGACGGCGACGAGACGGTATATGCCGTGCTCCAGCGCAGCTTCGCGAAACCCCTGGAGTGGCAGCAGCGCCTGCGGGAACTGGAGCAGGAAATGTCCGGGCTGAACTCCGGAACGGACGAACAGGACTGGAACAGACTGCTCAAGGAATACGGCAGTCTGCAGGAGAAGTTCGAAGCAGCCGGAGGTTATGAGATTGAAGCCTCAATCCAGCGTGTAGCGGCAGGCCTTGGAATCGGAACCGGGCAATACGACCGCCGGTTCGCTTCCCTCTCCGGAGGGGAGAAGACAAAGGTCGGCCTCGCCGAGCTGCTGCTGCGCCGTCCCGATATCCTGCTGCTGGATGAGCCGACCAACCATCTGGATATGGAGGCCATAGAATGGCTGGAGCAGTTCCTCCAGACTTATGACGGCACAGTCCTTGCAATCTCTCATGACCGCTATTTCCTGGATGCCGTAGTGAAGAAGGTCATCGAGATTGAAGATGGCGAAGCCATCACATATCACACGAATTACAGCGGATACCAAGTGGAGAAAGAAGCCCGTCTGCTTCAGCAGTTCGCCGATTACCAGGAACAACAGAAGAAAATCAAGCAGATGCAGGAGAGCATCAAACGGCTGATTGAATGGGGCAACCGTTCCAATCCGCCGAACCCTTCCTTCCACCGCCGGGCGGCCTCCATGCAGAAGGCGCTGGACCGGATGGTCAAGGTCAAACGCCCAATTTTGGAGCGCAAATCGATGGATTTGCAGCTGCAGCAGGATGACCGGACCGGCAACCAGGTCGTCATCCTCGACCGGATCACCAAAGGTTACGGTAACCGCAGGCTGTTCTCAGAGGCCAGTGACATCCTGCGATATGGCGAGACTACCGCACTAATCGGCGGCAATGGCGCGGGCAAGAGTACGCTGCTGCGGATGATACTCGGCCAGGAGTCCCCGGATAGCGGAAGCTGCACCCTTGGATCAAGGGCTGTCGTTGGTTATCTTGCCCAGGAGGCAGTGCCGGAGGGCGGCGGACAATCGGTGCTGCGCTATTTTCGGGAGGAGGCCGGGCTTGAGGAAGGCGAAGCCCGCGGGCAGCTTGCCCGGTTCCTGTTCTACGGCAGCGATGTGTTCAAGGACATCACCAATCTCTCCGGAGGCGAATGGACGCGGCTGCGTTTCGCGATACTGATGCACCGCCGTCCAAATCTGCTCATTCTGGATGAGCCGACCAACCATCTGGATATTGATTCCCGAGAAGCACTGGAAGAAGCGCTGGAGGAATTTCCCGGCACGGTGCTGGCTGTTTCCCATGACCGTTATTTCATTAACCGCTGCTTCGGCAAGCTCTGGGCGATTGATCAAGGCCGCTTCACCTCCTTCTCCGGAAATTACGAATATTATAAAGAAAAGCAGGCTGAGAAGGCTGCCGCTGCAAGTCTGCAAACCGGAATGAGCGGCCAAGGCGGCAAACAAATGGCGAAGCCGGATACATTGCCCAAATCAAAAGTCCCTGCTGAACTAGCTGAGACTGCGGATTCACGATCTGGTACCCCGGCAAAAAGCGGGTCCAAACCTGAACGTTCCACCGATTCCCGCAAGCAGCGCTCCAGTATCTCCTGGGAGCAGGAAATAGCCGCAGCGGAGGCGCAATTAGGCCTTATTGATGCTGAGATGCTGAATCCCGTTATTGCCAGCGATGCTGGAAAACTGGCTGAGCTTCAGCATAATAGAGATGCCGCACAGGAGAAGCTGGATGACCTCTATGCGTCCTGGTTGAGCGAAGCAGAGGCACACCAATAACATTTATAAACATAGGGAAAGCAAAGGTGATAACAATGACAGACACTCCGGCCGTGGAGGCCTATTGGAGTACTTATATTAAAGCCCATCCCGAAGCTGCAGAACTGTATGACAGCGCGTGGTCCTTCGGCGACAATCCCCGGCTTGCCAACGAATTGCTTGAGCTGGTGCTGAAGGGAACCAAGACGGGAACCGCCTCCGATTATGATTTGAACGAAATCCGCGGACTCACCCAGCCCTTTGTTCACGGCCACTCCATCCTTCTGGATGCCAGCGGCGAACCGCGGGCAATCATCGAAACTATAAAGGTAGAAGTCATTCCTTTTGACAAGGTAACTGCGGAGTTTGCCTATTCCGAAGGCGAGGATGACCGCAGCCTGGAATCATGGCGCTACAATCATGAGCTGTATTTTACGAGGGAACGCAAAGCCTATGACAAACCCTTCGATCTTCAGATGAAGGTGGTCTGCGAGAATTTTCAGATTGTCGATATCAGACAGCCCCAGTAATTCTTATATTTTCAAAAATGGCTGGCCTTCCTTATGTTAAGGAGGCACAGCCATTTTTTGTTCATTGCTCATGTATACGCCCTTGTATCATCCCGAAGTTGATATCAGTTCTGATCCATTAAAAAAGGCCGCTTCCTCATGACGAAGAGACAGCCTTCATTGTATAGTTACAATTAGTGTAAGTTGAATCCTTAGGATTAAGGTTTAGTGCCAGATCCCCATGATCCAGCCAACCACCGAGATCCATAAAGGAATGCTAATCAGAATGCCCCAGACCAGTCCGGTAGCAATATTACCTTCTGCAGGACGTGTTGCATTCTCCTGCGTTAGCGGAAGTCTTAACTCTTCTTGTTCCATGCGATCCCCTCCTAAATTTCTTATCGACACAGTAGAGGAAAAAATGTAGACCGCCTGACCCAAAAAGTTGTGTTTCCAAATATTTTTTTAGATACAAAGGCTCAGCGGTCCTTCTATGCAAAGGCTTACATAATTAATATTAACCAATTTTTGTCTCAATTAAAACTTATATTTTATCTATTTCGTACATTATATGCATTAACTAGTCCAAAATTACCGGCTTCTGCGGATCATTCAAGAATTGAAACATTGTTCGCAGCTGCTCCGCCGTATTCCGCTCCACAGACAGCTCAGGCAGCTCATCCTCAGCGAAAAAATCCACCTCGCTGGTCTCCACGCCTTCCGCTGCCTCCCCGCCGACAATCTTGCACAGGATAAACATTTTGTAGACATGATAAGGCTCCGGGGGATGATTATGGAATTTCTTATCCAGCACGGCCAGCAGACGGACTGCTTCCGCCTGAAAACCCGATTCCTCGGAGATTTCCTTAACGACTACCTCGCTCGCAGACAGTCCAATATCGGCCCAGCCGCCGGGAAGCGCCCAATTGCCGTCCAGCTTCTCGCGGACCAGCAGAATTTTCCCCTCACGGAAAATAACGCCGCGCACATCTACCTTCGGTGTGCTATACCCGCCTTCACCCGCAAAAGAGAGCCGGATCCGCTCCTTGCTCTCAAACGTATAATTCGCCAGAATGTCCACGCTCAGCTCACGCAGTGCTTCATAACGTTCGATGTCGTACACGTCTTTGGCGTAGGTAAGACCTGTCTGGGCAATTCCCTGAATCTCCTTCGCCCAAGCTAACCATTTCTGTTCCATAGTTTTATCGCCTCCATTAACATATCGAAAAGGATTATTGGCATAGCATTAAATGACGGGAGAACATCCCCTTTTTAGCAACACAGCGGTCGATAATTTCAAATCCTGCTGTCTCTATCATCTCATCCATCGCTTCGATAGCCACGATGACAACCCTGTCTGCAATCCGGCGCGCGTTCACGAGTATGGCATACTGCTCCTCTGGGGTAATGCTGGAATATAGATTGTAAGGCATGTCCACGATGGCTGTGTCATAATGTTCCTCAATGTCTGCAATATCTCCCAGCGCCACTTCAGCCTCGAAGCCGAAATGGGCAATATTCGTCCGCGCTCCTGCCGCAATAAAGGGGTTGATATCGCGGCCAACGATATTGATGCCCATCGACAGTGCCTCTACCATTACTGTACCGATGCCGCAGCAAGGATCAATGACTTTGACGCCTGCCGGAGTTGGGACCGCCATATTGACAGCCGCACGGGCCACTCTTGTGCTGAGGGCAATAGAATAGCTGCGCGGTTTTTTCATCTGCCGGAACCAGGTTGCCTTGTTCTTGTGATAAGCCCCGAAGTACCAGCGGCCGCCCAGTGTTACTATACCGTATACAAGCTCCGGATGGTTCACATCCGCTTCTCCCTCAATCCGCAGGCCGATCTCCCGCTCAATAATTCTGCGTTCATCATACTCTATTTTATCCGCAGGGGACAAATCATTAGTTTTCACAAAAATCACCTTGAAGGTTTTGCCGTTCAACTCCACCTGCTCGGTCTGCTTATAAATTTCCTGCAGGCTGTCCCCCCCGTACATCACGTCAATCCGTTCCTTAATAAAAGGGCTGCGGCTGACATCCGCTTCAATCTCACTTGCAAAAATGGCAGGCGGAATCTCCCGGCCAAACAGGCAGCGCAGCTCCATTCCGCATAAAGAAATCTCGTCCTCCGAGCATGCGTAAGTATAGATATACGCGGGATTCCCGCCCTTATTAGGCATGTTTGCTTCTTCTTTCAGATCTGTATATGAATTCAATGACACGTTATTCCGCTCCTATCGCTCCCGCTGCTGGCGGGGCTTCTGTTTCATTTAGAAATTCTCCTGTATCGGCACCGGTATGCCCGTAGTCATAACTGATCCTCGCCCCGGCGATTTCTTCACGATTTCCGTTAACCCATTCAACAAGGGCGGTCAGCGGCTCCAGCAAGGACTCACCCAATGCTGTAAGACCATATTCAACGGTCAGAGGCACGGTAGGCGTCGCTTTGCGCCAGACTATTCCGTCCCGCTCCAGATGGCGGAGCGTTTGGGTGAGCATACGCTGCGAAATTCCGCCCGAGCGCCGCTGCAGCTCCTTGAACCGCAAAGATTCCACACCTAAATTCACGATAATCAGCACACTCCACTTATCTCCAACCCGGTCCAGAATCTGCCGGGCTATGGTGCAGTCCTCAAGCATCGGCAGCTGACCGTCTTGCTGAGTCAATAATCGATCCATTATGGTTACCTCCATGTAACTTGAGCATATAATAGTGCCTTCTTGCTGCACAAGCCAACTAAGTTTATCATGGTTACTGTTAGTAATCAACAACCGGAAGGGAACTGATATCAAGTGAAAACAATCGCTATCGTAGGGGCCGGTCCGGGACTCGGACTCTCCATTGCCAAGAAATTTGGTACAAACGGTTTTCAAGTCGCTTTAATTTCCCGCAATGCGGACAAGTTAAATCATCTGGTGGACGAATTAAAGGGGCTGGGCATCGAAGCGGCCGCCTTCCCTGCTGATCTTTACAATAAAGAACAATTGACTGCCGCTTTCCAGGGGATCAAAGAAAAGTATGGCTTCATCGACGTGCTGGAATTCAGTCCAACCAGCGGCAATTATCCGCCGACTCCGGCGTCACAGGTTACTGAAGAAAATGCACTTGATGCGTTCCAGGCACTGGTAGTAGGCGCTATCCGCAGTGTGGAGCAGGTCTTGCCGGAAATGCTGGCCATGCAAGACGGGGCTATCCTGTTCACAACCGGCCTCTCTTCCCTCTATCCCATACCGATGATGGGCAATATCGGTATTGCGCTAAGCGGGCTGCGCAACTATGCCAACAACCTGCACACCGACCTTGCTCCTCAAGGGATCTACGTCGCTCACTTGGCGCTGGGTGTATTTATTAAGCCCGGTACAGCTACAGATCCGGGTCTTATCGCTGATGCATGGTATGATTTATACACCAGCAAGTCACAAGCTGAGGATACCTTCCCGCAAGGCGTCACTCCGGCCACAATTATCTGGTAAGCCATTTCACCAATCCATTTTGATCCATAGGGAGTTCTCCAGTATAATGGAAGCATTACACTGCTAAACCATGACGGCGGTGCATTGCCCTGAGCTCTAGGCTCAGGGCTTGTACTGCCTGTTTTGCGCAGCGAACTCCAAGGAGGTACATATCACTATGTCTTATGAAACTTATTTTCAGACTGAGCGTGAAGCTCAGCTTGTCGAATTGAAGGAATGGCTGGCCATTCCCAGCATTTCCGCCCTGTCCGTGCACAAGGAAGACGTCAATTCAGCCGCACATTGGCTGATGGACACGCTGAAGCGCGCCGGGCTGGAGAATATCGAAATCCATCCCACAGCGGGCCATCCAGTAATCTATGCCGATTATCTTCACGCGCCGGGCAAGCCGACCATTCTGGTATACGGCCACTATGATGTCCAGCCGGTAGATCCGCTTCATTTGTGGACGACCCCGCCGTTTGAACCGGAAATCCGTGACGGCAAGCTGTACGCACGCGGAGCAACAGACGATAAGGGTCAGGTCTTCATGCACATCAAAGCGATCGAAGCCATTCTCAAGCAGGAAGGCACCTTGCCGGTCAATATCAAGCTGTGCATTGAAGGCGAGGAAGAAATCGGCAGCGTGAATCTGCCGCCATTCCTGGAAGCAAGCAAGGACAAACTGGCTGCAGATGCCGTGCTTGTCTCCGATACAGCCCTGCTGGAACGCGGACGCCCTGCCATCTGCACCGGGCTGCGCGGATTGTGCTCACTTGAAGTCAGCGTAAACACCGCATTGACAGACCTGCATTCCGGCTCCTACGGCGGCGGTGTGCCAAATGCGCTGCATGCACTCGTTTCCCTGCTGAGCTCGCTGCATGATGGCAACGGCCGTGTTGCCGTCGATGGTTTTTACGATGGCGTCCCTGATCTTTCTCCTCTGCTGTGTGAGGAGTTCGCCAAACAAGGTGTGAATGAAGAGAAGATCAGAGAAGCCCTCGGCCTTGAACAGCTGTACGGCGAAGAAGGATACAGTTTTGTAGAGCGTGTCGGCGCCCGCCCGACCCTTGAACTTAATGGGGTTTACGGCGGTTTCCAGGGTGAAGGCAGCAAGACGGTCATCCCTAAGGAAGCCCATGCCAAGATCACCTGCCGCCTTGTCGGCGACCAGGATCCGCAGCATATTCTGGATGTTGTTGAAGCTCATCTGAAAGCGAATATCCAAGCCGGAGCGAAACTGCATGTGAAACAAATGGAAAAAGCGCGTGCCTTCAACATCGACCCGTCGAATCCGATTCTGCAGACTGCGGCAGACGCTTTTGGCAAGGTATACGGCACTCGGGCACTCTTCACCAAAGACGGCGGATCCATTCCAATCATGGAGAGCTTCTCGCGTATCCTCAAAGCACCGGTTGTCCTGATGGGCTTTGGACTGGATGACGAAAACCTGCACGCTCCGGATGAACATTTCAATCTGGAGAATTTCGATAAGGGACTGCTTACGATTGTCGAGTTCCTGAAGACAGTTTAAACAAGAAGCCATTCTCCGCTGAGAGTTGCTTATCTAAAAAGGCCGGATTTCCCGTTATTGAGGGAAATCCGGCCTTTTTTTCTGATTCGTTAATAGCCATTAAGTAGAACAATCCCACGACCAGTTAAGGTTGACAGGCTTTAATTCACTTCATGCCACACATATCAATGTTATCAAATTTGTTTCGTCTGAAACCGAAATAAACATTTCTTCACAGACGCTTGAAAGCCAGCGAATGGTCACACGGTTCTTAAACGAATCATTAAGCGTCCATCCATTAGGTGGAATATTAAATATCCCACTTCGGCGAAGATATGATAATTCCAACAGTCTCCATATTTCATCCATTTCATCAACAACTAAACTATCAATTTTATGGAGATCAACTTTATAGATGGTAAACTTTTGTTGAACATATGTTTGTTTTATGTCCTGACTAAAGTCCCTATCTTCAAACAATTCCTTTAGAACTTTATTCAGAAAATTATCATTCTCGAATTTTTCATTAAAAATTTCAACAGAATTACGATTCATATTTTTAAAAGATAAATCCAATCCCACATTACTTATTATTTTTGTTATATCTTTAAAATGTACTCCTAGATCACCTAGCATTTTATTATAAACCCATGGATCATCTGCGGGAATTACAACCCTCCCATCTTCAATGTGTCCATTAACTAATAAAGGTGCAAGTAAGAATTTAGCCGTTAAAGTTAAATCTATGGGCAATCCTACACCAAGATTAATTTTTTCAAAACTCGGATTAGCTGCAAATTCCATTCTTTTTATAGGAATATCGTTCTCATTAATCTTTGTTAAGAAATCCATTAGACCTCCATCTCCGCCTTCTCAAAAAAAGAAGATATCTTAGAAATTAGTTATTCTAATTATCTCACGTAGTAGTAAATGATACAACGATTGGATTCTTAAGATAGCCTATTTCACCATTCCCATCTTTGATATATCCCCAGACGTCAACTGAATGAAGTCCTGTGTTACTATACTCAGTTTGAGATTGATCTTGAGCAAATTGTTGTGGAGAACTGTGCGTCCCCACTGCATGATCAGTTTCTCCATTAGACCACTTCACATCTAAATTCCAAGATTTTATTCCAACAAAACCGCTGGAATTCATTGTCAAATTGGCATATGTACGTCCCTCAGTTGTTCCGAAAACAGTGACACTAAGGTCTCCCATAACTTGAGATGGACCTTCAAAATTGCCTGTTGAAGCTACTCTAGCTTGGGAGTCAGTTGTTTGGGAGTTGATCAGTTCTTGGAAAGCCTCTACGTCTTCTGGATTCACCGCCGTAATTTGACGAGTTTCAGTATTTAAAATTAAGGTCTTGCTAATGACTTGTGTAACTTCATTCACATCCTGTATTCCTACACTTGCAAAAGCACTAGTCGGTAAAACTAGAATAAGAGCAGCGACAACAGTAACTATTACTTTTCTCAACTTAAACAAATGCTTCACTCTCCTTTAAATTTATAATACATACACATTTTTACATATATTATCTTTAATATTAAGAGTCCCCAGAACTTTAAAGATAGTTCTTGTTAACTGTTTCAATTCCCATTTAAGGGTTTATATTACAAAAAACACTCTTCTATGCTTTTCGTCCTATATAAAACAACTCTGTCAACACACTCAGAGTTTACCCATTAGCTAAAGCTGATGGGCAGTGAACCAAAGTTACGATTCTTTTTGACCTTGCCTTCGAATTTAAACTAAGCATTTTCAATCGCCGCGGCGATGAAATACAGGAACAAAAAATACCCGTCGACCAGTTAGGTTGACAGGTATTTTCCCGGACCAAAACCGGCATTCTGCGGAGTCAAGTTTTACAGAGTTTATCTTATAACAACAATAACCCGTCAGTTCAGTTTAGCGAGACTCTGTATATGAGAGTATTTTATTTTGTCTTGAACCAAATACCGCCAGTTCCATCATAATTTCGAGAAAAAGCAATTAGCGGAGAAGCATCACTCGTTTTCACTTTGTAGCCAACCCAACCTTCATGAGAAGAACCAGCATATACATTTGTACTTATTGACGGTTCTGGGGAAAGAACGATATCAGCACCATACTCAGTTCCTGATGTCGATATGAGCTTATAATCAAACTGATTTAAGTCTGCTGTCGCTCCAACCTTGTCCACTTTTTGTATGCTCACTTTAATTTTAGCAAATAAGTATTCGTATCCAGCATCTGGCTCACTTGCAAAATCACTGTATTGCTCTTTTGCAGCCTCCCAAGCTTCTGCACCTCTAAGAACTTGCGTGACAGATACAGTACCTGAATATCCGCCATTTTTGTTATTAAAATTAACAGCAGTTCCTATAGCAGTAGGATTTGCGCGGCTAGAAACTGAGGCACTGTTAGAAGTTGAAGTGGATGGACTTCCAATAATAACCTTTTTATTCTTTATTGTGACTTCTGTTCCAGTGGCTTTTGCGAATGCTTGTATCGGAGCGTATATAGATCCATTAATCACAGCGCCATCAGCAATTTTAACTCCACCTTTTTCTATCGTTACCACGCTCTGAACTTTCTGGCCCAAAAGTCCCGTTGCTGCAAAGACTGTCACACCGCTAAAAAGAACAGCGCCAGAAACAAAACCTATAACAAATTTCTTCATCATAAATCCCCCAATGGTAGTTTTATCCTATACTACCATTGTCCTATAGCAACGTAAATGAGAGATTTACTATTTTTGGAGCGCAGCAATTTGGGCGTCCAGATATGCTAGTTGCTTCTGCAGGTCAAGTTGCACGGCCTGCGGCATACTGCTGGTATGCTATACGGGAATCCGGTTCCGATCTTAAGACAATCCAGGAACGGATCCGTCATGCTAAGCTAGACATGAGCGTGGAATATACTCATGAGTTCGATATTATTAACCGGGAGGTAGTCGATAAACTTGTAGGCCTCAATCCAAAAAACATCAAATTCGCCCCATGAACTGCTCCATGAATGAATTGTCACCTATCGTATGTCGAAAATTGCGCAAATAAAAAACCCTTGCATGACAAGGATTTCGAAGTTAAGTGTATGGAGCGGGTGATGGGAATCGAACCCACGCTATCAGCTTGGAAGGCTGAAGTTCTACCATTGAACTACACCCGCAATGCAAAGTGAAGACAAAAAGTATTGTATCATTCCTATGAATAAAATGCAACCCTATCGGCTCACGGAATTGCTACGAAGACGGCGATACAACTAATGGTGTGAGGAAAGCCTGTTCAAATTCAGCCGCCTTGACAGGCTTGCTGAAAAGGTAGCCTTGCGCCTCATGACAATGCTGCTGGCGTAAAAATTGCAGCTGCTCCTTGTTCTCGACACCCTCAGCGGTTACCTTCAGCTTCAGGTGATGCGCCATGGATGTGATCGTCGATACAATTGCTGCGTTGTTGCTGTCTTCCATAACTTCTGAAACAAAGGACCGGTCGATCTTAAGCCGGTCGATCGGCATATTCTTCAGGTAGTGCAGCGAGCTATAGCCTGTACCAAAATCATCTATACTGATGAACAGCCCCAGCCGTTTCAGACGGTTAAGCTGATCAAAGGCAGTTTCTTTGTCCAGAGTCATGCTTTCGGTAATTTCCAGATCGACATAACAAGGATCAAGCCCGATCTCCTGCAAAATGGCAGCAATTTTGCCGTCCAGGTTCGGCTGAAGAAACTGACGCATGGACAAGTTGATCGAGACACATATCGGCCGGTACCCTGCTGTCTGCCACTGTTTGTTCTGGAGGCAGGCCGTTCTAAGGACCCATTCACCGATTGGAACAATCAGCCCGCTCTCTTCGGCAATCGGAATGAAATCGATTGGTGAAACAAGTCCGCGCTTGGGATGATCCCAGCGCAGCAGTGCTTCCATCCCGACAATTTCTTCGGTATCCAGCTGCACCTGCGGCTGATAGACAAGATAGAACTCATTGCGTTCAAGCGCTCTGCGCAGATCATTCTCCAGCTTGAAGCGTTCCTTGGCCTTCATCTGCATGGCCGGGATGTAGCGGCGGATTTCTACGCCCTGTTCTTTAGCATTATGAACAGCGGTATCCGCGTTCTGAATCAGTTCTTCTGCAGTATCCCCGTCTCCAGGGTAAATGCTCATTCCGAGACTTAGTGAAATGTGATATTCTCCCGACTCCAGCTTTACCGGTGTTTCAAATAACCGCAAAAGCTCTGTCGCCCGGACCAGACAGTTTTCCACACCGGTGCGGTCTGTCATCAGAAAAGCGAACTCATCGCCACCCATACTGTACATTTCTTCGTTTGACTTCACTTCATTTCCTATGCGCTCTGCAACCATCTGCAGCAGCAGGTCCCCTGCGTAATGACCAAGTGAATCATTGATGTTCTTAAAGTGGTTGATATTCATAATCAAAAATGCTGAGAACCCCTGAGTCTTGTCTTTTTCACCGCGTTGAACGATTTCTTCGGCGCGCTGCATCAGACACCTTCTGTTCGGCAGTCCTGTTAATTCATCATGATACGCCAAATAATTGATCCGCGCTTCCGCCTGTTGGTTCTCATGAAAAGGCTCTTCAATTGTCAGCCGGTAGACTCCGGTAAGCAAAAGGTAATAGGCTACTCCGCTGCTAAGCATTCCAAAGAGATAATCCATCTCGCCGATACTGAACAGATTCATAAAAAAGACCTGGCCCATGGCGAAGAAGATCAGCGCACGGATAATAATGAGCAATGACGCCGATTTTTCAATTTTGCCCGGGTACACGATAATAGCTACTCCAAGCAGATAAACAAAAAGCACGGCCATATCCACAACATGCTTTAAAGTGCTTATCCATGAATACCCCCACTGTTCCGCAGCAATAGAGTGGCTGAAGATTACTCCCCCCAAAGAGAGCACAATCAGCAATATAGCAACACTGAAGACCTTCTTCTTGCCTCTAACAGATACCGGCTGGTCCTCTCTGCTAAAAATAACCAGGATTCCAAGTGCACTTGCCAAACGGGAGAAGGTGAGCAGCCAAAGCGATTGTTCTGAAGTAATGTACGAAGAAATCCCGGGAATACCTGCAAAGCTTAACGTGTGTAAGAAATCAAAAATACATACTCCAAAAAATAAAGCAGAGGTGTAAAGTCTTGCCTTGGATAATTTATCGGAGAAAAACAGCCAGCCCTGAGCAAAAATTGCGAAACCAAAAGCAATATTGCAACAGCCAATCATAAGATATAGGGCCGAAAGCCAATTCTGATTCTCAATATTACTGAGCGGTGTACGAAAAATCTGAATTAGAAGGAACAGCACAGCTCCTACTATAGCCGCTTGAATGGTCTTTCTCTCTTCTTGTCTCATAAGTCCCTCGCGTCTGAAATGATATCTATTTTAAAATATACGGATATATTAAGTCCTATGTATAAATATCGGCTTGGCTACCCCATAAAGTTACATTCAACTTTCTGCATTATAAAAAGAAAAAACAGCAAAAAAGCACCTTCCCCTGGCGTAGAGGTCAGTGCTTCTGCATGTAGTCAATTATTTATCTCCGAAGTTCACCTCAGGAGTTGTAAGCTTGTCATAAAATTCTACAGCCTTATCTTTGTCTTCCGAAGAACGCAGCGCCATTGCAGAGCGCGGATGTTCATCCAGTGTTCCGGTGATCATGTAAGGAATAATATATCCCCATTCTTCCTTCTCGCGCAGAGGAATCATCAACCGCTCAACGATATCCAGAACAGGCCGCAGCGTATATTTTGTATTTTTTAGATGGGTAACCAGCAGCTCGGTCGGGCAGTTGCCTGCGGCGCGGCCCATGCCGTAACAGGAAGCATCAAGCAGTTCTACACCCTTCTCGGATGCAATAAGAGTATTGGAGAAGGCCAATTGCAGATTGTTGTGGGTATGTACGCCCAAACGTTTATTCGGCAAATGCGTTCTGAACTTTTCCACCAGATAATGAATATCATTATGATCCAGGCTGCCGTAAGAATCTACAATATATACAACGTCAACCACACTCTCGCGGATCTGTTCAAATGCCTCCAGCAGCTCATTCTCCATCACGTTCGACAAAGCCATAATATTAATCGTTGTCTCATACCCAAGATCATGGAAGGTCTGCACCAGCTGCAAGGCCTTGTCCACATCCTTGCTATAGCAGGCTACACGAATGAGATCCAGCATGCTCTCACTGCGCGGCAGAATATCATTAACATCCACGCGTCCGATATCTACAAGCGCGGAAAGTTTGGTGTTCCCCTTTTGCGGGATGACCTTGCGCAGGAAATCATCGTTCAGAAAACGCCACGGTCCTGCACCCTCTGCTCCTTTAAGCAGCTTGGGCGAATTTTTATATCCGATTTCCATATACTCAACACCGGCCTCGTTCAATCCGGCGTACAGATTCTGCACAAATTCAACACTAAAATCCCAGTTGTTCACCAGTCCTCCGTCACGAATGGTGCAATCTACAATTTTACTCTGATTACTCTTCACTATTTGTTCTCCCTTCCACATATCCTTCATTATTTCCGCCAGCATAGACTTACTATGCAATCATTATCGTACAATCATACTTTAGTGAAGAAGAAGTTGTAAAGAAAATTCCAGGTTTCTTTCATATCCTTTTTCACAGCAACATAACAATGACATAAATCACAGTAAATCT
Source organism: Paenibacillus sp. FSL H3-0321 (assembly GCF_038002865.1). Lineage (NCBI taxonomy): Bacteria > Bacillati > Bacillota > Bacilli > Caryophanales > Paenibacillaceae > Paenibacillus > Paenibacillus sp. FSL H3-0321. The sequence goes on along the minus strand of NZ_JBBODH010000001.1, from coordinate 5,835,484 downwards.
CTATACGAAATGCTACAGTACAAGAAAATGAATGAGATTGATTATCAGTCTCTCTCGGAGGGATAGAAAATGGCTTCTACATCCTGCTCCTTACTGCGCTTACAACCGGGCTCTACAGGCTCCATCCATAAAATAGAAGGAATGAACCCCATATTACGGCGCCGTCTGGCTGATCTAGGGGTGTCCGAAGGCGTTAATATCCGGCTAAAGGGAAAAGGACCTTTCTGGGGGCCTGTTACACTGGAGTGCAACGGCCAGCTGTTTGCCATTCGGCGGAAGGAAGCCTCCCGGATTGAGGTGAATGTATCATGAGTTCAATAGCACTTTTGGGTAATCCCAATACAGGGAAAACCTCACTTTTCAATACTCTTACTTCTTCCTATGAATATGTAGGGAACTGGGCCGGTGTAACCGTAGAGAAAAAAGTCGGCAGCCTGAAAAACGGTGCAGGAAAGCTGATCGACTTGCCCGGGATCTATTCGCTTCATCCGCTCTCCCGGGATGAGGGTGTAGCTGCCCAATACCTGATCGATGAATCGCCGGAGGCCCTGATCAATATTGTGGATGCCTCCCAGCTGGAACGGAACCTGCTGCTTACCCTGCAATTGCTGGAATACGGCAAACCTACCGTGCTTGGTCTGAATATGATCGACGTTGCCAAAGCACGGGGCATTGTTGTAGATCATGAAATATTGCAAGAGCGTCTCGGCATTACCGTGCTGCCCCTGATCGCCAGAACCGGCAAAGGAAGCGGACAAGTGCTCAGCGTTCTGGAGAAAAGAACGACAATCCCCCCGGTCAACTTCAAACTTGATTATGGTGAATTGGCTGAAGCGGCCATTTCTTCGATTGAGCAGGAATTACAGCATACCCCGGGCTTACCAAACCGCCGCTGGGTCGCGCTCCAGCTGATGGAACAAAATCCTGTCGTCCTTGAACTGCTCAAGAAACGTGTAAATACGGACCGCCTGCTGATGATTTGCGACAATTGTCAAAGCGAACTACAGAACAAGAAGCTGGCGTTGACCCTTCCGCAATGGATTCGTTCAATCCGAATGGATTATATTCGTGCCGTATGTCTGGCGGCGATGGATACAACAGCACAGAAACCGCATAATCTGACGGAAAGACTCGACTCCATTTTGACACACCGTTACTTGGGATTGCCTCTGTTTATCGCCTTTATGTACGCGATGTTCAAAACAACCTTTGACTGGGTAGGCGGACCTTTATCGGATATTGTAGACGGATGGATTTCCGGCCCGATCAGTGAAGGCGCCACTTCCCTGCTTCAAACGATTGGAGCTTCCGGCTTCACGCATGCGCTTATTGTAGACGGTATTATCGGTGGTGTTGGTGGTGTAGTCGTTTTCGTTCCACAGATCTTCATCCTGTTCCTGATGATCTCCTTCCTCGAGGACTCCGGTTACATGGCGCGTGTCTGCCTGTTGATGGACAGCACGATGGAGCGGATGGGTCTTAACGGCAAAGCCTTTATTCCGTTCATTATCGGCTTCGGCTGCAATGTGCCGGCCATTATGGCTGCGCGCAGTATTGAACAGCCCAAAGACCGTATGCTGACCACACTGCTGATGCCGCTCATGTCCTGCTCAGCAAGACTGCCGGTATACCTGCTGTTTGCAGCGGTCTTCTTTCCGGCCCAGCAGGCGACTGCCGTACTGGCAATGTATGTCATGGGTGTCGTGTTTGCCCTAATCCTATGTAAGCTGTTCTCCAAACATCTGTTTAAGAATGAATCGTCCATCTTTATTATCGAACTTCCTCCTTACCGGATGCCGCAGCTCAAAGCGCTTGGCCGCAGTACCTGGGAGAAGGGCAAGGGCTTTCTGCGCAAGGCGGGAACTATTATCCTCGCCGGCTCGGTAATTATTTGGCTGATGTCTTACGCAGGTCCCGGCGGATTCAACGTTGAAATGGATCATAGTTTCCTGGCAAAATTCGGGGGAATGATTGCACCACTGCTATCCCCGCTTGGCTTTGGGACCTGGCAGGCAGGCTCAACGCTTGTACCCGGATTCCTGGCCAAAGAGGTCGTAGTATCTACCATGAACATCATCTATCATGCTCCGGATGCTGCTGGACTGGAAGGACAAATTTCCCAAGTCTTTACTCCGCTAAGCTCAATTAGCTTCATGGCCTTTATCCTGTTGTATATTCCTTGTCTGGCTACTGTAGGGGTTATTAAGAAGGAAACGGCGTCCTGGAAGTGGACCTTCTTCTCCATGGGCTACTCCCTCGTACTGGCATATATCGTATCTCTGGTTATTTTCCAGGGTGGACGTTTATTGGGATGGTCGTAGAATCTGCAACAAACAGATTTCTTGATGAAAGCGGGGCTTGGCAATGATAATAAATATTTTAATTATAGCGGCTGTGTTTGGTTACTCCGGCTGGATGATTTACCGGCATGTTCAAAAGGGCAAACAGGGGGCTTGTGCTGGCTGTGACAAGGGGAAAACCTGCTCGGCGGCATCCCTGGACTCTCCATTCTCCTGCGGTGGAGGAGCAGCCAATAACAAGCTTTAACCCTAAGCACGGACGGACAGGAAGAAATAAACGGGTTTGAATTCCCCGCCATACGGGTATGTTTGTTATAAGCAACTGCAACGAAGACCAATACCCAAGGAGGAATAACCATGAACACCAAAAAAACGTTATTTACCACGGTAGCATTGGGAGCAGCCTATTTACTGAAAAATAAAAATACCCGTGACAAAATCATGAACGGTATACAGTCCTTTACTTCTCAAGTAAAAGCCAAAAAATCCAGCAGAACCGTATAGGCTGCTCTGCCGGATGAATAATCAGCATTGGAAAAGCCGTAAAGCTCCGTATGATGGAGTTTTACGGCTTTTTGTTTGATGAGATCATCCTCTAGGAATGGGGCTGCTGACTTATTCCCAGCAGATATTCCAGCAACGTCCGGACCATTACACCCGTGGCACCTTTGGGATTAACCCCCCGCTCCCTGGAGAGGAATGCCGTTCCGGCAATGTCCAAGTGAATCCAGGGCAAGCCTTCAGCAAACTCGCCGATAAATAATCCGGCTGTTGTAGCCCCCCCGAATCTCCCGGCAGCATTGCGGACATCCGCGACCTCGCTTTTCAACATCTCACGGAACTCGGGATACACCGGCAGCTGCCATATCTTCTCCCCGGACAACCTGGAAGCCTCCATGAGCTCCTGCATAAAGGTCTGGTCATTGGTAACGGCTCCTGTGGCAACATCCCCCAGTATGGACAGCACAGCCCCTGTGAGGGTAGCTACGTCTATGAACCGTACCGCTCCCCACTCCCGGGCATAGGTGAGTCCGTCTCCCAGTACTATCCGGCCTTCGGCATCGGTATTTAGCACTTCAATGGTTCTTCCACTGAGAGAGGTCACAACATCACCTGGCTTAAAAGCACTGGCTGAAGGCATATTTTCGGCAGAAGGAATCACTATTACAGCATTGATCTTCGGGCGCAGCCTGCCCAGCGCCTCTGTGACCCCAAGCACGGCTGCCGCACCGCCCATATCGCTGATCATCTCTTCCATGCCTGGTGCTCTCTTCAGTGAGATGCCGCCGGTATCGAAAGTGATGCCCTTGCCGACAATTCCCACGACGTCCTTCCACTCGTTTGTTCCCTGATAACGAATGACGATCATCCGCGGCGGATGAATGCTGCCTTTGCCGACAGCAAGCAAGCCTCCCATGCCCTTCTGTTCAATCTCCCGTTCATCCAGCACTTCAGCGGGAAATCCATAACGTTCAGCCACATCAATCGCCGCGGCCGCAAGCGCAGACGGTGTCAGTTGATTGCCGGGCAGGTTGGTTAGGTCCCGGGCCAAATTCGTTGCTTCACCAAAGGCCAGCCCGCGCTCAATCCCCTGACTCCAGCTATTCCCCTCAGCTTCTTCCACCTTAAGCTCACTATGGAATGTAATGGTGGTCAATCCTCCAACCGGAGGCTGGTCCTGCTTATAATGTCTGCGCCGGTACGCCCCCAGTACAAAGCCCTCTGTAAGCGCCTGCGCAGTCATTTCCGTCTCTTTCACCTTTAAAGCGGCAGGTAAATGGATCACGAGTGTCGCCGCCTTCAGCCGTAATGCAGCCCTGGCCACTTGTGCCGCCAGCACCCTGATCTCCTCTGCCTCCAAATCTCCGCTGCCGCTCCCCGCCAGCAGAATGACAGGAATTTCAAATGCCTCCCCTGCAGGCAGTGTATAGGTCTTATTCAGCTTGCCCGTAAAAAGCCCGGCTTTGACCAGCGGATCCATTCGCTCCTTCCACTCTGTTGCAAGACTGCCTGCCTCAATTTCAGTTTGTGAGACTATATAGCAAAGCACATCGCCCTTTATGGCAGCTATTGAACTTCCGCAGCTCCATTCAATATTCAATAGAACCCCTCCAATCATCCATCTTAATCATCCGGCTAATAACGCAGATAAGGCTGATTCCTGCACTAAGCTGTGCAATGCAGGAATCAGCCTCTTTCGCTTATTAAGTATAACTCAGTATTGTCCAAAAATCCGCCCAGAACACCCTTTTACTGAATAAGCGGCAAAGAAATGACAAACCGGGTGCCTTCGTTGACTCTGCTGCTGACAGAGATGCAGCCGCCATGATTTTTGATGATCCTGTCACTTACGGACAGCCCAAGCCCCGTCCCGTTTTCCTTCGTCGTAAAGAAAGGGTTGAACAACCTGTCCAGTGTTAAGATATCCATCCCTTTGCCATTGTCGGAAATAAAGATACGGACCTCCGCCCCTTCCCGGCGTGCCCCTACCTCAATCTTTCCAATTTGGTCATCATCTCGCTCTGTAATCGCTTCCATTGCATTTCTAATCATATTCAGCACCACCTGCTTCATTTGCTTGACATCGCCGGAGATGATCATATCGCCATGTAGCGGGTGGAGATTAATCTGGCAGCCTTTCATCAAGGCTTCGCTCTCTGTAAGCAGGACAACCTCTTTAAGTAATGCCGATACAGGAATCATGCTGACCTGCGGGACCGAAGGTTTGGAAGAAGTCAGGAATTCATGAATAATGTCATTGGCGCGGTCAATTTCAGCCAGTATAATTCTGCCGTATTCTTCTTTGCCCAGTTGATGCAGATGAGGATGCAGCAATTGAATAAATCCGCGGATCGCTGTGAGCGGATTACGAATCTCATGGGCGATGGAAGCGGACAGCTTGCCCAGCATAGCCAGGCTGTCATTCTGGTAAGCAGTTTGCTCAATCAGCTTGTAATCGGAGATTTCTTTGACCGTAAACAAATAACTGCCCTTCATTTGCTCTCCGCAGCATAATGAAACCCGCCAGTAACGGCCGTATTCATCTACGAATTCATAGCTCTGCTTCCCCTTTTGCACCATCTCCCGATAACTCCGCAGTACCTGCTTCTTCTTAAAGCGGCCGAGCTGGATGTGGGATAACAGATGGGCCATCGTGCAGCCCAATAGAGAATGGCGGTTCAGTTCAAGCATGCCATACATTTGTTTATTAACAAAAGTTAGAACTCCCTCTTCATCAAAAAGTAATATCCCACTGTCAATGTGCTCCAGAACATCCTCATATGTAGTGTCCATTGATCCGGATTGAAACGTTCTTGCCGGTAAAAGCAAGCTTTCTTGATATTGGCTTATCACGATACGAAGTTCCCCCTTTTACTGCATTTGACGAAGACGCTTAAGCGACATCAAATTACTATGTATTTGAGTATATGACGAAGCCGCCAGAACATTCGGAAATCGTATTATATTATCCAACCGTTTCAACTATATTCCAATCATATCCAAGAGAAGAAGACAACGCAATCGGAGAAACTGTCGAATCCTAAAAATATTTCTAAAATGATTCTTAAGACACATTAAATATCGATCCAAAACAAAATTCCGCTCTTTTTCCGTACCAAAGGTTGTCCATTATTAAGGAATACTACAAAAAAAAGCCTTCGCTGCCGCGAAGGCTTCCGTAATGAAATATTCCAGGGCTATCCCATCGTATTCTTGATGACCTTATGCTTTCTGCTGCAAGCGATGGCGCCGCTGGCTCATTACGGCCAGGCGCTTCTTAAGCTCACGTTCCCATTTGGTATCTTCGATCTGCTTGGCAACAGCCAGCAGGTCAAGCGCCATATCGATCTGATTCCGCACAATGGCGAGAGGATCTTCACTCTCCACATTAATGACGTTTTCGAAGATCGCTTCCTCGTCTTCCATCACATAGTCTTGAAAATCAACATCGGTTACCCCGTCGCCATGAGCATACTCTGCCAGAATCTCATACTCATTTTCGACTTTGTAATGTACCTCTACCCGGTGGCATACCGGACAAAAAAGCAGGGGAACATTATGGACTTGCGTGCGATAATGTTTTAGGGTTCCCTTAGTTCCAACCATACTCGCTCCACAGCAAAAGCTCATACTTGTTCACCCTCCTTGGTAAGTTCCATTGATTTGGTATTATTGTATTACAAGATGCGGGGAGAGATTCCTCTCCTTCAGGCTATATATTAACCTCTGCGCCCGTTTTAAAACGAAATACCGTTAAATAAGGGCTCTTTGTTGCAAAAAACCCCCTTTCCGGGAAATGCTCCCGCAAGGAGGTTCTCATTAGTATATCAAAGAACGCTTAAAGACATAGGCTTACAGGTTCTTGTCGCCTGGTTTCCAGTTCATAGCGCACAGTCCGCCGGATTGCAAGGCTTGCAGAACACGAAGCGTTTCTTCCACGCTGCGGCCTACATCATTGTGGTTAACCACTTGATATTTCAATTCACCTTCAGGATCGATGATGAACAGTCCACGAAGCGCCACGCCTTCTTCTTCGATCAGGACGCCGTAGTCACTGGCAACTTTCTTCGTGATGTCCGAAGCAAGCGGGAAGTTAACTTGTCCAAGACCATTCATATCTTTTGGTGTGGTAAGCCATGCTTTGTGGCTGTGGATCGAGTCGATGCTCACACCCAGAATTTCTGTATCGAGTGCTGCAAAATCAGCAGCAGCATCGCTCAATGCTGTAATTTCTGTCGGGCACACAAAAGTGAAGTCAAGCGGATAAAAGAAGAATACAAGCCATTTGCCGCGATAGTCGGACAAGCTTACCTTACCAAAATCTTTACCGTCGCCCGTTACTGTTTCCATAGTGAAATCAGGGGCTGGTTTACCTACCAAACGTTCTGCCATTGCTTAAATCCTCCTTTGATTATGTAAGAAAAACAACCACTTGTGACAGCTCCGTGAGGAAACCGGCGCAATATGCTTTTCTTGAATTATGATGGTTGGTCAATTTCTTATTGCTATAGACCAAATGGTATCATCGTACAAAATCAAAGTCAATATTACATTCATTACTTTTTTATAATTATTATAAATAAGCAACTTTCTGTGAAGTTTTTTGTTTTTCTGAGTCAAAGGAGGTAAGCTGTGGTACCTTACGCTTTGCGGATCGCCGCAACAATCAGATCGCCCATTTCGGTTGTGCTGATCGCTTTGCTCTTGTCTACTGCAATATCGCTCGTACGGTGGCCTGCATCCAGCACTTCAGCCACAGCGGTCTCAATTGCAGCTGCTGCCTCCTCGTAGCCAAAGGTCGTGCGGAACATCAGCGCAAGCGACAGGATGGTCGCGATAGGATTGGCCAGACCTTGACCGGCAATGTCAGGCGCGGAGCCATGGACCGGCTCATACAGGCCGTAGCTGCCCTCACCCAGTGAAGCCGAAGCCAGCATACCGATGGAACCGGTCAGCATTGCCGCTTCATCACTCAGGATATCTCCGAACATGTTCTCGGTAACAATTACATCGAAGCTGGAAGGACGGCGCAGCAGCTGCATTGCACAGTTGTCCACGAGCACATGCTCCAATTCCACCTGCGGATATTCCGGAGCAATTCTGTTCACAACCTCACGCCATAAGCGGGAGGTTTCCAGGACATTCGCTTTATCGACACTCGCCAGCTTATTTCGGCGTTTACCGGCAATTTCAAAGGCCTGGCGGACAATACGTTCCACTTCCGTTACGTTATATACGCAGGTATCAACAGCTTCTTCCCCATGCTCACCTTGGCGGCGCAGCTTCTCTCCGAAATAAATGCCGCCCGTCAGTTCCCGCACAACCATGAGGTCAGTGCCTTCCAGCACTTCCGGTTTCAGCGTTGACGCATCCTTCAGGCAATCGAATACAACAGCCGGACGCAGGTTGGAGAACAGCCCCAGTGCTTTGCGGATACCGAGCAATCCTGTTTCCGGACGCAGCTCCTTCGGATTGTTGTCCCATTTCGGTCCGCCGACGGCTCCGAGCAGCACTGCATCTGCACTGCGGCAAATTTCCAGTGTATCTTCCGGCAGCGGGGTTCCCCGTTCATCAATCGCAATGCCGCCGAACAGCGCATGCTCAGTTTCAAAGGTGTACCCGAATACCTCTTCCGCTTTCTTGAGTACTTTTTCAGCTTCAGCTACAACTTCAGGTCCGATACCGTCCCCGGCAATTACGGCAATTTTTTTAACCTCGCTCATTCCAGTCACTCCTTAGATAGCCTGCTGCAAGCAGACATAGTTCTTCTTTATATTGTTGTATCATACCGCCGGGAAAAGGACAAAGATATAGATTCTATGGAAGTGATAGGTATCTCCTATAAGTCAACCAGACTTGAAGTTAGTGCTGTATTCACAAGTTCGCACAAAAGGCTCCCCAGTCATCTTCTTACAGTCTGACTGGAGAGCCCTTTTACCACAAGCTTGTCATTGATAGATTAATGATTATCAAATCTGATCTTAAAAGCATTCTGCGAATTGGCATTGGCGTTCTTCACGGTGACTACCAGAGAAGCATTCGGAGCCAGATAATTGTTGAGTCCTCCGGACAGGCTGGAACCCCCAATCGTCCCCAGGTTTATTGTTTGTCCGTTGGCATAAACAAGAGAATAGCTGCCTTGAAATTTACCCGTTACCTGGTCGGTTCCCGTATCCAGAGGACCTGCGTTGGTAATTCTGAAAATTGCGGTTTGCGTTGTACTCGAAGTATTTTTGTACTTGAAGGTGACAGTATCATCATTTCTCAGGCTGTGCTGGACAAAATAATCCAGGTTGGGAATAAGAACGGTGGAAGAGACAGCGAAAACGGAAGACACCATACTGAACATCATTACTAATGCGACTACAGCAGATAAGACACCTTTTCTTCTCATAATCTTCCTCCTTTAGAAAATGTAAGCGAATTTATACGCTTGTCTCCATTCTACCATTATGGTTAAATTTGTATATATATTTATTGCTGATTTCTGCAAGTGCTGCTGTGTTTGCTCTTGTTTCTTAAGTTGTTTACAATTAGTATGCAGTTGTTCGTCAAAATGGATTGAGGGAGTGATTGCGGAGTGCAATACACGAAGCTTGGCAAGTCCGGTCTGAAGGTTAGCCGCCTGTGTCTGGGAACGATGAACTTTGGTCCGATTACGGACGAGAAGGAAGCCTTCCGCATTATGGATGCTGCGCTGGATGCCGGGGTCAACTTTTTTGATACCGCTAACATTTATGGATGGGGTGAGAACTCCGGACTGACGGAGACGATCATCGGCCGCTGGTTCAAGCAGGGCGGCGGCCGGCGTGAAAAGGTCGTACTGGCCACCAAGGTCTACGGAGCAATGAGCGACAAACTGGACGGACCCAACGATGAAGCCGGCCTGTCCTCCTATATTATCCGCCGCCATCTGGAAGGCTCACTACAGCGCCTGCAGACCGATCACATCGAGTTGTACCAGATGCACCATATCGACCGTAAGGTTTCCTGGGGTGAGCTGTGGGGTGCATTTGAGCTCGCTGTAAGCCAAGGCAAAATCGGTTATGTCGGCTCCAGTAACTTTGCCGGTTGGGATATTGCCGTGGCGCAGATGGAAGCGAAAGCCCGCGGTTTCCTAGGTCTCGTATCAGAGCAGCATAAATACAGCCTGACCTGCCGTCTCCCTGAGCTTGAGGTGCTGCCTGCCTCGAAGAATCTCGGCCTCGGCATTATTCCGTGGAGCCCGCTAGACGGCGGACTTCTTGGCCGCAATGCGCTCAAGAAGATTGAGGGCAGTCGCAGCGGCGGCAACTCTGAACGTGTAGAGCAATACAAGAGCCAGCTTACGGCTTTTGCCGATTTAAGCCGTGAGCTCGGAGAGCCACAGGATAATATCGCTCTGGCCTGGCTGCTGGCCAACCCTGCCGTAACGGCGCCGATTATCGGACCGCGGACGCTTGAGCAGTTCGAAAGCGCCCTGCGCTGCCTGGAGATTGTGCTGGAGGAATCCGTGCTGAAGCGTCTGGATGAAATCTTCCCGGGACCCGGTGGGGAAGCCCCGAAAGCCTACGCCTGGTAGACGCAGCGGGCCGTTAACTACAGCCAATCGGCAGAAGCAGACCGGCAGAACCCTGTCCTTCTATTGATCTTATAAAGCAATAAGGAGCTGCCCCCTTACTGGGGAACAGCTCCTTATATTTGTTATTCAGTCGTATCCACGGTCACTGCACCGTTGCTGGTTGATAAAGATACCTTATGTGTTCCGTTGCCAAGTACGGCGGTTCCATGGTTATCGCCGTCGCGCTGCCAATTGATATTTCCCTTTAGCGCACCGTTGCTGGTGTCGGCAGTAATCTTTGCATCGCTTGCTGCCGGCAGGCTGGCGGTAATTTTGCCGTTGCTGGATTTGAGATCCCAGTCGCCTGTAGCCGCCGAGTCAATGGTAATCCTGCCGTTGCTGCTCTTGGCCGTTAAGGAGCCGTCTATATTCCCCAGGGTGATCGCTCCGTTGGAACTGACAAGCTTCACTTCCCCCTGGACCTCCTTCACCACCATCGTGCCGTTACTCGTGTGGGCATCTACACCTCCGGCAACATCATGAATATCCAGGGTGCCGTTGCTGGTATCGATTTCAATGCCAGCCTTCAGGTCTGAAGCCTCAACTGAACCATCGCCGGTGTCAACCTCCACAGCCAGATTCATAGGAAGATTGACGTTCAGGTACGGATCCTTGAAATTAAATCCGATTTGAATATCGAGCCAAGTCGTTTCTTCGTCCAGCTCCAGCGTTAGGGTGTCTCCTTCCGTCGTCACCTTCCACTTCTTTTCCAGCGCACTTGCTGCTTCACTTGCCGATTTACCCGGAAGCTCCAGACTGCCTTCATAATCAAGCGTGCTGCCTTCCACACCTTGAACCTTAACCTTCCCGTTCGGCAATTCAATCTTAATTTTCTTGATTTCCGGCTTTACCTCCACGGTTCCGCTGAGCGGAGCCAGCTGTGTCTTGCCGAGAATGCGGCTTATTGAGCCGCCGGTCAGCACAGTCTGTGCTCCACTGGCTGCGACCAGCACAATGATCAGGACAACTGCCCAACCGCTGACACGGCTCTTAACCTCTGATCTGATGAAAAGCCTGAGCAGCATTTCCAGGCCGAACAGAATGAGCAACGCAGGCCAGATAAAACCCAGTGCGTCATACGTTACCACATCAAATTGGGCAAGTACAATAATGACACCCAGCACGATGCAGCCAATTGCGGCCGTGAAACTGCCGATTTTCCATCTCCCCATGGATCATTTCCCCATTTCTCTATACTTTAGGATTTTTTCTAAGCATACTAAGCCCGTACCCGATTAAACCAAGCGACAGCAGAATTGCCCCGATGTTCATATCTGTGAGAATGTGCCAGAGCCATGGGAAAGCAGTAATCAACAGCAGCAAGAAACCCACTACTACACAGCCGATCCCCACCCAGACCGGATTCAGATCGTCATGCGGATAATCTGGAGCTGCAGGCATCCCCATCGTCCACGGGGCCCCGAAACTGTCTGGATGAAACATCATCCGCTCATGCTCAGCGGCGGATACTTTCATCCAGGCCGCTTTCTGCAGCGCATCAAACAGCTGGTAGAACCATAAGGCCGCGAGGGCGAATGGAAATACCGTCGGCATGGAAGGAATAAGTATGATGCAGAGCGATGCTCCAATCATATACTGAAGGCCCAACTTTTTGAATCCCAGATATAAGTGGCCAATCCCTGGAACCATCGCGAGCAGAAACGTCAGCCAGCGTCTTTTTTTAATCATCTAATATGCTCCTTTAGTGTTAATTTTTCTATTTAGCGCTTCCCTGAGCATTAAACCAGGAAGTGACTGAAGTTGACATATGCCCGTTAATTTCATTGATACCATAAGCCAGATTCTCAAATACCCCAAGTTGCAGCAGCAGGAAGGTTAAGCAAGCAGCAAGTCCATAATGCATCCATGAGGTTCCTGGTGCAGTCCGGCGTCTGGACATAGTCGATTTAACGGTACGCTCTCTGCGCCCGGTTTCAAGCTGTTCAATACGTGACATCACATCAGCGGTAAAATCGGGATACTCCGGAAGATCCACCGGCTCACCGCCCGCCTCCATCTCGCTCCACAGTGCCGCCAGCCCTCTGGCTTCTTCCAGCCATTGCGCGCAGTCGGGACAAGATTCAATGTGCAGACGAACATTCAGCTCCACTTCTGGAGATAGCAAGCCTTCGATATAATGTGGCATCCATTCTTTTACTGTTGCACAATTCATCGCCATTCCTCCCCGCTTTTACGCATCATCTGTCTGGCCCTGTAGAGCTGCGATTCCACTGTTTTGACTGAAATCCCTTTTTGATCAGCAATTTCCTGATAGGAGTGACGCTGAAAATAATACAACTGCACGACCGACCGGTACGGTTCTGTGAGGTTGTTCAAATTCTCGTCCAGCTCCTGCGAGGCTTCCTTGCGCAGCACCGCAGACTCAGGTGTTTGCGTCGTTACCCAGTCATTCTCCGTGTAATCTGCCATACTGCGGTGCCGCCACTCCCTGTCATTCGCCCGTTTCCAGTCGAGACAGGTCCGGTAAGCAATCCGGTACAGCCAGGTGGAGAATGAAGACTGCCCCCTGAAGGAGGGAAGTGCCTTGTAGGCTTTAATGAAGACTTCCTGGGCCATATCCTTGGCCGACTCGGCTTCTCCCGTAATTTTGATGCATACTCTGTACACCATGCCTTGATAACGATTGACCAGATGCCCAAAGGCTTGGTGCTCGCCGCTTAGCACAGCAGAAATCCACTCCGTCTCTTCCAGTATTCTCCCCTCCTTCAGCTTCATTAAGTTAGACGCCGGGCAACCGGAGTTCCCTGCAACGTTTTTAAATATTTTTTTGTCGTGGACATTCAAGTCCATTATGTATATCTTACAACAGGATAAATTCCTTTTTGAAGGATTAATGCCTTTTCTTGTCGAAATCACCTCATTATTATGGCAAAAGCAAACTTATTCTAGTGATTGCCTTAACATCCCGAACTAAAAACTCATAGTAAATTGGCGGTGATTCAATGATTCGCGCAGTGCTTGTGGATGATGAGCGGCTTGCTCTCATGAACTTGAAGATGATGCTGGAGGAGCTGGAGACTGTTGCGATTGTAGCTACCTTCACAGATTCAAGGAAAGCCGTCAGCGAAGCTGCTTACCTGAACCCTGACGTTATCTTTCTCGACATCGATATGCCCGAATTAAACGGACTGCAGGCAGCAGAAATCATTCAAATTCACTGCCCCCGGACGAGCATTGTCTTTGTGACTGCTTATAACAGCTATGCAGTGGATGCCTTCGAGCTTCATGCCCTTGACTATGTTCTGAAGCCTGTGCGAAGGGAACGGCTGATAAAGACCCTCTCGCGCGTGGAGGAAAAAATGCACCAGGAACCGCAAGAGAATAACGGGAATGAAATGATGATCCGTTGTTTTCAATGTCTCCGGTTCGAACGGAACGGACTGCAGCTGTACGACATCCGCTGGCGCACCGCAAAGGGGCAGGAATTATTCGCCTATTTATTTCATCACCGAAACCGCTTCATCAGTAAAGACACGCTGATTGATCTGCTGTGGCCTGATTTCAATTTAAAGAAGGCTTCCAACCATCTGTATACAACTATTTATCAGGTGCGTCAATGCCTGAAGCAAGGGAAGACAAATCTGCGGATCAGCAATCTAAGCGGCGGGGAAGGTTATAAGCTGGAAACAGGAAGCATGCTGGTAGACAGTGCAGAATGGGAAAAAGGAATCCTCTCCCTTGAGCCGATAAATGCAGGCAACTATGGGCAGTACCAGTATTGGTTTGGCTTTTACTCGGGCGATTATTTGGCTGACTATGATTATTTATGGGCAGAAAGTGAACGCCAGCGCCTGCGAAGCATTTGGCTGCATCATGCGATGGAGATGGCCGAGTTCTATATCGGCTGCGGAAAAATCCCGGAGGCGGTAACCGTATATCAGCGGATTGTACAGCTGCAGCCTTATTTTGAGCAAGGCCATTTAGGCCTCATGAAGGTCTATGACCGCATAGGAGAACGTTCGGCGGTAGAGGAGCAATACAACATCCTCACGGATTTGCTGAACAGGGAGCTCAGCATTGAGCTGCCCGTCAACATTGAGCGCTGGTATCATAATTGGAAGCAGCACATTCACTGAATCCTCTAGAATGTCCCCCTCCTTTTTTGCAATCAAAAAAGCTGCCGGTACAGCAGACATTATTCCACTGTACTGACAGCTCGATAAGAACTTGTATAGAGAAACTGCACTTCTTTACAGCTGGGCGTGATCACGCTGCGTGTAGGTTTTTCGTTTCTCCAGCAGCTTGTTGAGCGCATCCAAATAGGCTCTGGCACTGGCTTCCAGAATATCCGTGCTCAGTCCGCGGCCCTGTGCGGCCACTTCACCCTGCGACAGTACGACATGCACCTCGCCCTGCGCGTCCTTGCCCCGGCTGACCGCTTTAATCGAATAATCTCCGAGTGTCACTTCCTCACCCGTAGCCTGATCAATGGCATTATAAATCGCATCCACCGAACCGTTGCCTTCGGCCACCGCCACAATCGGCTGCGCTTCCTGGCTTTTAATAACCACCTTGGCGGTTGGCGTAGCTTCATTGCCATAGGTAACGTAAATCGTCTGCAGGCTGAAAATTTCCGGCGTATCAATCAGCCTCTCTTCCAGCAGCGCCATAATGTCCTCATCGGACACTTCCTTCTTCTTATCCGCCAGATCCTTGAACCTTGCGAAGGCAACGTTCAACTCTTCTTCAGAAACATCGTATCCCAGATCGCTAAGCTTATCGCGGAAGGCATGACGTCCGGAGTGTTTGCCAAGCACGAGCTTGCTCTCTTTGAGGCCGATGGTCTCAGGTGTCATGATTTCGTAGGTAGTCTTCTCCTTCAGCATGCCATCCTGATGAATACCCGATTCATGGGCAAAGGCGTTGGCACCAACAATCGCCTTGTTGCCCGGTACCACCATCCCGGTCAGCTTGCTGACCAGACGGCTTGTGCGTGAAATTTCTGACAGCACCAGCGAAGTTTTTGCATCAAAAAACTCACTGCGCGTCTCCAGCGCCAGCGCGACCTCTTCAATCGCCGTATTTCCGGCACGCTCACCGATACCGTTGATTGTGCCTTCGATTTGATCCGCACCATTCTGGATTGCAGCCAGCGTATTGGCAGTAGCCATACCCAGGTCATTATGACAGTGGGCGCTAAGCTGAACCCGCTCGATGTCCGGTACATTGTCCTTCAGGAATTTGAAAATAGCCCCGTATTCCGAAGGATTCAAATAACCTACCGTATCGGGAATATTCACTACATTGGCACCCTCACGGATGGCCATAGCCACCATCTCAGCCATGAAGTCACGCTCTGTACGCCCCGCATCTTCCAGTGAAAACTCCAGCTTGGAAAAATATTTCTTAGCATAGCGGATAGCGGACTGCGCGGTCTCCAGCACCTGTGCTTTATCCATGCGCAACTTGTGCTGGCGGTGGATGGGTGACGTGGCGAGAAAAATATGAATGCAGGGGTCCTGCGCTCCCTTCAGCGCTTCTTTCACCGCATCAATGTCACTCTCTCTGGAGCGGGAAAGACCGATCAGCGTAACATTCTTCACGGCTTTTGCTACTGCGTTTACCGCTGCCAAATCACCCGGCGAAGCCGCAGGGAATCCCGCCTCCATCCGGTCAATGCCCAGCTTTTCCAGCTGGTAAGCGATTTCGACTTTCTCTCGTGTGTTGAGGTTCACACCCGGCGACTGCTCTCCGTCACGCAGCGTCGTGTCGAACACATAAATTTTCCGCATGCTGAGCACCTCCTGAAAATTGTGCTTAAACCCTCAAATGCGGCCCGCAAAAGTTACGGCCGCATCTGAGGATTGCACTATAGTTTCAATAATCTTAAGTATATGAGCCTATTTCTTAATCCAATGCATCATTTCACGCAGCTGGCTGCCTACTACTTCTACCGGATGAGCAGCTTCGTTGCGGCGGGTAGCTGTAAGGAAAGCACGGCCGGACTGGTTCTCAAGGATAAAGTCACGGGCAAATTTACCTTGTTGAATATCGGTAAGCACAGCCTTCATTGCTTTTTTGGTTTCATCCGTAACAATGCGTGGGCCGGTTACATAGTCGCCGTATTCAGCAGTGTTGCTGATGGAATCGCGCATAGTAGCAAGTCCGCCTTCATACACGAGGTCAACGATCAGTTTAAGTTCGTGCAGACATTCAAAGTATGCCATTTCAGGAGCATATCCTGCTTCTGTAAGAGTTTCGAAGCCCGCTTTGATCAGAGCGGATACACCACCGCAAAGTACAGCCTGCTCGCCGAACAGATCGGTTTCGGTTTCTTCACGGAATGAGGTTTCTATAACCCCTGCACGGGTACAGCCAATGCCTTTGGCATAAGCAAGGCCGATTGCTTTGGCATTTCCGGTTGCATCCTGCTCGATGGCGATCAGGCCAGGAACGCCGAAGCCTTCAACATAAGTACGGCGAACCATGTGACCCGGGGATTTCGGTGCTACCAGCAGCACATCTGCATCCTTAGGAGCAACGATTTGGCCGAAATGCACATTGAAGCCGTGGGAGAACATCAACGCTGCGCCGCTTTTGAGGTTCGGTTCAATTTCATTCTTATATACGGATGCCTGTGTTTCGTCCGGCATGAGAATTTGCACTACATCTGCACGGGATACTGCTTCAGCTACCGGCAATACTTCAAATCCGTCATTTTTGGCGGTTTCGAAGGATTTACCTTCGCGCAGGCCGATGACAACCTGAAGCCCGCTGTCGCGCAGGTTTTGCGCCTGGGCATGCCCTTGGCTACCGTACCCGATTACTGCAATTGTCTTCCCTTTTAACACACTAAGTTCTGCATCCTGTTCATAGTACGTTGTCACTGCCATTGTCAATATCCTCCTTTAATTTGGGACCCATCGTAAAGAGCGGGTACTTCAAGAGCGCCAACTCGCGGTGGTAATCCGGATTGGGATTCAGGCTGCTCCTCAAGTCCCCGCTCTTTAGCGGGGAAATTCAAAATGATCTTATCAAATTAATGCAAACCAGCAGTAATCCGTTAAAGCCGTAAATTATGACAATTAAGCATTGCCGCGAATCATCGCTGTAACTCCTGTACGGGAAAGCTCCTTGATGCCGTATGGCTTGAGAAGTTCAATCATAGCATCGATCTTCTGAGTGTCTCCCACAACCTGTACCAACAGGCTTGTTGTACCGATATCGACTACAGAGGCACGGAAGGTTTCAACTACGCCCATAATTTCTGGACGTTCGGCCGGATCAGCTTTGACCTTAATCAGCGCCAATTCACGGGCAACCATCGGTTTAGCGCCAAGATCCACTACCTTAATAACATCAATCAGCTTATAGAGCTGCTTCTCAATCTGCTCCAGAGTATGCTGGTCACCAAGTGTAACAATAACCATCCGGGATAATCCAACCTCCTCGGATTGGCCCACGGTAATGCTCTCAATATTGAACCCCCGGCGGCCGAACAAACCTGAAACCCGCTGCAGCACACCTGGTTGGTCATTCACAAGCACAGCAATCGTATGTCTCATCACTGTCATTCATCCCCCATCAGCATTTGATCAATGGTTGACCCTTGAGTTACCATCGGGTAGACATTTTCGTCTTTGGGAACAACGAATTCTACCAGAACAGGTCCCGGCGTTTCCAAAGCTTCCTTCCATGCTGCGCCAGCCTCTTCCTTGTTCGTGGCCCGCAGTCCCTTTACGCCATAGGCTTCAGCCAGCTTTACGAAATCCGGGCTGCCGGCGAGGTCGGTATAGCTGTAACGCTTCTCATAGATCAGATTCTGCCACTGCCGGACCATACCAAGCACCTGATTGTTAATAACTACAATCTTGACCGGAATGTTATTGATAGCACAGATGGCAAGCTCCTGGGAACACATCTGCATGCCGCCGTCACCATTGATCGATACAACCAGCCGGTCCGGATGCGCCATTTGCGCTCCGATGGCTGACGGAAATCCGAAGCCCATTGTTCCAAGTCCCCCGGAGGTGATCCATGAGCGGGGATGATTAAATTTATAATATTGTGCAGCCCACATCTGGTGCTGTCCTACATCTGTAGTAACGATAGCTTCACCTTTGGTGGTGTCATTTATCATTTCAATAACCCATTGCGGTTTAAGCTCAGTCTCCGAATCCTTGTAGCGCAGCGGCTGATCCAGCTTCCACTGGGCAATTTGTGTTCTCCAGGCATCGGCACCTGCTGCCCGGCGTACATCGGGAATCAGCATCTCCAGCACTGTCTTCACGTCGCCAACGATCGGAATGTCAGGCGATACATTTTTGCCGATTTCTGCCGGATCGATATCAATATGAACAATCTTGGCTTTTGGCGCGAAGCCGTCCAGCTTGCCGGTAACACGGTCGTCAAACCGGGCACCGATATTAATCAGCAGATCACACTGTTGAATAGCATTGTTGGCGGTATATGTGCCATGCATACCCGGCATTCCCATCCATAGCTCATCCGCACTCGGGAAACAGCCCAGTCCCAGCAGAGTAGTCGTAATCGGAATTTCCGTCCGTTTTACGAATTCATACATCTCTTCATGCGCTCCGGAGTAGATGACACCGCCGCCTGCAATAATAATCGGACGTTCTGCAGCATCAATGGCCCGGATCAGCTTATCGAGTTGAAGTTTGTTCGGAACGGTCCGCGGGTTATAACCACGAAGGTTAACGCCTTGCAGCTGCACCGGATTGAATAACATTTTGGCTGCCGAGACATCTTTGGGAATATCAATCAGCACCGGACCTTTACGTCCTGTATTGGCAATATGGAATGCCTCATGAATGATTCGCGGCAGATCCTCAACATCACGTACCAGGTAGCTATGCTTCGTAATCGGCATTGTGATGCCTGTAATATCCGCTTCCTGGAATGCGTCGGTTCCAATCAGGCTGGAGAAGACGTTCCCGGTGATGACCACCAGCGGAACAGAATCCATAAAGGCGGTGGCAATGCCGGTTACAAGGTTGGTAGCTCCGGGTCCGGAGGTAGCGATGCATACTCCCGCTTTGCCGCTCGCTCTGGCATATCCGTCAGCCGCGTGAATAGCGCCCTGCTCATGCCGGGTCAGAATATGTTTGAAATCATCGAAGCCATGAAGCGCATCGTAGATGTACAGCACAGCCCCGCCCGGGTATCCGAATACAGTATCAACACCTTCCAGTACTAGACTGCGCAGCAGGACTTCGGATCCCGTAATCACCTCGGGATTCTTCCATTTCTCACGTAACTGCTCTGTAGACCGCACTTCCGGTATATTCGCGCTCATCAGTATTCCTCCCTTCGATATTTAACATTCATTATTCAAATGACAGACCGTCTTTTATACAGCTGTAAGAATTGGCTATGCTCCTTTAAAGTTAGTGTTCACCAACCCAGTGCAGCTAACCATCATCTTATGGGCAACAAAAAAACCTTCCGCCACCCACGCGCAAAATAGAAGCGCGTGAGGGACGAAAGGTTGATCTTCCGTGGTACCACCCATGTTTGCATTACATCTCGCGATGTAACGCCTTATCAGGTAACAAAAATCCATCGATGTAGGCAGGGCCCAAATCTTTGTAACCTGAAGTCCCTAACGCGGACTAAACGATTCCCCCTAATAATTCCACCACTGTTGCCGATGGGCCTTTCAGGAAAACAGCTCCGAGGTGAGCTCGTATATAAGGGATTCTGGTGGAGGTTGCAGCAATTCCTCTCACTCTCTGAGCAAAAGAGCCCTTAAAACTTCGTCCTCATCATTGCCGATGCATGTATGTTCGATAAAATGTTTAGACACATTATATGATTCCTCACACAGTTAAGTCAATACCCTTATTTCCGTAACTGACACAAATTGTTGTTCTGTTCTACCGTAACGCCCACACCACCCTGGGCATATGATGTACGACAATGCGTGGAAAGGAGGCGCTCTATGATTCGTTACCGTAGACCCAAGCAGGACGACACCGTCATTCTGGATCTGATTGAAAAGCAGCTCGTCCCTTTATCCCATCTCCCCCAAACCGTAATTAATCAGGTCAGAAAAGATCTGCCCCGCCGCTTGGGGCAAGGAGTTACACTGGTAGCCTGCCCAGACTATGAGAGCGATCCGCTGGGGTTTGTCCACTTTATGCTGCACGGTGATCTGCTGTATATTGATATGCTGGCCGTAGCCCCTGCAGCAAGACGCAAACATTGGGGGAATATGCTCATGGACCGCGCAGAGCGATTTGCATTATCTCGCGGTTGTCAGCGGGCCAAGGTTGCTGTTGATACTGGAAATACTGCCGGTATTTCCTTTTATCAAAAAATGGGCTACAGAGTAGCCCGTTATCAGGCACAAAACTACTGTTATGAGTTTGAAAAGCAGTTCAATTGACTCTGCTGCTTATAATCTTCTTAGAAAAATCCAATCGGAGGTACCGGAGCTCCGCCATAAGGTCCAGGAGCATATCCTCCATACTTGTTATAACCGTATCCACCATATGGATTGCCTCCATACGGGGAGCCTCCATAACCAGGGCCATATCCGCCGGCATAAGGGGCCGTACCTATGGCAAGCAAATCAAACAGCACCAGCGGAATCAATGCTTTGGTTTGTACTTTCTTACCGCTGACACGCTGTAGGATCAGACGGTTTCCAGAAATGCGGAGCAGCTTGCCCGTCACTTTAGAACCATCTTTTTTCACTGCAACGATATTTCTGCCCACCAGCTTCATTACCTGTTTCTTTGTAACCGGCTGTGCCATAATATCCCTCCTAAAATTTTATAAGCATCTGCTTACACACCTGTCTCATATGCATTCGCATAAGTTTCAACACAGTTTATTCGGCGCGTCTGCTGTTCGCCTGTACACATGCCCTGTCCAGCGAAAGAGTAGCAATAACTTGCGGCTTAGCCACACTGCATCCTCTGCAGATATGGCTCAAAGCCAAGTAGAAATGGCTTTGCCGTCCTCAAAAGGACGGTATCCGTTTCAGCGAGATTTATAGCTGAAGCATATAAATTCTTATATTCGCACAAAAAAACGCATTTTCGGCAACAGCCGGAAATGCGTTTTTGAATAATACCGCTATTCAAATCAACTGCGGGTCTAACGTTTGCTGGGATCGTATGGCTCACCGAGCGCTTTTGGCGCCGAAGAGCGGCCTACAGCACTTACCAGTACTATAATCGTCAATACATAAGGAATCATAAAGATAAATTCCTGAGGGATACTATTGGACCATTCAAACAACTGCACATAGTTGCGGATAGCCTGGGAGAATCCGAAGAATACTGCGGCTGCAAATGCACCAAGCGGATTCCATTTGCCGAAGATCATCGCTGCAATGGCGATAAAACCTTGACCGGAGATCGTATTGTGCCCAAAGGTACCTGTAGTCGTCAGCGTAATTGTCGCTCCGCCGATACCGGCCAGCAGGCCACTCAGCATAACTCCGATATATCTCATCCGCTTTACATTGACACCCAGCGTATCTGCAGCACTCGGATGTTCGCCAACTGCGCGCAAGCGAAGGCCAAACGGAGTCTTAAACAGCACAAAGTAAATGACAATAACCAGCACAATCGCCAAATAGGTCGTCGGATAGGAATTAAAAACCCCTTCGCCAATAACCGGAATCTTCGAAAGACCTGGCACCGGTATTTTTTTGAAGCCATCCAGCAGCGGTGTTTCACCAGCGCCATCAAAAAGCAGCTTAACTATATAAAGCGTACTGCCGGCAGCAAGGAAGTTAATTACCGTACCGCTGATCGTCTGATCGGCTTTAAAGGTAATTGCGGCCACCGCATGAATCAATGAGCCAATCACACCCACAGCCATAGCGCAAATCACACCAACCCACGGAGCCCATGCCCCCATTCCGGCATCCTGGGCATAATATCCGCCCACGGCTGCCGCAAAGGCACCAAACATCATCAAACCTTCAAGACCGATATTGACTACCCCGGAGCGTTCAGAGAAGATGCCGCCCAGCGCGGCAAAAATGAGCGCTGTGGAGAATACAAGCGTTGTATTGAGCAGTTGTCCTAACGTCTGCAGATCCATCTATAACACCTTCTCTTTCTTGCGCTTGAAGTAAAACGGTTTAAGCACCCAGCGGACAATTCCTTGTGCCGCAATAAAGAATATAATTGAACCGATTACGATACGGATCAGTTCCGGTGGAACATCTGCTCCAAAGCTCATGCCTGCCGAACCATACGTCAGTATTCCATATAGGATAGCGGCCAGTACGACTCCAAGCGGATGAGTCAGTCCAAGAAGTGCGACGGCGATGCCGTCAAATCCATAACCCGGCGAGGCTGCGAAGACGGATTGATAGTGGAATACGCCCAGCACCTCACCTGCTCCCGCCAGCCCGGCGAAAGCGCCACTGATGAACATCGCCTTCACTACATTGCGTCCAACATTCATCCCGGCATATTCTGCGGCATGCGGATTGAGTCCAACCGCACGCATTTCATATCCCTGTTTGGTCTTCCATAAGTACACGTAGAAGAACAGCGCTGCAGCAAGCGCAATAACTGTACCCCAGTGCAAACGGGCGTTATCAAACAGAGAATTCAGGAAGTTCATGGAAAGCGAAGCGGGAATATCCTCCGAACGGTTTTGCTTTGGAAGGAGCAAAAATGTTTTGACAATGTAATTTGCCAGATAGAGCGCGATCCAGTTCAGCATAATGGTAGTGATAACTTCATTAATTCCGCGTTTCGCCTTAAGAAATCCGGCTATTCCGGCCCACAGACCGCCGCAGAGCCCTGCAGCGATAACAGCAAGCGGGACCAGCAGGAATGGCGGCAGTCCGGCCAGCTTAATACCGATCACTGAAGCGGCGGTCATACCGATAAGCACTTGACCATCCGCACCAATGTTAAACATTCCTGAGCGGAAGGCAAATGCTACGGCAAGCCCGGTAAACATCAGCGGCGTCATTTCACGTATTGCCTCACCGAAATCATAAGCACTGCCAAATACACGCTGGAACAGGGATGAATAAGCGAGGATAGGGTCATATCCGCCGACCAGCATCACGACAGCTCCTACCAGGAAACCCAATATGATTGCAACAATCGGCACAATATAGCTGTCTGTCGCAAATATTTTTTTCAGTCTATGCACCCGCTTTTCCTCCCCGCTTCAAGCTGCCCGCCATCATCAGACCCAGTTCCTGGTCATTCGTATCCTGCGGGAATACTTCGCCGACGATTTGCCCTTCATAGATAACGGCTATTCTGTCGGAAACATTCATAATCTCATCCAGCTCGAAAGAAATCAGCAGCACGGCTTTGCCCTGATCACGCTGGGCAATCAGCTGCTTCTGCACGAACTCAATCGCTCCGACATCAAGACCACGTGTCGGCTGAGCCGCAATCAGGAGTGTCGGATTTTTGTCTATTTCCCGCGCAATAATCACTTTTTGCTGATTACCGCCTGACAAAGAGCGGGCTTTGTTCTCAATCGAAGGCGTACGCACATCAAACTGTTTGACCAAATCCTCGGCATGCTGATTGATTACGTCTTTCTTCAGGAAGCCAGACTGGTTATACGGACTCTTGTAGTACGTTTCCAATACCATATTTTCACTTACACTGAAATCGAGCACAAGCCCGTGTTTATGACGGTCTTCCGGAATATGGGATACATTCATTTCCGAGATTTTGCGTGGAGACAGGTTGGAAATTTCTTTACCGGATACGGTAATAGAACCGGAATCAATTTTGCGGAGTCCCGTGATGGCCTGGATCAGTTCACTTTGTCCGTTGCCGTCAACGCCTGCAATCCCAAGGATTTCACCGGCCTTCACTTCAAAGCTGAGGCCATTCAGCACAGATACGCCTTCCTTGCTCTTGCTGCTGACATTGGACAGCTTAAGGACACTGGATCCCACATGCGGAGCCTGCTTGTCCACTTTGAATGTCACGCCGCGTCCGACCATTTTTTCGGCCAGCTCATTCGGATTCGTCCCGGCAGTCTTAACAGTATCAATCACCTTGCCACGACGGATAATCGTAACCCGATCGGAAATCTGCATGATTTCTTTAAGCTTATGTGTAATTAGAATAATGGATTTGCCCTCTGCAACGAGCCGCTTCATGATCGCCATAAGCTCAGTAATCTCCTGCGGCGTCAATACAGCAGTAGGCTCGTCGAATATAAGTATATCCGCTCCGCGATACAGGGTTTTCATAATCTCTACCCGCTGCTGCATGCCGACCGAAATGTCATGAATTTTGGCATTTGGATTGACCTGCAGGCCATATTGCTCCGATAGTTTGCGAACCTGCTCCGAAGCGGATTTATAGTCGATTTTAAGTCCTTTTTTCGGTTCCATGCCCAGAACAATGTTCTCGGTGACCGTAAAAGGCTCTACAAGCTTGAAATGTTGGTGGACCATACCAATGCCAAGCTCAATAGCTTTATTAGGGCTATCGATAATAACCGGTTTCCCGTCGATTTCGATGCTGCCTTCATCGGGCTGGTATAGTCCGAATACGATATTCATCAAGGTGGACTTGCCTGCACCGTTCTCACCGAGCAGCGCATGGATCTCCCCTTTTTCCAGCGTCAGACTTATAGAGTCGTTCGCTACAATACCGGGAAAGCGTTTTGTGATTTGCTTCAACTCTACGACAGGAGCCGCAGCACTCATGGAATCACCCTCATCACAGAATATATAATAGACATACAGACACGGCTGTACCGCCCCTTGCGAGGCGGCACTGCTGTGTTCACGTATCACTTTTAACAGGGAACAAGGCCAGCTTTAGAACCGGCCTTGTTCCTTATACGTTATTGTAAAGCTGTAAGAATGACTCAACGCTTACTCGGATGGAACTGTGATCTTGCCATCAATAATTTGTTTTTTGAAATCCTCAACTTTAGCCAGAATTTCTTCGGATACGTTGGCTTTCGATGTTTCAGGAAGGCCCACGCCGTTGTCTTTCAGACCCAGTACGGTTGTAGTGCCGCCTTTGAATGTTCCGTCAACCACTTGTTGGGAAACTTTCTTAACCGCTTCGTCAACACGTTTGATCATGGAAGTCAAAGTTACATCGTCGCCAAATTCTATGGATTGGTCTTTGTCTACGCCGATTACCCATACTTTATCGCCGCCTGCATCATTGCGGGATTTAGCTTCATTGAACACGCCGTTGCCAGTTGCGCCGGCAGCAGGGAAGATGATGTCGTTACCGGCATCGTACAGGGTAGCAGCCAGGGATTTACCTGTATCAGGCTTGTCATAAGCGCCTGCATAAGTATTGGTTACTGTTGCTTCCGGGTTAACTGCTTCTACGCCGGCCTTGAAGCCAACTTCAAAACGTGTGATAACCGGGCTTTTCATACCGCCTATGAAGGCTACTTTGTTAGTTTTGGTTGTCAAACCGGCAACAACACCCACCAGGAAGGAACCTTCATTCTCAGAGAAAGTAACGGACTCAACATTTGGAGCGTCTACAACGCTATCGATGATTGCCAGTTTGGCATCCGGATTTGCTTTAGCTACTTCCAGCAAAGCATCTCCAAGGTCAAAGCCGATCCCCCAAGTCAGATCGTAGCCGCCTTTTACGAATTGGTTAAGGTTTGGCACATAGTCTGCGTTGGCTTTACTTTGCAGATATTTAATTTCCACACCGGATTCTTTATTAAGAGCTTCCAGGGCTTCCCAGGCAGATTGGTTAAACGATTTATCGTTTACCCCGCCTACGTCTGTAACCAGCCCTACCTTAACGTCGGACTTTGCGCCGTCATTTTTGTTACCGCAACCTGCCAAAATGACACTGGTTGCCATCAACATAACGAGTGACAATTTGAAAACCTTTTTCATCGAATGTGATCCCCCTTAAGAAATTGGATGTCTTCTATGTTCTGCTTGGACATACCATTAGATCAAATTATAACTGCAAAAAAACCTAAAATCCAGTCTATAAATGACCTCAGGTCAATAATAATTTGCATTTTTCACCAAGAAAACGCTTTCCCTGACACAAAGTGTTATATTTATGTTTATATGATGTTAGAAAAGCTCTAAATAGTTAAACATATTCCTATAACCTTATAAATATTATTGCACACAAATGTGTTTTCTATTATCATGATTGTTTATATCTTGTATGAAAAGGGAGTACTGAAAAACATGGATGAACAAAACACCCCACAAGTCGCGCCCGCCTTTAAATACAGCCGTGAATCCCGCGTGTTCAAAACCGGCCGCGTCTTCCCGAATGATGTCAACAACCACAAAACCCTGTTTGGCGGCAAGCTGATGAGCACCATTGATGAAGTTGCCTCCATCTCGGCTATGCGCCATTGCCGCACGAATGTGGTAACCGCCTCTGCTGACTCCGTTGACTTTCTTCTGCCAATCAGACCTACGGACTCCGTGTGCTTCGAATCCTTCGTCTCCTGGACAGGACGCACAAGTATCGAGGTCTTTGTGAAGATTATCTCGGAGAACTTATACACAGGCGAGCGCGTTGTCGCCGCTACGTCATTCCTGACCTTTGTAGCGGTGCACGAGGATGGTACACCTGCTCCAGTTCCGGCTATTATCCCCGAGACCGATGAAGAGAAGCTGATCAGCGAATCTGCCAATGAACGTTCAGAGCTGCGCAAACTAAGACGGACAAACAGCAAAAAGCTGGCTTCACAATTGAGCACCACCAAGTACTGGGAATAAAATTTCAACTGCAAGCCCCCTCCCTTACAGAATCTGGCCGGCAGGGGGCTTTTCTGAATGTCGCCGCGCAAAAAAAGCACCACCCGCAGGTGGTGCTTTTCGGTTTATTTATTCCTCTTACGCGTTGATCTTCTCTTTGGCTACAACAGCCAGGGAGTTGAATGCGTTAAGATCGTTTACTGCCAGGTCAGCCAGCATTTTACGGTTCACTTCTACGCCAGCCAATTTAAGGCCGAATACAAGCTTGCTGTAGGACAGGCCGTTCAAACGAGCTGCTGCGTTAATACGAACGATCCACAGTCTGCGGAAGTTACGTTTAGTTTGACGACGGTCACGGTATGCGTAAACCATCGATTTCATTACTTGCTCGTTAGCTGTTTTGAAAATGCGGTGCTTGGAACCGAAATAACCCTTTGCCAATTTCAACACTTTTTTATGTCTACGACGAACTACAAATCCGCCTTTAACTCTTGCCATATTAATAAACCTCCCAAAAATGTGTGATAAAACTATTTCAAGTTAGCGAGTCCTTGTTTCAAACGTCTTACATCCCCAGGGGCCATTACAGGATTGCCGTTCAATACGCGTTTAGCGCGTTTCGATTTGTGGGACAGCAAGTGGTTCTTGTGAGCTTTGTAACGCAGTACTTTACCAGTTCCGGTAATTTTGAAGCGGCCTTTCAGGCTGCTATGTGTTTTCATTTTAGGCATGGTGTTTCCTCCTTGAATATTATGCGGCGCCAAATTGCTGTGCAAGTGACTCCAAATTATTGGGCTTTAGGAGCCAGAATCATAATCATGCTGCGGCCTTCCAGCTTAGGCTGGCGCTCAACAACAGAGATATCTTCCACTTCGGTCTTAACACGTTCCAGGATCTTCTGGCCGATGCTAGCATGGGTAATCTCACGTCCGCGGAAACGAACGGAGCACTTCACTTTATCACCTTCGCCCAGGAACTTAATCACATTGCGGAACTTGGTTTGGTAATCATGTTCCTCAATGTTGGCACGGAACCATACTTCTTTAAGATCCACGATCTTCTGGTTCTTGCGTGCTTCCTTCTCTTTCTTCTGTGTTTCATAACGGAACTTGCCGTAATCCATGATGCGGCATACCGGCGGTTTCGCCTGCGGTGCTACGTTGACTAAATCAAGATTAAGATCAATCGCCATTTGCAACGCTTCGCGGATCGGCTTAATTCCGATTTGCTCGCCTTCCGCTCCAACCAACCGAACCTCTTTGGCCCGAATTTCATCATTGATCATATGTTCCTTACTGATAATACTCCACCTCCGGATCTACTTTACAATTATTTACGGTTCTCCATAAAAAAGGGATGCCGGTAATTCCCCGACACCCCGTTTGATCAACGTTCATGAATTATAACCATTCATAAAGCATTGAGATCAAAACCAGCTGGCGTATTTGCCAGTCAGGTGAGAAGCCGGTGCTTCTGCTTGCAATCCCTATGTTTTGCATACTTGAATACTATACAACACTCCGCAAGGAGTGTCAACATGTTCTTTTGTGAAAATCCGGGCTTATCCTTGCTTGCTCTGAACTTCCTCCAGACGCACGACACGCGTGTGCTTGGTATGGCTCCATTGCTTGTTGTTCTGCGTGAAGAAGGCATAGAACGTAATTGGATACCAGGAAAGCAGATACACCGGAAAGACCAGCAGGTAAAGATACACTTTTTTGAACTTGACCTTCTCCAGCGCCATGGCCAGCAGGAAGGTGATAATATTGGCGCCGACTGCAAAGAAGCTGAGCCACAACGGCAAATAACCGTAAATATTGGCAATATGCGGACCATTAAGCAGCGAAGTATCTACCCACATTACAGCAGTCATCAGGAATGTCAGTAGCACGATGTACACATTCACCCCATACAGCGCGAGATCCAGCTTTGTCAGGCTGCGTTCTTTAATGGCTTGCCACAGCAAAGGGAAGAAGTAGCGGCGGGCCACTGTAAAGTGTCCCTGCATCCAGCGCAGCCGCTGTCTGGAGGATGCTTTGAACGTAAGCGGCTTCTCATCAAATACCTTGGCGTCATAGTTGAATTTTGGGAATACGCCTTTGGATGCGCTGCGCATCGTAAACTCCAAATCCTCGACAAGGCTTGTTGCTCCCCAGCCCATCTCTTTAAGCAGATTGGTTTCGAAGCACATGCCGGTTCCGCCCAGGAAGTTGGCCATGTTCAAATTATGGCGCGACAGCTGCCACAAGCGGTTGATGTACCAGTAAGATACGCCGTATGCAGCAGTAATCCATGAATCCTCCGGATTCTTCGTATCAATATAGCCTTGAATTACGCGCCCGCCTGCGCAAAGATCATTATTCATCTCAGTGAGGAATTCGGTATGCGCAAGGTTGTCGGCGTCGAACATAACAACTGCATCATACTGTCTCGGCATCGCCCATAGTTCCTTGAGCATCCATTCGATTGCGTAACCCTTGCCCCGAAGGTTGGTATTGGTGCGGACACAGGCATTCATTCCGTGCTCGCGCACAATTCTTGCGGTGCCGTCTGTACAATTGTCGCAGATGACAAATACATCGTACAACTCTTGGGGATAATTAAGCTGTTTCAAATTCTCCATCAATGCGCCGACGACTTCTTCCTCGTTGTGCGCGGCAACCAATACAGCAAATGATTTTTCCGGCCCGAACTGTACCTTATTCTTTTTCTTGCGCAGTCCAAACAACGATAATGTGAACTGATAGACTGCGATTGCCGCCAAGATCACTTGGAGCGTAACAAACAATGCGTCTGTCATGATCTTTTGATGCCCCCTTTTTCACTCTTGGTGTGCTTTTTTCTTTTTTTCTCTCTCTGTCTTATTAAACGTTCTTTCTGACCCTTTTGTTGCATTCCTTACAGTAGACCAAGAGTTTCCCCTTTTTGTGGAGTAGGCTTCAATTTATATCTATCCCGTTTATAAAGATGTTATAGAGATACCAAATGGCGGACTCCTCAATTCTCTGTAACCTTATAAACATGTTTAGCCTACTTGAATCATTGTAAGGTGTAAGGGGTTGTTAAGTCAAAACTGGCATTTTCCGACCTTAACCGAGCTTTTTCTTGAAATGGACTGCTTTAAAAACGTATGATAAAGACAGCTTTCAGGTCTTGGATCGAGTGGCTGCTGCTGCGTTTATTATCCTCAGCCGGACTATCGGAGGGACAAAGTATGAAACATTTATTCATGAAACTACATCTCTGGGAACGGCAAATTTTCAAGTGGATCAACGGACGATTGCACAACCCTTTTTTGAACTTTTGGCTTTTCTATCTTACCCATCTGGGCGGAGCTACAAGCGCTATCGGTATCAATGTGCTAATCTGGGCGCTCTCACCCCAGCCTTTGAGAACAACGGGACTCCAGGCTCTCACGGCTCTGGCTGTCAGCCACCTGCCCGTCGCTGTTGCTAAAAAGTTATACCCGCGCATGCGTCCTTATCTGGCGCTGCCGGGAACGAATACGTTTCACAATCCGCTTAAAGATCATTCTTTTCCATCAGGCCATACTACAGCTATCTTCGCCTCAACGGTGCCTTATATGGCGGCTTACCCTGCCTTGACCGTTTTCCTGCTGCCTCTGGCCGCTATTGTCGGTTTCTCCCGCATTTATTTGGGACTGCATTATCCTTCTGACGTTCTTGCAGGAGCGGTTATCGGCACTGGCGTTGCGGCAGGCACCGTTGTTTTATGGATCTGAAGCCTGCATCACAAGTCATATCGGCGAAATCCATCCGGGAACAGGTGAATCCAACATTGCGCAAAAAAAGAGTTTTATTGCTGTCGGAAGGTTTTGGCGCAGGGCATACGCAGGCAGCTTACGCGCTGTCGAGCAGTCTGCGTAAGTTATCGCCCCAAGTGCAAACCAAGGTGCTGGAGCTAGGAAATTTCCTGAATCCAAAGCTGGCGCCTCTTGTTGTATCGGCATACCGCAAAACAGTGACGACACAGCCCCGCTTGATGGGGTACGTGTACCGTCACCAGAAATCATTTAATCGTCTTACCACGCTTGCCTTGCACCGCTTATTTTATACACATACGCAAAATATTGTGAAGCAGCTGAGGCCCGATATTATCGTCTGCACTCACTTTATACCCAGCGCTGTGGTGTCGCGCCTGAAACGGCTGGATCCGGCCTTCAAAGCGCCGCTCGTTACGGTGATCACGGATTATGATGCCCATGCCACCTGGATCAGCCCTGAGGTAGACCGGTATCTGGTGTCCACTCCGGAGGTCAAAGCCAAGCTGCGCCGGCG
This sequence comes from Paenibacillus sp. FSL H3-0321, assembly GCF_038002865.1. NCBI lineage: Bacteria > Bacillati > Bacillota > Bacilli > Caryophanales > Paenibacillaceae > Paenibacillus > Paenibacillus sp. FSL H3-0321. Next base: position 5,804,128 of record NZ_JBBODH010000001.1, on the reverse strand, counting down.
AAACGTATCCTCCGCCAAAATCCAGGTTACCGGCATGCCCGTTCATCCCAACTTTTGGGAACATCCCGGAAGAGCGGAAATTCTGGAACAGTTCGGCCTGCAGGACTTGCCGACGGTTATGGTTATGGGCGGGGGCTGGGGCATGATGAACGATGAGGTCGTGAACGAAGCGCTGGCGAGCTGGCGGGAGAAAGTCCAGATTGTCTTTTGTCTCGGCACGAATGATAAACTGCTGAGTGAGATGAACGAGGACCACCGGTACATTCATCCCAATGTCTCCCTGATCGGGTTTACCCGCGAGATTGACAAGCTGATGGAGGTATCCGATCTGCTCGTTACCAAGCCAGGAGGAATGACCTGCAGCGAAGGGCTGGCCAAGGGTATTCCCATGCTCTTTCATCACCCCCTGCCAGGTCAGGAAGAGGAGAACTGCCGCTACTTCACGGCAGCAGGTCTTGGAGAACCCATATCATCGCTGGATGTAGTCGACAAATGGATGGAGCGGCTGCTCTACAACTATGAGGACGTACAGGCCAAACGAAAAAGCCATCTGGAAGAGATCGCCAGATTTCATCCGCTGCAAAGCGCCCAAAGCATTATTGATATGCTCGAATAACGCCCGCAAGAACAAGGGGACATATAAAAATGGCAGTCCGGGAATTTCTCCTTGGACTGCCATTTTTGTATGCTTCTGCTCTGGTGGAGACATAAATCGGCACTAACTGTTCTACAGCCGGTATTTGTCCAGCCGGGCGGCCTGATACCGCTCCAGCGCCTCTGCCCCGACAATCGCTTCGCAGCGCTGGATATTGACGCCACGGCCGTAAAATTTGGTCTCATATTCCGTCATGACATGCTCTTCATTAATGACGCCGTCCGCATGCAGGTCGAGAGAGATATTCTTCATTTGCAGGCCATAGTCGGCAAACGCATTAAGGGAGAACTCAAACAGGCTCCGGGAATCCGTCTTCAGATGAATTTCCCCCAGCGGACTTAGTAACCCGCGGTATTTGTCAAGAAAACGCGGATGCGTCAGGCGGCGGCGGGCATGCTTGCTCTTCGGCCAGGGATCGCTGAAGTTCAGATAGATACGTTCCAGCTCTCCTGGAGCAAACACTTCCTCCGCATAGTTAATATTGGCGAGTGCCACTCTGAGATTAGGCGGCGTCTCATGTCCTGCCGGCTCCCACACCAAACGGGCTTTCTCAGCCGCGCGGCGGATCAATTCATCGTACATATCAACGCCGATAAAATTAATATCGGGATATTTGAAGCTCATTTGACTAATGAACTGTCCTTTGCCCATTCCGAATTCCACATGAATCGGATGATCGTTGCCGAACAATTCAGACCACCGCCCCTTGAGGCTGCGTGGATCGAGGATTACCAGATCGGTCTGTTCCTCCAGGCTTTCACGTATTCCTTTTCTTCCGCGTAAACGCATAGGTATTCCTCCGCTTATTCACTTATTACAATAACTATCACTTGCAATATTGTGCCGAACTTATCTGCAAAAGTAAAGGGATTTCAGTGAAGAGATGCTGATTCCGTCATTTTCTACATATATTTGCCAAAAAGGAAAAGGGAATTCTCCGACGGGGGCAAAAAATCCGCCGGAGAATTCCCTTTATGTTGTATTTGGAATTGGGGTCCACTAGTTCAACAGTTCATAGTCTACCTTGCCGGTGTATTAAAATCAAATTTCTTCTCGAAGGCATTTCTGATCTTGCGCTGCGCTTCTGTCTTAATCTTATGGTTGCCATTAAACTCCACACCCGTAAGCGCAAGCGCTTCATCAGGAGTCAATTGCACATCAATGGAGCCTTTGCCTTCGGCATATGATGTTTGAGAATTCATCGTGATCACCTCTTGGGTTTTATTATGGATCGGACGACACGAAATTATGAATTCAATAAATGAAGATTATGCTTGCTGTATCAGGTTTTTTACAATTTAAATATAACATAATGTGTAAGCATTAACAAGTGAAAACCCTTTATTTTTAGCCTTTTTTTCACAGGTTCCGCAGGTGCCAATGTTACGCTGGGCGCTGTTTTTTGTTACAATGGATAGGTTAAAATAAAATGGCTCTACGTTGCCTTTCCGGAACACCGTCATTTTAGCGACAATATAAGGATAACTTCAGGGGGAAAGCAGTCATTCAGCCCTAAAAAATAAACGTTCTTATATTTAAGAGAGGAGCTGCACCTGTTGAGTCTTCTAGAGACCTCTTCTCCACTGCTGTGGGGAGATAAACGATTCCATACCTGGAACTACGAAATGCGCGAACAGATGGATACCAAGGTATTCAAAGTAATGCTCGACGCCGGTTTTACCTGCCCTAACCGTGACGGCTCTATCGCCAAAGGAGGCTGCACCTTCTGCAGCGCCAGAGGATCAGGCGATTTCGCCGGAAGCCGCCGCGACGATCTGGTTACCCAGTTCAACAATGTGCGCGACAGACAGCATCTGAAATGGCCGAATGCAAAGTATATCGGTTATTTCCAGGCCTACACCAATACGTACGCTCCGGTCGAGGAGCTGAGAGAATATTATGAAGTGATTCTGCAGCAGCCGGGTGTGGTCGGACTTGCCATCGCCACACGTCCGGATTGCCTGCCGGATGATGTCGTCGAATATCTCGCCGAGCTGAACCAGCGTACGTACCTGTGGGTGGAGATGGGTCTGCAGACCATTCATGATTCCACTTCCGAACTGATCAACCGCGCCCATGATACCAAGTGTTATGTCGAGGCTGTCGAGAAGCTGCGCCGTCACGGCATCCGCGTCTGTACACATATTATCCACGGGCTTCCGCAGGAAACTCATGAAATGATGCTGGAAACTGTTTCGGCTGTTGCCCGCATGGGTGTGCAGGGCATCAAAATCCATCTGCTGCATCTCATGCGCAAAACGCCGATGGTCAAGCAATATGAGGCCGGTCTGCTGCGCTTTTTGGAGCAGGACGAATATGTCAAGCTGATCGCCGACTCGCTGGAAATCCTGCCGCCGGAGATGATTGTTCATCGTCTGACTGGGGATGCCCCGCGCGATCTGCTGATCGGGCCCATGTGGAGCCTTAAGAAATGGGAAGTGCTGAACGCAATTGATGATGAACTGGTTGCACGCGACACCTGGCAGGGTAAGTACTGGAGGAAGAGCTAATGGGCTTTATGTCCGTCCTTAGCTTTGCTCATAAATTAACCGCCGAACGCCTAATGTCCGGCGGCAGAGCCATTGACGCCACCGTGGGCACCGGTGCCGATACGCTGTTCCTCGCCAAGGCGGCCGGGCCGCGAGGCGGGGTGTACGGCTTCGACATTCAGCCTGCGGCGCTGAAGCTTGCGGAAGAGCGCCTGCGGCTGGCCCGGGAGGAAGCGCCGTCAGCGCTTTCTCCCGTGACGCTGCTGCAGCGCAGCCATGCAGCGATGGCGGATGCCGTTCCGCCGGAGTGGCGCGGAACGGTGTCGGCGGTGATGTTCAACCTCGGCTACCTGCCTTCCGGCGATGCCGACAAGACCATCATCACCGAGCCGGAGAGCACGCTGGCCGCCTTGGAGGCCGCGCTCTCGCTGCTGCGCCCGGGCGGCATCGTCACGGCGGTGCTCTACCCGGGCCATGACGGCGGAGACCGCGAAGCCTCCGCCGTTGAGTCATGGGCGGCAGGGCTTGCCCAGCAGGAGGCGCAGAGCATTGTGTACCGCCAACTCCAGCGGTCTTCTGCTCCCTACGTAGTAGCCGTAGAGAAGAAAAAAGGAACTGAAGCCTAAATAGCAATGAGCAAAATCGGGCATTCTGGCATTCAGGTCACGAAATTCACACGCTGCAAGTAACAGAAGCAAGTAAATATTACAAATTGGAAGGAAGATGTTGTGATGACAAAACCATATCCTTTAAAATTTCAGCCGGAGTTTAAAGAACGCGTCTGGGGCGGCCGCGCACTGGAGAAATTCGGGCTCGAACTGCCGGAGGGCCATATTGGCGAAGGCTGGATGATCGCCGATCACCCGAACGGCACCTCTTCCGTCGTAAACGGCGAACTCGCCGGACAGGGTCTCGATCAAATCCGTGAGCAATTCGGACAGGAATGGTTCGGCAGCAAAGGCATCAGCGAAGAAGGCGGAAGATTCCCCCTGCTGATCAAGCTGCTGGACTGCAATGACAACCTTTCCGTGCAAGTGCATCCTACAGATGACTATGAAGGCCTGCCGAAAGGTGAACTGGGCAAGACAGAAATGTGGTACGTGCTGGACGCCAAGCCGGGTGCCAAAATCATTTACGGCCTGAAAGAAAATGTCACCAGGGAGACACTGCGCGATGCACTGGAGAATGGAACCGTCATGGACAGTCTTCAGGAGATTACCGTCTCTGCCGGGGATTCCTTCTATATTCCTGCAGGCACCGTTCACGCTCTCTGCGCAGGAGTCGTTGTTGCCGAAATCCAGCAAAACTCTGACACTACATACCGGATTTATGATTATGACCGTCCGGGACTGGACGGCAAGCCGCGCGAGCTTCATATTGAGGATTCATTGAATGTAACTGCCTATGAAGGTGCGGGAGCCACCTCTATGAAGACAGACGGCGCCGTTCCCGGAGAATGGCTGCAAATCGCCTCTTCTCCTTATTTCATCGTTGAAAAAGGCCTCGTAAACGGACAATGGGAGCTTGCCACCACTCCGGACAGCTTCACCATTCTCGTCATCTGCGAAGGCAGCGGACACCTGACGTGGGAAGGCGGTTCCCAGCCTTATGCAGCAGGGGAATGTTATCTGCTTCCGGCAACCCTTGGCTCTTACGAAATCGAAGGCCACTCTACCGTGCTGCGTTCTTATTTGCCCTAAAATTCATACTTATAAGGCAAACCCGCAGCAGGGAATCAGTGTAAAGCGGGGTTTTCTCTCGTTACTCTTTCCGATAAAGAGCTGTATCAGCGATTCCTACAATACTCAGATGTATCACTCACATAACAAGCTAATGCTTCAGAGCGGAGTGGGTACGGCGTATGATCAAGGAAGCAGATGTTTTACAAACTTTTAGGAGGGCAGGATAATGCAGGAAAACAGCTTTACAATGACCGATCCCCTCGGCGTGAATATTCATGTGTACGAATGGCTGCCGGAGCCAGAGGCTCCGGTCAGGGGCATCGTGCAAATTGCGCATGGCATGTGTGAGACGGCTGCACGTTATACCCGCTTCGCATTAGCGCTCACCGGGGCCGGATATGCGGTTTATGCCAATGATCACCGTGGGCACGGTAAAACTGCCGGGAAGGTGAACCTGCTTGGCGACACCGGGGAGAACGGATTCTACTGGATGCGGCGCGATTTGCTGCAGCTTGCCGGGATTGCCTCTTCCCGGCATGAAGGTCTGCCGATCTTCCTGCTCGCCCACAGCATGAGCTCCTTCCTGGCACAGAAGCTGATGTGTGAGCATGGCAATGAGATATACGCCGGTTTTATTCTCAGCGGCACCAATGGTCCGCGCAATATGCTGAGAGCCGGAGAAACGCTGGCCGGGATGCAGTTCAGACTGCAAGGAGCCCTTCATCGCAGCGTAATGCTGAACGGCCTCGTATTCGGCTCTTACAACCGTTCCTTCTCTCCGGTAAGAACGGCTTTTGACTGGCTGAGCAGTGACACGCAGGAGGTAGACCGTTACATCGCCGATCCTTTCTGCGGCGCGATCTGCACCACCCGCTTCTTCCGGGATTTCTTCCGGCTGCTGCGCGAAATCCAGGCCCGCGAAACACTGCTGACATTATGCAAGAATAAGCCAGTGTATCTGTTCGCCGGGGCCAAGGACCCTGTGGGCATGCAGGGGCAAGGTGTGCTGCGATTGGCCAGCATCTACAAGGAGCAAGGATTAGGCGATGTGGAGTACAGGCTGTATCCGGAAGGCAGACATGAAATGCTGAACGAAGTGAATCATAACGAGGTCACAGCCGACGTGTTAGACTGGCTGGTCCGGCACCTCCCTGCCGAGTCTCTGCTTCAATCGAATGCAATATAAAAGCGAACAAAAACAGGCATTCCAGAAATAATGGAATGCCTGTTTTTTTGTATGTAAATTTTTAGTCAAGCCGTCGAAAGTCCAGCATATGAACAAACAGAATAATGTAACCGGACACTCCGTTAAGAACGTAGCAAAGGCAGCAGACTGCGGGTCATGCTCTGATCAGCCGCTCCCGCAGCCGTCCCCGTTGTTCATGCCCCCGCCAAAACCGGTTCTGTTTTCCTCAAGCGAATACTGCAGAATCATCTGCGATCCTTTTGCACCTCTCCTGCGCAGACCGTAATCCCGAAAACCGGCACGCAGGTACAGATGCCCAGCCGGGAGATTGCGCTCGTTCACAGCCAGCACCACCTCACGGACTGCCGGAAAATGAATACGGACAAAACCCGGCAGCAAAGCCATTGCAGCCTTGGCAAACCCTTGTCCCTGGCTGGCATAGTCAACAAGGAACGCACGCAGCAGCAACGCTTCAGACCAATGGTTGTAGAAGTCGGCGATACCCGCTCCGGTATGCAGGATGAAGAATCCCACCGGCTTTTCTCCAGCAACAATAACAACCGGAACCTTCCCCTCGTCCTGCAAGGCACCATCTATAGTCTCCTCAGGCAAGCCAGTGAATTCCGCCTGCTCCGCAGGAAGCTGAAACGCCAGCAGCTCTTCCCGCAGCTTCTCTTCATACAAAGTCAATCTGACCGGAGGTTGATTGCTCATAGCGGAAGAATCCTCCTTCTACAAAGGCAGTGTATAATACTGTGCCCGCTGGCTGTCATCCTGCTGGTACAGCACAATCAGCAGCGTGTTTCCTTCCACTCCTGCCTCAGCTTCGGCCACAGCCGTGGCCCTGTCATTTACCGCTACGGCTGCCGCTGCTGCGTTCGCTTCACCGATACTGCCAGACACACCACTCATCTCCACATTCGGTTCTGCATTCGCTTCTCCATCAGCCAAGCCTTCATCGGCCCGCAGGCCGCTGATCGAATCCAGTACCGTCTCCAAACGGAAAGGCAGCACTTCCAGCATCATGAACTTCTGCAGCTCACGTTCACTGTAACCAGCCTCAGCCAGCTGCGGGGATATCAATCCCGGATGAGCAGCGATATCCTTCATATGTTTGGACCAATCCGCTTTATCCAGCAAGACATCCCACCAGATTTTGCGCGGCTTATATTTGTGCCCCAAGAAATAATCAAGCTTCATCAGCCCGGTAATGATGTTCATGGCATCTGTCCCGCGATCTGTAAGGAAGGCATGCAGACGGGTGAACAAATCCTCCAGCTGGTGGCCGATCTTCTGCCAGCCCCGATCTTCCCAGTAATCCCCGAATTCCTGAAAGAAATCGAACGGCGACTGGAACACATGGCGGATCAGGTATTTCACCGTATGGTCGAGCCGATGGCTGTTCCAGTATTTCTCCAGCACATCCTCCAGCCGTTTGAGCCGGATAATATCGGAGAATGGCATCACATGGCTGCTGAGAATCTCATACGGGGCATGCTCCATATAGGTATAGTCATATTTGGCTGCCTGGGCACGCAGACCGGTGCCGCGCAGCATTTTCAGGAACCCAAGCTGCAGCTCCTCCGGCTCCATGGCAAATACATCGTTGAAGGTTTTACGGAAGGTGGAATAATCCTCCATGGGCAGTCCGGCAATTAAATCGAGATGCTGATCGATATTGCCGCTGGCCTTAATCTTCATCACCGTACGCGATAGCTTCGTGAAATTCTGGCGGCGTTTGACCAGCTCGTTGGTCTCATCATTGGTTGACTGCACGCCAATCTCGAATCTAAAGACGCCGGGAGGAGCGTTCTGGGCCAGGAAATCCAGGACCTCGGGCCGCATGATGTCTGCGGTAATCTCGAACTGGAACACGCAGCCCTGGTGATTATCAATCAGAAACTGGAACATCTCCATGGCATAGCTGCGGTTGATATTAAAGGTACGGTCCAGAAACTTGATCACCTTGGCTCCGTTCTCGATCAAATACAGCAAATCGGATTTGACCCGTTCGATATCATAATAGCGTACGCCTACCTCAATGCTGGACAAGCAGAATTGACAGTTGAAGGGGCAGCCCCTGCTGGTCTCAAAATAAACGATCCGCTTGCTGAGATCCGGCAGATCATCCGGAAACCGATGCGGTGTCGGCAGTGTATTCAGATCCGTCTTCGGACGCGGCGGATTGACAATCAGCTCTTCGCCCTTACGGTAAGCCGCACCGTACACAAAATGGAACTTGCGCTCATCCCGCAATTCCTGCAGCAGATGGTGGAAGGTCTCTTCCCCATCGCCGTTTACAACAAAATCAATCCCGGCTTCCCGCTTCATCCAGTACAGCGGCTCGTAAGACACCTCCGGCCCGCCTAGCACGATAGTGACCTCCGGCATCACCTGTTTGAGTATGCCAATCAGCTTGACGGTCTCCTCGATGTTCCATATATAACAGGAAAAGCCGATAACATCGGGCTTCTTCTGGAATAGGTCTGACACGATATTCATCACGGGATCTTTGATAGTGTATTCCGCCAGAAGGATATCTTCGAATTCATGCTCGCTGTACGCCTTCAGAAGACGGATGGCAAGCGAGGTGTGGATATACTTGGCGTTTAATGTGGCCAGGACGATTCTCATGCCTAATAACCTTCTTTACATTTCATTTTGAAAAAACTCCAGAAACGGCTTGCCGTATTTCCGGTACTTCACTTCCCCGACACCCTTCACCCTCAGCATCTCCGCTTCGGTCTGCGGGCAAACCACACTCATCTCACGCAGGGTCGCATCATTAAAAATGATATAAGACGGGACATGCTCGCGTCCCGCCAGCTCGCGGCGGATCAGGCGCAGCTGCTCGAAGACCGTCTCATTGACGGCCGACGGCGAAAGATCCCGCGACCGGCTGCGGTCACGCCCACCGGATGCTCCGCCGGTACGTGAAGGACGGGCCACGCGCTGCTGCACCTCACGCTGGCCGCGCAGTACCTCGGCAGCCAGCGGCTGCAGCCGCACCACAGGATATTGGCCTTCTGTCAGGGCTAGATATCCCTCCGAGATCAGCACATTGATGCTCTCGGTAATCTCTTTCTCCGTACGGCTCGACATCGCGCCATGAGTCGGCAGCTGCTCGAAGCCGTATTGCAGCACCTTCTGGTTGCGTGAGCCCTTGAGCACCGAAGCAACCAGCGCCACACCGTAACGTTCACGCATGCGGTGGATGCAGGAGAAAATCTTCTGCGCATCCACTGTCATGTCTACCAGCTCCCGTTCATCCGTACAGGAGCTGCAGATGCCGCAGGGCTTGTCCCCGTGATCTTCACCGAAATAATTCAGCTGTGCGCTGCGCAGGCAGCGGGTGGTGTAGCAGTAATCGATCATCTGCTGCAGCTTGCGGTATTCATTCGCCTTGCGCTCCGAGTCCTGCGGATTCTGTTCAATCAGAAATTTCTGCGTCATAATGTCCTGCGCGCTGAAGAGCAGGATACACTCACTCGGCTCACCATCCCGCCCGGCGCGTCCGGCTTCCTGGACATAAGCTTCCATATTTTTCGGCATATTGTAATGGATAACATAACGTACGTTGGACTTGTCGATCCCCATCCCGAAGGCATTGGTAGCGACCATCACACGGATGTCGTCATACAGGAAACCTTCCTGGCTCTCTGCCCGTTCCTGGTCATTCATTCCGGCATGATAGCGTCCGGCAGCAATTCCCGACGCCTGCAGTCTTTGATAGAGATCATCAACCTCTTTGCGGGTAGCCGCATATACAATACCCGGCTGATGAGAATGAGTAGCGGTATAATCCAGAACGAATTCGCGTTTGTTCTCCCCGCGCAGCACAGACATCGCCAGATTATCCCGGCCAAGCCCGGTCATGAAGACGCCCGGCTGGCGCAAACGCAGCAGCCGGACCATATCCTCCATGACCTCTGGGGTAGCAGTCGCGGTAAATGCGGCAAGAATCGGCCGCTGCGGCAGTTCCTCTACAAAGGGGGATACCGCCAGGTAGCTGGTGCGGAAATCATGGCCCCATTGGGATACACAGTGCGCTTCATCCACAGCCACGCATGAGATGGATAACCCGGCCATCTCTAACCGGAACCAGTCCAGCTCCAGCCGCTCGGGTGCAACATAAAGCAGCTTCAGCTCGCCACGGCGCGCAGCGCGGATGCGATCATTCACTTCCTTGCCGCTTAAGGTGCTGTTGATATAGGCAGCAGGTATCCCCGCTGTGGTCAGTGCATCCACCTGATCCTTCATCAGCGAGATCAGAGGCGAGATGACCAGCGTCAGCCCCGGCTGCAGCAGCGCCGGAACCTGATAGCAGATCGATTTCCCGCCTCCGGTTGGCATGATGCCCAGCGTATCATGGCCCTCCAGCAAGCTCTCGACAATCTTTTTCTGGCCCTCCCGGAAGTCGGGATAGCCGTAATATTTTTGCAGTTCAGCCTGCGCCTGTTCCATAGTAGGTGCTTGCATCTTCATATCTCTCAAAACTCCTTAGAACTTTCTCTCTTTAGTTTACCGGGCAAAAGACTAATGAGCAACAACCGGAGAGGTAAAACCGGAGGTTCATTTTCAAATGATTACATAAAAATCACCGTTCGAAGCAACACTTGATAGGTATCCGCAATTTTCCTTTCCAGAAAATTGGCCTTTGCGCTGGCTGGATCTATGGAGCTCTCTCTATCCTCATTATTGTCGGGCTGATTATTGTTATGTAGGGACCCCTCCGTAGTATTTCTTCACGGCCCATGGTATATTGAGGAATACAATATTAGAGGACGGAGAATGCAGGCATGAACACCAGACGAAATCCCAAAGAGGCAAGCAAACGGGGCGGCAAGCCCGGAGGCCCCTCCCAATCACAGCCAAAATCAGGGGCAAGAAACCATAAATCAGGCGCTAAGCCTGGAATCACTGCCAAAGCGAAGGGACAGGCTGCCGTCAAAAGCTATTCCATAACTGAGCCCGCAGAGCTGCTGCCTTTTTTGCTTAGCGTAATCACAAACAAGGGTCGTAACTCCGTGAAGTCACTGCTCACCCGCGGACAGGTCTCCGTAAACGGCAAACCAATAACCCGGCACAATTTTCAGCTGCATCCGGGTCAGACTGTAACCATTGACCAAGAGAAGCAAGTACAGGCCAAAGAGATGACCCTGCTGACCATCGTTCATGAGGACGATGATCTGATTATTATCCAGAAGGATGCAGGACTGCTGTCCATCGCCACCGGTGAAGACAACGAATTAACGGCATACCGCCAGCTGATGGAGCATGTCCGCCTCACCAATCCGCGCAACCGTATTTATGTCGTTCACCGGCTGGACCGTGATACTTCAGGCGTGATGATGTTTGCCAAGAGTGAAGCCATTCAGCAGAAGCTGCAAAATACGTGGAAGGAAACCGTAAAGGAACGTTCCTACGTGGCACTCGTGGAAGGGGCCGTCAAAAAAGCCGAAGGGACCATCAGCTCCTGGCTGAAGGAAACTTCGACCCTCAAAATGTATTCCAGCCCCCACGAAGGCGACGGGCTTCATGCCATAACTCATTACAAGCTCATTCAAGCCAACCGCCATTTCTCTCTGCTGGAGGTACAACTGGAGACCGGACGCAAAAATCAAATCCGTGTGCATATGGCTGACATCGGCCACCCTATCGCCGGTGACAAAAAATACGGCGCAGAGACTAAGGCCGTAGGCCGCCTTGGCCTTCATGCCCGCGTGCTTTCCTTCGTTCATCCGACTTCGGGAGAGCTGCTGACCTTTGAAAGCGCCATTCCCAAGACGTTCCTGAAATACACAGCCCCTGCGCCAACCAACTGATTCCTGATCACACCAAGCACCTGTATTTCAGACCTGTTATCGTCATTTAGGTGGCCCCGCATGGATGCAAAAAGACACCCTCCAGGGTGTCTTTCTCTGTACTACTCGATCTTTCCGCCTTCAACGACCAAATCATCGGTGTAGCCTTCCCCGTATACTTCATTTAATGTTTCTTTATACGCCTGATGAATAAATTGCTCTTTCCCCAGCGTCTCAAGTTCGGTGTTGATCCAGTTCAGCAATTCCTTATTGCCCTTGGCAACTGCCGGTGCTATCGTATCCTGGCCGCCAAAAGCCGGGATGCTTACGGTAAAGCCGGGATTGGATTTAGCCCAGGCGATCAGTTCCGTATTATCATTGGCAATAGCTGCGCCGCGTCCGTCTTTAAGTGCCGCAAAAATCTCTGTGTACTGGTCGAATTTAAGCAGCTCGATTTCCGGATGTTCTTTTGTGAAGTAGGTTTCGGCAGTTGTACCTTTGGCTACGATCAGCTTTTGGCCCTTTTCTTTCAGCTGGTCAATGGAAGTGATCGGCGCGCTGTCAGGAGAAACGATCCCAAAGGACAACTTCATGTAAGGAGCGGCAAAATCCACTTTTTCTTTGCGTTCATCGGTTACTGTGAAGTTAGCCATAATGATATCAACCTTATTGGATTCCAGATAGGCCACACGGCTGGCTGCATCCACAAGCACAAACTCTGCCTTGGATTCATCCCCCAGCAAATCCTTGGCAAATCTTTTGGCGATATAAACGTCGAACCCCTGGTTTTTGCCTTCGGAGTCCACATAACCAAACGGCGGCTTGTCGGCGAATACACCGATCCGGATCTTGTCGTTTTTCTTAAGCTCTTCAATAGAAGCAAACTTTGAAGAAGCGGCCCCTTCCTTGTTGTTCCCCGAATTGCCGCATGCGGTCAAACCCAGCAAAAGCATTCCAGCTGCCATAACCGATACTGCAAATTTCAAACTCTTTTTCATCCCTCTTCATCCCCAATTTCTATATAGTTTCTTAATACTGAAATATATCCAGAAAGTGCTGGGCACGCTCTGTCGCCGGTTTGGTGAAAAATTGCTGCGGAGCCGCAGTTTCGCAAATTTTACCTTGGTCCATAAATATGATCCGGTCTCCAACAGACTTGGCAAAACCCATTTCATGGGTCACAATGATCATGGTCATTCCCTGCTGGGCCAGACCCAGAATGACATCCAGCACTTCCCGCACCATCTCAGGATCAAGAGAGGCCGTCACTTCATCGAACAGCATAATTTCCGGATTCATGCATAACGCTCTGACAATCGCGATTCTCTGCTTCTGCCCCCCGGACAATTGACGGGGATACGCATCCTTGCGGTCCAGCAGTCCAACCCTGCTAAGCAGCTCTTCCGCCTGCTTCAGCGCTTCCTTGCCGTCTCTCTTCTGTACCTTAAGCGGGCCGAGCAGAATGTTGTCTATAACCGTCATGTGGGGAAACAGCTCATAATTTTGAAAAACCATGCCGATATGCTGCCTTACTTCACGCCAATCTACAGCGTTCCCGGCAAGATTCTGCCCCCGGTACCGAATTTCTCCCCCCTGAATCGGCTCCAGGCCGTTTAGACATCGCAGGAAGGTACTCTTCCCGCAGCCCGACGGACCCAGAATAACTGTAACTTCCCCCTTCGCCACCTGCAGCTCTATATTATTCAGAACCTTCCGGTCTCCAAAGCTTTTCTCCAGCCCTTTTACCTCCAGCAAAATCTCTCTGGAATCTGCCATCGCCCTTCTTCCTTCCTGAATGCTAATTTTGCCATCTGCGCTCTATTCTCTTGGAAATCCTGGACAACGGAAAACATACGGCGAAATAAAGAATGAAAATAAAGCCGTAGACCCAAAAGGAAGCATTCGGCGCCTTGATCACGCCAAGCTCAATAATCTGCTGTCCGATCTTCACCACCTCGATCACTCCGATCAGTACAACGAGCGAGGTAGTTTTGACCATGCGAGTGGCCAGATTGATCGAACCCGGCACCATTCTGCGGACCGCTTGCGGAATCAGAATATACCGGTACAGCTGCCCTTTGCTGAGGCCCAGCGCTTTGCCGGATTCGTCCTGATGTTTTGGCATCGATTCCAATGCCCCGCGTACGATATCTCCGATTTCGGCTGCTCCCCATAAACTAAATACCAGGATAGAGGTAGCCTCACCGCTGATATCGATATCGAGCAGGGGAGTAAAACTAAAATGTACCACGTAGAGCCAGACCAGAATCGGGATGATTCTGAAGGCCTCCAGATAGAGCCGCAGGACAAATCTTAGCGGTTTCGAATTCAGGGTTCTCAAGAGCCCCATCACAATGCCAAGCACCATTGCAATTGCAATGGAAATGAACGAAATCTCTATCGTGACCAGCAGACCGCCCAGCAGCCGCTCAAAATTCGATCCTTCAAACAGCACCTCAATCCCCAAATTCTGCATATCTTACCTTCCTTTCCAGCCATGTCAGGACCAGCGACAGTGGAAGCACAAGGACAAGATAGGACAACACCAGAAGCGACAGGGATTCCGCTGTTTTGTAATGCATACCGATCAGATCCTTCGCCACATTCATCAGGTCCATTAAAGCAATGGCGCCGACAATCGAGGTTTCCTTCAGCAAAAAAATCACATTGGCTCCCAGAGAAGGAATGCTGATTGCAAACGCCTGCGGAAAAATCACATACCTGGCTAGCTGAAATTTGGATAGCCCGATGCTGAGCCCGGATTCCAGCTGTGTTCGGCTTACCGCTTCAATTCCGCTGCGGAACGCCTCGGTCATATAGCTGCCGCCCAAAAAGGTCAGGCCAACAATGGCACAGGTCACTTCGCTCAGGCGAAGGCCTACCCTGGGCAAGCCATAATAGAGAAAGAACAGCTGGACCAGCAGAGGCGTATTTCTCGACAGCTCGACGTAGGCATGAATCACCATCCGGAGCCCCCGCACCTTGTAATACAAAATAATGCTGAACAGCAGTCCCAGAACAGTGGAGAACAGAATCGCCCAGAATGCCAGCTTCACTGTCAGCCACATCGCATCCCCGTAAAGCGGCAAGCTCTCCAGTATAAAATCCCAATCCAAATTCATAAGTGCACAACCCTCTGTCGTAAAATCAATGGATAATATACAACTATATAAATGTGTATAGTCGGTTATGTAATCAGCCATGAGTATCAGCTGACACTCAAAGGACTGCAGCCCTTTCAATGGCTATTCTAGCTTATTGTAAATATTTAAAATTTAACCAAAAACCTCACATAATGTGGTAATCATCTTATTCTCATAATGCCTACTTGTCAACTGTGTTTTGTGAATTTTCACTCTCATTCCCCACATGGTACAATGTAGAGAAAATCAAGAAGGTGCTTTCAGTGTTCCACCCTACTGTCTTTGAGAATATTAAGGTTTCCTTAGAGAATCAGATCTATGACTATGATAATCTGGATGGAATTCTGGTAGTCACAAACCGTTCCGATCTGCTGGACCTGGCGTTGATGTCCAGGGAATTCAACCTCTCCTTCAAGCTGGCCGGCAGCAGCAAGGTAACAAGTGAGCTGGTTCTCCGCTCGTCGGTGAAGGATCTCAGTGATGAAATACTGGAAGTCCCGGATTCCGTTCCCGGCTGTAATCTGCTGCTGCGTTTTCATTTGGAAATCGGGGATATCCCCACCCAATGCTCTGCTATCGAACAGATTCTCACCGGGATTTGGGGCCCGGAGCTTACTCCCGTACAATCGCTAAGCTTCCCCTTCGGCAGCAATAGCGGCCTATACACCTGCTGCGTCTCTCTCACATTCAAGAGACAAATTAATGAAGAGCAAATGGACGATCTGCCGGAGCTGCTCGAGTTTCTGCTTAGAAGCGCTGAGGAACTGGAGAAGGTCTAAAATCACAGTGAGGTGAAGCCATGTTGAAGTTCCTGCCTCCCGCCAAAAGCAATCGCTGGTTCGTCTGGTACCTGATTTATACCTTGATTCTCTGGCTGCTGCTGGCTCTGCACCGGTTTTTGCTGCTCGGGGAAAACTTCGACCTTCCGGTCTTTGCCCGTATTGCGGCGCTCGCCCTTGTAGTCTCCGGAATTCTGCACAGCTTCGGGTGGTTCGGCGCCAAGCTGGTATGGCTGATCAGCACCATTGGCATTGTTTTTGGACTGGGCACCATGTATCAATACACTTACCAGGACATGTCCGGCTGGGAGGATCTTGCGGGATTCCTGTCCTTGATCGTGTTTACAGCGGGCGGCTTCGTTCTGGGTCTTATCGTCGAAGGCAGTTATCTGCTGATCAGGAAGCTGCGGAAACCTTAGATCCACGGGCTCCACAAGCGAAATAATTGAATAATCCGAACAAATGATGAGGTGATATCGCCATGTCCACTTCCTATTTGACCAAAAAAGCGCTGGCCCAGTCGTTAAAGCACTTAATGGAGCACACCCCGCTCAATAAAATCTCGGTAAAGCATCTTGTCGACGATTGCGGGCTGAACAGGCAGACGTTCTACTATCATTTTCAGGATATTTTTGAGCTGCTGGGCTGGATTTACAAGACGGAGGCAGTAGAGAGCATTGCTGAGTACCGGAGCTACAACACATGGACGGACGGGTTCTACAGAATCTTTTGTTATATTGAGAGCAATACAACCTTCTGCTGCAATACGCTGGATTCTCTCGGCAGATCCCACCTTGATGCTTATCTGTACGACGTGACCAACGGCCTGATTATGGGCGTCATTCAGGAGCTGTCAAGCGGAATGGAGGTTAGTGCCGAAGACAAGCGGTTCATCGCCAACTTCTACACTCTCGCCTTTACCGGACTCATCATTCAGTGGATGCGCGACGGGATGAAGGATCAGCCGAAGCATATGATTGAGCAGCTCAGTGTGCTGATTGAAGGGAATTTTCTGAAGGCGCTGCATAAATACGAGAAGAAGCTGTCGTTACCTTAGGGTGCGCAGCTTTTTTGGAAATATAAGAATTTATATGTTTCACACGATAACTTATCCTTCTATTTCTCGCTGAAACGGATACCGTCCTTTTGAGGACGGCAAAGCCGTTTCCACTTGGCTAATTGGATCCAGTTGGCGATCTATTGGGCAAGAATTGCAGAAACGATGCGGAATTTAAGACTTTGAAGTGAAAAATATGCAAGAATCAGGAGGCCACCATGACAGAGGACTTTTATTGCGATGAGGTATTGAACGGCAAAACCCAGGTACATAAAGTGCTGGAGACAGAAAATGTGCTAGCCTATTATCATACGAAGCCTTTTTATCCCGTGCATATTGTAGCTATCCCCAAAAAGCATATCTCCTCACTTCTCACCCTTGAAGAAGAGGACACTGAATTATTTCTTGAGTTATTTGGCGTTATCAAGCAGGTCGCCGCCATGGTAACGCAAGAGCACGGAGCTTGCAGAGTTCTCACGAACTTAGGCAATTATCAGGATTCCAAGCACCTGCATTGGCATATTGCCTTTGGCAACCCGCTCAGATCACCTTCCTTCCCTGTAGAACCTTGTTAATTACTGTAAAAAAACTATACACTTTGCCTAAAGTGACCAAAATCCATACACTCTGGCGGTTTTGATTATACCTTCTGGACCGGCCTAGGGTTACATTAGGGTTAGCAACAGCAATCAGCAACCCTATGGAGGCGAGTATTCAGTGAAAAGAGAGTACGGTAACCAACAGGTTTATTTTGTCGGCGGCGGGATTGCATCCCTTGCGGGTGCGGCATACCTCGTCAGAGACTGCGATTTTCCGGGAAAGAACATCCACATTATTGAAGAGATGAAGATCCTCGGCGGCAGCAATGACGGCGCAGGCAGTGTAGAGCATGGATATGTCATTCGCGGCGGACGGATGCTGAACGATGAAGCCTATGAGAATTTATGGGAGCTTCTCAACACCATCCCTTCGATCGACCATCCGGGAAAGTCCGTCCGGGAAGAAATTACCGAATTCGACGACGCCAACCCTACCCATTCCAACGCCAGACTTGTGAACAGCAAGGGTGAAGTTGAAGACGTATTGTCGATGGGCTTCGATATGGCCGACCGGCTGGCAATGGGCAAGCTGATTATTACACCAGAGGAAAAGATGGGCAAGGCCCGGATTAACGACTGGTTCGCTCCACACTTTTTCGAGACGAATTTCTGGTATATGTGGGCGACCACCTTCGCCTTCCAGCCTTGGCACAGCGCCATTGAGTTCAAAAGATACATGCTGCGCTTTATTCACGAATTCCCAAGAATTCAAACGCTCGAAGGTGTCACCCGCACACCTTATAATCAATACGATTCGATCATCCTTCCGCTGCACAAATATCTGGAGCCGTTCGGTGTAGACTTTACGCTGAAATGTACAGTAACTGACCTGCAGTTCAAAGACGGCGACGGCATCACCGTCACGAAGATGAACGTGCTGCGTCAAGGCGTGGAAGATGTCATTGAAGTGAAAGACGGCGATCTGGTTATCGTCACTAACGGCTCCATGACCGAAGGCTCCAGCCTCGGTTCGATGAGCACCGCACCGCGTCTTAACGGCAAAGGCAGCTCGTGGAAGCTCTGGGAGAACATTGCCGCTAAAAAGCCAGGCCTCGGCAATCCATCTTCCTTCGACGATCATGTCGACGGCTCTAAGTGGGAATCGTTCACTGTTACGTTCGAAGACTCCAAATTCTTTGATCTGATGGAGAAATTCACACGCAACCGGGCCGGCACCGGCGCACTCGTCACCTTCAAGGATTCGAGCTGGTTCATGTCCGTAGTGCTGGCGTTCCAGCCGCATTTCCGCGATCAGCCTGAGCATGTTACGGTATTCTGGGGCTATGGGCTGTATCCGGACAAGGTAGGCGATTTCGTCAAGAAGAAAATGAGCGACTGTACCGGGGCAGAAATCATGGAAGAGCTGATCGGACATCTGCACTTTGAAGAGCATAAAGCTGAGATTATGGCAACCGCCAACTGTATCCCGTGCATGATGCCGTATATTACTTCCCAATTCATGCCGAGACTCGGCAGCGACAGACCGCTGGTCGTGCCAGAGGGCTCTACCAACCTCGCATTCGTCGGCCAATATTGCGAAATTCCGGACGATGTGGTGTTCACCGAGGAATATTCCGTCAGAGCGGCCAGAATCGCCGTCTACACCCTGCTCGGCATCAACCGTCCGGTTGAGCCAATCAATCAGTACCAGTATGATGTGCGGACATTGCTTTCGAGCCTTGTGACTTCATTAAGATAATAAAATCATAGATAATCAAGAAACCTCTCCCTTGATCACGCAAGGGAGAGGTTTCTTTGTGCATTGACTAACTATGGGGTTATATGGACCCTAACGAGCTCAATCAGATGCTGCAAGAACCGTCATCGCAGCCTTCGGCATCCGGTGCCTGAGACTGTGGTTTGCCGACAACCTGCAGTACCGGAGTGTTCTTCTCCTCCGCCCATACTGTCTCCAGCACCTCGGAGAATACCGGGCCGGGCTGTGCACCGGATACCGCATATTTATTGTTGAATACGAAGAAGGGGACGCCGGTAATGTTCAGGCGTTGCCCTTCTTCAATATCTTCATTCACTTCAGCCGCGTAGGCATCGCTTTCCAGCATCGCTGCGGTTTCGGCAGCGTCCAGTCCAACCTCGCCGGCCAGCGAAACCAGAACACTGCGCTCTCCAATATTAACCGTATCGGTAAAATAAGCGCGCAGTAGCCGCTCGGTCATTGCCGCTGCCTTTCCTTGAGCAGCGGCATAATGGCTCAACCGGTGGCTGTCGAAGGTATTGGTATGCACCACCGTATCGAAGTTGAACTCCAGGCCGACACCTCTGGCTTGCTCCGCCAGCTGTTCGTTCATCGCTTTGGCCTTCTCGCGGGTCATGCCGTATTTGGCGGCCAGCTGATCATGAATATCCCTGCTTGCATCTGCACGGGCATTCGGATCCAGCTGAAAGCTGCGGTACACCACTTCCACCTTGTCGCGGTCAGGAAATTGGCTCAGCGCGTGTTCAAGCCGTCTTTTGCCGATATAACAGAACGGGCAGGCGTAATCGGACCATATATCTATTCTCACATTGAATTCCTCCTAATGGGATTGTGAATACATTGATATTACCATTAACAAATAATACGTCACTTACAATTATATAGTTAAAAACCAAAAAACACAAATGCTAAATAAAAGTAAACGAAAGTGGTATATACGCCCTACTTATGGGGGAGTAAAATTAGATCAACACGTACTTTCGGTGCTTTACATCATTACTACTATTACTAGCGGACGATAGGCGTCCCAGAAGGAGCCAGCGGCATGCATGATGTGTCTATAGTAATTCCCACGCGCAACCGGATCAGCGATCTTACGCTGTGTATTGAATCCATCGGCAGGCAGACAGAGCTGGAAGACGTCTCGATCGAGCTATTGATTGTTGATGATGGCGATATTGAGGAGAATGTCCTGGACTATTTGCGCAAGGTGCTGGCGCAGATGCCAAGTGCTGAGCTGCGTTATTACCGCAAAACCAAACCTGGCGTCTGGCTCTCCCGTTACGAAGCGCTGAACCTGATCGACGGAGACATTGTGCTCAGCTTCGATGATGACGCCGAGCTGGATGATCCGCTGTATATCCGCCGGATGCTGGACACCTATGCGGCCGATCCGGCGATTGTCGGAGTAGGCGGCATCGCCAAAGGCCTCTCCAGCAGCAAATCCGGCAAGCTGCTCGGCGTGCTTACCTGCCAAATGTCGGCTTCGCCCGGCAGACTGTCGGCCAGCACGCTGGCAGGCTCACTGCTGCTCTGGGGAGAAACGGAGGATACCTTTGAAACGGATTTCTTCCACGGCTGCAATATGTCTTTCAAACGTGAGGCGTTGAGGGATATGAAACCTTACCCCTGGATGACCAGCTATGCCGTGGCTGATGATATTTATATGTGCCATCTGGCCAGCAAATACGGCAAGCTTGTAATCAACCCGGATATGAAGATTACCCATCATGAATCCCCAAGCTCCCGCGATAAAGCGGGACGCGTCGCCCGTGCAACCGCGGTGAACCATTATTACCTGCTCAATCTGCGCAAAGCCCCGGTGAAGAACTACGCTGCCCTGCTGTGGACGCTGACTTATTTGACCGGCAAATCAACTCTGAAGCGCAACTTCAATGCGGTTTCAGGCTATATCAGCGGCATCCTCTTTGTACTCAATCCCCTCAAGAATAAATACAGCGAATATATGCTGGACTAACGCTCTCCACACAAACTTCATAATGGACAACAGCAGAAACACCTGCCTGCCCTTTCGGGAAGCGGGTGTTTCTGCTGTTTCTGCGGACTGCTTCTTCCGGTCATCTTAATCCGCAAAATGTCATGAAATTAGTATCCATTGCCATTCTATCTGGGGTATGATAGTAAAGATGAGTTCAAGAAACTACTTTTATGGATGGTGGAATATGTTTAAAAACAAAAAAACGGCGATAATTCTGGTCGCTCTCGTCATCATTATCGTTGCCGTTGCCGGCATCTGGATGCTTACAGGCAACAAGGATAAAGACGCTGCCAGTACCTCCGATACCTCAGGCGGTGCAAAAGTTTCGGAACAAGGCGGAACGAAATCCCTTGAGCAGACTTTTTACATTTATGATACGGTCGTTAACATTAAGGTCTTCGGCGATCATGCCGAGCAGAAAAATATGGACGACATTCAGGCCATGCTGGAACGGATGGATATAGAGTTCAGCCGCACTAAGGAAAATGGAGAAATCTACGCGGTCAACCAGGCTGCAGGCAAGGAAGCTGTTACTGTATCTGATGAAACTCTGGACATCGTCAAGCTTTCGATTAAATATGCCGAAGAGATGGACGGGCTGTTCGATCCGACGATTGGGCCGCTGGTGGATCTGTGGGATATCGGCAACGACGGTAAGCAGGTTCCACCGCAAGCAAATATCGAACATGCCAAGAGCCTGACCAATTACAAGGATATTATTGTAGATGAAGCAGCGAAGACCGTGATGCTGGCTAAAGAAGGCATGGTGCTCGATATGGGCGGAATCGGCAAAGGTTATGCTGCTGACCGGATCGCCGATTATTTGAAGGAGCAGGGTCTGGACAGCGCGATGATCAACCTTGGCGGCAGCAGCATCATTGCCCTCGGCAACAAGCCGAATGGATCGCAGTGGAACATCGGCCTGCAGGACCCCGATAAGACCCGCGGCACACAGCTGGGCACTATCAAGATTTCTAATGAGGTCATCGATGCTTCCGGCGTTTATGAGCGTTACTTCACGCAGGATAATATTCGCTATCACCATATACTTGACCCGCGTACAGGATTCCCTTCCCAGAACGGCTTAAAGAGCATTACGATTATGAGCCCGAACGCAACGGATGCGGATGCCTTGTCCACCGGCGTATTCCTGATGGGGCTTGAGGAAGGCATGGCCTACCTTGAAGCTCTGCCGGAGGACGTGGAAGCCTTCTTCATTACCGATGACAACAAAATCTATGCCACTTCAGGCATTAGAGAGAGACTGCAGCTCACGGATCCAACGTATAGCTTTGCGGAGTAACTAAGAAGAAGAAGATAAGGGACAATCATTATCCGAAGCCTATACACTCTTGTCTTTCGGAACCATAGAACGAATAAGCGGCGGAGCTGAGGCTCCGCCGCTTATTTATTTTCGTTATGAGTACGTGTCCTCAGATCAGCGGAAGCTCGCTGAATTCTTGGTAACTGGCAAAGGTGAAGCTTGGGCTATGACCGGTTCCCGGCTGTCTGCCGCGCGGATTGTACCAGCATACTTTCCAGCCTGCTGCAAGCGCGCCAACTACATCATTGTTCCAGGTATCTCCGACATACAGCGAGTTCTCCGCTGTTGTTCCGCTCACGCGGTTAACATGGGCAAAGATCTCCGGGTCCGGCTTGGCCAGCCCAACGGCATCCGAGATGAAGATCATCTCTTCCGGAATCAGCTTGTCGATGCCAAGTCCGCGCAGCTTGCTCATCTGGTGAGCCTTCGGGCCATTGGTGATAATCCCCACCTTGTGCCCAAGAGCGATGAACCGCCGCAGCTGCTCTTCTACACCGTCTATGAACTGAATGGAATACTGCCGGCCAATGTAGGACGCCTGAACTTGGGCTGCCTGCTCCCGGCTAAGGTCCATCCCGTATTCGGCAAAAGCCAGCTCCAGACGCTGCACCCGCGTCTCCTCCAGCTCAAGCTCGCCCCGCAAATACTTTGGCCAGAGCTGGTCACTGTGATGCCTCACTTTATAAAATAGCTCCGCATAGTCCAGACTGTCCTCATCCGGGGCCAAAACCTCGCGTACCGCTTCCCGGAAAGGCACCAAATGATCGTACAAAGTATCATCCAAATCAAAAAAAACCGCCAGTTTATTGCTGTTATCCACATTAACGCCCCTTACTATTCATGCTTGGTATTCAAAAATAGATTATAAGTGTAGAACTCATCATCCCGGACATAGCCTTTCGCAACGTATAGACGCTGCGCAGTAGTATTATCTGTCATCGTAGTCAAGGTCAGCCCTTTGCTTCCAGTGCTCAAAGCGAACTCCCGGGCACCGTCCAGCAGTAAGGAGCCCAAACCCTGTCCGCGCAGCTCCGCGGCCACATACAGATCATTCAGTATCCAGAGCCGCTGCATGCTCACCGAGGAGAAGGATGGATAGAGCTGGGCAAACCCTCCGGCCTCCTTATTAGCGCCGTTCCCCGTTACAGCCATCCAAATTGCGGACTCATCCGCCTCCAGTCTGGCTTTCAGGAAAAACTGGACTCCTTGAAGATCGGAAACCTGGCCATAATACACGCGATATTCATCAAACAGCAGAGCAATCTGTTCAAGGTCTTCAAGGCCAGCACGTTCCAAACGATACTCCGGCATCATCATTCCAACTTTCCGGCAACAGCCAATAATAAGATGTATACATTATTTTAAAAGTTCAGCTGCCAGGTGAACATGGAGAGAATGCACTTTAGTTTGGACAATGCTTCCGATTTCCTTACTTAGTCCCTGGAGTCATAGAAGACATGCCGGGCACTGATTATGCCGTCTTCGATGTCCAGCAGCCCGAATGAATACTGCTTCTCCCGCCGTTTGTCGGTCGGCGACCCGGGATTAAACAGCAGAATGCCGTTTTCCCTGCGCATCAGCGGCTGATGAGAATGACCGAATAGAATGCAGTCCACTTCATCGCCTTCAAAAGCGAGCAGTGCATTCCCATCCGTACCTTTGCGCGAATACGGGGCATGTCCGTGGATCATCCCGATACGCACACCTTCCAGCGTAATGATCTTGCGCTCTCCGAACCGCTGAATAATCTCGGCTCCATCATTATTGCCGGCAATTCCCTCGACCGGCGCGAGCTGCGACAGCATTTCATAGATCTCCAGCGCCACCCAATCGCCGAGATGCAGAATCTGGTCAACATGGCGGAATTCCGCCACAAGCGCCTGCGGCAACGACTTCGCGTTCCGTGACATATGCGTATCCGATACAACTCCTATTTTCATCAGCTTCAGCTCCCAATCCCCATATTGCCCGCGCAAGTATCGCAAGCAGCCATAATCATTAATATTCTGCTAATTGTACGATTTGCGCGTGGGAGAAGCAAGTAAACCGGTTGTTTCCCTTAAGCGATCGAGTCCAAAATGCATGATTGCCTCTATAGTTCAGTTCCCTATTCCCGCCAGTTCCACAGCCGAACTTCCCCAATCCGGATATTGCTGATCCATGTATCCTCCCGGAGCTTCAGCAGCTCCTTTACCGGACCCGTAACAACAACTCCATACAGCTTAACGCCGTGCTCCCCGAGATAACTTATGGATTCATCCAGATCAATGAATGGGGCTACGTTGTTTGATATTTTTTTATGCTGCTGCATTAGCCGCAAGGTATCCATGAAGTTCTCCTCACGCAAAGCGCCGTCCCCGTAGGATTCAACAGCTGGAGAGACCGAACTGCTTGAAGTCACCTTGCTGAACCAGCCCGATTTCTCTTCTGAGATCTTTGTTACCTTCATGTCATCGGCATGCCACAGCGGTGTATAAGGAAATCCAAGGGGAGTGCCGGCAAAGCGTTCACGCGAGAATTGACCGGCATCTGCAGCGAACCACACAGGCAACAGATTCAATGGCTCCAGCTTCTTCAGCAGCTCATCCGTTGTGTATAACCGGTCTAAAGACAGATAAGCCTCAGCCACGGTGCCCTCGTGAAGCTTCTCCAGCATCCGCCACTCCACCCCGTCGCTGCGCAGACTGCCTGAGTTCTTCGCTGTTTCCGGGTATTGAAAGTAATAATTCCCGCCACTCCGTTCATCCGTCCAGGAGAACTTGCCTACACCGCCCAGCCCCAGCAGAAACGGAGTGGAGTAGCTTCCCACATCCACCGTTTCCCCGCCGATTTGCTTCAGCAGCTTACCTGACATTTCCATTCTGAAAAAGAACTTCGCGTTGCTGCTCAAATGGACAATCGTATTCGGGCGGGAGACAGCTACCGCTGATGATACTACATCACTGTAAGTCTCCCCCCGGCCACCGGTACTATAGAACACTGCAGTGATAATACCGCTGATGGTCCAAAATGCCAGAAATGCCGCCAGTACAGTAAACGTATTGGCTATTCGCGCCCTCCATTTGCCGCGGCGGATAATGCCCTTTTCCCTGGCGGACGCAGATTTCCTCTTGCTTTTCCCCTTACCCTTGCTCTTGCCGTTGGAGAGATCTACCTCCTGATGTTCAGACAAGTGGTCTTCCCGTTCCATCAGCTCATCCACATAGACCTGATAGGCCTCCAGCTTCTCCAACTCTTGCTCCAGTTCAGTCCGTTCCTCTTCCGGCAGCGTCCCCTCGCTGTACTTCCGCAGCTTCTCCTTGAACTCCTCACTCATGCCTGCTCCTCCTCCGCTCTGCCTCCCGCAGCCGCTGTCTGGCGCGGAATAACAATATTTTATATTGAGACAGCCCCACATCCATGATCTCCGCCGCTTCCTTGTAAGACATTCCGTGAAAATCGTACAACAGCAGCGCGTGGCGCTGCCCCTCCGGCAGGCTATCTACAGACAAGGCCATCTCTTCCAGACGTTCCTGCCGCAGCAGGGTGCCTTCGGTCGTATCCGGATGGGCCAGCTCATTGAAATAACCCGCTTCTTTGGTGACACTCCGGCTCTCTTTCCGCTTGTAATCCACAAAAGCATTATAGGCGACGCGGAACAGCCACGGCTTGATGGTGTCTTCACGGCAATTCTCCAGGTACAGATAAGCCCGGTAAAAAGTCTCCTGCATTAAATCTTCGGCCACATGGTGATCATGACAGAGGGAGCGCAAATAGCGGTAAATATCCTGAACATAACTCTGATAAAGATCATCCAGCGAATTTGGCTTCATTCCCTCCCCCCTTACTCTAACCACGTATAAGATTGGAAAAAGTTACATGGTCAGGATAATAATTTTTTTTGCTTATTAAACAGGTGAGGAGCAAAAGGCCAAACAGATATTCATCCAAGATGAATCAATCAGGATAACCCGGTCCATCGATGCAAAAAATACCGCGTACAATCTTTCGGTAGGCAGACGGGTGCCCTAACCAAGATAATGAAACGTAAATACAAAAAGATAGCCCGGTGTCTCCAGGACCCGGGCTTCTTTGCCAAATAAAATCAGTAAAATCCAATCGTGGACGAGCCGTCCTTCATCCATTCGCGCTTGCGTCCTTTGTCCAGCTCTCCGCGCATTCCGCGGACAAGCGCCTCCACATCGGCTCTGCCGTTCTCATGCCATTCCAGTGCCGCACTGACATACAGCTCGCCAAGCTGGGTCAGGGAGAAATCTCCGGTCAAGCGTGCCGCCAGATCGACTCCCTCATCACCGGCAAAGGTCGAGAAGCCGCGCAGCCGCAAATACTCCAGCCTTAGCTCCTCATTCGGCATTTTGATCTCATATGCCCGGTCAAAACGTCCGGCGCGGTTCATCAGCCCGGGATCTATCTTCTCCGGATAGTTGGTCGTGCCGATCAGAAAGATGCCTTCCTTGGAGGTCGCCCCGTCCAAAGTATTCAGGAAAAAGGATCTGACCTCCTGCGGCATAGAGTCGATATCCTCAATCACCAGCACCATCGGTGCCAGCCGGGCTGCGGCTTCAAACACCTCGCCTACCGACTCACTGCTTGTATATTCGGTGATCTGCCAATAGATCACCGGTCCGGGCACACTTCCGGCGATGGACTTGACGAGCGTCGTCTTGCCGTTGCCCGGATGCCCGTAGAGCAGAATCCCCCGTTTATAAGGGATATCATAGGTCACATAGAAGCTGCGGTCCGAATCGAAAAACTGGTCGAGCGAGCGGTAGATTTCCTTTTTGATCGCGACATCCAGCACCACTTCCTCCCGTCCGACAGAACGGGTGATTGGCTCATCTTCCCGGAAAATACCGTTGCGCCGATCGGTGAACACCGTCACCTTATTGATATTCTGCTCCCGCTGCCGCGTGCGCACATTGCTCAGGAAAGCCTGCAGCTGCGCGTCGGAGGCGGCAAATACAAAATCCTGAAAGTTGATGCCGTTCTCCTGAAATACGGGCACGCGTGCCAGCGCCACGCCCATGGCAGGATAAGCCAGCACATTGTTGCGGATCGACAGGTGAATATTATACTCCGGCTGCTCCTTGTCATCGTCGTAGACAAAGGTACGGTCCTCCAGCCGGTCAAATATCCGCGCCACATGCTCTACTCCGGGATTGCCGGACTGCACATCATTCTCCAGCAGCTTCCAATACTCACTGTTGGGGTCGTCGCTGGCGTACAGCTCATAGCGGACACCATAGCGGGCATAAAGAGCTTCAAGGATACCGTCTACTAGGCGGGCGTAGACGTCGTACCCTTTGATCATGCCACTCGTGCCTCCATCGTATTCGTAAATCACAGCCTGTTTCTTGCACTCCTGCTCCATCCTATTTGGTCCCCTTTATCGCTGCGAGCGGCTTGCACTTGGCCACAACGGCAGCCAGGCCGGCGCCCGTAACGCTTTCTATGATCTCATCTACATTCTTATAGGCTTGGGGAGATTCGTCAATGATAGATTCCAGGGAATGCTGGTTTACTACAATCTCATCTTCTTTGCCTACCTTTAGCGACTGGGAAAATTCATGAACAGACACCAGCCGTTTCGTTGCCGTGCGTGAACGGATCCGCCCTGCACCGTGGCAGATGGAATAAAAGTTCTCTTCCCCGCCGGGCTGGCCGACCATGATATAAGAGGCGGTGCCCATTGAGCCGGGAATCAGCGCCGGGTGACCGGTCGCGGCATAGGGCCGCGGATTGTCCGGATGCTGAGCCGGCAAGGCACGGGTTGCCCCCTTGCGGTGCACAAATTTGGTCCCCGAAGAGGTCTCTTCCTTCCAGGCATAATTGTGCATCAGGTCATACAGGGTGCGCAGCTCACATTTCGTGCCGAACACCTCACGGAACGCTTCGCGGACACCGTAGGCGATCAGATGCCGGTTCACGACAGCGTAGTTCAAGGCGGAGTACATCAGATTAACATAGCGCTGGCCTTGCGGATGTTCCAGCGGGGCAAAGATCAGGCGCGGATCGGCGCTGCCAAGTCCTAGCTGCCCCATCACCTTGGCGAAGGCCGGGGTGCAGAACTGGTTGACCATGCCGCCCCAGGCCCGTGAGCCGGAATGGATCATCACGGCAACCTGCCCGTCCTGCAGCCCCCAGGCTTCCGCCACCTCCCGCTGTTCCTCCGCAATCTCAATCGCCTGAATCTCGACAAAATGATTGCCTCCTCCAAGGGTACCCAACTGGCGGTGTCCGCGGTGCCAGGCCATATCGGGCAGCTCATTCAGTATTTCCTCGTCAAAAGCCAGCTTGCTGACCTCCACATGGGAAAGCGCGCTTGATTTCTTCGGAGTGTAGCTGTCGGGTACATATTTGTTCGGCAGCCCGTGCAGCCCCTTGCGGACCACATTCTCCAGCCGGATATCGCCGTAATGACCCCGCTGCTGCGCCTCCATCGGCAAATATTTCTCGATGGCGCGGACCAGCTTTCTCCGCAGCTTAACCTCACGCAGATCATCCTTGTGCAGATTGGTGAGATGCACGCGCATTCCGCAGCCGATGTCGCTGCCCACGATAGAGGGCGACACATATCCTCCTGCCGCATCCCATACCGCAGTTGTGCCGATGCAGGTGCCGACGCCTACATGCACATCCGGTGTATAGCTCATATATTCAATATTCGGGATTTGCAGGTTGTTGTTCGCCATTTCCATGACCTTATAGTCCAATGTGGCAAATAATTGCCCGCTGGCATAGACCTTCAGGTCGCCTCCCGGAAGAGCCACCCGGTGTTTATATTGCGGCTCATCGAAGCCCGCTTGTTGTGAATTACTATTCATAAGTTATTTTCAATTCCTCTCAAGTTCGTTGATAAGTTAAATTATCTTTCCGTTCGTGAAATCTTTAGTGTTTCAGGTACGCAAAAAAAGCCGCAGATCAGTTCTGATCCACGGCTCCCGAAGAGCTAATCATTGCTTCAAAATTACCTAACATAATTTAAAGCTTACCCATGTGCAAGAATGCGACAGGATGAGCCAAGGGCGCATCATGTCTCCCGGACGAAGGCGATGAGATCAGATGGTTCATATGCGGTTGTAATGTGGCAAGGCAACAATTCCAGTACAATAGTTCCAATCATGGCCCATCGGCCTCCCTTCTCTAAATGATAAACCCAATAATATATGGCTCTGCTGCAGATTGTCAACCCTAATATTGGAAGTCCTGTCCGCCAGCCTGCAAAAAAAACCGCAGAATCTACTGAATTCTGCGGCTCGCCTGCGCAAAAAATACATCAAAAGGACTACTTCCCCTGCACGCAAAAAAAGAAGACACCCTCCCAGGCGCCTCTTCATAGGTTATTTGTTTACTTGAATTTATGCCAATCCTGTTTGCTGTTCTCCAGCAAATGGGCAAAATCATTCTCCAGCCGCTTCTGCTCGGCTTTCCGCTGATCCTCTACCGCTTTGCGGGCTGCCTCTTTCTTGTCATTCTCCTCGGCTTTGAGCGCATCGGACTGCGCCTTCAGCTTGTCAAGCACATCACTGCTGAGGAGATCCCGGAGTGTTGCCGGAGCATCCGATGCAGCGGGACGTGGAGCAGGGGTTATTTTCTTTTTTTTGGCCATGTAGCTCATCCTTTCGGGCATTGCATGTAGTTCAAATTTGTTTTAGTTATAGGTCTTTTCGTTTATAATGTTCAGTAAGAGGTGAGCCTTATGAAATCCCTAGATTTATGTCCAAAGTTACAGAAAAGCATGGATATCATCGGCAGACGTTGGACAGGCTTAATCATCTATCAGCTCCTTCAGGGACCACAGCGCTTCAGTGTTATCGAGTCTTCTCTGCCCGTCAGCGGCAGACTCTTGTCCGAACGGCTTAAGGAACTGGAGCTGGAAGGCATTGTCCTCCGCGAAGTATTTCCCGAGACACCCGTAAGAATTCAATACTCCTTGACGGATAAAGGGCGGGCGCTGGAATCGGTCATCCGTGATCTGCAGAAATGGTCGGAATCCTGGATTGAACCGGAAGGCTCCGGGCCTGAAGGAATTCCTCCAGAGTAAGGGTTAGCCTTCTCATAGTGCACAAACAATGGTGCGCTGTTCCTTACAGCTTGCGGCCGATAATGACCAGATCACGTTGAATGCCGTCCATTTCAGCAACTCCAGGCAGCAGTCCCCATTGTTCAAAACCAAATTTCCGCAGCAGAGCCAGGCTTGGCTCGTTGTGGCCGAATACAAAACCAACTAAATTCTGAAGACCAAGGCGCGGGCATTCTTCCAGTGCCTTGGTCAGCAGGATACTCCCGGCACCCCTGCCGCGGAACTTCCCGCTTACATATACACTGACTTCTGCGGTTCCATTATAGGCCGGACGTCCATAGAACGACTGGAAGCTGAACCAGGCGGCAACCTCGCCGTCCTGCTTCAGTACCCACAGCGGGCGATGATGGCTGTTATGCTCATGGAACCAGTGCAAGCGGTCCTCCACCCGAACCGGCTCCAGGTCGGCAGTAACCATCCGTCCGGCTACCGTCGAATTATAAATCTCCACAATTGCCCCTAAATCCTCTAGTGTTGCATCTTCAATGCTGTAATTGTGCCAAGCCATTTTTCAGATCCTCCTAAAAGTTGTGTAAGCCCTTGTCTGCTCCGGTCTGTTCCAGGCTCCACTGCCACAAACGTTCGGCATCTTCCTGATTCAGTGCCCGCGGTGACAGCTCTTTGATCTTTCGGCGGTAATAATATTGTCCGGTCACTCCCAGCAGCTCCGGCGCCGTCGCGAGATAGATTGCCGTGTCCGCCCCCTGCTCGGGTGTCAGGAAGAAATAGGACAACAGCTTGAGCACCGAGCGGCCAAAGCCTGTCTCCCGGTTAACCCCGATACTGGTCCCCACAGCACCCGGATGTACAGCATTGACCGTAACTTCCGTGCCCTGCAGGCGCTTGGCCAGCTCTCTCGTAAAAAGGATATTAGCCAGCTTGGAACGTGCGTAAGCCTTGGCCGGATTGAAACCGCGCGACAGAGTAGGATCGTTCAAATACAGCTTTCCGATCTTGTAGGCACCGGAAGCAACGACCACGATCCTGCCTTGCTCTGCCGCCTTTAGCTGATCCAGCAGCAGACGGGTCAGCAAGAAGTGTCCCAAATGGTTCACGCCGAAGTCCTGCTCGAAGCCGTCCGCCGTAAGCTCACGTCTAAAGGCCACTACACCGGCATTGTTAATCAATACGTCGAGTACGGGGTGGCTCGCCTTGAATTCCGCTGCAAACCCGCGGATGCTCTGAAACGAAGCCAAATCGCATAACATCAGCGTGATATGGTCAGATCCGCTCTCCCGCTTGGCTTCCGCCAGCGCCTCTTCCCCGCGCTTGCGGCTGCGGCAGGCCATCACCACCGTTGCTCCCTGGCGGGCCATTTCAACCGTCGTTGCCAATCCCATCCCGGAGTTACCTCCGGTTACAAGCACCGTCTTTCCATTCATGGCCAATCCCCTCTCTAGCAACCTGCCAATTACACCTGCCAGCCTGGCCTTTCCACAGCATATGTTTTAAGATTATGTTACATCAAATCAGGTGCACAAGAAAAGCCTTTCAGTACATATGGCTATCAAGCTCTATGAATCGCTCATCCTGATTGCTGCATTCCTGTAATTGTATCATTATTTGAATAGGGTACGGCGTCAATCGAATGGAGTACAGCATAAGTCAGCCGGCAATCAGCATCTAGCGGCTCGGACTGTCTCGCGGACTCAGGAGACGTTATTTTGTACAAAAAGGACTCCTCACTCTTCGAACGGACACCAGCGCCGCTATCTCATTGAAAATGGGTTGTTTAGCCTGTTTTCCAGGCAAATAAGGGCTATGCAGTCCGCGTGGAGTGCTGATCACGGGATTTGAGCCAAATAAAGAACATACAGTCCGCCGAGCAGAAACAGCACCAAAACCATGCTCACGGATATACGTTTGGCGGATTAGCAACGGATGCTCAGAGATTCACGATTGGCGGGTTACGGATCGCATGCTCAAAGTTTCACGATTGCGGGTTACGCAACGCATGCTCAACGCTTCACGATTGGCGGGTTACGCAACGCATGCTCAAAGTTTCACGTTTGGCGGGTTACGCAACGCATGCTCAAAGTTTCACGTTTGGCGGGTTACCCATCGCATGCTCAAAGATACACGTTTGCGGATTAGCAACGCATGCTCACGGATATACGTTTGGCGGGTTACCCATCGCATGCTCAGAGATTCACGTTTGGCGGGTTACGCAACGTAGGCTCAAAGATGCACGTTTGGCGGGTTACCCATCGCATGCTCAAAGATACATGTTTGCGGGTTACGCATCGCATGCGGAGGAAGGCGAGGTCATCCTGCTGGCTCCGGACCGCAAGGTCCCGAACGGAACGCCGATTGCTAACTGAGAAAACTTATATGGAGGTGAATTCCGGGAATCCTGTTCCCGGAGCTGAACTATGAATATTGGCCCAAATGTTATCGTACTGACTGTCCCCATGATCTCTCCCGTAATGGGTCCTACCAAGATTTATCCGGTGCTGCTGAAAGATGGGGAGGACTTGACCCTCATAGACACCGGCATGTTAGGCCAATACGATGCTCTGCTGCAAGCTATAGAGCAAGCGGGCGAACAGCTTTCCAGCATTAAACGCATCATCCTCACCCATCAGGATATTGATCATATCGGCAATCTCCCTTTGCTCGTCCAGAAGCTCCCCGGCGTTGAGCTGTTCGCCCATCCGGGCGATATTCCGGCAATCACGAACCGCCAGCCGATGCTGAAGATGAATCCGCAGCGGGTCGCGCAGATGCCGCAGGCATTTCAGGAGCAGTTCCATGCGTTTCTGGAGCAGCTGGCGCAGCTCGGCAGCTTCACGGAGCTGCATGACGGCCAGCAGCTGCCGTGGGGCGGCGGCATCGAAATTATTCATACCCCCGGCCATACGCCGGGGCATATCTGCCTTTATGTGCAGGAACAAGCGCTGCTGCTGGCAGTCGATGAGCTGCTCGTCGTAGACGGACAGCTGACCGGACCGGCAGAGTCGGCCACACCGGACATGCCGCAGGCGCTGCGCAGCCTGCACAAGCTGGAAGGACGGTTAATCCAGTCCGTCCTCTGTTACCACGGCGGACTCTTCGACGGCAGTCCGCAGGAGCTTATCAACCAATTGACGGATGTGCTCTAACAGAGCATGTCCGGCTTATAGTCCAGACATAAATCAGGCCCGCAAGTAGAGTAATCTACGAGCGGGCCTGGTTTTTTATCATGATGGGATATCAAACGAGGAGCGGTACTAGGCTCATTTCCAGTTTGGCTTCAGGGCAATCAGCTTGTCGTCATTGTTTCCGGGCTCCCCCCTGCCATCCCGGTTATTCGTCATTACATATAAGGTACCATCCGGCCCCTCGGCCACATTGCGGAGCCGTCCCCATTTCTCCTGGAACAATGCTGTTGCCTTAGCCTTCCCGCCTCCGGATGACGGGGAGATCCACAGCAGCTGTTCTCCGGCCAGCCCGGCAACCAGCAGTTCGCCGCTCCATGGACCCTGTGTAATAAAAGCCATTCCCGACGGTGCCCAGGTTTGGCTGCCGCTATGCAGCAGCGGAAGCTTCAGACTCACCTCACCTTTGCCTGCGGTTTCATCGCCCTCAATAAGCGGCCAGCCGTAATTGGCGCCTGCCTCAATGATATTAATTTCGTCATGGCTGGACTGCCCATGCTCCGAGCTGTAAAGCACTCCAGTGTCCGGCTGCCAGGCCAACCCTTGCGGGTTGCGGTGGCCCCAGCTGTAGACGGGAGAATCCGGCCAAGGGTTATCCTCCGGGATGGACCCGTCAAGGGAGATTCGCAGGATTTTCCCGCCCAGACTGTCCTTATCCTGTGCCAGCTCCGGCTTATAACGTTCACCGGCAGTGACGTACAGATATCCGTCCGGTCCTACTTTAATCCTGCCGCCGTTATGATTGGTGTCTCCATGGATGCCATCTAGCATCACCTTGTTAATCTCCGCTTTGCCGCTGCTGATCTTGAGCCGCAGTACGCGGTTCTGCACTCCGCCGTCTGTATGGAGATAGGAATGGTAGACGTAGGCATATCCGCTTTTTTCAAACGCCGGATCCAGCGCAAGTCCCAAGAGACCGCCCTCCCCCTTGCTGACAAACGGCGCAAGAAGCTCCAGCAGCGGAGCCTTTCTCAGTTTACCGTTCTCAATCACCCGCAGGCTGCCGGGCCGTTCGGTAAAAAAAATCCGCCCATCCGGAGCAAATACCATTTCCCAAGGGACATTCAGCCCCGTTGCTACTGTTTGAGCTGTATAGGGGAAGGATGCTTTGGACTTTACAGAAGCTGTTGTTGCAGGATCCCCAGGCACTGGAAGTGGAGTTGGTTCTGCAGAGGGAGCGGGACTCGGTGAGACCTGCGTCTCTGCCTGCTGATCCTGATTGCCATCCGATGTATAATTTGACGGAGAAACCAAGGATGGATCTGCGCTCTCTGCAGGGTTTCCCGACAGGCGCGGCCCTGCACTCTTCAGCGGTTCCCCCGCATTACTGGTTTCGGAAGAAGCTGTGCAGGCTGACAACCCTCCTGTCAGCAGGATCAACATACAGCACCCTAGAAGGCTGTGGTGGACTTTTCTTTTGCCGGACATGGCTGTCACCTCCTGAAAGAATATATGAACACTTGCTTCAAAGCTTGTTATGTTCAGTCTGCAATCAATTTGGGCAACTATTACCCGGCCTTGCGGTTCGCTAAACCCTTTGGGCAAGCAAATCTACAGAGACGTGCACCCTGCCGGTTAATGATCTATAATGAAAACATTGCTTTTTTTTATCGTGATGACGAAAGGGGAACACCTGAAATGAATGATGCTCTACAAAGTTTGGCTGGGGGAATGGCGGGAGAAGGGCTGGACGCTCTGCTCGTCACCGATCCCAAACATGTCTATTACTTGACCGGGTTTGCCAGCAATCCGCATGAACGTTTTCTTGGCCTGCTGCTGATTCGCGGAGAGGTGCCCGTCCTGATTGTTCCGGCACTGGATGCCGAAGCGGCGCATGCGGCTTCCTCCGTGACGTCGATCCTGACACACAGCGATACCGATAATCCGTATGAGCTGCTAAAGTCGCAATTTGGCGGCAAAACACCTGGATCACTCGGCATAGAGAAAGAGCATTTCTCCGTAAGCCGGTATGAGCTGCTCGCCGATTCTGTGCCTGCAGCACAATTTAGCGATATCGGTCCCCTGCTCCGGGCGATGCGCGCCAAGAAGACACCGGAGGAAGTCAGCCGGATGAAACATGCCGCCGAGCTGGTGGAGGAGGTTCTGCGCCGCGGTCTAAACCATGTGAAAAGCGGAGTCAGCGAAATTGAGCTGGTGGCCGAGCTGGAATATCTGATGAAAAAGGTCGGCGCCTCCGGTCCTTCCTTCGACACTATGGTCCTCAGTGGTTCTAACACTGCCCTTCCGCATGGTGTGTCGGGAGACCGCATCATCCAGCCGGGTGATTTCCTGATGTTCGACCTTGGCGTATATGCCGCCGGGTATGCTTCCGACATCACACGGACCTTTGCCGTGGAGGAAGCGGACAGCAAGCTGAGCGAAATCTACAACACGGTGCTGGCCGCTAACCTGGCAGGCATTGCCGCTTCCCGAGCAGGAGCTACCTTCGGCTCAGTGGACCGGGCAGCGCGTGAAGTGATCGAAAATGCGGGTTACGGGGAATATTTCATGCACCGTGTCGGCCATGGACTTGGCATGGATACCCATGAGTATCCTTCCCTTCACGGTTTAAATACGGATATTATCGAGAACGGCAACGTATTCACCGTGGAACCGGGCATCTATGTGCCGGGCGTAGGCGGTGTACGTATTGAAGATGATGTCTTTATTACGGCAGAAGGTCCCGTAACGCTGACCAGCTTCCCGAAAGAGCTGACTATCCTCCATTTGTAACAGTATTCCAATATAAGATATGTCCATCAAAAAAAGCAGTGAGCCGACCCCATAACGGGAGACTCCCTGCTTTTTTTATGGTCACAATCTATGAAATGCTGCGGCTATCCGCATCCTTCAGGGCCGGCTCTTCCTCTTCGGCAAACTTAAAGGAGCGGGCAATGTAAAGGATTGGCGTGCCTGCACCGGTCAGCAGGAATTTCACTACGTAGGTAGTCAGCAAAATTTCGATCCACACCTGCATATCGAATCTGCCGGCAAACGCAATGGTGCAAAAAATCAGCGTATCAACAAATGAGCTGATCATCGTACTGCCGTTGGAGCGGATCCAAAGCTGGCGCGAGGTGCTGTAGTATTTGCGGATCCACGAATACAGGCGCACGTCGAGGAACTGGCTGATGAAATAGGCAGCAAGGCTTCCCAGCGCCAGACGCGGCATCAGTCCAAAGATCGTTTCCAGCGAGGTCTGGAAAATGGGATCTCCCTGCGGTTTGAACACCAGCGCCATCTGCATAATCACCGTAGTCATCAGCAGGGTGAAAAAGCCGAACCATACGGCATTGCGCGCTTCCTTCCGCCCGTACCGTTCATTAAGCAAATCGCTGGTCATATACAGCGTTACATACATCGTATTGCCCAGCGTCATCACGATGTCCAGCGGCATAGCAATCGTCTTGGCCACTTGAATATTGGCGATGACCGTAGCAACTCCAACCCAGGCATACAGCCCCTTTTTACCAAAAAGACGGTAACAGAGCAAAAATAGGCCGAAGTTGACAACAACGAACAAAATTCCCCACAACAAATTAAACATTTTTCTATACTTCCTCCTAGTTTTGGTTACGCGGGATGGTTACGAACCGCGGATATTTTGTTTATAGGAACAAAACATTAATACTCTACCATATAAAAAGCTAACATTCTATGAGAATTTTAAATTTTCAGAAAAGAAGAATGTTGTCACTTATTTTCGGTAAACAAATGGTTCATTCGACAATTATTCATATTTTTCTGAAAATATGCGTTATAATTCAATTTTTTCACTATTCAACCGGAGGTTAATTCTATAGAATAGTTATCAATCATATCCCCGGAACGATAGCCTGATATATGACCAACATCAATGGAGTATATAGCTGTATGCCCGCTTATAAGCGTTGGCATGGGATCGATGCATTCAAATAGAAAAGGAGAGAATGGATATGTCACGCTTTAAGAATTCAATCAGCCGCAAATTTACACTTTTGTTGTTTGTCGTCCTATTGCTCACATCTCTTGTGTTAAGTATCAGCTTCTACTTTATATCAATGAGTACCATCGACGGCTACGTAATGCCGCAAATTAACAAGCTTCTGACCGGGGCCGCTCAGGATGTCTACAAGAATTTGAACGCAACCCACGCCCAGCAGACCCTGAGTAAGAGTGCACAGGCCACCACGAATGTCGAATACTATTTCCAGGAAAAAAGAAAGCTGCATGATGTGGAGACCATTTTCCTCATCGAAATGAAAGATGGAAAGGCCACCGTACTGGCCGCAGATCACGGCTCAAAGCTGAAGGCTGAAGAAAGCCTTAAGGTATTGCCCGCTATGGAACAAGCCGCTAAAGGAAAAACGGGGCTCAGTGAAATCTATAGTGACAGTCACGGTATACATAAGACCGCCTATGTCAGTGTTCCCGGCAGCAGGATGGTCATCGGAGTAAGTTCTGACGTTGGTTTTGTTGAAGACAAGATAAACAGCATCGTCTGGGCAAGTATAGGAATTACACTGCTGTCGCTGATCATTGGAACCGCCGCCGCTACCTTCATGAGCCGGAAAATCACGCGGCCGCTCTCTCAGCTTACCGCTTATAGCAATAAGCTCGCTGCCGGTGATTTCACGCAGAATCTGGTTATCAAGGGCAACGATGAGGTCGGCCAGTTGTCAGTGAGCTTCCAAAGTATGGGACAACGGCTTAAGGAAATGATCGGGCAGGTGCTCGATACTTCAGGCAGTGTCGTTGCCGATGCCAATGATCTGAAAGCGCGTGTTGAAGTGCTGGGCGAAATGGCCGAGCGTTCGGCGTTATCCGTTACGGAGATCGGCAAAGGCAGTACAACCATTGCCAGCAGCGCACTGGAGAACTCCAGAGCCATGGAAGAAATCAATTTCGGCATTCAGCATATCGCATCCGCAGCCGGTGAAGTCACCGAGCAGATCAGTGAAGCTGCAGCGGAAGCCATGGGCGGCAATGAGGTTGCCCAGAGTGCTGTACAGCAAATGCGTCAGGTGGAGCATGCCTCTCAGAAGTCGCTGGAGCAGTTCCGCATCATGAATGAACGTTCCCTGATGATTGGCGGGGTTGTCCAGGGCATCACCGAAATAACCAAGCAGATTCAGATGCTGTCGCTGAATGCTTCCATTGAAGCGGCACGCGCAGGCGAGCATGGCCGCGGTTTTGCTGTTGTAGCCGGAGAAGTCCGCAAGTTGTCCGAGCAGTCCAAGGAATCCAATGAGCAGATCCGTGACTTCCTGCTTAGCCTGCAGGAGGATATGAACCGTTCGGTGGAAGAAATGAATCATGTGAACTCGGAAGTAGCTTCGGGCGTAGGCAAAGCGGTGGAAGCCGGTAATGCCTTTAATCAACTGCTTATTCTTATTCAAAGCATCAATCACAGCATTCAGTCCGTATCTGCCGCCACCCAGCAGATTTCGGCCGGCACCGAAGAAGTAAGCGCCTCGGTGGAGGAAACCGCACAAATCACCGGCAAATCGCAAGCCAGTGCAGAATTGCTTGCCGAGAACTCCTCACGGCAGCATGAGGAGCTGGATGGCCACTCCCTGACCGTGGAGCATCTGCATGAACAAGCGGTGAAGCTGCAGGAAGCTGTGAAACAGTTCAAGATTTAAAGAGAACCCGCCTCTTTCGAACCATATCAAAAGGCAGTCCACAGCTTATCAAAGCTTGGACTGCCTTTTTGTTAGATTGCGCTGCAATTTAATAACGCTCTTCCCCTCCAGATCAGTGTCTCGGTGCCCACAGGATAACCGATACCCCAATCACACAAATACCTGCACCGATCCAGTCATACAGATCCGGTGTCTTCTTGTCCACCAGCCAGCCCCAAAGAACGGCAAGCACGATGAACACACCGCCATAGGCGGCATACACCCTGCCGAAAGAAGGGAACTTCTGCAAGGTGGGGATGATGCCGTACGCAATCAGAATTAGTGCACCAACGAGGCCGTACCAGAGCGGCCGCGACTCCCGCAGCCACAGCCAGATCAAATAACCGCCGCCGATTTCAGCCAGACCGGCAACAATAAACAGCAGAACCGCCAGCACCATTCTTAGCCCTCTTCTCCGGGAAGACCCATTATTCTGTAAACTGCCTCCATATCAAGGCTGGCTCTTACGGCATCTGCCAGACGGTCGAATTCCTGCTCGCGGAGCGCTGCCGACGAGAAGGTCCTGGCCAGCGGGGCAAGACCTTTGGCCTGCCGTATCCCGTCAAGCCAGGCTCTGCGCAGGCTATCATTATGAAACAAACCATGCAGATAAGTTCCCCATATCTTGCCGTCCGGCGTACCCCAACCTTCAGGCAACGTCTCCCCATCCGGTCCCGTCAGGTGGAACAGGCTTCTGACGCCTGCACCTTCATGCTTTGTCGTGGTACCCATATGAATCTCATATCCGGCAACGGGAATTTCCTCAGCCGCTCCGGGGTCAAGGCCGCATAATTGCAGCGGATGATCCTCAGCCAGCGTGCCGCTTACACGCACCGTCTTCTTATGCGGCAGAAATTCCGTGGACAGGGGCAGATAGCCCAGCCCGTCACTATCCCCCGGCTCTGTATTTTCAACAGCATGCGGATCGAGCAGCCTCCGCCCCAGCATCTGGTAACCTCCGCAAATGCCGGTAAGCTGCGATGTTCCGTGCTCCAGCGCATTCGTTATTGCTTCAGGGAAGCCCTGCTCCCGCAAATAATTCAGGTCTGCCGCCGTATTCTTCGTACCCGGCAGAATGATGGCATCCGGTGTGCCCAGCTCCTCTACGGAGGTCACATAACGCACAGCGGTATCCGGCTCATCCTCCAACGGATCGAAGTCGGTGAAGTTCGATATTCTCGGGTAGCGGATGACTGCAATATCCAGCTCCTTCGCGCTGCCGGGCTGCATACGGCCCGAAGTCCCTTCCAGTACTACGGAATCCTCCGCCTCTATCCGCAGCTGCGGCAGAAACGGCAGCACACCAAGCACCGGGATCCCGGTGCGCTGCTCCAGCCAATCCAGACCGGGCTGCAGCAAGGAGAGATCGCCGCGGAATTTATTGATAATGAAGCCTTTGACACGCGCCCGCTCATGCGGCTCCAAGAGTTCGAGTGTACCCACCAGAAAGGCGAATACGCCGCCTCTGTCAATGTCTGCGATCAGCAGCACCGGCGCATCCGCCCAGCCTGCGAGATTCATATTGACGATATCCCGCGCCTTCAGGTTGATCTCTGCCGGACTTCCCGCCCCTTCCATCAGCACGATATCATAAGCCGCCCGCAGACGATCCAGCGCGTCCAGCACCGTCCCTTTGGCTTCCGGCAGAAACTTCTCGCGGTATTCCCGCGCGCTCAGCGCCGTGTGCGGTACGCCATGGACGACGATTTGCGCGCTCATCTCGCCCGATGGCTTCAGCAGAATCGGATTCATGTCGCTGGTAGCCGTAATGCCGAATGCTTCGGCCTGCATGCCCTGGGCACGCCCGATTTCTTTTCCGTCCACGGTGACATAGGAATTCAGCGCCATATTCTGCGACTTGAAGGGCGCCGTCCGGTAGCCGTCCTGTGTCATAATCCGCCCGATGGCTGCAGTGACGAGGCTCTTGCCGACATCCGAAGCCGTTCCCTGCATCATCAGCACGGCCGCCCGCTGTTTCTTCTCTTGTGTGTCCGCTTGGTTCTTCATGCTCTTCTCCCCGCTTTCTTCCTGCTGCCGGAGTACTGGCGAAGCAGTTGTTCTTGTTCTAGCATACGCCGGAAATGTAGCTCTCCGCAGAGCCTTCCGGCTACATCAGGTTGTGCAGCAGCACCACCAGCAGGAGCAGCAGCGCTACCTCCAGCAGCTCGTTCAGCGCGCCGTACACATCGCCGGTGAGCCCGCCGAGCCGGCTGCTGATCCGCCGCGCCGCGAGATGGCCGCAGAGCACTGCGGCCACCGGGGCAAGGCAGGCCGCCGCCAGATGCTGCGGCCAGGTGCCGCTTGCCGCGCCGAGCGCAAGTGGCGCAGCGGCAGCGGCCAGTGAGAGCAGCGCGGCGGTGAGCAGCGTGCGCCGCTCCTGCCGGGGCTGCAGCTCCGCGAAGCTGGCTGCCAACCCCTCATTGCCGCGGGCAACAGGATAGCGGGCCATCGCCCGCACCATATACCAGCGGCTCCAGACCGGCGGCAATAACAGCAGCGGCAGCTCGTAGAAGGTGCCGCCTTCAATAAATGCCGCCAGCAAGGCGGCCTTCAGCAGCAATAGCAGCACGCAGGCCAGGACGCCCATCGCTCCTACGCGGCTGTCCTTCATGATCTCCAGCATCCGCTCCCGCGAGCGGTAGCTGAGCAGTGCGTCGGCACTGTCCATCCAGCCGTCCAGGTGCAGCCCGCCGGTCAGCCCTACCCACAGGATGAGGGTGATCACAGCGGCAGGCCATGCCGGCAGCAGCCAAGCCGCTGCAGCGGCGGCATCCTCCCGCGCACTCATAGCAGATACTCCCTGCTTTTCAGCTCAACCGGTATTCCGGCGGTGACGAGAAAGACCTGCCGGCACTGCCGGGCCAGCAGCGCATTCATCCGTCCGGCGAGATCACGGTACAGCCGTCCCAGTGCATATTCCGGCACGATGCCGTCGCCAACCTCGTTCGTAACCAGAACGAGCGTCCCCTGGAAAGACGCCACACTGTGCTCCAGCCTGGCGATTTCCTGCTCCACCCGCTCTTGTCTGTCCGCCTGCCCTTCCACGGCCAGTAGCACATTGGAGAGCCACAGGGTCAGGCAGTCTACAAGCACCGCCTTCCCCCCGGAGAGACGCTCCAGCAGAGCCGGCAAATCCAGCGGCTCCTCCAACGTCTCCCACTGGCCGCCGCTTTCTTCGCGCTGCTGCCGGTGCAGGGCAATCCGCGCCTTCATCTCTTCATCGAACGCTTGCCCGGTCGCCACATAGAAAGCCTGACCGGCCAGCGACAGTGTCAGGCGTTCGGCAAAGCTGCTTTTGCCGCTGCGCGCGCCGCCTGTTACAAGGATGCTCATCGGTTCTCCGCCCCGGATACCCCTGCGCTTTCGAAGGTGGCCATTTCGCGCATAATCCGGCACACCGCCTCAATCAGATGAAGGCAGAGGGCGCCCCCTGTTCCTTCGCCAAGACGCAGCCCAAGGTCGAGCAGCGCTTCCAGCCCCAGCCGCTCCAGCATCAGCTTATGCCCCTGCTCCCCTGAGACATGCGAGGCAATCATATAATGGATGGACTCCGGTGCAAGTGCTTTGGCCGCAAGCGCTGCAGCGCCGGAGATGAAGCCGTCAAGCACAACGGGAATCCGTGCAGCGGCTGCGCCCAGAATAAGACCGGCCAGACCGGCGATTTCAAGGCCCCCTACCTTAGCCAACACGTCGATAGCATCGTCCGGATCCGGTGTATTGATCTGCAGCGCCCGTTCCACCACTGCGATTTTATGGCGCAGCCGCTCATCATCAATGCCAGTGCCCCGGCCTACAGCGATCTCTGCGGGAATGCCTTCCAGTGCACACATCACCGCAGCGCTGGCTGTCGTATTGCCGATGCCCATTTCGCCAGTGATAAGTATCTCCGTTCCACTCTTCACCGCTTCCTCCGCCACGTTCACCCCGGCCAAAATGGCTCTCAGCGCTTCCTCCCGGCTCATCGCCGGTCCCTGCGCCATATTGCAGGTTCCACGCCGCACCTTGCGGTCAATCAGCTCCGGATGGCTCAGGTCACCGCCTATTCCGATATCCACCAGCTTCACTTCTGCCCCGCCTTGGCGGGCCAGCACATTCACCGCCGCGCCGCCGCTGAGGAAATTATGGGCCATCTGCACCGTAACCTCCTGCGGAAATGCGCTGACTCCCTCACTGCAGACACCATGGTCTGCAGCCATAACCACTACGGTGCGTTTGCCGTAGCTTGGCTGTTCCACACCGGAGATTCCCGCCAGCCGGACGGCCAATGCCTCCAGCCGGCCAAGGCTTCCCGGCGGCTTAGTCAGACTGTTCAGCCGGTCCCCGGCGCGCAGTATCGCTGGTTCATCGGCGGGGACAAT
Organism: Paenibacillus sp. FSL H3-0321; assembly: GCF_038002865.1. NCBI lineage: Bacteria > Bacillati > Bacillota > Bacilli > Caryophanales > Paenibacillaceae > Paenibacillus > Paenibacillus sp. FSL H3-0321. Next base: position 5,760,453 of record NZ_JBBODH010000001.1, on the reverse strand, counting down.
CCGCCCGATCACTTCTTCCAATGCTGAAATCATAGTTACTCCTCCTGTTTCTTCTATTACAACTCTATTTGAATAACCGTAGCTCCACGCAAGTGGAAACGGCTTCGCCGTCCTTAAAAAGGACGGTATCCGTTTCAGCGAGAAATAGAAGGATAATTTATAGCGTGAAGCATATAAATTCTTATATTTGCACAAAGCCCCCTTCTCCAAAGAAGGGGGCTTTGTGCTGCCACTGCTGCTGCCGCGAACTATTTTAGTGCATACCCCTATTTCTTCCTTAAGGATTATAGGTGATATAGCAGGATCATACAATTACATTTTTACCTTCATGCGCTTGGAAAGCTGTCTATACCGCTGCTTCCGGGTGCAGAGCTTCAATACTGTCTTGCGGAGAACTTCTTCACACGTATGATCATTTGCATTTACGCTTGCATTTTCGTTTACATTCATATTCTTACTTTCATAAACCCTTCCATCCGCTCCAGCGCTTCGGTCAGCCTCTCTGTGGATGTCGCATAGGAGCAGCGGATATGCCCCTCGCCGCCGCTTCCGAACACATGTCCCGGAACTGCGGCAACTCCAGCCTCCCGCAGGAGGCGCAAAGCAAATTCCTCCGATTTCAGTCCGGTATGAGCGATCGACGGGAAGGCATAGAACGCACCTTGCGGCTGATGGCAGTGAAGTCCGATGGTTCTGAGGCCCTCGACAAACAGGGTTCTGCGCTGGCGGAAGCATGCCTTCATCCGGTCTTTGTCGGGCAGCCCGCTACGCAGGGATTCGATGGCGGCAATCTGGCCCAGCACCGGCGCGCACATCGCGGTATACTGATGTATCTTCAGCATCGCTGCCAGCAGCTCATGGTTCCCGCAGATATAACCGACGCGCCAGCCTGTCATGGCGAATGCCTTCGAAAATCCGCTGATCACTATCGTCCGCTCCTGCATACCGGGGAGCGAAGCGATACTAACATGAGTGCTGTCATAGGTAAGCTCCGCATAGATTTCATCCGACAGCACGAACAGATTGTGCTCTTTTACAACTTCTGCAATCGGCAGCCAATCCTCGTAGGACATGACCGCTCCCGTAGGATTATTCGGGAAATTCACTACCAGCAGCTTCGAGCGTGGGGAAATGGCCTTCCGCAGCGCTTCCGCTGTAAGCTTGAAGCCCTGCTCTGCCGTAGCCTCCACCTCAACCAGCGTCCCTCCGTTTAAGTGAGCAATTGGCGAATAGGCAATATAGCTTGGAGAAGGGATGATGATCTCATCACCCGGAGCCGTGAAAGCGCGCAGTGCCAAATCGAGGGCTTCGCTGCTGCCCACCGTAACCATGATCTCGTCCGCAGGATGATACTGCAGTTTAAAGCTGCTCCCCAGATATTGGGCGATCTCTTCTCTAAGCTCAAGCAATCCGGCATTCGGGGTGTACATCGTTTCCCCGCGGTTCAAAGCACGGACGCAGGCAGCTCTTACATGCTCAGGTGTAGCGAAATCCGGTTCACCTACGCCCAGTGATATAATATCGTTGTTACCGGCAGTGAGATCAAAAAAAGCCCGGATGCCCGAAGGCGCAATCTCCCGCACACGGGGAGCTATCCAATCCTCTGCCATCTTGCGGTTCTCCTTAAGCATGACCTGCTACCTCTGGCCTTTCTTCTTCCATCTTCGTCACCATTACCTCTTGCGTTACTTGAACTGCCTGATTCGCTCGCCGTTCCTTCAGAGAACTTTCGATAATCTCATCCAGCAGGCTGCTGAAGGTGAATCCGGCCGCAAGTGCGCTTTTGGGCAGCAGGCTCGTTTCGGTCATGCCCGGAAGCGTATTGACCTCAAGTACGTAGGGATTCTCATTCTTCAGCAGCATATCCACCCGTGCATATACCGAGCATTTCAGCGCACGATAACAGGCCAGCGCCGCCGCTTGCACCCGCTCCAGGATCTCGGCAGGCAGCTGAATTACCCGTTCGTCGGCTCCGCCCTGCTCATATTTGGAGCTGTAATCGAACCAGTCCGCGCCCAGCGCATGGATGCCGATAACGGGCAGCAGGGTTCCGCCGAGGATCGGGCAGGTAATCTCCTGACCTTCGGTATACGATTCGACGAGTACCGACTGGTCTGCGGCAAAAGCTTTCTCCACCGCGCTCCGCAGCTCCTGCGAGCTATTCACTTTGGTCATCCCGATGCTGGAACCGCCTGAGTTCGGCTTCACCATCACCGGGTAACCGAGCCGTTCCAAGGCTTCCGGCGCAACATCCTCCGTCCGGTCCCAGCACAGCCAGTCAGGCGTAGGAACACCTTTGCTGCGGAGAATTGTTTTGGACAGATGTTTATCCATGCACAGGCTACTCGACAGCACGCCACTTCCGGAATATGGGATGCCAAGCGTCTCCAGCGTCCCCTGAACCGTTCCATCCTCACCATAGGTTCCATGAAGGGCCAGCAGCGCAAAATCCAGACCTTTTACCTGTCCGATCAGCTGTTCACGCTCTGTAATAACCACCGGGACAACCTCATATTTGCTCCGGTCCAGGTGCTTCAGCATTTCTCTGCCGGTATTCAGCGACACTTCATATTCAGAGGAAACCCCGCCCATTATTACGCCTACTTTTATCATCCCCATAACCCCTTTTCATCCCAGTAGTTGCCGTGCTGCCCTGCCGATAATCTCGATTCCCCTGCGGATATCCCCGTCAGCCACCCTGGAGAAGCCCAGGCGCAGCGTATTATGTCCTGTTCCATTCGTGAAGAAGATATCCCCCGCTGTAAAAATAACCCCCCGCTCACGGCAGGCATCCAGCAGCTCTCTTGTACTAAAGCCTTCGGGAAATGTTACAAAAAGATGCAGTCCGCCGTCTCCGCTTAGCCCAACATACGGCAAATACTCCTTGCAGCATTCCAGCGTCAGCTCGTATTTCCGTTTATATTCCGTTCGCGCACGTTTGAGGTATTTTTCCAGATGGCCACCGAGCAGATATTGATACAGAATGGATTGATCCAGCGTTGAAGTATGAATACTGCGGGCTCTTTTGACACTTTCCAGATAGTAGATCAGCTCCTGATCAGCCAGCACCCAGCCTACACGCAGTCCGGGAAACAACACTTTGGAGAAGCTGCCAAGATAGACGACGCTGTTCCCGCCGCCCGCCGCCGCGATTAACGGGGCTACATGTGAGCCCGAATAGCGCAGCTCTTCGTTGAAGCCGTCCTCGATGACCGGCACCCTGTACTCCGCCATCAGCTTCATCAGCCCTTGTCTTTTTTCGGGGGACATGACGATGCCGGTGGGATTGTGATAGGAAGGCACAAAATACGCGCAGTCATACTCCCGCTCCTCCAGCGCCCGTTTCAGTTCACCGAGGTGGATGCCGTCCCGCTCCATGGTTACTCCAGTGATATCAAATCCATTCAGCCGCATATTTTTGATAGCCGTATGATGGGTCGGATTCTCGCAGAGCACACGCCCATGCTTCTGGCCAAGTGCGGACAGCACCAAATCGAAACCTTCCGTAAAACCATTCGTAATCAGCATATCCTTGCCGCGCATATCCACGCCCTTATGCTCCATATATTGCCGCAAATAGTCTATTAAAGGCTTATACCCCTTGGCATAGCCATAGTTCAGCAGAACGTTGCCCTCTACGGACATGCGGTCCAGAAAGGCCCGCTTTACATTATCCAGATCAAACAGGCTCTCATCAGGCGCAATACTGGTAAAAGAAATCGTGCCCTTCTCCGCGCGGATTCCGCGCTTCATTATATCCAGTTCCTCCGCCAGCAGCGCGCGGCTGTTCATCCGCTCTTTCCAGTCCACAGTCCAGGAGGGGGCCGCCGCACTCTCAGTAGAGGCAGCAAGCGAAACATAACTTCCTTGACCCTGCACCGTATACGCAAAGCCGTCATCCGTAAGCCCCGCATAAGCGGAGATAATTGAATTGCGGCTGACTTTCAGCAGTGTGCTGAGCTCGCGTGTCGACGGAAGCTTCTGGCCGCCTTGGAGGGCGCCTTTTAGAATGAGATGCTTCAAATAATCCTTCACCTGAATATATACCGGACGTCCGGCAATGAGCTTGAAATCCTTAAACATGCTTCAATCGCCCCCATAGCTATCATGGCACAGTCGCCAGCGTAAAAAAAGAACCACAACCCCGGGATTTTCTTCCGGTGTGGTTCTATGGCGGGATAACCCGTGCTTCCAACGGTGATATAGCTTTTTAATTACATAATGTGGGTACTTTTCTGGGCACCGAGTCTCTGCGGACCCACAGCTTCGCAGTTGTATACTCATCACACGGACTAATCAATGCCTGCATCATGGGATTTCTTCTAGTGCTTACAGATACGTTTGGCTGAACGTTTTTTTGAAAAGGATTACCACTGCCACTTGCCTGCGCTCCGTACCAGTGTAAGTACTACCGCCGTTCCAGGCGGCGGAGCAGCGGCAGTACGGAAAGTCACGTCCTCCAAAGCCCGTGCCAGCAGCTGGCGGATTACACCGCCGTGGGTCACCAGCAGCACACGCAAATGCAGCGGCTCTTTACTAGGGTGGTGGTCCGGAGCGGCAGTTTGGACGGTACTGTCTTCAGGGAGCGGGCTTAATTCAGCCTCATCCCCGTTTGCTTCGGCTGCCTGCCTTAGTTCCTTTAAAAACGAGTCCAGCCGCGCTTCGAACGCCTGCCAGGATTCCCCGTCAGGCGGTGTGACCTCAGCAGGATCATCAATCCAGCTTCGATAATCGAGATTATTCTGCAGCTGCTCATAAGTACAGCCCTCCCACGCTCCGAAGCTCATCTCACGCAAACGGGAATCATAAAGGGCCGACGCCTCAAGACCTGGTGCGATGCAAGCCAATGTCTCCCGGCATCTGCGCAAATCACTGCAATATACCCGCCAGAAATCTCCGCGCAGTTCAGGCTGCTCCCTGAGCGCAGTCAACTCCTCCTGTGCTCCGGGCAGCAGAGGAATATCCGTGCTCCCCAGATAACGGCGTTCCTTATTCCACTGTGTATGGCCATGGCGGAGAAGAACTAACTGGAGCTTGAGTACTTTGGGCAGTACTTTGGGCAGCACTTGATCCAGTTTTGGAGCCAGCACCTGTGCTTTCTCATCCCTCGGCCTTGGCTCTTTCCTTATCTCCTGCTCTAGCACTTGTTTTAGTTTTGACTCTTTTCCGTGCTTTTGCCCTTGCTTTTGCTCTTGCCTTTGTTCTTGCCTTTGTTCTTGCTCTTGCCTTTGTTCTTGCCCTTGCCTTTGTTCTTGCCCTTGCCTTTGTTCTTGCCCTTGCCTTTGTTCTTGCCCTTGCTCTTGTTCGCGCACATGCTCATGCTCAAGTTCTTGTCCATGTCCTTGTCCATGTGTTAGATCTGTCATGCTCGCCGCTCAGCCTCCAATCCAAACCCATGCCAACGCTGCGCAGAAGCAGACGAATATTGCCGAAGAGAGCAGCATCAGCCGGGAGGTCACAATAATATCCTCCGGTTCCAAAGCACGCAGCGGGTCCCCCATGTAAGCCCGGAACGAAGTGATGCCGTGATAGACATTTTCGCCTCCCAGCCGAATGCCCAATGCTCCGGCAACTGCCGACTCCGGGTAGCCGCTGTTCGGACTGGGATGAAGGCGGGCATCGCGAAGCACGGTGCGCCAGCAGCCCCGCCAATCCAGCCGCAGCAGCCAGGCGCATAAGGTTAACAACAGCGCAGTGATTCGCGCCGGTATGTAATTGGCCACATCATCGAGCCGGGCAGATGCCCAGCCGAGGTCGCGGTATTTGTCGTTCTTGTAGCCGACCATGGAATCCAGCGTGTTCACTGCACGGTAAGCCATGGCCAGCGGTGCACCGCCCAGCAGGGCGAAGAACAGCGGGGAAATAATCGCATCGACGATATTCTCCGCCACGGTTTCCACAGTGCCGCGGACAATCTCCGGGCTGTCCAGCCCAGCCGTATCGCGGCCAACGATCATCCCCAGCGCCCTGCGCGCTGCGGGATGATCACCCTTGCGCAGCTCGACGTATACGGCAAGCCCTGCCTCCTTCAATCCTTTGGCGGCAATCGTTGTGGAGATCAGCCAAGCCCCGGCTGCCCAGCCGAGCCAGGGAGATGCCCAGGATAGGAGTCCGACAAGGAGTGCTGTCAGCCCCCAGGCTCCGCCCGCCACCAGCAGCGGCAGCAGGACCCCGGCCCGCTTCAGACTCCGCGGCTGCGAGACAAAGCGGCGGATCAGCCGCTCGATCGCAGAAATCGCCTTCCCCATATACACTACGGGATGGGGAAGACTCCTTGGATCGCCTACGATCAGGTCCAGCACATAGGCTGCCAGCAATATTAAGGCAAGACTCACGGGCGCTCACCCCGCCGGGTTATCAGGAATTGGCTGCTCATTGCCCGCCCTTCCTAGCCTGCTCCTGTAGAGCAGATGGCACAGCTTGGGTCAGTCGAGCGGATGACACAGTTTGAGCCAGTGGAGCAGGTGGCACAGCTTGAGCCATGGAGGCGCTTTGGATGGCTTGCGCCTTGGAATCGTGCTGCACAACTTGATCTGTTTGAGCCGATATTACTGGTTCAGCCAATTGTTCCACCTTGGCTGGCTGCGCAGATTGCGCCGGCTGCACGGATTTCACCGACTGCAAGCTGCCTGTAACAGCGGCATACACTAGCCGGCCAATGGCGCCGCCAAGATCAGTCGCTGTTCCTGCGTAGACATGCTCCGCACCGTAGCGCACGCTTTGGCTCACGGCAAGCACAATCGCATCCGTGGTTGTGCCGGTTGCAATCAGGCCGTTCTCGGGATCGGTGACGCCGAGATCGGCCAGGGCGGCAGCTTTGGCTTCGGCTGCCGTCATTACAGCATTGACCATCGCCGCCGGAGTCAGCCGCCCGTCAATGCCGACCATAATATTGATCGTGCCGGGGCGGTAAGCCGCCAGCACGGGACGTTCCACCCCGGCACGCGCGGCATTGCCCGAAGCGGCCGTCACACAGCAAAAGATGCCTGCCGAGCCGGTATCTTCTTCTATCACAGCTGCGTGCTCCAGCGGCACAGCAGTCATAAGGCCCGCACAGCCTTCTTGCGGGTAGCCCCATTCGTGCAATTTAAGCTCCATATCCCGCACAGGATCGCTGCACTCGTAATCACGGCTGACAAATTGGTTGACGGCCCGCTGTAGACGCCCCATTCCCCCGCCGTACACCGCACTCGAAATCCCATCCGCCTCAGCCGGGAACTCCAGCAGCAGATGTCCTTCCTTCCATTCCAGCACAAGCCCCGGCCATACCCTGCTCAGGTACACAGTTTCCCCGCCGGTAAGATTAAAAGGGATTTTCACTTCATCCATCTTCTATCCGTCTCCCCTCACAGTTCTTTTCCAAACTCTATGTACAGCATCAGCCTTGTTTGCAGTTTCAACCTCGTTTACACTTCAGCTCCTTGTTCACAGCTTACTGCGGCTCCGTAACTCCTACTGTAATTGTACTCAAAAAGCGGGCAAGAAGAAGCGTGCCATCCAACCGATCTCCCTAAACATTGCCGCACAAGGAGTGAATAACATAAAACTCTCATCGACGTTGGATTCTTGCTAAGTATTGAAGGACAGCCAGATCACTATGACTATGACTTTTATAAAAATAACCTTGCCTCTCAAACAAACCTTTTCTCCTCTAACCTGCCTCTTCTCAGCTAACCTACTTCTTCTCAACTAACATACTACTTCTCCTTTTACCTGCTTCTTCTTAGCTAACCTGCCTCTTCTCAGCTAACTTACTTCTTCCCCTCTAACCTACCTCTTCTCAGCTAACCTACTTCTTCTCTTCTAACCTACTTCTTCTCTTCTAACCTGCTTCTTCTCCTCTAACCTGCCTCTTCTCATCCTCAGCTATAGGGATAACTGCATTCTGTACAACTAAAAGCACTCATTTCAGGAGGAAATTTGATTTAGTTGCACTCCGTACATCTAAAAAGCCCGGTTTCAGCAGAAATGTCCATTTCAGCTACTCTTAATTGCACAAAATACAAGTAACTCTCAAACTACCCTGCAGCCGCACCTGATAGTTGCAGAAAATACATTTATTCCTTCATCTCATCACACTCATATTCGCTTCTACAGCCAGCAGATCTGCAAGCACATTACAAATAGTTGCAGCTCGGATCGCTATGACTGCCCCCTCTGCTAATCTCCGCAGATTGTTAATGTTCGCAGCTTATGCCACCTGCATCTATCTGTCTGAGCATGCAGCCCAGCCGATCATAAAAATTCCCCCTGCATAATCTCCGCCATCTGCCGGAGCAGCCGGGAATTGTCCTCGCGCCCCCGGACCGCGACGCGGATATGGCCGGGCCCCAGGCCGGCATACATGGCGCAGCTGCGCACCAGGATGCCACTGCGGCCCAGCCTGGCCTGCATTTCCTGCGCGGTCCATGGCGCAGGCAAGCCGGCGAGCAGGAAGTTGGCCTCGCCCGGCGGCACAGCGCAGCCGAGGTGCAGCAGACCCTGCCGCAGCACCTCCCGCTCCCCCGCGATTAACTCGCGGGTGCGTGCTTCATAGGCTTGCCCGCTACGCAGGCAAGCTTCCCCGGCCAGCAGCGCCAGGCCGTTCACGCTCCACGTCACCTGCTTGGCGGTCATTGCCGCCGCAAGCTCGGGATGCGCGACCGTGAATCCCAGGCGCAGCCCCGGGATGGCATAGAACTTCGTCATCGAGCGGATCAGCACCGACTGACGGTACTCCGCCAGCTCCGGCAGCAAAGATTGCCGCCGCTCCCCGGGAATGAAGTCGATGAACGCTTCATCGACCGCAAGAATGGCCCCGCGGTGCTCCGCCTTGCGTGCCAGCAGCCGGAGGTCGTCCAGCGAATACTGGACGCCGTTCGGATTGTTCGGCTGGCCGAGGAACAGCAGATCGACCTGCTCCAGCAGTCCGGCGATGCTCTGCACACCGGCCCGGTAATCCTGCTCCTTCGTTCCCTGAACGGACAAGACCTCCGCACCGAATTGCTCGGCAAGCTGGCGGTACTCGGAGAAGCAAGGCTCAATGATCCCTACCTTGCGCGGTGCTGCAGCCAGCAGTAGCAGCGCCATTGACTCTGCTGCCCCGTTGCCCACCGTAATCCAGCTGCTGTCCACTCCAAGACTCTCCGCCAGCAGCGACTTTAATCTGCGGTGTCCGGGATCGGGATAAGCCGTGACGGCTTGCCTGGAATCACGCAGCAGTTCAAGCACGCCGGGCGGCGGGCCCAGCGGGTTAATATTGGCGCTGAAATCAAGAAACAGGCCGTCCCCTACCCCATAGAGTTCCGCTGCTGTCAGCAAATCACCGCCGTGGCCATATTTTTCAAGCATAGTTCTGCACTCCCTCTGATCTTCCTCGCGGGTATGTTCTTCATTGACCCAATTATTGCCCCTTTGCCAAGAGTACGTCAATGCCCCGGCATCAGTGAATGCACAGTTGGGCACTTCAGCACACACGGCTGCTTATATGAAGAATGTTTTCTATTTTGTGAAATGCAAGCTTTTAGTTTAGAATAAATGCAGTAGTTAATCATGCCTAAGCGGAGGAATACACTATGCTTTTTATCGATAACACAGGAATCACAGACGCATCGATTAATCTGGCGATTGAAGAGTTTGCGCTTAAAAACCTGCCGATGGACGAAAGCTATCTGCTCTTTTATATCAACAGTCCGTCCATCATCATCGGCAAACACCAGAATACGATTGAAGAGATCAACCAGGAGTATGTAAAAGACAACAACATCCAGGTCGTGCGGCGGTTGTCCGGCGGCGGGGCTGTCTATCATGACCTCGGCAATCTCAACTTCAGCTTCATTACCAAAGACGACGGGCAGTCGTTTCATAACTTTCTCAAATTCACCCAGCCGGTCATCGACTATCTGCAGTCCATGGGTGTAAATGCCGAGCTTAGCGGGCGCAATGACCTTCAGGTCGGCGAGCAAAAAATCTCCGGAAATGCCCAATTCTCCACACGCGGACGGATGTTCAGCCATGGAACCTTGATGTTCAACCTCAATTTGGATGATGTGCAGGCTTCGCTCAATGTCAATCCGGAGAAATTCAAATCCAAGAGCACCAAATCCGTGCGCAGCCGTGTAGCCAACATTAAGGAGCTGCTCGGCACTGAAATGACGATTGAGGAATTCCGCGAAGGCCTGCTGCGTTCCATCTTTGGCATGGAGCCTTCCGAGGTTCCACAGTACAAGCTGACCATGGACGACTGGGTACGGATCAATGAAATTTCCAAGGAGCATTACCAGAACTGGGATTGGAACTATGGCCTGTCGCCGAAGAGCAATGTGAAGCATACCCGCAAATTCCCGGCAGGACTTGTCGATATCCGCATGGATATTGAAGACTCCATTATTCAAGAGATCAAAATTTACGGTGACTTCTTCGGCGTCGGCGATGTGGCAGACGTAGAGAACGCGCTGCGCGGCAAACGTTATGAGCAAGCTGAGGTCAGAGACGCTCTGTCCGGGCTCGATCTGAAGCATTATTTCGGCCGCATTGAGCCGGAGGACTTTATCGGGCTTATTTTCCTGGAAGAATAGCTTTTCGCAGTGGAAACGGCTTTGCCGTCCTTTTTAAGGACGGTACCGTTTCAGCGAGAAATAGAAGGATAAGTTATCGTGTGAAACATATAAATTCTTATATTTGAACAAGAACCAGCCAAGCTCCATTAACCCGGAGTCTGGCTGGTTTTTTAATGAAACAGCGGTTTCCAGCGCCGTTCCTTCCTCTCTTCACATTCAGTTATGCTTTGGAAAGCTTGCGCTTCTGGTACAGCAAAAGTCCTGTTACAAAATATATTACAGTGAGCAAAGCAATCATTGTGAAATCAAACCATACCTCATGTAAGCCTGCTCCATCGTTCAAGATGTGATTAAAAGCATTGGCAGTATGCGTAAGCGGCAATAAATCTGTGATCCCAAAGGAATGCCCGTGGATTGTAAATATACTCATCTTCGGCAGGGGGAACATACTCCCTGAAAAAAACATTAGAATAAAGAAAGGAAAACAGCCGACAGTTAAAACATCAAAAACGGTATTCAGGAAGCTTGCTACTACTAAGCTTATAGCAACCATGGAGAAGCTCGACAGAATCCCAACGACAAGGATAGCGCCAAATCCTCCTGCCGGTCTGTAGCCTAACCCAAGCGCCGTCCAATAGGACAGAACAATGGCCCCTGCTGCTACGATGGCTTGCGTAATACATATACCGGCAAGGAAATTGAATGCTCCAAGACGGCTGAGCTTCAACCTTATAAGTGTCTTCTTATCATTTTCCTTCACAATGGAAGCTGTGGCTGTAAACAGGATCATTAAAACAGCCAAAGAGATTAAACCCGGAACATAACCTTCAAATTCGTTCAACGGCTGTTTTTTCTCCAGAAAAGTTTCATTTATACTTGCGGGTAACGTTATTTCCGCTGCATCCAGCCCCTGTTTGCTTACAGCATCTGCCACCCATACCGCCGCAACCGAATATCGCAAATTTCCCATGCTTCCATAAAAGTTTACATGAGCAGGGTCTCCATTGTTCCCGGCAGCCTTGCCGGCTAATTTGTCAGAATAATCTTCAGGGATCACGATTCCTATATCTACGGCCTTTTCCTTTACCTTTGCCCTTAATGGCTCCTCGCCACCGAAACCGGTTAGATTAAATAGTTGCGAGTTGTCCTGCCCCTTCATATTCTCCAGATTGCTGATTAATTCGATGGACGCATGGCCTGAATCCAAATTCAGAACGCCTAAGTGATAGGTGGTAGGCCCTCCCCCGTAAAAAAGGTTCATCAGTACTAAAAAGAAAGGAGAGAACATCAAAACCATCGCGAGAACTTTCCAATCCCTTATATTTTCCTTAAAGGATTTGGTAACCGAAGCCGCCAGTCTCATTCCCGCAGCCCCCTTCCAGTCACAGCAATAAATGCATCCTCAAGCGTCCGCTTCCGGATCGTCATATCCTCTATATGTATGTTAAAAGCTTGCAATCTCTGGTTCACCTTCGGAATAAGCTCAAGAACTCCACCCGCCCCCAGCAGAAATAATCCATCCGAATAGGTTCGCTCTGTACATTCTTCCGGCATCGACTTCAGGACTTGATGGGCCAAATCTGCGCTTACCCCATTTACCCGTATCTGCAGAAGTTCTCCCTCCCCGGATTTTGCCTTAAGCTTCTCAGGAGTGTCTATCAAAAGCACCTTCCCATGGTCCATGATGGCTACTCTGTCTGAAAGTCTGTCGGCTTCATCCATATCATGTGTGGTGAGGATCACCGTTCTTTCTTGTGCCAGCTGTCTGATGAAGTCACGTACGAGTATCCTGCTCTGGGGATCAAGCCCTGCCTGAGGTTCATCCAAAATAATCAGCTTCGGGTCATGGACAAGTGCCAGCGAGATATTGAGTCTTCTTTGCATACCGCCTGACAGCGTCTTGGCAAGCTTATTTCTTTTCTCCCAAAGTCCAAGCGATTGCAGCAGGCTTTCTGCCTTATTACCGGCTGCTCTGGAACTTAGCCCGTAGGCCATACCGGCAAATTTCAATTGTTCAAGGCAGGTAAGCAGCTCCCAGATGACAATTTCCTGCGGACACAGCCCTATCATCCCTTTTACACGCTCATAGCCGGAGGACATGGAGATTCCATTTACAGTAATACGGCCTGAATCCACTTTGAGAAGACCGCACAGCATTCTTATGGTAGTCGTCTTACCGGCACCATTGGGTCCAAGCAACCCGAATACCTCTCCCTTGCGAACCGAAAAGCTTACATTGTCTACTGCGGGCAGTTCACCATATGTTTTGCTTAATCCTTCTACAGAAAGAAAGTTCTCATGCTCCATACATTGGATTACTCCTTTCGTTTATTTCAGCCAGACCTGTTCAAACCGTTCAACCAGAAGCTCAATATCCTCCTCAGGATGAATCATCGCATAAGAAACAACCCCATCGAGTGCCCCCATCAAGGAGATCCCATAGGCTTCAGGGTCCCTCAGATCAGCCTCTCCGGATTCCATTGCTTTTTGAAACATCCCTATAAGGAACGCGGTACTTTGATTTACATATTCTCTGTAATACTCCATAAGGGCCGGAGCTTGCAAAGCCTTTGACATCGATAAGAAAAAAAAGCTCAATTCTCTTGGCCTGCTTGCCCAATAGTTCAGATATTCTTTAATATATTGTCTTAATCCATCCATAGCACTGCTGTTCGAGTAAGCCTTTTCTGCCATTTCCATGATTGGCTCCGAAAGCTTCTGATTCGCCTCCATCAGGAGGACTTCCTTATTGGGAAAATGATGATAGAAGCCACCTTTGCTGACACCGGCCCGCTTGGCTATAGCATCTACAGATGCGCCATCATAGCCCTTTTCGAGAAACTCTTCTACGGCTGCCAGGAGCAGAGACTCCACTCTATGTTCCTTTAACTGTTTTTTTGTCATATTCCGTTCTCCATTCCGACCGTCGGTATGTTCAATATAACAAGGACTATTGGTGATATCTGTGAATTAATTAACATCTTGCTCAAGAAGGACGAGAAAAAAGGCTCCCCGCTGCTTGCAGCGGAAAGCCTTCAGTCCCCCAGGAGGGGCTTCGCCCGTCTCAAGGGGTGAGTACAAATGCATAAATGACCAGTACAAGCGTAAACACGATACAGAGATTCTCTACTGCATCGCCCTTCTTCGTGCCGGTGCTCATCAGCTTAAGCCGAAGCTTGAAGGGGATCGGAGGCAGCGGGGTAATTCCGCGCTGAGTCAACGAATCCGCCAGCAGATGCAGCGCATAGGACAGGCCGCCGGCAATCCACAGGCTGCCGCCGTCATTCATTTCCAGGGAGGCAAAATAGAGCAGCGCTCCCCACCCGGCCACGGCGTAGAGTGTATGTGTCAGCCCGCGGTGCGGGACCACGGAGGACACGACCAGCACGCAGGCGGCAATGTAGTTCCACGGGTCGTAATCGTCCGCGAACGCGAACAGTGCCAGCGCAATCAGCAGCATGACGAGATGCCGCAGCCTCCTGCCCGGCAGGAAGGACACGCTGCCCACCAGCAGCGCCAGGGCGATATTCCAGGGCGGAGCTGCAACCTCAGCAAAATAGAGATACACCGCTGCTCCGATCAGAGCCACCTGCAGGATGCGCAGCAGGAATTCGGGAATCGCCTTGCGCACCAGCAATGAATTCGGCTCATCAATATCGGGGAGAAGTGCGCTGACTGCCGCCACGGCGATCGCCGGAATCGTGATTTCATAGCCGAGCAGATTCATAACAGAGAGGGTAACCCCGGTGCTGATTACTAAATGGGATTTGCCCATCATAGAGAACCGCTCCTTTCTAAGTTGTCGAAATAAGAACAAGTGTGCGGTTATCGAAGTATACCAAGGTCTGGATTTTTTGTCCAGCCTGGCCTGAATGATTGAGCTTCACTCCTTATACCAGCTGGCCTTTTGCGCAGTTTCGGCTTGTCCTTCCCCCTGTTTTAGGATACAATTTGGACAACTTGATACAGCAGCTGAACTCTATCTAACCCTTCTTATATTCCAGGAAAGGATGACCACTGTGACCCGCTCCCGAATCGCCGATCTCAGTCTGCTGCTGGTAGCGATGATGTGGGGCTCAACGTTTCTGATTGTACAGCATGCCGTCAGAGTGCTGCCGCCTCTTGCTTTTAACAGTATCCGGTTTACGGGTGCCGCTCTGCTGCTGGCGCTGATTACCGCTGTTTTTTACCGCCATGAATGGAAAAAGCTAAGCTGGCGCATGGTGGGCCACTCCCTGCTGCTCGGCCTTTTTTTGTTTATGGGCTATGGCTTTCAGACGATGGGCCTGCTGTACACGACCACTTCCAACACCGGATTCATTACCGGTCTGTCGGTGGTGCTTGTCCCCTTCCTATCCTTGGCGCTGCTGAAACACGCTATATCCCGTTATACCTGGTTTAGTGCAATCCTGGCGGTGGCGGGACTTTATCTGCTGACCTTTACCGGCTCGGCATTCTCCCTGAATAAAGGCGACGGCCTGATTCTGCTCTGTGCTGTCGCCTTTGCGCTGCAGGTTGCCTATACTGGCGTGTATGCTCCGCGTTATCCGGCGCTGCCGCTGGCGACGCTGCAGCTCGCTTTTGTCGGACTGTTCAGCATTGTGGCTTCGCTCCTTGTGGACGGAACCGCACCGCTGGCTCACAGCGGAGCGCTGATCCTGAAACCGGATGTGCTGTGGGCGCTGCTGATATCCATTGGCCCGACGAGCGCGTTTGCCTTCTGGATTCAGACCGCCTGCCAAAAGTACACCACCCCGTCACGGGTAGCCATCATTTACGCTACGGAGCCGGTATTCGCCGTCTTGACCGGCCTTGCCTTCGGCGGTGAGACACTAGGCATCTCCGCTGGTTTCGGCTGCCTCTGCATCCTTGCGGCCATGCTAATGGCGGAGCTCAGCCCTGAACCGGCCAGGAACGGAGTTCTGCAGCAGGATAGAAACTGAGCCTGAAGCAGGTCTGAACAGCAGTACAAACCATCACCACAAGCCGGAAATACAAATACAAATAGATAAAACTAAGGAGAGAACCACACACATGTACAAATTGATTGCTATCGATATTGACGACACCCTGATCAATGATGAGAAAGAAGTAACCCCCGCAACACAGACCGCACTGGAACAGGCCGTTGCCGCAGGCGTTGTCGTAACTCTGGCTACCGGTCGCGCTTATGCTTCAGCACAAGCCATCGCCCGTCAAACGGGACTGAATGTGCCAATCATCACCTATCAAGGCGCATTGGTGAAGAACCTGATGGATGAAAAAGTACTGTACGAACGTTATGTCCCGCAGGATGCCGTACGCAAGCTGTTCACCTACTGTGTGGAGCATGACCTGCATCTGCAGACTTATATTGACGACAAGCTGTATGCCCGCGAAGAGAACCAGAAGCTGATTGATTACTCTGCGCTGAACGGAACTCAATACTATATTGAGCCGGATTGGGAAAAGCTCGTTCCGCAAAAAACGCCAAAAATGCTCATCATCGACGATCCCGCATTCCTGGACGAACTGTCACCGATTCTGCGTGAGCTGCTGGGCGATTCCGTCCACATCACGAAGTCGAAGCCGCATTTCCTGGAAATCATGCATCATGAAGGCACCAAAGGCCTGGCGCTTGAGTTCCTTGCGGCCCACTTCGGCTGCGAGCTGTCCGAAACCATTGCTGTGGGAGATTCCTGGAACGACCACGAAATGCTGGAAGCTGCCGGCCTCGGCGTCGCTATGGCCAATTCTATTCCTGCGCTGAAGGAAATCGCTGATTTCATTACACTCAGCAATAACGAAGACGGTGTTAAGTTCGCTATTGATAAATTTATTCTGAATAACGTAGAAGCTTAAGCTGAGGTAAACCTTAGGTAGTGTGCTGTAATGATAGGGAATGCGGATGATTCGGCGGGAACCGGGATTTTGAAGTGTGCGATTGAAGATCGCATAAGTAACCCCCTGCTTAAATGTATTTGCTGCAGGTCTGTTGATTAGCTAAATTATGGAAGTGGGGAACACTACATTGGCTAAATAAATCCTCCATTCCGGTGGTAAAGTTTCCAAAGTAAATAACCGGTCAAAGTCGACGAATGTTAATTTAGCACTCGGATGCACCGCAGCATTTCCCTGCTCAAACAGGAACTTAAGCAAAACATAAATCAGTAAAGCTGTGTACAGCTGTCCATACACTGCATTTGGTGTTGTTCCGAATAATTTTGGAATGTTTAGATGCTGCTTAATCCAACGAAAAAAGACTTCGATCTGCCACCGTTTTTTATAGATTTCTGCAATTCCTTCGGGGGAATACCAGTGCAGATTTGTGGCGAGAATAACGGGATTTCCTTTGGGATCCTCTAGGATGACCACCCGAAATCTGTTCTGGGAGAGTGCCATGTTCTTTCCCAATTGGCAGGTCAAATCTTGCTTAATACTTCCCGAAAAGGGACGCTTTCGACATCGTGAGATTGGATTCGTAAAGGTTGTATTATCCCGAAGCCGAATCACAAAATACTGCCGGTTTTCCTGCTCTTGGTAACTGTCAAACAGCTTGTGTTTACCATAAGACCGGTCTGCCACCAAAATAAATCTTCTGTCCAGCAGGTCAGGGCAACTCTTCAAATCAGGCTCATATCCAGTCGTTTCGGTAACTTTGTGCAATTCGCCTTGGTCTCCAATGATCCCCACGTGTAGCTTAACGCCTGCTTTTTGGCCTTTGTGCGGAGCCCAAGTCAACCGTCCCAGACCTACCGTAATCGTAGTGGAATCAACGATTAGCAGCTCCTTCGGAATACCGAGTACACGCCGAGTCTTTCGATTGCACAGCCCAATCATGAGATCTAGCAAACGCTTGAATAATTGAAAAGGAACGTCTTTGGCTTTTTTCGAGAGGGTTGAGTGATCCACAGAACGCTGCCCACAAAGGGCCATTCGCTGTTCTCCGTCCCGATACCCCTCCCACTGCTGGAAGGCGGCTTCGGCCAAAAATAGAAATAAATCATAGACAGTAAACTTTCGCGCCACATCGATATACTTTAGTTCTTCCAAGAATGGGAGCATTTTTTCTTCGGGAATCACCAATTGCAGAATATTCGATAATGAAGTAGACTTTTTCATGAGGTCGCCTCGTTTCGGATGTTTGTAGGGGTACAAACACTTTACCGAATGAGCGGCCTTTTTTCTACCTTTTTCTGGTTAATCAACATGCCTATATGAAATACAGTTAACCGCAATTGCGATTAAGCAGATCACTCAGTCTGTACGATGAACCGCTCATTACCTGACTGCTGATTACTCAACTAACTAATAATACGCGTTCTGTCGCTCAGGGCCGCATTGGTGCTACTGTATATCGCATATTTATTCTCCGCCCTGGCCATTATGCAAAAGGGTGCTTAGTCCCGGGTCTGTAGACCTTGACTAAGCACCCTTTTGTTGTCTAGCGTGGCACACAGCTAGCAGAATGCCGGGAAATCTATTGGCTCCGCGCCTGTCATCATCGCTTTTACCTCACCAGCACACCTACGCTCCGCGCCTGTCATGCTCACCTCTGATCCGCCAGCTCCCGCTCTCCGCCGCCAGTGAGCTCCTGCGCTGCGCTCCAGTCCTCCAGAGCATCTCCCTCTTCCAGCTCCAGCTGGGAATGATAGAGTCCATGGTAACGCCCCTCAGCAGCAAGCAGCTCATCATGGCTGCCGCGCTCCACAATCTCTCCGTTCTCCATCACCAGGATGACATCGGCGTTCTGGACCGTTGAGAGCCGATGGGCGATGACGATCGTTGTTTTGTTCTTCATCAGCTTGCGGATTGCTTGCTGGACCATTTTCTCTGATTCGTTGTCGAGCGCAGCCGTCGCTTCATCCAGCAGCAGGATCGGCGCGTTCTTCAGCATCGCCCTGGCAATCGATAACCGCTGGCGCTGGCCGCCGGACAGCCGGGAACCGTGCTCACCAATATCCGTGCCCAGCCCCTCCGGCAGCTCCAGCACAAAATCATAGGCATTCGCCTGCTGCAGTGCCTGGATAATCTCTTCTTCCGACGCATCCGGCTTGCCGTTCCTTAGGTTGTCGCGAATGCTTCCGGTATATAGACCCGATTCCTGCGGAACGTAGGCGAAATAGCTTCGCAGATGCCCGAGGCTCATACCGCCAGTTGAATTTCCATTGATCAGTATTTCACCGTCATCCGGGGTGTAGAATCCCAGCAACAGCTTAAATAATGTCGATTTACCGCCGCCGCTTGGCCCGACTATGGCCACATGCGAACCCTGCCGCAGCTTCAAGCCAACCGTGCTCAGACTCCATTTGTCAGACTCCGGATAACTGAACGATACATCTGAGAGCACTAATTCCATAAACTCAGGTTGCTCCGCCTGCGGCTTCGGCAATGTATCTACCTCGGCGGGAGCATCTATCACTTCAAAGATCCGCTCCGCCGCACCCAGCGACTGCTGCATGGAAGCAACAAGCCCCGGGAGTGACGAAAACGGGCCCACCAGAAAATTCATCAGCTGAATAAACGCAATCATCGCCCCAACCTCAAGCGAACCCTTGGCGACAAAGAAACCGGCAGTAATCAGCGCCAGAATAAAGGTTGCGTTGCCCAGAAACGAAGATAACGCCCCCGTTGCTCCCTCGATTCTTCCCCGTTTCATCTCTCCCGAAATAATACTTTCACTATGTCCACGGTATTGCTTAAGCAGCCTCCGCTCAATCGAGAAGGACTTGAACACCATGCTGCTGCCAAGAATATCATTCAGGAATGAAGTCGTCCGGCTCATGCTCTCCTGAAGCCTCACACTGTTCACACGCATCGCTTTGCCGAATATTTTCCCGGTCAGAAACAGCAGTGGCCCCATTGCAAAACAAATCAACGCAAGCAGCCAGTTAATATACAGCAAATAAGCAAATGCAGCCAGCGCCAGCACCGGATTGCGCACAAGATCAATCATCACCTGTCCGCAGGCTTCGCCGACCGATTGGTTATCATTGGTGAACCGGGACAGCAAATCTCCGGAATGGTTACGGTCAAAATAGGACTGCGGCAAGCTAAGAGTGTGTTCCATCATCTCCAGGCGGAGCCCGTTTCTGATTTTGGCGGAGACATTATTTTTAAAATATGAATCCACATAACCGTTCAGTCCGACAGCCAGCAAGTAGACAACGCCAAAACCGATCAAGCCCGTAAATGCACCCACATCTAGCCGGACAGCAGCATCCGTTATTTTGGATAGATACCAGGCTATCGTAAGATCTAGAACAACACTGAAAAGAGTAGTGAAAACTAATACAGTATAGATCCCCTTGTGCCTCAACATGTATGTACTTAACCTCGAAAATACCCCTTTTCGCTTCAAAACATCGCCTCCATTAAAATTCAGCCCCCCGCACCTTCGCATATACCTTGCTGTCATGCAGCTCCCCGTCCGTGCCACGGTTGCTCTTACGAAGAATACCGTCCAGCTTAAATCCCGCCCGTTCGGCTACAGCCGCGCTTCTGGTATTTCTTGCACTGCAGCGGATTTCGATGCGGTTCGCCTCAAGCTCCCTGATGGCAAAATTGGTGATTCCGTTCACTGCCTCCGTGATATAGCCCTGGCCCGTGCAAGAGCTTCTGATCCAATAGCCGATCTCAAAAGCGCGGATATCCCAGTCGATATGATGCAGGCCACTGCAGCCAATGAATGTACCGTCAGCTTTGTTGAAAATGTGCATATTGAGCATGGAACGTTTCAGAAAGTCCACCCGCGACTCCCTAACGTATTGCTCGGATTCCTCCAGTGTAGGCATGCTCTGGGCGAAGGGCATCCACGGCTTCAATTCATTCAAGCTTTCTCCAATACCTTCATTTACCGCAGCCCCATCCCCCCAGAGCGGAGCACGGATAAGCAGGCGTTCGGTTTCCAGACTTTCCGGAATATCAAGCATAATTGGAATCAATGGTTTAGTCATAACCGTTCAGTTAGCCTCCTTAGATAAATTGTTCATCAAAAACCCAGAACAGCATATTTTATCCTCCTTATTGTAGTTCTTCTGTAACTTTCTGAAAATAAAAACTAATACACTGCATACAAAAGAGAGTAGGATGAGGCAAATGGTGAAGGGCCACTTATCTGCGGGATGAGCATAACCCTGCCGCTGTCGCCGCTGCATTGGCGAAAGTGCTGCACAAGGTGCGTACTCTATTCCTATGCCTGCCGAACACAAATAGGGACCTCATCCAGTGCTGTACAGCACTGGATGAGGTCCCTATTCCTTACTCTGAACGTGTGAGCGGGAGTCTTAGGCCCGTAACCGCCAGCGTCACATTTTCCGGCAAAATATAAGCTTTTCTCAGATCCACATCATGCGACATATGTGTGTACACGGCGCGTGCCGGCTGAACTGTCCGCAGTAGATCTGCTGCTTCCGTCATATCGTACACAGAGCGGGTCGACAGCTCCGCCGCCTCATAATAAAAGCTTGTACCCAGTACCAGCAGATCCAGGCCATGCATGCGCTCCGTTTCCTGCGGTGTAAGGGAGATGGAATCCGGACAATATACCCACTTATACCCCTCCTTTTCCAAGCGGAAGGCGTAGGAGTATCCATTTTTGCCGTGATTCACTTTCCACGTGTCGATCTGCCAGCCATCCAGCTCGATCCCGTCATCGCACGGTATCATCTGTATATTGCGGTCCAGCCATGGATATTGCCGCAGAATCACCGGAATCACCTCCGCAGGCGCGAACAGCTCCCCTTTATATCCCATCCAGCGGCAGGCATCTGCCCATTCGGGCAATCCGCCAATATGGTCAAAATGAGCATGGGTCACCAGCAGCCTGCGCATGGTACGTTGCCCAAGCGATTCCATCTGCCGCCGCCAGTCCGGACCACAGTCAATCGCCAAAAAATCACTGCCGTTATCTATAAGCACGGAGGAGCGAAGCCGCACATTCAGCCCGCCCGCTCTAGCCTCCATGCAGGTCTCACAGCTGCAATATACCCGGGGAACGCCCATTGCGTCGCCTGTCCCCAAAAACACCAAGTTATCCATCTCTAATCTCTCCTTCAGTTCCCGGTGCGGAAGTTTAAGTAACCCCCATTATAGTACATCTCCCTCTTCATCTCATTATTATTAAAGCTCTCCATGCAACAAGCATATTTAGCACAGCGGTGAAAGGGGGGAACTGTTAATGTAAAATGTGGATTTGAAGAACGCATACAGGAGGTTATTTTCATGGAAGACTGTTTGATCTGCAGACGGATTGACATGATTAAAGAAGACACCAATCCCTACTTCGTAGCTGAGCTCGAAACCGGCTATGTGGTCATTGGCGACCATCAGTATTTTGAAGGCTACACTCTTTTTCTCTGCAAGGAACATAAACGGGAGCTTCACGAACTGGACAGCGGCTTCAAGCAGAAGTTTCTTATGGAAATGAGTAAAGTCGCCGAGGCGGTCAACATAGCTTTTGAACCGGATAAGCTGAACTATGAACTGCTTGGCAACGGTGATTCCCATATACACTGGCATATCTTCCCGAGAAGATTAACAGAACCGAATCCTACTCATCCTGTTTGGTGGACGCCCAGAGAGACGATGTATTCAGAAAGTGTCAGACCGAGTCATGAGGCATTGGAAGAATTGAAGCATAAACTGCGGGGCGCGTTGGAGAAGTTGTAGGCTGACAAGTATAGGCTTTAAGATTACATATAAAAACAGAGCAAAGACCGCCCTCTGCGATGAGGTACGGTCTTATTTGCTGCAGCTTTGGTCTGCGCAATCCTATCCATATGGGCTATATTCCGGCCAATACCTGGTACCAGACTCCACGTTTGGCGTAGAGTGTGCTGCGCACTTCATCCCAGCCGCCAAGATACTGAATATCAAAAAGCCCAGCCGGGACAGGATAATGGTCTGCATTCTCCGCATACACCTGCTCATTCACCGGACGGAAGCCGTATTCGGCGAAAACCTCCTGGGCCCCCCGGGTTGTCAGGAACTCCACCAGCGCCTCCGCTGCCTCGCGGGTTCCATGCTCATCCGCGTATTTGTCCACGACCGCCGCAGGATTCTCAATCAGGATCGTATTCTGTGGAATAATAACCTCATAATTTACTCCCTGGGCAATCCGCGCCAGCAGCTCATTCTCATAGGTGACAATAACATCGCCCACGCCGTATTCAAAGGCAGCCATCGAAGCCCGCCCGCTTTTGTCCAGAGATTCTACATTCGCGTGTATGCTCTCCAAAAAAGCTTTGGCGGCAACAGGGTCTTTCACCCCTCCTTGCGCCTCAGACAGCTTGAGACCCGCCCCATAGATGGCGTTGATGTCCCACTGTGCTCCGCCGGAGGTCTTTGGATTGGGATACAGCACCTTAACGCCGGGCTTCGCCAAATCAGCAAAGTCGTGAATTCCCTTCGGGTTGCCTTCGCGTGTCCCTAGAGCGACAACCGAGCGGGTCACCATCCCGGCTTCTCCCCGCTCCTTCCAAGTCTTCTCTACCAGCCCTGCCTTCACCAGCTTATCGACATCGCCTTCCATAGCCAGCAGCGTCACATCAGCTTCGAACCCGCCGGCAATTGCCCGGGCTTGGGTCCCCGAAGCCTCATAGGATTCCTGAAAGGCGATAGTCTGGCCGGTCTCCGCCTTCCACTTCGCTGCGAACAACGGCAGAATATCACCCATCGCGTCTTTAGCCACACTATAGGCACCGACCACAAGCGTCAGGTCTCCTTGCTGGGGAGTTTCCTCCGCTGCGGTGTCCTGTTCCTCCGCACAGCCGGCAAGGGCCAGCGCGAGCAATACCAGCATTAAGGCAGCTAGCCATCCGTGCAGTTGTCTGCTCCTTTTGAAAAGCCTCATACCGGCTCCACATCCTTCGGGGTGTAGGGTTTAACAATCTGTGTTGACGCTTGGCTGCGGGGAGCATTTGCCTAGTGTGCAGCTATCAGCAGATATAAGATGTACTTTAAGCACTGCTCAAAGGCTCGCTCACAACTGCGGTGAATATTTGGACTTCCGAACGCTGTCGCTCCTACAGTTCCAAAATTCCCCTCCGTTGCTTCTCAGCCCTATCCGCTTTGTATAGTATCTCTTCTAGAGGCCGCTATCGCTTGCTCCAGCTTCAACTCTCCTCTTGCCGCTTGGCAACAGATTGTTAACCCTGTTTTATAATTAATAAAACTGCACCGTCCTGCTGTGGACGGTTAACGATATGAAATATAGTGAGTGATTAAATGAATACAGGCATTGGGTCTTCCTTCAGCCCGTTCTCCTGAATCCAGCTCCGCTCATCATTAAACAGATAGGCGCGGTGGACAAGCACGGCGATCTCCTGGCCCGGCTGCAAGGTTTCCTTCTCCAGTGAACGGTAGGTCACCAGCTTGTGGCCGTTCACTTCCACCTCTACCAGCCATTCGCTGCCGCGGAAATGCAGATGCTTCACGACACCCTGTTCCGTGGCCGAAGCCATTTTAAATTCATTCAGATGGCCCACTTCGATATACTCGGGGCGGATCAAGGCTTTGGTCGGCTTTCCGCCGCCCGCATTCTTAAAGCCCTTCAGCTCCGAGGCGCTTTCGATCAGTGTGGACTCGCCGATAAAGGTCGCCACAAACGGCGTCTTCGGCTCCTTGTAAATATCCCAAGGCGTGCCTTTCTGCTCCAGCCGGCCCTGGTTGATGATCATGATCTCATCGGCCACTTCTATCGCTTCGTCCTGGTCATGTGTAACGAAGATGGAGGTGATCCCGACACGCTCGATCAGCTCGCGCAGCCAGGAACGCAGCTCCTGGCGGATCTTTGCATCAATCGCCGCGAACGGCTCATCCAGCAGCAGCAGCTGCGGCTCAGGCGCAAGCGCCCGGGCAAAAGCCACCCGCTGGCGCTGGCCCCCGGAGAGCTGATGGGGATACCGTTTCTCGAACCCTTTCAGGCCTGTGAGCTCCACCAGTTCCATAACACGGTTCTGGATCGTATTTTTGTTAACTTTTTTCACCTTAAGTCCAAAAGCAATATTCTCATAAACGGTCATGTGCTTGAACAGTGCATAGTTCTGGAAAACAAAGCCGATTTCCCGCTCCTGCGGCGGAAGATTGTTCACCGCCCGGCCGTGAAAAATGATTTCACCGCTGTCCGGCGTCTCCAGTCCTGCCAGCATGCGCAGAATCGAGGTTTTGCCGCCCCCGCTGGGCCCGAGCAGCCCGATCAGATGACCTTTGGTAATCCCGAAATCAACGTCCTTGACGGCATGAAAATCTCCAAAATGTTTATTCAGACCCCGAACCTCGACATGCATACCTAATGCACTCCCTTTCTTCTCTTGCTCCATTCCATCAACAGCAGCAGACCCGCGGAAAATGCGGCCAGCACCAGCGCTATCCCGCCCGCAGCCGATACATTGAAATTCTCGACATCCTGGTAGACCAGCGTGGTCGCGGTCTGGGTCTTGTTCATGATGTTGCCGGAAACGACAAGCACCGCACCAAATTCACCAAGCGAACGCGCAACCGTTAGAATTACACCATAGATTACCGCCCAGCGGATCGACGGCCAGGTCACCTTCCAAAATGTTGTCCAGCCATAGGCTCCAAGCGTTGAAGCCGCCTCTTCCTGCTGTGAACCAATCTCCTGGAGCACCGGCATCACTTCACGCACCATCAAAGGGAAGGTTACAAAGAGCGTTGCAATAACCATCCCGGGAAAAGCGTACACAATCTTCAGTCCGATTTGTTCAAAGATTGACCCCAAAGCGCTGTCCGGGCCCAGCAGCAGCACAATCATCAGCCCGCCGATAACCGGAGATACCGCATAGGGCAAATCTACAATGCTGTTAAGCAGCCCTTTTACCCGTTTCCCCAGCCAGTTTGCCCGCACCAGATAAAGAGCCATCATAATGCCAAACAGCGTATTCAGCAGCGTAACGACAACTACGACAAACCCGGTCATCATCAGCGCATGCAGCGCCTCCGGTCTGCTCAGAGCGGCCCAGAAGCCGCCGAACCCTTCACTGAAAGCCCCCATTGCCATCTTGCCCAGCGGTGCAGCAATCAGCAGGAAAAATACTAGGTAAGTTAGTCCAATCCATAATTTTCTCATGACCGTCTCCCCCGCATCTGCAGCAGATTGATCATCCAGAGAATAAGAAAGGACAACGTCAGCAGAATGATGGAAACCGCAGCAGCCCCCACCGGATTATCACTCTCCACTTCCCCGAAAATAAAAACGGAGGAGACGAGTGTACGGCCCGGAATATT
This sequence comes from Paenibacillus sp. FSL H3-0321, assembly GCF_038002865.1. NCBI lineage: Bacteria > Bacillati > Bacillota > Bacilli > Caryophanales > Paenibacillaceae > Paenibacillus > Paenibacillus sp. FSL H3-0321. The sequence continues at coordinate 5,734,690 of NZ_JBBODH010000001.1, read as the reverse complement.
GCCTGCTACCAATACAACCGCTCCGAACTCCGCGAGCGCACGCGAGAAGGCCAGCATCCCGCCGCTGATCATCCCCGGTGCCATGGAGGGCAGAATTACCTGCCTGAATACGCGGCTGCTCTTGGCTCCCATCGTATAAGCTGCTTCTTCCTCGGAAGGGTCAAGCTCCTCCAGCAGCGGCTGAACCGCACGGATTACGAAGGGGAAAGTTACAAAAACCATTGCGATTACAATCGCCGGCTGATGAAACACAATTTCAAAGCCCAGCGCCTCCGCGAGCCCGCCAATCAGGCTGCCTGGACCCAGCAACAGGAGAATCATTAGTCCACCTACTGCTGTTGGCAGGGCAAAAGGCAAATCGACAAGACTGTTCAGCAATGCCTTGCCGGGGAATTGATAACGAATAAGGACCCAGGCAATCATCGTGCCGAGTACAACATTAATAACTGTGGCAATAACGGCCAGCTTTAAGGTCAAGAATACCGACTTCCAGGCAATTGGGTCGCTTATGGCTTCAGCAAAACTGCCGAACCCTAGCGAAAATGAATTGTAATAGACGCCCAGTATAGGCAAAACGATAAGAATTACGAAATACAACAGTATAGTTGAGCGAAATCCCCAAGTCCAACCCTTGTGTCTAAGCAGCGAATTCAAATTATAAGTCCCCCCACCTCCGGCTTACCGGTCGGTTTACTTGCCTTTATACCCATAATTATTCCTATTAATATACTTGGTTTAATATTATCACTACTTTACCAAATGCCTCTGGTATCGTCAATTACTTTCACAGACTTTTGGGGTAAAATATATAATCATTCCAACTTCTGCAGCACCGAAAGGAGATACTTACTAATGCTTCATACCATGGAGATCACGACCAGCAAGCGGGACGAATTGCGGGATATTACCCGCGAAGTTATTTCCTATGTTAAAAAGAGCGGTGTACAGAACGGGATTATCATCGTGTATTGTCCGCATACCACCGCAGGAATTGCGATCAACGAAAATGCCGATCCCGACGTGAAGCATGATGTGCTGATGAGACTTGACGAAGTTTTTCCCTGGGAGCATCCCAACTACCGTCATGCGGAAGGAAATACCGCCGCTCATCTGAAATCAATTACGGCCGGTCCCTCACAGAGCATTATTATCCACGAAGGCGCGCTACTGCTTGGACGCTGGCAGGGCATCTACTTCTGCGAGTTCGACGGACCGAGACGGCGGCAGTGTTATCTGAAAATTGTCGAGGGGTAGGCAGACCGGAAAGTTATAGCTATTATTGTATAGAAAAAGCGGCTCCGCCAGTTTCGGGGATCCGCCTTCTATACAATGCATAGCCTCTATAACACTTTCGCCATGCAAAGTTATACCAATGCAACGTTCTAAAGTGTGAAGGACTAGAAAAACGGTATTTTTACAAACTACGGCTTAGTACTTTGACATGTGTCAATGCGGCCTCTTTGACATCATCGAAAGAAACTTTGTCCTGAATGTAATAAGAAATGAATCCGTGAGCGGATAAAAACAAGGTTAATGGCACGCTCTGCCAATCCTCCGAAACATAACCCTCTTCCTTCATATGGCTGCGTACAATACTTGAGAATAACTCAAAACATCGTCCCTGTTCCGCTCGACAATAAGCAAGCAGCTCTTCATCCCGGATCATGAACATAATCTCATATTGGTAAGGATGATCCAGTCCGAAGCGGATAAACTCCATAATAAGCTGCTCCACCCGGGTCATTCCCGGTTCAGGCGGTTTGTTCATTGCTTCATTAAGCAGTGTTGCCACATGATTGAAATCCTCTACTACAATGGCGTAGAACAACTCCGCCTTTTCCTTGAAATGATAATAAAGAGAGCCGTGGCTATACCCCAAATGCTGACCGATGCTGCGCATGGAAATCGCCCGGTATCCTTTGGTGATAAACAGATGCCTTGCCGCCTCCAATATTCTTTCCCTCGACAACTCTCTCTCCACTGCTCTTCTTGCCATATCTTATTCCCCTTCGCTGTAGTAAAGCCGCCGCCCTTCAGTTACCAGGGATTGCCCCTCGGTAAGATCTGTTATCCATGCCTTAAATGCGTCGCCTTCATCATTTCGCGGGAGACACAGCAGCTTGACTTTATCTGTGAACGAAGTTTCTCCGGTCTTAATGCCTTTATTTCTCAGCTCATTTTCGACCTTGCCCAGCCAGGTGTACTCGATTTCCACGAATACTTCCCGCCTCAGCACACGGGTGATCACTTCTCCAGCTTCGAGTGCCAGCACTGCCCCATCCGTATACGCCCGGATAAGTCCTCCTGCTCCCAGCATGATGCCTCCAAAATAACGGGTAACAACAATTGCGACATTTTTAACACCTTGGTTGCGGATTACCTCCAAAATCGGTTTACCGGCCGTTCCACTCGGTTCCCCGTCATCCGATTGCCTCTGAATCTCGTCCCTCTCACCAATCGTATAAGCAGAGCAGTTATGTGTAGCATTCCAATGCTGCTTCTTGATGTTCTCGATAAATTGCACCGCTTCTTCTTCATTCTCCACCGGCATTACATGGCCGATGAAGCGTGATTTACGGATTACGACTTCCCGGAAACCGGGAGAACGCACCGTCCGATATTGTTCCAGCATCCTTATTCCAGTCCTTACCTACGTATGATAACTTGATATAGTTTAGGAGCAGCCCCGGTATGGATTACCTATGGACTGCTCCCTGATGATTACTTAGTATGAATGTTCTGTGTTAGGCAGTGGTACTACTCAGTAAGTCTGGCTTCGAGCTCAGCCTTTTCTTTCTCGTAACCCGGTTTGCCCAGCAGCGCGAACATATTTTTCTTGTATGCTTCTACGCCCGGTTGATCGAACGGGTTAACACCCAGCAGATATCCGCTGATACCGCAGGCTTTTTCAAAGAAATACACCAGATAACCGAAAGTATATGGCGTTTGATCAGGGATGGTAACGATCAGGTTCGGCACTTGTCCGTCCGTGTGCGCCAGCATGGTTCCCTGGAAAGCCTTCTTGTTAACGAAATCCATTGTTTTGCCGGTCAGGAAGTTCAGACCGTCCAGATCATCCGGATCGTTCTCGATTGTTACATGATGCTCCACCTTCTCCACTTGGATAACTGTCTCAAAGATGTTGCGGTTACCCTCCTGAATGAATTGGCCCATCGAGTGCAAATCTGTGGAGAAGTCTACAGAAGAAGGATAGATTCCTTTGAAATCCTTGCCTTCGCTTTCGCCGTAAAGCTGTTTCCACCACTCCGATACAAAATGCAGGGACGGCTCGTAGTTTACGAGAATTTCCGTTGTTTTGCCTTTGCGGTATAGAGCGTTACGTACTGCAGCATATTGATAGCTCTGGTTAGTAGCCACGTCAGGGTTGTTGAACTCATCTGCTGCGGCTGCGGCCCCTTGCATCATTTCTTCGATGTTGATTCCTGCTACGGCGATTGGCAGCAAGCCTACCGGCGTCAGCACGGAATAACGGCCGCCTACATCATCAGGAATAATAAACGACTCATAGCCTTCTTCATTCGCCAGCTTCTTGAGCGCGCCTTTCTCCTTATCAGTAGTAGCGTAGATGCGTTTGCGTGCTTCTTCCTTGCCGTATTTCTTCTCCAGCGCTGCGCGGAAAATGCGGAAGGCAATAGCCGGTTCAGTGGTTGTTCCGGATTTGGAAATGACGTTCACGGAGAAGTCTTTGCCTTCTACAAGATCAAGCAGGTGCGTGATGTATGTAGAGCTGATATTGTTACCGGCAAAATAAACTTCCGGCGTCTTGCGTTGGTCCTTCGAAAGGTTATTGTAGAAGGAATGCGAAAGTGCTTCAATGGCAGCACGTGCGCCTAGATACGAACCGCCGATACCGATAACGATCAGTACATCGGAATCATTTTGAATTTTCTTGGCAGCTTGTTGAATACGTGCGAACTCTTCCTTGTCATAGGCTGTAGGCAGATCAATCCAGCCAAGGTAGTCGGAACCTGCGCCACTCTTGTTGTGAAGCTGTTCATGAGCCAATTTCACGGGAGCGGCAAAATAATCGATCTCTTGCTGGCTGAAGAAGGAAAGAGCTTTGGTGTAGTCAAAATTAATCTTCTTGGACATCGGTAATGGTAACCTCCTGTTTATCTCTTTAGATTTGACACCGTTTGTTACAACTTTATAATTAGGATACTTTAAATCGCCTTGACTGGCAAGGTCTTAAGGCACATCCCCGGCTTTAGAACCATGTTTTTGGAAGTTTCATGGAAGCGTTTGCCGTGTAATCATGGGCGCCTCTCCTGTGGAACAAGCCCGGGTGCCGTGATAGAATGTAGAAAAACATGGCTAAAGAATCTGAGCCGGGAACTACAGGTTCAATTTCTATAGTAATCTCAAAAAGCGAAGGTGGAAATGGAATGAAACAGATCGGCTTTATTGGACTCGGTACAATGGGAGCCCCTATGGCTTCCAACCTTCTGCGCAGCGGTTTTCAGGTTACGGTATATAACCGTACAGCCGCTAAATGCGAGCCTCTCGTTGCAGAAGGCGCGTTGAGTGCATCTACTCCGCAGGACGCGGCAGAGGGTAAGGATGTTATTATGACCATGATCAGCAATGATGATTCGATCCGGGAAGTATTCTACGGCCAGGGCGGCATCCTGGAGGCCCTTAAACCGGGAGCTGTTATCATCGATTCCAGTACGATCTCACCCGGACTGGTGCGGGAAATCGCAGCCGCGGTGGAAGAACGCGGCGGGAAATTCCTCGATGCGCCTGTCACCGGCAGCAAACCAGCAGCTGTCGAAGGCACGCTGGTATTCATGGTTGGCGGCAGCGCAGAGGTGATTGAAGAACACCGTGATATTTTCGACTCTATGGGCAGACTGCTGCTGCACATGGGTGACAACGGCAGCGGAGCCGTTGCCAAGCTTGCCCATAATGCCATGGTCGGGATTCATAATGTCGCCCTCGCCGAAGGCTTCTCTATCGCCGTGAAATCAGGCGTTCCTGCGGACAAATTCCTCGAGCTCGTCCAGAACGGTTCGGCCGGCAGCAAGCAGGCAGAGCTCAAAGGCCGCAAAATCATCGAAAATGACTTCAGCAACCAATTCTCACTCGCACTAATGCTGAAGGACTTGAAGCTCGCCTCCTCGCTCAGCGATTCCACAGGTGTGCCTTCACCAATGCTTGGCCTTGCCAAAAGTATGTTCCAAGCCGGATACACCCAAGGGTACGGTGATGAAGATCTCTCTGCTGTCGTCAAATGTTATGAAGAGTGGATCGGCCAGAAGATTGGCGCTGGCCAGGAGTAGAAATTTATTATAGCTGAATTTTCAGACGCAGCCGGAAGTACAGGCTGCGTCTTTTTTTGCTGTATGGCCGGGGTTGTCGCACCGCTCTCTGTGAATCCGTTATTAACCTATTGTAAGAAGCATCCACGCAGGATTCTATCCGTCCATTGACGAATATTGATTGTGAAATTAAGCACATATCATTTCAAGGAGGAACCCCATGCTGAACATTCATCCCGCTGACCCTTCGGATGCTCCGGTATTGGCTGAAATACAGAAAAGAACATTCGACGAAGATGCACTTAAGTATCGGAATAAAGCGGAAGACGGACCGCCAGGTTACGATTCCATTGCTTGGCAGGCAGAAATGATGAAGAAAGGCCATTATTATAAGCTTCTTGCTGACGGCGTTATTATCGGCGGAATGATCGTGTTTCCTGCTTCAGGGGAAGACGAATTCCTTCTCCTCCGGATCTTTATTGACCCCCTCCAGCAGAATCACGGATTCGGACAGGAAGCATTTCATTTCCTCTTTGCCAGCTACCCAAGCGCGAGGAGATGGTCACTTGACACCCCTTCCTGGGCCGTCAGAAATCATCACTTCTATAAGAAAATGGGATTCGTCCAGACCGGAGTAATCGGGGACCCTGACAGTCAAGACGCATTTTTTGAGTACGAGCGGATCAGCTCCAATGTAACAGCATAAATCATCCCTTGAACGATCCAATACGGCAAAAGCGGCATGAGGGTCCCTATCATTTTTTCCAGTGAAGACAAAAAAAGAAGCCCCGCCATAAACGCGGGACTTCCAGGTTGAAACACTTATTGTTACAGAATCGGGTAAGAACAGCAATAATCAGTTAAGCCGAATACTTCCAGTGCAAACTTGGAGTTTCCGGGAACGTGGAACGTCTCCGCTCCTTTAATTTCCTTCCACACCTCAGTGCCGGGAAGCAGCACTTTTAGATCACCGGACAAAATTTCCATGGTCTCGGGACCATCCGTGCCGAATTCATACACACCAGGGAGCATAATGCCGAGTGTCACCTTAGTTCCGTCCTCCAAAATGACTGTACGGCTGGTAACTTTTCCATCGTAATAAATATTGGCTGCTTTTTGAATTGTCGCGTTGGTGAACTGACTCATGTGCTCATTCTCCCCTTGTCCTTAATGCGTATATTATAGCAGGGCTTTTACGCGGCTGACTACATTTTCCACAGTGAAGCCATATTCTTTAATTACAGTATCGCCAGGTGCAGAAGCTCCGAAGGTTGTGATGCCCAGAATGTCGCCTTGGTCACCTGTGTAACGTTCCCAGCCGAAGGTTTGCGCCATTTCGATCGCCAGACGAGCTTTTACTTCAGGCAGAATGACGGAATCACGGTAGGTTTTATCCTGTTTCTCGAACAGATCCCAGCTCGGCAAGCTGATAACACGCACATCAATACCTTCTTCAGCAAGCGCTGCTTGTGCTTTTACAGCCAGCTGTACTTCAGAACCGGTAGCAATGATTTGTGCTTGCGGTGTGCCATTCTTGGAGTCGGAGACAACATATCCGCCGCGTTTGATATTATCGCGCACTCCTTCAACTGTACCAGGCAGGATTGGCAGGTTCTGGCGGGTAAGCACCAGCGCTACCGGATTCGAGGTATTCTCCACTGCATATGCCCAAGCCGCGGAAGTTTCGTTGGCATCCGCCGGACGAATCACGGTAAGACCTGGAATAATACGCAGGGAAGCCAGTTGTTCAATCGGCTCATGGGTAGGGCCGTCTTCGCCGACAGCAATACTGTCATGGGTCAGCACATAGGTTACCGGCAGCTTCATGATCGAAGCCAGACGAACCGCAGGACGCAGGTAATCGGTGAATACGAAGAAGGTACCGCCGAATACTTTGAGACCGCTATGCAGGGCAATTCCGTTCATCGCTGCAGCCATACCGAACTCGCGTACGCCGAAGTAGATGTTGCGGCCGTCATAGGAATCGGAAGTAAACTGTGTCAGACCATTCAAATGTGTCATTGTCGAGCTCTCAAGGTCAGCGGAACCGCCCACCAATTGAGGAACACCGGCAGCAAGGGCGTTCAGTGCATTACCGGAAGCTACGCGGGTGGATACCGCTTTGTCTTCCGTTTTGAAGAATGGAAGCTTGGCATCCCAGCCTTCAGGCAGCTCGCCGCTGATTGCAGTTTCGAGCTGTGCTGCAAGCTCAGGGTAAGCCTTTTTGTAGGCAGCGAACTTTTCATCCCAAGCTTTGTTAGCGGCGATGCCATTTTCCTTCACTTCAGCAAAACGGGCGCGCACTTCGGCAGGTACATAGAAATCTTCTTCATATACCCATTTGTAGAAGTCTTTCGTAAGTTTCGCTTCGTCTGCACCGAGCGGGGAACCGTGAGTACCGCCATGGCCGCCTTTACCCTGTTTGTTCGGGCTTCCGTAGCCGATAACAGTCTTGACTTCGATCAGTGTCGGTTTGCTGCTGTCCGCTTGCGCTTCGGCAAGTGCTTTACCCAGCGCAGGAAGATCGTTGCCGTCTTCTACACGCAGAACCTGCCAGCCATACGCTTCAAAACGTTTAGCTACATTTTCGGAGAACGCAAGATTCAGCTTGCCGTCAAGGGAGATATCATTTGAATCGTACATTACAATCAATTTGCCCAGCTTGAGATGTCCTGCAAGCGATGCGGATTCAGAAGAAATCCCTTCCATCAAATCGCCGTCGCCACAGATTGCATACGTATAGTGGTCAATTACATTATGTTCATCTTTATTATAAGTAGCACCAAGCTGAGCTTCAGCCATAGCCATACCTACCGCCATACCGATACCTTGTCCAAGCGGACCCGTAGTAGCGTCAACACCGGCAGTGTGTCCGAATTCCGGATGGCCTGGTGTCAAGCTGCCCCATTGACGGAACTGCTTCAATTCTTCCATTGGCAGATCATATCCGCTAAGGTGCAGCAAGCTGTATAGCAGCATGGAGCCATGTCCTGCAGACAGTACAAAACGGTCACGGTTTACCCAAGTCGGGTGATCCGGGTTGTGGTTCATTGTTTTCGCAAACAGCTGGTAGCCCATTGGGGCTGAACCCATCGGCATTCCTGGATGTCCGGAATTGGCTTTTTCAATTGCATCGATTGCCAAAGTACGGATGGTTGTGATGGCCAGGTTATCCACCGTTGAATTTTCTTCTTTGTGGATCGCTTGTTCTTTTGCCTGTTCTGTCATTACAATAATCCTCCTCTAAATCAAGAATGTCATTTTGACTATTATTGTATCACTAATGTGGAAGCAATTCCAATTGTTTTTGTAAACTCTAGGTTTCAACAGCTTATATTTTGTATCTCCCAAACATCCTATACCTGATTTCCGCTGCATCAAATAAAACTTATATCTTGAAGCATGAACCCCTAGCGGCTCTTCCGTTAAATAAATGCTGTGCTAACTGGCGGGAGCAATTTTATAAGCGTTTAAGGTGAAGTTTAACTTATGTCAACTTAGCCTTTGGTCCAGTTTTGAGTTAAGACTAAAGTTTGTTTTACAAAGCTGGATTATACAGTAAGATGAAGATACTTCAATTAACGGTTTAACCGGATGATATAATACTTCCAGAAGAAAGGAATTTCGAACATGACCGCAAATAGAGATATCTATATTGTGCTTACCGGGACGGGTACCGCCTTCAGCGGATTAATCAAATGGTTCACGAAAGCTGAGCTGAATCATGCTTCGATCGCCTTTGACAGTGAATTGCGCGAGGTATACAGCTTTGGAAGAAAAAAAATGTACAACCCGTTTGTTGCGGGGCTCATTCACGAGAACTTTATCGACCCCTTTTACAGCAGTGCGAATTGCGCAATCTATCAGCTCAGAGTCAGCAATACGGAATACGAGACGATGTACAACCATGTGCAGGGCATGATGCAGCATCAAGAGCGCTATAAATACCATCTCCTGGGCCTGATTGGAGTCCTGCTGAATATAAAAATAGACAGGGAGGACGCTTATTTTTGTTCCCATTTTGTCGCCTCCTTGTTTGAAGAGATTACGTTTCAGCCTGTAGATAAGCCCTCTTGCTTCGTGACGCCTGAAGATTTCGCCTCATCGCTGTGCGCTCATAAAATTTACAGCGGCAAACTGTCCTACTATATGCGCAGAACTCAAAGAACGGCTTACATAACCCAGGGAATGAAAACAGGATCTGCTGCTTCAACTGCCTCACTTGGTTCAAGAATGTTAAGAGCAGCAGAAGAACGAGCCGAGGGAATCGTCTAACGATTATCCCTCCGCCCGTCCGGTTTTGCTTTTATTTTATCCGGTGACTCTGAAAATATTCGGTCCATTCCCCCATGATAGTTACTGTCACAGCATCCGTTTTGGTATTAAACTCATTTTTAGCGGTAAAAGTGAACGCAAGCGGACCATCCGGCAGCTTTTCAAAAGCAGGATCATACAGTTCGCCAGTCCACAGCGTTCTGTCGCTGTTCACCGGATTCAGTTGAACCGTGTAGCCACCCGTCATGGTCACATCAACCGTATCTGGCATACCCGTAGCTTTTGCCTCAAGTACAAAACTCTCTCCCGCCCAAAAGATGTTATAGCCTCGCGGACTCTCCGCATTCCCGCTCTTTTTTAAATTATAAGCTTGCCTATTCTTGTTCCACTCCCCTGTGTGCTGCACTCCGCCCTTCACCGTCAGCAGATTGACCATAAAATATTTACGTGGAGACACGTTGCTCCAGTCGAAGCCATCATACGCCTCTACCTCCACTGCATACTTCTGATTTTCTGCCAGGCTTCCTGCCGGGATCTGCCACTGCTTCGCACTTGAAGTCTGTTCCCCCGACTGTACAGTCACAGCCCCGGTCGTAAGATTAATAATTCGCATTTTATACCGCTGCTGCAGATCTCCATCCTCGTCCTGGTACTCCCACTTCATAATCGGTGTTAGCGTATTGACTACCGTTGGACTCGCCTGACTGCTGCTGGTCGGGTACGTAATGTTAACCGTAGGCAGCCGATTGGCCACAGTGATGGACTGCGACAATTCCCGGTACAGCCCCAGGGAGTCTGTCACTACCTGCCGCAGCGTAAAGGTACCGTTCATGGCGAACTGCTTGCTGAAGTTACTCTGCCCGCTGACTAAGCTCTCGGTTCCGCCGGCCGGCTTCAGATAATACTTATGGCTAATGCTGTCGCCCTTCACGATATCCGGATCTGTCGCCTTATCCTGTATATTCAATACATCCGTCCGGTAGATCGGCACCAGGGCTGCATTACGTCCTGTGTCCGTCAGTAAGGTGAAGCCCGGCTGCGGCGGATTATCGAGGATGAAGGCTTTCTCATTCGAAATTTCCGACCAGGAACCTTTGGAGTATGCGCGGCCGTACAGATAAAAGTATACGAACCGCTCAAAGGTCGGGTTCGGAATCTGATACTGCCGTAGCGTGCCGGTGGGATCATTGTTCTGAATGGTTTTAACTAATGATCCGTTCTTGTCATAAAACTCTAATAAATACTTCTCTTGCGCGTCGTTCTCCGGATCACTGTATGTCCACTTCACTAGCGGATCTCCCAGCAGCTGCGCATCAATGACGGAAGGATTCGCTGCCGTTCCTACCGGAGTGGTGAGTGTCAGCGATGGCGGCAGGTTTGGAATAACACTAACCTCCAAGGTGGCGATATTGGACTTCGCTCCAATCTGATCAATCGCCCAGTGCTCAAAACGGTAGGTACCCGTCTCTGGAAAGCTCACCTCTATATTCGGGGTAGTATAGCTCTTCATTTGGCCGCTGCTGTCCGTAACATTCCAGTAATACCGAAGTGTGTGCTGATCCGCTGTATCTTCGTCTACGTCCGCTGAATTGAATGTAAGTATGTCATCCTGATAAACTTGTGTCTTCCCGATAATCTTCGCTGTTGGAATATGATTCAGCACGGTGAACGCCCGGGAAACCGTTGAACTCAGCGATCCGTCGGATGCGGTCAACTTCATCTCCCATCGATCCGAAATGGACTGTTTGGGCGAAAGACTGTTCGCATTAATTAGATTTTGCATGACCACAGTCTGATTTCGATTGGTCCCTACAGCATAATATGGACCTTCACGGTTCGCTGTTTTCCAAACATAGGACAAGCTGTCACCATCCTTGTCCGGATCTGGAGTCAAATTTTCTAAAGCAATGACCGTATCCCGGTATACCTCCGTAGGCATATTAAAGTCAGCAATCGGGGGATGATTCATTACTGTCACGCTCTGGCTGTAAGGCTCAGACCATAATCCGCGGTTATCGCGTACTTTTAAGGTCAGTTGATAACTTCCCACTCCATAGCTGGCGATATTCGGCGGGGTACTGGCTCCACCGGTATAGGACCATACCGTCTGTGAACCATTTTTCACGACGGACCATTGATAGGTATCCAGTGGGTCATTATCGGGATCAAAGGATTTGTCAGTGATCGTGGTTGCCTTCCGGTAGGAAACGGTGCTCGGCTCTACGGTAAACAGTGCTACCGGAGGCAGGTTCCCCGCCGCTGTGCCAACCGTGCGTACGCACCAGTCACTCCACACGCCCAAAGCATTTTCTCCGTCAATGTCCCTCACCCGCAGGCGGATAACATAGTTTTCGGTAGATGATAACGTCCCTGAAGGGGTACCCTCTTGCCATAACTCTTCATCGCCTTTTTTATATTGCCACTGCCGCTGCGTCAGCCCCTTATCCACTCTGGAGATATGATCGGAGTCATAGGAACTGTCGGTGATCTGCAAAGCTCCTCCGACTAATTTAGCAGTGAATAAGGCAATCGGCTTACGGTGTACCTGGAAGGATAGCTTCGTAAAGTTGTCACTGCCCCACATCCGGTATTCATCAAAACGGTTATCTGCTGTTGGCGTATCCTTGGGCTGATAGGTGACGACATAGTAACCGGTGAATGGAAAGGAATCATACGGCGAATTCCGCCAGGCTCCGGAATCAGCAAGCAGTCCCATACTGTTGTCAAAATAATCGGGATTATGCTGGTACTTAAAGCGCTCCGCGTATTTGGCATCTCCCTCATAATCGCTGTATGATGTGCTGTTCTGGATTTGGCTATTAATAAGCACGAATGCACTACGCTTTAACCGTTGCCTCACTTTAAAGGACATCGAAGCAGAGGCCGAAGCATTCGAGGGATCGACCGCCTTCACAATTACCGTGTAGTCACCTGGAGGTATCGCATCCTCTAGGACATCAATAGGGATCGAAAACGCTTTGGTATTATGTGCTTTGGGTACGATAATTTTCTTGTACAACACATTAGGGACTTCTACACTAACGGTAACATCATTATTATCCGCATCCTGTACATAGCCCTCCACATTAAGAAGGCTTTTACCTGCATCATTTTGCAGCGTTTGGCCGCTTGGTGTTGTGAGTGACAAAGTAGGCGTTGAGTTCACTACCAGATCAAAATTCATAATTTTGCTTATGCTAAAAGATCTCGAATGATTGTAATCAACTACATCATTCTGCAAGATAACCGTAACTTCCATTTGTGTTGGTGGATTGACGATGCGCTTTTGAACCCCCGGATATTCGGCTTCATATTCTTTGAAAGTCTCATGACTATCATGTAGAATATCCACCATCGTATCTACTTCTCGTTCATTTTGCTCTGGTGGGTTTTTTTCCGGGAGATAATCTTGACTGGTTCTAAAATGCATTTCATCCACTGGATTGTGCCAAGGGTAATCCGGAAGATCATCTCTAATCCCCATATACATACCGAACTGAACCTTGTTTCCTATATACATATCTCTAGAAATATTTGTTCTCCTTGCCCGATACTGGGCGGGAAGAATTTTATAATTAAATTCTTTAGTGATTTTATTAAACGTTATATTTGTAAAAGTTGTCTCAGATGCATCTAATATCAAAGTACCGTTTCTTATAATTCCGTATTCATCGTCGGAATAAGATAAAGTATCGCTCCATGCGGGTATGATTACATCCGCATATTGGATAATATTTGTATCCAGGGCATTCACTTTAGCTGTTCCCGGAAAAGCTTCCGGGAACACTGAAAGGACCATCAACCAGCAGAGCAGTACAGTTACAATCCGTTTTACCATGCCCAATCCCCTTCGGGTCCAAGATTCATTACCTCCACAATTTTCTCATCAATATGCTGATCCGATGAATCGGCATGTCTCCGATCTGCTGCTGTCACAAATTCATCAATGGTCGGTTGATTGAAGGTTTCATATGCAGTGTGCCGGATCTCATATCTACCCACATGCGAAAGTTCCAAATTTAGCCGGTGCTCATTTGCATCGCTGAATACCACCCAGGATTCGTCCGAAAAACTCTTATCGTTGTCCGAATCAAAACGGTACTCCCACACTCTACGGCTGATGATATCGCCGTCAGGCGAATAGGACAGATCATCCAGAGTGACTATCGCTTTGTTCCCCTTTTGTGGATCTCGGTAAACTCTCCCCGGTGTGGAAAAGTACATGATCGGAGGATCGTCCGGCACAATTTCAAAGGTGACTTCGTTCGTTGCGCTATACCCTAAAGTGTTCTCTACATAAATGGTAGCCTTATATAGCCCCGGCTCCCTAAATAGAACATCTTTTTGATATATACCATTTAAGCTGCCGCTATACTTGATGGCTGCATTACTGCCTCCAGCCCCGGCCACCGCAGAAATGGTGATTTTGGTTTTATCGGTTTTGATTGGATAATGTTTCGGGCTGGTACTCTTGTCGATCAGCGTCACCTTGCGATTCTGCTTCTTCGTCCCGCCGATCTCCAGGAGCGCTTCCGGAATCGGCTCAATGACCCGGATGAAGGTACCGGCACTGTCGATCATCATGTCCTTGTCCACTACCGTAAGCCCAATGGAATTTTGCCCCACTCGTTCGGAGGGATACCACAGGGTGGCCAAATCTCCTTTTTGAGAGTAGGACACGAAATTGGCTCCCTCAGAGGCGAAATAATAACCGATGATGTCTCCATCCGGATCATAAGATCCCGAACCATTAGCAACAAGTTCATCCCCGGCTTTAACGATAGGGTTAGCAAAAATGGAAGCTACAGGAGGTCTTCCCTTTGGAGTTGGCGGTTCTTCGATATTAGGAGGGAAGCTAACAGTGGGTTCGCCCTTATAGACTTCCACGGTAGCCTCTAACTTTTCGGAGAGTTGATCGATCTTCCCCTCTTTCGTTTCAATCGGCTTGCTGAAACGTACCGTAACCCGTAATTCATAAACCTGCTGATAATTATCTTTACTGTTTTCAACTTTCATCTTTGGGATCTTAAATTTACTAAATGCCTGACTGCTTGTTTTACTTTTCTCAAAACTTTTCTTGGTGTCTAACGTACTGGGGCTTTCTTTTTCCTGCGCATAAAACACCCATTCTGCGATGTTAGAGGAATTTTCATACCCCGAAAGTATTCCTTTTAGGGTCAAGTTGACCGGCACATCCGCATTAGCATATTTGAATGGATTGGGATCGGGTTTGTTAACGATGACTAATCCGGTAAGGGATGGTCCCTCTTGAAGAGCATAATCAAAGGAAACATTGCCGGCATAGCTGTATGTGGTTTGTTTGACTTTACCCTCGAAGTAATAAGGGATAGTAACATAATACAACCGGCCAATTACATTGGTACCATCAAACGAAGCAGGAGGAATTTCCGGCCAAAAACTCCCAGATGGTACAGAGTAGTTGACGATATAAAACCGTTCATTTATTTTATCAATTGTTCCTGGGCTACCCTGTATCGTCCCCATATTTGTTTTAATGCTAGACGATTCGACGCTGCTGTATGGAACAGTCTCTGTCCCATCAGTCGTATACCAAGTTGCGCTACTGGGATCTTTAGGTTCAGAATAAGTTGTTACCTCTGTTAAAGGTGGAACCTGAGAAGGAGGAGGATCACCTGCATTACGATTGTAAGTTTGTTGAATTTTAAGTAAAGGTTTATAATCATTGATCTGCCATCTTTTCCCGTCGGAATATCTCCAGATGGAGTTGCCTACGTTAGAGAAGAATTTCTTGTTAAATGGACCGTCTTTACCTATAACATCTGTATTTTCAAATTTTTCATTACCCTTAAGCGTAACTTTAATTTTCCCATTCTCCACAGAAATTGCACCGATTACTGCGTTATTACCGTTATATTTTAGTGTTCCTGTTTTAATAGAGGTGCTAGTTACTCCACTGGGAAGATCCAGAGTGAAGGTCTTTGCGCTATTATTAGATCCTATCAATCCCGTTTTTATTGGGATCGCCACTGATACAGATTTCGTATCAGCGGCTTTTGCGGAATGTGTAAAAAAAGGAAAACACAACAATAAACAAAAGATAATAATAGATACTTTTTTCACTTTATTTCACCTGTGGAACTACATACTTAAATTCACTACCCTTTTTGTTGTCTACAGTGATAAGGAATACATCGAAAGAACCATCATAACTATATGCCTGATAAGTTGAGAGTTTTTGACCCGGTGCTAACTTCCAAGACCATAAAGCTTCTTTATTATTTACTAAATCAGCCTTTAGGGCAGGCATGGATTTATAGGCGTCGTCTTCAAAGATCAACCGCCATTTATCACTCATATCCTTTGAAGATTGTTGCACAACAACCTTACTATTATTTGCAATCGTCATTTTTGTCCAAATGAAATATTTCTTGTCTACTGAATAACCGTATTTTTTTATCAATGCCTGAGCAGCAGCAGACTTTGTTTCCATGATCATGATCTTCTCAAGCGTATAACTGAAACCACCTGTCGTCACAGTCACCGGCAGTTCGATATCCTTTTTCAGACCATAGCTTGAAAGGTTGTCCCTTACGACTGGAGCAACTGTAGCTGCCGGTTTTGCTGCTGCTGCGTTTGTAACCCCAACCTGCCCTAACACCAAACTGAACAACATCGATCCTGCTAAAGCTGCTTTAATCATTGTCTTTTTCATTTTGAATTTCCCCTTATATTCATATTTAGTAAGGCATCTATTAACAGGATCGATAATCATACCTGTGGGAGACCTGGATAAGACATCAATAGTCTTATTCAGGTTAAGCTGTCAAATGGCTTTCCCTATCCAACGAATCTATCATCTCAAAATGCATAGCAGCGGATATTGTCGGTCTGTTATCATCCGCATCATTAATAACGTCACGAACGACGGGAAGACGGATGGCGATTACGATCCCATACAAGGAAAACCAATCGCGATAAACAATCCTGTTGAGATAGGATCTTTTTTCAAGATTAACGTCTCCTCTAATTAGACTTGGTTAGTTTCTCCTCAGCCTGTTCGTTGATCTTGTTACTTACCGATTACGCTGTTGTCTCCGGATTTCTTGATTTATACCGCTTTTTGCGGTTGAAATCCGGAGGGAGGCGGTTGCTATCGCTCTTACATTTCCACCCTCCCACTGCTTTAGTCTCTAGCCAGTCCTTAGTTCAACTGATATAGCAGATATCTTGCATCTGACAAAATCACTCATTCAGCTTATACTCCTGCACCGCCGGTACAATAATGGCCTCCTGAACTTTAGCTCTGGTGACCAGCACCGGATGTTTGGTCTCGATAACAGCGATGACCGAGGGGCCTTGTATGTATTTGGCGATGCCATGAGCGCTGTCTTCGTAAAGGAACGGAAAATTCACTCCGGTGGATTCATCCACAATGTCGAACTTTACAATTCTCACCTGCGTCTGGAGCCTGCTGCCTGCCAGGGGGGAGAGGCCGCCATCCAGGCCCAGATTAATCTGAAGCGACTGCCGGAAGGTGGCGTATGCTTCAGCCGGGTCGATGATCAGACGGCCTTGTGCCCGTGCGGCTTCATTCAGTTCCTGTGATGCATCGTGGACAGCCATATTGTTGGCATCCTTCAGCATACTGCGCAGCATGTCCCACTCCTGATTCTGGATCTGAAAAAACCAGGAATAAATAAAAATCAGCAGAACAAAGGCCAGCTTAATAATATAATCCATAAATTAGATTCATCCCTTAATCAGTCAAGATACTCACTCATGATCGATCCATGGCCATAATAACGTGTCGGTTGAGACATGCCTGAGAAATTATAGGGAAACAGGTTCATCCGAGGTGCGGTCACATACACATCAAGCCGCTGTTTGCGCTCCTGCACACTCGTCGTGCTGCTTGTGATTGCAATTGAAGCTTCAGGAAATCCAACTGCCTTCAGATTCGCAATGACCTCACTTCGCAACGAAGCCGTAACCATGCCTTCTGTTGCCGCTTTTTGCGTAATATAGGAGGTGTTGGCTTTGACCTGCAAATCCAGCAAATAATCGATGTACGTAAAGATCGGCTGCAGGATGATGAACAAGACAAGCCACATAAACAAAGCGCGGAGGACGGTTGCCTTCAAACTTTACGCCCCCTTTTAATACTGCTCCACTTGCTTGGTATGTGTAATGATATCGTCCTGGCTTCCGCCAATGATGTCTGTTGCTGCCGCAATAAAGATCCCCGCAATCACAAAACCGATAGCCAGAAACATAGCGACTGAAATGGAGTCTTTTTTCATATCGTCTTAACCCACTTGATGGAGTGAAATATCACCCAGAGCCATTTGCCCCGGCTGGGCAGGTTGAAGCATAGTTACACCGGGGATATCGGGTCTGTTATCATCCGCCTTAGAGACCACATCACGTACCAAAGGAACCAAAATGGCAATTACAATGGCAACACAGAGAAATCCGATAGCGATGAACAGTCCAGTAGAAATAGCGTCTTTTTTCATTGTTAATATCTCCCTTTTAATTGTATATTTTATAGTGATGCTTGAATATAACAAAAACCTCACTGAAACATCCCCACACCGTTAAAATTGCCCTTAATCAGCATGATGTACTGCATGGCCAGCGAGACGATCATCAGGAAAGTGGCAAGCGACGGGATCACGTTGATAATGGTGGAAACGTCGCCGATAAACGACCATTTTTTGAGATATTGATCGCTGGAGATTTTAGTGATGATCTTGCCTTGTTCCCGCAAATAGTTCGCCGCTTCCGTGTCATCATCCATCCCCTCCGTGGCCAGCAGGATTGAGCGGATATCGTTGATAAAAGCATGACCGTCTGGGAATTTACCGCAGAACCATTCGATTGCCCGCTCGTTCCCTTCATCGACTGCCCGTTCGGACAGCTCATATAAATCCTGACGGATGTATTGGAAATGGCTGGCCGTTCCTGCACAGAAGGCACCAAACTGCATGTACCCCCGCTTGCGCAGCCGGTTGTTCTCGTAGAGGCGGATGAAGGAGATCAGTTCACCGTCTTTTTGAATCAGTGCTTTCTGATGCAGCCAAGCGAGCAGCCAGCCGAAAGGCAGATAACGCAGCGGACTGGTGATGAGCAGAATCAGTAAAGCAATCAGCAAATCATAGATGGAAAAGGGAACTGCGCGGATGAAATCACCCGTCACCTGAACCGCTAAATAAATCAATGCCGCCGAATAACGAAACAGTGTGATTTTGCTTGCAGATATCGAGAGGCCGCTACCATGCAGTAATTGCTGCAGCCGCTCATTTTGCACACGTTCCCCCAGCGCCTTCCACTTCACACCTAACCGGTGAACATATCGTTCCTGCCTGCTGCTGCTGCTCACAAAGACCAACAGCGAGAGATATACAACACCAAATATTGAGATTAATAGCAATAATCTATCCATAGTTCATCACCTTAGTGGTAGTCCAGTTTGGGTCTGGCGAGAATGGTACTAATGATGAAAGAAATAAAAAGTCCAGAGATAATGATTGTCAGAAAAATAATGCCGACTGAAGTTTCAAACTGCAGCTTAAAATAAACATCAGGCTTCAGCATGTAAATAAAAGTTCCGACAGAGGATACGAGCACTATCAGGTTGCCGTACAGCCCCAGGCTGATTGCATCCCTGCTCCCGGCTTTTACCGTCAGAATCGTCTCCCGCTGCTGCTCCATGGACCGATTCAGCATCATGAGCGAGCTTTTTAAATAACGGGTGCCTTCCTTCTCGCAATACAGCAGGTCCGACAAGAATTCTACAGCGAAGGTTGTCCCGATCGCCCCGGAGAATCTGGCCGCTTCCTCATTCAGCTCACTTTCATTACTGTAATTAGCGAACGCCGCGCCCAGTAACCGTAGGGGGGTCTTCAGCACATTATCTTCAGTCAGGAAATCAGATGTTCTGGACAAAATAGCATCTACCGATAAATGCGTGAATTTGGTAGCAATTTTGATAACATCGAGCAAATCGTAGCTTCCGCGCACTTTTCTCTGGGCATAGGTGTATCTCATCCGCAAATAGGGAACGCTCGCTGAGATTGCTGCCACAAATAACGGAAGGCGCCAAGCACCTTTAACCGGCAGCCGTTCATTGAAGCTGATCCCCTCCAAAAAAGGATTGCTGAAGCTCATCTGTCCCGGCAGCTCTTTTAACGTCAACAAACAGGACAAGAAAACCGCTGTGAACAGAAAGACCGTCCGCATGGAGAAACGCATGACACTGAGGCCAGGCTCATATTTCCGGTGTGAGAAATACAGCAGATCATCCAGATGCCGGTACAGCCACATTCTTTTTTTGATCCCGCTGACCTTTTTGCCGAAAAGACTGACCCTCAGGTTCATCCGATAGTCTATTTTTTGTCCGAACTCCCGCAAGTGCCGATCCACAAGCGGCTTCACCAATAGCCAGATGCCCCAGACAACCAGCACATGAAGAGCAAAGCGGATTATATAAAAGATTAGTTCCACACTCTCCGCCCCCTCATTCGTTTAACACAATCCTCGATTTCAGGCTTTCCTTCAGCGGCCCTTCCATCGGTTTCATGGCGGCCAGATGCCCCAGCTCATGGAGAAGCAGACGTGTTGCCTGCGGATTTTTCTTTTTCATCTTGGTCATCAGGGCTGTTGTCAGCTTGTCATTATAGCTCCAGGCGGATTTCTCATCCTCCCAGCGCATCAGATCATTGGCAAACACCGAATTGCTGCCTTCCTCATAAAAAACCTCGGAAATCCGGGCCAGCCGCTTTTTTCCGTCCGGAACGCTTTCCAGAATAAACACCAGCTCACAGGACTTCAGCGCGGAGATCAGATGTCCCTTCAGACTGCCTCCGATCCGTGTGGACACGGCAAAAGCGCCCTGGTAAGGAATATCCTCCGAATCCACCGTATGAAAGGTTCCCGTGATGCCGTCATAGCCCTTTTCTCCGCTCCACAGGTAAAACTCCCATTCGTTATAGCGCATCTCCGTCATATAAAGGATATTGGGATCATGCCGCAGCGACTCTACCCCGACTTCCATCAGCTCTTCGTTGGCAGCCTGGATCGGAATGATCCGGTGACCTTTAATCTGATACGGCAAAATCGACTCCGGATGTTTCTCGATCATCACCACTCCCATGCAGGAGGTGGAACCGAGCAGCTGCTCCCCGACAATCGTGTTGGCAAAAGTGGTTTTGCCCGAACCCACTGCCCCGGCAATAATCGTGTTGCGGAACGTGGCCGCTAACGCCCGGATCAGTTCAATTGCTTCGGCAGGAATACATTCCGTACCGGCCTGATCCTCCAGATCCAGAAACTCCACAACCTGGCGGCGCAGCGAGATGGTCGTAAAGCCGTCCCACACCCTTGGCGACACCCAGATCGCGAGCCGGATGAACCGTCCGGGCCAGAGCGGATCATCCATTTTGAACTCTACCGAAGGATTGTCCTTGTTCAGCTTTTTGTTGGGATCACTTTTCAGCAGGGAGCGCTTCAGCTGCTCGACCCGGTCAAGCGAAGGCATTTCATACGGATAAGGCACAAATTTCCCGCGATGGTTATAAAAAATTTGCTTCCCGATCATCTGCAGCCCGGTAGATTCGCTGTAAGCCCGGTCCGTGAACCAGCGGTAGGCTGGCCCAAAGCCCTTCCATTCGTGAAAAAGCGCCTCTGCCGCGGTCCGGTATGCCTCCGGCAGCTTGCCGGTGAACGGTGTTTTGCGCAAGTATTTCTCGATCTCGTTCATAAAAAAGCTAACCGCCTGCGGATCACCGATCAGCGCCTTTCCATTCAGTTCAAAATAGCTGTCATCCTCCCGCTCCAGTCCGGCGTTCATATCGTTTTTCATCTTTTGCAGAAAAGCGTAAAAGTCCTCCTTGCCCGGCTTGCTGGTGCGAAGCAGACTCTGCTTCAGCGAGAAGGGCCGATGGGAGTCCAGATAACTGTGCCGGTTATTCGGCTCAAGACCGGACGGACTATTGTCCCCCGCATACGGACGAGGGTACAGGTTACCTTGCAGCTTCCTGTGATCTTGCTTCTGGCCCGGCTTCTGTTCTGCTTGCCACATCTCTTCCCGGTATTCGATCATTGAAAAATCCCTCTCTTTCGGGCTTCCTGCGCCAGTCCAAGACTAACCAACAGGGAGTGGACCTTGTCGTCTACCTGCTGAAGCTCCTTTTTGCCAAGCGGCAGTGATTCCAGAAAAGGCTGATAATACGGCAGCTCAAGCAAAATCTCACTGCCGAACCGCAACGCCAGATTCTTAGGCGAGGTCAGCTCTTCGACATTGCTGCGGTTTATAATCCACTGGAAGTCCTGCGGATAGAGGTCCATGTGTCCGGCCAGTTCCATCAGGGGCTGAAGACGATATTCGTGTTTGGGATGGGTTACGATCATCCGGAGCACTGATTTCTGCATTCCTATGTACCACGCGGCACTTTCAGGAATGGAGCCAAAATCGGCAACGACCAGGTCAGCGTTCGCCTTAGCTTCCGCGAGCAAATATTCGATCTCCTCCTCCTGATAATCCTGTGCGCTTAAGTAATCGAAGTTGCCCGGTAAATAGCTATATCCATCCTGCTTAACCAATCCTGCGAAATCCTCGGGGTGGAGCATCTTGCCGGTAATACGCGGCCGCAGCCTGTCCAGACTTACGGACGTTTTGGGATCATAGCCTGGATCATACAAATCCAAACCGAGCAAAATCACACGCAGTCCTGCTGCCGCAATCCTCCTGGCGAATAGCTTGGCCACACTTGTACAGCCAATGCCCGGACCAGATCCGAAAAATCCGACCAGACTTCCGCGCTCCTCGTGTTCCTCCTCCAGAATGTACCGCAGCTTCTCCACCACCGCCGATGATGTTGAGCGGGGCGGAATGAAGAATATGCCAAGACTTTCACACAACATATGTATAGACTGATAGCCGCGGACTCCCTTTTGCAGATACATATATAAAATAGTTGAACCCGGGTATCCTTGGCGAAGTCCGCTTAAGGCTGTAACAGGTACCTGCTCGCTTGTTACCATCAGCATGTGTCCTTCGGCATGTTGGACTTCGGGCAATACACTTTGTGTGATGACCGTGAACCCGGCAAGCTTGATTTCGTTAATGGTTAGCTGATCCATACCGAGACTGAAAATTTTCAAGACTTCCTTCCTCCTTTCTACTCAACTCGTACAATCCATAGCTTCTTGCCTTGCTCCAAATATTGTCCCAGCAGCTCACCGTCGCTTTTCTTCAGCTTCAGTTCCGGTGCCGCAACCTTGCCCGTGGAAGTAAAGCGGTTGTTATTGTTGCCGTTCTCTGTATCCAGCACATCATTGTTATCCTCTGTACGGACATAGTTTACAGTGACACCGCTGAGGAATACCTGACGGGCAGGCTCAGCCGGCTGGGCGGCCTCATTTGCTGAGCTGCTTGCCGATGAATCATGCATGACTCCTGTAGAGTACGCCGGACCTCCGGATGCATTGGGAGCAGTAGGAGTGGCGGTTTCGGATTTATCCGGCGGATCTCCTTCCACCAGATAGATATCCACCTTGTCTCTGCTGCGGAGCGATCCGTTGATTGCAAAGATGGCTTCCTTCGGAATAGGGAAAATCCCCTCATCCTGCTGCGGCTCCAAATCACTGACATCGACCAGCGATTCCGTCAGGATACTGCCGTCCATCAAATTCACATTAGTTATCTTGTGTTCCACCTGGCTGACTTCCGTAATGACCCCTGAGGGAATATCCTTGGTCTGGACAGAATCCAGGTAGAGATCTCCCACTTTCAGCTCATAATTTTTAGGTAAAAAACCACCCTCAGCCACCTTCACCTTAACTACTGTCCGTGACAGCACATACGGCTTGAAATAGAGATCATAGCCAAGCAGACCGCCGAAGCCAATGATCAGTATAAGAAAGGCGAAGAAATAATTTCGTTTTAACAGATGTCCCCGCTGTGATCCCAAGCGATTTACCTCCTTTGAAATACGGTCATTTGCGCATGACAAAATGCACTTTGGCATACGTAGCCAAAATGCTGGTAAAATGCTTTTTTACCTGATTGAGAATAAGAAGATTATTAGATTATACATATGAGGTAGCAAATCTTGAGGCAACTGCGGGATAAAGTATCCCGGCTGGAGAAAGGATTCCGGTAAAAGCCAGGCCAATACTGCCGTCAATGACACTAGCGATACAGTTGGTATTCCCATTGGGACAGAATTGGCAGCGATATTACACGCTGGCTTTCACCGGATGAATTCAATTAATTAAATACTACTGTCTTATTGTGATGAACAAGGATTCTATCCTCAATATGCCATTTGACCGCACGGGCCAGAACAACCCGCTCAATGGTGCGTCCAATACGTTTCAGTTCATTTACATCATCGCTATGGCTAACCCGCTGCACATCCTGCTCGATAATCGGACCTCCGTCAAGCTCTTCGGTCACATAGTGGGCAGTAGCGCCGATGATCTTCACCCCGCGCTGATAGGCCTGGGCATAGGGTTTGCCACCCACAAATGCCGGCAGGAAGGAATGGTGGATATTGATGATCCGGTGCCGGTAATGCTCAATAAATGAAGGAGAGATAATCTGCATGTAGCGGGCCAGAATGATGACATCAATATCATCACCGATGACTTCCAGCTGGCGTTTCTCTGCTTGCATCTTGGTATCCGCCGTAACCGGGATATGATGGAACGGAATACCGAAAGACTCAACGTACGACTGCATGTCGGTATGGTTGCTGACAACAAGCGCAATATCGGCATCCAGATCGCCTGCCTGCCACTGCCAGAGCAGCTCTACCAGACAATGATCTTCTTTGGAGACGAAAATCGCCAGTTTCTTCTTATGGCTTACATTGAAAATTTGCCAGTCCATCTTGAACCGCTCGGCGACCCCTCCGAAGATGGACCGTACCTCTTCCAGACGTTCTTCCAGCTTTGGCAAGTCAAACTCCACTCTCATAAAGAACATTCCGCCATCCGGATCCATTGTATATTGATCGGATTGCACGATATTAGCTCCGTGCTGGTATAGAAAATGCGATACAGCCGCAACAATCCCCGGTCCGTCGGGACAAGAAATGAGCATGCGCGCCCGATTCGGGTATTGTTCGCCTGATGAATGATCTCTTTTCACATGTAATTCCATAATCCCCTGTCCATCCTCTCATCTACTTGCGCAATCTGTAGTTTAGCTTAAGCGTTCACGAGAACTTGTCTGCCGGCCAGCCAGGCGATCAAACGCTGATTGATGGCTTCCTCGCTAAGCTGCGGGAACAATCCGGCAGAAGCGATATTATCATATAAACGTTCCAGCGGTTCACGCGGATCAGCCTTTTTGGCTTTGGCATCATTCTTCAGCAGTTCCCACACATCAAGCACATACTTGCGGGAATCCAGCTCCTGCTTGGCAAAGAAAGCATGCAGCTCTTCTACCTCCTGCAGGAATTCTGCTCCGAACCGTTCAGCCACATTGCCGCGAAGCAGAGCAATCTCCACTTCGTACATCGGGCGAAGTGTCTTGGCGTCCTTCCCGATCCAAGGGGTCTCCAGAATGAACGGCAAACCTGCCAGAGCTTCATGGTGAACCACATTGTTTATCGTTTCGAAGCCAATCCAGCCAGACCCAATCGGGGTATGGCGGTCTTTTCCCGCTCCGCGCGGATTTTTACTGTCGTTAATGTGGACTACGCCAAGCCGTTTCAGGCCAATCACCTCATCGAACTTCCGCAGTACACCATCAAGATCGCCAACGATATCGTATCCGGCATCATGAATGTGACAGGTATCCAGACAAATGGACAGCCGCTCATTATGTACGACCTTGTCAATGATCGAGGCAATTTCCTCGAAGCTGCGGCCGATCTCTGTTCCTTTGCCGGCCATCGTCTCAAGAGCAATGTGTACTTCTGTCTCGTTCGTACCGCCAAGCACCTCGTTCAGACCCTCGGCAATACGCTGAATTCCGTACTCGGCATCCTTGTCGGTATACGCTCCGGGATGTAATACAATGTGCTTGACCTCAAGTGCATGGGTACGGCGGATTTCTTCCTGCAGGAAATCAACCGCCAATTGGTAGGTGTTTTCCTTGTAGGAGCCCAAATTGATAATATATGGAGCGTGAACGACGATTTCCTCGACTCCGTTAGTCTGCATAGCGAGCTTCCCTTCAGCAGGGTACATCGCTTCGATCGGCTTACGGCGTGTATTCTGCGGAGCTCCCGTATATATCATAAACGAGCTTGAACCGTACTCATTTGCTTCATTGGCCGCGCTCAGGAGACCCTTGTCCGCGCAGGACACATGTGAACCTATTTTCAGCATGCCTTTTCCCTCTTTCCTTCACGAATTAACCCTTATTCTACCGTGATCGGGAAAATAAATCTAGGCAAGCTCCCGCGGACGTCTTTCGCTTCGCAAAACTGTGGAAATACGCTATACTTTAGTAGAGATTAAGGATTGTGACAATCATCATTGTCAAAGGCGGTGTATACATGTCTTTTAAATCAGACTTGAGCTTATTATCCGCAATACCAAGCAATTGGTTTATGAACTCCATCGCATTCTGGACTTTTCTGCTGCTGGGCTGCATGTGCATCGGCGGCTATTTCATGTTCCGCAAGTTTTTGAAGGTGCTGCCCAAAGCCGACGGCAAGTCCAAGCTGGACTGGCAGAATTACTGGGTGGAGCGCAGCCGTCCGCTATGGAGCGACGAGACGAAGGCTTTCCTGGATCAGCTTGTGCAGCCGGTGCCCGGACCTTTCCGCGATATTGCCAAACATTCCATTGCTGCAGAGATCGGTAAAATCGCGGTAGAGAGCAATGCTCCGGCAGTCACCCGCGAGCACTGCATCAAAGGCTACATTGTCGCCACCCCGCGGCGTGATAACCGGTTTCTTATCACCTTCCTTGAAAAGAACGGCATCGACTACTCACCTTACCGGCATTTAATCAAGTAACAATCCGCCTATCTCCTGCTGTAGATATACCACTAACGTCTCTTCAGGACGTCCTGAAACGGAGATTGCCATATGAAATACGTAATTTGCGGCGGCAGCGGCTTTATCGGAAGAGTGCTTACAGAATACTGGCTGCAGGCCGGACATCAAATCATCATTGTCGGACGCAAGCTGCCCAAAACCCAAATGATACATCCGGGACTCAGTTACCTTACCTGGGACAGCCTTTCAAAGAATCCGGGTTCTGCTGAAGGTGCAGATGCACTAGTCAATCTGGCCGGAGCTTCGCTCAGCCAGCGCTGGAGTCCAAGCGGAAAGAAAGTTATTATGGAGTCCCGTCTTGAAACCGTTGCCGCAGCCGCCAAGCTGCTGAATTCGCTGCAGCATAAGCCCCCGGTAGTGATCCAGTCTTCCGCTGTTGCCATTTACGGAACATCGCTGGCCGATACTTTTGACGAAGCCTCACCGGCCCATGTAATGGACTTTCCGTCTGAGGTTGTCAAGACCTGGGAAGCAGCAGCGGATGAAGCTTATACAGGGGTTAGACTGGTGAAACTGCGGACCGGGGTTGTGCTCGGCAACGAGAGCGGAGCATTTCCCAAAATGAAGCTGCCCTATGCTCTGGGCTTCGGGGGCAGAATGGGCAGCGGTAAGCAGTGGCTGTCCTGGATTCACCTTGCCGATATGTCCCGGCTGATCGATTTCTGCATCCAGACTCCCGGAATAGAAGGCCCTGTCAACGCGACTGCCCCGAATCCCGTTACAAATGAGGCTTTCGGCAAAATGATCGGCAAAGTATATCATCGTCCGCATTGGTTCCCGCTTCCCGCGTTTCTATTAAAAGCAGCTGTAGGTGAACTGTCGGAAATTTTGCTGGAAGGCCAGCGCGTGCTCCCTGCCAAAGCCATTCAGCATGGTTTCACGTTTACTTATCCGACCTTGCAGCCGGCTCTGGAACAGTTGAGATCAGAATAGATTATAGATCTGCTATCGGCCCGTTTCTCCAAGGTTAGAGCGAATGAAACGTATAAGACCCTTTTACAATGGTAAAAACAGATCCTTCGTTCAGCGGGTACTCCTTATAAGGAATCATGGCTTCTCCCTGATAAAGGGTGCCGTTCCTGGAGTCCAGATCCTTCAGGATGTACCCCTCAGCACTCTTGGAGATTTCAGCATGCACTCTCGATGCGCCTTCTGATTTCTCTACATACTGGGCTACCTCCGGCGAACGGCCGATAATGAAGCTGGCGCGGTTCAGTTCAATGATTTCTGCCGGTCCGCTTTCATCCTCACCGCATCTTTCCAGATAAGGAGAAGCAGATAGCGGCTTTACCTCCGGCCTCATCTCTGAATGATTTTCCCGGGAGAGTAGTGCCGTCGCGGCTACAGCCACCGGCGGCTTAATCCTGCTACGCTCCTCCATCTCCACTTCAGTTCTTTGTATGCCCGCAGGAACACCAGCATTTGCAGCTGTAAACAGCTGCGGACTAGCTCTGACAGGAGCTTCAGTACGGACTGGAGTTACCGGATTTCTGCCAAAATCCCATTCCAGTTCCCGCTTGGACCTCCAGCTTTTGTCCGCAGCATCTTCTTCGCCCTCTTCCTCCTCCTCTGGTTTGCTCCCTCCGAGCACAAGCCTTTCACTCCAGACCAACCAGCAAAATCCACCCAATACTAACGTTGCTATTGCGCAAACTGCCAACCATAACGGCTTGGGACTATTTAAATAGAGGAACTTCCATAACAACGCGTCGGCCAAAACACCGCCGAGTACAACATAGGTTCTGTTAGCAGAGGACTGGGAAGAAAGACGATGCTCACTGCCCGCTTTATCCGGCTTTGTCTCCTCCTCCTCGTCCTTCCGCTTAAGTTTTGGCAAGTCATTGTTCCATGGAGGCTCATACTGCTGGGTATTGTCTGCAGGTTGTGCATTCTCGGTTACCCCATATACCGAACGCCTTGGCAGAGCGGACAGTTTACCTGCTTCACGTGCACTTGCCTTCTCCTGAATATGTCTCTCTGCACCCGGCGGCACTGCTGCCTGAGATATTTGGATTTCTGGCGGCAGCTCTGTATTATTCAAAGGTCTAATGACAGGTTCCGCAGCGGTCAGCAGCTCCGAGAGCAAATCCCTTAAGCCTGCCGGAGTAAAATCCTCTCCTCCACAATATTGCAGCAGTCTCTGCACACCGCTTCCGGCAAGCTCTGTTACCGAAGCCATCATCACCATAATCAAAGACCTCAGACATTCTCCCGGCTTCGTGGTTGCTGCAAGCTGCTGCAAAGGAATGCAGGTCAAGTAGACTCTTCCTCCGTTCAGCGGACCTTCTACAAAAATGTAATCCTCATGCAGCGCATATTGCTCCGCCCGCAGCATGTACAGCCGGCCTTCCTCCATTCCCTGGGCAATTTGCAGCAGCAGCCCGAAGAAATCGTTCATGCTGAGCCTGTCGCTTTTCAGCAAATGACTGAGCATTTTGCGGCGGGACAGGGAATATTCCAAGGTCACCTGCAAATCAATTTCTCTGAGCAGTAGCCGCAGGTGATACGGAATGCCGCTGTTCATCAGCATCCGGGCCTGAACCATATTAAGCTCGCCCGCAGACAATCCATCCGGCTTGCCGAGCAGCATAGAGATACCGTCCTGCTGCACAAAATCGCGGCTCAATCCGAACATCAAGCTTCACCTCCAATCTATAAGTAGAGATATGTACAAATGAACCCCGGAACTACAGCCAGCATAAAGGGAAACCTGAGCATTTCCTTGCCGTTCCCAGCCTTTAATATTTTCGGATTACGCAGCAGCAGAAATCCGGCAGTCCTGCTGACAATACCGCGAATCCGCCTTCCTGCCTCCCGTCTGCACAAGACAATCATCCAGCCGATTACAGCACCGAATAGGATAGAATACATCATGACCTGCAGCATGAACAGCACACCCGTCCATGCACCTATTCCTGCAAAAAGCTTAACGTCTCCAGCGCCGACAGCGCCCATAACATACAGGATCAGCAGCAATGTAAATCCAACCCCCGCACCGCAGGCAGCGAACAGCAATCCGTGCCAGCCGTTCATTATGCCTTGCACAAGGAGGCCTGTCGTCAGTGCAGAGACTGAAATCCAGTTCGGTATTCTCATCCACCGGATATCGGTTATTAACGCCGCCGTTAGAAACGGCAGACAACCCCAAAATGCCCATTCCGTCATACATAACATCCTTCTTCCGCCATGTTCATTTCACAACCGTAAATGCCGCCTCTAGGAATGTACCGTCATCCAGACGGACTACAAAAGGCCAGGAACCCGGTGTTGTATTCACGCCGATTTTCCATTCCCATTCGATATACCCGCCTTCATCAGCTTGCTTCCAGCCCAGATATTTGGCCGTACTCTGGCCGCTTTTATAAAATATCGACAAGTTTGCCGAAGCATTTGGCGGAACTTTAACCCGGATCTTGCCCTGATGATTTGCCACCCCCGGATTCGGCTTCGCCAGGACTACAATGGAATGCTGCTCTTCTCCGGCACCGCCGTCTCCCTCTGTCCCTGTTTCTCCGGTATCGCCAATCCACAGCCGCTCCACCGCACTTGCCTCCAATACAATGCTCCGGTTCAGAAAGGGGACCTTCATCGGCAGCTCGTAGCTGACGACCAGACCAAAATAAGGACGTGCGCCTCTCTTCAGCTCCGGAATAATGGCATTGGAGACATGAATCCGTTCATAATCCAGCCAGTCAGATGAGAGATAAGGCTTCATTATTGGCTTCAGCGCAAGATCCAGCACCGACTGCGACGCCTCAGCCTGAAGCTCCTGAAGCGGGCCTTCACCCCGCTGTATCGCAGCGTTGACCCACTCGTTCAAGGGTTCAGGAAGGTCTGCGGCGAAGCTTTCACCCCATTGCTCAAGCGACAGGCGCGGGATACTCCAAGTCCCGGATGATAACGGGGATGTGCCTCCTGCTACGCCAGCATTGATTGGCGCAGCTGTGTCAGCTTCCCTTCCTATGCTTCCACCAGTGCTTCCTGCTGCAGCCGGCTGACCTGCTGTTCCGCTATCTGCTCCTTGTTCTTCCCCCCACTTCTGCGCAGCCAGTGCCGCCGGATACATGTGGGCCGATATCACCTTGACCGTATCCGAAGCTGTGCTCTGCAAGGCTGTAGAGTACAAGGTCATCTGCACGATAAAAATCAGGAACAGGACAAACAGCAGAAACATGGGGAGAACCATAGCCGCCTCAACAACCATGCTGCCTTCATCCCGCTGTCTGGTTAGGCTCTGCCATTGCTTCATTCTGCAACCTCCCGCTAATATGAAAAATCAGCCTTTACCCCTCTGTAATACAATCTGCCCTGAACATCCCCGGGAAGACCGGCGCTGTAGTCCACCAGCTTCACTACGCCTGGCAAAAACCAAAGCGGCATCGCCATCTTAATCTCCGCCGAGGCATAGGTGAATTTCTCGGCCGGATTAATTCCGGTGTTCAGCCGGATCAAGGCGAGCATGCGGGAGAGCTGCACATCGCCCCCTCCATGCAGGAGCATGAACAACCGCAAATAATCACGGTAGGACAGCTTTGCAGGCATGTATTTGGACAACGGGATTTCCCCTGCCCTGCATAGCAGCAGCATATCCTGAACAGCCTGCTCGATTCCGTACAGCAGCGCTGCAGCTAGAATCGCCAGCGGATTGCCGAGACGCGAACTTTCAATAAAGCCCTCCATGGTGCGGATGGCCAGCCGCAGCGCAAAGATTTCACCGTACGCTGCCGCCACATTACCCGCTGGGTTATGGAAGCCGTAGAGAATATATTCAAGCTCCTGGGTATGGGGATCAAGCTGGTCCGCAAGCGGCGCTGCGGCGGCACCTGCGGAGCCGGAAGCTACCGGAGTCAACTTTGAAAGATCGAAATGCGGAAAATACATTGCAGAATATTCTGTTCGGAACAGCCGGTCTCTGGCACCCTCCATAATGCTGCCCATTGCGGCATAAATATCGTCTGTCTTTGCCATCGAAGAACTTCCAGCTGCATAAGGATCCGATGTGTTCTGCGCATTCGAGGCTTCCTGGTCCGATCCACTGTTCAGCTGAATGTTGTCCTGAAAATATTGGCTCAGCGTCTGATAACGTTCCCTCGCTGCTCCGGCGCTGTCGCCAAGCTGACGAATCTGATCCAACAGCTTCATCGCATCGTTCAGCTTGGCTTTTGCCTGCCGTTCGATTTGCTTGCGCTCTCTGTCCGAAGTTCGGTGGGCTTCAATCTTCCCGGCTTCAGCAGCAATGATATCTCCATGTTCACCATAGTGCTGGAGGTAACTGGTGACGGCCTGTAAAGCGTTCAAAACTGCCATATTCATGCTGCCAAAATCCGCATCCAGCCCCGTGGCTCCATTCAATGCGCCCGGCAATCCGGAAGCTGCCTGCTCCGCTGTCTGAGAGGCAGTTTCCTGAACATTTAAGTCATGCTCCATGGCGCTGATCTCTGCCGGTGCGAGAATAAGCGAATCCTCCTGCTCCCGCATTTTTTTTAGCGGCTCTGCGCTCAGTTCACCGGCACTTCCCGGTATTTCCCAATTCCGCGCACTATCTTCGGCACTCCCCGCCCCGTTAGTTCTGGACTGTTCAAGTATGTACCTCATCTCTTCATTCAGCTCCCTGACTCTTTGCAGCGCATACCCGGCATCAGCGATAAGCCGGGTATGCTCCGTACGAAAAAGAGTCAGTGCTGACGGAATCCTCGGAAGAAACTCCGTAGTTTGTCTTAAATACTCGCTGATCTGACTGCTGTATCTGGAATATTCATCCTCTTCACGGTAAAAATCCGCATAGTATTTGCCGACATAGTCGTCATACATCGCTGCAATGTCAGCCGCAGAAGTGATCTCCCCCAGAAAACGGTACTCAATATGGTCTCCCGGCGGATTCATAATCAGTTCTTGAAGGGATCTTACGCTTTCCGCAGCCTGCTTTCGCCGCTCCATCATAAGATCCAGTGCAGCCTCGCGTTCATCATACAAGGGCTGCAGCTTGCTGAATAATTTGGTTGAGCGTGAAGCCTCACCCATAGCCGCCGAGAGCGGCTTAAACTTTCCGGCCAGCTCCAGGGCAAAATCGACCGGTGCTTTATACTTCATCTCCTCAGCAATCTGCCTTTGAAAAACATCGTAGCTTCCAAGAGGGCGACTCCAATTCAAGACCGAAGAATCCAGTCCTAAGGGCAATAAATTAAAAGCATCTCCCCGCCCGCTCTCGTATAGATTGTCGTTCAGCACCCCGGACAGCAGCTGATTGCCGTCACTGCCGCCAAAGGCGAACAGGCCATAGCTCTCGCGCAGCTGAATATCATAAGAAGACATTACCGAACGGACTGCGGCTCTCGCCAAACGTTCCTGCTGCACATTAACGGCGGCAATCCGTGCATAATCTATCAGCACAGCGGTGAACAGGAACACGAAGGCCAGTATCATAATCAGGAAAATAGAAACCGATCCCTCTGTTCCTTTCTTTCGCCACGAATTGAACGCTTTTCTTGGACTGCAGGCAGTACCTTTTCTACTCCTCATCTGTGCCCCCTCCCTTAGCCTCTTTTGGGTTCTGAAGTTCACAAACCGGATTAGCGCAGCTTCTTCAGCATCTGGGACGCATCTTTCTTTTCCATGCTTGTTCCGGTATTGCCACTCTCCGTGCCTCCTTTGAACTTCGCACCATAATAACGCATCAGATCTACTGTTCGGATAAACTCAACAGGCTCAGAAACAACGGACTGGGCTTTCACTTGAGGGTTGGCCTCGTCCTCCAGCATCTCATCCAGCACAGGCAGATTCAGCATTTGCTTCAATTCCGCACTGATCTTCCGGCCGGTTAAACTGTAGGCATAATTCATCTGGCCACTCAAATTTGCCGGAACTATGCCGGAAGATTGCTGAAGCTTAATTACAGGCAAGGTGCCAGTACCCTCGGCAGCATTCGGCAGTGTAACAGAAGCCCCGCCGTTCCCGGCACTAAGCCCGAATAAAGAAGCTAGCAGTCCATCCTCGCCGATCCGCCAATACAGGGAGTCATACTCGCCAATAACAAATGATCCTTCCGTCTCTTTATGGCTATTGTCCCAATTGTAGGCCGCACGTTCAGTAGCAGCGGAAGCGACCTGCAGCAGCATCGACTTCTGGTAACTGTACAGGCAGAAGAATAGCAGCAGCATCGTAATACACATGATGATAGGCAGCAAAAGTGAAGCTTCGATAGTAAAGCTGCCTTCGTCATCCTCCAGCTTCATGATTCGAATACTTCCTGGCTCTTGCTTCCTGCAGTGCTGATCAAGTCTTCTACCACTTTGACAATCTCCTTGCGGAACACCAAAACTACAGCAATCAGTACAGCGATAATCAGGATCATCTCCAGCGTGCCCAGCCCTTCCTCGTCCTTCCACAAGTTCTTAGCGCCTTCTGTTATGAATGTCATCATTCGTCTCATCCTCCTACATTTTCATCATCATAAATGCCGGTGTGCCCACCAGAATGATTACAATTAAAAAGATAACCACCATCGGGAACACCAGCTTCGAAGAAGCCTGCTCCCCCCGCGTCCGGCTGATCGCCTTCCGCTTCTCCCAGAGCATCCGCGAAAGATCGCGCAGGGACAAGACAAAGTCGGCTCCGCCTCTGCGGTAATTCAGCAGCACCGTGGTTGTAAATAGCGATACCTCCTGTACCGCGCAGCGTTTGCTGAAATTCTCAAACGCCTGCTGAAAGGAGTAGCCGCTCTCCCACTCCCCAGTCATAATCGACAGCTCTTTATAGAGCGGATGGCTGTAATCTCCCTTCCGGCTCTCCACGCAGCGGATAATCGCCCGCTGCACATTCTCCCCGGCGCCGACCAGCAGGACAATACTGTTCAGCAGCTCGGGCAGCTCCAGCATAATATTCTGCTCCCGCAGCCTTACCTTCTTGTGCAGATCACTGACCAGTGCAACGGGCAGAATAACTGCCAGACCAGCCCCCAGGAGAATTCCCGCCTTCTCGCCGCTGAACAGTGTCAGCGCGCTTCCACCGATAAGCAGCAGCCAGCTGTAGCTGAACATTTCTCCCATAAAGAGCAGCGTCCGTTCTGCGCTGTAACGCATGCCGTAACTGCGCTGCAAGGATCGCTGAATACGGAACATCACCGAAGGAATATGACTGCCAATTCCCCACTGCTCAATCAGCAGCAGGAAGGGCTCGCCCAATCCGCGCAGCCGCAGTCCATCCATAGGCAGACCGCGAAGCCCGGCATAACGGCTGCCGCATTTCAGGCGGAGGAATATCCATCCCAGCCCTAACATCAGAACGACCGAACCGCACAGCCAAATCATTCTTTCACCTCCTTTACAGCGGGATATCCATAATTTTGGAGGTCCAGAGATAACACAGAAACAGCCCGCCCAGCGCCAGTGTGGAAATTGCAATTCCGGCACCTGTATACATTGGCTCCATATAATCTCCGGCGGTCAGGCTCATGAACAGCACCATGGCAAGCGGGGAGGCCAGCAGCGCCTTCGCCTCGAATTTCTTCTGGGCGATGCTGACGGCAATGTCCTGCTGGATATCCAGCTTCTCCCCGATGATTGTGGAGGTGCGGCGCACAATCTCCACAAGGTCGCCCCCTGTCCGCTTGCAGACAGAGAATACATCAGCGAACCGTTCCACATCCTCCATGCCTGCCCGTCTGCTGAAATCCTGCAGCGCTTCTTCCACAGGCTGGCCATACTCCATCCGGGCACATATAATATTCAGCTCAAAGATCATATCGCTGCCCCCTTCCGGGTCAAGCATCCGCAGATCCTGCACGGCCTCGCGAAACGCATTCTCTACGGAACGTCCGGCGGACAGCGAAGAAGAGAGCGAAAATAAGGTCTGCTTGAATTGCAGGTTAAGCGCAGACCGGCGGCGTTGCCGCAGGTAATCACGCAACAGCCGCGGTGCATAAGCTCCCCCCGGCACAAGCAGCAAAGACAGCAACAGGTTATGGTAGAACAGGTACCCGATGCCGAACAGCAGGAGCCCGCCTGCCAGCATAGCCAGCATTCTAGACAAAGGCGTCAATACATAGACGGTATAATCCGGCAGCTGCGGATTGCCCCCGGCCTCAGCCTCCGCAGACGTCCCTCCCTTTTCTGCGGAGGACCCCCTCCGCTTGCCCGGCGAAGAGACCGGCTTCTTCCCCAAATGAATCAGAAGACCACCTCCTTCTCAGTTCCCCTACTGTATTGCGATAACGGATAACTTTGTACCCCGGCCATCTTCAGCTTGCTGGAATGCATTAGAGGATTCCCGCAAGGAACCAGGCCTCCCTCCACTCTGCCCTCACGTTCCCCCGTTTCTTGAAACGCATATAACGGATTCAGCGCCACCTCCCCATCCCGCAGCCCGATGACCTCGGAGATTTCCATCACCCGCCGCGAGCGGTCCCGCAGCCTGGAGAGATGGACAAAGATATCAATCGCAGAGCCGATTTGCTGGCGGACCACTGATACCGGCAAATCAGCTGCACTGAGCACCATCGTCTCCAGACGGCTGACCATATCCTGTGCACTGTTGGAATGCCCTGTCGATAAGCTCCCAGAGTGGCCCGTGTTCATCGCCTGCAGCATATCCAGACACTCGGCCCCCCGCACCTCGCCGACCACGATACGGTTCGGGCGCATCCGCAGGGAGGAGCGGATCAGGTCGCGGATCGTGATCTCCCCGCGGCCTTCTGTGTTGGCGTTGCGGGTCTCCAGCGAGACCAGATTCGGCACGGTGACAATCTGCAGCTCGGCGGAGTCTTCAATCGTGATCACCCGCTCCTGCGGCGGAATAAATTGAGACAAAGCATTCAGAAAGGTGGTTTTGCCGGAGCCTGTTCCGCCGCTTATAAAGATGTTGTATCCGGCAGCGACCAGAATCTGCAGCAGCTCCGCCGCTTCTCCGCTCAGCGCCCCACGATGCACCAGCTCGCTCATCGACATCGGCGTTTCCGGAAATTTGCGGATCGTCATCGCCGGCCCCTTCAAGGCCACTGGCGGCAGTACGATATTGACGCGGGAACCATCCTTCAGCCGCGCATCCACAATCGGGGTGGAATCGTTAACCACCCGGTTCACACCGGAAACTACGGTCTGGATAATATCCTCCAGTCTGCTCCTGGATTCGAAAGCCAGCGGCAGGCGGCGTATCTGCCCTTCCTCTTCAATAAATATCTCCTCATGACTGTTGATCATAATCTCGGTGATTTTCGGGTTATCCACCAGCGGCTGCAGCACATCCAGCCCCCGGAAGGAATCGAACAGCTTTTTGACCAGTTCATGCTTTTCCTGGGCAGTTAAATAACGCAGGCTGTCCATCTCCAGAATGGTTCGTTCAATATAGCTGTTAAGCTCACGGTTTCCGACAGCCGAAGTGACATCAAGCCCTGCGC
This sequence comes from Paenibacillus sp. FSL H3-0321, assembly GCF_038002865.1. Lineage (NCBI taxonomy): Bacteria > Bacillati > Bacillota > Bacilli > Caryophanales > Paenibacillaceae > Paenibacillus > Paenibacillus sp. FSL H3-0321. Next base: position 5,697,740 of record NZ_JBBODH010000001.1, on the reverse strand, counting down.
GTATGTCGCCGCGCAGCTTCCTGAACATGGCTTCATTCATGTAAGCCCCCGGTGAATACCCGCGGCAGCGCCGGCTCAATGATATCAGTGCAGAGCTGCTGCACCCCAGCCGTAAACTGCGGAGAATTCAAGCAGAGCTCCACATGATGCTGCAGTGCCCAGGAAGGGATAAAAGGAAGCACACCATCTATTCTGATTTCTTCCCGCCCTGGCCAGCCCGCGGCTGAATCCCCGGCAAAATTCATCACAAACCTGCTCTTGCCCGGCACCTCCGGCGGCAGACCGGAATGCGGATCTCCGCAATGCTCCAGCCACCTGAGCGTCTTATACATACTTGCCTCGTCACTGTTCAGCGCCCATAGCAGAATGCCGCACCGCTGCAGCACTGCCTGGGCCCGCTCTTCCTCAATGCTGCCTGTATCTACAATCACAACATCATAGCCAGCATCGCCGGCCAGAAGCTCCAATAAATCCAGCGTATCCTGCCGGGTCATCTGCAGCATTTCCTTGAAATTACCGATCGGTCTGAAGGCGTCACAGCGGAGGCTGTCATGCCTTACGGCGTATCTCCCGAGTTCAGGCTTGCCTGCATTCCCCTTGCTTCCTTCGCTGCCGCTTGCTTTAAGCTCATACAGCAGAAGTTCCAGCCCGGAAGCGTTGCCCTGGGGCATCCGCAGGAACAACCCGCTGCTGTCCACACTTTCCAGGTTTAGATAGAAAACAGACAGCCCGATCCCGCCAAGCTGCTTGGCCATATTGAGCGCAATCGTTGTTTTGCCGCTGCTGCCGCTGGCTGAAACTACCCCGAGCAGCAGCGTCTCCTCCTTGGCAGCCGAAGCTGTCCTCATGCGTTTCACATCGCCTATCCGGAGGATGGACTCCAGAAGTGAGGGCAGCGACTGATATTTCTCAATCACCATACCCCCGGCCAGACTCCCCGCATTACTGCTGGAATACTTCCCGGCCTCGCTTAGAACACCCCAAGGAACAGTATTTCTGCCTTCCACCAGCCAGGCCTCAACGAAAATGGGATCGCCTACAACGGCGTCCGGCAGCTCATCTCCCTTCATGAATTCCATAAATGTATCCAGCCGGCTGAAAGCTGTGATCCGCAGCATCTCCCCGTACTCACTGTGATGCAGGTAATGCAGCAACGGCTCAATGTATTGACTCTCACGAACTGCCAGTACGATCCTCGCCGCCATGAAACCACTCTCCTTCCTGTAATGCTTACCTTTCAAAAAAGACAACAAAAAAGACAGCAAAAAAAGCACCGCCAATAACCGTGGTATACGGTCATTGAACGGTGCTTCCGTTACTATCCTTTAATTTACAGCTATAGTAGCATATATGCAGTAGAGCGGCAATATCTTTTTTACGAATACCTCTTCTATACTCCAATTCCTGAGCCCGCACCATATCCTGAGTTGGATATTTACCGGATCATTCCACTCCCCTATACTATTATTCAGTCAGCTTTCAGCACGGCCAGATTACAACTAAAGGAGATCATTCAACATGAAATTAGTGCCCAGTTTACTCGCAGCCCTCGTCTTATCCGGATCCATCAGCTTGTCAGCAGCCGCAGCAACCAAACCTATCACTGTACTCGTTGACCAGCAGAAGCTTAATTTGACCACCGCCGCCCCGATTCAGGAGGGCAATTCCGTGCTCATCCCTATGCGGCCCATTTTTGAAAAGCTCGGCATGAAGCTGGTCTGGGATGCCAAGAGTAACACGATCACAGCCACCAAGGAAGGTCTCAGCATCAAGCTGCAGACCGGAAGCAAAAAAGCAACTATAAACGGAACCGTTAAACAGCTGGCCTCCGCACCCAAAACAATTGACAAAGTCACTTATGTTCCCCTGCGCTTTGTAAGCGAAGCCACCGGAAACAGTGTGGAGTGGAAAGCAGCTTCCAGAACTGTTGCAATTACAAGCAAGGAGAACACCGCTGATGTCAAGGGAATCTCCGCATTATTTGATAAATATGTGACGTATTCCAATACAGAGAACTATGACGGGTTCATGAGCCTTATTGATCCGGAATCCCCACTGGCAGGGATCGGCCCAGGAATCAAAGAGCAGTACGAGATCTTTGATGCCAAGACTACCGTCCTCCAGATGGAAATTATTGATTCCAAAGGGAATGAAGCAACCGTACACACGATTGAAACCTCCGAGAAAGTAAGCGGTCCCTTCATGCTGGATAGCCAAGCGGAGTATGTATACTCCCTCACCAGAAAAGCCGGCGGTTCTGCTTGGCAAATCAGCGGTATCCAAATCGCTGCGCTACAGTACATTCTTCCGGCAGATGTGCTGGAGTCTAAGGTCACTGTACCCAAAACGGATGAAGATCAAATTAAAGCTGTTGTTCAGGCCAATGTGGATTACTCCAACAAAGAGGATCTGGATGGTGCTTTATCCACCATTGACGAAACTTCCCCTGCATACGAGCAAAGCAAAGAACTTTATATGCAAATGTTTAAAGCCTATGATTTAGCCATTACGCTTGACTCTTCTAAAATTATTGATTATACCGGGGACACTGCTGCGGTATACACAGTGCAGACGTCCAAGAAAGTAAAAGGTCCGGAGTTTCAGGACAGCCGGGCCGTATCGGTCAATATACTGAAAAAAACGGCAGACGGCAAATGGAAACTTACGCAAACCTATATCCTCACAACGACAGCTCTTAATCAATAAATCCTCTATTTCCAAACCGAATAGGGGTTTAAGCCAGCCCAAAAAGCAGCAAGGTGACATAGCCACCTGCTGCTTTTTTGGGTTATGCACATCGGCTGTGCACCTTACAGAAATCTCTTGCGGATTTCCGGTGTGGGAAGCAGACATTCCTCATCACGCCCAAACCAGCGGTACCGGTTCCTTGCCACAAGCCTGTACAGGGCATCTCTCAGAGGCCGCGGCACAAGTATGAAGATATATGCGGCAGGCCACGGAAAACGCAAACCACGGGCGATCCGCAGCACTGCAGCCGACTCTGTATAGCAGGTCCCGTTCTCCACCAGCACGACCGTATTCAGCTGGTCTGATCCAAGCCCGCCTGCACTCAGCATTCCGCCCGCTGTCTCACTCTGCAAGGGGGCGAACAGAAATCTGGACTTGGGATCGCGCGGAATAATAAACCGCACCAGCCCCTGACAAAGATGGCATACGCCGTCGATCAGCACAATAGACTTACCGCCCGTCTTGTATTGCTCTTCCTCCATCTTGCCGCACCCCCTCTTCATAGTATCTCCCCGGAAATAAACAAAAACGCGGGATAGCTCCCGCGCCTCATCATCCGTCCATTTAATTATTCAGCAATAGCCTTGTCGATCCACTCGTCGCCGAGCATTTGCCCTTCGAAATCAGCAGTGAAGGATTCCATACATTTGCAGATGAAATCTTTGCGGCAAACCGGACATGGTGTCTTAAGCAGGCGGCTGATGTTCGTCATTTTCCATTCCGGAAACCGATGATAGAACGCGCGGCACTCCGTTCCGTCAGCAAGCTTGATAATGAACTCGTACAATCCTTCCTTATCATTGCTGCTGGCTTTGGTCACATTCGTAATATGCGGTCTGTAAGACATCTTCATCACCCATTATTTATATTTTTGGTACTTAGTAGCACACGTGCATAACAGATACTTAGACATATTAAAGAATTTTAGGGGTGATGTCAACCAAAGCCGCCCTTTAGACCGCTATTCCCGGCTGTTTCCTGCCTCACCGTCTCTATTTAGCCATTATTTCCAGAAATCCTTCTAAATACCGGCTGCTCGTTACAACACATTCAGTTCAACTTCGATGTTGCCCCGCGTTGCCTTGGAATACGGACAGAACGCATGAGCCTTCTCCGCCAAATCCTCCGCCTGCGCACGGTCGATGCCAGGCAGCTTCACATCCATTCTTACAGCCAGTCTGAAGCCGCCGTCGCTGTCATCCTTACCGATGGATACATTGGCGGTGACCTCCACATCCTGCAGCTTAACGCCTTCTTTACGGGCGATATTGGCCAACGCACTTTCATAGCAGGCACCGTAGCCTGCCGCGAACAGCTGCTCAGGATTTGTGCCGGAACCCCCGGGGCCGCCAAGCTCCTTTGGCATTTTCAAATCATGTTCAAGTACACCATCCGAGGACTTCACAGAACCTTCCCGTCCACCGTGAACCGTTGCTGTAGCCGTATATAATGCTTTCATCTGTATCTGCTCCTTTATCAAAATGTATTTGTACCGTCGCATACCCTACATTTAAACAACAGAGATATTTTGAAACGAATATACAATGTTGTCACAATTCTGACGGGTTGCTTCTTACGATAAATAGTGTAAAATTAAATTGTGATAAATTAAAATTCGGGAGGCGTTATTCATGAGTATTTATGATTTCGAGGCCAACACGCTGCGCGGGGAAGAAGAATCCCTGTCCAAGTACAAAGGTAAGGTGCTGCTTGTCGTGAACACAGCCAGCAAATGCGGATTCACCCCACAATATAAGGGTCTCCAGGAAGTGTACGATAAATTCAAGGACCGTGGTTTTGAGGTGCTTGGTTTTCCGAGCAACCAGTTTGCCGGACAGGAACCGGGTGAAAGCGAAGACATCGCCGAATTCTGCGAAATCAATTACGGAGTAAGCTTCCCGATGTACGAGAAGGTTGACGTGAAGGGCGACGAAGCGCATCCGTTATTCAAATACCTGTCCAAGGAAGCACCGGGCGTCCTGGGCTCAAAGAGCGTCAAGTGGAATTTCACCAAGTTCCTGGTCGATCAGGAAGGCCGTGTCCTAAAGCGGTTCGCACCGCAAACTACTCCGGACCAGATCGAAGCCGATATTGCCAAACTGCTGGACTAATCCTCCCCTATAATATGAAAAGATACTCTTCACAAAAGCCCGCGGCTCCTGTGAAGAGTATCTTTGTGTTCGCAATACCACAATGATTATGCTAATTGTCATTTCCTTCCTCCCTAATTATGGTATACAGAGAATATAGCACTCGAGGTTTGAAACGCATCACCGTTTAATTCCCCGGAAAGCAGGTTGGCTATGAAGCAGGATGTTTTGAAGCGGGTTTTCGATTATATCGAAGATCATCTGAATGAGGAGATCAGCCTCGACAACCTCGCCCGGACGGGATATGTTTCTTTGATGCAGCTGTACCGGGAATTCTATTGCGTATCCGGCCATTCCATTAAAGACTATATCCGCAAAAGAAGGATCAGCAACGCATGCGCCCAGATCAAGAACTCCGGGTTATCCATTACCGAAATTGCGCTGGGCAACGGTTTTGACTCCCTGCCTTCCTTCTCCAAGGTCTTTAAAAAAATAGTCGGACTTACACCAATGGAATACAAACGGAGCAGCGTGTTCTATACCTTCCTCCCCGGGCAGTTCCCCCTCCACTTGGCGGAGACAGCCATTAAGATCCAGTCCGGGCAACCGCTGCATGGCCTGACCGCCGTTTACCTCGCCGCAGGAGACACAGACATCGAACAGCAAGCCATCAACGCACTGAAACAAGCGGTCTTCACAACCAAGCGTACGGGCATGAGTTTTAGACTCTTCGGATTAACCCCTGTGCAGGTTGGGCGGTCCAGACAATCGTACAACATATTCATAGATACCCGGAATCATGACTACTGGATTTCCGCCCTGGGGGAGGCCGGTTATCACTCCATAGAGCCAGCTACGTTTTGCGGCGGTGAGTTTGCCGTCTTATCCGTACCTTTTACCGGAAGCATCAACCAGGCCTGGGACTACCTTTACAGCCATTGGCTGGCTAAAAGCGTGTTCACCCTGGCAGGTGATCATTGCCGTGAGGAATTTATCATTCAAAAGACAGGGACCATCAAAGAGCTTCGTCTATCTCTGCCCATTATCCGCAAGCAAAGCAGCTACATCATTGAAGTAACCCCATTTGCGCAGCAGCACTATATCGTCGCCCATGCCGTGGGTAGTCATGCGGAGGATGAAGCTTCGGCCAAGCTTTTATCGCAGATCAATCAACGCGGATTCCTTCCATCGGCGTTTTATGTGGAGATTACCAGCAATGGATACTTGTGCGGTGTCGAGCAGACAGAAACGGGCGAATTATCAGCCGAAGACGGTCTGAGTCTTGTTACCCTAAAAGCAGGGCTTTATGCAGTGTTAACCGCAGACAGTTACGGGGATTTCACCGGACTTGCGGATATTATGACCCGCTGGCTGGAGGAAAACTGCTGCTATAGGCGGGCCGGCAGCCCTTTTGCCCTCTATACCGTAAATGAAACCTATGAAGAGGTCTCCATGAAGGTGTGTATTGCTATTGCCGGACATTCTGTTATAAACGGACAATCCATCGCTTCAGATCCCATTTATAATGAAGACGAAGAACAAATGAACTAGGAGGAATCATACATGACAGAGCCGTTACGACGGAGCAGCTATGATGGAACTACCGAGGGATACGCCCCTAAATTCAAACCGCGGGTAATCGAACTGATCCGCCAGCAGCTGGAAAAAGAAGCCCCTCAGCGCACCGACTCCATTGGCGGAGAAAAGCCTTATGTGCTAGATTTACCGGAGCTTCAAGTCATTGGCTGGCAGAACCTCAATCAAGCAGGCGAGCCTTATGCCGATATTTGGGGACATGTCTTCGGGGAATTCGATATCGACAGCAAATTTGATTCCATTCCGTCAAAAGTCCAGAGCAGCGGCTGTTACCTGGGCATCTTCGAAGGCCGCGATTCGGTTCCCAAGCTGTGGGAGCAATCCGCCTGGGATACCGGCTATTTTTTAGGCGTTGAGGTAGGAGATCCCGGTACAGTTCCGGAAGGACTTGTGCATAAGGATTACCCCGCATCCAAATATGCCATTTTTATCGCCAAGGGTGTGCCGGCAGCTGCGTTTCAAAACACATGGGATTATATCCATCAGGAATGGCTGCCATCAGGTGAATTCAAGTTCAACGAAGACGGTGTTTTCTTCATCAACTATACAGAGAAGTCAGGACCTGATGACGAAAGATTCGAGGCCCATCTGTGCGTACCTGTGGTGGAAAAATAGCGGCGATCTCACTTGTCTATAAAACAAAAGAAACCTGAAATCCCTTGAGCAACAAGGAATTTCAGGTTTTTTCATGGTATGCGTTAAGTTTAATGGAAGATCTTCGTAAGCCTGATGCAAGAAAGGTTTTATAGATTTATCCGCCTCGTCTGTATGTCATGCGTTGTCATTTATTAATTACTTGGAAGCTTGGTATTTGGTCAGGAATTCTTTAACCTTAGCCGGATCGGCCTTCAGCTCATTCCCGGTATCGACCAGCGGGCTTACTGTGGAGACCGCTTTGAGCTTGTTATTTTTGTAAAAGGCCAGAATTTCGTCCTGATTGATGGAGTAGAGTATAGCTTTGCGGAGATCTGCACTGCTCGCTACATCACGGTTCTTAGTGTTGAACAACAGGTAGCTCACGCCATTGCTCGGGATGCTCTTAAGCTGCAGCTTGCTGTCGCCTTCGACTACTTCATATTTGGTCTCCGGCACACCGTAATACACATAAATTTCGCCGCTGCGCAGGGCAGACAATGTGCTGTCAGCATCTGCAATAAAGCGTACATTTACCTGGTTGATAAGTGCCTCGTTATCTGTTCCTTTTTGATAGCCCGGATTCTTCAGGAAGACCCCTTCATAGTCATTCTTGTAAGACAAGATGTAAGGACCGCTGGCATACAAAGTATTGTTGTATTTGTCCCCCTCCGTTACCGTGTTCTGGTCACCGTAAGGAATATCCTTGTTGACGTCGAACTTAGCTACATCATAAGTATTAATGCTCTCTACTTGCTTCTTGGAGACGATGCCGGCAGATTGATGCGCCAGATAGTTCAGCACTTGCGGAAAGGGCTCAGTAGTTGTCAGCTTTATGACTTGATATTTGCCTTGCTTGTTGTCCGCTTGCTTCTTGTCTGCTACGAGCTCAGCGATTGGCGCTTCAAGACCTTGTTCCAGGGCTTCCTTAACGGTACCCTTTCCGCCTGCCTGCTGGATGGAACCCAGTGCATTCAGGTCGGTGAACACCTGGGCGGTCTTGATGTGCTCATGCAGGCTGTAGGTGCGGTGATCCGGCACAGAATCCTTGTTCTTAGCACGGTCCAGAGAAAATACGACATCATCGCCGCCTACGCGTTCCCCGGTATCTACTGCCTTTTTATTCTCAATTTTTGCAAAATTGATATCGTCCCGGAGAATGAAATAATAGTCTTGGTTGCCGTCGGCAATGCTGTAATTGCGGGACAGCGAAGCTTCGGAAGTGATTTTGTCATCATCGGTCAGGTTGACCAGGCGCACATACATATTCGTATTGAGCTGGTTGATTGAACCGTCATTGCCTTTAATCGGGTCCAGGGAGGTCAGGTTGGAAGCCGCCTGGGCCAGGATCAACGGCTGAGTGGCGCGTTTGGAGGTGTCATTGAAATCAATGTCTTCCCAGGCGAGCGCCCGCGATTTGGACAATCTTACAGAATCCGGCTTCAGAATCTCTTTGTTGAGAGCTTGGCTCTTCAAGGAGATATACAAGGGGGCAATCCTGGCCTCATCGAACACCAGGCGTTGCTCCAAAGCCTTGTAGGTCTGTACATACTCTGCCGGAGTTTGCGTAGCCGCTTTGTCAATCAGCGCATCCAGCTCAGGATCTGACTGGATACTATAGTCGCCTCCGGTCTTGAACAGCGATCTGACCGCGTAATCGGGGTTGCCGGTAACCGTTGTCCATCCGGACATGGACACATCATAGTTGCCTGCATCCTCCTGGGCTTTGAAGCTTGCGTAGTCAGGCTGGATATTCAGCTTCACGTTGAAGCCGTTCTTAGTCAGCTGGTCTCTGACAATGTTCAGATCAGACTCATTGCTGCTCTGGCCGAGTACTTCAATCTCAACCGGCTCAGCAGCAGCAGTTTCTGTAGCCGGCGTTTCGGAAGAAACCGGTTCGGTGGTACTGCCGGCTGTATTGGATTTGGTTGCTACAGAGCATCCGCTAAGGATAAGCACCAGAGTCAGCAGCAGAGCCAGTGTAGATCTTGTTTTCATTACAATTTCCTCCCCAGAATATAAATAGTTTCTTTATGAAAAACGTCAGCAAGGACGCAATTTCCGGTAGATCCGTTAATCCATCTTGGGATCAAGCGCATCGCGCAGCCCATCGCCCAGGAAGTTGAACGATAGGACGAGTGCAATAATCGCCAGCCCCGGGAAAATCGCCAGATAGGAGTTCGTCTCCAGGTAGGTGCTGCCCAGCTTGAGAATATTGCCCCATTCCGGGATATGTGGTTCGATGCCCAACCCCAGAAAACTGAGACTGCTGGTGGAGATGACCGCACCGCCAATGGTCAGGGTGGACTTGACGATCATCGGAGCCAGTGAATTCGGAACAATATGCTTGAAAATAACGGCTGCATTGCTGGAACCGAAGGCCCGCGCGGCATCCACGTATTCATAAGTGGACACTTGCAGCACACTGGCCCGCATGGTCCGCGCGTAGGTCGGGATGGCCCCGACGCTGAGTGCGAGAATCAGATTGACCGTATTGGCGCCAAAGGCGGCAATAATCGCAATGGCCAGCAGGATGCCGGGAATAGCATACAGAACATCGAGCACGCGCATGATGATGTTGTCGGTATAGCGGCCATAGTAGCCGGAAATCGCCCCGAGTGCACCCCCTAGAAAAAGGGGTAGAATGGTGGACATCACACCGACAATCAGGGAAATTCGAGCTCCGAAGATAATACGTGTGAACAGGCAGCGTCCGAAATTGTCGGTGCCCAGCGGATACGCCAGTGACGGCGGCTGCAGAATCAGTGAGTAGTTGTTATCCACAGCCATGCCGTAATCAAAGGTGACGTAACTGCAGACAGAGATGGAGAATAAAAAGACAATGAACAGCATCCCCAGCATCGCAGTTGTGTTGCGGGTCAGCCGTTCCAGCACATCCTCCCAACCGGCTACCGCAGGATTGTCTCTGTTACGGATACGGATCAGCAGGATGATGCCCAGCGCCAGCGCGAATAAATTACCGGTCAGCGAGGTCAGCAGCAGCGGATAGGCCACCCAGACCAGCCGGCGGGGAACTTGGCGCCGCCGCACGAATTTAGCTGTGAGTACGACAACGAGCAGATGAAAAACGGTTACTGCCAGAAGGATAAACATTCCTGTCAGGAAGGTATCTGCTACGTAAGGCTTGTACAGGTTAATTGCAGACACAGCAATAACAGCTATCTGTGTCAGCAGCGTATACACCGCTAGAGTATACTCCGGTGACTTGTGCTGCCGGATCAGCTGAAAAGCTGCCGGAACGAGGAAGATATTACCTGAGATCAGGCTTAATATCTGGACGTAGCCCAAAGCGCGGGTTACGCTATGGATTTCTCCCCGGACCATAATATCTTTGCGAATCAGCAGGGTGAGCAGAACTTGCAGCAAGGTAAAGATGCCATAGATGGCGCAGGCCATCCATACATAAGGCTTAATGGCTTGAGTCTCCCAATCGTAGCTGCCCAGCAACAAGACGAGTGTTACGATGAGGGAACCGACCGAGGCAAAACCTGCCTGGCGGTACTCCTGGGAGGTTTTGAGCTTTAGCTGTGTTTCGCGCCTTGCGGCGCTTGCGTTGACCATGAATGTTCACCTGCTATCAGTATTGTTTCATTTTTGAACGGATACGCGGGTCCACAAAGGCGTACAGAATGTCAATAGTGGCGTTGATCAAGGAAATGGTGATCGCCGTATAGACTACGCCGCCCATAATGGCCGGAATGTCGGGAATGAACTGCTTATCCACGATATAGCTGCCCAGCCCGCTGATGTTGAATACCTTCTCCGTAACGGCTGCCCCGCCCAGCATGCCTCCGAACTGGAGGCCAATGACGGTTACGATTGGAATGAGCGCATTGCGTACGGCGTGCTTCAGCAGCACCTTCCGTTTACTGAGACCTTTGGCGGTTGCCGTAATTATGTAATCTTCATGAATGACCTCAAGCGTGGAAGCCCGGGTCATTCGGGCAATCGCGGCAGTCAGTCCTGTTCCCAGTACCACCACCGGCATAATCAAGGTCATCCAGTTGTTTGGGCTAAAGGTAGCCGGAAGCCTCTGCAGCTTAATGGAGAAGCCCAGGATAAAGACCAGCCCCTGCCAGAAGCTCGGGATCGACAAACCGATCAGCGCGATGAGCATGAAGGTATAGTCGAACCAGGAGTTTGGTTTGGTGGCAGAGATGATTCCGATGGGGATGGCAATAACGATCGCCATCAGCATAGACAGCAATGTCAGTTCCAGCGTAACTGGAAATTTGCGGCCAATCGCCGTTACAATGTCTTCGTTCCCCGCGAAGGATTTTCCCAGATCGAACATAGCAATCCCTTTAACATTGTCCCATAGCTGCATAAGGTACGGCTGATCCAGTCCGTATACCCGGTTGAACTCAGTGATCTGCGCATCGGTGGCCGTCTGGCCGAGGATATTGACCGCAGGATCAAACGGTGAAATATACAAAATTGTAAATACAAGGACTGCAACTCCGAAAATAACGAATACCGTCATTACCAGTCTTTCAAATATGTATTTGAGATAAGGGCTGCTATACAAAAAGATTAATAGATATAAAGGAAAGCCTGGAATAATAGATAACAATAAAAACCACGGATGCCGCAGCAACGCCTGAAAGGTGCTGATAAACGTTGACCTGGCGAGTCCCTTCTCCCTCAACCTGCTGTCTAAACGTTCGGCAGCAATCTTCTCAAAGCGTTCTGCCGCCAGCTGCCCCGCTTGGCTGTCAAGCTCAGCAACACTTGCTTGCTGCCCGAAGAACCTCACTTTACTGTGCAATTGTTCAGCGAACTCGCTCTGGAGCTGCTCCTGAAGCCCTGAGGTCAGCAGTTCCTGCCGCGTCTCCCTTTGAACGGAAGTATAAATATCCCCGGCTTTACGAACACGATGAACGAGAAGCGTGAACAGATTGACGGGTGCGCCCAGCACAAGGGCGAAATACCGGTACGAGGAGTTCTGCAGCAGTTTGCCGTAAGTGTCACCAATTGCTTCGCTGAAGTTTGTCCCCCTACTTTTTGCCAACTCCATATTTCGTGTTCCTCCTAAATTTTTCATTTTGCCTTTTTAAATTGTACTATTCCGATAGATAAGGTATATTTTATTATAGATTTAAATAATGTCAAGAAGTGCTATTTTAAATTTTGGAAAACTGGCAGGTGAACAAATGGACCCGATTTTAAAAGTGAATAATTTACATGTCTCTTTTCAGAGCCATGACGAAGAGCGTTCTGCCATACGCGGCGTAAGCTTTGAAGTTTATAAAGGGGAGACGCTGGGGATTGTCGGAGAGTCGGGCAGCGGCAAAAGTGTCACCGCCCGTTCCATTATGAGATTGCTGCCTTCCCCGCCCGCACATCTGAAAGAAGGAGAGATTATCTTTCTGGGAGATAACCTGGCGGCCAAGTCAGAGAAGCAGATGGAGCACATCCGGGGTCGGGAGATCGGGATGATTTTCCAGGACCCGATGAGCTCGCTTAATCCGACGATCCGGGTTGGAGAACAGATCAGTGAAAGTCTGGTTAAGCACCGCAAGCTGTCCCGAAAAGCAGCTAGGCAGGAGGCGCTGGAGATGCTGAAGCAGGCCGGCATCCGCGACAGTGAGATGCGGTACCAGCAGTATCCGCATGAATTCTCGGGCGGCATGCGGCAGCGGGTGATGATTGCGATAGCCCTGGTCTGTCAGCCGGCGCTGCTCATTGCCGACGAACCGACCACGGCGCTGGATGTAACCATTCAGGCCCAGATCCTCAACCTGATGAAGCATATGCAGAAGCGGCTCGGCACCTCCATTATTCTGATCACGCATGATCTGGGCGTTGTCGCCGGGATGTGCGACCGTGTAGTGGTAATGAAAGACGGCGAAATTGTGGAGACGGGCACAACCGAGGACATTTTTGCCCGCCCGCAACATCCTTATACGCAGCGGTTGCTGAATGCTTTGCCCCGTCTGGACGAAAAGAAGAAGCCCAAGGCACCCGGACTCCTTATCCAGGGAGCGGGTGAAGCGAAGCGTCCGCTGCTGGAGGTGAGATCGCTGAAGCAGCATTTTGACCTTGGTAAAGGCAGAGTACTGCGTGCAGTCAACGACATCAGCTTCCATATCCGCGAAGGGGAGACGCTGGGCATGGTCGGCGAATCCGGCAGCGGCAAGTCTACAACCGGCCGTTCTATTCTGCGCCTGCATGAACCCACTGGCGGGGATGTGCTCTTCCAGGGCATGGCGGTTAACCGGCTGAATGCCCATGAGATGAAGACGATGCGGCGCCATATGCAAATGATCTTCCAGGACCCATACGCATCGCTGAATCCGCGCTTCAAGGTGCTGGATATCATCGGGGAGGCACTGGATGTCCATAACATGGCCGGCAGTAAAAGCGAGCGGAAGAAACGTGTCGAAGAGTTGCTGGACCTGGTCGGGCTTGATCCGGCCTTTGCCATCCGTTATCCGCATGAATTCTCCGGCGGGCAGCGCCAGCGGATCGGCATCGCCCGCGCCCTCGCGGTCGAGCCCAAGTTCATCGTCTGCGATGAACCACTGTCTGCGCTGGACATGTCCATTCAGGCGCAGGTCGTTAAGCTGCTGGAAGAACTGCAGCAGCGTCTCGGCTTGACGTATCTGTTCATTGCCCATGACCTGTCCATGGTCAAGCATATCAGCGACCGGGTTGCAGTGATGTATATGGGCCGCATCGTCGAACTGGCTGAAAGCGAAGAGCTGTACACCAACCCGCAGCATGATTATACGAAATCGCTGCTGGCGGCCATCCCGGTGCCGGATCCGAAGATCGAGGCGCTCAAGAAAAGAGTTCTTCTGGAGGAACAGAGCGGCGGTGACAAATATAATCTGGAGCAATCGAGCCTGGTAGAGATCTCGGCAGGTCACTGGGTCGCTTTGCCGACTGGCTGAAGGTCGGAGGCAATCCCCTGCCCCGCTTTGCATAGCGTCCTGGGAAGGGATAGATACGGATATAACTAATAGAGCAGCGCTTCTCCCATTATATTGGAGGAGCGCTGCTCTACGCTTTTGGTCGCCAATCGCGGCACCGTTTATTTTCATGTACATTGCGTAAATAGCTTTACACGGTTTCTTCTCTATCGAATGCCAAAGACATACGTTGTCTATCGCGTATGTCCTTCCAGGAAGTAAGCTGAATCTTTTCGGTTTGCAGTAATCTGTGAATATCCTCATCCATAAATAACAGGTACTCGATCTCCCTTTTCTTCCAGTGTGGAGTAATTGCCCGCATTTCATAAGTATTCAGCGCAGGATGGATGACAATTTCCGTTATCCCTCCTCCCACACCTTTTATAGCTTCCATCATTTTAACCTTAGCAATGTCATAGTCCTCCCCCTGCTCCAAGTGATAGGGAAGATTAATCAAGTCATCAATTAACAAGATCCCTCTTTTCCGCGCCGATTCAATCCTCTCCGTCATTAATTCCCTCGTCTCTAAATCCAGAAATGATTGATTTACTATATTAACAGGCAGCTTAAAAGGCAGCCGGTACTCCTGGCACAGATCAAATACAATCTCCAGAAAATCCCGGCCTCTCGACAATCCCAATAAACTGCCCTCATGACTGTCCAAGTGTGTCGGTTCAATCCCCAGCGTTAGAGCCATCTCGATCTGACTTCGGATTTCAGTTCGGATGGCTTCAGCAGTAGCATGCTCTTCCACATGAGCTGCATGTTCCCAAAAATATCCCTCTGCAGTAATTAACGACTGTATCCTGGAACTCCTGGTAACCGGGCCCCACTTATAGGCCGGGAGACTCGAAGTAAGCGTAAGATGAATTCCCACATTAACATTGTGATGATTTTTGGCATACTCAGCAGCCTCTTTCGCCCAGGGCCCCGGCATCATAATCATGCTGGAATTAATTGCATCGGCTTGGTACAGGTTCATAATAGCCTCATTCATGGAATGGCACATTCCGAAATCGTCGGCGGTAACGATAAGAAACCGCTCATTAGAGTTGTGAATTTTATTCGGCACTCTTTTTCCCTCCATTGGGTCAGTCTATAAAACAAAACAAAAAAACCTGAAATCCCTTGAGCAACAAGGAATTTCAGGTTTCTTCATGTATGCGGTAGAGAGGACTCGAACCTCCACGGGTATACACCCACTACCCCCTCAAGATAGCGTGTCTGCCATTCCACCACTACCGCGCGGTGAGTAAAACGTTAAAGCATTGTTTGAGGCCAACATTCAATATTATAAATCCATTTCAGCAAAATGTAAAGATACCACTTTTAAGAATTTTCTTCGTTTTCTTTAAGCCTGCGGTATCGGGCAAACTCGATATATTCCTTAATAAATTCTTGCTCCTTCTGCAGCAATTCCTCACTTTGGCAATTCAGTTGCCGTATTTGGCCAGAAAAATAATCCTCCCCGCCTTCGCGAAGAATCTCAGTTGTAGTTTTGCCCAGAATCAGCCAATCCAGACTCACATGAAAAAAAGCACCGATCTCGATCAGCTTATGTGTTCCGGGCGTCGACTTGCCCCGCTTCCAATCCCCCATGTTGCCGGTACTGATATTCAGCTGTTCACAGAAGGACTTTTTTGTCAGTCCTTTTTGTTTGATCAAATATTCTATCCGCTCGTATATCGACGCCATCAGCAATCCGCCTTCCGCACTATTTAAATATACTTATTTACGTATTTTTTATTGTAAAATGACGTAAAAAAGTATATAATTAACTATTATTATTCCCATTCATTATATCACACGACTGGATAGTCGATAAGAGGTGAAGTCTTTTGAACAGCAAACGTCCTGTTACTCCTTTTGGCTGGGCAATCAAACAGCGGCTGACGGAAATGCACATGGATCAGAAGAAATTCTGCGAGCTGTACGGAATTCCGCCTTATCGCCTATCCAATCTGATTCACGGCACCCGCAGGGCCGAGCGCTACAGGCGCCAAGTCGCAGAGCTGCTTAACCTGCCTCCATCCTAGCTTTCCATCCTGCAAACTATCAAGGAGAGATAACCTTTGCCATTCAGCATATCCACTTCCCTCATCCGTTCCCTTAATGCTCTGCCGCATAATGCACTGGTTATCGACAGCCAGGGGATCATCCTGTTCACCAACGACTCCTGGAAGGAATACAACAACCATTATGGCCTATCCCCGCATGCCGATTGGACTGGCGCTGATGCTCTGGAGTTATTCGGACAGGTGATGTCGAACCCTTCCCAGATCACTGCACTTAAGGAGGCGCTGCAACACATCCTTCGCGGCGAGTCTTTAATATCCAGTTCCGAGTTTATTCTACAGACTGCGGCCAAAGGCAACAGAAGATTCCGTGTAGATGCCTTTCCGCTTATCCATGAGCATCCGGCAGCAAACCAGGCTATCATTCTCTCTCTGCAGGATGTTGGTCCTGTTATCATAAGTCAGCCTGTTCAGTCTGTCCGAACGATCCAGCCGTTGCGTTTGCACCAGAAGAATCCTCAACCTCTTGTTCCTATCTGCGCCTCCTGCAAATCCATCCGCAACAGCAGCGAGGAGTGGGTGACCATTGAACGTTTCCTGCTGCAGCAGCTGTCTTTGCAATTCACCCATGATATCTGCCCGGACTGCATCCGTGAGTTGTACCCGAAATACGCCGCAGCTCTGAAGTGGTGAATGATATTAGGGAGACCTTGTTAGATAATTAACTCTCCATCCCATTCAGGAATAAACAGCCGGTTGTTATAATAGTCGAGGCTACATACTTTGGACAGCCGCAGATCAGCTGTCATTACGAATATTGTAGCATTAAAGCTCGTCAATTGTTCAGATCACTATCTCCTTCTTCTTGATAGCCAGCACGCTGCCCATATAAAATATAAGGATATACATAGCTATATTTACTAATCCGCTGATTACATTTACCGCTTGGAATTTTCCTGCAAAGCTCTGATACAAATTCATTTGATGGACAATAGAAAAGCTGTGCAATTCCTGTACATTTTCAAGAGCGGTCAGTACAAACATGATTCCCAAAGATATTCCAATAGTGCCGCCCATAGTGTGTGACAAGATGGATACAAGTACAATAATCATGCCGAACCCTAAACAAGGCAGTGCGGTGATTATATAAGACTGTAGTGTAAGCAGTATTCCTTGAGCTGCCGGGAAAACAGTATCATTGAACATCATTTGATCCCCCCACCCCAATAACGCCGCGCCTATAACATAGCTTCCTGTCATTACAAATAGCAGCAGCATTAAGACAGAAATAATCATAGCGGCAATCTTTGCATTCAGGAGTTCAACCCTATGCACCGGGCGCAAAAGAAACAGTTTAAGCGTGCCGTTACGATATTCATCAGAGATAATTTCAGCAAATAGAAGAGCCATAAAAAATATAAACAATGGCATAATGCGGCTTAGCATGAACATTGGGAACGACTGGCCGTTGATATTGCCGGAAGGACTGGATAATACGGTTACTCCTTGGATAATCAGAAGCCCTATGGCCATCACCATAAAATAAAACAGCTTATTCAGCTTAAACACCTTATACATTTCATTCTTCAGAAGCTTCATCCTCTTTGCCCCCTGTTTTGAATTTCAAAGAAAAATTTCTCCAGCGTGTCGTTTTGCGGGACAATAGCCTCCACTGGTATCTGCTGTGCAACCATCACCTGATTTAGACTGGATGCATAGCCATTACGCAGCTCTACAAGGATGCCTTGGGGTATGCTCTGTGCCGATTGGACGTACTGCATTACCGATACCGCTTTTAATGCCCGTTCAGCTTCCCCTGTATGAATTACTAATGTTTCATGGTCAGATTTCAAAAGCTGTTTGACATTACCTTCCACAAGGAGATTCCCTTCTTTGATAATTCCTACCTTTGTGCATATTTGCTCAACTTCAACTAACAAGTGGCTTGATATCAGGAATGAGATTCCTTTCTCCTTCGCAAGATGTACAATCAATTCCCTGATTTCCACCATCCCCTGCGGATCAAGTCCATTGGTAGGCTCATCAAGAATAATAAGCTTAGGATTATTTAAAAGAGCGCTGGCAATTCCAAGCCGCTGTTTCATTCCGAGCGAGTAAGTTTTCACCTTGTCTTCCGCTCTCTCCATCATTCCCACGATATCAAGAACCTCTTTGATATTGCTGTTATTCATTCCGGGAATCAGGTTTGCAATCAGCCTGAGATTGTCATATCCGGACAGATAAGTATAGAAAGCGGGGTCGATCATTGCCCCAATCGCAGAAATGGATTTTTTAAAATCAGTCCGCAGACTCACCCCGTCTATCTTCACTTCTCCCGAATCAGGACTTATCAACCCGAGAAGTATTCTGATTGTTGTCGTTTTCCCTGCTCCGTTTGGGCCAAGAAAGCCATAAATATCTCCAGTCTCAATCGAAAGATTTAAATTGTTAACCACTTTTCTGCTCCCGAAGGTCTTATTTATTCCGCGGGCTTCCAGTAACAATTTGCTTCCCATAATCTTTGTCTCCTTAAGTAGATTGATTCTATTGCCTATTCAAACTAACTAAACGTCCGATTAGCTAAAACATCAAAAAAATTACGGTCATTCAGACCATAATTTTACTGTGAAGTCCACAATCTTTTCGATATATCCATCATAACCATCTACTACGAACTCTTTCCCAAAAATACTGATGGTTGTGAAATTATAGATAAATTGCATAATAGCCAATCTGAGATCCATCTCTCTGATTTGACTTTTAATAGGTTCATTCGATAAAAATCCAATCATTGAGTCAATCAGCTGCTGAGTAATATTCGTTAAGAATTTGTACTGCTCCGGCTCCAGTAAATTTTTTTCGCGAATCACTAGTTGAGTGATTTCATCATTGCTTAGAAAAATTTCCGAAACCTTCTGTCCAACGAGCAGCAGCCCATCCCTAAGGGACAGATCACTTTTTAAGGATTTCACGAAATTATTGATATCCTGAATACGTTGTTCGTGCCCCTCCCGGATAATGGTATTAAATATCTCCAGCTTTCCTTCCGGAAAGTAATGATAAGTTAATGCATCCGACATTCCAACCTTTTTATTGATGGCACGCATCGAAGCTGCATGGTATCCTTCCTGTACAAATAATTGTCTGGCTGCGTTTAGAATTTGTTCTCTCCGTTCGCTGGCCTGGAGATCTCTGCTTGTCATGCTCTTTATTTCTTTATGCATAAGCCCACCCATTTCAAATTCAATTCACTAAACGTACGTTGAATTAACTATAGCACAGGGATTTTCATTTTTCAATTCGCCAACAAATCATACTCAACATAAAGAAAGCAAAAAGAACCTTGAATGATCAAGGCTCTTTTTGCTAATTATGTATGCGGTAGAGAGGACTCGAACCTCCACGGGTATACACCCACTACCCCCTCAAGATAGCGTGTCTGCCATTCCACCACTACCGCATATATGACCCGTATGGGATTCGAACCCATGTTACCTCCGTGAAAGGGAGGTGTCTTAACCCCTTGACCAACGGGCCATGTTTGATAAGTTGTCTTTGTCACAACAAAAATGAGTATATCAAACCCAGGGAGATTTGACAAGAACTATTCTCAAAAAAATAACGGACACTCATAGATCACGAAAAGAAAGGCCCAATGTTGAGCCTTTCTCTTCACAGCTAAGGTGATTCAGGGCGTACTGGACTCCCCGATGATAAACAAATTTGATTGCGGTTCTTAATCTCTTACGGATTTACCTTTGTTTCGAAAGTTTGTGTGCCGTCAACGAATTTCAGAACGACAGCTGCTTTAACTGGGTCATGTGTTTCGTTGAGCGTGATTTTACCGGTAGCCAGCTGCAGATCTTTGGTTGCTGCCAAAGCATCTTTAATCTTGGCAGGATCGGCCTCACCTGCACGGGTAATGGCGTCAGCAACCAGCTTCAGGGAATCATAACCAAGAGCGGCCATCCCGTCCGGTACTGCGCCCCCATTGGCAGCTTTGTAGGCATCAACAAAGGATGTAACTTCAGGAGCGGTATCTTCCGGTGAGTAGTGGTTGGACATATAAGTGTTGTCCAGAGCCGCTTTGCCGGCGATTTCAGCGAGTTGCGGAGAATCCCAGCCGTCGCCGCCAAGGAATGGAACTGTAATGCCCATCTCGCGGGCTTGCTTTATGATTTTGCCAACTTCTTCATAGTAGCCCGGCAGATAGATTACATCCGGATTTTGCTCTTTGATCCGTGTCAGCACGGCTTTGAAGTCGGAGTCTTTTTGCTGATAGGATTCCTGGCTCAGCACCTCTCCGCCTTTTGCCTTGAAGGTTTCTTCAAAGAACTTTTGCAGACCCTTGGAGTAGTCACTCGACGTATCTGTGTAAATTACAGCTGTTTTGGCTTTCAGCGAATCTACAGCAAAGTTAGCCATAACTTCTCCTTGGAAAGGATCGATAAAGGCTGTGCGGAACACCCATTCGTTCACATTGCCACTGCGCTCATCCACCGTCACTTTAGGGTTGGTGGCACCTACGGATAGCAGCGGTATTTTCTTCTCGGTAGCCACCGGGACGATCCCCAGCGTGTTGGTCGAAGTCGAAGCGCCGATAATCGTAACAACCTTATCACTGGTAATCAGTTTTTGCGCGACTTGCGTGGCTTCCTCGGATTTCGAGGCGTTATCGGCCACGATTAATTCCAGTTTCTTACCGAGTACGCCGCCTGCGTCATTGATCTGCTGTACTGCCAGCTTCGCGCCCTTGGATACCGAATCACCGAAAGAGGCCTGGCCGCCTGTGAGCTCAAGGTTCGCGCCGATTTTGATAGTGCCCCCGCCAGAATTGCCGCCGCTTGCAGAGTTTCCGCTGTTCTCTGTGTTGTCGTTGCCGCAGCCCGATGCCAATACTGCAGTCAGTACTGTTGACAAAATAATGGCCCCAATTTTCTTCATAGTTTCTCCCAGCCTCCCGGATAATAGAATTGTATATATGTTGTTTCTATGATGCCCTTAGTGAGGCTAACCTCTTAGTGCCCGAGATAAGCCATTTTGATTTCTTCGGAATCCGCCAATTCCTTGGCATCCCCTTCAAGAACAACCCTGCCCGTTTCCAGCACGTAGGCGCGGTGGGCGATTTTGAGCGCCTGATGCGCATTTTGCTCCACCAGCAGCACAGTAGTTCCGGCTTCGTTCACATCTTTAATAATCTTGAAAATATCCTGTACCAGCAGCGGTGCAAGCCCCATGGATGGCTCATCCAGCAGCAGCAGCTGGGGATGCCCCATAATGGCCCGCCCCATGGCAAGCATCTGCTGTTCGCCACCGGACAAAGTACCTGCCTGCTGCTTCTTGCGTTCCCGGAGCCTCGGAAAGATGTCGTACACCTTCTCGAAATCAGCCGCCAGACTTCCGGATTCCTGCAGGTAAGCGCCAAGCTCAAGGTTCTCTTCAACAGACATATTGGCGAACACGCGGCGTCCTTCAGGACAATGGATCAAGCCCTGCTTGACGATCGCCTGAACACTCTGGCTGGTTATTGATTTATCCAGAAATTCAATGCTGCCTGTCTTGGGTTTAAGCAGACCTGACAGAGTCTTCAGGAGCGTTGATTTGCCTGCACCATTGGCTCCGATCAGTGTTACAATTTCCCCTTGCTCGACATGGATGCTAAGGTCCTTCAGAGCATGAATGGCTCCATAATAAACATTGATCCCCTGTACTTTAAGCATTGCCATTACGCCTCCTGTCCCAAATACGCTTCGATAACCTTGGGATTATTCCGAATCTCCGCCGGAGTTCCATCAGCAATCAGTATCCCGCGATCCAAGACATAAATCCGGTTGCAGACGCCCATAACAAGCGACATATCATGCTCGATCAACAGAATGGTGAGGTCAAATTCCTCGCGTATCCAGGCGATCAGATTCATTAAGTCCCGCGTCTCGTTCGGGTTCATGCCCGCCGCCGGTTCATCCAGCAGCAGCAGCTTCGGCCCTGCCGCCAGCGCCCGTGCAATTTCCAGACGCCGCTGGTTACCATAGCTGAGATTGCTGGCAACCTCTTCACTCTGGTCCGCGAGATTGAATATTTTGAGAATATCCATCGCCTTCCGTGTAATTTCGTCCTCTCCCTTGAAATGCTTCGGCAGCCGCAGCATGGAGGTGAACAAGGAATGTCTGGCATGCTGGTGAAAGGCGATTTTGACATTCTCCAATACTGTCATGGCCGTAAACAGCCGGATATTCTGGAAGGTGCGCGCAGCGCCCTTATGGTTGATCTTATAGGGCTTCATCCCGCCAATGGACTCATTGTTAAGAAGAATGCTGCCTGTAGAGGGCGGGTATACGCCGGTTAACAGGTTGAAAAGCGTCGTTTTGCCGGCACCATTCGGCCCAATCAGACCGATCAGTTCACCTTTGTTAATGTGAAGAGAAACTTCGCTGAGCGCCTTAAGCCCTCCAAAAGAACGGCTGGCCTCTTTAACGTCAAGAAGCACTGCTGCCTGTGATGCTGTCATCTGCCTTCACCTCCTTTTTGCCAAGCTTGCCGAATGAAAATTTCGTTGTACCCAGCAGCCCGCTTGGACGGAATATCATCATCAGGATCAGAACGATCGAATAAATAATCATCCGCCATTCCGGGAATTCACGCAGATAGGTGTAGAGCAAGGTTACAAAGACAGCACCCACAATGGAGCCGGCTGTACTGCCGAGTCCCCCGAGAACAACCATAACGATAATCTCGAACGATTTCAGAAAGTTAAAGCTGCCCGGAGTAATCACGTAGAACGTATGCGCAGACAATCCACCCGCTATACCGGCGAACAATGCACCGATTGTAAAGGCAATAATCTTATAGCGCGTCGTGTTAATCCCCATCGCCTCTGCGGCGATTTCATTCTCACGGATGGCAAGGCAGGCCCGGCCATGTGTGGATCTTATAAAGTTATTGATCACAACCACTGTAATTAAGGTAAAGAGAAATAGCAGGGTCCAGGTCGTTTTGGCAGGGATGCCGCTGAGCCCGGAGGCGCCGCCGACGAATTCCGTGTTCAGCATGATGATCCGGATAATCTCGCCGAACCCCAGTGTGGCGATGGCCAGATAGTCACCATTCAGCCGGAGTGTAGGCATTCCGATCAGGACCCCAAACACAGCAGCGAGCAAACCGCCGGCAATAATCGCCGGAACGAATGGAACGTTATAATCCAGTGTCAGAATCGCCGAAGTGTACGCACCTACAGACATAAAGCCTGCATGACCGATGGAGAATTGTCCGGTAATCCCGGTAATGAGGTTAAGCGATACCGCCAGCATGATGTTGACACCGATCAAGAGAAGCATCGACCTTGTGACATCACTGAATATTCCCGTTGTTAGAAGAACTTGGACGACTCCATAAAACGCCAGGGCAACAATAATGCCCATCCAGAACTTTTTGCTTATCATCTTCACGCCGGTTCCCTCCTACACTTTCTCCCGGACATTCTTGCCGAACAGCCCGGATGGTTTAAAGATAAGGATCAGGATCAATACTGCAAAAGCCACTCCATCACGCCAGGAGGAAAATCCGAGCGAAGAAATCTCCGTCTCTACCGTTCCCAGCAGCAATCCGCCAACAAGCGCCCCGGGAATACTTCCAATGCCTCCAAGCACTGCGGCTACAAAAGCTTTAAGCCCCGGCATAACGCCCATCAGCGGATCGACGGAGTTGTAAGTCATGCCGAAAATCACTCCGGCAGCAGCGGCCAGCGCCGAACCGATAGCAAAAGTTGCCGAGATGGTGCGGTCTACGTTGATCCCCATCAAACGGGCCGCCTCCACATCGAACGATACCGCCCGCATCGCTTTACCGGTTTTGGTGTAACGTACGATATATTGCAAGAGAATCATAAGAATTATGGTTGTTAGAAGAATCATGACTTGATTGGATTCCACTTGAATGGATGTGCCGAACAACTGGTACTGTTTCTTGTCCATTATGTCCGGGAAGCCTTTCGCCTGAGGCCCGAGAATAAGCACTCCAGTGTATTCCAGCAGGAACGATACGCCAATGGCCGTAATAAGTGCGGCTATCCGGGTCGATTTGCGCAGCGGCTTGTAGGCGAAGCGTTCAATCGTGATGCCCAGCAGTGCGCTGATGGTCATCGAAATTATAAGCGACAAGATCAACACAAGCACAGGAGGGAGCCCTGCGTTCGCCAAATATTTTGCGCTGTAGAGTCCGATAAACGAACCGACCATAAACACATCCCCATGCGCAAAATTGATCAGCTTAATAATTCCGTACACCATGGTGTAACCAAGGGCGATTAGAGCGTAAATACTGCCTACGGAAATACCGTTAATTAACTGCTGAACGAAGTACTCCATCGCCATCCCCTTCTCTCCATAATAATCAAAAATCCCCTTTCTACGCCTTACAATCTGTTCATTCCCTCAAGATGTCATTTATATTAACATACAGTTATTTCTCCGTCACTAATATATGAGCGGTTTTAATATAAAATTCGAAATTATACGTTAGGTTTATTTACATTACGAGTGAATTACATGGAGTGTTTTGTGTATTATCCGCAAAAATCGATGAAAACCGGAGTAAAGAAGAGGATTTTAAAGGTCGTTTGTTTTTGTATTTATTTCCTTTTCTGTTACAATGCTTTGTTTTTCTGTAAATAATATAACATTTGTCTCTTTACAGCTTCAATCCTTCAATTTATTAAAGAGGTAACGGGTTGCACTGGTAGTCCGGCTGGAAAAGCATGAGTATACAGCACAAAAAAAAGAGCCCCGTTCGGGAGCTCTTACTGTCTGAAAGTATCGATACGGAGAGAGAGGGATTCGAACCCTCGCACCGCTTACGCAGTCTAACCCCTTAGCAGAGGGTCCCCTTATAGCCACTTGGGTATCTCTCCAAGTAAATGGCTCCCCGAACAGGACTCGAACCTGTGACAACTCGATTAACAGTCGAGTGCTCTACCAACTGAGCTATCAGGGAACATTACATGAACAAGGAATAATTTATCATGATTTCGTGATCTAGTCAAGCGGACAAAAGCCACTCTGAGATCGTTTACAATCAACTCATGTATCTGACGGGCCCAACACTATACACGAAGCTTAGATTTAGGCATCGACCTGAATCCATTCTCCATCCAGCGGAAGGGCAACACGGTCCAGTAGCCCCTCCTGCTGCAAACGTACTTTAAGCAAGTCACGTGTAACCAGACAATGATTAATGGCATCCATATGGACGGCGATGACGGATGTTTCAGGGGTATAATGGCATAAATCAACGACATCCTGATCATTCATTGTAATATGCCCTCCCGCTATGAACTGCGCGCCTCCGGCATTGACAATGACCGCTTCCGGACTATACTCGTCCAAGGCTTGTTTGACCTCCGCGCACCAGATGGTGTCTCCGGCCAAATACAGCACAGGCTCACCTTCAGCCTGAAAGATAAAACCGGATACCTTGCCCATCCGCTCTCCGATCTCTCCTGTTCCATGCCGGCCTGCGGTTCGTGTCAGGGTCACCCCACGGAATGATAATGCAGCATTGTCTTGTACCACGGTGATATTACCGAACCCTTGGGCAGCGATAGTCTCCTGATCCCCATCCTGGCATAACAGCGGGATCTCATGCGGCAAAAGTGACACCGCCGCCGCATCCCAGTGATCCTGATGCAGATGTGTAACCAGCACAGCATCCGGTGAAAGCCACTGCTGAACCGGCCCCGGCAAAGGAACGAGCGGATTTCTGCGGTCATTCTCCGTATTCACAATCGGCGGATTGGCTCCCTGCTCGCTGAGCATCGGGTCGATCAGGAAGGTAACACCGCCGTATTCCAGCCATAAGGCCGCATTGCGGATCAATTGAATTTTCATCCTAAACACCTCTTCTTTCCAGCTGTCTTCTGCTACAATTAATTATAAATGGACCTGCATGCGGAATACATTGTGCCGTGAAAGAGATTGGCCTGTTCTATTTTCATCTGGAAAGGAATTTAACTTATGACCCCCTACCTCATCGACGATACAGATTACCGCATCCTTCAATATCTTATAGAAGACTCCACGCTCAGCCACAAGGACATCGGAGAATATGTTCATATGACGGGGCAGGCGGTAGGCGCACGAATCCGCAGAATGCGGGAATTGGAGATTATCGAAGGTTATACCGTCCGCTGGAACCCGCTCAAAATCGGACAGAGCATCCACGCCTTTATCACCGTGTTCTTAAGCTCCAACGCCGCACATCCTCCCTTTCAAAAGTTTGCCCTAAACCACAGCAGCGTAGTGGAACTGCACCGGGTCAGCGGGGAAGGCTGCTACTGGATGCGCGTGCGTACCGGGGATCAGGCGGAGCTGAATGGCTTTCTCGACGAACTGCTGGATTATGGCAATTATCGGATTAATCTGGGCATGAAACAGCTCAAATAAACCGTAGTCATCACCAGATGGACAGCAGAATAGGTGAATAGCAGAATAGATGAATAGCAGAATAGATGAATAGCAGAATAGATGAATAGCAGAATAGATGAATAGCAAAAACAGCTGATTGGCAATAACGCCAAACAGCTTGTTTTTGCTGCATATTTTTCGAAATACCAGCCGCCCTCCGCTGAACATCAATAGAGTGACTCTGTGAAAGGTCTCTACCTCTACCTCTACCCCTACCTCTACCTGCTGCATTCTATACAATAGATTTGCCTCTCAGCCGTCTGAATCGGCGTTCTGCTGTATTCTGTGCAATAGAATTTGGCCAGTGCCCCTGATTTCCGGAGAAGTGACGGATTCTGCTGCACGAAATACAATAGATTGCTATTTGCAGGCCAAAAGTAAGAAATCTGCTATATCTTTTGCAGTAGAAAGCCTTTAGGTTCCCGTTATGCTTGGGCTATTATCACTGTTCTAAGCTAGCCTCCAGCAGACTACCGGAGCATTGACAAAATACCTGCCGCGCAGGATAGTTAACTCATTCACCCGCTGCTTCGGCGACGGAACCACTCATTATCATTATTGGAGGCTAGCATGAACCATAAAATTGATCCGCCCAAAATCGCCGACCCGCTCTCTCTGCCAGTGCAGCAAGTGTTCTCCCTGGAGTCCAAAGAGGAGTTCAGCCTCTGCGCCATCAGCGATACCTTCATTGAATATCAGGAAGCGTCCAAGGTATCCTTCGATAAAGTACTGTTCAAAAATGTCACGATTACCGAGTCCACACTCCGTGCTGTCGAGCTGACGGATGTGATCTTTGAAAACTGCGATCTGTCCAACGTGGATTTCAGCGAAGCCTTCATTCACCGGACAGAGTTCAAGCTGTGCAAAATGATCGGAACTGACTTTACCAGAGCAAGATTCCAGAATGTCCGTGTGACGGACTGCATAGGGGACTTCGCGAGCTTCCGGTTCGGAAACTTCAAACAAACGGCCTTCGAGAACAGTTCGCTGAACAGCGCCGACTTCTATCAATCGGCTTTCAATAAAATGTCGTTCTCAGTCTGCAAGATTGACCAGGCGGTAATGGCAGGCTCCAAATTAAGAGATATCGACTTAAGTGACTGCGAATTCAGCGGCCTGAATGTGGATATTGAAGATCTGCCGGGCTGTATTATTTCCGCAGATCAGGCGGCTTCTTTTGCCGGGCTGCTGGGCCTCGTCATTAAGTAGACTGGCCATTCCCTAGTTCAAGTGCTACCAGCTTCAGCTTGCCGGCACATTTGCCGCAGCGGTAGCGCTTCGGGTCAGCCTTGCGCTTGCGCGGATATTCCATGGCACAATCGGTGCACACAAGCTTATACCGGTAAGGCTGCGGCTTGCGGGCCTTGGCCCCCGGCAGCGCTCCGCAGTAACGGCTTCCGCCGACCTGGGCCAGCAGGCTTTTGAAATCGGCATCCCGGTGCATATATCCCCGCTTCGCCAGATGCAGATGGTAGTGGCAGAGCTCGTGTTTGATGATCTTCTCCGTCTCATCACGCCCATACATCGCCAGCTGCTGCGGGTTAATCTCTATATTATGGCTTTTGGTAAAATATCGTCCGCCTGTAGTCGTAAGTCTGTTGTTAAAGCTTGCTTTGTGCCGGAATGGCACGCCAAAGCTGCCCAGCGACACCTGCTCGATCCACAGCTGCAGCTCTTCGTTACTCATAGTCGTCATAGCGTTTCTCACAGGTCCTCTCCACAGGAAATAAGATCTCTACTTGAATTGTAACTTGCCCATAGGCTAAACTGTCAAGAAGGAAGACAAGTCCGGAGGGAGAATGACGTATGCCGAAAATGCGGTATGTAATTTTGCAGCAGAAACAGGAATTGCAGTTTGTGGAAATGCCGGAGGAATATGCGTACCAGCTGAGTGCGCTTAATCTCCGCCTCAATAAAGAGATCGACAAGCTGACGGCGGACAATGTGCCAAACCTGCCGCTGGCCATCGCGGAATGTGATTCGCTGGATCTTCTGCGCGAGGGGTATACGCTGGAGTCGGGGCTTGCGTACATCAACCGGCTGGAGAGCGCTTTTTCCTCTATTCAGGAGAATAATTATCCGCTGATCTCGCTGCTGACGGAAATCCGTGCGCTGCAGGCACAGCTGGAACAGTGGTACGAAGAGGAAGAAGAAGGTATTCATTAAATTGTAGCCTTCGCCGCACCTTTGGGCACTCCTTCCCATATGCTGTACATAGGAAGCATGCCAGAGGAGGGGTACACTTGCCACAGTGGCTCTGCCATCAGCTCATGAAGGCTTATTTCAAAAAGGACCGCCGTCAGATCAAGCTGCTGAACGAATGCTGGTTTTTTTACCGCAATTCCGCCGAATCCCGTGATTCTGTACCTAGAGAAGTATAGAGTTATATTGCAATTCAGGTGTGTGTGAAGATCAAAAGCCACGATTACCGTCAGGGTAGCCGTGGCTTTTGGTTTGTGAAGATCCTCAGGCGCTTACATTTGCCGCAAGCACGCTGCCTCGTCGTCTATGATTTTAGAACATCGGGAAAACGTACCGCACCAGGAAGAACAGGATTCCGAATATGATAATAATATACGCCGCGTATTTAATAAAGGTGGATGCGACAACGCTGGAATCCGATTTCTTGTGTATAGCACCCATTAACCCCGCCTTTTCCTGCTTGAAACAAATAGCCGCATCCCCACAAAGCCAGGATATACCCGGTCAGCGGAGATGCGGCTTCATTATTGTATGTTAAATAATCAGTTAAAACTGCGGTGGGAAGGCCAGGAGCCTTGCAGCTTGCGGACCAGCACAATCTGTCCGGTGTGGTAGGAATCATGCAGAATCAGGCTCATCACTTCTTCACCCGGAGCATGGCCCGAGCCGCCCCAGTCGTAGATGCCTTCCTCCAGCGCCTCAATCACTTCCCGCAGTGAAGCATGGATGGTCTTCAGCTTGGCAACCGCCTGTTCCCACGCTTCTTCCCCACTTGCTGTTACGGCAAAAGTGGCGTCGTTGCTCTCTGCATCCGGCAGCTGCGGCAGACCTTTGAGCTTATTCAGCAAACGTTCCTTGTAATAGGTCAGATGGTTGACCGTCTCCCAGATGGAGTTGCCCGCTTCCCCCGGCTTCCAGCTGGCCTGAATGCTATCCACACCCTGCAGCGCATCACTAAGCGGCGGCGCCCAATCCTCGACATCCATGGCATAATCCCAGTTTTGCAGCAAAACATCGCTAATCTTATTCTGCATGTTTTACCTCCTCAAAGTATTGTGAGCAATGTAACCACTCAAAGCTCCGATAACCGTTACACAAGAAATGTAGCATATTCAAGCGGAGGATTCAAGTAACTAGCAAACATGTTTTTTAACTGTTACAATCAAGAGAAAGAGAAGGCTGCGGAAGGATGGATGAACCGTGCTGTGGGAGGATTTCATTAACAGCTATTGGCGGGATTGGCGGACAGGCGACCGCAGCAAGGACCGGGACAGGCTGGAGGATCAGGAATGGCTGGAGAAGTGGCTGGAGCAGCAATCGTTGCAGGTAACATCGCCGCCGGAGCCTGATGAACTGGAGCAATTGAAGCAGCTGCGCGGCCTGTTGTGGGGCGAAGTGCAGAAGCTCGTGCAAGGCAATAGCGCAGATCCTAAGCTGCTGGAGCAACTGAATATGTATATGGGCAAAGGGCCAGCGATTAGACAAGTAGTCTGGAAGCCGGACGGCCGGGCGGATCTCTCTCTTCTGCCGCAACGCAACGACTGGGAACAGGTTATGGCCGAGATTGCCGCTTCTTTTGCTGCTGCCCTGCTGGAGAAGGAAACCGCCCGTTTCCGCATCTGCGACAATCCTGACTGCCTCTGGGTCTACTACGACGATACCCGCAACCGTTCCAAGCGCTACTGCGACGACAAGCTCTGCGGCAATCTGATGAAGGTGCGCCGCTTCCGGGCACGAAAAAAAGCAGAAGATGCCGGGGATGCCGGGGATTATGTTAACTGATATGGGATGGTCACCAGATCGAATCCGCTCCAATCATACTTAAGCCAATAATTCCATGATAGAGAATAAAGAAAGTAGCCGCCTGAAAAGGCACACATAAACAAGGTTAAATCTAACCTAAAAAGTTTGCTGAAGTGACCATGCGTATAGGGGGCAACGCGCTATTTGGGCAAACCGTGTTGGCGTATTTGGATTTCGATTTACGCTTCCCGTAGGGAGCGAATAATGCGCGCGTGGTTATCTTCCATCCAAACGTGTTTCAATCAACGTTCCCGCACGGGGAGCGACACTGCCAAATAATGTGAGACTGCCTGTCACGTCTATGTTTCAATCCACGCTCCCGCGTGGGGAGCGACTCACTTGGCAAACTTGGCAGTTCTGATCCCGCGGCGTTTCAATCCACGCTCCCGCGTGGGGAGCGACATGGCTTAACCGTGAGGATCGCCCGCTCATAAGGACTGGTTTCAATCCACGCTCCCGCGCAGGGAGCGACGTTAATTAAAGACCTTTATTACTGCGACAGGGTCGTTTCAATCCACGCTCCCTCACGGGGAGCGACCTGGACGTTATCGTGGTTGAGATCGGAGAGATCCAGTTTCAATCCACGCTCCCGCACGGGGAGCGACCAAATCCTCACGTTCAGACGAATCATAATAAGAGAGTTTCAATCCACACTCCCGCACAGGGAGCGACATGCTGATTTTCATGTGATCGCCTCCAAAAATAAGTTTCAATCCACACTCCTGCACGGGGAGCGACGGGATAATAAGCCCGCACCGGTAGGCATAGGCACGTTTCAATCCACACTACCGCACGGGGAGCGACAAGTGAAGCAGAAAAAAATGCCGCCAGGGTGGGCATTTTCAATCCACGCTCCCGCACGGGGAGCGACGCGAGAGATTGAACGTACACGGCAGATGCTTCATGTTTCAATCCACGCTACCGCACGGGGAGCGACCATCATGACGCTCATCATAAATCATTATGATCCGTTTCAATCCACGCTCCCGCACGAGGAGCGACTATTGGCTTGATCCAGCTTATCCTTATAATGATAGTTTCAATCCACGCTCCCGCACGGGGAGCGACCATGTCTGCGTCGACTATTACGATCCACAATACGGGTTTCAATCCACGCTCCCGCACGGGGAGCGACGTCATTTGCCTGGTCTAACTTGTCTTTGTAATGGTAGTTTCAATCCACGCTCCCGCACGGGGAGCGACCTCGCAAACATGAGCGTTACGACAGATATTGACCGTGTTTCAATCCACGCTCCCGCACGGGGAGCGACACTCTAATAGATTTATCAACTCCCCATATAATTGTTTCAATCCACACTCCCGCACGGGGAGCGACAATTAAAGATGGACATGTCACTTATGATATTTATGTTTCAATCCACGCTCCCGCACGGGGAGCGACTGAAAAAGACCGTAGTCAAAGCACAGCGACCCAAGTTTCAATCCACGCTCCCGCACGGGGAGCGACCTCCGGTACGCTGAGGAGACAGCAGCCCGTAATGATGTTTCAATCCACGCTCCCGAACGGGGAGCGACGCGACGAATTGAAACGTTATGCACACGAACTATTCGGTTTCAATCCACGCTCCCGCACGGGGAGCGACAATCCTGAACTGCTCAGGGGAGAGGCGGCAAAGGCATGTTTCAATCCACGCTCCCGCACGGGGAGCGACTGTCACGATATCTTTTTTATGGGCAAGCAATTCGTGTTTCAATCCACGCTCCCGCACGGGGAGCGACCCAACCGTTAAGCAGTCCGTAGACGAGGCGGCGGAGTTTCAATCCACGCTCCCGCACGGGGAGCGACAACCTGTACCATTTCGCATTCTTGTGTGCCTTCGTGGTTTCAATCCACGCTCCCGCACGGGGAACGACGACATAATCAAAGCCCTCTCTCAATTGATCATTAGTTGTTTCAATCCACGCTCCCGCACGGGGAGCGACCAGACTATACGCGATAAAGCACGACCTAGGCGCGTTGTTTCAATCCACGCTCCCGCACGGGGAGCGACAACTGGAAGAAGCGCTGACCCGCATCCAGGACAAGTTTCAATCCACGCTCCCGCACGGGGAGCGACGCCAGGTGCGCAGCTCCCTGGTTGTCGTATACACGCCGTTTCAATCCACGCTCCCGCACGGGGAGCGACGAGACCAAAACGGGCGTTGTTGAGATTGATGAAAACGTTTCAATCCACGCTCCCGCACGGGGAGCGACTTTAACCTGCGTTTTCAATATCCACTTTGGAAATGGTTTCAATCCACGCTCCCGCACGGGGAGCGACGATTAACACCATCCCAAGTAATATCCGCAAAGGCCGTTTCAATCCACGCTCCCGCACGGGGAGCGACGGGTCAACAAGTTTGAAGAGTTTGCGGACTGGGCAGAGTTTCAATCCACGCTCCCGCACGGGGAGCGACATCAAATGTGCTACTAACTACGCTACTGACTGCGAGTTTCAATCCACGCTCC
The DNA here is from genome assembly GCF_038002865.1 of Paenibacillus sp. FSL H3-0321. Classification (NCBI taxonomy): domain Bacteria; kingdom Bacillati; phylum Bacillota; class Bacilli; order Caryophanales; family Paenibacillaceae; genus Paenibacillus; species Paenibacillus sp. FSL H3-0321. The sequence goes on along the minus strand of NZ_JBBODH010000001.1, from coordinate 5,664,791 downwards.
CGCACGGGGAGCGACTCAGCGAGGATTTCAAACTGATGCCTGAAAGAGTAAGTTTCAATCCACGCTCCCGCACGGGGAGCGACGAGGGTGAAAACCATGAGTAAACCATTAAACCTTGTTTCAATCCACGCTCCCGCACGGGGAGCGACTTTTATACGCCAGTGCCGCCTCAGTCAACGATAGGTTTCAATCCACGCTCCCGCACGGGGAGCGACGTAGGCATCATCCCGGCCGGTATCCGGTTCATTGTTTCAATCCACGCTCCCGCACGGGGAGCGACGAGTCTCTACGAGTGGCACCAGAGTTACCAGCGAATGTTTCAATCCACGCTCCCGCACGGGGAGCGACTCTATCCAAGTACCGCTTTGACTGCGGCTAGATAGTTTCAATCCACGCTCCCGCACGGGGAGCGACAGGTACCCAAAAATCCCTTGCTACGTAAAGGATCAGGGTTCCATAAGTGCGAACCTCTTTTATACGCATTTTTTCACTTATACAATAAAGCAAAAATAGCACAAAGCGCTTGTCCCACAAGATGTGCGAACCTCTCAGGGTTTTTATGTGCACTTGTGGTTCGCACATTTACTTGTCCACTAGAGTAAGAGGAATCCTTCGGGATCATAGCTCTCTTTGGCACCAATATGTTCTACTTTTCTTTTCCAATTGGCTCCGAGCGCGTAATAGCGAATACTATCCTTGCTCTTATCCATTTCCGATTCTAATTTTTGCTTGAGCTGTTTATATTGAACTGGATCTACAACACATTCAAACACGGAGTTCTGTACTCGTTGGCCGTAATTCTGACAGTGCTTAGCGATTCGGCGCAGCCTTCTGCGCCCTTCTGGAGTCGTAGTTTCCACATCGTAAGTAATTAATACCATCATCCGGTGAGCTCCCCTTCCTACTTAAATAAAAATGGAGGGTAATCGCTAAGATCACCTCTGATATACCTCGCTAGGAGTAAAGATTGAGCGTAGGGAAGCAACCCCAAGGAAATATTTTCATTCAGATACGGGTGTCTGATTTCATCCTGCTTTCTTTTCTGCCAGGCGGCAAGAACTTCCTTTCGCCCATCCTCTGATAGCAGAACCGCACCGTTCTCTTTAATTATGAAAGCTTTCGACGTTATTTGTTTACGATTGATCAGTGACAAAGCTAGACGGTCCGCCATATACGCCCGTAGTTCCTCCATCAAATCAAGGGCTAATCCGGGGCGCCCAGGACGGTCACGATGAAGAAAACCTACAGCAGGATCTAACCCCACAGTCTCCAGAGCCGATTGTACATCAACACGTAACAATGTATATAGGAATGAGAGGAGCGCATTAATTCTGTCCCGGGGAGGACGGCGATTGCGTGTAGCCATATGAAATGCTTTTTTCTCAACCAAAATCAATTCATTCATGGCGCTAAAATACAGTTTGGCCGCTTCCCCTTCCACACCTCGGAGTTGATCACCGTTACTAACCCTAGAGGTACCTGCCGCCAATCGTTTCAGCTTAGCTGAAATACTCATTAGTAATTCGTTGTCCACCTTTTCTCCGTGATCCCTAAGCGCCCGGTTGATGACACTTCTGGAATTGATGATCTTTGCCTGAATGAATCGTTTGGCCACATGAACAGCTTCCTGTCCGTCGGCATAACGATACTGCTTGCGGCGGAGCAGCACATTTCCAGAGGTTTTCCCCTGAATTCGAGCTTTGAATCCCCCATGTTCATTTAAAAAGGATAGCGCAACACCCCGCTCTGCGCATAAATGAAGCAGCCCCGGGCTGGCTCCGGTATAACCGAAAGTCACAATTCCCTCAAGGTTATGAACAGGAATACGAAACTTCTCTTTCTGACTGGTTTGAACCACCACATTTTCTCCGTCCCTGGCTAGGTAACTATCAGGAGAAGTGATATATAGCGTATTCAACAGTTTTCTCACTGTATCACCTACTCCTCAAGAAACGTATCCATGTAACGTTCAACATTGGTTTTTTTCATCTTTGGTAAGCAAATGTCATAAAGCGAACAGGATAAACAAGCTTTGGAATATTGGGGTGCCGGAGTGATGCCTTTAGCAAAACAGGCTCGCATTTCCCTGAGATAAAATTCCACGCGTTCCCTCAACTGCACGGTGAAAACAACTTCCTGTCTTCTTTCCTGTTGACCATAAAAAAGAGAGCCCTCTTCAACTTCAACCTCCAACATCTCTTCAAGACACATCGCTTGTGCACATAATTGCACCTCATCCCAATCATCACTCTTAGGTTTACCACGTTTATATTCCACTGGATAAGGTCTCCATCGACCTTTTCTTCCAGATAGATTAGTCACAAGCTCCGGACGGTCCATATCTTCCTCGGCATGAAACTCAACAACGTCTGATATGCCGCTAATTCCAAGATGATGAGATACCAGAGGCATTGCTCGTGAGATCAGAATCTTCCCTCTGGTTTCACGAATCGCCGGATTATCTGCTTTGCGATGTAAAAGGTCCCCCTCATAAGTGCGCACATTGTCCAGCCACTGCTGCTCCATATGGATAAGTGCCCACTGACGCGGACAAAAGGCAAAATGCTGGATACCAGACAACATTAAATACTCATCTTCATGATAAGGACTCAGCGCCGTCTCCATTATTTCTCAGTCAAGGTCACACCTTCGGGCAACTGGGCTCCGTCTATCGTAATATGGTAGTCTGTATATTCCCTCGCAGGTACACCAGGTACACTCTCTACATGAATACGTTCAAATAGTTTATGAGCAGGGGCATTTCCAAGAACCGAATTGTGCTCAAAAACAATCAGTTTACGGAGAGCCATCTGTCCCCGTGAAGCGGAGCGATCATACTCGAACATATTCTCAATGGCAGTCCACAATAATTCTAGGTCGTCTGATGTGAAATTTGTTTGCTGAGCCAAATGACCCGACACATAACCATCCATACGATAAAGCGCATAGGGAATAATGTGCTTACGCCCCATTTCCCGATCCTTATCCGCCCCCTCTTGAGTAACGGCTTGACGTGTGATTGTTAACTCCTGGGAGAATACAGGATCGATACTGCGTGCAAAAGTAAACTGAACGGGTCCACGAACTTGTCCGCAATTGATTTTGGTAGTCATAACAGCTCCAAATGTCCGCACATCGAAAAAGTTATCGCACATCCAGCGGGTCAGCTTATAACTTTCTGCTTTATCTGCAGGTTTCAGCTCTTTGAGCTTATCCGTATCTTCCTCACGCAGAGCTCGATAAGCCTGACGATGCTGTTCATTCAATACAGCCCCTTCGGATACATAAATATGATGGCCTTCCTGTCCGCCTTTTGCCACCTCTACGTAATTACGGATCTTGCGCTTCAGGCATACGTCCGTAACAATTCCATGGCCTGTCTCCGGGTCTATTCTTGGCATATTTCCAGCATCCGGATCTCCATTGGGATTACCATTCTTCACATCAAAAAAGATCGTAAATTCACAGCGGTTAATAGGCGTACTCATTATTCATCCTCACCCTTCTCTTTCTGAATTGGCGTGCTTACGGAATCCATCTCAGAACTCCCTTGTCTAGCGCTGACGGTATGCTGTGCCTGATGATAATAGCCAAGAATAAACAACCCTTGTTCCTGGAGATTTAAATGAGTTGGAAAAACCGGAACCCCGGATAGCACCTCAGCGATCTCCCGATCTCTATACTTACCGTATTTAGCTTTAGGATTAGAAATATGTGCTTGAGCCAAACGGATTAAATTGGGGAATACCGCCAATGGGGTGGTGGAAGCCGAAGAAAAGTAACGGTCTTTTATAGTCGTATTTAATTTACCATATCCGCCTGAAGCTTCGATCTGTGCGCGTTCGAGTACAGCAAATAATCTTCCAAGCCGATAAGCTACGGGCTGTGCCTCTTCATTCTCATTGAGTTCCATCGTCAATGCTCCCTTCAAAGATTCATTGTTATTAATTCGCGCATAGCGCAGTAAGTACGCTTTAATGACTGAAGCACGAATCCAGGCACTCCCTGCACTTTCACCGTAAGGAGATATTCTCCCGTCAACCCGGACTCGTCCTATAATTGCCGCATAAACAGAGTAAGGATACGCACTACCTTGGAGCACAGAACGGAACCAAGCTCCAGCCATTGCTGCAGTGGCTGTTTTCATTTTGGAAGAATCCATATTAGCATGAACCGTCTCCCGCATTACTCTGAATAGACTCGGCAAAGCCGGTAGCTTGTCTCCTGGGCGGCTCATAGCCATGTCCGCAGTATGTTGAGCCAATTGAATGAATAGCGAACCGAAGCTGCCCTGCCAATAATAGCGGACCGCTAATCTGGCCACATTTGGCGAGAGCCCAAGTACCGTGAACGGCGTTTGCGCTGCAGGCAGCATCTCCTCCGTTACTGTCATTCCGCTGCGGACGCGCAGCAGTAGATCCTGAATTTGCTGGGTCACCCCGGTATCTTCCTTATCTTGATCGCTTGGAGCATCGTCAAAGAAGTCACCGAACATCCCCTCCTGTACTGCCCATTCCGAATCCTGCCCCAGCTTGCGATCCGCCCAGAAAACAACTGTCATATCCCCTACCCCCCGCAAACGGTTCTCCCGGGAAGCAAGAAGGTGGTTCAACGCCTTGGCATATCCCGCAGAAGCTTCCTCGCTCACTGGCGCATTAAAACTTTGCTCTTTGCCATACGATAGAAGAGCTGGAAAGTTAAAAGAAACCAGATTAGCTCCGACGGACTGTGCATCGGCTACACCTTTGATTTTGATCTCATGTGTACGGGCAATCGGGCGATTGGCTTCACCGGAGATCAGACAAGTTCCATAGACAGCACCTTCCTTGTCTTCTCTTCGGGAATCAGCCCATATACGCATGACCTCTTCTGACTGATGTACATTGTTTGAGCTTCCCTGTAGTTTGAATACGAAATTATTATCTGTACCGGATAGTACATTGTTGAGCATGACCTGAAAGGATTCATCTCCTTCAGGCTCTTCGGGATTCCAGCGTTCAAAAAAGCGGAGTACCGCCTTACCATCTGGCGTTTCACAGTTTTGCAGCAGTGCTCGGTGCAACTCGCGACTGGCATCAAATTTCTTCAGCGATAATGTACGTATACCACTTTTATCTATAAGGCCAAGTACATATTCAGCCTTATCGGACAGAAAGTAAGGTTTTACCCCACTGGATCGCGCTCCATGCTCAGGAACGTTCATCGGTAGAGGCACAGGCCGTTTTCCTGTCGTATCACGGATGTCCAGAATACGTAGAGGTTGTCCATCTTTGGAAAGCTCCAGCACAAAAGATATCTTATCAGTACTATATCCAGGTGGAGCTATTCCTGAAGTGGGGTCTTGGGAGAGCTTTAAATAGCGCTCGTAAAGCGATTGAGTAATCAACTCATTGTCCTCCCTTACATAAATCCGGCACTTCAATAACTCCACCGTTCATTATGGCACGGAAAAACTTTGCCTCCATGTTGGCCCTGTAATCCATATCCCAGAGCATCCACTGTAAATCGCGTTCCCCCGTCATTGTATAATCAGAAGGCGGCAACGCTTCACCACTATCAATCAGCTTAAAGTGTGCTGGAAACTCCCGACAACCAAAATAAGGTTGCTGAAACATCTGTCCTAAACGGGCTCTCCGAAGAAAAATATTGTAGTGCTTCTCAGGGGAATCTGCAGCACCTGCTTCCGAAGACATCTCAAAATGGGCTTCAATAATATAACCGACATTTTTCAGCATTAAAGTCATACGTTGCTGCCGCTCCTCCGTGACAATCTGGCGTACATTGCTGGTCTTACCAGCCATAGCCGATTTCACAGTTCCCACAGATAATTTAGACTCCGTCTCATTCCGGCGGATGGATTCGAATTTAATTTCATTCAGCACATGGATTCGATCCACCACCCAGCGAATAGCCGGCTTCCAGTGGATAGATTCCAGAATACCTCGTGCCGCAGAAGGCGTAATAACATCATAACTGACCCTTTCCGCCTTCATTTCCGGACGCGTAAAACACGCATAATCCCCCCAGACATGCAGCTTCACACCATAACCCATAAACTCCACACCTCCTTGCTTTTATTAAAGAATATAAATTTCCTTCGCGGCATGCTCAGCAGAATAAGGCTTGATCCCCGTTTGCGGACTATACCAAGTTCCGGGACGTTCCAGCACTCTGATCCCCTCGCGAATCTCTCTCAGTTCTCCGGCACGTTGAAAAGCCGAGTACTCATAATTGTGGAGTTGCACCGTATAGGGCTGAAGTTGCCGTAATAGCTCTCTGCTCAATTGTGGAGCATAACGTATACGCTCAAGAAGGACCGAGAACGCTATTTTATCCTCCTCCACTCCATTGTCCTGTTCCTCGTCAGTCTTATAAGGAACTATGACCGGCTCCATCTGCTGATCAATCATTCGAAACTCCCGGCCAATCTCGGCAAAAGGAAAGGCAAGCTTCCTGCCCTCTTTTTCAATCTTGGCTATAATGTCCTTACTATCAGTGGAATCTGCGCTGCTGATGTGCTGGTAATACGACAGTTCAGCAAAGTAATTCTCAACTGCGGTTAAGGATAACGGATCAATTCCTTTTTCCAAACTGCTCGTCAGGATGGTCCTTGCCAGAGTACCTGTTAAGCTCATCCAACCGGGAGGTAAACCTCTTTCCGACTCAAACACATGCACCATCCCGCGCCCCAATCTTCCATTTCGATTACAGCGCCCAGCAGCTTGAGCAATCGAATCGAGTCCGGCTAATTCGCGGTAGACTTCAGGGAAATCCACATCTACTCCCGCTTCAATTAATTGCGTGCTGACAAGCAGACAAGACATATTTGATTCAAGACGTTTGCGGACTACCTTCAAAATATCCATTCTATGTCTTGGACACATTCTCGCGCTTAGATGGTACAGCCCTTCCGTGGAATCCCCCGATGAATGATTTTTTGATTGCTTCAGCACCTCGAACAGATCACGAGCTGTTTTCCGAGTATTCACAATACATAATGCCTGAGACAGCCCACTCATTTCTCCGGCCAGCATTTCGAGACTCATGATCCCTCGGGTAGACACTTCTACTCGCTCAAACTGCTTAAAGCGCAATTCTGGTTGAGTCACAATCTCACGAATGGAAACTTTCGGTGTAGCTTGTCTTGCATTAAGTATCGTTGCGGCTGGGGGTTGTGTTGCAGTACACATGACCACAGTGCAACCATAATTTCGCACTAACTCCTCAAGCGCGTACATGCAAGGCCCGAAAAAACCACCATTCATCATCTGCGCCTCGTCCAAAACGATTATGCTGTTCGTGAGATTATGTATCTTTCTGGTCTTGGAGCGTTTGTTGGAGAAAAGCGATTCAAAAAATTGAACGTTGGTTGTCACAATGACTGGCATATCCCAATTTTCTTCAGACAGTCTTCTCAAGTCAGAGAGCTTACGCAACTTCTTCGCATTGTCTATCTCTTCCTCTGACTCTTCCACCTCCTGCTGTACATTAGAATGATGCTCAAGGACAACCTCTTCTCCTAAAACCTCACGAAAAATCTCAGCATTTTGTTCTATTATTGAAGTATAGGGGATTACATACACAATACGCTGGAGTGTTTTATGCTGAACCGCATGTTCCAAAGCAAATCCAAGTGAGACTAAAGTCTTGCCGCTGCCAGTAGGTAGAGTAAGTGAGAATAGACCTTTTGGGAGTCCTGCCCTTTCCATACACTCCCTAAAAATTTCTGCGCGATTATAATCTACTGGCTCACGAGGTGAAGAGAATCTCGCCTTCATATGAGCATGATAACGTTGAAGAAGCACAGGGAAGTCGGCGTTCACACCTCTCAAACTCGCTTGACTAGGGTTAGAAAAGACCTCAGTATTTAGCGAATCTGCATCCACCAAGCATGAAAAAAGCATACGTGTAAGAAAGGATCTTTGAAAAGATGGAGAAATGCCAGTCTGTAACGAGAACTGTACAGGAATTTCCGGTATCTTTATCTCTTTGAAAGCAGCATTATAATCCAAGGGTTCTTTGTTCAGCCTGCGTGTGAGACAAGAATCCGCCCCAGAGTACGTACCGTAATCAGGCAACCCGCTATGATGTCCGGCAATAACATATGCAAGAATAGTAGCCATTGGATGTTTAGGCCATGACTTCATAATTTCTCTGGCACCTGCTGTAGCATGATCAACACGTTTCGTCGAACCTTCCAATCGGCGCTGAAACTCCTCTGCGTATTTCCCAAGATCATGCATAAACCCTGCAATGTAGCCCCATTCCCCCATTCCGAATTGCGAGGAGAACGCCTCCGTTAATTTAGCTACCTCTTCTAAGTGCGTCAATAATAACTGCCAATCCTTCTTATCCGCAGACTCTGTGCTATGCGCGTAGTACATTACTCACTCCTTTCTAAGTACGAAGAACTACTCTCTCTATAAATACTCCAATATTCTCCAATATCCTTGATTTATTCCCCAAAAATATAATCATTTTGTTGAACATTTGTAAAATGGTGTCTATAAGATTGCAGGCGCTCCAATTCTTCAACCTACCTGAGGTAAAGGGCCTGTCCTCTTACGAGCAAGTGCCTCAATCATATAAATTGCTAGTTTCTCATAATGCACATTTAGATGTTCGTGAATAAAGGCGCAGACTGCACTTATCAACTGAGTTTTCATGAGCTAAATTTTAGGATCTTTCAAGGTATAACCTTCTTCCTTCCTTTATATTTCTTCTTATGTTATAAAATTAAAAATGAGTTTATAATAGTAACAATAGCTCTTAGAAGAGCTAGGAAGTATTAATAAAATCACAATAAAGGTATTTTTTGTATTTTTTAATTCGCACTAGCTTTTCTTGCAACCTCCCAGCTCTGCGTACTATTATTAGATAAGAGACATTAGTCGCTCCTTATAAGGAAGCGTGGATTGAAATTTATGATTTAATATTGGCAATAAAAGAAGCTGTCCTTTAGGTTCATAACCTTTAGGACAGCTTCTTTATTTTAAACTCTAATATCACATCTAGATATGAAGATCCAAACATTCCGGATCCAAGCTCTTACACATGGATTGACAGAGCATCATTCAATTATTCAATATCCATCTTAAATACGTTTCAGCAAACATCCCATACGGGCGTTGACATAGTTAAATGACTTTCGACTGAACATGTTGTCATAGTCTGTATTCTTCGCGGTGTTTCAATCCACACTCCCGTACGGGGAGCGACTTTCCACCCTATACCCAGATACCCCAGCACCCAAGGTTTCAATCCACACTCCCGCACGAGGAGCGACGTTATAAACATAATCGTTTAGATTGGAGCCCCCTTGATTCAATCCACGCTCCCGCACGGGGAGCGACCAATCCCAATAACTACACTGTCAGCATCGAGCATGTTTCAATCCACGCTCCCGCACGGGGAGCGACGTTAGTAACGGCCCTACCTACGCTCCGGGCTGGCGGTTTCAATCCACGCTCCCGCACGGGGAGAGACGGCTCCCCGGCCTGTTGCAAAGTGAGTATTGCAGTGTTTCAATCCACGCTCCCGCACGGGGAGAGACGGCAGGCTGCCGAAGTTCATATGCTCACCTTTCAGGTTTCAATCCACGCTCCCGCACGGGGAGCGACCTCGCTTCGATCTGGATCAGCGCCGCCTGGTAACAGTTTCAATCCACGCTCCCGCACGGGGAGCGACTTACCGTAAACGACGTATCGCCCGGCAACAACGTCGGTTTCAATCCACGCTCCCGCACGGGGAGCGACCCGGCCCATAGGCGCGGCGCAAGCTCCAAATCGGTGTTTCAATCCACGCTCCCGCACGGGGAGCGACAATCGATGTGCGTCAATTCTTCTGGCATGGCAATGTTTCAATCCACGCTCCCGCACGGGGAGCGACGACACGCAGGATCAAGGATATGATATGGCAAAGGTTGTTTCAATCCACGCTCCCGCACGGGGAGCGACTCGTGGATGCTTCAAAACCTTGATACTCGCAACGTGTTTCAATCCACGCTCCCGCACGGGGAGCGACACTGGCTGCCCGGTTTGTGGAGGTGCTGCGTGGATGTTTCAATCCACGCTCCCGCACGGGGAGCGACGCTGACCGTTCATTCATGATTGGGCCATTAACAGATGTTTCAATCCACGCTCCCGCACGGGGAGCGACCCAACGACGATTGATGCCAAGACCGCGGCGAAAATGTTTCAATCCACGCTCCCGCACGGGGAGCGACAGCGTCGCGTAGCTTTTGGATCGCATCAATCCGCGTTTCAATCCACGCTCCCGCACGGGGAGCGACGCTTCTTTCGCATGGCTTATGCTCCTTTCTGGTATGTTTCAATCCACGCTCCCGCACGGGGAGCGACATGATAGCGGTTGGAGTGCCATCCAGCCCCATCAAGTTTCAATCCACGCTCCCGCACGGGGAGCGACACGTTGATTCGAACACTGACCGGATAACGCTGAGGTTTCAATCCACGCTCCCGCACGGGGAGCGACATCTTATCAACGTCCAGCACGTATAAGTCAGGTATGTTTCAATCCACGCTCCCGCACGGGGAGCGACTTAGTCGCCTGCGTAAATCGAGCCTGTGTTCCGGTGTTTCAATCCACGCTCCCGCACGGGGAGCGACAGTTCACCCGAAAACCCTTACTACGTAAGGGTTCAAACAGCTAAAAGTGCGAACCACTCAAAATATAGATACTTCATCACAAGTATATTCTGCAAAATTTACGAATTACCTTCTACCATCAAGGGTGCGAATCTCCCAGAGATTCCATGTGCGCTTCAGGTTCGCACTTTTCAGACTATCAGAGAAGAATTGATTTAAGAAGAGGACCATGCTAAGACAGGAACTGGATTGTACGAGGGTACAAAACGAAGACATACAAAAAAATGACGCTTCATTCTTCAATTTCTATAATTCCTTTTTCTTTTTCGAACTGTTCTATTTGTTGTTCGATTAGATACTCTATCTGCATAGCAATGGACCGCTTGTTTCGGTCTGCGATATATTTGATTTTACTGAAATTTTCATCCTTTAACCGTAAAGTAAACACTCTTTTATCCGTAGCCATATATTTATTACTCCCTAAAAGTGATGTCATTATTGTATCATTGTGAAATTCGCACTCATACATTCACATTGACACCTAAGTGATGTCACTATATAATTAAATATATACATTCCATTTCATTTTTTTGTCGGAGGAACAATCATGGCTGATATAGAGCACGCTTTTAATCAATTTCTATCCATACGTATGGACTACATCGATAAGTCAATTTTGTCTCAGTCCGATGAATATAAGCACCTAATTGGTGATTGCAACCGGATTTTTTTAGATTTACTAACCAAGTTGCCTGAAGATTGTAAAGATACTCTTCAAAATTATGATACAGCCACCACCCTCCTTCAAGGGATTGCAGAAGTATTAATGTACAAACAAGGATTACATGATGGCATTAGTCTTAATCGACTTTCAGCCGATACCTAGTTTTATAGAGTGTTATTTTCTTTTTCAAGATACCACAGTACATAATATCAATCCTGCATGGGGAGATACACTCCTCCTAATAATTCATATAAAAGCACTCAGTTTTCATCAGTTTTCTTGTCTAATCTTTATCTGTGTCCTTTATTCTTACCTTATCCATTTCCTCGTCCTAATGCTCTTCCTTCACTCTGTCCTGCTCCAGCTCCGCCTCAATCTCCTGATCGCTGACATAATCATCGCCGGCTGTAAGGCCAAGCTTCTCCTTGATTTTCTGCATGTCGTCATGAATTTCTTTCGTTCTGACATGTATGCTGAGCAATAATCCAAACCCTACTGCAAACAATACCAGTATCCCGTATGGGCCCAAAAAAGTGGTTAATACCACAGCAGCCAAAATCGCGAGTATCGTTCCAACTATCATCATGTTCAGCTATCCCCTTCAGGTTCATTTCGGCTCTGCCTGTTTTCCGCTTCAACCTCCCGTTCAATCATATTTATTCACCCTGAACCTTGTTTATTTATGGGAATTTTAACATTGGTTTCTCAACCTCAGCAACGCAGATTTTCCTATACTCAAAAAACATCAGCTATTGCGTCAATAATCAAAACAGCCGCCCTTCACTTGCAAGGGCGGCTCATTTATTTGCAATATTACGACTCTTGAACCACCGTCTCCGGTTGCTCCTCTAGCTTCAGCTTCTCCACCTGAATGGTGGTCGAGAAGAAGGTAGCACCGCGGCCCATGTCGCTGAGCCGGTCCGGTGTCAGAACATTGACCCGCTGCGGGCCGTCTTCCCCTTCCCACCAGAGGCCTTGGCTGATCGCCGTGCCGGGCAGCATTTTGTCGGTCACAACGGCCTTCAGCACGATTTCGCCCCGGCCGTTATAAACCTTCACTCTGTCCCCGTCACGGATGGAGCGGGCTTCGGCATCCAGCGGGTGGATCTGCAGCATCGGCCCCTTCTCCATCCGCTGATGTTTCTCCACATTGGCAAAGGTGCCGTTCAGGAAATTGTGGTTCGGCGGCGAGATGAAGTTCAGCGGATACGGATCGTCTGCACGGGGACGACGTACACCGTCATATCCTTCCTTCAGCGGTTCGTAAACGGGCAGGGGCGAGAGGCCCTCCGCCTTAAGTGTGGAAGAATACAGCTCGATTTTGCCTGATGGCGTGGGCAGCTTATCCAGGAAGTTCTCGCGCGCTGTCAGATCCAGCTTCACATGGCGCTCGGCCTGCAGCCGCTCCAGCGTGACACCGTTCAGGTACGGATTAGCCGGATTGTCCAGCGCTTCGCGGATCATTTCGTTCTCGCTCTGACTGAAGGCCTCCTCGTCAAACCCCATCGCCCGGCCCAGCAGCGAAAACAGCTCAAAGTTGCTTTTGCACTCTCCCGGTGCCTCAATAACTGGCTCCTGGAGCTGCATATAGTGATGCCAGTAGGAGGCATACAGATCGGTATTCTCGAACGAAGCTGTTGACGGCAGCACGATATCGGCATACTTCGCGGTGTCGGTCATGAACAGCTCATGCACCACGGTGAACAGATCCTCCCGCTGCATGCCGGCGCGCACCCGGTCCGCTTCCGGCGCCACAACCACAGGGTTGCTGCAGAACACAAACAACGCCTTCACCGGCTGCTCGGTCATCTCCAGCGCCTGGGCCAGCCGGTTCATGTTGATGCTCCGCGCCCGCGGATTAGGGCGCACCTTCGGCCGTTCCAGCGCCCGGGCATTAAGTGCGTTATAGGCGCCGTTGTACTTCAGCGCGCCGCCGCCTTTTTTCAGCCATTGGCCGGTCAGGGCGGGCAGGCAGCTGATGCTGCGCACGTTCATCCCGCCGTTGTCATGATGCTGCAGGCCGTTGCCGATCCGGATGTAAGACACATTGGCTTCGCCGTACATCCGTGCAAGCTGCTCCAGGTCGTCCACAGGGACGCCGGTAATATCCGAGACAGTCTGCGGAGGATACAGCTGCGCCTGCTGGCGCAGTTCCTCATGCCCAAACGTATAACGGACCAGAAAATCTTCATCCACCAGCTTGTCACGGAACAGAATGTGCATAATCCCCAGCGCCAGCGCACTGTCCGTTCCCGGATGGAGCTGGATAAACCAGTCGCCCCACTGGGCCGTACGGTTGCGGTGAACATCAATAACAATGACCTTCGCCCCGCGCTTGCGCGCTTGTTCCGCCAGCACCACCTGGTGCATATTCGTACTGACGATGTTAGCCCCCCAGATAATAATCAGGTCGGCGTTCACCGTATCCTCCGGATTTAATCCGCCCTTGAAGCCCATCGTATGTTTCCAGCCTTCATTTCCGGCGGATGCACATATGGTCAGCTCCAACCGGCTCGCGCCAAGCGCATTAAAGAAACGGCGGTTCATCCCCTCCACACTGAGGAAGCCCATATTGCCGTAAAAGTTATAAGGGAGGATGCTCTCGGAGCCGAACTCTTCACTCACCGAGCGAAGCTTCCGGGCAATTTCAGCAATGGCCTCATCCCAGCTGATCGGCACAAAAGCTCCCTCCCCTTTAGGGCCAACCCGCTTCAGCGGCTGTGTCAGCCGGTCCGGATGCTGCGTCCATTCGCCTGCATGCCGCACCTTGTTGCAAATCGCTCCTTTGGTCACCGGATGCTCCGGGTTGCCCTCTATCTTGACGAGCTTTCCGTCCTTTTTGTGCAGCAGCAGCCCGCAGGTATCCGGACAATCGAGCGGGCATACCGCGGGAAAGACTCCGTCCTGTATGTTCTTCATGTCAGCTCTCTCCCATCGCTTATAGCAAACGTTAAGATTATAGCTTAATCATACACTAGGGCTCTGGGCGTGAACAGAGTACCGAAGTAAATCCCCATTGGAAAAATGAGCTTTTCCGGGCTACGAGAAATGGATCGATAACATATTCCAATAGTACATAAATCCTGTATAGCCGATGCAGGCAATCGCAACGAAGCAGCGTGTCAGGGAAACGACTTTTCCTTTAACAGCCTGACCGGCATTCCGCCAGAGCAAATGAAGAGCAAACAGGACAGCCACCAGAGGCAGTGATGAGACACCCCACGCATACCACGCCGGGTAGCCGAAGGTAATGGCCCCATTGCTGTAAGTCAGCTGAAGCAGCAGAAAGACGGACATGAGCAGCGAGATTGCAGTAATATGCAGCGATACAGTTCTGCGCGGCTTACTAAATAATCGCACGACATAACGGATCAACGTGACTGCCAGCAGCGCAAGGAACAGTAATCCAGGGACAATGTACACGATAAGCAAGGTGGAAGGACGCTTCCAGAAGCCCGGCTCCGGTGAGAAGGTCGTCTCCTGGATGATGGTCATTTTCCAATTATGCTGCTTGTCGATCAACAGCTGCATCCCACCCCCCTGTTCCTGAAACAATCCATCGGCAATCGGCACGAAGCTCTTCTCCGCCGTTTCTCCGCTCCCATCCGGGAATACTCCGCTCACAACCAGTTCTCCTTCGGCTGCTGTAACCTTGTAATTTCTGCCGCCCAGGAAAAACAGCCATTTGCCCCAGCCATGCTGCGGAACCTTGGCAAAGGTATAAGTCCGCTCGTATTGCTGCAAATCCTCCAAGGAATACGGCAATGGCGTCACAGCTTCCGTCTTTTTGGTTAACAGCCCGGCAACCGCATCCGTGACCTTATCGTAAGTTATCCCACCCTCTTCACCATTGCTGACAATTAGAATGCCAAGCTTCTGCGAAGGGATAAGCTCCATTTTCGCGGCGAATCCTTCGATCTCTCCGGTATGCGTCAGCACAGTGCTACCATCTGCAAGATGTCCCCGATACAGGCCATATCCTACACCGTCAACCTTCGGGTGCTCAGCAAATTGAGACTGCTGCATCATTTCAACACTGTCAGGCTTCAACAATGCCGTCCCTTGATAAACCCCTTGGTTAAGTAAAGCGATCATAAAATGGGCAAATTCATCGGGAATCACACTCAGGGCCCCGGCCCCAGGGATGTGGGGGTAAGTCGACGACACAGCAGTGTACTTTTTATTGGAATACACATAGGATTTTGCCATATCCGGGCTGCTTTCGGGAACCGTCAGGCTTGCGCTGGGCATCTTCAGGGGAGTAAACACATTCTGGAACATGTAGGCCCCTAGATCAGTACCCGCAGTCTGCTCTATCAAGTTGCCAACCAATCCCAGTCCCGCGTTGCTGTATTCGTATTCCTGTCCCGGCTCCCGCACGGGAGGCTGCTGGCGGAAATATTGCCGCAGATATTGCTCTGCCGAAAGAGACTTCTCCCGGGAGTGGGCCTGAATCTTGTAGATGGACTCGTCCAGCCCGGCAGTATGGGTAAGCAGGTGATGCAGCGTAATGGGCTGCTTTCCGAAGGATGGCAATTGATACGCGTGCAAAAAAGAATTAAGGTCATCATGCAGCGTCAGCTTCCCTTGCTCTACCAATTGCATAGCAGAGACGGCTGTGACCGTTTTGGTAATCGAACCTAACCGCATAATCGTTTTTGCAGGGTCTACAGGGATGTTCTGTTCAACATCGGCATAACCATAACCCTTGCTGAAAATAATCCGGTCTCCCTGAGTCACGACTACGGCAGATCCGGGAATATGCCGCTTCTCAAGCTCCTCTTGCATAATAGGGTCTATACTCTGTTCAAGCTGACTCGCCGATAAAGCGGCAGACACGGCAGGTGTGGCAGCCGCTTCTGCTTCATGGCCCATGAAGACGTTCATCCCCAAGAAGACAAGCGGCACTGCGAGCAATCGCTGTAATTTGTTTTTCATTTTTGCAACCTCCAGCACTATAATGGTTCGTTCTGCTTTTAGCATACCGTCCGTTTCTGTCCTGAATCTTCCCTCAATCTTAAATTCATCTTAAGATCATAAAATACGCATCAAAAAATGATAGACTGATGAAAATAGGACAACTTGAGAGGAGCGGAGCAGCAGATGAGCAGAACTGTTTTGCTGGCGGATGATGACCCGGATATTCTGGAATTACTGAGGCTGTTTCTGGAGCGGGAGAACCTGAAGGTGCTGGAGGCACTGAATGGCATCGAGGCATGGAGTTTTATACGGGAGCAGCGGGTTGATCTGGCTGTAATTGATATTATGATGCCTGAGCTTGACGGTATACAGCTGCTGAAGCTGCTCCGGACGGATTACAAGATTCCCGTTATTATTATTTCCGCCAAAAATGAGGACAGTGATAAAATTCTGGGACTGCAGCTGGGTGCGGATGATTTCATTGCGAAGCCCTTCAATCCGCTGGAGGTTATGGCCCGCATTCAGGCGATGCTGAGACGGACCTATGAATTTAACGAACCTACCGGCCAGGAGAACCCTGAGCCACCGGCTCCGCAGGAACGCACAGTCATCGGACAGCTAGAGCTGGATCACCTGGATTGTGTCCTGTACAAAGAGGGCCAAGACATTCCGCTGACGGCGATCGAATACAAGCTGCTTACCACCTTCATGGACTCCCCGGGCCGGGTATGGACCAAAAAACAGCTATTCGAACAGGCCTGGTCTGACCCTTATTATGAAGATGCCAACACCATTATGGTACATATCTCCCGGCTGAGAGAGAAGATCGAGGACAACGCCAGACAGCCGGTGTATATCCGGACCATCCGGGGACTGGGCTACAAGTTCGCCAGGAAGGATGAATTCCGGTGAAGAAAAACACGCTTTTGTCCAGGCTGGTCAAATCCTATATCTTGTTCGCATGTACACTGGCTGTAGTCGGCATAACCTTTCTGATTATGGCCATTGATGTGGAGCAGGAAACCATTACGGTCTCCGTACAGTGGCTGCTGCTCCTGCTTGTATTATTTGGCCTAAACGTCTTAATCTACAGCGTTTGGACAGCCCGGCGGATCACCAGACCTCTGGAGCAGATTGCCGGAGCCATCCGGGAGATGCGGCTGCGTAAATTTCATAAGCGGCTGGATATTCAAACTGGCGATAGCGATGAATTCGCCCAGGTGCAGATGTACTTCAATGACCTGGCTGAGTCGCTGCAGCGGACAGAAGCCGAAAACCGCAGGCTGCAGCTGAGCAAGCAGCGGATGCTTGTCGATCTATCGCATGACCTCAAGACCCCGATTACTACTATTCAGGGCTACGCCAAAGCGCTGCAGCTCGGAATGGCGGACAATGAGGAGAAAAGAGAGCAGTATTTGCAGCTTATCTATAACAAATCCCAGCTTGTCACCTCGCTCATCGACGATATTTTCCATTTGTCGAAGCTGGACAGTCCCGACTTTCCTGTATCCGTCGAGCCCGGCGATATCGCCGAGCTGCTAAGGGAAGCCGCGGCGGATTATTATCAGCAGTTCGAGGACAAGCAGTTTATGCTGCATGTTGAAATCCCGTCCCGTGAAGTGCTGGTATCTTACGATACCAATCTGATGCGGCGGGCCATCGCCAATCTTTTATCGAATGCGCTGCGCTACAATCCCCCCGGCACAGAGGTTACGCTCCGGCTTGAGCAGTCGGAGGATGTCGTGCGGCTGGCTGTAATAGACAATGGCGTAGGCATTTCCGATGAATTGAAGGCTGTGATTTTCGACCCTTTTGTACGGGGCGACGCTTCGAGAAAACGGGACGGGGGCAGCGGACTGGGACTGTCGATTGCCAAGCAGATGATGGTGCGGCAGGGCGGCGAGTTGAACCTGGACAACCGCCCAGGCCGGACTGCGTTTGAGCTGGTGCTGTACCGGTAAACAAGGTCACGGATCAAGGACAGGGGATCGGTGAAAAGCCCCCGGCTTCATCCTCCTGCCAGCCTGCGGATAAGATTATCCTTGCGGCCTCCGCCGGTGTTCACTCTTTTGGAGGCTCCCCAGGCGCTGATAACAACTCTGATGTAGTTGCTGATGCCGACTCTAGAGCTGTTGCTGGCTCTGGTAGTGCTGCTGACTCTGGTAGTGTTGCTGGCTCTGGTAGTGCTGCTGACTCTGGAACTGTTGCTGGCTCTGGTAGTGCTGCCGACTCTGGAGCTGTTGCTGGCTCTGGTGCTGTTGCTGGCTCTGGTGCTGTTGCCGGCTCTGGTAGTGTTTCCGACTTTGGTGTTGTTGCTGGCTCTGGTGCTTCCAATGCTCTGACCAGTTTTTCCTTGACCTCACTTAAGGGTCTTCCGCTCAGAAAGTCCTCCTTCGGTTCGGACCAGGCAAATCCGTCTCCCTCATACCGGGGGATCACATGCATGTGATAATGCCCCAGGTCATTAAACACTCCGCCGTTCTGGCAGATTGTAATTCCATCCGGCCGGAAGGCGCGCTTAAGCAGCTGTGACATGGTGACTGAGACACGCATAATGTGCGTTGAGGTAGCTTCATCCATCTCTTCAACATCCAGATAATGCTCCTTAGGCATAATCAGCAAATGTCCGTCATTAAACGGGGCGATGTCCAGCACACAGGCCACATACTGATCTTCATAAACAATCTGCACCTCCGGCTCCAGCCGGTTAGCGATTCTGCATCCCAGGCATTCCATACCGATTCTCCATTCTATCCATTCTACTAGGTTACTGCATCCCCCATGTGACATCCCTGCGCACCGCCATGCATCATGCGATCATCAATAATCTACTGTATTATCTACAACAGAAATGCCTGCCATTACCTGAGATTCGTGTTCTGCTGCAGTTTGTGCAGTAGAAATCAGCGGAACCCCCTTATTATTGGAAAATTGAGAAATTCAACTGCAGGAAGTGCAGCAGATTGCCATTTCCAGCTCAAAAACCAGCCATCTGCTGCATCTTTTACAATAGAATCCCTTCAGCCCCAGCCTTTCGAACTTCTAGCTTTAGCCCATCCAGCGCTTTGCCCGCTGGAAGGCGTACTCACTCGCATACGGCCGGCATAATCCTCCGCCCCGTTCTCCTTCATCCAGCTTCACTCCAACCAAGCCTCACTCCACCTAGCCTCACTCCACCTAGCCTCACTCCACTAGCCTCATCCGTTTCATCCTTGCAGCGCCTTGCGCACGCTGAGGATATATTTGGCTTGGTCGAGCGGGTTCACGCCCCGGCGAATACGCTCGGCGGTGACGTCAGGCGGGCATTCCTCGTAGCCGGCAAAAAAAGACGTGAACGTGCTGCGCCCCTTCGTGTAGGAGCTCAGGGTCACCGGGTAATCGAGTGATGTCGCCAGCGGCAGCCGGCCCTCGATGATCATCCGCTCGCCCTGCAGCAGCGGCGGCTCGAAGGTGCCGCGCATCTGCACGAGGTCGTTCATTACACGGCCGCTGTTCTCCTCCGGCACGACAATGCGTACCTGGAGAATCGGCTCCAGCAGCGTGGTGCCGATTCGGTTCAGCCCGTCCATAATGCCCATCGGCGTAGCTACGGCAAAATCCAGCGGATGGGTATGCCACACATGATGGTTCCCCTCCACCAGCGTCACCTTCAGGTCGGTCACCTCCCAGCCGTAGAGGCCTTGCTGCAGCGCCTCCGGCACCCGGCGGGCTGTCTCGTTCTGGTACTGCGGCAGCAGATCCGAGCTGCGCACCAGCGATTCATACACCAGACCGCTGCCCGGTGGCCCCGGCTCAATGAGGAAGCGCAGAATCGCCCAGCACGGCTTCGGCATCGTATAGGCGATGAAGCCTTCACCCGCGCGGCTTGGCGTCTCTTTGTAAATCACCGACGGCTGGCCGAAGGTGACCTTCAGGCCATAACGGCTTTCCATTACGCTGTCCAGCACCTCCAGCTGGATCGGGCCCATGACCTTGATATGCAGCTCCCGCTCCTCCTGCAGCCACTGGGCATCCAGCAGCGGATCTTCATCCGCCAGCTCCTGGAGCGCGCCAATCACCTTGTGGTCATCGAATTCCGTTCCCCAGAAGACACGAACAGTCAGCAGCGGCACAGCCAGCTTCGCTTCCTGCGGAATGGCATCCGGCCGGCCCAGCACATCACCGATCTGCACGCCGGAGAGCCCGTATACTACAGCGATATCTCCGGCCTCGAGTGCCCCGACATCCTCCGTCCGTCCACCCTCCACCTTGCGGATCTGCGTCACTTTGGCCTCTACATTCTGTGAGTAGTTCTTTACCGTATCACGGTTGCGTATCGTTCCATCATACAGCCTGACAAAGGCCATCCGGCCCATGCTTTTATCGCGCTGAATGTTGTACACGATGCCGGACACCGGCTGCTCCGCATCCCCTCCAGCCCGGGGAAAATAATCGATCATCGCGTCCAGCAGCTCCGTAATACCGAGGCCTTTGGCCGCGACGCCGTAGACAAGCGGGAACATCTGCCCCGAAGCTGCTTCCGCCTGCAGATGTTTTTTCCATACCGCAAGATCGGGGGAACCACCTGACATGTAGAGCTCCAGCAGCCGCTCATCTCGTTCGGCCAGCGCCTCCAGCAGCTCCGTCCGTGCCGCCGCATCTGCACCTGCCTGCCATAAATCTGAGGCCCCCGTGTATTCCTGCTCTTTGCCGACTGGCTGCTGGACCGGAATAATATCGCCGGACAGGTAGGTGCGCGCCTGGGCCAGCACAGCCCCCGGATCAGCGCCGACGCGGTCCATTTTGTTCACAAAAATCAAGGTCGGAATCCCCAGCTTGCGCAGCGCATTCCAGATCATCTCGCTCTGAGCCTGCACACCTTCCACCGCCGAGAGGATCAGCACCGCGCAGTCCATCACGCGCAGACTCCGCTCCACCTCGGACAGAAAATCGACGTGGCCCGGAGTATCCACCAGATTAACCTGCACCCCTTTCCAGGCAAATGAAGCCAGCGCCGCCCGCACCGATATTCCCCGTTGCCGCTCGACCTCCATCGAATCTGTCATAGCCGTTCCGCTATCCACACTGCCCAGCGCACGAATCCGCCCGCTTTCATATAAAATATGCTCCGTCGTGGTTGTCTTTCCCGCATCGACATGGGCAAAGATCCCGACGTTAATCCGCTCCATTCCCTGCTGCTGAATCATCTATGTTCTCCTGTCATGGTCTGAAAGTAGTAAATATAGCGCTATCATCCTTAAGTGTACTGCGAAATGGCACTTTTGTTCAATTGCAAGAGACATAGCGGTATGAGTTGCTAATAGCGCTGGTGAAGGGACCAGAAGCCTCCCTGCACCTTCCCGCATCCCCGCTTCCGGACTGGTTCATCCCCAATGAGAGGGGTATGTAGTTACTGACAGAGCAACTTTTAGGAGGAATTTATTATGGCAGGCCAGGTCGCTTTTATGAAAATGGCTGCACTGCAGCTGGCGCAATACGCCATCCGCGTAAATGCCGTCTGCCCCGGATCAATTGATAACAATATTGGAGATAATACGTACAAAAGCGATGCAATTAAGGAAGTAAAATCCCCGTGGAGTTTCCGGACGGCAGTCATCCGCCGGAGCAAGCTCCCGGCAAGCCGGAGCAGGTAGCTAATCTGGTGCTGTTTCTTGCCTCGGACGAGTCCTTTCATGTCACGGGGACGGAAATATTTGTGGATGGTGCCGAGTCGCTGCTCCGCGGATAAATGCTTTAATTACATTTAATTTGAGCTACTCTGCAACATTTTGCGGCATTCTGCCATCTAAGAGAATAAGAGGTGAGGCACAATGAAGAAGAATCAATCATTCCAGATGAACGCTAAAAAACTAACCATAGCGTGCAGCATTCTGGCAGCAAGCTTGTCTTTGGGAACATCGGCATTTGCATTTTCCGATTTGAAAGGCCATTCCGCCGAAGCCAAAATCAACACTTTGCATAAGGACGGGATTATCAACGGAGTAACCAGCGACAAGTTCGCACCGAAATCAAAGGTAACCTTCGCCCAGGGCATTCAGTTTATCGTAAGCGGACTGCAGCTGTCCCCGCAAACCGCTGGTAAAGCTAGTGATTACTTTGACAAAGTAAAGGACAAAGCCTGGTATGCTTCCGCATTCGTAGCCGCCAAGCAGAACGGCCTGTCCTTGGACAAAACCGTTGATCCGAACAGCACGATGACACGCGCCCAGTTCGCTCATTTGCTGACCCAGGCTTTGCAGAGCAAGGGCAACTTCCCGGTAACGATGATGTTTGCCAATATTTCCGATGGCAGCAAGCTGTCCACGGCGGAAATGAACAGCCTGCAAATTCTGGTTAACACACATATCGTTACCCTGGAGAAGAACAACACGTTCCGCCCATCAGAAGCCGTTACCCGCGGGGAAGCAGCGGTATGGCTCTTCGATGCAGTCAAATTTGCCAAGGAAGTCATTGAGCCGGATGGCGGAACAACAGCTCCTTCTTATAATTATGAAACGGCAGTGAAGCTGGAAAAAGCCGCTGACGGAGTAAACAAAGTTACGGTGACCGTCAGCAACCTGCCGCATCCGGGCTATGGCCTAAGCATCGACCGGATCGAATTTGGCAAGAACAAGACAGCCGTCATCTATTACAGCGTAACCCAGCCGGATCCCGGCAAAAGTTACGCGCAGGTGATCTCGGCAGCTTCCGTAGTCACCTACTTGCCGGAAGGCTATACGGCGACAGCCCAGCCTGTAACCGGCACTGCCGGTTCCTCAGTATCCTCCAGCAGCGTTCAATAATTTGCCGCTGCTGAACAAGTGGAAACGGCTTCGCTGTCCTCAACAGGACGGTATCCGTTTCAGCGAGAAATAGAAGGATAATTTATAGCGTACAGCATATAAATTCTTATATTTGAACAAAATCACCCTAACGGGTGAATAGCTTTCTAGCCAGCGGTTATTTATCCGCTGGCTTTTCTTTTCTCACCTACTGAATCTACCATCCCACATCATACGCAGTCATCGTCAATCCATATCTCAGACTCATTGATAAACCCCCTTGATCGATCCCCGGCAACTAATCTATGAAAAAGCTTCCGCTTTTGAATAAAATACTATATTATATTAAATTAAATGTATATTAAAAATATATTATGTATATTAATTCATCACACGCGATGTGATTATGACATAATCATGGTAGCATTGCCGTGCGAATCTATTGGAGGGATGCATAAACCTGCAGACGCTGGAGTAGTCCGTTTTACTAGAAAGCCTACAAATAGAGAGAACTACTGGGAGGTAAATGATGTCTAAGAAATTATTATCCTTATTAATCGCGTTAACCCTGACGTTGTCCGGAATCCTTCCGGCAGCCTATGCCGGTGAAGTTGCCGCCGAGGCACAGCCTCAGGTTCTAACTGCACCGGCATCCACGGATTCCGGCTTATCATCTACGGTTTCCTCGGAAGTCTATCAAACTTCTGTTCCTTCAGTATCGACAGCAGTCTACCAAGCCTCAATGACCGAGGCCAGAACACTGCCGGTAACATTGACCCTTCCCGATGGTCTGACAGCAGACCAAATCACCTGGAATTTTGGCAGAACGGCGGAAGAGATGAAGCCGCTAACACAGTGGAAAAAATGGAACAACGCTGCTAACGTTAGAGCATATACGGGTGACCCGTTCGTAAAAGTAAGCTATGAGACTGTCTCACCTTCTACAGTAACTGCTCTGGTATACTTCGATATGCCATTCGGGTCCAACCTGTCACTTAGCGGCATCCGGGCCGAGTATGTGAAGCTTGCAGGTGTATACAACCTGACGGCGACCGCTCCTGACGGAGATGCGCTGGTACAGCAGCAAGTGAAGCTGAACCCGTATGATACCTATCATACATATGATGAGATCAAACCGGCGATTGATACAATCACTGCCGACAGCAACAATAAATACGGCCGTTATGTGGAGTATCAGCAGATCGGAACGTCCACACAAGGACGGGCGATCCACTTCTCCATCGTAGCCAAGGACAAAGCGTCCGTAGACCAATATTTGAATGAAACACTGCCGCTGATGAACAATGATCCTGCTGCATTGCAGGAGATGATCAAAAACGGCCAGTTGCAGGACTATAAAGTACCCATCTGGCTGAATAACATCCATGCGGATGAAGCCAATGGCGTAGACGTTATTATTAAGTTTTTGGATACGCTGATGACCGAGAAAATCGTAAACTATGATACGACCAATGCTGACGGCAATGTCGTTCCGGTTACACTGGACATTGACAAGGCGCTGGACAATGTGATTTTCCTGCTCGACTATGTGGAGAACCCGGATGGCCGTGCTTTGAACACACGTGCGACTTCAACGCTGCTTGACCCGAACCGCGACAATTCCTACCAGACCCAACCGGAGACTCAGGCTGTTACAGCACAAATCGCCAAGTGGACCCCGCTGAGCTTCCTGGATATGCACGGGTTCGTGAGCGGCTTCCTGATCGAGCCATGCACACCACCGCATGATCCAAACGTCGAATACGATCTGGTCATGGACAATTTGATTGAGCAGGCCACAGCAATGGGGAATGCCGGGATCGCCAACACCAAATATGAGGAGTACCACATTCCTTATCTGGAAGCTGAGAAATTAAAGAATGACCCGGATTATGCCGATCCTTATGGCAATGCTACCGGATGGGATGATGCTTCACCGGCTTACACTGCTGTCTATGCGATGCACCAAGGTGCCCTTGGACATACCATTGAGGTGCCGGAGCTGAATGAGGATTCCCTGAATGCCTTCTATTATGCAACTCTGGCTGCCACTAACTATGTGCAGGACAACAAAGAGAAGCTGTTCCTGAACCAACTCGAAATCTTCAAACGCGGCTTGAACAATGAAGACAACAAAGCAGTTGACCCGTATTTGGTAAATGCTAAATATGAATCGGTCGGCCGTGAGCGTGAAACGGAAGAAAGTAACTTTTTCCCTGAATATTATGTGCTTCCAGTAGCCAAAGATCTGCAAAAGAACGAGCTGGAAACATACAAAATGGTGAAATACCTGCTTCGTAACGGAGTGAAGGTAGAGCAGACAATTACTCCGGTAAACGCGGATGGCGTCACTTATCCGGCAGGAACCTATGTGGTGAACATGCATCAGGCCAAACGAGGCTATGCCAACCTGGTTCTGTATGACGGACTGGATGTATCCGACTTCGATGCGATGTATTCCGACACCGTACAGAATTTTGCGGACATGCGGGGATTCAACCGGTACATCAGCCGCAGCGCTGGTGCATTCTCCGGCAAGACACAGCAAGTTAGCAGCATCGTCATTCCAACGACAGATCTGAATCAATACCGTTTTGAGCAAAATTACGTCATCCGCAACAGCAACAACGATGCGATCAAAGCGGTTAACGATTTGCTTGCGAACCAAAAAGCAGTAACCCTGCTCTCGAACGATGGACCCGGCTATGAAAAAGGCAGCTTCCTGGTCTCCAGATCAAACCTGAGAACAGTAGCATCCAAATACTTGCTCGACCTAGTGCCATTCAGCGCATCAGGTGACAAGACAGGCAAACTGCTCAAGCCAGTGAATGTTGGCATTGCCGCAGCACCTTCCTTTATCGTGGCCGATCTTGGATTTAAGGTAACTTCCGATGCTGCTGCGGCAGACGTCCTCGTTAATACAGGTACAAACCTGATTGCCAGCGGCAAGCCGTTCATCGGATATGGACGTACAATGCTCAACAGCCTTAAATCTCTGAATATCTTACCGGGCCTGGATTACTCCAATCCGGTGAACCAATCGAACAGATCCGCAGCACATGAAGGCTTGTTCAAAGCAACCGTCTCGCAAGACAGCGTAATTACTGCTCCTTATGCAGACAATGAATACCTGTATACCGTATCTGCCGCTTATATCACGGCTGTTCCGGAAGGCGCTGAAGTGCTGGCGGAATACGGAACGGGCGATGATTTCTTCAAAGCCGGCTGGTGGCCGAAAAGCGATGCTGCCAAGGGTCAGGTGCTGGCACTGGATTATCAAACGGACAGCATCCATGTGACCTTGTTCGCGAACGATCTGCTGAACAAATATCATCCGCAGAACCAGTTCAGATTACTGGCGAACGCGATCTATGCCTCCGCTCCGGCAGCTACGGAAGCAGACGGTATGGATAATGGTGCGCTTGAGCCCGCTCCGGCTACACCGACTTACCCGGATACTAGTGTGCCAGCTCCAACCCCAACGCCAACCGTAACACCGGCTCCAACTGTAGTTCCGGCTACACCACAGCCGACAGCTGCACCAGCTCCAGCGGTCAATTTCACGGATCTTGGCACAGTAGCCTGGGCAGAAGCTGCTATCAAAGAATTGACGGCTAAAGGCATCATTAACGGTGTAGGCAGCAACTCATTCGCACCGCTCAAAGAAGTGACCCGTGCTGAATTCATCACCATGATCGTCCGCGCCTTTAACCTGCCGCTGGAGAACGTTTCGGCTGACTTCAGTGATGTAGCAACTTCGAATTGGTCTTACAGCTATGTTGCTGCCGGTGTCAACAGTGGGCTGATCAACGGTGTTGGCGGAGGCAAGTTCGAGCCTAACCGCTCCATCACGCGTGAAGAGATGGCGATCATCGCCGCGAACGCACTGACGAAGTTCAAAGGCAAATCGGTTACCGATGCTGATGCGCTGCTTGCGAACTTCAAAGACAAATCGAGTATTGCTTCCTATGGTAAAGACGCAGTTGCTCTGCTTACCCAGGAAGGCATTGTGAAAGGCATGACAGCCGACACATTTGCGCCAAAAGGTATTGCCAACCGCGCGCAAGCCGCTGTCATTATCAGCAACATCATCAACCTGCAATAGTCCGAAGGGATGATTGCCGTGAATGTGAACAGGGATGCCCCCAGCCGCAATGGCTGAGGGGCATCCCTGTTTGTCGTAGAGTAGTTACGTATCACCCGGGTAAATGAGATTACTGTAAGCGAAAGTTCCGCCTTCTCCACTTGACTGCCTTTATCCATCTCCCAAAATCCACATTGCAATAAGATTGCATCTGGAACTAATTGAAACTTGCTCCGGGTTGAATCGTAAGTTTTAAGATAGGTCTTGAAGTCTACTGGTTAGATGAACTAATAAATCATACTTGCGTAAACACGTAGTTATGTGCTCTAGTGCAGTAAATCGAAACTGATGAGACCTGAAACGAAGACACCCCACAGCAGAGAGGAGCTATCATTAGTGGAGTATTACCGCAAAAGTGTAGCAGACAGTTTACAGGATGTGCAGAGTTCAGCTAACGGGCTTACGTCGGCAGAAGTCGACAAACGCCTGCAAAATGATGGTTACAATGAATTAAAAGGAAAGAAAAAAGATCCCATCTGGAAGCTTTTTCTTGAAAACTTCAAGGACCCTATGGTGGTCGTACTGCTTATAGCGGCCATCGTCCAGATTGTTATGGGACAAGTTATGGAGTCGCTTATCATTTTCCTCGTGTTGATTCTCAATGCAGTTATAAGTGTTATCCAAACCCGTAAAGCGGAGAGTTCACTCGACGCCCTGCAGCAGATGTCAGCACCCGAGGCCAAAGTGCTGCGGGATGGAGCTTTACAAACCGTCCCTGCAAGGGAGCTTGTTCGCGGTGATATCGTATTGCTGGAAGCCGGCGATTTTGTACCTGCCGACGGCCGGATTATAGAATCGGGAAGCTTGAAGATAAATGAAGGCATGCTGACCGGGGAATCCGAGGCTGTTGAGAAACATACGGATACCATCCCTAAGGAATCTCCGCTCGGAGACCGCCGCAATATGGCGTTCAGTGGTTCCTTGGTTGTATATGGCCGTGGAACCCTTATGGTAACGGACACCGCACTGACTACCGAAATCGGAAAAATTGCTGAACTCATTGAAAGCGCCGAAGCCAAGCAGACGCCGCTGCAACGCAAGCTCGAAACATTCAGCAAGCAGCTGGGCGTAGCCATTATACTGCTGTCCATTTTGATCTTTGCCATCCAGGCCGGACGTGTTTGGCTGTCGAATGACACAGTGGATACAACGGAAGCCATCCTGAATGCGCTAATGTTTGCAGTTGCTGTAGCAGTCGCTGCAATTCCCGAAGCTCTTTCCTCAATCGTAACCATTGTCCTCTCCGTAGGTACGAACAAGATGGCTAAGCAACATGCAATTATCCGTAAGCTTCCGGCCGTCGAGGCCCTTGGATCAACCAGTGTCATCTGTACGGACAAAACCGGCACCCTAACCCAGAATAAAATGACGGTTGTAGATTACTTTTTACCGGAAGGTGACCGTGATCAATTCAACAAGCAGCCCGATGAATGGTCTGAGGAAGCCCGGCGTCTGCTACATATTGCTGTGCTCTGTAACGACTCTAACATTAATGAGGATGGTAAAGAGCTGGGGGACCCGACAGAAGTGGCACTTATTGCCTTCAGCAACAGTAAGAATAGAGATTACAGGGAAATACGCGACAATTTCCCCCGCGAAGCCGAACTTCCTTTTGACTCAGACCGCAAGCTCATGACTACCCTGCATACGTTTAACGGGCAAAAAGCAATGATTACCAAAGGCGGGCCGGATGTGCTCTTTGGTCTATGCACGCATGTACTGTTAAGCGGAAAAGAAGTGCCGGTGACCCCGGAAGTTCTCGAACGTTTCATCGGAGCCAATGAGGAGTTCTCTAGCAGAGCACTGCGTGTACTTGCCTATGCTTACAAAACTGTGCCAAATACGGTCACTGAAGTCGGACTGGAGGATGAACAAAATCTGGTGCTGGTAGGTCTGACAGCTATGATTGATCCCCCTCGGGAAGCCGTCTACGGCGCGATCGCAGAATCCAAGAAGGCTGGAATCCGGACCATCATGATTACTGGTGATCATAAGACAACCGCACAAGCGATCGGTCGCGATATCGGCCTGATGACAGAACATGAAATTGCCGTAACCGGCCAAGAGCTTGATGTCATGTCCGACGAAGAACTCGATCATAAGCTTGAGCAGATTGGTGTGTACGCCCGAGTCTCCCCGGAGAACAAGATCAGAATTGTCCGGGCGTGGCAGCGGAAAGGCAAAATAACAGCCATGACCGGTGATGGCGTAAATGATGCTCCTGCCTTGAAGCAAGCGGATATCGGAGTTGCCATGGGCAGTGGAACCGATGTTGCTAAAGATGCGGCTGCCATGATTTTGACCGATGATAATTTTGTATCTATTGTCAATGCTGTATCTGTGGGCAGAACGGTATTCGACAATATCAAAAAAGCGATCGCCTATTTGTTTTCCGGCAATCTGGGTGCGATTATCGCCATCCTCTTTGCCCTTATCTTCGACTGGATTAATCCCTTCACGGCGATACAGCTTCTATTCATCAATCTGGCGAATGATTCTCTGCCCGCCATTGCTCTCGGTATGGAAAAACCTGAACCTAATGTGATGAGCAGAAAACCAAGAGAACTCAAGGAAGGAATTTTCGCCGGAGGAATGATGCAGGCAATTATTACCCGTGGTCTGCTTATAGGGATAGCCGTAATCATATCCCTGTATATCGGACTTCAGAATTCACCTGATATGGGCGTAGCCATGGCGTTCACAACCCTGATCTTGTCTCGTACACTTCAGACCTTTGCCGCCCGCTCAAACAGTCAAACTTCTATTGAAGCTGGCTTTTTCAGCAACAAATACGTCATTGGAGCCGTGTTGGTCTGCTTTGCCTTTTACGGCATCGCGGTTTTGCCTGGAGTCAGAGCAATCTTCTCTATTCCGGCTTCGTTCGGGATGTCAGAATGGCTGATTGCAGGCGGCCTGGCACTCGGTGCCGTCATCCTAATGGAATTGACGAAGCTGGTTCGCAGAGCGTTCACATAGGGATATCTCAAAAACTATGTAATTCCCACTAAAGCAAGCTGAAATGGATCACAATACAGAACAGAGATTCTCCAATGATGGGGAATCTCTGTTCTTCTCTTCTGATTGTGGTTTGAGTTCATCTAAGGCTTTTATGGCGTCCACTGATCGTGAACGATGCCTACAAGCGCGCGATCTTCGCCCATCTTCTCGAAGACCAGCCGCAGGCTGCGCCAGTCCATCCCTTCAACAGAAGGATCGATACCGTCGATATGGTACTCCACGAAGTCGTGAGTTTCCTTCGGATAAACTTCGTTGATATTGTTAACTGTCGTTCCTTGCCCCAGTCCTTTATTCAGGGCGATTTCGGCATCACCGGCAAAGTCTGCATCATATACAAACTGCTTAAAGTATTCTGCAAAGGTCAGCTTAATCAGTTCACCTGAACCGGCGAACTCCCGCCACTCATATTTCGTGTTGTCTTTCATTACCCCCTCTAGCTTTTCACGGGTAAAGACCAGATCCTTCTTGGGATCGACATATGCATAGGGTGAGAAGCGGACGCCTTTATCCGGGTGAACCCAGGCCGCGAGCGACTCCATATCACTGTTCTTCAGCGCCTTCATCACCGTTGCGGCAGCTTCCAGTGCCGTTGGAGGCATCCCTTCCTCAGGTTCTGCCGGTGCTGTCGGATCAGCCGATTCTTCCGGTGCAGCGCTTGCCTCCGGGCTTGATGTTGGACTGGTTTGAGCTTGTTCCTGTGACTGCTGCGGTGCCAATGTGGCCTCCGGTTCTGCTGCTGGTGTCGTGCTGCAGGCTGCAAGGAGCAGCATTGCAGCCACCAGTGCGAACCTTCCAAAAGTTCTTGCCGTGTACATGAATTCCCTCCTTATTCTGCTGTCGTTCTTAATTAGACGCTTCACAACTTGTTAAAGTTGCAAATTAAAGAACCGGCTGCACACCCCTTAAGAGGCATGCAGCCGGTTCATTTGATATAGAATTATGGTCTATTCTTCATCATATGCCGCAAGTGCCGCAGGAAGCGATTGAACCACAGTATTCCCTACTGCCGGAAGCCCCAGCAGAACAGCACTGATGATTTCTTCTCTGCTGACACCCAGAGCCTTGGCCTGCTTCACGTGAAAAGGAAGTCCGCTCTCAAGTCTGGCCACTGCAAGTACCGCAATGTAAGCCAGCGCTTCCGTTCTGGAATCCAGCTTGCTTGCAGTCCCCAGTCCCTTTACGGCCTGCATCCACGCCTCCTGATGTGCCGGAGCTTCCTTGCTGAACATTTGAAAAGCGTTGCTGATTGAAGATTTGTCATTCATCTCTTTCACCCCATCCTAGTATTTAATGTTAAATTACTCCATCACCTGATCTAAGAGCTATCAGAAATGTCACCAGCGAAACCGCCAGTCTCTTTCCTTCAGGCCTTATCCTGTCAGAACAGCACTTCCTGCTTTTATAAATACAGAAGATCATCTATAATTTTGTTCAAATGCACAAGCTATAATCCAAAGACCACAACTAAGCATAAACGGCTTGGCAAAGGAGGAACCCGATTGTTTGAGCTTTCCGAGAAACAGGCACAGGAAATTGTAGATAAAATGATGATGGACATCCCCTATAACATCAACATTATGAACGGGAAAGGGGTCATTATCGGCAGCGGAAAAAAGGAACGTGTCGGCACCATTCACCAGGGGGCAGTCAAAGCACTGTCCACCGGAAAAATGGTCGAGGTCTGGGAGGATGGACATTATGAAAAAAAGGGCACCAATGAGCCGATTGTTATAGGCGATGCGCCTGTGGGTGTGATTGGTATTTCGGGCAACCCGGATGAAGTCCGTCCCTTTTGCAATATCGTAAGAACGACAGTCTCTCTTCTGATTGAACAAAGAAATACGCTGGAGGATCTCGCCAATGAGGCGAGCCGCAAGAAGGCATTTCTGGAACTGCTGCTGGCCCATGAGGGAGCGTATTCGCAGAAATTACGAAAAGAAGCAGCCGCTTATCACATTGATCTGCTGCTCAAAACAACGGTCCTGTATATCAAGAATTTTACACCGGCAGAGCAGAATGCCAAGATTCTGCTGCTGCAGCCTTCGTTTCGGATCCAAGAGGACATCTGGCTTATGCTGGTCCAGAACCAGCAGGACTGCAATCTGCTGATCCGGCAAATTCTTCATAACCAGCCGCAGGTGCTGCTGGCTTCCGGCAAGCAGGAGGCCAGCATCGCGGAGAGCTACCGGCAGGCGAAGTCGGCCATGGGAATTCTGCTGGCGCTGAAGCCCTCTGCGCAGACCATCCATTTCGGGGAGGCCGAATTTCTGGTGAAGCTGAGCCATGCGGAGCTGACGGACACTCTGAATACCACCATCAAGCTGGAGGATACCGCCGATTTACTGGAGACACTAAGGAGCTTCATCAACCACAACTGCAGTGTCTCGCATACGTCGGAGGCGCTGAACATTCACCGGAATACACTGCAGTACCGGCTGAAACGGATTGAGAGCCTCACCGGCAAAGATCCGCGGAATCTGCTGCAGCTGTTCGAGCTCACCTACGGATTGCTGGCCTTGTACAAGTAACCTAAACTTCAGAGCTGCTGCCGCTCATCTTCCGGTACCTAACTGCAGAAGGCCCCGAAGAATTTCTTCTTCGGGGCCTTCTGATTTCGTTATTCGCTTAACTTCAGCACTCTCGCAATATTCTCACAGGTCCGTTCGACATTGGCCGGACCGTCGTTTAGCAGCTTTTCCAGTTCAGCCGCTCCCGGAACAATTCCGAAGATGGCATCTATGCCTTCCGCATAGAGCGTCTCAATCCCTTCACCGATGTAGCCGGCTAAGGCAATGACCTTCTTGCCGCCTGCTTTGGCGGTGCGGGCCACCCCGTACGGTGTTTTACCGAATTTGGTCTGGAAGTCAATGCCGCCCTCGCCGGTGAACACCATATCGGCAGCGGCCAGCTTGTGCTTGAGGCCAGTATATTCAATTACGATTTCAACCCCTTTTTGCAGAACAGCCTGTGTAAAAATCAGCAGTCCCGCGCCGAGCCCTCCGGCAGCTCCGGCACCCGGCAAATCGCGGATATCCTTGTCCAGCTGTTTGTTTACGATTTCTGCGTAATGGGCAAGATTGTCATCGAGCTGGAGGACCATCTCGGGTGTAGCCCCCTTTTGCGGGCCGAACACCCGGGATGCGCCTTGCTCCCCGCACAGCGGGTTGGTGACGTCACAGGCCACGATCAGCTGAACATGCTGCAGCCGCTCGTCAAGAGAAGCAACATCAATGCTTGCCAGCCGGTCCAGGCCGCCGCCGCCCCGCGGAAGCTCATTCCCCGTTTCATCGAGGAATCTGGCCCCGAGCGCCTCGGCCATCCCAGTGCCGCCGTCATTGGTCGCGCTGCCCCCGATACCGATAATGATGCTGCGGATGCCCCGGTCAAGACATTCCTTAATCAGTTCTCCGGTGCCATAAGTGGTGGTGATAAGCGGGTTTCTGTCCGCCTTGTCCACCAGATGAATACCGCTTGCCGAAGCCATCTCAATGGCCGCCGTAAGGCCGTCGCCGAGTATGCCGTACTTCGCTGTAACAGGCTGCCCCAGCGGTCCCATAACCTCTTTGATATAAATTTGCCCTCCGGAGGCATCGACAAGCGATTGGACGGTTCCTTCCCCTCCATCCGCCATAGGAACATGTATATATTCAGCCTTGGGATAAACCTTCCGCAGCCCTTTTTCCATCGCAATACAGACTTCCTTGGCGCTCATACTCTCTTTAAAGGAGTCCGGTGCCAGTACAAAGGTTTTCTCTCTCATTTCCTCACCCCATGTTTGATATTAGAATAAAAATCCGTAAACCATCGTCGCCACAAGCGTCATCGTTCCGCCGACAATCGCCTCGTAAGGGACCAGCCCTAACCGCTGCTTGATCGTCATTTTCATACTATCCGCCGTTACATGGAAGTAGTTCCCCTGCGGAAGAGAGTCAATGACAGTGGCTCCGGTATGGACCATTACTGCCGCTGCCAGCGGAGCGGTGCCCATATCGAGAATGGCTTGTCCGAAGGAGCCTGTAGCCAGAATAACACCCGTTGAGGTTGAGGCGGTAGCCGCCGCCATCAGGATACCAGAAATCGGTGCCAGGAAGGTGCCGGATATACCCGAAGCCTGAATCAACTGGACCACCTGGGTCGACAGATCAGAAGCTGCAATCAAACCGGCTATGCCTCCTGCACCAATCAGGATCAGAACGGTTGCTGTCATTTTGTTCAAGCCGGACGAGCTGTACTGCAGGATCTTCTTGCCTTGGCCCATAGCCAGCATGCCGATAATCCCTGCAATCGGCAGGATATATAATGCATCCACCTTGAAGTTGGACAATGCCTCAATTCCGGATAACGAGCCAATCGGATTGATCATCAGCAGAATGACCGCAACAAGCGGTGCAACAATCGCCTGATGAAGCGGCGGATATTTGGAGGTATCAGCGGTGTTGTTCACCGCCTCCTGGTCTGTGACCATAATCCCTTTTTTCTTCAGAAGTGAAGCGACAATAACGGTTACGATCAGACCGCACACTGCCGGAATCAAGCCGGCCAGCATCACGTGGCTCAGATCCAGAACGAACCCGCGGGCTGCAGCTATCGTATTCGGATTGGGGGAGATAATGTTCCCCGCTTTACCTCCGCCCGACAGGGCAAGCAGCAGCGCCACCTTGGAAATCCCCATCTTATTGCCTACCGACAAAGCAATAGGAGCCACAATCAGCACCGCTACGGGAATGAAGACACCCACTGCGGTAATAATCATCGTTGCCAGGGCCAAGGCCAGAATGGCTTTGCGGCCGCCGAATTTTTTGACAATCGCCTGGGCGATGGTCTCGGCCGCTCCCGATTCCATCATTACCCCTGCCAGGACACCGGCGGCGAGCACACGCAGCACCGTGCCCATTACACTTTGCGTACCGCTTACAAGAATAGTTACCGTCTGCTCCAGATTGGCGCCGCCGATCAGTGAGCCTGCAATGGCCCCCAGAAACAGCGCATATACGGGATTCAGTTTTCTTAATATCAGAATAATAGCAATTGCCAGCCCCGCCAAGGCGCCATACCAGCCAATCATTAATCCTTCCATTGTTATGCCTCCCATTGCTCTTGTTGAACACGCTTTCATTGTAACGCTTACCCTCGCCAAAAAAATATTGATGATCGGACGAAATGCATTGTGCAGTTGAACAACGAAATTCCCAATAACTAGCTGGAGTATTATCTGCTGGAATGCTTCAGCGAATAAGCAAAAGCGCGTACAGAACAATTCCGGCGGGTTGAGCACGCACGAATTATGCACTAAGTTTCGTTCGATATGTACACTATTTCCTTGAAATTTATAAGATTTATACCCTAGTCATAATAAAAAACCGCATATAACGCGGTTTTTCGTAAATCGGTATAGTTACAAACCATGTTAACAAAAGCTTCCCTGGTCCCAGGCTGAGCTCAGCGATTTTCGTCGTTTCGGATAGGCCAAGCAGGCCGGGTTGGCGACTTATTTCCTAAAATCACGCATTCCCGTCCGTTCGCCTCTATTTTACTGGGCCGTTAAAATCAGCGGTCCGTCCGGCATGACTGCGATCGTATGCTCATATTGCGCCGACAACTTGCCGTCGGCCGTTCTCGCCGTCCACTCATCGTCGTCGATCGTGATACGGAACGTACCTTCGTTGATCATCGGTTCAATCGTAAACACCATGCCTTCCTTTAACCGAATGCCTTTGCCGGCTACGCCGATATGCTCGTAGCTCGGCTCCTCGTGCAGGCTCCGCCCGATCCCATGCGCCAGCAGATCGCGTACGACCGAAAACCCGTTCGCTTCCGCATGCTGTTGAATCGCCGACGTTATGTCGCCGAGCCGGCCCCCGGGGAGTGCCCGGGCGATCCCCAGATCCAAGCATTCCTTTGCCACCTTCATTAATTTTTGCGCCTCCGGCCGGATATTGCCTACCGCATAACACCAGCACGAATCGCCGAACCATCCGCCGTATTCCACGACGATGTCGAGCTTCAGCAAGTCACCGTCCATAAGCACCTGGTTCGAAGGAATGCCGTGGGCCACTACATCGTTGACCGAAATGCAGGTTTCGGCGGGGAAACCGTTGTACCCTTTCGTAAACTGCTTGCCGCCCAGCTTAGTGATGTGTCTGGCAACAAAGTCATTGATTTCCCGGGTGGTGATCCCAGGCTCGATCAGTTTGGCCACCTCGCGGTAGCAGTCCGCAATGATTTGGCTCGCCGGCTTCATCTCTTCGATTTCCCTGGGTGATTTTATAATGATCATCTTTTGCTTATTCGCTCCTTATCCATTCTATAATTTTAAAAACAGGGCGATATCCCTGGCCTCCTCGTGCAGCTTTCCGCGGCGAAGCGAAAGCGAGGCGCAGCCGACCAAGGCGGCCAGCAGCATTTCAGCATGCTGTAGCCGATACGGCGGCTCCGCCACTTTTCCGCCGGAAGCGGCAGCCCCGTCCGCCGTACGCCCGGTTTCCAGCAGCGCGGCAAACGGCGCGAGCACCTCCCGGCGAAAGGCGGCCGAGAGCAGGGCCGAGCGCGCTTCAGGCAGCGAGGCAAAGTCCTCACTGGCCTGCTTATGCAGCAGGTACAGGGCGTGGTCCTCTGCCCAAAGCTGCAGCAGCCGGACGCCGGCGGCGGCGACGGGGCCAAGCTCTGCGGCAGCGGCCGTTTTGCGGCTTCCGCTTCGGGAATCCGCGGCAACCGTGTTCCCAGTGTCCGCCGCAGCAGCCAAGGCGAAATGCCCGCCCGCCGGGGCATCCATCCATCCCCCGGCCCGCTCCACCGCGTCCCATAACAGATCGTAGAGCAAATCGCCCTTATTGCTGTAATAATGGTATACCGTGCCATAGCCGAGTCCCGCCTGCGCGGCCACATCGCGGATTTCCAGTAATGGCCCTTTATTCAAAAACACATCGGCAGCGGCTTTACGAATTTGCGCCAGACGCCGCAGCCGGATCTCTTCGTTTTGTTCTTTCGTGCGTGGAGTCATCTCGTCCGTTCACCTCTTTTATTATTGACCTGCTATTATGTCAATATAAAACATCGGCTTGCGAATTACAAGAGATTAGCCGGAGGATTTCCGGCTCAACCTAGAAATCGGTGCTTGACCAATGCTAGACTGAAAAATAAAGTGCTGGACTCAGCAAATAAAGTTGTAGACTGAGAAAATAAAGTATTAGACTGACCACGCTTAGTGAGATGGATGCAAAAACGGCGGTTTTTGAGCTAATTGGATAGTCAAAGAAATCATTTTAGGATTCACATTTATGTAGACTTTTCGGCACTTTTCTTTCCTTCCTGTTTGTGCCGACTTAGATCGGAATGGAGATTATTATGAAAAGAGTTGGAATTATTACTCTTTACTACAAAAACTATAATTACGGTGGCCAACTTGGAGCTTATGCACTGCAAAAAGCTATAGCTAAGTTAGGATTTCATTGTGAGCAAATTACATTCAAGTGGCAAAACGAATACACCTTACAAGCATATGAAAGTGCTAAAGGTGCTGAACATTTTAGGACTTTTTCCGAAAGCATTCCCCACAGCGAACGCTTATATAAAGTATCTGATATTGCAGAATGTGTTGATGATTACGATATTTTTGTTTGCGGTAGCGACCAAATATGGGGTTTACCATGGGTTATTTCCGATGACATTTTACCCTGTATGGCACTTTCTTTTGTTCCAGCATCAAAAACGAAAATTGCATACGCAGCAAGTATGGGAGGAGCAGAAATAGAGCCCGATCGAAAAAATATCCTTGCTCCACACGTTAATTCCTTAGACTTTGTTTCTGTTCGTGAAAAAAGTGCAATCCCTTTTGTGAAAACGATGAAAAATGGAGATATTACTCATGTATTGGATCCAGTAATGCTTCTAGATAAATCCGCATGGGATGATATATCTGATACTCCGCCAGAAAAAGCCTATATACTCACTTATGATTTACGAGATATTACAGGGGTTCAGGAATACGCTGATGCACTTTCAAAAAAGTACGGATACGAGATTATATCTCTTGCAACTGCTGGAGCAGCTACGGTTGGTCCGAAGGAATTTGTAGGGTACATAAAACACGCTAAGTATTTTATTACTAGTGCTTTTCATGGGGCTGCTTTTGCCATTTTATATAAGGTTCCATTTTTGGTTTTCCCGGTATCTGATAATCCACAAGACCCCAAATCAATGGATTCAAGACTGATAGCTCTGCTGGATACGTTTGGCTTATCTTCTTGCTATGTTTATGATACATCAAATATTCCAAATATTGATGATGTTACTTTTCATCATATAGACGAATCAAAAACAAGTGCATTTCGTCATAATTCACTTCAATTTCTTAAAGATGCAGGACGGGGTAAGTTGTGAATGGAATATTTGACGAATTTTTACTTTTATATTCAAAAAACAATTATTTACAGAATGCAAACCCTTAAGAGTAGGTTAGGTCATCTTTATGGAGTATATTGTGTAAACAAGCTTATGCGCGCTTTGTTATACAACATATGGATTTGGTTTGAATGACAGACTCATTCTTTAAAATAGGGCGTAATCCCTCTTGAATATAGGTTCTCCACTATCTTGAAAAATTCTTCTGACGATAAATCCTTTTGACGCTGGAGCCAAAGACGAAATAAAGAAAGGGAAGTTGTCAGGTAAAACTCAATGAAGTATGGCGTTAAGGAATGGTTTTGCGGAACGTTTAATTCTAATTGATCTAAAGTGATTTCTTTTTTTAAGCGTTTTAAAAAACGGGCACTTCCATAATCGCCCAAAAGGGCATTAAGAACCAGGAGATGT
The DNA here is from genome assembly GCF_038002865.1 of Paenibacillus sp. FSL H3-0321. Lineage (NCBI taxonomy): Bacteria > Bacillati > Bacillota > Bacilli > Caryophanales > Paenibacillaceae > Paenibacillus > Paenibacillus sp. FSL H3-0321. Next base: position 5,625,809 of record NZ_JBBODH010000001.1, on the reverse strand, counting down.
TCTCTTTTGTCCAGACAATAGAGCGTATCTTGAACCGTATGCATCGATAGCTCTTTATTCGCCATTTCTTTTTTAATGTCATTCAATAAGTCATTTTCAACAGAGTCTAACAATTCGTAAATGTCAGTAAAGTATTGATAAAAGGTGCTGCGGTTATATCCTGACTTATTCGCAATTTCCTGAACCGAAATTTTCTCAATCGGCTTTTGGCTATATAACTCACAAAAAACTTCTACAAACTTTTGTCTTGTTTTCTCCGTTATTTGGGGTTGCTTTTTCATGTTTCCCTCCTACTAGCGAATAAGAATATCATCCGACAAATAATAAAAAACTGACGGTTGATCAAGGAATAATGAAGATTTATAATCACATCATACAACATGTTGTCTGATAATTAATAGGAAATGTTAATAAGTAGGGGTGGTATTCATGTCAGCAAAACAAGATAGAATTCTAATTTTTGGTGCAGGTGTTATCGGGAGCATGTACGCAATTAAGCTTATTGAAGCAGGGTTTGACGTTAGCCTGTTTGCACATTCTAATAGATTTAAATCGTTAAGAGAAAATGGCCTGCAATATAAAGAAAAAGGTACAGTTAGATCGATACAAGTAAATGTCATTGATACGCTCGAAAATGACGATGTATACGATTTTATTTTCGTTACCGTTCGTTATGATCGGTCCGAATCAGCGTTGTTAGCGCTAAAAGATAATCAAAGCAAAAATATAGTCACGATGACGAGTAATTCAATTGGATTTTCTTCGTGGCTGGATATCGTAGGGGATAGACTTTTACCAGCTTTTCCCGGCTTCGGCGGACAGATTAAAGATGGAGTATTGCATGCTCGATTTCTACCAAAGATTATAGTGGCAACTGCATTTGGAGAAATTAATGGTGTAGTGACAGAACGCATAGAAAACCTCGCAAAATTATTTAAAACAGCAAAGCTTCCCTACGTTATTAAAAAGGATATGCAAGCGTATCTAATCACACATTCCGTATCAGACATTGCCATGTTGAGCGTTTTGCATTCTGAGAATAAGATAATTGACAAAAAAACAGCCAGAACCAGAAAGGCGGCACGCAAAATAACAGTCACTTTAAAAGCGTATCTAAGGGCAATACAAAAAGCTGGCGTTTCAATTGATCCTCCAATGCTTAAAATGGTGCTTAAATTTCCAAACTTATTTTTAGATCTTTTCTTTATGACATGGCTACGAACTAAAATGGTTAGGGATATGATGTTGCCGGATTATGCGAATAATGCTAACAATGAGATGATGCAGCTGAGTAATGATTTAATGAAATTTTTAAGTCAAAATGATATCAAATCGGAAATACATGTTCAGTAACGTTGTTAACGCCCAGATTCATTGAATATAAAAGCAAAAGCGGCTGCCGCGTCCAGTAAATATGGGCGCACACAGCCGCTTTCATGGTTATGAGAACAGTTAGTTGAGAGCGGGAGTAAACCGGACCTCTCCTGTTATTGATTAAACTTACTTGACGCTGCCCGCTTCGCGGATTAATCAAGCTCAATGTTCTGCAAATATTCCAGTGCCGCATTAAAACTGGAGTCTATTTGGGAAAGCTCCGAGGATAGCGTCTTATTAAAAGCTACATCGCTTTGTTGGTCTTTGCCTTCCAAATGAGTCTTGATCATCTTGACCAGAGATGCTTTATGATTTGCGATCTCTTTAAGGGATGCATCGCTTTCCTTTTTGGCGCTCTTTACGGTTTTTGACAACTTGGCTTTTGCTGCCGCGAGCGTTTTTTTATCCTGTGTCATTTCATTTCTAGCCTTGGCGACAGCCTCCTTGCTCAGCTTGTTTTTGACCGCATTGCTATAGTTAGCTGCAGATACCTTGGATTTCTGCGCTAAGGCTGTAATCTCGGTGCCCAAGACTTTACTTAAGTTCTTCTGCGCATCCTTAACCTCTTTCACCCTGTCTTTGTAGGATTCAAAATAATACTTGTCTACGTACGCATTAGAATATGTAGCGGCAAACGCCTGTGATGGTAATACAACCACCAATAGCAACAACAATATCATCGCCTTTTTCATTCTCCCACTATTCCCCCTTAGTAATATATCCTTACTATAAATAATGTTATACGGCAGCACAATACTTACTTTGCAAGCAGCTAGTTCGGGGTGCAAGCCAACAGTCAGCCATTGGTGATGAAAAAAAAGCCCCCTGCCGGCGTTACGGGGTCAGTCCCGCAATCTGCAGAGGGCTTGCTGTTAGATTTACTTGGCGCTGCCTGCTTCGCTGCGCGGCGGACGCATGGTCAGGCTGACCCGGCCTTTCTTGAGGTCAACGCCCATGACCCACACGGTGACATTGTCTCCTACAGAGACGACGTCCATCGGATGCTTCACGAAGCTGCCGCTAAGCTGGGAGATATGCACCAGCCCGTCGTTCTTAATTCCGATATCGACGAAGGCGCCGAAATCGATTACGTTGCGGACGGTTCCCTGCATCTCCATGCCGGGAACCAGATCCTCGATCTTCAGCACATCGGTGCGGAAGATCGGCAGCGGCAGCTCCTCGCGCGGATCGCGGCCCGGGCGCTGCAGACTTTCGAGGATGTCGCGCAGTGTAGGCACGCCGACATCCAGCTTCGCAGCCAGCTCTTCGGCATTCTGCGCCTGCAGCTCCTCAGCGACCTCCTTGCTGCCGAGCCGGGCTACCTCCAGCCCCAGCTCACGGAACAGGCGGTCCACCACAGGATAGGACTCCGGATGGATCGGCGTGCGGTCCAGCGTATTGTCCCCGCCGGGAATCCGCAGGAAGCCGATGCACTGCTCGTAGGATTTGGCACCAAGGCGCGGCACCTTCTGCAGCGCCTTGCGGGTCACGAACTTGCCGTTCTCCTCGCGGAACTTCACAATATTCTTGGCGATTGTGGCATTCACGCCCGCAACATAGGACAGCAGGGATGCGGATGCTGTATTCACATCGACACCGACGTGGTTAACCGCGGATTCCACAACGCCCTTCAGGCTCTCCTCCAGATGCTTCTGGGAGACGTCATGCTGGTACTGCCCGACTCCGATCGCCTTCGGATCGATCTTCACCAGCTCCGCCAGCGGGTCCTGCACGCGGCGGGCAATGGATGCGGCGCTGCGCTCGGCCACATCCAGATCCGGGAACTCCTCCTGCGCAAGCTTGGAGGCGGAATAGACACTGGCTCCCGCTTCATTAACGATCAGGTACGCCAGCTCAGGATTGCCGATCTCTGCGATGACCTCGGCGGTGAACTGCTCCGTCTCCCGCGAGCCGGTGCCGTTGCCGATTACGATCAGCTGAATGCCGTATTTGGCAATCAGCTCCTTGAACTTCGCCGCCGCCTCCTTCTTTTTGTTGTTCGGCGGCGTCGGATAAGTGACCGCTACCTCAAGCAGCTTGCCGGTATCGTCCACAACGGCCAGCTTGCACCCGGTACGGTAGGCCGGGTCAACGCCAAGCACGTTCCGGCCTTTGACCGGCGGCTGCAACAGCAGGCTGCGCAGATTCCCGGAGAAGATCGAAATCGCCTGATTCTCTCCTTTCTCCGTCATCTCTCCGCGCACCTCACGCTCAACAGACGGAGCGATCAGCCGCTTGTAGGAATCCTCCGTCACGGTCTCCAGCAATTCCTTGACCGGAGACGGCCCCTTGATCAGCTTCCGCGAGATAAAGGCATGAATCTTGTCAGTAGTCACCTCAATGCCTACCTTTAGCACGTTCTCCCGTTCTCCGCGGTTGATGGCGAGAATCCGGTGTGGCGGCATTTTATGTACCGGTTCACGGTAACTGTAATAGTTCTCGTATACGCTCTCCTGCTCAGCATCCTTGGCTTCGGAGACCAGCACCCCTTGACTTGCGGTGTACTGGCGTATCCAGGAACGGATGACCGGATCATCGGCAATGTTCTCAGCGATAATATCCATCGCGCCCTGCAGCGCCAGCTCAGCACTCTCCACGCCTTTGTCCGCATCAATATATTTAGCGGCCTCTTCCAGCGGAAGCCCCTGCCGGCGCTGTTCCATAACCCAGTTCGCCAGCGGCTCCAGCCCCTTCTCCTTGGCCACACTTGCCCGCGTCTTGCGCTTCTGCCGGAAGGGACGATACAGATCCTCCACTTCCTGCAGCTTGACTGCCTTCAGGATCTGCTCATGCAGCTCCTTTGTCAGCTTGCCCTGCTCCTCGATGCTGCGGATGACATCTTTCTTGCGGTCACCCAGATTGCGCAGATAGGCCAGCCTTTCCTCAATATCACGCAGAGCGTTCTCGTCCAGCTCACCGGTCATTTCCTTACGGTATCTCGCAATAAACGGAATCGTATTCCCCTCATCCAGAAGGCCTACCGTCGTACGCACCTGTTTCAGGCTAATGCCCAGCTCCTTGGCAATCGCCGCGGTAATCAGTTCCTGCTCCTGCCGCGCAGCAGCTTCATCCGGCACAGTACCGGCATTCGTATTTTCTGCAGCCAATTGAATCCCTCTTTCCGCACACGTTCTGCGTTCTTATAATCCCTACCTGAAATAGTATCACAAATTGGCTATCTACCAAAGTTTAGGGATTCATTGACCCGGAAAAAGCTGGCTTGCTGCGAAGTATATTGTCATGCCTGTAGGAACCACAGATCATTTCATTTGCAGGCCCCGCCGGTTCATCCGCTTAGCGGATGCTAGCGATAGCCCAAAGCACAGTACAAGCACTAGTGCAGCCACGGCATACGGGAAGTTGATATCCAGGTCAAACAGGACTCCGGCCACAATCGGACCGGCAATATTGCCAAGACTGGTATAGGCAGAATTCATGCCCATCACGAAGCCCTGCTGTGATTCCACCGCCAATTTGGAGAGCTGTGTTCCGACAGCGGGGCGCAGGATATCCATTGAAAGAAACACAATAAACGTCACTGCAACGATGGCCCAGTAGCCGTGTACAAACAATGTGAGGAAGATGAACAGGCCCGCGATAAGCAAAGAGAACGAAATGACCTTATTTTCACCAAAACGATTCAATATCCAGCTGAACGCCGTAACTTGAATCACAGCCCCCGAAATGGAGCCAAAGGTTAAAACAAAGGCAATGTCCTTAGGGGTGAATCCAAATTTATGATCCACAAACAACCCGAATACCGTTTCATAATTCGCCAATCCGAAGGAGAGTACAAATACAATAACCAACCCGAAGAAATAGGGTTCACGGTAGGAACGCACCAGTTGAGATACAAGGCTCTCTTTATCGTTCTGTGCTGTCTTCAACGCTTCACGCTGGGCTGCGGTGCGCGATTCCGGCAATACAAATGTACTTATCACAGCCACCAAAGCCGCCGCCGCCGCCGCCGCGAAGAACGGCACACGGATACCAAACTCCGCCAGATACCCGCCAATTCCCGGTCCGATAATAAAACCGGTGGTGATGGCCGCATTGATCAGCCCCATTCCTTTGGCCCGTTCCTCTGTAGAGGTCGTATCCGCCACGTAAGCCATAACTGCAGGCATAATCAGCGCTGCTCCGACACCTCCTAGCATTCGGGATACAAACAGCAGCCAAGGCGCATTTGCCAACCCAAACAGCAGCTCCGAGAGTGAAAAAACAATCAGTCCGGCGACGATAATTTTTTTCCGGCCCATCCGGTCCGATAGTCTGCCCGCAAACGGTGACACAATCAACTGGGTTACAGAGAAGGCTGCCACCAGCAGCCCGACAACACTGCCTCCGATATGCAGCTCATTCATATAAGTAGGCATTATCGGAACAACCAGTCCGATGCCTGTAAACGCCAGAAAAATATTCAGCATAAGGAGCAGCATAGCGCCCCGGTTTCTTAGCAGTAATGACATTGCAATAACCTCCGTATTCCCGCAACCAAATCTTCAAGTAGGGGTAATTCATCTTTCTGTTTATCTTATAGTTAAATATCCGCTTATCCGTCAGTTGCCATACCTTTTATTCCAGAAATGAAAAATCTTAAATAAGACACATAAGACCGACCATCCGGTCTAATTAAGGGTAAATAAAAAACGCCTTCCTCAGCACGCTTATTCTCAATGCCTATCCGGTACGTATCCCCTGCAGCAGCAGCCGTATGGCATCCCGGTAATACTCCATGATATCCTCCGGCGCGTTGGCCAGAACTGTAATCTCGCTGACTCTGCTGATTCCCTCCAGCAAGCCGCTTACAATAATCACGTAATTATCCAGGTTGCCCTTGACCAGGTACCCCGTGTCCATACCCTCCTGCAGCAGATTGCGGCAGGCTTGTGACGCCGATTCGTAGAGCCGTGAGAGACGCTGTTGAACCTCTTCTGAATGAGGCCGGGATCTGGCGTATTCCTCAAGCGCGCGGATCAGCGGATTCTGAAAATCATTCGCATAATGCTCGCCTAATGCATAGAAACGTTCCTCGATGCCGCTGATGCTGCTCTGTTTCTGCTCCCAATCGCTGAGCCACTGCTCGGTATCGTCTTCTACTACATATAGAAACAGTTCATCTTTACTCGGAAAATGGTGATATAAACTCCCTTTGCTCACCTTGGCCGCCGTACAGACTTCGTTCATGGTCACCGCTGCAAAACCTTTCTGAACAAATAACTGTGTTGCCTTTAGCACTATCCGCTTTTTCGTTTCTTCTCCGTCAGAACGTCCTTTAATTCCGACCACCTCCTTAACCAGACCGTCCGGTCCAATTGTAGCATAGCTATTGCTTAAAGTGAAGACATTTAAGCCACAGGTTCGTATACAGTTTCCATACAATTAAAAAGGCACGCCGGATTATACACCGGACGTGCCTCCATTACACATTCTATACTATGTAGCCCTGCCTGATTTAGAAATCGATCAGGCCCAGACTGATTTGCAGCGAATCATCCACTTTCTTCATTGTATCATCGTCAAGGTGGGTGATCTTATCGGTCAAGCGTTGTTTGTCAATTGTCCGAACCTGCTCGAGGAGAATAACGGAATCCCGGTCAAAGCCGTGGGCTGCCGCATCAATTTCCACGTGCGTCGGCAGTTTGGCCTTCTGGATCTGGGCAGTGATGGCTGCCACAATCACCGTCGGGCTGAAACGGTTGCCAATATCGTTCTGAATAATCAGTACCGGCCGTACTCCGCCTTGTTCTGAACCTACAACCGGCGAAAGGTCGGCAAAAAAAACGTCGCCGCGTTTAACGATCAATATCTACACCCCGCTTACTAAGCGGCCAAGAGTACTGTCTGCATCTTCCTCAGCGAGAAAGGCCTCGCATGCCATCGTCAAATTGATCTTGGCCATTTCCATATAGCCCCGCTGCATGGACTCACGAATGGTGCGTTTCCTCCGTTCGCTTAAATACAGCTTCATGGCCTGCCTAATCAATTCACTCCGGTTAGAGTTCTCCAATTGAGCGATCCCATCCACTTCCTGTAAGAGATGATCGGGCAAGCTGATCATAATTCTTTTGGTGTTCTGCAAATTGGCCACCTTCTCTTCCACCCCCACAAACCTTCTGCCCTTGTGTTTCAGTGTTACAATATACAAGGAATTTTATACAAGGAATATATGCAACCAGTATATCAAGTATGCTGCATCCCATTATAAACTAGAAATGGCGGTTCGTATAGACCATAAGTCACATAGGTCTTTACGGTTCAGCTCCCTTTATCGATTCCTGTAAAAGTTACACAGTAAGAACATCAAGCCTGCAGCAAGGGATTCACCAGGTTCGGAGTAGCACCTTCACGCACATATACGCGGGGCACCCGGTGGGCCAGCATACAGATTACCTCGTAGTGAATCGTTCCCAGATGGAGTGCCAGTTCGTCTGCCGTGATGGACACGCCAGCCTGGCTTCCGATGAGTACAACCTCTTCGCCAGCTTTGATTTGTTCCGCTTCTTCAGCGAAAGATTTGAGCGATACCATACACTGGTCCATGCAGATCGTTCCGACGACAGGAACGCGACGTCCACGTATTAGCACCTCCGCTTTGCCTGTCAGCATGCGGGAATATCCATCTGCGTACCCCACAGGCAGCGTAGCAATGATCTCTTCGCTGTCTGTGAAGTAACGGGTGCCGTAGCTGATGCCCCAATCGGGCGGCAGGGTTTTGACATAAACCGCCTGCGTCTTCAGCGTCATTACCGGGTGTAAAGCCACCTTTGTATGGCTTACCTCTGCCGATGGATAAAAACCGTACAAGCTTATGCCTACACGCACCATGTTACTGGATAGAAGAGGTGTATCAATGGCCGTAGCGCTATTGCCCGTATGTATGATCGGGATTTCAATCTCTCTGTCCCGAAGCGTTTCCGCCACGCTCATGAACCGCCGGTACTGCATCAGTGTATAGCTTTTGTTTTCTTCGTCTGCCTTGGCAAAATGGGTAAACATACCCTCCAGCTCCGCCTGCGCTACAGAATGCACTTCAGCGATGAAACCGGGCGCGTCAGCCGGCAGCAATCCCAGCCTTCCCATCCCGCTGTCGATCTTGATATGCACCTTCAGCCGGTGCTCCGGATCTATAGGAAGCCTTCTTATTGCCTCCAGTACATCCGGTGTGAACAGTGTTACGGTTATATTGTACTCCCAGGCAACGGCTATTCCTTCCGGCGAGGTGTAGCCGAGCACCAGAATAGGAATTAGTATTCCCGCCTGACGCAGCTCCAATGCCTCATCCAAAAAGGCTACACTAACATAATCCGCTCCGAGTCGTTCAAGCTCCCGCGTCACTTCCACTGCTCCATGGCCGTACGCATTTCCTTTGACGCATCCCATAAACTTAGTCTCCGGCAGCAAGGCCGCACGAAAGGCTTCGTAATTGGCACGCAGATCATCCAGATTAATCTCGGCTACTGTAGGTCGATAGCTTACTTGCACTTCAGGGTCACCTTCTTACATTGTAGTAAAACATCTCTGTGATTGTCGTATGGAACCACAAGTCTTACTGCCAATGGTAATGCTAATGGAAGGCGGCTGTCAATGTAAGTACAGCTATCTTGCTGATTGGTCCTCCAAAGGGGCGGTTAACGGCAAAAATAAGTAAAAAGCGGATACAGCTTGTAGAGGAATGGGCTCCCACAATGCGCAGTATCCGCCTACTGAATATTACTTACCCGATTGTTCCGCCATAGAAGCGGCAATTTGCATCATTTCGGACTTTGGAAGGTTCGCGCTGGTAATGCGGAATTCCACGCCGTCGTTCATCCAGGTCAGAGTCAGTTGTTCATCGCCGCTCAGAAGCCCTGCGGTAAAGCCAAGATCGATTACCTTTCCCGGAACCAGCGATACCGTGTGGTCCAGCGGACGGGCTTCCATAATCGTATACTGGTAAATCCCGTCATAACGGAGGATCGCTGAATGATCCTTGCTGTCCTCGATTTTGTGGCTGTCCTTAAATTCTACACCGGCAGGAATATACTCCGGTTCAATGATGCCGAAATCGCCAAGCTCCGCAGCAACCGGCTGATCTGCCTGTTCCTTGTCCTCCGGTGCAGCCACCGGATTGCCGTTCTCATCAACCTCGGCTACTGTGCTTTCGGAAGGAGTACCGTTCGCCATATTTTTTTGCATATCAAAAGATTCCTTATTGAGCTCCGGATCAAACTTGAAGCTGTCGAACTTCACATCGACCACAACCTTGGCCTCGGAGTCGGAGACCTGCACCTGTTTCGGTTCATAGGTCTTTTTGGTCAGCCATATTTTTTGGCGCACCAGTGCGCTGCTCTGGTAATTTGCCGCCACTTCAAACACGTAGTTGTCCCCATCCTCCGTAAACTGGCGGTTGTTGTCAGAGACGATGCTGTTGACCAGTGTCTGGTACAAATACACCTGGCCTTGGCTATCCGGCCAATCGCTCTGGAAGCGGAAGCTCTTGCCGAGACTCGGTGTCAGCACGAACACCCCTTCATCATTGCGCAGAACAATCTGCGTTACATCCTTCTGGACATTGGAGAGGCTAATCCGGTAGTAGGAAGGATTTTTGTACCACACCTCCACCTTGTACTCCTGCGGCTGTTCGCCGGTGTACAGGGTCATCGTGCCGGCACCTTGGTAGGCCCCCTGCTTGCTCTCCAGCTTGTCAGACACATTGTTCAAATCCTTGACTACGGAAGCGGCATCCTTCTTCCCGCACCCCGCGAGCACCAGGGCCACGCTCATTATGATCGCGAGTACCCATGTTATCCGGCGCATGACATCATCCCCTTAACCTGTTTTGAATGCATTGATTAGTACATGTCTATGAGGGACAACACCGCAATATGCAGACGGGCATGACAAGCATGACAAGAGGTTCAAATTAGCCGTATGGACGATTCAACAAAGGAACTGGCTGCGGACGTGCAGAATTGTTTTAGGCAACGCTTATTGCAAGGGGTACAAGTTATGCAGGGATTTATTTTCAAGAAAGATTATAGAGAAAATGAGGTGCTCCGAAAGAGCCTGTCCGGGCTTGCCGCCAGCAGCTTTGGAATAAGCTTCGAACAGTGGTATCAGGAAGACAGTGCTCGATTTCTATCCGAGGTTTGGCTTTATCCCGGCACAGGAGCAGCTCTTCTCTATCGACTATACTTCAGGCAGCACCAACTCCGCGGGGATCCGGAAATTAGACGGGACTCAACCGGATGATCTAAACTTTATCCGCACATTTGCAGCCCAGCGATTGCCGGGTCTCCCGGCGTTTTGGTACAGAAGGCACGCTCGGGCTGCTGATGTTCTACTGCCTGAACGTCTTCAGTGACGACCTCTATTACCTGGAGAACGAGGACGTAATAGCTATTTGCAAGCAGGAAGGCAAGGAGCTGAATATTTTCGACATTGTGTTTATGAAAGCCATTGATATTCAAGCTGTTTTGGCTAAGCTGGCCAGCAGTGAAACTGAAAAAATAGTTTTTCATTTTACTCCGGATTACATAGGAATTGAAGCAGAAAGCACTCCTTACCCGGGCGGCTTATTTGTGAGAACCTGCGGCAACTCTTCATTTCCGACCCACATGAAGCATCCAGCTACGTCTATCCCCTAGAACCGGAAGTTAGGGCAAGTCAGCCGCAACCCCGGGATCTGCTATGTTTAGAGAGTCATGAATTGCCCAAACCGGGCCAGAAACTCTTCCTTCTCTTTGTAATCCGGCATGACACTCCCGAGGCGGCGCCAAAAAGACCGGTCATGATTCATATGCAGCAGATGGCATAGCTCATGGATAATCACATAATCAATAACCTCGACGGGGGCCATCGCCAGGCGGTAATTAAACGTCAGTTTCTTGTCCGCGCTGCAGCTCCCCCACTTGGTTCTGGATTCAACGATTTCGATCGTCTTCGGTTTTACGCGGAGCTGATTCTGATAAACGGTGATCCGTTCCGCGACAATCTTCTTCAGACGGGCAAAATAGAACTTCTTGAGTTCCAGCTTCAGCTTCTCCGCATCCCATTCACCGACGTTAATCAATTCATGCAGCGGGTATTCCTTCCCAAGGAAAAGAAACTTCCCTTCCTCCTGATATTCCTTCGCTTTGGGTGCCTGCCGCGCCTCCCGGCCCTTGCGCAGCTTGTCCAGAATCCATTCTCCGTGCCGCTCCACCGCACCCAAAATCATTTCGTCGCTTGTCCCCTTGGGGGCTTTTACCGTAATCAACCCAATTGCATCTATATGAAGGGAGATCTTCTTCCGCTTCGCGTACTGTACATGGATTTGAATCATTTCATCCTGTAACTGAATCTGCATAGCCACCATCGCTTCTATAAATATTCTTTCCTCCACTGTAACATGTTTGCCAGCATAGCATACAGAGTTTCATAGTGCGCATCTCTTCACACATCACAATTAAAAAAGAGTCCACGGTGGACTCTTCACACATATATATTATTCAATTCTTCTCAGCTCACTGGTATGAAATGCCAATGGCCGGGTTAGATCAGGCGGGCGATCTTTTCGATCTCCACTGCAGAAGCGGCTAACTGCTGCATGGACGCGGTGATTTGCTCCGTTGCCGCAGCCTGGCGCTCGCTCTGTGCCAGACAATCCAGCAGGGTTGCATCCATCAGGGTAATGTTCTTCTTGATCGCCTGCAGGATGCTGGCGATTTCTTTGGCAGAGGAGGCGCTGGAGACCGACATCTTTCGAATCTCCTGCGCTACTATCCCAAATCCCCGGCCATGCTCGGCGGCATGTGCAGCTTCGATTGCGGCGTTCAGGCCCAGCAGATTGGAGTTGTCCGCCACCTTTTTGATGAAATCCAAAATCTCATCCGTACTATGCAGCTCTTCGACAACCTTCTGGCCGAGCAGCTTAAGATCGCTTACGGTATTCGCCAAATCAGAAGCGGTTCCGGCTATCTCCCCGGAGGTGGAGCTTATCTCTTCAGAGGTTGTTGCCAGAGTATTGGCCGCATCGCTTAACGTTTCTTGATTGTGCAGGCTGATCCCAATGGTAAAAACACCGATAACCTTCCCGTCTTGCCCCTGAATCGGCATAGACGAAGATTTGAAGGGCAATCCGTAGATTTCCTTCGGAATATTTGCACTAACCGTCTCGCCGGTGTCCAGGGATCTTCGAATCCCGCCATTCTGCGGAACCGGCATTCCCTCTTGAATGCGGATATCCAGCTCATTCCCCGGCAGATAATAGATGAACTTGTCCGAATCGGCTAATGCGAACATGACATCCAGCGGAAACAAGCGCTGCACAAGCGGCAACGATATTCTCAAAGCATCCAGTAATTGTTCAATCTCCGTTTCATTTTGACCCTTCACGACACAACAGCTCCTAATAAAGGATTTTAGATCATTATAGCACGGAGGAAAACGCACCCGACAAGGCATTTAGTCCTTGCTTTTTGGTTGGTCTATTGCGTATTTATCCTGCCATAATTTGATAAAACTATGAAACCAGGAAGAAACGTTACCCTCTTAACAATAGATTGATTAGACTGAAAACTTCGAAATACTTTCCTGAAGCTCTTGAGCGAGCTCGGACAGCATTCTTGAAGCCGTTGCAATTTCCTCCACACTGGCCAACTGCTCTTGCGCCGAGGCGGATACGTCATAGGTCCCCTCGGAGGAGGCCAACGTGATCCTGTTGATCTGCTCAAAGGCAACTACCAGTTCATGAGTTTCATGCGACATTCCTTGGGAAGCATCCGAGACGCCTCCAATCTGTTCATTGATTTCTTGTATGGAGGCTTCGATTTCGGCAAAGGATTGCCCGGCGGTCTGGACGGCATGAATGCCGGCCTCCACTTCCTTCTCCCCTTGACTGACTATTACGAGGGTCCGGCTTGTCTCCGATTGAATCGAATGAATCACCTCAGAGACGCGTTTCCCGGATTCTGCAGTCTTCTCCGCAAGCTTGCGCACCTCACTGGCTACTACAGCAAAACCCCGTCCATGCTCTCCTGCTCTTGCTGCTTCGATCGCCGCATTTAGCGACAGCAGGTTCGTCTGGTTCGCTATATCCGTAATAATCGCGATAATTTCGCCGATTTCTCTGGAGCTTTCGGCCAAAGTGCTGACCACTCCTGAAACCTCACTTACATTTTTTGATACAGCCGATATTTGGTGAATTGCTGATTCAACCGCCTGAATCCCTTTGGTGGCCAGGTCGGATGCTACATCCACCGATTCCTTGACATGAATGGAACGCTCCGCAATTTGCGCGGCCTCTCCGTCCATCTTCTGAACAAGCGCAACGCTGGCTTCGATGCTGTTCACCTGCGTCTGCGCTCCTTCCGCTAATTTCTCCGTAATGGACGCAACATGCTCCGTAGCTTGTCCCGTTTGTTCCGCGCTGGCTGTCAGCTCTTCCGATGAGGCGGCAACATGCTCCGCATTCGTGCCCACTTCCCGGATCAGATCACGCAAGTGGTTGCCCATATTATTGAAGGCCTCAGCCAATTGCCCAATCTCGTCCTTATTCTTGATCTCCACCAGAGTATTCCGCAGATCCCCTCCGGCAATTTGAACCGCCATCTTCTGGAGCTTCTGGATCGGGTTCGAGATCGCCCTGCTGATCAGAGCCGCGGCCAGAGCTCCCAGAAGCAAGGCTGCGCCTGTCAATGCAATGACCAGCTTCTTAGTAGCCGATACATCACTGAAGGTTGTATTAGCTTCCAGCTCCAGTTCCTCCTCCTGAAGCTTAACAAACCGTTCTGCCGTACTGCTGAATTTACTTAGAACAGGTCCCTGCGTTTGTAGAATCTCCAGATAATCGCTGTTATTCCGCTTTTTACTGTCGATAACTTGCATAGCAGTACCGCTGTAATGCTCCTGCAGGAGATCGAGTCCGGCGAGGATTTGTTTGTCATCACGATCGGTAGTGAGCAATTTCAGCTGACCAAGAGCAGTGCGGAACTGATTCTTCGCTCCCTCAAAGTCAGCTACTTTGGACTCATCTCCATCAATCAGGAAACTGCTGATGCTTGCCCTTTCCTGCTCCACTGCAATTCGCAAATCCTTGATCAGTTGAACCGATTGGGATTTGTTCGTCAGAAGTTGTGTGTAGGTATCATTGACCTTGGAAAGGTAAAAGTAGCTGGTGAAGGCTACAACCAGCAGGAGGATCAGAATCAGACCGAACCCGCCGTATAATTTATTTTTAATCGTCATGTTTCTGAGTCTGCTCATTTCGCTGCCCCCTTATCTGTTGTGTCCAGAATTGAGGTGGCTTCTGCCCGATAACTCTTAGCTGCTTGTTCCGGGGTTATGCTGCCGTCCAGCACACGTTCCAGGATGATTTTATAGGCATTGTCAGCAATCAAGGCGCTGCTTGGAGCAGGAGGATCGATTGGGGATGAATGAGTCTTGAGATAGTCAAGCAGCTCGTACTGTTGTTTTCCCCCTTCATCCAGCTTGCCGCTGAGCTGTGCAGCAATCACAGTGGAAACAGGAACTCCCCGTTCTCCCTTCAGAATGTCATTGGCTGCCGCATTATTAATGAAGAAATCAATGAACTTGGCTGCTTCTTCCGGATATTTAGAATAGGATGACACCGCGAGGAACATGGAGGGTTTGATAAAGCGCCCTTCTTTGTCCCCGGCCTTCGGCAGCGGCAGCAGCTTGATGGTTCTTCCTGCCTTGCTGCTCAAGATTGTCGATGCATTGCTGGAAACGGAGAAGAAGGCCGTCTTCCCGGTTATTACCGGATGATTCTCATCATTGCTGACTCCCTTAAATGAGCCTATCAACCCTTCCTCTGTCCATTTTTTATAGAGGGTGAAATAATCCGCCAGATCTTTGTCATCATCATATCCAAGAGCCGTTCCCTCCGCATTGTACATGGATACGCCTCGGGTTCTCAGAAAATAACTCACAGCAAACATATTCCCCATCGGATAGAAATCGGGATCATCTATAGTTTCTTTTAGTTCTACAAGTGTCTTGTACAGCTCATCTATTGTATAGTCCTGGGAAGGTGCCTTAATGCCTGCCTCCTGAAGGAATGCCGGATCATAGATCAGAGCTTCTGAATTAATGCCGATATTGACCGCATATAATTCATCATTTTTCATGCCTGGAGCCAGGTACTCCGGGGGAACATCCGATATGGAAAGACTCTTATTCTTAATATAAGGGCCAAGCGGTTCAATGAGATCCCGATTAATATAATTGAATATAAATCCATAATCCCCCTGAATAATATCAGCAGCCTTCTGATCCGCCGTATCCATAGCCAGACGAGAAGACAGCGCATCTGTACCGGAGAAATCCTCCGTTACAATCTTGACGCCCGGATGCTCCTTCATATACAAATCAACTACCTTCTGCGTGTCCTCTTTGCGTTGCTCTTTCCCCCACCACACAAACTTTAGTGTAACCTCCTGAGCTGCCGCCTCTTCCTTGTTTCCGTCACCGGAGTTGCTGCAACCTACAATTCCTGTTAGGACCAGGAGGGCCCCCCACACCTTCAATAACCCCCATACTTTGTTTCCCCTCATAAAAGCCACCGCCCTATCTATCTACTGATGTCGAATAAACAAAAAAAATGTAGTATTTTGTACATTCAACAACTGTTTTCTTTATCGGAAAGTGATTCTGCTTTATGAACAGATAAGTGGAAACGGCTTCGCCGTCCTCAAAAGGACGGTATCCGTTTCAGCGAGAAATAGAAGGATAATTTATAGCGTGAAGCATATCAATTCTTATCTTTCAACAAAAAAAGCCCGCACTCTGCACGGACTCCTCATCTTAATATGTTTCCAGTTTTAGAGGACAGCTTCATGAATCCTTTAACATTCCTATGATGATAAACGTAGAAATATAGAGCACAAACATAATGGCCAGCACGAGGCGCATCCGGCTTTTGTTCTTCACATATTTATTCATCAAAAACATAATGACAGCTATTGCAGCAACGCTCAGAATTGTGATGATATTGTTCATCGCAAAGTCTCCTTTACAGTAGATTCTGCTAAGTATATAGGGAAAATCAATTCATTTATATAAAAAAGAGCATAAATAATGTATTTTATTTCATTTATTTGGATTGAGATTTATAAGAGGTGCGACATTTTATGTCGTACCTTTTGTTTTATACTACGAAGGTACCATTCAAACTGTGAAATGAGGTTCAAGATTATGCCGAAAACAAAACGGGGCCGCGTACTTTGGAACTTGCCGTCACGGGGCCGGGGGACATGCCCGATCTGTGAAACTACGCGCATTAAACTACTCTATCCAAAAGTGAAGAGCGATGGAACCGGAATTAAGGTATGCAAGCGGTGCAGTAAAGCGCCGCAAGTCAAAGTTGATGCTATAACAGGCTAAGCGTATCCTTAGTCGGGGGTGCCTCTCTCTTTTATGCGTATATGCATAAGACAGGTGCAGGCATCCTTGTTTCATTCCGCCGGGTTCCTTATACTCGAAATAAACAAACACAGGGCCAAGCTCTGATTCCCATAATCATGAAAGGGAGCGTCTTACTTGAGCCATATCCACCGTATTCAATGGTTCGACCAGCAGATTAAGGCGGGGCGTTATCCCAACAGCAATCATCTGGCCGGGCAGTTCGAAATCTCCAAGCGCCAGGCTCAGCGGGATATCGAATACATGGCCTCTTCTCTCCGGGCTCCGCTGCAATATGTGGCGAAGCAGCGCGGGTATTGCTATGAGGATGACAGCTTCATGCTTCCTTATCTCTATATGACCGATCAGGAAAAGCAGATTCTGAAATATTTGGCTTACCGGTACAGCCGCTATAATTACGAGAATGGAGCGGCAGTACGGCGGATTGGCAGCCTGCTGGAGCGGCTTACCGATGACCAGGAGCCGGGTGCAGAGGCACAGCTGCCGATTTTTACGGTAAATGTACATGTACTGCAGTATATTGAGCTGCTGGAGCATGCCATCAAAGAATGTATAGTTGTAAGAATTGTTCATGATGGGCAGGAGGGTGAACAGGAAATCTGCCCGTTGAAGCTTGTTAACCACTACGATGATGACCATGTCATTGCCAAGACGGCAGAACATAGTCCGCCCCAGCACTTCCGGCTATCCTCCATCCGTTCTTTGAAGCTGACTGAGCGGCGGTTCAATGGAGAAGCCGACGGCGGACTGCGGCAGGAACAGGTCCGAAAGCTCAAGCCTTTTACGGCACAGATCCGCCTGGCTGCTCCACCCAAAGGAGAATCATGGCTCGGATTTCAGGTACATCTTATAGATAAAGACATTTACGAAGTGGATTTTTTCGATCCGGAGATATTCGTGCAGCATCTGCTCACTACAGAATGGCTGCAAATACTGGCCCCCCAATGGCTGCAAGTCAAAATAAGCAGCAGATGCCAAGCGATGCTTGATTTGCTGAATCCACAGGAGAATCCAAGTGAACCTTAATAATATTCAGATGAAACGTGAATCGAAGTCTTTTACAGACGCCTTATATGCCATCCTGACAGCCGCGCAGCGGTTTGAAGGACCAAAGTATATGCTCTCCGGGCTTAGCGGCTTGGCCTTCAAATTCTCAGTGCACCGCAGGCTTCTGCCTATGTCGGTTACGGCATACGGGCAGTGGGGAAATGAGCATGCACCTGCCATTGATAATCTGGGGATTCACACGGCCTATGACGGCGGACGCACAAGGCACAGCTCGTTCGAAGTGTATCAGCAGGATACCATCGCTTGGATCAAACAAAGCATAGATGCCGGTGTGGGAGCGTTGTACTGGATTCCGGAGTTCGGGGTAATTCACGGCTATGATGATGCGGATAAGGTATTTTATCTGCAGGACGGCTGGTCCGGGGAGAGCCAAGTGGTGTTGTATGACAATTTCGGCATCAACTTCACCTCCTTCTGGTACTGCCAGGTGTTCGGCAATCAGGTAGAGGTTCCCTTGAAGGATGCGGTGCTCGAATCTCTCCGTCTGGCACTCTATGACTGGGAGACACCTTACAAAACATGGCCGGATAAGGAAATCGCCTCAGGCCGGCTCGCCTATTCATACCTGATTCAAGCCTTGAAGCTGGGAGACTTTGATTCTTCGGGTGCCGCATATATTCTGGATTCCTACGTATACGCACGAAGGGAGATCAGGGATTATTTGCAGGAAGTACATCAGCTGATCCCGGGACTGGATGAAGTTCATCACATATACAGTGAATTGGCAGACCTAATGACGGAAGAACTTGCAGTATCTCTGCCTTCCTTTAATGGAACAGGTCAATTGGCTGAGCACCGTCAAGCCTCATTATGTGCAGCGCTGGCCAAAGCTGAGGCCCTCGAAGAACGCGCAATGGAACGGGTCCGGATTGTGTCCGAACGTTACCCTGACCGCAAACGTTCTATTGTGCCCAGATGGGGCGCACATTCGGCAAGGTAATATTTAAGCGCGTGCTATGAACAAGAACGGCGGAAAGAAGGAATTTATTCATGAGTAAAGTCATTCTCCATTCGCTTCAATACCGCCAGGAATCGCATTCGTTTACAGATGCCCTATACGGTATTTTGACAGAGAAAGGCTGGTTCACTTTGCCGAAATGTATGTTGTCCGGAATGACGGCGGCCTGTTTCCGCTTCTCCGTTCACAGGCAGCTCCATTCCGATTCGGCCACGGCCTACAATTGGATGGCGGAGCATCTTGTAGCTTGTGACCTGATTGGAATAACCGCCTCCCAAATGGGCGGATTTAATTTCACACCTACCTTTCCTCTCTACCAGCAGCAGGCCATCTCTGATATCAAAGCATGCATTGACCGCGGAACGGGCGCAGTGGTATGGAAAGACCGGTTTGTTATTGTGAACGGATACCATGAACAAGAGCAGCTATTTTATTATTTGGACGGGATAGCAGATTCCTGCCAGGAACTCCCCTTCTTAGCATTAGGGCGGAACCTCTCTCCTTATGCCTACTATCAGGTCTACGAGAAGCAGATCGAGATAGATGTGCTGCAGGCCATTAAAGAATCTTTCATACAAGCGGTCTTCAAAGCGGAAACCCATGACATCATGCTGCCGGAGTCCGGTTATGCATGCGGGCTTGCGGCTTATGATGCCATTGTAGAAGCACTTCGTTCCGGCGGCTATGACGCTGAAGGAGCCGCCGAAACATTTTTTGTCTACACTGCGGCCAAACAAGATGCGGCAAAGTATGCACAGGAAGTTCTGGCATACTGGCCAGCTGCAAAAGAGATCGCCGCACATTATACCCGGTTGTCGGAAATATTCGAGGCGATCACACAGGTTGAACTCCATACGCAACCTCTCCCGCCTTCCAGGTTAGAAGAACTACTAACCTTATTCGGCGATGCCAAGGCAGCCGAAACCGCCGCCATTCAGTCGATCCGCCACTTGCTGCGTGAACCCATTGCCAACCGTTTTCACGATATAGGACTGCGCTGAGCAGAAGCAGGTACGCTTGACAACAAAGTTATAGCTTCTATATATTTTAAGAACTATAACAAATTGGAGCGTGCCTATGAGCGCAGAAGAAGAGAAAACAATGGCTATCCATCAGGTGATGGATAGAATGGCAGCCGTCCAGCATAAATCCCAGGCCTTCGTTGACAGAATTAACAGGCAGGAATCCTTGACCCAGAACCAAATTATGCTGTTGTTCCAACTGCGGCTTACGGGAAAGCTGAATATCACAGATATCTCTGAACGATTCGTCATTACGCCGGGAGCTGCTTCCTCCATGTGCGATAGATTGGAAGAGGCGGCTCTAATTGAACGGGTACGTACCAAGGAAGACCGCAGAGTGGTCAATATCATACTTACGGAGCAAGGGGAACGGCGGATTCTTGATCTGTTTGACCGTTTCGCTACCGCAGAGCTGGATAAGATTGCAGATACACTCTCCAAAATTCAAATACTGATGGACGAAATTATTGAATAGCTCTCTTATCTGCGCAAGCACCGCCTCAGGCAACTGAAAGGCGGTGCTTTTTGAATGGATTATTATTTTATTGACTATATATTATTATATATATATATTTTAATTATTAAAATAATATCCGGCAAAAGGGGGCTCTACTCATGATACATCTGGACAAACACACTTCGGTGGCAGATGCGTTGAATCATCCTCCGCTTAAAGTAAGAGGCTCTCTCATCCGCCGGGAGGATATCACCTCTGCCTCCGTAGATGTATTCGGTCACTTGAAAGCGCTGGGCAAGGTTACGACGGGACGGCTGAAAGTGTCTGGAGAATGCTCTATAACAGGTGCCTGTCTTGCTGCAAAGGTAGAGAATTTCGGAAGCCTGCGTTTACACAGCCTGCAAGCCGAACATATCCGTTCCTCCGGATATGTTGCGGCATCGGAAGCAATCCATACGCTGACCTTTCAGGGGGAAGGCGCTGTGCGGGTGAACAGCCTTACCGCGAAGGAATCCATTACGATTCTGCTCGGTTCTTCCTGTACTGCGGATCAGATCAGAACGGACGGAACCCTGATAGTCAGGCGCTCCTCTCTGCTGCTTAAGCGCCTAATGGGACCGTTCCGCAAATTGACTGCCCGCTTGATTCAAGGGACAGCCATTGAGTTGGAGCACACGACAGCTGAGCTTGTGTGCGGGGAGCAGATCCGGGTTGGACCCGGTTGCGATATTCAGGAGATCCGCTACAGCGGAAGTCTGCATGTTGACCCGAAATCGAAAGTGGGCAGAGCTGTGCATACGAACGGATCTGGAGGGCCAGTATCATGAGCAGCCGCATGGATTCCCGACCCAATGCAGCCCTCCTTGATGCCTCCGAAGCTGCCTGCGGTATGTGAAATCCTGAATCCTGGAGGTCATCTTTCATACTCAATTATGGTTTCTCCGCTCGAGGCATCCTGAATCTCTCCGATCCGGATGAACCCCAGCTTCTGATAGAGATAATGATTTCTGACTGCCCAAGAGGGCGTGTCCAATGTCCATTTCTGTGCTGAGGGATAAGTGTCAAACAGGAAGCGGAAGGCCTCCTGGCCGTAGCCTTTATTCTGATAATGCGGGTCCATATAGATCCGTCCAAGATGACATTTCTCCCCGCCGGGAGCAGGAAAGACGATCATTCCGCCAATGATGGCATCATCGGCAAGCAGCTTGTAATAGTGGCCCTTCTGCATCATCTCTGCCTGCCAGGCGCTGGAATCATAGCCCGGTGGCCCGTCTTCTTCTTTATTTTGGAACTGCCGCGCGTCCTCGTTGAAGGTTTTCTTCTGTATTTCGGCTAAGGTCTTGGCGTCCTGTGGTTCGGCTAGTTGAATCGTAATCATATATGTTCTGGCTCCTTTGAATTATTCATCTTATTAGTTTAGTTATGAAAGGAGTAACTGCTGTACCGCTGCAAAAAAAAGGGGTGATGTTTTGTTCCTTCGGTTACTGTATTCGAGGTTCATAGTCAGAGATTCAGCTGACTGGACGACAGTCTTGGATTAAAGGGAAATATGCCCGGAATATTGCGAGAACAGTCTCTTAATTGCATTTTATAGGGAATTAATCCCTATAATTCCATCATAAACACCACATACGACTGGATCCACAGAAATAGCGGGCAACATTCCCGTTCATTGCGAAAAAGTGCTGATTCCCTAAAAATTAGCGGACGTTTTTCCCGGTACTTCTGTTGAACGCTTGCGACTCTAAGTATCCAAATTTTACGTTCAACGTTTCTGATTACTCAATGGGAAAATAGAGATCCATCACCACAGATTCCCCGGTCTCCTGTACTTCCTCCAGCCAGTAACGCTCTTTGTCACAGGCTGTTTGGTATCCCCTGCTGTTCACCCAAGCCGCGAGCTTCTTCCAGCCGAGGGGGATACGCTCAAAGGGATCGGCAAAGGGCTCCGTAATCCGCAATATTGCGTACCTGCAGCCCTCCACATGCTTACACGTTATACCTTCAGCCAGTGCCGGAATATCCTGACCCAGTACAACCCAATATTCATACCCCCGCAGACCTTCCTGCTGCTGCTCTTCAGACACAGGAACATCAAAACCAAACCTTCTTGTCCCGGCGCCGATCCCCGTTTTCGCTGACCACTCACTCATAAATGTGATGACCTCCGCCTCAGGATCCTTGCTGATTCTTACGCCGCTGGCGGTATTCATCGTGTGGAGACTGTCAATTCTGACCTCACTTAAATAATCCATTAGAATGCCTCCTGTACTGTGGTTTAAGCTTTCCTCTAACAACGGTTTGGGAGGGATGGAGTAGTTAGCACTCCGGCATCTGCTTGGAATTTGGCCGAACTCCTGCAGAAATGCCCTGCTGAACGCACGCTCAGAGCTATATCCGTAATCCATGGCAATATCTAAAATCCTTCTTCCACAAATCAGCTCATTCATCGCATGACAAAGCCGTCTCCTGCGGATATACTCCATTAAGGTGACATCCAGATGAATACTAAATAACCTGTGGAAATGAAATTTCGAGAATCCGGATACGCGCGCACAATCCTCAATCGTAATCGGTCCTTGCAGATTCTCTTCAATGTAATCAATTGCTTTCTGCATATACTCCGTATATCCCAAGCCGTTCACATCCTCGTTGCAACGATTACCTTCATTATAATCACCCGGCAAACAGACTACCGGACATTTATTGCTAAGTCCATTTATAGCGAGAAGCATATACATTCTATATTTAAACAAAAAGATCCCCCGTTAAGGAGATCCCCTGTTCCGCTGCTCAGCGGATTGATTCAGCAATCTGCATGATTTCTTCGCGGTCTAAACCTTGGGTGCTCAAGCTGTATAATACGCCGTCTGCTTCCCAATCCAAGCTTTTGTTATTCATTAACACTGCGTCGATCCCGTTCACCTTCACCTGCTCGATCTTGCCGTCGGTCGACATCTCATAGGCCGTTTCATGATCAGCATAAGACTGCTGCATCCAGAACTTTATGCCTTTCTTCTCACTGGTGAAGATCAAGTCGACATATTTGCTGCTGATCCCGTCCTTTCCCGTGTAAAGCTCTCCGTGGTCAAAGGCAATCCCTTCAGGTAAATATTCCGGCAGCTTCACTTCAAAAGCAGCGTATTTATTCAGCTCTGCAAGTGTCTTGACGCTGAAAATACCTGCGGCTTTTTCCTTATCCAGCACATCCTGCTCCTGTTGTGTGACAGGTTTGCCGTCTACAAAATCCACAATCAGCTCGCCGTCCGCCGTAAAGATCTGCCCCCTCTCTATCTCCTGGGCAAAGGATACTACCGGATGGCCGTCCTTATCATAAATCTTGCCTTTCATCTCTTCCGGAATTTCTGGGATCTGGTCCGGATCCATCTCATTCGCTATGATATGTCCCAAATTAATGGTCTGAAGCACCCGGCTCAGAACCTCCTGGGCAAAGGATGGCTTGACCACGGCTCCGCTTACCGCAAATGCTACAAGCAGCGAAGCCGCAATCATTACCGGCCGCTTGAAGCTGCGGGAAGAGTTCCTTCTGGAACCGGCCTGCACTTTGCCTGCCCGGCTTCTAACCTTGGACCAAACTGCCTGCTGATACGTATTGCGGCTGAAATCATGTTCGGCCAACACTTGTCCAAGCTCAAGCAGCTCACGGTATTCCTCGGATCCCTTCCATTCACCAGAGCCTGCTTTGTGAACACCGTTATCCATATCCCTCGCAAAACGTTGCGCGGTATCCTTGTTTTTCACAGTTCATCGACACTCCCTATTTCAGATTTGAGTTTTCTCATACTCCGGTAGAGAATTACGCCTACATTACTCTCGGAAATCCCTGTGAGCAGAGCGATCTCTTTATTTTTCAAACCGGCACCGAATTTAAGCGCTACGACATTCCGCTCCTTGACAGCCAGCTTGTTCAGCGCATGATTCAGCCTCGTATTTCGTTCTTCCTCCAGCAGCAAATCCTCGGGGGCTTTTTTGCCGGACACCAGCTCCATAACTGTATCCAGTGAGAACAGACGGGTTCTCTTCCGGCTTCTGTAATAATCGTTCACAACATTTCTGGCGATGGCAAACAGCCACACTTCAAAGGGCGCTTTCTCACCGGAAAAGCTGTCCAGCTTAGACAACGTTTTCTCAAATACCAGGCTCGTCAGATCCTCAGCCGTATAACGGCAGCTGACCCTGTAAGCTATATAGTTATATATCCGCTTATAGTAGGTTTCAAAAATCGTTGTAAACTGCTGGTCTGTCTCCGTATTTTCCTGCATTCTCTCTAGAATAAAAGGCTGTAACAATGCGCGCTCTTGCATCCCTTAAGCTCTCCCTTCCTGCAAAATTTCACTTGGCCAAGTAATTTACTCCAGCTAATACGTGTGTACGCGCAGTTTCATTACAGGATTGGGAAATTTTTACGAATGAATTTTCCGTGGTACAATTAACCAAATCTATGATGAATTTTCTAAAATGGAGGATTTGAAATTATGGTAATTGTATTTGCAGCGTTACTGTTAATAGCTGCTCTAGTTGCAGCGTATCGTGTAAGCAGCGGGAAAACCAGAAAGAGAAAATTAATCATTTGGGGGATCACCCTCATGGTGCCTGTCTCTCCCTTGGCATCATGGATGATTTCTTTGCTCTATGCGGACTTTGTTGCACATGATGGATTTGCAGGGATTGCGCTGCTGCTGCTGCTGATTCCGCTTTTTTGCCTGGCCGGATTGATCGTTCTGCTTACAGGGATTTTCCACAAAAAAGAAACGGGCACTGTGTAGTTCCCAGCGGACCGTTTCTTTTCCAACAACTATTAATTATACATTATTATCTAATTTAGTATATTTATTGATCAACTCATCCAGTAACATAGATTGTTTAATTACACTCGGGTGCAGCAGGCCAAACTGCTGTTCCATCTGATTTAGTCTGGCCCGCTCCACTTCAATCTGTTTCTGGATGACTTCTATCTCGTTCATTAGCACTACCCCCCGTAAACATTCTAGAGGTTTATGTCAAAATATAGGTGAAGTTATACAATGCATCAACATATAAAAAGACGCCGCTTGCGGTTTAGTTCCCGTTAGGCGGCGGTAAAAGACGACAAATATAAATTTCAGAGGTGGAAACAGAATTACCGTAAACAGACCGAGGCGGTACAAGAAATACTCTTGTACCGCCTCGGCCCGTCTCCTGCCGTTCTTCATAGTTTAATCTTTTCTAATAAGCCTAGCAGCTGCTGCTTCTCTTCCGGTGCGAAGTCCTCATAGACCGCTGCCAGCAGCGACTCCGATACGGATTCAAATATCGGCTGAAGCTCCCGGCCTTTCGCCGTAAGAGACAAGCGAAAGATCCTCCCATCTCTTTGATCCTGCTCCCGCTGGACGTATTCCATGCGCACCAGTTTATCCACCAAAGCTGTAATTGTAGATTTGTCCTTATCAATGTAGCAAGACAACTGATGCATCGTTATGTATTCCTGGACAAACAGCTGGTATAGGATATCTCCGTGCGAGGGGGCGATACCTTGAAGATTGTGTTTTTTCAATTCCCGTTCGATGAACTTATTGCCACGCCGGTGAATGCGGCCAATGACCGCGAGTACATTATTTTCATTCATAATCCCATGTTAATTTTAAGCAAAATATGTGTCAAGCCTTTCCCCGTAAAGCCGCACTTCCCGGCGTAGATTTCTTCAATATTCCGCTTCCAGCCGGTGAATCCCTGTCGATCAGGGTGTGATTCCGGGTACCTTCACTACGTTGGCCGCTGGCACCTGACCCATTCGTAACAGCCTTGTTGTTGCTTTGTTAACAGATCGTGATCTGAAAGCAGGTGTTTTAATATATAATAAAATAGACTGGAACGTTTATACTTTGGAGGTTAACCTATGAAAAAATTATTCGGCGCTGCCGCGATCGCCCTGTTTATTGCAGGATGTACGGCTGCGTCTCCTATAGATACTGCTCACGCCGCTTCCCCCTTACTCCTTTCTGTGGATGGACAACCTGCTCTCACACCTCTTCATCCCTTCTATTCCGGAGGAATCTTGTATGTACCCGCAAGAGTCTTGCTCGAATATTATCCCTGCCAATTGATCTGGGACAATGTCCGTAAACAACTGACCCTCAGCGATATCAGCTCCAATACAGTCCTTATACCCGGCAGCTCAGCCATGCAAATCACCTATACACAAACAGACGGCAGCAATGAAGAAATGCAGGAAGGACCCGTCATCGTGAAGGATGGACATAACTATATCCCGGCTGATACATTGTATGATCTTACCGGAGCTGAAAGTAGGCTTGAGACCACAGGGAATACAGTATCCATTGTGCCCGGAAGTGTCAGCACGACGGTTCGGGTTCCCAAGGAGCCGCTTGCCGTTGCAGCGGACAACTCCAAGGTCAAGCTATACACCGCGCTAAAGAACGGCGACACTTATAAAGGATTCATACTTGAAGTGAATGGCCGGAAACATAACTTCAATTGGTCGGCTCCAAGAATCCACAACTCTCCGCCCGAGCTTCACTATGCCGATGTCGATAACGACGGGAAGCCGGAAGCAATCGTCATTCTGACGCGGGGTACCGGAACCGGAATTGTTGCGCAGGAGGTCCATGTCGTAAAGCCTGAACTGTGGAAAGAGCTAACCCTCCCTGCAGCAGATAAGGCAGCTGCAGCAGCTATCACCTCCAGTTTAACCATTGATCAGAAGGATGTGCTGATCCGCCTTGAGGTCAAAGGAACGGCACCGTCCAAGCTAACACTGCGGCTTACCGGCCGTGCAACGGATAACGGTTTGGATTATTTCGGCAAGGAGGCAGGAATCGGCGCTGTTACCTATTACCAAGTGGAGGGCGGCAAACTGAAGGCAGAGACCAGTGTAATGGTCGGAATGCAAGAGAGTATAGGAACACTCATGCTGGAGTACAAGGCAGGCGGGAAGGGAATGGAACTGGGTTCAATCAAATTTGAGCCGGATGCTGCCATTAAGCCGAACATGGAGCCTAAGCAGGGGTAATTGAACAAAATCAAGAGTCTGCCGGAGACAACAGAAGGAGGTTCAAGAAACCAATGATAGATGCCCATATCCATCTAGAGCAATATACTGACATGGAGCTGGAGTCCATGTTGCTTGAGCTGCCAGGACTCGACATCGAGTCGCTGATCGCAGTCTCGATGAACCTGGATTCCTGCATCCGCACGCAGAAAATCGCCGCATTATATCCAGCCCAGGTAAAACCGGCCTATGGCTTCCATCCCGAGCAGCCGCTGCCTCAGGAAACCGAGCTTTACGCACTGCTGGACTGGATTGAACGCCATGCGGGAGAAATGGCTGCCGTAGGTGAAATCGGATTGCCCTACTATACACGGGCAGAAGCACTGGAGCGGGGCGAAGCCTTTGAGATGGAGCCGTATATCAGGCTGCTGGATACCCTGCTTGGCCTTGCAGCCCGCCTGAACAAGCCCGTTGTACTGCATGCCGTATACGAGGATGCTCTGACCGCTTGCGATCTTCTGGAGAAGCACGGCATTACCCGTGCGCACTTTCATTGGTTCAAAGGCCCGGAAGAAGCTATTGTCCGCATGATCGAACGCGGATATCATATTTCCTTCACCCCGGATATTCTCTACGAACCGGAGATCCGCGACCTCGCCCTCCGTTATCCGCCGAAGCTGGTAATGGCGGAGACAGATGGACCTTGGCCGTTCGAAGGTCCTTTTGCCGGGAAGCCCACCCATCCGGCCATGATCCGTGAAGTTGCAGCCGCCTGGGGGGCGCTGCATGGTTATTCCACCTCCCAGGCGGCGGCCATGCTGACTGCGAATACGGCGAGGTTCTATGATTTCTAGATAGAGACACGCTGCCGCCGGAGAAAACGGCTGTGTAATTGCCAACAAGTAAGAGCTAGCCCTACAGCGGGATTCTTTCTACACCTGACAATTTCTCACCGGTGAATTCCATCCGGTAAATATCCGGCTTCTTGGTCTGCATCAGAAACTCCAGTCCATAGTCAGCGGAGAAATAACCCATCATTAAGGCCATCACCAGACCATGGGTGCCGATGACTATGTTTTCTCCCGGGTGCTTCCGCAGGATATCCTTAAGGACTTGGACCGCCCGTGCTTGGCATTCGTTATTGGATTCTCCGCCCGGTAAGGCAAAATCCGCGTCTGCATACATCTTCCTTAGCGCTGGATATAATTCATCTTCTGGCAACGGGCGGTTGCCTTCCATCCAGATTTTTTCTTTCAGAGCTTCATCAGGAACAATTTCCTGGCCCAGTTCTTCTGCTAAATCTGCTATCGTCTGTACCGCACGGACATAAGGACTGCTGTAAAATGCATGGATCCCTTCACTCCGCAATCTTGCCGTCACCTGACGGGCATCTGCTTCACCTTTTGGAGATAACCCGCGTTCCCTCTCATCTCCTCCGGTTTTGGGAGACTCTCCGTGCCGTACCATGTAAATGAAAGTACTCATTTCAAATAATCCTCCTGAAATTGTATTGCCGGCATTGAATTCTTACAATAACTGTAACTGCCTACAAGCCTGCGGCTGAAGCATACGCTTCTCCTTACACTTTCGCCGGGAGAATTCCATGTCCTCCTTCAACAAGAAAAATAGACCAACCAAAGGTTTCTGGATGACCTAATACTACGAAAGAGCACGCGGGCTTGTTGGATATTTAAGTTGATTATGGGAAGCTCTACAGGGGAAGCCCACACGGGAAGCCGTAAGTGCACTTTGTACAGTTATATCAGGGATATTTGCACATATGGGAGAGTTAGTTGTATTCTGTACAGCTAGAAATCGGCTATCCACCGAATTTCGGGAAATCAGCTAATTTTAGCTGTACGAAATACAATTAAAAGTAAAATCAGGCCCTGGGGAGTCACTTTAGCTGTACGAAATACAACTATAAATCTGCCACCCGGCAAATGAGGCAAAGTGTGAGGTCCAGCTTACCAAAACACAACTAAAATAACTCCAGGCACTGCTGCCCTACTACCCAATTCGTCCGCAGAACCAGCTTAACTACGCTGTCACGCCATTTAGAGCCACTTCCACTTCTATTGAGCACACTTCTATCCAGCACACTTCTATCCAGCACACAAATATCGACCACACTAGCTGACCTGTTCTACGGAACTTACTCTCTCCTGCTTTGCAACTGGCCAAAGCACACGTCCGAACACTATACCGGTCAGACCCAGAACAGCTTGGATGATGCCGAAGTTGACGAAGATTTGACCAGGACCGGCAAGTTCGACCAGCAGACCTCCCAGCAGCGGGGCAACAATCATCACGGCACCGAGGATCGTGCTCTGAATACCGAATACCCGGCCTGTCATATGTGGAGGCGTTTCTTTCTGCAGGCAATAATTAAAGGCCACAATAAACATTCCGTTCCCGATGCCCAGTACGAATCCCAGCAGCAGCACCCAGATTACAGAAGCTCCAGGCTGGAGCAATCCCAGGCCAAGAACTGAACCGCCGATCAGCACATAACCGGTGCCAAGTCTCCAGCCATATCCCGTTCCCAGCTTCAGCTTGTTCATGACGAGGATGATGAGCACAGCCCCCGCACCGGAAGCGGCAACCATCCAGCCCAGCAAGGATTCATTGGTCGGCGAAACCATCCGGAACAAGCTGGTAAATTGAAAATCAACCATCTGGATCGCCAATGCCCCGGTAAGTCCGAACAGCATCGTATTCAGCAGCACTCGGCTGTGCAGCATAAAGCTCCAGCCTTCCTTCCACATGGTGCGAAGCGGAACACGTTCTTCCGGTGACTCGGGAACAGGATTTGTCTCTCCCGCAGGAATGTTTCTTACCGAAAGCAGCAGCAGATAGGAGCAGACACGAAAAATGGCATTCAGTAAAATGCACCACTGCGGCGTGAGCACTGACAAGGCTAATCCGCCCAGCAGCGGGCCGGCAATTTTGGAGCCTTGATTCACAATGCCGTTAAGCGAGGTTGCCTGAAGCAGCTGGTCCTCCCTGACAATACTCCGGGTCATGGACTGCTGTGCAGGCACATTTAACGTAGAAACTGCTGCGCGCAGCGACAGCAAAGGCAGCAGCCAGACCATGCTGGGAGCGAATAATACCAGCACGGTCAGAACCGCGGTGAGCAGATCGCATAACCGCATCAGCTTCAGCTTGTTCATCCGGTCGGCGGCCACCCCTGCCACGGAGCCGAGCAATACGCTCGGCAGTGCTATGGCTACCGGAATCAGCGCCAGCATCAGCGGGCTGGCCTGCCAGCGGTAGCCGACAAGCACTTGAATGGCCAGTGTATCGAACCAATCGCCAAAGGTTGCTGTGGCGAAGGCGCTGTATACACGCATGTATACTTTGTTATGCAGCAGGCTGGTTCCCTGCTTAGTTGAAGCCTCCATCTGTCATTCCTCCAGGTCACATTTAGAATCTAAGAATTGTGTAATTCATGATCCTACTGTAACGGAGAATTGTCAGAGAATTATCAGAGAGCTTTCAATATTGCTGCAACACATCCTCCAAAGACTGGGCGAGCCGGTCGAACCCCAATTCCTCAAGCTTGGCTGCAAATTGATTATCATATTTGTGCTGCAACGCTTGAGGAGGAGGGAACATCCGGCAGAAGTGATATATCCGGTACAACGCATGAAGAGGCAGAGGAACGAATCCGGTCATTTCCAGCACCTGCAGCCCTTCATCCAGCAGTTTCTCTGCTTCACGCCACTGCTTGTTGCGCAAACGCCATAGTCCTTTGACTATTTTATAGCTGCCAATCTCCCGCAAAAAAGGCTTGTCCAACAATACTCCCTCTATAGCCTCGTCCAGCCGTTCCAGCTCAGCATCTCCGGTTCCCGCCACCAGATGCACAAACAGCTCCACAATCATCGTAACCGGAATGAAATTTTCATAACCGGGTTCAGCAATGACTTGATAGGACCTTTCCAGACGTTCCAGCGCCCTCTCCGGCTGCCCCGCCAAGGTGAACAAATCCAGAATTGTGAGGATCTCCAATTCCACCTGATCAGGCGGAGGCAACAGTTTTTTCCGGATCACCTGCTCACAGTACGCCAGCTTCGCCTTGGGTTCGCCGGAGAAAAAGTAGAACAGCAGCAGGTAAAAAAGCCGGTCCTTCAAAGGCACCTCTTTCGTATACAGCAGCCACTCCAAATCCCCTTGCACAAAGTGAATAACCATGGAATAATGCGGGTCCAGCTCATAGCCGAGTATGTCCTGCTGACGCGCGAGGGTGAGCATCGATTTGCCCTGGCCGTATACATGAAACTTGCCGAACACGTCACGCATCGTATCGCGCAGCTCCGGATCATGCGTGGTTGGCGTAATCATCACACTGCCCAATCCCGGCACTGCCAGACTATAACCAAAGCCCCGTACCGTCTTGATATCAAGTCCTTTAAGTCCGCGGAGCTTTTTGCGCAGCCGGTAGATATGATCATCCACTGTCCGTTCCACCGGATACTCCAGCGGCCATACTTTATCCAGAAGCTGCTCCCGGCTGAAGGTACGCCCCCTGTTATGGTATAAAAACTGCAGGAGCGCAAATTCCTTAGGCAGCAGCTCGATCATCATTCCTTCGGCCGACACTTTGTATTCGCTCCCGTTTAATTCCAGATGCATAGCTGAACCTCTTTTCCACGGATGAATCTATCACTTTATTATAACAGCCAGCCTTCACACAGCTCCAGCGGGAAAAAGGCAAAAAGAGCAAACCCGCAACTTCCTGCAGGTTTGCTCTTCTTTCTACTCTACCTATCGCGCTTTGCAGCAGCAGTATCTCTTATCCGCAGATTATCCCGCCATATTGTTAACTGCATCCTGTTCGGAAAATACAGAGATATGATCCACGGTGCCGGAGGACTCCGGAATAATAAATTTGAGCTGGTATTCCTTGCCGGCTTGGTAAATGTAGATCTTATCGCTGCCGTTCACCGCAGTGCTGTCCGGCTTGCCAAGTACTTCTTCAATCTGCTTCAGAGTCAACTTCTGCAACTCAGCAGCGCTTGAGCGGACATCGAAGATCCGGCTGCCTTTATTGAAACCAAATACGGCATGTTTGTCGCTGTAGACTGAATACATCCCTTTACCCGCCGAATCCTTCGTGTCCGGCTCTCCCCATGCTGCTTCGACCTCATCTATTAATCCGCTGTGCGCAGCATATTCTACACCCGGCACTTTGCCCTGCTTGGCAAGCTGGAGCAGTTCTTCCAGCTGCTTGCTGCTATCCTGCGGAGCTGCGGCAGAAGACCCTCCAGCTCCAGAGCTTGGTGAAGCTGCCGCTGCCGGCTCCTCGGTTGGAGCAGATGAAGCGCTCGCTTCCGGCTGTGAGGTTGCCGGTACATCCGTACCAGCCGCCGTTGCCGGCGATGCAGAGGCCGCCGCCTGTTGATCAGAGGAATCACAAGCCGTGAGCCCGATCACCCCTGCCAATATAAAGATGCCGGCTATTGCTCTAAATGTTGTTGTCATCTTGTCATCTCCTTGACTGAACTGCTAGTACTGACGGAGGGAAATAGGGAAAGGTTGCAGAAGACACCCTAAGTACTAAGACGACTTTAGGCACAAGAAAAAACGCCACTTAGCTGCCTTAGCAGCCAAGTGGCGCAATTCGGAATGTTTTATCCGCTTGCCTAGATTAAATCCGACTGTTGCAGCAACCGCTGAATCATTGCGGCAACTTCGGCTCTTGTGATAGATGCCTGAGGATCTAATCGTGTGGAAGTTCTACCGGAAACAATTCCGGCGGCAACACTATCTGCAGCACTGCCCACTGCCCATTTCGAAACGCTGCCTGCATCCGTAAAGGAACTCAGCAGCTCTGAAGCCTCTTTATTCTGGAGCTTATCTTTCAACGCGGTGATTTGCATTGCTTTTGCAATCATTGTCATTGCTTGTTCACGGGTGATCTTGTCCAGCGGACGGAAGTTGCCGTCTTCAAACCCGTTGATTAGTTTGTAGGCATACGCTGTCTGCACTGAACTGCTGTACCAATCCGAAGCCTTCACATCCGAGAAAGCACCCGTACCGTTCTCCAGTTTCAGACCTAACCCCCGTACAACGATTGAGGCGAATTCGGCCCGCGTAATCTCTGCAGCAGGATTAAACGCTCCGTTCCCAACGCCGTCAATAATCATGCGTGAGCCCATGTTGTTGACGATATCTTTTGCCCAATGACCGTCCATATCCTTGAATTCCAGCGGATGCCAGATAATCGAGTAGGTGCTGTTGGTCAAGCTATTGACGATGGCAAAATATTGTTGATCAATCTTAGCCACTTTTGTCGGCACATGTCTCACCGATCCGTCCGGCTCAACCACAACCCCGGTTGTAATTCTGTTCGGGTCCACACCATCCGGAAGAGCAATCATCCGCTCTACATAAGCGTTGAACTTCGTTATTTCAACCGTGGTATCCCCGTATTGAGCCCGGATTACAAAATTAAGTGGTGGAGCAGCAAGCGTAAACTCACCTGCAGCCGCCGAATTCTCCACTATTCTCAGCGTATCCGCTGTCGGCTTAGCGATCTCAATTTGAATTTTGATATCTTCAAGGGCAACTGACGCTCCAAGCTGTGTTGAAATAGACTCAATGTTGATTTGCGCCGCAGGAAGCGTGTAAGTGGCATTTCCGCTTTTAAACTCAAGCACCGCCTGCTTTTGTTCCATGCTCTTGATCATTTGGCCGCTTAACTCGCCTATTACAATATTAGAACTGCTGATCACCGGAATCGTTATCAGAGCTCCTTGGCCTTCGGCTGCCAGCCTTTCTTCCAGCTTCTTCTGATCAATTACGACAGTTGTAACACTCTGCCCGTTCACAGTGGAGGTTGTTGCTGTTCCTGCTCTTTCCACCTTGCCATTAACAAAAACATCAACTCCGTCGTTTGTCACTGGAGTCGTGATTACAGGCGGGTTCTCATTCCCTCCTCCACCAGATGGCGCGGATGGCGCGATTGGCGTAACTTCGTTCGATAGAGCGGATGAGGCACTGCTGCCTGCGCCGTTAATCGCTTTTACCGTAAAAGTATAGGCCATGCCGTTTGTCAGTCCTGTAATTGTAATGGGACCTGTTGTTCCAACCCCCACAATGTTGCCGTGCGAAGCCGTAACCTCATAACCGGTAATTGCACTGCCTCCGGTCTCTGCCGGGGCCGTAAAGCTTACCACCGCTTGTCCATTTCCGGCTACTGCGGTTATATCCGTCGGCGCGCCCGGAACCGTTTTTGGAGTAGCACTCAATTCGTTCGAAGCCGCGCTATCCCCTACTTCATTGGCTGCTTTGACCACAAAATAATAGGCTGTGCCATTATTCAATCCTGTCGCCTTATAGCTGTATACCGAACCGCTGACTGTAGCTATTTCATTGCCATATTCAGAGGAAGAAAGTCTCTGGAATATCTTGTACCCTGTTGAACCCGTAACCGGACTCCAGATCAGGTTGATCTCCCCATTACCGGTAAAAGCGGATTGCAGGAACGGCACACCCGGGATAGGCACCGACGTATCGGTTACTGTAATAACAAGTGTCTGCACTGCGCCCGCTGTAAAGTTGAACGTTAAGCTCGTCGTGCCTTCTGCCAGCGTAGCCAAGTAATCCTTCTGGAGGGTTACTGTGTTGCCTGACACGGTGTAATCACTTCCTGCGGCAAGATATGCCACACCGTTTGAGATGCTGGTGAGATTATTGCCATTCAGCATCATCGTTATTACAACATCCGCCTGTTTGCCCGTATTCTTATCGAAGCTTGCAGTCTTCGGACTGATTGAACTGTTATTGGCTGTTGAAATCGTGTAGCTCTCGCTCAGCACCAAGCTATCCGTCATCCCCGGTTTCACCGCGATGGCCTTAATCGTCTTCGCGCTCGTCAGGGTGATCGCTCCGTTGTACAGCGTACTGCCGATGGTTGGCGTTGTGCCATCCGTCGTGTAGTAAATCAGCGCGCCGATGGTTGTGCTGCTCAGCGTTACCGCCGTGCCGGACGCTAACTCGCCTCCGGCTGGGTTGGCTGTTGGCGCTGCAACCTGCTGCGCCGTAATGGTGTAGCTCTCGCTCAGCACCGAGCTATCCGTCATCCCCGGTTTCACCGCGATGGCCTTAATCGTCTTCGCGCTCGTCAGGGTGATCGCTCCATTGTAGAGCGTGCTGCTGATGGTTGGCGTTGTGCCATCCGTCGTATAGTAAATCAGCGCGCCGCTAGTGGTGCTGCTCAGCGTTACCTCCGTGCCGGACGCTACCTCGCCTCCGGCTGGATTTGCTGTCGGCGCTGCAACCTGCTGCCCCGTAATGGTGTAGCTCTCGCTCAGCACCGTGCTGTCTGTCATCCCCGGTTTCACCGCGATGGCTTTAATTGTCTTCGCGCTCGTTAGCGTAATCGCTCCGCTATAAAGCGTACTGCTGCTAGTTGGCGTTGTCCCATCCGTCGTATAGTAGATCACCGCACCGCTGGTAGCGCTGCTCAGCGTCACCTCCGTGCCCGACGCTACCTCGCCTCCGGCTGGGTTTGCTGTTGGCGCTGCAACTTGCTGCGCCGTAATCGTGTAGCTCTCGCTCAGCACCGTGCTGTCCGTCATCCCCGGTTTCACCGCGATGGCCTTAATCGTCTTCGCGCTCGTCAGCGTAATCGCTCCGCTGTAGAGCGTACTGCTGATGGTTGGCGTTGTGCCATCCGTTGTGTAGTAGATCACCGCGCCGCTGGTGGCGCTGCTCAGCGTTACTGCCGTGCCGGATGCTACCTCGCCTCCGGCTGGGCTGGCTGTTGGCGCGTCCACTTGCGCCATGATCGTGTAGCTCTCGCTCAGCACCGTGCTGTCTGTCATCCCCGGTTTCACCGCGATGGCCTTAATCGTCTTCGCGCTCGTTAGCGTAATCGCTCCACTGTAGAGCGTGCTGCTGCTGGTTGGCGTTGTCCCATCCGTCGTATAGTAGATCACCGCACCGCTGGTAGCGCTGCTCAGCGTCACCTCCGTGCCCGACGCTACCTCGCCTCCGGCTGGGTTTGCTGTTGGCGCTGCAACTTGCTGCGCCGTAATCGTGTAGCTCTCGCTCAGCACCGTGCTGTCCGTCATCCCCGGTTTCACCGCGATGGCCTTAATCGTCTTCGCGCTCGTCAGCGTAATCGCTCCGCTGTAGAGCGTACTGCTGATGGTTGGCGTTGTGCCATCCGTTGTGTAGTAGATCACCGCGCCGCTGGTGGCGCTGCTCAGTGTCACCGCCGTGCCCGACGCAACCTCGCCTCCGGCTGGATTTGCTGTCGGCGCTGCAACCTGCGCCATAATGGTGTAGCTCTCGCTCAGCACCGAGCTATCCGTCATCCCCGGTTTCACCGCGATGGCCTTAATCGTCTTCGCGCTCGTTAGCGTAATCGCTCCACTGTAGAGCGTACTACTGTTGGTTGGCGTTGTGCCATCCGTTGTATAGTAAATCAGCGCGCCGCTAGTGGCGCTGCTCAGCGTTACCTCCGTGCCGGACGCTACCTCGCCTCCGGCTGGGCTGGCTGTTGGCGCGTCTACTTGCGCCATGATCGTGTAGCTCTCGCTCAGCACCGGGCTGTCCGTCATCCCCGGTTTCACCGCGATGGCCTTAATCGTCTTCGCGCTCGTCAGGGTGATCGCTCCGCTGTAGAGCGTACTGCCGATGGTTGGCGTTGTGCCATCCGTTGTGTAGTAGATCACCGCGCCGCTGGTTGCGCTGCTCAGTGTTACTGCCGTGCCGGACGCTACTTCGCCTCCGGCTGGACTGGCTGTTGGCGCGTCTACTTGCGCCATAATCGTGTAGCTCTCGCTCAGCACCGGGCTGTCCGTCATCCCCGGTTTCACCGCGATGGCTTTAATTGTCTTCGCGCTCGTCAGCGTAATCGCTCCGCTGTAGAGCGTACTGCTGCTGGTTGGCGTTGTGCCATCCGTTGTATAGTAGATCACTGCGCCGCTGGTGGCGCTGCTCAGTGTCACCGCCGTGCCGGACGCTACCTCGCCTCCGGCTGAATTTGCTGTCGGCGCTGCAACCTGCGCCATGATCGTGTAGCTCTCGCTCAGCACCGTGCTGTCTGTCATCCCCGGTTTCACCGCGATGGCCTTAATCGTCTTCGCGCTCGTCAGGGTGATCGCTCCGCTGTAGAGCGTACTGCTGCTGGTTGGCGTTGTGCCATCCGTCGTATAGTAGATCACCGCTCCGCTGGTGGCGCTGCTCAATGTCACCGCCGTGCCCGACGCTACCTCGCCTCCGGCTGGATTTGCTGTCGGCGCTGCAACCTGCGCCATAATGGTGTAGCTCTCGCTCAGCACCGAGCTGTCCGTCATCCCCAGTTTCACCGCGATCGCTTTAATCGTCTTCGCGCCCGTCAGGGTGATCGCTCCGCTGTACAGCGTACTGCCGATGCTTGGCGTTGTGCCATCCGTTGTATAGTAGATCACTGCGCCGCTGGTGGCGCTGCTCAGTGTCACCGCCGTGCCCGACGCAACCTCGCCTCCGGCTGGATTTGCTGTCGGCGCTGCAACCTGCGCCATAATCGTGTAGCTCTCGCTCAGCACCAAGCTGTCTGTCATCCCCGGTTTCACCGCGATCGCTTTAATCGTCGTCGCGCTCGTTAGCGTAATTGCTCCATTGTAGAGCATACTGCTGCTGGTTGGCGTTGTGCCATCCGTTGTATAGTAGATCACCGCTCCGCTGGTGGCGCTGCTCAGCGTGATCTCCGTACCCGACGCCACTGCGCCTCCGGCTCCGGTAGGATTCGCTGTTGGCGCATCCACTTGCGCTAGGGATCCGCTTGCCGACATCACCAATTGCGAATTCCCGGAGATAACAATTCCACCATTCAGCTCCATCAGGGCATAAATCGCATTGATATCAATGTCCGACAAATCAACTCCAGCATCCTGCCAGGTAGAGCCCTGGTCTCCTGTGTAGTA
This sequence comes from Paenibacillus sp. FSL H3-0321, assembly GCF_038002865.1. Classification (NCBI taxonomy): domain Bacteria; kingdom Bacillati; phylum Bacillota; class Bacilli; order Caryophanales; family Paenibacillaceae; genus Paenibacillus; species Paenibacillus sp. FSL H3-0321. The sequence continues at coordinate 5,587,591 of NZ_JBBODH010000001.1, read as the reverse complement.
AATCCCCGGAACATTGTTGCTGTCGATTGCTACCATATAAATATTGTTTCCCTTTTGTCCCATCATCGTAGAAGCCCCATAGAAACTATAAGTACCAGTTAAAGTTGGGGCGCTCCATGCCGAGAGGTCCTCACTCGTGCGGGAGAATACTTCATAGGTTGTTGAATTATACCCGGTCAGGACATATTTACTTCCGTCATAAACAATATTATTAAAAGCTTCTGTGTGATTAGGATAAGCACCGGAGTGATTTACCCAGGTGTCCCCATCTGTTGAGGTCCAGATACTTGCCTGGTCTACATTACCACTGCTGTCATAGCCATACCCTAAAGCAATAAATTGATTATTATCATAGGTTACGGTATATATGGCATCAATGGATTGCACAGGCAGCACGGGCTCATTCCAGACCACCCCGTCAACCGACGTTTTTATTTTGGGCACCGAACCAGAGCCTGCCCCAACTGCAACAAATTTCCCGTTGCCAAAAGCGATGTCCGTCAAAGATGTGGAATCATTTATACTGCTCCGCACAGTCCACGCTGAACCATCGGTTGAGGTAGCCAGTGCTGCTGTCGTTTGACTCACATCGCCGATAGCCACGTATTTGTTGTTGCCATATGCTGCGGCTGTAAAGGTTCCTGTTCTTGAGGGTAAAGCGGCTTTACTCCATGAAGCCAAATCACCCGAAGTCCATATGGCCCCATCTCCACCTTCTTTGCCAACAGCGACATATTGGGATCCGTCATGGATAACTTCATAAAAAGCTCCCCCCCATTTATAGCTCCAATCCGAGCCGTTAGGGGATACCATCATTCCTTCATTTCCTAGACGGAAATACTTTCCGTTCACGAACATCGAGCTCTGAGTCACAAAATAATTCTTAAACGGCTGCATCGTCCACGTGGTTCCGTTCGTCGAGGTATACACAGCACCATAATTAGGAGCTTCATAGCCGAACATGTAATATTTTGTGCCATCATAAAATCCATTAAACATCTGATTATTATATTGAGAGGAATTCTGCTTAAAGGGGGCACCCAGCAAAGTGAAAGTTGAGAGATCTGTAGAGGTCCAAATATATGCCAAAGGATCTGAAATATAATAGCGGTCCTTCATCCATGTGATCATGTTTGTACCAATAGATGGTCCTGAAGGGCCTGACGGCTGTGCTACAGTCCAGGTTGTGCCATTCGTAGTGGAATATATTTTCCCGTTCCCGGTGCCAATAGCCAGTCTGGATCCATTATTTCCTGCCGTTATTCTCGTTACATAATCGCTAGAAGCAAGGCCAGTAGGGACGACTGAGGTCCAAGTAATTCCGTCTGCCGACGTTAAATATTTCCCCTCTGTTGTGGCGTAGAATGCACTGTTCCCGTTAAATTGAAGAAATTCAACATTCCCTATCCCCTTGCTCACATTGGAGGTGCGCTGCGTCCATGTTGTGCCGTCGGGTGAGGTCAGAATGACTCCCGCGCTCCCGCCTACGACGAATAATCCGTTTCCATAGGCTACCCCGTTAAAAGTGAATGAGCTCGGATCTGCCACTCCAGTGTAGGTGATGTCTGCTTTTGTTTTTACGTTCACCCAGGTCTCTGCATCCGCAGATTTAATAATCGCCCCGTAGTAACCTACTGCGATATACGTATTATTGCCATAGGCAAGATCCGACATTGCACTGGATGGTAAATTGTCGTAGCTTTTCAGCGTAAAAGAATCCGGTGCCGGATTAGCAGCATTTACAGCCTGCGGGTGAAACAAGAACAGCGTTAAAACCCCAAGCAACATCGTTCCAACAGAAAAATAACTTAAACCTCTTTTCATCATTAGCTGCCTCCATTATGTGATCTCGTCTATGAAACTGACAATTTTGTGAACAAACTTAATATCCCATAATTCGACATCCTACGCCTAAATCCTCTAAAAATTAATCATTTAAAAAAATAAATAAAAAAACAGCTATTTGGACAACTCCGCATAGTTGCTTTTGAGTTATTTCGATCTACTATTCAACTCTTATTAAGTATCTCAGGAAAAAATCGCCTGCTTACGCAACCATAACCCACCAGCACGCATCTTAATAGTAAAGGGAGGGGAGCTTCATCTGGATATTATAGAAAGAATTATTGCTAGGGATGAGTCGGCTCTCCGCCTGTTGATGGAGCTTTATGGTGATATGCTGCTCAGAACCGCCTGCCTGCTGCTTAAAGACCAGCAATCTGCCGAAGAAGCCGTGCAGGATACCTTCATTCAGGCTTACGCCAAAATGGTCCAGCTTCAGGATCCGCAGCGGCTAAAGGCCTGGCTGGTTTCCATTGTTGTCAACCGCTGCCGGATGAAGCAGCGGACGTGGAGCTGGCGGAGCATTTTTCCTGCGGCAGAGAGCGGACAATGGATGGAAGAGTCCGGTGCCTCCGCTGGAGCGGAAGAACATTTTATGGTGGAATGGCATCATGTGCGGTTGGTTGAAGCCGTCCGAAGCCTGGATTACATCTATCGTGAAAGTCTGACCTTGTACTATTTCCATGAAATGAGCATCCGCGAAATATCCGCGGAGCTGAATACAGCGGAGAATACGGTTAAATCCCGTCTGGCCAGAGGCCGGATACTGCTTAAGCAGACTTTGGAGAAGGAGGGCATTTCCTATGAATACGGATCGTGAACAAATCAAACAGCGGCTTGATGAGGAGCTCCGTCCCGTCACTTTCACAGGTCATGAACAGGTACTGCGGCAAACCCACCCTCCTACGGGCCGGGCCCGTCTGCTGGCACTGTGGAACAAGGAGCTGGAAATTCCGCTCAAAGCTGTTGGCGCATGCACGGCACTCCTCGTAACAGGAGCACTGCTGTTATATTCACCGCATACCGGTACTGAAACCCAGCAAGCTGTTCAGCAGCCGGGACAACGTGAATTAATCAAAGCCGGAGGCAATATGTACTGGAAAGACATCTATGAGCGGGCGGTGAAACGGTATGATAATTAGATTAAGGGTCAAACATCTGGTGCTGTTTGTGCTGCTGCCCCTCTCTCTGTTGGCTATAGTAGCTGTTGTACTGCCTTTCTCACGATCCGGAACAGGACCCCCCGCCTTAACGGCTTCCACAGCCAAGGATGATCGAATAAAACTTCTCAATACTCTAAATGGCAGCACCGGCAGCAAACGGATGGAGCTGATCCGCACAAAGATCATTGAACCCGGCAATCTGGATACTTCGTACAGCTTCAATGTGTATATCGGAGCTTCGATGACCCAGTCATCACAAAGTGAAAACGAAGAAATTTATTCCCCTCTGCTGCCCGGAGACAGGATCAAATTCCTGCAGGAGTATATTATGCAAGGCCCTGCTGACTATTCCATGCTGAATGCGGTCAAGCAGCTGCTCTATGAGTACGACGTGATTGGCACAATGGATGATGAGGCTGACCAGGCACTGGCAGCTGCGGTGGAGCGGATTAGCAGCACCTCTTCCTTGTCAAAGGAACTGACGCTGATCCGGGCAGAACGGGCACTGAACAGCGGTAATTTCACAGCGGCGGAAGCCCTGCTGAAGCAAGCGGATTTCCTTGTCCAGAACAACGATCTGGAAATGGATGCCCGTACGGCCTGGCTTGGCGGACGACTGCTTTTTGCCCAAGGGAAAAGCCGTGAGGCATTAACTCTGGTTACAACCGCGCTGGAACAATACCGGGTGGGATGGAAAGAACTGAAAAAGGAATATGGCGGGGACGAACTACAGTCAATCCATTCAGGAGAAAGCGGCAATGACAGCAGCGCTGAAGCCTTCGAGCAGGGAACTACTGACAGCGACATCAGACTTATTGCCCTTCGGACGGCACTGCAATCTGCTGTAGATATGGGTATCCATACACCGGCGACCCTACAGGGTACACTCACCAAAAGCGATGGAACCCCGGTGTCGCGGGCCGGCATCTTTCTCCGTGCAGAAAGTGAGGTCCATCATAGTGTTATGCGCAATACCGAACCCTATCAAATCGTTACCGATGAGAGCGGACATTATCAATTCAGAGGGGTTATTCCCGGCTTCTATCAGCTTCAGATCGGCGTCAGCTTTGCCCAGATCGACGGTTGGGCCTGGCCTGTACAGTCTGATGACTGGATTGAAATCAAGCCAGGGGACGATTTTACCGAAAATATCGTTCTGCAGCCGCTGCTTGAACTTAAATCTCCTGTCAATTCACAAGTAGTTACCGGTTCCTCCGTTAAATTTGAATGGGAGCCGGTCAAAACTGCGGCATATTACAACCTGAGCGGCACCGTTAATATAGAAGACGGCTCATTCACTACCATAGTTCGGCAGAACATTAAGGACAACAAGGTATCCATCCCGGCGGAAGAGTTATACGATGCCGGCGGCTTCTCCATCAGCGGCGGCACAGATAACTGGAAAACTATTGAACCGTCCTCCCTGCTTGGGTTCGCAGACCCTGAAGGCCGGTTCTCGTGGACCGTCGATGCTTTTGATGAGCAAGGCAAGCTGCTTACCCGCAGCAACGGCTACCGGCTGAACGATGATACCGTGGGCAATCTGCCTTTCTTCTACTACAAGTCGCGTACACTTACTGCCGCAGACAAGCTTGTTAAGGACAAGAAGCTCGAGCAGGCACTGCAGGCCTATCGCCGGGACTACGCCGCAAATCCGCAGGATGCCCATGCTCTGAAAATGCTGACTCATCTCCTGACAGCCAAAGCCTCCTATGCAAAAGATAAACAAGCGGAGGATGCGACAATACCCTTGTTAATCCAGCTCGTTCAGCTGCGTCCGGATGCCAATTTTACCTTTTCACTTGTAGATCACTACTTTGACCACGCCGACTGGGTGAACTATAACAAATATTACTCCATGTATAATGAGCTTATTCAGGAAAAACCAAGCTCTTATGAGATGGCCATCCATGCCACCGCACTTATGTTTCAGGGGCAATTGGCAGAGGCCCGCAAGCAGTTTGCCGTTGCGCTGGAGGAAGACCTCAGCCACCGCTTTATCGGCAGCTATCTGGCGGCGGAACTAGCCGCCGGCCAGCCGCTCACCTCGGTGCTGGAGCTGGCGAAACGTTATCCTGAGCACGGATATCGAACAAGCGGATACCGCTGGCCTCTGCTGATCTCGAAGCTTCAGTCTGAACGGGAAAAGCAGCCGGAGGTTTTTGACAACCTGCTGCAAGAGAAGCTTGCTTCCTATGTCGCAGGGGAATCGGAGGCATTGCAACAGTGGACCAAGGAGGGTGAGTCTACAGCGCTGAAAAACTTCATGAGGGCTGTTCTTGAGGTTAGTTAAGGAGTTTTCCGGCGATATTCTGCCCCTCTTCATTCGTTGGCATAAGCAAGGGGATAGAGCCGGGTAGTTGAACAACCCGTTTCTATCCCCTTTTGCCTTACTTCAGTTCATCCAGTGCGGCTTTATTTACTACATATGTTCCGGCCATCATATCGTGTAAGGCCCGGTTGTAGCGGGTAACCACAATAATCAGGCAATCGGCAATAATAATAAGGCCCAGAATCTCATTAAGACCATTGTTCAGATTTGCCCAATCGGAAAAATAGCCGGACAACGAAGAAATCATCTTTTCATCAGAAGTTATAACTACTGCAAGCAGCGAGTTGATCAGATAAAGGCTGTAGCGGATCACCGACTGCTTCACCGTAGGATAAGAACCGCTTCCGTTTACAATTCTTGTTTTGAGCAGCAGCCTCCCCGGTGTCCCGCCATACTTCACAACCATAAAAATATTGAACGCTGCCAGTGCCCCCCACTCGATCAACAGCGGAATTAAAGAATTGTAGTTCTCCGCCGACGCAAGCGACCATCTATTCAAATAATAAAACTACTCATTTCAAGCCTGGTTTCCAACGTTTGCTCCATCGAATATTTAACGCTCCCCCTGAAGTGTTTTTACTACTTCTTCATTCTAAGAAATTATTCGCCAAAATATTCAATTTCCCTCCAGCAGCGTCCCGATGGCTTTCCGCAGATTCACAATCTCCGCCATCAGTTCCCGGTTCTCTTCCTCTGTCTCCAGGGCATCGCTCCGCATTAGCCGGGCCAGGCTCATCTCCAGTAACTGCAATTCTCCTTCACGCATCTGCTCCTCAGGGGTCAGCACCCGGCCGCGTTTCTTTGCAGTATATTCCTCATAAGTGCCCGGGAAGAACTGCGGGCTCCGCCCATGCTCCAGCAGCAGCAGCCGGTTGGCGACCTTAGTGTGCAGATAACGGTCATGGGAGACGATAACCAGCCCGCCCGGATAGGCCGCAAGCGCCTCTTCCACCCGTTCCCGGGTGTCGATATCCAGGTAATTGGTCGGTTCATCCAACACCAGCAGATTGCCTCTGCCGAAGTAGAGCCGGAGGAACGCGACCCGGCATTTCTCGCCCATACTAAGATCGCCAATGTGCTTAAAGACATCTTCCCGGGGGAATAAAAAGCAGCCCAGAATCGTCCGCGCCTCCGTCTGCGTCATACCTGGCAATTCCAGCAGGCTGTCAAGTAAGGTCGATTCAGGATTGAGATGATCCAGCTCTTGAGCAAAATACCCGATTTGAGTACGCGGATGTTGGGTCACTTCACCGCCGGAGGGCTGTGCAACTCCTGCGATCAGCTTCAGCAGCGTGGACTTCCCGGCACCGTTCGGTCCCAGAACGGCAAGCCGGTCGCCCCGCCGCAAGGAGAGATTGAAGTCCTCCAGCAGGGCCGGGTTGTCTCCATAGGCACAGCGGATATTGTGTAAGCTCAGCAGCGCATCTCCCTTGAAAGCTTCACTCTCCAGCTTCATGCTCAGCTCGGGTGCTGCTTTCGGCAGCTCCACGCTGTTTTTCTCCAGCCTTGCCAGGCTGGCCTCCTTGGCATGGAGGCGGGAAACATTTTTCTTCGATTTCGAGCGCAGGAAATCGTTCTGCCCGGCGGCGCGGTGCGCCTGCTGGAACCATTCCGCGTAACGGCGGATGCTCTCCAGCAATTGCTCTTTCTCCTGCTCCTGCTTTTTGTATTGCCCTTCAAGCGTGCGGGCCTCCACCGCTTTCTGCTCGCGGTATTCCCTATAGGCGCCGGGATAACGGCGGCAGCCCTGTGGAGTCAGCTCCAGCACAGCAGTAGCTGTCCGGTCAATGAAAGTACGGTCATGGGAAACGTACAATACCGTACCGGGATAGCTCCGTACCCATTCCTCCAGCCACTCCATCGTCTCATTGTCCAGATGATTCGTCGGCTCATCCAGAACCAGCAGCTTGGGCTGCCGGGCGAGCAGCGCAGCGAGCTGAACCCGTGTCTTCTGGCCGCCGCTGAGCAGGCGGTACGGCTGGCTCCATAGCGCAGGATCAAGCTTCAGCTGTCTGAGGCATTTCTCCACCTTGGCTTCCCAGCCATAGCCGTCCAACTGCAGATAGCTCTCATAGATTTCTCCATATTCAGCCACCGCCTCTGCATCGGCACCTTCCGTATCCTGAAGCTGTTTGCCCAGTGTCTCCAGTCTGCATTTAAGCGCAGCTAGCTCTTTCCAGCCGGAGAAAACATACTCCAGCACAGTCATTTCAACTGAAATCTCCAGCTGCTGGTCCAGCACACCCCATTCCTCCGCTGGCAACCCGTAAGAGACACTGCCCTCCTCAAAGGCCAGACGGCCGAGCAGTCCTTGCAGCAGCGTCGTCTTGCCGATCCCGTTGCGCCCGAATAACAGCACGCGTTCCCCTTCTGTGATTTCAAACGACACACCTTCAAATAGGACAATGCCATTCCACTCTTTGCGTATATTTTTGGCTTTTATTAAGGTCTTGGTCATATTTATTCCTCCGCTTCATCAAATACCGAAACTAAAAAAACCGCAGCCAGCGGCCTGCGGTAGAGTTGTGTATGAAGGGGGAGAGATGCCAGGAAACAGTGGTGCGGACGTGGCCTCCCCTGTTTAATTGCAGGGCAAGCCGTCAACACCAGCTTCAATCCTCTATTAGCATCGTATAGGCCCCGAACGACACACGTATCCCTGACCGTACACCCTGCAAGGGCGTCCCGTGGCTTGTGCATAAGCACATCACAAGTTAACTGGTCTGTTGCTGGGAAACGTGTTAGTTATTCATCAGTCGGGTGAACCTCCGTAATTGTCCGAATTTATTATTGGTTACAGTATATAAAGCCTGCCCACGATAAACAAGGTCAAGAATAATTATAGTTAAGAGCTACCTGTGATCAGCATCAACTCCGAGTTGGATCTCCCTATAGATTCGGCCCCTCCTAGATTGAATTAATTCTATAGCTCTTTTTGCATTGCGATCCCTACGAGCTTCTCGCCATCCGGTTTGACCAGTACCTTATATCCGCAGGGGTTGAACCCCTGCTTGCAATAGAACAGCAGTGCTCTTGTATTCGTATTGTGGCAGTATAACTTCATCGTCCGGACTCCATGCTCCTGCTTGGCGGTATCCATCATGGTTTGGATCAGGTAAGCCGCAACCCCTGTGCCCCGGTAGCTTGGACTTACAATCACATTGCCCAGCCAAATTGTATCGCTCTCCTCATCCTTATCATAAAGATTGGCATAGGCAAACGGCTCCGGTGCATCCCCGGATACGATGACTGTCGGACTGTATCTGTTCTCAAGCACCTTCAGGATTTGCTCCGCCGTCAGCGGATAGTGGAATTTGGGGCTTACTAAAAAAACTTCTTCGGCGTCCCGGACAAAAGCACAGATGGAGTCCAGATCCTCCTGTGCTAAAGTCCGGCTGGTCAAATTCAGCGTCATACGGCTCACTCCTCACTTTAGTTGTTTTCCTTGTATCCTCAGACTGAAAGCATCCGCCAGATCACTATTTTTGCCGGAGCATCCAGTCAGCTTATATTCAATCTTCTTACTGGTGACCTCTTTACTGGTTCCTTTGCAGACACTGGTTCTGACTTTACCTTTTGCGTACTCATCGTGGGTATTATCATATATAAATTTCACTGTTTCTCCATCATAGGCAAGATCAATATAGATCGGGTCTGCTTCCTCCGTGTACTGTGTAACCCTGACCTTATCGGAGTGGTTCTCCTCTAAATTGCCGAGAAATTCATCCAGTCGCTCCGCATTGGTAATCATCCCATGGAGGTCTACAACATCTCCGCGTTCCGCAGCTTCGTCAGGACCATAGGAACGGCTGCAGGCCAGCAGCATAGTTGTGCAGATTATAACGTAAAGAGTTGTAAACAAAGCTTTCATCGAAAACCTCCTTTTGCACTTACCTACCTATAACTTCAATATTTATTCTGTAAATCCTGCCCTATCCCCGGTGACAGGATCAGTCGCAACCCTGGTGAATATTTGGACTTCCAAAAAGCGGACACTACCGTTACTCCAGTTCCAAAATTCCTCTTCACTGCTCCTTTCCTTTATCTAAAGTTTTTAAGTTCAATCTATATATGTTAAAAAGACCGCAGCCGGATGCCCTCCCGTCTGCGGTCATACAATTACGATGAACGTTACATTAGTCCGCGAAAGTCACTGTCTGCTCTTTCGGCTTCCAGGTGAACTGCAATCCGAATAGCCCGGTGACGTTGTCCAGCGGAATGAGCAGCCTGCTGCTCTCCAGCCGTGAAGCTGTTATTGCAACCACTTTTCCATTAACTACCGCTTGAGCAGTCTGAGGTTTATGAATCACGGTGCGATCCCCGATGGTAATAATAAGTGCACCGGTCCCTGGCTGAAGTTTCAATGTTCCGCCCCAGAGAGCGACGGATTCTCTTAGAGGTATAAAGACTTTGGAGTCCTCCACTACAAAAGGATCCTTTAGCTTTACACTTTCACCGTGAATGATGAACGTCCCGGCGAACACTTTATGGCCGAGGGTATAACCTGCTTTGGTAGCAATGGTTTCCATATCCGATGAGGAGGACGTAATAATAACGGTTGTATTCTTGGCCACCCGCGGATACAGCCAGTGGATATCGTCATTATGCATCCGGATGCAGCCGGCGCTGACATATTTGCCGATGGAGGATTCATTATTGTTGCCGTGAATGGCATAGGTTGTGCCCATCGTGCCGTTCACTTTCAGTCCGAGCCAGCGGTCACCGAGCGGATTGGCCGGATCTCCGCCGGGAATCTTCTCCTTGTAGTAAGGTCTGTTCTTGACCTTGACCACAATCGGAAAGCTGCCTTCAGGGGTCAGGCTTTTAGTTTTGCCCGTTGCAACCGGAAAAATTTTCTCCAGCTTGCCGCCGCTGAAATAACCGAGTTTGTTTGTCTTCTTGTTGACAATGATCAGCTCTGACGACGCTGCCTTTGCTGCCGCCGCTCCGGTAAAGCAAGCCGTAAACAGCAGCACAAACATTAGCGCCAGCTTGAGACTGCGTGCCCAATAAGCCTTGCACCAGCCGGCCGTATCATGCAGATTCATGTTGCCCCACCTCCAGGTTATGGGTGATTATGGAAACTCATCTACATAGACGAAATCAGGGTTCATTAGTTGCACCGCTGCCTGTACCTATTCGTTCTTGTTTGTCCCATACTCCCGAAAACTGAATAGGTATGAATATTCCGCCGACCCCTCAGAGATAATAAATCCGCAAGTTCAAACTCAAACGCCCAAGGAGGCAAATTACTTTGAATTCAAACCTTTCCAGCCAGATTAGTCATTGCGAGCAAATCATTCAACAGCTTGTGAGCCAGACACAGCAAGCCAGCCAGAATTATCAGCAGCTTCTCCAGCAGGAGCAGCAAAATGCGGTAAGACTGGAAGAACTGGCCCAACGTGAGCACAAGGCGAGTCAAATTATTCAAAATGCGCTGCAGGGCCATAACACAGCCATTCAGCAGCTGCAGCAGGTTACACAGACGCTTAGACAGCTTGAGCAGTCCTCTCAATTTGCCGGAAATACTACAGGCGCTCAAAGCTTTAACCCGTCCTTTAACCCTTCCTATGGTCAACAGCAGCCTATGCATGCGGTGCATACCCCGCTGAACCCGTCGTTCAATCCGATGCCATCGCATACCGGTTCTCCTACCGGCCAGAACTATGGCTCATTGATGAATCAAGGACGGAGCTTTCAATAGGACTTGCTTATCTTTCGAAAAGGCTGTCTCCGGCAGATTATTCTGCTTGAGACAGCCTTTTGTGCTTATCTATACGGCAAATCGGCTGTTGACCCTAGCTTCACACTACCAGTCTTCCTCTTTTCTCAGCCAGACTGATGGTTGCCTCCACCCCGGAATTGAACTCCAGAAAGTCGCTTTCAACTCCATCGCTGAAAATGACTCCGTCCTCCGGCATCTGCGAGGTAATCCGCAGCGGCTGCTGAGCGCCGATCTGCCCGAAGACAACTCCCGCGGAGGTCGTACAGCTGGGGAAAGGTTCCCGCACCGTGAAATAAAGATGCGGATGATCCCAGGCCAGCCGCTGCCCGGAACCGGCCAAGCCAAGTATTGCCTCCGCTTCCGCATCCACTTGCAGCCCGGCTGCGCTGCGGACAATGCCCGTCGCTCCGGCGAGGACGCTCTTGAGCCAGCCGGTGGAACCCATCCCGGTGGAGACAATGATGCCGCTGGAGGACTGCTGCTCGGTTACATCATTCAGTTGAAGCTGGTAACGTGCAGACACATGGGTTTTGCGGCCGATGAACAAATCATTGACGCCGTACAGGCTCTGGCCGTCATTAAGCTCCGCCCGGGCAAGCGTCACTTCGCGCACCTGGCGCTGGCCCCGGAACACCTCAGGCAGAAGGAGCCGCAGATCCTTGACGGTAAACGGCAGCAGTACTCCATCCCAGCGCTGCGGATCGGGATTGACACCGATCAGCGGCTGCTCCCGCAAGTATTTCAGTGTATTGGCTACAAGTCCGTCCTGCCCAAGTACAACCACTGTATCCTCGTCACCGAAGATGAAATTCGGGACATGCTGCCGCTCCAGCAGCTGAACTCTGCCTATGGCGCTCAGCTCAATCACTGCCGTCTCGACCGCCTTGCGGTAATGATGATCCTCGCTGATATAGTCGCTGAAATCCGCACCCAGCCGCTCAATATAGAACTGGGCCTGCTGGATCGTATTGTAGCGGACCACCAGCTCTTCCAGCCGTGTTTTGCGTTTGATCAGAATGGTTTTATTCTCGGACATCCGTCCGCTCATCGCCCTCCCGCTCCTCTCGCCGCACCCGCACCGTTTCCGGCCGATCCGGCCATAATTCCCTGCAGAAGATCCGGGGTAATGTTCAGCTGGCCGATCTTCCCGGCATTCTCAGCCAGTTCCTGGAAGGCGATGGCGATCAGCTTATCCGGCTTCATGCCGACATTGGTCAGTGCCTGCAGCACATTTGGCGATACCCCCTGCAGCGAATTCATGACCGCCGACAGCTCGTAGGCTTTGGCATCCGCTTCCGCTCTTTGGTTGGCCACAGTGAGTTCGATCAGCTCCTGCTTCTTCTCTTCCAGTGCGGTATCGAAGCTGAGCTGCTCTTCCTTCATTTCGTTCTGCTTTTGCTTTACTGAACGCTCTGCATCCAGCTGGGTCTCACGGATCTGCTTCTTCTTCGTCTCAACAGCAATCTCCGTATTCAGCTCATTCTCCTTCACCCGCCGCTCCTGCTCAATGGAGGCATTGCGCCGTTCATACAGCGCATTGTCTGCGCTGCGGAGAATTTCTTCTCTGGCCTGCGCCTCCAGTGCACGAAGGGTCTCCTTGTTCGGAACAATCGCCAGAATCGACAGCCCCATCAGCTCGATCCCCAGCTTCTCAATTTCCGCGTTCCGTTCAATCTCCCCGGTAATGGTCTTGGCCAGACGTTCGCTTGACTGGATGGCTTCCCGCAGGGGCAGTTGCTCCAGCTGCTTCTTGGTCAGCACCTTGGCGATGTTGATGACCCGCTGGGCCAGCTTGCCGGGATCATCGGACAGGTACGTGTTCTTTTTCAAATTGTAGGTATAATTGAGGATTTGTGTGGTCTTGCGGTAATCGACGATCCGGTAGGTCAGCTGGCCCTGGACGGTCACCGTCTGGTAATCGCTCGTAATCTCTTCGAACATAAACGGGACATCAATCGAGGATACCGGCACTACAACAACCGACGTGGTCGGCACGTAATAATGAAAAGAAAGACCGATGCCTTCACGAACGACTTTGCCGTTCTTCACCTTGAGTACATAATCACTGGGCTGGAATTTCACGAATCGGAATCCGAACATAGTCAAAACCTCCCGGTTTATGTTATTAACATTTTGTTATTAACAACAGTTTAGCATGAATATTTGATATTATCAAGTTGTTAATAACATATCGTAACTTAATTTATTTTGAAGAAGCGCAACTAGTTCTCCCCATCCGGGAGCAACAGATTTGTACAAAATGAAAGGACAGTTTGAATTTTGTCCATTGAGTAAAGAACGGGTTTCCTTTAAGATTGGTTTCTAACGAGAATGATTATCATTATTGTTAATCGTTATATATTTCTGGGGAGGCAAGATTCTATGAAAAAGGCAAGACAACCCTTCGCCGCGTTATGTGTCATCTTCGTGATGAGCACCCTTCTGCTCGCGTGCGGAAATTCAGAGGAACCATCTGCCGGCAATGCTGCGGCTAACTCTGCCGGCAGCAATACAGCCGCGAGCGCATCACCTGCTCCGGAGGCATCCGACGCTGGCACTGGTGAAGCTGCAGCGAAAACCCGCTCCTATACGGATTACAAAGGCCATACAGTGGAGATTCCGGTTACACCGAAACGTGTAGTTTACTCCGGAGAAACCTATGGTGACTTACTGGCATTGGGTGTGCAAGCAGTCGGTTATCCGCTTTCGATGGGCGATGGCCAGGTGTTCGAAGACCAATTGAAGGGTGTCGAGGATGTAGGATTCCCGATTAACCTGGAGAAGACTTTGTCGCTTCAACCCGACTTGATTATCTATGCAGGAACGGACGAAGCGGATTTCGAGGCATTGTCCAAAATTGCACCCACTGTAATCTTCGATACTTTCGCCCCGCTGCAGGAACGGATGGCGGAAATCGGCGGACTTCTTGATAAATCGGCTGAAGCGGAAGCCTGGCTGGCCCAGTACAAGTCAAAGGAAACCGCCATGTGGGAGCAATTGAAAAGTGACGGTCTGATGAAAGAGGGAGAAACCGCAGCCGTCTTCACCTATTATCCCGGTGACCGGCTGTTCGTAATGGCCACAACCGGACTGTCGCAGGTGCTGTATGGTGAGAATGGCTTCAAGCCAACCCCCGCGATCCAGAAGGTACTTGACGAAGGTATGGGATTCCAGGAAGTATCTATGGAGGCGATTGAACAATATTCCGGAGACCGGATCTTCCTGCTGACTCCTGTTGCCGATGAAGCCAAGCAATCCACAGAAGCAATGCTGAAAAGTCAGGTGTGGAAAAGTCTTCCCGCTGTTAAGAACGGCTATGTCTACACACAAGACATTATGAAGACATCAAGCGATGCAACTACCCGGGAATGGCTGCTGGGAGAAATCCCTAAATTGCTGAATAATAAATAATTCATCCCTTTTTAAGGGTCCCGGTGTTTAAACGGGGACATATATAAAACAAAGAAGCTTGTCAACGCCAGTTGATAAGCTTCTTTGTTTTATATACAATGTATTTATTGATAATCATTCTCATTATTGAAGGGAGACCGTACCTTGCAGCATCCCTCATCGCCACCTCTCCCTCTTCGCTCGCTATTGTTTCAGCTGTCCAACGCCGAACTGATTATTCAGCCTGCCGACTCCTGCCCAGTACAGCAGACACCACTCTGTCATACGCTTCTTGTCTTTACGGGCGGCAGCGGAGTGCTGCATATTGGCGGCCAGATTGCGCCGCTGAGTGCCGATAAGTGTTACCTGCTGTCTCCCGGAACCTCCTATAGCGCGGACAATCCGGAGATGACCCTGTATTATTACCTTATCTCTTTTACAGCCATTCATGCGGCCGAACTTCCGGAGCGTTATGCCGGGGAGTTGCTGCCGGGCAGACGGGAATTAATCGTTCATCCGTTCACCAGAGTCATCCGCCTGGCGGAAGAACTGGCGATGAAGGAAAACAGCGGCGACGATGTGCAGCACTACAAGCAGCAATTGAAATTTCAGGAACTGCTGCTGCTGCTCTTCGAGCACAATTATCCTTCCGGACAGCTGCCAAGTCCTGCAGAATCTGTGGAAAGAACTGTGGAGTATATGCAGAAGCACTATATGGAGAGCATCACGGTGAAGCAGCTGGCAGAACTTGCGGGCATCTCGCTCTGGCAGTATACTCCGCTCTTCCAAAAGCTTACCGGCACAAAACCGCTCGATTATCTGACCGAGCTGCGCATTCACCATTCGAAGCAATTTTTACTGGACTCCGCCGAACCCCTGCGGGAAATTGCCCGGCAGGTTGGCTTCTCTGATGAATATTATTTCAGCCGCCGCTTCCGCCAGAAGACCGGGGTCACCCCCGGACAATACGCCTATACGCAGCGCCGGAAACCGACGGTCAAGGATTGGACTGGCCATCAGGTGGAAATCCCTGAACGGCCACGACGCATTGTCTATCACGGAGAAACGCTGGGCGATCTGCTCGCGTTAGGCGTGAAGCCTGTCGGCGGAGATGAGGCTTTTGCGCGGAACAGCGTTTATAAGCACCGGCTCAAGAAGCTGGCTAATGTTGGTTTTCCGCTGGACCCGCAGCTGACTGCCTCATTAAACCCCGATCTGATTATCTTCGCCAACGCGGATGAGCGGGCATACCGGGTCGTCTCAAGCATAGCTCCGGCACTGACCTTCGATTCTTTCGCACCACTCGAACAGCGGATGCGGATACTGGGAAGCTGGCTGGGCAAGCAGCGTGAAGCCGAGGCTTGGCTGGCATCCTTCCATGCCAAAAACGCCGCCATGTGGCAGCGTCTTTACGAGGAAACACTCCAGCCCGGAGAGACGGCCTCCGCGCTGATATACGACCACGGAAACCATCTGTTCGCCATGGGAAGGACCGGGCTTTCCAGTGCCCTGTATGCCCCTGGCGGCCTACAGCCGACTGAGGTAATCCGGGGCATTCTGGATCAAGAGCTCGGATTCGCCGAGGTCGATCCGGCGCAGCTGCATACCTATGCGGGAGACCGGATCTTCATGCTCATTCCGGAGCGCAAGGACTCGCTGGAGGCCATGGAGCAGCTGATGCGGAGCCCGCTCTGGAACAGCCTTCCCGCCGTGCAGAAGGGCCAAGTCTATCTGCTAGAGAATGCGAAATGGAACTCTGCAGACGCGTTAACCCGGGAGAAACTGCTCAATCTGCTGCCCAAGCTGCTAGGCGGTCAGCCGGTATGAACGAAGGAGCTGCCTACATTCAGTTCACTTTCCCCATAGATCCAGAATCGAACGGACTTCCTGCAGCCGCCCGGGATCAATCGGCCGCAGCGGATCGCTGTCTTCTCTTACCGCGGACCCGAAATGCACCCGTTCCACAGCTGTTTCACCCAGAAACTCCCTCAGGCCAGAAGCTGTGAGGCCGCTTCCGGCCAGAATGGAGACGGATTTCGCGGAAGATAAACGCTCAAGCACCGCAATCCTTTCCGCGCCTTCGGGCGCAGTCCGCTGCCCTCCGGAGGTCAGAATATCTGTCACCTGAGGGTAGCGTGACAGAATCTCCAGGGCTTCGAGCTGATCCTCGGCCTCGTCAAAGGCCCGGTGGAAGGTCACCTCCATGCCGTCTGCAGCCTGAAGCAGCTGCTTGAGCAGCTCTTCATCCACCGTCCGGTCGCGGCGGAGCATTCCCATGACCACCGACAGCCCTCCTATGGCGGCAATATGGCGGATGTCGCGCAGCATTGTCTCCACATCCGCCTTGTCATACCGGAAAGACCGGGCATGCGGCCGCACCATGACTCTGACCGGGATGCCCACGGCTTCGCGCACGCCTTCCATCAGCCCCAGGCTGGGAGTCAGTCCCCCCTCCAGGATGCCTGAAATCAGCTCAATCCGGTCTGCTCCATGCCGTTCAGCAAGAACGGCATCATTTACGGTCGTTGCAATGACCTCTAACAGCATTGCTCCACTTCCTCTCCTTGATTATATTCATCCCTGCCTTTTTTCTTTTGTTAATCTACATCCCATGAGTATAATGAGCATGATACAGAATTCATCCTATTGTATTTAGCTGTTACATTTTATTGGTGAAAGGAACTAATCCGATGACCCCTAAAATCAATGTTGTACTATTGGAAACATTACTGCCGGAGACAGAGCTTGAATTGAGCGGGCTGTTGACAGAAGTAGTGGAAGATGGCGCCTCGATCGGATTTCTCCCTCCGGTCACAGCTGAGGAGGCTTCAGCCTATTGGAAAAGCGTCCCTGATCCGCATGTGCTGCTCTGGACAGCAATGGAGGGCGACAAAATCGCGGGTACAGTGCAGCTCCATTTAGCCGCCAAAGCCAATGCCCGGCACCGCGCGGAAATTGCCAAACTGATGGTTCATCCGGAGCACCGCCGCAAGGGCATCGCCGGACTGCTGCTCGATACCGCCGAACAAGCCGCAGCGGCAGCAGACAGAACACTGCTTGTGCTGGATACGCGGGAAGGCGATCCCTCCAACCTGCTCTATCAATCACGGGGATACATCGAGGCAGGCCGAATCCCGAATTATTGCCGGTCAGCCAACGGGCAACTGGATGCTACGGTATTATATTATAAGAATTTATAAAATTTATAAACCGGCTGGTTCTTTGACTGCTGTTTTTCCTGCGGGATCACAAAAATCCGGTGTTTCTGCGAATCGCAGAAACACCGGATTTTGCTATAGACAGAGCTATAATCCCTTTACGCCCACCACATATCCAGTGGCTGGTCGCGGATAAGAATGGACTGCAAATTGGTGACAGCCCGGTAGAATCCTTCATCCACTGACATCAGCGGATCTTCATGCTCAATGCTTACCACATAGTCGTAGCCGTAAGTGCGCAGTGCACTCATAATATCCGACCATTCGGAGATGCTATGCCCGCAGCCTACGGAGCGGAAGGTCCAGGCCCGGGTCTGTATATCCCCATAAGGCTGCATATCGGTCAGGCCGTACATGTTGATGTTGTCCTGGTCAAGATAGGTATCCTTGGCGTGAAAATGATGGATCGCGCCTGCCTTGCCGAGAATCTTGATCGCTCCTACCGGATCAATACCCTGCCACCACAGATGGCTCGGATCGAGATTCGCACCAATGGCATCGCAGGTAGCTTCTCTCAGCTTGAGGATCGTATATGGCGTATGGCACAGGAAGCCGCCGTGCAGCTCGATACCGATCTTGACTCCATGCTCTTCGGCCAGCTTGCCGATTTCCTTCCAGTACGGAATCAGCTTCTGTTCCCACTGCCAGGTCAAAATATCGCTGTATACGGTAGGCCAAGGAGTAACCGGCCAGTTAGGTGCTTTGGCGTCGTCACTGTCTCCGGCAGTACCTGAGAACGTATTGACAACCGGTACGCCCATGAGCGAAGCCAGCTTGATCGACTTGCGCAGAATTTCGTCGCCTTGGCGGGCTTCTTCTTTATCCGGTGAGATCGGGTTATTGTGGCAGCTGAAAGCGCTGATGATAATCCCGCGTTTGGTGAATTGTTCGAGATAGGCCTCGCGGGCCGATTCGCTGGCCAGCAGCTCGTCAGTCGGACAGTGCGCATTGCCCGGATTGCCTCCCGAGCCGATTTCCACGGCATTCAGACCAGCAGCAGCAATTTTATCGAGCATCTCTTCGAGCGTTAAGCTTCCGAATACCGGATCAAATACACCTAACTTCATTTATATTCCCACCTTTTCTCTGATTGGCTCCAAAGCTTCGGAATGGCCGTACACCGGATAATCACGTTTGGTCGGAGCACACCAATTGACGCCATTGATAATCACTTTTTGAATTTCCTTGTTGTAATAGGTCGGATGTGATTCATGGCCCGGTTGGAAATAAAAAATCTTCCCGCTTCCGCGCCGGTAAGTCGAACCGCTCGGGAACACATTGCCCCCCTCGAACCAGCCTACAAAGATGAGGCTCTCCGGTGCCGGCACATCAAAATGCGCCCCGTACATCTCTTCCTGCTCCAGGTCGATGTATTCGCCGATGCCTTCGGCAATCGGGTGGCTCGGGTCCATTACCCAGAGACGTTCCTTCTCTTCTGCTTCGCGCCATTTCAGGTCGCAGCTGGTGCCCATCAGCTTCATGAAGATTTTGGACATGTGGCCGGAGTGAAGCACAATCAGCCCCATTCCCTTCAGAACCCGGTTGTACACGCGGCTTACAATCTCGTCGCTGACCTCCTGATGGGCAACATGCCCCCACCAGACCAGCACATCCGTATTCTCCAGCACCTCTTCCGTCAAGCCATGCTCCGGCTCGTCTAGGGTTGCTGTTGCTGTATCAAAGCCTGCTTCCTGCAGGAATCCGGCCAGTTGTCCGTGAATTCCCTGCGGGTACACCCGGCGGATTCGTTCCTCCTGCAATTCATGACGGTATTCATTCCATATGGTTACTCTGGTCACTTTGGACACACTCCTAATTTGAGATAAATTCAGGGATATGCTGAGTTATCCGTTAATGCAAAATTGATAAGCATATATACATGTGGGACTTTAATGTCCTACGTTTCTTAAAGCGGGAAAATCACCCGCTAAATACATGGCTATGTTCATTTCTCGACACTTAAAGGGAAATTGGCCCTTTAATTCTGCCGGGTTCGGTGAATTTGAAAGATCCTTGAAAATTAGCGTGCTCAATTCCCCTTACTTGTCATCTGGATCTGCCAGACTCTCAATTAGCGGGCCGTTTTCCTGTTAATGTATGAAGCATGAGGCAGGGTATCTTTCATTATTACTCAAAATTCTTTAGTCAAAAAACACCGGCATTCCGGTCTCTGACGATTTGTAGATCGCCTCCAGAATGCGTGTAACCACCAGCGCCTGCTCCGGTTTCACCACTGGCTCGGTGTCGTTCACAATGCTGCGGATCCACTGCTCGGCTTCAACCACTGCAGGATCATCTCCGGCACCGTCGTAGAAGTCAACGCCAGCCGCATCAAGTCCGATATACTTCTCGAACGTCTTGCCATAAGCCTCTCCGTTAATGCGCAGCCCCTTCTCCATATCCGCTCCGCCTTCCGTGCCGCAGAGCGCAGTCTTGGCTTCGCCGACATCCAGCGTGTTCAGCGCCCAGCTGGCTTCAAGCACGATCGTTGCGCCATTCTCCATCGTAATGAAGCCGATGGCGGAGTCTTCAACGGTGAATTTCTCCGGGTCCCACGGCCCCCAGGCATTTGCGGCATTTTTGCGGCCGGACAGCTTGTGGTAGGCATTGCCCACGGCATACTTCGGCTTGTAGTTGTCCATCATCCACAGGGTCAAATCAAGAGCATGGGTGCCGATATCGATCAGCGGACCGCCGCCTTGCGCTTCTTCATCGAGAAATACGCCCCAGGTCGGAACCGCACGGCGGCGGATGGCCTTCGCTTTGGCATAATAAATTTCTCCAAGCTCGTTGTTCTCGCATACGGCATGCAGATAAGCTGAATCGGCTCTGAACCGGTTCTGATATCCGATCGTCAGCTTCTTGCCGGTGCGCTTCGCAGCATCAATCATCGCCTGGGCTTCCGCAGTCGTCTTGGCCATTGGCTTCTCACACATTACATGCTTGCCGGCCTCCATGGACGCAATCGAAATCTCCGCATGGGAAATGTTCGGCGTACATACGTGAATCACATCTATGTTGGCATCCTTAAGCAGCTCTCTATAATCGCTGTATACCGCAGCGTTGGCATCTCCGTAATCCGCTTTGGCCTGCTCGGCACGTTCAGGAACGATATCGCAGAAAGCTACCATCACCGCACCTTCCACTTTTTTGAGCGCAGGCATATGTTTGCCGTTCGCGATGCCGCCGCAGCCGATAATTCCAACTTTTAAAGTCATTCTCTCTTAACCTCCACTTGTTGATGTAATATCTCTATCTTACAAATCCGCGGAAGGGCTTTCTTCCTGCAATCTTGCCCTGTTATTCCTGAATATTGTCTTATGGTATTTCAGGGGCGATATCCCCGTCGCTTCCTTGAAAAAATGATGAAAAGTCTTCACGCTGCCAAACCCCGCTGCTTCCGCCACGGCAGACATGGGCAGATTCTGATTGAGCAGAATCCACTTGGCTTTATTCAGCCGGTATTCATTCAGAAAGGCGACAAAGGTCATGCCCGTATTCTTCTTGAACAGCTTGGTAAAATAATACGGGCTGAAGCCCATGTGCCCGGCTACCTCATTTAGCGTAATCGGTTCCTGGTAATGCTGCTCGACATAGATGAAGATCCGCTCCAGCCGTTCCAGCGTTTCCCGCGACTGAATCTGAGTATCCTCCGAGAACTTGGGCCCTCTGTTGCTTCTATTCTTCGGCACTTCCCGCATAATAACCGTCAACAGCTCGAACAGTCTCGCCTTGATGAGATAAGCATAGCCTTCACGCCGCTGCGTATCCTCCTCGTAAATGCTCTCCAGAAGGCCAATCACCTTCGTTGCTACCGCTTCCGGCCAGCTTGAACTGGATTGCTCCATCTCTGTGAACAGATCGCGAAGCGAATATTCATTGCCGCCGGGCGCAGCAACCTCCTGGAACAGTCCGAGATCAAACTGGATCACAAACCGTTCACTTTCAGGCGAGGCGAGGAAATAGTGCACATCTCCGCCATTGATAAACTGTATTTCACCCTGTTCCATGCGGATCGGGGTATCATTTATTCCCAGATTTAGTCTTCCCTTGGTGACATAGATGATTTCGATTTCTTTATGCCAATGCGGATATGTGAGATCGTCACCTCCGCAGACTAAGCTGCGGAAGGGGAAATGCTTATCCACATCCGGAAGTTCGAGATAAATATTCATTAGCGCGGCTCCTTGTCCGGGTAATTAGCTGCATTTAAAATTTCATTGAACCCCACTTTATCTTATCCCCCGGCAGAGGACACATCAAGAGGCGCAAAAAAGAGCCCCGCAGGGCTCTTTTTCACACTATATTTAAATCGAAAACAAATCAGAGTTTAATCTTCAAAACAACCTTCCGCACCGCTTCCTTCTTCCCCGCTTCAATCCCTGTCATATGCCCGTCCTGCGGATAGCAGACGACAAGCGCTCCCGGACCTGCGGTTACCGCCGACACCAGCTCACCCGTAAAGAACACCGCATCTTTCTCGGCGCTGTATTCATCTCTAACCTTGAGCTGCTCAATAGCGGAATAACCGATGCGCTCTGTGCCTTCAAGAATATAATGCAGATCAAGATTGATCCGGTGGGCTTCCCAGAAGCAGTCTCCGGCGTCCTTGGTCTCGTATTCATTGATGAAATAGAACATTTCTTCATTCACATCATGGCGGCCTGCAGCCAGCCCCGCAAAGTCTGTATCCCGCAGGAACTGCAGTCCACGCTGAATTTCCTCTCCGTAAGCAGCCTCATTCTCCAGTAAATGCCCCAATGTATCCACTATCATGCCCGAAATCCTCCTATATTCTCTTATATATCCCCGTTTTGCGGAATAGAAAAAGAATAGTTGATCTCTCGCGGCAGGTCTATGTATTTGTTCACGTACCCCCGGCATAGATTCTTACAATGGGGTCTAAGCTCACAAAACTTAAGTCTATGCTTTCGAAGTGAGTTTTGTTCGAAGTGGATTCAATGAGGTCTAAGCTCACAAAACTTTTAGGAGGCGGTATAATGCTCATTATCCTGATGTACATGTTCGCCGCACTGGGTGTAGGCTTGCTGCTGGCGGCAGCGGTGCTGCGGCATAAACTGTCCGATCCTTCGTCTGACTTGAACAAGCTGATCCATACACTGGCTGATTTTAACCTTAAATTCAGCAAGCGGTTCATCACTCCAGACAAATCTCATATCATTGCCCTGGATGAAGGAGGCAAGCAGCTCGCTATCGGCATGTATTCCCCTGACAACCATGAAACGGCCTCAGCTGCACTTTACACCTTTGATGTGATCCTAGGCTCTGAAATTGTTGAGAACGCCCTCACCCTGACCAAAGTCAGCAAAACCAGCCGGATTACCAGCAGCGGTGCAAAGGCCGGCACAGGTAAAGTACTGGATGCTGCCGCAGTCTACGGAACCGCAAACAGACAGGAAGACGGAAAACCCGAGGAAATTATTGAGCTTACGCTTAAAATCTACCTCAGCAGCAAAGATACGCCCGTACTGTCGATTCCCTTTCTTCCAAGGCAAGTACCAGCCAAAAAATCGGACCTGGAATACTCCCAGGCCCTTATGGAAGTACAGCATGTGCATGAGATGATCCGGGATATTGTCTCAGCATAGTTACTGTGCGGTCATCACCGCAGTTGCGTTCTATGCCGGCGGGGTAAAGCTAAAGTTCAACTTATATAGCTACCAGTTTGCGCGCTTATTGATATTCTTCATATCCGTATTCGTCCACTTGCCATAAATGAAAAAAGCCAGATTTGAAATGTCGGGAAAGTTGGAACGAATTCCCTGTTGTACGTTTTTATACTGGGCATCGGTCCAATCGGTATCCAACGCGGCGATGATTTCGGCATTGCCGATTTTTTGCCGGGTCTGGCTTAGTATTCCTTCGCTGTCATAAACCCAGCTTTGCGGAAATTCCCAATCGTCGAAATAGGCCATCGGAGAAACGAAATCCATGTATGGCATAAATTTGGCGGCATCCTGTCCGACTTCCACAAACTCCGGCGGCAGAATATAAGCCCCGAAAAAGAGTCCTGGCGTAATCCCGTCCAAATCGCTTTTCACATCACGCACATACTCCCCAAGCTTGGTCGTTCTCCAGTCATTCCACTCCTCCCGTTTCGCATTATCCGAAGCAAAGTTAATAGTAATTGGATCATAGCCGTATTGATTTTTATACTGTGTTCTCGTGTAATCGCCCATATCCATGTTGTAATCGTCAAAGCGGAGCCAGTCCAGGACAATACCATCGACATCATAATTTTCAGCAACTTCTTTGATGATAGAGCGCTCATAGGCTTGCACACCAGGATGGAGCGGATTCACGAAATATTCAGTGCCATTGGAGCCTGTAAAAGGCTTCACCTTGCCGTCCACAAGCGCGCGCATCTGCCACTCGCTGTTCTTGTCAAAGGCCGCACGGTCGTGGAACTGCGGAATCCATGCCCTCACCTGAATATTCTTTTTATGTGCCTCAGTAATAACATCCTTGACTGCGTCAAAATTGGAGTATCCCGAAGCGACCGGCGCAATCTTGCTCTTATAAAATGCATAGCCGGACGGAACCTCCTCATCCTCATCCTGCTTCACACTCAAATTGATGACGGAAATATTGTTCTTTGCCGCATTGCTCACGAAGCTGACAACATCATTATGGTTTTTGAAATTGGCGCCTGTCCGCACGATGATCTCGGATACGAAGGGTCCTGTTTGGGCAGATGTTGTCTGGGCCGGAACACTCAGCATAAAGCTCAGCAGCAGCGCGGGCAGGGCCATCAGCAAAGTCCGTTTTCTTTTACCTTTAGTCATTGTTTTCTCCGCCTTTCTATAATTAGATGGGGTGCAGATTAGATGTTACGAATTCCTTATTCCTCCTCCTTTCCCAGACAGACTGAAAGCTCGGAAAGCTTCTGCCTTATCCCTGTGTCCCGTCGTTGCCGGTGAGCTCTGTATGATGAAAGTAAGGGATAGTGATTTGAACAGTTGTTCCGATTCCAAGCCGGCTGTAGAGCAAGACACCGTATGAATCGCCAAATTGCAGCTTGATTCTCTGGTCTACGTTGCGGATGCCATACCCCATCTTGATCCCGCTTGGAGAGAAAATCTGCCGGATGGTTTCCTTAGTCATACCGATGCCGTCGTCAATCACCTTGAATACAATTCCCTGCTGACCAGCCTCCGCCGTAATGCGGATATGAATGGTCTCCCCGTAAAAAGCATGCTCAAGAATGTTCTCCACAAAGGGCTGCAAAATCAGCCTTACAGTATCAAAACCCAGCACCTTTTGGTCAATATCGAAATTAAAGGTGAGATGATCCTCATATTTGATTTTCTGGATGTCAATATAGGTCTGTACATGCTGCAGCTCCTTCTCGACCGGAATCATCGTCCTGCCCTCATTCAGTGTCAGTCTGTAGAATTTCGCAAGGCCGCTGACCATCGAACGGATTTTACTGATCTCACCAAACTGTGCCAGACGGTTTATGGAAGAAAACGAGTTATACAAAAAGTGGGGATTGATCTGTGCCTGAAGAATTTCCAGCTCTGCTTCCTTCTTATGCAGGTTGGAGAGGTAAACTTCCTGAATCAGGCGGTTCATATTCTCCCCCATATTATTTAGTGCCAGGGAGATCTGATTAAATTCGTCATTGCCCCGGTAACTAAGCCTTTTATGCAAATCCCCTTCCTGAAAGGAACGGAGAACAGACACAATTTTGACGACACGCCGGGAAAAATAGCCGGACAGCAGCATACCTGCTGCGGAAAAGAAACCGATCATAATCAGGCAGACGAGAATGGTTACGCTTTTGACCTTCTGGATATCCTGCTCCAAAACTTCATTGGGGATATTGACCGCAAGCGTCCAGTTCAGTTCCTCGACCGGCGCCTTGATTTGCAGATAATCCTTGCTCTCCAGCAGTGGGATTTGCTCGGGTTTCATATTTTCATCCCCTGAAGAAAGGTGGATAATGTCATGATTTTCATTTTCTATATACACTGTACTGCCCTTGCGGAACTTATCATCTTTCACGCTTTCGAGAAGATCGGCAAGCTTGACGGTAATCCGGACAAAACCAAATGGACTCGGTGCAGTGGGCTCATACGTATCCATCAATCTGCGGAGCAAGGAAATATTCCCGTAGGACTCATCATCTTCGATCTGGCGCCACTGCATCGTTACCCCGTATTGTTCCCGGGGAAAACCGCTGAACCATGGCTTGCCCAGAATCCGCTTTTGGTGAAACAGCTGGTAGAACCTCCCCTTCCGCAGCGGGTCCATCCCTTCGTAAGAATAGTAAACCTCGGGTATGGTCTCATTCTGAATATACAGGGACAGTGCAATGTTGCGGTTAGAGGAATGCACCGTATTTTGCAGCATCGGGATCAAATAGCTCTGCAGCGTCTCAAAGCTGTACCAGCCGTCATCGTAGCGCCTTAAGGAATCCGCCAGTGTGCGGTCATAATACAGTGAGTCCGTCAGCCGCTTGGTATCCTCCACCTTATAACGGATATTATCCTGAATCTGCTGAAGCGTGCCCCGGATATTGGCCTTTGTCTGTGTTCGGATGGATTCAACCGCCGTGTTATAAGCAAAGGCACCGACAAAAGCAACCGGGACAATCAGCAGTACAATATAAGAAATCATCAGCTTGTAGCCGAATGACAGAAACCGTTTATTTTGCTTCATAGGCCGCTGTTCTCCTTTGTTCAGCACTGCTTACGGTAATCCCCCGGTGTCATCCCATATTTGTCTTTAAACTGCCTGCTGAAATAAGTCAGGTTTTTATAGCCAACCCTTCCGGCCACCTCGAAAATTTTATATTGGGGATTCTGCAGTAAAGTGCAGGCTTTCTCCAGCCGCTTCTCTACTACGTAATCGCTGAAATTAATACCCGTTCCCTGCTTGAACAGCACGCCGAGATGATTCGGGGAAAAGCTAAACAGATTGCTCACATCCCGGAGTGCGATATTCTGGTCCAGATGCTTCTCCACATAGGCGCAGACCGATTCAAGCAGCTTATTATTTTTCTTTTGCTTCTTTACATGCAGTGTTTCAGAGATTTCAAATACCCTCCGGCGCAGCCAGGACTGGATATCATCCATGGTTTCGAATTTGAACAGAATGTCCAGGTTTTCCATTCGCATGCCCAGCATCTGGAACAGATTCTCGTTTAGTCCTGCCAGATAGGCATCCAGCCGGGAGATAATCTGAATGGCAAAGTTGTAGACGGTAGATTTGGACTTCATCCGGCGGACCAAGGCGAATACATTCTCAAGTTCATCGTGCAGCTGGACAAGCCTGTAATTCGACATTGCGGCAAACAGGGCATCCAGCGTCATTTCGAGACTCTGCACGTCCTCCACGCTGCCTGACTCCAGCTCGGAAAATTGGATCAGACGGCTTTTGCCCGCAAGCATTTTATAATCAAGCGCCTGTTTCGCCTGCTGATAAGAGGTGTGAATTGAAGCGGTGGAAGCTGCTGTGCTGCTCAGGCCTATTGTGATGGTGACCGGAAACCGGACCCCAATAAGTTCAATTAAACCGCTGAGCAGCGCTTCACATTCCGCCAGTTCCTCCATCTGCAGTACAAGCGCACATTCACGGCTGGAAAGCCTGCACAGCGACCAGATCCGGCACTCTGTGCAATAATCCAGTACCGTTTGATACAGCTGATTGACGATCTGCCTCGCCTCCAGCTCGCTGTATGCATTCAGCTTCCAGGCCACATCATCAATCTCAATCACGGCGACCCGCTGCGGAGCAGATGGGCTAATTCCGCATTGCACAAGGACTAGATCATCCATGGTTTCTGCTCCGTCTTGCTGACCATCCAGCAGGCCAAGCAGCCTGTTGTTCTTAAGTACAGGTAAGGTCTTATAGTAATCCGATTCCAGTCTCGACTGCTGGGCCTCATGATCCAATTGGGCCTTCACCTTCTGCAGCACCTCGATCATTTCTTCATCCTCTACAGGCTTCAGGACATAACTCTGCACATTCAGCTCCATCGCCTGCTTGGCATAGTGGAAGTCTTCGTAACCGCTTACAAATATGATTTTCAGCTGTGGGAGCAGCTGCAATGCTTCACGGGACAGCTCCAGACCGGACATAATCGGCATCCGGATATCGGTGATCAGAATATCAACATGATGATTCCGGATATAATCCAGCGCAGCGAAGCCGCTGCTCACCACCGCTGCCACATTCATCTGCAGATCCTTCCAGGGTATAAAGTGCTGCATCCCTCTTAAATCCAGCACTTCATCATCTGACAGCAATACGTTATACATGTTTGACCTCCAATCCGGCCGTGTGATCAAAGCCAACACTTTCTATTGATCACATCATATAACATTTCATTTTTACCGTGTTGCAAAACCTTCATCCTCATTGCAGAAGTCTACAAATCGTTGTTCTTATCAGTGTTTTTGCCGGAACGGTTCCTATACTATGAATTTCAGCAGAGAAATTTGCAAAGGAAGTGTTCAGATGAAAAAAAGCATCGTCACGTCTTCACCACCGGGAGTCCCTCCGGGCGTACGACCGGAAGCCAGCCGCAAATCCTTCTGGTTCAGATTCTCCAGGCAGCTGGATCTTCAACTGATGGTCATCCCGGCAATGATTCTTATCGTGATCTTTTCTTATCTGCCGATGTACGGGGTGCTGATGGCTTTTCAGGATTACGATATTTTTCAAGGATTTCTGCACAGCCCATGGGTAGGCTTCAAGTATTTCCAGATGTTCTTCGAGGCACCCGAATTCTGGACCGTCATGCGCAATACGATTGTGATTAGTGCCCTGAGACTCCTCATCGGATTTCCGGCACCTATACTGCTGGCGCTTATCCTGAACGAAGTGATTCACTCGCGCTTCAAACGGATGATCCAGACCATCAGCTACCTGCCCCACTTCCTGTCCTGGGTCATCGTGTCCGGATTTGTGACCTCCATGCTGGCAACCGATAACGGAAGCGTGAACATGCTGCTGCAAAAGCTGCATTTAATCAGCGAACCTGTCAATTTCCTGTCCATTCCCGGCTACTTCTGGGCCATCCTGATCGGAACAGGAATCTGGAAGGAGATCGGTTTCTCCGGCATCGTATATCTGGCCGCCATTGCGGGCATCAATCCCGAAATTTACGAAGCAGCCTCCATCGACGGAGCAAACCGCTTGAAGAAAATTTGGTACATTACCCTGCCCGGTATTTCCGGCGTAGTTACGATCTTCATGATTCTCGCAGTTGGCGATATCTTGAGCGCAGGCTTTGAGGACATCCTGCTCCTGGCCAAAAACCCTGTACTTCAGGACGTGTCCGATGTCATTGATACTTACGTCTACCGCGTTGGTATCCGCAACTCGCTTTTCTCCTACGCCGCCGCAGTCGGTTTATTCAAGTCGATAATCAGCGTCTTTTTGCTCACAGTTGCCAATCGGATAGCCCGTAAACTGGGACACAGTCTGTGGTAGTCTTCGGCATCGCAACTACACATTGAAATGCAGGTGATCACGGCATGAAAAACAGTCTTTCTGACAATTTGTTTCTCAGTCTCATTTACTCCATGCTCATTCTCATGGCTTTTGTAATGTTGTATCCGTTCTGGAATTCGATCGTTATCTCATTCAACGTGGGTTTGGACACGACGCGTGGGGGGATCACCTTTTGGCCCAGACAATTCACTCTGGAGAATTACATTGTAGTGTTTCAGGATAAGCGGCTAATGACAGGCTTCCTTATTTCCGTGCTGAGAACGGGGATTGGCACAATTCTATCCATTGCCTGTACATCAATCTTTGCCTATGGCATGTCCAAGAAACAGCTCATGGGACGGAAAGGGTATATGATCCTGTGCATCATCACGATGTACTTCAGCGGAGGATTGATTCCTTCCTTTCTGATTAACCGTGAGTTGGGCCTGATGAATAATTTCTGGGTCATGATTGTTCCGAATATAATCAGCGTCTGGAACATGATCATTTTCCGCACGTTTTTTCTCGAACTGCCGGAAGGATTGGAGGAATCGGCAAAAATCGACGGCTGCGGCCACTTCGGCATCTTTTTCAAAATTGTCATCCCGATTTCAGGTCCGGTGATCGCCACACTTTCTCTATTTGCTGCAGTATGGCACTGGAATGACTGGTTTACGGCCAGCATTTACATCACCTCCGGGCATCTGCTCCCGATTCAAACGCTGCTTCAGCAAATTCTAAGCTCCAACATTATGTCTGAACAGATGATGCAGACCAATGCAGCCGCTCAAGGCCACATGGCCCGGCTCCAAAGCGTCACAACCAAATCGCTCACCATGTCCACTATGCTGGTAGCAACTGTACCTATTTTGCTCGTTTATCCATTTTTGCAGAAATATTTTACCAAGGGTGTCATGATCGGTTCCATTAAAGAATGAACTTGGATAAGATCGGTGTAGCAATCATGGCTCACGGCTTATTCATAAAAAACAATCCCATGGGGGTATGAAGATGTTCATTACAAGTGGAAACGGCTTCGCCGTCCTCAAAAGGACGGTATCCGTTTCAGCGAGAAATAGAAGGATAATTTATAGCGTGAAGCATATAAACTCTTATATTTCAAAAAAATCATTCCTGCTGCCGGTATGTATGCTGGGTATGAGTATCATGCTTGCCGCATGCGGTGGAAACACCGGTGAAGACGGGGCAAAGCCAAGCAACAACACTGCCGGGACTGATTCATCCCAACCTTTTGTTTTCGGAGAAACACCGCTCACCTTTTCCTTTTTCGGCAATTATGACTGGTATACGATGAATCCTTGGGGCCAGGATCCGGCGACTAAATGGATTCAGGAGAACAAGAAAGTAACGGTCCAGTCGATCCAGTCCGGCGGTGCGGCTCTGCAGAAATTCAATACAATGATCGCCTCCGGCGAGTTCCCGGATGTCATCTGGGGAGACCGCGGAGCCGAAGTAGAAAAGCTGAGAAAAGCAGGCAAGCTCGTTGCGCTGGACCCCTATCTTGATAAATATCCTAATCTGAAAAAATGGGCAGGAGAAAAAACAATCAATATGCTCCGCTCCGAAGACGGCAAACTGTACCAATTCCCAAATTGGTACACGAAAAATCCGATGGGCAACGGTGGCTACGCTGTAAATAATAAGATCTACAAGGAACTCGGATCGCCGAAGCTGAAAACCTTTGATGATCTGTATGCCTATCTGAAGCTGGTGAAAGAGAAATATCCTGACATTATTCCATTCGAGGTCGGGATGCTGGGTCAAGGGATAGACTTTCTCTACGCCGGGATGGCGGAAGACCGGAATGTCGGGCAGGTCTCTCTGCGTGTGGTCCCCCAGGGGAATGAGCTGAAATCCCTCTTCAGTGATCCGGTCTACCGCGAAACCATGGTGTTCGCCAATAAATTGTTCCGGGAAAAGCTGATTACCCAGGATGCCATCACGCAGACCCGCGACCAGGTCAAGGAAAAGGTGAATAATGGCCGCATAGCGGTCTACGGGGATTTCGATACCACCGTTATCGGCACGGAAGCGAACAGCATGCTGCGCGCCAAAGATCCTGAAGGCGGATACACGATGATCTGGCCTTTGCATAAAGCCGGCGTAGATCCGAAGAAGGTATGGGTCAACGAATTTGATTCTCTTGGCTGGAATGTCAGTGTCATCACAACACAGGCTGAGAATCCAGAAGGCATATTTGCCTATCTGGACTGGCTGACGGGTGAGGAAGGGGAGCGTATTATTTTCTGGGGGCCTGAAGGCATGTACTGGCAGGGCATCAATGAGAAAGGCGCACCCATCTACACAGAAAAATATAAAAATGAAGCCGAGGAGCGTTCCAAGCTCATGGCCATCTGGGATACGTTTCAATGGGCAGGAAATACGGCATTTATTGATGGAGCCAAGGCTGAAAATGAAATGAGTCTGCCTGAGGATAAGCGCGACTGGGCTACGGTCTCCCAAACCACAATCGCCTGGAAGACCTCATTTGATGCCACGGAATTCGGCAATATACAGCCCCTTCCAGATTCAGAAGAGGGCATGATCATGCAGCGTGTAGCCGATATCGCCGATAAGGTGCGGGCTAAAGCCTTGTTCGCCAAGGATGAACAGGAGGTGATCGCCCTGCTAGACAAAGCCGAGCAGGATGCCCAAAAGGCCGGTTATGATAAGCTCCTGAAGTTTGAAACCGGGAAGTGGCAGGACAATATCAAAAAGATAAAAGGGAATTAAACCGTCCCGCTATAAAAAGAACAAGGGTGTTCCCTGCCATGTAAATGGCCGCGGGACGCCCTTTGCTTTGTCAGGATGAGAATGGAAACACATCAATGGATACGGCTGTGGTCAGAATCAATTGGCCCAAGGCACGGACCGGGGCCGCGCGTTTAAGCTTCAGTGAGTTTAAGGAGGTCAACCTTGCCTGCATTCAGCTTCTCAATAATCGCCAGCAGAAAGGTCTCTGCCAGACTGTTCTTTTTGATCTCCCGGGCCGCTTCTTCAAATGTGAACCACATCGCTTGATCCACTTCGGTACTCATCCGGCTCAAGTCTTCCGAAGCAGCCATGCTTATAAAGTTCAGCATCAGCGTATTGGACGGCTCAAAATAAAGGCTGCGCATATATTCATAAGCCACGATATCCAGCCCTACCTCTTCCTTTACCTCGCGGATAAGGGTGGCTTCCGCATTCTCCCCTTTGTTGACGTAACCTGCGAGCAGGATGTAATCCGGCCGGTTATACTGCTTGATTAGCAGAATCTTGTCCATCTCTTTGTTCAACACTGCGGTACTGATAGCCGTGCTAAAAACAGGAAACCGGAACATTCCGCATGCCCCGCAAAAAGGGATCAGCCCCTCCCCGCCGCATTCTTTCAAGATCAGCTCAGTTCCGCATTCTATACAATACTTCAAGAAACATCTCTTCCTCTCCAAGTACACTGAATTCTATCCTATTATACAGGTCCAGGGATATGTAATCGCTAGGTAAAATTTTAGGAATTCGCGTTCTGAGGGGATTTTTGGACAGGTTTTTTTTATCCGGTGTGGAATAAGAAGAGTAGCCTGATTCGTCGGGCTCTATTAAAAAACAACTTGGAGGGACTGCAAACAATGAATCCGCTAATTAACTTTGCGCATCGCGGCGCATCCGCTGTGTGTCCGGAGAATACGATGTCAGCATTCCGCAAGGGCCTTACCCTTGGAGCGACCGGGATTGAAACCGATGTACAGATGACAAAGGATGGCGCACTGATTCTGATTCATGACGAAACGCTGGGCCGCACGACAAACGGCAGCGGGAATGTGAAAGACCACACGCTTAAGGAACTGCTTGACCTGGACGCGGGCTCCTGGTTCGGGGAAGAATTCAAGGGAGAGCTGCTTCCCACCCTCGAAGATCTTCTGGATCTGCTCAAGGATAGCGATACGGTGCTAAATATTGAACTTAAGAACGGGGTCTTTATGTACCCGGGGATGGAGGAAAAGGTTATTGCCGCCGTGCGGGAATTCAACATGAGTGAACGCGTCATATTGTCGAGCTTCAACCATTACTCCCTGGCTCACTGCAAATCGCTGGCACCGGAGATTCGCACCGGGATTTTGTATGGAGAAGGCTTGTACCGCCCGTGGGATTACGCAGCTTCTCTGCAGGCGGATGCGCTGCATGCCTATCATTTCGCTGTGTTGCCGGAGTTTGTCTCCGAGGCGGCGGAGCATGGCATCGCCTATCATCCTTGGACCGTAAATGATCCGGAGCGCATGAAAGAATTAATCGCTGCCGGAGTGTCAGGAATCATTACCGATTATCCGGACTTGCTGGACAGACTGCTTACTGCCAAGGGAGAGTGATGGGGTGAAGAAAGTCTGGCTGCTGGGTTTCGGTTTTTTCAGCATCAGCATTACATGGAGTTTGTATAATGCGTTTGTACCTTTTTTCCTGGAGAAATATGTACACAGTGTAGCTTTGATCAGCTTCATGATGACCATTGATAACTATTTCGCCCTGTTTCTGCAGCCATGGATTGGCAACCGCAGTGACCGTACGGTGAGCCGTTATGGGCGCAGAATGCCTTATCTGCTGATCGGAATGCCGCTGGCTGCCGTACTGACGATGCTGATTCCGTTCCACACCGGGCTGTTCACGCTGCTGCTCTTTATGATGCTGATGAACCTGGCCATGAGCCTGTACCGTTCGCCGACTGTCGCGCTGATGCCGGATATTACGCCGGATAAGCAGCGCACCAAAGCGAACGGCCTGATTAACTTCATGGGAGGGATTGGGTCGATCCTGGCGTTTGGCGTCGGCTCATTCCTCTACAAGGCCAGCCCAGCATTGCCGTTCATTGTTGCCGGTCTCATCACGCTGCTCTGCCTGTTCATCGTGTCGCAGTTCATCAAGGAGGAACGGGATGGGGTGAACAAAGAAGCCGGACTAGGTAGCGAAGAAGTCACAGGTCTATCCGGAGATTCGCAACGCAGCGGTAACATTCCACGGGTCAAACCTACACGCATCTCCTTAAAAAAACAGCTCGACCGGACCACTGTCTGGCTCTTAGCAGCCATCTTCTTCTGGTTCGTAGCTTATCAAGGAGTAGAGACGCTGTTCACATTGTACGGCAAACATCACCTTGGCCTCAGTGAACAGGCAGCCTCCTTCTCGCTGACGTTCTTTTCGCTGGCCTTCGTAGTGTTTGCGATTCCGAGCGGCTGGCTGGGCGGGCGGTTCGGGAAGAAAAAGATGATTGTCACCGGAGTCTGCGGACTGACGGCAGTTTTTGCCCTCGTGGGATTTGCGGAGAATTTGCTTGTGCTGCGGATTCTGCTGCTCGTTGGCGGGATGTTCTGGGCCTGCATTAATATCAATTCATACCCTTATGTAGTAGCGACAGGCACGGAGGAAAGCATCGGTACACGCACCGGAATGTATTATCTGGTCTCCTCGCTGGCCGCCATCACCTCCCCACCGCTGCTTGGGCTGATGATTGACCTTACCGACTACTCCATTCTGTTCTATGCGGCAGCGGTGAGCATGGCAATAGCCCTACTCTGCCTGTTCCTGATGAAAGGACGCAGCAAATTAAATTAATTGGCTTTGGAGCTGCCTGCCCAATTGACAGATTTAAGCGTGTTGCCCTGCTTGTGTATGGTATATCGGCCCTTTCCGAGCTGCTTGGCGCTGTACATTGCCGAATCGGCTTCCTTCAGCAGCGTCATCGGGTCGATCCTGCCATGGCTCAACGTAATGCCGATGCTGACTGAAACAAACAGTTCATGCCGTTCCAGACTGTAAATGCGGGTCGTTTGCTCCAGAATCTGCATAGCAAGCTGCTCCGCTTCCTTACGGCCGCAGCGCTTGGCGACAATTACGAATTCATCCCCGCCGTTCCGGAAGATATGCCGTTTGCCTTTGGAGGAGAACTGTTTCAGACTGCCGCCAACGGCCTGGAGCAGCAAATCGCCCACATGATGGCCAAGTCTGTCATTGATTGACTTGAATCGGTCCAGGTCAAGGAACAGCACCGCAAGCTGCTCATTCGGTTTGCAGTGGTCCCAGAAGTGATCCATCCCGTTTTTGTTCAAGAGGCCTGTCAAGGTGTCCCTGTAGGCAAGTTCCTTCAATTGCTCTCTTTCGGTCAGGATCTGGCGAAGCTTGGAGAACAGATACGTCAGGGCCAAGAGAGTCAGTGCATACAGTGCCAAGGAGATAAACAGGCTGCCCTCAGCCTGTTTCAACCCGGACTGTGACTGCTTGCCCAGCCAGTGCATTCCGTATAATCCGCCGCTGGCGATCAGTATTATCAGGCTCGTGCGCACAGCACGGGCTCTTTGATTTTTATAGGTGAAATTCCGGGTCAGCCGGAGAAGGCTGTACACAGTCAACGCTGCGATGGGAACCGAAAATAGAGCCAATATATAATTACGGGCTTCTTCCATCATGATGCGCACTCCCTTTTACATGAAAATAAATCTGATTAACAGTAATAAGCGATAAGCTTATTATCGGCAGGCGCAGGCTGATCCTGCATGGAATGTTTTGGAAGATGCCGCATGGATAAGGTCTAGCTCTCCATATGCTTCACACAATTATACAACTCGCAGGTCCAGCCGTTGTCCCCTTTAACAATGCGGGTGATAGAGGTATTCTTCAACAGCACGCTGACATCCAGTCCGGGAACCAGTCCGGTCAGGCTGCTCCGCAGAATCGCGCCGTGGCTGACAATCAGGATATTGTGGCCGGGATGCTTCAATGCAATCTCTTCAATCGCCTTGCTCCCCCGTTGCTTGCCTGATTCATTACTCTCCAGCCCGAGGTCCAGCGACTTCCATTCTGTCCCCCAGCGTTCCACCCGCTCTTGCTCCGTGGTGCCCTCAAGCAGTCCCCCGTTCATCTCCCTAATTCCCGGAATCACTCCCGCTACCTGCAGGCCCAGCTTCGCTGCGATCACCTCTGCCGTCTGTCTTGCTCTCAGCAGGTCGCTTGAGTAGATATAGTCCCAGTGTTCTCCGCTGAGACGCTCTGCTATAGCCTCCGCCTGCTGAAGTCCTTCCTCGTCCAAAGGGTTATCCGTATGCCCCTGTATCCGTCCTTCTTTATTCCAAGCTGTGCTGCCATGCCGAATCAAGCCGATTCTTGTCATTGTTGCTACCCGCCTTTATTAATAATAAGTAAGCTTACTAGATTATAAACGAACAGTCTGGAAGATGCATACGCCACCGGATATAAGAATCATCAGTTGATCACCATTCTGCCTGCACTGAAGCCTAAGTAATTGACGGTTAGACTGCCCTTATATGATAATAAGACCCGGTGCTTCATTCTGGAGCATGTTCCAAATTCATCCTGCATAGCAGATCATGCTGCCGCCACTTAAAAGGAGATACTGTTCATCATGAAAAAAATCATCGCCCTCATCCTTACCCTGCTTCTCCCGCTTTACGTTCTTCCTCCAGCATCATCAAGCGCCTCCGCGGCGCCTGCGTCCAAGCTCGCAGTTTATGTGGACAAGGAGAATCATGCTTTCATTCCGCTGCGTTTCCTGAATGATTTTGCCGGCATCCGGTCGATCCTCACTCCTGGCGGAACGATAGAAATTACAAAGGGCGAGGCTTCCCTCCACCTGATTCCGGGCTCGGCGAAGGCTTCCGTGAACGACAAGGCCGTAACCTTGAGTGAGCCGGTCTTCAGCGGCAGCGGCACGACGTATGTTCCGCTGTCTCTGGTCAGCCAAACACTGGGCCTTCAGCTGAAGTGGAATCCGCAGGCCTCGTCGCTCACGCTGACAGCGGACGAAACTTCCGCCACCTTGCCCGTACTCAGCGGAGCACTCCTTAAAGCGGAATCCCCGGCGGTAGTCAGCGGCAAACGCACCTTTAAGGTCGGCAGCCGCTCCTTTACAGTCCAGACAGTCACCGCTTCCCTGCTCCATCCCTCGGTGAAGCTGGATGTAGTGCTTGCCGGCAACACGGTCGGCAAGACGGAGTCACTTGGCAGCATTGCCAAACGCAGCGGTGCTCTCGTTGCGATCAACGGGACCTACTTTGATGCCTACACTAAAGGGGCATACAAAGTCCCTTATGGTTATATCATCAGCGGCGGAAAGATGCTCAAGAACGGCGCTGGAGAACGGCGGGCCGTATTCGCTTATGACCGCAATCTATTGGCAGAGCTGATTCCTGGTACTGAATTCGCATCGCGCTTCCAGAGCGGGACCATCGAAGGTGCGCTTCAGGCAGGCCCCCGGCTGCTGGTTAACGGGAAGGTAGCGGTGGATGTGACCGCCGAAGGCTTCAGGGATCCCAAAATCCGCACCGGCGGCGGAGCCCGCAGTGCGCTGGGCTTGACGCGCGACCACAAGCTGATTCTTCTGACCACCAGCGGGGCTACCATTTCGCAGCTGGCGCAGATTATGAAGCAGGCCGGTGCCTATCAGGCCATGAATCTGGATGGCGGCGCCTCCAGCGGATTGTATTACAACGGTAAATATTTGACAACGCCGGGACGTCTGATCAGCAATGCGCTGGTCATCAAAACCCGTTAACCCATCCTTCCGCAACATTCAAGCAGCCTCCCGCAGCCGGATCTTTTTCCGGCAGCCCGGGAGGTTGTTTGCGTCTGAATCCTGTTTTGCATAAATTTCCCTTAGCATGTTACTGTAATACTGGACAAAGGAGTGAATTCATGGAAACGATTCTGATTGTCGAGGACGACGCCAAGCTGGCAGACCTGCTAAGCAGTTATTTGTCAAAATATGATTTTTATACCGTTATCGTAGATGACTTCAATAGAGTGCTGGAAACCTTTGAGGAGAACACCCCAAGCCTGGTGCTGCTGGACGTCAATCTGCCCAGGTATGACGGATTCTATTGGTGCCGCCAGCTTCGCAAATCCTCACTCTGCCCCATCCTCTTTATTTCTGCCCGCGACAGCGGTATGGATCAGGTGATGGCGCTGGAGAACGGCGGCGACGATTACATTATCAAGCCATTCCAATACGAGGTCGTGCTGGCCAAAATCCGCAGCCATCTGCGTAGAGCTTACGGCTCTTACGCCCACAGCCAGGAAGAGCGCAAGCTTCAAGCCGGAGGACTGACGCTGTATACGGAGCGTTATGTGATCCAGCACAACGGGCTGTCCGCTGAGCTTACGCAGAAGGAAACCGTCCTGCTGGAAGCGCTCTTGCTGAAAGAAGGGCGCGTCGTCTCCCGTGAACGGCTGCTGGACCTGATGTGGGAGGATCAGCATTTCATCGATGATAATACACTTAATGTTTATATCACCCGTGTACGCAAGAAGCTCAAGGATCTTGGTCTTGACGATATCATAGAAACGATAAGAGGCGCCGGCTACCGGCTGAGCCTCTCCGGAGAAACGCCATGAGACTGTTTCTTAAGGATCACCGGCCGCTGCTGCTCTTCTATCTGCTCCAGATGATCCTCATCCCCGTGCTGTACTGGGTTACGGGCGAATACAGACCCTTCTCGATTGTTTTATACGGTATGGGCCTCAGCTTTGCAGTTCTCATCTTATATCTGGGCTACCGGTATGTTCAGCACTATAAGCTATACACCCGCCTGAGCGGACCCGGCGGAGCTCCGGGGGAACAGCTTATCCCGCTTGACGATGCGCCGCTGCCCGAAGCGGTGACGGAGATGCTGCAGCACAACCACCGCTACTATCTGGACCAGCTGCATTCCCATACCCGGCGGATGGATCAGCATATCGATTTCATCAACCGCTGGGTACACCAGATGAAGACGCCGCTTTCCGTCATCCAGCTTACCCTTCAGGATTTGGAGGAGGATGCTGCCAGCAGCATCCAAGAGGAGTTGGAGCGGCTCCGCAAGGGACTGGAGATGGTTATTTACACCTCCAGGCTGGAACGCTTTGAGGATGATTTCCATGTTCAGCCTCTATTGCTTCGCAAAGCCGTAAGCGAGACCGTCGCCGACAACCGCAGGCTGTTCATCCGGCGGGGAGTCCGTGTAGACATTACCGTTGACGATGGACTCTCTGTCTACAGCGACGCCAAATGGCTGAGATTCATGCTGGCCCAGGTTCTCGTCAACGCCGTAAATTATACTGCTGGGACAGACAAGACAGTAACCATTTCCGCGGAGCAGACGGGAACCGGGAGCGTCTTACAGATTAAAGATCAGGGTATTGGCATCTCTCCCGAAGACCTGAAACGGGTGTTCAACCCTTATTTCACCGGAGAACGCGGCCGCCAGTATCATGAATCCACCGGGATGGGCCTCTATCTGGTCCGTGAGATCTGCGCAAGGCTCGGGCATACGGTAGAACTGCAATCCCGGCCCGGAGAGGGGACCACGGTTTGCATTACTTTCGGAGGAGCAGTTGATCCTCTTCGCGGCTGAACTGCAGCATCCGCTCAGCCTCCTAAGGCTGGCTGGAGCTGCCACAAGCATCACAACCGGGAGCATTCCGCCCGCCATGACCAAATGGCTGGTAGAGTGCTCTCTTCTTCATGCCTGCTAATCTCATAATGCAGTCAGAATAAGGAATCCGCTCCCAGGGGATAATACAGCAAATCATCCAGAATCCAGCAACGAGGAGGAGTATCGATGCCAACCCATCTGCAGCAAGGCCGCAAAAAAGGAACTGATCCCGCCCCGACTTCCGTGCCTGCACCGCAGCCTCTTCATCCCTCACTTGATATTACCTTGCAGGAGATTACTAAGCGGATCGGTCAAAGCTCCGACGTTGTTTTCCGCAGATTCACTAATGAATCTTTAAGCTCTCTCTCTCTTGCTTTTATATATATCGACGGGCTTGTTAACGCGGATGCCGTCAACCAGACGGTGCTGCAGCCGCTGATGGAAATGGTTGCCCCCAAGAGCGGCGCCATTTCAGCTAAGGACGCCTTCAGCCTGATTAAAGATCAGATGCTGCCAGTCGGGGGTGTCAAGGAAGGTAAAACACTGGAAAGTCTGCTCCCCATGCTCTTCGACGGCTATACCCTCATTCTGTTTGAAGGACTTCAGGTGGCACTGGCTGCCGATACCTCCGGCTGGGAGAAAAGAAGCATCAACGAACCAACCTCCCAAGGTGTCATCCGCGGACCCAAAGAAGGCTTCACGGAGAGCCTGCGGACTGGCACCTCCATGCTGCGGCGCAGACTCAAAACCTCCGATCTTAGAATAGAAGAGTATAAGATCGGTCAGCGCACTCAGACCGGTGTGGCGCTTGTCTATCTGGAGGGTATCGCCAGCGAACAGGTGCTGGCGGAAATCCGCCGGCGCTTAAACGCGATTGAAACCGACAGCATTCTGGAGAGCAATTACATCGAGGAATTCATTCAGGATGGCGGACTGACTCCCTTTCCGACCATTCAGAACACGGAACGTCCGGATGCGCTTGCCGGAGGCATTCTGGAGGGCCAGGTCGGAATTATTATTGACGGGACTCCCTTTGCACTGCTTGCCCCATCCACTTTCTTCAATTTTTTTCAGTCAAGTGAAGATTATTATCAGCGTTTTGATATTTCTTCTTTCCTGCGGCTGATCCGGTATGGTGCTTTTTTTGTATCCATGCTGCTGCCGGCCTTGTATATCGCCGTGACTACCTTTCACCAGGAAATGCTTCCGACAACCCTGCTGATCAGCCTGGCCGCCCAGCGTGAAGGTGTACCGTTTCCGGCACTGGCGGAAGCTCTGCTGATGGAAGTGACTTTCGATGTGTTGCGCGAGGCCGGGGTCCGTATGCCGCGCACCATCGGGCCGGCGATTTCCATCGTTGGGGCACTCGTGCTGGGACAGGCCGCCGTTCAAGCCGGACTCGTCTCCGCAGCCATGGTTATCGTGGTATCGTTCACCGCCATCTCTAACTTTGTCATCCCGTCCCTGGCCATCGCCAATTCGATCCGCCTGATCCGGTTTGTCATGATGCTGATCGCCGCTACCCTTGGCCTGTTCGGCATCATGTCCTTTTTGATGGTGCTGCTGATTCATTTGGCCGGACTGCGTTCCTTTGGTGTGCCGTACCTGTCCCCGGTAGCTCCAATGACTCCGCGATATTTAAAGGATATCTTTATCCGTGTTCCGCTCTGGAGCATGACCATGCGGCCAAAGACCAATCTGGGCAAAGAAACACGCAGACAAGGCCCGGATCAAAAACCGCAGCCGCAAGAAGAGGCGCAGAACAATCAGCAAACCAGGCAGCCGCAGGAGGAGGATCCCGCTTGAACGGTAAAATCGGCACCACCCAGGCCGCCATGCTGATCGTCAACACTATCTTGCCGACAGCCACCGTCGTGCTTCCCGTCATCATTGGCAACTACGCGGAGCAGGACGCGCCGCTGGCTATTTTGTTATCGACTCTGGCCGGGCTTGTGTTCGCCACGATTGTCGGGACAGTCATCCGCTACAGCAATGGCGCACCGTTTCTGACCTGGATTGGCGAGAAAAGTTCTCCTGTTGCAGCTACGATTCTGGGCCTATTGATGCTGCAGTTCTACCTGGACACATCAGCTACCATTTTGCGCGAATTC
The DNA here is from genome assembly GCF_038002865.1 of Paenibacillus sp. FSL H3-0321. Classification (NCBI taxonomy): domain Bacteria; kingdom Bacillati; phylum Bacillota; class Bacilli; order Caryophanales; family Paenibacillaceae; genus Paenibacillus; species Paenibacillus sp. FSL H3-0321. The sequence goes on along the minus strand of NZ_JBBODH010000001.1, from coordinate 5,545,932 downwards.
GTCAATTTCATCAAAGACAATGTACTCATCGACACCCCGGTCACCGTAATGACCATCCTGATTCTGTTAATTACGATCTATATGGTCAGGCAGGGCCTTGAGTCCATCGCCAGAGTGAACACCCTCGTACTGCTGCTGTACTTTTTCTTCGTGCCGCTCTATCTGTTCGGGCTGTACCGGGACATGGATGTGCACCAGCTGCTGCCGGTCTTTGATCACTCTCTGGCCTCCTTGACACTGGCCGGCATAACACCGGCTACCTGGATGTCCGAAGTGGCGGTGCTGCTGTTTCTGGCTCCTTATTTGCAGAATCCGCAAAAAGCGCGCATCGCCGGCTGGGCAGGACTTCTCTTCGTTTCTGTGCTGATGATGTTTTCGCTCGTAACGACACTGATGGTGTTCGGGTCCGAATTCATCAAACTCAGCACATATCCGGGTTTTTCCACCGCCGGGGTCGTTCATTTCGGCAGATTTATCGAAAAGCTGGACATTCTGTTCATCTCTTATTGGGTCCTGTCCATCTATCTGAAATTCTCGATCTTTCTGTTTGCGACGGTCGAATGCTTCAAACAAACCTTTCGCGTAAACAGCAATCGGCCTTTTACCGGAGCTTTGGGTCTGATAATCGCTTTAGAGTGTCTCTTTACCTGGCAGAGCGCAGACCAATTGAATCTCTACAACAAGGAAGGGCGTTTCCCGGTCTTCTTCCTGTTCAATGTTCTCGTTCCGCTGGCTGCGGTCCTGCTACATCTGCTCCGGAAACCAAGATCCAAACCAAAGGGGTGGAAAACATGAAGCAGCAGCACACCGAATCCTATTCCGCAACTCCCGCGAGACCTCTGGCTTATGCCGCAAAAAAAACGCTCTGCATTGGTCTCTGCCTCCCCCTCCTGTCGACTTTGCTGACCGGATGCTGGGATGACCGGGAACTGAGTGAGCTGGGCATTACCTCCGGTTCGGCATATGACTGGAAGAATAACGAGTGGAAAGCCACATACCAGGTCATCAACCCTTCTTCCGGTGCCAGCAGCATGGGAGGCAGTGGAGGCGGGAGCACCAGCTCTCCACCGTTTGTCACCTTCTCGGTAAAAGGACAAACGATTATGGACGCGATTGAAAGAACCAATCTGACCAGTACGCGTGAGATGTTTTTTTCTCATTCGCGCATCGCCATCATAGGGGAGTCTCTGGCCAAACACGGCATCAGTCAACTGATCGACATGTTCCTGCGCAAGCAGGACGCCCGGGAAACTGTATATGTATTTCTATCCAAAGACGAAGCCGGAGATATTCTGAATCAGCTGATGCAGCTGACCAAAAATCAGGGAGCCGGTATCCAGCTCATGATTGAGCAGGAATCGAAGCTGCTCTCCTTTTATCCCGGCATCCGGCTGTTTGAACTGGCCATGGCCCTGTCCTCCGAATCCGGCAGTGCCGTGCTGCCGGAAATCCTACTTACCGGTGACCAGATCATGGATGAAACCAGTGAGACTGGACGGACCGACCTGCCTTCACGGCTGGCGCTCGGAAGGCTCGGAGTCTTAAAAGGTGAAAAACTGGTGGGATGGCTTACGCAGAAGCAAGCCTTCGGCTTGTCCTTTCTGACGAACAAAATTGATTCTGCCACCATCGCCTTCGCCTCCCGGCCCGAAATCAGCGACAAACCGGACGCCTCGTTCATCCTCCAGGATTCGACCACTTCCGTTCATCCCGTCTGGGATAAAGATCACTACATCATGGATGTGAGCATCAAAGGAAGCGGCGTATTGCAGGAGCTTGGAAGCGTCATGGATTTGAATGAACGGACTTCAATAACGGGGATGGAGCAAGCCATTGAACAGCGCATCCTGGAACTCGTGGGCAACTCATGGAGTGCGGTCAAGACGCTGGGGGCGGACGTCACGGGCTTTGCTGTGAGGATTCACCGCAGTGACCGCAAGCGCTGGAAGCAGATTGAGAAGGACAAAAGCTGGGACCGCATGTTCCAGAATATTGAGATCAAACCGCATGTTTCGATCCAAATTGAACGGAGCGGGCTCAGTAACAAATCCTTTAAATCCATCCAGCATAAGTAAAGGAGCTGCTCTATGAAAATAGCGATCACTCTTCTGCTTTATGCCATAGCTTTCGTCTGGGGCTGCACCTGGCTGCGCGGAGAAGGAAGCAAGCTGCACCGGCTATGGTTTGGCTGCATTCTGGTCTGGTGTGCCTATGAGAACATTTGCGGGATTACAGAAACGCCGCATTTCAATATGGCTACCTTATATATTACTTACTTTCAACCCGCCGGCAGGTTCATTATCAAGTGGTTAGGAGGCTGATTTCGGAGTTATGCAAAAAAAGGAACAGGTGTCTGCCCTGCAAATTGCGTTTATGATTATGCTGTTCGAGATCGGCAGCACGCCGCTCTTTCTGCTGGGCGGCAAGGTCAAGCAGGATTCATGGCTGGCGATGTGCACAGGCTCGCTGGGCGGGTTCATCCTCCTGCTGCTCCTGCTGTGGATCCAGCACCGCTCGCCCATGCTGGACCTCATCGGCATGCTTAAATTTCATTTCGGAGGAGTTGCCGGCTCAGTGATCGGCTTGATCTACTGCTTCTACTTCGCGTATCAGTCGATGCGCAATGTCCGCGATCTCGGCGAGCTGACGGCTTTAACTTTGCTGCCGCGATCTCCGCTGCCCCTCACGATGTTCATTTTTGTAATGATTGCACTCTATGCCATTTGGAAGGGTGCAGAGGTTGTCTTCCGGCTGCCCGAGGTGCTGCTCCCTCTGGTTCTCTTCTTTTATTTCCTGATTGTGCTGCTGCTTGGCATTATGGGCTCCATTGATTTCTACCGGCTAAGTCCAGTCAACGAGGGTGGGTTCATGCCGATTGTAGAAGCTGCACTGCCGGATATTGTCTCCTTTCCCTTCGGTCAAATGATTGTATTCCTGATGTTGTGGTCCCTATGGGAAAAACCCGGTGTGCCGGTAAAAAATACAGTAACCGCCTATATTGCCATCAGCATCTTTCTCATCTTCATGAACGCGCTGAATGTGGCTGTCCTCGGGCCAACGATTGCAGGAATCAGCCAGCTGCCTTTTTTGAAGACAGTCCGTACTTTATCAAACCTCAAATTTGTGGAACGGCTCGATATTCTGGTAACGACCCAGCTCTTTATCGGGCTGCTGATCAAGATGATGCTCTTCTACTTTTGTGCGGTTAAAGGCATCAGTGAACTGAGCGGCAAACCGGCCAAATGGTGGGTATTTCCTGTAGGAGCGGCAATCTATGGCACTTCCTTTCTGGCGAGGGATTATACTCAGCATATTGCCATCGGCCTGGGGCCAAGCCTTAAGATTGACCCGCTGTTCCAAATCGGTTTCCCGCTGCTGCTCTCAATATCCATTCTGCTGCGGGGATGGTTCAAACGAACATCCTCCTGACAAAAGCGAACATAACCTTAACCGCGCTGTAAGGTAACGTTAAGGTAAAACCATAGCATGCCGGAAGCTCATCCTGTACACTCGGAATCAGAAGATAAGCACCCAAGGGGCAACAGCGGGTGACACTCACGTTTTCGGTTAGAAAGGAATGAATTCCATGAATGTGCTCGAAGTCACGGCAATGAATAAAGTATATCCGGGAAAAGTGCTTACGCAGGCTCTTACCGATATTCATCTCAGTATCGAACAAGGTGAATTTGTAGGAATTATGGGCCCTTCGGGCAGCGGCAAAACCACCCTGCTCAACATGGTCTCAACCATTGATCAGCCCTCCTCGGGTGAAGTGAAGATCGGCGGCAGCAATCCCTATCAGATGAACAAAAAAGAGCTGGCCCTGTTCCGCCGCAGGAAGCTTGGTTTTGTGTTCCAGGATTTCAACCTCCTGGAGACATTGACTGTGGGGGAGAATATCGTCCTGCCCCTGACTCTGGACAACCGCAAGCTGTCCGAGATGGACGCGCTGCTGCAGCGGGTGGCCGGGCGCCTGAATATTACAGACATCCTGAATAAGCGGACCTATGAAATTTCCGGCGGACAACGCCAGCGGACGGCGATTGCCCGGGCAATTATTACTTCGCCTGCCATTCTGCTCGCCGATGAGCCGACGGGAGCGCTCGATTCGAACTCCTCCCGGATCGTAATGGAGTCGCTGGAGGACATCAACCGCAAGGAAGGTACGACGCTGATGCTGGTTACGCATGATCCGCTGGCAGCAAGCTATTGCAACCGCATCGTCTTCATCAAGGACGGCAAGCTGGCTGCGGAAATCCACCGCGGCGACAACCGCCAAGCCTTCTTCCAGAAGATCATCGATACACTTTCATTCTGGGGAGGGAATAGTCATGAGCTTTCCTCAATTCGCGTTTAACAATGTGCGGCGCAACGCCCGGGCATATATGGCCTTTTTCCTCAGCAGCGCCTTTATGGTCATGATCTTCTTTTCCTATTCGGTGTTCATCTATCATCCCGACGTGTCCTCTATTGAGCTTGGGAAAAATTCGGCTACCGGGATGAAAATTGCTTCCTATATTGTCTTCATCTTCGCCTTTTTCTTTGTCCTGTACTCGATCAGTGCTTTCCTCAAGCTGCGGAATCTTGAATTCGGCATCCTGATGATTCTGGGCGCGCGTCCCGGGCAGATCAACAGACTGATTCTGCTGGAAAATATGATCATCGGCCTGCTGTCGATCTTGAGCGGCATGGCCGCGGGGATGCTGCTGTCCAAGCTGTTCCTGCTGCTCAGCACGAATATTATAGGGGTCACAGATATGCCGTTTTATTGGCCGGTAAAGGCACTTGTTATCACTTCCGTTTCCTTTCTGGCGCTATTCCTGATAAATTCAATCTTCACCCTGCTGTTCATCCGCAAGAACCAGGTGCTTGAGCTGCTCAAGGGAAGCGTGAAACCGAAAAAGGAGCCCAAAGTATCCTGGCTGCTCTCGCTTCTCGGACTTGCACTGCTGACAACAGGAGCTATTTCCATCGGGCAGGAGCTGTCTCCGAACACGCTGCTAATTGCTGCCGTCACAGGCATCGCCGGTACTTATTTCTTCTACTCCCAGTTGTCGGTGCTGGGCATCCGCCTGCTGAAGCTGAGCCGCAAACGGCTATGGCGCGGAACCAATCTGCTCTGGATCAACGAAATGAGCTACAAGGTTAAAGACAATGCACGGATGCTGTTTCTGGTAACGGTTGTCACTTCATTGGCCTGCATGGCTGCAAGTCTTCTTCTATCCATCAGTTCTTCGAACAATACGACGTATTTGAACAGTCCGTTCGCTATCGACTATTCCGTTGACAATGGACACGATCCCGAACCCGGACTGACCACCATTCATGATGCCCTGGAAAACGCCGGATTGCAGTACACAGAGAACAAAGTGGAATTCATCCGCGTTTCTATCCGAGGCCTTAACGATGTGGACCAGTTTGACAACGTTCAATTGCTGACGGTGTCCGTATTCAATCAACTGGCAGGACAAATGGATGTCACCGGAATCCCTCCTTTGTCTGACGGAGAAGCTGTGCTGCTGCTTAACCCCCAGAATGCCATTTTCGAATATAACGCAGGAGAGAAGGTTCTGCTGGCAGATCAAGTAAATGTGGAACTCGTCCTGAATCATCTTATCAATCCACCGGTCATGCCTTTTGGCCAATACAACCCGTCCGTGATGATTGTCAGCGACAGTGTGTATGCAGAAGCTGCCGGTAAGGCTAGAGCCAATGATCGCGAAATAAATTACTTTTATAAAATCCCGGCGTGGGATGCACTGCTTCCTAAGACCGGGGAGCCGGAGACTGTCATCTCCAGTGAGCTGGTGCAATGGAGCAGGGACAGGAATCATGCGACTGACAACTGGCATACGTTAATAAGTGCACGGGCTGATAGCTATATGAATACCAAGCAGGGAACCTCAATGGTCAGCTTTATCGGCATCTTTATCGCCCTGATCTTCTCGCTCTCTTCAGCCAGCTTTCTCTATTTCAAGCTGCACACGGAGCTGAACGCAGATATGCGGATGTACCATGCACTCTCCAAGATTGGACTCAGCACCAGAGAGATGTCGGCTTCCGCCACCAGACAGATTGCACTGCTGTTCTATATCCCTATTCTTATTGCAGCCGTGCAGACTCTTGTAGTTGTCCGTCCCGTGCTGAAAGTGATGGATATCACGAATGTTACCGTTCCTGTGCTGATCACATCCGCAGCTTTCCTGGTTCTGCAAACCGTCTATTTCATCATTGTCAGATCCCGCTATATTCATAGTCTGAAGAAGATGATGGTGTAACCCGGAGGCGTTAGGCTACAATGAATGCTGTATCCTAGTGATTGAGAATAAAACGCCGCTGCTTGATTGCAACCAGAGAGCAGAATAACAGGCGTACCGGAGGTTCTGCCCGATGTCCAAAGCCGATCATATGCTGTCCATCCTGTGGATGCTGCAACAGCGGAGAAGAACCGCTGCCGAACTCGCGGAGGAGCTGGAGCTCAGCATCCGCTCCGTCTACCGTTATATTGACGCGCTCTGTGCCAGCGGTGTTCCCGTAATTGCCGACGCCGGGCCGGGAGGCGGGTACAGCCTGCCTGAGCATTTCAGTGCAGCGCCCCTGTTCTTCGACACCGGGGAACAGAGGGCGCTCGTACAGGCCTCCGCTTTTGCCCGGGGCAGCGGATACCCTTATGTCGCAGCCCTGGACGGAGCGATTGCCAAGCTCAAACGCTACAGCAATGCGGCGCAGCTGTCGCAAATGGAGCGCCACGAAGCCGGCATGGAGATGCTCCATGCACCTGGCGCTGCGCTGCAGCCGCTGCTGGAGGAGTTGGAGGCCTGCATCGCAGGCAGCCTTACCCTGCAGATGGACTACCGCAAGGGAAACGGAGCGGATATTTCTGCCCGGTCTATAGATCCTTACGGGCTGGTGCTGTGGAAGGGCCAGTGGTATATGGCCGGCTATTGCCATCACCGCCAGGAAATCCGCAGCTTCCGGGTAGACCGGATTGGGGGACTGCAGCGGACCGGGGAAGGCTTTGTGCGCCCTGCCGGATTCTCCGCACGCGAGTTTCTGCTGCGCGGCCTGCTTCCCGGCCAGGATAAAGATTCCGCGCTGGTGGCTGTCATCATCCAGTCCGCGGAAGCCGTCCTGAATGATCTGTGCAGCCATTGGCTGTTCGGCCATACGCTTGCGGAACGAACCCCGGAACAAGCCAGATTCCTGCTGGATGAAGCCTCGTTATACAGCTACGCCCCCTATTTCCTGCTGCCTTACGGCAAAGCGCTTAAGATTCTCGAACCCGCAGCTTTGAGGCAGAAGCTGGCAGCCATCACTGCGGACCTTGCGGATTATTATAAAGAATAATATCTTTCCGGATCACTGACCGCAGCTGTCAGTGATTCTTTTGTATAGTGAGCTTATCCCTGAGGCAAACAATCATAGGACTTTGCCGAGGCAAATGAGAACATAAAAGGCAGGAGGAATACAGCATGAAAGAACTGAAATATCAATTTTATATCGGCGGAACACCAGCACAGGTGTGGGACAGCCTCGTCTCACCGGATAAAGTACAGCAAATCTATTACGGCAGCACGATCCATTCCAGCTTTACAGCAGGGGAGCCGCTGAAATATATCGGGCCGGGGGCAGATGGCCCTGACACCTTGCATGTATACGGCACAGTGCTGGAATTCTCTCTAGAGCAGGCGTTCCGCTTTACCCACAAGGTCGGCCCCTCCTATCTCAAGAGCGGCGAACCGCATGAATCACGCATCTCCTGGCTGCTGGAGCCGGTTGGCGGCTGTACCAAGCTGACGCTGATTCATGATCAATGGCAACCTGATGATCCGTCCTACGGCCCCAGCGAAAGCTCCTGGTGGCAGATTCTCAGCAACATCAAGACCTTGGTAGAGACTGGCAGTACGCTAGATTTTGGAAGCTGGGAGTAGAAGCAGCCGGTTTCCGCCACACCCAATCGAATGTATAGGCACCTTCCTGAGCCATCCCCAACCCTTGGAGAAAAGCAGCAACAGCTGCCTTTCTCCAAGGGTTATTTATTTTTCCCTAAGGAAACTTTTTTGTTGCAAGGACAAATTTATTTACGTATACTAATATTGTGGCAGACTACAAGAATCTAACCCATGTGCATAACATAAATCAATAAATCATACATGCTCAATCATTCTGGATGGAACGGAGGAAAATCTTATGGCCGGAGCCGTAATTCCATTATCTGAAGCTGTGAACGGCAGTACGCTGCGTATCCGCAGCATAGAAGTGCAGGGTGTGCTGAGGAGAAGATTGCTCGACCTCGGGTTTGTCGTCGGCAATGCTGTCGAGGTACTGCGGCGCAGTCCGCTCGGAGACCCTACCGCCTTCCGGGTAAGCAATACAACCATTGCCCTGCGCCGGGAAGAAAGCGCTCTGATTTACGGAGAATTAATCGGAGGTGATGAAGCATGAACCGTTACACTGTAGCTTTTGCAGGCAATCCCAACACGGGCAAGAGCACACTCTTCAATCTATTGACCGGCCTGCGCCAACACACCGGCAACTGGGCGGGCAAGACCGTCATCACCGCCGAAGGCGAGTTTACCCACAAGAACAATACCTACTTGGCTGTAGATCTTCCGGGTACCTACTCCCTGTATTCCAACTCAGCTGACGAGGAGGCTGCAAGGGACTACATTATTTTTGAACAGCCGGATGTGACGCTGGTGGTGCTGGACGCCACTTCGCTGGAGCGCAATCTCAATCTTGCCCTGCAGGTGCTGGAAATTACCGGGCGGGCCGTTGTTTGCATCAACCTGATCGATGAAGCGAAGAAGCTGGGCATTGATATTAACCTGAAGGCCATTTCGAAACGGCTCGGCGTGCCGGTAGCCGCAATTTCGGCCCGGAGTGAAATCGGCATTGAGGCGCTGCTGGATCAAATTGAGCGTGTAGCTACTGGTACTTATACAGCGGAGCCGCTGCGGATTACGTATAGCGATGAGATTGAACAGGGCATTGCTGCGCTCCTTCCTATGGTAGAGCAGACGGTCGGTTCAAGATATCCGGCACGCTGGATTGCCCTGCGGCTGCTGGATGGTGACGAAAGCCTGCTCGCTTCGCTCAAAGCCAATATGGGACAGAGGAATATTTCCGGATCGAAGGGGGTAGTGAGCCATGGAGTCACCGCATGTCATTAAGGGACCCGATCCGATGGATTCCCTGCTCTCTGCAGCGAAGAATCTCGCAGACAAGGGCGGAATCCGTGATGAAATCGTAAGCGGAATATATGGTGTATCTGCGGGGATCTGCAGAGATGCAGTCACCTACCAGGACAAAAAGAAACTGGGCAGCACTTATAAGCTTGATAATATTGTCACCTCCAAAATATGGGGATTCCCCATTATGCTCGCCGGGCTTGGCCTCGTCTTCTGGATTACGATTGCCGGCGCCAACTATCCCTCGAGCTGGCTGGCCTCTCTGTTCGGCATCATCGAAGGTTATTTAACCGCCGGATTCGAAGCGGTGAGCGCTCCGGCCTGGCTGCACGGCGTGCTTGTGCTTGGCCTGTACCGCGGAACCTCCTGGGTTATCAGCGTCATGCTGCCGCCAATGATGATTTTCTTCCCGGTATTTGCGCTGCTGGAGAATTTCGGCTATCTGCCGCGCGTTGCTTTTAATATGGACCGGTTGTTCAAGAAATCCGGCGGGCACGGCAAGCAGGCGTTAACGATGTCGATGGGCTTTGGCTGCAATGCTGCCGCCATTCTCTCCACCCGCATTATCGAATCGCCGCGTGAACGGATGCTGGCCATTCTGACCAATAATTTCGTGCCCTGCAACGGCCGCTGGCCGACCCTTATTCTGCTGTCCTCCATGTTTATGGTGGGGGCTGCTACGACTGGTGCGCTGCGGACCTTCTCGACAGCCCTTGTCCTGATGGGAATCGTAATGGTCGGTATCACGGTAACCTTAACGGTGTCCTGGGTCATGTCCAAAACCGCGCTGCGCGGCGTTCCCACCCACTATACGCTCGAACTGCCGCCGTACCGCCGTCCGCAGATCTGGAAGACGATTGTCCGCTCCTCCAAGGAGAAGTCGCTGAATGTGCTGACCCGCGCAATCGTCGTAGCTGCTCCGGCAGGCATTATCACCTGGATCCTAGCGAATGTGTTCGTTGGCGGAGACAGTGTGCTGAACCATATGGCCGCTTTCTTTGATCCTTTTGCCCAGCTGCTCGGCATGGACGGCTTTATTATGATGGCCTTCATCCTAGGGCTTCCGGCCAATGAAATCGTACTGCCGATTCTGCTTATGGGCTACATGTCCTCCGGTGCTATGGTCGATGTCGAAGGTATCGGCAGCATCAAGGATATCTTCCTGAGCCATGGCTGGACGTGGTTGACCGCGCTCAATATGATGCTGTTCTCCCTGCTCCACTATCCATGCGGCACTACTCTGATCAACATCTACAAAGAGACCAAAAGCATGAAATGGGCAGTGCTCTCGGCCGTCATTCCGCTGGGCATCGCCATTGCAGTCACCTTCCTGGTCGCACAGGCAGCGCGCTTGTTCGGCTGGGTCTGACAGAGTTCTTACGCGCCCGGCTTCTCCCGTATACAGGGAGGGGCCGGGCTGTTTTTGTGTATCCGCACATTTCCGGAGAAAGCGGAATTCCCGCTGCTGCTGCAACTGCCTGACAGGCTCCGTTCAAGGCTCCACTCCCGTGCTGTCCCGTAATTTGACTCCCTCCTTCCCAGATGTTAGGGTGAAATTGAAGCCATATTTTTCCGGGAGGGAATGTTAATGACGGAAGTAAAGCTTACTGTCGGGTACGACGAATTTGAAGAAGGTCAAAGAATAGGTACGGAGATTGAACGCTTGAGCGCAAGTCCTGAAGCTGCGCAACTAACCAGCCTCATCATTGGGGATTGGGGACAGGCCTATGAGAACAGCTCCGAGGAGGCTGTGTCAGCCCTTGTGAAATACAGCGGAAGCTTTCCGGCTCTGCGCAAGCTGTTTATCGGGGAGATGGGTTATGAAGAATGCGAAATTTCGTGGATTACACAAAGCGATCTTTCCCCGCTGCTCCCCGCTTATCCGGAGCTTCAATCACTCACCATTCAAGGCGGAAATGATCTGAGCCTCAGCAGTCTGCAGCATGACAAGCTGGAGGAACTGATTATTATTACCGGCGGACTTGGCAAAAGCGTTCTGGCAGAAATCGCTGCAGGACATTTGCCGAATCTGCGCAAGCTGGAGCTGTACCTTGGCGTGGACAATTATGGCTTTGATGGCGGACTGGAAGATCTCTACCCGCTGATCCAGCCGGATAAGTTCCCTAAGCTTACCTATCTGGGACTGAAAAACAGCGAAATTCAGGATGAAATTGCCGCGGCCGTGGCCGATGCACCCATTCTGGACCAGCTGCATACGCTGGACCTTTCGCTTGGAACGCTTAGTGACAAGGGTGCTGAGGCGCTGCTGGCCAGTGAGCGGATTAAAGGCCTGCAGGCACTGAACCTGAGCTATCATTATATGTCGAATGAAATGATTGCCCGCTGGAAGGCAAGCGGCCTGCCGGCCGATGTCAGCGACCAGCAAAAAAGCGATGACGAGGAAGATTGGCGTTATCCTTCCATCACCGAATGATGCAGGAACCGCAGCCGCTGATCCTGCTATGTTGTCCCGGCGACAGGCGCTCGGACGGCATCCAGCAGGCGCGGAGCCGCCTCGGGATGCCCCCGGCCCTGCTCATCCCGTACTCGGAGCTGCTGCGGGGAAGTTCGCTCGCCGAGCTGCTGGAGCAGACGCTGCACTTGCAGACCAGCGGGCGGTCGGGCCTGTGGCCAGAGCCTTCCGGGTCAGGTCCGGCAGCAGCTCCGCCTCTCCTGCGGCTGGATTCACCCGGCGGCAGCTTCGAGATTGAGCAGGGCCTCATTGCCTTGGGCGCACCGGATGCCGGGGAGCAGGATGACTCGCTGCACCCCTTCGGACATCATCCCGATCCCCATCCGCTGAGTCTCCAGGCCGCCGGGCGGCTGAAGGACATGCCCGGCGTGCTGCATCATCCATCTCAATGGTTCCGCGGCTACTGCCGGCTGCTGTCCAGGCTTCAGCGCGAGGCCGCAGAGCTGCTGCCTGAAGCCCGGTGGCAGAACCATCCCGGGGATATTGCCGCCATGACCGACAAACGCCGGACTCAGCAGATTCTGGCTGAGTCCGGCGTTCCGGTTCCCCGGCCCCTGGGCGGCGGACATCCGCCGTCAGACTATGCGTCCCTGCGGGAGCTGATGATCACGGAGCGGATGCACCGGGTATTCATCAAGCTGTCCTGCGGCTCTGCCGCTTCCGGCGTCATCGCCTATCAGATCAATCCCGCTACGGGAGCCGAAATCGCTGTGACTACTATTGGGGTCGAGCAGTATATCACTCGCCCTCCCGTGTACTATAATTCAGGGAAACTGCGGCGCTATACCGACTCCGCTGACCTGTCCGGAATCATCAACTGGCTCTACAGCCATGGTGCCTATGCCGAGCAATGGATTCCCAAGCCGGGCGCAGCCGGAGTTTCGTTCGATATCCGCCAGCTTGTCGTGCTTGGAGAAGCCTGCCATTCCGTTGCCCGGGTCAGCACTACGCCCATTACGAACCTGCATCTGCGCAGCCAGCGGATGTCTCCGGCAGAAGCCGGGCTCACGGAAGAGGTGCAGGAGCAGGTACGGCGTACAGCCGTGCAGGCCCTTGCCGCCTTCCCCCGCTCGGCTGTTGCCGGAATTGATATCCTCGTATCCTCCGGCAGTTCCCGGCGCACTTATGCTGCGGACGTAAATCCTTTTGGCGACTTGCTCTACGATGTGGAATATGACGGCTGCGGCACGTATGAATGGGAAATGAAAAAGCTGAATGCCATTGCAAATCATGAATGAGAGAAGTTATAGCGTATTGCTATTTTTAATCCATATCTATTAAGAAAGGGCGCTTATAACGGTTATGACAGATATGAATGCCATTGTTGGCACCCATGACATCCTGATGATCACACTGGATACCTTGCGCTACGATGCTGCCGTTCTGGAGGAAGAGAACTGCCCCAATCTGTGCGGCAGCGGTTCCTGGGAGAAACGGCACACGCCCGGCAGCTTCACTTATGCCGCACATCATGCCTTCTTCGGCGGTTTCCTGCCGACTCCCGCAGACACGGACAAAGCTTCGCATGTGAGGCTGTTCCATTCCAGAAATACCGGAATGAAGACCCATCCGCACACATGGCTGTTCGACACGCCGGATCTTGTATCAGGACTTGCTGCCGAAGGCTACCGTACGGTATGTATTGGCGGGGTTATTTTTTTCACTAAAAAGGTCCCGCTTGCCCGCGTACTGCCCGGTTATTTCCAGCACAGCTACTGGCGGATGACCTTCGGTGTCACGAACCCGCGCTCCACGGAGCATCAGGTGAACCACGCCCTGAAGGTGCTGAACGATACTCCGCTGGATCAAAGACTGTTCCTGTTCCTCAATGTGTCAGCCATCCACGGGCCGAACCATTTCTTCCTTCCGGGTGCCCGGAAGGATTCTGTGGACAGCCAGCGTGCCGCACTGCGTTATGCCGACGGAGAGCTGGGGCGCCTGTTTGAGCGCTTTCGCGAACGCGGCAATCCGGTCTTCTGCCTGGCCTTCTCGGACCACGGCACAGCCTATGGGGAAGATGGCTATCAGGGACACCGTCTGGCACATGAGACCGTGTGGAATGTCCCTTACCGGGAATTCATCCTCTAGATTGACAACCCGGTTCAACCCGGAAGAAAGGAGAAACGTATGACGTCAACCGGCAATTTCCTGCAGCATCCTAATGACAACGACGTAAGACCGTCTCTCTCTTCGGAGGAGCTTAAGCGCTGGAAAAAGCAGATTACCGCTAACCCTTACCGCAATTATCTCTATTCCTATCCGCACAAGACAGCCTATCGTGAATTCCAGCCTCCTATTCCGCTGGAACAGCTGTGGCTGGAAGAGCCTGCGGATTCTTTTTTTCTCTATATGCATATTCCGTTCTGCGGCGCACGCTGCGGCTTCTGCAACCTCTTCACCCTGCCGGACAAACGTGCAGATGTCCACGCCACCTATGTGGATGCGCTGGAACGGCAGGCAAAACAGTGGTCGGCCTTTACCGGCCATAAGCCGTATGCCCGGTTCGCGATCGGCGGCGGTACGCCAACCCTGCTGGCCGCCCCGCAGCTAAGCCGGCTGTTCCGGATCGCCCGGGAGATCATGGGCCTGGACACCGCCCTTGCTTCAATCTCAGTCGAAACCTCACCCGAGACAATTACGGAAGAGAAGCTCGCCATCCTGAAGGACAATACCGTGGACCGGGTCAGTATGGGCATCCAGAGCTTTGTCGCCGCCGAATCGGCGGCCATCTACCGTCCGCAGAACCCTGAGGTGGTATACCGGGCACTGGAGCTGCTGGGGAAATATCAATTCCCCATCCTGAATCTGGATCTGATCTACGGGCTTCCGGGCCAGAGCGTGGAGTCCTGGCTCTATTCGCTGAATCAGGCGCTCCTGTATGAACCGGAGGAGATTTTTCTCTATCCGCTCTACACCCGCGAGCATACGATTGTGAAGCCGGGAGATCTGCTGCGCCAGCAGGATCTCCGCCATGATTGCTATACTGCCGCTTGCCAGCTCCTCGCAGAGCACGGCTACCGCCAGTATTCTATGCGCCGCTTCGCTAAGGAAACGGCAGGCACCAGCAAAGCCATCCTCGGCTACAGCTGTCAGGAGGAGGGGATGGTCGGCCTCGGCTGTGGAGCCCGTTCCTATACGCGGGAGGTGCACTACGCCTCCCGCTACGGCGTCAGCCGCAAGGCAACGGAGAGCATCATTGCCGATTATGTGTCGTCCGAGTCTTATGACACGGCCGATTACGGCATTGTGCTAAGCCGGGAAGAACAGAAACGGCGTTTCATTCTGAAAGCTGTGCTGCACAGCGAGGGGCTGAAGCTGGCCGACTACAGCGGACGTTTCTCGGCTTCGCTGTGGAATGATTATCCTGAGCTTGACCTGCTGCTTCAAAGTGGTCTGGGCGAAGTAGAGGAAGGTATCCTGCGGTTAACCCCTGAGGGTCTGGGCTACTCGGACTCCATCGGCGACTGGTTCATCTCGGGTGAAATCAGGGAACGTATGGAAGGATTTATTTTGCCATGAATGCCGTCCTCTACTACCGTGGGGCCCTCACCTCCTGTAATTATGATTGTCCCTACTGTCCGTTCGGCAAGACGAGAGACAGCGCCGCTACGCTTGCCAAGGACCGCGAGGGATTGGAGACCTTTGTCCAGTGGGCTGCGGAGCAAGGTGCGGCGGGCCACCGGCTGTCGATCTTCTTCAATCCTTACGGTGAAGGACTGATTCACCGCTGGTATAAAGAAGCGCTGATTACCCTCTCCCATCTCCCCCATGTGGACAAGGTGGCTATCCAGACCAACCTGTCGGCCAGCCTGGATTTTATCCCGGAGCTGAACCCGGCCACGGCTGCCTTCTGGGCGACCTATCACCCGGGCCAGGTGCGGGAGGAGCGGTTTCTGGCCCAATGTATGGCTGTCTATAAGCAGGGCATTCCCTTCAGTGTCGGCAGTGTGGGCCTGCGCAGCGCCTTTCCGGCAATTGCCTCGCTGCGGGCCGCCCTGCCGGATGATGTCTATCTGTGGGTGAATGCCTACAAAGACAAACCGGATTATTACACACCGGAAGATCTCGCCCTTCTCGGCGGCATTGATCCGCATTTTCATATCAATACAGTCGACTATGAAAGCTTGGGCAAACTCTGCAATGCCGGCAGCAATGTGTTCTATGTGCAGGGACCCGGTCTAGTTAAACGCTGCTATAAGGACAGGGGCGTCATCGGCAACCTCTACCGTGACGGCCTGGAAGGCCTCGCTGCGGAGCGGAGCTGCCGCATGAACTTCTGCGACTGCTATATCGGTTACATCCACATGCCCGGGCTCCGGCTGGAGCAGATTTACGGCTCCGGCCTGCTGGAACGAATACCCTACGGAATCGCGGAGGTGCAGAGATGAGAGCAAATCGGGAAAGTGCTGGAATTGGAGCAGAGCACGAAGGTTCCGAGTTTGGAGCAGCGCACAAAAGTGCGGGGATTCTAGTTGAGCACGAAGGTGCAGAACATAGAGCAGATGCTGGAATTGGAGCAGAACACAAAGGTGTGGGACATGGAGCAGGTACTGGACTTGGAGTAAAGCACGAGGGCACCGGGTTTGGAGCAGCGCACGAAGTTGCAGGGATTCGTTCAGGTCCCGGTATGACTCTGTGGCTCACCGGCTTGTCCGGGGCGGGCAAATCAACGATTGCCTCGCTTCTGACGGACAGACTGAGAGAACAGGGACTGGCCGCCGAATGGCTCGACGGAGATGAGCTGAGGCGTGCGCTCGGACAAGGCCTCGGCTTCAGCCGGGAAGACCGGTTCGAGAATATCCGCCGGGCCGTCTACGTGGCCGGTATGCTGAATCGGCACGGCGTCATATCAGTGGTCTCGGTCATCAGCCCTTATGCGGAAATGCGCGACTATGCCCGCCAGTCGCTGCCCGGTTTCGCAGAAGTCTATGTAGATTGCCCTTTAGAAATCTGCGAGTCGCGGGATGTCAAAGGGCTGTATGCCAAGGCCCGCCGGGGCGAAATCCCCTCCTTCACCGGCATTTCTGATCCTTACCAGGCTCCTGTCAGCCCAGAGTTAACGCTCCGCACAGCCGAGCAGACGCCGGAGGAAAGCGTGAATGAGTTATGGTCCTGGCTAGCACAAAGCGGGACCCTAACTAAGCTTAATAAATAGACCCAAAGCGCCCTGTCTGCTTGCTCGGACAGGGCGCTTTGGGTCTGGGTGCTTGTGGATGAGGGACTAATGCCTGGGCGCCTGCTTAGTTGAGACACTGATGTGCTCTTCTGGCCGCCCACTTAGTTAAGACACCGTTGCGCTTCTGGAGGTCTACTTAGTAGAGACACTGTTGCGCTGGACCTCTGTCAAGAAAGTAGACGGTCACGCAACGGATTTTTGAGTAAATTGCTTAGCAAAACGAGCTGGAGAAAGATACCCCAGTGCGCCATGCATTCGCTTGCGGTTGTAGTAAAACTCAATGTACTGAAAAATGGCATTGTAAGCCTGCTCCTGGTTTTTGAAACGCGGGTTACAGTAAATGAGCTCCTTCTTTAAAATACTGTGCCAAGACTCGATGCAGGCGTTATCGTAACAGTTCCCTTTGCGACTCATACTGGATTCCATGTGGTACGTCTTCAACTGTTCGACATAATCCCTAGAGGTATATTGAGACCCTCGGTCGGAGTGGTGCAGCAACCCCTCACCAGGTCGCTTGGCTGCGTAAGCAGCCTGCAAGGCGTGCAGGACCAGACTGGTTTCCATATGGTTGTACAAGCGCCACCCTACGATTTCACGCGTGCATAAATCCATGACGCTGGCTAGGTACAAGCGGCCTCCCCGGCAAGGGATGTATGTGATGTCCGTGACCCATACGGTATTGGGTTTGAGCACTTTAAACTCTTGATTCAGTGTGTTGGGTGCGATGGGATTATTATGTTTAGAGTCGGTAGTCTGTACACGGTAGGGTTTAGACACGACGGAGCGGAGCTTCATTTGTCGCATGTACACACTCACGGTGCGTTCGGTAACGGTATAGCCCTCTTGGTGCAGCAGACGGGTGATCTTCGGACTTCCATAACGCTTTTTATGATCGGCAAAATGATACTGGATTCGCTCCATGATCGCTGCTTTGCGGAGTTTCTGTGTGCTGGTTTCTCCCGTCCGCCACTTGTAGTAACCGCTCCTTGAAACGTGTAGGGTGTCGCACATCTTCTCCAAGCGAAACTCGGAGCGATGGTTCTCCATAAACTGGAATCTTAGTTCCTTGGTTTGCTGAAGATGTGCACAGCTTTTTTTACAATCGCCAGTTCTTCTTCTGCATCGGCAAGTTTGAGTTCTTTCTCCTGGAGCAGACGGGTCGCCTCTTTCAACTGTGCTTCGAGTTCTCGTACCCGGTCCATACTCGCCGCCGGTTCATTCTTAAGCTCCCGATATTGACCCATCCACTGATGCAGCGTACTTTTCGGGATGTTAAGTTCTTCCGCTAAGTCGCCTAAGGTCTTCGTCTGTTCTTGAATGAACTTCACGGTTTGCTTCTTAAACTCTTCGTTATACCGTTGTCGTTGTTCTCCCATGTGAACACACCTCCGTTGCTATCATTATCGGTCCGTCCGTTAACGGGTGTCCACTATTTATTCTAATTGCAGGAGTCCGTCTAGAGTAATACATACTCGGCAGTGGCAGGCTACTATTGAACCCCCGCCGTACAAATCGCTCTACTCCCAAGCTACCTTCTGTGCATCCTCTCACATTTCTCAATACGACTCCGCGTGAACATCACCAAGCAACGCCACGCGCACTTCAATGTACCCTTATCACACACTTCTCCATGGTACCCTTATACACACTTCTCCATGGTGCTCTTATACACACCTGCTCACGCTCTTCTGCATACAACTTCATCATGTGCTTTCATTTACAATCTAGTTCATTTTTCTAATTGTCCGGCAAGCATCACCAGACGCCGGATGCCCTCCCGCAGCACACCTTCGCTGGCAAAGGAATAGCTGAGCCTCAGCCAGGATTTCATTTCACCGAGCGGATCGCAGATTTCTCCCGGTATGAAGGAGATCGACTGTTCCATACTGCGGTCAAACAACGCTGCCACAGAGATGGATTCGGGCAGCTTCACCCACAGGTTCAGCCCGCCCTCCGGCGCTGTCCACTCCCAGCCGGCAGACGCCAGCTCCTCCTCCACAATTTCCTTATGCACCTGGAGCGCAATGCGCAGCTTGCCGAGATGCCGCTGCAGCCGCGGCGAGGTGTAATAGTGCAGGAAAATCTTCTGGTTAAGCAGCGGAGTCCCGTTATCGGCCAGTGATTTGGCGGTAATCAGCCGCTCCATAAACGGATAACGGCAAGCGACCGCACAGATGCGCAACCCCGGAGCGACATACTTGCTGAAGCTGCTGATATAAATGACCCAGCCCTCCGTATCATAGGCAAAAAACGGCGGCGGCGGCTTCTCCCCGAAATACATATCGCGGAAGGGATCATCCTCCACCAGCAGGCAGCGGTACCGCTCGGCCAGTTCAACCATCAGCTTGCGCTGCCGCGCCGGAACGGTATATCCGGTCGGATTGTGATGGGTCGGGTTCAAGTAGAACATCCGCGGCTTGTGCCTGCGCATCAGCTCCTCCACCGCCTCCAGATCATAGCCCTGCGGTGTAATCTCCACTGGTATAAGCCGTGCACCGGCCCGGCGAAAAATATCCATAGCCACGCTGTACGTCGGCCGCTCCACCAGCACATTGTCCATCGGCCCGAGCACAATACCGGCGATCAGATTGATCGCCTGCTGCGCACCCGAGGTGATCAGCAGCTCCTGCGGCGACAGCTGCAGCCGGTGCTGATCGTGGAAATGGCGGCTCAGCGTTTCGCGCAGCTCCTCATCGCCCTGAACAGAGGAATAGGTTCCCATGACCTTCGGATAAAGGTCGAACACCTTTTTCACATAATCGGACAGGAACAGGTTCGGCAGCAGATTCGGATCAATAAGCGCCTGCGAAAATTGGTATTGGACCGGCATCCGCTGGATATCAGATAAGGGATTGGTCAGTGAATAAGTGGATACCGCTGCCCCCTCGCTTGAACCATCGCCCAGCGCCCTGTCGCCCGGAGATACATAATAACCGGATTTGTCTTTCACATAGACCTTGCCGTCCTCAGTCAGCACCCGGTAGGCCTTGAATACCGTCAGCCGGTGCACCTTCAGCTCTTCCGCCAGCAGACGGATCGAGGGCAGCTTATCATGCGCCTTCCATTCTCCACGTTCCATCCGGTTCAGTATGAATTCGCAGACCTGGCGGAACAAGGGATGGCTTTGGTCCGCCCCCGTAGCTTTTTTCATCGTAATCCACCCTCCCTGTGATAACCGCATATTGCAGCCTCTTCTGCAAATCCTCTTTCCCGTATTGTACCTCATTATTCCTCTCATCTGTTCTGCTGTCTGCAATCTGTTCTGTCCCCACCCCTATATGATTAACAAAATGATTCTACTGGGCTGCCATATTAACTTTACAAAGGGGAACTGGATATGATTCTGTTGGCTTACTCTCTTGTCTGTCTGATCTTCGGCACTACCTTTTTAGCGATTAAAATTGGTGTGGATGCCGGAGCGCCGCCTTTTTTCTCAGCAGGAATCCGTTTCTTTATGGCAGGAGCAATATTGTTCCTCTGGATGGTCTGGAAAGGCAAAGCAAGCTTCTCCCTGCTGCTGCGCAAAGAGATGCTGTTCACCGGAGCCGCGCTGACCTTTGGAACCTTCGCCGGGCTGTACTGGGCGGAGCAACATGTATCCTCCGGGCTTGCCGCCGTGCTGTCAGCTACCGGGCCGATGATGATTCTGCTGCTGCAGACCGCTTTGTTCCGTCAAAAAGCTCCGTCGTATTCGATCTACGGCTGTATCATCGGCTTCACCGGCGTTCTGCTGCTGGTTCTGCCCAGTCTGGCGATAGATGTCTCTCCCTTGTGGCTCATCGGCTGCGCTGCTGTGCTGATTGGGGAATGCTGCTATGCGGCGGGGGCAATTTACTCCAAAAAAGTAACCACAACCTTCTCCGAGGTTTCACCCGTCGCGTTGAATGCAGCACAAATGATATATGGCGGAGCGCTCCTGTTCATCCTGTCGCTTTTCACCGAAAATGTGCATCCCGGGTTTCTTCTCTCGTTCAAAACCGCCGGCTCGCTGCTCTACCTGACCGTTATCGGCTCAATGGTTGGACACACCTTGTTCTACTGGCTCGTCGCCAAGACGAATCCCGTCTTTCCGTCGACCTGGCTGTATATTTCGCCGCCGATCGCCGTTGGTGTGGGTCTTGTATTCTACGGGGAAGCTGTAAGCTGGATAACCGTCCTCGGGGTATTCACCATCATTGCCGGAACCGTGCTTGTGAATGCGGGAGCGTTGAAGCAGCTGATTTTCAAACAAAAACCGCCTGCCCCGATTCTTCAAAAAGGAAGCATTGAGGCTCTTCCACAGGAATAAATATTGTATATTTCCTAAACAAGAGAACAGCCTGGACCCCTGAAAAAATAATGGGCTCCAGGCTGTTCTGTTGTTCTCCTTCCCTATTTCCCAACACAGCTCAGTTCATTACCGTTCCTCATGGCTGAAATGAAAATTCAAAAAAAATATTATATATGACATACTATATGTTGCATTATTGATTATTATTGCGTATTATATAACCAAGTTAGGGGATTATATTACCATTAGGACGTCTAATTGAAAGGGGGATCTTGCTTAACAGAACTCCTTTTCTATAGAGGAGCACCTGATTGTATCCGGAAAGTGGAGGAAACCTGTGATTGAACTGACATCCCGTCAAATGCAAATCATTGACATTGTAAAAAAAAGAGCGCCGATTACCGGTGACCAAATTGCGGAAACCCTGAATCTCAGCCGGCCGACCATCCGCAACGACCTGTCCATCCTGGTCATGCTGGAGTACATTGATGCCAAGCCAAAGGTCGGATATTTCCCCGGCAAGAAAGCAGCTCAGCGTCAAGGCAGCAGCTCTCTGCTGCAGGAAACCAGAGTCAGGGATATCCAGAGTATCCCGATTATTATCCGCGAGACGACAACCATTCAGGATGCCGTGGTTACGCTGTTCCTGCAGGATGTCGGCACGCTTATTATTTGCGATGGCGACGGCAAACTGGCCGGTGTCGCCTCACGCAAGGATTTTCTGAAGGTAACGCTCGGCAATCCCGGCGCAGTATCCATGCCGGTGAGTATGGTAATGACCCGCCAGCCCAAGGTAGTAACCGTTTCTCCCGATGACCCGGTGCTTGAGGCCGCGCATAAAATGATTGTTCACGAGGTAGACAGTCTGCCGGTGGTTGTGCCCAGCGGCACGGAGGAAACCGGCCCCAAGCTTGACGTGGTAGGGCGCCTGACCAAAACCTCCATCGTAAAGCTTCTCCTCGATCTAGAAGCCAAAGGATAACGGAGGAATTGAAACGCATGGAGCAATCTTCACACTTCATTACGATCTGCTCAGATTCGATAGGAGATACGGCGGAGGCGGTTGTGCAGGCTGTCATTCACCAATTTCAGAATCAGCGGGTTACCATCAGAAGATACGGCAATGTAAGACATGAGGACGAACTGCGGAAACTAATGGAGGAAACGGCGCAGCTGCAAGGTTTTGTCGCCTATACACTGGTCCAGCCGGAGCTCCGGGAGATGATCCGTGAAGAGGCTGTCCGGCTGGACCTGAGGATTGTCGATATCATGGGCCCGATGATGCAGGCCTTCATCGACACTTTCGACGATGCGCCTCAGGCCCGGCCGGGACTGCTGCATCAGCTCGACGAAGATTATTTCCAGCGGATCGAAGCGATCGAATTCACGGTTGCCAGTGATGACGGACGCGATCTTGGCGCGATGCTTAAGGCCGACATTGTGCTGCTCGGCATGTCCCGCACCTCCAAGACTCCGCTCAGCATTTTTCTGGCCCACCGGGGCAAGAAGGTCGTCAATTACCCTGTTGTCCCCGAGATTGGCCCGCCGCAGCAGTTGATGAGTCTGCCGCCGAACCGGATCATCGGCCTTACGATGAAGCCGGAATATATGCTGAAGATCCGTTCGGAACGCCTTAAGATGCTGGGGTTGCCGGCAGGCTCCCAATATGCCAGCCTTGAACGCATTCAGGAAGAGACGGAGTATGCAGCAGGGCTTTTTGCCAAGCTGGGCTGCCCCGTCATAGATATTACGAACAAAGCCATTGAGGAGACAGCAGGAATTATTATGGGGTATATCTCCGATTCTCCGGAAACACCGGAAACATCCACACTAAAAATGTAATGGAGGGAAAGCATATGGAACGCGAATTGGCACTGGAGATTGTACGGGTAACTGAATTGGGCGCTTTATCCTCGGCCCGCTGGATTGGCCGGGGCGATAAACATGCGGCGGATGATGCTGCTACGACTGCTATCCGTTCCATGTTCGATTCCGTCTCCATTGACGGGACTGTCGTCATTGGCGAAGGCGAGATGGATGAGGCACCGATGCTCTACATCGGAGAACGGGTCGGGAACAAAAGCGGCCCTTCCGTTGATGTGGCTGTTGATCCGCTGGAGGGCACCGAGGTGGTAGCCTGCGGACTGCACAACGCCCAGTCGGTGATTGCCATTGCGGACCGGGGCAGCCTGCTGCATGCTCCCGACATTTATATGGAGAAGCTCGCCTGCGGCCCCGAGCTGGCCGGCAGGCTCAGCCTCGAAGATCCTGCCGGGGTTACGCTGCGCAAGGCCAGCATGATCACCGGCAAATCGCTCTCCGAGCTGACGGTGATGGTGCTTGACCGCAAGCGGCATGAGGAGCTGATCCGCAGCCTGCGCGAAGCGGGCGTACGAATCAAGCTGATCGGCCACGGCGATGTGGCCGGGGCTATCGCCGCCGCGCTGCCGGACAGCGATGTGGATCTGTACATGGGCTCCGGTGGGGCGCCCGAAGGCGTGCTTGCTGCCGCCGCGCTGAAATGCCTCGGCGGAGAGCTACAGGGAAGACTGCTGCCGGAGGGCCCTTTTGAGATGCAGCGCTGCCTGCATATGGGCATCGACAATCCGACACGCATTCTGTCCATGGAGGATATGGTCGGGACGGGCGATGTTATCTTTGCCGCCACCGGAGTCACCTCCGGTGAATTCCTGAACGGAGTCCGCTTCATCGGCAAGGAACGCGCCGAGACACATTCTGTCATCATGCGGTCACAGAGCCGGACGATCCGTTATATCCGCAGCATCCACTTCCTGCCCGGCAAGGAGATTCCGCAGGGCTACTCGGCCAGACCGAATGCGGCTTTTATGTAAAGAGCCTAACCTGTAGCGCAGAGGATATTCCTTCATAACCTCAAAACAAGGTTTCCCCGGGGCCGAAAAGGATCTTGGGGAAACCTTGTTTTGAGTTATAGTGACCGGAGTTAAACAGGAAACTTTCGCTTAATGCATCCGGCTGTGGTCTCTCAGCAGTTCATCGCTGGAATCGAGCTTCACCTTGCCTGTTTTGTCCACCCGGGCTTCACCAGTCTGCACCTTGTTTTTGGACACATCAGTAGTTCCGGAATATACATTCCCTGTCATTCCCGGCTGGTTCACATCATCCAGCGCCCGTGTTTCAGGAAGATCATGAACAGGAGCAGAATTCATTGTATCCAGCCCCGTATCCTGACGTCCCTCCAGCCCTGATCCGTTAAATGCAGCATCCACTGTGTCTGTTACAGAATTGCGGGCCGTCCCCGTAACATCTCCTGCTGCCATATTATCATCCATATAACGGTCGGCATTGGCTGAATTGTGGCTGCGGAACACAGAATATACCTCTTCGGCCCGTGTATTGTCCGCATCTACCATAACCAGAATACGACCTTCATCTACATAATTATCATAACTTTCCGCTTCATCCTCAGGAATGCCGAGACCAATCAGTCCACCGACCAGTCCGCCGGTTCCTGCACCAACAGCAGCTCCTGCCAATGTCGCGGCAATCGGTCCTGCGGCGAGGATCGGTCCGATTCCCGGTATGGCCAGCGCCCCGATTCCTGCAAGAAGCCCGGTGACACCGCCCAGCAAACCGCCGGTAGCCGCACCGGATGCCATACCCTCTGGCGCCTTGGTGCCCATCTCATTGTTAATCGCGTCAACATCATCTTTGTTTCTGGCAATCACGGAGATATCCTCTGTCAGAAATCCTTGGTTCTTCAAGTCTTCAATTGCCCGTGAAGCTTCATGCTCGGTATAAAATACACCTACTATTTTCTTATTCATAACGATTCCCTCCTGATAGTTAAAGTTTGATGTTGCTTAATCATTCTTTCATAGCTCTTAATTAACCAATCGATCATGCGCTAAACTGCTTTACTTTAAATTCAAAGGAGAGTCCTCAATTATATTTCTCAAACAGGAAATACTCTGGGAAATAAGGGAAATGACACTTTTTGTTCAAACATCCGCTTGGAAAGTTAACTAATCTAACACTAATCTCCCGGATTTATCCTATATATGTAGCCTTTTAGAACAATGCTCTCTACCTCATTACAGAGTTTGCAAAAGAGACTATACTCCTCCTAAAGATACGTCCACAATTCCCACAAGATCGAGGAGGCTTAACCATGAATATGCGTTTAAAGGTGTTAAAAAAACATCTGCTCTTCTGCTGCAGCGAGCACTGCAACAATCAGGAGGTAGAGGATGTTATGCAGGCATTCAAGGAACAGCTGGTAGAGCAAGGCATCCATAAGACGGTTAAAATCAACAAAACCAGCTGTCTCGGGCTATGCGGCAACGGACCGTTTGTTATCGTTTACCCTGACGGCATCTGGTACTACAATGTGACGACAGACGATGTTCCGCGCATCGTGGAAGAGCATCTGGTAAACGGCGAGCCTGTGGAAGAGCTGGTGATGCTGAAAATGGAGGCATAATCCAGCCTGCTCTGCGAGTCCCTCCCCCTCCAAAAGGGGGCTGGGACTTTTTGCGGTTTATCCGCCGTTTCGAATCTATTGTATAATGAGAGCATATCCCGGGCGTTGTCCAGGACAACCTCATACAGGAAAGAGGCTGAAGCATGGCCATATTCAAATATAATTCACAGCGTCCGTTCCGGGGGAATTCCGATCTGCATCTTCATTATTGGGGACGGGAGCAGTGTGCCCCCGGTCATACCGTTGGACCCTGTGTACGCGATTTGTACAAAATCCATTTTATCCACGAAGGTACCGGCAAGGTGGCCGTCGGTGAAGAGACACATACACTTCAGGCGGGTCAGGCCTTTCTGACCTATCCGCATATTGTGACTTATTACGCGGCTGACCTGAATACGCCTTGGAATTATTCATGGATAGCTTTTACCGGAGAAGAAATTGAACACTTGCTGTCCAAAACCTCGCTGTCGCCGGAGCATCCCGTCTTTCCGATGGATGAACTGCTTATGCCCTCACTGTATGATCGGCTGACAGAGGCAGCGGACCGCAGTGACTGCCTGAATCTGCCGCTCAAAGCAATGATGTATGAGTTCTTCTCTCTCCTGCTGAGCAAGGTACCGGCGGCCAAGGATGTATTCCCGATTCCGCGCCAAAAAAGCATTTACGTCGAGCAATGTCTCCACTTCCTGCATGCCCATTACTGTGAAAATGTCACGATGGAGATGATGTCATCTTCCCTTAGGCTGGACCGCAAATACGTATCCGCATTATTTAAACGGACCATCGGCCTTCCGCCGCAGCAGTATCTGCTAAATTACCGGATCGCCAAGGCCTGCGAGCTGCTGATGGAAACCGATTGTACCATCGGTGAGATCTCGCGTTCCGTCGGTTATCAGGACCCGCTGCTCTTCTCCCGCATGTTTAAGAAGGTCAAGGGCTGTTCCCCCAAAGGATACCGCCTCCAGCATGCCGATAATGACATTGTTCTATAAACTTCTTCCTTGCTGACATACGTTTGTCGCCGTGCTTTCGCTACAATAGGAACGTATCCGGAAATGTAGTAAACGCTTCCGAAGCCAGTTTTGTACGAAGTGAGGCAAAGAAGCTGATGCTTACAAAACTTAGTGATGCTTCCGAAGCGAGTTTTATTACGAAGGATGTATGAAAGTAATGCTCCATAAAACTTTTAGGAGGAAAACAAATTGTACAACGCGAATCCTGAACGCTACGACCAGATGAAATATAACCGCACCGGCCGAAGTGGCCTGCTCCTGCCTGCCATTTCGCTCGGGCTGTGGCATAACTTTGGCGGCAATGACGTCTTTGAGAACGGCCGCGCAATGGTCCGGCGGGCCTTCGATCTGGGAATTACCCATTTTGACCTCGCCAACAACTATGGTCCGCCCGCAGGCTCTGCCGAGGAGAGTTTCGGCCAAATTCTTAAGAAGGACTTCACCGCTTACCGCGATGAGCTAATCATCTCCAGCAAAGCCGGATATTACATGTGGCCCGGCCCTTATGGCGAATGGGGCTCGAAGAAAAATCTCGTTGCAAGTCTTGATCAGAGTCTGAAGCGGATGGGCCTTGATTATGTGGATATTTACTATCATCACCGTCCGGACCCGAACACGCCGCTGGAGGAAACCATGAGTGCGCTGGATCTCTTGGTGCGCCAAGGCAAAGCGCTGTATGTCGGCATTTCCAACTACAGTGCCGAGCAGGCGCGCGAGGCCGCTCAAATCCTCCGCCGTCTGGGCACACCTTGCCTGATCCACCAGCCCAACTACTCCATGATGTCCCGCTGGATTGAAGACGGCCTGCAGGATGTGCTTGCCGAAGAAGGCATCGGCACCATCGCCTTCTCGCCGCTGCAAAAAGGCATCCTGACCGACCGTTATCTGAACGGAATTACTGCGGATTCCCGCGCAGCCGGACCCAGCGTATTCCTCTCGGAGAAGGAAATTACCGAAGAGGTCATCGGCAAGGTACGCAAGCTGAATGAACTGGCTGCCGCACGCGGCCAGAAGATGTCGCAGCTTGCCTTGTCGTGGGTGCTTCGCGGCGGCAAAGTCACCTCGGCACTGATTGGCGCAAGCAAGGTAAGCCAGATCGAAGATGCCGTGGCATCCTTGAATGCCCCTGAGCTAAGCGCGGAAGAGCTGGAACAAATCGAAAAGATTTTGCAGGGATAACCCGGAGCTTAATCCTAAAGACGGCAATCGCGTCCATACAGCCAGCAGGCTAGACGGCGCGCGATGGCCGTCTTTTGGCATAGGAATGGTATAATGGACACAAAAACAGCACAGAAAGGGTTGCAGAATGAACAAAAACCGTTTGGGCCAATCCGATTTATATGTAAGTGCCATGGGCCTTGGCTGCATGTCCCTGGGGACCGATGAGACTCATGCTGCGGCGATCATTCACGAAGCGCTGGAGCAGGGCATTAATTTCCTGGATACTGCGGATCTATATGATGAGGGACGAAATGAAGAAATCATTGGCAACGCGGTGCGCCATCGGCGTGCGGACGTCATCCTGGCTACGAAGGTCGGCAACCGCAGAATCCCCGGCAAAGAAGGCTGGAGCTGGGACCCTTCCAAAGCCTATATTAAATCAGCAGTAAAAGAGAGCCTTCGCCGGCTGCAGACAGATTATATCGATCTCTATCAGCTGCATGGAGGAACGATCCAGGACCCCATCGACGAGACGATAGAGGCTTTTGAAGAATTGAAGCAGGAAGGCCTCATCCGTTATTACGGGATCTCCTCGATCCGCCCCAATGTGATCCGGGAATACGTGCAGCGCTCCGCTATTATTAGTGTGATGAGCCAATACAGCATCCTGGACAGACGGCCCGAGGAAGAGCTCCTGCCTTTACTGGCGGAGCATGGAATCAGCCTGATCGCCCGGGGGCCGCTGGCCGGAGGTATATTGACCGAGCAAGGGCGCAGCCGGACAGGCAAGGCGTACCTTGATTATGAAACCGGGGAACTGCCTGGGCTGCAGGAGCATTTGATGCAGCAATCCACTGGTTCCCGTACCCTGACGCAAACAGCGCTTCACTATCCGCTGGGGCATCCAGCTGTGGCTGCGATCATCCCCGGCGCGAGCAGTCTGATGCAGCTGAAGCTGAATATTGCAGCCGCCACGGCCTCCCCGCTCTCTCCTCAGGAGCTTGAGGCCGTCCGTAGCGCAAGCAAACCAAACCGCTACACAGTACACCTTTAATTCAATACACGAAGAAGAGAAGAGGCTATCCCTTGACTGTTGCCGCAGCCGGGATAGCCTCTTCTTCATCAAACTCTGCTGAATTAAGCCAACATCTATAATATCCTCTACGTCAGCCAAAAAACTGTGTAATGTACAGCATGGCGAGCAGTCCGAAGATAAACGAATAGGTGGAGGGCCGCTCATAGCCATGACCATGACTCTCCGGAATCAGCTCCTTATAGACGATGAAGAGCATAGCTCCGGCAGCAAAAGCCAGTCCGTAACCTACGGCATTATTATGCAAATAGCTGGCCGTGCAATACCCGATGACTGCCGACACCATCTCCATAAGTCCGGTTAAACCGGCCATAAACAATGCTTTTCGCCGGGTTGCCTGCGAATTCATCAGGAAGATGGCCAGAATCAGCCCCTCCGGCATATTTTGCGCACCAATGGCAATCGCCACCATAGGACCCAGGCTGGCCTGCTCGCTGGCATAGCTGAAACCTGTGCTGAGACCCTCGGGAATGTTGTGGATGAACAATGCGATCAAAACAAGCAGCGCCTTGGAATCCATGTTGGTGAATCCGGGTTTGTTCTCCACGTCGATATGCGGGATGTTGTTCTCGATCAGATCGAGCAGCAGCACACCGGTAATCAGTCCCAGCGTCAGAGCGATGATCCCCGACTCCCTTATCGCCTGCGGCATTAGGCCAAAGGTAGACGCTGAAACCATAATTCCGGCGGTGAAGGCGACCAGCACATCCTTCCACAGCTCGGAAAGTTTTTTCACAAACAGGATGGGAACCACTCCGAGAACAGTCGCCATCGCCGACAAAAAGCTGCCAAGCAGCGCAGTCGCCAAGTCTTCAACCCCTTTTATGGACAGGACCTCTTAGACAAGCTTATGCTAGCGGCAGCTTTCATTATGTCTGCTTGTTGATTTTTCTCTAGGGTGATGGGATCAGCGGCAAGGTCATCAGGTCCTCGTCCAGATAACTGCCGTTGAGCTTCACCGCATTCCGTTCCGTCCCGTAGCAGGTGAACCCCAGCGATTGGTACAGCCGGATGGCTGGAAGGTTATCTGAGAACACTGCCAAATTAAGGATTTCAAGTCCCGGAGACTGCCTGGCCCTCACAATCAGCTCCGTCATCAGCAAATGCCCCAGCTTCTGCTTCCGTGCCGAGGGACTCACATACATGGCGTATACATTGCCTTTATGGCTGATCTTGTCCCTGCTCTCACGGACAAATGTGACTACACCAACCAGTTCCTCCCGCCCATTAAAGCCGCCAAGCGTGAATTTACCGTCCACCGCATGAAGCCTGGTCCGGGTTGTCTCTATCGGCATTCCCAACTCCGCTTCATAGGAGCTGAGGAAAGCCTCAGGATGGTTCAACAACGACTGCAGCCGAATCTCGCGGTATATTTCCGCATCAGCAGAATTAAGAACTCTTATGTACATAGGGTGTATCCCTCCTCGGCCTGAACTGGAAGATTAATTCCAGATTGTAGGCCATTCCTTTGAATTAGCATAATATATTTTTAATATTTTAAATATAAAAACCTATTTTTCCCTTCGCTTTTGCGCAATTTTATCGTTCAATACGCCTATTTTTTTACAAAAAACTACTTTTATCTACAATAAAAAGCTAATATCACTTAGGTAGACCTATTTTTTTTCAAAGGAGGGTTAGTCTCCTAACATTCACCTTTACAAAAGTACTATTAAACGAAAGCTGGTGTCGTATTGAGAAGGAAGAACAAGGTACGCAGAAATACTCTTATTGTACTATTATGTATTTGTTTAAATCTAATGTCCTTTGGTCAAGCTTTTGCCGCATCCGGTGCTTCCGGGACTTCCGTTGCAGCAAAGGACATATCCGGCCACTGGTCAGAGAACGTCTTAAAAGAATGGCAGCAGCAAGGGTTACTTTCAGGCTATCAGGATGGAACCCTTCAGCCTGACCACAAGATTACCCGCGCGGAATTTGCAGCTTTGATTAACAAATCTTTCGGTTATACAAACACAGCGGAAATTGCTTATAAAGATGTTAAAGCATCTAATTGGTTCTACGCGGATATTGCAAAAGCAACTGCCGCAGGATACATAAAAGGATACACTGATCAGACGTTTAGACCTAACCAGCCGCTTACCCGTGAAGAAATGGCAGCCATTGTGAGCTCTATTCTTAAGCTGAGCGCCACCGATTCACCTGCTGCATTTTCGGATACAGCTGTAGGCCACCAGTGGAGCAAGCTCCAGATTAATGCCATTGCTCAAGCCGGCCTTATGAGTGGAAATGATCAAAAATTCAGACCGCTCGACACAGCCACCAGAGCAGAAGCAGTCAGTGTGCTTGACCGTGCATTGAAGTTTGCAGCGGCCAAATCCTCTGAAAAGGTCGTTTATGACAAAGCCGGGAACTATGGCCCGGAGACAGGTCTTACTACAGTAAAGGGTTCGGTATATATCGAAGCGCCCGGAGTTGTACTGAACAACACGCTTATCACAGGTGATCTGGTGATTGGTGAAGGCGTTGGCAAAGGTGATGTGACGCTAAAGAATGTCACTGTTAAAGGCACCACTACCATTGCCGGAGGCGGTAAAAACAGTATCCACGTAGTGGATTCAGTCCTGGTAACCGTCATTGTCAATAAAAAAGACGGAAGTATCCGAATCGTTACTGAAGGTGCCAGCTCGGTTGAACAGATCACGCTGCAATCCGGCGCGCTACTGGAAGAAGGCAGCGGTACAGGCAGCGGCTTCGGTAATGTCGATCTCTCCGCAGCAATTCCGGCAAATGCACAGGTATCCTTAGCCGGATCCTTCGAGACGGTGGATGTTATGGCAACCTCCATTCAAGTAAACCTGAGTTCCGGTTCGATCGGCCAGCTTCAAGTGGCTCCCGGCGCCGGAAATACGGGAATTGACATTACAGGCGGAGCACGCATCAATGCTCTAATTCTAAATGCCATTGCCAGAGTAACCGGAACAGGCTCCATTGGCACTGCCTCAATCAATGCCAACGGTTCAACTCTTGCCCAGACTCCTGAGCATGTAAACTACGGCAATAATGCTACAGCTGTCATCGGCACTCCGGTTGTTTCCGGAGGCGGCTCATCCGGTGGTTCATCTGGTGACTCATCCGGCGGTTCAAACGGCGGTTCAAACGGCAGCAATCCAGGCACTGTAACAGAGACAGTGTATGGCTTCGAAGGCGTAATTACGGATGTAGACGATCAGCCTGTAGCAGATATGACAATCCATTTCCGTAGAGGCCTCGGAGCAACTACAGGCGAAATCGCAGCAACTGTGGTTACGGATGCGGCAGGTAAATATTTTGCCAATCTGGCCCCTGGAGTTTACACCGGTGAATTATCGAAATCCGGATTTATTACTACTCACGTTGTTGGTGCTTCGCTAAGTACTCATAAGAATATTAACCAGAATGCCACAGCAATTAAAATCCCTGCCAACGACGAAATTCGAATTGTACTCACTTGGGACTTGCTTCCGCTGGATGAAGATTCACATCTGATTGGTGCTGCACCCAATAATAGATCATTCCATACCTGGTACGGCGATAGAGTATATAGTTATAATAATCAAACTTATGCCGATCTGGACCATGATGATGTAGATTCTTACGGCCCGGAGACGACCACCATTCGTAAACGTGTGGATGGAAAGTACACCTTCTTCGTTCACAACTTCAGCGGAAACGGCACAGCCCAAGCGAACACTTTAACCGCTTCCGGTGCCAAAGTAGAAATTTACAACGGCCACAATGCTACGCCTGTTAAGACGTACCACATTCCTGTTACAGACACCAAGATGCTATACTGGTACGTTTTTGATATGAACATATCCGGCAGCGAATTGACCTTTGTGGACAAGAACATGCTGACAGACACGGCTCCAAAGTCTGATCTTGATCAAGACAATGGTCAGGATACTGAGAGTCCTACTGTTAATACAAACTTCCTGAGTGTAGAAAATCATGCCGGTGCCAATGACGTTGTAAATGTGAGAAGCCTTGCACCCGGAGATGTGGTTTCCGTCTACGCAGACGAGATTGACCACAGCCAGTTGTTGCAAACTGCAACAGTGGCCGAAGGCTCAACCAGCGTTAAGCTGACAGGTCTTGATTTCGGTGCAGACAGCACCACTGTCTATATTTCCTTAAAGAAACCGAACCATTCGGAGAGCCATGCTGTACCTATATCTGTCTACTCGGAAGCACAATATGCTGAACTGGAAGCAACGGTCGCCGCTTCATTTAAGGATCAAGTACTGCCTGGCACAATGACTGTGGGAGATGTCGTTTATCTGCCTGATCCACAGCAGCCGCTGCCAAGGGATCTCCGTGTAACTGTATTGAATTATGATGGCCCATCCACAGTGACTGATGATGTATACATCCTAAGAGACTACATGGTATGGTACATGAATTACAACGGCACCGCAGATCCTGTCGACTATAGCATCAAACTGGAATTAAAACGCGACTTTTCCGCGGTTACCAAAGAAATTATTATTACGGTCCCTAGTGTATTCACCGCGCTGCCTGATTCAGTTGAACTTGCCGAAAAAATGCTGCTGGATGACTCAACGCATCCCGGCCTTGCGGAAGCTGTAACTGATGCCAAAGCCGTTATAAACAACACCGATGCAACAGCGGCGGATTGGCTCGAAGCCATAAAAGCTCTTCATGAAATTTTTAATCAGATTGCAAGAGAAAACGAATAGTTCATTAAGCAGATTCAAGTATACGTACAAATTAACGCCAAACAGCCAGGCTTCCCGGAGCCTGGCTGTTTGGCGTAGCTATAGCTTCTGCGTTTTGTTATAGCTTCTGCGTATTGTTATAGCTTCTGCGTATTGATTCCGACTTTCGCTGCAATAAGGAATAACGTAATCAAGCATCTGGGATCCCGGAATGCTAGGCAGTATGAATTAGGCAAGTAAAAAGCAGAGATTCAGACTGGAGCCCTACGCCTCCCGGGTATCACCCATCGCCTTCTGGATCTCAATTAAGGTATGTTCCCCACTTGTATGATTGCAGAAAATGCAGCAGAATTGCTCATTCTCCAGCCAAAAAATGATTCTGCTGCATTTCCTGCAGTAGATTCTAGGCAGGATGAGGTTTTGAGGTAGCGTCAAGAAGTTTGTGTAAAGAGTAGAAGTACCTCCCCGGGTACGGGTTGGGGGTGTAGGTGTTTCTGGGGGAAGGGGGAACCCCGACCCCCAGAAACAGGATTTATCAGTTACTCCTCTCCGGGTGTGGGCAAGGAAGGGTAGCGCGCTTCAAATAGCTCATTTAGCTTCTTTTTGACGGTATCCATACCAAAGCCAGGGACGACCCGTTCTGCATGACGCTCATTGTAGTCTAGCATTTCTAGATACACGATTTTCTCGGCCGCATCCATATTCGTCAAACTGTTCATCGGTTTGAGGCGCTTGCGGATTTCCTTGTTCATTCGCTCAATGGGGTTCGACGTGTAGATCGCTTTGCGGATGGATTCCGGATACTTGTAGAACGTTAGGAGTGTGGACAACTGCTCCTCCCAAGACTTCATTTCCTTCGGATACAGCTTGTTCCACTTGGCCTTGACCGTATCAAAAGTAGCCCGGGCCACTTCCTCATCCGGTGCGGTATACACCGTCTTCAGGGCTTCAATGACATCGGTTTTGTGCTCGATTCGGATTTTGGGGAACGTGGCTCGCACTTTGTGCACGACACAATGCTGCACATCCGCCTGCGGGTACGTCTCTTTAAAGGCAGCATCGAGCCCTGGAAGTCCGTCAAATACACCCAGCAGCACTTCCTGCGCTCCGCGGGTGTACAGGTCTTTAAGGACCTCCCGCCAGCCATTCGAACTCTCTTGACCGCCAACGTAGAACCCCAGGATTTGACGTTGTCCTTCTTCGTCGATACCCATCGCAAAATAGACCACCTCCCCACGGACAGTGCCCCGTTTGAGCTTCACGTACAGCCCATCCAGATAGATCACGGAGTAGCGTTTGCTTAACGGTCGTTTCTGCCACTGGTGGATATCGTCAAGGACGGTAGCGGTAATATTGCTAACGGTTGTCGGAGAGTAATGGCTCCCGAACATGCTTTCAATAAAACGGGCTACATCCCGGGTTCCCATGCCTGATTTGTACATCTGGATCACCGCCTCCTCGAGCCAACCGTCCCGCCGCTGGTACGGCTCAAACAGCTGAGTTTGGAAGAGGGCCTGGCGGTCGCGGGGGACCTCCAGACCCTCCAGGTTGCCGTATTTTGTATGCAGATCTCGCGTGTAGTATCCGTTGCGGCTATTGCGTGTACCTGCTTCCTCACTGGACATGAACGCCTGGATTTCGGCACGCATGATGGATTCCATGTTGTCTTTGACAAACTGAGTGACAAGATTTTCAAATAGATTATTAAGCTGGTTTTCGGGTAGAATAGTCATCGAGTAGGGTTCCTTTCTTGGTGGACTTCGCAATCCCGAGAATACCCTACTTTTTTGTTGCCTGACTAGGCTCCAAATCTTGGTACACAACTTATTTTACGCCATCGGTTTTGAGGTAATTTCGAGCAATTTGACTGTACGAAGTACAGCAGAATCCAAATTCCGCAAGCTAGCAGCCGATTCTATTGCACAAAGTACATTAGTTTGAAACCTACATATTCATGCTGCACTTTGCGGCTTGCAGGACAACTCCCCAGCTATGGATGATACATGCTGGACCTGAGGACTGTATTTGAGGGCTATATTCGAAGGCAGCCTTCGAAGCCTGCATTCGAAGGCTGTGGCTATGCTCAGAAGGATAGTTGTACTCTGTGCAGCTAAAACGCACAAATCAGGCCCCTTCCATGAGTTAGATGTATTTCGTACACTTAAAATTCGCAATTCAAGTCAACTACGCTAGATCGCGCAAATATAAGTGTACGGAGTACAATTATCTGTAATTTGTCTTCAAAACCCCTGAATTTAGTTGTACGAAGTACACTTAGCCGACTTCAACTGCTAATGTTCCTGCACTCACTCCAATTTATACTGCTGCTGTTAACATTACTATTGCTGCTTTCACTCCGCACTTATCACCTAATTGCCTAATTACCTACTCACCTGCTGATGCTTTAATCCTCCGGCGCCGCTTCCTCACTCCTACTCAATTCCTGCGTCCCTCAATCACCCGCTACTCAAACAGACTCAAATACCGTCCCAGGCCGTTTGCCTCCAGCTCCTCCTTGGGAATAAACCGCAGTGCGGCAGAGTTGATGCGGTAGTGCTGCTTCGTTGGCTCCGGGCCGTCGTGGAACAGATGTCCCAGATAGGCTCCGCTCAGCCTGCTCCGCAGCGCCGTCCGCACTTGACCGCTGCTGTAGTCCGCTTCCCTGCGGATCAGTCCCTCCTCAATAGGTCTGGTAAAACCGGGCCAGCCGGTGCCGGAAGCGAATTTATCGGCTGAGCTGAATAGCGGATCGCTGCTCAGCACGTCAACATACAGACCTTCACGGAAATGGTCCCAATATTCATTCTGGTAAGGCGGCTCCGTACTCTTATTCTGCGTGACTTCGTATTGCAGCCCGGTCAGCTGCTTACGCAGCCGCTCCCGGTCTTCGCGGTTGTTCCAGTGCTGCTCAGCGAATTCGCCTCGGCCTGAGCCCTTCAGATACATTTTATAATCCAACGGGTGGGTCTTATAGTAATCCTGATGCAAAGCCTCCGCCGGATAAAATGGGGCCGCAGGCAGAATCTCCGTCACAATTGGAGCTTTAAACCGCTTGCTTGCCTTCAGCGCCTCCTTCGAGGCTTCCGCCTTCTCCCGTTGCTCTTCGCTGTGCACGAAGATCGCCGTCCGGTAGGAATAGCCCCGATCCATAAATTGCCCGCCCTTATCGGTAGGATCTATGAGCTGCCAATATATCTCCAGCAGACGCTCATACGGGAAGAGCTCTGGCTCATAGGTAATCTGCACCGCCTCAATATGCCCTGTGGTCTCCGTTCCCACTTCCTCATAAGTCGGATTGACTGTATGCCCGCCGGTATAGCCAGACACCACCGAAACAATGCCCGGCAGCTCGTCGAACGGCTTGACCATACACCAGAAGCAGCCGCCGGCGAAGGTGGCGAGTTGTTGTACAGCTTTGTCTCCATTCATCCAGAACAACTCCCCCCGAATTTAGTCCAGGCACTTCATCCGTCCATGCCGGAATTCCATTATATATGAATATCCTGCTTCTCCAAAGAAATCAGGGCCACCGGCAAGCAAACGAGGATAACAATAACCGGAATGAGCACCGCTTGAATGTAATCGCCCGCACCCGATAGCAGGATCTGCTCCGAGTCCGCTACATACATCCCGGAAAATTTCATGATTTGCGTCATCAGGGAATGATCCGATACCCATTTCAAGAATGCCGAAGACGAATCCTTGAGATAACCTGTAAGAAGTAAATTACCGAAAATAAAGAAAAAGGTTGCCACCACAGCGGAAGCCGCTTTACGGATCAGCACCCCCAGCATCATGATTACGGCACAATAAGCCGCCAAATATAAGATATTCAACCCGAAAGTCCTGACCGCCTGAATGGAGTCGTCTCTTAAGCTCTCCATCCCGATAGGAGATCCGGTAACGAGCGCCGCAGCCAGGTATAAGATGGAGAAGAGTCCGAAAAATTGCAGCAGCCACCAAAAAATCGCCAGCAGCTCCAGCATATATTTACCCATATAATACCCCGGCCGGCTCTGCCCCGAAGCGATTATATTCTGCACCGAACCGTATTCAAAACCTTCTGTAGAGAAAAAGCAGGCATGCATCGGGATAACCAGATATAGGAACAGGGAGAATGAACCGGCGAGCTTTAAGGGCTGCATAGGACTGCTTAATTCATACCCGCCATGGTTCCCGATGATCACAACCAGCAGAATCGATCCCAGCACAAAAACAGCATTGATGCTTTTGAACGCCAGATCTTTTCGCAAATAATAAATTTCAGCCTGCAAAAAATTCCTCATTGACCTTTGCCTCCAATCAGATCCATATAATAGTGTTCCAGATTAGGCGCGGACAGGTTGAACCCTTCAACCGGAATTCCCTGCTGCAGGAGAACCGTCATCAGCTGCTCCAAATCTGCGGCCGCCTTAGGAATTTCAATGGCCCCGGCAGTATTGATGGAGATGTCTTCAAGCTGCAGCTTCTCCTTCAGAAGAGACATAGCAGCAGCCTGATGAGGTGTTGAAATTGTGATCATTGACTGTGCCGATTGCAGTAATTCTCCGGCAGAGACCTCTTTGATCAGCCGCCCCTGATGTATGAACCCGTATTTTGTCGCCAGCAGCTGAAGCTCACCCAGAATGTGGCTGGAGATCAATATCGTTACCCCCTGCTCATGCGCCAGCAGCTCCAGAATCCTCCGCATGTCCACAATCCCCACAGGGTCCAGCCCGTTGATGGGCTCGTCCAGCACAAGGAACTTCGGATGGTTAAGCAGCGCGATGGCAAGTCCGAGACGCTGGCGCATCCCGAGGGAATATTGCGAGGTTTTTTTGCTTCCGGCATCCGTTAACGCTACAGTCTGCAGCACCTCCCCGATTCTTGCTTTATCCTGAATTCCGAAGATCCGGCAATAAAAACCCAGGTTCTCCTCGGCGTTCATATGCGGATAAAGAGACGGCGTTTCAATCAGAAACCCAACCTGCCGCCTGGCACGGATAAGCTCCTGCTTTTCCCGCTGCCCAAACAGTGAAACTTCTCCGCTTGTCGGGTGTACAAGCCCGCCGATCACCTTCATCAGCGTACTTTTTCCGGCACCATTCTCCCCGACAAATCCGTAGATA
This sequence comes from Paenibacillus sp. FSL H3-0321, assembly GCF_038002865.1. NCBI lineage: Bacteria > Bacillati > Bacillota > Bacilli > Caryophanales > Paenibacillaceae > Paenibacillus > Paenibacillus sp. FSL H3-0321. The sequence continues at coordinate 5,507,309 of NZ_JBBODH010000001.1, read as the reverse complement.
TCCCCCTCTTCAATGGTCATATTCAAATGCTGAAGCGCAAACGCGGAGCCATACTTTTTAGTCAGCTCTCTGGTTTCGAACACAAGCGGTTTCAATCAGAACACTCCTTCATCTCGCTGATATGTCTACTCGACTACCTTATCATGGGTAAGCGGTCCGGCCACACCGTCTGCTATTTTTAGGCAGGTTGTTGTCGTTTTTAAGGAGCACTTCATAACATCTGGCCCGTTTTTCCGTGGAAATAGTATAATAGAGCGATAAATACGGAACGGAGTGAAGGCATGATTCATATCGCCGTTTGTGACGACGATCTGCAGACTGCAGGACGGATTGAGAACCTGATTTTAGATGCCCGGCACCAATGTTCGGAAGAGCTGGAGGTATCCCTCTATTACTCCGGGGAAAGTTTCGCCCAGGCTCTTCAGGACGGAGACCGCTTTGACCTTATTTTCATGGATATTGAAATGGGTGGAATGGATGGAATTACAGCGGGGCAAGTGCTGCGGGAAGATGACGGAAATGATCTTGTACAATTGATTTATATCTCCAGCCATGAGCAGTATCATCTGCAGCTGTTCGATGTGCGGCCGTCGGGTTTTATTAAGAAGCCGGTTGAACCGGAAGCATTCATACATAAGCTTATTCCCGCCTTGCAAAAGGCCATACGTACCCGCCAGCAGGGCAAAACCAACTTCCTGCCGGTACAGCAAAAAGGAAAGGAGCTGCTGATCCCTTTTCGGGACATCCTCTATTTGGAGAGCAGCATCAGACGGGTTTCCCTTATCACGAAGGACAGGGAGATCCAGTATTACGGCATGCTTAAGGATGAGGAGCGCAAGCTGCCCGGCGGTCATTTCGTGCGGATTCACCAATCTTACATTGTGAACTTTTTCTTTATTAAAGAAATCAGTGCGAAGAGGGTTACGCTAGTCAGCGGCAAGGAGCTGCCGGTCAGCGAGAAGCACAGCTTATCCGTGCGGAAAGCCTACCTCAGCTTTAGGGGGACGCTCGTATGAATACCATGCTGCGGGAAGAGCTGCTGTATCTCATCACTTTTCCGCTGATTCCTGTAATCCTTCATTATTTCTTCAGCCGCAGCTTCACCTGCCGGATCAAGAGCAAACCTTACCTTGTCCTGATCTACGCACTCTATATGGCGTGTCATCTCGCGTTGCATCACAGCCAGCTTCCGGACATGGTTCTGCTCACCGCAAATATCATCTTGATCTTCTTATTGTCACTGCTCTACCGGGGGGATAACCTGTGGAGGGGGTATTCCGCTTTTTTTGCATCGGCCCTCATCTTCCTTGGCGAAGCCGTGATGCCGTTTGCGTATACGGATAGCGGATACATAGCAAACCTCTTTCTTTCCAAGCTGCTGGTATTGTCACTCGTATACCTTCTGCTGCGAATCACCAAAGGGGAAGGACGCGGTAATTTAGCGGGATGGTACTGGAGTCTGCTGCTGGTCTGCCCTGTTCTGAGCGTTATTACTTTGGTCTCGCTGTCGGACAACTTCTTCTTCCAGGCGTATCCTAACCTGTTCCCCGTGGTACCTACCCTGCTGCTGGCGATCAACTGCCTGATTTTTGTGCTCAGCGACCATATCCTGTGCGTGCAGTCCGAGAGAAGCAAACGTCTGCTGCTGGAACAGCAGAACACCTACTATGTTAACCAATATCTGATGACCCGGGACAAGCAGGAGGAAGCCTTCAAATTTCAGCATGACTTCAAAAACATCCTGCTTGGCCTGCGCGCCGGGCTTGCCAAAGATGAAGAAACTTCCGTCCATGAACTGGACCGGCTGCTGGGCACAATTGGACAGCCTGCTGGCAGCTGCGATACCGGAAACCCGGTCATTGATGCGATGATCAGCTACAAGGAGCAGACCGCAGGCAGCTATGACACCCCCTTTCGCTTAGAGCTGAACATTCCGCCGCAGCTTGAGCTGGACACTACGGTGATCAGCGTCATTCTCGGCAATACCCTGGACAATGCAATTGAAGCCTGCCGGGAGACCTTTAATCAGGAGCGTTATGTCTTGATCCATATGCATTATCTGAATGACAGCTTGTTCATAAAAATTCAGAATCCGTATGCCCATGAAATCAGCACCAACCGTTATGGTGAAATCTCTTCGACCAAGGCCGATACACGGTCGCATGGCATCGGACTGCGAAACATCCGGAAAACTGTGGAGGAATGGGGCGGCCTGCTGGATATTTCCTATAACAGCGGTCTGTTTCAAGTCGAGGTCGTTCTGTTCCATATCCCAAGAAAGCTTGATAAAACTATGAGTACAACGATCATATAAAGACAAAAAAACCACCTCCAGGTGGCTTATTTGTCTTTATTGCTCTCCCAAATGTCCTTATGCGTCCAACCTGCATGCACTAGAAGGAGCAGGGTCAGGATCATAACAAACTCTCTGAAACTATTGGAAGTACTCTCTATGTTGTATCCAAAAACAATATTCAACCGGCCCCACATCAGATTGAGGCAGAGCAGCGCGACGGTAATGTAGGTCACCCATACACTGCGGAGGTACAAATTATAACTCCGCTGCGGGCCGCGTCCGATGAAATATTTACTGTAACGGATCACATAGGCGGTGAACACGAAAAATGCAATGGCTTCCAGTGTGAATATAGTTAAATCAATAATTTCCATGAAGGTCATCTCCTCTCTTGCCTAAGCCGGAACGGTGCAGGTCAATAAGGCTTTCGATATCATTCGATTCATAGGCTTCCTGGATTCTGCCTAGTTTTTCAATCTCCCGTTTTACACGACTGGGTTTGATCTCGCTCTTTCTGAATATATCGAGGAGCTTCACTTGTCGACGACCTCCTCACCATTGGTTTTATCGGTGCTCCCTCTTTCTATTAGAAGTTTGACGAGTGTACGATTGTATTGGTTAAGCTGTTTCTCGTTCTCCTCATCGCGTTTCTGATAGTTCTGAATGATCTTTTCCTTACTGGCTAACTGCCTAACGCTCCAGATTAATGCAATAGAGAGAAGGACATTGAGCACGACTGAACCGCTGTTGTCGTTAAATAGGCCAGTCAATGCGTTCAAATCCATCATCATCCCCCCGTTCGTTGTTGGTCTGAGATTCCTGTTGTTTTCGGGTCTAAGCATAATCTGCTCAACCTGTCCAACCTTTCGGCACAAGACATATCATGCTTCGAGCCGGAAGATCGTATATTGTAATCTATTCTTTTTTTATGATTTTGATTGGGTAAAATAGTATTTTGTTAGAATCGCTCCCGTTCCACCTGAACTATTAATCATTCCTGCTGCATCCGGACAACAAAAAAACGGGACCTGTGAAGGTCCCGTTTCTTTGGATAAATAAGGTTGTGTAGACGAATTACATCATGCCGCCCATACCGCCCATGCCGCCCATATCTGGCATTCCGCCGCCTTTTTCAGGCTCCGGTTTGTCAGCGATGACAGCTTCGGTGGTCAGGAACATTGCAGCTACGGATGCTGCATTTTGCAGCGCGTAACGAGTTACTTTGGCAGGGTCAACGATCCCTGCTTCGAACATGTTCACCCACTCATCGGTAGCAGCGTTGTAGCCGATGCCGATAGCTTCTTTTTTCAGACGGTCCACGATTACGGAACCTTCTTGACCAGCGTTTGCTGCGATTGTGCGGACAGGCTCTTCCAGAGCGCGCAGTACAATGTTCACGCCTGTTTTTTCGTCGCCTACTGCATTTACAGCAGCTACAGCAGCATATACGTTCACAAGAGCAGTACCCCCACCGGAGACGATACCTTCTTCAACCGCAGCGCGGGTTGCGTTCAGGGCATCTTCGATGCGAAGCTTGCGTTCTTTAAGTTCTGTTTCAGTTGCAGCGCCTACTTTAACAACGGCTACGCCGCCGGCCAATTTAGCCAGACGCTCCTGCAGTTTTTCCTTGTCGAACTCGGAAGTGGTTTCTTCCAGTTGGGAACGGATTTGGCTTACGCGTGCATTGATGTCCGCTTTGTCGCCGCTTCCGTCTACGATTGTAGTGTTTTCTTTGGTTACGCGCACTTGACGGGCGTTACCCAGTTGTTCGATAGAAGTGCTTTTCAGGTCCAGTCCAAGCTTCTCGGTGATCACTTGGCCGCCAGTCAGGGCAGCGATGTCCTGCAGCATAGCTTCGCGGCGGTCGCCAAAGCCAGGAGCTTTAACAGCAACAGCGTTGAAGGTTCCGCGCAGTTTGTTCACGATCAGCATCGCCTGTGCTTCGCCTTCGATATCTTCAGCGATGATTACGAGCGGACGCGCCTGTTGTACGATCTTCTCAAGCAGCGGAAGAATTTCTTGCGTGCTGCTGATTTTTTTGTCAGTGATCAGGATGTACGGGTTCTCCAGAACAGCTTCCATTTTGTCCGTATCAGTGATCATATAAGGGGAAATATAGCCACGGTCGAACTGCATGCCTTCTACCACTTCAAGCTCAGTCAGGAATCCGCGGGATTCTTCAACGGTGATTACGCCGTCTTTGCCGACTTTTTCCATAGCTTCAGCAATCAGTTGGCCCACTTCATCGTCAGCAGCGGAGATAGCAGCTACTTGAGCGATAGCCTGGGAGTCTTCGATTGGTTTGGCAATATTCTGCAGTTCAGCAACAGCTGCTTTAACCGCTTTGTCGATCCCTTTGCGGATAACCATCGGGTTAGCGCCTGCAGTTACGTTCTTCAGGCCTTCACGGATCATGGCTTGTGCCAGAACAGTTGCAGTTGTAGTACCGTCACCAGCTACATCGTTGGTTTTGGTAGCAACTTCTTTAACGAGCTGTGCGCCCATGTTCTCGAATGCATCTTCAAGCTCGATTTCTTTGGCGATGGTAACACCGTCATTGGTGATCAGCGGGCTGCCGAATTTCTTCTCAAGCACCACGTTGCGGCCTTTAGGTCCGAGTGTAACTTTTACCGCATTTGCCAAAGCATCAACACCGCGCAACATCGAGCGGCGGGCGTCTTCACTGAATTTAATTTCTTTTGCCATTGTGTAATTAACCTCCTAAATTTTTGTGAACGTTACCTCACTGAATTGGCTTCGACAAAAATCACTTCGAAAGCACACGCTTAAGTTATGTGAGCGTTACTTCTTGAATCGGTATCGTGCAAAACTGGCGTTTGAAAGCATCGCTTAGTTTTGTGTAAGTAATTTAGCTATAACTTATGAACGGTCTTCTTAGTCAAGAATCGCGTGAATGTCGCTTTCTTTCATAATCAAATATTCTTTACCTTCGTATTTGATTTCAGTTCCGGCATATTTCGAGAAAATCACGCGGTCGCCTTCTTTAACTTCGAGTGGTACACGCACTCCGTCTTTCAATACACCGCTGCCTACAGCGATAATTTTACCCTCTTGCGGTTTCTCCTTAGAGGAGTCCGGAAGCACAATCCCGAAAGAAGTGGTTTCCTCTTGCTCGCTTGGTTCTACCAATACGCGTTCACCTAGTGGTTTGATCATGAAAAATAGCCTCCTTTGAAATTATGTTGTTTACCTTGAAAACATAGATAGGGTACCGGTGAATCCCAAGGATTCATGCGGCAGTTATGAAAATATCGTCTTAAGCGCAGCTTTTAAGCGCTAATCCCATATTTTCGAGCAGCATTAGCACTCAACCCTCTGTAGTGCTAACAACAATTTTTATGATACTCAACTTGAGGACGGATTTCAAGTCCTTTTACGTAAATTGTGATCTGTTTTTGGGAAAAATATGGTTTCAGAGGTTGTCCGACACATACTCTCTTACATTCTATCCAGCAGAAAATAAAATATGCTGCGGATTGCCAGGGCAACGAACGTTTCTCCGCCATTCGGATACTGAGCCTCGCCAATCTGCTGTTAGTATGGAGTTTCAATAGGATATGCACTAGTATCCCGCTGGCAGAAGCCAGCCCCAACTGCAGCAGCCGGCCACAGCCGCAGAGCAGCCCTGCGGGAGTCTTCTCCCCGCCGGGTCTACTCTTTCCTGACGTAGCGCGCCTCCCGCTCGTTGTCCATAGCCAGCTGCTTGCGGTAAACGAACGCAGACAGAAACACGCTGAACTCATACAGCACCAGCAGCGGGATCGTCACCAAAAAGTCCGAGATGAAATCGGGTGGTGTGATAACCACTGCGATGAAGACGAGCGCAAAATAGGCGTATCTCCGCATCTTACGCAGCCGCAGCGGATTGAGAATTCTCAGCTTCGTCAGGAACATAACAAGCAGCGGCAGCTCAAAGAGCAGAGCCAGCGGAATCACCAGGCTGAACATAAAGCTGAAATACTGTGCGATTCCGTAGGTTTCTTCCAGTCCCATGCCGCGGGTGATCGAGATGGTAAACGACAGCGCCATCGGAAATACAATGTAATAGGCAAAGGCAATGCCCAGCAGAAAAAGGATAAACACATAGGGCACATACCGCAAAGCCGCACTCCGCTCCACTTGCCGCAGCCCGGGACTGATGAAAGCCCACAGCTGATAGACGATGAAAGGCAGGGATACCGTTAGCGAAACTGCCATGGCAATCTTCATGTACATGCCAATGCCATCCCAGAAAGAGAAGGCATGCAGTACAAAACCCTGGGCATGGTCCGCATGGATCAGGTATAAATAGATCGGTTTGGCGACGAACAGTCCGCCTATGAGACCCACTACAAAAACAATCAGCACGTAGATAATCCGCCTACGCAGTTCGGTGAGATGTTCAACTACCGACATTTCTTCCGGTTCCAGAGTCATGACAGACACCACCCAATTGACATATGTATAGCATGATTAATGGCAGAAAAAAAGGGCGTCTTCCCAGTCTGAAACAGAACTGAGAGAAACGCCCCCGCGTAATGGATGGTATTACTCCGGCAGGCGTCTGTCCTGCGGGAGTTCTGTTGCTAATATGTGCGGGGCCGGCGGAACAGGAGCCTCACTCTTCTTGGCCGGCTCAGGTTCGCTGATAATTTCACGCGCCCCGTCCTTAAATTCGCGGAAGGTCCGCCCGACTGCCCGGCCAAGCTCAGGAAGCTTGTTGGGGCCAAAGAGCAATAGCGCTAAAATGACCAGTAAAATAATTCCGGGAGCACCAATACCGTTTAGCATAGTCATTCCTCCTTGTCACTTTGTCCGTTCATGATATCGTTAACAATAAATTAATAATACCATAACTTATGTCACACATCCATCTGTTATCCGGGATGATTTCTGTGACAGGACTGGAATTGACAACTTTATTGACGGTACTGGCCGGTTACCATGAGCAGTGCTTCAGGCAGTTGATCCATAATCGCTGCCAGATTCTCATGGACACCCTTCGGTGTACCCGGCAAATTAACGATCAGCGTTCTCCCGCGAATGCCGCAAATGCCGCGGAACAGCATAACCGAGCGGTTCTTCTGCATGACGGTACTGCGCATGGCCTCAGAGAGGCCGGGCACCTCCCGCTCAATCACACGCCGTGTAGCTTCCGGCGTAACATCACGAATCGCCAGATCAGTTCCTCCGGTAGTCAGCACCAGATCCGCCTGGAAATAATCCGTAAGTTCAATCAAAGCAGCAATAATCTCATCCTGCTCATCCGGCACGATCCGGTACTCAATAATCTCACCGCCGAGCTCCTCTTCCACCAGTTCCCGAATAACCTGGGCGCTCGTGTCTTCCCGTTCGCCCCTGGCCCCCTTATCGCTGGCCGTCAGGATTGCTGTTTTCCACGCCATAGGTTGTCCCTCCCTCTCTATGTATTATGTATGGAAGGCCTGCATTGCGCTGCCTCCTCGCACTTTCCGCCAAGAAGAACGGCTGCGCCGCCCTTTTTAGCAAATAAATACGTCCGCGGGTAATACTCTGAATGACACTCAGGTATCTGTTGTTGCGCTAAGCCTATTGCCACTCCTATGCTTCCAGCGCGTAATCTCCGTTTTTCCCGCCGCTCTTGGATACCAGCATCGTCGGACCGATAATCATGTCCTTTTGCAGCGCCTTGCACATGTCATATACAGTCAGCGCCGCCGCAGAAACCGCAGTCAGCGCCTCCATCTCCACTCCGGTCTTTCCGGTCGTCTTGACGGTTGCTTCTATATAGAGTTCATCTTCGCTGTTATCCGAGAAGCTGATATCAACACCGGTAAGCGGCAGCGGGTGGCACATTGGAATCCAGCTGGAGGTGTTCTTCGCGGCCATAATTCCGGCAACCTGGGCAACAGCCATAACATCGCCTTTGCCGATCTTGCCCGCTTTAATGGCCGCAAGCGTGTTCGGGTCCATCTGCACCTTGCTCCGCGCGACAGCTGTCCGCTTGCTAATTTCCTTGTCGCTGACATCCACCATGCGCGCTCTGCCCTGCTCATTGAAATGGGTTAACTCCACAGCTCCCTCTCCTTCCGGCAATGAATAATGCCGTCTTCCGTAATCAGCATGTCCATATAGGCATCATGGTCATCCATCGGCACTTCCTGCACCAGCTGCTGTCCGTACGCCAGTCCGGCCCATACCGGCGGTCTGGCGGATTCCGTAAGCTCCGCTTCCCAAGCTGCCCGCAAGCGGTCATAGTAGCCGCGCCCGTAACCGAGCCGTCCGCCCCGGGGGTCGAAGGCCAGCCCCGGCACGAATACAACATCCGGCACTCCCTCAGGGCACGGGAGCTCTATAGCGCCGGTAATCGGCTCTTGGATCCCGTAAGCTCCCGGCGCCAAATCCTCCCAGGAAGCTACCGCATGCAGGCTCATCCTTCCGCTGGCCTGAATTACCCGGGGTAGCACTACCTTACGTGCTTGCGCCCAAGCCGCGGTGATAAGCGGACGGGTATCCAGCTCCGAGCGGAACGAAACATAGGCCATGAATGAAGATGCTCCTTCCTGCCGGAGCCATTCTGATGCATGACTGCAGGCCAGAGAAGACCAGAACGTCCTCTGATCCAAGGACAGACTGTCACGGAGGGCGGCTTTCTCCGCGCGAAGCTCCCGCTTCCACTCAGCTAGCGGGAGCTTTTGGCCCGTCATAAGCAGCCGCCTCCTCTTGTTCATATACCTAGCTTATCATAGTTTGTAAACTCAGTTTACCACTCTTCTCCCCGGTTCGCCAAGGTAGCTTGAATCACGTTGTTATACGAATCATCACCCAACTATTTTTCGCTCCAGTACCCGGATTTCCCCTTCGGACGCTGGGGTCTACCTCTCGCGCCGCAAACGCTTTTCATGTAAACTATAGAATAAGTAAGTAATATGGCCGAAGCGTTCAAAGCCGAGGCGAAATAAGCAAGGGCGGAGGTTTCATCGGTATGCTTCTTCAAGCGACAGGAATTACGAAATCATATGGTATACAAAGCGTGCTGGACGGCATCAGTCTGCAAGTAAACGAGAAGGAAAGAGTGGGGCTCGTCGGCGTCAACGGCGCCGGCAAATCCACCTTTCTGCAGATTCTCGCAGGCGAGATGTCTTTTGACAGCGGGCAAATTCATAAATCCAAGGAAACCACAATCGGCTACCTGGCCCAGAACAGCGGCCTCCAGTCGGACAAGACCATTCAGGAGGAAATGCTGGCTGTCTTTGCTCCGCTGATTGAAGCGGAAGCCGAGCTGCGGCAGCTGGAAGCCAGTATCGCCGATCCCCGGCTCGCGGAGGATCCGAAGCGCTATGAGGACCTGCTGGAACGGTATGCCAAACGTTCGGATTGGTTCAAGGACCACGGCGGATATGAGATGAATACGCGGATTCGCAGCGTGCTTCATGGTATGGGCTTCGGTGAATTTGCACCGGAGACACCTATCGCGACGCTAAGCGGCGGGCAGAAGACGCGGCTGGCACTGGCCCGTATCCTGCTTCAGGCTCCGGATCTGCTCATGCTGGATGAGCCGACCAACCATCTGGATATCGAGACGCTCACCTGGCTGGAAGATTACCTGCGCGGCTATGCCGGCGGCATCCTGGTCGTCTCCCATGACCGGTATTTCCTCGACCGGCTGGTCACGACCATCGTTGAAATTGAACGGCATCAGTCCCGGAGATACACCGGGAACTACAGCCGCTACATGGAGCTGAAAGCTGCAGAGTATGAAATCCGCATGAAGCAATATGAGAAACAGCAGGATGAAATCTCGCGGATGGAGGATTTCGTGCAGCGTAATATCGTGCGCGCCTCCACCACCAAGCGTGCGCAGAGCCGCCGCAAAGCACTCGACAAAATGGACCGCCTCGACAAGCCGCTGGGGGATCTCAAGAAGGCCAGCTTCTCCTTCGAGCCTGATTTCATGTCGGGCAAAGAGGTGCTGCAGCTCCGTGACGTCGCTGTGGCCTTCAGCGAAAAATCGGCACCGCTGTTTCAGCACGCTTCCTTCGAGCTGCGGCGCGGCGAAACTGCGGCGCTGATTGGCCCGAACGGGATCGGTAAATCCACGCTGCTGCAGTGCCTGACTGGCACGCGCGAACCTTCGGCCGGAACGGTCAACTGGGGAACAAAAGTGAAAATCGCGTACTACGATCAGGAACAGACCCGGCTGAATCCGCGCAATACGGTGCTGGAAGAGTTATGGAGCGAGTACCCGATGCTGGAAGAAGCGCGAATCCGCACTATCCTCGGCAACTTCCTGTTCAGCGGCGAGGATGTCCTGAAGAAAGTCGCTGCCCTCAGCGGCGGCGAGAAAGCACGGGTAGCACTCTCGAAGCTCATGCTGCGCGGTGCGAACATGCTCATTCTCGATGAGCCGACCAACCATTTGGATCTGGTGAGCCGTGAAGTGCTGGAATCGGCGCTAATCGATTTCGAGGGGACGCTGCTTTTTATCTCCCATGACCGTTATTTTCTTAATAAAATGGCCGAGCGCGTTCTGGAGCTTCACCCCGGCGGCATCGACCAATATCTCGGAAATTATGACGACTATGTCGAGAAGAAGAAGGAGCTTGAAGACATCGCACTGGAGGAAGCCGAACTTGCCTCTGCCAAAGCGTCCCGGAATGCTGACATCGAAGCTTCAGCAGCAGAAAAAGGCACCGCTTCTTCCTATGAAGCCGACAAACAGGCCAAACGCGAGGAACGCAACCGCCAGCGGCGGATTTCCGAGCTGGAAGAGAACATTGCCCGGCTTGAGGAAGACATCGCCCGTGTCGAAAATGAAATGACCAAACCTGAAGTTTATCAGGACTATATGGCGCTTCAAGAACATGAAAGCGACCTGAAGAGCAAGAAAGCAAATCTTACAGAATTATTTAGCGAATGGGAAAACCTTGCTGACGAATAATGTAAATGTGTTAAATAAATATTTTTTAAGTGTTTCTGATTTGTTCAAGAATACTTATCCACAAGCTCATCCACAGATTTCGTGTATAACTCACGCTTCAAAAAGGCCCTTGGGGCCTTTTTTTAGGCGTAAAATCGCTATTTTCGTTGTCAAGGACTTTTTATCCACCGAATTATCCACATTATCCACAATTTCCACAAGAAATGCCCTCTGGAGAAATCAGCATTTTGGGGCTTCAAAAAAAGGGCGTTATTGCTGATTTTACACGGTTTTTACACAACTCGGACAGAATATGTGGATAACGTTGTCCACATCTTGACAAAAGATGCATTCGCTAATTTTCCACTTTTTTCGCTAAAAAAATTAGAGGTGCTCCAGCGGTAAAAGCCCTCACCCTGCCGTGCACAGGATGAGGGCCTTTCCATGTACTTCTCAGGCAGGAAACTCAACGGCCTGAGGAGGATTCTTCGCGCTCCTTTAGGATTCCGCGGCCTGAAATTCCGCGGCCACCGGATCAGCCTCTTCCCCGGCAGACAGCAGCGCGGAATTGCAGGCGGCAATGTAGGCAATCCCCGCCGCCATTACAATATCCTGATGGATCGCTGTCCCCCGGAATTTGCAACCTGCCCATTCCACCATAACGGCAGCCTCAGCCTGGGCGTTCTCACCGCTGCCGAGCGAATGCAGCTCCAGACCGTCAAAGCGGATCTGTTCAGTGATGCCTTGCGCGATCGCTGCAATGACTGCCTCCAGCGGACCGTTGCCGGTGCTGGTATGCGAGGTCTCCTTGCCGCTTTTCAGGTGATGCACCGTAACAGCAGCTACACGGCGCGGCGCACTGCCGGCCAGCACCTGAACCTCGCCCAGCCCGTAGACCTGCGCCTGCTGCCCTGTTGTGCTGCTGACCATCCGCAGCAGTTCGTCGTCGCTGACGGCCTTTTGACGGTCAGCGGTCTCCTTGAAGGATTCGTAGAGCGCATCAAGCTCTGCCGAATCCAAGGCAATGCCGTACTTCGCTGCCCGGTCCTTCAGCGCATGTCTGCCGGAGTGCTTACCCAGAATGATCATGCTGCGCGGAATGCCCAGCCGTTCAGGGTCCATGATCTCATAGGTGCTGCGGTCCTTCAGCAGGCCGTCCTGATGAATCCCCGATTCATGCTGGAAGGCGTTTCTGCCGACAACCGGCTTATTGTAGGCAATCGGAAAATGCATCGCCCCGCTGATGATCCGGGAAGTATCGTACAGCTTATCGAGGACGATTCCCGTCTCTGCGCCAAGGACGTCCCCGCGGGTTTCCAGAGCCATAACCAATTCCTCCAATGCACAGTTGCCAGTACGTTCACCAACGCCGTTGACCGTGACCTCGATTTGGGTCGCGCCGCCCTCGATCGCTGCCAGGCTGTTCGCTACAGCAAGGCCCAAATCGTTGTGGCAATGGGCACTGTAGCTCACGTTCCCGCCGCCTCTGGCACCCAGCCGCACCCGGCGGAACATCTCTCCGTATTCCTGCGGCAGCGCATAGCCGACTGTATCCGGCAGATTAATAATAGTCGCACCTTCTTCAATGACCGCTTCCACCATCTCGATCAGATCGTCGATCCCTGTCCGTGCGGCATCCATGGCGGTAAATTCCACGACATCGCAGAACTGGCGGGCATAGGCTGTCATTTCGCGGGCGGCAGCAACCACCTCGGGTCTGCTCTTGCGCAGCTGATGGCGCAGGTGAATGTCGGAAGAGGAGATGAACAGGTGAATCCGCCGGCGCTGCGCGTCCCGGGTTGCCCGGACTGCGGCATCGATGTCACCTTTGACCGCGCGGGCGAAGCCGCAAATCTCTACGCCCTCCACCTTGCGGGAAATCGTCTCCACCGCTGCAAAATCACCCGGACTCGAGACCGGAAAACCCGGCTCCAGCACATCGACACCCAGTTCGGCGAGCTTGTAGGCCAATATTATCTTTTGCTCGGGAGTCAGGCTCGCACCGGGGGCCTGCTCACCGTCTCGCAGTGTCGTGTCAAAAATCTGTATACGTTTCTTCACCGGAATAATCATGGAATAACCTCCTGAAAGTGGGTTGATTGAACGCATTCCCTTAGTGTGAGTATGCATTTTGCTGAGTTGGTCAGCGTAGTGGTCTGAGCTTTTGTATTACATTTTGGATTACATTTTTGTATTTCCGCTTGTATTACAGTTTGTATTACAGTTTGTATTTCAGTCTGTCTAACACATTGTCATCCTGTCTGTCTCACACTTTGTCTTCCAGTCTGGTCTTACGTGTTCTTCCCTGGCACTTCTTGCGCAGAACCGCACGTCGACTTGCGGCCCTGCTCATTTCCCGCCCACTGCTGCCGGCAGCAAGTAGAGAGTGGACCTCCCGCAGCATGCGGAAAGCCGTCACTCTCAAACGCCGTTACCGGAGGTGTCCGGTCCCCCGTTCACCTCCTGAACAACGCAAAAACCCGCCGTCTCAATAAAGAGACGGCGGGTCACCCCTCCGCGGTACCACTCTTTTTGACGCATAGGCTCCTGGTAATGCCAAGCCCAGCTGCGTCCAGCTCTTCCCCATGTATCCCGTACCGGTTTCATAAGGAACCGACCACGATACATGAAGGTCCGTTAACGGGGACAACCGTTGCGGCGTACCTCATGCCTTTCCGCCGCTCCGCTCCCGGGCGAGATTCAATGTTTTCCGGTGACTGCGTCGCACCACCCCGCAGCTCTCTGTTCACCTTCGTCATCTACTGCTCCCGTTCATTGCGTGTATTCATATTGATTTTGACCTCTGGAACCCTGAAAATCCATACAAAAAAGCCTGCCATCTCATTCAAGAGACGACAGGCTGTTAACCTTCGCGGTACCACTCTTGTTGATATCACGGATCAGCCAAACCTCTGCCATCCTAAGATATCCACTTTACAGCCAAGCAAGATCATCCGGCCTCATAATAATTCCGCCTGTCTTACCCGACCACCCTCTCACGGAGGTAACCCGTAACGGTGTACGAAAGGTACGGCAATCCTGCACGCCGTTCAACACTCCTGTGAACAGGAGGCCCCTGCTTCCACCGCTCCGCTCCCGGACGAGTTCAGGGCTCCTTCGACTGCGTCGCACCTGCCCGCAGCTCTCTTATCCCGGAGTTTCCTTACTGCTTCCATTCATCGCGTTTTGTTTCGTTTAATTGCCTTTGATTATACCCGCGGCTCCAGATGCTGTCAATAGGCGGCTACCGACCACTTCTCCAGCGACAAGCCGGGATCGGCCACCATGTCCAGCGGTGTGTCTCCGTCATGTACCCATTTGACATAGGCCGCCGCGCCGATCATCGCCGCATTGTCGGTGCAGTACACCGGCGGCGGGATGATCAGTTCGATCTTTTCCCTGTCACAACGGGCAATCAGCGCTTCACGCAAGCCTTTGTTCGCAGCAACCCCGCCGCACAGCAGCAGTTGTTTGGCCTCGCAGGCTTTTACGGCACGCACGGCTTTCTCTACAAGCACCTCGACAACCGACTCCTGGAAACCGCGGGCGATGCCGGCAACATCCGGCGTGAGCCCCTTCATCTTGCTCTGATTGACTACATTCAGCACAGCCGACTTCAGACCGCTGAAGCTGAAATCATAGGAATCCGGCTCTAGCCAGACCCGCGGCAGCGGCACAGCTTCCTCCGCCTCCCGGGCCAGCCGGTCTACATGGGGGCCGCCGGGATAAGGAAAACCAAGCGCCCGCGCCACTTTGTCATAAGCCTCGCCTACTGCATCGTCACGGGTGCGTCCAATGATCCGGAATTCCCCTTCCCGTTCCATATTCACGAGTTCAGTGTGTCCCCCGGACACTACAAGAGTCATGCAGGGATACTGCAATTCCTTGACCAGCCGGTTGGCATAAATATGCCCGGCAATATGATGCGTGCCGATCAGCGGCTTGCCCCAGGCCAGCGCAAGGCTCTTGGCCGCAACTACGCCAACCAGCAGCGCGCCTACCAGCCCAGGACCCTGCGTTACGGCAACTGCGGTCAGCTGTTGCGGCTCAACACCCGCCGCAGCCAGCGCTTCTTCGATGACCAGCGTTATAACCTCGACATGCTTGCGTGAAGCCACCTCAGGAACTACACCGCCGAACGCGCGGTGTGTCTCAATCTGGCTTGAAATGATATTCGACAGCACCTCGCTGCCGTCCTTGATAATCGCGACCGATGTCTCGTCACAGCTGGTTTCAATAGCTAATATAAGTACAGGCTGAGCTCCGCCCGTTTCTGTCTTCATTTCAGATCCACGCTTCCTTCCATCATTCCATGCTCCTCGTACTCCGGCAGATCCGCCCACATAATAAGCGCATCCTCACGGTTGTCGGAATAGTAGCCCTTGCGGGTACCCGCGGGCCGGAAGCCTTTTTTTCGATATAAATTCTGGGCTACCTCGTTGGAGACCCGCACCTCCAGCGTAATCGACTTCATGCCTAAATAAGCGGCTGTCTTCATCAGTTCATCCAGCAGCCTGTCCCCCCATTTGCGTCCCCGGTAGGCCTCGAGCAGGGCGATGTTCGTCACATGGGCTTCGTCCACAATTGCCCACATTCCGGCGTACCCGATAATATGGCTCTCCAGCTCCATAACCATATATTTAGCGAAATGATTATGCGTCAGCTCGTTGCGGAACGCTTCCTCGGTCCATGGCATAGTGAAGGCTTCCCGCTCAATTACAAGAATTTCGGGAATATCCTCCAGCTTCATCAGGCGGAAAATAAGCTCGCTACCCTGGTCTCTAATTGGCTCCGATTCCGTCATCTTTTGTTCAGGCTCCCTTCACTGCTCCGGCGCAGATTCGCTTCCGCTTCGGAAAGCTGGGTATAGTTCGGGATTAACCCGTGAATATCGTCACTTCCCGCCAGCAGCCGTTCCTCACCAAGGAAGCCTGTCCAGCGGCCCTCCAGCTCATAAGGTACGGCCCGCACACAACCTTCTTCCATCAATGTACGAAGGCTCTCCTCGCTGCCGTGCAGCTCGGTCTCCCCGACAAACCACAGGATACGCGGCTTTACGCCCTCTGCCGCTGCCTGCTTAAGCCGTTCTTCCAGCTGCAGCACCCAGTCTGCCATAAGGCGGATCGCATCGGGCTCAAGCCGCTTCGGGGACTCATCGCCATTGGCGGCAAACAACGCCGTATATGCTTGGCCCCGGCGCGCGTCGAGCAGCGGAATAATCCAGTCCGGGCCGTTCCCGGCCTTCTCCGGCACCTGTCCTCCGGCTTCCGGGCGCTGCTGCGCAAGAGCGGCGCCAAGGCCGCCCCAGGCCAGTGCATGCAGGCTCGACACGCCCGCTACCGGAACCTTCCAGGCCCAGGCCAGCGTCTTCGCTGCTGTAACCGCAATGCGCGTTCCCGTATAGGAACCGGGTCCGACTCCGACGGAGACTCCTCCCAGCATGTCGGGGGTAGTTCCCGAAGCCTGCAGCGCCTCCTGAATAATCGGCAGCAGATGGACCGAATGGTTCCGCTCCCCGGATGCATTAATTTCATGCAAAAGCCTGCCGTCTCCGGTGATGGCTACACCCAGGACAGCCGTTGATGTATCCAGCGACAAAAACCGCTTGCGCGGCTCTTTATTTTCATTCGTCATCTTTCTTTACCCCACTTCTGGATCAGAGCCCGGCAGACCTCGCCGTAAGGCTCTCCGATTCCGGTAACCGTGATCAGTCGTTCGTCCGGCCCGGCTGTTTCCATGTATATATGCAGATGCCGCGGCGGCATCAACTCTTGTATAATGCTGCTCCATTCCACCAGGCAAACGCCCTGTCCGTAAAAATATTCATCCAGCCCCAGCTCGTCCGCTTCCTGAAGCGAAATCCGGTATACATCCATATGATACAGCGGCAATCTGCCTTCATATTCTTTAATAATTGTAAAAGTAGGACTGTTTACAATCCCTTGTACGCCCAAATGGCGGGCATACCTCTGCGAGAATGCCGTTTTGCCCGCACCCAAATCGCCGTCCAGGCCGATAACCATCCCCGCCGTTGAAGCAGCAGCGACAGCGGCAGCGAGCAGCTCCGTATCCTGCAAGCTGTAAGAACGGTAAGTAAACACCGTTTCAACAATATTGTCCAAGCTGCAACTACCACCTTTTAGAATATACCTTACCGGTAACAATACTCTTAATTATATCGGTATGGTACTGCTACCGCAACAACCTGCTCTACTCCTTTCCCTCGGCAGCAAAGCCCCCGTTGCCGGTCTTTCTTATGCTGCAAGTGCAGTTATCCGTTCCCGGGCGCAGGAAGAGCAGGTTATGCGAGTCCACTTATTCTAACGGTTTCATAATCATGCATCGACAATTTGCCAAATACAAAAAACCGATTGAATAGGGGATACCCTTCAACCGGTTGGGTTCATTGCCTGCCATTAATTCTAACTTCCCTGCTCCTCCAGCCGTTCCACACCAACGGTATGCGTATTGGTCGGCCGAGAGCCGACCTGTACCGTAGCCATGCCATTATCCGCATCAACATGCTCAATCCATACCGGCTCTCCATCCAAATGCACGGAGATCATTTCTTTGGAGGCATAAATAGCCTTCGCCCGCTGTACATCCATTTTTTTGGCTCCTTAAAGTTTTGTGAGCATATGCTCCATTGATTTACCTTCGTACAAAACTAGCTTCGGGAAGCTTGCGCTTTATTTTTGTAAATATACGTTTTTTCACGCCCTAGCTTGATTCCATTCCTTCACAACATCACACTAAGGTCAATGTTCCTCTGTCTCCTCCTCGGCAGCAGGCGGCTCACCAATCGTTGCTACCGCATCGAGGTGCTCTGACTCATCACTTAACCCATTGTCCTCCCTTACCGCAATAATGTTCTCCCAATCCACGACCTCTGCCGGAATGTCCTGCTCCGATAAGCTGTCGATCCATTCATTCGGTCCACGCCCCATATAATACCTCCGCTGCGTTCCTGATTCTTTTTTCATCCTTCAAGGTTTGCTGACTTTATTTTTTCCCATGCTTCGCAAAAAATGCATCCGGCTAGAAAAAGCCCCGCCGCCCCATACTAAGCCAAAGCACTTATTATCAGGAGGCGATATCCATGCATACCGTTTGGAAAGGAGCCATCAGCTTCGGGCTTGTACATGTTCCGGTCAAAATGTTCTCCGCCACGGAGGATAAGGACATTTCCCTGCGTTATATCCACAAGGAATGCGGCAGTCCGCTGTCATACGTGCGCAAATGTCCCGTGTGTGACAAGGAAGTAGCCTGGGAAGAAATCGGCAAAGGCTATGAGTATGAGAAGGGGAAATTTGTCCTCTTCGACAAAGAGGAGCTGGATCAGCTTACCGAGGAGAGCAGCAAAAGCATCACCATTTTGGACTTTGTGGATTTAACGGAGATCGACCCGATTTATTTTCAAAAGACCTATTATCTTTCTCCCGATCAGGCCGGGATGAACGCCTACCGGCTGCTGATGGAAGCTATGCGCCAGACCGGAAAGATCGGCATTGCCAAAATTTCCATCCGCTCCAAAAGCAGTCTCGCCGCCATCCGCGTCTTGTCAGACTGCCTGGCGATTGAAACCATCTATTATCCCGACGAGGTGCGGCCCGTCTCCCAGGTTCCAGGCCTGCCGGAAGCCGGTATGGTCAATGATAAGGAGCTGGATATGGCCAAACTACTCATATCCCAGCTGTCTACACCCTTCGAGCCGGCAAAATACACCGATGACTACCGCCAGCGGATGCTGGATCTGATCTCCCATAAAATTGCCGGTGAAGAATTCCATATTGCTCCGGCGCGGCAGGAGAGCAATGTAATCGACCTGATGGCCGCGCTGCAGGCCAGCATCGAAGCGGTTCAGCATATCCCGACCGACCCCGGGCCCTCCCCGTCCGGTTCTGCGGCCAAACCGCAAACAGCCGCTGCCAGGAAAAAAAACGCCAAGGCCAAAACAACAGCCGCCGCTCCTGCAGCCGCTGTGCTTAACGAAGCAACCGGACCGATTCCGGTCATTTCACCTAAGCCGAAACGCCGCAGCGCCAAGAGCAAAGACACGGTTTCCTAAGCTTATTCGCTTATATTTCCTTTAGGAGGGGTTGCTATGAAGCTGCAGCCAGTCATTCCATTTGAGCCTGTACTGGCCGCGCAGCTTCCGTCCGGCGGCGAGTGGATCGCACAAATCAAATGGGACGGTGTACGCATGCTTTCTTATTACGATGGCAGCCATGCAGAGCTCATTAACCGCCGGGGCAACCGCCGCACGCCGCAATATCCCGAGCTGGCCGAGCCCCGCAGCTATTGCCGGGCCGGCTCTTTTATCCTGGACGGAGAAGTCATTGCGCTCAGTGGCGGCAAACCCTCCTTCCATGAGGTCATGCGCCGCGATAGCCTGAAGAATGAAGCAGCCATCCGGGCGGTTAGACCGCAGGTTCCGGTTCTATATATGGTGTTTGACATCCTGTATTGCAACGGACTATGGCTGCTCGATCAG
This sequence comes from Paenibacillus sp. FSL H3-0321, assembly GCF_038002865.1. Lineage (NCBI taxonomy): Bacteria > Bacillati > Bacillota > Bacilli > Caryophanales > Paenibacillaceae > Paenibacillus > Paenibacillus sp. FSL H3-0321. The sequence goes on along the minus strand of NZ_JBBODH010000001.1, from coordinate 5,487,620 downwards.
CCCTTATCCAGGAGGCAGCAGTACTTAAATGAAATGCTGCTGCCCCATCCCCACGTCCAGAATGTGCCGAGCTATGCCAATCCGGCGGAGCTGTTCTCCGCAGCCCAGAGCGGCAGTCTGGAAGGCATCGTATGCAAGGACGTGAACAGTACTTACGCGCCGGGAGGGAAAGACAAACGCTGGCAGAAGCGGAAAATCATCTCCGATGTAACTGCCGTCGCCGGCGGGGTAACCTTTCGTGACGGGATTGTAAATGCACTGCTCTTCGGCCTGTACGATGACAAAGGTAAGCTGCATTACATCGGTCATGCCGGAGCGGGCAGAATGACGGCGGCGAATTGGCGGAACGTGACTGCGGCAGCCCACCGCCTCACCGTCCCGAAGATGCCTTTTGCAGCACTGCCCCAGCGCAGTAAGGATGCGGTATGGATCAAGCCCGAGCTGGTCTTCAAGCTTCATTTTCTGGAATGGAACAGCTCCGGTACCTTTCGCCAACCGGTCATCCAGGCACAAGTAGATCTGCCGCCGCAGTCTTGCCGGATAGAGCAGAAGGGGTAATTAGAAACAAGGAATCAAGCGCAAAAATTGTGCACTGTAGCTATGTACGAGGAAGGAAGGGAGGAATCCGGCATGCCGGCAACGATCAAAGGCTCCATTACTGTAGCCGGACAAGAAATTACGATAACGAACCCCGATAAACCATTATGGCCCGAGGCAGGGATTACCAAACGGATCTATCTGGAAAAGCTGGCCGCACTCTCCCCTTATTTGCTGCGCTATTGCCGGGACCGGCTGCTGACGGTAATTCGCTACCCCCACGGCATTTCCGGCATGTCCTTTTATCAAAAAAACGCCCCGGACCCCCTGCCGGACTTTGTCCGAACGGCGGTACAGGACAAAATTAACTATATCGTGCTTCAGGGCTTGCCAGAGCTGCTCTGGCTGGGCAATCTGGCTGCACTGGAGTTTCATCCTTCCCTGCATTATGCGGGAAGCGGGCTTCCCTGTGAATGGATGATTGATCTTGATCCCTCCCTTGAGGTGGAGCCGCGGATCATGGAAGCGGCCGCTACTGTCGGTGAAGTGCTGAAATCACTGGGACTGGCTTCCATTCCGAAGACTTCAGGGGCCACAGGTGTGCAGATCATCATTCCTATTCGGCCTGGTGTTACTTTTGATGACTTGCGCAAGATCGGGCATTTTGTGGGACGTTATGTCACCGAGAAACGCCCCGATCTGTTCACCCTGGAGCGGCTGAAGAAACACCGCGGAGACAAAATTTATTTTGATTATCTTCAGCACTACGGAGGCAAAACCCTTGCCGCTCCTTATACACCGCGTGCCAGACCGCTGGCCACCGTTTCTACCCCCCTCTTATGGGAAGAGGTACAGCGCAATGTCTCCCCTGCAGATTTTCATCTGCTGAATATTGAGGAACGCCTCAACCGCATGGGCGATTTAATTGTTGGTGTACCGCCTCAGCCGGTAGAGAACATTATCTCCCGGCTCCCTTAATTCTGAAGCAGCAATAAGCCCGCAACTGCCTTTTCAGGCTGCGGGCTTATCAGGCGTCCAGCTTTTGGACGGAAGGTATTATATATGAGAATACGGCGCTGCCAAACGCAACCGCCCTATTGATTACTCTGACTTTCGTAAATATACCTTCCTTCGGATAGCGTTCAGGTTGTGAGAATCGCTAGTGGATTGATTTTTTCTTAAAGCGGCCGCCTTTAACATCATGGATATTGCCAATTGCGATAAAGGCATCGGAATCCCAATCCTCAACAATCGACTTCAGTTTGGCTTCTTCCAAACGGGTGATTACCACAAAAATCACTTTCTTGTTCTCACCGGAGAAGCCGCCTTCCCCATCAAGATAGGTAACACCGCGTCCCAGACGCTCGGTCAGCGCTTCGCCGATATCACGGAATTTATCGCTGATAATCCATACCGACTTGGATTGATCAAGCCCCTCAAGCGTAATATCAATCAGCTTAAACGCAATATAGTAAGCAATTAGAGAAAACATCGCATTATTCCAGCCGAACACGAAACCTGCGCTTGAAAGAATAAACAGGTTGAAAAACATAACTACCTCACCTACGGAAAACGGCAGCTTCTTAGACACGAGAATGGCAACAATCTCTGTACCATCCAGTGATCCCCCGTAACGTACAACGAGTCCTACACCCACGCCGAGAATGACGCCCCCAAACACTGCGGCAAGCAGCGGTTCCACCGTTATGGGATTTACAGGATGGAGCAGCTGAGTACCGATGGACATTACTACTACGGAAAATAATGTGGATAAGGCAAAGGTTTTGCCAATCTGCTTATAACCTATAACCAGAAACGGCAAGTTAAGCAGCGTCAGCAAAATCCCGAGCGGGATGTCAAAAATATCGGACAGCATAATAGAAATACCCGTAATTCCGCCATCAATCAACTGATTGGGAACAAGAAAAATCTCCAGTGCAACAGACATCATACCCGCCCCGAGCACCATCATAATGATCCGCTGGGCCAGTCTGGCGGTCTTCAAAGCCCCCGACTTCTGCGGCTTCTTCTGTTCCTCATTCGTAAAGACATTTTGGCTCACAGTCATAGAACTCCCCCTATAAAAAAGTATAAACAAGAATAATCGAAAGCATAATTGTTAAGCTATACTTTCTTAAATTTCTTCTTATACCTATATTATATCATAAAAGAAGCTCAAATAAGGAACGGAACATGTTCGCGCCTTCGAAAAGTTAGGGTTTTGACCCTTTTTCCGTCATAATAGCGGCGAAAGCAGCTGACAGAGCCCTTGAATCAACTTGACATTTCGTCCCCTCTTGCTGAATTTTGCAGGGTCAATAAATTCGCTATGCTTGAGATCATTCTGGAACGCTGACTTAAGCGAATTAATGATCTCCGGCTGGAGCAGCACGGCGGTAAGCTCGAAGTTGGAGTAGAAGCTGCGCATGTCCAGATTGGCACTGCCCACAGTAGCCAGCAGATCGTCTATGATCATGATTTTGGCATGCATAAACCCCTTCTTGTAGCGGTAGAATTTCACCCCGGCATCCTGCAGATTCTCCAGATAGGATAAAGAAGCATTATAAACCAGCCTGTTGTCTGGTGTGGCAGGGATAATAATTCTCACATCCACACCGCAGAGCACAGCATTCTTAAGTGCCCGGCAAATCGTCGGATCGGGAATGAAATACGGTGAAGCAATCCAGATTCGCTGCCTGGCTGCACATAACGCGGCAAAATACATCTCCAGTGAGGCATCTATTGCTCCATCCGGACCGCTTGCCACAATCAGCACAGACTCCTGTTCTTCACAGCTGTGCTTTGGAAAAAAGCGCGGATGGCTCAGGGCGTCTCCTGCCGCCAATCTCCAATCCTTGAGGAACACGTATTGCAGATTATAAACTGCATCTCCTTCTAGCCGCAGGTGGGTATCCCGCCAGTAGCCCAGCTTGGGATCCTTGCCCAAATAATCATCCCCGACATTCAACCCGCCCGTATACCCTATTAGACCATCAACAACCAGAATTTTGCGGTGATTGCGGTAATTAAAGCGGCGGTCCATGAGTGAGGTCAGCGGCGGCAGAAAGAAATGGACCTCTACGCCCGCATTTTTTAAGGTGCGGATAAATCTGCGGCTCAGCTTATGACTGCCGAGGCCGTCGCATAGCAGACGCACTTTTACCCCCTGGCGGCATTTGCGGATCATGACTTCTTGAAACCGCTCACCCGTCGCATCATCCCGAAAAATATAGAACTCCAGATGGATATTCTCCCGCGCCGTTTCCATCGCTTCCAGCATATCCTCATAGGCCTCTTGGCCGCTGGAAAGAATCCGGCACTTATTGCGTCCGGTAACTGGACTTTCCGAGAGCCCGGAGAGCAGATGCAGCAGTTCATCGCGGCCTTCAAATTCCGGGTTGCCGGTGTCTGACGTATTTTTCACAATCTGAATTTTGCCGGAAACATGGGCGCGAATTTCACGAAGCAGCGGCGTGCAGCGTTTGCCGATCCTGCGGTTCTGCCAATAATCATGGCCCAAAAAATAATAGAACAACAGCCCGGCAGGCGGAGAGCAGAATGTAATGAACAGCCAGGCCAGCGCTCTTTGCGGACGGCGGTGCTCCAGCAGCAGTATTACGGCAATCTGCAGAATAAAAAGGCATAAAATAATTGCAATTATTCTCAAGGCGCACACCTCCTGAAAGTCTATAATAGCTGTCTCCTGCCTGAGCTTCGTACGAGCCGGTTTCGGGCTTTGGCACCCGCATCACTATATCCTCCATGAAAAACCGGGAATTAGCTGCACCCAAGCCAATTCTAGTACAGCTTTTGCCGTAACTCTCCTTCTTTATTCAACCAAACCGTTGTCATGTTCACCAAAGGCCTGGAATACATAGAGTAGTAGGACAATTCGGATGAGCCCATTTAATAGCTAACACTCGCAGGCACGGAGTTTTAGTTACCACGAGGCGGCTGCACAAGCCGCAGAAAGGAGTAGCTATGAAGAGTCAGCCCGATCATAACCGGATTACACTGCTCGTCGTCCGCGAAGCCGGACGTCCGGTCAGACAACTTCAGCTATCGAGGCCGCTTGCCCTGGCCCTCCCGGCCGCAGCCGCCCTGTCTATCTCCAGTCTGGTCACCTCCATGCATTTTCATGCCTCCCGCTCGATTGCAGAGCTGGAATCGGAAGCAGCGGCGCTATCCCTGACTAATCTTCGAATGGAAATGAAGGTCGCTGACAAGGACCAGACACTTCAGCAGCTCCGCAGTCAGGTGACTGAGCTGTCGGAGGAGGCCGAGAACATCAAAGACAAGCTAAAAAGTGTCAGTGAGCTGGAAGCGCAGCTCCAGTCGCTGATTGACAAGGAGAGCGGTTCTACCACTGGAACAGACTCTGGTAAAGGTACAGGCACAGACTCCGATACCGAAAAGACATCCTCCTCCAATGCGTCATCAGGGACGCTCTCTCATGCCACAGCTTCACTGGACACCGTAGACGGATCTGCTCCAGCCGTTACAACAGCGCTAAATGGTGTAAATCACACGGCTGCAGCGGCTTCCAATCCCTCTTCGCTGTCCGGTGTAAGCTACCGGATCGGGGCGCTTTCATCGGTACTGGGCAGTAAGGTAACCCCTCAGGTAGGCGGTGAATATATCGCGGTCTATCAGGAGGATCCCTTGGAGCTGGTCCGGCAAACTAAAGATGATTTTGCCGAAATCCGCAGCATGCTTGAAGAGATGGTGAACAGCATCTCCACCACGATTACCCAGGCCGAGAGGGCAAACAGCGTTCAAGCCAACCTTCAGGCCAAAAAAGCGCTCGCCGAAAAAGCCCGCTTGGCACCAGCCGTGATCTGGCCCACCCATTCCAATGTGATCACCTCAAGCTTCGGCTACCGCTCCGACCCTTTCAAGGGCGTTTCCGCCTATCATTCCGGCATTGATATTGCCGGTGATATCGGTGATCCTGTCTATGCAGCAATGGCCGGTGTGGTCACCGCCTCCGATCAGATGGGTGCAAGAGGAAAATACATTATTATCGAGCATGCGAACGGGCTGGAGACCTGGTATATGCATTTGAACGGAATGACCGTCAAAGCCGGTGACAAGGTGAACAAAGGCGAGCAAATCGGAATGCTGGGCAATACGGGGCGCAGTACAGGTCCCCATCTTCATTTTCAGGTGGTAAAACAGAACAAGGCGGTGAATCCGCTCAATTATGTAAAACCCTAAGGAGGAATTAATAGTGTGGAATAAACCAAAGCAGCAGGCATCCTTTAAGTCTACTGACTCGCTGATCGGTCTTGGAGGTACACTGGAGGGCAAGGTGCAGTGTGATACCAACTTGCGGATTGAAGGCAATTTCAGCGGGGAAATTCAGTGCCAGGGGACAGTGACCGTAGGTGAACAAGGAACGGTCCGTTCCAGCATTAAAGCTCAGGAGATCATTATAGCCGGCAAAGTGTTCGGCGATGTTACCGCCGACCGCCGCCTCACCATGACTGGAACCGGACAACTCCACGGCAACATCCTTGCAGGGACGCTCAGCATTATGGAGGGAAGTGTACTTAACGGTTCCATAGGCATGGCAGAACAGCCCGCCCCGGAGAAAGCGGGCGGACTGCAGGAGGATAAGAATAAAGACAAGGCAGGTAAACGTGCCTCCAAGGCGCAGAGCAAACTGGAAGCCGGCTAAACGGTTTGAACCTGTCTAGGCTCATTCCCGCAGCTTCCCATGTGCACCCGCCTCACAGTCCATCTACGTAAGGTCTTAAGCGGCGACATCCCTTTTACGGAACACGATCCAGGAAACCGCCAGAAACAGCAGATAATATACAGCCAGCACGGCGGCAGAGAACCCAAGGGTTACACCGCCAGGACCGGCATCGCTCAATATATATCCCCGCAAATCCATGTGGGTAAAGATCAGATACTTAGCCCACTCATACCTTTCCGGGCTAAAGATGACGATAAATAAATTTTTGGTAAACATAATAAACAAAGACAGACCGATCGCCAGTCCGCTTGCCCGGAATACACTCGATACCATAAAGGCAAGCGCAGCGGTTAGAAACAGCTCAACATAGCGGCAGAGCACATCGAGGAAGGAGTATTCAACCGGACTCCAATTTCCTAAGTTAGACGCTCCCGCTTCCGCTGAAGAGGAGAAGATCAATGACGAACCATAGGCGAAAGCAATTAATATTGCTGTGCTGAGCAGACTGAAGAGGATCATGGAAATATATTTTGAGAGCAGTATTTTGGAGCGGCTCCACGGGCGAATCAGCAAAAGCTTGATTGTTCCCCAGGAAAATTCGCCCGCCACGGAGTCGGATGCAACTACAACCGTGAAGATCGTATTCAGGAAAAAGGCAACGCTCACGGTCGTCTGAAAGCTCTCCCATAGTCCCATCCTGGACATATCACCACTGCTGGTAAAATAGAACAGTGCCGGAAACAGCGCACTCATTAAAGCCAGAATGAACAACATAATCCATGTACGAACACGGCTGTAAATCTTGATATTCTCATTATGTATGAGAGCAGCGAACTCACCCAATGCCTTCACCTCCTGTAATTTCCAAGAATTGATCTTCCAGTGAGCGGGACAGCGCCTTGATGCTGTAGACCTTGATGCCGCCTGCCACCAGCTTCGCATTCAGTTCGGCCACTTCCTCACGGCTTGCCACGACGGCCAGACCGCCTTCTCTCAATACTCCGCGGCCAATCAGGCTAAACGCCGCTTCCGGATCGCTCACCTCAAACAGTGTTTCCCCAGCTGGCATCACTGCGTCTCCCACTGTCTTCAGCTGTTTCACATCTACAAGCCGGCCATTCTGGATAATTGCGACACTGTCGCACATCAGCTCCATTTCGGACAACAAATGGCTGGAGACAAACACCGTTGTTCCCTCATCTTGGCAAAGACGGCGCAAATAATCGCGAAGCTCACGGATCCCTTGCGGATCAAGCCCGTTTGTCGGCTCATCCAGAATCAGCAGCTTCGGCCGATGCAGCAGGGCCTGAGCCACACCAAGCCGCTGGCGCATGCCCAGAGAATAGGTTTTTACTTTATCATGAATTCTCTGTCCAAGCCCGACGAGTTCCACAACCTCATTGATCCGCTGCTTGTCTACACCCGGTACCATGCGCGCATATTGGCGCAAATTCTGGTATCCGGTCAAGAACTTATACATCTCAGGATTCTCAACAATGGCACCGATATTGGCTACCGCTTCTTCGAAATGATCCTTGATGCTGCGGCCGCAGATCAGAATGTCTCCCTGGCTGATCGAAATAAGCCCTACCATCATGCGAATCGTCGTCGTTTTGCCGGCGCCGTTCGGTCCAAGAAACCCAAAAATTTGACCGGACGGAATGTCCAGCGTTAAATTGCTGACCAGCGTTTTGGAACCTATTTTTTTGGTGACGCCCATTAGGCTGGCTACAGGCTTCGACACTTCTGCCATATTTGGCATTATTTCACTTCCTTTCATTAGTTTGCATTACTATATTACCACAGCTTACCTTTTTCATGAAAATCAAGAAAAATACATTACATAATAAAGGACCGTACCCTTTCATTACAAAAGGATACGGTCCCTTGTTCTTCGACAATTGCTTAAAGATTAGCCACCGACACGGGCAAGCTCACGCATGTTGGCTTCAAAGGCTGCCATTAGGGCAGCTTCGCCGGTCAAGCCGGTTTGCTCAACTTTGCGGATTTGCTCCATCATCCGTTTGTAATCCTTTGGAATCACCCGGGCAAAATTCGGCAGAGCCGCTTCCCAGCCATCCAGAATCCGTCTTCCCGCGGCACTGTCAGTAAGCTCCGTATGACGGGCAATCAGACTGTGCAGTTCAGCGATTTCGTCCGGTTCTTCGACCCGCTCCAGAAGCACCATTTCCAGGTTGCAGCGTTTGATGAAGTTGTTGTTCGGATCGTATACATAAGCGATACCGCCTGACATCCCCGCTGCAAAGTTGCGGCCGGTTTCACCGAGCACAACTACGCGCCCGCCGGTCATATATTCACAGCCATGGTCGCCCACGCCTTCAACGACGACATTCGCACCGGAGTTACGGACGGCGAACCGTTCACCGGCGATGCCGCTGATGTAAGCTTCGCCGCCGGTCGCTCCGTAAAGCGCCGTATTCCCGATAATAATATTGTCCTCAGCGGCGAAGGTTGCCTTCGGCGATGGCTTAATAATCAGCTTGCCGCCGGACAGCCCTTTGCCCACATAGTCATTGGAGTCGCCTTCGACCGTAATCGTAATCCCCTTCGGCATGAACGCGCCCAGACTTTGTCCGGCAGATCCGCTGAAATGCAGGCGGATCGTATCATCAGGCAGGCCTGCCGCTCCATATTTGCGCGTCAGTTCGCTGCCCAGAATCGTTCCTACCGCACGGTTCACGTTCGTGATTGGCAGCGAAGCTTCAACCACCGTACCGAATTCCAGGGCAGGTGCGGCCAGCTCCAGCAGCTTCGAAACGTCGAGCGTTTCTTCAAGACCATGGTTCTGGCGTTTGCTGCGGTAACGTGTGCTTCCTTCCGGCATTGCCGGAGTATGAAGCAGGCTGCTCAGATCGACGCCTTTCTTCTTCCAATGACTCGAAGCGCGTACGGCGTCGAGGCAATCGGTACGTCCAACCATTTCTTCAATGGTGCGGAAACCAAGCTCAGCCATAATCTCACGCAGATCCTGCGCCACGAACGTCATGAAGTTAACAACATGCTGTGGATCGCCTGTAAAGTTCTTACGCAGATCCGGATTCTGTGTTGCTACACCGACCGGACAGGTATCCATCTGGCACACCCGCATCATGATGCAGCCTACGGCTACAAGCGGCGCAGTAGCGAATCCATATTCTTCAGCACCCAGCAATACAGCTACTGCCAGGTCACGGCCACTAAGCATTTTGCCATCTGTCTCGAGCACGACACGGTCGCGGAGGTTATTCAGCATCAGTGTCTGATGGGTCTCAGCGAGACCAAGCTCCCAAGGCAGACCGGCATGGCGGATAGAGTTCATCGGCGATGCGCCGGTTCCTCCGTCATAACCGCTGATCAGAATGATATCGGCACGGCCTTTGGCTACTCCGGCAGCGATGGTACCGACGCCTACCTCAGACACGAGCTTCACGTTAATGCTGGCACGCGGATTGGCATTTTTCAGATCGTAGATCAGCTCTGCCAAATCTTCAATGGAATAAATATCATGATGCGGCGGCGGTGAGATCAGACCTACGCCTGCTGTGGAGCCGCGCACTTCTGCCACCCATGGATATACCTTGCGGCCCGGCAGCTGTCCGCCTTCACCAGGTTTGGCCCCCTGCGCCATTTTGATCTGAATTTCATCCGCATTCACGAGATAGTTCGAAGTCACCCCGAAACGTCCCGATGCGACCTGTTTAATCGCGCTGCGGCGGGAATCACCGTTGCTGTCCGGAATAAAGCGTGCCGGATCTTCGCCGCCCTCACCGGTATTGCTCTTGCCGCCGATGCGGTTCATGGCGATTGCCAGCGTCTCATGTGCTTCCTTACTGATCGAACCAAAGGACATCGCACCGGTCTTGAACCGTTTCATAATTGATTCTGCCGGTTCCACCTCTTCCAGCGGAACTGGCTGATTTGTCGATTTGAATTGCAGCATGGAGCGCAGCGTCTGATGTTTCTCGCTTTCACCCTGAACAAGCGCTGCATATTTCTTGTACATATTGTAATCGCCGCTCCGCACGGAGTGCTGAAGCAGGTGAATGGTCTGCGGGTTGAACAGATGCTCTTCCCCGTCGCTGCGCCATTGGTACTCGCCGCCGGAATCAAGCACTTTATCGTTGCCGTCTTTGTCGGTGAAGGCGCGGTTATGATGAATCAGCGCTTCTGCCGCCACTTCTTCAAGGCCGATACCGCCAATACGGGAAGGCGTCCAGGTAAAGTAACGGTCGACAAATTCCGAATTCAGTCCGACAGCTTCAAAGATCTGTGCGCCACGATACGATTGAATAGTAGAGATACCCATTTTGGACAGTATTTTCACTACGCTCTTTGTCGCAGCCTTAATGTAGTTCTTCACAGCCTTCTCATGCGAAATTCCGCGCAGCAGGCCCTGGCTAATCATGTCATCCAGACTTTCGAAGGCCAGATACGGATTGACCGCACTTACGCCATAGCCCAGAAGAAGCGCATAATGATGGACTTCACGGGGTTCGCCGGACTCCAGCAAAATGCTGACCTTCGTACGTGTTCCCGAGCGGATCAGATGGTGATGCAGGCTGGATACAGCCAGCAGCGCCGGGATGGCCGCATTCTCGCGGTCCACACCGCGGTCGGACAGAATAAGAATATTATGTCCTTTGGCCATTACGCGGTCAGCAGCCTCATTCATGCGCTCCAGTGCGATACGCAGTCCTTCCGCTCCAAGCTCAGCCGGGAACAGAATCGGAATGGACATCGATTTGAAGCCCGCACGGCGGACATGGCGGATCTTGGCGAAATCCTCATTCGATAAAATCGGCGATTCCAGCGAGATCTGTCGACAGCTCTCCGGTTCTGGTTTCAGCAGGTTGCGTTCCGGTCCGATTGTCGTAGCGGTTGACGTTACCAATTCTTCACGAATTGCATCAATCGGCGGATTGGTTACCTGTGCGAACATTTGTTTAAAGTAGTTGTAAAGACGCTGCGGACGATCCGACAGCACAGCCAGCGGAGCATCATAGCCCATGGAGCCGACAGCTTCGGCGCCGGTTGAAGCCATAGGCTCCAGCACCTTGCGCAAATCCTCAAAGGTGTAGCCGAAGGATTGCTGCAGCTGCTGCACATTGTCATGTTTCGGGTTCGGCAGCTCAGGTGCATCCGGAAGCTCGTCAAGTCCGATCAGATGCTCATCCAGCCATTGGCGGTAAGGCTGCTCGGAAGCAATGGACGCTTTCACTTCTTCGTCAGAAATAATCCGGCCCTGCTTCGTATCCACGAGCAGCATCCGGCCTGGTCTCAGGCGGTCTTTATATAGTACATTCTCTGCCGGAATATCAAGAACTCCTGCTTCAGAGGATAAAATAATCATATCGTCTTTGGTTACATAATAACGGGCAGGACGCAGGCCGTTACGGTCAAGAATGGCTCCGATTTGCACACCGTCGGTGAAGCCCATCGCGGCAGGCCCGTCCCACGGCTCCATCAAGGTGCTGTGGTATTCATAAAATGCCTTCTTCTGCTCATCCATGCTGTCATGGTTGCTCCAAGGCTCAGGTACCATCATCATGGCCACATGCGGCAAGGAACGTCCGCTGAGATACAGGAACTCAAACGTATTGTCGAACATAGCGGTGTCGGAACCGTCCGGATTAACAACCGGCTTGATCTTGCTGAGGTCTTCTCCGAATACTTCACTCTTGAACAGCGACTGGCGGGCGTGCATCCAGTTCACATTCCCCCGCAGGGTGTTGATCTCACCATTGTGGATCATGAAACGGTAGGGATGGGCACGCTCCCAGCTCGGGAACGTATTGGTGCTGAACCGGGAGTGGACAAGCGCAATCGCGGATTCCAGCTCTTGGTTCTGCAGATCCAGATAGAACTGGCCTACCTGCTCAGTTGTGAGCATGCCTTTATATACGATCTTACGACAGGACATACTTGGCACGTAGAAGGACTCACCCTCTTCGGTACCGCCATAGCGGATTGCAAGTTCTGCGCGTTTGCGGATTACATACAGCTTGCGTTCAAAAGCCAATTCATCCTTGACGCCTGCGGAACGGCCGATGAATACCTGACGGACATAAGGCTTCGCTGCCTTGGCAGTTTTGCCCAGCATTTCGTCAAAGGTAGGCACATCACGATAGCCAAGCACCACTTGGCCTTCTTCTGCAATAATGTCGCTCAAGAGCGCCTCGTGGCGGGCCCGGATCTCCTCGTTATGAGACAGAAAGATCATACCCACGCCATAGCGGCCCTGCTCCGGCAGTTCAAAGCCAAGCTTAGCGGCTTCCCCTGCAAAGAAACGGTGCGGAATTTGCAGCATGATGCCGGCTCCGTCACCGGAGTTCGGCTCGCTACCCTGGCCCCCCCGATGCTCCATATTGAAGAGCATAGTCAAAGCGTTACTTACAATATCATGGGACGGTGTGCCTTTAATATGGGCAACAAATCCCATGCCGCATGCATCTTTTTCGAACTGGGGATCATAAAGGCCCTGTTTGCCGGGCAGTTCAGTGTGTCTCATTGTACGCAACCTTTCTATAATAAAGTAGAAGTTATCATCGGAAGAACCCGCTTACCGATCTGCATAATGGCGGCATCACTTTCACAAAAAATATAAGGAAAAAGCAAAGCGCAAAGCTCTACTTACATTATATTTACAGGAAAATATTTCAGAGAAAAATCTTAATAATTATTCAAGGCAGATTGGTTATATTATTTTATCATCGACCTGACATGAGCGCAATTTAAACTTTTTTATGAGTTTGATTAACAATTGCTTTTGCGGTACAGCTTTAGTGAATAAAAGCGTAAAAAATCTTTACAATGCATAATTATGCATTAAAACCGAATAAGTTCTTATGCAATGAAAACGCTTATTTCGTTTTCTTTCCATAACATGTCATTTTAATGTCGCATATCATTTCCGCAATAAGCAAAGAACGCCCCTTAAGGAGCGTCCTCTGCTTATTGTTATATTATTGCTATTAACCGATTATACAGTCAAAACTTGTTCACTTTTCATAGCAGCTTCACTTTCATGACTGCGGGTCATGAAATAGGTGAACGTAAGGGCTAGGAATACAAGGCCGTAGATCGCAAGCAGTCCTGCATCGTTCCACATTACACCCGTATCTCCCGTGGAAATTACTGCCTTGAATCCTCTGACGCTGTAGGTCATAGGAAGAAGCGGATTGAAGAATTTCATCCAGTTCGGAATCAATTCAAGCGGGAACGTACCTGCACTTGTCGTCAATTGGAAGATAAGGATGACGATGGCTACAAAACGTCCCGGTTGATCCATCCAGGTTACAATCGCCTGGATCATCCACATGAAGGCAAGACTGGTAATGAAGATAAATGCGTAGAAGAGCGGTACATTCTGCACTTCAAGACCCAATCCGTACAGAACAATAACTGCAGCGAGCAGCGCCTGAAGCACACTCATCATCGTGAATGTAAGCGTACGGCTGACAAACCGGTTGAACCGGCTGGCACCGATCACTTCGGAATCGCGCATTGGAATAATAATCGTGCTGATCAGTGCACCTACAAACAGTCCAAGGGACAGGAAGTAAGGCGCGAAGCCTGTGCCGTAGTTTGGCACGGCATTGACTTTAACTTCTTCGATCTCCACAGGCTGGGCGAACATCGACACCAGTGCGTCGGTCTTATTCACCGAACTGGTCTTTGATGCGGCATCGCCAAGCTTCGTTGCAAGTTCGCCTGAACCGGACTTCAGATCATCAAGACCATCCTTCAGCTGTCCGGCTCCATCGCTTAGCTTCTTCGAGCCATCGGCTACAGAGGTCAGGCCGCTGCTCAGCTGTCCGGCTCCGTTCAGCAGCTTCGAAGTTCCGGCTTCCAGCGCCTTGCCGCCATCGGCCAGCTTCGCACCGCCAGCTGCAGCTTCATCCAGCTTCGCGCCGAACTGCTTCATCCCTGCGGCAAGTGTAGTTCCGCCGGTTTCCAGCTTCGTTGCACCGGCCACGAGCTGTTTTTGTCCTTCCAGCAGCTGCGTGCTGCCGGCATTCAGCTGCTGCGCTCCGTCATGCAGCTGATTGACTCCAGCATCCAGCTGCTCAGAACCGGTATGCAGCTGTCCTGCACCCTGCACAAGCTGCTCCTGTCCGCTGTGGAGCGCTGATGCGCCTTCCACGAGTTGCTGCTGGCTTTGATCCAGCTGCGCGCTGCCTTGAGCGACTGCCGTACTTGCAGCCAGCAGCTTTTGCACATCAGGGCTGGCTGCAAGCTGAGGATTCGATTTGGCCAGCTGCTGCAGGCCATCGGCCACTGCTTTGGCTCCCGCGCTCACTTTCGCGCTGCCATCCTTGGAGGCCTTCAGACCGGCTTCCAGCTTCGCACTGCCTTCGACGGAAGAAGTAAGTCCCGCTTCCAGCTTCGCACTGCCATCGACAACCGACTTCGTGCCGGCTTGAAGCTTAGTCGTACCTTCTACAGCTGATGCTGTACCAGCCTGAAGTGAAGCTGCTCCGGTTTCCGTCTTCTTAAGGCCTTCACTCAGTTGCTTGCTGCCTGCTGCAGTCTGTGATACACCAGCCTGCAGTTTCTTGTGTGCAGCGGACAATTGCTGGAGTCCGCCTGCCAGAGTGCTGCTGCCGTTCTGTATGGCGGCGGCACCCGTATTCAGATCGCTCACACCTTTCGTAAGCGGCGCTACACCATCGAGCAGTTTACCTGTGCCCTCGGTCAGTACTACCAGGTTATCCTTCAGCTTCAGCGCGCCGTCATCCAGCTTGCTTGCGCCATCGGCAATTTTTGTTGCGCCGTCTCCGGCGTCGCCAAGCCCGCTGGCGATCTCCGTAATTTTATCGAATACGGATTCTGTATAAGCTTCTGTTATTTTGGCCGATACTTTTGTCTTAATATCCTTTACCGCAGTTCCGCCAATTTGGCCGGCAAGGAAATTGAAGCCTTCGTTCGGTTCATAAATAATTTTGGCCGGCTGGGGATCAGTACCCAGCAGGGTTGTTGCATTTGCTGAAAAATCTTCAGGCACAATGATCGCCATATAATAAGTACTGTCGTCAAGTCCCGCTTCTGCCTGGTCACGGCTTACGAAATTCCATTCGAACCCGTCGGTTTTCTTAAGTTCTTCTATCAGGTCATTCCCGGCAGTTAGCTTTGAGCCTTCGTAGTCGGCACCTTTATCTTCATTTACGACAGCGACCGGCAGTTCATTCATTTTACCGTAGGGATCCCAGAATGCTTTCAGGAACAACCCGCTGTACAGCACCGGAACGAATAGGACAACAAACATTGGGATCAGCACTTTAGGATTCTTCAGCACTGCCCCAAGGTCCTTGAAAAACACGGATAAAGATTTCATTCTGGTTCTCTCCTTATAATCGTTTGCTCTCTTTTAAAATGCTATGAATCTTCAACTCTTGCTATTGTATTGAAAGTTACAGTAATACCATATGACTGTTTTCCCCAATTGGTCAGTCCAGAGTAAAAAAAAACCTTTCCGGTTTTTGTTCCACTGCCGCCTAAGTAAAAGAACATCCAGGGAAAGCAGACGGTTGACGATGCCATCCCTATTCCAGCTCCAAACTTTACTTTGCTGTTGCCAGCCCTTCGGACAAGAACAAGTGAAAATAATGTTTGATTTGCTCTTTGTTCAAAGGCACATGCACCTTGTTAAGTTCAGCAGTCAGCACAATGTAAAGTCTAAACATTACAACAGATACGATCTTGGGGTCGCAAGGTTTGATTTCGCCTTGACGAATCGCCTGTTCCACCTCCCGTTTCAAATAGTCAAGCACAACACTCTCGATCTTGTCGAGTCCTTCACCAGCCTGCGGCGTTCCGAAATCGCGACTTTCCTGGGAAAGCTTAATGAACAGCTCGTGTTCGCTTCGAAATTCCAGCAAAGCATCCAGAACCCTGTGCAGGTTATCAAAAAAAGGCTTATCCTTTTTGATTTCCCGCTCGGCGATTTTTTTCATTTCGACAATGACATCACGCAGGATTTCATCGAACAGCTGCTCCTTATTCGTGAAAAAGGTATAAATCGTTCCTTTTCCCACATTCGCAATCTTGGCGACTTGATCCATTGTAGTTGCCTTATAGCCAAATAATGAAAAACATTTCGTCGCGGCTTTAAGCACCTGCTGCCTTCGATCTACCACAGCCACCCGTACACTCCCTTTCCTCGGAAATATCGCTGTAACCGCATTTTGACCAATTTACTAATCCGGTCATTCGGTCATTACTTACTTTAACATGATGCCTCCGCGTTTGCAATACTTTAACCAATGTATATTTTTTTTATTTATTGCAGTGATTTAACTTTCTATTTACGTCTTATCTGTATAATGTAAGAAGAAACGTCTGTCTCGTCTTTGAAAAAGGGCGGTTTCCCTGCGGGAAATGGAAGAATAGAATGGCCGGACACACATAGTCTTATATTATGAGATTAACAGCTAATTTCGCTGTATAATAGAAGAGATGATTATATAGAGGTATCTCCAATCCGCCAAAGAAGAGAACCCGCAATTCTACCTATGAAGGAAAGTAGCAGGTGAACTTATGCGAAAGAAAAGAGTACTGCTGTTTTCGGAAGGCTTCGGTACGGGCCATACAGGGGCAGCCTATGCTCTCGCCGAAGGAATAAAGCTGTTGAATCCGGATGTACAATGCCGGGTCATCGAGCTGGGAAAATTCCTGAACCCTACGGTCGCTCCTTGGATTCTTTCCGCTTACCGTAAAACAGTCAGCAGCCAGCCCAAGCTGGTTGGCATGATGTATAAGACCCAATACAATAAATCACTGAACCGGTTGACGAAGCTGGCGCTTCACCGGGTTTTTTATACACATGCCTTACAGGTTATCGAGCAGCTTAAGCCGGATTTAATTATTTGCACACATCCCATTCCCGCAGCCGTTATTTCGAGGTTGAAGCGGCAGGGTCTGAATGTCCCGCTCTTTACACTCATAACAGATTATGACGCACACGCCACCTGGGTCAACGCTGAAGCTGACCGGTATCTAGTCTCTACTCCGCGGGTAAAATCAATTCTGACCGGCCGCGGGGTATCTCCCGAGCTTGTGACGGTCACCGGCATACCGGTGCATCCGAAGTTCTGGGAGCGTTCTAACAAGACCCAGCTCCGCAAGGAACTCGGGCTCGCCGATATTCCTACCGTGCTCATTATGGGCGGAGGCTGGGGACTCATGTTCGGCAAGGATGTTATGGACTCGCTCACGGCCCGAATGGATGATATCCAGCTGATCTTCTGCATGGGCAGCAACGACAAGCTTGTGGCCAAGATGCAGGCCAATCCCCTGCTGAACCATCCCAACGTGAGGATACTTGGTTACAGCAGTGAAATCAATAAGCTGATGGACGCCTCCGATCTGCTGATTACGAAGCCCGGTGGAATGACCTGCACGGAAGGCCAGGCCAAAGGAATACCGATGCTCTTCTACAGCGCCATTCCCGGCCAGGAAGAGAAGAATTGCCAGTATTTCGTGGAGCTTGGCTTGGCCGAGGTGCTGGATTCGAATGTCGTGGACAAATGGTTCTCCCTCCTGCTGCGTGAATATGCCGGACTGGAGGAGCTGCGGAAGCGCCGGCTGGCTCCCGAGCGCCAGCAACCGCATAATTGCGCCTCTACGGTACTGCAGCTGCTGGGCAAACCGGCTGACGGAAAAACCGATTTGCGGGGAGCGCGGACACCGGCCCGCAATGAAGAGGCCGTCTATGTTACCCCTTAAGCTCGAATGTTTGCCGCCAGTTCTGCCTGAACTGCAAAGCCAAAAGAACCTCCAATCCATCAAAGTATGGATTGGAGGTTCTTTTATTATACCGTCAGCGGGAGTTTAGATCTCCACACTTTCCCCTGCATGCAGCGGATAGCCCTGAATCCCCTCCTGCCGCAGCCGGTCACAGAACTCTGCGCCATCCTGGGCAATCGCCGGAAATGTATTGTAATGCAGCGGAATCACTTTATCCGCACGAAGCCATCTTGCTGCCAGCAGCGCATCGTCAGGCCCCATCGTAAGCATGTCCCCGATAGGCAGCGCCGCTATATCAATTGCGTTTCGTTCTCCGATCAGACGCATATCTCCGAACAATGCCGTATCTCCGGCATGAAATAAGGTTTTGCCTCCGATGGTCAGCAGAATGCCCGCCGGTTGTCCGGCATAAATCCAGGTATCCCCTTCTGTAATGGAGGAGGAATGAAAGGCCTGGGTATATTTCACGGTGATTCCTTTATAGGTATGGCTGCCGCCGGTATTCATGTGTTTGACCTGCGCACCTTTGATGCGGCAATATTCTGCCAGTTCATAGACAGCAAAGATCGGACAGTCATTCTTCGCGGCAATCTCCAGCGCATCTCCAAAATGATCGGAATGTCCGTGGGTGAGCAGAACCGCATCGACCGAAAGCTCATCGGGTGAGATCCCCGAATTCGGATTTCCCGACAAAAAAGGATCAATAATAACTTTGGCTTCCTCCGTCTCAACAAGCAGCGCCGAATGACCGTAATAGGTGATTTTCATAGAGTGATCCTCCTAAAAGTTTTGCGGAATTATGCTTCTAGTTCATTGAAACCAAATTATTTATAAAAGGTATGATTGCCGATGGTCTTAGCGTACTCCTGCGAATGGTGGACCGTCAAATCCTGTGCCAGCTTCAGCGACAAGAAGAAATACGTATCATCCGTCACCTCTTTAACTCCAGAGAGCGCAGCATTTACCGCTTTAATGCTGTCCTTATTAGGTTTGACACGTTTAAGACGCCCGTTTGCCACAGGACTGAACTGGCTTTTCTGATAAATGACCTTGTAAATGGTGTCGGGAAAATTGGCTGACCGCAGCCGGTTCAGAACAACGTTGGCAACTGCCACCTTGCCCTGGTACGGTTCGCCTTCTGCTTCTGCCATAACGATTTTTTGCAGCAGTAGCAGGTCTTCATCGGATACGGCGTAGCTCCAGGTTGCTTGCGCTTGCTGTTCCTGGCTTAATAACTGCGTCCGGGAGAAGAACAATTTAGCGGGGGGATGTTGCTGAGATGCCGTTTTCGCTTGTTTTACGGTCTGGCTCCCCTTGGCTGCCGCCTGTCCGAGCGCTTTCTGCGCTGTTGCCGGCGGTGCCTTCACCACAGTGGCCTTAGTCTGAATGGTTACCTTCTTGGCTGCGCTTTGCGGCTTCAGCTTATCGGGAGTGAACCAATTCACGGCTGGCTTGCTGTTCCAGTTAAGCCTCAGATCGGCAACTGTGGTGTAGAGCATGGGTTTGGGTGATTCGGTTATCCTCTTGACACCGGTTGTGGCAGGATGCGACAGGACAGATGCGGCAGATGCATGGGTTGTCTGTAATTTATTCATTGGTACTGTATTTTTGCCCTCTGATACACGCTCGGAGTTCATCAGGCTTATTGAAGAGAAACACACTAGAATAACGCCAACGAGCAGCGCAATACAGCGATTTTGTTTAAAAATAACCATTTTTTACCTCCTATTTTACGGCACATTCCTATTGTATGTAACCGAAAATGGAAGCTTTGAAAACTTTCTTGTCGATTTTAATTTAGAAAAATGTCAATTTTTCAATCATTTCATACATAGGAATGGCATGCATTCTAGTAGCATACACCACAAAAGCATCTACCGTCCAGTCCTTTTCCGAACAATTGTTCTCCTTTTCTCCTCCACAGTGGCGTAAATCCGGCAGCTCTTCGGCGCTGAAGGGCTGCTCACCCCGGTATTTCCGGGCCAGGGTAATATGGGGATTATACTCCCTTGTCTCGGCTTTAAAACCCAAGCCAGAAGTCGCATTAACCACGTCCCGCTGCAGTTCCGCAAGTCTCGCAAGCTCGCCGGAAACCCCTGCCCAGAGCACCTTAGGCGCATGCGGAAGACCAAAAGTCCCCCAGTTCTCCAAGCTTAATCGAAACGGCTTGCTCTTTCCGGATATTTCCTCGAGCGCTTTGAGAAGTGCAGGAATTTCTTTTCTGGGTGTGTCACCGAGAAACTGCAGGGTAATATGATAATCTTCAGAATGTGTCCATTTTGCAAATTTCAGCTTCGCGGAGCATTTTTCAGACTCTTTTTCCAATAATTCACTCAGGTTTGAAGGGACTTTTACGGCAATAAACAAGCGCTCCATATCTCGCTCAGACCTATTACGCTCCATAAAAATTTCACCTTTCCAGACAGATTTGTTATCCTTATTCTATACATTATCAGCCAATCCTATAAAAAAGTATAACGGGAGGGAACCATCATGACGAAATCCATTGTTTGTTTACAGCCCCTTACACCCCAGCAGCAGAAGCTCATTCTCGATGCCGCCCCAGGTTATACCCTCACACTGGGAAACGCCAAAAATCCGGATTTGGAGCTTCTGGCCAATGCAGAAATTGTAATCGGCTGGGGCAAGGGCATCAGCGACACGCTGCTGCGGCCGGATTCACCGCTGCGTTGGGTTCAGACCTGGTCGGCAGGTGTAGAGAAACTCCCGCTTGATCGTTTGGAGGAGCGCGGAATCCTGCTCACGAACGCCAGTGGCGTTCACGCCGAGCCGATCACAGCTGTAATCTTTGGCTTTATGCTGCTCTTCACCCGTAATTTGCATACAGCCGTACGCAACCAGCAGAACCGCCGCTGGCATTCGGAAGGCAATGAAAGTGAATTAACCGGCAAAACAGCCGTCATTGCCGGCACCGGCTCCATCGGCAGTGAAACGGCAAGAATCGCCAAGGCTTTCCGGATGAAGACCATCGGCATAAGCCGTTCCGGTAAACCGGTTGCCGGTTTTGATCAGGTCTACACCACTGACGAGCTGCCTGACGCAGTCCGCCAAGGCGATTTCGTAATCAACACGCTGCCACTCACCGACGAAACACATGGGTTGTTTAATGCGGAAATCTTCTCCAAGTGCAAGCAAGGCACTTATTATATCAACATCGGCCGGGGAGCCACCACCCATACCGAAAACTTGATGGCCGCGCTGAAGAGCGGCCAATTGGCCGGAGCGGGGCTGGATGTCTTTGAGACCGAACCCCTGCCGCAGGATCATCCGCTATGGGGAATGGAGCAGGTGGTGATTACCCCGCATTGTGCCGGCACAACAGACCGGTATGCCGACCGCGTTGTTGATATTTTCACAGACAACCTGCAGTCCTATCTGCAAGATGGCGCCCCTTCGCGCAATAGGGTTGACTATAGCCGCCAGTACTGACGACAGCTCACTCTATTGACTGGCAGCCAAACAGCGTGCAGTTAACCTTCTACCGTCACGTTTATAATAAATACAAGCAAAAACAGCCCCTCACAGGCACATTTACTCCTTGCGTAAATGAACCCGCGAGAGGCTGTCTTCTTATACCTGAAAGCGCGTTACCGATTCACTAAGCTCGGTCAGCAGTGTTTTCAGTTGCCCTATGCCAGCTGCAACTTCATTGGTGGCGCTGAGCTGCTCGTGGGCCGAAGCTGAGGTTTCCTCCACACCTGCCGCCGATTGCTGGGCAAGCGCTGAAATATGCTGGCTGAACTCGTTCATCGTTTCGCTTGCTGCGGTCATCTGCTGAAGATTACCGCCCATCTCTTCAATGGTGCCGGACATAACATGCACCGATTTGTTGATGTCATCCAAAGCTTCGCCTGTCTCAGCAATTTGCCGGCTGCCTTCTTCTGTCCTCATGACCCCCATGCGCAAATGTTCGACCACCTCTTTGGAGTCCAGCTGAATGCCTTGCGTAATCCCGGTAATTTCCGATACCGTCCGCTGCACATCCTCCGAAAGCTTCCGTACCTCTTGCGCCACAACCGCAAATCCGCGCCCGCTGTCTCCGGCTCTGGCTGCTTCAATCGCAGCGTTGATTGCCAGAAGATGCGTCTGTTCGGAAATGCTGCGGATCGAGCCAACCAGCCGGAAGATTCCCTCATTCTTGCGGTTCAGCTCCTCCACCGTTTCCATGGATTGTGATACGGCTTCGGCGATTTGCCCCATTTGTGCCACTGAGCTCTCCATTAATTGTTTGCCTCTGTCACCCTTTGTCCGCACCTGCCCGGAATGAAGCGACAGATCCGTACCTTTGACTGCAAAAGCCTCAATCAGCATATTCAGATCCTCTATCGCTTTGGATGCTTCTACAGCTGCCTCCGCCTGGCTTCCAGAAGCTTTGGCCAACTCCTCCATAGTAAGGGCAATCTGCTGGCTGCCCTCCTTTGTATCGGAAATATTGCGGACCAGCTCATCCCCCTGCCTCGCGATAATACTGGAAACACTACGGATCTGATTCACAATCTCCAGCAATGTCCGGTTCGTATCGTTTACCGTCCTGGCAAGCAAACCGATTTCATCCTGATTTGCAAGCAAGGTATCCTCTGACGTCAAATCACCGCCTGATATTTGTTGCAAATGAACGGTTACCTGCTTCAGCGGATTGATGATTGTGCGCCGGATAACCATATTAATCAGACCGATCACAACCAGCACTACCACTACAGTAATCAGATTCACAATAATGGAAGTATGAAAAATCTCAACGGAACGCTCGCCCTCTTCAGACGCGGCTTTCTGGCTGAGATCAACCAGAGCATCCATATCGGTCTGCATCGAATTAAACGCCGTAATTCCTTTTTGCGAGACCTCCAGTGCCAGTTCTTCGTCGCCTGAGCCGCTCTGCTTGATCGCCTGGTTGTTAATAGTCATAAATTCATCCCATTTATGACTCAGCGACTGCAGCAGCTCCTTCTGCTCCTTGTCCCGCAGCGTATTTCTATAGTTGTTCATAGATTCAGCAACTTTACGGATAAATTGGTCACGTTCCGTTTCCAGCTTCTTTTTCTGTGCAGCATCGGTGCTTAAAATATGCTGCATACTGACCGCCATGATATGTTCGGTGTAATAATTGACATTATGTATTTCTTCCAGAGCAGGGACCATTTGTTCAACAATATTTCCGGTATTCTTTTGCATACCGTTCATTAAATAGAGAGAGGTTCCTCCGATAATCAAGACCAGCAAAGCCAAAACAACGTACCCGGAAGCTATTTTGAAGCCGATGCTTTGCTTCCCCTTGGATGTTACCCCCTTCAATGTCCCATTAACGAATTTGTTTACAGATCCCTTAAGTCCCAGATCCTTTCTCATTTGCGCATCCTCCTCAAACTTTTCCGAAAACCTTACATGTAATTCCATTCTGTTACATTTCATTTTCAAGAATGGGCAAACAAACAGATCTACCTTATATTTCGGCAGATTGAAATAAGAATTTTATATAATGTAAGATATTCATTGCATTCTCTTTAGAACATACCAAAAGACCCAAAGCACACCGCATAGGGGCTTCGGGTCTTCTGCAACGCACTGAGTCTGCGGGCTTTCACCTTGAGTCTTTAGCCTTATTCATTTGAAACCGGTTAATCAATATCCGACCCGGCTGCGGCAAGCGTCACTTCCTGCAGATACAACTTCGCTGTTCCTTCGCCGTTTGTGATCCCTTCAAGCTTGATGCCGATCGTCTTTACGGCAGTCAGGTCAACCCCTTCTGCTTCAGCGGCAGAGGGCAACGAAATGCTCAAAGTTGTATACCCGCTGGAGTCCACTGTTAAGGGCGCTCCGCTGTCTGACCATACCCAGCCAGCTCCTGTCTTGATGAACAGGCGCGCTTTAGCCGCGCCGCCCGACAGTTTGACCTTTGCGTTTATCGTATGGAGACCCGCAATATTCAGCTTCACCGGATCTACAGCGAGTTCAAAGGAGCCGTTATCAACCTGATCGAACTGAACCCCCACCGCCTGCTCCTCCTCCGAAAATTCCGGAGCTTTGGCGCCCGCTTGATCATCATTTGCCGTCACCCAGCCTGTGATATCTTCAGCGCTTGTGAACTGGTACAGAACTCCAGGCGCATGCGCATCCGGCTGTCCGCCAGTCCCGCCTGACATATCCGGAAGTGCCGGGTCATATACCGCTTTAATATCATCAAAGTATAGAACACCTTCATGGGACTGCCCATCCATAGCGTTCACATACAGATTGAAGTTTTGCACCTGCTTCAGTCTTTCCTCTGTGAGCGCACCGGCTTTACCCCAGCTCATTTCGGTCAATTTCTTCAGGCTTAGCACAACCTGCCCGTTCTGATCCGGAGTAATCACGGGATAGGCTTCGAAATATCCGCCGTCAATGACCAGCTGGACAACCAGCTTGAGCGGCTCTTCCTTTTCCGCGTAAGAGTTGCTGCCGTCGGAAGCAACCCACAGACTGACCGCGTTGTAAGCGGACCAATCCAGGGAACCAAGGTTCTTACCGATTCCTGTATAACCGGCACTATCAATGCTATAGTGCATTTTCAATCCATATCCCCCGGAATTTTTAAGGTCCGCACTTAAGGCTACGCTGACATCGTCGCCGCCAGCTTTAGGGTATTTTGCCGCAAGTGCATCATCGCTTGCACCGTAGGATTCATAATCATCCACCAGCGCATGGTCTGCCACCGGCGCGCGGTAGGTATTGTAAAGGCTGATATCATCAACATAAATAGGCAGAGCTCCTTCAGAGACCAGTCCGCTCCCTACAATGGAAATGGCCAGACCGGTTGCCGCTGCAGACTTCTCGGCATTATCCAAGTCAATGGAGGCAGCAAACCTGTAGTATGACGAGCCGTCCACCGTTACTTTTTCCAGGCTGGATAACGTTTTATAACTGGAATCCATGCCGTACTTGGTATTCCAATCTTCCGGAAGTTGAACGACGACGCGGATAGCGGCATTTCCGGTTTCATTCTGGGCAGATTCGGGAATCAGCAGATTGAATTTCACACGGCCCACTTTGGCCAGGTCTACCCCGTCCAGTGCCGCAGATGTAAGCTGCAGCTTCAGCTCCTGCCAGGTATCCCCAGAGGCCAATCCTTCCGAGATATTCAGATTCAGCTTTCCGTCTCCGTCCAGAGCCGCATGCTTGAACTCCGTCTTGATCGTCTCGCCGTTTCCGGCCAGACCGGACCAGCTGCCATTGTTCTGGATGAGCTGGAGATCGTCAGCCGTGTTGAACTTGATCTCTTTAACCGGTACCTCGCCGATCTTCACAAATACGGAGATGCTTTGCGTAAGCAGTGTGTCACCCGGTCCATAAGCTTTTACCGTAATGTCGGTGGAACTGCCGTTCAAGCTGGAATCCGGCTGCCAGACCGCAGCGTAATAGCCGTCCGCTCCCAGTGTCATTTCTTGTTCAACTGTGGACTTTCCGATTGTATAAGTGACCTTCACCGGTGTGAAATTTGCCGTTTTCGAACGGATGACTGCCGCGCCTTCAGTTACCGTACCGACATTATTCGGTGTAACGATATGCAGGAACGGTTCTTTCACTGCAGCATTGACCGCGCGGGAATACTTGTTGTCATCCTTCACATCCCCCGCAAAGGCAGTAGCAGCATCATTATAGAAATTCACAAAATCCGGAAGAAGCTCGTGATCGTCTTTATTCGGAACATTCTTGTAAGGAACATACAGATTATTGCCTTCGCCAAAGTTGGCCCAGGTCAGCATGTAGGAAATCTTCGCCGCATCCGGATCCGCCTTGATGGCGTTCAATAACTTCGTAAACCACTGCAGCTCATTATTTCCCGTTGTTTTCATTCCTGCGGCGCTGTATCCGTATTCCGAGAGGGTCACAATCTTACCCTTATCTTGAGCCAGACCGGAAATCATCTTCAAATCTTTCACAAGGCCATTCAGGAAAGACTCGGAACCTGCGTTGTCCTTATTGTCATATTGGTCCATACCGAGAATATCCACATATTGATCGCCCGGATAAGTCGTCAGATATTCACTTTCGTTGCCGTTAAACGGACCATTCGGGGAAAATACATACAGGAAGTTGTGGACTCCCTTAATGTCCCGCAGATATTCAACAGTGTATCGGTACAGCTCTGCATATTCGCTTTTGGTAGTCGTTGCTGCCCCCCACCAGAACCAGCCTCCATTCTGCTCATGGAACGGACGGAACAACACCGGAATCAGGTTGCCGTCGTCATCTTTGAGATTGCTCGCGAAGTCGGCAATCCGGTCGAGATAGGTGTTAAACCCGCTGTTCTTATCACCGCCCGGCAGAATACGCGCCACTACCGATGAGGTTGCCCCCGGGGAATTGCCCGTATCATTAAAGCTGCCGCCAGTCACAAAATTATAAGGATGCGTACTCAGCGTCAAGATGCCGCCCAGCTTATGCGCCTGCTTCATCGCAGCGTTGAGACCCAGCCTGCTGGCTTCATGATTCCCGCTGACTCCGGGAGGAGCTTCGTATCCGTCCAGACTGAGCGTATCCCAGCCAAACACAGCCGGATAATCGCCTACCGAGCTGTACACATCCGAGATTACATTTCCTGCTTTATCCTTGCCGGCAAAAGATACAGTCGTATCATGCTGATGCCCGAACATAATCTGTTTGCCGCTGGTTTCATCCAGATAAGCGAACAGAGATTTCGTTGCGGCGGATGCAGCCGGGTCAGCAATGTTGACGGTAACGGCAGGCGTCCCTATTCCTCCGGTGCTGCCTGAACCATTAGAGCCGGATGTGGTTCCGGTGGTGGTTCCGTTTGTTGTACTGCCAGAGGTCGTAAATCCGCCATTTCTTACAGAGAAGGTTCCATTCGTCAAAGCTTGTCCGTTAAAACTGACAGAAGAAGCACGAACATCAAGCTTGCTGATCGTCCCCTTGCCTGTTACCGCCGTACCGGAAGCGCCGCTGCCGATGACAACCTCAGCAATCTCCGCTTCTGCGCCCAGCTCAAGAATTGCAGCGCTTTCAATAGCCAGCTGACCAATCGTTGTATGGCCTTCAGCAATGATGCCGATTTTCCCGCCCGGACGGTTCAGGTTGACCGACGCCAGCTTGGAGTTGTTGAAATGAATCGAATTCTCACCACCGGAAATATAAACCGCGCCTTGAACAGTTACATTCTCCAGAGCGGCTTCTCCGCTCTCAATGCCAGGGGCCAAATACAGATTCCCCGAGATACGGGCATCCTTTAGCAGTACTCCGCTGCGGTTGATCAGAACATTGCCCTGAATGTCGCCCCCGGCAACCGTCCCAGCCTCGTGATAGTAGCGGCTGACCAGCCTGTCGACAATGCTGAGCACTTCTGCTCTTGTGATAAGGCGGTCAGGCCGGAAGGATCCGTCCGGATAACCGTTCAAAGTACCCTGCAGCGCCTGGATCGCCTCATTCGCATACAGGCTGATGCCGGAACTATCCGTAAAAGCAAGAGCAGCAGCGCCGTTGCCCGGTGTAAGCGAAAAGACCGAAGCAAGCAATACAGCAGTATCCTGGCGGGTCAACTTTGTATCCGCTTTCGCTTTATTGTCCGGGAAGCCTTTATAATAACCGGCCTGCTTCGCTACAGCCAGATCTTTGGCATACCATGCGCCTGCCGGCACACCCGAGAAATTGGATTCGGGCAGGGCACTAAATCCGAAAAGCTTGTTAATAATACTCGTCAGCTCAGCGCGGGTAACATTGTTATCGGGCTTAAAGCTGCCGTCCGGATATCCTTGCAGCACTCCATTCCCCTGCCATTTCGCGATGCTCTCTTTGGCCCAGTGGGTTGCAAGTTTTTCCTTGCGGGCACTGCCGGCCAGTGCAGGTACAGCCATCGAAAACATCATGAGGGCCGTAAGAAACAGCAGGAAACTCTTCTTAAACTTCTTCAAGACTTCATCCTCCTTTTGTGTAAGGGCTTTCAATAATAATGATAACTCCCCGGTAATATTAGCATCATTATAATAAATAAACAATAACAAAATAAAATAAATACATTAAATCTAACCTTTATTCTTCGAAGTTAAAACTTTTCTCGCACCAAAAACCCCTTAATTAAAAAGGATTGATTAGGTGTTCTAGAAATTAAAATTCAACTCCACTCATTCGTATTATCACCAAATATATAATAACAAAATAATAACAATACACAGCAACGAAAGACCAGAATTCTAAAACAGGGACCATAAATCAAAAGCAAAGACCAGAAAACGCACAAACAGGGCTCTCTGGAGAGCCCTGTTTGTGTTAAAAAGGTAGCGTTCTTAACTTCTTATCCAAGCTTTGCCTGTCCTAGTCCAGATCGTAAATAGAACCGACCTTCAGACCATAAAGCTCATTGTAGATTTTCTCAGCAAAAGCATCTGTCATTCCGGCAATATAATCAATCACCATATGCTCCCACGTCCAGATCGGCCTCTGCGACCGCTGATCCTTCTCAAAGCGCTGCAGCCAGTCGCTCGGAATAATCGCCTTCGACGTTTCAGGATCGAGGAATGCGCCCCAAAGCCGCCGCAAAATCCACTCGCTGCGTTTCTGCAGCCGCTGCACACGCAGGTCGCGAATCATCGTGACCCAGGCGAAGCTTTTGAGCACGCTGACCGTCCGCAGCATGTCCTCATCCTCTTTGCCCTCCTTGATAAAGGTGACCTTCTTCCAGTCTCCGTCATGAATCACGCCTAAGCTGGCGACAAAGGTGCTGACCCAGTAGGCTTTAACCTCACGCCGGGTGCGGGAGTAATCATTTTCGCAGGTCGGCATTTTCTCCATCCATACCCGCAGGAATGAGCTCAGCACCTCTTCAACTTTGGCATGAATAGCCTCCGACTTCCAGCCTTCCCAGAACAAATCCTCCAGCGTGGTAATCTTCTCGACGATCAGCCGCTGGATATAGGCATCATGCATAAAGTGCTCATGGACCTCGATCTTGCCGGCCTTTATGCCATCCTCCAAATCATGGGCGGAATAGGCGATGTCGTCGCAGAGGTCCATAAGCTGGGCTTCCAGCGTCTTCTTGCCTTCCGGCACCCCCCATTCCTTACGGACTTCCCTGATATAATCCCATTCATGAAGATACATGCCTTTCTTGAGTACCGTGCCGGGAAAAGGATACTTGTTGATACCCAGCAGCACTGCGTCGGAAAGGTTCAGGCCGTCGATGTTCTCGCGCTTCTCCAGAAACATGATCAGCCGGAAATTATGGGCATTGCCCTCAAAATGCTCATATTGCCGTTTCAGATTTTCGTGGATCGTCTGCTTCTGCAGCGGACCCGCGCCGGATTTCAGCGCTTCCTCCTCAGTCTTTTTGACCACAAGCTGCTCCAAAATATTATCGAGCACTTCTTCCCCTTTGTGGCCGAATGGCGGGTGGCCGAAATCATGCGCGATGGCTGCACATTCCACCACTTCGGGATCGATTACAAGACCCGGGTTGTCCGCCTGCCCTGTTTCCACCTCCGGGTAAGAGCGCAACAGGCTCTTGGCGGCTTCACGGGCAATTTGCGCCACTTCCAGTGAATGAGTCAGGCGCGTGCGGTAATAATCGCCGGTTCCGGCGCCGAACACCTGTGATTTGCCTTGCAGCCGGCGAAAAGTCGGCGAATGAATCAGGCGCGAATAATCGCGTTCATATGCGGCTCTAGAGGTTTCCAGTCGGGTAATCTCCGGATATTGCCGATGCTCTCTTTTCTCAATAAGTGTCATATCCGCTGCCCCTATCCATTGATCTGTATTTAGTACTTCATTATAAGTCATTTTCGGCAGAACTTTCACTCTAAAATAGAAAGTTGAGCAACTGCCCGGCCGCAGTGAATAGTTTGTAAGGTGCATGGAGCATTCTAAAGCAAAATAACCCGGTTCCTTTGCCACGGGTCATGTATGGAGTGAAAGGTGAATCTTATGAAAACAGGCTGCAGAATAACCTATACCACAATAACAGCATTCATGCTTCTGCTTGGGCTTACTAACAGCGCGCTAGCCAGTCCAAATATTAAAAACCGCTATTATTATGAGCAGCGCGGGGACATGATCTGGGAGGTTCCCACCAGTCAAAAAGTAATAGCACTGACCTTCGACGACGGACCCGATCCTTCCGAGACCACTCAGATTCTGGATGTGCTGCATAAATACAATGCCAAATGCACCTTTTTTGCTATCGGCAAAAAAATCGCCGCCTATCCCGAAGTAGCCAAGCAAGTGATTGCCGAGGGGCATGAACTGGCTAACCATACTTACAACCATGTGTATTTCAAGAAGCCTATTTCCGAGCAGCAGATTCTGCAGGAGCTGGAGTTGACCGAAAAGGAAATCGTAAAGATCTCAGGCAAGCACAGCAGCCTGTTCAGACCGCCTGGCGGCATGTACGATGATACGCTGATTGATGTATCCAACAATATGGGCCTGAAGCCGGTGCTGTGGTCCTGGCATCAGGATACCCGCGACTGGAACCGTCCTGGTGTATGGAGTATCTACAGCAAAGTCATCCGCAATGTAAAAAACGGCGATATCGTACTGTTCCATGATTATGTACACGGACAGTCGCAGACGGGTGAAGCGCTCAAAATCATCCTGCCTGAGCTTGCAAAACGGGGCTTCCGGTTCGTAACCGTTTCCGAACTGATTGAATTATCCGATGCACAGCAGGTGAAGCATGGCCGACATCTTGCTTTTTGAATACTTTTGCCGGCCTTTCCGTGGCTCTTTAATTGCGATTGACCTCAAAATGAGGTAGTCTTGAGCTATTATTATGACTTTATGATCGCTGCTGCAGTCCATCCTTTAGGAGGCTTTATCCATGTCTGAGAACACTTCCTATACTACCGAGGAAATCGCCCGGTTATTGAAGATATCCAAGCTGAAGGTTTATGATTTGATCAAAAAGGGCGAGCTGCCCTCTTACCGTGTCGGTAAGCAAATGCGTGTCGACCTCTCCGATCTGGAGGCCTACAAGCAGAATTCGCGCAGCGGAGCTTCGGCCGGTCTGCCTGCGGGCGATGCAGCCGCACTGCCCCATACTCCCTTTGCGCTGCCGCCAGCCACTTTTACAGCACCGCTTCACTTTTCCCAGCCGCCTGCGTTTACCGGTAAATCCGCCGGAGTCAATGTGGTCATTACCGGGCAGGATATGTCGCTGGACATTCTGGCTACCCACCTGGAGCGCAGCCAGCCCTCCTCCCGGCCGCTTCGTTCCTATGCCGGCAGTCTGGACAGCCTGATTGCGATGTATCATGGGGAGTCCGACATTGTCAGCACCCACCTGCTCGACGGAGATACAGGAGAATATAACCTGCCCTATATCCGCAAGCTGCTTGTCGGCTTCTCCTATGTTGTGGTGCATATGCTGGCGCGAAGTGCAGGATTTTACGTACTAAAGGGCAATCCGAAGGACATCCGTGACTGGTCGGATCTCCAGCAGAAGGGCCTCCGGCTGATTAACCGCGAGCGCGGCTCCGGTGCGCGGGTGCTGCTGGACGAGCAGCTGCGCCTGCACGGTATCCAATCCGCCCAATTAAGCGGTTATGACACTATAGAGAACAGCCATTTGGCTGTAGCCGGAATGGTGGCACGGGGTGAGGCTGCCGTCGGCATCGGCACAGAAAAAGCCGCCAAGATTATTGACGGCATTGAATTCATTCCGCTCATTCAGGAGCGTTATGATCTTGTAATGATCAAGAAGCCGGAGCATGAGCAATGGATCGGGACAGTCATCGAAATTTTACGGTCATCGGCTTTCAAGAACGAACTCAGCTCCATTCACGGCTATGACCTTACCGATACCGGAAGGGTCATTTACGAGACTTAAGCGGAAAGCAGCCAGCCAGTAATTCCTACTCGGCTTCAGTGGAATATTTAATTTTATAACTTCCGCTGGTCCCGGTGCCGACAATTTCCAGCTTGTATTTACCGTCCTTTTTAATCTCCACCTGCTCTTCTGCAGCCTCATTCGTAGGAAGCTCTTTCACAAGCTCATGATCGGGATCATACAGCTTCATGGACAGCTTGCCTTTATCCACTTTGGAGGTATAGTCCAGCAGCAGAGTTTCCCCTTCTTTGAGCTTCAGCGTCTTTGTTTCCGTACCTGACAGCAGCTTATAGAATGCCTTAATTTGTTTACCACTGCTTGATCCAACAAACATCAGCCTTTTTTCACAGCCCGTAAGCAGCAAAGCAGATGTCAATACTGCGAGTATCAGCAGGCTCCACTTTTTGTTCATTTCATTCACTCCCCGGTTCTAATCATGTGCCCGCAATGCGGGCAATATTCCTCTTTAGCACTCACGCTGCCGTCTCTTTTATGCTGCTGTCTGACCACAAAGTAGATCAGCAGCCCGATTAAATTGGGAATATAGATTACGGCAGTCATCCACAACCAGGTGTTCATCCCCATACGCGAAGCATCCCTGTAGATGAATACGGCTATAGCTCCATTCAAACCAATGAGCAGCAGCACGGCCAGCCCCATAAACAAAAACCAGCCACGGTCCTCGCTAAAGACATCCGACATATAGGGAAACATCCAATATCCCATTAAAGCCAGAGTAAGCAAGAAGCCGGTTGTAAGAACCCAAAAAAGCAATTTGCCAAGCGGCTTATGTCTCTTCATATGCCGTCCTCCTTTGAGAATAATGCGGATGTCTGGTGTCCGCCTGCCCCATATACCTGAAAAGTCATGCCCGGGCTGCTGCACCCGATCTGCCGGACAGGCAGAACAGCAGCGCTGCGGCGGCGGATGTCTGAATGAGACCGAAGGCCAGCAGCAGGGCCAGCTTCCACAGCAGGGGAACAGGACCCGTCAGCACGCAGGCTCCCAGCAGCATTAGCACAATAACTTGAATCACCACGACAGCGATAATGCTTCTTCCCAATCTTTCTGCAGCCGTTATTTTCCGGAGCGTATCCGCAACAAGCCGGGGAGGAGCCAGGGCCGGTTCATTAAAATATTGGCTTAGCAGCTGATCCTGCACTTCCTCTTCATTCATCACGCTTCCTCCTTTACATGCTGCATGGAGGTTTGCAGCAGCTTCTTCCCTTGATTGAGCCTTGACTTGACCGTTCCCACGGGAATGCCAAGCATCTCCGCAATCTCCTCATAGCTGAATTCGTTGTAATAATAGAGAACCAGCGGCGCCAAATACCGCTTGGATAACGCACGCAGCCCCTGCTCCAGCTCGGCGTTCCGTTCATTCCGCAGCAAGGCCTCTTCCGTGAGAGGCGACGAATCCCGGATGTTCAGGAAATCCGCCTGGAAAGACGCCTCACCCAGAAAACGGTGCTGGAGTTTTTTCCATCTGCGGTAGCGGTCCCTATGCAGATTGACCGTAACCTGAAACAGCCAGGCTTTAAAGGAACGCTCACAATCATATTTCTCCAGCTTGCGGATGACCCGGACCCACACCTCCTGAAACAGGTCCTCGGCATCCTGGGCATTCAGGGTAAGGTGGCGGCAAAACCGGTACAAATCATCCTTGTATCTGTCGACGAGCAGTCCCAGCATTTCACGGCGGCCGGACCGGCACCCTTCAATGAGTTGTTTATCGGTAATCATGTGCCCCCGCCCACCCTTTCAATTAACATTACGAATGAACTCCAGGCTTTGTTCGAAATTTCACATAATCATTTATTAGCCGTCCTCAAATGTTCTGTTCTCTCTATGATCATAGTAAATAACCTCCGGTCTCGCCATGATGCTTGATGGCAAAACCGGAGGTTATCCGCATACTTCGATTCAAGAACGGCGATTGACAAACATCAGCATAACGGCTGAGATTACGATAATCGAGCATACCCACATCCAGGCCAGCGTCATGTCGCCGCCGTCGACGGCCACATAAATGGCGGTGGGCACCGTCTGTGTACGGCCGGGAATATTGCCTGCTACCATAATCGTAGCTCCAAATTCGCCAAGCCCGCGGGCAAAGCCGAGCACATACCCTGCAGCCAGAGAACGGCTGGCAAGCGGCAGCGTTACATAACGCAGTACCTGCAGTTCACTGGCACCCTGCGCACGCGCCGCATCCTCAAGATCCTTTTCCACATCCTCAAACCCGGCCTTAACGGTCCGGTAGACCAGCGGAAAGGCCACAACCACCGCAGCAATAACGGCAGCTCCCCAGGTAAAGAGGATGGTGTGCTCTGTGAACTGCTCATACAGCCTGCCAATCCAGCTCCGACGTCCCAGAATGACCAGAAGCACAAAGCCGACCACGGTAGGGGGCAGTACAAGCGGCAGCAGCAGAATGGTCTCGACCAGACTGTATCCGGGGAACCTCCGGCCCGCCATCTTCTTGGCCGCGAAGGTTGCCAGAAGGAATACGATGATGCTCGTGATTACTGAGATTTTGACCGAAAGCCAGACCGGGGCGAAAAAATCAGTCCAATTGATCTCCATCCGCTTTCACCCCGCTTAAGTTCGTTTAGAATTACTTGGCAAGCTGAAAGCCGTAGCCGGTAAAAATATCGCTTGCCGTCTTGGTTTGCACGTAGTTATAGAAAGCTTTGGCCTCTGCCTGATGTTTGGAATCCTTAACGATCCCGACCGGATAATTGATTGCTTTGTGCACCTGTGCCCCTACAGTAAGAGCGATCTTCACCTTCTTGGAGGTTAGGGCATCCGTCTTATACACAAATCCGGCATCAGCATTGCCTGTTTCCACGTAGGAGAGCACCTGGCGGACATCCTTGGCGAATACCAGTTTGCTTTGCAGCGTATCCCATACATTCTTCGCGGTCAATGACTGCTGCGCATATTGGCCCGCCGGCACTGATTCCGGTTGTCCGACAGCGACCTTCTTGAACGTTTTATCTGTAAGCTGTGTGATTGTTGTAATCTTGGCTTTGGAATCCGAAGGCACAATGAGAACCAGCCGATTTTTTAGAAGTTCCGTATGGTCTGAAATGAGTTTGCCATCCACCAGCGCTGTCATTTGCTTATCTCCTGCTGAGAAGAACAGATCGGCCGGAGCGCCTTGTTCAATCTGCTTCTGCAATGTACCGGAAGCGCCATAGTTAAAGACGAGGTCGATATCAGGATGCTGCTTCTCATAAAGAACGGCAATCTTGTCAAGACTGTCCTGCAGGCTGGCTGCGGCAGATACAATAATTTCGGTTTTCTTCTTCGCCGCCTCTGCCTGTCTCTCAGGTATTGCCGACAAGCCCACAGCAAGCATTACAGTCATGACAACCAACGCTAATTTCTTGAACATTTCCATTCCTCCCATTTATATATCTTGTATATTTAGATGATATTCTAGCATACCTTTTTTCGTTTTTCTATACATTTGGTTATGTTTGCTTATATTTAGTTATGATTGATACAGATTACACCTTAACATACATTTCTATTTATAATGGGCTTCATAGCAAAAAAGCCCCCAGGCGTGTAAAACGCCTAAGGGCTTCCCTGGACTTCGTTGTTTTAATTCTTCATCCGCGGATCAAGCACATCGCGCAGTCCGTCTCCCATCAGGTTGAATCCGAGTACAGTCAACATGATTGACATCCCCGGAAAAATGACCGTCCACGGCGCTTTCTGAATAAACTGGCGCGAATCGGAGAGCATCTTGCCCCATTCCGGATCAGGCGGCTGTGCACCAAGGCCAAGGAAGCCGAGGGCTGCCGCTTCGATAATGGCCGTTGCGATGCCCAGCGTCCCCTGTACGATGATCGGCGTCAGGCTGTTCGGCAGAATATGGGTCAGCAGAATACGCGTATTCGTCATCCCGATCGCTCTTGCCGCCGTGATGTATTCCTCCGACTTCAAGCTGAGCACCTTGGCCCGAACAAGTCTTCCATAGGTCGGGATGTTCACAATCGCAATGGCGAGCAGCGCATTCCGCAGAGAGGGTCCGAGTATGGCCACAATTGCAATCGCGAGCAGAATACTCGGAAAAGCCAAGAGGATATCAAACATTCTGGAGATCAGCATGTCTACCCACTTGCCATAGAATCCGGCCAGAACCCCCAGAAACGTGCCGACAATAATAGAACCGATCACTGAGGAGAACCCGACCCAAAGCGAGATGCGGGCACCGTACAGGACCCGGCTGAACAGATCTCTTCCCAGATCGTCCGTGCCGAACCAATGGTCAGCCGACGGTGCCTTCAGCCGGTTCACCAGCTCCTGCGCCTTGAAGCTGTACGGCGCGATCAGCGGGGCAAACAGCGCAATTAGTACGAAAAATACGATAATGCAGAGCCCAAGCATAGCCGTCTTGTTCTTGCGGAATGCTCTCCACGCATCATGCCAAGGTCCGGAGCCCTTTTCGGCAGGCACCTTAGGGGGCGTTACATTAACTGTTGCCTGTGCCACAGATTCACCCCTCACTTGTAATTGATGCGTGGATCAACGACGGCATAGAGCAGATCCACAAGCAGATTAATGATAACGAAAATAAAAGCAATAATCAGAATACCGGTCTGAATGACAGGATAGTCACGCGAGCTGATCGCCTCAAATATATATCTTCCCACACCGGGCCAAGCAAAGATCGTCTCTGTCAGCACCGCTCCGCCGAGCAGAGCGCCTGTCTGCAGCCCCACCACAGTCAATACAGGAATCAGCGCATTTTTGAGCGCATGCTTGTATACTACGAGAAATTGCGATAACCCTTTGGCTTTTGCCGTACGGATATAGTCCGAATTCATTACCTCCAGCATGCTGGAGCGGGTCATCCGGGCGATAATCGCCATCGGAATCGTGCCCAGTGCAATGCTTGGCAGGATCAGATGTTTAACAACCGTCCACAACTGGTCCCAGCGGCCTGCCAGTATCGTATCAATCACGTAGAGATTGGTGATGCTCTCCACCGGATTGCGCTGGTCCATCCTGCCTATGGAGGGCAGCCAGTGTAATTTCAGCGAGAATAACAGCTGCTCCATCAGACCAAGCCAGAAAATCGGCATGGACACACCAATGAGCGCTATAATCATTGCGGTATAATCAAACCATGAATTTTGCCGCCAGGCGCTTAGAATACCGGCATTGACTCCCACAACAGTGGCGAACAGCATACTCGCCGCCGTAAGTTCCAGGGTAGCGGCCAGATAAGGCATAATTTCTTTGGCGATTGGCGTTTTGGTACGGATCGAGGTACCCAAATCGCCTTGCAGCAAATCGCCCATATAATTGAAATACTGCTGCAGCCATGGCTTGTCGAGACCCAGTTGTTCCCGCAGCGCCTGCTTGGACTGCTCCGTTGCCTTTTGTCCAAGAATCGTCTCAGCCGGATCTCCCGGAATCGCATGGATAATTGAGAAGACAATGATTGTCATCCCAATCAGCACCGGGATTAAAACCATTACACGTTTTAATAGGTAGGAGTTCAAATCAGCTCACCTACTATTCGAAGTAGATTGCGCTGTAATATTCCGTACCTGTCGGACCTGGAACAAAACCCTTGAGATTGGCTTTGGCAGCCAGCAGCGGAGTCGTGTGCACAAGCGGAATCCATGGCGCATCCGCTTTGATGATTTCCTGAGCCTGTTTGTACAGGTCGGAGCGTTTGGCTTGGTCCGTTTCCTTCTGTGCATTGATCAGAACGGTATGCAATTCTTCATTAATATAGAAGGAACGGTTGTTGCCCGGAATCGCATCTTTATCAAGGAGCGTATACAGGAAGTTATCCGGGTCACCGTTATCACCGGTCCAGCCGAGCATGTAGATGTCATCTTTTTCTCCGACTTTTGTGTCGTCAAGGTAAGTAGCCCATTCAGGGGACTGGATTACCGTCTTCACGCCAATTTTTTCCCAATCGGCTTGAATCGCCTCAGCAACCTTCTTGCCGTCAGGCATATAAGGACGGGAGACCGGCATAGCATACAAGGTCACCGGATCTGGCAGACCCTCAGAATATCCGGCCTCAGCCAGCAGCGCTTTTGCCTTCTCCAGATCATATTCATAATCCTTCACGGCATCGTTATAGCCCCATAGTGATGGAGGCATCGGGTTAACGGCGGCCGTTGCCTGACCTGAGAAGAACGCTTCGATAATGGCCTGCTTATTCACCGCATGGTTCAGTGCTTGTCTTACCTTCACGTTATCAAAAGGTTTCTTATTGAAGTTGAAACCAAGGTACGAGACATTAAACGGCGGGCGTTCAATCTTCTGCAGCTCGGTGTTGCCTTCCAGTGTGGACAGATCATCAGGGCTAAGGTCTTCCATCAGGTCGATCTCACCGTTCTGCAGAGCAGTAAAGCGCGCAGAGTTATCCGGAATGGAGCGGACGATAACTTTGTTCAGCTTAGGAAGCCCTTCTTTCCAGTAGCCCGGATTCTTGTCCAGTGTAATGGAATCATTGTGCTTCCATTCGGTGAACACAAACGGACCTGTGCCTACCGGCTCATTCTTGAAGTTTTCCTTCTTCTCCTTAATGGCTGTAGGGCTGGCAATCCCGAAGGAGGTCATGGCGATATTCTGCAGGAAAGGGGCCTGCGGCTGATTAAGCACAAATTGCACGGTTGTGGCATCAACAGCCTTCACCTCTTTAATGACACGGCTTCCGTCCGGACCGAACATAGAGTCGTAGTAGTCAAAGGAATCACCTTCAAATTTGTATTCACTTGCCGGATCACTCCAGCGCGTGAAGTTGAACACGACAGCCTCGGCATCAAAGTCTGATCCATCATGGAACTTCACACCCGGATGCAGCTTGAAGGTGTAGATTAAGCCGTCGGCTGAGACTTCCCAGCTGTCTGCAAGTGAAGCCTGCACCTCAGAGGTTCCCGGTTTGTATTCCAGCAGAGAGTCAAATACCTGATGGGCAATCTTCAAAGATTCACCATCGGTTACGATTGCCGGGTCCAGCGAAGCCGAGTCACCGCCGCGTCCCAATATCAGTGTATCCTGTGACGTTGCCGCAGAATCAGGAGAGCTTTCCGGTGCGGCAGTTGCCGCTGCATTGCTCCCCGCAGTTGATTCCGTGCTTGCGTTATTATTGCCTCCGCAGCCGCTTAACGTTAATACCGCCCCCAGCGTTACTGCCAGTGCAAGACTACTCCATTTCTTCATCTCTAGAAAACTCCCTTCCTTCATTAAAAGTATTAATGCGTCTATATGCAGCTGCG
Source organism: Paenibacillus sp. FSL H3-0321 (assembly GCF_038002865.1). Taxonomy (NCBI): domain Bacteria; kingdom Bacillati; phylum Bacillota; class Bacilli; order Caryophanales; family Paenibacillaceae; genus Paenibacillus; species Paenibacillus sp. FSL H3-0321. The sequence continues at coordinate 5,448,547 of NZ_JBBODH010000001.1, read as the reverse complement.
CCAAAGCGCTGCCATATACCAAGTCCACTAATTGCATTCATGAATGGTTGCTCGCTCTGAATACCAAGTGGAAACGGCTTTGCCGTCCTTTTTAAGGACGGTACCGTTCCAGCGAGAAATAGAAGGATAAGTTATCATGTGAAACATATAATTTCTTATATTTTAAGATAACTCCTGCCGGAGTCTTTCTAAGATGTCGTCAAGTCTTGTTAAGCCAGCCGGGTGTCAGCATCATCATATAAATGGCATGCGGTTAGATGCCCTGGCCCGGTCTCGAGCAACGGTGGTCTTACATTGCGGCATACGTCCATCACCCGGGGACAGCGGGTATTAAAGGCACAACCGACAGGCGCATTGGCCGGACTCGGCACTTCACCCTGCAGAATAACCCGTTTCTTGCGGATATCGGGATCGGGTTCGGGGACAGCCGACAGCAGCGCCTGTGTATACGGGTGCTGCGGTTCGGCATAAAGCTCGTACTTATCGGTAATCTCTACAATCCGTCCCAAGTACATTACGGCGACGCGGTCACAGATATGCTTCACCACACTGAGATCATGGGCTATAAATATGTAGGTAAGTCCAAATTCCTTCTGTAAATCCTGCATTAGATTAATGACCTGAGACTGGATGGATACATCCAGTGCAGACACAGGCTCATCCGCTATAATCAGCTTCGGCTGCAGGGCAAGCGCCCGGGCGATTCCAATCCGCTGCCGTTGTCCGCCGGAGAATTGATGCGGATAACGCTGGAGATGTGCCTTCGCCAAGCCGACCACATCAGCCAGCCGCTCGACAGTATCCCTCCGCTGCCTGGCATCGCCAACACCATGTACAATCATCGGCTCTTCCAGAATACGCTGCACCGTATTCCGCGGGTCAAGGGAAGAGAACGGGTCCTGAAAGACAATCTGCATCTCCCGCCGGCGCTTGCGCATTTCTTCCAGAGTGAGCCTGGTGATATCCTGGCCTTCGAACCAGACCTCCCCTGCTGTAGGCTCGATCAGCCGCAGCAGCGAACGCCCGGTTGTCGATTTGCCGCAGCCGCTTTCCCCCACCAGTCCAAAGGTCTCGCCTTTGTTTACGGAGAAGGAAATATCGTCCACCGCTTTGACAGCCCCTTGCACCTTGTTGAAGAAACCTTTATGAATCGGATAATACTTCTTGAGGCCAATAACCTCGAGCAGGTTCTCGCTCATACTGCATCCTCCTGTTGGCTGTCATGCAGCCAGCATCTGCAGCTGTGCCGGTCTTCCTGCAGTGACAGCTCAGGAAGCGACTCGCGGCAGATGTCCATCATATTCGGACAGCGGGGTGCAAACCGGCAGCCCTGCATATCTTTACTGAGAATCGGCACATTGCCGGGAATGGAATACAGCCGTTCCCGGACCTCGTTCATTCTTGGCACAGACTGTATAAGCCCCCTCGTGTAGGGATGGAGCGGATTCTTAAAAATATCGCGCACACAGCCTTCCTCTACGATCTTGCCGGCATACATAACAGCAACCCGGTGGCACATCTCCGCCACAACTCCAAGTTCATGGGTAATCAGCATGACCGCAGTGCCTTGTTCTTCATTCAACCGCCGGATCAAATCCAGAATCTGCGCCTGAATCGTTACATCCAGCGCCGTTGTGGGTTCATCGGCAATGAGCAGCTCCGGACTGCAGGAGATCGACATCGCGATCATCACCCTTTGGCGCATGCCGCCCGACAACTGGTGAGGATACTCATCAATGATCGCTTCCGGCCGCGGTATCCCTACTTTGCGGAGCATCTCGGCCGCATGCTCCCGCGCTGTTCTTTTCGATAAGCCGCGGTGAAGCCGCACAGTTTCGATAATCTGCTGACCTACCGTAAACAGCGGGTTAAGCGAAGTCATTGGCTCCTGGAAGATCATCGATACCGAGTCTCCGCGGATCTTTCGCATTTCTTTTTCCCTAAGCGGAACAAGGTCCTGCCCTTTTAATAGAATGCGGCCGCTTACGATCCGGCCGGGAGGATTCGGAACCAGCTTCAGGATGGACAATGAAGTGACGCTCTTGCCGCAGCCCGATTCACCAACCACTCCAAGAACCTCACCCGGATCAATATACAAATCGACGCCGTCCACAGCAGGAACCTCTCCACGATCCGTAAAAAAATGAGTATGCAAATCCTCAATTTCCAGAATTGGCTGGATCAAAATGAACCCTCTCTTCTATTAAAAATTGAACAAAGGTCAAATGACAGACCAGTAAATCTCTCTAAAGAGAGATTCAACCGCGAATACCTTACATAATAAGTTAGTTTTTAGCATTAAATCTACATAGTTGTTATTTAATGTATAACATTACTATATAAAACCATAGTAGACAAGAAAAATTTACAAGATTAACTAACCTCATAGGATTTAATGGTATAATTAATGACAAAACAAAAAGATCCTGCTCTATTTGTAGATCAATAGCCATCTTTCCAGTTGAACCCTCATCATATCCCTATAGTAAAACGGCTCCACAATCTCCGCTTCCTCTTCGAATTTCATGATCCAACGAACAAATCCAATATCCTGTTCAACAGCTACCTTAAAGTGGAGAAAGCGGCTCTGGCGGTCCACCTTGCTCGGTTTTACAAACAACTCCTCATATTTGATCCAATCCATCATCCGTTCCGAAAATTTCACCTTGAATTCGATCTCCAGACTGTCTTGGTCCAAACGCCACTTCTGCTTCATAAAAGACTGCAAATCAAATTGCTCCTTGGAAAAAAAACGGTTCAACGGCCTGACACTCGAGAACCCGTTGATGTGAAAAGCCCGGATCATGCCAAAGCGGTGGCAGAAACCGATTAAATGATAGCGGTTCTCCAGCGGAACCAGACAGTACGGATCGATCTGTATCTCCTTCTCTTCATAGGCATTTTCACTGTAATCCGCCTGAAAGCTTCGCTGTTTCATTATAGCCAGCAGAATTTCCGTCAGAAAAGGCGAAGGCTCCCCCTGCGAAGTCCCCCTCTCTGTCCAATGCTGCCCGGCTTCTTTTTTTACGCTTTCCATCTTCTCTTCCCTTTCCGCCTTCTGCTTATATTCCGCAGCCATGATTTTTTCATAGGCGTCTTCAAAATGCGCAGGCAGCAGTGGCTTAATGTCATTCATAATGCCGCGGAGCTGTGAAAATGCGGCCGATTCTTCTTCCGACAAATCTAAAGGATAGAGTGCAAAGTTCCCGATAAAAGCATATCCCTTCCCGTGCCCCAGGTGGGTAATAGGGATATGCATGGCACTTAGCGCATCCATATCCCGGTATATCGTTCTCTCACTGTTGCCGCAGCGTTCCGCCAGCTCACGGGCTAAAATTCCGGGTTTGGCCTGAACTAGCGTAATGATGCGCATCAGCCGGATTAATCGGTCTGTCATTTTCAGTTCCCCTTGATTTATGGTAAAATAGACCCATTATTTTAAATAAATTAGTTATATATATCTAAAAACAGGGAATTAATAACCTCGTTACAAAAATATAATAGAACTATTTTACTATATTACCACATTAATATATCGCTCTATCTGTCAGCCATTCTGGTTTGCACTCAGCGAAATAGTGCAGTTATGTATATGCCCTAGTTACCGGTTGTTGGATCTTAAACTGTGTATTCCTAGAGTCACCAGACCTGAATCCCCACGTCCAACTGCTTGTACAAAGCCTCCGCCTCTTTAACCAGCTGCATGTCTCCAGATTGGGTTGCCAGCAGCAGCAGATCATCCGCCTGTCTGCGCAACTTATCATAGGAAGCTGGGTCGGATGTCTTAGAACTTAAGGCCACTGCTTCTTCCATCACCATCGCTGTCTTGAGCAGCTCCAAATGCTTGGCTACATGAAAGCAGCTGACCGTGCCGAGCACATCGGTATGGTGGGTATACTCTAGGCTTAGCTTATGCAAGGGCAGCTCGCGGATGCGTTCCACCGGGGGTTGTTTATATTGCCACTGCAGCCAGAGTGCTTCATGGTTTCCGGCTGGCATCGCCGCCATAGTGAATTCCAGCGCTATATATTTCCTCCCTCCCGCATGTATTTTGCCAAGCTTAAGCAGCAGCGATCTTCCTTCCCCTGCCTCCACTACACATCCATAACATGCCTTCAGACTTACATGCGCTTCAAGCCATACTCTCAGTTCAATTTCACGGGCAACGACTTTGCGGCTTTTCTTGCGGGTTTCCACACCTTGGACCATGCCTTCCCACTCGACTAGCAAAACTACATCTCGAGCAGCTCCTGCAAAAATCCGGTTTTGACTCCATGTAAATATGGGCTGGATACTTGCTTGCATATTTCCACCTCTTTCTTTTTTTGGATCTTCTATTAATGTACCAATAATGGCGGACAACTCCTTGTCATGGAATATATGTTCGGACCTAGAATATCGACAAAAAAAGAGCCACTCCACTAAAAAGTGGATTGCCTCTTTGCGAAAGATCGTTCTTTTGTCTAAAGATGACGAAAAATTTGTGTAATTTCACCTATTCCCCAGCTTGCCGTTCCGGCGCTCTTCCTTGAACAAGAAACCCAGTGCCCCTTTGGCGCATAGCAATGAGAATAGAAGAAACAGCACTGCCCAAAAGATGGCCGGCAAAGGAGTCAACCTCGCCAGATTGGCCGCATCCCCTGCACGGGAGGGTGTAAATGCCGCAGACGACACCAGAAAAAGTGTACCCATTACGGATTCCTCAAGTGTGAGAAACGCCAGAAACAAGTAATAATATTTGCTGATCTTAGGCCAGAGAAACATCATTGCCAGATTCAGCGCAATAAACCCGGCCAGCCACATCATGCCGAATCCGCCCCGCACATATAAAATCAGCATTATGAGTGCTATGGCGGTCGATAGCATCAGCCCCCATTGCAGCCGGTTTCTTCTATATAAATAGAACAGCAGCAAAGAGAATAACGAAGCCAGCGGATATCCGGCCAGCGATACCAGTATCGCTTGTGCTCCCGCACCAATGGCCGAATAGGTGACCCCGCTGTGATCGGCGTACAGCTCAATGCGCAGCACACTTCCCGAGAGCAGCAGGGTCATGAGCGCATGGCCGAACTCGTGAACCATCGTATCCAGATTGCGGAACAAGGAAGAGAACGGGATTAACCGTGTCAAAAAGGCAGAACCTGCCAGAAACAATAGCGTCTTGAGCCATTTATTCATCACATCAGCCCCTTTCCGTTCAAAGTATACGATAATTTGTACACCTGTGGTAGCAAAACCGAAACCTGAGTGTCTTAAATGCTGTATTACTTTTATGGTTATTGCCGCAAGCCCCAGGGCAAGTGGAAACGGCTTCGCCGTCCTCAAAGGGACGGCATCCGTTTCAGCGAGAAATAGAAGGATAATTTATAGCGTGAAGCATATAAATTCTTATCTTTTAAAAAAGCTTAAGTCCCTTTATATCCATAACTCGGGACAAAAATGTGCTTTATCCGCCAAATGATGCCAGACTTCCCCTGTAAGGTACCCGGAAGTTGTCCGGCTATGTTAAAATAAAAGTAATATTAGCCTATACCAGGTGGTGATATGTAATGAAAAAACATGTAATGAGCAAATTGATCAAGCTGTTAAGTTCGGCCCTGCTGCTGCTTGGGATAACGGCAGCCCTGCCGGCTCCTGCGGCTCAGGCCAATTACTTCAGCGATATATATAAAGGATTGCAGAATTTCTCGGAATTGCCCGGTGAAGTTAATCAATTGCAGGAAAGCTACCAGCAAACGGTGGATGAGCTCCAGCAGACCAAAAATGAGCTGGGCGAAACAACCCAAGCCTTGGGACAGACGCTGCAGGAGATGGAGACGTACCGTACCCAGAACGAGGCTCTTCAGGAGCAGAACCGCCAATTAAGCCTGGTGGTAGATGAATTGAAAAACGATCGTACGGCCCGGGAAAACTACTATAACCGGATTAAAGTTACGGTCATTACCGGGGTTGCCCTTATATTCGGTTATTTCCTGCTCACCCGGCTGCTTCGCTTCGCGATGCGCTACCGGTCCAGAAGAAGCGACCGGCTGCGGTAGTCCGCAAGGAGAGCGTTACCCACAGAAACAAGAAGTCACAGGAACAAGGAAGTGTAAGCTATGAACGTTGATGTCCAGGATGAAGGCGACAGCGGCAGCGGACAAGCCGTTGCCTTTACTGTTGGAGAGAACGAAGAGGTTCATGTGCTGCACCCGCAGCAGATTATTGCTTATCAAGGTCCCTCTTCAGGCCGGGCGGACCGGCTGATGGATGTCAAGGGCATGTACCGCAAGCGCAAGCTGATCCGCTCGGATCTCTCCGGGCCCTGCCGGTTCGTTGCTGCACTCCCTCCAGGCTATCGGATCAAAACGCTGCAGCTCGACGGAAAAAGTGATCTGCTCTATGATTTCAGGCATCTCTTCTTCTATAGTAAAGGGGTTACGATGCAGACCCGGGTGCTCAGCATGAAGAATATGCTCGTGACACGCGATGTCATCAAGGTGAAGTTCTCCGGCAGGGGCAGCATCGGCATCTTAACTGAGGGAACGGTATGCGAAGCCGAGCTGCATCCCTTCGACCCGCTGTATGTGGATGCCGGAAGCGTCATTGCCTACCCCGAGAATGCCAAGCTTGAGCTGACCGTCTACGGCAATCATCTGGCCAGCCAGCATATGAGCTATCATTGGAAGATGACAGGCCACGGACCCGTACTGTTCCAAGCCGGTCGCCAGAGCCGGCGCTTTGAACGCGACAATAATGAGGACGGGATTATCAAACGGTTTCTCCGTGAGGCGCTGCCATTCGGCGGAGTGTTTATCAAGTAGGGATAAATATAAATCTTGATTAACAAAAAGAGTGCCCGTGCGTATCACGCAAGGGCACTCTTTAATTTACAGACAATGCACACAACCCATAAACCCGGCCACAGCTTCTATACCGGGAATCACGGGTTGTTCCTGATTGCTTCTACTTGGTCACTTGGTCTTATGCCAGGTAAGCATTCAGCATCCAGGCGCTCTTCTCAACACTGCTTCTGATACCAATCAGCAGGTCGGCAGTCGGTTGATCGCTCAGCTCTTCTGCTGCCGCGATGGAATGCTTCAGCTCTTCTGCAACAAGGGCAAAATCTTTTACGAGTTGGGTAACCATTTCTTTGGCGCTTTCGCCGCCGACAGCTTCCTTGAGCTCAGAGAGGGCCAGATATTGGGTCATAGTAGAGGCCGGTTGTCCGCCGATAGCAAGCAGACGTTCAGCCAGCTCATCCACATAACCTGCAGCTTCATTGTACAGTTCTTCGAATTTGGCATGCAGTGTGAAGAATTGCGATCCGCTCACATACCAGTGGTAATGATGCAGTTTCACTCCGAGCAGGGTCCAGTTCGCGGTTTGGCGATTTAAAGCAGCATGCAGTTCAGTCTGGCTCTTTACTTGTGTACTCATTCTAATAGCCTCCTATGGTTTGTATATATGTTATTGTATTTAGACTTGTTCTAAATCTATATACAATATAACATGAAGTTATGCTTTTTGCAACGATTACGACGATTTTGTTGCTGCAAATTCTAGCATAACTTTCTGTTATACTCCTATTATTTGTATCACATTGGAGCAAAAGCACCTATATTGACACAAATCACCTCATTGCGGCATAAAAGATTACATGAAATACAAGGGTCTAAACCTAGGTAGTTTCCGCTTGCGCCGCCTTGCCTTTTCCGCTCCGGAAGATCGCCCGCATCTCGTCGCGTTTGGACTTCGGACTAAGCACGTAGACTGTATCTCCTGCCTGAATGACGGTATTGCCATGCGGAGTGACGATATTCTTATCCCGTATGATCGCCGTGAAGAGAATATCATCAGGAAGCCCCAGCTCTGCAATCTGCATCCCGGCAATCGGCATAGAGGGCTGTATTCCGATATGATTGAATTCCGAGTCCGTCTTGCCAAGGGCCACAAGCTCCATGAGGGAAGGCTGCCCCGCTTCTTCCCGCCCGACCAGCTTCAATCTGGAAGCAAGCGGTGAAATCGTCGTCCCCTGAATAACAGCCGATGTAAGGACGACGAAGAAGACGACATTAAAGAACAGCCGTCCCTGCGGAAGACCCGCCAGCAGCGGATAGGTGGCTAGTACAATCGGCACGGCGCCGCGCAGGCCAGCCCACGAGATCAGAGTTTTTTCCCGGAAAGAGAATTTGGCAAAGAGCAGGCTTATAAATACCCCGGCCGGCCGGGCAATTACCATTAGGATGACAGACAGCAGCAGCCCGTCCCAAGCGATATTAGAAAGCTCCTGCGGGAACACCAGCAGCCCCAGCAGAATGAACATGGCAATCTGCATCATCCAGGCAAAGCCGTGATTGAAGTTCATGATGGTGCGGTGATACATCAGTTCGGAATTCCCCAGCGTCAGGCCAATCACATAGACGGCAAGCAGTCCGCTGCCGTGTACCATGGCTGTGAGGCCATAGGTCAGTACGGCAAACCCTATAGCCATTACCGGATACAGACCGGTGGAATCCAGGTTGATTCTGTTGATCAGATATACGGCCAGCTTGCCGATGATGATCCCCAGCAGCAGGCCAATCCCCATTTCCCATACAAAAGACAACAGCAGGCTCCAGATGGCAGTATCGGGATGCTGAATCCATTCAATCAGCGATACGGTCAGAAATACGGCCATCGGATCATTGCTTCCAGATTCAGCCTCCAGTGTGGAGGTCAGCCTTTTGTCGATATTTTTGCCGCCCAGAACAGAGAATACGGCGGCTGCGTCCGTTGAACCGACAATCGCTCCGAACAGCAGGCTTTCTGCCCAAGGCACTCCCAGTATGAATTTGGCGAAAACGCCTACTATGGCTGTAGTCAGCAGCACACCCACCGTGGCCAAGGATAGAGCCGGCGCCATAATCGGCCGGATATCCTTCATGCTGGTCTGCATCCCGCCTTCAAACAGGATCACGACCAGTGCAAAAATCCCGGCAATCTGGGTCAGGGATGCATTGTTAAAATAGACAAAGTGGCTGAGTACCATCCCCACCGCAATAAATAATACGAGCGCCGGCATGCCGAACCGTGTAGAGAATTTTGTGGAAAGCACTCCTACAAGCAGCAGCACCGCCAGCAGCATAATAATCTGATCTGCAAGATGAGTCATCGTTTACTTCGCACCCTTCTGATATGAAATCAAGCAGACGTTACCGCTCCTTGTGTTATTTACGTTATTAACCTCAAAAGTCTTTTCTTGAGTCAGCTGCGGTAAAGACTGCCGGGTGCCCTGCTCTGGTCATCTACACTTCCACACTGAATTTATAATGCTCAAACGGCCGTACATCATACATCTCTTCTATTAACTACATAACAAAAGCCTGACCATGAAAGGTCAGGCTTACGACTCATTTAACATTGAATATTATAATTCAAACTCCTCCGTTGAATCTGAAAGGCCGCCATTCTGTGTCCCCTTGTTATTTGCCACGGCAAGAATATACAGTTTATATTTTTTGCCTTTAATAATGGGACTACCGTTGACGTCTATTGTTGATGCTGTAATTACCGGATTCGTTCCGTTAGGAATGATGGAGTTGTAAGAGGAAGCAGTCACCCCAATGGCATCACCCAGGCCAAAACCCTGCTTGGCCGGAACTACTAATACCCGGTATTCAGAAATATTGGTCTCATTGGACGATTTGGTGAAGCGGGCCAGTATTCTGCTGTCGTTCACTTGATACGTGACGTTGGTTACAGAAACCACAGGGGTTTTGGACGACAACGTAATGTCCGAGGATGCCTGGGACAAGACATTAGAACCTGAGTAATTCCCACTACCAACAGATAATACATATACTTTATAAGTGGTTCCCTCTTTGATCCAATTGCCGCGCACATCTCTGGAGGATGAATTTAATATTTGACTGGTGCTATTCTCTGATGTGCTCACCGCTGTATAGTTGGAGCTGGATATACGATTGGCTTCGGATACGCTGAAGTTGCTGTAATATGAGGTTGGCACCACCATGATCAGATATTTGCTGATGTACCTTTCGTCCACAGCATGAGTAAATGATACTTTCATATCCCGTCCATCACCATTGTCGCTAACATCGCTTACTGTTAGATTAGAAACGGCTCCCATACTGAAGTCAGTCAGCAGCGTAATAACCGATGATGCGCTGGAAAGCACATTTGCACTTGAATTGCTTCCAACCGATAACACGTACACTTGATAACCAGTTCCATTTTTGATCAAATTACCCCGTACGTCTCTGGTTGATGAGGTCAGGATTTGATTGGTGCTGCTTCCTGATGTACTCACCGCTGTATAATTGGAGCTGGATACATTATTCGCTTCAGATACACTGAAGCCGCTGTAATAAGCTGTAGGTACGACCATAATCCGATACTGGTTAATATTAGCTTCGGCTGTGGGATGGACAAAGGACACTTTCATATCCCGGCCGTCTCCATAGTCATTAACATCACTAACGATGAAGCTTGAGATTCCTGTAGTGGACAACGTAATCGCGGATGACGCAGGAGACAGTACTTGATTGGACGCATTCCTGCTATCTACCGCCATGACAAACACCCGGTAGCTCACACCCGACTTTATAAGGGCTCCATCGACATCCCTGGATCCTGAAGCCAAGACCTGAGAAAGATTATTTCCCGTCTTGCTGACTTGGGTGTAGTTAGAGCTGGAAACTGCGTTTGCTGCCGCCACATTGAAATTTGTATAATTCGCTGCTTTGACTACAAATATCCGGTAAGAATTGACCTTCGATTCATCCGGCAACTTGTTGAAGCTGACGGACAAATCCCGTCCATCGCCATTATCCCCGACATCATTCACTTGTATATTGGTTGGTGCGGATACAATATTATTCACCAACGTAAGCGTTGCAGAACTATTCGAAAGGGCACTGGTATTATTCCCTTTGCCTACCGCCAAAACATAAGCAATATACGGTTGATTGACTTTAATTAATTCACCGCTGATATCCCTCGACCCAGCGTTCAGTTTAAACGCAGGATTAGCTCCGATAGACAATACCGTAGAATAATTGGACGGTGCTATCTGTTGGGCGGATGACAAGTTTAATGTGTTCCCCGCTTTCACAATCAGTACCCTGTAATGATCAACAATGGACTCATCTGCCGCCCGGACGAAGCTGACCTGCAGATCACGTCCGTCACCGCTGTCACTCACATCCTGCAGGACTACATTGGATGCCGGACTTACGCTTCCACCTTTACCTCCGGAAGTCGTTATGGACACAGTTCTCGCTTTGGAATTCCATACCACTTCCTGACCCAGAGCTTCGCTGACGAACCGTGTTGGAACCAGCGTTCTGCCCTTCAAACTTTGACCAGGCACATCCAGGATAACAGGCTTATTGTTAATCGTGGCAAGTGTGGAGCCAAGCTTCAATACAATCGTTGTATCCTCTTTTGTTGCTGTTACTGTTTTTGTCTGCTTATCCCACGTGGTGGTGGCATCAAAGGCTTCAAAAATGGCCCGTAACGGCACCAGCGTTCGTCCACGCACCGATATAGGGGGTTGATCAGTAGGTAAAGGAACACCGTCAATCACAATTTTGATAGGTGCATCTGCCTGAGCCGGGGACTGCAGCAGCATCGGGAACACCAGCAACCCCGCTAAAATCGAAATCCATAACTTCTTCACAAGCTCACCCTCCTGGATAATAAATAATTCCATTTTCTTGACTATCCCTTTGACGCATCAACCGGTCTAAAAGTTTCTCGATTTACTGGTTACAATAAATTAATTCAATTTCCACTCCCAGGCCAAGTATTCAGGGATATGGAAACGCAAAAAAAATCCCCGCCACACTTACGGCAGGGATTCATTTCGTGATCCGGCTGGAACGCCCCTTGCAAAGCTACACGACTTCCGGAATTTCAAACGGCTCCTGAAGCGAAGGCCGGCCTACCGGGTAATACCCGAAGCCCAATCCGCTTACCTGCTGCTCCGAGAAGGCGTTTCTGCCATCAATGAGGACGGTGCCGCTCATGGCTGCTTTTACCTCGGCCAGATTGATCTCTTTAAACTGCCTCCACTCTGTCAGCAGGCACAACGCGTCGCTGTCCTTCGCAGCTTCCAGCGCCGAACTGCACCACTGAATTCCGGAATGATTCCGCAGCCGCCGGAAATTATCCATGGCCACCGGGTCGTATACCTTAGGAGTGGCACCAAGCTGAATGAGCCGGTCGACGATCTCCAGTGCGGGAGCCTCCCGGACATCATCGGTTTCCGGCTTGAAGGCCAGCCCCCACAGCGCGATGGTTCTGCCCTCCAGGCTGCCCAGTGCCTGATGAAGCTTGCTGATGACACTATAGCGCTGTTCTTTATTGACTTCCACTACTGATTTCAGCAGCTTAAAATCATAATGCACATTGCCTGCGATTTGGATCAGCGCCGTTGTATCCTTGGGGAAGCAGGAGCCGCCATAGCCAATACCCGCTCCCAGAAACGAGGGCCCGATTCGTGTATCCAGTCCCATTCCCTTGGCTACCTCCGTGACATCGGCCTTTACCTTCTCGCAAATGTTGGCGATCTCGTTGATAAATGAAATTTTGGTAGCCAGAAAAGCATTGGAGGCGTATTTAATCATCTCCGCACTGCGGATGTCTGTGATCAATATTCTGGTGTTCAGCGGCTCATGCAGTCCGCTCAGCAGCTTGGAAGCACGCTGGCTGTCCGTCCCGATGATAATGCGGTCCGGAGCCAGCGTATCCCGGATAGCCGTTCCTTCACGCAGGAACTCCGGAAGCGAAGCAATATCGAACGGCCCTTCGTATAACTCGCTCAGCAGCTCACGGACTCTGTCATTGGTGCCTACCGGCACGGTGCTCTTCACGCAGACTACTTTATAACCGTTCATGGCCGCGCCGATCTCCCTTACGGCTGCATCGACGAACCGCAGATCCGCTTCACCGCTCGGCAGCGAAGGCGTTCCTACCGCTATAATCACCAGCTCTGCATCCGCCACTGCACCGGACAGGTCTGTCGTGAAGCGGAGCCGGCCCGCCTCCATATTTGTGCAGGACATCTCCCCAAGCCCCGGCTCATAAATCGGAATGCCGCCACTCAGAAGCAGCTCAATTTTCTCCGCATCCTTATCGACACAATACACCTGATGCCCAAGCTCTGCATAGCATACACCTGACACCAAACCGACATACCCTGTTCCTATCACAGTAATGTTCATGTCTCTGCTCCTCATCAAAGTTTTGTGAGCTTAAATAGAAGAACTTATCCCCTGGCGATATCGCCGAGAGCGATCCTCGCCTCCCGCTGCTCCGCCTGTTTGGCAAGTGCCGCCTGCCTGGACAAGGCATGAAGAACCAGCGCAAAGCTGCAGACAAATCTTGTCCCCATCCCGATGCAAATGCTCCATGCGGCGCCGGTTGCCCCATAGACCGGGATCAGCAGGAAGGAGCTTGCGATAATGGATACGCAGGTCAGCAGAAATACCGGAATTTGCAGCTTAATATAACGGGAGACGGTTAAAGCTGCACTGAGACAGCCTGTCATGTACCAGATCGTACTTGCCAGCATGATAATAATGAAGACGTTGTTGTACGCGGCATAATCGGGACTGTAGAGCAGGCTGAGCAGAAACTCACCCATGAAATAGGCAACGGAAAGACCCGCAAGTCCGAGCAGCAGGCATAGGCCCATGATCTGCAGGAGCAGCCGTTTGAACCGCTGCAGGTTGTCCCGGTAGTAGCGCGACAGTCTCGGACTCGACGCCTGTGTCATTGCATTGACAAAGGTGCCTCCCGCCATCATGATGTAGGCAATCGCAGAATAGTAGCCGAGCGCTTCCTCACCGCCGATATGCTGGAGAAAATAACGCGGAATGCTGCTGTTCAGCGAATCCAGCGTAGCGGTAATACCCAGTGGCAATACAAGCAGGAGCAGCCCCTTGAGCGTAGTCCGCTCCCCTTTCCCGAAATCCTTCCAGAGACTCACCAGGCGGCCCTTCTTCGGTCTCCCTTCCGCCGAACCGCTGTGCAGCATGGCAGCCCCGTTCTTCATGTCATAGAACAAGAGAATCCCTAGCCAGGCAAGCGCAAGCGCTAAAGCTCCGGCAGCAATGCTTTGGGTCAGATATACGCTTATCCCAAGCACAAGGACAGAGGACAACCCTTTTAGAATCATGGATTTCCCGACATACTCCATCTTTTCATTCCGCTGGAATAGTCCGAAATAAATGTCCGAGACGGATTCGACCATTTTGGCCGCGCAGACGAACCAGACCACAAGAAGCGTATTCAGGGATAGCGGAATGAATGCAGTAACAGCGAGAATGAGGAGGAATACAGCCGTCATCGACAGCAGTCTGAGTGTTAAATATTGCTGGAATGAATACTGGTTGTTGGCATCGGTAGCCTGGAAATCACGAAGCTGGAAATTTGCAAACAGAATGACCGGAGCCGTAATTGACAGAGCCAGCACATACTGGCCGACCATGGCCGGGCTTCCGAGCTTCGCCAGCAAAACCACCATCCCCCATTGGGATAACGAATAAATTAAATTTCCGGTGAACAGCCACGAAAAGTTTTTGCCGGAGGCCTTCTTCATCATTCTCATTGCTACTCTCCTTTAATGGTGCAGCCTTTCAGCTCGTGAATCGTTCTTTGAAATACACGGCGGGAAATCCGACATGAACCTGGTTCGCGGGAATATCTTTCATCACGGTGCTCCTTGCCCCTGCAACCCCCATTTCATAGATTGTTACTCCGGGGTATACAAAGACATGGCTAGCCACCCATGCTCCGTCTTTCAGCTCTATCGGTTTCGTAATGAGACCGAAATGGGGATCATTCAGCTTATGGCTGCCTGTACACAAATAGGCGTTCTGGGATATCACACAATGGTCACCGATCACGATGCTGTCCAGACTGTACAGCTCCGCGTGGTCTCCAATCCAGGAATAATCACCGATCTTGACCTTCCAGGGATACGTGAACTTCGCCGAAGGCCTTATCCTTACCCCTTTGCCTACCTGTGCGCCGAACAGACGCAGCAAAGCGCTGCGGAAGCCATGCATATTGTGCAGCGACACTCTGAACACGGTTGCCTGTATCAGCCACCACAGCATTACTACAGCGCCGCTTCTCCCTCTAACGAACCAGGATTGATCATACTTCGCTAAGTTCATCTTCATTGTTCAGACCTCATCCATAATTAGTTCCAACCGCTTTAGATAGTCCGCTTCCTTATACCTGCGTAGAATCTTACTCCGGTTCTCATCAGCCATTTGCTTCATTCCGCTCCGGTCCTGAAGCAGTCCGGCGATGACTCCGGCAATCGCCTCCGGCGACTGCGGTTCGATCAGAAAGCCGTTCTCCTCAGATACGATGTCGGGAATGCCGGCATGTTTCGTCGAGATAATGGCCAGTCCGTTGCCCATTGCTTCAATTATGGAGATCGGCTGCCCTTCATTGGGATAATAGGTCGGAAGCGCAAAGATATCGCAGCGCTCCAGCAGCCGTTTCTTGCGCTCCCCGGTTACCACGCCATGGTAAGAGACTTTATCCTGCAGCCTGTTCTGCTGAATGTAGGCCAGGAACTCCTCCTCATCCTCCCGATTGAAGAAGCTGCCGGCAAAATGAAAATGAATGTCCCGGTCCCTGAGGCGTTCCGCTGCCATCAACAGATCGAAGTATCCCTTGCTCTTAATGAAATTGCTCAGGTATACCACCTCAAGCGGCTTTCCGGTTTCCATCAGCCTGAAGATTTTGCTCTCATATTCCCATGAGGTTAAGAGCTGGCTGTCCTCAATGCAGTTCTCGCAAATTCTGATTTTCCCGGCATCGACAATCCCGGCAAACAGGCATTCCAGACTTTTGCTGAGGACAATCATCACATCCACTTTGGCGAGCAGTTTCTTGTTGATGGCCCGCTGCAGGGGATTAAACTGGCTGTACAGCTGTCTGAAGTAGCCGCCGTGATAATGAATGACCACTTTTTTGCCCTTCCTGAACAGATTGGCCAGAATAAACATGTCCCGCAGATTGCCCCACTTGGATTGTGAAATGGTAAAGTAAAAAATATCTGTGTCCTGGCGGTTGATCATGCTCATATGAGCAGCAACCTTCTTATTGTCCTTAATATCCACATGGGTAAGTTCGTATTTTTCGTTAAAAAGCCGGGAATTCAGAAGTGTCTCGAGTGCTTTGGACAATCCGTGCACAGGCGGGGGAAATTGGCCGATAATGCAGATTTTCTTCATTATGATCACCTTCATTGTCACTTGGGATAATGTTCTGACCTCCGTAGCTGGACCCACGGGCCCGAATGCATCTTAGCCATCTTTCTTTTATTCTCTGTGCTCTCCGCCTTGCCAATCCGCAGCCGGGACACCTCCTCGCTCTGCAGAATAGCCACCCAAAAGAGCACCTGGATGAAGGCAAAAGAATCAAATTGCAGAAGCGAATACAACAGCAGGACGACCATCAGCTTCGGGAAATTGCCCTTGTGGCTGAGCCTTACTAAAGAGAGCAATAATAAAATCAGCATAATCCCCAGCAGGCCGAATTCCGACAGCAGCCGGGTGTACATGTTATATTGCGGGAGGGTCAGATTGTATTTAGCGTCCCTAAGCTCCTCGTTCTCTTCAAGGGTATCAGCGGGAATATGGTCCAAATTATGCATAAAGCCGTAATAGTAATTCCCCATTCCATACCCGAACCACGGCTTATCGAGAAAGGATCGAAAACCCAGACTGGAGTAAGTGCTTCTGATGCTGAATGAATTATCTTCCGTAATACTGGCAGGATCCTCGTAGATATGCAGAATACGGTAGTAATGATCGGATTTTAATTGAAAGAGATTGTTAACAAACACGATATTCAGCAGAACAGCAGCAGCCGCAAGGTACATCATAAACTTCATGAATAACATCAGGAACTTTTCGGGCTTGCTGGTAACAATGACATACACGACCACAAAAAACAGCAGATCCAGATAATAACGGATAGACAAGGAGAGCAGCGATAACGGGATAAAGATCCATAGCAGGACTTTGTCGGATTTCGTTAAATAATTGTATTTCTTCAGGATGAGATAGGCCGGGAACAGCAGCAGATTGGTATGAAGTCCGATGTAGGATGGCTCCGAGAATGTAAAATGCAGCCGTCCTGCGGTGACGTAAGAATCCCTCTGGACGAAAAAACCGATTACACTGCTTAGCGCGCCGCTATGAAAGGCATACATATATACAAGCTGGAGCAGACCGATTATGACGGCCAGCCAATATCCTCTGAACATCCAGCGGAACAAGGTCAGGAATGAATCCTTGCGGTATTCGCTCGAATGTACATATATTCTGAAGCTCAGATAGATGATAATGCCGGCGGCCAGAGAAACCACTGCATCCTGAAGCCCCGCAAAGGAGTAATTGTTCTGCAGGCCCAGGATTGCGGAGATCAGGACTGCCGATACCAGAACGATAAAGATCCAGATCTCCTTTCTCTGGAACTTCATCCGGATCAGTACCGGAATCTTGAGTACACAATACAGTACGATAAAAATCAGAGAAACCGGCTTGTATGCTCCGCCGAACATATAGGGGAAATTGTCCAGCGGGAGCAATGCAAAAGCGAGATAAATGAAAGCATTCATAGCTATTCTCCTGTACTCTTCTTCTAGTAGATAAAACGGCCGGCATTTTTGCGGTTGACGTTGCTCAGGACGGCCCCAAGCACCCGTGCCTTAACCAGCGCCAGACTCTCTCTGGCCTTAAGCGCAGCGCCATTCTTCACCTTGCCCGGCTTGACTACCAGAAGGACGCCGTCACACTGGGCCGCGATGATCTGGGCATCGCTGTAGGTCAGCAGTGCGGGGGTATCAATCAGGATAAGATCGAACTTCCCGCTAAGCTCAGCCAGCAAATCTTTCATCCGCGGCGAGGTCAGCAGCTCCGCAGGGTTGCCGGAAAGGGGTCCGGCCGGAAGCAGCGTCAATGTTCCGTCAAGCACAGGCACAAGCACTTCCTCCAGCAGAGCCTGGCCATTTAGAACCGCGCTGATTCCCGGGTTTTGCTCTACATTAAATATGGAGTGCTGGGACGGGCTGCGCAGGTCCGCATCAATCAGCAGCACTTTTTTCCGGCACTGCGCGTAAGCCATCGACAAGTTGGCAGCAGTCGTGCTTTTGCCCTCGCCGCTTAATGCCGAAGTAATCATGAGCGTCCGGATGCCTTCATCCTGGTGCGAATAATCAAGAGTAGTCCGCAGCTTGCGGTAGGCCTCGGCAGCCGGGGAATCCAGACTGGGATCCGCAATCAGATAATGCTTAGACTTCGAACGTGACATTCTTCTTCCTCCTCGTCGGCTTGGCTGTATTTCTCGGGGCTGCCACCCGGTCCCGCTGTGTAATCGCCGGGACTGCCGAATACGTAGAGAGACCCAGCACATCGCGGATATCCGCTTCCGTCTTGATCGTATCGTCCAGGTAATCGAGCAAGAACATAAGTCCCGTTCCGATCATCAGGGACAGAACGAGTCCGATAATCATATTGAGCAGCGGCTGCGGTGATGTGGGATCTGGAGTATCAGCCGGATTGGCTTCGCTGAGGACGCTGATATTATCTATTTTCATCACCTTGGGCACTTCTGACTGGAATATGGCAGCCACTGCATTCACAATTGCAGCTGCCTGAGCGTAAGAAGTATCCACTGTCTCCAGGGACATCACCTGGGATTCCTCGACGGCGGATACAGTTACCTTCTTCAGCATTTCATCGGATGTGAGGCCAAGCTGAGGATACTGCTGGACGACCAGATTCATGATCCTCGGCGACATGATGATCTCCTTGTAGGTCGCTATCAGCCGGATGTTGGAGTTGATGGTGCTTAGATCCAGCTTGCCGCCAAGCAGTTCAACCTCCTGCTTGGGGGTTACAATAAGCTTCGTTGACGCCGTATACTGCTTCTCGGTGTATTCATACGTGTATATCCCCGTGGCGGTAGTAATCACAACAACAAGCAGGACCAGCAGCCATAATCGCTTTCGGATTACGGTCCAATACTGTTTTAACTCCACTCAAATTCCTCCATTCGAATTATTAGAACAAATAAACAAATAATAATTATTCAATACGCGACCCACAAGGCATAAACTATTGCTTTATCCCGTTTCCATACCTCTTTACATGCCCATTTTCAACATTCCGCAATTTCAGACAGTCTCTAAGGCTCTCAAAAAAATACCTCGATAAGAGTATTTGTCGACTCAATTATATTCGTTTCGAATAACATTGTAAACAAATAAAAATTTTCAGTTTTACAGCATGCTTTCCAGCATAAACAGTACGTCGGATCGTATGGCTGCAAGCTTCCGCCTGCTGGCAAGGCTGTCAGAAGCATGGCTGCCGAGGAACAGCTGAATGCCCGGCTGTGCAGAAACCGGCCGCAGACCATACCAGGACCCGTCCTCCATTATAAATTTGAGCGCGTCATACCGCGGCATATCCAGCGCCAAATGTTTCCCTTTGGCCAGTTGGATATGCTCCCGGGCCCGGAAGTCATACAACTGCTCAACCTTTAATCCGCCCACTACTCTTAACGCATCCTTGCTCAGCCGCCCCATGATAAAGCTCACCCTCTGCCGGCCTTCAAGTCCGCGGTATGTAAGCTCTATCCTGTCATCTGCGAACCAGCCGTGCTCCGCATACAAGTCCAGCAGCTCTTTGCCAAGTGTTCTGCCCCTGGACTTAAAATAGGCTGACATCTCGGCAATCAGCACAGCATACTGAATGGCGTCACTGCCAGCAATGGAGCCCCCGACCGCAAATCCGCCGTCCTCATCGTAACCGAACAGAAAAGGGAGATTGCCCGAGCGGCAAAATTTCCCCAGCGATGCCCCTCCGCCAAAACCTCCGGTAACATTGATCGTCTTAATCCCCTCTTTTCGGGCAATGGCCGAGGCAAGATCACTTGTAAAAAAAGACTTAAGCAGCACTCCACCGGCAGTGCTTCCCCCTCTGTTGTTCTTTTGCCGCAAAAGATAGTGGAGAAGAAGCGCCGCCGTTTCACTGTGGCTTAATACAAGATACTTGCCCATTTCCGTCTTAATGGACAAGGCCAGCTCACTATACTGCGGGTTGAACGCCAGAATCAGATCGGCATTCATCTCCGCAGCCGCCTCATTCGCCAGCCGCCAATCGTACAGCTCAAAGTATTGGGAGGACGACTTCGCGCTCTGCAGCTTCGGGTCCTGAACAACATGTACCGAGGTAAAGCCGGAACGCAGAAGCGTGCTGCGCAGCAGTCCTGCCTCCTCCTGCCCCGGCTGGATATAAAGGATACGCACAGAAGCGCCCATGATTTGATTGATTTCCCGGGAGACCGGAATCCGGTCCACATCTTCCAGATAGGCGCTGGCGACTTCCTCCCCGGTAAAGACAAGCCTGCCCGTACGGGCCGCCTCCTCTACATTCATCAATCCGATATGAAGCCCGTCTTCCCACTGTTCCATGTAACTGGCCACGCGCAGGTTGGTCTCCGTTTCTACCGGCATTCCATGCTCATCGTAAAGGGTGCAGCCGCTGTAGCCGGAGGCCTCCCCCCCGCTCGACATGAGCAGACCTCCGGCAGCATGTAAATACCGTACGGCGAAGGCCAGTTCACCTGCTGGAGAAGGCTGGCGGAACAGATAACATTTCACCTCATGATTCGCCAGAACGAGCGCCGCCTGCTCCGCAAGCCCTTTGGAAAAGGACGTTGAATCATAGCCGATGGCTATACCTCTCTGCCCGGCGGCAAAACCGCGGCTCTTGATCTCCTCAGCCAGTCCCCGGCAAACGCGGCGGATCGTAAATATATTCATCCGGTTCGTTCCAACCCCGGTAATTCCGTAAATGCCGTGATCCTCAAGCTGCAAATCCTGATAGAAGCGGTCGATAATTTCTGCAGACTTCAGCTCATTCAGCTCTTTGCTGAGATAAGCGGGCAGCTCTGCATTTTTCCAGCGGTTATAACGCCTCTGAACGATTTCCTCCAGCTGATCGGCGATTGCATGCATGTGTTGGCCTCCTTTGGGTTAGGATGATTCGACTATTCAGGAGGTTTTGAAGCAATGCTGTGACATCTCATCCCATGTAGGATACAGCTCGAGCATCCGGTTAGGTTCCCGTACCTGCCCGCTTTGGACCACTATCATCTCCAGGTCGGCAGAAGCTCTGAGCGTATGCAATGTCTTCATCGGAATATGCAGGACATTGCCCGGGCCGATAAGCATGAAATTCCCGTTCTGCACAAACTCTGCCTCTCCCTTGATAATGTTCCAAACCTCTTCCCGGCTGGTGTGCATCCGGTAACTGAGGCTTTTGCCGCCAAGAATGCATACCCGTTTGGTAACGGCACAGCGTCCGTCCTCATACGACTGGTCATCCAGTATTCTCACCCAGCCCCATTGACGCTCTTCATACATCGGTCCCTGATTATAATCAATGTAGTCCTTGATTCTCGGGCTTTCGCTCTTGTCTGTGACCAGAATCCCATCCGGGCTCACCGCCACAACAATATCGGATAAACCGATAATGGATACGGGGATATCAATCTCATTGATCAGGTGGGTGTTGCTGCAATCCCCGCTGATCGTTCCTCTGCCGATTTGATTGTTTTTCATCTCTTCTGTAAGAGTGTTCCACGTCCCGAGATCCTTCCAGTAGCCTTCATAGGGAACCACAGTGATATGGGCTGCCTTCTCTACCACTTCATAATCAAAGCTGATCTTGGGCAGCTGGTCATAGTGCTCCGACAGCTCCTCGTAGTTCACGGGCAGGCCTTGCCCGCTCAATATATCAATAAGATAGCCGAGCCTAAAGGCAAACACTCCGCAGTTCCACAGGGCGCCCTGGGCAATCAGATTTTTGGCCTCCTCTTCCTGCGGTTTCTCACGGAAATGGCTGACTTTCAGGCTGCCGCCGGAGGAATCCGCACCGCTTTCAGGGATGATATAGCCGTATTTGGAAGAGGGATACGTGGGCTGCACGCCGATCAGTGCAAGATCCGCTCTCGTTGCCGACACAACCTCCTCCAACTGCTTGACGGTATCAAAAAAGCGGTTTTCCACAAACGGGTCCACCGGCAGAATGGCGATCACTTCATCCGGATCCACTCCGATGAAGGAATACAGATAGGCCGCTGTAAGCGCGATGGCCGGGAAGGTATCCCTGCGTTCCGGCTCGATAATCAGAGGCACATGCGGGCCGAGCTGGCTGTGCATCATTTCAATCTGCGATTTCCCCGTAGCTACAAACGTGGATGCACCCAGTCCGCTGCGCTCAATCTGCCCCCATACCCTCTGGACCATAGAGACCATTTCCTTCTCTTCGTTCTCCAGTACTTTGAGAAACTGCTTGGAGCGGGAATCGTTGGATAACGGCCACAATCTTTTTCCGGAACCCCCGGACAATAACACCAGCTTCATGAATTCCCCCACCTTTTTATGAGATTTTCAAAGACAGCAGCAGCTCTCTATAACGTTCAAGAGACAGTTCTCTTCTTAAATACTGTTCCAAATAGGCTCTTCCCCGCATCCCGCAGGCCTCCAGCTCTTCACGATCCCATTCATAAAAAGCCAGCACGCTGCGGACAACCTCCTCATAACTGTGAGGCTCGACGAGAAGACCGCAGTTGCTTTCCCGAATCAGGCGGTACGCCTCACTTCCGTTCTCAAGGACACCAAGCACCGGCTTGCCTGCAGCCATAACCCCGTAGATTTTACTGGGAACGGAGACCCCCTTGATTCCCTTCTGATTAACTACCAGATGTACATGGGCAGCGTTCAGGGAGTACACCAGATCCTCTTTCGGCTGGTAAGGCAGAAAATAGACCTGCGAGAGTTCGTGCTCCGCCACATATTCCTGCATCTTGGCTTTCACCGCTCCCTCTCCGATAAAGACGAAGGCGAGATTATCGAGATGACGGAAGGCTGCCGTCTGCTTGATCAGGTTCTCCAGATCGTAATAGAGCCCGAGGTTTCCGGAATACATCACAATGAATTTATTCTGCAGGCCATGCTTCTCAAGGAAGCCCTGGACCTGTGGATGTTCCCTGCTTAAGGGAATAATCTCCTGTTCATTCGTCCAATTGTTAATGACGGTATTCTCTGTCACCTTCTTGTTGGCAAACCGTCTCAGCAGGGTCTCCTGCATATCCTGGCCTACCGTAATAATGTGATCCGCCAGCTTGCAGTTCAGGGTGTCCACCCACTGGGCAAGCTTCATCAGCCTGGCATTCTGCATGAAGCCGACCGCCTTCGCCTGCTCCGGGTTGAAATCCTGGATATTATAAATATGCTTCGACCGTTTCAGCAGCTTGCCGATCGTTCCGATCAGCCCCCCGAGGATCGGCGGTTGTGAGATCGTATAGATAAAATCCACGTTTCTTTGCTTCAGCACGGCAACAATGGCATAAAAAAAGTAGGTTACGATATATCGCAGCCTACTCCATTTATTCAGCTTATCGACAACAGGAAGACGGATACGGATAATTTCAATATTCTCCAGGTGGTCGGTAATGAATCTTCTCTCCTCTGTGTTCGCCTCCCCGGAATAGCCGGGCTGCGAAGCAATGACGGTAATTTGAAAGTCATTCTGCAGATGCAGGCACAGCTCGGTCAGCAGTTGGCCGGTGGAAGCATAATCCGGGTAAAAATAATTGATCACGAACACAATTTTCGGCTTCATAGCCTTGCACCTCTCTCGAAATAATCTTAGCCTTACCTTTTTAATGGCTGGGCCGGCTCGCCATCCGGATGGCCCGGACCACTGATTTGGCATAGGTCGTGGGATGCAGCTTCTTCCACATGCTCAGCTTGATCTTCCGGTCTGCTTTTAAATAGGATACATTGTCGAACAGCCACTGCATCGCTTCATCCATACTGGCCGGGTCCAGAGGATCGGCGATGATCCCGTTCTCCTTGTCGACAATCAGATCACTCGTCACGCCGGCATATTTGGAAGCCAGCACGAAGGTGTTGGAGACAAGCGCTTCGTTGACCACAAGCCCCCACACCTCAATCAGCGAAGGGACCAGCAGGCAGTCGGCCGCCGCCAAATAGCCGGTCAGCTCCTCCTTCTGCTTGTAGCCCTCGAACAGCACCTTCTCTTCCATGCCGTACCGCCGGACCATTTCCTTCAGTTTCTTCTCATCCGGTCCCGTGCCGATAATCCGCAGCCTCCAGTTCTCTTGGTTCAGCCGGGCCAATGACTGGATAGTCTCCTCCAGGCCCTTCCGCTTGATCAGTTGACCGACAAACAGGAGATTCAGCAGCCCCTCCTCTTCCTTATGGGGCTTAACCGCCAGGCGTTTCCGGTAGTAATAGCGGATATCCACCGTATTGAAGCCGACAGCCATTTTCTCATCCGGAATGCCGTAGTGGTTCAGGCATCTGGCTGAGTCCGAGCCATAGGTTACAAAGGAATCCGCCGAACGGAAATACAATCCGCGCACCGCATTCATCGCCCGGTTCTTCACTCTGCTGCTCTCCAGCGTGCTGCCCCACCAGACTACGAACTTTTTACGGAAGAGCTTGGCGTAGAACAAGCTGACCCAATAGCCAATCGCGTCATAGCTCGTGGTGATAATCACATCGGGATTCAGGCGTACCAGCTTAAAGAATAAGCCCGGGTTGATATGCACCCCGAAATCCATACGCTGAATGAACAAATGGAACCCGCGCAGGCAGCTGTACCGGAATCGCATATCCTGATAATCAATATTCCATTCCCGGTTGGCTTCCTTCTCCTCCAGAAACCAGACCGTAAGATCGATATCCTCCGATGCGTCGATCGTGTTATAGACCGGGATACGGTACGGGGCGATCTGATAGGCTATCAATAGTGTTTTTATCATAAGACCCTACCTTTTCTTGATCCTAACGGATGTATTCCAAAGCGGGTTGAACAAGTAATGCCGCCCCTTCGGGTTGTGGTTCCTCTTCGCCCTTGTACGGGGCCATCAGCAGCAGATAGAGCAGCGGGGCATCCAGCAGCGGTTGTGAGATCAGCGAAGTCAGAATAATGGGAATGACTGCGAGTAAATACCGCCTGCGGTCCCCGGCAGCAAGCGCCGGCACCAGATAGACAAGCATCGCGAGCAGCACGCCGGCCACGCCGATCATGGAAGAAGCTGCTACCAGGTTGATCCCCGCGTTGGGAATACGGGTGTTGTACATGCCTTCACCGAACGGATTGTTCCCGAGCGCTTCCAGCCCTGCTTCTGTAGCCATGGTACGGTCAGAGATGGAAGCGCCATGCGTTTCCGTCTTGTCGTTGATCCCGATAAACGGGGCGTACATGACCACCACATAAGTGAAGCAGAGCAAGACGACGCCTCTCATCACTTTTTTATTCATAAAGAGATACAGCACAAGGTTGGCGAAGAGAATCGCAAGCCCTGCCGTTGAGAACGAAGCGATAATCCCCAGCAGCAGTGTTCCTTTAATCCATAACCGGTTCAGCCGGATGGACTTCAGATTGAACAATGACCAGATCAGGAACATCTGCAGAATGCCCGATTCCCTGAACAGCCCCAGCAGCCGCGGAAACCGGATACCGTCTACGGTGTAAACGCCATACATGACGGTGAAGGGGAAGTAGGTCATCCCTGAGGAGGGATAGTCCCCGATTTGGATCCGGAACAACTCCAGCTGCTCCAGGTGAGTCACAAATACAGCCAGCGCGATCGTCACATAGTAGGACACAATGAATCCAATAAAAATGATCACCATGCTGCGAAAGAAAATATAGTTGGCCCTTGCCTCGCTTAGGATGAAGGCCGCGACGAGAACTACGGTGCAGTTCAGCACTGCAGCTTTCAACACATTCAGCAGAAAGATGGAGTTCATCAGCATGGCGTGGCCCAGCAGGTAGCTGAACAGCAGCAGTACCAGGAACAGCACAAGCCGATGAGGGCCCTGAATGGATATTTTCTTCATGGGATGCACCCGGCAATCAATGAGATGAAACAAAAAGGCAAGCATGGCCGCTGCGATTCCCAGTATGGAGTAGCTCTCTCCCAAAGCCGTGGGCTTGATCAAAAAGGCGGTCACCAGCAGGAATCCGATTTTTAAAACAAACGCCATTTACATTATCCTCCCTCCTACCCGGCAAGCTCCTCGAAATACCGCTGCTCGAAAATACCCGGCGACAGGAGCGCCTTATACTCCGAGCTTTGTGATTTCCGGCGGAGTTCATCCATGTTATGTATGGCATAGACGATTTTGTCGCCAAGATCACTGATATCCTCCGCCCGGAAGCTGACCCCCAGTCCATAACGCTCAATACAGTACCCGATCTCCCCGTGGCTCGGTCCAATAATCACCTTGCCTCTGACCGCCGCTTCGGTCAGCGGTCCGCTTTGGCCGGAGAACATTTTGCGGTAAGGCAGCACAATGATGTCCGCCCGCTCGAAATATAACGGCACCTCATGATCCGGAATATATTCCAAACATAGCTCTACCTTGTGCTCCAATCCCTTGTCGCGGATAATCTGCTCCAAATCGCCGCGTGTGAAATCCTGTTCCCTGCCTGCAACGAGGATGGAGAACGGCTGGCCGGTTAATCTCCCGGCTGCTTCCAATAGCAGGTCAATTCCCTTGTCATACCGCAGGCCGCCGAAGCAGAGTAAGGTCGGCACGGACTCCGCAGCGTCTTGGCTGGCATGGATGTCCGGCGCTTGAACGGTTTCCTGCACTAATGCAGGATGCAGGTTGGGATACACGATAGAGCTTACTCTTGACTGCTCCACGCTGGTCAGTTCCAGCACCTGCTTCCTCAGATAATCCCCGTGGACAATTAGCTTGTCGAGATGTTGACGCCGCAGCAGATTCCTCAGCAGCCTGCGCTTGCTCTCTCTTGGCGGATACCAGTGAAGCGTCGCTGTTATTTTCATCCCCCTCAGCGCAGGAATCAGGAACACCAGCGGAATGATCAGCGTATCCAGATATAACAGATGCAGAACGGACTTATGCTTGTAAGCAAAACGCAGTACCTGCAGCAGAAGCAGCGCACGGACCAGCATGGACGGCATATAACGGTGGTACCGCCTTTCCACCGCCCGCTGATAACTGATCCCTGCTGCCTCAAGCTCCGCCTGCCTGCTCTCTTCCAGTTTACTGGAATAGTATGTGACTTCACTGGAGGGCGCCCCCTTCAATACCCCCTTCATCACAGCCAGATTATATTGATAATGATGTCCGGTATTCAGCAAATCAAAGAACAGGTACTTCTTCTGATGATTCTCTTCAGATGCTTTCCATCGTCCCTTCACGAACCGGTTCCCTCCTTTGACCGCTGCCATTCAGAACCACTTTCTCCACGTAATACAACGAGAAGACAACCAGCGGTATGCCGACAAATTTGCCCAGGCCGATGCCTATGGCACCATATCTCGGGATCAATAGAACAAACAGACCCATTGTCACCAGTGTGGTGAGAAGTGAAATGGCAGTATTAAGCCTGACGTACCCGGTTCCATTCAGACAATAATAGGGGACTACACCAAGTGCACCCAGAGATACCGACAATACCAGCACCTGGAACAGCACATAATGGGCTTCAGCAAACTCCGGGCTGATCCATAGGGACAGAATCGGCTTGGCCAGCACAAAGGCTGCCAAACCCGCAGCTCCTACGAATGAAATGGCAATGACCAGTGACTGATGATAGGTCCTCCTGATTTCACGACGGTCATCACTCTTGGAAAGTGAACTGAATTTAGGCAGTAAATATCCTCCGGCCGCAGCGGGAATTTCATGGATTTTCACTACCACCTGCATGCAAACCGTGTAGTACCCCAGTACTTTGGCACCCAGAAATCCCCCGATAATCAATTTGTCCATCTGGGCATTCAGCGTGCTGATCAACATTTGGCCCCAGGAATAAATCCCGTAATGAAACAGCCTTCTGAAGCTGTCCCGCTCGAAATAGGGAGCAAATCGAAGTCCGGGAAGCGCCTTGCGTGTAACGAAGACATTGCATACCGCCAGCAGCACCGTAAACACGAACATCCACTGCACCAGCAGATACAAGTCTCCATACATGACGGCCAGTATGGTGAAGCCAATCGAGCTTGCCAGGTTGAATACGATATTCACCTTGCTGTTCAGATCGTAACGCTGCTTAGCCATGTAGGCACCGGAAAGAATGCCGTTGATGATCCGAATGCCGATGATTCCGCTAAGAAAATAGGAGACGGACAGCACGGTATCCAGCCCTTCCGCCTTCACCAGCAAAGGAAAAATATAAGTGCCGAACAGAAGAAGAAAAAAACTCGCCGACACCGCCAGAATGACCGACAGCGTAAGCGTTACCCGGAAGAGGGCATTAAATCTCTCTTCGCTGTCACTCTCGGAGCCCAGCTTGATCAGCGCATTGCCGAGGCCGAAATTCGATACCGCCAGCACATTAAGCACCGATTGGATAAGAATCCACAGCCCGTACTGCTGATCACCCAGATGCCTGAGCAGCAGCGGTGTTGAAATGAACAGAACGACAGGAGTAATACAATAAGAAAGCAGGCTGTAAATGACGTTATTGAAATCGCGATTGCGTCTCAACCCTGCCAGCCTCAATCTCAGTGCGGTCACAGAGCACTCACCCGCTTTCAGCCTTCATAATTTGAATAAAGGACGGCAGCGCCGTCCCCTGTTAGATCACCTATGCTGTATCGAAATATTAGTTCACTAAAGTAAAGGCATCGTGGTAGCGGATCTCAGCAGCGACGCGCTTCATATCTTCATCCACCATCATATGAATCAGCTCATGGAAGCCGACTTCCAGCTTCCAGTCCAGCTTGGTTTGCGCCTTGGAGGAATCGCCCAGCAGCAGGTCGACCTCAGCCGGACGGACAAATTCAGGATCGATCACCACATACTGCTCATAATCGAGTCCGGCATACGAAAAGGCCACCTGAAGCAGCTCACGGACCGTATGCATTTCACCTGTCGAAATAACATAATCATCCGGCTCCTCCTGCTGGAGCATCAGCCACATCGCCTTGACATAATCCCCGGCAAAGCCCCAATCCCGCAGGGAATCCAGATTGCCCATCCGCAGCTCGCTTTGCAGCCCATGCTTGATACGGGCAACAGCGTCGGTCACCTTGCGGGTGACAAACTCCAGTCCGCGTCTTGGCGATTCATGATTGAATAGAATCCCCGAGCAGGCGAACATGTCAAAGCTCTCCCGGTAATTGACGGTAATCCAGTGGCCGTACACCTTAGCTACACCATAAGGGCTGCGCGGATAAAAAGGGGTAGTCTCCCGCTGCGGGGTTTCTACGACCTTGCCGAACATCTCACTGCTTGAGGCCTGATAGAATCTGGCCGTCGGCTTCACAATCTTGACCGCCTCCAGCATATTGGTAACGGAAACGGCGGTGATCTGACTCGTCAGCAAAGGCTGCGGCCACGATGCGGCTACGAACGACTGCGCCCCCAGGTTGTATACCTCATCCGGGTCAGCGATTCTCACCGCTTCAATCAGGGAAGCCAAATCGGTCAAATCTCCGGAAATCCAATGAATGCGATCTTTAATAGAGTACACATTTTCATAGTTGGGCGTGCTCGTTCTTCTCCGCAGTCCGAATACCTCATAATCCTTGGAGAGAAGAAATTCCGCCAGATAGGACCCGTCTTGCCCTGTAACGCCCGTAATTAAAGCTCTCTTCATTGATGAATTCCCCCGCATCATTATTTTTTCACAGCATACGTATGTTGAAAATCAGCGTACACATCGTGCAGCCCGTCTTCGAGCCCAATTCTTGCTTTCCATCCAAGGGCATTGATTCTGGATACATCAACCAGCTTCCTTGGGGTACCGTCCGCAACGGATGTGTTGAAGGTGATTTCCCCTTCGTAGCCGGTAACCTTTTTAATCAGCAGTGCAAGGTCTTTGATCGCAATGTCATCACCCACACCGATGTTCACGATATCATTGCCCTCATAGTGCTCCATCAGATAGAGACAGGCTTCGGCCAGATCATCCGCATGCAGGAATTCACGTTTCGGATTGCCGGTGCCCCACACTTCCACCGACGGGCTGCCCTGTTCCTTGGCTTCATGGAATTTGCGCAGCAGCGCAGGCAGCACATGGGACGAATACAGATCAAAATTGTCATTCGGCCCGTAAATGTTCGTCGGCATCACAGAAATGAACCGGGTGCCGTACTGCCTGTTATAGGACTGGCACATGTTGATGCCGGCAATTTTGGCCACTGCGTAGGGCGCATTGGTCGGCTCCAGCTCTCCGGTCAGCAGATATTCTTCTTTGAGCGGCTGCGGAGCCAGCTTTGGATAAATGCAGGTCGATCCCAGGAACATCAGCTTGCTCACCCCGTTACGGTAAGCCGCATCAATGACATGGGTCTGAATGAGCAGATTGTCGCGGATAAATTCCGCAGGTTGTTCGTTGTTAGCTGCAATTCCGCCCACTTTAGCCGCAGCAAGGAATACATTCTCAATCTCCTGATCCTCAAAAAAACGGTCCACCTCAGCGCCGTTGCGCAAATCCAGTTCTGTTCTGGAACGGAGGACAAGATTATGAAAGCCCTGCTTCTCAAGTGCGCGGACGATGGCCGAACCGACCAGACCGCGATGTCCAGCTACATATATTCTCGAATGGCGATCCATACGCTTCACCCCGTTATAAATGATTTAGAATGCATTTTTCGATCTCACGAGCTGCCAGGCCGTCATAAACATAATCTTGAGATCCAGGCCCAGCGTTCTCTGCTCAATGTAGAGCAGATCGAGCTCCACCATTTGCTTAAAATTCAGTCCGCTCCGCCCGCTCACCTGCCAAAGCCCTGTACATCCCGGTGTGACCGATAGACGAAGCCGGTCGTATTCCGAGTACTTCTCCACTTCCCGTGGAAGCGACGGCCTTGGGCCGACAAGCGACATATCGCCCTTAAGCACATTTACCAGCTGGGGAAGCTCATCAATGCTTGTTCTGCGGATAAATCTGCCTACCCGGGTCACCCGCGGATCATTTCTCATTTTGAACATGGGGCCGCTCATTTCATTTTGGTTCAACAGGTTCGGCAGAAGCGCTTCCGCATCGGCAATCATCGAGCGGAATTTATAAATCCGGAACAAACGTCCTGCCTTCCCGACCCGGGTTTGACCGAAAAATACGGAACCGCGGGGATCTTCCAGCTTGATAACCAGCGCAAGAATAAGGAAAAGGGGGGACAGCACAAGGAGTGCCGCCGCAGATGCCGCAATGTCAAAGACCCGTTTATTAAATAGATATAATGTCTCCGGCCTGCCTCCGGCACGCCTTACTGCCGGATAGTACCTTTTAGCATACAGGGCCGCTTCCTCTTCTCTTTGACTGGAAGGTATCATCTATTATTCACCTCTTGACTTTGCATACGTACTGGTGTGTTCTCTATCCACAATTTCCCCGAGAGCACTTAACAGTTCATGCCTCAGATCCTGTCTTCTCAAGGCAAAATCAATCGTCGTCAGAATAAACCCGAGCTTCTCGCCCACATCGTACCGTACTCCCTGAAAGTCATAGGCATATACGCCCTGCTCCGTATTGAGCCTTTGAATGGCATCCGTTAACTGAATTTCACCGCCTGCTCCGGTCTCCTGGCTCTCCAGGAAATCAAAGATGTCCGGCGTAAGCACATACCGTCCCATAATCGCCAGATTGGAAGGCGCCTGGCCTAGAGCCGGCTTTTCCACAAAACGGTCCACCTCGTACAGCCGCCCTCTGGCCCGCAGCGGATCTACAATACCGTAACGGTTCGTTTGATCGGCAGGTACCGTCTGGACGCCAATGACTGATCTCCCAAGGCTTTCGTACTGTTCAATCAGCTGTCTGGTGCACGGAACGTCGCTTTGCACAATATCGTCTCCCAGCAGCACGGCAAACGGCTCATCTCCGATAAAGTTGCGCGCACACCATACGGCATGCCCCAGCCCCTTGGCTTCCTTCTGCCGGATATAGTGAAGAGTCACCTGGGAGGAACGCCTTACCTCTTCCAGCAGCTCCAGCTTCCCTTTCTCAAACAAGGTATGCTCAAGCTCAAACGCGATATCGAAATGATCCTCTATGGCGCGTTTTCCTTTGCCGGTAACGATGATAATGTCCTCAATGCCCGCAGCAATCGCCTCTTCCACGATATATTGAATGGTCGGCTTGTCTACGATCGGAAGCATTTCCTTCGGCATTGCTTTGGTAGCGGGAAGAAACCTGGTTCCAAGCCCAGCTGCTGGAATAATAGCCTTTCTTACCTTTTTCATCCCGAACACATCCCTTGTTTCTTTATTGACGAACTGAATTCTTGCAATAAGCGGGCATTTAACCCTTCCTCACGTCACACCCTTGACGATTAACGTCTAAGGTATCAGCACCCACAGCATGACCGAGTGTCTCCAGTGATATAGGTACAGGAGGCATTACCTTTGATCCTGCGAAAAATACAGGCAATGATATACGGAATCTCAGCGTTTGTCCGCTGTTGCTGCCGCACCAACAGTTGGCGGGGCACATATGCTAATGAAGGTTGACGTCTGCCGCTCTAAAGAGGACTGGCCTCCCTCTCATGGTTCTCATCGAGAATAAATGTTTAATAATTTAAATAAAGTTATTCATATCGCGACCAAATAAGTAAAAAAAATATTCCTTGCCTAATCTCTATCAAGTGAAAACGGCTTTGCCGTCCTTTTTAAGGACGGTACCGTTTCAGCGAGAAATAGAAGGATAAGTTATCGTGTGAAACATATAAATTCTTATATTTTTAAAAGCGCTTATCCCATTTCCTTTCATGTTCCCTTTCATTCTTCACATATTCTGACATCGAATGATTATCGCCATATATTATTCATTAGGAGTATTTGTCAAAATTATTATATTCATTTAGAATAACTTTGTAAACAATTAATGTTTTCTTTTCAAGAAAAAAAGTTTTTCAAAGTTACTCATAAACCATTTCATTAAGGAGAGGGATTCATGATGCGCTGGAAAATAGCTTTGCCCCTGGTTGCCGTCCTTACTGCAGCTCTGGCTGTGGGACTCATTTGGAATAAGGCTCCGGAGAAAGCCTGGAGCAGCGATACGGGCGCAGGAAGTGTTCAGGCTTTTGCCATTCCGATGTTCAATGTGAAGGATTACGGGGCCGTAGGGGACGGAGTCACCAATGATACGGCGAGTATCGCCAAGGCTGTAAAGGCTGCGCAGGATTCGGGGGGCGGCACGATTTATTTCGACAGAGGGACTTATCTAATCAACTCTATTCATATCCCTGAAAATATATCCGTTCTAGGTGCAGGCAGAAGAGATGCTACCTTGATCCGCAATGATAACAAGGATGAAGCCGCCTTGCGCCTGCTCGGCAAACAGAGTGTTCAAGGCATCGGGATTAAAGCCCGCATTGGCATTATGCCGAACGGGGACGACATCAACATTATCGACGTCAGATTCGAATGCAGCGTTCAAGGGATTCAGAATGCGGTGACAGTCAACCGG
Source organism: Paenibacillus sp. FSL H3-0321 (assembly GCF_038002865.1). Lineage (NCBI taxonomy): Bacteria > Bacillati > Bacillota > Bacilli > Caryophanales > Paenibacillaceae > Paenibacillus > Paenibacillus sp. FSL H3-0321. The sequence continues at coordinate 5,415,044 of NZ_JBBODH010000001.1, read as the reverse complement.
TTAACTGTATTTAACAGCCTGTTCGAAAATTCCGGCTATGGCATTCTGTCGAATATAAATCCGAGCTACGAGGTTAAGATCCTGAATACCCGGTTTGTGAATATCAAAGGAGACGGGATTGAAATCAATGCTCCAAGCCGTGACTGGGTCATCGAGAACTGTGTATTTGATACCAACACCAGCCCTTCCCGCTGGGCGGGATTTGGAGTAGGCGTTGCCTTGTCCGCAAAAGACATTGTCATCAAAAACTCCAGCTTTATTCATATCCGGGGACAAGGTGTTCATGTTGAAGATTATGCGGAGGTAACGATTGTCAATTCAATCTTTAAAAACAACGGCTCTGCCAATTATACCGGTGATCCCAAAGCGGATATCGCGGTATTGTCGAATGCAAAGGTGAAAGTGTACAACAGCAAATTTATGGCCTCTACCGTTGGATACAGCAAAGTGGCTATCTATAATACTGACTTACCTGTGGGGGGAACAATCACCGTATACAATTCCACGTTCCAGAGCAAAACCGTAAACAAACAGGTGACCACTGTTAATTCTATATTTCTCCCTTGAAAATAGAACACTCGTAAAGTACCGGGGGATGTGCGGGGGAGTTTCCCAAGCGGGTTGGCGGCTGTAAAAGGGATGGATGTTCGTTCAGTTATGTTTATGGTATAATATCCAAAAATGATTCAATACGAATTACGCCTATATCCAATCATGTTGGAACCCGCAATTGGAGGCATGCAGATGTTTGCTAAACGGTTGAAACAGCTACGAAAAACAAGAAAATTCTCAATGCAGGAGGTTGCTGAAGCGGTTGGCGTCGCCAAAAGTACGTATGCCGGGTATGAATCCGGATACCGTCAGCCTACCCTTGAAAATACTCAACTGATTGCCAAGAAGCTTCACACTACCTCAGATTATCTCATCGGCCTTACCGATAACCCCGACCCCATGGAAATCACGAACAATGCCAGAGAGATCCTTAACCAGCATCAGCTGCATTGGGACGGCGTTCCTTTGGAAGAGCAGGATTTGGAGCTTGTGCGCATGCTGCTGGAGCGGGTAGTTCAGAACAGGGCGGCCGCCGGTTCTGGCGACAATGGTCAACAATGAATCAATATCCATCATAATCACGGCGGTTCCGCTAGTTAAGGGAGCTGTCGTGATTATTTTTTATTCCTGCTCCTCTTGCAATTCTTATGTATACTTCTCTAGTCTGCTGAATACATTTCAACATATTCCTCTGCAGCCTAGTCAAAAACGAGTAAAATGAGTCAAAAGTACTTAAAATATTAGTTTTATCACCGACACATAGTGACATTCTTTTTTTTGAATTAGTAGTAAAGTAGGCTTACATGAATTACCTAATTTTAGATATTCGCGGAGGAGCTTAGTTGATGAGATTAGAATTTTCTATTCGCAGCTTGCTAAACCAGTTAGGAATGAAGCACGAAGGCACCATAGACCTAAAAGAAAGCTTCCACGCGTTGTATAAACACGGACATATCTCCGAAAGTGAATTCATAAATCTTTGCCGCAATTTCGATAAGAACGGAACAGGGCAGTCCTCGGTTTCCTTATAAATTTCTTATAACTTCATGCCCTCATCAGTTCTCTTAAAAATGCGGCCAGCCCAATCCCAACATCTCTATTCTCTTGAAAAAATCTGCAGCTCCTGAATGGACCAGTAATTTCCTCCCGAGCCGGTCTGCAGAATCCTGATGTACCGCGCATTCACCTTGGCAAACTCTATCTTGGTCTTCTCCAGCTTCCCTTTTCCGGAAGCTATGCGCTTCCAATTGCTGGCGTCATCCGATACATAAAGCTCATATCCCCGTGGATAATCATAAGAAGATAATGTGTAATCCATTTCCACCGCTTCTATACTATGTTCCTTCCCGAGATCGACCTGCAAATACTCTCCGGAGGCTTGATGTTTACCCGTATCCCAGCGTGTGCGCCGGTCTCCGTCAATCGCATTTCCGGGATAGGACGCCTCGGTATTGACATTGGAGGATACCTTCCACTGCGAACGGTCCAAAGGAACCAGTCCTGTTGCTGTAATCTGTGTCTTCTCCGACATGACGCTGGAACCAGGTACCCTAACCGCGTACGTATATAATGTTCCTTCCAGCAGCTTGCTGTCGGTGTATTCCGTATCCTTTATCCCCGTTGCGATAACCTTCAGGTCTGTGCCTGAGCCGTCGGCCCGGAGCACTTCATAGCTTGCTCCAGGGGCCTCCAGCCAGTTCAATTTTACGGACAAACCTTTGACTGCAGCAGCTTTAAAACTCTGCGGTGCAGTATCCGCCACCTCGGAGGATGGCTGCAGGATATACTGCACCGCTTCGCCCGGAGCTAAAGTCTCGGTAAACTCCAGTACAGGTGTAGCGCTTTTGCCGGATACATAGCTGCGTGCCGCCTCGTATGAATCACCGCTGCCGAACCGTTCACCTTCATACACAGTTTTCTTCGGCATGTTTATTTTCACATGAACCGTTTGCGGTGTATCCTCAAAGTTGACGAAATTGACCAGCACCTTGTTGGAGGTGGCTTTGCTTCCGGGTTGAGGCTCAAGTGTTGAGGTATCTACAGCTCGTACATATAACAGCTTGTCGGCTAGTTCATCCTTATTGGTGATTTCATAACTTAATGGAGCTCCGTGGGTAGCATAAGCTAGGCTGAGCCTTCTCATAATGCTGACCCGGGAATCCTCGCCTTCTTTGGTATAGTAGATCTCTGTTTTGGCCGGATCATGCTCTTCCAGATTGAATCCGTACTTGAACAGACTGAAATTCTTGAAGAAGGCGGCATGCTGGATGAACATATCCGCGTAGCCGATATGACCGCGCATAATCCGGTCGAAGACCGCCGATGTCCGTTCAGCCGCCCCGTATTGGTAGGCATCTACATGTGTGTCTGAAGTGCCGAACTCCGTCGTCAGCATTTTTTTGCCGAGGCCGTCCGCAGTTCCGCCAAAGGTTTTCAGATTCTCGGTAAAGCTTCCTCCATGGCTGAAAATATAGGATTCACCATAAGAATGTCCATTCGTTAAATCCGTCACTTCCTCCAGCTCGTTGCGTTGCTCCGAATCACGTTCCCAACCGTCCGGATCGCCGCACTGTTTAAGTGTGCCTTTCTGGTTGCCGCAGGAATCCGTACTATAACTCGGCCAATAGGCCCAACCCGGTGCCACGGTTTGCAGATGGGGAGCTATAGTTTTGCCTTTCTCGTTCAGCCAGTTGGCAATCGCCAGGTTTACTGCCTTCGAACGATTGAACAGGCCGGGTTCATTGTCCACCTCATAATATTGGAAGTAGGGGCTGTACTTCTGGAAATAATCAGTCAGTTTCTTCTCGGCATCATCCGGCAGTGAGCCATCCGCCTTAAGCTTAATATCACCGGTATACAAATACAGCGCAACGGCCTGCATGTTGTAATCCTTGAGCACCTTGTAGTACTCCTCCATATTCGAACAGGAGCGGCCGACATCGCTGGCACAGCTGGTGCGCATAATATTGCCGCTGTAAGCTACTCCAAGCCACTTCATAATATAAGGCAGATGCGTAACTGCACCTTCGTCAAAATAAAATTGCTTGTTGTTCACCATGGTGCCCGTCAGTGTGTAGCTGCCATGAATCGGCTCCTTGATTGGGGCATTCAGCGACTCCAGGCTAAGGTCATCCCAGGTCCACCAGTTGTACTTATCCTCCAAATCGGAGGAATAGATCCCGCGGGCCGCCTGCAGCTTTAGTTCGTTAGTTCCAGCCACCAGCTGCTCTTTCGGGATATATAGCTCATACGTTTTGCGGAACGTATATTTGCTGTCTGTACCGGCAACACCTGCAATCTGGATAATCCCCGACAGCTGCCGGTTGGAGAATACGCTCATTTGCGGAATGGATTTATAGGCATCTATGATGCTTACGCGAAATAAGACCCCGTTGACCGGGATCTTATCCAGCTTATACATAATCCTCAGCTCAGGATTAGTGTCGCCTCTAAGACCGGAGGGCACACTTTGGAGCTCCGCAGTCTTGGCCGAAACGGAGGCAACCTTAAATGCCTCCTTAGCGGCCGAAGAGCCGGCAGCCGCAAATTCACCGGCTGTTCCGTCGTGCTTGCCCAGTTGCCACAGCACAGTTCCGTCCGGCAATGCGGGTCCTGCATCTTTGGCTGCGGACAATTTGGACATGTCAACCTCCACCTCGGCCCTCTTCGTCCCGTCATCTCCGAAGATAGAAACAGACAATAGAAACAAGAGGGTTAAAGCTGCGAATTTTAACAGTAGATGTAGAGGTTTATTCTTGTTCTTCTTAGTTCTAGTCCTCATTCCTTGTCCTCGCTTTCTTCCGGGGTGCCTGCCTCACAATGACTTATTGCTTTCATTTCATTATTTGGAAGTCAACGCGCCTTTGGGAATAACCGCCTGCTTCTGGCTTGGGCTCTTCCACATAAGGCGAATACTGGCATCTCCACTGTTCTCGTAATATTCAACCTTGATGTCGTACGAGCTTCCCGCTTCCAGGACTATGCTTCCCTCACGGCTGACACCGCTTTGCTTCTTCCAGCTGTCGATGATCAGTTTGCCGTCGATCCATACACGTACCCCGTCATCCGAGGAGGCTATGAAATTATATTTCTCATTGTAAACCGGCTTGATTTTGCCGCTCCAGCGCACCGAGAAAGCATCCTTGCCAATTCCTGAAGACGGTGAATCTCCATGCCAGTTGAAGTCGATCTTATTGTCGTTGCGGACCAGGACGGCTTTGCCCGACAGATCCATATTATTGAAATATTCTCCCGTCAATCCGGTTCGGGATACCGGGGCCGGGTTATTGTTTTTACCGACCAGCATTAATTTATAATCATCCCGCGACACGGTATAATCATCGCTCATAAAGTTCTTAATCTGCTCGAGGTTATTTTTCTCGGTCAGCATTTTTCCCCATGTCATGGTATATACCCATTTACTCTGCGTTCGGGACAATATGAGCGGGTCTGGCAGTTCTCCGCTTTCACCGATCCCGATCGGCTTGCCGTCGGCCAGCTTCAGCAGCTTCTCATAATAAGACTGTCTATAGTCATTGTTATAAATATCCGCCGCCAGAACGTCAACCTTCCCGGCACCCGGATAATATGGCTCATAGCCATCCGACCACTCATTAGGCGCATTCGGATTCCATACCCACAGGAGATTATCCAGCTTGTGCACATTCGCCAGACGGTTATACATAATATCCCAAAGTTCGGTGAAGTTGTCCTTCTGCCCCCACCAGAACCAGTTCCCGTTCATTTCATGATAAGGGCGCCATAACACAGGCACTCCCGCATCGCGCAGGTCTCCCAAATATTCGGCTACCTCATCAAGCTCAGCGATCAGGTTCTTATACTGCGGGGTGCCCGGCGTAACATAAGCATCAAAATCCTCTTGGCTCAGGCTCATATGCACATTAGCCCAATCCGGGGAGGTACCCGGCAAATTCTGATGGAAGGTCATCGCCACAATTCCGCCGCCCTGGTGCCATTTGATCGCACTCTTCACGACATTCTGGCGCTGCTTCACGATGGTGCCCTCCGGCTGGTTGTTAATCGCTCCCAGCTCATAACCATGCAATACGGCATATTGTCCGCTTGCATGCTTCAGCTTATTGTTGAATTCATCCGGGGTCTCCAAATAGTCATGCTGCCCGGATATCATTCCCTTGCCTCCAAGATCAACCAGATAGCTGAGCAGATCGGCAGCCTCCTCCGAAGCTGAGGGATTGATGGGAGTGATGGCAGCAGCAGGTGTAACTATCGTCCGGGGAACCGGAAGACTCCTCGCTTCTGACCAGGGCAGCAGGGAAAATATTAATATAAGAGGTAAAATCGTATTAAACAGGCGGTACTTGCGGTAAGTGTTCAAATCGTAATCTCCTTTCTCCAGCGAAATGCCGCCACGGCACACAGGATGAGTTCCCTATGCAGGTTCATACATCCCGAGGCCAAATGGGGGCTATAGCTTAGTAGCCCTGCTGATAAGCAGGGCCACTAAGAGTGGACTTTAGGAATTATAATTGTAACGTCTTAACCAGCACCCGCCGGTGAATACAGAAGCTAACCAGTCGCTCTGCTTAGGAAGCGGAAGGAAGAAACAGGGCGCTCGCAGGAACAGTACCCTTCACTTGGCTTGGGCTTTCCCACATTAGACGCGCTCTGGCATCCCCTTGATTCTCGTAATACTCCACTTTAATATCATATAGCTGCCCGGCATTCAGGCTGATGCTTCCCATGCGTTCGGTTCCACTCTGTTTCATCCAGCTGTCAATCACAAGACTGTCATTGACCCAAACGCGGATGCCGTCATCTGAAGTAGTATAGATTGTGTACGTTTCACTGTAGAGCGGCTTAATCTTGCCGCTCCAGCGTACGGAGAAGAAATCGATGCCGATTGCAGCATCCGGGGTGCCTAGACGCCAATTGAAATCAAGAATGGCGTCGTTACGTACAAGTGCCGGAGTGCCTGACAGCAGCATATTATTGAAATATTCTGCCTTTAGCCCATTCTCAGCAGGTGCTGCTGTCGGTGTTGGTGCCGGCGTCGGTACCGGTGTTGGTGTTGGTGCAGGTGTTGGTGCTGGCGCCGGTGTTGGCGCAGATGTCGGTGTTGCTGTTGGCACCGGTGCTGGTGTTGCTGTCAGCGCAGGCGTTGCTGTTGCCGTTGCGGCTGGTGCTGCTGTCGTCGCTAAAGCCGGTTTTGCAACCAGGCTGGGTGTACTGTCCAATTCTGTCTGGCTGGCAGCAGCTGCCCCGGCATTCACAAACAATGCGCTGGCCGGAACCGTCCCTTTGGCTTGGCTTTGACTTTGCCACATTAAGCGGATATTCGCATCACCGGCATTCTCGTAATACTCGACCTTGATGTCGTACAACTGACCGCCTGTTAAAGCGATGCTCCCGGTACGCTCGGCTCCGCTCTGTTTCATCCAGCTGTCAATGACAGCTTTACCGTTAATATAAACGCGGATACCGTCATCCGAAGTGGTAAAAATCTGATAAATCTCACTATACGTTGGCTTGATTTGACCGGTCCAGCGGACAGAGAAGGAATCTACACCGATTGAAGGATCCGGCGAACCCTGGCGCCAGTTAAAGTTAAGCAATGCATCATTGCGCACCAAGGCCGGCGTACCGGAAAGCGTCATGTTTTTGAAGTATTCTCCCTTAAGTCCGCTCAACACAGGCGCTTCCACTGAATCATTAGAGTCAGGCGTTGGCGTTGCCGTCGGCTTCGACGTTGCCGTTGCCGTCGGTGTTGGCGTTGCCGTTGGTGTTGGTGTCGCTGTCGGTGTTGCCGTTGGTGTCGGCGTCGGCGTTGGCGTTGCCGTTGGTGTCGGTGTTGGCGTTGCCGTTGGTGTCGGCGTCGGCGTTGCTGTTGGTGTCGGCGTTGCTGTTGGTGTCGGCGTCGGTGTTGCCGTTGGCGCAGCGGCTGGTGCACTCCAACTCTTATATTTATTCCGGGTCAGTGTATAGCTATCATTCATGAAACTCTTAATCGTAGTTGTGCTATTTTTCTCATAGAGCATTTTTCCCCAGTTCATCATGAAAACGAAATTTTTCTGGGAGAGCTTCAGTTTGGCCGTGCTGGGCATCTCACCGTTCTCACCAATACCTATCGGTTTACCGGCAGCCAGACTAAGCAAACTGTCATAGTACTTATTCATATAGTCGTTATCATATATATCTGCTGCAAGAACATCCACTTTGCTTGCGCCCGGATAGGTCAGCGCATAAGGATCAGACCAGGCATTCGGTGCATTGGGGTTCCATACCCACAACAGATTGTTTAATTGATGAACGTTCACGAAACGGTCATACATAATATTCCACAGTTCAGCAAAATTACTTTTCTTCCCCCACCAGAACCAGTTGCCGTTCATTTCATGATAAGGTCTCCAAAGTACAGGAACGCCCGCATCCCGCAAGCTTTTGAGCGACACCGCCACTTTATCCAGATCCGTGATCAGGCTGGCGTATTCTGTCGTGCCCGGCGTTACATACCTGTTAAATTCCGCTTGGGTGAGCGGCTTCTGCACATTGGACCAGAGGTACGCCGTCCCCGGCAGATTCTGATGAAAGGTCATTGCGACAATGCCGCCGTTCTTGTACCAGTTGATCGCGCTGTTCACCACATTCTTGCGCTGCGATGCAGCCGTACTCTCCGACTGGCCGCTAATTACGCCAAGCTCATATCCGTGAAGAGCAGCATATTCTCCGCTTGTTCCCTTCAACTTGTTGCTGAATTCATCCGGGCTCTCCAAATAATCGTGCTGTCCAGAGATGATCCCTTTTCCGGTAATGGAATAGAGGTTACTAAGCAGCTTGACAGCTTCGGCTGAAGCGTCCGGATTAACCGGCACTGCTGTGCTTGATGAGGCTTCTGCGGTTGAAGGCGACAGCCCAAATCCTAAAGGCACAGCGGTTAACAATACGGCAAGAGACAGCAAGGTGGACAGCAGACGAGACTTACGGTAAGTTTTCAAAATCATCTTCCTTTCGGTAGCCAGGCTGCCACTCTTGCGAAGGCCCTATGGCTTTGCGTCCCTATCTTTCGATTAGGTTTGCCTTTGTCGTTTTGGAAGGATTAATCCCTCTTACCGTAAGTATCGTCCCTATGAAGTTTTTATTTAGAGCATTAATAAAAATAAATTAATAAATGGTTCTAAATGCCTGTTTTGGATTTGCAACAATTGGTTAAATAGATTATTTAGGCCTAAGAGATAAACTGTTGCAAAGCTATATCTTCCCAATCCAAGGTGATGCGGATGTTATCCTCTTCTACCAGTTCCGAACCGGTCTGTACCTCGATAAACTCTACATCCGTCAGCGCAAGAATCGCATGTTTGGTGCCTTCCGGTATACGCACCACATCTCCCGCCTTCACATTATGCATCTTCTCATTAATCACAATGCTTGCTTCACCGCTGACAAATGTCCAGATTTCACTGCGTTTATGGTGCAGCTGGTAACTGATATTTTTACCCTCTTCGATAAAAATCCGTTTGGTCAGCACTTCATTTCCCTCATCGTATTTCACATAATCTATGACCTTATAATGGCCCCAGCGGCGTTCTTCGTACATGGGTCTTTGTTCAAAAGACTTCAGCACTTCCTTGATTCTCGGACTCTCCGCTTTATGGGTAACCAAAATCCCGTCCGGGCTGGCAGCGATAATCAGATCCTTCGCGCCGATCACCGTAATCGGAATATCCAGCTCATTAATCAGGCATGTGCCTTCGGAATCCGCCGTCACGAACCCTTTGCCTACATGATTGCTGTTCATTTCTTCAGTTAGCGTGTTCCAGGTGCCCAGATCCTTCCAGAATCCGGCATAAGGCTGAACTACGATTTTCTCCTCTTTTTCCACCACTTCATAGTCAAAGCTTATGGAAGCAAGCAGTTTGTACTGCTTCTGCAGTTCCTCGTAGTTCAGCGGCAATCCCTTGCGCTGCAGAATATCAAGCAGATAGCCCAAGCGGAACGCAAACACGCCGCAGTTCCAGAGGGCATTCCGGCTGATCAGTTCCTCGGCCTGCTTACGGTCAGGTTTCTCCTGGAAGTGGCTTACCTGCAGATAACCGCTTGCTCCCGCCTCTGCGCTGGTAGGAATGATATATCCGTATTTTTCTGAAGCATGCTCGGGTACTACACCCATCAGCGCCAGGTTCGCTCCGCTCTCCTGCATCGTTTGCTCAAGCTGCACTACTGTATCGAAGAAGGCGGCTTCCACATAAGGATCGACCGGCAGGATGGCCACGGTCTCGCTTGGCGAAACGCCTTCCATGGAATACAGGTAGGCTGCTGTCAGGGCAATCGCCGGAAACGTATCGCGGCGTTCCGGCTCAACGATGATAGGCACCTCGCTGCCAAGCTGGCTTTGAATCATTTCCACCTGACTGCGGCCGGTAGCCAGATAAGCCGAACCCGACATATTAGCTTCCTCCAGCTGCCGCCATACCCGTTGCACCATGGATTCCGGCTCACCCGTCGGGCTCTCAAGTACCTTCAGAAATTGCTTCGAACGTGAATCGTTGGACAAAGGCCAGAGACGTTTTCCTGAACCGCCTGATAGAAGTACCAGTTTCATATGGAACCCTCCTCATTATGTGTTGACGCGAAAATATCGGATTGTTATTGGTTGCTTCAAACGTGAAAAGCATAAGACTTAGCTGTTATGAGAGTCACTGCAAGGAATGTTTGGACTTTCGGCCGCTGTTGTCTGCAGATTTCTTGATTTATACCGCTGTTCGCGGTGGAAATCCGCAGACAAAGGCGGACGCATTCGCTCCTACAGTTCCAAAATTCCTCTCCGTTCCATTCCAACAGCCTAGCTATTCGCTTCACCCGCAGGCGAAGCTCCCTGCTAAAGATCCGGCTATTGCCGCTTGGCTGGCGGCAGGTAAGAGCGAAGTGCTTTAGTAGAGTAGAGCAAGCTTGAGGCTTAGATCGCGCCGGCCACGCTGGCCGAATACCCGCTCAGTCCGCCCATTTGCGGGCGTCCGACGGAATGGTACTCCAGGCCGGTGCCTTCGATCTGCTCCTTGGAGTAGACGTTGCGGCCATCGATCAGAACCTGGCGGCGCATACTGCCCGCCAAGCGATGCAGGTCGATATCCTTGAACTGGCTCCAGTCGGTTAGCAAGCATACGGCATCGCTGCCTTCTGCCGCCTCTTCCGGCAGGCCGCACCAGCGGAGCTGCGGATGATCGTATTGCATTTTGAAGTTATCGGCGGCAATCGGATCATAGAGCTTCACTGTAGCTCCCTCCGCTACCAGCGCTTCGACGATTTCACGGGCAGGTGCCTCGCGTACATCATCAGTATTCGGCTTGAAGGCCAACCCCCAAATTCCGATAACCGCGCCGCGCAGGCTGCCGAGCGACTCATGAAGTTTGGAAATAATCATAAACCGCTGCCCTTTATTCACCTCAACCACCGATTTCAGCAGCTTGAACTCATAGTCCACGTTGCCGGCGATCTGGATCAGCGCATTGGTATCTTTCGGGAAACAGGAGCCTCCATAACCGATTCCGGCCTGCAGGAAGCTTGAGCCGATTCTCCGGTCCATCCCCATGCCTTCCGCCACTTCGGTTACATCAGCTCCCACTTTTTCACAAATGTTGGCGATTTCGTTGATAAAGGAGATTTTGGTTGCCAGGAAAGCGTTCGATGCATATTTAATCATTTCCGCACTGCGGATATCCGTTACGAAGATATTTTCAGTGAAGCCTTGATGAAGCTGGCGCATCGTTGGCTCCAAAAGCGGATTATCCAGACCAATCACAATCCGGTCAGGATGAAGCGTATCGCGGATCGCCGAGCCTTCACGCAGGAATTCGGGAGCGGAGACGATATCGAAGGGATGATTCGTGTGGGAAGCAATAAGATTGCGGATTTTCTCATTTGTGCCAACCGGTACGGTCGACTTGGTCATGATGATTTTATAGCCTTCCATCGCTTGCGCAATTTCTGTGGCTGCTCCCTCAATATACGTTAAATCCGCTTCGCCGCCCGGCAGGGAAGGCGTTCCTACAGCGAGGATGACGATATCAGAAAGGCGCACCGATTCCTGCAGATCCGCCGAAAAGGACAATCTGCCCTCACGGAGATTCATTTCGATCAGCGCCTCAATACCCGGCTCATAGATGGGGGATTCCATCCGGTTTAATTTATTGATTTTCTCCTCATCCTTATCGACGCAGATGACATGATTCCCGTTAAGTGTAAAACATACGCCAGATACAAGACCGACATAGCCGGTACCGATTACTGCCAGCTTCATATAATCATCCTCCTTTAAGAAAATTAACGTAGGCCTGTTCCACATACTGCTTGAACTGGACCATAAACGTCTGTTCATCGAATTTATGCGCATGCCCCATAATCTTGCTGATGTCCCACGCATAGGACTCCACTTCGTGGATAGCCTTCAGCAGATCATCCACTTCCTGATTCTGAAAGAATACGCCATTTACATAAGGGACTATGGTATCCAGCGCCCCTCCGGCCTGATAAGCAATGACCGGTCTTCCTGCGGCATTCGCCTCCAGGGGCGTAATTCCGAAATCTTCTTCTCCCGGAAAAATAAACGCCCGGCATTTCGACATCAGGCCCGTGACCTCTTCATCCTCAAGCCGGCCCAGAAAAGTTACATTATCTTTGGCCATTCCTTCCAGACGCTTACGGTCCGGCCCGTCGCCGACGATATAGAGCTTAAGGCCATTCCGGCTAAAAGCCTCCACTGCCAGGTCGATCCGTTTGTAGGATACAAGCCGGGAGACGATCAGGTAATAGTCGCCGATAGAGCTGGAACTTGTGAAGCGGGCTGTATTGATCGGCGGGAAGATCACATCGGCATCCCTATGGTAATAGTTCTGAATCCGCGTCTTCACTACGGAAGAGTTGGCCACGAACTGGTTTACATTTTTGGATGTCCGCTGATCCCAGGTCTTGAGCCGCTGCATATAGACCTTGAGCAGTCTTTTGAACAGTCCGGAATTCGATTGCCGCTCCATGTACGTGTCATAATCCCAGGCAAAGCGCATTGGCGTATGACAGTAGCATAGATGAAACGTGGATTCGGGAACCTTTATGCTTTTCATAAAAGCACTGCTGGAGCTCAGGACGATATCGTACCCGCTAAAGTCCAAATCACGAATGGCCATCGGATAAAGCGGCAGTACCCCTTTAAAATTGGCCTTCACTCCCGGGATCTTCTGCAGCCAGGAGGCCCGGATATCCGCATCTTTGAGGTTGTCGGTCAGGCGGCTTCCGTTAAAAACCGTCGTGAAGATCGGAGCCTCCGGATACATGTGGTGGAAGACCTCCACAACTCTTTCCGCTCCGCCCATTTGGATTAAGTAATCGTGCGCTATCGCAATTTTCATGTAAATCATCCTCAAAGTTTTATGGAGCAGCATCATCAAGTAGTGAATGCATGGAAGGAACGGTGCCCTTAAGCTTTAGCATTGTCCGGAAAAACAGCTCAGGTTGCGGCGAGCAATCCTTTGTAATAAGCGACGATGTCCTTGACCGTATTCTCGATGACAAAATGCTCTTTTACCCGCTTCATTCCACTTTCCGCCATCCTTCTTCGCTCTTCGGGATGGTTCAGCATCCAGGTGATGGAGTCTGCAAGTACGACTGGGTCTCCAGGCTGGATCAGCAGTCCCGTTACACCGGGAACCACAATCTCTACCGGGCCGCCTTCATTGGAGGCGATTACCGGCAGTCCAGCCGCCATGCCTTCGACGATAACCTGGCCGAATGGCTCGGGGGTAATCGAAGTGTGAATCAGCAAATCAGCAGTTTTCATAAGGCCTTGTATGTCATCCACATGACCCAGCAGTTTGACGTTGGTAAGCCCATCCTGCTGCATCTTCTGAATTAATTCCTGTTTATATTCCTCTTCCCCGAACAAGGCATCACCGGCCAGCCAGAACTGGACACGGCTGTCGTCCTTGAACGCTTTGGCAGCCTCCAGCACGATATGCTGGCCTTTCCAGTGCGCCAGCCGGCCCACCAGCAGGACGTTGAAATCCTTCTGGTCCCGTCTGCCGATGCTTTCACCGATTGCTTTGGCAAAAGCGGAGTAGACCACCAGTGTCTTCTTCGAGCGCGGCAGCTCCAGCGCATTCAGCGTGGAATGGGAATTGGCAATCACGCCATTGGGAAGCAGGCGTGACAGCAGCCGGATCGCCTTGGCGACAACCGGCTTCAGGTACGGGGCACCGATATGGTCCCGGATATGCCAGATCAGCGGCACTCCCGCTTTCTTCGCGGCAACTGCACCGTAGAAGGCCGATTTCAGGGAGTTGGTGTGCACACAATCCACCTTTTCCTGTTTGAGCAGCGGCGCCAGCTTGCGGCCGTAAGCCAGCAGCTTGAACGCCGCAGCCGGAGCGCCGAGATTGACGGCATTTCTGCCGCGGCTGCGGATGCTCTCATCAAGCGGGATGATGCGGACGTCGATGCCTTTTTCCCGCAGACGTTCAGCCAGCGCCCCTTCTTCAGCCAGGATGACCAGCGGCTGAATCTCTTTGCCGATGTTGGTGAGAATGTTGAACAGCGCAACCTCTCCTCCGCTCCACTTGGCGGTGTGATCAATATAAGCGACTTTTAGCATCCTGCAGCCACACCCTTTCCCAATGTTTGAAGGAATACCGATTCCACTTGATCGCCCACATGCTGCCAGGTGTATTTCTCCAGCACATGGTTTCTGCATTCGTCACGGCCGGGAAGCAGCTTGCGGTTGCTGAGCATATGGATCATGCCTTCCGCCATATCATCACTGGTTGAACCCTTGAACAGCAGCTCCGGGCGGAAGCCCTGCAGAATCTCTTTGTTGCCTCCGACCGGAGTAGCCATAACCGGAAGACCGGAAGCCAGTGCTTCAACGGTGATAAGTCCAAAGCCCTCGAGTGCCTGTGAAGGAACCACGAACATGTCAGCAGCCTGGTAGTAGGAAGCCAGTTCATGATCGGGAATGTAGCCAAGCAGCCTGACTTTGTTACTGAGACCATAATCGGAGATTTTTTCTTCCAGCTCTCCGCGTAGCGGACCTTTGCCTCCGATCAGCAGAATCGCGTTCGGGAACCGCTCGGATACCTGCTTCCAGGCTTCCAAAAGCTGCAGCAGCCCCATCCGGTTCATCAGCCGCCGGACCGTCAGTACCGTCGTTGCTCCCTCCGGTAAATTCAGCGTCCGGCGGACAGCCAGCCGGTTGCTGGCAGGGATGAACCGCTCCACATTGGCCGCACCCGGGATCACGATGATTTTGTGCAGCGGCACACCGTGCAGACTGTGCAGCATATCGCGGAAATATTCGCTAAGTACAATGAACTGGTCCGCCAGCTTGTAGGCCTTGCGTTCAATAGATTTGGCAATCGTTGTTTTGACCCGGTGCTTAATGCCCTGGCCTTCGATCTTCATCTCTTCATTCCATGGGCCATGAAAAGTCATGACCACCGGAATCCCCCGCTTCTTCGCTTCCATCGCCGGCCCAACGCCGTAGGGTGCGAAGTGGGTATATAGAATATCAATGCGCCCGCTCCCGCTGCCCATCAAATCTGCAGCTTTACGCTGAAAAGCATCCTTACGCTTCCAGATCGTTTCCTTGGGATCTCCGGCGTTATGAATAATCAGTTCCTTCGAGGTGGATGGCGTCTCCTGACTGCAGATCAGCGCATGCACCTGGTTGCGTGAGGAGAGCTGCTCGCAAACGGATTTAAAATAAGTGTTAAGCCCGCCGGGCTGTAACGAGGGCCAACTGAGGCCTGTCGTCATAATGTTTAATCCGTCACTGTACGGCATAGCTTCTCTCCCCTTTCTTTTCTTTCTCGGCCTGCCCCTGTGCGTTGTGCTGGGCCAGCTTGCCGGAGCTGTTCAATTCGTAATGCTTGAAGCCGACCATGAATTCATACATCACCCAAAATACGGATACCGCGAACCCTGCAATGCCTTTCTTGAACAAACCATGCAGAAAATATTTCTGCAGGAACCGTGCCGGCGGCCGCAGCAGCAGATTTCTCAGCTTAAACGGCTTACCGCTCGCATAAGCGCTCTGCGCTTCCAGGTCGGTGTATTTATTAAACCGGGTTACATGGTCATTGATGCTGCGGAAGCCCTGATGCCAAAGCGTTCCGTTCAAGCGAACCGTCCGTTCCTCCAACACCTCGGGCATTTCATGCACCAGGGAGTTGCGGATGCCGTACTCCTTGCGGTTGTACAGCCGCACCAGATATTCACCCTTATCCAGCCATCTGCCCAGAAAATCACCGATCCGGTATAGCGAGTAAGCTACGCCCCGGTCCGTCAGCGCCGGCTTGCGCTCAAGAATATCCTTCGCCAGCTCATCGCTGACCACTTCATCGGTATCAATCAGGAAGACCCAATCATGGACGGCGCGTTCCACTCCGAATTCTCTTTGCTTCGCGTATCCGGGCCATGGGTTGACGTATACCCGGCAATCCAGGCTTTCGGCCAATTGCACCGTCCCGTCTTTGCTTCCTCCGTCGATTACAACCACCTCGTCGGCGAAAAGTCGGCAGGATTGAATTGCTTTGGATATTCGAATTTCGTCATCCTGAGCAATGATGACAGCAGATATCGGGTAACTCCCCGGGCCGCCAAGCACGCTTGTCACTGAATCCATGAAGGTTTCCTCCTTTGTCTGTATGTTCTTGGCTTACATTCTATTTCAGGCTGGTTGCCGCAGAACCGCTGCGATGACGGATGTCCTTCCAATCGCTGTTGTCTTCGGATTTCTTTGATTAGACCGCTGTTGCGGTTGAAATCTGAAGACAAAGGCGACCGCTTCGCTTTTCCAGGTCATTCCGTCCTCTCCGCTAATCTGCCTTAAGCCTTCAATAAGGGTAGGCCAAACCCATATTTCTTTTTAACCTTGGGTATCCGCGGGTTTTTTATGAATATAGGAATTCATCGTCGTCTTCATCCACTTAATGTCGTCCCCGTTGATCAGCAGCCGCGGCAGCTTGACCTTCAGGTTGTATTTAATATTGAGAATAATGAACAAGAACCGCAGTACAGCCGATGACAACATCGCCACCCCTGCTCCGAACAATCCAAACTTCGGCACCAGCAGGAAGAGCATCGGGATCACCAGGATCAAGCCCACTCCCTGAAGAATGGATACGAATTTCGGTTTGCCAAGCGCCATAAAGACCTGAGCCAGAATCAGTGTGCCTCCGCTGATCGTAACTTCCAGCAGCAGCAGGCGGAATACGGTCAGCGCCGTATTGAAATCCTTCCCGTACAGCAACGGAATAACGAAGGGGGCCACCAGCATCAGGAACACCGCGCCGAGCAGGGTGCAGGTCGTACTGATCCGGAATGCTTTGAAGGTAAGGGCGATCGCCTCCTCCTTCGAGAGCTCAGAGGCCTTTGGAAAAAGCACCACGGTGATCGAGTTCGAGAAGAAGTTGACCATCCGTGACAAGCTCACTGCTACTGCATACAGTCCCAAATCGGCTGGCCGCAGCAGACCGGCAATAATGATCTGGTCGATATAGCCGGAGAATTGGCCGAGCAGGTCATTTCCGTAAGAGCCGAGGCCATACGTGAATAATCTTTTGAAATTCAGGTATGCGTCCTTCAGCTTCACCCTGTAGGTGCGGAGCAGCAAGATTGTCATTCCGATAAACAGCGGTACTGATGGAACCAAGTAAGCCAGTGCCGTAGTAAATGGATTCATATGATCCGTGAGGATCAGAACGCCAATGGCCGCCAGCGTCAGCAGAGGAACCAGATATCGCATCCAGTTAAAGGTCTTGTAATCCCCTCTGAACTGAAATGCCGCGTTGTTAATCTGCGAGATCACAATCAGCGGACACAGGATCATCGACCATTGCGCAAAAACCACCACCTCCGGACTGAAGGATTCCAGCCAGTAGGGTAGGACAAAGATTCCCACTGTCATGGCCACCATGCCAAACCCAAGGCCGATCATCAGTGCCACCCGGTAGAGCACCCCGGCCTCATCCGGATTCTTCTTGGCATTGTAGATCAGCGCCGAGGGAATACCGAAGCTCATACTGAACGCCAGAAACTGGGACCAGTTCACCATAGCTGTCTGTTCCCCGCGGCCTGTCGGCCCGAGATAGCGGGCAGTCAGCACACCCGTCAGCATATTGACCAGCAGAATCAGCACGCTGACGAACATGGTTTTTACGGCTGCCGAGCTGTTGTCCTTGCTCTTTGTGAATTTCTTGAGCGAGGACCAGACTGTGCTAGTGGGAAGTGATTTCGCGTTCAACTGCTGCATGTGGTGTTCCCTTCTTTCTGCTCTCAATAATCTCTTTGGCGCCTAGCCCAAGGCCGATCAGCATCCATATCAGATATCCCTTGAGTCCGGGGAATCCGTTGTCAGACACCAGGCTGACTACCGCCCCCATCCATGCTGCCAGCGATAGCCGGGCATAGGGCTGAAGACTGTCCTTGCTGGTGACTCTGACCACAATCTGTTTAATGACGGCCCCAAGTGCGCCGAAGAAGAATAAGGCGCCCAGTACTCCAAAGGTAAGCAGCAGTGCGATAACGCCGTTGTCCATGTTGCCGTACTCTCCAAGCTCCCCGCCGTTGCCAATCTTTGTTCCTTGGCCTACACTGCCGATTCCCTGGCCAACCGGATTAGCGGCTACCATCGGCAGCATGTTCTGCCATAAGCTGAGCCGTTCATTATAGGAGTGGTCTTCCTGTACGGAGGTAAGTGTCTCCATGCGGGCCACCAGCCCCTCTGCTCCCGGCAGCTTGGGAACGATCCAGATCAGCGCTACGGCGACAAATCCCAGCTGAAGCAGGGTTTTCCACTTCCCTTTGGAAGGAGAAGAGGCGATGTACACCAGCAGCATAACCAGCAGGACCAGCCAGGCGGAACGCACCAGCGTGGTCAGCAGACAGACCACAACGAGCAGGACACCGATCCAGCGCAGCGTGCCTTGCCATCTTTTCTCCAGAATCATCGGGACGAGGGCGAATACCAGGAAGGTCGCCGCCGGTCCGGGAGAATTCAGAGTGGAAAAGACGCGAATTTCCAAGGGATACGGTGTTCCGATGGACATCATATCTGCATTCCTCATCCAGAAAGCGTCCCAGGGAGGAACCGTCAGATATTGGATGATGCCGTAGATCGCCACCAGGACTGCGATATTGGCAAAAGCGTACAGCAGCCGGTCAATATCCTTAGGCTTGAAACGCGTTACCGCGAAGAACGGAATCAGCAGCAGCGGTACGATGTAGTTAGCCAAATCGTATACCGAGCCTATGCCGTTCTTCGCCAGACCGATCAATGCGCCGTAGGCCAACGCTACCGAGAACAGCAGGATGATCCGCGTGGAGGATTTCCGGATTCTGTGGATTTCCTTCAGCACCGGAATCGCAAGTGTTGCTCCCGTCAGCAGAGGCGCCAGGCTGAGCAGGGATACCGAGTGGTATACCCCTTCGTACCAGTCGGCGAAACGCCGCAGCTCCGGGGCCACCGCCCAGATCAGCAGAGTATAGGCGATCAGGTGTTTTGGCTTCAGCAGCGCCAGCAGGAAGGCGGGGAATAGAATCCCTGCCAGAATGACCCCCTGCAGACTGCTGGAAGAACTGAGCTTCGCACTGGCGAAGCCGATCAGCAGCGGAAGCCCCAGGCACATAACGCAGATCAGCGTCATCATGACACCTGACTTCACCGAAGTGAGGGATGGCAATGTCCGGTTGCTTTCATTCTGGCTCATCATCTTCATTTCCCCACCTCCGCCCTACGGCCATCCAAAATTCGTATATTTACTCAAATCTTCCGCCCTTGATCTTATCCCGCTTGCGCAGCTCTTTAAGCAGCAGGACCAGGAACTGGGCATCATCGACAAGATATCTTTTCCACAAGCGCCCCGGTTCCTGGCTCAGACGCCAGAACCATTCAAGCCCTGTTTTCTGCATAAAGTCCGGCGCCCGTTTGACGGAGCCAGAGAGGAAATCAAAAGTCGCTCCCACGCCGATGGAAATCGGCGCCCGGTATGAGGTGTAATGCCGGTAGATCCATTTTTCCTGCTTCGGTGCGCCCACACCGACGAATACAATATCCGGCTGGGTTTCGGTCAGCATTTGGATAATACGCTGATTCTCTTCCTCGTTGTGCTCAAAACCGTAGGAGGGAGAATAACAGCCGACAATGTTCATGCCGGGATAAGCCGCCTTTAAATTCTTTGTCGCCCGCTCAGGCACACCTTCCGCCGAGCCCAGAAAGAACAGCCGGTACTTTCTTTGCTCGAAGGCGTCACCCAGGCGGCTGAAGAGATCTGATCCGGATACCTTCTGCTTCA
The DNA here is from genome assembly GCF_038002865.1 of Paenibacillus sp. FSL H3-0321. Taxonomy (NCBI): domain Bacteria; kingdom Bacillati; phylum Bacillota; class Bacilli; order Caryophanales; family Paenibacillaceae; genus Paenibacillus; species Paenibacillus sp. FSL H3-0321. The sequence goes on along the minus strand of NZ_JBBODH010000001.1, from coordinate 5,395,179 downwards.
GCGGCTTGCCCAGCATCTTCGAAGCCCAGATCAGCGGCATTCCATCCGCCACTACGGCACCTGCTTCGGAATACACCGCCCTAAACTCTTTGTCCTTGCGAAGCTTGATTACATGATCGACATTGCAGGTCAGGATGTAGGATTGATTCCTTTCCTTAATGGTCTTGTCGATGTATTCAAGCAGATCCATGAAATCGTAGTTATCGAAATTGACATCGAACATATTCACTTGGTTCATCGTATCACTTCTTTTTGTGGGGAATCGGTTGGCTGTGAAGATCGATACAGGCAGTTCAGGTACCAACAGAACGGAATAATGGATTGGACCGTCGACAGCGTGTTGTCGGAAAAAGAATAAATTAGGAACGCTGCAATAAAGAGCAGATAGTAAGGTTTGACCGGCGGTGCCAAAGCTCTGTAAACCAGAAGAAACACAGCCAATAAGGAAAGCAACAGCAGGATGGCGCCGATATATCCTCCATCGAAATAAAACCGGATGTACTCGTTGTGCGGAACCACAAAGCCTTTGTACAGCGACCCGTCATTGGCTACAGTCACTGCACCGAGTCCTCTGCCCGCAAGGGGCGAATCCTCCGCTTTGTGCAGGAAATATTCCCAGGCCTCCGCCCGTCCCGACAAATCAACACCCGTTTCGGTCGTCCGTTCGAAGGAGCGCTTCTTGATGTTGTCCAGCTGCAGATAGACAGCCGAGACAATCAGGAGAAACGAGCACAGCAGCGGAATCAGATATTGCGTTCTCCCCTTTAAGTACTGACGGGAAATGTCGTAAAAATAGTAGAGAACCATCAAAACCAGGGCTAATATCGGTCCCCGCGTCCCTGTTCCGATCAGAATTAGAAAGTTCAGCGCCAGCATGGTGTAGAAAAACTTGATATGCTGCGGACTCCGTTTCACCTCAATAAATGCGATGCCCACTCCCATAAAAGCCAGCATAGCCAGATGCGCTGGAATGTTCGCCCCCTGTATCCGTATAGCGCCCGTGAACTCGATATCGAGAAATGAATGGATATGAGCCGCCTGCAGCACCACTCCAGCCAGCACGCTGACCAGCGGCAGCAAAGTGATGATGCGGATTTGCTTCTCAGCCACTTCTTTCTTCCAGTTGATCAGGAGAAACACGAAGGGAAGCGACAGACCGATAAAGGCTTTTATGGCAATGGATGAGCTCATCTCCGGCAGCCAGATCGAGAAGCCAAAGGTGATGAACACCAGTGCCACCATGGCCCAGAGCGGAGGACTGAGACGGAACTTCAGGCCATTGACCAGAATGCAAGGCACCAGAAGCATCAGGATAACCAGCTTATAGAGGGAAAGAATTTCAATCCCGAACATGATGCCGTTATACAAGAAGTTAATGGAGATCGCCGTCGTCAACAGAACGAAATAACTGATCAGTTCAGGACGAGAGAGAGAGACAACCAGCAATATAATCAGGAGTACGGCAGCTACCGCAATTGCCGGCTGGTAAATGACCGCTGTTCCGAGGAACAGGGCAGACACCAGGTAGAGCATTCCGTATGGCAAAGCGTTGATTTTTGAGCCCCACCCAAAATTAGTCATTGTCTTCCCTCACCCCGCTGCAGATTGCCTCTTCCGGTTCCAAATCATATGAAGAGTTCCCCGAATGCTCTCCAGCCGGCATCTGTTCAGAAGCTTTCTTCCCTTGCTTCTGGAGAGGATCGAATCCGCCATGATATAGACTACTTTGGCGGCCGTCTTGACCAGCAGGATCAGATTGCCCTTCACACCTTCGCTTTTCATAGCGTTGGATATGCCTTGACTGTAATATCTTTTCATAATCCAATCTTCAGTCAGACGGCCTGCCGGTACGAAATGATCGACCGCCATCTGAGGATGATAGAGAATGGAATGTCCTTCTCCCTGTATTTGACCGAATAACCAGGTCTCTTCACCGGAGAGAAGTGAATCTCCCTTTCTTCCGAGCTCCAGAGGAAACAGGCTGATGTCAAATACAAGCTTACGCATAGCCATGTTGGCTCCGCAGGGATGCAGCCGTTTCGGATATTCCCTCACCCGGTCACCCAGATCTACAATCGTGTAAGGCAGTTCAAACGGCTTAATAAGCCATTCAGGCCGCTTACTTTCAAAGATCGGAGCGATTTTCCCGCCCATGGCCATTACTTCCGGATGTTGTTCAAAACTGTCAACAATCGTTGTTATCCAGGTTCGGCAAGGAATCGCATCATCATCAAGAAAGGCGATGATTGGCGACTTGGAAGCCAGAATCCCCGTATTTCGGGCTGCCGACAACCCCTGTACCGGTTCCAGAAGATAACGGATATCCATCTCTGCTCCTTCCGTCTCCATAAAGCGTTTGGTGACGGACGCCGTATCATCCTTGGAGTGGTTATCCACCACGATAATCTCTGCCTGATGCAGATTCTCCAATGACAGCAGCGATTGAAGGGTCTTGACTAGCAAAACCGATCGGTTATAGGTACAGATAATGATGGAAATCTTAGGTACCTCTCCGTATTCAAGCATCGGCATTCACCCAATTTCCATATTTTTAATAAGCATTTTTGGATCCGAGCAGCATCAGGGCGGTTTTCGCAATGATTTTGAGATCCAGCTTCGTGCTCCGGATCTGGATGTAGGTTAAATCCAGCTGCACCATCTCGTCGAAGCCGACGCTGTTTCTGGCGTTTACCTGCCAATAACCTGTGCAGCCAGGTGTAACTATGAGCCGCTGCTTGTCGTATTCCGAATACTGCGCCACCTCTTCAACGAGCGGAGGACGGGGGCCAACCAGACTCATATGGCCCATCAGCACGTTCCAGAGCTGAGGCAGTTCATCAATGCTCGTCTTGCGCAGAAATCTTCCCGTCCGTGTAATCCGGGGATCATTCTTGATTTTGAACATTGCGCCGCTCACTTCGTTATAAGCCATCAGATTCGCCTTCAGCTCTTCAGCATTAGACACCATAGATCTGAACTTATACATTGGGAACAGCTTCTCTTCTTTGCCTACCCGGGTTTGCCGGAAGAACACTTTGCCTTTCGGATCCTCCAGCTTGATCAGGACAGCAACAAGAGTGAATAGCGGCAGCAGTACGAGAAGGCCAAGAGCGGAGAAAAAAATGTCGATAATCCGCTTCATCACCAGATAGGAATCCATACCTTTATTCCCTTCTTTGGCATGCAGCATGTAAAGTTTCGGCAGGACGGCCTCATAGTCTTCCGGCAGTTTTTGCATGCTCATTTCTCCTCATTCCTCCTAAAGGTTTTGTGGTTCTCCTCATTTTTAGCTAAGCGTGGTTTGTCCGGCCTTGCTGAGCCATTCCGACATGGCATCCATTACCGGATAGCGCAAGTCCTCACTCTGCAGGGCAAATTCCAATGTGGTTAAAATATATCCAAGGCGTTCGCCGACATCATATCTCGTACCATCAAAGTTATAGGCATATACCCGTTCGCTTTGATTGAGCTTCTGGATCGCATCCGTGAGCTGAATCTCGCCGCCAGCACCTTTTTCCTGCAGGTCCAGGTATTTGAAGATCTTAGGAGTGAACACATAACGGCCCATTATTGCCAGATTGGAAGGTGCTGTACCCAGGGCCGGCTTCTCGACGAAGTTGTTAACCCGGTAGAGTCTTCCATCCTGCAGATCCGGTTCAATAATCCCGTAACGGTTAGTGAATTCATCCGGAATTTCCTGAACACCAATCACTGAGTTCTGTGTTTCTTCATATTGGTCGATCAGCTGCTTCAGGCAAGGAACCTGTCCGGTTACGATGTCATCACCGAGCATAACGCCAAAGGGCTCGTCTCCGATAAAACGTCTTGCGCACCATACCGCATGGCCCAATCCCTTTGGTTCCTTTTGACGGATATAGTGTATTTCTACTTTAGAGGAACGCTGAACCTCTTTAAGCAGTTCAAGCTTGCCGTCCTCCAGCAGCCGGGATTCCAGTTCGAACGCATTATCGAAATGGTCCTCAATTGCACGTTTGCCTTTACCGGTAACGATAATGATATCCTCGATACCGGAAGCGATGGCTTCCTCTACGATGTATTGAATAGTTGGCTTGTTGATGATCGGCAGCATTTCCTTAGGCATTGCTTTCGTCGCGGGAAGGAAGCGCGTTCCTAGCCCAGCAGCAGGGATAATTACCTTTTTTACCTTTTTCATCGCACTTACCTCCTAAAAGTTTTGTGAGCTCATTTACTATGATTCATGGCAATGCCAAGAATTTTGGTTCCGGTCTGATCCATGAGCGTCTTCAGCTTGCGGAGCGCTTCACGCTTCGATTTGCCGTGCCTTGCCACGATGATGACACCGTCCGTCAGCGGGGCCAGGATTCTTGCATCACTGAACTCCACTGCCTGCGGCGAGTCGAGCAGGATAAGATCGAAGCTTGTTTTCAGCTCTTCCAGCAGAGCTGCCATTTTGTCGTTACCCAGCAGATCCGGCGGACTGACAGCGGTAATACCGGCAGGGATCACGGCCAGATTCGCCAAATTTCCGTAAACTGCGACATCTTTGGTTTCCTCAGTGCCGCCCAGATAAGCGGCAAGCCCATGGCTGCCTTCCACTTCAAACACGGAATGCAGTCCGGGATGTCTCAGGTTGCAATCCACAACGGCAACCCTCTTGCCATCCTGAACGAAAGAAACCGCCAGATTGGCCAGAATGGTCGTCTTGCCTTCTCCGCCTTCCGCTGAAGTGAAGAGCAGCACTTTGCCTGCGTTTCCGCCAAGCAGTCCCAGCTGGCGGATATAGGTGCGCAGCGAGCGGAAGGATTCGGAGATATGCGAGGACGGATTCAAGTCCGTGATCAAACTTTTATTCAGCCGCAACATAAGCGCCCTCCCCTACTCTCGAATTAGCATTTGCTGCTTTACCCAAATCACGTTTGCGGATGGTAGGAATGCTTGCAATGACCGGCAGACCCAGGTCGAATTCGGCTTCCTTCTCACTCCGGAGCGTTCCATTGAGTGTTTCCATCAGCAGGATGATCCCTATTGCAGCCATCAGCGAAACTACAAAACTGATGATGATATTCATGTTGGCACCACCGTTGATCGGTCCGGGAACATCGGTTGGGTCAGCAGGCGTCAGGAATGTTACATTATCAAGCTTCATCAGTGTCGGCAAGCTGCGGATGAACGACTGTGAAACCGCGTTTACTATCCCAGCTGCTTTGCTGTAGCTTTCGTCCTGCACGCTGATATTGATGACCGAGCTTTTCTCTGAAGATTTCACCTGCAGCTTCGACGCCAGCTGGTCTTCCGTCAGATTGAATTCCGGGTGATCCGCTACAACATTCTTCATAATCGTGGGGGATTTCATGATTTCCTTATAGCTCTCGATGAGGTTAAGGCTGAAGTTTAGATTGTTTAGATTGTTGCTCTCGGGTACATTTGCGGTGTTATTGACCAGCAGCTGTCCGGAGGCGGAGTAGACGGGTACGACGAAGTTCTTGCTGACGTAGAAGGTGGTGGCGCAGGAGATTAATACAAACACCATGATTAACCATAACCTTTTCTTTATCAGGTTAATGTAATCCAAAATCGTCTTTTCCACAGTAACCCTCCTTCCGCATTAATTCTGAAAGCAATCATGAAAGTTTCAGATATCTTACTTTTATTCTATCAACCCGTACGACTTGCCACATGGGTCATACCATCACTTTAATCTTCACTTTCGTGTGAGTCCTATTGGCACTTAAGTAGACCACTATGGTATACTTTAGTAGTATGCGCTTGGTAAATTGTAACAACTTATGGAAGGAACCCCTACACCAAGCCACCATATTGCGCTGAAATGTCCAAGAAAAAACGGCCTCACCGTCCTTTTCAAAAGGAAAGCGCAGCCGTTTCCGTGTAAAGTATCCCGGTTCATCTGCAGCTTGGAACCCGGAAGATAATAATTCGCACAAAAAAACACGGACATCTAAGTCCGTGCTCCATTCTTTAAGCCATCATAGCTTATCTTAATCATATGACATTTCATATTTGGTCAGCCCGACTGCATTGGCATACAATGCTGCTTGCGTCCGGTCGGCAACCTGCAGCTTCGCCAAAATTTGGCTCACATGCTTCTTGACCGTAAATTCGCTGATGAACAGGCGCGAGGCGATTTCCCTGTTGCAGGCACCCTGACCCAGCTCAATCAGCACTTCCTTCTCTTTCGGTGTTAATTCATCTGTCGGACTGCTGCCGCTCATCCGCATTTTATCTTCCATTAGGCCGGGGTCATAATACTTTCTGCCCTTATGGACCAGTTGAATCGCAAACAGCAATTCCTCCGGCAGCGCTTCTTTCAGCACATATCCATCAACCAGCACTTCTTCTGCCTTCAGGAAATCCTCCCGGCTTGCCGATGAGGTCAGCAGAATAAACTTGCTGGTCAAACCGTGTGCACGCGCTGCTTTGATTACGTCCAGTCCCGATTCATCGGCAAGCTTCAGATCAATCAGCACAAGATCAGGCTGCGTCTCCTCAATTACAAGAAGAGCTTCTTGGCCATTCGTTGCCTCGCCGGCAAAATGCAAATTGGGCTGCATCGAAATCACAGCTGCCAATCCTCTTCTCACCAAAGGATGATCATCAACAATGACGATTTTCACTAGAACGACCTCCTGCCTAAAATTTATGCATTTTTTAATTCAGCCACACCGACAGGTATCGAAATTAAAATTTTTGTGCCTGCATTCTCACTGCTGGACAATTGAAAATCGCCCCCAAGAGACTGCGCCAGATATTGCATATTCTTCATACCCAGTCCGCCTGTGTTATCCTCAGACTCCGTCAACAGCAGACTCGTATCAAAACCTACTCCATCATCGATTATGGAAAGTCTTATCCATTTTGGCTTAAGTGACAGTTCAACATCCACCCGGCTGGCCGCACCATGACGAATGGCATTGCCGGTCGCTTCAGAGATAATCCGGAAAAGCGCTTTGTGGTAGGGATACGGGAGACTGAAGTCATCGCCCGTGATCTTTAGTTCAATCTCCACATCATTCAGTCTGGACAAGCTCTTCAGATGAGACCTTACCATACCCAGCCAGGTTGGACCACCACTCTTCTTGGAGCTAAGACTGTAGATTGTAATCCTCAGCTCCTTGGCCACCTTGGTCGCCGAATCATGGATGAGCTCTATCTGCTCCTCCAGCTCGGAATCAGACATTTTCGGCCAGGTCTGCTTCAGCGAGTGTGTGGCATAGACGATGCCGAATAAACTCTGTGAGACACTGTCATGCATTTCATCCGCAATCCGGTTCTGCTCATTCGTGATGATCAGCCGGTTCTCGATGACACCCAGCTCATGGCGTTCAAGAATAATTGCACTAAGCTCCGACAGAAACATCAACTGCTGGATATACCACCGGCGGCCTTCAAGGCCTTCCGAGGACTCCAGCTTCACGCCGATCATGCCAACAAAGCGGGTGCTCATTCTCACCGGCATCAGCAAAAAATCTCCGAGCCCCGGCAGGCTCTTGAATACAGGCTCGCGCTGCAATCTCCATTCATGCTCATGCTTCTCCAGCTCCGAGAAAAGAAAACGTTCCTCTTCCTGCTGCCAGCCGGTCTGCCGGCTCTGCGGTGCAGGCTCACCGCTTTTCTTGGCGAACCAGAACAAGGCTCTGTCAAGTTTGGTAAGCTTTACCACATAATCCGTAATAACCTGGCCTATGTTCATGAAGTCATGCTGGCTTGATGTTTCTACGATATGATAGAGCGATTTAATGTGCTCCATGGTTTCATTGGTCCGCGCGTTTGCTTCTTCCCGCTGCCGCTTGATCCTGTTAACCATCTGCATAATTATAACCGTAAGTACCAGTGCTAGAAACAGGTTGCCATTTGCCAATGCAGCTTCAGCTAAAGTTTTTCCGGCAGAATTAAGAAAAACATAACAAAATACAGCGAATATGCCAATATACGCAAGCAGCAAACTCCATCCGAAATAGATGGATAACGAACCCGCAGCGATCAGCACAGGGTTAAGCACGTACAGTCTGAAGGAGCTGTCATATGCACCGGTTAACAGCGTCAGTGCAATAATACCCGCCATTTCTACACTTACAGCTACCATAAGGACACGCGGTTTATTCCGGAACCTCCGGTAATACATAGTGAATAGTTGGGCAAATAAGAACAAAATTATTATTAAAAGGGATTTATTAATTACGGAAGGTCCCGCATGGTCCAGGAGGTACATCAGAGATGTGAGGGACAAAGAAAAGTATCTGTAAAATGCTATCATCCTGTCTTCCGCAGTTGTTTTGATTTTCATCCCACCACCCTATTCTCCATTTTTTGGAAAATTCGAGCTTATTTAAGCTTTGTTAAAAGCATCATACATGAGAAAAATCACAATAACAAGTTTCACTATTTACTGACAGCGTTTTCTTTTCAAATAAATAACAGAATATCATTCATTTTTTTTCGAAGTTTCACTCAGAGATATCCATATTTCCAAAAGATAGCGTATTTACTTTCAAAAATGGGTGGACGGACACGTTAAACAGCCTGTCCGCTGAGGGACAGGCTGTTCGGCTGATATATGAATCAGGTGCATCATTAGGCCAGTCATTCCGCATTATACTCGGCTGCAGCTGGGAAGGATGTATGCAACTCAGTTAGATTACAGATACAAATTTGATAGCGCTGTTCGCCAACGATATGATACCCGGTGGACAGAATGCGTACAGAGCAGTTTTTTTGTACGTCCACCTTATGGAGACTGCGGCAACTGATGCAGTAAAATTCACTCATGGCTTCATCTCCGGCATAACATAGTCTTTAAGAACTATCATAAAAATTACTAATATTATCTAAATAATAGCATTTGATTTTTGTGAGTGTCAATATAAAGCTGCATGATCCGACATTCGTCCGCAACAAAAGAAGAAATATGTCGTCTTATATATAGATACTTAGAATTGCTTAGAAATAAAAAAGATCATTATAAAGCACATAGTTAAACATTACCTTTGCTCCAAAAGTCCCTATACCGTGTCACCTTGCGATCGACGCTTTGTACTGGGTAAGGACTGATTATATAATCCATGACCTTGGACATACTTTGCATTCCTTCCTCTGTTTAGGGGTGATATGGTTGTTAGGAAGATGATCATATTCTACATGAATAAGAGGTGTCCACACTATGCCTGAAATTCGCACTTTACAGCTGCTTCCCCATCCACGGACAATCACGCGCTCAGAAGGCTACTTCCGCCTTCCGGCCAAAGCAAGCATTGTTCTCTCCGGTGAGGCGAACCGTTCCGTTCTCCCTGCAGCCCGTAAGCTTCAGCTTGTCATTTCTCAAGTTCTTCAGCTCAGCCTGCCTTTGTCAGTAGGTACACGTCCGGCCGTTTCCTCCGCATGCAGCTTTAGCTACAACCGCCTGCTGCCTGCAGGCGGTTATGAGCTTGTCATCGAAGAGCATGGAATCTTCATTACTTACAGCTCTCCTGAAGGGGCCTATTATGCAGTGGCAACCCTGAAACAGATTCTGGAACAATCCGGCAGAAACGTGCCCTGTCTGCATATCCGGGATGAACCGGACTTTGCCGCAAGAGGACTGATGATTGATATCAGCCGCAACAAAACGCCCAAACTCGAAACCCTTTACCGGATCGTTGATCTTATGGCCGATCTGAAGCTGAACCAACTGCAGTTATATATAGAAGGTTCTCCTTTTGCCTATGAGTCGTTTCCCCAGGTTTGGGAGCTCGAAACGCCTATAACCGGTGAAGAAATTCTGCTGCTGGATGCTTACTGCCGCGAACGTTATATCGAGCTGGTTCCCAACCAGAACAGCTTCGGCCATATGGAAGGATGGCTGACCCGGCCGGAATTCAACGCACTGGCCGAAAGTCCTGAGGGGTTCATGCTGCCAGACCATATGTATGACAGTGATTTATATCCGGAGGGGCTTTTCATGGAGCCGGGCACCTTCGATACTGAAGACCCTAAAGTACTCGAGCTGCTGGGCACAATGTATGATGACCTTCTTCCTTATTTCACCTCGAATCAGTTCAACGTTGGCTGCGACGAGACTTATGAACTGGGACTTGGCAAAAGCAAAGCCGCGGCAGATGCAGCAGGCAAAGGCACGCTCTACTTGTCATTTCTGCAGAAGATTCATGAGCTCGTTGTGCAGCGGGGCAAAACGATGCAGTTCTGGGGTGATATCATCATCCAGCATCCTGAGCTAATTCCCCAGCTGCCAAAAGACATTATTGCCATGGAATGGGGTTACAGCGCAGACCACCCATTCGAGGCGGACACACTGAAATTCCGCGAAGCGCAAATCCCGTTCTATGTCTGCCCGGGAACCAGCTCCTGGAATTCCCTTACCGGACGCACCGGCAATATGCTCGCCAACTTGCATAACGCCGCTGTACACGGCAAAAACAACCGGGCTATCGGCTACCTCATTACGGACTGGGGTGATTTCGGACATTGGCAGCATCTTCCGGTGAGTTATGCCGGATTTGTCTGCGGCGCTGCGCTGGCCTGGAATGTCGACAACAATCTTAATGCCGATGTTGCAGGGTATCTGAGTACCTCGGTCTTTCACGACCGTTCGGGAAAAATTGGGCAATTGCTGCTCGATCTCGGAAATTACTACAAGCTTGAATCCGGCATTTCCCGCCCCAATGATTCGGAAATGTCCATGCTAATGCGCAGTAATCTGGACAACATGGGGATTGTAAATAAACTTACCGCTGAGCATTTCGATAATTTGGAGCAGTACATCAGCCATATTGAAGATCAGCTTGAAGATCTTACGCTGGAATGCACGGATGCCGAACTTGTCACCCAAGAGCTTAAGAACGGCATTCATTTTGTAAAACATGCCGTGCAGCTTGGCCGCATCAAACAGCTGCTGGCTGCGGGACCTGCCGGAATTGATCCGGCACTGGTGGACCACCAGATCCATGATCTCGACCTCCTGCTGCATCATTACCGGCAATTATGGACCCGGCGCAACCGGCCCGGCGGCTTGGAGAAGAGTGTCGCGAAACTTCTCCGGCTGCGCGGCGAGTATGCACAATTAGCTGCACAACTATCCGGTTCGCAGCCGTTGTAAGCTCATACGATTACATGCCAAAAAGCACGGCAGGCGGAAACATCTCCGCCCAGCCGTGCTTTTGAATTACATCTGCTGCTTCAGCCCTGCTCTGACCACGGCTGGCTATGGGAAGTCACCGTTTCTCCGCTCGCCGCCGCCTGCTCCAGCAGCAGTGCCAAATACTGATCCTGGCATCCTTCGGCCAAACTGTAGAAAGAAGGCCCTCCTTGAACATGTCTCTGCATTCGGACAAGGCTCTCTGCAATGGCAATTTCATCGTCCGTGAGCCTGGCCGGGGCAAATGGATTCCGGTACAGCCATTCGCCGTCTCCCATAATCCCTTTGAGATAAAAGCCCTCCAGGTTTCCCCCATGCCCGGCATCCATCCGCCGCAGCTTGCAGTAGAGCGGCGTATCATAGCTCTGGAGCCAGGACACCTCATCGTTCAACAATTCCCCCCGCTCCCCGCGCACCAAAATCCGGTTGCTGCGGATCCATGAAAAATACTGGTCGCCGGTGAAATCGAACACGCCTAGCCGGGCTCCAAAATCCAGAGTGGCCAGCATCTGCCCCGTCTGAACCATCACCTCGGCAACCGGAGGTCCGCTTCGCTGCGGTCCCTTTATAATAGAAGAACAAAAATTCTGTGCACGAATTATTGGATTCTCGAAGCCGATGCCCAGCAGCTGCCGGATGAGGCTGATTCCGTGATATCTGTGTGCAGCCGATACCTGGGCCTGGCTGATCGTGCCAAGCCTGCCGGAAGCGGCCAGCTTGATTCTTGCCGCATGCATCGGCTGGAACAGATACTGCTCGGCAATCTGGATGACGGCAGAACGGCCCACCCGGTTCCATAGCTCCGTCAGCTGTTCCAGATCGGGCGCCGGCGGCGTCTCCGCAAGCACCGGAATACCCGCTTCCGCCAGCTGGATGATATATGGTTTGCTAACCTCTCGTTTCAGACTAATTACCGCAAAGGAATAAGTACCCGCTGAGATAAACTCTTCAATTGAAGTGTAGACCTTCACTCCCCACTCCCTGCTTAGGACATCGGCTTTCTCCTTATTGCGCACAAACATGGCGCCCACAGCGAATTGTTCCGGCAGCTGTTTGGCAATACGCAGATAGAACTCCGCCCGCCAGCCGCCGCCGGCCAGCCCAAACACAATCTTCTCCATGTCCATCCCCCTTTAGCAATTCCCGATCCGTGGATAAGATGAATTATAGTACTCCATTACTATATCACCCCATAAATTATCATTGAAATCCCAGGTTAGTAGGACTATAATCATGACGGATAACCCCATTTTTTCTAAAAAAAATAAAATATTGACAGGGGAGCAGCCTATGGATTGGCTTCATGAGTACGATGAGGAGCTCCGCGCGGTATTTGGCGATGCCAGTGTCATCATCACAGGATTTCCAGAACCGCTTCGTACACAAGGTTTGGCCTATCTTCATCAGTTTAACGTATTTAAAGCAGGAAGCCACAAAAATTACATATGTTATTTACTCCCGTTCTGGCTGCGCTCAGAATACGGTCTTACGTCAGAGCAAGTGCATCAGATGTCGCTGGGAAACGTCTTAATTATGCTCTATTTCTTCCTGCAGGATGATCTGATGGACAGCAAAGAGCCAACCGCCGCAGAGCAGCTGCCGCTTGCGAACCTGCTGTACGTGGAATTCCTCCATATTTACCGGCCTCTTTTCGCCCCGGACTCCTCGTTCTGGTCCTATTTCAAACGTTATCTTTTTGAATGGGCAGACAGTGTGGCAGGCGAGGCCAGCAGTGACTATTTCCTGAACGACCGTGTCAAAATTGCCCACAAAGCCAGTCCGCTTAAGCTCTGCAGTACAGCCGTCCTGCTACTTTCGGATCATGCTTATCTAATTGCGGATTCGGAAGAGATGCTGCATAAGGTACTGATTACACTGCAGATGCTTGATGATTACGAGGATTGGGAGCAGGATTTGGCGGAGGGCAGCTATAATTGCCTGCTGTCTCTGGCCCGTTGCCAGCTTCAGGAGGGTCAAGGCCCGCTTACAGCGGGGAAGGTCAAAGATTTCATCTTTACGGAAGGCGGGCTGGCGTCCTACGCTGAAACAGCGCTCGCCAACCACTGCAAACTCGCAGAATACCGGCTGAAGGCTCCCCATCTGGTAGCTTTCCACCATGTGCTGGTCCAGAATCTCCAGCATATCGCAGCAGCTATCGAAGCAGAGAAACAGCTTTTGCAGGGAGGAGGACTCAGCTACTGGTTATCCAAAAATAGGAATACATAATAAGCACTGCAACTCTATTATGATCATAGAAATAGCAATAGATTAATATAAAATCCTATGTTATGCTCATGAGGTAAATATAACCATTCAGGGGAAGGGTGATTATTTTGTCAGAAGCAATTCTTAGAAATCAAGTTATTCAGAAAGCATGGGAAGATCCAAGTTTCAAGCAGAAGCTGCTCTCAGACCCAAAAGCAGCCCTCAAAGAAGCACTAGGCATCAATCTTCCCGACCATATTACGCTCAAGACGGTAGAGGAAGGCTCCAATGAGTTCTATCTGGTTATTCCTCCCAGTCCTTCTTCAGGCATACTGAAGACCGACGTTACTACACTCGGTTCTTGGTAGAACATCAGATTTAAGACTTCATAAGGAGTTGGAATCACCCGGAGCTTCTGCCAGCGGCAGAATGATGATGGATTCGGTTCCTGCTCCTTTTTTGCTTATAATGCGGACTTCACCATTCATGGCCTCAATGATGCGGAAAGTGACCATAAGTCCCAGGCCTGTGCCCTTCGACTTGTTCGAGAAATACGGCTCGCCAAGCCGGTTCAATACGCCCGGTTCCATTCCCTCCCCGTTATCCTTCACATGAATATACACCCTGTCCCCTTTGGCATATACCGACATATGGATGGTCCCCTCCTCTCCGAGTGACTCGATGCTATTCTTGATGATATTAATAAAAGCCTGCTTGAATTTGGAGGAGTTGCCCTTCACCCAACAATGTTCCTCCACGTCCAGCACCATCTTGCCCCCGTTCAAATGGCATAGCGGAAGCAAGATGCTCTCGATATGCTTGAATTCATCATGAACATTAAGGATCGAGACCTGCTCGAATTCCGGTTTGGCAAAGGTCAGGAAATCCGTAATGATGTTCGCTGCGCGGTCCAGCTCGCTAAGGGCCATGAACAGAAACCTCTGCTCATCTCCGTTCGATTTCTCCATCAGCAGCTGCAAAAATCCTCGCGTAACCTGAAGCGGATTGCGGACTTCATGTGCTACGGATGCAGCAAGCTCGCTGATAATTTCCATTTTTTCTGAACGCTGCAGTTCATTGTTGAACAGCTCCAGCTCCCGGGAATATTTGACCACCTGCTGATGGTTCAGGGCCAGCCTGCGGCCGAGAATAATAATGAGCGAGAGAATGAACACTACCAGCGCCCATTTCCAGTAGAACAGATCATAATTGCCTTGGCGGATATAATACCATACCAGCTCGGCTACTCCAGTAAAGGCTGCAGTTCCGAAGCCGATGGCAAAAATGATCGCATCCTTATTTCTCTTCAAAGAATAGATAATGACACAGGCAATGAGGAGAATGAATTGAAGGATCATTAGAAATCCGATGATAGTGACTGATATAAAATAGTACAGTTCAACAAAACGGTTATCCGACAGTCCATTGATCACTAGACAAACGATGCAGAATAAAGAATATGCTGTCTGGAATTTGCGGAACTTACGGATGATGCCAAACCTTCCGCCGCCGAATATTTTCTCAAACAGATAGGTCAGCGCAGGCAGAAGCGACAGTAACGCCAAATCCAGAAAGACTATGCTCACCGGACCTAAATAACTGTAAAAGGTATAAATAAACGGGGAATACGTGATCGACAGCACTCCGGTGGAGGCAATGACGATAGATAAAGAGGCCGCTATCGAAAAGTAATCCTTGTTGAGATAAAACGCGCACACAAACAGGACTATCGCCACAAACAAAAAGGCACCGCCCAGAATAACGTCTATAAGCCCGTTTTTGATATAGTCCTTAATCAGAACTCCGTGTTCCCCAATGATCACTTGATCCTTGATCCCGATTCGATCCTTAAGCGTTTCAGTCCATATGTACAGATTCTTCCCGTTGTCCCCACTGCTCAGGGGCACGAGCAGTGAATAATTATCCTTAATATAACTGCGGTCAGCTTCAAAGATGAGGCGATCCTCCACGTACACTTTAACATGCAGTGCATATAACGTATCGATATAGACTGAGGGTGAGACATATTTGAATTCCGGAAGCGCAATTCGTGTCCATATAGAAGAGATACCGTCTGGAAGCTCCGTTGTTTTCCCGCTGGACCCGGCGCTCAGCCACCCTTCTTTATCCGAAACAGGAACCAAATAACCTTTGTCCCCAGCCTTGTTGCCCCATTTGATTTGCCAATTTGTGATTTCTTTAGAAGCATAATGACTTTCCGCTGATACCGTGAGCGAACCGCAGATCATAAAAAGCAAAAAAAATGCTGCTATTATATGTAAACTTTTGACGATCAAGCGCATGTAAGCACCTCAGAAGAAAGTTTCAGAAACAAAGTGTTCTGTATTGGTATTATTTCGCGCTGGCCGTTGCCTATCCCTTCATAAAAACGAAATTTACCAAAAAAATTCTAAATTCTTCCGGCTGATGGCAATTTAACAATCACTTCGGTACCTTCATCTTTTGTACTGTGAAATTGAATGGACCCGTCCATCGCTTCTATAATACGGAAGGTAACCATGAGCCCGAGCCCTGTTCCCTTGGTTTTGTTCGAATAGTACGGCTCTCCCAGCCGGGCAAGTTCGCTAACCCTCATGCCTTCCCCGTTATCCTGCACACTGATAATAATATGCTGACCTGATTTCCAGGCGGTTACTTGAATCAACCCATCCTCCTGAAGCGATTCAATGCTGTTCTTGATTAAATTGATAAAAGCCTGTTTAAACTTGGAGGCACTGCCCTTCACTTGAAGATCGCTTTGCAGGCGGAGCTCTATCTCACCACCCTGCAGATTGGCAAGTGGCATCAAAATGCCGGACACATGCTTCAGTTCCTCCGAGACCTCAAATACATCCACCGTTTCCTGCCCCGGTTTGGCGAAGGTCAGAAAATCCGTGATAATCAAGGAAGCCCGGTCCAGCTCCTCCATGGCCATTTCCAGGTACTCCTTTTCCTTCTTGCCGGAGCGTTCACCCAGAATCTGCAGAAACCCCCGGGTTACCTGCAGCGGATTACGAACCTCATGGGCAACCGAAGCAGCGAGCTCACTGATGATCTCCATCTTCTCCGAACGCTGCAGGTCGTTGTTGAATTTCTCCAGATCCCGGGAATATTCCACGGTCTGTTCATAATTCCGGGCCAGCCTTCTCCCGAGGATAATGATCAGAGAAAGGAGGAACCCAACCACTCCCCATTTCCACCAATACAAGTGGTATCTATGTGTGGATGAAAAGTACAGGATCAGCTCACTAAGCGAAGGAACCGCGAAAATAACAAAGCCTATCGTGAAGATAAGAGCTTCCCGGTTGCCTCTAAGAGCATGAATAACCGCAAGGACCAGCAAGTAAAAGAATTGCAGGATCATCATGATGCCGACCACTTGAACACTCATCAGTCTATACAGGTGGTCCAAGCGGTAGGAAAGTAATGTATTCAGCAGCAGAAAACCGAGACAGAATCCCGAATAAACCAGTTGGAAATTACGAAACCGGACCAGCCACAGGCTTTTTCCACGTCCGAATATCCGTTCAAAATACAATGTAAATGCCGGCAGCAGTGTGAGTAAAGCCAGATCAAAACAAACCTCAATCCATTGGTCATGGCCGTGCAAGACGAGCTGCAAAAAAGGTGAGTAGGTGATCAGCAGCATACCGAAGGAAGCAATAACAAGCACAAGCCATAAGCCGCCCGAGAAAAATTCCAGCCTGAAAAACAGCAGGCACATCAACAGCGCAACAGCCATAAATATTAGGGCCGCACCGATGACAAGATCGATCAGATCCTGTTTAACATAATGGGCAAGGAGCTTGTCATAATTCCCTACCCTGATGCCGCCTTCTATACCGAAACCTTTGCTGCCGCCGCTGCTCCACAAATAAAGCTGGCCGCTTTTATCTTCTGCTGACAAAGGAATCAGCACTTTGCTGCCATTATAATTGACCATATCTGCCGAATCGTAAATAAGAACGTTATTCTTGTAAGCTTTAAGCGTATTTCCATACACTTTATCTATAAGCAATGCCGAATTTGCCGCTGTCGGAGGTAAAGTGAAGCGTATCCAGGCTCCTGTCATCCCTTCATTGGTGAGCGGCCTGGATGAACTTGCTGTCTGCTTTATCCAATCCTCATCAGGTGCAGACGCAGCCTCTTCAACATCCTGTATATTTGAACTTCCCCACTTCAGCTCCCATTCCGGCAAGGCAACGCCTGACCGCTCGTCCCACTCCATGACGATACCGATAGGCACTATAGCGATCAAAAGCAGCAGCATGAATATCGCAACTACTCTCTTTGATGATGGCAACTTCATCTTGGCTCCTCAATAAATCATTAGTGGTATTTATATAGTTCATATGATTCTTATTTTCGACAACCTTCGCACTATACCTGCCTAATCTTGCAAAAAACCTCGAAATAAGTAGTTTACCCTTGGTTACACGGTTAAATGGCGCCTGGATTGAATATATTAAGATCAGGCTGAGAATCTCCTCTATACCCGTTCTGATTTCTAATGGACAGGCTGCGCCGGGGTGTACAGATTCGGCGCCGGATAAACGGGTAAAGAACTATTATAGAAGTCGAGGAGGATAGGCTATGGACAAGAAGGAAGACATCACTGCAGACCAACCCTCTGACGAGGAGGGGCTGGTAACCGAGCGGGATATCGATGAACAGTTCGGCCTGTTTCAGGAAGGGTCATTTCCCGGCGCCCTGCCGGACGACGACCAGCAAGCAGCAATTGACCATGCTGTTCCTAAAAAGGGACAGACTTAAGCAAAGGAGTTGAACGGCTATGGGTAATGAATTTAATAAAACTGAAGCCGATTTTGCATATGAGCGTTATACAAAGATGGGAGAAATCTCCCCGGAGCAGGATATTCCGCTGGAAGAACTACGGCCGCTCGGTACGATTACTGAACAGAGCACAAGCGGCAGCGGCACGGATCAGGAAGATAGACGGCCGCTCGAATCTGCATTTACCAGCCATGAACCTGTCGGTGCCGCTCCCATTGATTTCGATGGCGTAGTGGATGACGGTGCCGATCCGGCGCTCGTAGAAGACCACATTCTGGCTGCTGACATTGGCCTCAGTGCACCTGAACCTGCTCTTCGTCCGCGGGCTGAACGACACGGAGAGATAGCCGCTTCACCGGGAAGCCGGCGGGATGAGCTGCTTGAATCCGATGCCGTCTTCGCCGCCGGAGCTGCAGGACTGACGGGCAGCGTCATTGATTATGCCGGTGACGACGAAATCCTGGACGATGAGGAAGAGGATCAGCCACTGGAGGATATTCCCGACGCCGACGAGCTTCAGCCCGGAACCGCTGTGGACCCTGCCTCACCTCCCCTGGATGTAATGCCCGGGACCGATGTCCTAAACGGATCAAACGGAGAAGAAGAATAATGTAGGACTGACGCCAAGCGCCGCCGGAACTTGTTCCGGCGGCGCTTTTTCCATTAAAAATGGACCAAGCCGACAGCTTATCCTAATCCGCACCTCACTGCAGCGTAATCCGGCTGCTATTTCGGCATCGCTGCCGGTTCTCCAGAATGACGGGCTGCGATGACTTTCGCCTCCAGCTTACGGGTCTTCACCAGCACCGCCGCTACCAGCAGCATCACACCGTTGATGACAAACACCCAGCGGATGGGAATGAACGCGCCAAGCAAGCCGCCGATAATCGGACCGGCCATCGTTGCCAGCTGCGAAGCCGCCTGATTCAGTCCGAATGCCCGCCCGCGGAATCCCGGTTCAATGGTCTGGACTATCATTGCGTTAACCGAAGGAAGCACTCCGGCATAGAACAGCCCATAGGCAAAACGCAGTACCGCAAACTCTACATAACCTGAGACAAAATACTGAAGGATGTTCCCAATTCCCCCGCCGATCAGGCCAATAAACAGGACAAGTCCGAAGCCTTTGCGGCTGCCTATTCTCCCCCATTGCGGTGCCATAATCACAGTAGCGATCCCTACGGCGGAGAATACAATTCCCGAGCTTAGTGTAGCGGTGCTTTTGGAAATGCCCATATCAAGCAAATAAATCGGCAGCAGCGGTTCAAGGATCATTACCGAAAAAGTACTGATGCCGGCCAGCGACAACAGGGTAATAAAGGCGCGGTTGTTTCTCGCCTCCCGGATGTCATCCCTGACCCGTGATCTGGGTGCAGAGCGGTCGTAGTTCTCCTCTTTGGCGAAGAAAGTAGCGATTAGGGCCGAGACCAGAACGATCGCCGCCGAGAACAAAAAGGCGCTGCGGTTGCTGGTATAATAACTCACCACGCCGCCAATGAGCGGTCCGATGATGCTGCCGGTAGCTCCCGCAGTCGACATGATGCTCAGCGCATAACCGGTCTTATCCTCGGGCGTATTGGTGGCCACCATGGCGATGGCTGCCGGAACAAAGCCCGCCAGCAGCCCCTGAAAAATCCGTACAATCAGAAATACATATGGGTCATGGACGAAGAAATTAATTAAGTATAAGGCCGCCAGACTGAAGCCCGAGCGGATCAGCATCGGTTTGCGGCCATATTTATCAGCCAGTGAACCCCAGTAAGGTGAAATCAGCGCACTGGCCAGGAAGGTGATGCCGAAGCTGACCCCCGACCAAATCTCCAAATGACTCGTGACCCCTAATTGGTCACTCAAAAAAATTGAAAGGAACGGAATCGAGATCGAATAGGCCGTACTGCAAAAGAAAACACCCACCCAAAGCACGATCAGGTTCCGCTTCCACGAAAACTGCATGAAGCACACATCCCTTCTGTTATACCTTGGAAGCATCTACCTATTCTACCCCTCTTTTAAACTTGTGCCAATCCCGGCCCTCGCACCTCACTTTGCAAGAAGTGGGACAAAGAAGGTATGATAATGAAGAAGAACATGAGATGAACAAGGAAAAAGGAGAGATTACGAACGTGAAGCTAACAAGAAAAAAAACCGTCATCCTTCTGATGATGATGACACTGCTGCTGATCATTGTAGCCGGATGCGGCAACAAAAATGCGGCAGGCAATACTACAAACAGTGAAGCCAGCCCCGCTCCGCAAAAAGAAGCCGCTGCTGCGGCTACCGAAGGTGTCCCTTCTGCAACAGCCAGCCACCCGGTCGTAACCATAGAGATGGATAACGGCGGCGTTATCAAAGCAGAGCTCTATCCGGAAGTCGCTCCAAATACCGTCAATAACTTCATCTCCCTCATTAAAAAGGGGTTTTATGACGGAACCATATTCCATCGCGTGATTCCCGACTTCATGATTCAGGGCGGCGATCCTGACGGTACAGGCATGGGCGGACCGGATTACAGCATTTCCGGCGAATTCTCCGGCAACGGGTTCACCAACAATCTGCTGCATACAGAGGGTGTTCTTTCGATGGCCAGAAGCCAGGATGTCAACTCTGCCGGATCGCAATTTTTCATTATGGCAGCCGCTTATCCGAGCCTGGACGGAAGCTATGCAGCTTTCGGCAAAGTTACAGAGGGTCTTGAGGTAGTGGAATCCATCGTCAACCTGCCGCGTGACGATTCGGACCGCCCGGAAGCGCCTCCGGTGATGAAGAAGGTTACCGTAGATACGCTCGGCGTCACTTATCCGGAACCGCAGAAGGTACAGTAGCCTTTGATGGTTCATCTGCTCTACAAGCAAAAGCCCATCTCCGCTTAACCGGAAATGGGCTTTTGCTTATTTATTTAGAACAACCTCTATCTTCTGCTGATGGCGTGATGCTCATTCCGCAGGAAAGTGCTGCGGCTTGTGCGAAGCAGAGCAATCCGCTCTTCTGCCAACCGGTCTGCTGCGGCATAAGCCGGTATTCCATTGGCCTGTGAAATCTCCAGCACACGGGTAATGCTGCCATAGATCTTGGCAATTTTCTTATAGGCGCGTTCCTTATTATAGCCGTTCAATTCGTCAGCAACGTTGATTACGCCACCGGCGTTAATGACATAGTCCGGCGCGTAAACAATGCCCTTAGCGTGTAAGGCATCACCATGACGCGGCTCCTTCAGCTGATTGTTGGCCGCACCTGCGACAACCTTCGCCTTAAGCAGCGGCAGCGACTCATCATTTATGGTTGCACCGAGTGCGCAAGGGGCATAAATATCGCACGCTACCGAGAGGATGTCCGCAGGATCAACCGCTTTGGCCCCATAGGCCTCTACTGCCCGGGCCACAGCTTCCTTGTTAATATCCGTTACAATAAGCTGTGCTCCCTCTTCGTGAAGATATTTGCACAGTGTAAAGGACACGTTGCCTACACCTTGTACTGCCACCGTCTTGCCAGCCAGCGAATCACTGCCAAAAGCCGCCTTGGCTGCGGCCTTCATCCCTTGATACACCCCGAAGGCTGTAGCTGGTGAAGGATTGCCGGAGGAACCGTAAGTGGCCGAAATCCCGGTAACATAATCCGTCTCCTGATGAATGATATCCATATCCTCTTCCGTGGTGCCTACATCCTCCGCTGTGATATAACGGCCGTTCAAACCTTGTATGTATCTGCCGAAGGCCCGGAACATCGCCTCGTTTTTGTCTTTTTTGGGGTCGCCGATAATCACCGTCTTCCCGCCGCCGAGATTTAGCCCCGCCACAGCATTCTTGTACGTCATACCTTTGGCCAGCCGCAGCGCATCGACAATCGCCGCTTCCTCGGAAGCATAAGTCCACATTCTTGTTCCGCCCAGTGCGGGCCCCAGTGTTGTGTCATGAATCGCAATGATCGCCTTTAACCCTGATGCCTGATCCTGACAAAACAACAGCTCTTCGTAATCGTCCCGCTGCATTGCTGCAAACAATTCCATTTTGTTCATTTCTCCTATCTCATCTCTTTGGTCGTGTTACGTTTCATAACAAAGCTAGTACACCAGGAGCGGATTGTCAATATCATTTGTCCTCTCTCCGTGGATTTTTTGAAAAAAACGACTTTATCAGACACTAACTTCACCTGCGATGTGATATTAGTAAAAGAAATAGCAGAATTGACACTGCTATTCCCAATATTGGTCGGGCCGGTACTCAATCTCGGACTGGACCGCTATCGTTAGACATCCTGAAAAGGCGTCGTAATCTACAGCGTTGTCGCCTACATAATACCAATGCTTGATAACCGGCCCCTCCGCAGGCTCCTCGAAGCGGAACACATTGAGCTCGGACTTCAGCTCCACCACAGCCGCCCCTTTATCGGAAGCTACCCCGCAGATCGTAATTACCGTCAATTCGCCTTGCGGATCAAACGTATAGGTCGGGCCGTCCGTGCTGCTGACCAGCAAACGTCCTGTTACCGAATGCTTAACCAGTACTCTCTCCTGCTGTGCCATTATATGTCCCTCCTTGTAACTGTACTTCGCAAGCGGCTACGGTAGATCAATCACCATAACCAGGATATTCTCTTCAGCGGCAAGACTTAATGCACTGACCTCTTCAATCCGCGCCGAATCCTCTGGCTGCAGCTCGACATCCCCCTGCAGCTTCAGCCGTCCTTCAATTAGATATATAAAAATGCGCCGTCCCGGCTCCTGTTGAAAAGATAATACCTGGCCGGCTTCCGCCCGGCCGAGATAAATCGTCATATCCTGGGCAATACCCACGACCTCTTCCGAAGGCTCTGCAGCCACCACAGGCAGCAGTTCCCCTTCAAGCTTCGCCGGATCAAAGCGGCCGGTGCTGTAAGAAGGTGCCGTTCCGCGGGTACTCGGCATAAACCACAGCTGCAGCAGCCGTACCGGCTCGCTGTCCGAAGGATTATGCTCCGTATGAATAGCGCCGGTTCCAGCCGACATGCGCTGAATGCCGCCAAAGGTTGTTTCTGCTACATTACCCAGATTATCCTCATGGCGCAGCCTGCCGGAAAGCACGATGGAGACGATCTCCATGTCGCTGTGCGGATGGGCACCGAAGCCCCTGCCCGGCGCGATGGTATCATCGTTGCAGACGCGCATCGGACCAAACAAGGTATTATCGGGATCATAGAAATCACCGAATGAGAAGCTGTGGCTGCCTTGCAGCCAGCCGTGATCGAAACGGTGGGCGGATTGTACCGGATAGACTTGAATCATGTGATCCCCTCCTGAAAGTTTTGTGAGCATTCCTTCATAGATCTGCTTCGAACAAAACTGGCCTCGAAAGCATCTGCTAACAATATTTTAGCAGAAAGCACCGCAAAACAAAAAAACCGGCCAGCTTCCGCTGACCAGCCCCTGCTTCCCTTGACAGGTGAAGCTATTTAACCCTGAAATCCGTTCCAATGGGTAACCTGCTCCAGCGGCAATCTGACGGTTGGCCGTCCTTCCACCGCTGCCTTGCCCAGAGCAATCAGCATCACTGTTGTATAACGCTCAGGGATCTGGAAAAGCGCTCTGAAGCCATCGGGGTTGAAGCCGCCCATAGGCACAGTGTCATAGCCTTTCGCTTTGGCTGCAAGCATAAGCTGCATGGATACCAGGCCGCCGTCAACACGCGCGATGTTGTTCAGCACCTCAACCGGCATGCTGGAATATCCATCCCGGCTTCTCTTCGCCATGGCAGCTCCCACCTCCGGAGTCACATATCCGGCAGCCTCCGCGTATTCGTAAATAGCCTCTGCATTGCGGTATGCCTCGGAATCGCCAAGCACGGCGATAACGGCAGAAGCTTCTACCGTCTGCTGCTGGTTGTTGGCGATAGGGAGCAGCTGTGCCTTCAGCTCCTGATCCGTAATGACGATGAACCGCCATGGCTGCAGATTGGAGGAGGATGGCGCAAGAACCGCCTCTCCAAGAATCTCCTTGATCTCCTCCTCGGAAATCTTCCAGGATGGATCATATTTACGCACCGAATGCCGTTCGCGGATCACCTTGTTAAATTCCACTTCCGTTTTCAATTCCGTTGACATCACACTACTCCTCCTCTTCCTAATCCGGTTTATATTCTGTGTTTATTAACACACAGTTAAAAGCAAAAAAAAATACTCTCCCTGCGGCAACTCATCATGATGCGTTTAACTGTATTTTAATATGCACAGTATAATTCAAATAAATGAATCCTGTCAATAACCTGCTTTGCGCACCATATCGGCAAGCGTATACTGCTCCAGCACGTTAAGCACACTGCGATCCATTTCCTCCAAAACATCTCCGCAGGCCGCCTTCATCTGCTCTCCAAAAGCATTGATGCACATCGTATCTTTTACCGCTTTATTGCGGGATTCCCCCACTTCCAGCGCCAGGTATATTTCCGCAAGCGTCAGCTCCTCCGGGGCACGGTTCAGCAAATATCCGCCATCCCTGCCTTCCCGGGTCACCAGAATATGCTCTCTGGTCAGCTTCGCCATCGTGCGTCTCAACAGCGTTGCCTCCGACGAGAGAAGCTCGGCGATCTCGCAGCTTGAACAGGTGTCGCCTTTTTTCGCCAGGATCACAAGCGCCTGCAATACCAGTCCAAACGATTTATATTGAAGAGCTCCGCTGTTTCGCGTTTTTGTCATTATTCCCGCTCCTTTCGCCACATTCATGTAAGCTTAGTATAGAGCCCATCCCCAATTTTGGCAAAGAGAAAGCCCTGCCGGCATCGCAATACGATCTCGGGAGAGCTTGGCCGTTCGCGGAACCGGAAATTCCTGGATATCCGTACGTTTCGTTTAGATTGTAGAGATTTGGATTTCAGAAACAACCGCCCATTCCTTGGAAGTAGTATCCTTCAAATACACCTGGATCTTATAGTTTCCCTTTGCATTAAAGGTGCTGGAGAATTCAGCGGATTTGAACCAGAAGCTGTCCTTCTTGTCCTTGACCGATGCGGCATCAATATTTTCTGTTTTACCCTCCGGATCGCTGATGATTATTTTCAAATCCGATATATCGGTCTTCAGGCTGTCCACCTGCACCAAGACCGAAAATTTGTTGCTGACACCACTTCTGACCTTTCCAAAGATCTTCCCCTGATCATCAAGCAACGCTATGTTAACATTCGGCTTATAGACACGGACAGCCTTGGCGGATTCGTCCCAGAACATAAGCGCCTGCAGCCCCCCAACCAGCTGCTGGGCCGGCAGATAGGTCTCTCCTTCAACTGATAATCCAGCTTGTTTTTGCAGCACATTGTTCAAATAGACCGCTATATCCGGTTTGCCG
The DNA here is from genome assembly GCF_038002865.1 of Paenibacillus sp. FSL H3-0321. NCBI lineage: Bacteria > Bacillati > Bacillota > Bacilli > Caryophanales > Paenibacillaceae > Paenibacillus > Paenibacillus sp. FSL H3-0321. The sequence continues at coordinate 5,369,743 of NZ_JBBODH010000001.1, read as the reverse complement.
GGCGCGGCATAAAGCATGGTTCCGCCTGAAATCATCGTTACACAAAGTGCTGCCAAAACCCTCTTTTTCATCTTCCCCATTCTTGCTCCCCCTCTCTATGACTATGCTGTTTATACCCTTCAGAGGGCAATTAGTTGCATAATATTAGAAAACAGTATAGCCGAACATTTGGTAGATCCAAACGGCGGCAGATGTGCATTGCTAAAAAAACCGGCTGCACCCGTCCTGTTAAGGATGGCACAGCCGGTTTCTCTGAAATCATATGATTAGGAACAGGACAACGTCCAGTCTTCCATGCAATTGTTGTTACAGCTTGGCAATCGTTTCAGTAAGCACTGGCACGATTTGCGATTTGCGGGAAACTACACCCTTCAGAATGGCTTTGTTATCTTCCAGCTTTACATTATAAGCCTGCTCTACAGCACCTGCAACGCGGCCCAGAGCCAAACCTACGGAATCGTTGTTCAGGATATCTGTAACAACGAACAGGAACAGATCAAGTCCTTTGTCAGCAATGATCGTATTCAGCGCGGCTTCCAGCTCTACCTGCTTGGAGAGCACATCGTTCACGTCCACCGCATTTACCTGGGCAATTTCCACTTTGTATTCACCCATTTTGAATTCCTTGGCATCCAGGGAAATCAGTTGTGCAATGCTCTTGTCGCTGAGGTCTGCTCCGGCTTTAAGCATGGAAAGTCCGTAGCTGTCTGCATCCACACCGGCAATTTCAGCCAGCTCACGCGCAGCTGCCACATCTTCTTCTGTGCAGGTTGGCGATTTGAACAGCAAAGAATCGGAGATAATGGCAGACAACATCAGACCGGCGATTTCCTTCGGAATCGCTACTCCGTTTTCTTTGTACAGCTTGTTCAGGATTGTTGCTGTGCAGCCAACCGGCTCGGCACGGTAGTACAGCGGATGAGCCGTTTCAAAGTTGGCGATCCGGTGGTGGTCGATAACCTCGACAACCCGCACCTGATCAATATCATTTGCACTTTGCTGCCGTTCATTATGGTCAACCAGAATGACCTGTTTAGCTTCGCCTGCCACATTCTCTACCAGACGCGGAGCTGCCACTCCAAATTGATCGAGCGCAAATTGCGTCTCGCCGCTTACTTCTCCCAGACGAACCGGCTCGGCATCCCAGCCCAGTTCTTTTTTCAGTGCCGCATAAGCAATTGCTGAACAAATCGTATCCGTATCCGGATTTTTGTGTCCAAAGATCAATGTTTTTTCCATTTCCAATCTCCTTACTTTGTTTTTTGTGAGAATAATATACCATACATTGATAGGGACTAGCCAGATTGTGCGGCAGAACTTAAGTTTGAAATGAAAATGCAGAATAAAAAGGCCGTACTACTGCTTCCCGTCACCGTCATGGATCAGCAGCTGGCCGAGCCTTTCCGCCAGCGTACCTCCGCCGACCAAAGAGACATTGCCGATTCGCTCACTGATTTTCTCCAGAAACTCAAGCTCCTTCAGACGGTATAGCGTTTTGTTCTCGTCCATCAGCTTTGCCGTGTTCAGCAGACTGCGGGTGGAGGCTGTTTCTTCACGCCGGGTGATCAGATTGGCCTGTGCCTTCTTCTCTGCCAGCAGCACGGTATTGAGAATATCCTTGATCTCTCCCGGCAGAATAATATCCTTCACTCCGGCAGAATGGAACTGTACGCCATACCCTTCACTCTGCTCCTGCAGCCGGGAGAGTACAAAAGCCCCCACCTCCTGCTTCATCCGCAGCAGATCATCGAGCTTCAGACTGCCGACGTATTCACGGAGCAAAAGCTGCAGGCTGATATACATTTGTTCCTCCACCGATTTGATCGCCAGCGTCCGCTGCGGATTCACAATCGAATACTGGCAGACAAAATTGAGCCGGAGGCTAACCTTATCCTCTGTCAGCATCTCCTGACCGGTCATATCCATTTGCTGCTGGCGCAGGTCAACGGTCTTTACCGCCACCTTCACCGGACCTTTCCAGAAATCATATTTACCCGGAGGCAGCTCCTGCTGCAGCACATTATTGAAATAAAGAATGCCGAGTTCATGTGCGGCTACCTCAAAGCTCTGAATCGCATATGGAAAACACGGCAGGATGGAGCGGTCAATCTCCGCCGGAATCTCCGGCTGGCGGCTATCGGCGCGGATGAACCGGTGTGTGCTGAGCTTCGTCCAGAAAGCATGCTGGCCGGGAGGAAGCAAGGTTCGGAATCTTTCGTCCTCATAATGCAGCACATATTCATAATCCGTTACGTTCACAATCTCCAGGTCACGCAGCAGCGCTTCGTCCTGCATGAAAACTTTCAACGCTTTGCCGGGGACGCTGAACGGCTCGCTTAATTTCAACTTTTCGATTTTCTGATCTGTAAAGCCTGTCAACCAGTATGTACCGGGCTCTAAATATTTGTCGTAGCTGCCTTTCTTGAACAGTAGTCCGCGTTCATCGGCAGCAATCGTGATTTTATTTAACATTAGTTCCTCCCGAATCCGCCTTGATTCTCTGACTTGAGGCGGTTCCTCTGACCGTCGACCCCGGCAAGGAGATTCTCCCGGCTGCGGCTGCGGAGCCGGTCTTAAGGAGCGGGAGGGGCAAGTTCTCGAAGGAAAGGTTCACGGCATAACATCTTGGCCCGCCTGCAGCCTGAAGAGTTATGCAATGCCTGGCCCTCTATCCGTGCCCGTTCCCGGCTCCGGTATCCGCCGGCTGCATAGCAGCGCTTCCGGCACCTGCCCGAAGGACAGGCCGAGAATCTCCGGCAAAGGTCTACTCATGTGCAATGCTCAAATTTTACCAAAGTCGCTTATAAGGCGATGGGGATTCGAACCCCGAAGGAGGATAAGTCCCGGATCTGCTCTGCAGTATACCCGGCCATACAATGGCGGGCACTGCGGGATCATCAGAAATCCCCGCTAAGCACGCAGATCGTAAATACCCAAATCTATTATAATTTGTAAGTACCTCATTAATAAAGCTAAATTCCTTTAATCACAGCCATCGGCTTGCACTTCGCGACCACATCGGCTAAATCCGCCCCCGTAATGCTGTCGATGATCTGGTCCACATCCTTATAGGCTTGCGGGCATTCATCCAGAATCGTCTCCAGGGAACGGTGGTTGACGATGATCTCCTCCTCCGTGCCCACCTTCAGCGACTGGCTGAACTCATCAACTGTCACTGCCAGCCGGGTAGCTCTTCTGGAGCGCACTCTTCCCGCGCCGTGGCAAATGGAGTAGAAGTTCTTCAAGCCTTCCTCCCGCCCGAGCATGATGTACGAGGAGGTACCCATGGAGCCGGGAATCAGTGCGGGATGTCCTGTTTCCTTATACACAGGTGTGTTAAGGAAATGGCCTGGGGGCAACGCACGGGTTGCCCCTTTACGGTGCACCAGCATCGGCTGGCCGCGGTGGAATTCCTTCAGCGCGTAGTTATGCATCAGATCATACAGCACCGGCATTTCAAACTGCGGCCCGTACAGTTCCCGGAAAGCTTCCTGCACCCCGAAAGCGATCATATGCCGGTTGGTTACGGCGAAATTCAGCGCAGAGTACATCAGGTTCAGGTAGACCTGCCCTTCCCGGCTGCTGATCGGCGCGTAATTCAGGTTCGGATCAGGATTACTTACGCCCCACAGATGCATCGCTTCCTTAATGGTTTTCGTATGCTCCCGGCCCACCATTGCGCCCCAGGCCCGGGAGCCGGAATGAATCATCACGACAACCCCGCCGTCAAACAGCCCCCACTTCGCCGCCAGCTCCTTATGCTCCTCGGCAATCTCCAGATATTGAATCTCGCAAAAGTGGTTGCCGCTGCCCAGTGTCCCAAGCTGTCCGTGGGCGTTCTTGCGGATTTTGGGCGGCAGCTGCTCCAGCGCCGCATGGTCATAGCGGAAATTACTTTCCTCCACATGTGTGATCCACTGCGGCGAAGGAATATATTTGCCGGGCAGGCCATTTAGACCATTTCGCACAACCTCCATAATGTCGATGTCGGCATAGTTGCTGTTGACGCGCTCGTTCGTCGGCACATACTTTTCTATCGCTTCAATCAGCTTGCGGCGGACCGCTTTGTCCTGCAAATCCCTCTTGTGCAGCGGTGTGGTGTGGACCCGCATCCCGCAGCCGATATCCACGCCGACAATCGAAGGGGAGACCATACCGTCCTTCATGTTCCAGACTGCCGTGGTGCCGATGCAGGTTCCTACGCCCACATGCGCATCAGGGGTGTAACCCATATACTTATTGCGCGGAATCCGCAGGTTGTTATCAGCCATCTCAAAGATTTTGTCTTCAAACGATCCGTAAATTTCCTTGTTGGCGAACACATGCAGCGCTCCGTGCGGAAGCTCCAGCTCATAATGATTGCCGCCATGGGTTTTGCTGTTCCAATTCATTTCATTCTCCTCCTGAACGTAAAGCTTTTTTTCTGCCCAAAAATTAAAAACTGCCGGTTCACACGGTTCGCCGTCCTCTTCAGGAGCAGCAAAATCCAGCGTAATCCGGCAGCCTCATCTCTTGTTCCTCATAGCTGCAGCGGCGCAGCCATGCTGCGCTCTACAATCGGAATCCCCCTTGTCTTACGCCTCGCAGGAGAGATACCGGGAAGATAGATGTCGCCGGACAAGTAAACATAACGCTCATCTCGATGAACAGCATATAGCGGGCAGGCGGGATCCTGCGGCTGCAATAGCTGTAGCGGTTGCGGTTGCTCCTGTTTCTTTTCCTGACTCTGTTTTTTTATAAATTGTTCATGCCAACTCATCTTTGCGTTCATGGTTCTCTCTCCTTTCACGAATGGGTTCAACCGTGCTGGAATGCTTAAATATAGGGTAAGCTAGCTCATACATAAGTGGAAACGGCTTTGCCTTCCTCAAAAGGACGGTATCCGTTTCAGCGAGAAATAGAAGGATAATTTATAGCGTGAAGCATATAAAATTTTATATTTACAAAAAGACTGCGTCCCTCCGCCTCTTCCCCCAGCCGTCAAAAGGCCAAAGAAAAAGGCTGCGAGATACGCAGCCTGGGTTCCCAAAAACTCTGTGCACAGTTGCAGGTTATGCCTGCATACTGCCGAGCAAGGGGGAGCTGCGCAATACAATCGTATCGTCACTATAGGAGACAAATGATGGCTCATCACCGGATAGAATTCTCTCGCTGAAGCCTGTTTGATCATTCTGTTCAAAGCGATTGAGTATCATCATTGTTCCTGCACCCCCCTGGCCCATTCCGACCCGTAAATTTGTTGCCAGCTTACCATGTTATTCCAGATGATGTCAACTGCTATATAGTTTGAACTTAAGATCGCGGTTGAAATCCACAGACAAAGGTTTTTCAGCCACTATGCAGTCATCAAGGGATCTGACGCTTGGTCTTCGGCAGCGCCTCTGGCACTGCTTCGCCGTTCAGCGGTTCGTTATCCGAGAAGAGATCGGGATTCACAGCCAGCATCCGGCTTAGGATTTCAGTTGTTTCTACTGTGCCGCAGATCATTGCCACGGCATCCCCAAAGCTGCCCTTGCGTAAAGCACCGCCCGCTTGAAGCACCTGCTCCACCTTCCAAAAATGCTGCGACCAGGACAGTCCGCAATGTCTGCGGGAAGGAACGGCGATTTCTTCGCCTTCGGGCGTAACCGTGTAGAGCAGCTCATGGTCATCGGTCATTCTGCCGGGAATATCCACCCATTCCTCGATGCCATGGATGAACGTATTCCGCCGTAAATCGACGCCAAGCAGCATAATGTCGGCTTTGCGGTCGAGCAGCTTACCATAGACTGAATCCCGTGAGCAAGGCGTATCCCGGCTTTCCTCTCCGGCAATGAACGCCTGCGCATCCTTGCCCAGGGCGGCCACGGAATGGGTCGGATGCCAGGAACGGATCACTCCCGGACGGCGGCGGAACAATTCCGGCAAAATCCCGACGCAGACAGGGGAGTTTAATACATCAAATCGCGGATTAGTGGCATTAATATACGACCAGGTGTGTGTCGGCAGCACAAGCAGCCCGTCCTTCATATACTCACTGAGCACATCCAGTACCGTGTCTGCACCTCCCTGCACCTCACCGATGCTTTTTAACGAAGAATGAACGAGCAGTGTCCCCGACGGGTTGATTTCAAGTGCCTTCAACTGTTCAAACAAGCCTGTTTTGGTGTGCATTTTTGCTTCTCTCCTTCACGAAATTGTACAGATCATAAATCCTCTATTGCAAATTAGGTTATTAACTGATAAAATTATAGTAACTTAATAATATTCACAAAAGTTCAAATCTGTATACTCGCCGTTGTGTTCTATCCGATTTCCATATGAACCGAACGATTCCAATACATGCTTAGTCAACTAACAGGAGGTAATATACCATGAGTTTAACATTAAAAGGACTTCACCACGTATCCGCGATTACAAAGAAAGCACCGGAAAATTTCAAATTTTATACCGAAGTGCTTGGTCTGCGCCTGATTAAAAAGACCGTAAACCAAGATGACATCTCCGTGTATCATTTGTTCTACGGGGATGAGCTGGGCAATCCGGGGACAGAATTGACTTTCTTCGAGCTTCCGAATGCTGGACGCAACCGTGACGGCAATAACAGCATCTCTGCCCTTTCACTGCGTGTGCCGGATGATAAGGCGCTTGATTATTGGAAACAGCGTTTAACCGAGTTCAGCGTAGAGCATGATGAAATCACTGAGCGGGGCGGCCGCAAGACATTGGCCTTCCGTGATCCTGAGGGACAGCGTTTCAATCTGGTCTCGGACGAGAACAATCAGGGCGTGCCCGGCGGCAAGCCCTGGGACAAGAGTCCTGTTCCGGCAGAGCATGCCATTGTCGGTCTGGGCCCCGCACATTTAACCGTTGAAACAGCGGAACACACTGCCTTGGTGCTGGAAGATCTGCTTGGCTTCCGCCGCAAAGGCAGCTATCCTTCGCCCGCAGCCGGGCAGCCGGACATCATTGTATATGAAACCGGAGAAGGCGGTTCCGGCACAGAGGTGCATTTGGAGGAACGCAATGACCTTCCCCAGGAACATCTCGGACGGGGCGGTGTACACCATGTGGCCTTCCGCGTGGACAACGAAGAGGAATTAAAGCAATGGATCGAGCGCATCCGCACAGTACAGCTGCCCAATTCCGGGTTCGTTGACCGCTTCTACTTCCGCTCCCTCTACTTCCGCGAGCCTAATGGCATATTGTTCGAGCTGGCTACGGACGGTCCGGGCTTTGCCACGGACGAACCGCTTGAGCATCTGGGTGAATCGCTTGCCCTGCCGCCGTTTTTGGAATCGAAGCGCGCACAGATTGAAGCTCATCTGAAGCCGCTTGATACCCGCCAGCAATCTTAAGCCGGCTGTCTGTTAGTTTTTAAATACTGAGGCACGCCTCTTATATAACAAAGCCGCATTCTCTGTGAATGCGGCTTTGTTCATACTGCTGAATTCTACAGCTGGATATTTAGATTTCCGACCAGGTAACGGTGAAAACGTTATAGCCGGGCTGTGCTGTAGAAGGTCGGCCTGAGATGGAGACCGGGCTGATTCCGCCCAGTTTGCCGGTAATCTTCACAGTTGTTGCAGTTACCGTCTCTGATGCATTTTCCGACCGTTTAATCCGGGCATATTCACTATACACGAACCCCATCGTAGCCAATGTCTCCTGGGTCATATAAGTAAAGGAGGCCTTCATGACTCCGCCCGAATCCGTATCCAAAGTTGTTGTAACCACGGCATCTGCCGGAATCGGAAAATCCTTCGGCAGATTAGCAGGCCGCTTCACACCCGCCGCCGGAGTACTTGTGCCGCTGCCGGAGTTCCCGGAACCCGCAGTACCTCCGGTGCTTCCAGAGCTGCCAGTGCTTCCTGACGCTGCTCCAGTTTCGGCCCCGCTGCCGATTCTCACTTTGGAATTAACCGCATCATAGGCAACAGGCACGTCCAGGGCATCTGCGATGGAGCGGATCGGCAAATACGTCGTCCCCTCATAGGTGATTGGAGCCAAGGTTTTGCCGTTGGCATCCTTCAGCCAGTAGGGAGTTCCGTCCACAACAATACCGAGTCCATGATTCAAGTAAGCCTTGATCTGCTGCAATTTACTTCCTGCGTATACGCCAGCAGAACCGGTTACGGCCATGCCGGCTACAATTGTGGCAATCAGCCATTTTTTATTCATAGCAATCCTCTCCCGTATATTAGAATGATGTGAAATTGAATTTTGCGTCTTAATACTATTTAACACCGGGAGAGCTTTTCAACCTGCTAAGTCTCCAACTTCAGGCGATAATTCCAAGAAGCTCGGACAGATCCCGGATTTCATATGTAGGCTTAATCCCCGCTTCATTGGCTTTCTCCAACGGATTGAACCAGCAGGTGTCGATCCCGTAATTCATTCCGCCCTGGATATCCGATGTCAAAGAATCGCCCACAATCAATACTTTTCCCTTATCCGTAATCCCAAGTTTGGCAAAAGCATAATCGAAAATCCCGGGCTCCGGCTTCTGCGAGCCTGCCTCCTCGGAAATAATAATCTGCTCAAACGTATTGCAGAGTGGCGAACCTTGAATTCTGGACAACTGCACATCTTTGATTCCATTCGTGATAATCGCAAGTCTGCAGCCGGTGAGCTCGCCGCACAGTTCCACCGCCCCCTGAATCAAATAGGTCCCCTCACCCAAAAAACGCAAGTAGACTTCGCTGAAGGCCTCCGGACTGTATTCGAGCTTGTGGCGCGCAAACAACCGGTTGAACCGTTCCACCCTGAGCGCTGCCGAGGTAATCAGCCCCTGCTCCAGATCCTTCCACAGCGCCTGATTGATCTCGCGGTAGCTGGCCGCATATTCCTCCGCCCCCGCCGGCAGCCCGAAATGGGCAAACACATTTAGAAAAGCCTGTCCTTCCGCCATTCCATAGTCAAACAGCGTATCATCGGCATCAAATAAAATAACCTCGTATTTCATAATTCCCCTCCAGTTTTATGTTTCGTCGACAAACGATCTGCTTCTGCGATATAATTTAGACAGACCTGCTTAAAAAAATCAACGGTGGTGATTGTCATTTTATACGTTTTATCGTTTCTGGTGTCATTTTTCATCGTCTATTGGCTGATTCCTCCGCTTAGCAAACTGGCTTTCCGGCTTGATTTTGTGGACAAGCCCCGTCAGGATGTCGAACGCAAAATACATAGGGAGCCCATCCCTCTGACAGCCAGCTATGCCATATTTATCGGATTTTTCATTACATATCTGCTGTTTGCCCGTGACTTCTCACTGGAGACACTAGCCCTGTTCATCGGCGGTGTGCTGCTGCTGACTATAGGCACCATTGATGACTGGTACAAAACCAAGGGCAAGGATTTCCCGGCACTGCCCAAGTTTATCGTACAGATTGCAGCGGCGATCCTTGTTTTTCTCTCCGGTAATGCCTTTACCGGGTTCATTAATCCGTTCTCCGGGGATTACATCTCCCTGCCGGTTATTCTGCAGTTCGTGCTGACGATTATCTGGATCTTCGGCGTAACTACTGTCATTAACTTCTCTGACGGCATGGATGGATTAGCCGGGGGACTCACGGCCATTTCGGCAGTCACTCTGTTTATTGTCGCTGTGACCAAAGGGCAATCTACTTCCGCAATCATGGCCATTGCTCTCGTCGGAGTTACACTTGCCTATCTGCGCTACAACAAGGCACCAGCCAAAATCTTCATGGGCGACGCAGGCGCCACCTTCCTCGGCTTCATTCTGGCCGTGATTGCGCTGGACGGCGCGTTCAAGCAGGCAACGGTGCTGTCGTTGTTCATCCCGATTTTAGCGCTTGGCGTGCCGATTTTTGATAATATCTTTGTCGTCGTCAAACGCTTCATTCAAGGCAAATCGATCTATCAGGCCGACGCCACCCAGGTGCATTACCGCCTGCTCAAGGCCGGTCTTAACCAGAAGCAGGTTGTTGCCGTGCTTTATCTGGTCAGCGTGTGCCTGTCGCTGTCCTCGATCATCCTGTTGCTGATCGAGACTTAACAGACGGCTTATACTCAAACCGCCGGGTTTGCCTGAGCACGAAAATAAGAAAAACACCCTTAAACATGCAGGGTGTTTCAGACTGTAGACCAATAGGGTTTCAGAACTTGTCCCTGAGTTCTGAAACCCTATTATTTTATGTTTTTTACATATTCACCTGCGTTCTCTTATATAAAACTGGTATTGCCGCTGCTATAAGGATCATACCCATAAAAGCGGGTGCGGCAGACCCAAGTGATACATAGATTTGACCTCCAATGACAGGCCCAATCATTCTTGCTAAAGCCTGAATAGATTGGCTCCCCCCTTGAATCCTTCCTTGTTCACTAGAATCGGCAGACTTGGAGAGCATCCCATTAAATGAAGGCCCAAAGATCGAATCACCAAAACCAAATATAAACATGCCAGCGATAAAAAGAGGATAGAGTGAGAACAAAGCAGATAGCGCAATAAGACTGTAGCCTACAATCTCTGAAATCATTCCAAGAACTGCTATCTGTTTATCACTAAGTTTTGTCAAAAGCTTTGGCATTATGAAACCTTGTGAAACGATGTCTTGGGCGCCCATAATTGAAAACACAAGACCGATTAGTGCAGGCTTCCAACTGAAAGTATCCATTGTAAATTGGGATAAAACCGCCTGTAAAGATCCGTTGGGTATCCAAAGTAAAAACGCCGAGACAAGTAGCCTTTTTAAGTTTTTCGTGGAAAGCAGGTTAGCAAGCTGTGTAAATGGATTCAGTCTAACAAAGGTAATCTCTTTCAGTCTATTATTCTTGCCAAGGCTCTCAGGCATAAAAAAGAATCCATAAACAACATTCAATAAAGTTATTATTGCTCCAAAATACATGGGTACAGCATAACCAAACTTGGCAAGTAATCCGCCTAGAGTTGGGCCAATTACGGTGCCTACACCTACAACCGCACTCACCCATCCAAAGTATTTGGTTCTCTGCTCTGGAGGAATGATGTCTGCAAAATATGCGAAAATCGTGCTTATGCTCCCGCCTGTTATACCTTCTATTATGCGCCCGGCAAATAGTACCCATAGAGCTCCGCCTATGCCAAAAATGAAGTACCCGATTGCGGAACCCAAAAGGCATACTAAGAGCAAGGGACGACGGCCATATTTGTCGCTCAAAGCCCCAAGTACGGGGGCCGCAAAAAACACGCAGAGGGCATAAACAGAGGTCAGCAGCGTAACAACTATAGCTTGTTCTCCCGGATTGCTTGTATAAGTCTGCACTAAGAATGGGACGACAGGCATTATGATGCTGAAGCCTATTCCGCAAAGAAACACAGAGATAAGACCGAATATTAAAGCGTGTTTATCTACGGTTTGTTCTGTGTTCTGTTCATTGTGTGATCTAAATATGGACATTAAATCCTCTCCTCAAAAGCCGTTATTTCGTTTCCTTGTCAACAAAATAATATCTCCGTTTTGTTTCCTTGTCAACAAATTAAACAGCAAAAAAAAGGCGGCCCGTTCTCAATAGAGCCCGGCTGCCTGTGGTTTCATTTTCATTATTCCAAGTTATTCCGACTTAAAATCTATACCCAGTTTTTTTATTTCTGCATCTAAATGCCTACTATATTTTTCCACGAAGCTAAGCATACTGTCAAATTGTTCCTCAGTTACCTGCTCAAATATGGCTTTATCCCGCTCTTGAAACTCTTTGTGCAGGTCCTCATGGATTTTATAAATTACCTTCCCTTGCTCAGTAAGCCTAAAATAGATTTCTTTCTTGTTATCCTGCTTCTGGTAGCTTTCGATAAGGCCTTTTTTTATGAGCTTCTTAGTCATTTTACTTATGGCACCGCGAGTCATATAAAAGGACTCCGCAAGTTTTGTTACGTTGGAATCTACATTTTTTTCAATGTATTCGATGCAATGGACTTCAGAAGACTTATAACCCTTAAGACTGTCTTCCATCTTATCCTTATTAAGCCAAACCATCTTGTTATATACGTCCCTGAAGCCCATTATGACCTGTTCTTCTTTGTTCATGGCCTGTCCTCCCACCCGCTCAGTGCATTAACAATATAATATAGTATTTTTTGTTTCTATTTCAACATTGTCAAAATAATTGATTAAATAACCAATACACGAATGGAGGGAATATAGTGTGATTTTAAAACAGATTCACAATGAATTTGACAAAGCAAATAGGGTTTTGAAACAGAAATAATTCGTTTCAAAACCCTATTTGTCTACAGTCTGAAACACCCTTAACCTCCAGGGTGTTTTTTTATTGCGCTGCGTTGCCCCCGCGGTGGCGGGCCAGTTGGCACTGGTTATTGCGGCTGCTTTCCGGGTTGGTGCTGACTGCTGCGACCGGGGTTCAGCTTAGATTCTGGACCCATAATTGTACTTCGTACAACTAAATAGGCAGAAATCACCTCTTGTCACCGTTTAGTTGCACTTCCTGCAATTATAATCGCAAGAAAGGCCGTTACAGACGCATATCCTCATTTATAGCTGTACGGAATACAATTAACGCCTACAGCATGCCAAAACCCTCTTATTTAGTTGTATAGAATACAGTTATCCTAAAACACTTACTTTTGGGATATATCGCCACCTATCATCCTTCCTACCGTCCACCCTCCGATTCCATCCATCCTCACTCCCCGTGTGCTGTCAGACAAACTCTAAGTCAGTCATCCTTATGGGTGAAATCATACAACCTCCGGTAAATAGCCACAATCTCCGGCATCGGCATCCGGACGAGTCCGCTCGACGACGGGGCGACGAACTCGCGCACTCCATCCACTACCGGTTCTATATGCTCCTGAAATCCCCAATCTGCTTTTGGTTTACGGCTGAATTCAGTGTAGACGCCCTTGCCTACAAAGCAGGCTACCTCCGGCCGGTAGAGCGTCAGCTTGGCACGAAGCAACCCCCGCCCCTCGGCATACTCCTCGCGGGTAATATCCTCGGCCCCGCGGGTTGGACGGGCTACAATATTCGTGAAGCCGTAGCCGAGCTTCAGCAGTTCACCGTCCTCCGAGGCATCATAGAGGCGCGGCGTCAGTCCTGACTGCTCAAGAATCCGCCAGAAATTATTGCGCGGATTCGCATAATGATGCCCCAGCTCGCCCGAGCGGAGACTTGGATTGAATCCAATGAAGACGATCTGCAATCCGTGATCCAGGTGATCCGGCACATCTTCCATATCACATTCCTCCTGTACTGGAGATTTGGTGCTATTGTTCTTCCGGTGCACTTAATGGCGCTATGCAGGCGGGTGGAACCGGCTCAGCCAGCCACACCTCATTTCCGGCATAATAGAAGGTTACACCAGACTCTACAGCCTTAACCGTATCCACGGCGAGCAAAACAAGCTTGCCCCTGCGGCTTCCGGCCAGAGTTGCGAAATGCAGCCCCTCCGATAAATGCACATATTGCCTGCCCATCGGCTGCAGCCCCTCTTTTACAATCGCCGGCAGCGCATTCTGGTGAGTGCCATGATAGAGCACGGACGGCGGTGTTCCCGGTTCATAGGCAACTTTGGTGTGGCTGTGTCCGTATCTCGCTTTGACCCGCTCCCCCTCAATGGCGAACCGCTGCTTCTCACTGTTCGTGACCGTTTGGCGGATATCTTCTTCTGTAATATGAGACCACTTCGGGGCTGCGTTTATCACTGCGAGCAATTCCTCCAGCAGACAGGAACCATCCTCCGGATCTAGAAATAGTCCATACTGCTGCGGAGTATGCCGAAGCAGCTTGGTCATAAATTTGCTGAGCGAAACCTCAGCGCTATGGTTTAACATAAATTGCACCTCTTATAATCACTGTATAATCATTTTGTATGGGATTCCATCCCTATAGCTTACAACCGCGGATCCACCGGCTCAGATTCCAGTGCCAAAGCAGCAAGCACACATTCATGAATCCGCTCCAGCGGCTCTTTGCGGATAAAACGTTCCACGGACTCGGCGCTAAGAGCACATTCCATCAGGGCGTGCCGCTCCTTCTTGCCGGTCTTGCGCAGTTTTAACCGTGTCAGATTGTCAGGCTGCAAATAATCGATGCCATATATGATGTGCAGGTATTTGCGTCCCCGGACTTTGATCGCAGGCTGAATCATCGAGCTGCCATTTCGTGATATGAAAAGTTCCGGCTTGATCACGATCCCCTCATGACCATTCTCCGTCATCTCTTCCCACCAGGCGATAACCTCAGCTTCATCGGCTTCACTTGCGACAGTCCGGTATTCAGTCTCCATAAAGAGCGGAGAAACACCCGCAAGTTCGCGGTTTTTCTCCATATGCCAGAGATGGCTATGATCAAAAAAACTCTGGCCGCTATGCGCCAAGGTATGAAAAGGAGCAATCCTGATTCCTTCCAGCCCTCTGACATCCCAGCAGTATTCCTGAAAAGCTTCACGGAACACGCGGGCATTCCGCAGCTTCTCGTCCATTTCCTGTACCCAGCCGGATACATCGCGCCCGTTACTCTCCGCTTCTCGCAGCTTCTCCGCAAGATGTCCGCGGTCCATTACGGCGGCTTCTGCGACATGCGCATACTGGGAAGCGATCAATTCACGAGCCTTCAGGTTCCATGGAATAATTTCGGCATCCAGCAGCAGCAGATCCGTATCATGGCGGACAAAATAATCCGCTTTCCGCAAATCGGCATTCAGCTTAGCCAGTACTTCGGACTCCGTTTCCTTGTCAAAGAATGCCCGGCCCGTCCGGGTATAAATCGTACCCAGTGTGGGACGTCCCACATAGGATACTGCCGCTTCCTTGTCGCGAAACAGCATCAGGATAGCCCTGCTGCCCATGTGCTTTTTCTCGGCGATCATTGTTTCCACACCCTGTTTGCGATAATAGGCAAAAGCCTCACGCGGATGCTCCAGGTAAGATTCATCTGCGGATACTGCCGGAGCCGGACTCATGGTCGGAGGAATATAAACCAGGTCCTCCAGCGGAATCGTAAAATGGGAGACGGTATCAATGGCTGCTTTGACGAATTCACCGCGCACAGAAAGTTCACCATAGGCAGCTGTCATAACGGAGTACCCTTCCACAAACTTCCGCAGGTTAGGCGGAGAGAAACGGCCGCGTTCCCAGCGGATCAGCGGGCTGTCCGGGTCCTGGGCGTAATCTCTGTGCGCCTTGACCGCAACAAACTGCTGTTCAGGATACCGGTAAGCCGTCAATGAGCCGCCAAAGACTGCGCCTTGATCAATGTTGACCGTGTTCTTAACCAGAGTAGGGTAAGGTCTCGGATCATGCCCCCAGACAATTAGCTCACCGGAGTCATGCTGCACATACCATTCCTTGCGTACAGGAGTGCCCTTCCCCTCACTTCCTTCTGTATCACCGTAGCGGCAAAAGTCCTGAATCCGTTTCGACTGCCTGCCGATATACTCATCGCGGATTCCGGCATGGGCAACAACCACCCGCCGTATACCACCCCGTCCATACACCAGATGACTGGGGGCGGAGAGCAGGAACTGCTTCAACTCTTCTCTAAGTTTGCTAGCCGCAGCCTCACCCTCTGCCAGCGCATACCGCTCCAGCTCGGCGGCAAACTTCTCATCGCCATGGCTTAAGGTAACCTTGCGCCCCCCAAGATACCGGGCAATCTTCCAGCCATGGTTGCTGTCGACCATACGTGAGATTCCGGCGTCGCTGTGCCGCTTCCAGAATCTCAGTGCATCCAGTGAGTTGGGACCACGGCTCATTACATCACCTACAGAGATTAGTTCTCTGCCTTTAGGATGGCGGTACAATCCGCTCTCATCAGCGATATAGCCCAGCTGATCAAGCAGTTCCAACAACTCATCGTAACAGCCGTGAATGTCGCCGATCACATCAATCCCTGCACCCATTTCAATCAGCAATTCATTCTGCTTGCGGACAAACTGCACACTTTCCGTTTCTTTCAACATATATGTGAAATCAAAGCCTTCATCGCGCAGCCCTCTTAGCGAACGCTTGAATTGGCTAAATTGCGCCTTGACCCGCTGCCTGCCGCGAGGCAATTCACGTCCCTTATCCCGTTCAAGCAGGATCTGTTCCGGCAGATCGAGCACCCAGGCCGTACAGGGCAGATCATAATCTGCTGCCATCTCTATATATTTCTTACGGTATTCGGGCAGCAAATGTGTGGCATCCACCACCGTCAGCTTCCCCATCCGGCAGCGCATGGATATCATTGTGTTCATCGCTTCAAAGGCCAGTTTCGACAGCAATTGATAATCGCCATACAGAATATCCGCTTCTTCACGGGGATGGCCCTTCCAATCAATAAAATCGATATCACCCACTAATGAGCGGTAATCGTCGGAAGAGACGATCTCTGTCTGCAACAATATGCCTTCTTGCACCAATCTGCGGAGCAGAGTCGTTTTGCCGCTGCCGGAAGGCCCCACCAGTACGACGATGCCTCCATGAGGAAACGGAATGACCCGCTGCCCTTCCTGTCTCTCTATCATTGTGATGTTTCCTCCTTCGTAAATATGGCTATCTGCGTCGGGCAACCGAAGCCTTCCATGTATTCGCCTATCCCCTTCAGCTCCGCAGAGTAACCAAAGGCTGTCGTCCAGCGGGAACACCAGGCGGAAAATGCTTCTCTCCCCCATTCAAAACGATGGTCGCCATGACGCATCTCTTCCTGCTCCATCTCGTAGACCTCGTTGTATTCCTTATTCGGGGTAGTTATAATCAGGGTCTTTGGACCATATTCGGCGAAAACAGTCTCCATCACCCGCGCCAGCCGGTGCTCATCGATATGCTCAATTACCTCACAAAGAATCATTACATCCTTGTTCCGCAGCGACTCATCGAAATAGAACAGGGATCCGGTTACCGGCTTAGGCACGATAGTTCCTTGCCTGCCTTCCAGCTTGGCGAACCGGTCCATGGCTCTCAACTGAGCTGTGGCAGAGGGCTCAACTGCTTTAATATCACGGACACCAGGCACGTTGGCGAGTATGGCAGAGAGCTTGCCTTCCCCCGAGCCGAAGTCAACAATACTGGCTTTAGCTTGCAAAGCTTCAACGGTAGCGGCAATAGCTGCGTAACGCAAATCATTCAACCGGACTTTCGGCTCTTCTGGAGCCTCGGATTCGAAGGATTGATCAGGTAAAGCATTTGGCGCATCCATTGAACCTTTAACAGCAGCTTCCTTTTCATTTTCATCAACAGAAGCTCCGCCGGAATTCTGAGTGCGGCCCTCCAGCGCCTCGAACTGCTTAATTACCCCAGCGAAACGCAGCGTCCGTTTCAGAATCAGCGCTCGCTGAGGATGATCCTGAAGCCAGCCTTCGCCATAACGCCTGATTTTATCAACCTCATCCTCACTGATATAGTAATGCTTGTAATCATCCAATGCGGGAATGAGCACAAAAAGCTGCTGCAAGGCAGTCTGGAGTGTCTGAAATCCTTTTAGTTTAATATAACGGACAGAACTGCGGTTCTTGAGGTCAAAGGAATACTCCGCCTCTCCCCGCTCCAGCACCACTTCATAACCAAGCGCAGTGAACAACTCTTCAAGTGTACGGTCAGGCAAATTGGAGGCTACAGGTCCAAAAGAAAGCTCGAGTGCAAGGCGTTGGCCTACCCAGGGCAGATACGCTTCTTTCGGTTTGCCGTTCAATGCAGTACCCAGTGCGGGACGGATATAGGTGCAGAACAGACTGCTGGTTACAAATTCACGGTCATTGATATATTGCGTGATGTCGTTGTGTGCGGAGGAAGAACCCTTCACCAGCTCAATTGGGTCGGGTGTTACATAGATGACCGCCTCCGTCTCTTCTTCGGAAGAGACTGTGAACACAATACGCACTCTGGCTTCTTTTTCAATCCGGTCATACAGATTATTCGGGTTTTTAGCGAGCAGATGAGAGAGCATTCCTGCTCCTGTTCCTGTCGCCTTGATGATTAAATGCATAAGGTTGATCTCTCCTTAGGTTTCGCTTTGATTTCCCCCGCTAGAAGTCCAGCGGCTGTCTTCTCCCCATACTTCCAGCAGCGCGGCCCGGAACAGCTCATCCAGGGCTGCATCCGCTACACCGCCCCCGCTTCCAAATTGCGAAGCCGCAAGCTCGAAATGCGCGATCTGCTGCTCCAGATAAACGTTAATGACTTCCAGACGCGGCTCCAGATCCAGCTCTTCGCCGGACATTTTACGGTGTAGCAGATCCTGTACAGCCTCTCTAAGCTCGGTTCCTTCAGGAATCAGATCCAGGGCCAGCACATTGAAATCCAGTGGTGGTACCTCCTGGTATTTCTCGATCCAGGCACATGCGAGCAGCGGACGGAGAACGTAGAAATATTTCTTAATTTTGACCTCGCTGCCTTGCAGATAGGTACGGTAATTCCCCCGGGCCATGTTCAGATAATGATAGATACAGGATTTGGGCGAGAAGCTAAGCGGTGACAGCTTGCGGATACTGTCCGCCACCGTGTAATTTTGCTCATACCGGATGGGGGATTGCAGCCATTCCAGCAGCGGCGGATTGGATTTGCGGAAGAGGGTCAGCCCTTTCTTCAGATCCCAGCCGTTAATATCAAGCAACTCGCTGATCGGCCGTTCAATCACATCCCGCTGCTCAAAAATCGAGAGATACGCCTCAGGGCGGCGCAAATACACAAAGCGGACGTCATAATCACTGTCCTTGGACGGAAACCCCCAAGCGCGGCTGCCCGACTCACAGGCATACAGAATACGTACATTCTCCTCCGCCTCAATGCCACGCAGCTCGCGGAGGATCGATTGATGAATTTCAGACATGCTTCATTCTCCTTTCGGACTCTGCCGAAATACAAAAAAGCCACGGACTCCATTCGTCCATGGCCAGGCACCATCATATAGCAGAACCACAGTTAGAGTATCCCCGGCAACCGCCTTACAGGCCGCTGACCGGAAATAACTAAACGCTGCTAACGCTGAACAGTAACCCAAGGCGGACAGATGAATGGAAGATAGGTAATAGCATTATGCGAGTGTAGATTATTCCCTTGTTCAATCATCTGTCCAGACCTCCTGCCGTTCTTGTATTTTCCAAAAGCATAATCCACTCATCCAGTTTCTGTCAACCCGCTGAGGCTAAAACCAGAATCTTAAGGAAGCAGTGATTTTATAGCGGGCGTAAGGTCTTGCTTCCTCAGTGATATATAAGTCACTTCTCCGTACTTATATTTCATCTTTATTACATATTCGCCGGTTCTTCCGCTATAATAGCGTTCTTTTCCCAGAATATCGCCGATAATCTTCTTATCCTTGGTGACCGCCGCAAGACCTTCGCTGCGCGCCAGATCAAAATACCGCTCAATATTATTCCTGCTTGCCGCGTCAAGCTTATCAATATACCCATCCTTAATAATTTCGGCGGATTCCACATCCTGTGCCTGAGTACGAATTTTATCCGCGTATCCCTTTTCGGCCAGCCAGCCCTCAAGCTCATGATAGGAGGGTTTCCACTCATAGCCATAATAGAGCTGGTAGCCCCTTTCATCCGGCTTACCTATCGTTTGGATAGAAGCCTTGGAAACCCGGTTGTCCAGCTGATCTTCATAGGACATGCTCAATATCTCCCGTTTCAGAATTTCCTTGAATTCTTTAACCTCTTGAGGATCGGAGATCGAAATCGCTTTATTTTTGTTGCTGATTCTCAGACTCTCCACATTATCGCCAAGCCGGGAAAGCATATATTCGTTACGCTTGAACTCCTTGTTCTCCATGATCGCCTTTAGCTCCGGTTCGAAGCCGGCTGATGGAATCCAGTAAGACCGCAGCAGCTGCCGCCCATTCTTCAACTGGTAAGCAAAGCTGAACTCCCTGCTGCCGATAGAATTACCCAGAGAACGTTCTTCCTCTCCAGGCCGCACAGTGACAAGTGCCTGATGCAGCTTGCGTACAGCCTCAATATAGCTTTTGTCTTCATTGAAGACTTCCTTCTCTTCATAGGGACGGTTCTGAACTTCCATCGGGCCTTGCCCTGGTTCGGTCAACATCCAGAAATTGCTCCCGGCATAAGCCGCCGTGACCTTGTCCGCTGCCGGCACCCTGCTCTCATAGCCGGTAATCCCAGTGACCGGAACATAGAGCAGGAGTCCCAGCAGGATAGTATAAGCGGCGAAGTCAGCGAATACCCTGCGGGTCATGATCTGCCATGTCTTGCGAATGATCATTTCAGCTACAACATAGCCGATGAGTGCTCCGGCAATACAGCCGCCAATAAGCCAGCCTGTCTGCTGCGGCTTCACATTGCCGAAATAAGACACGGAAACCAGCATGGTGCAGAACATCACCCCTGCTTTGAACAACGGATTGAAATAGGTGAAGGCAATCGCCTGCCCAGCCTTTTCGCTATGCCGTTTGCGGTAAAGCACAAAGGACAGCATAACTACTAAGAGAGTGATCACGAAATATATCCATTTCTCTCCTGTACTGACCTTATCGTATGCATTGCTGAGTCTCACAATCTGCAGAACCGGCGACCAATTGACCATTCTATACTCATCATTATAACCGCCTGAATACCCGTACAAATACCTATTAAGATGCATCCCAGTCAGCATTAACAGCGCGGAGGGAAGAACGAGCAGGATATAAACAACAACCCCCTGGAGAATAGTTTGGCCTGTACATATTCCAACGAAGGCAGTGAAAACGAACAGAAACAAGGTGAGGATGGTAACTGTCAGGCACCACTCCCAGACTTCCGCTCCTTGGTAAATGTACATATTGCCGTCCAGCGGTGCCACGATTGCGGTAACTGCAGCAGTCAGCCAGACCGGAAGAAGCAATAGAATCAGGCCGCTCCATGCATGGGCAGCAAGTAAATGCTCCCGGCGAAGCGGCAGGCTGTGCCACAGATCCGATGAAGGCTTAGACTGCAGAAAACGGAAAAGGAATAGACCGGCTACCACTGGAAGCGTAGCGATAAAGAACACTTGCATATCACCGCCGATACCGAACAAACTCTCGGCTTTCTCAGGCTCCGCATTCGGATTGCCGCTCAAGAACATCTGGAGCGGAAGAAAGAACATCAGACCTAGCGTGTATATAATTCCGATCCAGCCATGCTGGCGCAAGTTTTGGCGGATTACGCTGCTGTTAAAGAAGAATCGGCTGCGCGTCATAACCGGCATCCCCCATTTCATATATAAAGATTTCCTCAAGTGTCAGGGGCAATAGATCCAGTACATACGGATCGTACACCCGAAAAGCCTGCCCGATCCGCTCGCGGTCCCCTTTTACAATATAGAGATTAACGCTGCCACGCTGTTCCTGATGAAGAATCTGCAGCTTAGCTGTCAGTACCGATGCATGCCGTTCATCCCGGAACGCCACCTGCACTTTATGCGTGTCCGCTTTGAGATCGTCCAGATCCTTCTCCACCAGCATTTTGCCGCCGTGCATAATGCCGACATGATCGCATAGATCTTCAATTTCCCGCAGGTTATGTGAGGAGATGATGACGGTCATCCCCCGTTCGGCCACCTCCTGGAACAGCAGATTCTTGATCTGCCGCCGCATGACCGGGTCAAGCCCGTCGATCGGCTCATCCATGATAAGCACATCCGGGGAGCAGCTTAGGGCGAGCCAGAAGGACGCCTGGCGCTGCATACCCTTGGAGAACCGGCTGAGCTTGCGGCCTGTATCGAGCCGAAACATTTTCCCAAGCTCCTGAAAGTGCGCCTCATTCCACCCCGGATAAATAGAGCGGTAAAAGGCGGCCATGCTCTTGATTGATGCCTGCGGGAAGAAATAAGGACTGTCCGGCATGAAAATGATCCTTTGCTTCACCTCGGGGTTTTCAAAGACCGGCTTCCCTTCAAACTTAACCGTGCCCTCTTCCGGCCGGTAAATACCGGCGAGCGTCTTCAGCAGTGTTGTTTTACCCGCACCGTTCGATCCGAGCAGTCCGTAAATTGCTCCTTTATGTACAGTCAGCGAAATGCCGTCAACCGCTTTTTCTCCCTGAAAAATTTTGCTGACGCCGCGAATTTCAATCATGTTTCTCCCCCTCTCTCTGATCCAGCACCTGGCGGTACAGCGCACCTATCTCGCTTTCGGTAAATCCGAGGTAGACGGCTGCTGCCATCAGGCGCAGCAGCTCATTCCGCACTTCCGCCCTCTTGCTCTCGTTCAGCCCCTGCTGAAGCGGAGCCACGAAACTCCCCTTGCCCTGCAAGGAATAGATGTAGCCTTCCCGCTCCAGCTCCCGGTAGGCTTTCTGAATCGTATTCGGATTTACGGTGAGCTGCGAGGATAAGATTCTCACCGAGGGAAGCTGTTCATCTGCCCGCAAAATACCATGCATAATCATTTCTTTGATCTTGCCGGTCAGCTGCTCATAAATCGGCTTGCGGCTGCGGACATCCAATTCGAACATGACAGTTCTCCTTTCTGATGTTGTATCACAAACTGTGTCTAGGTGTATTAACTGTACTACTATTATTAGTACAGTTGGATATACATGTCAACCTCAAATCAAATTAAATTAGGCCAACCAGAAATTACCGGCTGACCTAATCTTATAAAGCCCCAAGGGTCTTTCTTCTATATATGCACGATATACACGGAGATCACTATTGCTGCGGCAAAGTAAGTTCCCCAGGAACCCCGGCCCCCTTCCGTTTCCGGCGTTTGTCGCTGAACAGCGCGAATACAACACCCGGAAGCATAATGAGGCTGGCTAAAACGTAAGTTCTGCTGTATGCCTGTTCAGCTTCATGCTTCATGTCTTCTCCTGCACGCGTCAGGACGAGCTCCATCTCCTGGATTTGCCGGCTCCGGTCAGCGGCAAATGCCTGCTGATCCGAAGGGCCAAGCCCGGCAGCAGCAAGTTCGGCCTCCTTCAATACCTTCTCGGAGGTTTCAGCCGGTGAGCTTTCCACATTTGCCAATGAACCCGCCGCATCAGCAATCACTGTTTTGAGAAAGGGCTGGAGCACAGCATCCTTCTCCACCGCCTTCACTGCGCGGACAGAAGCCGCATTCAGCCCGTCGCTGGTATTTTGCTGCAGCACAGTAACGATAATAGCCACCCCGATCACACCCCCCAGTGACTTTGCCATATTCGTAATCCCCGATGAGATCCCCACCTTCTCTTCAGGCACGTTGCGTACGGCTGAAGACATCACCGGTGCCATGGTGAACCCGGTGCCGATACCGGCCACAACCAGACGGATCAACACTTCCGGAAGCGTTGAGTCTGCATGCAGTCCGCTTAATGAATACATGGCTCCGGCCATCATAATCATTCCAACCGCCCCAAACAGCTGGCTGCCGTATTTATTGGATAACGGCCCGGAAAGGGCTGAACTGACGATCGAGCCCACCGCGATCATGGAAAGTACAAGTCCAGCCCGCAGTTCGGTCATCCCCATCATCCGGGTCAGGAAGAAAGAGGTCAGCAGTGAGATATTCATCAGCCCCGCACCAACAAAAAGCATAGTCAACGTTGCACCGTTGAACGGGGGAATTCTCAGCAGCGACAACGGGAGCATCGGCTCCTTCCCTTTCCACTGTGTGAGGAAAAAGAAGACGAGAAACAGAACCCCTGCAGCCAGCAGTAGCAGCGTCATCCGGGAGTTCCAGCCATAGTCCTGAACTTTAATCAGCGCATAGGTAATAAAAAACATCGCCCCGGTTATTCCCAATGTTCCGCCATAATCAATGGATCGGCCTGCGGTGTCATCTCTGGATTCCTGTATAAACAGACAAGTAAGCACCACGCTCAGCACCCCCAGCGGCACATTGACAAAAAAGATCCATTGCCAGTTCAGATTTTGCGTAATAATCCCGCCAAGTGCCGGCCCGCTCGCAGCCGCAACGCCTGAAACGGCCCCCCATATGCCGATGATCAAGCCATGCATCTCCTTTGGAAAGGTTGTGGTTGTCAGCGGAATGGTAACCGGAACAATGATGGCCCCCGCAAGTCCTTGAAGGACTCTTAATCCAATGAGCATCCCAAGTGAAGAAGCAAAGCCCGCGAGCAGCGAGGTCAAAGTAAACAGCACCACACCGGTGATAAATATTTTCTTCCGTCCGAATTGATCAGCCAGTCTTGAAGCCGTGAGAATAAATACAGCAAACGCCAGGTTATAACCATTCATCACCCACGAAATTTGCGATACGCTGCCGCCAAATTGCCTCGTCATTTCAGGCAAGGCAATATTTATAATCGTCGTATCCAGCAGCGCCATGAAGAAACCCAGAACAATTGCCGTAAAAGAAAAAGCCCTACGCATTCTGATGCTCAATTTCATCTCTCCTTATATGTGAACTTTAGTTCATGTTTGAATTATATGAACTAGAGTTCATGTTTGTCAATAACAAATTTGAACTGTAGTTCAACTTTTATTGACAGTCAAATACCGCTCCTCTACAATCGGTTATAAGGGGGGCTTTAACCATGAGTGAAATGGAAGACAAGACAAGAACGCCGCGGCAGGACCGCAGCATCAAGACCAAGGAAGCCATCGTTCAAGCCGCCATGAGGCTTTTCTCGGAGAAGGGCTACCATCAGACCAATACGAAGCAGATTGCTGCTGCAGCGGGTGTATCCACCGGCAGCTTCTATTCCTATTTCATAGATAAACGGGCCGTATTTATCGATGTGCTTAAGAATTACAGTGAAGCGCTGCTGGCAAGGATAGAAGCCTACATGTCCGAGATTAACATTCAGAGCCCTGACAAGTATGCACTGCTGAGCCATCTGGTAGACAGCCTCATCCTCTCGCACGAGGTCTATACCGGATTCCACAAGGAACTGTCTATTATGTATCTCAGCGACGGGGGTATCAAAGAGCTGATGGACGCACAGTATGAAGTCGGACGTGTCCTAACGCTCCAGTATCTGCAAATGGGTAAGGATGAGCTTAAGATCACAGATTTGGAAGCCGCTGCCTTCCTTGTATTCGAATCCATCAGTGCCATAGTGGATGTCATCGCCTTTTCCTCCCATCGTATTGGAACGGACAGAATAAAGACCGAGCTTGTCAGTATGCTCGTAGGGTATTTGTACATATGACAAGGCTATGCTGTCGGGCCTCCAAATACAGCCCCCTGAAACCACCGCGCAGCACAAAAAAGCGGCTTAAGCAGAAAACAATCTGCTTAAGCCGCTTTTTACACTCTTTCTACATCTTGCCGTAAACGCTGACGATCAGCGCTTATCCTTCCAGAAATTCAGCGGCTCCATATCCTTCGTAATAATCTCAAAGGTATAGCCTTCCTTCTTCAGTGTTTTGAGTACGTCCGGCAGCACTTTCAGTGTAGCTTTCTGATCATGCATCAGGATAACAGGATTGCTGTTGGACTTTTGCAGTTTATGGACCTGTTCCATAACCGTATTATAGATCCTGGCGCTGTTCTCCTTGTATTTCCAGTCGTTCGAGTCCACATTCCAATCCCACAGATGGAAACCCTGGCTCAGCACTCTGTCCCTGAAGGATTTAGTGAAATAAGGTTTACTTCCGTACGGCGGACGGATCAGTGTTGTGCTGGAGCCGGTGATCTTCTTCAGCACTGCATTATCAGCTGACATTTCGGCAAGTGCTGCACCCGGAGAAGCATAAAACTTCTCTTTGCGGTGAGTCATGCCGTGGAGTGCGAGTCCGTGGCTTTCCTCTTCAATTCGTTTCACTGCCGATGGATACCGGTTCATATTGGGTCCAAGCATAAAAAAGGTCGCCTTTACCTCATTTTCGCCCAGAATATCCAGCAGTTGCGAAGTCGTTGCCGACGGTCCGTCGTCAAAGGTAAGATACACTATCCTCCCTTGCTTGCCCGGGGTTGTCTCCGGAGCCGGCTTTGCGCTGACAATCGGCTTTAATTCGCTCTTGAATTGGCTTACGAACGCCGCATCATCCAAAGCCGCCGATGTATCCCGCACTCTTAGTAAATATTTATCCGGCTCAAAGGTTATCATATACCCAAGATAAGTACTTATCCGCAGCGGAACCATCAGCGATCCATTCTGCACAAAGGTACTTATTGGAACAATGGTATCATTCTGGAGTTTGGCGCCTCCGTCATTTTTGAGCAGTAAAAGGGATTTGCCGCCTCCGGCGATCTGAACCCCGTCCTGAAGCATGGAAATGTTCCACTTCAGCTTCTGTGCCAAAGCGCGTACTGGAACATAATAGTTACCTTTTACAGAAACAGCTTCTATTTCCGTCAGTGTGTCGTTCACACCAAGACGTAATGAGGCATTCGTTCCGGCTGCGATTGCCGTGTTCTGTAGAATACCAAAACATAAGAATAAAGACATGAATAACAGCATTGTTTTTTTCATTCGCACAAGCAGTAATCTCCTATCTATGTATATTTATCTATACTTTATCACACATAGATAGATTTGAATTTGAGAGATTGTAACCGCCCAAAGAATATCTTGTTACTTTTTCACAGTGACAAAAGACATATTCTTAATATTTATCAAAAAATCGCAACAATCGTCGAAAGCTGTCGCGGCCGCAAAAAGCGGTTAAAATCAGGCTTTATTGCTAAAATTAATTGTGACGAAATTAGTAACATTTGTGAAAAAGTGAACAAAATTTGAACAACCTTAAAATTACCTTAAACCGCACCACTACAGTGATCTTTGTCATACCTTACGACATTTGTAACAATTCGATCACACATATTTAACTTGTTCGCCATTATTAAGGCCTTATGTGGATTTAATGTTAAAATATGTATTTTGCATTATGGGTAAGTAGTTCTTACTATAGATACAGGTTAATGTTTATTGGCTAATGAACGGCAATGAAAAGAAGTATTGAAGGAAGGAGTTCTATATGAAAAAAAAGGGTCCGTTATACGCTTTGTTCCTCAGCCTAATCCTTCTTCTGCCGGGATGCAGTTCGCTCACCGTTCTGAATCCGAAGGGTCCGGCCGCACGCACTTTATCTGACACCATCATCCTGTCCATTCTGGTGATGATCGGGGTCCTGGCAGTTGTCTACATCTTATATATATTCGTACTGGTGAAATACCGGGCGAAAAAAAGCAACGAAGGTTACATTCCAGAACATGAGGAGGGCAACAAGGTTCTCGAAGCCATCTGGATTATTATCCCGATTATCATCGTAACCTTTTTGTCAGTAGTGACTGTAAAATCAACCCATGCGGTTGAGAATGTCGCGGAGGAATACAAGGACCAGAAGCCTTTGGTTATTTACGCCTCTTCCTCCAACTGGAAATGGCATTTCAGCTATCCTGAGGAGGGAATTGAAACCGTAAACTACGTCAATTTCCCGATTCACCGTGCGGTAGAGTTCAGACTGTACTCTTTCGGCACCATCACCAGCTTCTGGATTCCACAGCTTGCCGGACAGAAGTACGCGATGAGCGACATGCTTACAAAACTTAATCTCTCCGCCGACACCGCAGGTTCATTTATCGGCAAGAACTCGAACTTTAGCGGTAAAGGCTTCGCCCACATGGAATTCGAGGCGCTTGTGATGAGCGACAAAGAATATGCCGAATGGGTCAAAGAGGTTAAGGATACCGCGCCTAAGCTTACGGAGGATGATTTCAAAGGCCTGCTGGCTGCCGAACATCTTGGACGCAAAACCTATTCCTCCACCCATTTGGAGTTCAGCCCGCCGCCGGGAGACCATAGCGAGCATATGAGCGGCGATGGTACGGAAATGGATATAGATAACGGAAATATGGATCATCAGGATAACAAGGACATCCACCCTTCTCCTGAACCGTCCAGCCAGACCGAATTTGACAGCGAGCCCAACCCTGAGGTGAATGAGCCGCTTCCAAGCTCACCTGTAGAAGAACACACACACGAGGGCCACTAACTCGTTCACAGTTTAATGTAACAACCTGAAAGGAGCTACCCTAATGGATTTAGACAAATTTAAGGTTCACGGCGAACCCCTGATATATGGAGCAATGATCAGTATCGCTCTTGCGACCATCGGGATTCTCGTTGGGCTTACCTATTTCAAGAAATGGGGATACCTCTGGCGCGAATGGCTTACAACTGTAGACCATAAGAAGATCGGGGTTATGTATATCCTGGCCGCACTGCTTATGCTGTTCCGCGGCGGTGTTGACGCCATGATGATGCGTCTGCAAACGGCAGCGCCGGAAATGAAATTCCTCGATGCCCAGCATTATAACGAGGTCTTTACCACCCATGGTCTGATCATGATTCTGTTCATGGCCATGCCGTTTATCATCGGTTTAATGAACGTGATTATCCCACTGCAGATCGGCGCGCGAGATGTGGCCTTTCCGCGGCTGAACGCGGTCAGCTTCTGGCTCTTCTTCATGGGAGCTATGCTGCTTAACATTTCGTTCGTAATCGGCGGCTCGCCGGATGCCGGGTGGTCGGCTTACTTCCCGCTAGCGAGTCTGGAATTCAGCCCTACGGTCGGTAATAACTATTACTCCCTGGCGCTGCAGATTTCCGGTATCGGGACACTGATCACAGGCGTTAACTTCATCGTGACGATTCTTAAAATGCGTGCACCAGGCATGACGCTGATGAAGATGCCAATGTTCACCTGGTCCGTACTGATTACGAACATTATTATCGTATTTGCCTTCCCTGTGCTGACTGTGGCACTTGCCCTGATGATGTTCGACCGGCTGTTTGGCTCTCAATTCTTCACGATGGCTAACGGCGGGATGGATATGCTCTGGGCCAACCTGTTCTGGGTGTGGGGACATCCGGAGGTATATATCGTTATTTTGCCGGCATTCGGTATTTACAGCGAAATTATCGCCACCTTCTCCAAAAAGAATTTGTACGGCTACACTTCCATGGTCGTCAGTATGCTGCTTATCTCCCTGCTGTCCTTCCTGGTATGGGCTCACCATTTCTATACCATGGGCCAAGGGGTTATGGTCAACAGCTTCTTCTCCATAACAACTATGGCGATAGCTGTGCCTACCGGGGTTAAGATATTCAACTGGCTGTTCACCCTCCGAAAAGGGCGAATAACCTTTACGACCCCGATGCTGTACACATTGGCTTTTATCCCGATCTTCACTATCGGCGGGGTTACCGGCGTTATGCTGGCGATGGCCAGTGCCGATTATCAGTATCATAATACGATGTTCCTGGTTGCGCATTTCCACTACGTGCTGATTCCGGGCGCCGTGTTCGCCGTTATCGCCGGGTTCCATTACTGGTTCCCTAAAGTATTCGGCTTCCGCCTGAATGAACGTCTGGGCAAACATGCCTTCTGGTGGATTATTATATCCTTCAATGTCACCTTCTTCCCACTGTTCTTCCTGGGACTAATGGGTATGACCCGTCGGATGTACACCTACTCAGAAGAGACCGGCTTTGGTCCGCTGAATATGCTCTCCTTCGCCGGTGCTGTCGGCCTGGCGATCGGATTTGTTATTCTGGTCTACAACATCTACTGGAGCACACGCTACATGCCAAGAGACACAACAAGCGATCCATGGGATGGCCGTACACTGGAATGGGCTACACCAAGTCCGATTCCTGCTTATAACTTTGCAATTGTGCCAAAAGTTCAGACGCGTGATGCCTTCTGGTCCGCGAAGCAGGATAATATTCCGCTCTTTGAAGATAAAATCACTAAAATCCATTTACCAAACAATACCGGGAAGCCATTTATCCTGGGTGTAATCTTCTTCTTCCTGGGCTTCTTCCTAGTATTCAGCATGTGGATTCCTGCCATCGTGGCCGGAATAGGCATCATCATCATGCTGGCTGCCATGTCCTTTGACCGGGATCACGGCTTCTACGTTTCAGCTGAAGAAGTTATTGCTACTGAAAAGAAACTGCGGGGTGAGACTGTATGAAAATAGATGCGTCCAAGCCGCTGGAATATTCAACAGAGGAGAACAGCAACAAGATTTTCGGTTTCTGGGTATTTCTCGGAGCTGAAATTCCGCTCTTCGCCACTTTATTCACCGTTTATTTAGTAATGGTCGACCGTTTCGCCAGCGGACCAAGCGGAAGCGAGCTGTTTGAAATCGGCCCGGTGCTGATTGAAACCTTCCTGCTCCTATCGAGTTCGTTCACGATCGGGCTTGCGATCCATGCTATGCGTCACGGCTACAAGAAGGCCATGATGGTCTTTATGGCAATCACACTGCTGATGGGCCTCGGCTTTATCGGCATAGAAATTGATGAGTTCTTCACCTATGTTCATGAAGGGGCTACACTGCAAACCAGTGGATTCCTATCCAGTCTCTTCGTATTGCTCGGCACGCACGGTGCCCACGTCAGCTTCGGCTTCCTGTGGGGCGCAGCGATTATGATCCAGATCTGGCGTCAGGGCATTAATCCGGCTACCGCCAATAAAGCCTTTATCTTCTCGCTGTTCTGGCATTTCCTGGACGTTGTCTGGATCTTTATCTTCAGCTTCGTCTACCTGAAAGGACTGATGTGACATGATGAAGCAACTGTTCCCAATTCGCCATGTGATGGGTTATCTGGCCTCTCTGGTCCTTTCTGCCGCTGCGCTGGTTGTCATCTATGGTGATCTGTCCGATGGGGCAAATATGGCGGTTCTGCTGATTACAGCCCTTATCCAGGCTTCTCTGCAGCTCTTCGTATTCATGCACATCGGGGAATCCGCAGATACCAAGAAAGAGCTTTATATCAATATCGCTTACGCTTTGTTCGTCGGATTGGTTACCATCTTCGGAACCCTGTTCATCTTCGTATGGGGCTGGTACGCTTAAGAACAAGATAAGCTGGACAACACATTCAGGTCCACTCCGGTCATCCGATCCGGGGCGGGCCTTTTTTTTGTTTTGCAGGATGTTCACAAAAAACACAAATCGCAATCTCAGATGTCTTTCAGTTAGCGCTGGTGAGTGGCTCCGGCGAAGAAATGAACATTCGGCCATATATAAAAAGGAGAGGCCGCCGGAACGTGAAAGTTCCGGTGGTCTCTCCTTATGTAGCCTGTATCTGCTGCTGCAGCTCTGTATTTAGAGTTTGAACTTGGCCAGTTCCTTCTGCAGGTCCTCGGCAAGTGTGGCAAGATACTGGGCAGAAAGCGACATTTCCCCCATCGCCGACAATTGTTCCTCACTGGCAGCGCTTGTATCCTGCACTTCCCCCGCGCCTTTGCGGGAAATCTCATTGGCCTGCTCCATGGCCTGTGATACAGCCTGAGATTCCTGTGAGACATGCCCGACAGCCGCTCTGATGCCCTCCGTCTGCCGGACGGCATCATTAATTGAATGCTGTATTTCCTCAAACGCCTGCGAGACCACTTCACTCTGCGCAAGACCCTCTGATACCAGTTGTGTTCCCAGTGCCATTGAATCTACCGCACTGGCGGTTTGCTGCTGAATGTCAGTTATGATTCCGGTAATCTGCAGCGAGCTTCTTCCTGTAGCCTCCGCCAGCTTGCGGATCTCTCCGGCAACAACAGCGAAGCCCCGGCCATGCTCTCCGGCTCTGGCCGCTTCGATTGACGCATTCAGCGAAAGCAGATTCGTCTGGGTGGCGACTGCATTAATGGTTGTAATAATCGTACTGATCTCCCCGGACAGATTGCCCAGATTGCTGACTATTCTCTGACTCGATGCAACACTAGAGTCAATTTCCTTCATCTGTGCAAGGATTCGCTCAACAGCTTCTGCGCCGCGGTCTGTCGAGACAGCAGCCCCGGCCATCAGTTCAGCCATCTCATTGCCGCTGCGCTCGACGGCGGCAATATCCTCCGTCATGTTCTGCACGGATGCTGTCGTGCGGCTGATGTTCTCGACCTGGACATCAAATCCCACGGCTATTTCATTCGAGGTTTCGGCGATCATTTGCGAAGCGCGTGCGGTCTGTTCTGCACTGGCACTCATTTCCTCAGACGAGGCCGACAGCATCTCCGCACTTTCCGAGACCCCTTGCATCATCACTTTCAGACTATCCAGCATCGAATTGAAGGAAAGGTTGATCTGGCCGATTTCATCCTTGGCTGTATAGGATGCAGCTACGGTCAAATCGCCCTCTTCTGCCCGCTTCATCAATCCCTGCAATTCTTTGAGCGGCTTCGTAATCAGCCGGGTGATTATAATACTGATCAGAATACAGAGAATCAAGGCGGCAGTAATCAGAATCGTGCTCACAGTTGAGGATGTCTTAGCGTCGGCTAAAGTAAGCACATTATGCTCAGCAGCATCCTCTAAAAGCAACCGGGCTGTGTCATCCAGCAGACCGACCATCAGCTTCCTAGACTCGCTAAAGGACACACCCGAGAAAATTTGATAGCCTTCAGTATTAAGATTCTGATTGGCAAGCTGAATGATATTATCGCGCTGTGTCCGGTAATCCGGCAGCAACGACATATACTCGTTGATTTTATTGTTGATTTCAGTATCCTTGAAGGCAATTAATTTCAATTGCTCCAGCAACTCATTGTTTTTTGCAATGTTTTGCTTAATCCCCTCGGTCAGCTCTTTGCTCTTGACGGTTTCCTTGGTAAGCAAAGCTTCCAGCAAAAAAGACTCAATCGACCGGTTGTTGGCCCGCAGCTCCGTAACCAGGTAAATCGGCTGCAAATTCCCGCTATAGGTCTCTTGGGATCGCTTGGCCATTTTTTGGGTGGAGGTAATGCCCGTTAGTCCTAAACCGATCAGTATAGCAACGACAATTACCACAAGCAGTGCCATTTTATATTTCACTTTCAGATGTCTCATATCCCATTCCCGCCTTTTTGTATCTTGCTGTTATCTTATTCATCGGCGAAAAAGGTCGAAATAATGATGATTAAACACGAAAAATGTCGAAATAAACAGAAAAATATCCTAATTTAACAACACTCAGACTTCTTAATGACTGAAATAACATTCCAATGTAATTTCACGCAACAGAATCCATGATATCAGCGGCATAATCATTCCTGCAGCAGCCCGTATTTCTTGCGGAACCGCTCCAGCACCTTGGTCCAGCCACCGGCCAGAATTGCCAGGAAAAATACATTGGACAGGGCATGGGCCAGATCGAAGTAAAAGCTCGAGACGTATGCGGGTAACACAAGCCCCCAGCTAAATGCATCCGGCAGGCTGATAATGTACCAGATATTCATAATCCAGCCGAACAAAAACCCCCAGATGAAGCCGAAGAGAAGCAGGCCGCCTCGTTTCTTCATCCACCAGGTATTCCTCAGCCAGCCCGCCGTCAGGCCCGCCATCCCCCAGGCAAACATCTGCCAGGGTGTCCATGGACCTTGCCCGAAATAAATATTGGATACAAGCGCGGCTACCGCCCCGATGATAAAGCCAGCCTCGGCCCCAAAGACATAAGCGGATAAAATGACAATAGCAGACACTGGCTTCACACTCGGCAACGCGGCAAAAGGAACCCGGCTGACTGCAGCGATTGCCGACAGCACGGCCAGCAGCACCAGCTCCCGCGATTCCAGCGGACGCCGCTCCAGCCGGATAAACAGCGGAAGCAATGCCGCTG
Organism: Paenibacillus sp. FSL H3-0321; assembly: GCF_038002865.1. NCBI lineage: Bacteria > Bacillati > Bacillota > Bacilli > Caryophanales > Paenibacillaceae > Paenibacillus > Paenibacillus sp. FSL H3-0321. Next base: position 5,336,347 of record NZ_JBBODH010000001.1, on the reverse strand, counting down.
CAAGCAGCACGAGGCTGAGCAGTATATAATGACGGTCCTTCAGCGCTGATGTAAGTGCCAGACCGGCCAAAAATACACCTAAAGCAATTAACAGCGGAAGCCGGAATCTTGCCATGTTCTCATCACATCCTCAAGAGTCAATGCTTGCGGCAGCAAATCCCGCACCATGCGGTTTACCACCGTTGTATAGAAATAGTTGCTGCTGAAAAACTCCGCCGGAGCTCCCTCTGCTGTAATGCTTCCGTCAAACAGCATCGCGCAGCGGGTCGCGTATTTTGCAGCAAACTCTACGTCATGCGTCACGATAATAATGCTTATGCCTTGCTCCAACAGCTGCCTTAGCAAGGCTGCCAGTCTTTCCTTCGCCCCGGGGTCCAGCCCCTTGGTCGGCTCATCCAGCAGCAGAACGCCGGGCTTCAGCAGCATTACCATGGCCAGCGCCAGCTTCTGCTGCTGGCCGCCGCTGATATCATGCGGATGGCTGTCCAGTACTTGATGAAGCTGAAATACATCCAGCAGGGCTTCTATCTCCCGTTTCTCCTCCTCAGGAGACATGCCTGCATACCGGGCCATATGCCGCAGTTCCTCCGCTACCGTGTCATAGCTGAAATAGAGCAGCGGGTTCTGGGCCAGAAGTCCGGACTTCAGCCCTTTGGCAGACTCGACCTTGCCGCGCTGCGGCTTCGCCAGCCCGCCCAGTACATGCAGCAGGGTCGATTTCCCAGCACCATTCCCGCCCATGATAGCCAGCAGCTCTCCCCGGTGCAGGGACAACGTCAGCTTGCGCAGCACCTCCGGGCCGTCCTTCTCATAACGGAAGGTGACTTCCCGGCAGCTGAGCAGGGGTGCTGCGGCATTGGCTTTGCCGGTGAAGCGTGAAGCTGCACCGTCTTGTGATGCTGTTGCACAGCCTGCGTTCACGGCTGGATGGACGCCCGCAGCAGGGTGTGAGCCGTCTGCAGGCGTTGCTGCTGCGTGTGAATGCAGCCAGCGTTTGCCCTCGCGCACCGTCAGCGGAATAGATTCCAGCGGAACGGATGAGGCCTCCGGTGACAGGGCGAGGAATAACCGCGACGCTGTCGGCAGGTAGGCCTGATGACTTGCGTTCGGTCCCTGCCCGGCTCCCCGCACGAATCCGCGGGGAGTGTCCTGGGCCTGCAGAACGCCATCCTCCAGCATCAGCACCCGGTCGGCCAGCGGCAGCACCTCCTCCAGCCTGTGCTCACTGATGATGACTGTCATTGACAGCTCCTCATTCAGCCGTTGCAAGGTCTGGATAAACTCGCGGGCAGCGACAGGATCAAGCTGTGAGGTCGGCTCGTCCAGCAGCAGCAGCTTGGGCTGAAGCAGCAGCACGGAGGCCAGATTCAGCAGCTGCTTTTGACCACCTGAGAGCTCATGCACCGATTTGTACAGCAGCGGCTCCAGCCCGAACAGCCCGGCGATTTCCGCCAGCCTGCTGCGCATGACTGATGGCGGGTAGCCCATATTTTCCATCGCAAAAGCCAGCTCATGCCATACGGTATCCATCACAATCTGCGCATCCGGATTCTGAAATACGATCCCGATATCTCCGGCTGCTGTCTCCGCAGGCAATTCCGCCAGCGGCCTCCCTTGATAGCTGATGGACCCGCTGTGCAAGCCTACCGGAGCAAGCTCCCGTTTCAGATGGCGCAGAAGTGTTGTTTTGCCGCAGCCTGAAGGACCGAGAAGCACAACGAACTCGCCCTCCTCTATCGTAAATGAGAGCTCATGGAGCGTGTCTCTCTCTGCATCGGGATACCGGAAGGAAAATCCTTCCGCCGCGATGATCGCCATAACCATTTCTCCTTTCCTTCCAGCCAGAGGGGGATTCCTACGAACAGGCAGAAGCCGGCGTACATGACCGCCTCGCCTGAGCCCCAGGCCATAGGTTTCATCCGCGGATATATCTCAAAGATGCCGTACCCCTGCAGCCAGCCAAACAGCGGAATTATGCCGCTGAGCGAGAGCAGAGCCAAGACGGTTTTGTCCTGCCGGTCAAACCTGTAAATCCCGTACACACTGCGTTTGCGGATGCCGTAGCCGCGTGCTTTCATCGAATCGGCCGTCTGCAGCGCCTCCTCCAGCGACCAGGTCAGAAGCACCTTGAGCAGGGTCATGCCGTCCCGCATTCTTTTGCGCAGCTTTCCTTTGCTTACATCAATGCCTCTGATCTGCTGAATCAGGGAAATTTGCCGCAGCCGCCGCTGAAACAATGGCACAAAACGGATCGTCATCAACGTCAGCAGGGCCGTCTTAGGCGCTACCCCTGCGAACAGGTACATGAATTTATCCGCCGTTACCGTATAGTTGTAAGAAATGAACAATATAAAAATCGTCAGCAGCACGGTCATCATCATCAGTCCGTAGAACACCGCTTCCAACGTAATCGGCTGATCCATAAAATAAAACAGGATATGCGAGCCCCGGTGCGAGAACAAAGGATTAATCACGGCCACGGAGCCGGCCATCAGCAGGTAAAAAGGCAGCCCCCGCAGCAGCTTCCGTCCCTGTCCCTGCAGCAGCAGAAGGCCAAGCAAGCCGGCAATTTCCGTTACCAGAAACAGCGGATGAAACAGCAGGGCAGCGAACAGCAGCAGCCCTGCATAGTATAGCAGGGCTACCGAAGGATGCATGGAGCGGAAGCCGCTGTTCATGGCGCTTTGGCTCCCAGATCTTTGCCCAGATCCAGGGTGTACAGCCACTCAATAGCATCTCCGGGCTGCACGGTATAGCTTCCGGCACCTTTGCCCGGAAACTCCCCGTTCACCTTGTACATCCAGCCGCTCTCTGCTCCATGGTCGAATTCATACAGATTGTCTATTCCTTCCACATAGGCGAAGCCCTTGGAGCCCTGGTATTCCATCTGTATTTTGTTCTTGCGGGTAATCCGTTTCAACAGCTCCAGCGCACTTTCGCCCTTCTCAATTTCAAAGGCTGCCGGAGCCAAAATCACGCCGTACTCCTCATTCCCTGTGATGGAGACGGTAGCTGTGCTCTCCGCAGCGGCGGGCTTCGCAGGCGCTGCCGCTTCGGACGGCGGCTGCGTAACGGCAGCCGCTGGACGCGCGGTGGCTGCGGGCTTATTCGCGCCGGCAGATGGACGCGCGGTGGCTGCGGGCTTATTCGCACCGACAGATGGACGCGCGGTGGCTGCGGGTTTGGCAGAGGACTCTGCCGGGCCCGCACTGGCGCCGCCTGCTGCGCCGGGCACCGCCGACGCCTTCGCGGGGGCTGCTCCGGCGGTACCGGCTGCCGGGCTATGCGCAGCCGGCGCCGTAGTGCCTGCAGGCACGGGACTTGTCACCGTGCCTGAAGCGGTGTCAGGCGGCGCAGATGCCGACGCCCCTTCAAGAGCCGCCGACGCCTTCGCAGAAGGCGAAGCGGTGCTGCCCGCCGGTTCTGACGGCGGGGCCGTATTCGCTGCGTCTCCGGTTTGCGGAGACGCGCTGTTATCAGGGGCGGAGCTTTGTGTAGCGGTGGTATCTGCTGCACTGTTCAGATCAGAACCGGCAGACTGCCGCTCGCCGGAAGAACAGCCGGCCAGTAGCACCACCGCCAAGAGAAGAAGCAAGGGATAAAACAACCATCGTTTGGATTGCTTGGACATTAATTTTCACACCTCCGAAAAAAGGGAAAGGAACGGAGGCTGTCCTGCTGCTCCCCCGTTCCGTTCCTATACTCTATGTTTTCTTTTGAAGCTTCAGTCCGATGAACCTGTTACTCCGCTCAATCGCCTTCTTAAAGATGGATTACACTTAAGGCAATCTTACGGCTACGACCGCCGCCATTTCTCTGGTTACGGCACTTGATGGGTCAAATCCTCCATTGAAGCCGGTCATATAACCGGACTCCGTTACCGCATGGACCGCTGACAGCGCATAGCTGCTGATCCGGCGCCCGTCTGTGAACTTCGCAGTCTGCGCCGAAGCCGCAGAACCGTTCTCCAGCTTGAACGCTCTGGAAATCATCACAGCCATATCCTCGCGGGTAATCCAGCCATTCGGATTAAAGGTTGTATCCGTAACTCCGCCTACCCATCCGAGCTCTTTCGCTTTAAGCACAGCTCCATAATACCATGTGCCGGCCTTTACGTCGCTGAATACTGGTGCAGCCGAAGCTGCAGCAGGTGTCTGATCTGTCAGTCTCAGCAGCAGCGCAGCGAATTCAGCACGGGTAATATTCTGCTTCGGTGCAAAAATCAGGCTTGATCCGCTGACGCCTTCCATCAGCTTTTGCTCATAGGCCTTGTGAACGGAGTCCAGCGCCCATGATGAAATTTTGCTCTCATCGGCAAAGGACACACTGCCGGAAGCGGCTGGCGAGATGCTGAACAGCTTCGCCTCTCCGGTCAGGAACCGGTTGTACGCAGCCAGTGCCAGCAATGCCTGTTCGGTAGCCAGGCTGTTCTCGGGCTGCCCAGCCGAATGAGCATAGCCGCCAGTGCTTTGTCTGAACGAAGCCAGATGGCTGAGAAGTCCGCCCTTAGCTTTAATAAATCTGGAGTCATTAGGACCAACTCCGGCAGCACTCAGGGCAATGATGACCTGCGCGGTGCTCTCGCTGTTTTCTGCTCCCGAGAGCTTGAAGCCGCCGCCTTCAAGCTGCTGCTGCGACAGCCAGGCGATCGCTTTATCCGCAGCCGCTTTTACCTCCGCCTGGTCATTATGGGATGAGAGTGCAGTAACCGCCATAGCGGTAATGTCCACATCATCGGTGCTGCCAGCTGTCAGCGGGAACCCGCCGTCTTTGCTTTGCAGTTCCAGGATGGACTTGATCAGCCGTTCCTTAGTCCACTGCGCATTCGCAGGTACAGCATAAGAACCGCTGTCCAGCGCAATCAGGGCAAAAATGAGGCCGTTGCTGCCCTGGCTTACCATATGGTCATTGTTATAAATTTTCTCAATCAGATTATACCCGCCAATATTCTGCGGATCACCGCCGGCAGCGGCAACAGCCAGCGCCAAACGTTCATAATCCGTAACCTTGCGGAACTCCCCTTTATTCGCGGCAAGCTGCTCCTTCACTCCGTTCAAATAAGCAGCCGGTACTGTGTGGCCGGAACGGGCGAGTCCAATCGCCTGCCAATCGCTGATCTCTTCGGCTGCCGTGATTGCCTTGGCAGTAGCTGCAATATCGCTCTTCAGCTGCTGCTGCTGCGGCTCCCATTTACTGCGGTCCACTACGGCAAAGGCCGTGAAGTGACTGACCTTTCCGGTGATCAGCCCACTTTGCGCATCCAGCGCAGCGGGAACCGGAATCCAGCGGCCGGTGCTTTCGTCAAGCCATGCCAAAGCCAGATTGGCAGGGTTTACCGCCGTAACCGGAACTGTAATCGAGAGATCTACCGGCTTCACAAATTTCGTACCATCTGGTTTGAAATCATAAAGTCCCGATACCAGCTCAGCGCGTTCTGAATTAGTCTCGCGTACGCTGATCTTCACATTGCCGGACACGGAACCGGCTGGCAGCTGCAGCTTCACTTCACCGCCGCTGTCCTGCAAGGTTGCCGCTGCACCCGGAGTGACCTCCTGCTCGAAGACAGCCACGTTTGCCGCCAGCTTTTGCTTAAGGGCAGCCGCTGCTGCTGGGGTCATTTTGGTGCTCAGGTTCGAAACAGCTGTCGTCTGTCCTACTTGATTCAGCGGAAGGGTATTATCCGGGGTGATATCCACATTCACCGTGCTGCCGCCCGTACCTGCTGCTGCACCTCCAGTGCCGGAGGAACCTCCAGCCGATCCCTTCAGATCATCTCCGCCATTAAGCGTATAACGCCAGGCTACGGCATCTCCGCTGCTCAGCTTATAACTTCCGGAACTGTAATCCGGGTAGACACCGTTTACGGAGTACATCCAGCCGCTTTTCTCACCGCGGTCTCTTTCTGCCAAGCCATCAATCGCTTTAATGTATACACTGTCTCCGCTTCCGCCGCTGACAACCTTGCTTCCAAGCTGGCGGATCAGCAGGCTGTATGCGGTCTCTCCCTCGTTCAGCGTCATCTTGGTACCAGCCAGAATGGTTCCCTTAGTAGTGTCTCCAATGACTGTGAGCGTGGCCGATGCCGTCTCAGGCACTTCTACCGAAGCTGTAACTGTCAGCGGCTGCGTGTAGCGGGCAATCTTAGGCGTCCCGCCTTCGACATAACCGGTCACGGCCAGCGTGTATGTTTTGGCAGGCAGGCCTCCCTCAAAGGTTGCAAGCCCTTGCTCATTAGCAGTGATAGTTTTATCGCCAACAGTCACCTGCACTCCCGCAGCCGGTGAAGTCACCGGATCAGAAGTATACGTGTCATTATTCCAGACCCATTTCTTCTGCGTAACCTTAGCGGTGAATGCCTCACCCTGCTTCGGCTGCGCAGGCGAAATCTGTACCGAATCTACTACCTGCGTATTTTCTCCGGCATAGTAGACAAGCACTTTGTCGGAAGTCTGCAGAATATAATCATTTAAGCCCACATCCGGATAAATCCACGCCCCGCCGCGTGATACGGCAAAGGCCCAGTAACCCTGATTGTTATAGGCTCCGTTATCGATTCCATTAATGCCCCCTACAAAGATGCCGAAGGAAGATTCCGTAACCTTTAGCGGAATGTTGTTCGCACCTGCCAGCTGCTGCAGCGCATCAAACGCGTTGTATGCTTCCAGCGTGCCTTCAGCTACCGGACCCTGTGGCCCTTCAATGGACAGATAGGAGGTTACATTGCCCGGAGCTACCTTCAGCGAATCCGTATAGCGGGCAATATTTGGTGTGGCTTCCGCAACATAACCGGTTACGGCCAGCGTGTATATTTTGCCGGACAAGCCTCCTTCAAAAACTGCAACGCCTTGGCTGTCCGTAGTGACTGTTTTACCGCCAATGGTTACCTTCACTCCGGCTGCCGGTGAAACAACCGGTTCGGAAGCAAATGTCGTGTTATTCCATACCCACTCCACCCCGGTAACGGTCACTTTAAACGTTTCTCCCGGTTTTGGCTGCGGTGGAGATACTGCAACGGAATTTACTACCTTCGTGTTGGCACCGGCAAAATAGACAAGCACCTTGTCCTGCACCTGCAGTTTGAAATCACCCATGCCTTCGCTTGGGTAGATCCATTTCCCGCCGCGCGACACCAGGAAGTTCCAATAGCCGTCATGAGTTCCGTTCTTAATCCCATTAATGCCCGACACATAACTGCCGTAGGAGGACTCCGTAATCTCCAGCGGAATATTTCCGGATGCCGTAAGCTTCTTCAATGCCGCCAGCGCGTTGGATGCTTGCAGCGCTCCCTCAGCGACCGGCCCCTCAGGTCCTTCAACCGACAGATGGACTGGTACATTCTTGGAGATTACCTTTACAGCTTGCGAATATTTAGCGATAGTTGGTGCATTGTCCGCAACATAGCCGGTTACGGTTAGCGTATAGTCTCCTGCCGGAACACCTTCGGCAAAGACCGCTTTGCCGTCTTCACCGGTTGTTGCCTTCCGGTCTCCGACCGCCACCTCCACACCAGATGCACTTGAGGTTACAGGACTCGAAATATTTGTGGCGTTGTCCCATACCCATTTTATCTGGGTAACCGTAACTGAGAAAGGCTCCTCCTCACCTGGCTGCGACGCGGACAGCGTCAGCGAATTCACCAGCTGCGTATCGTTGCCCGCATAATAAACGAGGACCCGGTCTGCTTCCTTAAGTTTAAAGTCCTTCATTCCTACATCAGGATCAATCCATGCCCCGTCCCGGGACACAGCATATTTCCAGCCATCCCAGCCGCCGTAGATTCCGGCTTGGATACCGCCGATTCCCGTCACATAGCTGCCCGATTCATTCTTAATCGGAAGGCCCTTCTGGGCTGCCACTTTCTCCAGCACCTCGAGGACATTGCCTGCGTATGCCATCCCTTCTCCCAGCGTGTTCTGCGGCCCTTCAATTACAAGGGGAACATACACTAACGGATTCGGAACCGCAGGCTTAGTGAAGTCATACAGCTTGCCGTTTCCGCCCCCGCTGTACAGGGTGTAGGCCACCAGCGCCTGCAGCCCCTGCTCTGTAGCAAAAGCATTTACATTTCCGCCCTGATTATGGGCAAACCCGCCGCCCTCTACGCTGAAGCTGAGCAGTCTGCTTATCAGATCTGCTTCACCCTTGGTGAATTCTGCTCCTTCCGGGTCTACCCCGAAGGAGGCAAGGCCGATAATGACCTGTGCCGCGCTTTCGCTGCTGCCTCCAAAGCCGCCGTTGCTGTCCTGCGCAGCAGACAGCCAGGCTACTGCTTTTTGCCCGGCAGTTGCAACCACCGGATCACTCTTATGCGCAGCAAGAGCCGTCAAAGCCATCGCCGTCATATCCGGCTCGCTTGCCCCGGAAGTCAAGGCGAACCCGCCGTCTGCATTTTGCTTGGACAGGATCTCGCTCAGCAGCGCCGCTTTGCTCCATTTGGCATCCGCCCCAATAGTATAATTGCCTGAATCCAGTGCCAGCAGCGCATAGACCGGATTGTTCAGCGTCTGGCCGCTCATTTTGTCACTGTTATAGATACGCTCAACCAGATTAAAACCCGGCTCAGAGCCGTTTCCGGCAAAATTTGCCGGATCAGCCCCCACGGCTTGTACCGCGAGCACAATCCGTGCATAATCAGTGACTGCAGCAAAGCTGCCGTTGGCCGTCCGCACTTTTTGCTCCAGCAGCCGGACATAACTTTCCGGTACTTTGTAGCCCGCCTGTGCGAGGCCAACCGCCTGCCATTCTGACGTCACACCGCTGCTGAGCATATACTCGGCAGCCGCATAGGTCGCTCCGGCAACGGTAATCTGCTGCTTCGCTGTTAATGCAGCTGCAGCCGGCTCTGCGCCAGACTCGGCTGCTGCATACACAGCAGCCGTAACACTTTCCGTTCCCCCGGACGCGGTAGCGGCAACCGCCCCGGCAAACACTTGTCCTGAAGGAACAAGCGCTGTTCCCAGAATCGAAATAACCAGCAATAAAGCCAGGCCAAGCATAAAGGACTTGGTAGAGAGAAGAGTCTTCATCATTAACCTCTTTCCGTGAATAAAATAGTTGAAGCGCAGCAGACACAAGAAGAAACGGCTGTGCTCTCCCTTTCAAAAGGACGGGGCCGTTTCTGCGAGAGAGAAGGATAACATACAGCACCAGGCTTATACTTCATCCTCATCCCTCAAAAAAACCGCCCCTGCTAAGGGCGGCCTCGGAAGAATACAAATGAAGCACGGCGGTGCTCAAGCTCCGCCACCACATCCATTTGTAATGTTCCGCATTCTTACCCCACGAAGAATAGAAACGTTCAAGAAAAAGGCAGGTCTCCTGGCTTATGCTTCACCGCTTCCCTCCGCCTTCCCGTCCTTGCTTCACAGGACAGTGGCACCCTTAAGAGTCGCTCCGCATTTACAGTGGCGGGACCGCGCCGGACTTGCACCGGCCTTCCCTTTTAAGCAAATTCTATGGATAGAATCTGCACCCTTTTCACTAGACTATCAAATTTTAATATTCATAATCATATCCACTATTCCCTTGTATGTCTATAGAAAAGCTGTTCCAATGCCGCCCGTTGCCGGCTGATCCCTTTTCGAAAGCATCAAACACACTCTTCGTTGCTCCCAACCTGTCTGCACGCAGTTCATCATTAGTAGCGGAAAAAATGCCCGCTAAGTTTTAGCTACTCCCACATTAATAAGGATTAGGCGGATTTACACCCGCTATTATTTCGCAAAACACGTCATGTGGCTCAACCGGATAATTTAGCGGTAATATTTCGTCTTATACAACTTATTCTCAATCTATAGTCCACATTAAAGGGAAATATTCCCTTTAATGGGTATAATCCGCAATAACCAACACCGGAGCTCAGTGTAAAGAAAAAAATCCTGAACGCGCATCTGCCCTGCTCTCTCCGGGCAAAACATGCGGTTCAGGATTTTGTCTGTTTATATCGCTTTACTCGGGAGCATCGGTTGCTGTTCCGCCATCATCCGTAGGCGTTGGAGTCGCAGTTGCAGTTGCAGTAGGCTGGGCACTCGGTGTAGGGGCTGCCGTAAGTGCTGGATCCGACTGCAGAGTCAGCTTGTAATCGCCTGCGATGATCATGTTGCCCTCGGCCAGCTTAGCCCCCGGTTCCAGATCCACAGTGACTTGGTACGAAGCTCCCCCGGTCACGCCCGGCGAAGGCGCGGATGACACAGCCGGGGTCGCGCCGGCTTCTGTTCCGGCGTCCGCGTTACCCGTCGCGTCGACTTTCGTTCCGGCGTTCGCGTTCCCCGTTGCGTCGACTTCCGTTCCGGCGTTCGCGTTACCCGTCGCGCCGGCTTCCGTTCCGGCGTTCGCGTTACCCGTCGCGCCGGCTTCCGTTCCGGCGTTCGTGGTCCCGGTCGCGCCGGCTTCTGTTCCGGCATCCGCGTTCCCTGTCGCGCCGGCTTCTGCTCCGGCTGACGCATCCGGCGTTGCCGTTCCACTGCTGCCGTTCAAGCCGGCGGCTCCCGCATCCGGCGACGGAGCGAGGCATCGGCTCGACGTCGCCGTGACCTTGTAGACCTCCGGATCCCCACCGGAGGCTGCTACACTGATCTCCGCCGGAGTAAAGGCGGTGCATTCTTCAGCGTCAGCAAAGGTGAACACCAGTCTGCTGCCCGTGCCTTCTCCGCTGCCGCTAAGATACACGGCAGCAGGCGGCTGGCCGCCGCCCGGTGCTGCGCTGCCCTCCGGCAGAGCCGTGTCCGGGCTGTCCGGCCGCAGCAGGCTGATGGCGATAATGACGCCAATCAGTACGATCCCCAGAATGGAGCCGGAGATCAGGAGTTGAAATCGGCTGCGGCTAACCCACCGCGCCAGCGGCGAAGCCAGCTGGGAGCGGGCTTCGTTATATACATTTTGCAGAGCAGGCCCGGCAGCGGAGACATAACTTTTGCGGAAATCCCTGCTCTTGAAGGCTTCACGGTCGCTGTTCAGGAAATACTTTAGAATCGCCCGGCGGTAGCCCGGGTACAGCTTCTTCTTCGACACCGTGAACAGCCGGTTGTTCTGTGACCAGGCCAGGAAACGGTATACCGTTTCTTTGTCGCCGTCCGCTTTGCGCTTCACCAGATCCAGCAGCGCGTCATAATCCAGCGGGCCGCTCTCGCGGTCACTATTGTGATAGAAAGCGAGCGGCAAGCGCTCGAACGGCTCTACACTTCGCGATTCCTTCAGCCACCGCCGTCCGAGCAGCTGTACATCATCCAGCTCCTTTGGTGACAATCCGGCAAAAAGTTCCTCATCCGGATTCTCCTCCCCGAACCAGCGGTAGGCAGCGCGCAGCGCATTGGATTTTTGCCTGCTGATGGAATCAAGCGGCGGCTGCCAATCCGCCGTATTCCGGTAGCGCAGGAACGAAATCTCCAGCAGCTGCTCCTGTGTCAGCTCGCTGAGCGATACACGGTTCAGCAGAAAGCGGTCCGCTGCCGCCATCAGCTCCTTCAGCAGCGAAAGCGCCTCAGGGTTGAACCCGCTGCCTCTGCGGCGCTCTTTTTCCGCCTTCTCTACAGAGTCGTGAATCGAGGCCACCGCCGCAACCGGATCTTTGTCACGCTGCAGCTTCTCCAGCAAATAATCGCTGATTGTATCACGGACAAACGACTGCTGCAGCGCCTCCGGAAGAAACCGGCCCCAGTGGGCGACAAACCGTAAAATGTCAGACGATTGGGCTGCGGCAGCCAAACGGGATTCCATATACGGTTCCAGCAGCGCCTTGCGGAAAATAGGCTGGGCCAGCACTCTTTTGAAAAAGGCTGCACTCAGCTCGTCATTGCTCTCAATGATAGTGTAAGCCACCGCCAATGTATCGTCCCGGTCCGCTGACCGGGCATTCAGCATGCCGTTGATGAAATAATCGACCACTTTGACCCGGTAATTATGTCCCTTCAGCACAAAATACTCCATAAAACGCTCCATAATCTCCGGCTGTGGAATCCCCTTTTGGCGGATCAGGTCATACTCGCGGTCGAAGCGCTCCAGGAACATATCGTTCAGCCGTACCCGGGACTCCAGCGCCCCCTCTGGCTTGAGGTAGGACAGCAGGCCGCTGAGCACAGCATTTTTGTTCTCCGTGTACAAGCTTTCATTGCCCTGCTCAATCTCATAAAAAACCGCCAGCTCATTATAGAGCGCCAACTGCAGCTTGCGGTCCACGTGCTCACCGGGCAGCAGCGAATCGGCAAACCGGGCAAAGTCATCTAAACTGCCCTTGTTCTTCAGCGTTTTCCATACCAGATCGGCATAAGGCTGCTGCGAATCACCGAAATCGGCATTCAGGGTCCGGCCTGAAGCCAGATCGAAGATGAAATCCTTCTCGATACTGCGGTCTCCGGGGCGGAGCGAGCCTTTTTCTACAAAGGTAAGATCAATATATTTGCGGCTTTTTGGCTCGTTTGCATAGGTGAGTACCCCTAGCCTGCGGCGGAAATCATACGGCAAAGCCCCGTAAATAATCTCCGTAAGCTCCAGCGCCCGCTGCGACAGCTCTGCGATGGGAACATCGAGGGCAACATAACTTTTTTTCTTGCTTGCCACAGAGATCATGACCGCCTGCAGCAGCGCCTTGAACAATGCTTCGCTGAACCCGAGACTGCGCAGCACCGTTAGCGGATCAGCCTGTCCTTCACGCTGTAGGGCCGGAATATCGGCCAGCTCCGGCAAGGTTCCTCCAGGCTCACCTTCATAGCTCCCGGCAAAATCGGCATGCAGCCAATCCCCATAGCCCTGAATAATTTCCTCGGCGCGTGTCGGAGGCACTACAAAGTTATGGGCAAAAAAAGCACTCCGCTGCCCGGTAAAGTCAGTCGCCTGATAGCGGCTTTGCCCGATCACCGTGTCGTTTGTTTCCGTATGGAATAAATGCAGCGCGGCCGGATACAGCTCCTCATTTTTTTCGCCGCGCGCCGCCAGCTCAGCCGGGGCATCATAAAGGCAGAAAGGATGAATGATTTTTTTGACAAAATTATTGTCCAGGCTCTCCGACTTCGCTACAGTATCGAATCCTTCGGTTGCCCGGTATACGCCCCGCCGCTCGCGGGTATACATTTGCTGGGTGATCCTGGACCCTGAGAATCTGTTCACGGCCCGTCGCTCCCCTCAATATAGTTCAGCTTATGCAGCAACCAGATAAACGGCTCGTCCACACGGATCGGGCTGACGACACCCTCTATCTTTTGGTTGACCGGATTGCTGCCCAGCGCGGAGACGGCAAAATACCCCGTATTGGCAAAATACACATCCATCGTATCTTTGAACGGACGGTCTACCTTGCCGATAAAGCGGCGGATTTCACCGTCGATGTTCTGGAATTCATCCAGGTTCAGCGTGTTGCGGTGCACATAATTGTTGAATACATTGCTGTTGGACTTGATGTAGTCGCCATCTTCATCCTTCAGCGAATGCAGCATGTCGCTTTTGGCAAGCACGACGGCCGTAGGGATGTCGGTCTTGCTCTTCTCCTGGTAGGCGATGAAATCGCCGAACATCGTCAGCACCACATCACGCGGCTCATCATACTGCGAGACCCATTCTCCGGGACGGTCGCCGTAATTAATCTTGATCTTCTCCCGGATGGAGCGGATCTGCAGCGGATCGACCATGAACAGGATTCCCGCGGAGTTCTTGATATGCTGGCCGTGCAGCCCAAGGTAATCCTGATCGACCATGCCTTCACCGGCAACATCGAAGAACACCAGTGTCAGCGGCGGCTTCTCTTCATCCTTGAACACAAATTGAAAAATAAACGGCTCCTGCATCTTCTCCTTCTGTGTCGAGGCCAGCAAATCGCCGCGCTCAAACAGCGGTTCTTCGTACAGGGTGCGGAACTTGCGGCTGATTTCGGCATTCAGCGGCATGCAGGCCGCGTCGAAATGCCCAGCAGTCGTATGCTGCAGCGTATGGATCAGCGAGGTCATGTACACCGACTTCCCGACCTGAGAGGCACCGATGATCGAGATAATGTTGCTCGGCACCTTGCCTGCGGTCACAGGGAGCTCATTATGGCAGGACGGGCACAGCCGTCTGCGCGTAAGCACACCATAGCGGTCGGTGAGACCGGTCAGCACATGATCAGTATAGTGGTGATATTCCTCGGGAATATCAGCCGGATTAAGCACGGCCTCCATATCATCGACAGTATCGAGGCCGAAACGCTCACGGTATTTATTCAGCGCATCATCTTCGCCGAGCGCATAATTCTCATCATCCTCACGGCTGTGCATAGCCCGAAAAACAACGTCCTCCGGCGAAAACTTGGTGAAGCAGTACGGACAGACAATATCATAAAAAAGCGGCCGCGCCTGCGGCTGATTTTTCTTCTTAAATCGGCTGAAAAAAGACATCTCTCATCCTCCTAAAAGTTCTGTCTGCATAACTTGTTAGTAAGTGCCTACAGAACTAAGTTCCAACAATTTGATCTACTATGACCTGCTGTAGTCTAATCTACTGTAACTGTTTCGCTTTACTTTACTCTATTCTTCTCTTCTCTTCTCTTCTCTTCTCTTCTCTTCTCTGCCTCGCTCTGCGTCCGCATGTAGCTTAATGATAACTGCACTTTGTACAGCTATATCAACGCTCAGACCCACCGCTCCACTTTTACCTGCACTTTGTGCAATTATAGAAGAGCAAATGGCATACTTTATCGGCTTTCCCGAAATATAGATGTACAAAATACAATTAAACCTGCTTAGTAGAAGAAATCGATCGTTTTAGTTGCACGAAATGCAATTCCAGCCACTTCAGACTCCAAAAAGCAGGCCATTCAGACTTACTTACATTCCCGCAAACGCGCGCACCACAGACGTACGAAGCTTACACCTCAAGATACTTACGATCCAAGCAAGCTGCGGACTCATAATTACAAGCTCAACACCGGATTACTCCGGCACCAGCTCATAATACAATCCGTACTTACGGCCATCCGTGAAAAAGATGCGTACAAAATCCTCCTTGCCGATTTCAATCGGCGGAAGGACGCTTCTCCCGGCGGGGAAATCCTGCACAAACGGAAAAAGGATGCCGTCCTCTTTAGAAGCCGGATGCCCGCCCCGTTTCTTGACGTAGCACAGTACATCCTTCGGCACCGGCACTTCGGCGGAAATCGTCATATGTACTGTCTTCAGCTTGCCGAACAGTGCTTTTTTCTGCTGGATGGAATAATAAATCCGCGCCTTGCCTGCACTGACCAAGGCACGGTTCTCGCCATCCGGCTGGCGCACCAGCAGGGTCTCTCCGTTCTCGGTGAGCCGGACAAATATGGTATAAACCACCTGGCCGATATCATCCAGCCTGTCGCGGTATCCATTATTCGCTTTGTACTCCTCGCGCGTATACAGCTTCATGCCGGAGGGCGGAAGCTCTCCGCTATCCGGCGCTTCTGTAGACGCCTTGTGAATACAGACCGCCTGCACGCCATCCGGCCAGCGCCATCGCAGCGTACAGAACCGGTCCTCCACCCGGGAGACCACATCCGCAATAACCGGCGTGGAGGAATGAGCCTCGGCGTACCTCATGACTGTAAACTCCTTTCACTATCCCTATCGTTTTGCATGTTCACTATCTGCTGTCCATACTTTTAGAATCCCTTGCTGCCCCTGTTTCTGCGCGGTGAGTGGAAGCCCTCCGATGACGGTGCTGAGGCTGCAGCATTTCTTTCACCTCTGCGGGATAATCGTCCCTCCCCAACCGGCACAACAAAGGTGAACAAGGAGAGAATCGCAGCCAGAACAAGCAGGGCGATCAGACGGATGATTGCATCCCAGTAAGAATGCCCGCTGAGGCCGAATTCAAGGATCAGACCGGCGAATAGACCGGACACTGCGCCGCCTACTCCGAAGCTTTTTGCGAGGTGGCGGTTATCGAACACAATACCAAGGCCAACACCCAGAGTTATACCGATCAGCATAAGCGCCAAAATACGAACTACTGCATAATACGGGCTGTCGGCGGTCGCATCACTGCGCTCAGTGAGCAAGGTCCGGTCTCCCAAGCGGTCATAAATTTGCTGGAACACATCACCCAGCCGGTTCGCATCTGTAACATCATAGTATTGCCCGCCGGTGACGGAAGCGATGTCTAGCAGCAAATTGGAGCCGGATGTATCGTCCAGCGCCAGTCCAATAGTATTAACCGCGATGCCGCGCTCCACGTACTCGTTGAGTTCCGTAGCGGTGTTGAACTGACTGAATCCGTCGGACAGCAGGATTACCATTGCTCCGCGGCCGGCTTTGTCGTCACTGTTAATAACGTTCATAGCTTCTGTAAGTGCACCGCTGATATTCGTCCCGCCCTCCGTCGTCTGCAAACTGCTGATTACAGCCGATACTTTCTCGCGGTTCGCCGGACTGGAGAGTGAAATCAACGGCTGAACAACCGAAGACTCGTCGCTGAAAGTTACTACAGCCACCTGATTATCTTCGTCCATCTGCCGCACCAGCGCATCCGCAGCCGCATAGCGGCTGTTGTCAGGATCACTCTGCATCATACTGCCGGAGTCATCAATGACCATTACGACATTTTTGATCGGCTTGATTCCGCCGAAGTTCAGCTCGTACACAAACTCTGTTAACACGCCTACTCCAAGCATCAGAACGAGCGTCAGCGGGAGCAGCTTCCAGGACAAGCCCAGATAACGCTGCTTCCAGGACAAGCCGTTCAGCCTTGGAGAGATCATCTCCGCAATCAGACAGCCAAGCCCAACCCCAAGTGCCACAATGGCAAAATAGATTCCGACAAGCACAATCGACGGCAGGTCATAGGGCCTGCGGCTAAGCAGCAGCTCACCGAGAACAAAGGCCACTCCACCGCCCAGCAGGCTGAAGAAGAACAGGAGCAGATTGATTTTTCGCTGCATCGTTATTCATCCTTTCCGGGAACAACTAAAATTTGATATTTATAATTACCGGAGCAGCCAGCCGGTCATGCTGTTGGCATTCTAATCCATGGAAAAACGGCGGCGAAGGAACTCCCTTTGTTTATTGTAATGATACTCAATGAGCCTGGCTATGAAATTACAGTATTAGCAAGTGGAAACGGCTTCGCCGTCCTCAAAAGGACGGTATCCGTTTCAGCGAGAAATAGAAGGATAGTTTATAGCGTGAAGCATATAAATTCTTATCTTTTTAAAAAAAGTATACTCTGGAGCATATTCCTAACGTTCTCTTCTTGGATTGATTCAGTAAAGGGATGACACAAGCGATTCTGCTGCACTATGTGCAATAGAATTACCGCCAAAACGCTGGAAATCCAATTCTATTGCACTTTCTGCAGTAGAATACAGTAGAAACCGCCTCAAACCCCGATTTCACCAAAATCTGCTGTAAAAAGTGCAACAGAACGCCTTACTTGAGTCAACCGAGCCGATTCTGCTGCACTTTTTACAATAGAAACGCTCGCTCATCCGAGAAGAGAAGCACACACAGCCATCCATTCTGTGCCTGTGCCTTAGCGCAACTCCGGGAGCTGCTCAGCTTCAACGCCGTGGAGCCGGTAGCCGCTTGTGGCGTAGGTCTCATAGTAGACCTTTCCATTGCGGTAATAGAGCAGATCCTCCAGATGGAAACCGCCCATCAGGTTCAGCTTCTCGACTCCGCTCCGGCGCTGCTCATGCACGAAGCCGAGCCGGTAGATGCGGGTAGTCTCGTCTGCACCGAAGGCGTAGCGCAGGAACTCGGATGCACTGTCGCCGAAGAAATATTTCTCCTCATGCCGGTGCTCCTGTGTATATTCGAACAGGCGGACATTGATGTTCGCCTCCTCTTCCAGGCTCCGGTACAAGCGCTTGAACAGCTCCTCCTTGGACACAATCTCGCGGTTCTCATAAGCCGCCGCGACGTTGGCCCGCCGCAGCAGCTCTTCCTCGAAAGGCAGCGCGAACGGCTCTGCCGCCAGCAGTTCCCTCCGGCAGATCTCAATCAGCCGTTCCGCGACTGCCGCTCCGCCTTGCTTGAGCAATTCCGAGAGGCTGCCCATAAAACGCTCGCTGAAGAAGATGCCGGCACCACGGCGCGCTTCCATGTCCTTCATGACCTCTTCCGTGACGGTACGGTAATACTCCATAATGTTCCGGTCCACCGTCTCGTTGCTGCGGCCGATGCTATTCAGCGCAAGGCTGTGCAGCTCTTCCTCCAGCGCCTCCATCGTCTGCACCTTAGCCCTGCTCTCCAGGTGCAGCTGCTCCAGTGCGGCATCATATCGGAGGCAGAGCGCAAGCTCGCTCTCAAGACGCAGAATCTCGTACTTTCCTCCATAGACCCGTTCAAATAAATAATGAATGAAATTGCGCACCGTCCGTTTATCCAGCAGCGGCACCCGCTGGAACGGTTGGCGCTCCACGCTTTCCGCGTAGAGCCGCTCCAGCTCCTCCTGTGCGGAGGATAACGCTGAGCGCAGGCCGTTCATATGCTGGCGCAGCGCATGCAGCACACTGCCGCCGGCTTCGCCCTGTCCGGCGGTCCATTCCGCCAGCTGATAGAACGTCACTGGCGGAACAGCCGTCTCCTGGGCCGCCAGAACAGCGGCCCATTCACGGGCAGGATTTACGGCTGCTGTGCGCCCGGCGGATACCTCCGCAAAGTTGCGGCGGAAATAAGCCTGCCCGCCGTCACCGAAGAGCAGATCCTCCGCTTCGCGCAGCGACAGCTGCTTCAGTTCGCTGAAGGACGGACGGCCGTGGCTCATCAGCCCGGTCATTTCCGCAATTCCGGCTTCATCCGGCAGCAGTGCCGCCGCACGTTCACGCAAGGCCTCCGGGTTTAACCCAAGCAGCGACTGCCGCTCACGCAGACTCCATGCAGCGCTGCCTCCGCGCAGTTCTTCCGCAAAATAGCGGAAAGCGTGGTACAGCACCGTCAGCGCAATCTGCCTATTGGGTCTGCGAACGGCGGAAAAGCCGGCGGACGCATACCCCTGCCTTCCCGTACTGCCCCTGATGCCGCTCTTAAAGGTCATATTGTTATAGCCGCCATGTCCGGTGGCGTGGTCGGTGGAGGGCCGCACCCGGTTCTTCAGCAGGCTGATATGGGCGATAATCTCATAATTATCATCCATGCCATGCGGGGACATCATCCCCCGCTCGTTCTTGTCCGAGAGCAGATAGACGAGATCGAACAAGGCCGAGGGGCCATGGGCGACCGGAATCGACAGCCCTTCTTCAGTTACAAGCAGCGGCGCTTTGAACGTATAGTCCGTAAGCTGCATCCCGTCCAGCTCACGCAGAAAAGCCAGCCCTACCGAACTGGAATACCCGAAATTCTCCCCCTGCTCCCGCTCGTTGATCAGGGCGTAAAGGTCGGTCTGCACCGACTTGAACGACTGCCCGAGCACTGCGCGGGCCAGCAGGGCAACTTCCGGCAGCAGCACATTAAGCGGGTCATCGACCCGCGTAATGATGGACAAATGGATGACGTCAAAGGAAGAATACAGCCGCCCATAATCCGCTATGCTGTTGCCGAGCTGCCGGAGGGTCCGGTTCATCCCAGCCAAATAACGGCTGTCTTCGTGAAGTTCGCGGTAGATATCATGGCGGACCGTGCGGGGATCACGTCCCGCCGTTTCCGGCAGGGCCATGCTCATCACCCGCTCCCTTTCGCCTTCACCACCCTGCATCTGACTGCGGCCCTGTTCCTTGCCGCCTGCAGGCGCTGCATGCAGTGCCATCACGCCGCCGGCATTATCCCATTTCCGTTCGCAGCTGTCCAGCACCGGTCCGATGGCCGGTGATACCTTGTCGCCCAGGAACAGAAACAAGGCCGGGTAATGGATGCTGCTGCGTCCATCTCCTTTGCTGCGCTGCGCTTCTTCCTGCGCCGCATATTGCTGGGCATAACTTAATGCTTGTGCTTTAATCATAGGCTTACTTCAGCTTTCTGCGGATGCTGCCAAGCTTGCCGGTCAGGCTCTTGTAGAAGCTGTACATTTCATCGCCGTCCGCATGCTCCACCCGCTCATATTCCAGACTGTCACGCGCCTCCAGGAAGGAGACGTACATGCCTTCCAGCTTGTAGAGCAGCGGAGTGACATCCTCCGCAGCGGTCATTTCACCGGCGCGGCGGGCCGCCTTGCGCAGCAGCAGACTGCGGCTCTTCTCATCCAGCGAGCGGAAATGGCGGTATACCGCATACTCCACATAGCTGCGTTCCTTCATTAAGTTGGCGAAGGGTTCCCAGGCATCTTCGTCCTCGTCACGGTCATAGACGTAAAGCGCGCCTTTTTTGGTGATCGTGTCGGTGTACAGGGCTTCGATGAACTGATCCAGCCATTTGTCTTCGTCGATATATTGATGCAGCAGTGCCTCAAGCTCAGCCGCCTTCGCGGTCAGCGCGTCGTACTTCGCCAGCTCTTCACGCACACGGGTAATCAGCTGCGGGGAACGGATCAGATTCTCCTGGGCCAGTTCCTTATTAATGCTGCCAAAAATATCCTTGATCCCTTCGCGCTCCAGCCCATTCTGGCGCAACGCCTTCAGCTCGTCGGTTGCCTTCTTCACTTCACCGAGATTCGGACGCGAGGAGTCAAGCTGCAGATCATAGCCGCTCAGGAATTTAGCCAAGTCGAACGGCTTGGTGAACACGACCGAAAACCGGCTGCTCGTATTTTCATCCAGCCCTTTTTCGATAATAACTCCGCTCTCCAGTGCTTTCGCGAAATCCGCACGAACTCTGGCGTTGTAATCACGCACACGGGCGTTGACATAGGTATCGCCCCATGATTTTTCCGGAATCGGAGACGGCAGGTAGGTCCAGTTGTTCTTGTCAGTCATCACCAGATGGCGGCCGATGCCTTCCTTGTCGAGGATGGTCCGCTCATAGTTCTCCTCGAACACCCGCAGCGGCGTATACACAAACAGCGGTACCCCATTGCGCGTATTCAGCCAGAAAATCCGGTTCTTCACCTGGCTTTCCTTGATCGTAAACTGTGATTTACCCAGCGCATTATTCTGATAATTGCGGATTCCCTTCAGGATGCCCGGCGCCTTAACCGGCACAGATACGAATCCCCACGACGGGAAGTGCAGGCTGCCGGAGCTGTTGCTGAGATGGAAAATCGGCACGGCGTCCTCATCCAGGCGTCCGGCGATAATCCGCTCCACGAACTTATCCAGCGGCTCCTCGCGGCCGTATTTCATGACCAGGAAATCCTCCATCGAACGGGTAATGAGATCGCCGAACTTATCGCTCAGGAATTCGGAGATAGAACGCACAATGTCGATCTCCTGTTCTTTGACCCAGCGGCCGGAATGCTTCAGCATTTCCCGCGTGAAGTCACGGATCAGGTCATCGCCGTCCTTCTGGTCCATTACCTTCGAGATCGTCGCCGAAATATCCGGCACATTAACGATATTCCAGTAGTAGGTTTTGTTGCCTTTATGGTCGGCCTGCTCTTCACCGTTAATCAAAATATCGCCGTTCTTCTCAAAGATCGTGCTGAGCGCACTGAGAATCTCCGTAAACACACCATAAATCCGGTTGTTTTCTTCATTCAGAAGCTCAAACAGGTCCTCGTAGAATTCGATCATCTGCTCCGTGCGCTCCACATCAGCATGCAGCCAGTACTCGTTGATTTTGGCTTCGATATAGGCGTTTTTCTTCTTTTCCTTGGAGACAAAAGCGCTCCGCGCATCGCCCAGCTTCTCTTCCGCACTCTCCTGCGCCGTCTCGATATCGCGCGGAAGTCTCAGCAGGCTCTCGCGCAGCGCTTCGATATAGGACTGGATCAGCTTCAGAATACAAAAGCCCTTCTCGGTATAAAGCAGGCGAGAGACATAAAACGGTCCCTGCTCAGGATGAAGGAAGATACGCTCCAGCTCCTCACCGAAACGTCCGGTGATTTCGCCCGGCAGCTGCTTCTTGGCCTTGATATATTCTTCACGCGCCCGGGACAGGAAGTTCTGCTCCAGCTCCGTATCCATGTCGACCACCTGGTTCTTGATCACATTGGCATGGCCCAGACGTTCACTGTTCTGGTAGCCGGGCAGCGGCTCCGGCACGCGGGATTCAAAGGTTTTGATCATGGTGTCGAGGTCGATGCCCAGCTTGCGGGCCAGCTTCTCCACATCCTCCTGCCCCGGTGCCTGCTGGAACATCTTGTCCATCTTGTCGAACAGGCGGAAAGCCAGATAGGTGGTCATTTCCTCTATCGGCAGAACCGCGGAAGAGGCCCCGATAATGTTGTATTCATAGTTGGCCGGATAGGTCTTGTTCATCTGCGCAATGTTCGTGCGGATGTTACTGATATAGTCGTGGATCGCAAATTCCTCACCCGACTGCTTTTCCTCGCTGGCCATAAAGTTCGTGATATTCTCCGCGGTTACATTCATGCAATAATCGTAGGCGTTCTCCAGCAGCTTGCCTTCGGTATTGGTCGCCGAGATCAGATGGCACAGATTGAAAGGAGGCAGCGGCGAATTGACCGTCAGTATATTGCCGTATTGCTGGCGGAACCGTTCACCCCGGCTGTCCACATTCATCCAGTAATCCAGCTCTTTGAGCGCCGCATACCCGTTCTTGCGGATATATTCGCGCGTATGCTCGCTGAGGCTCTTGTTTGCCAGGTTCACGTCCGGCGTGAACAGATATCCCAGTGTGTTCACCCGGTCAACACCGGCCGCGCCGTAGTCGCGTTCTATAATCCCGCGCACGATATAAGCAATATCAAGGAACGAGCCGCTTCCTGTTCCCCCGGACAGACCGGTGAGCAGGAATACCATCAGCTTCTTGCTCGTGCCGACGGACAGCGTCTTGATCTTCTTGTCGATGGCGCCCACAACCTGGTT
This sequence comes from Paenibacillus sp. FSL H3-0321, assembly GCF_038002865.1. NCBI lineage: Bacteria > Bacillati > Bacillota > Bacilli > Caryophanales > Paenibacillaceae > Paenibacillus > Paenibacillus sp. FSL H3-0321. The sequence goes on along the minus strand of NZ_JBBODH010000001.1, from coordinate 5,313,558 downwards.
GATCTTCGTAAACAGCAGCAGCCGTCCAGCCTGGCGCACCCCTGCGGCACCGTTCATTCCGTCGGTAATGCTCAGCTCCGGTGACAGCCATTCTGTAATATACGGGTCGAGAATACTGCGGTTCTGCAGCAGTCCGCCGATCTCGGCATTGGCCAGCAGCACAAATTCATTCTGCGGATCGAGGCCGATGCCTTTGTATTTTTTACCGCGGTCCTGCTCATTGGTCTCAAATGCCAAAAATTCCACATTGTCCGGCTTGTCGCGTTTCTTCTTGGAGAGCGGATCTTCCGGCAGCTTGAAGCGGCGGTTGATCTGGTATTTCAAGCGCAGCAGGGCATCAATGCCCGTGCCGCCGAGGCCGATGATCAGGATCGGATTATCGATCGTGTCTACTCTAATTTTGTCGCTGACGATCCCTCCGCCAAGCGATACATCCAATTGCTGAATATGCTCTCTCACTACCGGTTTCATAGGTTTTCCCCCTAGTCAATTTGAAAAATTCCAGTTACAGGAACTCCCCATACCACTAACTTCTCAGCCTTATATTAAATACTCCAGCAAAATCGTCTTATCTACCGTCTGCAGCGCCACGGAAATACGGTCGCCGCTCTTCAATTCTAGTCCGCGCGAGGTATCGGCCACACGGCCCGATCTTTCCACGGATATACCTTCCCCGCCGCGCAGCAGCAGGCGGTCATTCTTGCCCGGTGTGAAGACGAGCTTCTCGCTCTCCTTCAGCTCCGGTGCCAGCTGCAGCAATTGGTGAAGGGTGAATTTCCCCCGGAACGCCGAAAGCTTCTTGTACTGTGGATAGGTCTTCTCTCCGGTATTCCCGTCGAGTACCTCCACCACCATCTGCCCTACAAAACCTCGGGTCGAATTCTTGCGCAACAGCCAGAACGCAACAGCCGCAGCGAGCAGCAGCACGATGCCCCCAATGATAAAATATGGCGTCTTTGAGGAAGACTTCTCCAGAGCAGGTTCTTCACCACCCGGCTTTGTTCCCGCTGCCGGTGGGCTTGTAGCAACCGTCCCCGTCTTGGCGTTGATCTTGAGCACGTCACTCTCACGGTAGAAGCTGCTCTCCTCCGCCCGGACCTTCAGCTCATACTCATGGCTGTCCTTGAGTTCAAAGGTGCCTTTGAAGACCGCTGCGGAGTTATCCAGCGGAATCTCCTGCACATCGCCTGTATCCAGATCCGTGGCGAGCAGTACCGCCTTCATATCTTGATACAAATTACTGAGCGTTACCTGAGCACCATTGCTGAACAGGTGCGAGGAAATCTCAACTTTATCGCCCTTCTTGTAAGTTGCGGCGGAAGGCAGCGCATCGATCTTAAGCTCCAGATCATAGTTGAATACGAGATTGATATCGATCTTATCCTTCGGCACACCCTTCACCTGGAGCTTCCAGTCCCCCTGCTCCGGCGAGATCAGCTTGATCAGGCTATAGCTGCTCGATTTGGACAGCAGGACATCGTCCGACGGGATAGCTATAGATTTTCCCGAAGGATCCGTCAGCTTCGCGGTAACCGGCTGGGAGGACATAATGGATATATTCGCTTCCAGCACACTGCTGTTAGGAACATTGACCGTAACCTCCTGATAGCTTCCGTTCGCCGTAATCGACTGTACAGGCACGACCTTCAGCTTCAAATGGCTGGCAAAAATTTCACTTAGGATCTGCGGCAGATCATCGGCCGAATCCGTTGTGAATGCCTTGCCGCCTGTCTTGTCAGACAGGCCTGCCAGAATTTCTTTATTCAGCTTGCCATCAGCATTGAGCCCTATAGTATAAACCGGGTATCCTTTCTGCTTGGCTGTTTCTATGGCAGCATCCAGTTCCTGATCCGACTGGCTCTGGGTCCGGCCGCTTGATTCATCCAAATCATTGTTGCCGTCAGCCAGCATGACGATCATTGGCTCATGACCCGGGTCACTGCCATTCTCCAGCACCTTGACGGCCTCTTCCATCCCTACGGCGATATCCGTATACGCCCCGCGGCTTAAACCGTCGATGAAATCCTTGAGGTCCTGCTTATCACTGGCAGAGCTGATTTGCAGCAGCGCCTTCTCCCGCTGCACCTTATCGGTGTAGGCTACGATACCGACCTTGTCGCCTTGGGCAGACAGCATATCTATAAACATTTTCATCGCTTCGTTCGCGATCTTGTTCTTGTCACTCTTATTCATGGAGTTGCTGACATCAATCAGCAGTACGGCGTCAATATGAGATGGCGCGGCAGATGTTGCAGCGCTGGCCTGCAATGTCGCAAAGGGCGCAGCGGCCATGAACAGAATCAGCAGCAGTAAAGGTACAACACGCTGCAGCATCGTTGGACTTGTTCTTCTTAGGTGTAAATGTGTACGAAGCATAAAGATGGCTCCTCTTGTGTTATATTCGGGTTATGCGGCAGGGTAACGGTATAGCTAAAATCTGTAAATAGTATGCCATTATGATATAATTAAACCTTGTAAACTTCAACTTTAGGACCGCAGGACCGGCAACCGGGTGCATAGAATCGTCATTCTATCAGCCCCTCCAGACCGCTGTACTTCCAAGAAGAAAGGAAGAGTTCCATGATTTCATACGTCATTCTCGGGATTACGTTTCTATATGCCGTAATTCAGATCTCCTTGTATGCTTCACGCCAGCGCAAGCCGCTTACCCGTGACGACATTGACGAGAGGCTGCTCGCCGCACTGAATGGAGGCGATCCTGCCCGTGAATAAGAAGAAACCCGTAACTTTCCGGCCTTTCAAGGCTCCGCGTTATGCGCATGATAACCTGCGCGTCTGCCGCCATTGCGGCCGTTATACCGCACTAGGCGAAGAGCGCTGCGGCAAATGCGGACGTGCCGCCCTGACTCCGGTGGAGAAGCAGGCCACCTCCATCGCAGGACGCAAAATGCACACCCGCCTGCTGCTCATCCTGCTGCTCACCCTGGTCTCGGTCTATTTCGGCGAGAGCTTGCAGCAGATGGTGCTGTGCGCTGCCGGAGGAGTCGTTCTAGCCGGACTTCTATTCTATACGCAGCGGAAGGTAAGGCAGAACCAGAATCTTTATGCCCTCAATGAACTGCTGGGACGAAATATCATTAACATCAAGGAGGGCCTGGAAATCAACCGTCAGGAGGCTGTATCCGTACTGCGCGAGAATGATGTGCTGGCCTACGAGAAGCTGCGCGAAATTTCCATCCTGCTGCGCGGCGACCGGATTGCCCGCCAGCGTATTGCCCTTCTGCACGGTTTCCAGCTGCGTAAAGATATGTACCTGGAGCTTGAACAGCTGTTGCTGAAGGATTTCGAGCCACTGCTCGCAGAATATATCGGCGAAATCGCCAAGGTCCGCCCTGACCTTATCAAAGACCGTACGCTGCGCTATGTGAAGAATTATGAAGCTCAGATTCTTGAAATGGATAAAGGTGCGGCCATCCTGGTCGGTGTCGCCGGAGCGGCTGTACGCCTGAAGCGTTACGCGCTGCTCTACTCCGGAATGATCGGAAGATACATACAGGATCTGCCCAAGGACCGTTTCCTGCGCTTATCCAGGCTGATCTCTGCCAGCCCCTATGAAGCCTGGAACGGCCTGGATCTTAAGGTGGCGGAAGTCCGTGAAGCCAAATATCGTTGGGACCCTGAATCTTGAGTAAAGTACTGCAATATTTAATAGTGCTTTAAACAAGAAGAAGCGGCTGCACCGTCCAAAGTCAGGACGGTACCGGCTCCGTGAGAAAGGGGCTACTATAATATGACGTTTAAACAAGCCATATCCCTGCGGAATATATTGATCATTTTGTGTACATTCATCCTTATTCTGCTTGGACAGAAGGCATTTAGAATCGAAGACAAGATTCAGGCGGTGCATGAAGGCGACCGGCTGTATGCCGCCGGCGATCTGATTTCCGCAGAGAACCAGTACCGCCTGGCAGCCGCGAATCCTTCTATCCTCTATAAGGAAGAAGAGGTTGCAGCGAAGCTCAAGGAGCTGGCCCCCATAACAGCAATCCGTAGCGGACTAAAGACACTGGTATTAAAAGTGTCCCAGCAGCTGGATACAAAGGATTTTACCGGGTTCATGGAGAGTTATGCTGCTTTGCTTAGCCTGAAAACTGAGTATATGCAGCCGGGAGGGTCTTATGAATCCTATTATCGCCAGTTGTCGGCGGATTCAGGCCTTTCCGGCCAGTTCTCAGCCGGGTTCCAGCAGTTCAAGAGCCAGTTTCTTACCGAACTGGGGACCAGTCAAAGCGGCAGCGGCAATGAAGACAGCGGGGACAGCTTCAAGTGGAATCTGCTGCGGATTCCCGATACCTTTTATGGAGGGAGCCCAGCCAAGGAGAAGCTGCTGGCCGGGTCCTTCCAAGCTCATGATACGGTTAAGCTCAAGGAGCTGGCGGCGGCCGGAAGCTTCGATGCTCTGCTAGATTCCGCCTTGTCCATGATGGATGCCTACAAGAGCCACACTTATAATGCCTCATGGGTACAGGAGCAAGCTGAGGCCAGTGCAAAGAAGATGCTCGGCGGCGATCTGGACAGTGATTCCTATGCCGCCTTTACCGGGCATGCCGTAAGCTACCGCAAATTTGCTGCTTCTGCCAGCCTTGATTCATCCAAGGTGCTTACGTTAATAGACAGCAGCTTAGCGAAGCTGATGAAGAGCGCCGCACGTTTGGTCCGCGGCGGCCAATATGCTGAAGCGGTCCAGCTGTACAGCGACCTCACCGGACTTCAGGACACTACAGAAGACATTGCCGCCGCCAGGATCGCCTGGAATGCTGCGGAGCCTGTCCGCCTGCTGCCGGGCGGTGAGGAGCAGGGCAAATACGCCCATGTCGTCTCCGTCACTGGAAGATACGGAGCCAAGGTAGCTGTGGCCGGAACAGACAGCAGCGGAGTCCTCTACTTCGCGGATATGAGCGAGGACGGGATTGTCTCGACAAGGACCGGCGAAGTCATTGCGGGCTTCGAGAATCTCCGCAATCTTGCTTTTGATGATAAGCTATCTGCCCTCTCCGAAGTGCCTGTGGTCGTCGCCGAGAGCAGCCGTGAGGATGGGCGCACCTCTTTTACCGCTTATCAGATTAAGCCGGAGGGAATCTCCCAGCTCTTCTCGTTTGCCGGAAACAGCTATACGCTGCAGCCGGATGATGATCATGCTATTTTCGTTGAAAATGCAATTGTAGAAAATGGTGGAGACGGCCTGACCGCGGTATACCGATTAACAGAGGGCGTCTACCAGTTCTCCGAGATTCATCAGGAACAGGAATATCCACAGATTTCCGCCATCGAGCTGGAGCTTCATCCCTTTGAGAAGGTTACCCTGCACTGCGATATCTATATTGATTCTTCGGGCAGATCCGTTGCAAGCTCCGATGGACGCCTTATTGTCCTTCAGGGAAATACCGGATCGGTTACGGGGCTAGCCCTGGTGAGCGGTCAGTTCTTGAACAGTTTCGAATATGTAGAGACCGATACAGGAATGCAATACTTGCCCGTGTTCGTGGCAGACTCCTTGGAAAGCATGAGTTTAGTCCTCCCTTAAGCTGCCAATAATACTTCTATTAAAAAGACGTAAGAAAGTAACGGAGGATTGCCGTTTGTCTCTTACGTCTTCTTTTTCGGGGATTGTCCAAAAAATTCTATGATCGCCAAACAGCTGCAGCCTTCTTACGGCGTGCTGCGCTCCCGCTTCCTACTTTTCTTTTCCGGATCAGCAAACGTTTATAACGCTTCTGCGTGTAAAGAACATCGGCGGCCGACGTAATCGTTTCCTTAACCTCACCGAGCACCTCTTTGCTCTCCTCTACGGATGCCTTCATCCGCTGCACCTCGGATTTCACACGATCTGACCGCATTTTCGCCTCATCCTTAGTCTCCTGAATATTGGCCTTGATCTGATCCACCGGCTCCTTTAAGCCGTCCACCGAATGTTTGACACCGTCCAGCGACTGCTTCAAGCCGTCGATACTTTTCTTAAGTTCTTTCAGCGGATTACCCAAACGTATCCCTCCTAATTTCCCTCTATATAAATTGAACCTATATACAGATTGAACTTAAGTTTTAGAGTACAAGATCAGTCGCAACTACGGTGAATATTTGGACTTCCAGCCGCTGTTGTCCTCAAATTTCTTGATTTAAACCGCTATTTAGCGGTAGAAATCCGAAGATTGCTTATGCTTTCGATGCTAGCTTTCCTTCGGAAAGCTTTCAGGCGGACGCTATCGCTCCTACAGTTCCAAAATCCCCCTCCGTTGCTCCTTTCCTTTATCTCAATTTTTTAAGTTCAATCTATATAACTAATACTTACCCAGAACGGTTAAGGAAGATTCACCGCCTGCTGCTTACGAACTGAATAAAGGCTGGGTCACCATCTTCATGTATTTTAGCAAATCCGCTTTTGCCTGTTCATTATGCTCCCACACCCCAAGATTCCAGCACATAAAACGAAGTCCCAGGTATCGGGAAGCTATGGAGAACAGCTCTGCATAACGCGGCTCTGGAATATCACAGCCGAAATTGCCCAGATAGGTCCGGTATGCGCTGGCCTGCTGCAAGCTGCCGCACCGCATCGGAATGTCCATGAACAGTGAGCCGTAGCGGGCTTCCTCCCAGTCAATAAAATACACGTTCTCATTGTTATGCACCAATACGTTGCCGGGATTAAGATCATTGTGGATCATCGTATGAGTACTTGCATCATTGATCACAGCAGACATCTCCTCATCGATGCCATCGGCGGCTTCCTCTATTCCGGAGATGACATCCTGTCCAAACGTCCTCTCAAATGCCGGATTGTCCTTAGCGATATTCCACGAATATCTCCATTGCTCATTGATCATTTCTGCAATATAGGCCTCATCAACCATAGGCAGCCACGGCAAATCTTCCCTGCATCCCATATTGGCCCGATGAATATAGGCCAGCGCCAACATTTCTCTGTCCTGAATTGGTGCAATATCCAGCTTGGCGTAATCCGTATCAACGTCCACGTCCTGAATAACCAGCAAACTGCGGCCCTCATTCAGCGGATAGTTCGACAAGCTGTACGGCACATTCGCTGCCTGTGAATATAATCTGGACAGTGCCGACCGCTCAATAAAGGTGGCTTGCTTGGAATACAGGTAAATGCCCGGTACCTCAAGAGATATAGTTGTTGTGGTTCCGGTAGGATCGGTTGCATCGATTGCATTTTCAGCTGTCATTTTCCAATTTATTTTATGCCGTGACAATCCAACTGCCTGTGATCCCGCGCCTACAGGAATATTGTCAATACCCAGTACTTGAATATCCGGGGAAATGAAGCAGTATATTGTATCTTTTATCAGTTCGGTCAATTTAATATCATCTATACTCATAGGTCATCTTCCTTTGCAACGAATACAATAGCGATAATCATCAAGTGGAAACGGCTTCGCCGTCCTCAAAGGACGGTATCCGTTTCAGCGAGAAATAGAAGGATAATTTATAGCGTGAAACATATAAATTCTTATATTTGAACAAAAGCTCTTTCTAGCGGCGGTAGGTATGCTCGGCAAAACAGGCGGTTTCAACGAAGTGATTTCGCTCATAGAGTCTCTTGGCTCCGGCATTGCTTCCGGCCACCCGCAAAAAAATATTCCCGTCACCCTGCTCTCTCATACGGTTGATGCAGTGATTCAGAATAATTCCGCCATACCCGCGGTTCTGGTACTCCGGCGCTACAACAATATCGCGGATATATTCCCCTTCCGTAATATAAGCACCCACTAAAGAGTCTCGTATCCAAAACGAACGGACCCGGGACTCCGCTTCGTAAGCGGCAAGAGTCGCCAAAAAGGATTCCGGCTCCCGCCGGTACTGGTCCGTGTCCCAACCGTTATCTCTATTCAACTGCTCATACGCCCCATCAAACAAGGCAATGAAGGACTCCAGCATCTCCGGCGTAAATCCCCGTTCCTGCAATAAAGCAGCGGGCTCCGCTTCAACCGGATGGTTCCCGGCATACCTCAGCTGATAACCTTCGATGTCTGGTGAAAACCCCAGCCCTCTCACGAACTGAACGATCTCCGTATTTCTTCCGTATACATTAAAGCAGATCTCCCTCTCTTCGTTTGCCTGTAAATAGGGGTTAATCTTGCTCTCCATCCCCTCCAATAATACATCGGGCTGGCCGCACTGCCTGAACACTGCATAGGCAATGACGCAATCTGCTCCCTCCGCCAGACAGAAGACACCTTGATTGGGACCTGATTCCCCATAGTAAATAACCGACACAGCCCCATCTGCAAAAGCAGCCCTAACATAACCTTCCGCTCCCGACGAAATCATTGAAATCAGTTGCAGGATCTTATTAAATTCCGTCTCATCCATCTTCCTTCCGCCCTCACAATCTGTTATCGTTACGAATCCCCGTTACTTTCTGAGCATTGTCCGGTACACAAATTTGGGCAACGCCGACTGCCTGCGCCAGCGGGATTTCTGTCCTTTGGCAACGGGAGCGAACAACAGCCGGTGCGCCCATTCCAGGTTAAGCTTCTTCCAGATCACCGGTGCCGGCTTCACTTTTCCCGAGAGTACATCCAGGCTGCCGCCAACTCCAAAAACAAGCTTAACGCCAGTCAGCTCCTGCTTATGCTTATACAGCCATTTATCCGAATACGGTGCGCCCATGGCAAGAATGAGAACATCCGGCTTGCTGCGCTGAATGTCTGCTAGTATCCCCTGCTCCTCTGCTGCATTAAAAAATCCATGATGCCTGCCGGCAATCTTCACCTGCGGATAGGAGGTGTTAATCTTCTCTACGGCCTGTCTGCTGGTGATTTCATCGGTTCCCAGGAAATAAAAGCTCCAGCCCAGCTCATTGCCCTTCTCCAGCATCCTGAGCAGCAGGTCATAGCCTGTTACCCTTTCGGGGATCGGCTGGCCTTTTCTTCTGGCAGCCAGTACGATGCCGATCCCGTCAGGCACGATTAAGTCCGCCGAACTGATGATTTCCTGAAGCAGCTCATCGGTTTGACTGGCTAACGTAATCTCCGGATTGGCCGTTATTAGATGAAAGAGCCTGTCCTGTCTATTCTGAACTTGCTCGGCTAACCGAAGCGTAGTTTCCTCAAGCGTCAGCTTGGAAAATGGAACACCTAGAATCGAAACGATATCGTTCATAAATTATTTCCCTCCCAGTCCTCCAGCACATTCCAGCCCATCGCAGGTTCTCCATGGAAGGAGTGCAACGAGCCTATATAAACATGGTTGTTATGAATCCCTGTCTCCAGGTAATGCCGCATCACTTCTTGCGTTGAGGCGGTTACATGCTGATCGGCAATTGCACTGCGATCCACCCACAAGAGCCGGCCTTCTTCACTTTCAATTAAGGTGCTATCTGCCAGACCGCTTTTGCAGAAGCAGCACCTCCTGTTTATCATTAAATAAGAAAGCTACTGCCATTGGTCTAATCCGCACCATCATCTCTCCCCTAAATGAACCCTATTTAAATGACACCATACTTTTGCAGAGCGTAAGCAATCCCTCCTTCACTCGCCTTTTTAGTGACGAAGTCTGCTTTCTGCTTGAGCTGCTCTCCTCCATTGCCCATGGCAATTCCTAAGCCTACATATTCCAGCATATCGATATCGTTTCCCCCGTCTCCAAAGGCGACAGCCTCGGCAGGAGATAACCCGAAGTGCTCCAACACCTTGCGGATCGCCGTTGATTTGGAGACCTCTGTTTCTTCCAGCACATTCATCACATAACCGTGGAACCGGACAAACCGGAGCCTCGGGAACTGCTCTATGTATTTTTGGGCTTCATGTTCATCCGCATATAGGCACATGCAATATATTTCTTCGGACAACGAACCCATAGTTTCAGGATATTCCGTAAGACTTAAAGTCTCCTGGAGCGCCCTCTTCATCCGGTCATCTTCGAACCCGAGGCCGTTCATCGTGAGCAAATCGGTGAAATAAGATAAGCCATGTCCATTATTTCCAGCAAATACCGAGAGCTCGCGGACCGTCTCACTCTTCAGCAGCGACTTATGAATCACTTCCCCATTGCTTTGGACAAGTGCTCCGTTCGCGGAAATAATGGTATCCACACCAAGCCCTCTGAACTCTTCGCACAGACTGTACGGCCTTCCTGTAGCGACCACGACCTTTATTCCTTTCGCAGCCAGCGTTCCAAGCGCTTCTTTCGTGCTGGACGGCATACATCCGTCAACTTCACTTAAGAGCGTGCCATCCACATCAAAAAACACTATTTTGTACATCCTCCAGAACCACTCCCTGATTCATGCGCTATGAAGAGTATCCTCACACTCCAAATATTTACATACTCATTCTCACCATACCAGCAACTTGGACTTCAAATCAATGGAGAATGTATCTTTAGTGATTTCAGATTAAGTGGTAACGGACGAACGCAACATAAAAGACACCCTATGGGTGCCTTGTTTGCAGGAAATGCCACCTGCACAGAGGAATAAGAATAAGAGAAAAAAATTGGAGGTAATTGCTCTTGAATATTGATGTTCTCGATAAAGGTTATGTCCGGCTGGTGAATCATATGGGTTCCGATCTCACCGTTGTTAATGCGGCGCGGGTATCCTATGCCAAACAGTCGGATGCACTCACAGAAAAAGATCTGCGGCTCATTCAATTTCTGGCCAGAGAAGGACATACTTCCCCCTTCCGCCATGCCGTGATCCAATATGAAATCTACGCTCCGCTTATGGTCGCCAGACAGTGGTGGAAATACGTCATCGGCTCGGCCCATTATGAAGGAACCGGTGACAGCCTGGAGGCCTGGAATGAATCAAGCCGCAGGTATATTACGGAAGAACCCGCTTTTTATACCCCTGCCGCCGGGCAATGGCGAAGCGCACCCGCGAACTCCAAACAAGGCAGCGGCGATATCGTAGCCTGGGAGCTTGGAGAGAAATATACCCGGGAGCTCATGAACTATGTGGATTTGGGGATTCAGAAATATGAGGCTGCGCTGGCAGACGGAATCTGTGCGGAACAGGCAAGGCTGTTTCTGCCTGCCTATGGACTCTATGTCCGCTGGTACTGGACAGCTTCGCTGCAATCCGTAGCGCATTTCCTGAATCAGCGGCTGGAGCATGACGCCCAGAAGGAAATACAGGACTATGCCAAAGCCGTACTTGAGATTGTGAAAGCATTGTTCCCGGTGACGATTGACGAGCTGCTGTCCAAATAACTATTCCTTATCGTGAATGCGGAACGACTGCAGATAATTGTGGATATCCTCCTGAGGCGTCTCAAGCAGGCCTGCAAGCATGCTTTGAATGGAGCGCATTGCAGCAATTCTTTCATCGATTTCCAGTATTTTATTGCGGACCCGTTCCTTCAGCGTCTCGGCATCCATCTTTTGACCGAGCATGCCCAGCACTTCACGGATTTCTTTCAGCGAATACCCCAGGGATTTGGCATCCCTGATGAACTTGATCTTCACCAGATAATCCTCCGTATAAATCCGGTAACCATTTGCTACCCGCCCGGGGACAGGCAGGATGCCACTATCCTCGTAATAGCGAATGGTTGCCATGCTTACCCCGGATAATTTCGCCAGCTCTCCGCGTGTCATGCCCTCCATGACTGCTCCCCCCTGCCTTCTCAGTTTTATCTGCTGATTACATTCTCTTGCGGGTATACTCTTGATCAAACTTCACTTCGGGGAAATCGGCTGATGGCCCGTCCAGAAGAGATTGCGGTTTGTTGTTTAAATATTGATCGAAGAAGGCTCTCACATAAGATCTCGTAATATCAATATTTTGCACCGGATCGATATCTTTAGCGAACAGCGACGGCGACAGCAGCGCGATCTCCGTGAAGCTCTGATGAATAAAATGATCGACCGTCAGATAATAAGTGTCGCTCGCGCTTTTCGTCATAACGGATTTCAGATCGGGGGCAAACTCCCCGTAAAATACCTTGTCCTTCTTCGTAACTGACGGATCGAGACTTTGAGCGGTACCTCCGGACATCATGTACATAAACGGCTGCTGCAATCCGGTATGGGCAACCTCCCCCCAGAATCCGCCTTCCAGACTTACGCCTGCCTTGAACCGCTTGTCCTGTGCCAGCGCCTCCGCAGTTGTTGCCCCACCATAGGAATGACCAAATATTCCGGCCCGGTCCAGATCCAGTCTGCCCTGAAACAAACCGTTAGGATCCTGCGCATTCCATTCCGTAAGCGTGTCGAGTACAAAGCTGGCATCGGCTGCGCGAATACCTACTCCTGTGAAATTATACTCATAAAGCTCTGCAGAGGTATCAAACTCGGGATCAGGTTCATAGAAGACCGAATGTCCATCCGGGAATGTGACCTTGGCCGATGTATAGGGATGATCCATCCCTACTACAATATAGCCGTGGCTGACCAGTTCCTCGATGGCCGTCATGCTCTGAAACCGGGTGGAACGAATGCCCGGCGAGAACAGTAAAACCGGATAGCTCGCCTCGGCTGCGGACAGCTTCGCTCCATCGACGACATGTGTAGGGATTTCGGTCACATGACTGAACAGCTGCTTGGGCAGGCCAAATACCAGACTGATAGCTTCTCCGAGCTCGGAAGGATAATGCTCCTTCACCTTCCCCTCAGCCTCTTCCGGGTCCACCGGATACCAGACATTCACCATAAGCTCCCGCTTATCCCCAGGAGCAGCGCTTAAGGTCTCCTCCCGGGATTCATCCGTCAGTTGCCGGGAAATAGTGCCCATCGCATAGCTGCCAGTCGGCTCAGGCATGGTAAACACCGGAAGCAGCCGGCTTAAATACACTGCTGCGCCGGAGAGGATCAATATGAGGGTGAACTGCAGGCTCTTTTTGACTAATGATTTTGAACGGGCTCTATTCTCCGGTTTAATCAGTCTTAGGAGCAACACGATGCCGAGGCCCAACGCCGCAGCGTAAGCCGGCACCATCTGTATACGGTAATGATCTATCGCACCATGCAGAGTCATAACCAAAATCACACTGAGCAGCAGCCCTATATTCAGCCGGCGGTCTCTTTTCATAAACAGAATTCCTGCTGCGGCTGCCAGAACCACAACGATTACAATGACTTCCAATACTCTCACAATACAGCACCTCCACTTTATCTGTGCTCTCCATAATGAAGAACAGCAATGATTGCGGATAAAGCATAAACCCTGAAGTATACTTCAAGGTCAAGGTACCAGCGATATGAAGTTTATGTACGCGGCTCAATCATGGGTCCTTACAGGAGTGATCAGGAACAGCGCTGGCGAAAGCGGGTCTGTAGTCAGGATGACCACCGGGCTTTCTTTCCCTGTGTATCTTACTCTGAGGGACCCGCTATCCAGGCAGCGCAGGATATCCAGCAAGAACCTGCCGTTCAGCGCGATGGTGAAGTCATCCCCCTCCATGGCTTCCAGGCTAATTTCGTCCCGGACCTCTCCTATGTCCGCCGTACCGGATAATAAAACCAGCTTGCCGGAAGCCGCTGTAAGCCGAATGATGTTTCCGCCTGCCAGTACGGACACCCTTTCAACTGCTTGCAGGAAACCATAGGGGCCAATGAGCAGTTCGGATTTGCAGGATTGTGGAATCACATTTTTTACGGCTGAGGGGAAGACCCCCTCAATGAGGACGGACTGTACATGCAGCTCATTTGCCGTGAAGCTGATTTGATGTCGGCTCACTGCAATTTCTGTTGCGGCTTTGTCGTCGCTAAGCATCTTTACGATTTCATTAATATTTTTAGCAGGCACAATAACATTCGTTCCGTTGTTTATGTTATACCCGGTATGCAGCGTGCGGGAAGCAAAACGGATTCCGTCCGTTGCCATCAGGCTGAGATTTCCCCCGGTAAATTCAAAAGAAACTCCCGTCAGTACCGGTCTGGAATCGGATGTGGAGGCAGCCACGCACACCTGTCTTATCGCCGATCGCAATACGTCATTCTGGATGTGAAACTTGCAGGCAGGCTCAGCATCAGTGAAAGGGGAGTGTACGGGCGGGAATTCCGCAGGGTCCAAACCGCATAACCGGACATGCGAATCGCCTGAAGTAATGCTTAGGATAAAAGGTTCTTCGCTCTCACAAGCTATCCACCCGGCATGAAGCCTGCGGATGATCTCACTTAAATAACGGGCCGGCACCACAATTCCGCCGGTTCTTTGCACATTCATCGAGTCCTTATCCTCGGGAACCCTGTACTGGATGGTCATACTTGTATTGCTTGCCGTGAACACCAGAGCCTTCTCATAAGCCTGAATATGTATTCCTGACAGAATTGGATTTGGGCTATTCGCAACAACAGCCTTAAGGACATGCTGCAGAGCATGAAGCAGTGATTCCTTTGTCACATTGACCAGCATTGCCCTCACCTGTCCCTTGTAGTGAATGATTATGAATAATAAGCAGTAATGATATTCCGGATCATTTCCGAGCGGGATAATGCTGTAGCTGTACAATCTGCTTCAAGCTTGTTCCACAGCTCCTCCGGCAATGTCAGGGATACCTTTTTGGTGCACCCGATACCTTTCCTGCCTGCTCCCTCCCGGAGACCGCCTCTTCCAGACAAGAAACCAAGTTGACCGTCTTTGTTGGAGACACCAATTTTGATCGCATTATCGCTCATAGCATTTCACCTTTTCATTTGATTATAGGAACCTTTTTCATAATCTTGGTAATTTAATTCTAGCATACAGTCCACTCCCTGGCAATGCATGGAATGATCCGGAGCGGAATAGAACTGCGCTTGGCTGCGCTGATTCCAGGCCAAAAACCTCCGCCTGCCAAGGCGAAGGTTCATGGGTTAAGGCATAACCGGCTGATCCTGAGCGGATAGGCTAAGCCGGGAATTGTATTTGGAGACACGGCAGGTTTCAGCGCGGCGACCAAGGCAGCTGCTCCACTCCCTTGTCCTTATTGCTGCGGCGAAGGGAATATAGCAGCCAGATACAGGAAATACCCACTCCCGCTGCACAGACCAGAAACACAGCCATGTACATTCCTCCTCCCGATCCGGAAGTGCCGCCGCCAATGACCAGACCGCCCGCTGCTGTGCCGAACATCATTCCGATATTGCGTGACAGCGCCAGCACACTGCTGACCCGGCCAAGCTGGGATTTCTTCGCCAGCCCCATGACGATGCTGGTATTGGGCGAAGTCACCATTCCCATCGAACAGCCGAGCAGTACCACCGGCAGAATCATCGCTCCGGCTCCAAGCGCAGGGGCAGCGAAACCAAGCGCCAGCAGCGTCACGCTCATGAGCAGCAGCCCGGCCGTGAGGATGCCGAGCGGACCTTTGCGGTCCGCGAAGCCCCCGCTTATAGGAGCTGTCACCACAAGCGCGAGAGGGTACCCGATCATGATCAAGCCGACCAGCGCAGGCTCTGCACCGGACAGCCGCAGCAGCGAAGGCAAAGCCAGCTGTGCGGCGAATGCCGCCATGTATGTGATGACCGTAATGACAATTCCGGCGGCAAAGTTCCGGTCAGCGAATAGTCCAAAGCCGCTATCAGCAGACCTGCGGGATTGAGTAGTCGCCGAGGCTTCCGCCGGCTCTGCAGCGGCTGCCGTTTCAGCGGCTTCATCTGTGTTCCCCTTGCGGGAGAAGCGCGCATGTGCCGCAAAGCCTGCGGCTGTAACGGCTGAAGCTGCGAACAGCAGCAGCACCGGCAGAGACTGGAAGGAAGAGCGGCCGCCAAGATCAAGGGCAATCATCAGCGAGGATAGGCAGGCCGCAAACCATACGGCTCCGCCAAGATCGAGCCGCCCTCCAGCCGTTTCGGTATCCTGCGGGATCAGCCGCTCAGCAAGCAGCCCTACACCCCCTGCCACTGCAGCAAGCAGCCAGAAGTTGCTCTCCCAGGAGAACCACTGGATCAGGAAACCTCCCAGCCCCGGCCCGGCCATAGAGCCTGCGGCCACAAAGGTACTCATCAGCCCAAGTGCCCGGCCCCGCTGCTCTGCGGGAAATACAGAGACAATAAGTGCCATATTTGTTGCCTGGTACATGGAGGCGCCCACGCCTTGAATCACCCTGAAGCCCAGCAGCATTACGGCATTCGGAGCGAGTGCGCAGCCCAGTGCGCCCGCCGCAAAAGCGAACAGACCGAAGTTATGCACCTTCCGCCGGCCAAGCCTATCTCCCAGCCGGCCCATCACGGGCAACAGGACGGAGATGACCAGCAGATAAATACTGACCACCCATTGGGCAGAGGCTACCGGTATCCGCAGATCCGCCGAAATGTCGACCAGGGCGATATTAAACATTCCGGCGGAAAGATTGGACAGGAACGCCCCGAGACAGATGACAATCTTAACAGCCGATGGGTTTACCTCCCGCTTGGAAGTCGTAGCCGAGAAGCTCATAGTGCGTTTTGCAGCGCAGATTGATGCCAGATGTTCCAGTTCTCCTCGACTTCCGCGGCTGAAGCGACTACCCCGAAATAGCCCTTCATGTTCTCCAGCGTCATCTCATGCGCCGCCCGGGAATAGGAGGCGCAGGCGTCCTCCGCCAGCACGATATGATAATCCAGCATAAAACCGTCCCGCGCCGTCGATTCCACGCATACATTGGTGCTTACCCCTGTCATGATAAGCGTCTCGATCCGCAGCGAGCGCAGCACGGAATCGAGTCGGGTATTAATAAACGCGCTGTACCGGTGTTTGTTGACCACAATCTCCTCAGGGAGCGGAGCCACCTCATAAAATCCGGCCCCCCAGCTCCCCTTGCGGCAAACTCCCAGCGACCCCCGCCCGGAACGCGAAGCCCACACAGGAGAGTCGGTCGCTTTTTCATGAAAGGTCTGGATAAAAATAACGGGAACCCCGTGCGCTCTGGCAGCATCAATCAGCGAATGCAGCCGCGGCATCATCGCCTTTACACCAGCCACATCGTTTCCGCCTGCGGCAAGCGCACCGTCCGGGTGGCAGTAATCATTCTGCACATCTACTATGACCAAAGCCGTCCGATCCGGCATAATCAAATCTGCTGTCAACTCCATCATCGTCACCTCTTTAGTTTTTGAAGGCCCTGCGGCGCTTACTTCTCTGCGGTCTTCTTTACAAACTGCATATCGACAAGCCCGTCATACGTATATTCGCCTTTATAAATCCCGGTCTTGATCATTACATTCATATCCTTGTCCAGCGCTTCCTCCGAGATGATTCCGTCCGGACTCCAGAGCTTGTCTTCATAAGCGCGGTCAAGTGCTGCCTGCGCCGCCGTATCCGAAAGGGTCGGAAATTCGGCCTTCAGCACTTTCATCGCCATCGTCTTGTCCTCCTGAATAGCCTTTAAGGCTTTGACCACGGCGTTCACCGCCTTCTGCACCGTTTCCGGGTCCTTCTCAAGGGTAGATTTCTTCACGCTCAATACGGAATACGCATAATCGCCCATATCATGGAATTTATAAAATGGCTCGTCCCACACGCCTTTATCCATTCCGTCGCTGATCTGCGGCTCGGCACCGTTCGCAATGTCAGCCGCACCCTGCTGAACCATGGCTACAACGGTTGAGCCATCCGCCGGTTCCAGCAGACGTACATCCTTCTGCGGATCAAGCCCCAGCTCCAGCAGCAAATACTGGGTCAGAAGGTTCGGCGTTCCGCCATGCCGTCCGGCGTTGATTTTTTTGTCCTGAAGAAAGGCCTTTAGCTCTTCATCGGAGCTTCCTGGCGGAGCCGTCCCTTTCTTCGCCATCAAATACACATTGGCACGGTTGACGACATTGCTTACCGAAATGATCGGGTCCGAATTGCCGGTATTCGCCAGCGCATTGGATTCCGGACCGCCGATAACGCCCCAGGCATCCCCGCTGACCACCGAAGTCACATGCGTGCCGCCGGTAGCCTGCAGCATTTCGACCTCAAGCCCTTCTTCCGCAAAATACCCTTCGCGCTGCGCCACATACAGCGGCAGATAACCTGTATAATGCAAAGGTTCGGCAATCACAAGCTTCTTTAGACCTTCCTTGCCGGCTGCGGCTTCGGCGCTTTCCTTATTACTACAGCCCGCAAGCAGAATTATGGCGGAGACCAGCAGCAGGACGGCGGACAGCTTTACTTTTTTCAACTTCATGATTTGTTTCTCCCCTTTATCTTATGAAATAGAACAATCCGCCTTACGCCTTCTTCATTCCATACCCTTTGGACAGCCACTTCTCCAGCAGCACTACCCCTGCATACATGACCATCGACAACACCGACAAGACCACTACCCCCACCCAAACAAGGTTGATATCAAGAATCGTCCCGGCATAAATGACCATCCGGCCGATCCCGTGACTGGAAGCAATAAATTCTCCTACAATGGCTCCGGCCAGCGAAAGTGCAATATTAATCCGCAGACTGCTGATCATCCAGGGCATCGCCCAGGGAATGACCACTTTCGTAAAGACCTGATGGCGTTTCGCGCCCAGCGAGTACATCAGCTTCTCCATATCCTTATCCACACTCTGCACCCCGCTGTGTGCCGACAAGGCCGCAACCACCACCGTCATGGCAAAAGCCAGCGCTACCTTGGAGAAAAACCCGATGCCCAGCAGAATCACCAGCACAGGGGCCAGCGCCAGCTTCGGCATTGCGTTCAGCAGAATGAGGAACGGTTCGCTGATTCCGGCAAATCTCTTCGACCACCAGAAGGAAAGACCAAGCAGCGAGCCCAGCAGGGTTCCGCCGATAAACCCCAGAATGGTGGAACTTGAGGTGTAGGCAATATCCTCAAGCAAAGTTCCCTCCATAATCTGTGTCCAGGTCGTGCTAAGGATGCGGAGCGGGCTGCTCCAATAGTAGGAATCCATCAAGCCGATCCGTGTAAATAGCTCCCAGCAGAGTACAACCAGCAGCGCTACCGAGAGACGCCCGATGCTGATAATCCTGCCGGTCCGGCGCTTCACCGCCTCCTCGTCCTGAATGAACGGCTCCGCCTGCCTTTTGTCCGGCTTCACCGCGCTGTTCCCGGACGCCTCCAGTTTGTGAATGACGTACCCTTTCTTCTGCACACTTTCCATCCTGTTTTCCCCCTAAAAGTTTTGTGTGGTTAGTCTTCATCGATATTCTTCGTACAAAACTCACTTCGAAAGCAGTATACTTACGAGATATGTGCAGCCGGCTCTTCGCTTCCGCCGCCGGACAGCAGGTCCAGCAGATGAGCTTTAAGCTCCATAAAAGAAGCCGATACGGTATCCTCTTTATGTCTCGGACGCGGCATGTCCACAGAAATCTTGGAAATAATTCTGCCCGGGCGGCCGGAGAATACATAGATGTCGTCGGACAGGTAGATCGCCTCGTCAATATCATGAGTTACGAACAATACCGTCTTTCTGAAGTCCTCCCAAATTTCCAGCAGCCAGTTCTGCATCGTCAGCCGGGTCTGGGCATCCAGCGCGCCGAAAGGCTCGTCCAGTAAAATAATGTCCCTGTCATACAGAAGTGTGCGGAGCAGCGCTGCCCGCTGCCGCATGCCTCCCGACAGCTCTGCAGGATGATGGCTGCCGAAGCCTTTCAGCCCGTAGCGGTCCATCAAAGGTTGGGCTCTGGCAACCGCCTCTTTGCGCGGCACTCCGCGGATTTCCATCCCGAGAATAATGTTGTCCAGAATGGTCCTCCAGGGCAGCAGCATATCCTTCTGCAGCATGTAGCCGACATGTCCGGTCTTCCCGATAATATCCTCACCGTCTGCCAGGACACGGCCGGTTGATGGAGGCATCAGTCCGGCAATAATGTTGAACAGGGTAGATTTGCCGCAGCCGCTGGGACCGATAATACTGACAAATCTCCCTTCTTCAATGGATAGATTCGTTTCCTGCATGGCGATAATCTCTTTGCCGTCACGGCGGAACCACTTGCTTACCCCTGAAATTTCAATCTTGGCCTTCATCGCTTCATCCCCCTCAGAATTTTGTGATCATGTGCAGAAATTCAATGGATAAACAAAAAGCCGCCAGTTTTAGACACAGCCCCAGGGCTATTGTCTGAAAACTGACGGCAGGCCGGCTCTCCCACATTCAGAGTTCCAGCGTAACGTTCAGGTAATGCTCCAAATCCTTCTCCAAAATTATGATCGTACCGGAATATTCGGTCTCCACATCATAATCTTTAAGAACGGCTTTGATATTCAATTGAAATTCATCCATAAAAGCCTGCTTGATCTGACGCTTGAATACCTCATGCAGCACCAGATTAATTTCCCTGCTGGCCGAAGCATCATGGGTATCCAGCACCTTCAGTACAGGTACACGGCTGTTGATGGATAAAATGATAATCTTGTTTCCTACAAAATCAACCTTTTGCTGCTTAACACCGGCGTTGAACATCCTCTTATTGATTTCGTTATAGATCCGTAAAATATCCTGTTTCCATTGTCCGGCGGAAGCGATCATGGCGATCACTCCTTCATAGCTAATAATAATGTTATAAAATATCACGGGAACATTGGTAACTACGTCACCGCCTATTGCTTATACATCATTATAGATAAAAAGATAGAGTTGTCAATAACTTAATGTTATATTAAATGACATTTAACTAGAAAATATTTTCAGATGTAAGTAAACATAACTTTCATTTTACTCTAATTTCTACTTCCCACTTCTTTACCTGTAACTTGTTCCGCCCATGGGTTAGTACAGTGTAATTCGCTATTCCCAGCTGGTATTTCCGTGGTATAATTTAGTAAATTTCCGAATTCAAGGGCACTGTTTTCCGGAAGCACCCGGAGACAACCCCGCAGCTTATGCGGGGTTATTTTTGTATAAAGGTGGAATTATCTATGACTGAGCTGCAGGAAACAAGAGCCATTTTAACGAAGGAAGACCTGATCCAGCAGTTTAAAGGCTGCGGAGTGGCGGCAGGGCAAACCCTGTTTGTTCATGCCTCGCTAAGCAAGCTGGGTTTTGTCGTGGGAGGTGCGGAGACCTTAATCCGGGCGTTACTGGAGATAGTGGGGGAAGACGGCACTTTGGTCATGCCTTCGCAAACCTGGAAAAATCTCGATCCTTCGACAGGCGTCCACTGGCAGGAACCGGCAGAATGGTGGCCTGTGATACGGGAGCATTGGCCCGCCTATGATAAAGAGGTTACTCCGGCCATCGGCATGGGTGCCGCGGCTGAAATGCTCCGCAAATGGCCGGGAGCCCAAAGATCGGATCACCCCGCCCGCTCCATAGCAGCAGTAGGCAGACATGCAGCCTATATTACGACGGACCATGATTTGAGCAATATTTTTGGTGCCGGATCGCCACTGGACAAAATTTATCAGCTAAATGGTTATGTCCTCTTAGTTGGCGTCGGCCACGACAGGAATACATCCCTGCATCTGGCCGAAGCCCGGGCTGATTTCCCCGGTAAGCACATGGTAGACGAGAGCAGCGCAGTTCTGGTGGACGGCAAGCGGGAGTGGCTCACTTATTCGACCCAGTCGGTGGATGACAGTGATTTTGTCACGTTAGGGAATGAATACGAGCAAGAAATCAATCTCAAGATTCATCACATCGGCAATGCCGAAATACGGCTGCTAGCGCAAAGACCTCTGGTCGACTGGGCCACGGACTGGATGGGGAAATTCAGAGCTTAAACAGACAGGATTCCGAAGAACGGGGCGGTAGTATGACGATTCAGTCCATATTTATAATGGTGCTAAATTTGACTTATTGTGTAATCAACCCGTGGTTTCTCTACTATGCCTATAGACAATACAAGGCCAACTGGTCGGCAGCCGGGCAAATTCGCGTCTATGATCCAGCCAGACTTAATCCACATAAATTATTGCTTGTGGTCACTCTGCTATACGTGAGTACAATTGTGGTTCTGTGGCTGTTGTACATGTTCAAGGTCAGCCATGTGATCGAGGATCACTGGTTCTCCTATGTTTTCATGCTGGTTCTTCCGGTTGTCGCCAACCATGACCGAGTACTTATGTACATCGGAGAATACGGCATCTCCCAAGAGGGGAACGTGATCCCCTGGGAATTTATCAGCTATTACAAATTCGGCAAATTGAATACGGTCACAAATCGTTTGTTGCTGGAGATACATACAAAGGATAATGTGATATGTGGATTACTTCCATCTGAATCTCAAGAAGAAATAAGGCAGTTTTTGGAGGAAAATAAGATTCAATCAAAGCCGGCATAGTTAAGACATACCGCCATATAAAGGCAGGAGCCCTCTCATCCTGAGAAGGCTCCTTGAGGTCTGTACTCATATCCTGAACAAAAATCATCAACATTTACCCTTGGACAAACCGCAGCGTCACTTTCGTCCCCTGCCCCGGCGTACTCTCGATTACAATGGAACCCCCATACCGCTCCATAATGGCTTTGGCGATGGCAAGGCCAAGCCCGGAACCTCCCTGAGTCCGGTTCCGCGATCCCTCTGTGCGGTAGAAGCGGTCGAAGATATGCGGCAGCTGCTGGGAGGAAATCCCCATCCCCGTATCCGCGACAGACACAATCACTTGTCCATTTTCTATGAAATGCTCAAGACTTACCGTACCGCCTTCAGGCGTATACTTCAGCGCATTCTCTACAATATTGCGCAGCACCTGATAGCTTGCGCTTGCAGGCATCCGGATCAGCAGCGCTTCCCCGCTGCGTTCCTCTTCATAACACAGCTTCACTTCAGGATTCACATGTACGCTCTGGGGAAGCAGCTCATTCAAGGTTGCCTTAAGATCGCAGCCTCCATCACCGGCAACGTCCGGCAGAGGTTCTTCCGTTTCGGCAAGCAGCAGCAGCTGGGCGATCAGCTCCTTCATTCTTCTGGTTTCATCCATCATGAAGGCGAGCGACTCTTCCAGCACATCCGGCGATTTCTTCCCCCACCGCTGCATCATATGCGTATGCCCCTCGATGATGGCGAGCGGTGTCTTAAGCTCATGCGAGGCATCGGCGACAAAGCGCCGCTGCTGGTCAAAGGAGACACTAAGCTTATGCAAGAGCCCATTGAAGGTTGCTCCCAGTTCATAGAGCTCATCCCTCGCGGCAGGCAGCTGCAGCCGCCGGGATAAATTATTGGCTCCGATGCTCTGAACCTCCCCTATCATGCTGCGAATTGGCTTCAAGGCTGAGCGGGCTACAAGCCATCCAGCCACAACTGCTATTCCTGCTGCGATTAATAAGCCAAACATCAGAATTCTGCCTACTTCCCGCACCGCTGTCGCTGTCCTTGAATACCCGCTGTCTGTAAGCCGCAGCTTAACAGACCCGTATGCGGGTAAATCCATGTCATTTTCAGCCTTGTATCTGACGGCTTTATCTACTCCCCCTATCCCCGCCTCCGCCAATACCCGCTCCTTCGAATCCAGCATTTGGAGCCGCTGCCCCTTGTCCAGGTCAGCCGCAAATGACGACAAATCCGGTTTAAGCACCGCTGCGGCTCCGCTGCCTTTTCCAATTCCCGGCTTAAGCAGTGAAGGCAAGAAGGAAACCTCCCCAATCTGAAGCTCAAACTGCCTGAGCTTGGCCTCCAGCAAATTGACTTCCTGACCTTCTGTCCACTGACTGAACATGATATATACAAAGCCGCTGAGCACGATTGCCACCATAAGAGACGCCAGCGCAATGGATGCGCTGACTTTACGGGAGAACGTCCATGTCTTCAAGTCCGCCACCTCAATCCCTTAAGATATAGCCGCTTCCGCGGACGGTATGGATCAGCTTTTCTCCAAAGCCTTCATCCACTTTCATACGCACATACCGGATATAGACATCCACGACATTCGTCTCACCTTCATAGGAATAACCCCATACCAGATTCAGCAGCGCCTCGCGATGCATCAGCCGGTTCTTGTGTTGCAGCAGACAGTTGAGCAGCTCAAATTCGCGCTGCGACAATTCAATGTCCTGACCCGCGCGGCTTACACGATGTGAGGCTACACTTAACGTCAAATCTTTGGCACTGAGCATGTCCCCGGTCTCTTTGGTCTGAAGTCTGCGCTGCACCGAACGCATGCGGGCGAGAAGCTCCTCGATGGCGAATGGCTTCGGCACATAATCATCCGCACCGGTATCCAGCCCGCGGACCCGGTCACTTACGGTATCCCTCGCCGTGATCATAATAATCGGCGTTTGCTTTGCTGCACGGATTCTTTTGCATACTTCTATGCCATTGATTCCGGGCAAATTCAGATCAAGCAGAATAAAGTCAAAGCTCTCACTCAGGGCTTTATCCACCCCATCAGGCCCATCACTTGCAATCGTAGTCTCATAGCCCTCATACGAGAGTTCCAATTCCAGCAGCCGTACCATTGCCATTTCATCTTCGATGATTAAGACGCGCTCCTTCACTCCTGCCCTCACCTCTCCACTTACTTATCTGGTTTTCATTAAGGATAACCCGGCCATGGAGGATGCTTCTATACGATAAGTCCCTTTGCCAATGGTTCCGGTCACGTGATTGTTTTTTACCGCCAGCGGAAAATCAGTCTGCGGCTCGCCAAAGGCCGTCTTCCCGTCGACCTCCACCTCCGCGCTCCCGGGCCAAGCCAGGTACACATTTCCTACATTTGAGGAAACTGCCCAGTTGCCGCCAACCTTTCGACTTTCAATGCGGATGTTCCCGGTGGATGATACGGCTTCGATCGTGGAGCCGGCTTCTTTGGAAGACAGGTTGCCGTTCATGGTCTCCATGTCGAGCGGTCCGGCGATCTGATTAGCCACAATATCCCCATTCATCACGGTGGCCTGAACAGCCTGCTCCGCATCAGACACATGAATGGTGCCATTGTCGCTCCGCAGGGAAATAGTATTGCCGATGCCTTTGGCATCAACGTTGCCGTTCGCTGACGAGAGCTTAACTGTGCCGATGCTGAGAACCTTTGATAAGCTGATGTTGCCGTTGCTCATATTTGCCTGCAGATCCGCTGCCATTTTCTTGGGCAGGGTAACGGTCAGATGAATACTTGCCTCCTTATGATGGCTTCTGCCATAACGTTCACTGTAGGCCTCAATATCCAGAACCGTCCCCTCCTTCACCCGAAGCTCAGTCTTCTCCGCAACAGCCGCCGCCTCCTTCTCACCCGCTTGATCTACAACCACCGTTGTATGAATTTCAATAGCGCTCCCGCTGCCCTGCTTTATTTCAATTGAGCCATTTCGGTTCTTGATAGCAACCGATTGGATGTTATCCGCTAAGGAGATGCTTGTCATGCCTTTGTCAAAAGAAAATCCCGCTGCCGTAGCCTTTGCCCGCGCAAGCGGCGTGGTCTTGAAATCCGCTTCGGACAGCTGCCGTGCAAAGATGAGCCCCAGGCCGCCCCGGCCCGTATAAATCAGCACCAGTACCAGGGATAATCCCGCCAGTAGACACTTCATTGCATACTTCAATATTGAACCTTTCATAGTCATTCCTCCGATTCTTGTGATTGATCGACCTTAGGGTACAACACAATCCATGAGAAAGACTTTGCAGGCAGATTAGAGTTTGATGAGAGCAGGCTGCAATCGAAAAACCACTCCTTTGGCGGAGTGGTTTCGAATACTAATGCTAACAAAGGTTATCTTTTATAAATTGATTAATGCTATCAGCATATTCATCCCATAAATAATCCTGATTCTCAATAATTAATTTCGGGATGTCCCAAGAGTCAACAATTGCTCTTACAAACGCCTGACTCCCGCCCCACAACTCAGCGGCTTCCTTAAAATCATCATCCGTATGCAGAGCCACCGGCCCCCATTCGTTCCCGCGCACACTGCAAATAAACCGCCATTGCCCTTCAACATTCACTTGGTAAAAGTAGATGAGCAGCGGTTCCAGTGGTGATAATATCTCCTGCAGTGCCGACGAGAAATTGAGCAATTGATCATGATTCATGCCCATATGATAAGCGCAGTTTATGGCATCCTGAAACAATACACTTTCAATAATCGTGATATCCTGCGTACTGGCCAGCCTTTCCTGAACAAAAGCCCTGAACAGGGCTTGCAGCCCTTCTATGAATAGATCTGCCTGTGCATCATCCTCAAAGGAGCTGAATTTGTAGCCCTGTATGAACAAAGGATGGTTGTCTTCAAGCTCCAGAATACACCGGTTGGATACATTCCACGCAGACAATTGATCCGAGAGCATCGTCGCGCAGGTCGTTTTCCCGGAACCCGGCATGCCATCAATAATAATAAGTTTTTTGTTGTTCAATTCCATTTCGTATTCTCTCCTCTGTTCCAAATGTCCACAATGGGAATGGATTGTTCAATCCTCTGTTTACTCTCCGCGATCCAGTCCTTAAGCCACTGATTATTTAAGCTGCTGAAGGATTCATCCCCGTCGTAATTGCGGAAAACACCGATATATACGATCATTTCTCTCAGCATTAGAAATAGCGGGATTTGGGCCATCCAATAGTCCTCCAGCGTATTCTCACGCGTATAGCCTTTCATAAAATGAGCCATAAACCGGCGGGCCTGGTCCTCCCGGCTGTCCTTTCCTTCTTCACCACCGTACACATAGACGAGATAATACAGCTGAACCGCGATATCCTCTGCAAACCAGCTGTACTCGGCTTCATCAAAATCAAAAGATGGAGGAATCAGGTCCATATTTTGCAGGAACCAATTCCCGCTCCAATCCTGTCTTTGGTTCTGAGGATCTTGTGGCTGATAGTTTTTGGACAAGGCATGCAGTTTGCCAGTCAGTTGCCCCAGTTTTTCATACAGCAGATGATCTTGAAGACATTCCGGGTAGCTGATTGTTCTGCCACGGGCTTTTTCGAAGCAAACGCAGCTATAAGATCCATCTCTTTGCTCAATAACTTCCACTAATTCACCGTTCCTGGACAATAGGGGTGTGGAGACAGAAACCCCTTCATTCGCCAGAAACAAAATCCAGTCCAGCTCCCCTAGGATCAGCTTCTTAGAACGGTTAGAGCCTGGAGTGATTCTCAATATGCGGTCATGCCTATCCTGCTGAACCTCATAAACCATATTCTGGCTGCCTCCAAGGTAACGGAGCTGGCCGCTGCTTATGCTGTAACAACTGGCTGCGATTTCAAGCATTGGATGGGTAAAAGAATCTTTCGTTCTCATACGAGTGTACCTCCATAGAATTAGAAATCAGATGAGACGGAGGTATAAGGGCAAACCAATCAGCCCAAACCACAGACAGGCAAAATCCGCCGTCCGGTGCTTGGGCATCTGTATATAACAAGGCAAAGCTGTCCCCTGCCGCTAAATCCGGGCATAAAAAGGCCTCCATCTCACCAGTTGATTGAAAAACGGCAAATCAAATAAATCCTTGACTGCAGGATTCAAAAAATTGATAGGCGCCATCTTATCTCAACTTGATGAAACGAAAACCTCGTGACATACATAAGCCTCTTTTCGAATTGCTCTATTTCAGTCTATCGTATCCAGATGCTGGATATCTGTCAACAAGCAGAGGAGACCTTCCTCGGCAAAGGACGGCCTCTTCTGTTCTACCTTTTCATCGCCCTGACTACTACCAGTTATTCCCCGTTCCTGAAACAGTAAAGCTTGTGGAAGTATTCAGGAACTTGCCCGAAGGTGTTCCGGTAACCATATTGTTATTGAAGACCGAGCTGCCGCTGGCGGAGCTTTTGCTCGGTATTCGGGTAGATGCGGTATTTATACGCTTGATGAACGATCATGTGCGACACCCCCTTTTATAGTATTTTCTTACAGTGCAGCACGTACGTTCGCTTGTTCCTCCCGTTTCTAAATGAGCAGTGCTTCTTTCCATTTGGAAAGTGATCGTTTTTCGGCTCACTAAGTTTCAAACTAAGGCGGAATACCTGTTTTTTCTTGATAAGGTGGTAATTCCTGACCATTGATTTTAGAATCGATCATTGTCACAATTAGATTCCTGAGATAGCCGCTGAGCAAAATGGTTGGGAGGCACAGTAATGACGCAAGGGAATATCCGCCCGGAACAGGCTGGAGAGACTGCGAAGGAGATCCGCGGTTCGGCAAGGGAATTGGCTGTACATCTGATTAGGCTGTCCGGAGGATCCGGCAATGTATTAGAAGCCATCCACTGCACAACCCGGCTTCGCCTTAGACTGCGGGACAGTTCCCTAGTGGACGAAGCCGGCCTTTCCGGCATGCAGGAGGTTCAGGGCGTGTTCTTTCGAGCCGAACAGCTGCAAATTATACTGGGATCGGCCAACGTCTTTAAGGTGCACCGCCAGGTTGTCCGCATCCTTCAAGACGGCCAGCTAACACAGCAGGAAGAGGTTCAGTCTGCCGGACCCTCTGAATCCATAAGCCCGGACAGCACTGCCGGGTCCAAGCGGGCTCTACTTCCTTATATGTTTAGACAGATTGTCGATGCGGTAAGCTTTTTTTCCGATATCGTCGTGCCCATGATTCCACTCTTTGTCGGGGTCGGCCTGCTGCTGGGCCTGCTCAGTATGATGGAAGCCTTCGGCTGGGCGCAGCCGGAGAGTGTCCCGTTCCGAACCTTGTCATTGTTGACGGGTTCAGCATTTCAGATTTTGGCTGTGATGTTTGGTTATCACACGGCCAAGCGGTTTGGAGGCACCCCTGCGCTCGGCGCTGCAATCGGCGTTGTCATGACCCGTCCTGATCTATTGCAGGTCACCGGATTCGGAGGAGCACCGATAAGTTCCGAGAATTTATTATTAACGCCGCAGTTCGGGTATCCAGGAGCCGTAATTCCTACGATTCTTGCGGTATTGCTAATGAGTCTAATTGAGAAGTGCCTGCGCCGGATTCTTCCATCATCGACTGCTGTTATGCTGATCCCCTTTTTAAGCCTTGCCGCCGGGGGCAGCATTGCGATTCTGGTCATTGGTCCACTCACCTACGAACTGAGCAGCTCTCTTAGCAGCTTGCTGGAAGTGGTGTTCAGATACGGCAGTTCGTTTTTCGGTCTGCTGCTTGGCGGAATCTACAGCTCTGTTGTCGTGAGCGGTCTGCATCATGGCATTCAGGCAATTGAAATCGGATTGATCACCAATCCGGACGTCGGCGTCAATTTCCTGCTTCCCATCTGGTCTATGGCGAATATCGGCCAAGCTGCCGCCGGACTGGCCGTGTATGCCAGAACCCGTGACAAAGCATTGAAAAAAATAGCCCTACCCGCTTCAATCACCGCCTTTCTCGGCATCACCGAACCGGTCACCTTCGGCGTCAACCTGAAGCTTGGCCGCCCATTCTTAGGCGCTGCTTTGGGAGGTGCCGCCGGAGGGGCTTATGTAGCTTATTATCAGGTGGCAGCTGATTCGTTCGGCTTAACCGGAATTCCAATGATCGCCTTTACCGTCCAGCTCGGGCAGCTGAATCTTATCCATTATTTGATTGGTTTTCTACTGGCAGCAATAACAGCCTTTACGGCCACCTGGATTCTAGGGGTTGACAAGCGACTTCTTAAGGAACAAACAAGCATAGGAGAATAACATGAAAATCAAAAAAATTCTGAACAACAACGCGGTTGTGGTAAACGACCTTGGAGAGGAAAAGATTGTCATGGGTTCCGGTATTGCTTTTCAGAAAGGAAAAAACGATATTATAGATCCGTCCCTTATTGAAAAAGTGTTCATTATGGATGACCCGGATCAATACGGCCATTTGCAGGAAATGCTGAGGACACTGCCTGAAGAAGAGATTACCGCGTCCGAACAAATTATTTCTTATGCTGAACGTGAACTGGAAGTGACGTTTAATGAGCATATTCATATTGCACTGACAGATCACCTCTCCTTCGCTTTGGAGCGGATCGCTAAAGGAACGATGATCCAGAACACGCTGCTGGATGAAATCCGCATTTTATATCCGAGAGAGTTCCAGATTGGACAACAGGCCAAAAACATTATCTATGAAACACTGCAGGTCGAAATTCCCGAGGACGAGGTCGGATATATCGCCATGCATATCCATACTGCCTGGAAAAACGCCGGAGCTCACGGAACAGATGCCGAAATGGCAGCAATGATCCGTGATATTGCTGAAGGTGTGGAACAAGCTGCCGGTGTTACGCTCAAACGAGGCTCCGCCAATTACGAGCGTCTGGTGACTCAGCTTGAAAACGTCCTGAAATCTGATGAAACCGGCAAGCTTCTCAATGAGTTGAACCCTGAAATTGTACGAATTGCCAAAGAACGCTACACCCGGGCCTACTTGCAGGCCAAGGAGGTTGGCGATCAGGTTGAAGAAGATTACGGGTATACTTTCATCGACAGCCAGCTGGTATTTATCGCCATGGAAATTGATCGGATCTGTACACGGTCAATGGATGGTAATATATTGAAATCAAATAACGCAGGACTTTAGACCCTTGATATCAAAACAACATCGAATCCCCCTAGTATCATCCTCAAAAAAAATAGGGATTTCAGTCTATAGCCATTTCCCGTTATAAAATTATAGAATTAACGCGACAACAAAATATGTCGGGATTGTTACTGTTAAGCAGGCAAGACCTAAAAATCCGTTTGGGAATCGATGCGTTTTACGTATCCCCAATGGTATTTTTAGGTCTTTTTTCTGTTTAAAAACAACAAAAATTCGAAATCAAAAGGAGACCGGGAGAATGAATATCAAAAAGATGGTAAGACAAGCAACAGCAGTAACCTTTACAGCAGCTTTACTTACAGGTGGCGGGGCTTCAGCTTTGGCCAAAGAAGATAACAGTAAGAATTACAAAGAAGACTTTGGTTTTTCCCACATTACCCGCGCTGACATGATGAAAATACCGGAACAACAAAAAAGCGAAAACTTTCAAGTTCCTTCGTTTGATGCTTCCACCATCAAAAACATTCCTACTGCAAATACAGTGGATGAGTCTGGCAATGCTCTTGAGCTGGATGTTTGGGACAGCTGGCCGCTTCAGAACGCAGACGGAACCGTTGCCGAATATAATGGCTACCATATCGTGTTCGCTTTAGCGGGAGATCCTGAAAAAGGATGGGACACCTTCGTATACATGTTCTATCAAAAAGTAGGCGACACCTCGATTGATAGCTGGAAAAATGCCGGCAGAGTTTTCAAAAATAGTGATAAATACGTTTCAAACGATCCGATTCTAAATAACCAAGCCGAAGAATGGTCCGGTTCTGCAACCTTGACCAAGGAAGGCAAAGTCCGCTTGTTCTATACCAACCGTCAAGGCTGGGACCCGGCGAATAACTTTTTCGGCAAGCAAACCTTGACGACAGCTCAAGTGAATGTGTCCAAGCCTGATGCGGATACGCTGAAAGTGGATGGCGTGGAAGATCTCAAATCAATCTTTGACGGAGACAGCAAGTTCTATCAAAATGTGGATCAAGCATTCGGTGAAGGTAACTACGACGATAACCACACGTTAAGAGACCCACACTATGTGGAAGATAACGGTCATAAATATCTTGTTTTTGAAGCCAATACCGGAACGGAAACAGGTTACCAGGGAGAACAATCGTTAGACATCAGAACTTATTATGGAGGTAACAAACCCTTCTTCGAAGCTGAAAAAAGCAAATTGTTGTCCGGTCCTAAGAAATCTCTTGCGACCTTAGCGAACGGCGCACTGGGTATTATTGAGTTGAATGATGATTACTCGCTCAAAAAAGTGATGAAGCCGCTGATTGCCTCCAATACCGTAACGGATGAAATTGAACGTGCGAACTTATTTGAAATGAATAACAAATGGTATTTGTTCACCGATTCCAGAGGCTCCAAAATGACCATTGATGGAATCGGCGCTAATGATGTATATATGCTCGGTTATGTAGCAGATTCATTGACGGGTCCTTACAAACCGTTGAACAAAAGCGGGCTTGTACTGCATATGGACCTTGATCCTAGTGATGTTACCTGGACTTACTCTCACTTCGCGATCCCGCAAGCGAAAGGAAATAACGTGGTAATCACAAGCTATATGACTAACAGAGGTTTGTATGAGGACCAGCAGTCCACTTTCGCCCCAAGCTTCCTGTTGAACATTAAAGGCTCGAAGACCTCGGTAGTTAAAGACAGCGTTCTGGAACAAGGACAATTAACGGTTAACTAAGAGGTATCCATTTGAGCAGCCATAAGCGGACGTTTACACGACAGCTCGTTATAGGGATCATTGGTCTAAGCTTTGTGATCACTCTGGGAGTAGCGGGTTATTATTTGGGAAAGAACAATCCACTGAAGCAAGACGAGGATTCTGATCCAAAGCAAACCTTACGGGCCAGCTATCATTTCACAACGCCAGACAAGTGGAAAAACGACCCGCAAAGGCCCATTTATTACGATGGTGCCTACCATTACTATTATTTGTATAACGGTGATTATCCGAGTGGGAATGGCACGGAATGGCGGCATGCCACATCCACAGATCTGGTGTATTGGAAAGATGAAGGCATCGCCATCCCCAAATATAGTAATCCTAATGGCGATGTCTGGTCAGGTTCGGTTGTTGTGGACGAGGCAGGTACCTCAGGTTTCGGAAAAGGCGCTCTTGTCGCGATTGTGACACAACCCTCCGCCGAAGGGGGAGAACAAGAGCAGTATTTATGGTATAGCACCGACCGGGGAAAATCATTTAAGGCTTACAGCAACACTCCTGTTCTGCCGAATCCGGGGACTGCTGATTTTAGAGACCCGAAAATCATGTGGAATGAGCATTCCCGCAAATGGATCATGACTTTGGCAGAAGGTACAAAAATAGGTTTTTACGAGTCTCCGAACTTAAAAGACTGGCACTATACAAGCGGTTTTGTAACGGAGAATATCGGGCTTGTGGAATGTCCCGATCTGTACGTGATGCTTGCGGACGACGGGACCTCTAAATGGGTGCTTGGGGCCAGCGCCAACGGGAAAGCATCAGGAAAGCCGAACACCTACGCTTACTGGACAGGAGCTTTTGACGGAAAGACATTTGTCCCTGATCGGCAGGAACCACAGTGGCTGGACTATGGCTTTGATTGGTATGGCGCTGTAACCTTTGAAGACGGGACTAACAGCGGTCCCCCTGCTCACCGTTACGCTTTAGCGTGGATGAACAATTGGGAATATCCCCATAATACGCCGACGCTGCACGAAGGCTTTAACGGAATGGACTCTATTGTTCGTCAAATTGAACTTAAACAGACTGGCAACGGCATTTATCATCTGGCTTCGCAACCGCTTGAAGCCCTAAGTAAGGCGGCGGATTCAACCGTCTCCTATAAAGAAATCCAAGTAAATGGCTCTACAACACTTCCGTTCACAGGGAATTCGTATGAGCTTGAGGCCGATATGTCCTGGTCTGAGCTCAACAATATGGGATTTAGACTCCGGGAATCCACCGATAAAAGCCGTCATGTAGATGTCGGAGTTTCTGTAGGGGGCGGTTACACCTACGTCAATCGGGCTTATACAGGAAACCCTGACACGAGTGGACGATATCTTGAAAGCACGTCTCCATTCGATGCCAGCCAGAGGAAGGTTCATCTGAGAATTTTTGTCGATAAAACAAGCGTCGAAGTCTTTATTGATGAGGGTATCATCGTGCATTCCAGTCTCATTTTCCCGGAATTAAACGATCAAGGCATTACCTTATTCTCAGAAGGCGGAACAGCGGTCTTTAAAAATGTTGTGATTAAGCAGTTCCATTAAGCTCTTGATTTAAGTCAATGCTCCGTCATAATTAGCCGTTTACAATGAAATCAACAATGTAAACAAGGAGGTTAATTATGACTACCCCAGTTAAAGAAGGATTGGAACTGCGGAAAACAGCACTAACTGCCGGCATATCACTTATCATCATGGCGATTGCAGCATATTTTTCCTATGGTTATGTTCATGGAAGTCTGGTTGTACAAGGCGATGCCAGTGCTACATTGAACAATCTCAGGTCATCCAATATGCTTTTCAGGGCTGAAATCTTTGGCTGGCTCCTCATCCTGATCTGTGACATCGTAGTTGCCTGGGCGTTCTATCTTATCCTGAAGCCCATTGATAAAAAGCTGTCCTTGCTCGGTGCATGGTTCCGTCTTATCTATTCGGCTATATTGGGAATTGCCATACTGAGTTTGCTATTAGTGATGCTTCTCTCGAGCGGCGCAGACTATTTATCATTATTTACAACCGGTCAACTACAGGGATATGTGATGCTGTTTTTGGAAGCTTTTGAATTGATCTGGTCGGCCGGTTTGATCATTTTTGGCGGGCATCTAATGATTGTGGGTTATGTCGCTTTCCGATCTGACACCATCCCTAAAGTCATTGGCATCTTATTGTTAATTGCTGCAGCAGGATATATTATCATTCACTTCTGCAACTCGTTTCTTCCACAATACGATGAGTTCATTACGATCCTTGAATTTGTATTTAATGTGCCAATGATTGTTGGGGAACTGGGGTTTGGGATATGGCTGATGATCAAATCTTCTCCTGATTAATCCGTTTTTTTATTCTGCTTAGTGACTCTGGGGTAACCCCAAGATAACTCGCCAACTGATGCTGGGGTACACGATCGACTAAATATGGCCGTTTCAGCAAAAGTGTCTTGTAGCGTTCTTCAGGTGTAGAACCGATAAATGCAGCGAATTCCTCTTGGACTTCACCAAAGTTGGCCTCTACCATCCTGCGTGTCATGGACTCCAATTGGGAGTGTTTATGATACATGTCCTGTTCGGTATCAAGATCACCAACCACCAATATGGAGTCTTCCAGACATGTTAAAGAATACTCGGATGACTTATCATGTTTATGACGATTGAAGCTTGAAATGCCTTGTTCTTCTGTGTAGAAATTAGATGTGAACTCTTTTCCCGCCTGATCTATGGAGTACTGTCTCACACAGCCCTTCATTACAAAATAACATTTAGTGGGGACATCTCCTTGTCTAAGGAGCGTTGTCCCTTTTTTGTATTCCTCAATATGAATTTCCTTAACAATTGCCTGTCGCTCTTCTTCATTAAGAGATGTGAATCTGGTCAGGTACTTTAGCAATATTGTTTTCACTTTACACCCTCTCATCCCTTGCTTAAGCCATTATGATTCCTATTATTCCTGAACTGCTACTTTCATTATAAGCTCCCTTTACTAATTAACAAAACGGCAGATAAGACCGATATATATACATATCTTTAACTTTATTTAGTATATACATCTACAAATTGGAGGTTCCGTATGAATGTATCGCGTTCTATTCAGCGTTCTCCCCTTCCATTAGTCGATCACGGTCGGCTACAGCGAAAGGGGGCAGAACAGAAGCCCGGTCCAGACATGAAGATTCCAGCAAATCCGCAGACAAAGCTAATTAATCAATTGACCGAGCAAAAGCAGTCCCTGATCGACAGACGTTCCGAGTATGTGGGCAACGCCCTTAAAAGAGGGGATAGTCCCGAAGTGGTTCAGGCCGAGCTAGCTTCCCTGGATGAGCAAATTCAGCAGCTGGACGAGCAAATTCGAATGAATTCTCTCGAAAACCAGCGCAAGACACAGGGTTTGGATGAAGACACTAAAAAAAAGAAGGAGGAGGAGCTTTCCCAAAAATCGTGGAGCCCGGACAAACAAACGCCTGAGGAACAGCAGCTTGCCTATACAACGTACACCTTGAACGGCGTTATATCCGCCCATAATGATTTAAAGCAAAGCGGTTCTGTGAGAATGGCGCAAATCACTTTGCGAACTGAAGCGAAATCCTTGGAAAACAGTAACCCTGTGAAGTCTGCAAGACTATTCCAAAGAGCTTCCAATCTGGATCAGAAACTCATGAACATTGCTAAAAGCGCCCAGGATAAAATGACAGAAGCTGTACAATCAGCCCCTTCGCCAGTTAGTCCGAACGAATCTCCTGCAGATGTGCAAGACAAGAAGGGTCCGGCAACCGAAGACGCTTCATCCACGCCGGAAATACAGATCTATGCAGAAGCAAATAAGGAAAAAATCCCTCCGGGCAGCCAGATTGACCAATTAGTCTAAGGCGTGTCTTCAAACCGCTTCCCCGCCAAAACCTGCCGCTGTATGCCCTAAGGAATCATGGGTACAGTACCATTTTCTGATCACATGCGGAGAAAGGCGTTTCACCACTAGGTAGTTTTTTCGGTGGAGGCTTACGTTTCGGAGTTTCAGAGACTTCGCTCTTCTTCCGAAGGCGTATGTGCGTCCGGAAAGTGTATTCCTGGCTCTGAGTACAAACGGACCGAGTTGCACTTATTTGGGGCTTTTAGCCTGTTACAGGAGGACAACGGACTCCAGCGCAGTTATTTCTCCCTGCTGGCCGTTTTTAGCTAGAATGCAGAGCAGATAAGGTCGCCTGGGTCCGCAAAAGAGAATAAACAGGGATTTTACTATCCATAGCGCCTCCTGAGTCCGTCCCGAGTAAACGAACCCGCTGCGGGCTTTTGGGGCCCTTATCCCGCTTATCTCCCCGTGCGCTCTGTAAACAGCCGCCCCGCGTAGTCGCTAATCAGCGCCTGCATCGCCAGCTTGCCGGCCCAGCCCGCCGGGATGCCGCTTAGACCATAATAGGCTCCGGCAATTTGGCCGTAGACTGCGCCGGTAGTATCGGCGTCATTCCCCAGATTAACGGCGAGCAGTGCACCTTCGGCGAAGCTTGCCGATTTGTGAAAAGCCCACAGCGCCGCTTCCAGCGATTCAACGACATAACCTGTACCTTGAATCTGCGGAGGCTCCTTCCGCTTATAAGAACCGGTATAAATGTCGGCAAGATGCGGTGTCAGCAGGTCCTGCTGAAGCCATTCGGCAAATGCATCAGGGGCCAGCATTTCTTCCTTGCGCCAGCCATGCAGCCCGGCGAGGATGTAGGCGGCCATCAGGCGGCATGCGCTTAGACACTCTTCTGCGGCATGGGTTGTCCTTGAACTGCGTGCCGCAAAGTCTATGGCAGCTGCAGGATGCTGCGCATAGTACATGACCACCGGTGCCAGGCGCATGATCGAGCCGTTCCCGGCTGAACGGGGATCCTCCGATCCGCTGTAAGCTTCCCCCGTGTCCTCGAAATGCTGCAGTGCCGCCCGCGTAGCGTTGCCGATATCGAAGCATTCCCCCGTGCTGCTCAGATAACCCTCGCGGAACCACTCTGTATAGCGCTGCATCTGATCAGCAGCGTCAAAGCCCTGCTTCGCCAGCAGACTTTCCGCCAGGCAAAGCGCCATCGAAGTATCGTCTGTCCATTGTCCGGGCAGCAGTTCAAACACGCCGCCTCCTATGATATCCTCCATAGGCACAAACGTGCCAGGGGCCTTGAATTCCACTGTGGTCCCCAGTGCATCTCCAACCGCCAACCCTTGCAGACAGCCTTGATAACGATCCATATCTAATCCCATAGCAGTAGCTCCTTTGCATGATTTCCTAAATATCAACGTTATACCTATATAGCTTGAACTTAAGATCTTTCTATTTTGGGTTATTATCGTAACTGCGGAGAATGTTTGGACTTCCGGCCGCTGTTGTCTGCAGATTTCTTGATTTTATTCCGCTCTTTGCGGTTGAAATCCACAGACAAAGGCGGACGCTGTCGCTCCGTAAGTATCCAAACTTCCCCTCCGTCACTTCCACCCCTTTTTTA
Organism: Paenibacillus sp. FSL H3-0321; assembly: GCF_038002865.1. Lineage (NCBI taxonomy): Bacteria > Bacillati > Bacillota > Bacilli > Caryophanales > Paenibacillaceae > Paenibacillus > Paenibacillus sp. FSL H3-0321. Next base: position 5,276,120 of record NZ_JBBODH010000001.1, on the reverse strand, counting down.
TTTTCCAAGTTCAATCTATATAGTAGGCAGTACATTGTCGCGTCATCTGCCGTTACCGCCATTGTCCGTGCACATATATATAGTAAAGGAAGATCACGGATAAAGGGAGCGATGTAATGGAAGCCGGTGCCGCAGGCTCTTTAAACAAGCAGGGAGTTTCCATTATCACCTGCACGAACCGCCAAGGTTATTTGCGTAACTTGTTTAATAATTTCAATAGACAGAAATACCGGACAAAAGAACTGATCATCATCGTGAACAACAATAAGATTCCGCTTGAGTCCTACTATAAGCAGGCCAAAAAGCTCCGCAATGTACACATTTTCCGGATCCCTGCCTCTACCTCTCTCGGCGCTTGTCTAAACTTCGCTGTGCGGAAGGCGAAATACAGCTATATTGCCAAATTTGATGATGATGATTATTACGCCCCCTATTATTTGACGGATAGTTTGCAGGCCTTGCGCAGAACAAAGGCCGACGTAATTGGCAAGCGGTCGCATTATATGTATCTGCAGGGCTCCAAAACACTGATTCTCCGCTTTCCACATGATGAGAACCGGCCCGTAAGCAAACTCCCGGGAGCTACTCTTTTCATTAAGCGCAACGTATTAAGCAAAGTGAAATTTCCGGATCGAAACGTTGGGGAAGACGATCTATTTTGCATCAGGAGCAAAAAAATGGGCTACAAGGTGTATTCCGCAGGAAAATACAACTTTGTCGCCATCCGCCGGAAAAACTCCTCTAATCATACCTGGATCATCAGCGATAAAGAGTTAATTGCTCATCATAAAACGATTCCGTCTGTGAAAAATTACAAAAAGTTTGTGCAGAAAAAGCCCAAGGATATCCGCTCATGATTTCCCCATATCTTGCTTACGAGAAGGATGCGGTTTCGGTCATTACGTGCACCAAACGGCGACAAAATATGGACACCCTTTTCCACAATTACGACAGACAGAATTACAGGAATAAAGAGCTGATCGTGATCTTGAATCATCCAAGCCTGAAGCTAAGCGATTATATCAGGGCCGCGTTACCATATCCTAATGTGAGGGTGTATAGCCTGCCCGGGCATGTCTCGCTGGGTTCCTGCCTGAATTATGGCGTGAAAATGGCCAGATACGGGCTGATTGCCAAATTTGACGATGATGATTATTACGTCCCTGGCTATCTGTCCGGCAGCCGCCGCAGCATGGTGGATACCAATGCCGATATTGTCGGCAAACGCGCCCACTTCATGTACCTGAACGGTAAAAAACTGCTCCTGCTCCGTTATCCCAAACGGGCTGATCAATATGTTTCTCAGGTACAAGGGGCAACCTTACTCATCAAACGTGCTGTTTTGGAGCAGGTGGATTTTCCAGATCTAAACCGGAATGAATGCGTGAAGTTCTGCTCCCGCAGCCTCCGCAAAGGATTTAAAATCTACGCGGGAAGTCCTTACAATTTCCTGGCGATCCGCAGAAGGAACTCCAAAGATCATACCTGGATAATAAGTGATAGATCTTTGCTCAAGGGAAATATGAAGGTACTGAAGGTGCGGGATGTCAAAAAGTATATTTGCCGATAATCTTTCCGTATATAGGGAAGCTCCTGTCCGACTCCCGATATACAGCGGCCCCCGGAGTGATGTGAACATTCTCCGGGGGCCGCCAATCTGTTATAACAGTATTGCTCTCTTATTCACCAGGATACTTAAGTCCCCATTGTCCACGGACCTGATCCAGCAGCTTCATGATGGCTACGGACTCATCGAGCGTCATCACCGGGCTTTCCGTAAGTCCCGCCTGGAGACAGCGTCCCACTTCCTCGGCTTCAAAGGAATATCCGATCGAGGTACGGTCATCCTCAAAGGTCTCGACCAGCTCACCGCCGATGTAAAGCTCAGCTGACTTAGGATTCACCAGTGTTCCTTTGACAAGGATATGGCCCTCTGTCCCGAATACATGGGCTTCCTCCAGCATTTTGAGACGGATACCGCCATTCAGTGAAGCGCTTTTGCCGTCGCCATAGGACAGCAGCAGCGAGAAATGCTCATCCACCCCGGTATCACCGATATGTACGGTGCTGGAGATGGTTTCTGGATGAGGCCCAAAGACCATTGAAGCAAATGAAATCGGATAGATGCCGACATCCAGCAGCGCACCGCCGCCGAGCGCCGGGTTCAGCAGACGTCCTTCCGGATTCCAGTCGGAACGAAAGCCGAGATCTGCCTTCACCAGACGAACATCACCGATCCTTCCGGAAGATAACCATTCTCTGACCTTGACGTTCGCAGGAATGTAGCGGCTCCACATGGCTTCCATCAGGAACAGCTTCTGCTCGCGGGCATACGCCACAATTTCTTCCAATTCACTGCTGTTCACGGTGAACGGTTTCTCGCACAGCACGGCTTTGCCGGCGCGCAGCGCAAGCAGCACATTGTCCTTATGGAACGGATGAGGTGTGCCAATATAGATGGCGTCCACTTCCGGATCGCTCACCAAATCTTCGTAAGTGGCATGGGCCACGGGGATGCCGTGATTTTTGGCGAATTCATCAGCGCTTGCCTGCGTACGTGATCCCACGGCATAAGCGGTCCCGTTACTGGCATGAGCCAGATCTGTAGCGAACTGGTGGGCAATCCAGCCCGTGCTGAGAATGCCCCATTTTACTTTGTAAGCGTTATCCACTGACACCAATATCTCCTCCTTGGGACTATTGCTAGTCCCTTTGATTCTATCAAACTGCGCTTCTCCTGTAAAAGAGTTAGGGTTGCGCCTATGCCATAGCAAGCAGCGCACATATACTAGTCGCGGAGCAACCCACTGTCACAAGCAGCGTTGCCGCATTCCAGGTCCGGTGCACTACAGCGAGATTCTCAATGTAGCTGCGCATGAACACTTTTCGCAGCAGCCAATGCAGCAGCCGGATAAACACAAAACCGCACCAGCCGAACAAACTGATCAACAGCACCTCGTAGCTCCCTTTGTCTACAAACCGGTCAACTACATCCCCATCATAGTGAATTGGCACAAAATCCGGCATCCGCGGGTAAAGGTAGATGTAAAACACAATGGGTATAATTGCAGAAATAATACATAGCGTAAAAGTCACTTTCTTTTTGAACATGGGATGTACCTCCTCACCAAAAATCATGCGGCAACTCCCTCATTGTCCGCTAGTGTGCTTCCTCCAGCTGCAGCAGCAAAATCCGTTCCTTAAATGCTCCGCGGCGCTCCGCCTTCTCTGCACGAATGTTCTCCAGAACTTCGCTGTCCGCTCCATGAGTTTGTGCCAAAGCGCGGATGACCTCCAGCATATCGGCCAGCTCCTCCAGTGCATGCTCATCGCTCTCGGCCTTGAAATACTCCGCCGTTTCTTCACGCAACTTCGCGCGCAAATACTCTATGTATTCTTCGGGTTCCAGTATTCGGGAAGTACAGCTTCGTCCCTGAGAAGTTATCAGCCCCGGAATGCCGTCACGCACAAGCTTCGGATATTCAGCCAAAATCAAACAACTCCCTTAAATTTATATATCGGCTCAGCTCAGCATCAGCAGGACTCTTTCAGCAATCTTTCTACGAAAGGAACATCGGCCGGAGCAAAAACAAAACTCTCCAGTTCAGCAGGCAGCACCCAGCTGTACTCATCATGATCGCTGAGACTGATCTCCCCTTCCAGAAACTCCGCTTTCCAGGCAATCAGCATGATCTGCACACTGCCATAGTTATGCTCATTGACCCCGTAAGCCCCGGTGGGACGTATGGTGATATTCAACTCCTCCATCAGCTCTCTTCGCAGACACTGCGGGACATCTTCGCCGGCCTCCAGCTTGCCGCCGGGGAATTCCCACAATCCGGCCTGCGACTTGCCCTGCCGCCTGCGGGCAATCAATATCTGCCCTTCTTTATTATGTATAATCGCCGCTGCTACTTCAATCATCGTTTTTCCTCCTATAGTTATCCGTTTTTAAACTAGATGGTATATTGTGGTACAATATGGTAAAGTCTGATTTTCATTCAATAATCTATCTGCAAACAGGCTCAATTTACTCTGTAGGGGAGGCTGCATGTGAAGTCTATTTTCAAATCAAATTCTTTATCTGATGACCAAAAAATGAACCAGTCGCTTAGTCTGCGCATCAATGTGTTTTTCTTCAGCACGTTTATTATATTCTGCATTATTATTGTCCGTCTTGCCATTCTACAGTTTGTCGAAGGGCCTACCCTCAAAGATGAGGAAACAAGCAGGGATACGAAAAGTGTACCGCTTGCTTCAATCAGAGGGACTATTTATGCCCAAGCTGGAGAGAAACTGGCCTATTCGACGTCGGTGCAGACCTTATATTTTACTTTAACAAGAGAATATTCCGAAACCTCGACGGACAAGAAGACCAAAAAAACTGCCCGTACTCCAGAGGCCGTCGCCAAGGCCGGCCTTCTTGCAACTGAGCTTGCAGCTGATTTCGCAACACATGGGGCCAAGGTACCTAAAGATGAAGTACTAACCAAAGAAGCAGTGCTGAAAGCCATGGACCTGGATTCCAAAGTTTATTCCGGCTTTATACTGCGTCCGATCAAACGCGGTCTAACGAATAAAGAAGTGGCCTACTTCATGGAGCACAAGGACAAATACCCCAATCTCACGGTAAGTGAAGAGGATGAACGTCATTATGACAAGGATACGGTAGCTTCACAAACGATTGGATATATCAAGCCGTTCAAAAAAACGGACATGGATATTTATAGAAACATCCTGGCGGCGATGAAAAATGAGGGAGACCCCGGTCTGGCTTACAGGGACGATGAGTTTGTCGGGTACGACGGTCTTGAACTCCAGTATCAAAGAGAACTGCGCGGGCGCAACGGATATCTGATGGTAGGCGTTAATGCACAGAACATAGCCGAAGGCATTGAGGAAGTGGTTCCACCCGTCAAAGGCAATGACCTGTGGACCACGATCAACAAAAATGTTCAACTGAAGACAGAGCAGGCTATCCTGGATCAGATTGAATGGGTGCACAGAAATCCGGTACAGGGAAAGGTTCATCCCGACGCCAAGACCGGCTACGCTGTTGCCATGGAGGTTGATACCGGTAATATTGTAGCTATGGCCAGCATGGAGGACTATGACACCAATCTGTGGACCAAGGGTACCCTTCCGCCATCGGTATGGAACGAACTGATGCTAAATTATCTGAACGGTACTATTACACCTATTTCTTCCGGGCGGTCCGGCCACAACTTCGAATCGGCAGTTTTCCTGGGTTCTGTCATCAAGCCGCTGACCGTATTGATCGGCCTGAACGAAGGTTTCATTACAACAAGCACGACCTACACGGACAAAGGCAGCACGACCTTCGGCAGAGCAGGACACGAAACAACCGTGCGCAATGCCGGCGGTCATCCTTACGGATACTTTAGTTCCCCTGCCAAAGCAATTGAGAAATCCTCCAACGTATTTATGATCGATATGATTGGCAAAAAGCTTTATGAGAAATACCATGAAAAAGGTGTCAAGGTCTGGGATAAATATATGAGAGATTTTGGACTTGGTGAATTTCCGGGTAGCGGACTGCCGGGAGAACACAAGGGCATCATCGATTATTTTGACGAAGCTGAGAATGGCAGTCCGCAATCGGCGCTGGTATTTGCCTCCTTCGGGCAGCAGGGGCGTTACACCGCGCTGCAGTTAGCACAATATGCTTCCACCTTGGCAAACCAGGGGACACGGATCAAACCCCAGCTGGTCAGTAAAATCACAGATTCGGCGGGCAAAACCGTAAAGACGTTCGGGAGGGAAGTGCTGAACGAAGTGAAGTTCGATAAGTCCTACTGGCGGGAAGTTATTAAAGGAATGAATACTGACGTTAAGGCATTTGAGGGTTTCCCCTATGACTTTGCACGCAAAACCGGAACCTCCCAGCAGGAATACTACAGAAAAGTCAATGGAGTCAATACGAAGTTTACAGTCGACAACGGGGTATTTATTGCCTTTGCTCCGCGTGAGAATCCGAAGCTTGCTGTGGCTGTAGTCATCCCCGAGGGGGGATTCGGCTCGAACAGTGCCGCACCGGTCGCCCGCAAAATTTTTGACGCGTACGATTGGGAATATGGCCTGGACGGCACACCGAAGAAGAGCATTCCCCCTAAGGAAGATGCGGCTGACAAGACTGCCAGCGATGGAGAAGCAGCGGAAGAGGGGCATTAGTCAGAGCAGCCCGGCCTGATATCCGTAACGCAATGGCCGGGCCGGTAGGACCGATTCAAAGGAGATTAAGTGACTCTCAAAGTTTGAGGACTTGTTCGAGCCCCTCCTCTTCTTAAAGCAAGTGTTTGAACCACAAACAAAGAGCAGGGTTTCTCCAATAACGGGAGAAACCCTGCTCTTTTCCTTTTACAGCCCTGCACTGAAGTTGACTTCCACTTATAAGAGCGATAGGCACAAACAGTCGTGATAGACTCTGTATATTCTATTTAGTAAGCGTAAGTTCCAAGCGTACTTCGAGATTGTTCTCCGTATCCAGTACGATGGAATGTGGACTTACCATGCCGAAATCCTCAAACGTTACGGTTGTTGTTCCCGACAGCAGAAGCTGTCCTCCGCTGTATACGGCCTGTGACTGGAAAGTCACGTCCTTCTCAATCCCTTTGACCGTGAGTGTCCCTTGCATTTCCACGGGTACTGCGGTGCCTTCCGTCCATTCTACCGGCAGTTCGGAGAACGACTTCACGGTGAAGGTCGACTGCGGGAACTGCGTTACCGCGAGGTAATCATCGCTTTTTACATGCTCATCTCTTTGAGCGTTTTCGGAATCCAGCGCGCTCATCTCCAGAGTCCCTTCCCCGGTCATTGCGGCGGCATCCTCAAGATTCACATTCCAGGTTCCCTGAACTTTTTCATTTACAAAATTCACTGTCTCTTTGGAGGTCGTCACCGACCAATAGACCTTGGAAGTGTCAGCAATACTCCAGGCCCCGTTCAATTGTTCCGCTGTAACAGCAGCACCGGAAGCTGTTTCTCCACTCGCATTTGCATTTGCGTTCGCGGCAGCCGTGCCCGCACTATTCGTTCCCTGTTCCTGTGCAGGAATAACAGACTCGATTTCAACGTTATTGCCCAAACTGTTGTTCAAGAAGGCAAAGGCCGTAACGGCTCCGATGATAACGACTCCTGTGGCAATCCAGACCCATGTTTTTTTGTTCATCCTTATTCCCTCCATCCATTTTCTATGCGCCCTGTTAGGCTTGTTTCCCATTCTAACAAAGCAATATGTCGGGAATAAGTCAAAGCACACGCCTGCACAATGTGGTAAACTTGTCGTAAATTTTAATTAAACTGCAGCCGCTGTCCGTATGGCAGTCAACCTGCCGGACGTGTTCAAGGAGGCACTAGATATGAAGTCGATTCTAATTGTTGAAGATGAGGAAGCCATTGCCCGGGTGCTTAGTGCCTATCTCAAAAAAGCCGGCTTCCACGTAACCCGCGCCGCCGACGGACGCGCCGCACTGGAAGCCTTTGAAGTTTCCCCTCCCGCTCTGATCCTGCTCGACATTATGCTGCCGAACATGGACGGCTTCGAGCTGCTTGGCCTGATCCGCGAGAAAAGCAGCTGCCCTGTCATCATGCTGACAGCCCGGGACGGCATCAATGACCGGCTGGCCGGATTAGACGGCGGCGCTGACGATTATATGTCCAAGCCCTTTATCCCGGAAGAAGTAGTAGCCCGCGTAAACGCAGTGCTGCGCCGCCCTTCCCAGTGGTCTGACGGCAGCCGTAAACGCCATTTCGGCAGTCTGTTCATCGACTTTTCAGCACGCAGCCTCTTCCTGAACGGTGCCGAGGTCAGCCTCAGCCCGCGCGATATGTCGGTGATGTTATTTTTGGCTGAACGCCCGAATCAAATTTACACTAGAGAACAGCTGATTGAGCAGGTATGGGAAATGGACTATGAGGGCAGCGACCGTGCCGTAGACCTGTCGATCAAAAGACTGCGCCAGGCACTCTCGCACTGGCCGGCGGATGAAGGGGAGATTCGCACGCTCAGAGGAACGGGGTATCAATTATGGACAACCTGAAGAAACGCACCTCCATCCTCTTCTATTGGACTGTCCGCTACCTGCTGATTATCAGCATCGGACTCCTGCTCACCGCACTCGTCACTTTCTGGTGGATTCAGCAGGAAGCGATGAACAACCGCATGCAGACCACCGGTCTGCTGGCTCAGGAGATCGCCGACCGCAGTGTCGGGACGGACGGAAACATGAACATCAGTCCGACTCTGAGCAAGCTCGTTGAGGACCGCAAGCGCTTCTTCAAATTAACAGTGGAAATGTGCGTGATCATTACAGATAAGGAGGGACAGCTGCTGTTCTCCGAGCCGCCGCTAAGCGATGAAGCGATGCGGCATAAGCTTAATGATACGTTAAACGATTCCCGCAGCCCGGAGTTCAAGGCTGCTGTCGCCCAAATCCAAGGAGACGGTGAAGCGCTGGGGCAGGTCATTGTCCTGCAGTCCAAACGTTCCCTGCGCCATATCCCGAAGGAAGAGATCACCTTCTTCTTGATTCTCGTCGTCTTTCTGATCATCTTAAGCTGGCTGACTATCTATCTCCTCTCCAGCAAGCTGGCCAAACCGATTCAGAATGTGGCCGCCGCCGCCGCACAAATCAGCGGCGGCCAGTATAACATTGTTCTGGAGACAGGGGCTAAGGAACGTGAGATTCACGAGCTGCTGATGTCCTTTCAGGAGATGGCGGGAAAGCTGCAGCAATTCGAGCAGTCACGCGCGGTTATGCTGGCCGGAGTCTCCCATGAGCTGAAGACACCGGTCACTTCGATCAAAGGGCTGGTCCATGCCGTCCGTGAAGGTGTGGTCGAAGGGGAGGAAGCCGGGGAATTCCTTGATATCGCTTTGCTGGAAGCAAGCCGATTGCAGCGTATGGTCGCTGACCTGCTCGACTACAACGCCCTGACTGCCGGTATTGTCGCCGTCCGCCACGACAGGCTGGATGCAGTTCCGCTGCTCGAGGAAATCATCTATCAATGGAAGCTGACACAGAGCGCAGATGTCAACGAACCTCTGCTGCACATGCCGGAGAAATCCCTGTTCCTGCGGGGTGATCCGCTGCGCATCCAGCAGATTATCGTCAATTTATTGAATAACAGCGTGCAGGCCAAGAAACCGGGAAGCAGCCTCCAGCTCACCATCAGCCTCCTATTGGCTCCAGCCGGACACGCCGAAATTACTGTGGCGGACAATGGAACAGGGATTACGCCGGATAATAGAGATAAGGTCTTCGAAGCCTTCTTCCGCAGCAACGACAAGCAAAGCACACTGCGCGGACTGGGCCTCGGTCTGACCTTCAGCCGTCTGCTCGCCGAAGCGATGGGCGGAACACTGGTGCTGGGCAGCGGCCATGAACAAGGCTGCCGCTTCGTGCTGACACTGCCCGTGGCGCCCTGACACCCTGACAAGAGCCAGCGCAAGAAGTAGTCCGGGCGCTCCTCCGCATGGTATAATCACTTACAATAAACCGTGAACCGGAGGCTGTATATGCTTACTTTTGAACAAAAATTAGCTATTCTTGATTCCTACCCCCAGCTTGAACGACGTAATGTATCGCTTGGGCGGGTGAATTATCACTTCGAGCAGAGCCGCCATGAGAAGAAAACTGTTGCTTCCCACCTGCATCCTAACGGCAACGGCTACGTGTTCGCCGGGCTCCTGCGGGGCTACGAAAGTGATGACAAAGGTCTTGTGAATATCCGCGACTATACGGAGTCTGAGCTGCGCGAGCTGCTGGATGCGTCGATCACCTCTTTGTCCATGTATATCCCGGAAGTCACTGCACCGGGCAAAAGAAAAAAGAAAACTGCCACAGTTACCGATACCCTTTGGGTTAATGGAGACGGACATACGTTAAGTCTGAAGCTGGAGGAAGATCTCTGGTACCTCTACGCCGGGCTTCAGCTTGAGATGGCCTTCGAGACGATCCAGGAAGCTGAAGAGTATCTGACGGAAGAAGGTTTTGTCCCTGCCCCGGCGGAAGAGTCCTATATTCGCCCCTATTAAATCAACAAAGCAAAGCCCGGAAAGGTTCTTATGACCTTTGCCGGGCTTTGCTTTGTCTTGCGATTGTTACTATTTACTCTGTTGCAGCCGCAGTTGTTACTTTACTGCTGCTGTTGCTGAAGGCGTCTGTATTTCCTTTGCCTGCAAAGCTTCCTTCGGGACCTCGATGGCCTTGATTTCATTATGCTGCCCGATCTCATTTTTCATCTTCATATCTATGCTGATTTTCTGGCTGTCAGCGGTCATATCCATGACCATATCCACATCCGTGCGGGTGGGCAGGTATGTTTTTTGATTAACTCCATAGACGATTGTCATACTCTTAATGTCCATCTGATCCATCAAAGCCGTCATTTGCGGGTCCGCGCTGCCGCTCTGGTTCATATAGCTTTTCGCCAGTTCCTTCACATTGTCCCCTGATACCTCAGCGGTTAGAACGTAATCCTCGCCATCCTCGGTGACCTTCGTAAATTCTGTGATGGACTTAAATTGTTCCAGCTGCTTCTCAGGACTGGCCGATTGCTGCATAGCAGACATTACTTGCTCAGTCATTTCAGCAGGCATTTTTATCCACTGTCCATTGACCAAGCTAAAGGAACCGGCATCAGTAATGTACTGCTCCATCTTTTGCTCTCCCTGCCCCGCCAGATTTATCTGGATCAGCTGGTGCATTTGCAGCGGGTCCTTCATATATTCTGATTTCATGGTCATTTCAACGTTTTGATCCTGGGTCGTCTCCCCTTGGGTCATGCTCATCTTCTGTGAAATCTGCGATTCCATCGCAAAGCTCTTCAGTCCCTGGCTTGCATCTGCCGTCTTCTGAATAAGCTCTTCTACAGTGGGAGTCCCCTCATTTGCAGTTTGCTCCGCAGCCGCCTGCTCAGTTGCTTCCGGTGCCGGAGCAGCAGTGGCGGATGCTTCGGCAGCATTCGTTGATTTTTCGGCAGCCTCATTGTTGCCACAGGCCGACAGGCTGACTGCCAGTGTTACTCCTAGTACGAATGTTGTCCATTTTCTCAAGATGTTGTCCTCCTAAAGTTTGGTTAGCGTTACCTCACTGAATTGGCTTCGACAAAAATCGCTTCGAAAGCATACGCTAAAGTTTGGTTAGCGTTTATTACCCAACATCTGGAACTCTCTAATCACACTATCAAAAACAACCCGAATTCCGCATGCCCCGGGAGTCGTAAAAAGAACGCTGTCAAGACACGGCAAACTATGGTTAGATGAAGGAGAACGACAAACCAAAGAGAGAAAGAAGCGTGAACCTGTATGAGTTTTGAAATCGTAGAGGCTACAATAACGGAGATTCAAACTGCGCTTGCTGCCGGAGAGATCACTTCGAAGCAGCTGGTGCTCATGTATCTTGAACGCATTGCCGACCATGACAAAAATGGCCTGACGATCAACTCCGTGCTGGAGATCAATCCGGATGCACTGTTCATCGCAGAATCTCTGGATGTAGAACGTTCGCAGCAGGGTCCCCGGGGGCCGATGCACGGCATACCAGTCTTACTGAAGGACAATATCAATACAGGGGATAAAATGCATACCAGTGCGGGATCGCTGGCTTTGGCAGATTCTTTTGCCGGGGAGGATGCCTATATCGTTACTAAACTGCGCGAAGCCGGGGCTGTTATTCTGGGAAAAGCCAACATGACCGAATTCGCCAATTTCATGACGAACGGCATGCCTTCGGGCTACAGCTCCCGGGGCGGACAGGTACTGAACCCTTATAACATATCAACACCGACAGGCGGCTCCAGCGCCGGTTCTGCGGTTGCGGTAGCTTGCAGCTTCTGCACAGTGTCCGTAGGAACGGAGACCTCCGGCTCCATCCTCAACCCCGGTAATCTCGGCTCGATCATTGGGATTAAGCCGACCGTAGGCATGATCAGCCGCTCCGGCATCCTCCCGCTGTCCAATACACAGGATACTGCAGGACCTATGGCAAGAACCGTCCGCGACGCCGTACTGCTGCTGAATGCAATGCTCGGCAAGGACAGCGGCGATGCCGCCATGGGAACAAGCGTGGGCAGACTGCATGAAGATTATACTGCCTTCTTCGACCCAAACGGGCTGCAGGGGGCACGCATTGGAATTCCGCGGGATTATTATTTCGAAGAATTAACGGAAGAGCAGCTGGCATTGTTCAACGCTTCCGTGGAGAGAATGCGTGAGCTTGGAGCGACAATTATCGACCCGGCTGAGATTAAGACCGCACGCGAGATCAAATATTCCTCCGTTGTGCTGAATGAATTCAAAACCTCCATCAATGCCTATCTTGCCCGTCTGGGTCCAGGCGCTCCGATGCGCACACTGAAGGACATTATCGACTTCAATCATGCCCATCCGGTCGAGACGCTAAGGTTCGGGCAAGCCACGCTGATTGATGCTGAATACACCTCTTCCGGCACCTTGACGGAACCGCAATACCTGCGCGACCGCGCCACTGACCTTAAGCTATGCAAGGAACAGGGGATCGACGCCACCATGAGCGAGCACCGGCTGGATGCTCTGCTGTTCCCGGCCGACTTCGGTGCGCGGATTACCTCAAGAGCGGGATATCCGTCCATCGTCGTGCCTTCCGGCTATACATCGGCCGGCGCCCCCTTCGGCGTTACCTTCTCGGCGCAAGCCTACCAGGAGCCTATGCTGATCAAGCTGGCTTATGCGTACGAGCAGAATTATAAGGTCCGTAAAGCGCCTTCGCTGCGCAGCTTTATCTAACCGGCACTTTCGTTAATCCGCAGCTATGCCCATATGCTTGTTGCCTTCATGCGACAGGTCCCAGGTGCGCAGCTCGTAGCTGCGGACGCCCGAGAGGATGTAAGGGTCACGTTCGGCAATGGCCACTGCTTCTTCGCGCGATTCCGCGCGGATAATGACCATCCCGCCAGGAGCATCGCTGAACGGACCACACATCACCAGCTGCCCGCTGCGTTCCAGCTCCTGCAGATGGCGCACATGCCCCCGTATAATTTCCATATCCCTGCGGTCCTGTTCGGTCGGGCTTAACAAAATGACATAACAAATATCTTCTTCATAAACAGAATTCATTGGTATTGCCTCCTCATTCATATTCACGTTGATTTTCTTCATCTGCGATATTCTGGATTTCCTCGGCATGCATCAGGAACAGGCCATAATCCCCCTCCGCATGCAGCTTCAATGCCCGCTCCTTAAAATACTTCGGGCTTCCTTCGGCAGCGTCCTCATCATAGAAGAGCAGAATGCCGTCGCTCTTGCGGAACAGCAGTTCATCCCTGGCCCGGAATTGCCAGCTTCCGTCATAAGGAGCATTGCTTACAGCCCCGTAGTAATCCGCTCCGGCAATGATCCGCCGGTATTCATTCTGCTTCTCCTCCTTCCATTTCTCTTCCGGTGCGGCATGGGCTGTAATAATGCCCAGCTTCAGTCCGGGATACTGCACTTTCAGCTCAAGCACCACCTCGCATGCCCAAAGATCCACCCCGTATTGTCCGGGCGTAATGATCCATTCCAGCCCCTCTTCAATGAGGGGAATCAACCTGCCTGCAAGTGCTTTTTTGATATAAGGAATACCTTGATGTTTGCTGTCAAAAATACCGAGCTCATGCGCACGGTACCCTGTTACCAGTAAGGTTTTCATCTGCTGCCTCTTTCCTGAACGGGTAATCTTGTTGCTCCTCTTTATTATGCATTATACAACATTCCTCTCCGCTAATTGATATACCTGAAGACATGGGTGCGCTCTTAAAATCAGAGGCATCCGTTTTTTGTTTAATAATATTTTCACAGAAATGACTAAACCGCAGCAAACTTTGGAAAACTTCATTTACATAGTTGTTTACTCTTAGAGCTGGGGGTGATTTCATTGCTCGCATCGATCTTATCCTACATCCCGGGCTGGGGAGTTTTTTATCAGGCTGGAATTGCTCTGCTGGTCCCCATAATTGCCAGCCGTCTATACAAAGCCTTGCATTCCTATGTAGGCAGCGGAAGAGGACCGCAGTCCTCAGGCAACGGGAACATGTCTAACCGCAGAGCACAATCAAATACCGCCCTGCCGCAGACCGCCTCTCCCGCAGCGGCCTTCAGCGGAAATTTCGCTGCCGACCTTCACTCTATTAAGGAGGCTATCGGCGGAAACAGTGATCTCCACTTCAGAGAATTCACGCTAACAAAGCTGCAGACTCAAGGAGTGCTTATGTATGTGGACGGCATGCAGAACGACAGGCTGCTTAATATGCAAATGATGCAGTTTCTAATGTTTGAGGCCACCGCCGATAACCTGTCTGCTTCCGGCATCGCCGAACATCTGCTGCCCTTCAGCAATTTGCGCGAAGCCGGTAATCTGGAAGATCTCAACAAATCCGTCCTGTTCGGACATGCCGCTCTGCTGATTGAAGGAATGCCGAAGGGATTGCTGATCCAACTTCCGGGAGGCCCGAACCGTGCGATAGCAGAACCTGTCTCAGAAGCACTGCTGCGCGGACCACGACTCGGCTTCTCCGAGGTGCTGAGCGAGAATACTTCCATGCTGCGCCGCCAGGGATTCAGCGACCAGCTTGAATTGAAGACGTACCGGGCTGGCAGCAGCGTTCAAAGGGATTTGGTGGTTGCCTACATCAAGGATATTGTCAATCCGGAGCTGCTGGAGGAAGTACAGACCCGTATTTCCAAAATAGATATCGACTTTCTCGCTGAATCGGGGTATATCGAGCAGTTGATCGAAGACAACTACCTAAGTCCTTTCCAGCAGGTCCAGAGTACCGAGCGACCTGACAGAGTTATAACTGCCCTGCTGGAAGGCCGCATCGCCATTCTTCTGGACGGGACGCCTTTCGCGCTGATTGTGCCGGTGACATTCAGTATGCTGCTGCAATCTCCGGAAGACTATTATGACCGGTGGCTGCCGGGATCATTTCTGCGGATGCTGCGTTTCGCCGCCGCCTTTCTGGCACTTATGGCTCCATCCCTTTACATTTCCTTCATTTCATTTCATCCGGGGCTTATACCCACGGAGCTGGCAATCTCGATTATCAAGACCCGGCAAGGGGTACCTTTCCCGTCACTGATCGAGGTGCTGATTTTGGAGATATCGATTGAAATTTTACGGGAGGCCGGGATCAGGCTGCCCAAGCCCATTGGACCGGCTATGGGCATCGTCGGCGGTTTGATTATCGGGGATGCGGCGGTGCAGGCGGGTATTGTTAGTCCCTTTTTGGTCATCGTTGTCGCCGTCACCGCCATTTCATCCTTCTCCATTCCGATGTACAGCGCCGGGATTACCCTGCGGCTTCTCCGTTTCGCCGGGATGATGTTTGCTGCGGTTCTCGGCATGTTCGGCACAATCCTGTTTTTCCTGCTGATCTGCAGCCATCTTACCAGGCTTAAGAGCTTCGGAGTGCCTTACCTGACGCCGGTATCGCCGTTTCGCCCAAGGGATTGGAAGGATTTGTTCATCCGTGCACCAATTGCACTGATGAAACGCAGACCTGCCATGATGAAGACACAGAAACCCAAACGGAGGTCATAATCACATTCAAGAGGGGGCCGCACTATGTTTACTCGTTCAGACGATAAAATCACCGCTTCACAGGCTGCTGTGTTCCTGAACAATACCGTGCTTGGCGCAGGTATACTTACGCTGCCGCGGAGTGTGAGTCAAAGTGTGAAGACTCCGGATTCCTGGCTGTCCGTGCTGCTGGGTGGTGTGATTGTTATGGCGGTAATTGCTCTAATGGTGAAGATCAGCCAGCAGTTTCCCGGTAAAACGGTTTTTCAATATGCCGGGAAAATCATTGGCCGGGTTCCTGGAGGTATTCTATGTCTGCTTCTGATTATCTATTTCTTAATCATCGCAGGGTTTGAAATCCGCTCGCTTGCGGAGGTCACACTGTTTTTTCTGCTGGAGGGCACACCGATATGGGCAATCATCCTTCCCTTTATCTGGGTCGGCACCTATCTCGTGTACGGCGGCATTAATTCCATTTCCAGAGTCTTTCAAGTCGTGTTTCCGATCAGTATCATGATTCTGCTCACTTCTTACGCGTTCAGCCTGCAGCTTTTTGATATGAAGCATTTGCGTCCGGTTCTGGGCAACGGCATTCTTCCCGTGCTCAGCGGCCTAAGGTCAACAGTGCTTGTCTATACCGGCTGTGAAGTCGTCATGACACTCGTTGCGTTCATGCAGAATCCCCGGCAGGCGCTAAAAGCGATGCTGGTGGGAATCGGCATCCCGCTCTTCCTGTATCTTCTCACGGTAGTTATGGTCATCGGAGGCCTCTCGATAGATTCTGCTGTTACAAGCACTTGGCCCACCATTGATCTCATTCGAAGTTTTGAAATCCCGGGATTTTTCTTCGAGCGCATGGAGTTTCCGCTCATGGTGATCTGGCTAATGCAAATGTTCTGCAACTTCAGCAGCTTCTTCTTTCAGGCCTCCCTGGGCATCTCCCAAATCTTCCGCCTTTCCATTCATCCGGTGATTTTTGCGCTCGTTCCGGTCATTTTCATTTCCGCTATGGTGCCTAAGTCTCTTAGTGATGTGTTTACCCTCGGCGACGCCATCGGCAAAATGGGAATCATACTGTTCCTTTTGCTGCCGGTAATGCTCTCAGTGATTTGGCTTATTCGCACGAAAGGATTGAAGCAGCATGTGTAAGCGGACATTTCCTCTCATCCTCTGCATGCTCCTGCTTCTGGTTACGCAGACAGGATGCTGGAGCAGCAGAGAGATTGAAGACCTGGGACTGTATTCAGGCCTTTCCTTGGACACGGGCAATCTCACTACCGCAGAACAAAAGCTGGAGGAGCAAGGCGGTACCTATTCCAAGAAAAACTTGGTTACGGTAACGATACAGATTGTTCCAGTTAAATCGACAGGTACAACGGAAAAACAGGGGGGCCAGCAGACCGCTCCTTATGTCAATGTATCGGGGACGGGTGATTCCGTGCTTGAGATCTTCCGTGAATTCTCGATTCGCAACGAACGGCCGATCATCGGGCACCATCTCAAGGTCATTATAGTATCGGCTGATCTGCTCAAGCAGCAGAGTATGGATCAGCTTATGGATTTTGTGCTCCGCGACAATGACATCCGTCCGAGTACGATGGTGTTTATCAGTCAAGGACGCGCAGATGACACGCTCATCTCCAAGCGAACCGATGCAATCCCTTCCTTTCATATCAAAGAAATGATCAGTAATCGATTCAGGACAAGCAAGGTGCTGAGTCCGGTCATTTTGTCACAATTGGATGCACTCATGCATTCCAAGAAGAGTTATGCTCTGCAAAACCTCATTACAGTGGATGGAGATACGGAGTTTTCGGGTGCTGCAATTATTAAAGGGGATACTGGCCACTGGATCGGAACCTTGTCAGAGGAGGACACGGAGTGCCTCTCCTGGCTGACCGGTAAGGGTACAAGCGGTGCGATCAAAGCCTATGACTGGGATAATGAGCCGATGACCTACGAAATGAAGGCAATGAAGAGCAAAATCAAGGCCATTGTAGACGGGGACGACATTTCATTCGAAGTTTCTATTCGTACCGAGGGCCGACTGATAGAAACCTGGAACAAAAAGAGTTATCCTACTTCAGCTGAGTATTCAGAAAAAGTCGGCCGTGTATTTCAGGAGAAGCTGGCGCAGATGATGCAAAAGCTGATGCAGAAGCTGCAAAACGATTATAAAGCGGATGTCGCTAGCTTCGGCGAAACGCTCAGCATCCAGCATCCTGCGGAATGGAAGAAGGTTATGGAGCATTGGGACGATACGTTCAGCCGGTCGAAGATAAGTTTCAAATATGACTTGAAAATAACGGAATTCGGTTCTTTTACTGAAGAGTAAACATGGAGTTTCAATATGCTGACCTTAGCCGCACAAAGGCAAAAAACAGCAGAGCAGCGATTCTCCCGTGAAGGGTGAACTGCTGCTCTGCTGTTTTTTTACAGTGTGAAAATAACCAGGACTGCCTCATGAATAGAAATATCCACTTTGGAGACAGCCCTTATTGCACTCTCGTTTAGTTCTTGTCAGACAAAATCAGGACGCCGCGGCCTGGAACAACGGTGGAGCCGCTGAAACTCTTGCCAGTCAGCAGGTCGGTGCGTTCAGCTGCGCCGATGTCTGCACTGAGATCGCCTTCTTTGTGGTTCAGCAGGAACAGATAGGACACGCCATCTTTCACACGCTGAACGGATTCAATGCCCTCAGGCGCGCTTACCAGCGGCTTGATGCCGTTCTCTTCGCACAGGTTGGCAAGGAATCCTTGCAGGAATCCAACTTCAGGACTGCTGGCCACATAATAGGCCTTACCTTCACCAAAGCTGTTCGCAGTCAATACCGGCATGCCTTTGTAAAAGTCCGAGCCGTACTGCGCCAGCACTTCGGCACCTTCAGAGTGAATCAGATCGCATAGCAGACCGCATTTGTAGGAACCGCTTAACGTTCCCCATTCCTTGTTCATGACGATTTCATTGCTCATGCCCGGCAGCAGGGCATCAATTTCCTCGGCCCAGATGCCGAGCACCTTGCGCAGTTCTCCAGGATAACCGCCCACCGTAACCAGATCATTTTCGTTCACGATGCCGCTGAAATAAGTGGTAATGAACGTGCCGCCAGCCTTCACAAAGGCTTCAACCTTCTCGGCAAATCCCGGCTTGATCATATACAGCACCGGTGCGATTACAATCTTGTACTTGGACAGGTTCTCTTCAACGCCAATCATATCAGCTTCGATATTCTGCTGGTACAGTGCGTCATAATATTTGTGCACTTCGTTAACATAGTCCAGTGCTACGGATGGTCCGCTCGATAGATCAAGCGCCCAGCGGTTTTCCCAGTCGTAAATAATCCCAACCTGCGCCTGGCTGCGTGCATCCAGCAGTTGATCCCCAAGCTGCTCCAGCTCTTTGCCAAGCTCAGCGCATTCACGGAAGACCCGGGTGTGCTCATGTCCTACATGCTCAATAACCGCGCCATGATACTTCTCGCAAGCGCCGATGGAGCGGCGGAGCTGGAAGAACAGGACGGTGTCAGCGCCGCGCGCTACAGCCTGGTAGCTCCACAGGCGCATTACGCCCGGGCGCTTCAGAGAGTTGTACGGCTGCCAGTTCTGCTGGCTTGGCGTTTGCTCCATCAGCATGAAGGGCTGGCCGTTCTTGAGGCCGCGCATCAGGTCATGCGTCATGGCCGTGTGGCTGACCGGTGTATCCAGCGATGGATAGTTGTCCCATGAGATCACGTCCAGATGCTTGGCCCATTCGAAATAATCGAGTTCGGGATAGAAGCCCATCAGGTTGGTAGTAACAGGGATGTTAGTGCTATGCTCCTTGATGGCATCGTATTCAATCTTGTAGCATTCCAGCAAACTGTAAGACATAAATCTGCGGTAATCGAGGGAAATCCCCTGGAAGTTGGTGCGGTTGCCGTTCCATTCTTCGCTGAGTTCATTGGGAACGACAATTTCTTCCCAATCATAGAAGGTATGACCCCAGAAACGGGTATTCCAGGCTTTGTTCAAGCCATCCAGTGAACCGTAGCGTTCCTTCAGCCAGACACGGAAAGCAGCGGCGGACTGCTCGGAATAGTCATAGCCGCCGTATTCATTGGAAATATGCCAAGCCACAAGACCCGGATGATCCTTATAGCGCTCAGCCAGCTTACCTGCCAGTTTAGCCGCATATTTGCGGTATACCGCACTGTTCGGATTGGAGTTATGACGGCCGCCGAACTTGCGTTTTCTGCCCTGCACATCGACGCGGGTCACTTCGGGATAACGGTGAGCCATCCAGGCTGGATGTGCCCCGGTTCCTGTTGCCAGACATACATAGGTTCCATTCTTATATAAGCGGTCCATCAATTCATCCAGGCCGGAGAAATCATAAGTGTCTTCCGACGGCTGAATCAGTGCCCAGGAGAATACATTAATTGTCGCGACATCAATTCCCGCGAGTTTGAACATCCGTTCATCCTCAGCCCATACCGGGGCATCCCACTGCTCGGGATTGTAATCTCCACCATACCAAATCTTTGGCAATTTATCGTTGATCACACTTCGCACATCCTTTATAGTATAAGTATATATTTATTCTAAACGGTTAACGTGTCGCTTTAAATATAAAAATAAGGTCCTTGCATATAACAATATGGAACTACGGGAGATGATGATTGTGCCAGCGACAGCGGTACGCAGAATTGTGTTTGCCCAAGAGGGCGGACAGCAGTTACCCATTACTCTGGACAGTATGGGCTTTAACCCCGATCAGGAAAAAGTATCCCGCCCCGAAGGCTACGACACCTATCACTGGCTGCAGACGGCCCAGGGCGAAGGCATTATATATTTTGAGAACAAAAAAATCACGCTCTCCGAAGGCAGCGGCGTTCTGCTGCTGCCCGGAACTCCGCACCGCTATGAATCGCTAACACCACATCTATGGTGCACCTATTATCTCACCTTCGGCGGCAGCTCAGCCCGGCACATCCTGGAGTCGCTGGGCATGGGCGCCAATTCCTTCTACCGGTGGGAAAGCGAAGCCCCGCTTCCTCATATGCTGAAGGAGATGCTTGACCGCCATGACGCTTCGGGCGATATGTTCAGCCTGGGCGTCTCCACCGACGCTTACCGCTTCCTGCTTACCTTGAGCAAATACGGCCGGCTGCATAACAATACTTCCATTTCCCGCAATGTGGACAAGCTGCAGCCGCTGCTGAAATGGATGGATGTCCATTATGGCGATCCCGATATCGGACTTTATGATCTCGCGTCCCAGCTTGAGGTGTCCGGTCGTTATCTTAACAGCCTGTTTCTGCAGACCTTTGGCCTGTCTCCCTACGCCTATTTCGTCCGCCTGCGCATCCGCAAGAGCAAGGAACTACTCGTCACCCAGCCTGACCTGACGGTAAAAGCTATCTCAAAGCTGGTTGGCTTCCGCGATGTCAGCCACTTCGTGGCCACCTTCCGCAAGCAGTCGGCGACTACACCGGAGCAATTTAGGAAGCTCCACTAACAGCTAACAAGCGCGAAGTGCTATTGGTAAACTGGTGAGGCGTGGGAGGAGATTTATACTCACTCCGAGGAACGCTTGGACATTCAGCCGCTGCTATCTTCAGGAATCCTATCTCTCACTCCGCCCACAATTACTTCTGCTGCACTTTGTGCAGCAGATCCGGCCCGATTTGGCCTTTATTCTGATTCTATTGCATTTCATGCAGCAGATTCAGCGGAATTCGATCCAAATAGCCCTTTGGTTGAATTCTGCTGCACAAAGTGCAATTGACTTGCTTGCCCCTGCCTTGTACGCGGAATCTACTGTACAAACTGCAATGAAATAGTTAATGAAAGCCAACCTCGCTCCCCTGAGCCTAACTTACAACGAGTCTGTTACTTTCACTCTTCCTGCTACTCCGCCAGCTCCAGAATCTCCACCCCGTAAGCCTCCATCTGCAGCTCGCCCGAGCGGATCTCGCCGTTACAGAGCACGCTTGAATAACTGCCCGGAAGCGGCACGGTTTGCGGCATCCGGTTCAGGTTCAGCAGGAACAGGAAGCTGCCGTTCTCTCCGCTGCGGATCGTGGCCTGCACGCCATCCGGCAGACCGGCAAAGCGGGTTACTCCGTACTTACCGGCCAAATCGGCAAGCAGCAGTGACCAGTAGCGTTCTTCGGCATGGGTTCCGAAGTAATACACCTGCCCTTTCCCGAAGCTGTTGACAGTGACAGCCGGAATTCCGGCGTAGAAATCATCGCCGTACCAGGCGACAGGCACCGCCGTGACCGGTGTCAGCAGATCGCACCACTGGCTGCATTCGAAGGAGTTCCCTTCAGGGTCCACTAGGGTATGGACTTCCAGGCCGACAGGATCATATTCGCCAACCCGGACACCTGCTGCCCGGCTTAACAATCCCGGCAGCGGCTGCATGACGCAGATGTTGTTGCTGTCCTTAACGCCGCTGCGGTTCGTCAGAATGAGTACGCCGCCTGCCGCCGCATAAGCTTCAAGCTGCTCCGCAAGCGTCTCGCCCAGCACGTACAGGCTTGGCGCGATGACGACCTTATAACCATCCAGTGGTTCCCCGGCACGGATTACATCGCAGCCAATCCCGAGCTTCGTAAGTGCCCGGTGAGCCTGCTTGATGTTCTCGTAATAGTCCAGACCCTGGGCCTGTGGCTGGATGTCCAGCGCGGCCTTCTGCTCATGGGAATGCAGAATCGCCACTTCATGCTTCAGCACAGTACCCTGCAGCCTGCCGCTGAGGCCGTTTACTTCTCCGCAGAGCTGGCTGAACTCAGCGAATCGGCGGCCCGGAACATTGCTGTGGTCAATCAGGCCATGCCAGTATTGCTCGGCCCCGGCGACAGCACTTCTCCAGCGAAAATGCACGATCGTATCCGCACCTCTGGCAATCGCCTGCCAGGCATAGGCGCGGATAAAACCCGGATACGGTGTCCGCCACATCGGCATCCAGCAGCCTGGTGAGCCGCTGAGCTGCTCCATGATCCAGAAGTTCTGCCGTTTGATCCCGCGTGTGACGTCCAGAGACAACGCTCCGCTATAGGGCGTTGTCTCTTGTTTGTCCGGTGAGGTGTTCGGATAATAGTCGAATGCCGCCACATCGAGGTCGGTGCCCACTGCATACATATCCAGCCGCTGCGGATAACTGTGAAAGTTATGGGTAATAAAATGCTCCGGGCAAATCCTCCGCAGCGAATCAATCTGCGTCTTCTGGAACCGGACAACCGAATCCCATTGAAAACGCTGAAAATCCAGCAGGAACGACGGATTCTGGAACGGCGAGCCGCCCAGCGGTACCGTCAGCTCATTCCAGTCGCTATACTCCCCGCTCCAGACTACCGTTCCCCATGCTGTGTTCACGTTCTCCAGCGTGCCGTACTTTTGCCTAACCCAGCTGCGGAAAGCTTCATAGCAAGTCTTGCAGTGGCAGTCAATCATACCGAATTCATTGTCGGTCTGCCAGCCGATCACAGCAGGATGACCGCTGTAATGGCGGGCCAGCTTTTCGATAATCCGGCTGCCATATTCCCGCAGGGAAGCGCTGTTATAACAGCGGTGCCCGCGCACGCCAGGATGGAACGTCTGCCCATCGGCAAAGACCGGAAGTACATCCGGATAGGTGGTGGTGAGCCAGCGCGGCGGAGTGGCAGTCGGTGTTCCGATCACAACCTGCAATCCGTACTGATGGAACAGCTCCATAGCCCGGTCCAGCCATGCAAAATCAAAGAAACCTTCCCTTGGCTCTAAACGGCTCCATGCGAATTCAGCAACCCGGACCACCTTGACCCCGGTTTCCTTCATTAACTGAATATCCGCTGCCCACAAGGACTCATCCCAGTGTTCCGGGTAATAATCGACGCCGACCTGCACTGCGTTATAACTGTTCAGTGTCATATCTTCCTCTCCTCCCGTTCTCATCCATCCATTTCCACTTTCCATCCTATCAAAAAGACGCCCCCGCTTCACATCAATGATGCGTTGGACGGGGACGTCCGGCAATCCACTTTATCCAATTACGGCCCTTATAGGGCTCTCTGTTTACGGTGAGACGTTATTTCTTCAGCTTGTCCCAAGCAGCCTGCATGCCTTTTTCCCAGCCGGCTTCGTCGACTTTATCGGCAACCAGCTGTTGAATGACGCTTGCGAATTCCTGTGTTACGCCATCAGGGAATTTAGAGGATTGCAGACCGTACACTTTGCCATCCTGTACATATTTCCATACATCCGAACCCAGCAAACCGATGTCTTCCGGAGTAGCTTCGATTGTGGACAAGGCAGGGATGAATTTCCATTTTTTAGTGATGTATTCTTTACCCATATCGGAAGTTACCAGCCAGTTCAGGAATGTCTTAGCTTCTTCTTTCGATCCGGATTCTTTGTTCACAACCAGGTTGGCAGGAATCCCAACAGTCAGCTTGTTATTTTTCTCAGCATCATCATTGATCGGCATAGGGAACATACCGATGTTCATGTCAGGTGTAATGTTGTCTACAAGTGTTTGTGCCCAGTTGCCTTCCTGCATCATAGCGGTTTCGCCGTTAGCGAACATCGCCAGGTGAGTGTTGGCATCAGTAGTTAGTGGGTTTTTTTGTCCGTATTTCACAGTCAGCTTAAGCAGGTTGCTCCAATCTTTGAATACTGGGTTGCCCACGATCGTGGAAGTACCTGCGTTAAGTCCGCTGATGAATTCATCTACATTATCTTGTTGTGCAAAAGCTACGCTGATGCCCTGGTTACCCAGCAGCCACCACTCTTGATAAGCGTTGCCGAAAGGAATAACATCGATAGCCTGCAATTTCTTAGCTGCTTCTTCAAGCTCAGTGATTGTTTTTGGAGTTTCAGTAATGCCGGCTTTTTCGAACAGGTCTTTGTTGTACACATAACCGATACCTTCAAGGTTCATTGGCATACCGTAGGTTTTGCCGTCTTTGGTCATGGGTTCAGCCGCCAAAGGAATCAGATCCTTCACCCAAGGCTGGTCGGACAGATCTTCCAATTTATCGCCCCACAGATCCATTTCGGCATAACCGCCGTTGGAGAAAATGTCAGGTGCATCGCCGGAAGCGAATTTGGTCTTCAACGCTGCTGCATAGTCTGCGCCACCGCCGACAGTTTGGATATCCAGCTTGATGTTAGGGTTTTCTTTTTCAAATTCAACCTTCAGTTCATTGAGGCCTTCAACGATTTCAGTCTTGAATTGGAAGATCTTAACCGTTTTAGTTTCGCCGCTTTTATTGCCAGCGCTTCCATTTTGAGCAGTATTTGAAGCAGTATTGTTATTGTTGCCACCGCATGCCGCGAGCACAACAGACATCAGCAGGACGCTGGACATCATCAGTGCAGAACGTTTCTTCATCATTCTAATTTCCCCCTTGAATAAATTTACTAGCTTTAATATTTGGAACGGGGGGCCCGGTGTTAACCTTTCACCGAGCCAGCCGCTATTCCTTCAACAATGTAACGCTGCATAAACAGGTAGAATACTACGATTGGAGCTACACCAAGCGCAAGCGCCGGAAGCGCCATATCCCATTGCTTCGTGTACTGCCCGAAGAACGAGAAGGTTGCCAGCGGAATGGTCCGAAGTTCCGGTGCCTGAAGAATCAGGGACGGGAGCAGGTAGTCATTCCAGATACCGAGTGCATTCAAGACGATCGTGGTCATCAGCATCGGTTTCAACAGCGGGAGCACAATCCGGAAGAAAGCACTGATCGGATTACAGCCATCCACGGTTGCCGCTTCTTCAATCTCAAGAGGCACCGATTTGATGAAACCATGGAACAGGAAGATCGCCATCGGAACACTGATCCCCAGATTGGTGATAATCAGTCCAGCGAAGGAGTTATTAACTCCAATAATATTAACGACTTTCAGGATCGGAATCATGATCGTCTGGAAAGGAACCACCATTGCCGCTACGAACAGAAGCAGCAGAATCTGATTGAACCGTGTGTTGGCGCGAACCATACGATAGGCAGCCATAGCACTGAACAGCGAGATAAAGACAACACTGATGACTGTGACTATGATCGAATTGCGGAAAGCTTCAGAGAAGCGGGCCAATTTCCATGCATTGGAATAGTTGGACCACATGAAGACTTCCGGCCAGCTTGCCGCGTCGCTTAGGATTTCACCGAACGATTTCACCGAGTTCGCCAGCAAGAAATAAAACGGAGACAGGAAGAGCAGTGCAAGCAGGATCATGAACACTTCAATCCCGATATTCCATCTGCCTTTTGACTTTGCGTTCATTAAGCTTCGACCTCCTTGCTCTTCGTAACACGGACCTGAATCACAGTAATAATCGCCACAATTACGAAGAACAGCAGTGCTTTTGCAGTACCCAGACCGTAACGGTTGTTCAGGAAGGCTTCATTGTAAATATTCATAGCCACGGATTCCGTTGATTTGAACGGTCCGCCTTTCGTCAAGGAAAGGTTAAGGTCGAACATTTTGAAAGACCAGGAAATCGCCAGGAACAAACCGATGGTTACAGCAGGCATGATCAGCGGCACTACAATGTTGCGCAGCACCTGCATCCGGGAAGCCCCGTCAATCTCAGCCGCCTCCAGCACCTCTTTCGACACATTGCTGAGCGAAGCGATGTAGATTACCATCAGATAACCGGAAGACTGCCAGACAAAGACCATGACAATCGCCCAGAAGCCGGTTGTTGCATCACCGAGCCAAGGAAGATTGAAGAAGGACCAGCCAGTCATACCCCCGAGTGTTGAGAACCCTTTGATGAAGATAAACTGCCATATAAAACCAAGCAACAATCCCCCGATAACATTCGGCATGAAGAAAATGGTACGGAGCATATTACGTGTTTTTAAAGGTTTAGTTAGCAGATAGGCCAGGAAAAAGCCCACTACATTGGTCAATATAACCCCCAGCACAGTAAATCTTACTGTAAACCAGAAGGATGACCAGAAATCCGGATCATTTGTAAAAATCGCTTTAAAGTTATCAAAGCCAACCCAGCTTACATTACCAGATACGCCGTTCCAGTCTGTAAAGGAATAATACATCCCCATTAGAAATGGAATAATCGTAATCAGGGTAAAGAACAATAAGGCCGGTCCGACGAAAAAAAGCTGTTGACCAAATTGGGACAACTTATTGCCGCGCATTTACCCGTCCCCCTTTCTTTTACTCACTTACTTGTTTATGATCTAAACATATTATCCGTTTTTTTGCGGACTCCTTACACCTACGCAAGTGATCTTTGAGGTGTAAAATATTGATCGGAAGTGACAAGAATCGATGAAATGGAACAATATCCGCACCAAGCTGATCGTTTTTTTACTCCTGCCAACATTAGTCTGTATTATGGCTACGATGTACATCAGCTATTCCTATACGACAGAGTCCTTAAGGACCCGGGCCGTGGATGAGAATAAGAATCTGCTGTATCAAGGCTACAAAAATATTAATAGTCTGATCCAGGAAGTGAGCCGGCTGTCTCTGATCGCCTATTCGGATTCCGACTTCTACCGCTTGCTTGAAGCCGGATATGACGACTTGACTGCCGATATTTCGATCTATTCCTCGCTCAATTACATCTCGACCTCCATGCCTGATATTTCACAGGTGTATCTGTACGGCGTCAAAGACGGAAAGGCAACACTGGTGACACAAAATACGACACCCAAACGCTGGCAGGCAACCGCTCCTTATGCTGATTCCCAAAACACCGGTGTCTCCCAGGTAGCTGTACAGAGCACTCACATGAGCACCGCCTACGGGGTGACTTCACCGTTTCCGCAGTTCACTTCAGAGCCGGTGTTCACGATGCATAGAAGAATTGAGAAAATCCCGTCCTCCAAGGTCCTCGGCTATTTGTCGGTGGATGTGAGACTGACTGCACTTACCGACATTGTGGATCAATTGTATGAGCAGAATCAGGAGAACGTCTATCTGGTGGATGACAGCGGAACGCTGGTCTACAGCCACGATACCGCCGCTCTGGGCAAACCGCTGAACGCTACCTGGTATAATAAGCAGATTGCAGCGAATGACCGTGATCAAGGGTATTTTGAAGAAGGCGGGGCTGTATTTATTTATCAAAAAATTGAAAGCCCCGGCCTCAACTGGACACTGGTGAAGCAAATTCCGGTATCCTACCTGTTCCGCGAAGCCAAAGAGGCGGCGCAAATCAATATCCTCCTGCTGGTCCTGCTGATGATTATGATTATCGCCTTGACGATCCTCATCTCTTTCCGGATCACGGCTCCAATCAAGCAGCTCAGCCGGTACATGACCCAAGTTCAGACCGGTAATCTTGAGATTGACATCCGCCCAACGGGCAAGGATGAGATCGGCGTGGTGACTGAACATTTCCGCAACATGATGGATACGATCAACAACCTGATTTTGCGGGAATACCGGCTGGAGCTGTCCAATAAAACCAATGAGCTGAGGGCACTGCAGGCACAGATCAACCCGCATTTCCTGAACAATACGCTGCAGATTATCGGCACGCTTGCGCTTGAACTGAAGGTGCCGCAAATCTATGGCCTACTCTCGGCATTGGCCAAAATGATGCGGTACAGCATGTATAATGATGAGAAGATCGTGACCATCCAGAATGAGCTGGACCATGTCAAAGCCTATATCGAGCTGCAGAAGGAACGTTTTGAAAATAAGTTCAGTTTCCGCTACGATATGGAAGAATCGCTGCTCCATGCCCTGATGCCGAAGATGATTCTGCAGCCGATTGTGGAGAATTATTTCAAACACGGCTTTAATCTGTCCCGCAATGACGGATTTATTGAGATCACAGCAGCCAAGCTGGAGTCCGGGCGGATGGAAATTAATATTCAGAACAACGGCCACTCCATCCCGCCGGCCCGGCTGGAAATGCTCCGCAAGGAGCTTCAGCAGCCCGGTTCACTGGACGTCGCCACACTGAAAAGCAGTGACAGCAAACGTGATGCTCCGGGCGCAGGCATCGGCCTGGGGAACGTGCTGGCGCGGCTGCGGCTGGTATGCGGGGATGATGCAGCCCTAACCGTGGACAATCTGGAGACAGGCGGAGTTATAGTCAGACTGGAAATTGAAATATTAGTGGAGAGTGAACGGATATGAAGGCGCTTATAGTAGATGATGAAGCAAGAGTCAGAAAAGCGGTAAGGCTCCTGGTCGACTGGGACGCTCATCACATTGATGAGATTCTGGAAGCGGGAAACGGCAATGAAGCGATTGAAGTCATTCGTGAGGCGAAACCGGCTCTAGTCATCATGGACATGATGATGGAATCGGGCAGCGGAGTTGAGCTGATGACCTGGGTCAATGAATTCGCCGGCAACACCAAATTTATTGTGGTCAGCGGGCATAATGATTTTGACTTCGTACGCCAGACTGTCCGCAACGGCGGCATTGATTATATCCTCAAGCCGATTGAAGCTGAAGCGATCAATACTGCGGTCTCCAAGGCGGTAGCCGCCTGGCGGTCCGAGGAAGAGGAACGCAGCCAGCGGCAGCAGCAGAGCATCCGGCTGAATGAAATCAAACCGATTTACGGGGAGAAACTGCTCTCGGCACTGATAGACGATCCCATCAATTCCGAAGCTTCGCTGCGCAGACTGGTAAGCGAGGGGGTTATTCCGGGGAATGCCGAATCCTCCCGGCTGATCCTCGTACAGACAGACAGCGGGAACAATCCGCTGCTGAAACGGTTCGGCGGTGACAGCGAGCTGCTCTATTACGCCATTGTGAATATCTGCAATGAATTCCTGCATCCGCAAAGCAAGGGCATCGCCTTTCGCTATTGGGGCGGCCCTCCGGAGATCGCAATCATTCTGTGGGATGTGCAGGAATCTGTAGTGGAGCTGATTAGCCGGATCAATCAGGGCATTTACCGTACCCTGCAGTTCCGGATGCACTTTGGCATCAGCAATACAGGAAGCCTGCCGCACCGGCTGTCGATGCAACGCACAGAAGCCGCCGAAGCATTGCTCCGGCGGAATTTGTTAAGTCATGAGGATTATTGCCATTTCCCTTCTTCAACCGATGCACACGGCAAGACCGTTAGTCCATCCGGGGATGGGAGCGCCAGCCACGGATCTCCCGTCATTTTCGCCCATGTTCAGGAGGATTGGAAATTGGCTGTCATCAGCGGAAACAACGAAGCACTGTCAGACGCCGCGCAGCATTGGACCCATGAACTAAGCCGCGGAGGCGTCGTTACTCCCGAAATGCTGAATGCCTGGAAGGCAGATGTCCTGCTGTTCCGTATCCGGCTGGTGCGGGATGCTTTGGGCGTACGGGCAGACGCCGCTCTGGCAGAGCTGGAGCATGCCGACCAGTTGAACCCGGCTCCTTATACCAACGGATATTCTTTCTCCTTGTTTGCCTGGCGCGATTGGTCCTTTGCCCTGATGCAGCGCCTGTCGCAGGAGCTTTCGGCCAGACAGGTCAAAGAGAGCAATCCGATGTCAGACATTGTCCGGTACGTCGAGCAGAATTATGCATCCGACCTCTCCCTGCAGGAGGTAGCGGGCAAATTCTACGTTAGCCGTGAATATGTCTCCCGCAAATTCAAACAGGAATATGGCATCAACTTCTCCGACTATATCGGCAATGTCCGCATTGAGAAGGCCAAGCTGCTGCTGCAGAATCCCAACCTGAAGCTGTCACAAATCTCGGAAATGGTCGGTTTCCATGATGTGAAATATTTCAGCAAGGTATTCAAAAAGCAGGTCGGCAGCTCCCCGAAGGACTACCGTATCCAGAAAAACATTTAAGATTGCAGGAGCTGCCGTAGCAGCTCTTAGTAGCTCTTAGTAGCTTTTAGTAGCTCTTTAGTAGCTTAATAGCTCTTAGCAGCTTTTTGTAGCTCTTTGTAGCTCTTTGTAGCTCTTTGTAGCTCTTCGTAGCTCTTTGTAGCTCTTTGTAGCTCTTCGTAGCTCTTTGTAGCTCTTTGTAGCTCTTTGTAGCTCTTTGTAGCTCTTTGTAGCTCTTTGTAGCTCTTTGTATCTACCATTATCCGGTAATTTTTCCGATTCCGGATGCTGACTGTCCATACGATTGGTGTCGGTACTCAGCGCTTTAACGGGAATATGCAAACTGGGAAGAACCCATGTGTATCTATGTGAGATCTCGTGAGATCTCGTAAGATTGCCGCGAGACTCCAATGAGATTTCAGTGAGCTCCAAGTGAGTTCCAAGTGAGATTCGGAGACCATGGATGACGGTACCCAAGGAAACCGGCAATACGATACACTTAGCGGAGAATCCTGCCGCTATTTTGCTCGAAATGCCCTTTTCGGGAGCATTAAAGGAAAAATTTACCGGTAACTTGAGCTAGTTACCTGAATTACTCCGAATCAGCAAATTTAGCGGGAGAAATTCCCGTTCCACTATGAGTTGACCTCATAGTCAAAGAAATAGCGGGCACTATTCCCGCAATATATGCAATCAGCACCCAGGCCGCAGCGCCGCCTGCTGTATACGGCCATACTCACCAGCAGCGGCCTGCCTTCGAGCCGCTGCCTGTAGTCCCGGCGGCGGCCTGCCTTCGAGTCGCCGCCTGTAGTCTCAGCGGCAGCCACCCGTCAGCTGTGCCCATCACCCGTAGTAACTATCTTACGTCTACGTGTGCGGACAACGCTGACCGATTACTCCGCTCCCCGCTTCAATACCATGCCAAAAAGGCTTCAGCAACGGCCTTCCCGGCGGTGCCGTTCGGATGCGGGTCATATTCGCCGCTCATGTACTCCGCTCTGATTCTGTGCTCAGCCGGGGCCGGCATAGCCAGCACGGAGGCGATGTCAAACACGCGGCTGACACCTGCAGGCGGATTCGTCAGAATCTCCATATTGACCTTACGCCACGCCTGCTCCCGCTCTTCCGCAAAGTTGAACGGCGGCACGGTGCTCAGAATAACCTCTGCCCCTCCATTCGCCTCTTTGATCTTGGCGATAATATCGCTTAAATCCCTGAGCAGCTCTTCTGCCGAACGCTGGCCGATATCAAGATCATTGACCCCGAGCACGATCAGCACCTCATCCCCCTGCTTTGCTTTGTTCATCCACGGGCCATCTGCGGCTACATCATAAGCCCGGCCCCAGCCGGAGCCGATATTCCACAGTCCGTAATCCGTTCCCAGTCCCTCGGCAATCCGCGCAGCCCAATAGCTGTATTGATCCTTCTCCGTCCGTACCCCCTGCGTGATCGAATCGCCCAGGAACACCAGCCTCTTCGCCACTTGTTTCTTGTAGCCGATATAGCTTGGCAGCACCAGCAGCTTGTCCGACAAGCTAAACGCCTCTGCCGATTCCTGCCCGGCCAGATTCCCCGGCCCGTCATAGGCTGAGACCAGAATTCCTTCCACGTTGTAGGGCAGCGTTTTGCCGGGGGATGACGTCTTAATCGTCCAGGTGAACGCCAAATAATGTCCCTCCGACAGTTCCAGGCTTGCTTCATCGCTCCAGAAGGTTTCTCCAGCTTCAACCTGCTTCGTGCGGCTGCCTGCAAAGGTTAGCGGAACCGAAGTCCCGGCGGTTAACGTTCCATCCGGAACACTTCCTCCGTCTGAGAAGTATGCCGCTTCAATGCTCCATTCCCCGCCCGGCTCGCTTCCGTTTGCATCCTGCCCCAGATCCCAAGTCGAATCCACGCTGTTACTGTGCCAGAATTTAAGCGTCAGGCTGCCATTCTCCCGCAAACGGATGTATGTCCGGAAGGTATGGGTGAACGGCTCCGGCGAGTTCATGATATAGTTGGCCGCGCTCGATAATGCTGTAGCTGAAGAGTAGTCCGGCTGGCTGTACACTCCATTGTCTTCTATTATCCTTGTCATATGTAATCCTCCATTATTTAAGCATATCTTAGAGCATCTTAAATTAATTACCGTGTGTTCACAGCATTCAACCTATCTTCACAGCATTTATCCTATCTTTCACATCATTGATCACGTAACCCTCAGCATCCAAAAAGCTCTCTGATGAAATCAGGGACGGAGGTCCCCTGTCATCAGAGAGCTTAAATTATATGCTGTATAAACCTATTTCAGTGTAATGGTGAACGATACGGATTTGCTTCCGGCGTTTACCTTCACTGTAGTCTCATCCGCTTGGTCTGCACCTTCTACGGAAGCGATAGTGCCCAGATCCTTCACTGCCAGCGTGAATGCTTTGCCGCTGCCTTCAGCAGCTACCGTTACAGTATTGCCTTTGCGTTCAGCCTTCACGGTCAGCTCAGGAGCGCCCTTGATGTCACGGACGGTTGCAGTCGTTGCCGCTCCGTCTTCCAGCGAGTACAATCCGAATTTCACGCCATCGGCAAAATCATAATCCGGACGGGTATCTACACTGCCTGTTGCAAGCAGCGAGTTCTGACGGACGAACAGCGGCAGACTGAAGAAATCATGTGTTTCCTTGCGCCATGATCCGCCCTGCACAGTTTCACCGTTAAGCAGGTGTGTCCAGCGTCCAGCAGGCAGATAATATTTCACTTCGCCGTTCTCCTGGAAGATTGGAGCCACCAGCAGGGAATCACCCAGCATGTATTGACGATCCAGCACTTCGCAGGTCGGATCTTCCGGGAATTCCATCACCATCGCCCGCATCGAAGCCCAGCCTTCTTCATGCGCCTGACCGGCCACATCATACAGGTAAGGCATCAAGCTGCATTTGAGCTTGGTGAAGAAGCGGGTAACATCAACAGCTTCATCGTCGTAAGCCCAAGGCACACGGTACGAGGTGCTGCCGTGCAGACGGCTGTGGCTGGACAGGAGGCCAAACGCCAGCCAGCGTTTGAAGACATGCGCCGGAGCCGTGTTCTCGAAGCCGCCGATATCATGACTCCAGAAGCCGAAGCCGGACAGACCGAGGGACAAGCCGCCGCGAAGGCTTTCTGCCATTGATTCATAATCTGCGTAGCAGTCGCCGCCCCAGTGAACCGGGAAC
Organism: Paenibacillus sp. FSL H3-0321; assembly: GCF_038002865.1. NCBI lineage: Bacteria > Bacillati > Bacillota > Bacilli > Caryophanales > Paenibacillaceae > Paenibacillus > Paenibacillus sp. FSL H3-0321. Next base: position 5,242,650 of record NZ_JBBODH010000001.1, on the reverse strand, counting down.
TGCTGCCCGCCGGCGGTTGCCGAACGTGCGAATACTGCCGCTTCATTTTTGCCAAGCTTCTCTTCCAATACATCGAAGACAACCTTGTTGTACAGCTGAGTGTAGTAGTTGTGCATTTTCTGCGGATCGGAGCCGTCGAAGTACACAACATCCGTCGGAATCCGTTCGCCGAAGTCCGTCTTGAAGCTGTCTACGCCCATATCCACCAGGTCGCGCAGGTATCCGGCATACCACTCACAAGCTGCAGGGTTCGTGAAGTCCACAAGCCCCATGCCTGCTTGCCACAGGTCAGTCTGGTAGACATCGCCGTTTGCTTTTTTGATCAGATAGCCGTTCTTTTTGCCTTCTTCAAACAACGGTGAACGTTGTCCGATATAAGAGTTGATCCAGACGCAGATTTTCAGGCCTTTTTCCTTCAGGCGTTTCAGCATGCCAACCGGGTCCGGGAATACACGGGAGTCCCACTGGAAATCGGTCCATTGGTATTCACGCATCCAGAAGCAGTCGAAGTGGAAGACATGCAGCGGAAGATCACGCTCAGCCATGCCTTCTACGAAGGAGTTAACTGTTGCTTCATCATAGTCGGTAGTGAACGAAGTTGTCAGCCACAGGCCGAAGGTCCATGCCGGAGGAAGCGCTGGCTTGCCGGTTAGGGAAGTATATTTGCTGATGACCTCTTTGATCGTAGGTCCCTCGATAACGAAGTATTCCAAGCTTTCGCCGGCTACGCTGAATTGGGCCTTTTTCACTTTTTCCGAACCGATTTCATACGAAACTAGCTCAGGCTGATTCACAAATACGCCGTAGCCTTTGCTTGTTACATAGAACGGAATGTTCTTGTACGCCTGCTCGGAGCTTGTACCGCCGTCTTTGTTCCAGATATCAACAACCTGTCCATTTTTGACAAAAGCAGTGAAGCGCTCACCCAGACCATAGACGAATTCACCTACGCCGATATCCAGCTCTTCACGCATGAAGGTGTTGCCGTCCTGATCTGTGATGTAAGCCATGGATTTGTAACCACTGCCTGTAATGCGCTCGTCGCCGCGGTAGAAATCCACTGCCCATTGCTCGCCCTTGCGGATGACTACGCGCAGCCCGCCGCTGATCAGCACGGTTTCCGAATCAGTTTCTTCAATTTGTACGTGGTCGCCAGTTCCCTTGGTCAATTCGAAAGCGGGACCGCGGTCAATTACGCCGTCATTATGAATGATCTTCACGCCTACCACACCCGGAAGCGGAGAATGGAATTTTACGGTCAGCAGCGTTGAGTTAAGGGTTGCTGCGCGTCCTGTAATTGGAGTGGTTTGGGTAATTGCCGTCAAACCCTCAGAAGTTTTTTCCACTACATAGTTTTGCACTGCGCCGTTGATGTTGATTCCGTCGCGAACCAGCCAGAGGCCGTCTGTAAATTTCATGTGTGACTTGCCACCCTTCAATTTGGTGTTTATAGTTGCATTATAACGATAATAAAAATACAAAACTAATATAATATAGCTCATTTATAACACTATTCTGATGTTTTTACCGAAAGGAGCCCAATTATGGACCGCACATCACAACGTTTGCTTAAAGAAGACCGTGTGCATGGTGATGTTATGTTCCCGCTAGCCGCCTATTGGATCGAGCTTCCGGCCGGAACCCATGTCCTGGATACGCACTGGCATGAGGAGGCAGAGTTCTTTATGCTGCTGGAAGGCGAGATTCTGTTTCAGGTCGATACCGATTATTTCCCTCTCAGGGCCGGTGAGGCCGTATTCATCGAATCCGGCGATATTCATGCCGCCTATGTGCTGAAGGAAGGCCCTTGCAGGTTCTGTGCACTTGTCTTTCACCCCGATCTGCTCGCCAGCGCCCAATATGATGCCATTCAGCATACAGTGATTCTGCCGCTGCAGGAGAAACGCCAAAGCTTCCCCAGACATCTTACACCAGAGATTGCCTGGCAGCAGGAACTGCTCCACCATCTCGAACGTTTGATGGAGGCATATGCTAATAAAATGCCCGGATTTGAGTCCTTTATGAAAGGGACTTTGCTTATCATGCTCTCGCAGATCGCGATCGAGGGCCGTTCTGTGAACCATACCCAGTCGGAGGGTGCGGATACAACCAAGATCAACCGGCTGAAGAAGGTCATCCTCTACATCCAGGACAATTATCAGGAGCCAATACGAACCCGTGATTTGTCCGAGCTTATACCCATGAGCGAAGGACAGTTCTGCCGCTTCTTCAAGGCAATGACCCGCAAGACGCCGGTGGATTACATCAATTCCTACCGGATCCGCCAGGCCGCAGATCTGCTGCAGCAAAGCGACCGCAAAATATCCGACATCGCCATGGATGTCGGATTCGATAACGTCAGCTATTTCATTAAGGTGTTCCGCAAGGCGATGAAATGTTCGCCTTCAGAGTTCCGCAAAGGGGCAGTACAGGGTGCCGGGCAGTCGCAGCTGTATCCGTGAGATGAATGAGCCTCGTTGAAGGGTTACAGAACCATGCGATATGCGGCCCCCTTCCTGACATATCAGAAGGTAAGCGTTTCGTGAACCGGCCACTCGACCACCGCTTCTTCGCCTACCCGCAGATCAAGCTCTCTTCTCGTGTTCTGCAGCCGGATAATAAATTGCTGGTCCAGCGACTTGATTACAACTCCGATCAGATAGGAAGAACCCGAGTAATTGATAAAGGCCACTTCACCCGCCAGCGTATTAAGCCCATGCCCGGGTACCGGATGAGGTTCCGGGCTTTGACGCCGCACAGAAACAGCCTCCGGCCGGACCATAACATATGTCGGAGTGCCCCCGTTCCCGGTTTTCTCCGCAGAAATGGGGTTTCCCTTCGTCAGTTCGAAACGCCACATGCCTTCTGATTCCATGACATTGGTGATCGGAAACAAGTTCGATTCTCCCACAAAATCAGCCACGAACGGGTCGGCAGGATGCATATAAATCTGCTGCGGCGTTCCGGTCTGCACGATATTCCCACCGTTCATTACGGCAATACGGTCAGAAATGACCATCGCTTCCTCCTGGTCATGGGTAACAAAAATCCCGGTAAAACCATACTCCCGCTGCAGCACGCGGATTTCAATTCCCAGCGCCTGACGCAGCTTGGCATCTAGGTTACTGAGCGGCTCATCGAACAATACGAGCGGCGGTTTAAGCACAAGAGTCCGGGCCAGCGCAACCCGCTGCTGCTGTCCGCCGGACATTTGCGCGGGGAACCGTTCTGCAAAATCGTTCAGCCGCACGGAATGCAGAGCCGCCTCCACGCGTTCTCTGATTTCCGATTTCGGCACACCGTGACGCTTCAGTCCAAAAGCTACATTTTCAAAAACGCTTAAGTGAGGGAAAAGGGCATAATTCTGGAAGACTAGTCCAATGTTCCTTTTATGCGGAGCAATGTTTGTGAGTTCCCTGCCATCCAGCCGGATAGAACCCGAGGTCGGATCATGCATGCCTGCAATCATGCGCAGGGTTGTCGTTTTCCCGCACCCGCTCGGTCCGAGAAGCGACAGCATCTCACCGCTCTCTACAGTAACATTCAGATTGTTGACTACGGGTTTTTGCCCGTAATTTTTTACGAGATTTTCGATGATCAGTTGGCTCATGGTGTGCCTCCCCGCTATGTTTTTTTGCCCCACCGCATAATGCCGATCCCCAGCAGCCCAATCAGAATCGTGCCTGTAATAATAATGGAAGATACTGCAGCCAGCGAAGGTGACAGATTGAACTGAATATCCGAATAAATGGTCATTGGCAGCGTATTGATACCTGGACCCGTAAGGAATAAGGCGATAACCAGTTCATCAAAGGAAAGCACCAGACTGAGGAACGCACTGGCGAGCAGCGAGGGTCTGGCAAACGGAAGTGTCACCAGGAAGAAGGTTTTCAGCGGCGAAGCGCCGAGAATGATCGAAGCCTCTTCCACCGACCGCTCCATCCGCGAGAATCCGGCCAGCATGGTCCGCACGACATAAGGAATAATTAAGATGATATGGGCGAGCAGCAATCTCAGGAAGAACATCCGTATGCCCAGATAACTGAAGAAAATCAGCAAGCCGATGCCGAACAGCAGCGTCGGAATGACCAGAGGGGACAGAAACAGCCCTTGCAGCGCATTCTTCAGCCGAAATTCAAACCGCTGTATGGCGTAGGCAATCATCGTCCCAAGCGGCAGCGCAAACAGCGTAGTCAAAACAGCCAGCTTAATACTGGTCAGGAAGGGACCGGTGTACCTCCCGCCTGTCAGCACCTCTTCATACCATCGCAGGGAGAAGCCTTTGGGAGGAAACACCAGAAACTCACCGGAATTAAATGATGAAATGAGGATGACAAGCAGCGGTGCCATAATAAATAGATAGATTAGAGTATTTACTATAGTAAGGAGCGGAAATTTCCTTCTCATATCAAACGACTCCTCCCGGCTTCCTGCCGCTAAGCATCCGTCTGTAGAGACTGGTTACCCCAAGCATGGTCAGCAGTAAAATGACGCCCATAGCAGAAGCATAAGGCCAGTTAAGTAGGTTAATTGTCTGGTTGTAGATTTCTGTAGCCATCAGCTTCACCTTGGCCCCCCCGATTAGGGACGGAGTGACGAAAAAGCTTAATGTAATTGAGAAAACAAGCAATGTTCCAGCAATAATCCCCTGTTTAGAGAGCGGCAGGGTGACGAACCAGAATACCTTTGTTTTCGACGCACCCAGATTGGCAGCCGCACTTTCGAGATTGCGGTCCATGCCTTCCAGCACCGAGTAAAGAACGAGCACCATATAAGGAAGCATGACATGCACCAAAGCAATAATAACACCCGCAGGAGTATACAGTAGCTCAAGCGGCTCCTGGATCAACCCTATTCCGAGCAGGAATTGATTCAGAATTCCTTTGCGGCCCAGAATAATAATCCAGCCGAAGTTGCGGATTACGGCGCTTGTCAACAGAGGGAGCGCGATTAAGATGAGCAGCAGGAAACGGTGTTTGGGCTGAGCCCGGGATACCCCATACGCGAGGCAGTATCCCAGAATCAGACAGATGAAGCTTACGGCAACGCCGATGTACACCGAACGCCAGAGCATTTGCAGATAAAACGGATCTGTGAAGAATCTTCCGTATTGCTGCCAGACGAACGCCGCTTCCATGGCTCCGGATGAGTCCGTTTGATAAAAGCTGAGCATCAGCAGCCGGGCAAGCGGGAGGACAAACACCAGCAGGAAAATTATCAGCCCGGGAGCCAGCAGAATCCAGTAAGGGGGAATGCGTTTCAGCATGGCATTGCAGCTCCCTTCAAATAGTAATGATGCAGTGCTACTGTGAAATCAATTTGCTCCACTTCTCCATCCAATCTGCCTTGTTGTTGTTCACCTGCGCCAAATCAAGATGAATCAGGCCGTTAAACGTATCTTCGCCATTCGGAAGGATGCCTTTCAGCTCATCGGACAACTCTGTCTGGCTATTGGTCGGGGAATAGCCGCCACCCTCAGCAGTCAGCTTCTGAATCTCCGGACGCAGCAGGAAGTCTATATATTTCCGGGCAAGCTCAGGGTTCGGGCTGCCTTTCACCACTTGGGCAGTAATATAGATGCCGACGGCTCCCTCCTTGGGAATCGCAAAGTTAATGGGAATTCCCTGTTTACCAAACGTATAGGCATAACCGGAATCGAACGGGGCTATAACTGCCTCATCCTGGGCGAACAAATTGCCGACTTCGGGACTGGATTTCACAATTGCCGCGGCATTGGGCAGCAAAGTCTTGATCGCATCAAGTCCGGGCTGAATATTATCTTCTCCGCCGCCGTTCATCTTGGCGAGGGCTACCAGGAACTGATTGCCGTAGGTGTTGGAGATATCAACCAAACCGACTTGTCCTTTATATTCTTCCTTCCACAGATCATTCCACGAGGCTGGAGGAGTTGGGATTGCATCACGGTTATAAATCATGCCAAGAGCTTCATAGCCGAAGGTAGGTCCATAGCCTTCAGCACTGCGCGCTTCCGGGTACAGCTGGTCCAGGTTCTCCATCTGCTCCGGGTCGAGCTTCATAATCAGATCCTCTTTGGCTGCAATCTGCTCCTGTCCGCCTGAGAACAGCACCACATCAATGGTTTGATTGTTCTTCTCCGCACGAATCTTGGCCAGCGCATCTGCCGAATACAACGTTACGACTTCAACCTCGGCATTGTACTCCTCTTCAAATTGTTTGATATAGGCACGCTGGGTTTCTTCAATCGCTCCGCCGAAAGAGGTGACCACCAGCTTGCCGCCGGAAGGCTTGTCCGTGGCTGCCGCCGCTGGAGCATCCTTACCCGAACTGCAGGCTGTCGCCGTAATCAGAAGTGTCAGTATACCTGCCGCAGCTTTTCCATAGAACCATTTCCGCATCGCACATATCCCCTTATCGTTCAGATGATGGTATATTCCCTTGGTTTAGCCGTTTGATCTTTCGCCCCAGTTGCGGATATACAGATTGCGTGCATTTTCCGAGAGAACCAGGCCAGCCGCAGTATAAGCATATTCTTCATCAATAATTCCATCTGTCACCAGATCCGTCAGCATTTTACCCAGCTCTTTCTTGATCATCCGGCCACCCAGCCAGCTGACTTCGGGAATCGTGAAACCGTCGGAGCCGTACATCACTTTCGTAAAAGGAGCCATTTCAAAGATTTGCCGCAGCTTCGGCTGCACGCCTATGCTGCTGAAGGGAATCATGGAGGACAAGTCGAGATACACATTATGATACTGATTGACCAGGTAACCGGCTTCTTCAACAAACGGATATGCGGTATGAATGAAAATAATCTTTACAGCCTGATAGTGCGGATCGCTGACGATACTGTGCATCAGCAGCGGACTTGCGAGCTTCACATCCAGCAGCGGGGCATCGCCTGCTCCCGAATGCATCTGAATTGGAATGTCATATTCCATGCACAGCTCGAACGCGAGCAGTACGAGATAGTCACGGACATCTTTTTCAGCTTCAGTATTGTCCGGTGATTCCAGGAACCGGCTGTAGCTGGCTGCGGCCTGGCTCTTGCTGATCTTGTTTATTTTCAGTCCGGTATGGTAGGCAATTACGGTCTTAAAAGCAATAGCCCCCTGATTCTCCACCTCGTCCCGCAGCTCCCGGATGTAGGTCTCTTCCAGTTCCCCGAAGGGTACCTTCTCCTCGAACAGCCGGTGATAGGTAGCTTCCACCCGGTGAATGCGGCGGGTCGGAATGGACGACGAGGTCTGATGGAACCAGTCAAGCTCATCCTGGGCCAACCGCGACCCCATAACCGGGAAACCGTAGTCCACCAGCAGTGATTCCAATCCTACATCCTTGAAAAGCATGTCTACATATTCTTTGGGATTGGCTTGATAACGCTGATTGCGCTGCAGGATCAGTTCGTCATCTGTCACGCGGGGATCAAGCCCAAGCAGCTGGATCATCTCTTTACGGACAATTTTGAATAACAGAGTGTTTCGGGTATCGCGGCTCTTGGGGGGGATCAATGAGAGGGTGAAGCAATTATCGAAACTCTTCTTCTCTCTGGTCGGCATGAATGGATGACAATGGTCGTCAATGATGGGCAAGCGGCTGATATCAATCGTCATGGTAATCCCCCTTAATCTTTTGTAAACAAATTGTTTTTGTTATTGTATACAATAATACGTACAAGGATGGTTCTTGTCAACAAAAGTTACATTAGGGGGATGAAAAGATATTTTTATCGAATTAAATGTAATATAACATGACACACAACAAAAAAACCACTTGTTTACGCCCCATTGGGGGCGCAACAAATGGCTTGTCCATACGATACCAATGTGTTTTAAGCTGCAAAATGAACCTTTCAGGATACCTACAGCTTATCGTTGTATCCGTAGTTCACCAGTTCATTTCTGGCTCTGTTCCAATTCTGCTGTGTATAATACCTGGCTTTCTCGGAATCTTTAGCGATGATTGCATCGAGTATGAATTGATGCTCCTCTGTCGCCTTCTCCAAATTGACTCCCGCCACAAACCGGGTCTGAATTTGGTAGGTTTTGTGGAACAGCTTTTCCACATGATAAATGAGTAGCTTATTAGGGCACATGCGGTGCAGGGTCCGGTGAAATTCGATGTCATATTCCTTCCACTGATGGAAGTTAGACAGACTTTTTTGCTCATTCATTCTGCCGATCAGTTCCGTAAGCTGGTTAACATGCTCAGAAGAAGGCTGTTGTGCGGCCAGATAAGCGATCATCCCCTCAACGGCTTCCATCATTTCGTAACATTCCTTCACATCTTCTGCTGTCAGTACACTGACATACGCGCCTTTTCGAGGGTAAACGGTCACAAATCCTTCTACGGACAATAGTCTGATCGCTTCTCTTACCGGAGTCCGGCTCATATCCAGCTTCTTGGCGTATTCTTCTTCTATAATGGGCTGGCCTTGGGTTAGCTGGTTCTCTTTGATATCCCGAAGAATGCTGTCGTATGCAATTTGCGCTTGGTTCTGCTTGCCCATATACACAGTCTCCTTCACCGGTCATGATCATCACAACAATACGCTGATTATAATACTATCTGAATACATCATCTGTAAAGTTAGATCATCACTGCGAGGCAATTCCTCCCGAATCATTTCTACACGCTGCACACCCTGCTTCAGCCTTCCTGAGATCAATGCCTTATGCTTTCCGGATCACAATAAAGCAGGTACTGTCCGGCAACGCCACCTCTTCGCCGCTTTCGTCCATAACGACCACCCTGCCCTGCAGCGCCTCCGTATAACCCTCCTGCAAATAGTGCCGGAACACTTCAACCTTCGCCCGTTCGCCTAGACTGCGCTTGATAAAATCGGCATACTGGCAGGGAGTGAAATAACCGAACTGTTCCTGGACCTCATGGATATACGCTTCTTCTCCCCAAGTGTAGGTGTACAGAAATTCCATGGCATCATTTACAGGCATCAGCACCTCTTGTTCACCGGTCACCGAATACTGAATTTGGCGTCCGGCAAAATCCTTGGCGTAACGTGCAAGCCAGGCCATCCCGTCCTCCTCCAGAAACCGTACGCGGCGCTGATCACTCTCCGGCTCGCCCATAATCCCGTCGCGGATGATGATCACACCGCCGGCTGACAGCACATCAAAGGCGCTGCGCAGAGCTGCGGCCACTGTCCCATGATTAAATTTGACGCCATCCAGCGGCACATACGAATACAGCTCATGCAGTATTGATGAGAAAATAACGGTGTCTACGCTGCCCGTGTCCACGAAATCCGTCAGGTTCAGCGCATCGCCCTGCAGTACCTCCCAGCGGTGCCCTTCCCGCTGCTTGCGCTGCCGCAGCGCTTCAATCACATTGCTGGAAATATCAATGCCGACCGGAGTGACATCCGGCATACGCGCTTCAATCAAATCCAGCAGTACACCTCCGCCGGGTCCAATATCCAGCACTTTGCTGCCGGTGACATACTCCAGAATCACTGCTTTATAATCACCTGTATCATTCATCTGGCTCAAATAGCTGTCCTCGTTATGGAACCGGTCAAAGGCATCGCGGCGCAGATCGAACAGATCGAACAGCAGCAGTACCGCCCGTTCATACAAGGCAGACTTCTCGGCTTCCATACAGAATTCGATCAGCTTCTCTGCGGCGGGTGAGAATTCAAAATCAAAGAACACCGTATCCGGCAAGTGAGCCTGCCGCCGAAGCCGGTGGGCAAGATGCGGATTACCGGAAGACGCGGTTCCGCTCGTGATATCCTGCCAGGTTAATTCCGACAAATACTTCTCGATAATCCGCTTCTTGTACACATTTATCTTCTTCACGCCTTTGTAGTCATAATGGAGCGAATTCATGACAGCCTCAAAGCTGATATGATTCAGACCGGAAAGTTCGGCGCCGCAGGCGGTCAAAGCTATCACTTTCAGGAATTGCTCCAGCGAGAAGGTCTGGAGTGCCGACTCCACATACCAGAAGGTAAGGGGCTGCAGCGGTTCCAGCAAGGAAGGCCGAAACCCTTCGGACTCCAGCCTGCTCCATTCGCTGCCGAAATCCTCCCCTTTGGCAATCGGCCCCGATCGCATACGTTCCAGCCGTTCCTCCATCGGCAGCGGGACATCCAGAGCGCCTGATGCAATTGCCGCAATCAGCTCCATAACCTCCGTGCGCACCTCCTGCCACAGCTCGGGGGAAACGGCGGAAATGATGCAATGGTTCAGCGCGAACAGCAGCCGTTCCAGCTCATCTGCAGTCAGAAGCCCTTCCTCCACCATGGCTGACAGCGGACGGTTTGCGGACGGCGGAACCTCACCGCGAATCTGCTGCCCGATCAGTCCGTGAGTCTCGATCAGCCGGTGTACGATCATCGTCTTCTCCGCATCTGCTACCCCTGCCGCCGTGAGCTGGCCCGCTTGCGGTTTATGCTCTGTTGCCGGATCTCCCCCGGCATACCGCCAGTACAGCTGCGCCGAGCCGATATTATGTACGAAATAATTAATGCCTTCCAGCTGCCACATCCGGCGCTGGCGGGAAGTTCCGCCTTTTGCCGTCTCCGACCAGACCAGTGTCTCCTCGGCCAGTTCCTTGATCCAGTAGGACAAAGGCAGGCTATCCAGCAGGCGTAAGCTCCGTTCCACATAATCCAGCACAGGATTCTGTTCATCCAGTTCGCGCAGCGATTCCACCCGCTCCAGATTGACAATGGTTTGCTCAGCCTGAACAATATATTTCAGCCAGGGAAATGCCTTTGCGGGCAACTCTTCCCTTTCACGGTACGATTCAATCGCTTGCAATGATTTCAGCATGTTTGTGCCTCCCTATGTAATTGAACAACTCTCTCTATACCATAGCCCTGCTACCGGCCATTTGAATCAGAATCGGCAGGAAGTATTCCGGCGTTCTCATGACAAACAACACACCCGTGCCAGCATAAAAGAACATGATGTTGACCACATACAGGATATTCACCCGGAAGGGTCCGTTCCGCTTCTTGCTCCTCCCGCCACAACTGGCCAACAGCAAAATCGATTTCCGTCTCCTGCAATTCGTTTACAAGCGTCCTAAACTGATTAAGTGCGGGTTCGAGCATGGTTACATTGGGCGTATAATCGAGCATGCCCCATCCCAAGCAGCGGATGGCCCCTTCAATGGTTGTGTCTAAAAAGCTCTTCTCCAGTTGCATCCGGTCTCTTGACCATGGCATTTCCGAGATTGTAAAGCCGCAGGTACCACTTCCCAGTACAGATTGATCATGCTCGGCCAGCCATATAACAAAATCCTTCTCATCCGATGTTCTTGCAATCCGCGATCCACTCAGTGCAAGTACGGATATCACTACGGAAAATAAGCCGTTTGAACACCTAATCTCCTGATCCGCCTCTGCGTCTGATCTTGTTATGGTATTAGCCATTTCGGACCACCCTTCAAATTCCCCCGAAGAAATTGCCGATATAACAAACAGCAAGCTTCCAAAGAGAGGCCTGCTGCTTGTCGTATCGTTTATTTATACTGGTTCTGCAGGATAATCGTATTCTAACCTGCCAGAGTAAAACCTGGCAAGAAGACTTGTTTGTACTGTATCCAAATGAAATCCCATTCGCAATATTATCGCCTCTTTGCTCTCCACCAGTACATTCCCGCACCTGCCAAGACCAGGAGTGAGGCTACCGCCACCGGGATGCTCAGGATATGATTTCCTTCATCTGATGGAGAGTCATCGCCGGAGAGCTGTGCTGAAACGGCCGCTGCTGCTGAATCGCCAGAGCCTGCCTGTGTATCTGCCGGTGTTTCGGCTGCTTGTTCCACTGCTTGTTGTTTTACTGTCGCTCTCTTCTTCGCTTCCTCTGCGGATACCCCTACGATCTTCCCGCTTGCTTTTGTAATCGTATACGGGATCACTGCGCCGCTCCAGAAATGCAGCTTCAGCTGCACTTCTCCATCCTTCACTTCCTTCCAGAATTCGTCCGTGAACTTGATCTCTCCAGTGGTATAGTCCGGATAGAAGATACGTTTGTACTCCTTGAAGGGAGTCCAATCATTGGGACCGGCATTGCCGCCAGCCGTATAGACGGCTTCCAGTGTCGCCAGGCTGTCCCCGTTGAACCAGGTCGGGATCGTGAATATCCCCTCCGGGGCTTGCGCACTAATCAGGCCGGGCGTGTCATAATAAATAATATTTATTTTCCAGTCGGCACCCGCACTGAACGTAGCGGTTAAGGTCGCATTCATTCCATACTTCTTCGTGACAAGCTTTTGCAGCAATGCAGACTTGAGGATTAAGTTTTCTCCGTCAAGCTCATAATCCGTACCTTTCACTAACGCATTTTCCTGATTGAGCAGAGAGGTGAAGGTATTCCCGTTCAAATTCAGGGGAATGACCAGATCCTTAATTTCCGAATCTTTAAGAATATAGACCGAATCCGTTTCCGCGTTGGAGGAACGGCCCTTCCAGCCCTGCTTCATCACCTGATGAAGCTCCTCATCCACCCACTTGAGGGTGCGCCTATCGAAATGCTGGCCGTTATCCCACAGCATCAGCGGCATCTTTTTTTCCCGGGAATAGTAGGTGACGTATTCAAAAAACTTCAAAATTTCGCCATGCTGAACAGTATCCAGCGATTTATCGAACCCAAGCAGGCCAAACTCCCCCACGATAACAGGAATCCCTTTGGCGGTGAAGGTGTCGTAAGCCCGGTCGAAAGCCTGAATCAGATCCTCCCTGGCCGTGTTATCGAACGTGGTCGAACCTCCAAGGTTCACACTGAACGCATAATATCCATAGTAGTGGAACGTTGCAATCAGCCTATCGTCGTTTAATTTCGTAATGGTTTTGGCTAACTCATCCAGTCTGGCCCGGGTTGGAGCAGCCGTAAGAGTAGAAAGCACGAGCGGACGCTTATTGTTATTTCCGCCGGAATGACGAACGATAGCATGAAAAGAAACATTCAGTTCATCCAGCATCGCAAAATATTCAGGGGTGTCCTTGCTCCAATCCTCGGAAAAGCGCGGTTCATTCAGGCTCTCAAACATCAGCGTGTCCGGATAATCCTTGAAATGCCCCGCAATCTGCGTCCAGGCCGCATTGAATCTGGCAACCACTTCATCATGCTCCGCCTCCATGTTCAGGACCCAGCTTGTATCGTGATGAAGGTTAATGATGACATGAAGATCCGCAGCCAGCGACCAGTCGACGACTTCTTGAATCCGTGCCATAAACTCTTTCTGGATCACATAATCAGGAGCGTCGCCCATCCGGTGCTTCCAGGTAATCGGGATGCGGATGCTTTTATAGCCTTCAGCAGCAATTTGCTTAATAAATGCCTGGGTTGTACTCGGGTTTCCCCATGAAGTTTCCTCACCCGTAGCCTCGAAGGTGTTTCCTAGATTCCAGCCCGGTCCGATGGCTTCGACGTAAGCTTGCATGGCACTCCTCTTTTCTTTGGTTTCTGCATGCGCAGGTAGAGCCGTCACCGTCACGGCCAGCAGCAACATACAAATCATGACGAACAAACGTTTAGGCTTCATTATCCGGCTCCCTTCCTAATAAAAAATGCTGGAGGCACATTACGCGGGTCTCCAGCATTTCATTTCCCCATGAAGCAATGTATTCTGTTAACCAATAATACCGCTGCGCTCAACGCTCTCTACGAAATAACGCTGCACCACCATATACAGCAAGATCAGCGGGATAATCGCCAGCAAGATGCCGGTATCAATAATCATGGCCACATGGTTTGGATCTGCCTTAATACTAGAGCCGCCTGCACCTATCCCAAGCAACCCCGGAAGCAAGGCATTGGCCTGAGCCGCCAGCGAACTGACCTTCGTAGGCATAAGCGCCACCTCACTCATGAAGAGCGAGGTAAAGAAGGTATCGTTATACTGCCAGACAAAGCAGAACAAAATAACTGTGATCATCGGGGAGACTGCATTAGGCAGCATGATCTGCAGAAATGTTTTAACGCCTCCCGCGCCGTCAATCAAAGCGGCTTCCTCAATTTCTTTCGGCATCCCTTTGAAGAATTGGCGGAAAATATAGATGAATAAGCCTGCTTTTAATCCGATCGCTGTCGCTGATGTAATGATGGAAGGCCAATACGTATTGAGCAGGTTGATGCCTTCTTTGCCTGTGATCAGATGAATAATCCCCAGAATATCAAAGCTTCGGAAATGCAGGTACATAGGCACCATCAGTGTGCTGGTAGGTACAAGCAAGGTTAGAATGACGAGCGCGAACAGGATGTTGCTTCCCGGAAAGTTGAACCGGGCAAAGCCATAACCCGCCAAGGCGCAGGAAGCCGTAGTCAGCAGCGTTGTCACTACGACGAAAAGCAAGGTATTCCCCAGCAGCGGAAAATAATCCAGAATCTGCATCGCCATCTTGATGTTATCCAGCGTAAAGTGGACCGGTATCATATAAATCGTCGGGTTATAAATATCTGCTTTATCCTTGAAGGAGATGGAGAATTTCATAAGCAGCGGGTAAATAATAATAAATGAAATCCCGATGACAAGCGCGTACCGGAACAATGCATACAAAATATCAACCGCCTTACCTCTGACCTTCTGAACTCTATAGTGTTTCGCTTCTCTGTGAACGGGTTGAGGAGATTGCATAGCCGTACCCTCCTTTGCTATTAATCAGTTGTAATGCACTCTTTTAGACAGTACGTAACCAACGATAATCAGGATGAGGCTGATAATCAGCGTATAGATCCAGGACATCGCCGCACTGAGACCGAAGTTTTGTGTGGTGAATGCGGTTGAGAATATCATTTGGGTCACGCTACTACCCGAGAAGGAGTCGATAATGGTATAAATAACGTTGGTCAAGATGAGCGGACTCACTAGCGGGAATGTGATTTTCCAAAAGGATTCATAGGCGGTTGCCCCTTCAATCTTCGCCACCTCATACATCGCCCCGGGAACAGACTGCAGCGCGGCCAGAAAGATCAGAATTTGTACGCCCGAACTCGTAATAATCTCATAGATCCGCAGGATCGCGTCTACAATATAATCCACGAATGACAGCGGCAGCCCGATATCACGCAGAATCATAACCATCGACATGACATTGTACTGTGAGCCCGATTGGCCCAATTCGTTGACAGCCGTCGCATCACCAACCAGATTGATCAGTCCGGACGCTTCTGCCGCCGATATCGCGTTAGAGGCCAGAATGACCGGCAGAAAAAATATGGCCCGGGCCAGAATTCTACCCCGAAACTTCTGATTCAGCAGCGTTGCCGAGAAAAGGCTGAAGAACAGGATCATCGGAACGTTAAGCACCATATCCCTGACAGATTCGGTTAATACCCGGTTAAAGGTTGCATCTACGAACAAAGCATTGTTGAAGTTGGACCAGCCTACCCAATCTAATGAGAAGCCCGATGGATCTACAGTTAATTTACTGAAGCTGAATTTGATGGACTGAATGAGCGGAGTCGCGAACATGAACACGAACCCAAGCAGCCACGGCGCAATAAAGGCTATTCCCAGAAAAGAGCGCTTGTGATTTAAGCTGAGCTTACTTCCTCTCATGACTGCTCACCTTCTATCCCATATTGTCCGGCTCCGATTGCGAACCCATGGACGGTGACATCCTTATCTGTGTGATTCACATAGATCGAAATACCATTACTGTACTGCACCTCCACAACACCCTCCTGATGGCGTATATGGTTCACGATTTGCGCATTCTGTACGGGGGAGAGCACTTTGTTGACTTCCTTGTACATCGAAACCGCCTGATCGTACCAATCTTTGTAATAGGTTGCATACTTGCTGTCAAAATGAGTGAACTTCAGCTTGGAGGAGGGTTCATAGGACCACGAGAAATAGGGTGCTGCACCCAGCTCAATTGAGCGGAGCATCTGCTGCTTGAGATCCTGCTCATCACTCAGATTAACCGGAGTCCCTGCATAGTTGATAAAGCCATGAACAACCATTTCATAGAAAGGAATCTCTTCATCGGTCAGCAAAAATCCGCTGGAGGATGCCGGTACATTGATCAGATGATCGGAGTAAGGCCATGCGTAGGCATTCCCCCCTGCGATCATGGTTTGGTCGATGTTCTGGTCGAGTTTACTGAGCTGCTCTTCCACGATTTGTTTGGCTGTTTCCCGCTGTATGACACGGCTAACCCGGAAATCCGAGCTGAGTACATTGCCGAGATCCCGCAGAGATACGCCTTTCATCCCGAAGGATTTATACTTGTTCATAAACTCGTCAACGTAATAAGGCAGCTTGGCAGGGGACAATAAATAGTAGCTTCCGAGCGTCATATCCATCCCGTTGTATGCCCGATTGTATGGATAGAGCTCTGCCTCTTCCCTTGTCACAAATCTGGATGCGTCGGAGGAAGGTGTAAAGCCGCTATCATTATGGTAAATCTGCTGGAAGGCCACATCGGGGAATAACATCCCGCCTGATTGCTCCAATTTTTCCGTTAATGTAAGGAGCTCCGACTTGCTTCCCAGCACATCTTCAGTCTTCAGCTTATTGGGTGTTGTATGGTTTACACCTTTGGAAGACCAGCCGGTATAGCGCATAAGCAGCCGGTCAATGCCGTCCTGCTTCAATTGATCGGCAATCTGCGCAGCCTGCTCAAAGGAGGTCATTGCCACCTCGGACCGGTAAGGTACGCCAAGAAATGACTTTTGTTTGTCGACAGCCCCCAGCATATCCAGATAAAAAGGAATACCCTGTCCCTCCTCTAAAGGCTGCAGTGATTTCTCCGTCACCAGCTTATTCCGGTACAGCTCAGCCATTCCTGAATAGCTGGCCTCGTCATTGTTCAGGAAGCTGTAGCGAACTTGAATATCGCCTTTGTAAATTTCCTCATTCAGGAGCTGTATTTCCTGAATGGTAGATCCGGTGTACAGTTCAAGCTCATCCTCACCCCGTAAGGTGTAGCTGCTGTGAATGAAATTGTACGAGTTCTTCTTGCCGCTGATATCGGCGGCTATGCTGGCTATGGCATCTCCTTTTTCGATCACGGCGAACCAGGCAGCATCACCAGCCTTTAATCCAAACACCGGCATTCTGGCATTCTCACTGACTTGCCCGCGTCTATAGCTGTTATCATTCGGGTCGGGGCCATACACACGCTGTACGTACTGCTCTTCCTTAACTTTTCCATTATTCAAATGGATCAGGCTGCCGGAACCGTCAGGAACGAGCATATAGCCATCGGTCTGCTGATCGGCAGCACCGAACATATTGAGCACCTCAAGGCTGCGAATCTGATAGTCCCCGCTTTCCTTAACTTGGTTTACAGGGACGGATACAACCAGAGCTCCCCCGTCTAACCGGTATTCCAGCGGAACAATAAAATTCGGCTTGGTCGTTCCGGTCCCGTCCCCCGCTCCATTCTCCTGATTATCAAACGCCAGGTCTTCTGCAGAATAACCGGACTTGGTAAAGGCCGCCGTCATTTTGCTCAGCACCAGCGGTTTGGAGACTTGTGCATCTATGCGCTCCAGCACCTCCGGGTCGCCCTCTTTCGGGTAGTAGCGGAGCCCTACGTATTTTGCCGTGGGCTTATCGAGCTTGGACAGAACCTTTTCTTCCATTCTCGTCTTGCTTATATACTTAGGCAGTGCGTCGATTCCGATCGACGTATCTCCAATCGTATACACAATACGAAGTCCGTTCTTAATGCTTTCGGCAGTAAACTGTTTGCTGCTGATGCTCTGGGCAAAGTTCGTATAGGATTCTAGTGTGCCTACAGCATCACGGAACAACACTGTTAACTGCGATGACAGCAGCTCTTTCTCGAACCCCGAAGCCAGAGCATCCTCTTCGCGGTTGACAGGATTGCTGTACCAGATATGACCTTGGCGTTTATCCTTAACCGCTACTTCCGTGGTTTCAGGATTGTAGTATAAAGACAGCTCCGTATCGTCGGCTACCAGTTGCATTCCCGGTACACCCTTGGACGAATCAGGCAGTGCAGTTAGCTCGCTTCCGGCTTCCAGTTCAGTAGTTACTTCCATATAGGAGGAGGCTTCAACAGCCTTTACTCCGCGGGATGTGAAGAACAGGGCAGAACCGGCAAGAATTAGAATAGCTGCGGCACAGGCGAGTACCGCAGCCAGTATTTTACGATTTTTCACAGGTGCGGCCTCCTTTACGTACGGAAAGTTAATTCCCGATAAATGTTAACGAAGAACTCGATGATTTGCTGAAGCATACTTAATACGAGCGTTCCCAGAAATATGACAATTCCCATGACAACAACCGTGAGCAGCATCGTTACCACTGTTTTGAGCACGGTATATTGATGGACGGTCATAATACCAACGAATAAAAGAGCTACAAACCATATGGAGGAGATCGACATCATCAAATAATAAAAGGCCGTTTCTTCCTCCGCCATAAACCGGCTTGCAATAATCATCGGCGTATAAATGATCACGATGGGGACAAGCGCATAACCTGTGGCCATCATAATTTCTTTGAATTCCCCTTCCCCATCCATGAGCGTTGTGATTGCCCAGTTCGATAAGCACCACAGAAAGAAGGGAAAAACAATCGTAAATAATTGTATGATACTATTCAGATGACGCGGATCATTATAATTGACAAGGAATCCTGCGAACTGATTTTTTAATATCATCGAAATGACTACAAGCAATAGAATCGTCAACGTTACCCGGATTTTACCTTTTCCTTCATACTTCATATCCCAAAAGCTATCAAACGGATGCACAATGAGGTGCAGCGGGAATTTAATGAAATCCTGCCTCATGGGCTTTACCCTCCTTAAGGTTTTGCGAAGCCTGCCGGGATCTTCCTGACAGCCGCTTTCTTCTCCAGAAGCGAAAGAGCCTGAAAGCAAGCCATCCTGACACCAGGATCATTATCACGGTTAGAAATGTTCCGAAGTGCTCCTGCATGACTTCCCTGCGGTACCGTTTGAAGGCCACAGAATAACCGTCGCGGTCCATTCCGAGCTTGAAATATTTCAGCGCCTCTTTATTGCTTTTGTCCATCAGCAATGATTTGCCAATGCCGATATAAGCGATATCATAGTTGGAATTCAGCTTCAGAACTTCCTTCCACACCGGGACAGCCCGGGCATCTTCGCCATTATAGTGAAACCCTACCGCTTGATTGACGCTTGTGCCAAACCGGGTTGGCTTGAAGATGACTATGTTTCCTTTGCCACGGTCAAGTACGAGCTGGTTCCCGTTAGAAAATTCTATGGCAGCCGGTATTTTAAAGGTTCCGACCTGGTTGCCTTTACCGCCGTACACATAGAGAAGGTCACCTTCATCGTTGTACGTGAACACTTTGCCCTGGTTAGCATCAAGAGCACTGTACATCCCGTTGGCAAGAACTTTAATATCCGTGAACTTAGAAGGTCCTACAGAGATGCGGAACCTGATATCACCTTTAACATCAAAGTATCCGAATCGCTTCAGCACATCCTCACCGGATGGATTCAGACGTTTTATCGGTTCCTTCGAGCCCGGATCAATATTCGTGGCATACAGAAACCCTTTAGAATCAACATCAATATTGGAAAACTCTGTAGGCACAAACAATGCCATCTGCGCTTTCTGCGCCTTGGTGGAGAGTAACCGCCATAAATATTCGGTATAGTCACGCTTCACCTTGTTCGTACCGACATAACCGATAAAGTCGCCGTTTTTATCAAACTGCATAATCCCTTCGAATATCCCTTTAGCGATGACATAGACACGTTCCGCCTGGTCTACCGTCACTTTAACAGGAATAAACTTGAAGTCAGCCGGTAAAATATCGGACTTCGGCTGCTCTATCATTCGTAGCAAGTCCCCTTCCGGGGACAGAACAACAATGCGACCGTTATCCGTATCGGCAATAAACAGATTGCCTTCCTGATTAACATATAATCCGCTTGGATTCTTAAATTTTTCCGCTTTGCCCTTGTTATCGAAGCCGCTAATGACCTTATTGACCTTCCAGTCGCTATCCAAACAAATAATCCGTCCGTTCCCGCTATCAGCAATATAGATCAGTCCGCTTGCCGCAACGACCATATCGCCGGGATCCAGAAAATCGCCCACACCGAGATCCTTTCCGGATAGGGTACGGTCAGGTACATAAGCAGCAGGAGCAGGTACCGCTTCTTCCCAGTAATTATAGTTGTAGCTCTCATAGGGCGTAGATTCAGCAGACGCCGGCGCAGGAGCTGCATAACATAACAGCAGGGATGCTGCCATAACCGCGGGCAGCCATTTTTTTGCTATCAACTGTCTTCCCCCCTTAGTCCTTCATTCCCGAAGTAGCCATCGTCTCTATAATCCGGCTCTGCGAAAAAACAAACAGCGTAATGGGTACGCTCATTAAAATGAGAGCTACCGCCGCTGCTGCACCGGAACGGGCAATTCCCCCGGCCACCACTTGGCCCGCCGCAAAATGAAGCGACTTCAGCTGTTCACTGTAAATGAACCCGTTCCCGTCACTGCCCCATAGAATTTGGAATAATAGAATGATGAGCGTCAGCCAAGCCGGCTTTACGTTAGGCATAACGATGGACCAAAAAATGCGGTATTCGCTTGCCCCGTCTATCTTAGCAGCTTCCAGCAGCACATCCGGAATCTGTTCCATAAATTGCTTCATTAAATATAAACCCAGGGAATAAGCAAATGCCGGAATAATGACTGCCCAGTAAGTATCAATCAACCCGAGCCAGGACATGATCATATAGTTTGGCATCGCGGTTACTGCCGGCGTAAACATAAGCGACAAGACAACAATGCTGAACAATATCTTTTTGCCGGGAAAATGATGTTTAGCGAGAGGGTACGCCGCTGCCGAGGCCAGCAATACGTGACCGACAATACCCGTGCCGGTAATAAATACCGTATTGAAAATATACCGCGAGAATGGAACCCAGGAATTTCCGAGCAGGTTAAACAGATCTATGAAGTTGTTCATCGTTGGATGGCGGACAAATAACGTCGGCGGGAAGATAAAGATTTCATCCAGCGGCTTGAACGCATTATTAATAGCGTAGACAAGCGGCAGAATCATAAATGCTCCAAATACGGTGAGCAGGGCGAATAAAGATAAAGTGCCCCATGCTGAACGGTTCACCCGCTTTTTCGGCATCCGGATCGACCGGCTTAACCGTTGTTTTGCATTCATTTGAAAGGGGATATTCATGCCTCTATTCACCCACCTTTCTAAGCAGTTTTTGAACAATTAGGTTCGATCCAACCATGATCAAGAACAACACGGTAGCAATAGCTGAAGCGTAGCCCATCTCAAATCGGGTTGTGCCAAAATCAATCAAATGTGTGACGATGGTTTCCGCTGCATAGTTCACGCTCGGGAACCCTGCCAGCGCAATCGAAACATCAGCTACGGCAAAAGCGGTCGTTATCTGGATAACGGCACCGAACATCAATTGCGGGCGCATGGAAGGCAAGGTGATGTACCACAGCTCCTGCCAGCGATTTTTGATCCCGTCCACAGCTCCCGCTTCATATAACGTTCCATCAACGGTCTGCAGGCCTGCAATGAACGTGAGGAACCCTGTTCCGAGACTGAGCCATAATTGAACAAGGATGATGATAGGCATAATGTAGCCTTCCGTTTTGAGCCATTGGATCGGCTCCAGGATAAAGCCAAACTTCAGTAATAATCCGTTCATGATTCCATACCGGTCCCCGGAGAAGATCATGAGCCAAATGAAATAGACATTTCCCGAAATGGAAGGCGCATAAAAGACGAGCGTCATTACAGCTCTAAGCTTTGGAGACAGTTCATTAATGATCCAGGCAAAAACAAAACAGGCGATATAACTAATCGGCCCTGTGATCACTGCGAATAACAGTGTGTTTTTGAGGGCAATCAGAAAGACGTCATCTTCCAGAAATAAGCGGGTATAGTTCTGCCAGCCTATAAACTTCGGAAACTCCAACATATTGAAGTATGTGAAGCTAAGCACGATCGAGACCAAGACAGGCAAGACCGTAAATACGGCGAACAATATCATATACGGCGCCATCAAAATATACGAATGCTTATTGGCTCTCATTTCCCGCCACTTCAGGCTCCACCAATTTTGCACGCTTGACCCTCCTCCTTACCGCTATAGACCAAACTCTTTCCGTTTGGTGGTGATTTCGTCCTGGATATATTGGACATAGTCCATAATGGATTCCCGCGCTTCCACGCCGCCGACTACCGTTTTGTAGAAAGCGTTGAATAAATGTCTGCCCGTGAAATACCCGCCCGGAACTTCAGGAACACCTTCGGTCCACTCGAACTGGGCTTTCAAATTATCATAATCGGCAACGGGCCAAGGCAAGCTGTCCAACGCTTTGATGTTAGCGGTCGGATAACGGGCTGCCGCCCCCATCAACCCTTCCATCTCACGTCCGAATACCGTTTGCGTCTCTTCACTCGTCCACCATTTCATAAATTCCCAAGACGCCTGCTTGTCTTTGGCCTTATCCATCATCACGACAGCACTTCCGCCGCTGGATACCGTCCGGTCCAAGGTGCCATCTGTTTGCACGGTTCCCGGGATCGGCACGAAGCCCCACATCCCCCGAATCTCCGGAGCAAATACAGAAAGCTGGTTATATAGTGTGTAATCGGCTATGCCGAAAGGCATTTCTCCTGTGCGGAACCGATTGGCAAAGTCATATTCACGTTCAAGCTTGTAATCGGTGTAAAACTCCGTCCATTGCTTGAACGTTTCCATCCCGGTCCGCGAACCGAGATCTGACTCCTGTCCGCCATCCCGGTAAAATTGTCCGCCATTCTGAAATAAGAGAGCGGCATACATCGAGTTAGGCGGGATGTTCTGCCCTTGGACTGCGGATTGGACCACAACCGGCAGTCCAAACTGCATATGGTTCTTACTGAGCACAGCAAGTAAAGTGGATACCTCATCCCATGTCTGAGGCACTTGCAGATGAAGCTCCTCCAAAATGTCCTTCCGGTAGAAGAGCATATTAAAGGTCTGAGTCTCAGGTAAGGCATACACTCCGCTGTCATATCTGTAAGGTACAACTGCGCTTTCCCGGAAACGGCTGCTCACTTCATCAAAGTCTGTAAACTGTGTCAGATCCGCCGCCGCATTGCGCATCGCAAAGTTGACAGGCAGATCATTGCCGATCTGCATCGCTACATCGGGTCCTTGCCCGGCTAAGGTAGCCGGAAGCAATGTCGTCATGTTGACGAGCTTCAGGTTGACATTAATGCCCGTGGCGGATGTGAATGTCTCATCAATCATGGCCTTCATCGTATTCGCCTGATCCCGTCCGCTTCCGATCCAGACGGTTACTGATTTCTGGTCATCCTCTTCTGACACATTTCCGATCTGGTTGTAATCGGTAAAGAAGGAAGCGAAGAAGGTAGCGGTCTCATGCTTAAACTTCGAGCCAAAACCCATCCCTTTCTTGGGAAACTTCTTACCGGGAGAAGCTAAGTAAAGCGCATCTACTTCAAGCGGCTGCTCTCTTGCTGTCTGTACCCATGTTCCAAGTCCCCCGGTATTCGTCTTATATGCGGCCAGTCTTCTTGGAATGGTGTCCGGATCATCCATTAATTCGCCCAACTGCTGTGCCATTGTTTTGAGCAGCGCTTCCTGATCACTCGATTGTCCTGACAACTGGACCAATTGCTTGGCAATCCCGGTTAACCGTTCCCGTTCGGCACCAAACACCTCAAGCATGTCAGGCACTTTTTTATCCAGCTGGTAATCGCGGTATTCATCCGGCTTGGTTCCCGTAATCATCAGGATCTTGCGGTACATGGAATTGAGATTGTACAGGCTGTCCTCCACCTCGCGAATTAAAGGGGCGAACTCGCCAAGGCTTACCTCAAGCCTCACAACATGTTTGCCCTTTTCCAGCTTGTATAAATAAGGTTCGTCCCCACCCATAATGTCCAACCGGTAGGAGCTTTTATATCGAAAAGGAACCTTTGCCATTTCCTCAAACGGCACTACTCCGTCTATGGTCAGCCTCCGGGTGGAATAAATCCCCCTGACATAATTCTGCTGTGTCTTAAAGGCCATTTTATATAATCCGGTCTCAGGGACATCAATTTCCCATTCAATCCACTGGCCGGGTATTCGCCAATTCAGCCCGCCTATGGTATTGATTTTGATCTTGGAAGAACTGTAAGGATGAACCGCGGCACTGGAACGCTCGCTAAGCGGGTACAAGGTCGGCGATGATTTGGCAGCCGCATCCTCTCCCTCGATCCTCAGGAGCTGACCCCTTGAGGCCTGAACACCATCGGCATCCAATTGCTTCTTTACTTCCTTATAAGGCAGCGGCTCAGCTTGCTTAAACAGCTTCAACTGCTTAAGAACGACTGGTTCTCTGGAAGATTCCAAAGTTAACGTGTGTGAGCCTTTAGAGAAATAAAATAAAAAGGGCTCATTCTCATAACCATTAGAGTCTTGGAACGCTTTCTCGCTCCAGCCCGGTTTCTCAATCTGTCTAGGCCTCAGATCATTGCCCTGATTGTCTTGAACCAGCTGATCCAATTGGTCAACCCAAATACGGTCAAACTGCAAGAAAGCTGCTTCCCGAAAAGGGAGCTTGCCGTCAATATATAAGGCGCGCTCAATCGCTGAGCTTTTCCCTTCAACGGGATAATACAGCATGGATAAATTATAGAAGCCCTCTTCCGCGACTTGAACATTCCATTCGACCCTGCCGGATTCCCCCGTTAATAGAGATTGGCCCGCCATGCCTTCGTAATCCGCCAGCTTCTCGAAGCCGTTGCCCTCAACATGACTATAATTAGCCGCCTCCAGTACAATTTCTTGATCAGGTCTGGGAGCCCCCTCATGTTCGGTTAAGTAGGAAACGTATTTATGCTCATTAAAAGCCGCCGTCACCACCGTCGCCGTTGTATCATTGGGTACTTGCTCCTCTGCAGACGTTGCTTGCGCGCTTGCATCTGCCTGTACATTTAAGCCTGCCGGAAGCGTGATCAACAATGCCATTGCAGCAAGCGTTATATTCTTAGCCATTTTGGATTGACGCATTTTACTTATCACCAGAAGTCCTCCTTACAAGCGCAAGCGGTTATCCCCCTTTTACGGGAGAGCTTACGTGCTGTGGTGAAATCTTATATTCATACAACAGGGGGAGTCGTCAAGACATCCCCCTGTTCTTATGACGATACGAACCGCTTCTGTTACTTGCCTAGCTTGGCAATGGAAGCCTCCGCCTCTGGCTTATATTTCTCGGCTGTTGCTGTAACCGATTGATTGTTTACAATAATGTCCTTCATGAAATTGTAGGTCGGGAATTCCGGGTAAGCGGTTTCCAAAAGAATCTGGCCTGTATTGTTGATATGCTCATGCATCATAGCTACATCTTCTTCATGAGTGTAGATGCTTTCCAGCCACTCTTGGCTCGGGAAATCTCCGGTTTGAGTAATATCATAGGTATCTTCGAAAGCTTGGTAGACAGCCTGTGGATCTTTTACGCCTTTAGGAATGAAGAATGCATTCTTGCCGTTATCAGCATAGGTAAGTTCAGGAGATCCTGAGGGTCCATTCGGGAACGGAACAACACCAAAATCGAAAGTCAAATCTCCCAAATTCCAAATTGGAGCCGGGAACATCGCTACATCGCCATCTTTGAAGGTATTGAATTCGTCATAACCAACTTTGTCTGATCCTTTGACTTTGATAACGTTTTCAACGTTGTACAAACGGTTTATAAATTCAGCGGTTTCAATGACTTTGGGATCCGTCAGACCTTGTGTACTTGTGGCTTCGTCCACAATCTTCCCACCGTTAGCTGCGGAGAAGTTGCGCAGGATATCGATAGCCCAGCCCGAGAATCCATAGGTGTCGATTTTACCGTCATTATCCGTATCCTTAGTAGCTTGTTTGGCAACTTCAATGAATTTATCCCAATTCCATTGTCCGCTGGCATAAAGCTCCTGCAAATCGGGAAGTCCCAGTTTTTTGAACAAATCGCGGTTGTAATGGAGGCCCGCACCGCCGGTGCCGGGTTCAGCGAAGGCATAGAACTCGTTTGCAATTTGAGGTGCCTTAACCAGTAGTTTGGCTTCATTGTTGATATTGGAAGCAGCTGTAGTATATTCGCTTACTTTCAGCAGCTGTCCCTTGAGGATTGCAGGCCATGCCGAGTTGTACTCCATAATAACGATATCGGCAAAGGGCTCACCCGTAAGCGCGGTAGCCGTGAATTTAGGCATGAACTCTTCGAAAGGAACATTTACAAATTCGAACTTGCAGTTATACTTTTTCTCTACTTCAGCAATTTTGGCAAGCCGTTCCTTCTCGGAAGCAGAATTGCCTGCAGGCTTCAGGTCCCACCAAGCCGCTACCTTAATTACACGTCCGCCCATGTCAACCGGCGCTGCCGTTGCTTCTGCTGTTGCTTCTACCGCTGCTTCTGTAGCTGCAGGCTCAGTAGTCGCATTTACTTTTGTATTGTTGGCAGCATTGTTTCCGCCACTGCAGGCGGTAAGTAAAAAAACAAAGCATAATAATAAAACTGAATACCCCTTTATCTTTCTCATTCGTCAAACCTCCCGTTAATGATATGAATACGTCAGTGCTGTCCCCTTCTGGATAAAGCGCTTACACGACTGCATAAAAAAATAACAGAAGCACAATTTCCTTCGTTTGTTTGGAACACCACCTTTATTTGTTATTGTATTTTGTTTTTCTTAACATAACAAATATTACCACCACCTAAGAAAACGGTCAATCACTTTTTATCCATAATCTCACTTTTTCCATGAAATTGGACAAGTTGTATCGTAAATAAGTCATTAGCTTGTACATTTTAAATAACATCGTTATTTTTCGCATAACAAAAATAACAATTACCAAAAACATCAAGAAAAAATATAGTCCTAAAACAAAATAACAAAACCAGTAAATAACCGAATTCAAAAAAACAAGTGTTAGTCACTCATTCTTCATGTAAAATTGTAATGTAATTGTCTTCGGGAATTACAAAATAATCTGATTAAAGTAGGATGATTTGTATGCGACGTAAAGTAACTATCCAATCCATAGCTGATTTTACGGGGCTGTCGAAATTTGCAGTGTCAAGGGCATTATCCGGCAAACCCGGAGTCAGTTCACAGACGAGAGATACGATATTCAAGGCCGCCGGACAGCTTGGTTACTTTAAAGACTCTAAGTCTGCGCAAACTCCAGGCGAGCTGGTCGAGCTGGATGCCCGCAAATGGTCCGGCACAGTTCTGGTTTTATTTCCAAACATCCGCTACCAGAACCCGGAATCTTTGTATTGGGGACCGGTATTTAGCGGTATCTCTTCCAGATTGAATCAGAGAGGCATTAACGTATTAACATTAACGGAACCTAAAGACGACTCGATGTTTTCTCTTCTTAACCCTGAAGCGATCATGGGTGTGATTACGGTAGGTTCCATTTCAACACCTATTCTGGTAGAGATTCGTAGCCTGGGCATTCCGGTCATGATGGTGGATCACTCCGACCCCAGCTTTCATTGCGATTCCATCTTTACCGATAATCCGTCATGCATGAAAGAAATGATGAACTTTGTCATTAATAAGGGCTACCGGGACTATCAATTCCTCGGGAACATACGTGATGCCCATAGTTTTTATGAAAGATTCCTTGTCTTTCGGGCAGCACTCGAAGATAATGATATCGAACTTAAGCAGATCCCCTCACTTAACGGACCCGAAATTGATAACTTCAGGGAAACCTTCGCGGCTGCCATTACCGAACACGGGCTGCCCGAGGTCTTTGTATGTGCAAACGATATTTACGCCTTGTTCGCCATGGAGACGATCGAATTTATGGGCATGGCTATACCCGACACTTTGGTGTTTACCGGTTTTGATAATACGCACCCTTCCATACCATTCCTGGCGACCGTTAATGTCAATAAGGAGCTGCTTGGTACAAGAGCTGTAGATCAGCTGCTGTGGAGAATCCTCAATCCAGGCACGAGTTATGAAAAAACACTTATACAGGCAGATGTGATCCTCAAAGACTAGAGCGTGTCTTCAAAATGAAGAGCTCTGGGGAAGCAGGGATTTAGTATTGAAAGTAGGGTCCCTAAAGCCCGCGGCGGGTTCGTTTACTCGTAACGGACTCAGGAGACGCTATGGAGAGTAAAACCCCTGTTTATTCTCTTTTGCGGACCCAGATGACCTTATCAGCTCTGCATTCTATCTAAAAACGGCCATCAGGGAGAAATAACTGCGCTGGAGTCCGTTGTCCTCCTGTAACAGGCTAAAAGCCCCAAATAAGTGCAACTCGATCCGTTTGTACTCAGAGCCAGGAATACACTTTCCAGTCGCAACTACGGTGAATATTTGGACTTCCGGCCGCTGTTGTCTTCAAATTTCTTGATTTTAATCGCTATAAGCGGTAGAAACCCGAAGACTGCTTATGCTTTCGATGCTAGCTTTCCTTCGGAAAGCTTTCAGGCAGACACTACCGTTCCTCCAGTCCTAGCAGATATAAGTTAAACGTCTTTGTTCCATCAAAAAAGAGAACCGGAAAGTCCCGGTTCTCTTTTTTGGATACAGCAACTACAAAAGCTTAAGTTCCAAACCGCTGCCGGTACCCGCATTTGCGGCACAGCTCCTCTACGGCTTCCCTGCGGGAGAAGCCGTAGAACAGGTTGTTCGCCCGCTCGCCCTCGACAATCTCGGAGAAGGGCTTCTCATGGATGTTGCCGAGGTTGATGACACCCTCGCCATCAAGACAGCACGGCACCACCGTGCCGTCGACCAGCACCGCCGCCTGGCTGCGCAGCGCATGGCAGAAGCCTTTGCCGTCGTCCTCCGGCTCATGCAGGGCAGGCCATCTGAACTCATGGTCCTGGTTGAGATAGATGCGCGGGGCGATTTTGACGCCAGTGCCCGGCATAACCTTCTCCTCAATCTTGAAATCCAGCTGAAACGCCTCCTCCAGCAAGGCCAATGTCTCGCGGTTGCGGCTTCGTTCCAGATTGGTCAGGTTATCCTCCGTCAGATTCCATAGCCGGAAGGAGATAATCACACCCTGCGCTGAAACCTCGCGCACGAACGAAATGATCTCCCGGAGATAGCCCTCGCGGTTCTCTGAGCCAGCATGTCCGTCGAAGCTGTGCAGCGAGAAGTTCATCTGCCTAAGCGCCGGCTTGCCGAGAATCTTCGGCCCCGCCTTATGGATCAGCGTGCCGTTGGTCGTAATGTTGACCTTGAAGCCTTTGGCGTGGGCAGCGTCCAGCAGCTCGCCGATCTTCGGATGCAGCAGCGGCTCGCCTTTGACATGAAGATAGATATGACTGCTATGCGGCTTGATCTCGTCCAGAATCGTATTAAAGGTATCGAGCTTCATGAAATTCTTCTGCCGCTCCGTGGGCGGACAGAAGCTGCAGGCCAGGTTGCAGACGCTTGTAATCTCGATGTACACCTTTTTGAAAGTCTTCAAGTTCTGCTCCCCTTTTCCCTCTGTAATCCCAGCGGTTTCAACTATAGATCCGAGGCGTAGCGGAGGCCGATCTGTGCTCTGGCTTCCTCCATTACCTCCGCAACCGCGAGCGAATTGGCATGGCTGTTGGTGTTGCTCTCGCGGTGTCCATTCCTCAGCAGATGGATGAATTCCTGCACCTCATAATACATCGGTTCGAATACCTGCGGCAGCGTAAGCTCCTCGACCGTACCGTCGCGGTAATGAATTTTGACCTGATAGGGCTGGTTGATCTTGTCGATCACCATCGTTCCGTTCTCCCCCTGAATCTCGGCAGGCAAATAGGAATCGGCAATCTTGGAATGCATGACAACCGCATCCATATCGGCATAGCGCATAACCATACTCCCCTCCCCGTCCACTCCGGAAGAAAGCATAATACCCGTAGCCTTAATCGAATCAGGCTTGCCAAACAATGCCACCAGCGGATACAGACAATAAATGCCCAGATCCATAAGCGAGCCGTTCGAATATTCCGGATTAAAAGCATTCAGCACCGTTCCCTGCCGGTATGCATCATATCTCGACGAATATTGACAATAACTGGCGAAATACCGCCGCACTTGACCCAGCTTGTAGAGGTTGTCTCGAATGACGCCGAAATTCGGCATGAAGGTTGATTTCATCGCCTCCATCAGCAGCACATCATTGCTGTTCGCAGCCTCAATCATCGCCCGCAGCTCCGTGCTGTTGGAAGCGGCCGGTTTCTCACATATCACATGCTTGCCATGGTTCATGCACACCAGCGCCTGTTCGGCATGCATGGAATTGGGACTGGCGATATATATGGCGTCCACTTCGCCGCTGGAGACCATCTCCTCCAGATCTGTGTAAATGGCAGCACCCGCATATTTGGCGGCAAAAGCGCGGCCCTTCTCTTCTGTGCGGGAATATACGGCTGTAAGGAGAAATTCCTCATTTTCCAGTCCGGCCTGAACAAAGCGGTCTGTAATCCAGTTGGTGCCTACGACCCCGAATCGAATTGTCATGATGATCCCGTCCTTTTTTTGTTCTCACTAATCTCTATATGCTATTTTCTCACTGTCAGGGTGGTCATGTCCACTTTTAACGGGTAATTTCCGACAAATTCTGATAGGATCACTATGTGAAAAAAAGCACCTGCATAAATGCAGGCGCTTCTCCTCACAACACTTTTAAATTATATAATCGTCCAGCCTCCGTCAACGAACAACGTTTGCCCGGTAGTGTAGCTGCAAGCATCCGAGGCAAAATACAGCACGGCTCCATTCAGCTCACCGGGATTTCCGGGACGGCCCATCGGGCATACGGCGTTGTACATTTTCAAAGCCTGCTCCGAAAAGAGCGTATTCTCTGTCATTTCACTCTTGAACAAGCTCGGTCCAATCGCATTGACAGTAATTCCGTGCTTCGCATACGTTGCTGCCACACCCCGGGTCAGGTGAATCACTCCGCCCTTAGCCGCGTTATAGGAATGGGTAGGGATGGACGCCGAAGCGGTAAGCCCCAGCATGGAGGCGGTATTGACAATCCGGCCGTATTTCCGTTCCTTCATATGGCGGATAACATGTTTGGACATCAGGAACACGCCCTTCAGATCGGTATCAAGCACCCGGTCCCAGGCCTCCTCCTCCAGTGCTTCAATCGGCACGGAATCGACGATACCGGCGTTGTTCAGCAGGATATCAATTTTGCCGAACTCGGCCATCACCTTTTGAACCGCAGCAATAATCTGGTTTTCTTTGGTTACATCACATTCGATCGGGATAATCCGGCGTTCCGGATACTTCGCCGTGATCTTCTCAGCCACCGCCTTCAGCTTGTCATATCTTCTCGCCAATATCGCCACATCAGCCCCTTGATCCGCGAGCATTTCCGCAAACTCCACACCGATCCCGCTAGATGCGCCTGACACGATTGCCGTTTTCCCCGTTAAGTCAAAAAGATTGTTCATCGTAAACCCTCCTAATAGTTTTGTAAGCCTGTTCTGATAATGCCGTGTTCTCGACTTATATGGACGATGGGGTATGTTCCGGCTGCAGCTTGTTCTCCCACCAGTCCCAGCGGAGATAGCAATAGGGCAGGAACTCCATCGGATTGAGTTGTTCCAGCACTTTGCCTTTTTCCAGCACATTCGTGCTGACGGTATAGACCGCTCCCAGCATGTTCACGACTTCAAGCTCGCTCCATGGATCATGCTCAGACTCCTGGAAGGTAATCGAAGCTTCGGCAGCCTTATACACCTTGACGTCACTGACCAGCCGCTGGGTCACCAGCGTAGGCATCAGATCAAAGCCGCTTCCGTCAACCGCATTGGCATACTTGATGTTGTATAAAGGAATGTCTTTGCCGTAATACTCCTCCAGAATCCCTCCGGCCTTGCCGTCATTGAAGCGGTCCTCCATAGTGGCCTTTATGTTGAAAAAGTCAACGCCATGCCGGCTGATCGCACCTTCGAAGGTACGTTCCGAGCTGTTCATACGGATATCGGCCATCTTCTTAGGCAGGCCGCAGACCTCGCGGCCCATCGCCATACCGATATCGCTTGTAATCGGCATGGACAGACAATAGTTGCCCAGCTGTCCGTTATAGTCGGCCAGCACGAACAACCCGGCTTCACGGTAAGGCGGGCAGAAGTTCGTTGCCGGATAGTCGGCCACAAACGCATTGACGAGCGGACGGCTGGCAGGCTTCAGCGGCTTCGGCAGCAGGCGTTCGATAATCTCCGGTTTCGTCTCCCAATACACCGTAAGCATCTCTGCATCATAGAAGGTAGTCGGTCTGCCTCCATACTTCTTGATATCCGCAAAACTTTTCACAAAACTCCCCATCATTGAATCCTCCTTTATTTAGTATCAATTCAGTACAAAAGCTGTCTCGAAGCCGGACTGAATCGCCTGCCCGATTCTGCCGGGCTTGCCGGCATCGCCAATTACCTTCACCTTCGGCAGGGCCAGCTTGAGCTCTTCCGTGAATGAACGCTCAGGTGCAACTCCAATGGACAGCACTACGGCATCCGCTTCCCTCACTGAGGTTTCACCCGTGGCGCTGTTCTCCAGCACAATGGCCCCGTCCCGCACTTCTACCAGCTTCGTCGAAGCCAGCAGCTCCACGCCGCTCTTTTTCAGCCGGGTGACAATGTCAATCAGGTTCGGAAGATACGCATCCGGGCCAACCCGCGGCTGCATTTCCACTACCGTGACCTGATTGCCGAGGCCGGCCAGATATTCCGCCGTCTCCAGTCCGGTCATGCCCGAGCCGATCACTACCGCCCGCTTGTTCTTGATTACAGCAGCTCCGCTTAACACGTCGACAACTGTGCAGACCGCTGCCTTATCCACTCCCGGAATAGCAGGCACAATCGGCCGTGCCCCGGCAGCGACAAATACCGCATACGGATTCAGCGACTTCAGCTGCTCCAGCGTAGGCTTCGTCGAAAGCCGGACATCCACATTCAGCTGCTCCAGCTGATGCTGCATATTGTCGATGAACCAGTTCAGCTTCTCCTTAAGCGGCGGGCGGCTGCCCAGCTCCACGCTGCCTCCCAGCACATCCCGTGCTTCGAACAGCACCGGCTTGAACTCCCGCAGCGCCAGAATCCGCGCAGCCTCCATGCCTGCCGGACCGCCGCCTATCACTGCCACAACCTTACCGCCGCCATCCCGCGGCGGCTCGGCGAATTCAAGCTCCCGCCCTACCCGCGCATTGACGGCGCACTTAATGACCTTGCACTCCATTACTTCCTGGATACAGTACAGGCAGGAGATGCAGGTTCTGATCTCGGCTTCGCGGCCTTCTGCGGCCTTGTTCCCCCACTCCGGATCGGCCAGCTGGGCTCTGCCGAGCGCCACGAAATCCGTATTTCCTTCCTGGAGCAGGCTCTCGGCAAACTCCGGTTTGCGGATTACATCACAAGCAATTACCGGAATTTGAACGGCCTGCTTCATGGCCGCAGCAAGATGTTTTTTCCATCCTTGCGGATAGGAGATCGGCTCAATGATCGTATTGGACGACTCATAGGTGCCAGCGCTTACATTTATGCAGTCTACACCGAGCTGTTCCAGATGTTTCGCTGTGAGCAGCGCCTCTTCCAGCGTAATGCCCCCGGGCACAAATTCATCCCCGTCGATCCGTACGGATACCGGGAATCCGGCCCCGCAGGTCTGCTTGATTCCTTGAACGATCTCGCTCAGGAACCGCATTCTGCCTTCCAGTGAACCGCCGTATTTGTCGGTCCGCAGGTTGGTCAGCGGGCTTAGAAACTGCCCGATCAGATACCCGTGGGCACCATGGATTTCCACACCGTCGATCCCTGCAGTCTGGGCGATAACCGCGCCGAATACGAATTTGCGCACCAGCCCTTCAACCTCTTCCGTAGTCAGCTCCCGGGGCATTTCGCCAATGGCTGATGACATCACTGCGCTAGGCGCCACAATCTGCTTGCCGCCGATCAGCCGCCCGTGATTCTGCCGTCCGGGATGCTGCAGCTGGAGAAAGATTTTGCTGTCATGGCGGTGTATGGCTCTGGCCAGCTTCTCCAGACGCGGAACGAATAACAGATCACTTGCATTCAGCTGGTTGGGAGTTCCCACACCCGTTTCGTTGTCCACCCGCGTAATCTCTGTAATAATCAGGCCGCAGCCGCCGGCGGCACGTTCTTCATAGAAGGCAATCATTTCGTCCGAGGCTTCGCCGCTGGCCGCTGCCAGTGACGTGCCCATGGCCGGCATTACAATCCGGTTCTTCAGGGTAAGACGTCCTATTTTTCCTGCTGCAAACAGTTTCTCATATTTCATCTGCTTAGCACCTCCACCTATAGTGTAAGGCTCCAGTTACTTTGTGAATATATTTACAAGCGCCAAAAATCACTTCTTTATAGTGCAAATTGCACTATGATTATTAGGGGGCGATACCAATGGATGTTACCTTAAATGAGCTGCAGCGTGAAACAATCGAAGTTGAGCACTATACCGCATCTTTGTTCACAGCATACATTTCTGGCGCAGGCCTTTCGGCAATTGTGAACACAGCCGCAGGGCTGCTGGGAAATCCCGTGATTGTGTTTGACGCAAGCTTCAAGATTGTGGCCCACTCCGGCCAGGAGGATATCGACGATTATCTGTGGAACGAGAATATCCGCAAGGGCTACTGCTCTTATGACTTCATTGCGGCTGTGAACCGAATGGAAAGTGTAAGGCGGGGCAAACAAACGGATGCTGCGTATGAAGTTACCTGCGAGGAGACTGCCAATACCAAGCTGATCTCCAAAATAAAAGTAGGCGGCAAGCAAGTCGGCAACGTGCTGCTGCTCGGCTGCAAGAGCCCTTTCCGGCCCAGAGATCCCGAACTGCTGGCGATTGCCGCCACCATCCTTGCGGAAGAAATGGGCAAGAGCAGCTACTACCGCAACGCCAAAAATATAAAGGTGGAGGATTTCATCTGCGGACTGCTGGATCAGCAGCCTCAGGACCCCGGAACTATCCGGGACCGGATGTTATCGGCAGGCCTAAAGTTCGGCACACAACTGCTTGTGCTGCTGTTCGATCTAACCCGCTATGAGGGATCGGGCCGTTATGACGATTATTTAAGAGAGCGTTTACAACAGCTTTTCCCCGGCAGTCCATGCAGCTATTATGAGGGCCGGATCGTGATGATCCATGACGGAAACCTCTCCAAAGAGCTTGCCCGCAGCAGGCAGCTGCAGCAATTTCTGGACCAGACTGGCATCACCATAGGTCTCAGCAGCATGTTCTCCAGTCTGACCCAGTGCAGAATGCACTATCTGCAAGCCTTAAGTGCAATCCGCATCGGCCGGATTCTCTGCCCGGGGCAGCAGTTGACCTACTATGCCGATGTCCAGCTCTATGAGCTGCTTTCTGCCGACGTGATGTCCGGCGAGGAGCAAGTGTATCGTCATCCGGAGCTGCTCAAGCTGCAGGAATACGATGCCGTCCATCAGTCCACCCTGTACCACACCTTCTTTGTTTATCTCAAAAACAACCGGAACATGCAGCTCGCTTCCGACGAGCTGTATGTTCACCGGAATACACTCAGATATAAATTGGATCATATCGCGAGACTGCTGGATACCGATTTTTCCGATTCGGAAAAAATGCTCGCCTATTACGTCTCCTACAAAGTCGCTGATTTCTGCGAGAAAGCCAGGGAACAGCAGTTGGCAGCGGTGCGTGGCGTATAAACGTAAAACGCAGCATGATCAGATCACAGCCCTATGTGTACTGCGCCAAGTGGAAACGGATACCGTCCTCAAGAGGACGGTATCCGTTTCAGCGAGAAATAGAAGGATAATTTATAGCGTGAAGCATATAAATTCTTATATTCTAAGAACGCCAAGAGCCCCCTTCTTCTGGTGAAGAAAGGGGCTCTTGGCGTTTATATGAATCAAGGGTGTCTAGTTCAGCCAACAGCTGGCTTGTTTATCCGTAAAAAGCTTGCAGCTGCCGCACAATCTCCGCCTTGTCATGCTCGACTACCGTCATATGCTGCGGCTTCTCGAACAAGGCCGAAATCTGCGCCGGGAAGTCCTGCTTGATACCAGTCAGGGCAATCGCCTCATCGAATTTGGCCGGATGCGCCGTTGCGAAGGTAATGGCCGTTTCGCCTGAGCCGCTAAAGGCCTCATAAGCCGCGATGCCGCAGGCTGTATGCGGATCCAGCAGATAGCCGTATTCCTGCTCGTATTTGCCGATGGTATCGAGGCATTGCTGGTTCTTGACCCCAAGCGCGGCAAAATCAGCCTGCACCTGGTTGAACAGCTCGCCGTCCACCGTAATTTTGCCGTCTGTTTGCAGCTGTGACATATATGCAGACAGCTTCACTGTATCCTCGTCCAACAGATAATACAGATAGCGTTCAAAATTGCTCGCCACCTGGATGTCCATCGACGGGCTGTAAGTGCCCGTAAAGCTTCCTGGCTTGTATTCTCCGGTCAGCACGAACCGTTCAAGAATGTTGTTTTCGTTGGTCGCGATAATCAGCTTGTTGATCGGCAGGCCCATCTTTTTAGCCAAATAGCCTGAAAAGATGTTGCCGAAGTTGCCGGAAGGCACGCTGATATTGATCTTCTTCTCGTCACTGCCTTCAATTTGCAGATAGGCATAGAAATAATAAACGGTCTGGGCCAGGATACGTACAAAGTTAATGGAGTTAATCGCCCGCAGATGATACCGCCCCTTGAAATCCAGATCCGCGAACAGCTCCTTAATTACCTTCTGGCAATCGTCGAAGTTGCCTTCCACGGACAGGTTCAGCACATTGCTGTCATCCACCGTCGTCATTTGCAGCTCCTGTACCTTGCTTACTTTGCCATGCGGATGCAGGATGCAGATCTTGATCCCTTCCTTGCCGCGAACGCCCTGAATGGCTGCCGCTCCGGTATCGCCCGAGGTTGCGCCGAGGATATGGATGATCTCGCCCCGCACCTTGGAGATATAGGAATACAGCTCACCCATAAACTGCAGCGCCACATCCTTGAAAGCAAACGTAGGTCCATGAAACAGCTCCAGCACATGTAGCGAATCATTAATCTTGCGAAGTGGCGTAACCTCCGGCGCACGGAAATTTCCGTAGCTGGTGTATACCATTTCTTTTAGATCCTCGTAGGGAATTTCGTCGTTGGTATAGTAGGAGAAAATCTCCAGGAACAACTCCTGAAAGCTGAGGCTTCTCCACTCTTCCAGCGTTTCCGGGGAAATCACCGGGGTCTTAAAAGGGACCATCAGCCCTCCATCATCCGCAAGCCCCATCAGAACCGTATCAATAAAGCCTCTGGCTTCCACATTTCCTCTTGTGCTTATATACTCCATACCTGTCTCATCCTCCTGAACCCCTCTTTATTTAACCTATATAGTAACACGTTTAAGCGTTAAAGTCCGTTATTTATGTGTCAACTTTTGCGATAAAAAATCAGGGCTGAACCGGCTGCACTATTTATTCTGCAGCTGCTTCCAGACGGTTTTGTTGCTGTACTTCTTCTCTACGCTGACATCCTCGCCGAACCAGTCCGGGGCGGCGAAGCTTTCTGCTTCCTTCAGCGAATCAAATTCAACCTCAAGCACCGTAAGCTCCAACTGGGTGTAAAGATCAATTTCCACCGTAGTACCGTTCCATAAGCCGGTAATCCGGGTTTTGACCAGCGGAATAGCCTTAACCGCATCAATCATCTGATTATAGATTCCTTCCGAGATGTAATATTCAATCTCCTGGCGGCTGATCCCCTTGCCATCCTTGAAGGTATGTGTAAAGGTAACCTCTCCTGAATCCAAATCGGTAATTTTGCGCACACGCAGTTCCTGCCCGTCTTCGATCGCGAGATAGGTCTGATCTATGCTGTGCCTGGTGAGTACCGTAAGCTGTCCGTCCTCTATAAGCCGCTCCGGATATTCCGGCAGCAGAAACTTGCGTTCGATTTCCATAGCCATGCTGTTCGCTCTCTCCTCTTCCAGTTCCGCTTATATTTTATATTATTAATCATCATAGGGTCGTGTCATACGCAAGTCAATCGCAAAAGCCGAATCTTATGGGAAAAAGCCGGTGCGAGCAGCCAGCATATGCTTATGCTAAAACCATTTTTGCTGAGTCCGCGTTTCTGCCTGAAAGGTTGCTTGTTGAGCTGGTACGGCTGTTGCTCCATAGAAGAATTAGAACCTTGCCACATCATAACTGCACTTCGTGCAACTAAAAAGGCGCATATCAGCGTTAATCAAAATATAATTGCACTGTGTACAGTTAATTATCGCCGATACCAGGAAAAGTAAGCTTATTGTCCTTTTTAAGTGTACGAAATGCAATTATCGCTGAAAATAGGCTGCTGCAGCTCTTTTTAATTGCAGTAAATGCAATTATGTACTTCTGTGAGCTTGGCGCTGGTGAGCAGCCGCCGATTTTGAGCTATTATGAGCTATTATGAGCTATTATGAGCTAGGAGCTATATCAAGCAGAGATGCCTCGTTGCAGCATACAGACGTTAGATTCAGTATTCACAAGAAGACGGGGCATCCCCTGCTGGGATACCCCGTCTTCTTATCTCAATGACTTTACCGCTGCATCTAGCAGCGGCTACTCTTCTCCAAGCGGAAACAGCAGCGGTACCACCCGTCCGGCGCCGACATCAATCAGGCCGTGGTCCGTGATTTTGAGTGCAGGACTGACAGGGAGCGAATGGGTGCTGATCGACATAATCGGGTTGTAATGATTATAACCCAGCGATTCCATCGCCGTCCGCAGCGCGAGCACGCGCTCAGCCGTCTCTGCAAGCGGTGCTTCGGTCAGGATACCGCCAACCGGCAGCTCCAGCAATGCGAGCACCTCGCCATCACATACGACGCAGAAGCCGCCTTGTGCAGCTATCACTGTATTCGCCGCCAGGATCATGTCCTCAGAGTTATGACCTACGACGAGCAGATTGTGATTGTCATGCGAATACGTAGTCGCAATGGCACCGCGTTTAATCGTGTCGCCGCCGATCAGGCCGTAGGCGCGGTTGCCGTTTTTGCCATAACGCTCAAAGGTGGCAATCAGGCCATAGCCGCTTTCCTGCCACTGCAGCTGGCCGCCCTTAACCTCGGCCGCAGCGTGCTTCTCTTCGGTAAACGTGGACACGTTGTTGACCA
Organism: Paenibacillus sp. FSL H3-0321; assembly: GCF_038002865.1. NCBI lineage: Bacteria > Bacillati > Bacillota > Bacilli > Caryophanales > Paenibacillaceae > Paenibacillus > Paenibacillus sp. FSL H3-0321. The sequence goes on along the minus strand of NZ_JBBODH010000001.1, from coordinate 5,203,602 downwards.
TCATCACCCGGCAGCCATAGCGGCCGTCCGCCAGCTCCGATGACACCGCGAAGTCGCTTGCAGCCAATGGAGCCAACTGCACGCTGCGGTAGAAATGGGCCGGGAACCGCGGCCCCCGCTCCACCTGAGGCAGCGGCTGCATGCGGTCGTAGACCTGGACGCCCCGTTTGTAGACCTTATCAATAGCGAAGCTGTCCAGATCCGACAGCAGCACATAATCGGCGGCTTTGTTCGGGGCGATCACGCCGCGGTCAGCCATCTTCATCCGCCGGGCCGGGGTGAAGGTGGCCGCATAGACCGCGTCCTCCGGGGACATGCCCATGGCGATGGCTTTACGTACCAGATGATCAAGGTGCCCGGTCTGCACCAGGGAATCGGTCATCACATCATCGGTCACGAAGCAGAAATGCTCGCTGACCGCATGGCTGATCAGATACTCCATCACATCCGGAGTCATCGATTTCTCCTGAATCTCGATGAACATCCCGGCTGCAATCCGTGCGGTCAGCCCTTCAATGCTCTGGTGGGTGTGATCCGAATCAATCCCGGCATAGATCAGGCGGTGCAGATCAAGGTCCAGCAGCTTCGGCGTATGCCCCTCGATGACAAGACCGGGATAACGGCTGCGGACATGCTGGATGATACGGTTGCTTTTGCAATCAGGGTCGCGGATGACATCAACATAATTCATCACTTCGCCCAGACAGATCATCTGCTCCGTCTCCATCAGCTCGTCGATATCGGCAATTTCAATTGAGCCGCCCGTTGTCTCCAGCGGAGTCGCCGGCACCGAGCTTGGAATCGCGTAGAACATGTCCACCTGACAGTCCCGGCTGGCCCGGATCATCTCATGTACGCCCTCTACGCCGAATACATTGGCCATTTCATGCGGTTCTGGAACAATTGTAGTTACCCCATGCTGCAGAATACCGTAAGAGAAGGTCTCCGGCGTAATCATCGTGCTCTCGATATGCAGATGGATATCAATCAGGCCTGGCACCATATATCGGCCTTCCGCCTGAATGACTTCCCCGGCTGTGAACGTCTCCGCGCCGAGCGCCCCCACATAGAGGAAACGCCCCTCCTTCACGGCGACATTCGCCGTCTCGAACCGTTTATAGTAACTGTTGTACACTTTAGCGTTCAGTATAAGTTGATCTGTAATCATCATGTATGCTCCTTATGAAGCGCTACTGCACCAGCACCAGCTTCTCTTTTGGAAAATAAACCGTAACCTGCTGTCCTTGAATGAAAGGCTGCTCCATTTCCTGATTAACGGTGAATACACCCAGCTCCGTCTCCACCTGGTATTGATAGCTGCGGCCGAGATACGTGCTGATCTGCACCGTGCCAGGCAGGGTGTTGCCGGCGGCGTTTGGATCAGGCGCAGTGCCGAGCAGCTGCAGATCATCAGGGCGGATGGCACCAAGTAATCCGGTATTGCCTTCCCCGCCCGGCCGTTTGGCCGCCTGGAACTTCAGCGCTCCCCGGCTGAGCTCGATATCCGCTCCCTCGTCATTCCTGCCCTCAAAGGAGATGAAGTTTCCGAACCCGATAAACCGGGCCACAAATTCACTGGCCGGGTACTTGAAGATCGCCGATGGCTTGTCGAGCTGCTCGATCTTGCCATTATTCATCACGGCTACCTGATCGGAGATGGAGAAGCATTCCTCCTGGTCATGGGAGACATAGACGGTCGTAATGCCCAGCTCCTGTTGGATGCGGCGGATTTCCACCCGCATGTTCACCCGCAGATTGGCATCAAGATTACTGAGCGGCTCGTCGAACAGCAGCAGGTCCGGCTCGATGACCAGCGCTCTGGCAATCGCTACCCGTTGGCGTTGTCCGCCGGAAAGGGCAGCGGGCAGTCTTTTCTCAAAGCCGCCCAGGCTGACAATTTCCAGCATCCGGGTAACCCGCTTCTTAACCTCCGCTTCCTTCAGCTTGCGCAGCCGGAGGCCGAACGCCACATTGTCATAGACTGACAGATGCGGGAACAGCGCGTAGCTCTGAAACACAAAGCCGAAATTCCGCTTTTCCACGGGGATCTTGGTATAGTCCTTCCCGCCGAACATAAATGCTCCTGCTTCCGCGTTCAGAAAACCGGCGATCAGCCGCAGTGTGGTCGTTTTGCCGCAGCCGCTTGGGCCAAGCAGCGAGAGAAGCTGCCCCTTGGCCAGCGACAGATTGAAATCCTCCAGGATCAAACGGTTGTCATACGCAACCGATACATGATCAAGACTTAATAGTGACATTGCGTTATGCCTCCGTTTATCGTTTGGTAAAATAAGCGAATCCCATCAGACGCTCAATGACGAACATCAGCGCCGCCGTCAGCACCATCAGAATGACTGAAATCGCGGCAATCGTGGGATCGAAGTAATTTTGCACATAGGTCAGCATTTGAATCGGCAGGGTACTGATCCCCGGACCGGTCATGAACACGGAAATGTCCACATTGTTGAAGGATTCCAGAAAAGCGATCAGAATGGCCGCCAGAATACCGGAACGGATATTGGGCAGGACCACTTTAAAGAATGTGTACAATCTGGAAGCCCCCAGGCTCTGCGCCGCTTCTTCCACAGCGAAATCGAAATTCTCCAGACTCGAGGCAATCACCCGGATAATAAAAGGCAGCATGATTACCGTATGTCCGATTAACAGTCCGGCTACAATCGGCAGCCCGTACACTACAATCAGGTAGCGCAGCAGCGTGAAGCCCAGAACAATGCCGGGAATCAGGACGGGGGACAGAAAAATCGCATTCAGCGTATCCCGTCCGCGGAACCGGTATCTGCTCAGCGCATAGGCCGCAGGCACACCCAGGAGAAGCGCCAGCAGATTGCCGAGCAGCGAGATCACAATCGAGGTCTTGAAGGTCTCCATGAACGCGCTGACCTCGAAGATATTTTTGTACCACTTCAATGAAAAGCCCTCAGGGGGGAATTTCAGGACTGTGCCCGGCTCAAAGGAAGTAACGGAAATGATGATGAGCGGACCCAGCAGAAAAATAAAGACCAACAGCGTATACAGCGACAGCGCGCGGTTTCCTTCCTTCATGTTCTCACCCCTTCGGATTTAATCGGTTGGCCCAGACGTTCATCAGCCCCACGACCACAAATGTAATGACGATCATAATTACGGCAATAACCGAAGCCGCCTGCCAGTCATTCAGCGTCATGGCATTCTGGTACAGGAAGGTGGAGACCACTCGTTCCTTACCGCCGAGCAGCGCCGGCGTGGTATAGGCCGTCAGACTGCCGACGAAGACGAGAATTCCGCCGATGATCAGCCCCGGCACTGTCAGAGGGAAGGTGATTTTGCGGAACGCCGCAAACGGAGAGGCGCCCAGACTGCGCGCCGCCCGGACCAGCTCATGGTCCAGATTCTCCATGACCCCCAGCAGTGTGATGATAATCAGCGGCAGGAATAAATGCACCAGCCCGATCATCATTGCCGTAGGCGTATAGAGAATATCCAGGGGCTTCTCGATCAGCCCGGTGTTGACCAGGAAGGAGTTGATCAGCCCCTTTTTGCCGAGAATAATCATCCAGCTGAAGGAACGCACAACGGGACTGGTCAGCAGCGGGAAGATCGACAGCGCCAGCAGAAGGCTCTTCTTCCGTGCGCTTGCCCGCGAAATATAATAAGCCGCCGGATATCCGAGCAGCATGCAGACCAGCGTGGTCACGACACTTACCCGGAGCGTAGTCAGCAGGATGCGGTTAAAGTACCCGTCGCGGAAAAAATGCAGATACCCTTCCAGCGTCAGCCTCCCATCCTGCACGAAAGTGGAGGCAATGGTCAGCGTGATCGGGACCAGCATGAAGGCTGCCAGGAACAAGAGGCCCGGCAGCAGCAGATACATTGCTCTTTTGTTCTTCATTTTCTAATGACTCCCGTCCTTCTTCGGCTCTTGATTCAAGCTATCAATGAAACACTCCAGAAAAGCAGCCGCGTCCACCTCCAGGCAGACAGCGGCATTTACCGGCTTGCCCAGCCGGTTCTGGAAATCGCAGACGGTCTGGCCGTCGCACAGCTCGCTGCGGGTCTCCACGTCCACATAATAATCGTGCACGGTGACGAACCCGCGGTTCAGTGCCACGCCAACCGCCAGCGGATCATGCAGGGCACAGGCCTGCACACCGTTGCGCTCATAATAACGCTCCCGGTAGCCGGAGGTGCTCTGCTCCACATAATCGCGGATTGCCGGAATGCGCAGCTTCGCAATGTCCTCCGCGCTAAGCAGCGCACGGCGGGTCACATCCAGCCCGACCAGCGTCAGCCGGGGGAACCCGGCAGCCAGTACCTGCTTCGCGGCCTCCGGATCGACATACATGTTGTATTCCGCCGTCGGCGTGATATTGCCGAAGCCCTGCACCACGCCGCCCATGACGATTACCTCGGCGGCATGCTGCGTAAGCTCCGGGCATTTCTGCAGCGCGCGCGCCAGATTGGTCAGCGGCGCGGTCATGATCAGCGTGATTTCGCCGGGCTGCGCCAGCACCTGGCGGATGATGAAGTCCTCCGCAGGCTCTGTTTCCGCCTGCTTTGTTACCGGCATATCACCCAATGCACCGCCGATGCCATCCGCACCGTGCACACGGTGCTCAAAAATCGCTTCGCGGGCCAGCGGCTTGTCCGCTCCGCGGTATACCGGAATCTGCCCGGACACGCCGAGCAGCTGGAGAATTTTACAGGTGTTCAGGGTTGCCTGATCCAGCGAGACATTGCCGCTGACCGTGGTGATGCCGAGAATGTCGAGCTGTCCGCTCGTCACCGCCAGCATAATCGCCAGCGCGTCATCCACCCCAGTATCTACGTCCAGAATGACTTTTTTACGCCCCGTCATCCTTAGCCGCCAATCTCACGGTTGAAGCGGTCCGTCCACTCTGTAATGTGCTCGTTCACGAAGGACATATCCAGCTTGCGCAGCTTGCCGATGACATCCGGTCCGTACGTTACGCCCACAGCTTCTTCAGGTGTCAGCATTACGTTCATATTGACTGGGGAATCGACCTTTGCTTTGGCGGATGCCGCCTGCACTTCATCGCTCAGCTGCCAGTTGATGAATTCTTCGGCAAGCTCTTTATTGTTGCTGTCTTTGACGACGTTGACTGTATTCATTACGGCATAAGCACCTTCAGACGGTGCGATAAATTTGGCGTCAGGCACAGCAGCCTGCAGATCCTTGAAGTACATTTCCATAATCGGACCGCCGGCAATTTCCTCCTGGCCGAACATGTTCACATACTCGGAAGTCTGGGCGTAGTATTTAACAACGTTACTGTCCAGCTCCTTCAGCTTCGTGAATGCTGTATCCTCGTTGAAGTCCGCATTGCCCGCCGCAAGAGATGCCGCATCTACAACCATTGGACCTGCTGTAGCTGTAATTGCCGGCATCGCCAGGTTTTTCTCAAACTTCGTCCACAGATCGCTCCAGCCGGTTACGTCGCCTTTAACCAGTGCCGGATTATAGGCAATTCCCAGGCGTCCGATCGTATACGCAGGACCATATTCTGCACCCAGCGGGGCTTTGGCGATATCATAAAGGTTCTGGAGATTCGGAATCTTGCTGCTGTCGATCGTTTCGAACAACCCTTCATTAATTGCCTGCTGCGCATAATAGTCCGACAGATAAATGACATCCACATCGGAGCTGCCTTGACGGATTTTGTTCAGACGCTCGGCGTTGTTGCCGATTTCCACCACGATTTTCACATTGTGCTCTTTCTCAAACGGCGCATAGACCGATTCCTTGAAGAAATCTTCCGAAAAGCCCCAGGTGGAGACAACCAGTTCCGTAGGCTCGCCCGATTGTGCCGCTTCAGGTGCAGCTGCGTTATTAGTTCCTGTGTTGTTCGTCGAGGTATTGTTGCCGCAAGCAGCAAGCACAGCAGTCAGTGTAAGGGCAAGGCCCGCATTCATTATTTTTTTCATTAGTAAATAACCTCCCAAGTGTAATATGCTGTACAAATCCAGTCTTCATCCTATAGTTGCGGCAATTTCAGTTCTCTTCATTCCAGTGAGCTTCTGGCGGAAAACGGTTTGGCAGCACCTCCTGTTGGTAGTAAAATCTTGATTCCCCTTATTTTTTCATAAAAAAAAGAAAAGCATTCTTGTAGGAACAAGAACACTTTTCTTTGTATAAACAAAGCAAAGAGCTACCCGTAATAAAAGGACGGTCTTCGCTTAAGATAGATCAAAAACGAAAATCCGCAGATATCATGTTGAATCTGTCATTCTCCGGCCAATATCATATTCGTAAAGGCCCACCCTGTCGGTGCGTCGTAATCCCTGAGCAGAACCTCAATCGTTAGTCCCATCTCTGCTTCAAGTCTTTCCTTAAATCTCTTCTTAAACAGCAGTGACATCCGAAAATCCACTTCCTGCTTAAGTTCAGGCGCCTCGCCTTCCAAGGCGGTCGACCGGGGAGATCTGCGGTGCTTGGCGTGAAAGGTAATGACCCGCTGATCGACAGTAACGCGGAGCAGGGTCGTCCCGAAACCAAACAAATCCTTAGAGATCTCATTGTAGATCTGGCACATTTTCTTCTTCTGCTCGCTGTTTTCCAGTTCTGCCATGAAACCACCTTTGAAAACAGAATATCGTACAATTCCTTCGATAGCAATTGTTATTATACATAAATATCGCATTTTCGGCAACAAAAAAGCAATAACTCACATGAAAGTTACATTAAACACGAACGATTAGCGCTTTTCAGCGGGTCAACGTTCAGAAAAATTTGCCGAATTCAGACGCATTTCCACCTCCCATTCCACCGCATTATTCCCCAAACAAAACAAAAGAAGCCAAGTCTCCCTGGCTTCTCCTGCTCTCCTAAATGCTAATTATGCTTGTGCCTTTAAGTGGAAACATCCGCTCACATAGTCCTGCTGGATGTCCGGCAGCGCCAGCCCGGCCTGCATCAGCCGGTCACCGCCGTATACTTCACCGCTGTCTGTAAGCGTGTAGTCATAGTCGGGGTTCAGGCCGCTGAGCAGGAGGCTGCGGCGCGGCGGGTAAGGCACAGCCATTACCCGGAAGTAATAGACCAGCGCCTCGCGCTGATCGTCCGAGACGAACATCCAGGCCGTCTCGTTGCCCTCGAACGGGCTCTGCAGCCGGTACAGATTGCCCTGCTGCACCAGGCCGCGAATTTCTTTATAATTCGCTACCTGCTCTTTCACCAGCTCCTTCTCCTCGTCCGTGAACTTCGTCAGGTCAAGCTCATAGCCGAAGTTCCCGGACATGGCGACATCCCCGCGGAAGGACAGCGGCGTGACGCGTCCAACCTGGTGATTCGGCACCGCCGAGACATGCGCGCCCATCGCACTGACCGGATACACCAGGCTGGTGCCGTACTGGATCTTCAAGCGTTCCGCGGCGTCGGTGTCGTCGCTGGTCCAGGTCTGCGGCATATAGTAGAGCAGACCCGGATCGAAGCGGCCGCCGCCGCTGGAGCAGCTCTCGAAGAGAATATGCGGGAAGTCCGCCGTCAGGCGCTCGATCAGCTCATACAGGCCCAGCACATAGCGGTGGGCAGTTTCCCCCTGGCGCTCAGCCGGCAGGCAAGCCGAGCCGATCTCCGTCAGGTTGCGGTTCATGTCCCATTTGACATAAGCAACCGGCACGGTGGAGAAGATCTTGCTCAGCGCATCGTAGATGTACTCCCGGACCTCCGCACGGGTAAAGTCCAGCACCAGCTGCCAGCGGGCTTCGGTGCGGCGGCGTCCCGGCACATGGAGGCACCAGTCCGGATGCTCACGGTACAGCTCGCTGTCCGGCGAGATCATTTCCGGCTCCACCCACAGGCCGAACTGCATACCAAGGTCGTTGACCCGCTTCGCCACATCAGCCAGTCCGCCCGGCAGCTTACGCAGGTCCTCGGTCCAGTCGCCGAGCGAGGAGTTGTCGGAATCACGCTTGCCGAACCAGCCGTCATCGAGCACAAACAGCTCGATGCCCAGCTTCGAGCCTTCGGCGGCGATCTCCACCAGCTTGTCGGCATTGAAATTGAAATAGGTCGCCTCCCAGTTATTCACCAGAATCGGCCGCTCCTTGTCGCGGTACATCCCCCTTACCAGACGGGTGCGGTACAGGCGGTGATAAATCCGTGACATGCCCCCAAGGCCTTCATTCGAGTAGACCATAACAACTTCAGGAGTCTGGAAGCTTTCTCCCGCAGCCAGATGCCAGGAGAAGTCAAAAGGGTTCAGCCCAATGCAGAGACGGGTGGAACCAAAGGCATCCACCTCCGCTTCAGCCGCAAACCCGCCGCTGTAGACCAGCGAGAAGCCGTATACCTCGCCCTGGTGCTCGTCTGTACCCGGCTTGGCCAGCGCGGCAAACGGATTGTGCTGATGGCTGCTCATTCCACGGCGGGACTGGAGTGCGGTAGTGCCCTGCTCCAGGCGTCTGCGGGTCAGATTCGCTTCCCGCGACCAGCCGCCGGAAAGATAGATCAGATCAAACTGGCCGTCCTCCGGGAAATCGACGGAAGCGCTCAGCGCGCGCAGCAGATCAAGCGGCGCCTGGCCGTCATTAACAAATTCTACCGAGCGGGCAATCACATCCGTGTCACGATATACGGTATAGCGTAAAATAACGTTCAGCGACGAGTAATCATCACGCATCGTAATTTCCAGCGTATCTGCTTCTTCAGGGGACTCCACATACACGGAAGGAAGTCCGGCGAGCGTTGGCTTGCCCTGCAGTACACGGTATCCGGTGTACTGCAGCTCAGTAATCCGCGTGCCGTCCGCAAGCTTTGCCTGATAAGCCGGCACACGGAAATCTCCCGTGCCGTACTGCGGGTATTCCTGCGGAAGCCGGTCCAGGCCGGTGCCCGCCCCGAGATGCGGCAGACCACCCAGATTGCCGTCCTGGCGCAGTTTTTTACCCCAATAGACATGCATCGGATAGTTATTGAAGATGCCGATAATATAACTCATACCCTTGCTCTGTAAATGAAATATCCCCTTGTCTTCCTGTACCCAAATTGCCATGGTCCGGTTCCTTCTCTCTACTGTTTTTTACCCCAGGTAATCTTCCTTCACATAGTCAGCCATCGAATGAATCTCAAGCCCCTTTGGCGCTGCCGGAATGAAGTCACGTTCTCCATTGCCCCGCAGCATAAACTGCACCGTCTTCGGCTCACCCGGAAGCAGATCAAAGAAGTTATCCGAGAAGATACCTTCCTCTACCGCCGTCAGGTACACCCCTCTGGCCAGCACATCGCTGCTGACCGCAAAGTCCAGGCTGCCCGGAATCTCGGTCACCGTAAGAACCGGCCGGTTCAGCTTGCTGTCCTTTGCCGCAGCGAAGTAATGCTCCTTGCGCTCCAGCAGGGAGCCATCCGCCAGCAGAGAAGCCACCAATACCACCTGCTTCGGATCGTTGCCCTGCAGCAGTTCCGCAGTCGGCACCACGAAGACCACCGCAGCCGAATCGGCCTCCAGCTGAACCGGCTGTGTCCATTCACGCAATAGCAAGCCGCTGAAATCATACAGCCGGAGTACCAGTTCACCAGCCAGTGCCTTTTGAAGATCTGAAACGGCATGCACTTGCAGGTTCTCCCCATCCATCTCTTCAATTGAGAGCAGAAGTTCCTGGAAGCTTTTGCGCACCGTATATTGCAGTGCCTTCCAGCGGCCGTAATAATCCATGCCAGCCCAGGAAGCCACCGGCCAGCAGTCGTTCATCTGCCAGTACAACGTTCCCATGCAATACGGTTTGTTTCTTCTGTGGCTTTCAATAGCAATTCTCATCGCCTCTGCCTGAAGAATCTGACTCATATACAGGAATGACCTGAAGTCCTTCGGCTGCGGCAGGTAGATGTCCATATACTCTTTAATGATCAGGTTGCCCCGTCCATTCTTCTGGTGAGCCAGCATCACTTCCGATTCCAGCTCCATATCCTCTTCCTCCGCGTAGCTCAGTACCGATTTCAGCTCAGGGAAGGACTGGAAGCCGTATTCGCTCATGAAGCGGCCTACCTTGACGTTATAGTTCTCAAAAGGCTCAATCCCGTGCCACACACCCCAGTAATGAATATCGCCCTCACCCATGATCCGCGTCGCATGCTGGTCTTGATCAGTAGTAAGTTCACGAAGCGGAGAGGATGGCCAGTAATCAGCACCCGGATGATAAGCCGCTACCGCTTCCGGCAGAATGCGGTGGAAGATTTCTTCATAATAACCCCAAAGCGTTTCGCGGATCTCGGCGCTGTAGCCTTCTTTCCAGCCCCAGCCCATGTTATCCTCATATTGCGACCAGGCGGAGTCAATCTCATTATTGCCGCACCATAGGGCGATGCAGGGATGATTGCGCAATCTGCGTACGTTGTATTCTGCTTCCTTCCGTACATTCTCAAGAAAAGGCTCATCTCCCGGGTACATGCTGCAGGCGAACATGAAATCCTGCCAGACCAGCAGCCCATACTCATCGCACAGCCGGTAAAAAACTTCCTCCTCATAGATCCCGCCGCCCCACACCCGCAGCATGTTCATGTTCGACTCTACCGCTGTGGCAATCTCGTGCCGGTAACGTTCCTCCGTTATTTCCGTGGTGAAGCTGTCGTTCGGAATATGGTTGGAGCCCTTTGCGAATACCGGAACGCCGTTCAGCTCAAACTGGAATGAAGCGCCCTTCGCATCAGGTTTGCGGATCAGCTTGATCTCCCGCAGCCCGGTAGTTACTTCTGCACTGGACAATACCGTAGCGCTATCCAGCAACTCTGCCTGGAAGGTAGTTAAATGAGGCGTGCCCAGCCCATTGCACCACCATAACTCCGGCTGGTCAACGACAATATCCATCTCCACAGTGTGCTTGCCGGAAGGAACAGAAACCGCTTGCATCCATTCCTGTCCATTAGCAGTCGTGATCCGCAGCATTCCCTCGCAAGCTTGCGGAGCTTCAATCTCCACGACAGCTGTAAGCCGCGCCTCTTCCCGCTTGACTTCATTCTGGCGGATATAGAGATCCGTAATGGCTGCGGCATCCCGGCCTTGCAGCACCGCTTCCCGCCAGATTCCGCTGGTAAGAAATCTCGGGCCCCAGTCCCAGCCATAATGATAAGGCGCTTTGCGGGCAAACACGCTAATCCGCTGTTCTTGCAGTCCGCCCAGCTCTGATTGATCATTAGGTGCCGGCAGATCATACCCCAGCTGCGCCAGCTTCGGCAGGTCTTCCTTAACTACGGAACGGAATTTCACGAGAATTTCATTGTCACCGGCCACTAGCAGCCCTTTGACATTTACAGTCCAGGCCCGGAACATGTTGTCTGCTGAAAGCGCATGCACATTATTCACAAAAACATCGGCATAGGTGTCCAAGCCCGCAAAGACCAATTCCGTAATGGCCAGACTCTGCCATTCTTCCTCCAGCCGCAGCTTGCTTCTGTACTCCCAGTCCTTCTTGTCGATCCACTGCAGCTCATGCTCGTTCTTTCCATAAAAGGGCTGTGAAATAAGTCCATTGCGGAGCAAATCCGTGTGTACCGTTCCCGGCACAACCGCCGGAAGCCACGTTTCGTCACCGCAAGCTCTAAATTCCCAGTTTGTCAATTCAAGATGATATGGTTTCATAAGTCCTCCCTATTTCAGCAAAATTCATTTGTTTCATTATATTTTGTTATCTTATTGTTAGCAACAAAGTAATTATAAACCCAGAAAGAAAACAAATAAAGACAACAAATAATAATTGAATACATTTAATGCTGGAATCAATGACGCTATAATGATAATGTAAACGCTAACATCAAAACGAAAAGGGGACAACGCAATGAGAAACAAGTTATTTTCGTTATTTTTTGTTATCACCTTGACCTTCTCTTTATCTCTGACAGGCTGCGGATCGAACAATAATAACAATGCAGCTAAAGCCACAGATGAGCCGGCTGCAACCAAAGCACCAGAGAATTCCGGCAGTGAAGCAACTACTGAGCCGGCGGCTGGAAGCGGTTCCGACATTAGCGGAAAGATCACCTTCCTGACCAACAGAACCGATATGATCGGCAAAGAGTATGACGAATATGTTAAACGCTTTAACGAGAAGTATCCGAACATAAAGGTCGAGTTCGAAGCTTCCCAAACGGACTACAACCAGCAAGCCAAGGTCAGAATGGCCAGTGGTGAGCTTCCCGATGTGATGTTTGTTCCTTCCATTCCTAACTCCGATCTTCCGAAATATTTTGCTTCTCTGGACGATCTCGGCCTGAATGATCAGATCACCTTTAAAGATTTCAAATCCTTTGAAGGCAAGCTGTACGGAATTACCACAGGCAACTCCACCTCAGGCATTGTCTACAATAAAAAAGCCTTCGCCGATGCAGGCATCACCGAAATTCCTAAGACTTGGGATGAATTCCTTGCTGCCTGCGAAAAGCTTAAAGCCAAAGGTGTGATTCCGCTCGCTTCCAACTTCAAGGACAAATGGCCGCTTAACGATTGGGTGTACTCTGTTCCCCGCGTGATTGCAGGCAACCCGGATTTCCCGAACGAAAAGCTGACCTCTGAAACACCTTTCACTATGGACAACGGCTACGGAAAATCACTCAACCTGCTTAGAGAGCTGAACGAAAAGGGCTATCTGGAAAAAGACATCAACTCCACCAACTGGGAACAATCGAAGAAGGATATTGCCTCAGGTAAATTCGCCATGTACTTCCTTGGCAATTGGGTCATCAATCAAGTTATCGGCGCTGGCACCACTTCCGACAACGTAGGTTTCTTCCCGCTTCCTTATGACAACTCGGGCACACTTACTGCCCCGCTCAGCCCTGACTTCTTCTATGCTGTAGCCAAGGACAGCAAAAATCTGGATGCTGCCAAAGCGTTCGTGAAATGGATGATCGAGGATTCCGGTTATGAGGATTTTGCCGGATTTATCTCCCCGCTGAAAGGCAAAGAATCTAAGCTGACCCAGCTGAAGGAATTCCAGGCGACCGGCGTAACCCTGCAAGAGGGTACAGTGGACGATGCCAAGGTAACAGAAATTACCAATAAGGCACAGCTCGACCTGCCGGCTATGGTACAGGAATTCGTCCTGGCCAAGGACCCGCAATCCGTCTTCGACAAATGGAACAAAGCCTGGGCCAAAGCCAAAAAAGACCTCGGCTATTGATCTTTAGCAAGATCAGCAACGTTAGAACCTAGCAATCCCCCGGCGCAAAATGGATTATCGCTTTCTCCGGATAATCCATTTTGTCGTCATTGACCAAAGCGCTATTCAGAAAGAAGGTTAAGCGATGTTCGGAACATTATCCTATAACAAACAAAAGCTCATTATCATTGTATCCTTCCTGCTGATTCCACTGCTCCTGCTGGCGACATTCACTTATTATCCGGCCATTAAACTGGTCTATTACAGCTTTACCAACTGGGACGGGTACAGCCCCGAGAAGCCTTGGGTCGGTCTGGACAATTACCGCGAGGTTTTTGGCAATCCTGATATTTTCAAGGTGTTCACCCATAACTTCGCCTACTTTGCGATGGGGATTGTCCAGAATATTGTCGCCATTTATTTCGCCGTTGTGCTGAACAGCAAGCTGCGGGGTAAAAACGGGTTCCGGATTATGCTCTTCCTGCCTTATATCATGAACGGTGTGGCCGTGGCCTTCATGTTCGGCTATGTGTTTGATACTACCAATGGTTCTCTCAATATGTTCCTGAACAGCATCGGCCTCACCGGACTAGGACAGACCAGTTGGCTCGGTACTGAAGGACTGGTGAACTACTCGCTCGCTTCCACTGGTTTTTGGCGGTTCATGGGCTACAACATGGTCATTTACATTGCCTCGCTGCAGGCGATTCCGAAAGACATTTATGAAGCAGCCAAAATAGATGGTGCAGGCTCGTTTCAGACGCTGTGGAGAATTACGCTGCCGAATATGAAGCCCGTCATTCAATTGAATTTATTCCTCACCGTAACCGGCGCGCTGGAAGTGTTCGATCTGCCATTCGTGCTGACGAAGGGCGGCCCGGCGGGTGCCAGCCAGACTTATGTTCAGCGGGTAGTGGATACCGCCTTTGCTTTTAATAACTACGGCCTGGCCTCAGCGATGAGCGTTATCCTGATCTTCATTGTCGTTGTCGTGCTCTTGCTGCAGCAATTGGTTCTTAACCGGGGAGGAGATAAGTAGCATGGAACATTCCAAACTTAACCTAAAAGACATTTTTAAATACTTCACGCTGCTTATCGGTGTATTCGTCGTACTCTTTCCGCCTTATGTAGTGGTGGTCAACGCCTTTAAATCAACCGATGAATTTAACAGCAGCAGTTCCATGGCTCTGCCGCGCAGTTTCTTCAACTTCGATAACTTCGTGACTGTGTTTCAGCGCGGCGGACTGCTCAGCGGCTTCGGCAACGTACTGATTATTATCATTATTACATTGACCCTGAACATTCTGTTTGGGACAATGGTGGCATATGTACTGGGGCGGTTCTCTTTCAAGTTGAAGCCGATTGTATTTGGTGCTTACCTTGTGGCGACCATCATTCCAAGCATTACTACTCAGGTAGCGACCTTTGGCATCATCAAAAATATGGGCCTCTACAACACCTTGGGTGCTCCAATCGTACTTTATATCGGGGCAGACGTCATTCAGATCATCCTGTATTTGCAGTTCATCCGCAACATCCCCGTTGATCTCGATGAGAATGCGATGGTTGAGGGTGCCTCCCTGTTCAAAATCTACCGTTCGATCATCTTCCCGCTGCTGTCACCGGCGACGGCAACACTGATTATTTTGAAGACGATCAGCATCTACAATGACATGTACATCCCCTATCTATATATGCCAAAACAAAGCCTGGGTGTCGTTACCACCGTCCTCATGCGTTTTCAGGGGGTTAATACGGCCGATTGGAATTTGATCTGTGCAGCCATTCTGCTTATCCTGCTGCCGACAGTCATTCTTTACTTCTTCCTGCAGCGTTATATCTTTGAGGGGGTAACCAGCGGCGCTGTCAAATAGGGGGTACGGAAAGGAATAACCATAGTGGTATCTTACATCAAGAGAATTGTCCGCCGCATGTGGCTGTTCCTGGCCAACCTGCCGATGGAGCGGAAGCTGATTGTCGTATTTATTTTTCTGATCTCCCTGCCAATCACTTACGTCAGTTATCTTTCTTCACGCTCCACCTTCAACTCGGTGCTGTCGAGCTCCACAAAGAGTGCCGGACAGATGGCAGACAGCGCTTCGGATACCATAGACCGGTATGTTGCCGATCTCAAGCGGTACACGGCGCTGCCGCTGTACAATACCGATGTTCAGTTCTACCTGGAGCAGCGTAATACCGATTGGGAAAAGAACACCAGCATGTCGATGTTCCTGAGCTATTTGAACCATACGAAAGAACAGATTATTGCCGTATACTTAGTGGACAAATACGGTTCCGTTTTTTTTGACAGGGCTCCCGGCATCAATGAATTGTTCCCGGCGGAACGGCTGGCGCAGTGGCAGAGCCTCACTGAGGGGGCCGGTGCAGCTCCGGTAGTCCAAGGCAGGCATACGATCCGAGTAAACTCCGGCGACCACAAAGAAGTGTTCAGCGTTCTGCGCACCATTACCTCGGTCAGCACGCTCAAAAATATCGGAATCCTTGTCTTCGACATTGATATCAACAACCTCTTCAAGGGGATCGTTGATCCTGTAAACGCCGTCACCCAGGGCAATACGCTGATCGTGGACGACAAGGGCGAATTAATGTACGACGGTGAGCATATGGACGGCCAAGAGACCCCGAAACAACGGGAACATGCACAGATGCTGCTGCAGAAAGTTACCACTCCCAATGGCCACTTTCAAATCACTTTGGATGGCCTTGATGTTCTTGCAGTGTACAGGGTATCCCAGAAGACCGGTTGGACGACCATTGTTTCCATTCCGCTGGACCGTATCCTCTCCCCGGTGGAGAAGAACCGCAACCGGCTGATTTTCACTACTCTGTCGATTATTGCCTTCGCGCTCGTCGTTGCCACCTTTATTTCCTATGCACTGACCAAACCGCTGAAGTCGATGGTCCGTCTGATGAAGCAGGTGCAGCACGGCAATCTGGATGTCTGGCTGCATCCGAAATATAATGACGAAATCGGGATGCTCGGCAGCCACTTCAACCGGATGATTATCCGGGTCAAGGATCTGCTTCAGGAGGTCTCCCTTACGGAGAAACGCAAACAAAAGGCAGATATGCGGGCGCTGCAGAACCAGATTAACCCGCATTTTATTTACAATACACTGGAGTCCATCCGCATGCTGGCGGAGAGCAGTGATGACCCCCGCGTCGCGAAGCTCACCTATCTGCTCGGGCTGCAGATGCGTTACGGTATTGTCCGCAGTGAAGAAACCGTTACGATCCGTCATGAGCTGGATCATGTGCGTAATTATTTGCATCTGCTGCAAATCCGCTTTCCGGATAAATTCCGGCTCAATATCCATGTGCCGGAGGAATTCCTGCCGCTGCCGGTGATCAAGCTGGTCTTCCAGCCGATTGTCGAGAATGCCGTTTTTCACGGGCTTGAACCTAAGGAGGGGCCGGGTACACTGAACATTACGGCTTGGGAGGAGGACGGTAAAACTGTATTTTGCGTCGAGGATGACGGAATAGGTATGGATGAGGATACCCTGCGCGCTTTGAATAACAGTCTGATGGGCGGGGCAGACGGTGAAATGTTCGGAATCGGTCTGCGAAATGTGAATGAGCGCATCCGTCTACATTACGGCGGCTCCTTCGGATTACACGTGCAGAGTGAACTTGGCACAGGAACCCGTGTGACCTTACGAATCGAGGATCTTTCGGACGATCACAGCGAAGAATAATATCATTCCAAAAAGGGGGACTCGGCTTGCTGCGTATTGCGATTGTAGATGATGAAGTTCTGATTCGCGAAGGTCTGGCACGAATGATCAGCAAAGAGAGCAGCACCTTCGTTGTCACCGGCATTTATCCGGACGGCAAACATTTGCTTGATGCGCTCCCCTCGCTCCACATTGACGTTGTTATAACCGATATCCGTATGCCGCAAATCGACGGGCTGGAGCTGATCCGGCAGCTTAAAGCGAACCACCCCGGAATTCGCAGCCTGCTGATGAGCGGATTCGTTGAATTTAATTATGCCCGGGAAGCCATCCGCAGTTCAGCGGTAGATTATCTGCTCAAACCTATCAACAAAGAACAACTCTTCGAAGTGCTGTATAGTCTGGAGAAGGAGCAGAAGCTGTTGCGTGAAAAAGAAGAATGCCAGCGCACAGGCCTGCTGCACTCCCTGCTGCATATCGAGGAGCCCTCTGCCGTTCTTTTAAGCGGCCTTACCTTGCCCCAGCCTTATTTCACGGTCTATGTCCTTAAAGGAAGCTCCCGGGAAAAAGTCTGCGGAATTGCAGACAGTCTGCGGCAAGAGAAGGCGTTTCTCCTCGATACGCTGGAAGTGCAGAAAGGGCTGCAGGCATGGATCTGTTATTCCGCGCAGCCGCTCACCCCTGAAGAATCACACGAAATCGGAGAGATTATCGGCGTTGCAAGCAAGGGCCAGCGTCTCCATGCGGGGGCCAGCCGCTCCTACGATGATCCCGGCAAATTTAGAACAGCCTATCTTGAAGGCAAGCTGGCCTGTGATGCAGGGATTTATAGTCCGCTGCTGCTGCATTATGTTACGATTAGAGAGCTTCAGACACCGGTGCAGGCTGTCAGTGATCCATTCCCTCCATTCCGGGAGCCGCTGATCCATGAGCTGCAGATTCTAAATGTGGCCGGGGTGCTGGAAGGGCTGCACAAGCTGTTCTCTGTGCTGGAGCTGCAGCAGGCTTATCCCGACTTGATTCTGCGCACTTGCCGGCAGGTTGAGGATACTGCCCGCAAGGAGCTGCAGGAATTTGAAGCGGTCTACCGAAAAGACTGCAGCCAGCGGCTGGAAGAGCAAATCGAAGCCTGCATGACCTTTGCTGAAATTGAGGAACTCTTCGCCTCCTCCTTCTCGGCTGCGCTGAACGAAATCCGCAAGCACCGGCTGGAGATGTCCGGTACCGCCGTTGAAACGGTCAAGCGCTGGGTAGCCGCCCATTATAATCAGCATGCCGATTTGAACATGCTGGCCGGTATAGTATTTTTGACACCAAGCTATTTAAGCAAGCTGTTCAAGCAGGAGACCGGGCTGACTCTGACCGATTATGTGATTGAAATCCGCATCCGCAAAGCGAAGCAGCTGCTGAAGAATGCGCCGGATCTGAAGGTGCACGAAATCGGCACCGAAGTCGGCTATCCCGACCCTGCTTATTTCAACAAGCTGTTCAAGAAGGTTGTCGGTGTTACACCGAACGAATATAAACGCATTTCGCTCGTATAAGGAGAATGATACCTTTGCATCCAGAGTTCCTGAACTCAGAGAACAACCCCGAAATCCAGGTGTACGAAACGACAGAATTATATGGCGAGAGAGGCAGATTCCGCGTACTGCAGTTTTCGGGAGACGCCATTCAGGGCGCCCTTGATCTGGACCACCCCCGGCGGGTGGTCTTTGAATATCCGCGGGCAATGATCCATCTAATGGAGGCTGGCGAACCTTATTTCGAAGATGTATTCCTGATTGGACATGGGATTGGAACGCTTGCCGGTTATTTTGCGGAGAAGCGCTTTAAAGTGGCCGAAGTGAATGCGGAGGTCGTGAAGCTGAGCCGGCAGCATTTTGGCTACAGCCTGGATAATGTCATTGTCGGGGACGGACGGCGCATTCTGGAGGGCGAGCCGGAACGCCGCTATGACTTCATTCTTCTGGATGCCTTCACCGCTGACGGTACTCCCCGGCATCTGGTCTCCAGCGAGTTCTTCGCCCTGGCCCGTTCCAAGCTGAACAGCCGCGGCTCCATCATCATGAACCTGATGGGCAGAAGCGAAAAGGACCGCCTGATAGGGGCCATCCACACGACTTTAGCCGGGGAATTCGCCAATATCAAGGCCTTTGCCCTGCCTTCGGAAGGCACCGCCGACATCCGCAATATCATCATCATGGGCAGCGGCAAGCCGATCCGCTATCAAGCCCGGCAGATGGCCGGGTTTGTGGAAGTCACCCTTGGGCAGGGGCATGTGATCCGGGACTAGGCATAGATAACCTATAAACAGAGGGTCTCCGTTGGGGAACCCCACAACCTGATTAACCCTACCCCCTCACTGGGGTTCCTTGATGAAAAAACATCTGCCACCGCCCATCCCTGAATTTCCAGATTGAACTGCGCAGTGTCTCTCCACCCGTCTCTTCGTTCATGATCCGGTAGGTGGCCAGCACAGCCTCCCCGGATAACGGATGAAGTTCGAACCCGCTCAGGGTCATTCGGACCTCGCCCGCTCCTTCTTCGCCCATCAAGTCCCGCTTATGCCATACCTTCCCGGAGCTTCCAAATTCAAAAAAATCGTCTGCCAGCAATCGCGACAGTTCATCCGGCGAAGTGCGCACCTCGGTGTTCAGCAGCTTCTCTTCCAGTTCACAGATCAGTTTGGCCATTGCGTTCAGTTCCTTGTATCCTATGCCTTTTTTTTCAAGCACTGTAATCCTTCTTTCTGCCACTATTCGTACCCGGCGAAATCCGGCCCTACAATACACCGTTCATTCCACCAAATATCCGGCCAAAAACATTAAAATAGATCATGATAAAAGATAATATAAGGGCTATAGGCAGAATGGACAAAATTTGAATTTTGTTTTTCGGAATGGTAAGTAACAAAACAACTATCATTATTAGATATATCCCCATAAGCCATGGAATTAAATAGTAATGATGGTGAACGGGTAAGTAAGCGTTACGTAATTCAAACCCTTCTGACAGTAATACTGTGATTGGAAGGGCCGAAATAAGATTAGAAAACAATCCGCTCCCGCGTGCATACCACATAACATAAGCACAAACAGGAGATACCACTGCGCATAACCCCCAAAAAACAATTTCTCTTTCTGGAAGAAAATGCAGCACAATCGTTGTGTAAAGATAATAAACGGTAAGCATCGACCCGAAAAAGGCAAATATGTTAACAGCCGCTAATTTGTGAGAATAGCTAAAAACGGATAACAGTGTTGCAACAAATACCCATATACCAAGACGTCCTCCGAGATTGTCAAATATCGGGTTTATATTCGGATTATCCACAAGTTTTGCTGCTAACCCCAAAATAACACCGATAATAATTGCCTTTACTATCGAAAAAACTATTTGTTTTGCAGTGGATTTATTATCCATCGTTTGCTTCCTTCCTCGCCTTATCCCATTCCGACTTGAACTCCGAGATACTCCGGTAACGCTGATCCCGCTCCGGATGTACGGCCCGCAGCGCAACCTTGTACAGTTCCGGTCCCGCTTCCCATTTATCCCTGGAACGGTCACTTTCTCCACCCAGCAGTACAAAAGCAGTAGCCCCCATATTATATACATTGGTGATTTCGTCGATTGGGGCATCCAGAAGGTACTCTTCCGGTGATTTGAACCGTTTGGAGCCCCATAGCTGCTCTCCCATGCCGTTGAAGAAGGGCTTAGGCTGATAGAAATCAATATCGCAAATCGCTGTACGATCCTTAGTGAAATCATAGAGAATGCTTCCATCATAAAAATCTACAGCCACATATCCTTTAGACTCTATGTATTCATGAAAGCCAAAGATGACCTCCAGAGAATCCAGCCGTTTCTCCGTGGACAAGGCCCTATAGCGGTAAAAAGGCGATTTGGGATCACTATACTTGGCTGCTCCGCCAAAAGCCCAATGTGAATGCAGGCACTCGCCTTCCGTCCATTCAAAAACAACTGCATATCCCGTTTCCACAGGACCATGAGATAACAACTGGATTAGCGACGGATGCTGCAGCTCCTCATAGAGAGGAACCGCCTGAATCAATCTTTCAACCGCTTCCGCAGGAACACCATGAAATTCCATCGTTTTCACTCCGGCGAACTTCACAAAATACTTGCATCCGTCTTGCTCAACCCCAAAGCTGATATTTCCGGAATCCTGCTCATCAAACACGCGGAACACCCGCCCCATTGCCGTCAGCCAATCAAAAGAGTAGGCCTCCTGCAGTTGAAACGTAGCCTCGTCAATTACAAATCTATATCCGTTTCCGCTCATCGTCTGCCTCCTGTGCCATTGAATGAAAATCATTCTAGTTCTGCGTTCGACTTTTAGCGTTTGATTGTCCAACCCTTTTTATCAAGTTTATAATAATTAAATCTATCGTTATCAATCCCGATAACACCTTGAAAGTCAAACCCGCATTTTTGTATGACTCTACTCGATGGCAAGTTAATTAAAAGAGCAATAGCATTAAGCAACTCGACGTTCGTATTCTCAAATAAATACTTGACTATCCCTTGTGCGGCTTGGGTTGTATAACCTTTACCTCTATGATCTTTTGATATGGCATACATGATCTCTCGGTTTGGGGGCGGCAATTCATCCTTTAATCCCGTACAGCACCAGCCGATAAGCTCTCCCGTCTCTTTCAATATAATTCCCAAGCGAAGACGGAGTTCACCAATGTCTCCACCTTCCGATACAGCATGTAGAAACTGCTTGTTCTCTGGAATTTCGTAATTTATTAACCAATCTTCTCTTTGCTCTTTTGATACGTTCCAACCTGGCAAGTATTCATGTATTTCAGGCTGCCATGTAAGTGAATGAAACTTATCTAAATCAGAAACTTTGAATTCTCTTAAAATTACGTCCTTACAGTCAATGATAAAAGTGTTTTCTTCAGAAATATAATAAGTATTGCTGTCCATGATATATCCCTCCCTGAAACAAATTGTTCAGTGCATTCAGCTGTTCTTTCTAAAGTTGAGTATTTCCGCTCTCTCCAAAGCCTCAAACTCCACACAGCCTTTATCTATATAATAGGAACTATGATACTTTTCGAAATGAATGCCCATCTTCGTCTGGTCTTGCTGCACAGAAAAACCAAACTCAAGAACTTCATCTATGATTTTTTTATAGTTGTACGTTTTCTTTTTCCCTTCCTGATCTCGGAAATTAGATAAATGAAAAGGCAAAATAGATAAAATCGCATCTGGCTTTAACGTTCTCTTCGCTTCCTCGTACAAGGTAAACCGGTGAGTTCCGTTGCCGTGTAAAATATCGTAATACATGATCATATCCAAAGACCTGTCCTCAAAATTCAAAGTGTAGTCCTTATTCCCCATCAAAACTTGAATGTTATTTAAATGCTCTTCACTGGATACCTTACCCACAACCTTCATGCATTCTTTATTAATATCAACAGAATAAACCGTCCCCCCGGCCATTTAGAGCTTTTGATGCAGCAAAGGTGTAGTGTCCGAAGCCACAACCGTAGTCCAAAATTTCCGCATCTTCTGCAAGTCCTAAGCCTTGAAATAAAGCAACCCCTTCTCCGTTCTCCCACTGTTTAACTGCAATTCCCCAATTCATGCGCATCACGCTTACTTATTCTTCCAACCCCCTCCCTTATCCTTCTTCCCGTTTACCGCGGCTCCTCATCACTCTTCAATACAAAAACAGCCTTAGCCGCACACCCCGGACGGCAATTCCCCGTCTTATTTCCCATTCCTCCGCTTTTTTTGCTAAAATAGAAGGGTCGGCGCATTCTTCAGCTTGTAAGGCGCCAGTCACTGAAACGGAGGCATTACCTGTGGATTATATTATTCTGGACATCGAATTCAACGGCCGCAAATTTGCCAGCGAGCATCCTATGGAGGTCATTGAGATTGGAGCCGTCCGGTTAGACGCTTCATTGCAAGTTAAGGATGAGTTCTCAGCCTTAATTAAACCTATATACTTCTCCACCCTGAATTCGTTCATTAAGAAAAAAACCGGCATTCCCCAAGAGGATATCGACGTCGCCGACCGTTTCCCCAAGGTCATTACCGCCTTTAGAGCCTGGCTGGATCAGAGCAGTGACGGAGTGCTGCTTCTGACCTGGGGCGGCGAGGATATGAAGCGGATCATTCAGGACATCCGGATGCACAAAATGGATGATTCCTACTGGATGGCTGCAACCTATTTTGATCTCTTGAAGGGCGTGCTCCGTGCACGCGGCCTCAGCAATGACATCAGTGTCGAAGGTGCAATGACCCTGTTCGAGCTTGAGCCTTCCGGTTCCGCGCACCGGGCGCTGGACGATGCCAAGATGACCGGGGAGATATTCCGCGCTGTCTTTAACGACCTGGATTTTGAGCGATCCCAGCATTACAAGGACACCTTCTCCAACGCCAGAGAACGCAAGACGGTCAAGATCGCCATCAAGGCAATGATCTCACAAAAAATTGTTCCCACCTGGGAACTGGTCGCCGAACATTACTTCCCGGGTGAAGATGCGCTGGCGGATCCCCGGAAGCTGGCAGAGCTGCGGGAATATTTCACGGCACAGGTCGGCAAGAAATAATCCGGCTTCATGTGTAATACAAGGTTAGCAGCAGTTTCCTTAGTGGACATACTATAGGGAGCTGCTGTTTTTTTGAGCGATATTCCCCACAAAAGAGTGTTTGACATTGCCGTTGCGTGAAGGTGTAGAGTGATCTTGTAAGCAGCAAGCTGCAGCTTACAAGTGTGCAATTGGGTCCAAATAACACTACGCTGAAACAAGTTATGGGAGGTACAGCCACTATGGAATACACGGTGCAGAAGCTGGGAGCTTTGGCGGGCATCAGTACGCGGACATTGCGCTATTACGATGAGGTTGGGATTCTCAAGCCGGCGAGAATCAACTCCTCGGGATACCGCATCTACGGCCAGGCCGAGGTCGACCGGCTGCAGCAGATTCTTTTTTACCGGGAACTGGGCTTAAGCCTCGAAGGGATCAAAGAAATCGTGACCGCACCGTCCTTTGACGGCACCCGGGCACTGCGGGAGCACCATGACCAGCTGCTTCAGCGGAGAGAGCAATTGGATCAATTAATCGCAAACGTCGAAAAAACACTGGCCCAAAGTGAAGGGAGAATAACCATGAGCAATGAAGAGAAATTTGCAGGCTTTAAGCAAAAGCTGATTGACGATAATGAGCGTACGTACGGACAGGAAGCCCGCAGCAAATACGGGGAAGAAGCTGTAGAGAAGTCTAACCGCAAGCTGAAAAATATGACCGAAGAGCAGTATGCCGCCATCCAGCAGCTTGAAGCAGACATGTTCGCAGCCCTTGAGCAAGCGATGGAGGAAGGCGATTCCGCCAGCGAGCTGGCCCAGCAAGCCGCTGAGCTGCACCGCCAGTGGCTGTCCTTCTACTGGGACACCTATACTAAAGAAGCTCACGCCCACGTCGCACAAATGTATGTGGATGACGAACGCTTTACCGCCTATTATGACAAGCGGCGTCCGGGTCTGGCCGAGTTCCTGAGAGATGCTGTGCACGTCTATACAGGTACAAAGCAGTAGTCTTCCACTCCGCTTGCCCGGAGTGATACAGCAGTTGTATGATATATAAAAGCGGGGCAGCCGATATCCGGCTGCCCCGCTTTTATATAGTGTTAATCCCTCTGCATTTTCATGGATTCAATCATCATCGTCATCAGAATCTACATCCGTATACAGAACCTTCGCAGTATAGGCATCGACTCCCACTTCGGTCGTCACTTTGCCGTTTCTGATCTCCACTTCATATACGAAACTTCCATTGTCCCCATCAAGGTCAATTTCAGTAACTGTACCCTTTGCGGAGGCGGAGGCCGCTTCTGCCGCTTTAGCTGCGCTGATCATCGTTCCGCTTTGTGATGTGACTGCTGCGTAGTTGTCGTCATCGTCATCGTCATCGGTTTCTTTGCGCACGCTTAAGATTTTACCTGTGTAGGCATCAACCCGAACGTCAATTTCCTGGTTGTTATGACGGATCTCAACCTCGTAATACGAACCGCTGATTCTCTCCTTCAGATCAATACTCTCTATTCGGCCCTGCGCTGACTTCAGCGCATACGCCTCCGCCTTGTCCACGCCAATCAGTGTCTTGCTTTGACTTTGTGAAGCGGTCGATCCTGCGGAAGCACCCTGAACCTCGCTGATGCTGTATGCACCCCCGAACAGAATGGCTGCCGCCGCTACACTGCTCCATAATTTCATCTTCATCATTTATTGCCGCCTCCTCATGTTCAATCTGTGCTGCTCATGTATTCAATATACACGGCCCAAATGAGAGAAAGGCGACAGTAACATTAGAAATTGATGAGAATTCTGCTTAAGGATGATCCTCATCCGGTTCTTCCCAAGCTACGGACATAATGTTTCCGGAGATCGCGTCCACCTGGACCACCGCTTCACGCCCATCCGTTGTATTCACTTCCACCAGATAAAAGGCGCCTGATTCGTTAATTTCGGTATCCACATCATCCAGTTCTCCCGGCACCTCCTGCAGCGCCAGCTTAACTGCCTCGTCTTCCGACACTGCACGCGGAGCAGTCGGTGAAGGGGATGGCAGGGCGCTGCCGCCTGCCGGAGGGGCCGAAGAAGGCAATGGTGTGGGCCGGACCTCTGCGGAAGCGGCTGGCTCCAGCAGGACAATGGAAACAATCTCACCTGTTGCCCCATCCAGTTCCAGCTCATAGAGACCCTGGCCGGTTTTTAGCTCCGCTACATAGTTGCCGGATTGCAGGGTCAGGTTCTCTACGCTGCCGGAATACTCTTTCAGCACAGCCTGCTTCGCCTGCTCTTTCGTCAACAGCTGTGCGGATTCATTTGCGAATATTTTAAACGCAGCAATGGACAGAAGCAGCACGGCAGCAATAATAATGACGGCTTTGCATATGAATTTTTTGCTCTCAGGTTTCTTTATTTTCATTGTCTTCCCCTGTTCTCAGCCGCAATTCGGATCATAACCGATGTTCCGGCGCCTTCCACACTCTCCATGGACAGCTTGGCTCCAATGGCTTCGGCAATTTCCGCAGCAAGTGACAACCCCAGCCCTGCCCCTCCGCCCTGGCGGCCTCTTGCCTCATCTACTCTGTAGAAGCGGTCGAACACTCTGGGCAGCTCCCCGCTCGGAATCCCGATGCCCCGGTCAGTAATGACAATGTGGCTCTCCTGCCCGGAGGCTCCAAGCGTGATGGTTATGGCTTCATCGCTGTATTTGCGGGCATTGTCCAAAAATATGAACAGCAGCTGTCGCAGCTTCGCTTCATCGCTGAATCCCCTGACCTCCCCCTGTGCATTGACGGTAACTTCTCTGCCATATGCATTGCGGAAGACTTTGGCCGATGCGGTGGCCAGCTCTTGCAGATCAACAACCTTCATGGACAGATCCCATTGTTCGTGGTGCTTTGCCAGCAGCAGCAGCTGCTCGGTCAGCTCTTTCATCCGAATCGCCTCGGAATGGATGGCTTCAACGGATTCATTGAACAATTCAGGATGGGTAAGTCCCCGCCTTTTGAGCAGGCTGGCGTAGCTTTCAATCACCGTCAGCGGGGTACGCAGCTCATGCGAGGCGTCGGACACGAATTTCTCCTGCTTCAAATAATTACTCTCCAGCAAAGCGATCATATCGTTGAACGTGCGCCCCATTTCAACCAGCTCATCTCTGGATGTGTCTTCCAGCGTTAGTCTGCTGAATTTCCCGCTGTTCTTGATCTCCCGCATCGTAGCTGTCATTTGCACAATGGGACGCATAATCAGCCCGGATAGCACACGGCTGGAGAGCAGCAGCGGAAGCAGTGCAAAGGCGGTTGCCCCCGCCAGTACAACCCGCAGCACGCGGAGCGTATTCATCGTACTCTCCAGGCTTTTGGTCATTTGGACATTCATCACGATCCCGTCTATCCAGATGACCGGAGTCGTCACGAAAGCATAGGAACGGCCATCCACCTTGATAATCTCACTAAGCTTGTCTTTATAATATACCGGCTTCAGCCGGCTGATCTCCTGTTCCGACGCCGAAGTCACGGGCGCCGGTCCACTTCCGTCCGGAGCCAGCAGCCGGAGCATTCCCTCAATCGGCACGTACGCCCGGAGCAACTCCGGGGCAGCTACACCGGTTCCAACTCTTCGCATATCGGCAGCGATTTTGGCAGTCTCGGCAGCGGCCTGATCCAGCTGATTATCTGTCGACAACCGGCTGAACATAAAGTAAATGACGAGGTTCATAATGACAAGGAGTACAGCAAACAGCACGCTGGAATAAAGATAAATTTTGCTCCGCAGCTTCATGGGGAGTCCTTCAGGACATACCCGATGCCCCTGACGGTATGAATAAGCTCGCTCTGATCCCCTTGGGTAAGTTTCTTACGGACATAACGGATATACACATCTACGACATTGGTATCACCGTAATAATCGTACCCCCAAACCGCGGTCACAATCTGCTCTCTATTCAGCACCTGGCGCTTGTTCTTCAGCAAGAACACCAGCAGATCGAACTCCCTCGGGGTGAGGTCAATCGTTCTGCCAGCCCGAACAACTTCACGCGTGGTTTCGTTCAGCTCAAGATCATCCGCTTTTAGCCAGCTGCCTGTCTCCTCAATGTTTCGGGTAGACGCAAGCCGCAGCGCAGCGCGGACACGCGCCAGAAGCTCCTCAATTTGAAAGGGCTTGGTGATATAGTCATTTGCCCCAAGGTCAAGACCGGATACTTTGTCTTCCACCGAGCTTTTGGCAGTCAGCATCAGTACAGGGGTAAGCGCATCATTGACCCGGATACGGCGCAGCAGCTCAATTCCGCTGAACCCGGGAAGCATCACATCAAGCAGAAGGAGGTCCGGCTGCTGTGCCTGATAGATTTCAAGCGCCTGATGGCCGCTGCCCGCAATAAATACGCGATAGCCCTCGCATTCCAGCTCAATCTGCAGCAGCCGGGCGATTTTTTCTTCATCCTCCACGACCAGGATGGATTCCGTCATTGGCAGTTCTCCCTTTCTTCGTTCCGCAAGTGGATGATTTAACTACTTGGCTGCCTTCATTGTAGGGCATAACCGGGCGCTGATTCAAACCCTGCCGCACCTTGAAGATGATTTATAGTGTGAACCATATATATGTTTAACTATTAACTATCCAAAAAAGGTGTTCCCGCCGTTTCAATGGCTTAGAACACCCCATTCTAATTGTTTCTATTGCTGCCGGACAATAAATGAACGGTTCTATAGGCTGTGGTGCAGCAGCTCCAGCACCTTCCGCAGCTCGGCAACCGCCACCTGTCCAGGGGCAGATGGCTTATGGGCCGCGCCGAAGGTAAGCGCAGAGCCGAAGATTTCCCCGGCTAGGCGGCTGATTACGCCCTCTCCAGCCATGGACATCGTAATGATCGGACGGTCCGCATACTGCTCCTGCATCCGGTTTGTCGCAGCCAGCAGTGTCAGCACATCTGCCGCGCTGCATGGCATAACGGCGATCTTCGGCAGATCTCCGCCCAGCTCCTGAGCCTTGCGCAACCGGGACACAATCTCCTCCTCGGGAGGTGTTCCCTGGAAATCATGGTTCGACACAATCACGAACACCCCGCAGTCATGCGCGGCAGCGATTAGCGCCTGCACATCAGCTTCCTCATTGAACAGCTCCACATCAATGATATCGACGAGTCCACTCGCGGCTGCAGCCTTATTCAGCCGGATATAATCCTCCGTGGCAATCTGCCGCTCCCCGCCTTCTCTGGCGCTGCGGAATGTGAAGATCAGCGGAAGGTCCGGAAGAATAGCCTGGATCATTTCCAGTACTTCCGTAACTGCCTCAATATTGTCCACTCCGGCAAAAAAATCGCTCCGCCACTCCACCACATCCGGTGCCAGAGCTTTCAGTGCCTCCGCTTCTTCCTTCAGCTCGGTCAATGTTGCTCGGATCAGCGATACGCAAATCTTGGGCATCCCCTCGCCCAGAGTCACATTCTTAACCGTTACAGTGCCACTCATTTACTTCAGCTCCTCATCTATCCGATCTATATCTATCCCCGGCTTACCGTTCAGCTGCTTCTTTCAGGAACTGCTCGACCTCCGGCAGCTTCGGCAGCGACGGAATTGCCCCTTCTTTGCCTACAGCCAGCGCACCAACTGCATTGGCGAACCTCACCGCTTCTTCCAAGGCCACACTGCGGGTCAGTTGGTAAGCCAGCGCCCCGTTAAAGGAATCGCCTGCCGCAACCGTATCAACCGCCTGTACCGGGAATCCGGCAATATGCTGCGCGTTACCGGATTCATTCACGATCAGTGCCCCCTTGGAACCCAGAGTGACAATGACGTTCCGCACCCCTTTTCCCAGCAAAATACGCGCCGCCTGCTCAGCCGCCTCCGTACTGTTTACTTCAATACCGGACAGGATTCCCGCTTCGGTTTCGTTCGGGGTCAGATATGTCACATGTCTCAGCATTTCCTGGCTAAGCTCTCTGGCCGGAGCCGGATTCAGAATGACCGGAATGCCGTGGCGCTGCGCAATGGAGGCCGCCTGTTCACACATTGGAAGATCCGTCTCCAGCTGCATCACGATCATTTCAGCTTCGCTGATTACATGCTCAAGCGCCTGAATATCTGCTGGGCCAAGTTCAATATTCGCTCCCGGCACAACAATAATCCGGTTCTCCCCTTCTCCATCGACCACAATTGACGCGACGCCGGTAGCCTGCGAGTTACTCTGGGCAATATGCCGGACATCAATATGCTCCTGCCGCATAATCTCCAGCAGTTCACTGCCAAAGGCATCCCGGCCGACACTTCCGATCATCGCTACCTCGGCACCAAGACGCGCTGCGGCTACTGCCTGATTGGCGCCTTTTCCTCCCGGTGACAAGGCGAAGCCTTGTCCAAACAAAGTCTCCCCAGCCTCAGGCGCCCGGCTGGTGCGTACCACCATATCCATATTCAAACTTCCGATCACCACTATACTCAAGCTTTACACCACCATTAGTTATTTTGAACGATCTGGATTTACAACCTATACTTATCTTAAGCCGCTGCGGCCATAATTTATCCGCTTTCGGTACAGGACCTGAATATCCTTCCGGTCGGGAACATGCTGAACTGTCACTCTCACATCCATATAGTCCGCTTCAGCGGCAGCAATCACTTCAAAGGGTAATATTGTCCCTTCCTTATCTTATGGCCTGAGGCCGTCTTTATCAAACTTTTCTGTTTATATAGATTGAACTTGTGGTTTTAGAGTACAGGATCAGTCGCAACTACGGTGACTATTTGGACTTCCGGCCGCTTTCGCTCCTCCAGTTCCAAAATCCCCCTCCGTTGCTCCTTTCCTTTATCTCAAATTCCCAAGTTCAATCTATATAGTATTTTCTTGAATCCTTACGTTTGTTCTTCACAAAAACTTCGTTGTGCTTTTTGACTGCAAGTGTGCTAGAATAGGTGTGCAATCGCTTCCAGGGAAGACCACATCATTTTGAGCAAACGTTTGCACCTTAGTTTGAGCCTACAGCAATACCAGATTATAATCTAATTCGTATTAGGAGGCTTATCAAGTGAACGAGAAACAATTACCGTCAGTCGCTTATTTCAGCATGGAGTATGGCCTGCATTCCGATTTCAAAATGTACGCCGGAGGCCTGGGCATCCTGGCCGGAGATTACATCAAGGGTGCGAAGGATATCAACGCTCCTATCATTCCGATCGGGCTGAAGTGGAAGCAAGGGTACACGGATCAAAAGATTGATGCCCACGGCAATCCGTATGACTCCTATCACAACTATGTTTATGATTTTCTTGAAGATACAGGGGTTAAAGTAACAGTTAAAGTAAGAAAAATCGATGTTGTCTGTAAAGTGTGGAAGACTGAGCAGTTTGGCAACAGCCCGCTGTACCTGCTGGACACTGATATTCCCGAGAACAGCGATGCCTGGATTACAGGCCAACTGTACGGCTGGTTCGGCGAAGAGCGGATCGCTCAGGAAATCGTTCTTGGGATTGGCGGCGTTAAAGCGATGCGTGCACTACAAATTCCGATTGATGTCTATCACTTCAATGAAGGACATGCCGCACTGGCCGCCATCGAGCTGATCCGTGAAAAAATGTCCGGCGGCAGCACCTTTGAGGAAGCCTGGAAAGCTACCCGTGAAGAGGTTGTGTTCACTACTCATACACCCATCAAGGAAGGCAATGAAACGCATCCGCTCGACCGCCTCGAGTATATGGGCGCATTCAATGGCTTAACCCGCGATCAAATGGAACGCATCGGTGGAGATCCTTTCAATATGACTGTAGCCGGTCTAAGGCTGTCGCGCATTTCCAATGCAGTGGCCCAGCTTCACGCTGATACGGCGAACAAGATGTGGAAGGAAGTTGCAGGCAGATCGGAGATCATCGGCATTACCAATGCCATTCATACCCCTACCTGGGTGGACGAACGGATTACCCGCACCTTTGAGGAAAACGGCGACCTTTGGGCCACGCATAAAGAAATTAAAAATGAGCTGATCGGATTCATCGAGGAACGCTCCGGCATCGCCCTGAATGCGGACAATCTGCTCATCGGCTTCTCCCGCCGCGCCGCTCCATACAAACGTAGCGACCTGATTTTCTCCCAGCCGGAAATCATTGAGCCTTACCTGAAGGACGGCAAAATCCAAATCGTCTTCTCCGGCAAAGCCCATCCATTGGATGACAACGGCAAAAAAATCGTCAGCAATCTCGTGGCGATGATGAAAAAATATCCGAAAAGTGTCGTTTTCCTGGAAAACTACGATATGACCATTGGAGCACAGCTGACCCGCGGCTCCGACATCTGGCTCAACAATCCGCGCAGACCGCTGGAAGCCAGCGGCACCTCCGGGATGAAAGCGGCTATGAACGGCGTCCTCAACTGCTCGATACTGGATGGCTGGTGGCCGGAAGCCTGCATTGACGGCGAGAATGGCTGGCAGATTGGCGATGGCTTCGAGACCACCGATTTCGAAGTGCTCGACAAGCATGATAGCGACGCGCTTTACGATACCCTCTTGAACCGCGTGCTCCCTACCTTCTATGACAACCGGGAGAAATGGGTACAAATGATGCGCAAGAGCATCGAGACCACTCGTGTTGAATTCGCGAGCAAACGTATGCTGGATGAATATTACAGCAAAATGTATATCAAAGGCTAAGCTGCGTATTTTTCAGCATCAATCATTAGCTATTCTACTTCTCTGACGCCTTAGCCTATCCTGCCTTTCTACCTGCTCCCGTCCGCTGCTGCGGATGGGAGTTATTTGTATGCGGTCTTCTTTAAGATGATTGCTTTAATGAAGCAGGATGATACTGCGTTTCTCAAATCACACTTCATCCTCCATAGCTGCATTGCATTCTTCTTACTTTTCAACGACATTCATGAATATCCTTTACTACGCCTTTTCTTCCATTATCATGATTCCACCCATTTCAGCATATTGTTAATTAAAATCATTATAAAAAAGAATTGCTTTTCCCGGTTTTTTTGTTATTATAGAACTTATACTAAATCTAATATCAAATCTATTACGAGGTGATTGTATTCATGAGTCAGAGCAATAACAAACTTACAACAAGCTGGGGTGCCCCTGTCGGAGACAACCAGAACTCAATGACCGCAGGCTCCCGTGGACCTACCTTGCTGCAGGATGTTCATCTGCTGGAGAAATTGGCCCACTTTAACAGGGAGCGTGTTCCTGAACGTGTTGTCCACGCCAAAGGAGCCGGTGCTCATGGATATTTTGAAGTCACTCAAGATTTGTCACAATATACCAAGGCAGCATTCCTGGCCGAAGTCGGCAAACGCACGCCAATGTTCATTCGCTTTTCCACCGTTGCCGGAGAGCTGGGCTCTTCCGATACGGTCCGTGATCCACGCGGTTTTGCAGTAAAGTTCTACACAGAAGAAGGAAATTATGATCTCGTCGGCAACAATACACCGGTTTTCTTCATTCGCGATGCGATCAAATTCCCGGATTTCATCCATACCCAGAAACGTCACCCGCAGACTCATTTGAAGAATCCGAATGCTGTTTGGGATTTCTGGTCTCTATCTCCTGAATCCCTGCATCAGGTAACCATTCTTATGTCCGACCGCGGCATCCCGGCTACACTCCGTCATATGCACGGGTTCGGCAGCCACACCTTCAAATGGGTGAATGCCGAAGGCAAGGCTGTCTGGGTGAAATACCATTTCAAAACTGAACAGGGCGTAAGAAATCTTGATGTAAATCTGGCAGCACAAATTGCCGGAGAGAACCCGGATTATCATACAGAGGATTTGTTCAACGCAATTGATAAAGGAGATTTCCCGGCATGGAGATTACATGTGCAGATTATGCCTGTAGAGGATGCCGACACGTACCGTTTCGACCCATTCGATGTGACCAAGGTATGGTCGCAGAAGGATTATCCATTAATTGAGGTTGGCCGTATGGTCCTGGACCGCAATCCGGAGAATTATTTCGCAGAAGTAGAGCAGGCTACCTTCTCTCCTGGTTCTTTTGTTCCGGGCATTGAAGCATCCCCCGACAAAATGCTGCAAGGCCGCCTATTCGCCTATGCCGATGCCCACCGCTACCGGGTAGGTGCGAATCATAACCAATTGCCGATCAACCGGCCTATTGCCGAGGTCAACAACAATCAGCGTGACGGTGCAATGAACTCCGGCAGCAACGGCGGCAGCTCTGTGTATTACGAACCTAACAGCTTCGGCGGAGCAACGGAATCTCCGCAGCATAAATCAGCTCCATACAACGTTTCCGGTCAGGCAGACAGTGTCCCTTATGATCACGATGATCATTATACACAAGCCGGCGACCTCTACCGGCTGCTGAGCGAAGAGGAACGTGCGCGCCTTATCCGCAACATTGTTGGCGCCATGACTCCTGTGGAGTTCGACGAGATTAAAATCCGCCAGATCGGCCACTTTTACAAAGCCGATGCTGAATTCGGTCAGCGTATCGCCGAAGGTCTGGGATTGCCTGTACCTCAAGCTGAATAAAATATATGCAAAACCCCGGACCTTGAGGTTCGGGGTTTCTTGTTGCCCTAAAAATGACAGTGTTTGGATCAGGGATAAAAGGATACTCTACTCCTATTCCCTATAAATACTCATCCAATGCTCCAGCCGGTGCTTTAGCTCCACTCTGGCCGATGTCGGCTCCAGGATTTCCGCATTTGGCCCGTATTGCAATATCCACTTCATGAATTCTTTTTCATTGTTCACAGTCACTTCGAACAGCAGACTGCCATCCGGCTCATCGCTCATCCGTGGATGAACAAACAGTTCCTCTTCCTTAATATAGCGCGCAATCTCCGGCT
The DNA here is from genome assembly GCF_038002865.1 of Paenibacillus sp. FSL H3-0321. Classification (NCBI taxonomy): domain Bacteria; kingdom Bacillati; phylum Bacillota; class Bacilli; order Caryophanales; family Paenibacillaceae; genus Paenibacillus; species Paenibacillus sp. FSL H3-0321. Next base: position 5,169,436 of record NZ_JBBODH010000001.1, on the reverse strand, counting down.
GGAACCGCACCTTGAACTTTATGTTTTTATTGCCGCGGTCAATGGACCATGTATTTTTCAAATATTTCTTAATATTGAAGTTCCCCTTGTCAAAGCTCGCCTCCATTACCTCCACGTCCAGAAAACGGCTGATTCTGAAGGTTCGGATGGCCTTTTTAAGATGGCAATACCCAATGAGGTAAAAGCGCTGATCACGCGGAATCAAATAGTAGGGATCAATCTCACGTTCCGTTGTCGCATCGCGCGACTGCGAGTGATATACAGCTCGGATCCGCCGCTGCTCCACAATCGCCCCTATAATCGGCTGTAGAAAATTCCGGCTTTCTTTACGATAGGCGGGTGTGCCCATCTGAATGATGTCGGCAATGTTCTCCAGAATCCCATTCTGCCTGGATTTCTCCTTCATATGTGTACCCATTACTTTGTCATAAGCTGTATGGAAACCCGGAGGGATTTTGTCCTCATTGAGTACAGAAGGTAAAAGAGAGAATGCCAACGCTTCCTGCTCGGAAAAATCAAGCGGATAGAGAAAGAACTTGCCAAGAAACTTATAGCCGGTGCCTCTACCCTCGTTCGTAACGGGCGCAAAATGGCTGATGATCTCAAGATCCCTGTAGATCGTTCTAACGTTCACATCACATCTGAAAGCCAAATCTGTTGCCGTAATACCAGGATTAGATTGAATCGCATTAATAATTCTGAAAATTCGTATTACTTTATCTGTCATTTGAGTTGCTCCTTAATACTTCCTGATCATTGAAGCCCGTTATCGTAAATCTAATATATCAGCTTCACAGACCCGTTGGCTGTCACGAAACACACTTCCGGCAGACAAAAAAACACGAAGGAACTATCTTCCAACGTGTTCGTCAAGCTACTATTAATTAGTTTACTTTCCCTTTACGATTAGCTATTGATCAAATGTATTCTCAACTCTTTCAGATAAAGTAAAGTAAGCAGTCCAGATTAGATTTTTTATTACAGAAACGATCGTCACCATAATTAAAGGTTCACCTCTATAATAATTACCCGAATAATAACTTAGCCAACAATTTGCAATCGAAATCAGTGATATTACGATCAGGTATCCTCTAACCCAATGAATGGTCTGTTTCTTCTTAAAATAGAACAGAATTATTATGACGAGCAGCATCACAATGTCAAAAGGATTTTGCAAATATGCAAGCCAATGCGAAAAAACATATTCTGGCGATAACTCCCAGCTTTTCTCTGTTACTTTCATTATTGATGAAAATTCATCCAAAACTAAATCCTTTGAAAATTTAATTATCACTATCATGAATCCCAGCCAAATGCTGATTTGAAAAAAAATGAGCCAGCCCCCAAAACCTTGGTGCCCATACGCTTTATGTATCTCTGTATCGTTTGAAATAGAACTGCCCGATAATGCATCTAAATTGAATTTCGAATCCACCATTCCTTCGTCCCTTCAACTTTATTACTATCCCATGAAAAAATGGGCAATTATAACTTATAATCGGTTTATTGGAACTTATTATGTATAGTATTGTCCCACTCCAACTTTCCTAATTTCACTAGACTGTAGCTGCTGCATGACTCTTGAGCACACAGCACAAAAAAAGCCTTGCATATCGCAGGCTTTTTTTGTGGTTTATTCTGTTAAGCGGGTGATGGGAATCGAACCCACGCTATCAGCTTGGAAGGCTGAAGTTCTACCATTGAACTACACCCGCATAGGTGTACAATCGGGATGACACGATTTGAACATGCGACCCCCTGGTCCCAAACCAGGTGCTCTACCAAGCTGAGCTACATCCCGTTGGTATTAAAAATGGCGCGCCCTGAGAGATTCGAACTCCCGGCCTTTTGATTCGTAGTCAAACGCTCTATCCAGCTGAGCTAAGGGCGCAAAATCTATATGGAGCGGACGACGGGAATCGAACCCGCGACCCTCGCCTTGGCAAGGCGATGCTCTACCGCTGAGCCACGTCCGCAAAAACATGGTGCGCGTGAAGGGACTTGAACCCCCACGTCGTAAAACGCCAGATCCTAAGTCTGGTGCGTCTGCCATTCCGCCACACGCGCACACTTTAAAGAAATGGTGAGCCATGAAGGACTCGAACCTTCGACACCCTGATTAAAAGTCAGGTGCTCTACCAACTGAGCTAATGGCTCTCATGAAAATGGCTGGGGATATAGGATTTGAACCTATGCATGACGGAGTCAAAGTCCGTTGCCTTACCGCTTGGCTAATCCCCAATATTTATAATTAGCTAAAAACACGGAACAGGGCGGATACTCTGCACTTCGTTGCGAGATTGCAAAGTAATTCTTGCGAAGCTTATACTTCTGATCCCTGATGCCATACTAATGGCGGAACCGACGGGATTCGAACCCGCGATCTCCTGCGTGACAGGCAGGCATGTTAGGCCAACTACACCACGGTTCCAAATTGGTTGCGGGGGCAGGATTTGAACCTGCGGCCTTCGGGTTATGAGCCCGACGAGCTACCGGGCTGCTCCACCCCGCGTCAGTAAAAGTTATTGTTCCCTTGCGGTCCCAGAAAAACACCTGGAATCCATTGCGAAGCTTCTGCTTCTTAGGGAAATGTTATGGTGGAGGCTGAGGGGATCGAACCCCCGACCCTCTGCTTGTAAGGCAGATGCTCTCCCAGCTGAGCTAAGCCTCCATGATATGACCCGTATGGGATTCGAACCCATGTTACCTCCGTGAAAGGGAGGTGTCTTAACCCCTTGACCAACGGGCCGTGCTTGTTGAAAATTTGTGGCGGAGAGAGAGGGATTCGAACCCTCGAGACGCTTGTGGCGCCTACACGATTTCCAATCGTGCTCCTTCGGCCAAACTCGGACACCTCTCCATAATGGCTCCCCGAACAGGACTCGAACCTGTGACAACTCGATTAACAGTCGAGTGCTCTACCAACTGAGCTATCAGGGAAAATGGTGGGCCTTAGTGGACTCGAACCACCGACCTCACCCTTATCAGGGGTGCGCTCTAACCAGCTGAGCTAAAGGCCCTTCTACCGTATACAAATATTAAGGGCAAAAAAAATACCACAGTGTGTGTGGTTGTCCGCTTGGCGGCGTCCTACTCTCCCAGGACCCTTCGGTCCAAGTACCATCGGCGCTGGAGGGCTTAACGGTCGTGTTCGGGATGGGTACGCGTGGAACCCCTCCGCTATCGCCACCAAACGGGCATTTACAGCGTAAATGCTTCAGGAACCTTAATTCCTGAAAACTGAATCCGAAACGAATCTGCGTCTTAACTAATTGGATAAGCCCTCGACCGATTAGTATTGGTCAGCTCCATGCATTGCTGCACTTCCACCTCCAACCTATCTACCTCGTCGTCTTCAAGGGGTCTTACTAATTGGGAAATCTCATCTTGAGGGGGGCTTCACGCTTAGATGCTTTCAGCGCTTATCCCGTCCGTACGTAGCTACTCAGCCATGCTCCTGGCGGAACAACTGATGCACCAGCGGTACGTCCATCCCGGTCCTCTCGTACTAAGGACAGCTCCTCTCAAATTTCCTGCGCCCACGACAGATAGGGACCGAACTGTCTCACGACGTTCTGAACCCAGCTCGCGTACCGCTTTAATGGGCGAACAGCCCAACCCTTGGGACCTACTTCAGCCCCAGGATGCGATGAGCCGACATCGAGGTGCCAAACCTCCCCGTCGATGTGGACTCTTGGGGGAGATAAGCCTGTTATCCCCAGGGTAGCTTTTATCCGTTGAGCGATGGCCCTTCCATGCGGTACCACCGGATCACTAAGTCCGACTTTCGTCCCTGCTCGACTTGTTGGTCTCGCAGTCAAGCTCCCTTATGCCTTTGCACTCTTCGAATGATTTCCAACCATTCTGAGGGAACCTTTGAACGCCTCCGTTACTCTTTAGGAGGCGACCGCCCCAGTCAAACTGCCCGCCTGACACGGTCCCCGTACCCGTTTAGGGCACTAGGTTAGAACCTAGATACGATCAGGGTGGTATCCCAACGGCGCCTCCGCAGAAGCTTGCGCTCCTGCCTCTACGGCTCCCACCTATCCTGTACAGATCGTACCCAAATTCAATATCAAGCTGCAGTAAAGCTCCATGGGGTCTTTCCGTCTTGTCGCGGGTAACCTGCATCTTCACAGGTATTAAAATTTCACCGGATCTCTCGTTGAGACAGCGCCCAAGTCGTTACGCCATTCGTGCGGGTCAGAATTTACCTGACAAGGAATTTCGCTACCTTAGGACCGTTATAGTTACGGCCGCCGTTTACTGGGGCTTCGGTTCACAGCTTCGGATTGCTCCTAACCGCTCCCCTTAACCTTCCAGCACCGGGCAGGCGTCAGCCCGTATACTTCGCCTTGCGGCTTCGCACAGACCTGTGTTTTTGCTAAACAGTCGCTTGGGCCTTTTCACTGCGGCCCCCTCGGGCTATTCACCCTACCGAGGCACCCCTTCTCCCGAAGTTACGGGGTCATTTTGCCGAGTTCCTTAACGAGAGTTCTTCCGCGCGCCTTAGAATTCTCTTCTCGCCTACCTGTGTCGGTTTGCGGTACGGGCACCTTCTCCTGACTAGAGGCTTTTCTTGGCAGTGTGAGATCATGACCTTCGCTACTATAATTTTCGCTCCCCATCACAGCCCAGCCTTAATGGTGTGCGGATTTGCCTACACACCAGCCTCACTGCTTAGACGGACATCCATCAGTCCGCGTCACTACCCTCCTGCGTCACCCCATCGCTCATAGCGGATTACGGTGGTACAGTAATTTCAAACTGTTGTCCTTCGACTACGCCTTTCGGCCTCGCCTTAGGTCCCGACTTACCCTGAGCGGACGAGCCTTCCTCAGGAAACCTTGGGCTTTCGGCGGATCAGATTCTCACTGATCTTTTCGTTACTCATACCGGCATTCTCACTTGTATGCTGTCCAGCGCTCCTTACGGTACACCTTCAACCTGCATACAACGCTCCCCTACCCCAGATACATAGTATCTAGCCATAGCTTCGGTGGTGTGTTTAGCCCCGTTACATTTTCGGCGCAGAGTCACTCGACCAGTGAGCTATTACGCACTCTTTCAATGGTGGCTGCTTCTAAGCCAACATCCTGGTTGTCTGTGCAACTCCACATCCTTTCCCACTTAACACACACTTGGGGACCTTAGCTGATGGTCTGGGCTGTTTCCCTTTTGACAATGGATCTTAGCACTCACTGTCTGACTCCCGGCAAGAAGTTAATGGCATTCGGAGTTTGACTGAGCTTGGTAACCCTTGCGGGCCCCGCACCCAATCAGTGCTCTACCTCCACCACTCCATTCACCGAGGCTAGCCCTAAAGCTATTTCGGGGAGAACCAGCTATCTCCGAGTTCGATTGGAATTTCTCCGCTACCCCCACCTCATCCCCGCATTTTTCAACATACGTGGGTTCGGGCCTCCAGTGCGTGTTACCGCACCTTCACCCTGGACAGGGGTAGATCACACGGTTTCGGGTCTACGTCCACATACTTAGTCGCCCTATTCAGACTCGCTTTCGCTGCGGCTCCGGCTTCTCACCTTAACCTTGCATGTTAAACGTAACTCGCCGGTTCATTCTACAAAAGGCACGCCATCACCCATAGATCGGGCTCTGACTTTTTGTAAGCACACGGTTTCAGGTTCTATTTCACTCCCCTTCCGGGGTGCTTTTCACCTTTCCCTCACGGTACTGTTTCACTATCGGTCGCCAGGTAGTATTTAGCCTTAGCAGATGGTCCTGCTGGATTCATACGGGGTTTCACGTGCCCCGCACTACTCGGGATCCGTCTCGGAGAGAACACAGTTTAGGCTACAGGGCTTTTACCTCTATCGCGGGCCTTTCCAGACCTCTTCACCTACCATATTCCTTTGTAACTCCATGTGAGACGTCCCACAACCCCAAGGGGCAAGCCCCTTGGTTTAGGCTGTTCCGCGTTCGCTCGCCGCTACTGACGGAATCACTATTGTTTTCTCTTCCTCAGGGTACTTAGATGTTTCAGTTCCCCTGGTCTGCCTCTATCTCCCCTATGTATTCAGAGAGAAGTAACTGCGAATTACCACAGCTGGGTTTCCCCATTCGGACACCCCCGGATCAAAGCTTGCTTACAGCTCCCCGAGGCAGTTTCGTTGTTCGCCACGTCCTTCGTCGGCTCCTGGCGCCTAGGCATCCTCCGTGTGCTCTTATTAGCTTAACCAATGCGTTTTTCCAGAAGGAAAAACGCTAGCATCGCTATAATTAAAACTTGTTTACACAAGTTTCAGCTAAAAGATGTTCTAAAACGCAAATTCGTTTCGGTATCCAGTTTTCAAGGATCAAGGTGTTACTTGAGAGCTTAAACTCTCAAAACTGACCAACGAGTGAGTAACAGGCCTAAACCTGAGTTTTGGAAGCTAAGCTTCCGATTTGAATGTCACCGTTGCAGGTGACGATTCTCCATAGAAAGGAGGTGATCCAGCCGCACCTTCCGATACGGCTACCTTGTTACGACTTCACCCCAATCATCTACCCCACCTTCGGCGGCTGGCTCCCTTGCGGGTTACCCCACCGACTTCGGGTGTTGTAAACTCTCGTGGTGTGACGGGCGGTGTGTACAAGACCCGGGAACGTATTCACCGCGGCATGCTGATCCGCGATTACTAGCAATTCCGACTTCATGCAGGCGAGTTGCAGCCTGCAATCCGAACTGAGACCGGCTTTGCTGGGATTGGCTCCACCTCGCGGCTTCGCTTCCCGTTGTACCGGCCATTGTAGTACGTGTGTAGCCCAGGTCATAAGGGGCATGATGATTTGACGTCATCCCCACCTTCCTCCGGTTTGTCACCGGCAGTCACTCTAGAGTGCCCAGCACTACCTGCTGGCAACTAAAGTCAAGGGTTGCGCTCGTTGCGGGACTTAACCCAACATCTCACGACACGAGCTGACGACAACCATGCACCACCTGTCTCCTCTGTCCCGAAGGCCGCCACTATCTCTAGTGGATTCAGAGGGATGTCAAGACCTGGTAAGGTTCTTCGCGTTGCTTCGAATTAAACCACATACTCCACTGCTTGTGCGGGTCCCCGTCAATTCCTTTGAGTTTCAGTCTTGCGACCGTACTCCCCAGGCGGAGTGCTTACTGTGTTAACTTCGGCACCAAGGGTATCGAAACCCCTAACACCTAGCACTCATCGTTTACGGCGTGGACTACCAGGGTATCTAATCCTGTTTGCTCCCCACGCTTTCGCGCCTCAGCGTCAGTTACAGCCCAGAAAGTCGCCTTCGCCACTGGTGTTCCTCCACATATCTACGCATTTCACCGCTACACGTGGAATTCCACTTTCCTCTTCTGTACTCAAGCCACCCAGTTTCCAGTGCGACCTCAGGTTGAGCCCAAGGTTTAAACACCAGACTTAAATAGCCGCCTGCGCGCGCTTTACGCCCAATAATTCCGGACAACGCTTGCCCCCTACGTATTACCGCGGCTGCTGGCACGTAGTTAGCCGGGGCTTTCTTCTCAGGTACCGTCACTCCGGTAGCAGTTACTCTACCGGACGTTCTTCCCTGGCAACAGAGCTTTACGATCCGAAAACCTTCATCACTCACGCGGCGTTGCTCCGTCAGGCTTTCGCCCATTGCGGAAGATTCCCTACTGCTGCCTCCCGTAGGAGTCTGGGCCGTGTCTCAGTCCCAGTGTGGCCGTTCACCCTCTCAGGTCGGCTACGCATCGTCGCCTTGGTGAGCCGTTACCCCACCAACTAGCTAATGCGCCGCAGGCCCATCTCTTTGTAGCAGATTGCTCCGCCTTTCATCCTTCGTCCATGTGAACAAAGGAATTATCCGGTATTAGCTACCGTTTCCGGTAGTTATCCCAGTCAAAGAGGTAGGTTGCCTACGTGTTACTCACCCGTCCGCCGCTAAGTTAATCCGGAGCAAGCTCCTTCATAACTCCGCTCGACTTGCATGTATTAGGCACGCCGCCAGCGTTCGTCCTGAGCCAGGATCAAACTCTCCAAATTGGTATTTAGAAAGAGCGATTGCTCAATTTGAAACATCTGACGAGAATTTACATTCTCTAATTTTGGATCTCACTTGCGTGATTTCCATACTCACTCGTTGTTCAGTTTTCAAAGATCAAGCTCGTTGTCAGTGTCGATTATCTCGTCACCAGCAACTCTTATAATATATCACATCCAACCGATCAATGCAAGCTCTTTTTTTCAACTTCTTTTTCGAGCCCGGCGTTGATGTTTCGCGGCCAGAAATAGAATATATCATGTATTTGAGAACATTGCAACACTTTATTTATATTACCCCTTTTCAGCTTTATTATTCTGAAGATTCGCTGATTAGCAATTCGTGCACATCTCTTCTCAGACTTAAAGGCGCTCCCTTTACTGGAGTACCCATACGCACGAGCATTTGAATGGTCTCTCCATCCGCTGCATAACTGCGGTGAATATCGCTGTATAGCCGGCTCATTTCGGGATATTCCTCCAACGCCTGGCTTAAGGGCTGTATGGCAAGCCCCAAACGGTGAGCGGACAGCACCAGCCTGCTGTATAACATTCCGCTGCGGACCTGGCTCAAACGGCTGTTGTCGGCAGAACGAATCATGGCAAAGGCAGGCGTGTTGTTTACGGAAGTTTCAGTCGATGTGATGAACTGCTTGGAAGCAGCCTCTCCCTTGTTCAGCGAAGGAAACAGTGTAACCAGACCTTGCAGCATATGACGCATAAGTCCATCCGTTCCCTGCCCCTCTACGGAGAAGCCATAACGATATTTATTCTTCTCTTTTTCATTAGATCGGAATATCTTTGCAGACTCTTCCATGACCGTCTCGACGCCAGCCTCAACAATAGATGCTTCTGTTATGTATGTTGCAAGCCGCTTCTTATTATCCGTATCTTGAACAATTTTTATGGAAATATCTTTATTCTCTTGAAGACCCTGCAGCTCATCCACCTGCTCGGCACGCAGTGCATCCGATCGGTAAGCCCCTCTGTTGGTGTCCGAAAGGAATAAATACGGGTAGAGCGGATGGCTCACGGAGTTCATTCTGGTGAGAGTGATGACCGCTACAGGTTTGGTACGCATACTCTGCACAAGTCTCTTCTCATCATAGTCACCTTCCGGAAACAGCTCAATCGCTGTCTCATAACCCAGTTCTTCTCCGGCAACCCTGGCATATTCTAAAAAAGTCCCCTGCGAAACCATGAACTGCCGCGCATATGGATCAACTGCAGGCGATAAACGTTCACTATCCGCATACAGAGCAAACTTCAGCGGATTGCTGCTGTCCAATTTGATCTTCCAAGGCTGCATGTTGTGGCTGCTGGCAGCCAAAAGCCCATGTGCCGCCAATTGCACCCTCGGGTCCGTGATTGCAGCAGAGTAGCTTGGCTTCCAAGGCTGCAGATACTTCTGCTCCCGGAAGAATCCGCTAATGAACATTAATGAAGCAAAAGTTATGACAAGCAAAACGCCAATCGCTGAAAGAATGAGAATCACCCGTCTTCTCCACCTTATCCCTTTCACGTTCTCTCCCCCTTTAGTTACGGATAGACTCAAGCATGAGAGTAAATGCTGCCGAAACCAGCTCATCCGGTGTTGTAGAATGCATGTGGCGGATGTATTTTTCCTTCTTATGCGCAGTATTCAGCACACCAATTACACAAGACCAAAGTACAAGCGCTGTTTTTACCACATCCAGGTCCTTGCGGATCTCCCCCTCATCCATCCCCTGACCCAAAAGTCCAACCAAATATTCCGTCATTTCTTCACCCAGGGCATAACATTCATCCCTCGCCTCGTCCGTCACCCCACTCTCAAAATCGATCTCTGCGGTCTCATATTCAATAATGGCCTTGAAGTATTCCGGATGCTGCCTGCTGAAGCTGTAAAAAACATCTCCCATTTGCTTCAGACTCTCTATAGCTGTAACTGCGCCTGCATTCTGGATCTTCTGCTTCAGCAAACCGATCATCAGCCTATAGCCCCGAATCATAATTTCAAAATAGATTTGCTCCTTGCTGTTGAAATACACGTATACGGTTCTTTTGCTGAACTCAGCCGCTTTAGCCACATCGTCCATGGTCGCCTGATTGTATCCTTTGGTAAAAAAGACATGCTCCGCCGCTTCCAGAATGTCATTTCGGCGGATCTGTTTTTCCTTCTCCCTGCGTTGATCGATTCCCAATGGTTTTACCGCCCCCATATTACACCACAGTGTTGTTAAGTAAACTATTAGTTTACTTTGCTCCATTTTAAATGTTTTGTCAACCATTGGATTGCTCCAGAAAAGACCAACTGCACGTTGAACAGTCACATACCGCTCAACGTGTATGATTTGATGCCTATATGGTTACAGTAACAAACAGCAGTTTGGTTAAGGCCTATGCTTCCGATTGAGTTATGTACGAAGTGGACCCGAGAAGCGGATGCTCACAATACTTTTAGGAGGTTCAGCATGAATACTCACGAATTTGTGGAGAAGTTTCAGGAGAATCAGCGGAAAGCGGAGAAAAACAAACGCCGGGGGAAAGGGTCACCCGAATCGAAGCTGCCCAATATACAACATAGTACGAATAAATAGACAAGAGGATGTCTGCAAAGCGAGTGGCTTTGACAGACATCCTCTTTTTTTTGCCGAGTGCCTTTAGTGGTCCTACGCCCAAAGGTCTGGCGCTTACTTGCTAAGTTTCGCCACGTTTACGGCTACATTCTCCAACTGTGCTTTACTCAACGATTTATCAGGGGAGCTGATGGTGACATAGCGGTCTGCTACTTTGAAGGTCATCATCGCAAGATCACTAGGTGTGTACCATTTGCCTTCCGTTCCATTCGACAGCTTCACTGTAGTTCCATCATAGGAATCAGAGTAATCGCGGGGAGAAACAACTACTCTCATATGTTTGAATAGAAAGCTTACCCCATCCTCGCCGCCGCCAATTTTCTGGAGAGCATCACCGCTGGTCATTTTGAGTGGAGCATAAGCAGTCTCAAAACCCTGGAAGTTTGCAAATGCCTTGGTGATCTCCTGTTTTTGTGCAGCGCTGTATGAAACGGCGGCCAACGTAACAGATGAGCTGTTATTGGTACCTATGATAACCTGGTTGGATGAGGCGTCGAAGGCCACCGGCACCTTCAGCACATCCGCCATCGCACGTACAGGCAAGTAAGTCGTATTATTATAAGTAATAGGAGCCAGTGTTTTGCCATTACCGTCTACCGGCGTATAAGCCGCTCCGTTTACTTGGAAGCCAATGCTATGGTTCAGATAAGCACTAATCTTTTGCAGATTTGTTCCTGCGTACACACCTGCCGAGCCCGTAACCGCCATACCGAATACCATCGTTGCTATGATCATTTTTTTGCTTTTCATTGAATATCGTCTCCCTTGCGAGTTGGTTTGTTATGTTCTTTGCTATAGTTCAATTTAATCATGAACTTGTTTCTAACTTGTATCCGGATTGTAAAGAAGGATTTCCAAACAGAACTGCCCGCCTATCCTAGCGATAGCGCGGGCTGTTTATGGGAAGAATCAGTATGGACGACTGCCTGGTGCTGTAACTTTATACACCTCAGTGTACAGGATTTCCCTGTACTGATGGAATTCCTCCTGGTTTATCGGGCGGGGATACGTCATAATACGCAGCGGCAGATCAGCCTGTCCTGTACGGAGCGGGGGCTGGTTATACTCATAGGCATTGAGGTGAAAGCCAAGCCGCTCATAAAACCCGATTCTCCGCCGCTCCAGTTCCCCGCTTGGCGGCTCTACCTCCAGCAGAATAGGAACGTCCGAACGGCCGATATAATTGAGCATCAGCTTTTTGCCGAGTCCTCCTCCCCTGATGCCGGGATCTACTGCTATATGCTCGACAAAACGCAGAGCCGGAAACTCCCACGCCGCCAAAAAGGCGAGCGTCCTCCCCTTGGTGTCCTGCTCAGTGAACAGGCGGTAGTTAGGGTTATGCAGCAAAGATCGCTGCCCGCTGTAGGTTCTGATCTCACTCACTGGAAAAGAAGATTTCATAATACCAAATATCTCATCAAAGGTTGTAGGGCCCATAATCAACTGCCTGCTTTCTGGTAAAGTGTGTATCGTTTAGACTGCTGTACAGGAGGTTCAGACCTGCTGCAGCTTGACGGAATATGACCTGCCATTATATTGAAACTTAATCATATCTTTATCTAACGTAAACTGTTTCATTTGCATCTTCCGTTCCTGTTCAAAGGAATATACATATACCTCATATTCATAGCTGCCATCGCCATCAGGACACTGGCTCACCGATACATATAGCTTGTCCTGTTCCTCGATTCCCCAACTATAGAAGTAACCGCCTGCGGCACGAAAGGAGAGAATTTCAATATTATCTGCCGGATCGCCGGTTTTCAGCGCCCAAGCCTGGTTCCTCAACGCCTGTGCGCCTCCCCGGAACATGGTGTACGTATGGTAGACTACATATTCACCTACACCCTGCAGACTATTGAGCTTTGTATATTCATCGGAAGCCTCCGGCAGTGCCAGCGTCCAAAGCTTACGGGCCTTCGCAGCATTCAGCTCGATATCCGCCGGATCGCTAAGATAAATGGTGAAAGGCTCCAGCGGAACACCTGCCGGATCAGTACCTTCCCCCTCCATTGGGGGAGCCGGTGACCAGACGATCCCGCTTGAGGTTGCCGCCGCAAAATTATAACGCTTCGTCGCAACATTGTGGCCTGGGAAGAAATAAGTCGTTCCATTTAATTTAATAGAGAGTGCGTCTGATACCGCCGCTGAGTTAGACGGTCCAGGAACAGCCGGTATGACGGTAGCGGCAGGATTAGCTTGGGCCACCCGGGAAACGATAGGTGACGGAATGGACGAAGAATCCGCTGAAAGATTACCGGCAGCCGCAGGCCGGCTACTGCAGGCTGACATTAAGCAGGACATTGTTAAGAATCCCGTTATAACAGGGATCGGTTTAAAAAGCATGCTGGAGTCTCCTTATCTTTCGTGAAGTTCTTTAATCTATATATTATAAGTCTTCCAAAGGTTGAATGGTCTCAATTTTGATAATTTTTCTCAAATTATGACTATAAAATACATTTTTCTCCTCACAGGTGTCCTTGTAATGCGACTGCGGATGGCGTTACACCTAAATCCAGGCTTCCGCTTCGCTCAGGAGGGGATAACCAAAGCACGAATCTGCGAATAACTCTCAAGCCTGCGCAAATGCCGAGCATATTCTGCTGGCCCCAAGCGAATCATAATCCTGCTCACCCTGCCCCAAGGTACTATACACAAACATTAATTCTATGATCGTTTCTCTTACGCCGTCATCCTTTTTATAGGCATTATAACAAAATAGTCACAGAACCTTCTCTTACCCACCTTCTCATTACCTCTAATTAGCATCTGGTACTAAGTAAAGTGCTATACTATAGAGTATGGATATACCATTACGTTTATATAGGAGAGGTTCATTTGGACAATCAGCATTGGATCGCACCGGAATTCTACAATCTGACTTCGGAAATGGAACAACATCCTTCCGATAAGATTGCGCTTAAATGGTTGCATGAGGATGGTGCTTACGAGGAAATTACCTACGGGGAGCTGCTAGGACAAGCTAACCGGCTTGCCGGCGGCCTTAAAGAACTCGGACTTCAACAAGGTGACCGCGTGCTGGTCATGGTTCCGCGCCGCATTATTGCCTACGCAATCTATCTCGCCTGCCTTAAGCTCGGACTCGCCGTTATCCCTTCCTCCGAGATGCTCCGGGCAAAGGATTTATCCTACCGCCTGCGCCATTCGGAAGCGAGAGCTGTAATCGTCTGGTCTGACGTTACCGCAGAAGTTAACAAAATCGCCGAAGATCTGCCGGCCTTGGACTACCGTCTCTCCGTATCCGGAAATGAAGATGAGCTTGGTGAAGGCTGGATCAGTTTGGAGAGCCTTATGGCGGACAAGCCGGATGCTTTCCCGGCCGTAGCCAGCCGCCGCGACGATATTGCCATCCTTGCTTATACCTCCGGCACTACCGGCAACCCTAAAGCCGTAGTTCATACACATGGCTGGGGATATGCACACCTGCGGATCACCTCATCCCTATGGCTGGACATCCGCGAATCAGATACCGTCTGGGCAACTGCAGCACCGGGCTGGCAAAAATGGATCTGGAGTCCGTTCTTAACTGTGCTCGGCAATGGTGCCACTGGTTTTGTCTACAATGGTCCATTCCATCCGGACCGGTATCTGCAGTTGCTTCAGGATCAAGCTATTCAGGTATTATGCTGCACCCCGACGGAATACCGCTTAATGGCCAAGACGGAAGGACTGCCGCAGTATGACCTGTCCAAACTGCGCTGTGCCGTATCCGCCGGCGAACCTCTGAACGAGGAGGTCATACGGACCTTCCAACAGCATTTCGACATTACCATCCGCGACGGCTACGGCCAGACGGAAAGCACGCTGATCATCGCTGCGCTGAAGGATCAGCCTATCCGTGTCGGGTCCATGGGCCAATCCATCGCGCCGGGCATTGTCGAGGTGATTGACGAGGAAGGGCAGCCGGTTTCTGCGGGTGTTGTCGGCGATATCGCCGTACATTTGAGCATGCCTGCCCTGTTCCAGAACTATTACAAAGACCCTGAACGCAAGGCGAATTGCTCCCACGGGGAGTATTTTGTCACCGGAGACCGGGCGCGCAAAGATGAGGATGGCTATTTCTGGTTTGAAGGCCGGGGAGACGATATCATCATCAGCTCAGGCTACACCATCGGTCCTTTTGAAGTAGAAGAAGCCCTGATGAAGCATGCCATGGTTAAAGAATGCGCAGTTGTGGCCAGCCCTGACGAGATCCGCGGCTCGATCGTAAAAGCCTTTGTCGTGCTAAAGGACAACAGCGCAGGCACACCGGAGCTGATTAAGGAATTGCAGAGTCATGTCAAGGAAATGACAGCCCCTTATAAATATCCGCGCAAAATTGAATTCATCACAGATCTTCCGAAGACTACTTCCGGCAAAATACGGAGAATTGAGCTGCGGGAGCAGGAGAAGCGGTCCGTGCAGGGGTAATGGATTTAAGTATCGTATCAGTGTGTAAACCTAACAAAGAGCAGCCCGGAACCGGGCTGCTCTTTGTTGCAGGTATAGTATCTATTTTATCATTCGGACTGCTTAACGCAGCAGCGACATCAACGATTAACTGAACCGAAGCCCTTGCCCATCGTATTCCTCATCCCCGCTCCGCGTTTGACAGCCAATAGCATAAAAACAAAAACCAACCCAAGCACAAGCGTTGTTACAAGACTTCCCTCTACTCCAAAATCTCCTCCAGTCATCCAATCGGCACCCGTTAATTTCAGCGAATACAACCCATGTGGTGTATTTCCGCTGACTGCGATGCCCAGTACATACCCTTGAAACAGATTCCACGAGATGTGCAGGGCTATCGCAAAATATAAGTTTCCTGTCCGGATGACCATCGTTGAGAAGATAAGGGCTATCAACACAATATTAAGAAAGCATATCCCGTTGTAGCCCGGATTGGCCATATGCGCCAGTGAGAACAGTACAGAGGTGATGGCTACGGCCCAATAAAGGCCCACGCGACTAGCCAGCAGATGCTGAATAAATCCTCTGAACAGAATTTCTTCGCAGATTCCAGCTATGACTGCGGTGATGACCAGATCAACCATATCTAGCCGCATAAATTGAGGGTTGGCCCACTCCCCCTGAAAGGTTGCTGAGCCGAACCCCCACAGCAGCAGAGAAATACATGTCAAGAGTAGCATTCCGCTAATGAATCCTTGAATGAATCTGGCTCCGTCAGGCCGCGGGAGTCCAATAGAGATTAAGGGAAGTTTATGCAGGACACGTACCGTAAACCATACGGTGATCAACATATAAAGACCATTTGATTTGAATATCCGCACCCAGCCGTCCTGGTCGAACCATTGCCGGGAATCCACCCGCAGCGAGACCCCAAATGAGACAATCATTGTAATAGCAAATATTGCCGCTGTCAGCAGCAGTATCTCCCATCCTGCTCTGATTTGGCGGTTTTTATTTCTAAATAGATTATGCATCTAACCTGCACCTTCCCTTTACCAGTCTGTCCATTAGACGGTAAAAAAGGAAGAACACCTGCAAC
The DNA here is from genome assembly GCF_038002865.1 of Paenibacillus sp. FSL H3-0321. Taxonomy (NCBI): domain Bacteria; kingdom Bacillati; phylum Bacillota; class Bacilli; order Caryophanales; family Paenibacillaceae; genus Paenibacillus; species Paenibacillus sp. FSL H3-0321. The sequence goes on along the minus strand of NZ_JBBODH010000001.1, from coordinate 5,153,312 downwards.
AGATTTGGATTATTCCGCCCAATATTCCGCAGCCGGATTGAGGGCTGCACCTACCTCGCCTTCTTTGACTAAATCGCAGTCGAGATAACCTTCCTCATCTAAAAAATAAACTTCCTGCTTATAGAATTCGCATAACGTCTCCAGAAATTTCTGCGGTGAATCATACATCACAACCAGGTCGCCGTAGTCATGCAGCAGGTCGCAAATCCGCTCCGTTCCGTCAGTGGACCGGTAGTAGCAAATAAAGTCGCTGCCGTAATTGGTCAAGATCGGAAGAATCACTCCGTCTGTCTGGTGGCCCTTCTCCTCCAGAATGCCTGCCAGCACCTGCATTTCCTGCTTATATTCCTTGATATGAATCAGCCTGTATCCCGGTATGAACTCAATCAGGCTCGGTTCTTCTTCATCGCTGCCGGTACCGGAAACCGTGCTGTAGATTACTTCTAGAAGCTCTGGCACTTCGGGTACGATGCTGCTGATTGAAGAGTTACCGTCTTCCGGACGGCTTCCCAGGCTGGCAATATAATTGGGGCGTAATTCCCCGGAGAGCTTAAGAAATTCCTGAAATTGCTCAAAGAGCGGTTCGGTTGATGGGTTTGTGTTCATGTTGTCATCCTTTGTGTAATTGATATAGGAAAAGATTGCTGCTGCAATGTTCCGTTCTCTTCCTCTTGCCACCTTATTATATATCCGCCGGGCTTAGCAATGGAGTAGCGGCTGGAACTAAAAACGAAAGAGCCAAGGGCTTGTCCAGTCCTTGGCTCCCCGCTATATTACTGCTAACTATTTCGTCGCTGAAATCCACAACTTCTCCAGCCATTGATCAAAACCCTCGCCCTTCTCACCTTCGTAAGCATCGTAGACGTCGATTCTCATCTTCTTCAGCTTTTCCTTGAACTCTTCATACGAATGGTCTTTAGGGAGACTCTTCTTGATGCGCAGCGCAATCTTGGATACGCCTCTGAACAGCTCTGCCTTATTCTTCGACGGCACCTTCACATCTTCGCCGAAGGCTTTCAGCTTCTCATACGCAGCTTCTTGAACGGTATATACAGGATCGCTAATCATCAGGCGATTCAGAATATCGATAATTTGTTTGTGCTTCGTCTGTCCCAGCTCTTCCACTGCAGCAAGACGCGCTCTCCAATCCGCCGAACGGCCGGCGGCTTTCTTCAGCTCCTCGTAATTCTCGGGCAGCTCTTGGTTCACTTCTTCATTATTCAAACGATACAATCCCCTTCTTGGTTAAATCTGCTGATAGTGCAATTCTACCGTACTGCACTCCTTGATTTCAATCTTTTGGCCAAACATTAATACGCCGTAAAAAAAATCCTGCAGAATCGCCTTCGACTTCTACAGATTGCGGGCATCTTCGATGTGCCTTATGCCTGATACCAGCGCGGAATGACTCTACTGAAATAATCATAATCCTCCAGTGCCATTCTGCCGCGTGTCATCATGCATTCAATGTCGGCTGCCCCAAAGGGGATCGACCACTTAATCGAAAAAAGCGAGCTGTAGGCCACGTACAGTGCCTGCCTGTTCCAAAATTCCTCTGGAGGCGTTCCTTCGAAATATCCTTCAAGCTTGCCTTTGGCAAACGGAACGCTCCGGTCTCTGTCAAAAAACTGCAGCTTATAGAACTCTTCAACATAATCTCCGTTGTCCCAACGGTTGAAATCAATAACTCCAATCCCGCCTTCAGGGGTGTAGATGAGATTGCCCATGTGAAAGTCTCCGTGCTGGTAGACCTTCTTCACATTATGGATAAGCCCGATATTTTCTTTTACATAAGCAATAGCTTGCTCATCGCCCTTCAAATGATACGGGCAGTCTTCGTATTCTTTGATCCGGGCCAGAATTTTCGCCTGCATCTGTACTTCCCATTGAGGAAGGTCATTGCTATTCGGGATGGAATGCATCAGCTTCAATATCTTTCCCGCCTCCACGCCAAGCTCATACTGTTCCTTAGCCGTTAGCGTAAGCAGACACTCCTCCAACGGACGACCCTCTACCCACGTCAGCAGCATATAGGTATACCTGCCTTGGCCGCATGTTCCGAAATCAATCACCCGTGACATCGGGAAATCAAGCTCATTAAACAGCTTTACAACCTGATGCTCTGCCTGCTTCCGCTGGAAGGCTTCAATGCCTGAGATCCTCAGCAGCAGCTTGCGCCCGGCCTCATCCTCGACATAATACTTTTTATCCTTCGACCAGCCCTTAAGTACCGGTTCAATGATTGTCCATGATTCCGCCCCGTGAATTCCGCTTAGTTCCTCATGCAATTCCCTCTCCCCCTTAAGATCTAGAAGTCAGAGATTTCCCAAACACGCTTCTACTATAACTATTTTAAATTCAGTTCGGGCAACGTCAGTGTCGCTCTCCTCTTCTTGTGGCATCGGATAAATATCTTAACATAAATGGACGCTACTGGAAATGCAGTATTAACTGGCCAAAATCAGAATTATCCACTCGAAAAGTGGGGGATTTCATTCCCCTGTAATGGATGAAAGTGGTAAAATATTCGCGCAGACGGATTCACTGCAGTCCTAATCTGTTCGAAATAAGAAATAGGAGAAGGTGATACTCATTCCAGCAGTTATTGCAGCAGGTTGCATTGCGGTCCTTGCATTGGTTGGACTAGTCTTGAGATTCCTACAGGTACGGAAGCAGATGAGCGCCTGTGAGATCATATTTTCTGAGCGTTTGGCTAACTTCTATGGTCTTTCTTCCCTAGGCCCAGGTCAACTCCGCGGAAACGGCTGGCTGGCCTTGACCAAAGATTCCCTGATGTTCAAGATGTATTTTCCGGCCAAAAGCTTAACCATTCCTCTCGAAACGATAAACAGGGTGGAAGCCGTACGTACCCATCTGGGCAAAACCGGAAAAGCGGGTTCCTCCCTGCTCCGTATCAGCTATCTCTCTGGAGAGCACGAAGAAGCTGCCGCCTGGAACGTGGACCATACCGTACAATGGATCGAAGGGATTAGGGCAAACGGTAGAACAGACCTCTTTTCCCGGGAAGGAAATCGGCATCTATAAAGAGGCATCCGGGTGCTCTACAACGAGATGGAGAATGGTAAATACGTCCGACAGACCGCTTTCAGTGTTTGAATTTTCATTGTGGATTTGGGCAATCATAGAGTTTCTTACATGCTTCTATTGCACATTGTATGTTTAATTAAAGACATGTCCAATGCAAGAACAATGCACATCATCCACATAAAAATTGACAAATTTCGGATGACGGTGTTACGCTCACAATGCGTTCTTTAAATAGAACAAATCCGCCAATGGATCTGTTCACATTCCACTAAGGAGAGTCTCTATGACTGACCGGTATACCCTTGATAAAAGGAGCTTATCTAAGGAAGTATTACTTCTTCTTGCACTACTTACAGCTGACAGCATCGATGATATGGCGGAGCGGAATCCGGTGCGGTTCGCGGATATCGACTGGGAGCTGATGATCCGGCTATCGCTGCATCACCGCGTTTATCCTTTTTTATATCCCAAGCTTAGCCGCATGCAAGGTGAATCTGTACCGTCTGTGGTTACCCAGCGTTTGAAATGGGAGTACCGCAGAAATACCGTCCAGATGCTTCAGCTCAGCGGTGAAATGGGGAATATCGGCGAATCGCTTGCCCGGCTGAATATCCGTTCTCTGTTTCTGAAGGGTCCGGTGCTTGCACAGGATTTATACGGTGATATCTCGCTGCGCACCTCGCGTGACCTCGATTTTATTGTGCCGATGGAACAGCTGACTGAGACAGAAGCATTGCTGGTCTCTCTCGGTTACGTGAAAGAAGAGGAATTCGAGAGCATATTGGGAGACTGGAAGTGGCGCGAACATCACAACACCTTCAATCACCCCGCCAAAAACATCAAGGTTGAGGTTCATTGGCGATTAAGTCCAGGGCCTTCTAAGGAGCCGGATTTTGATGAGCTTTGGAAACATGCACGGACAAGCAGCCAGCTCGGACAAAACGTCCATTACTTGGGCAGGGAGGATTTATTCCTGTTTCTGGCTGCGCATGGGGCAAGGCATGGCTGGTCGAGGCTGAGATGGCTGCTGGATATCAAACAGCTGCTTCTGCAAGAGCCTGACGCCGGCGTGTTGACCGGGCTGCTCCGGCGTTATAATTACGACAGCGTTGGCGGACAAGCCTTGATCCTCGCGGCGGATTTGCTGGAAGCGCCGATTGCTCCCGGTCTGTCCGGGTTGACGGACAAACCGAAGGCTCGCCGGTTGGCACAGCTTGCACTTTTCTATGTGGCACGTATGGTTAACCTGCACAATCCGCCCCTGGAGCCCGAGGTGGAGCGGCATTACAAATATTATCAGCCGGCGATTCTTACGCCGTGGCATCAGTTCCTGTATGCAGCGGGCTTCCTTTATCCTTACGCGGTGGATGAGAAAACGCTGCCCCTGCCGAAGCCACTGCATTTTCTTTATTTCCCCCTACGCCCCTTCTTATGGACTTGGCGGAAACTAACCGGCAAAAAGAATTAACCTTTTTACATAAGTGTGATACGGCAGCTGCTACAGGGCGGGCCAAATACAAATGTACAACGTGGACGGAGATACACGCCTGTGGCTTGGGTTTGGGTTTGGGTTTGGGTTCATAGTGCGGGTTCGAGTTCATAGTGCGGATTCGAGTTCATAGTGCGGTTCGAGTTCATAGTGCGGATTCGAGTTCATAGTGCGGTTCGAGTTCATAGTGCGGTTCGAGTTCATAGTGCGGGTTCGAGTTCATAGTGCGGATTCGAGTTCATAGTGCGGTTCGAGTTCATAGTGCGGTTCGAGTTCATAGTGCGGGTTCGAGTTCATAGTGCGGATTCGACTTCATAGTGCGGATTCGAGTTCATAGTGCGGTTCGAGTTCATAGTGCGGTTCGAGTTCATAGTGCGGTTCGAGTTCATAGTGCGGTTCGAGTTCATAGTGCGGTTCGAGTTCATAGTGCGGTTCGAGTTCATAGTGCGGTTCGAGTGCGAGTACAGGTGGAAGTGCGAGTTCGGGTTCCACCCTTTGTTTGGTTAGTTGTATTTCGTGCAGTTATAATCCAGCTTTTCGTGTTCGATATGGATATAATTGCACTCCTTACATCTATTTTGAGGAATTCAGCTAAAAGTGAGCAAATTCCTGTTTTTAGTTGCACAGACTACATCTAACTCCTAGAAACGGCCGCCGCGGCACCAAATAGCTGCAGTAACTACATCTAACTCGGCTGCTGTCCAAATCAAACCTTCATCTATATAAGCTAACCTTGAGATTGCGGCGGAGTGATGATTTCGCGTGCTTAATCGGAGGACGGCACAAGAGAAGTATGTGTGTGGCGATGGGTGAGCAGGGTATCGGGTGTGCGAGGCGTTGGGTGAACTGAGTTTTGAGTGAGCGGAGTATTGCGTGTGTGGGATGTTGGGTGAACTGAGTTTGGGTGAGCCGAGCATCACGTGTGCGGGGTGTTGGGTGAACTTATACAAAGTGCCGAGCATGGGGTGAGTAAGCATTGCGCGTGCGGGATGTTAGGTGAACTGAGTTTGGACGAGTCGAGCATCGCGTGTGCGGGATGCTAGGTAAACTGAGTTTTGGACGAGTCTAGCTTTGCGTGTGCGGGTTGGGTGGTCGAACATCTAGTGCTGTATGTGGCAGTTAAGCCCACTAATAGCGTCAGTGGGCTTAGAGAGCATTTTCAGTATTTATAATAAGAACTATCAAGGAATCTGGTGTACTTCATACACTAGATTCCTTTCTTTTGGAGCTCAACTAGCATTCTGTTGTATTTCGTACACTAGATTTCTCAAATATAGCTGCATATCGGCGGTTCTGCGAAATTTGACTGCACAAAGTACAGTAGAACCGAAATATACGGTAGCGTCAAGAAGTTTGTGTAAAGAGTAGAAGTACCTCCCCGGGTACGGGTTGGGGGTGTAGGTGTTTCTGGGGGAAGGGGGAACCCCGACCCCCAGAAACAGGATTTATCAGTTACTCCTCTCCGGGTGTGGGCAAGGAAGGGTAGCGCGCTTCAAATAGCTCATTTAGCTTCTTTTTGACGGTATCCATACCAAAGCCAGGGACGACCCGTTCTGCATGACGCTCATTGTAGTCTAGCATTTCTAGATACACGATTTTCTCGGCCGCATCCATATTCGTCAAACTGTTCATCGGTTTGAGGCGCTTGCGGATTTCCTTGTTCATTCGCTCAATGGGGTTCGACGTGTAGATCGCTTTGCGGATGGATTCCGGATACTTGTAGAACGTTAGGAGTGTGGACAACTGTTCCTCCCAAGACTTCATTTCCTTCGGATACAGCTTGTTCCACTTGGCCTTGACCGTATCAAAGGTAGCCCGGGCCACTTCCTCATCCGGTGCGGTATATACCGTCTTCAGGGCTTCAATGACATCGGTTTTGTGCTCGATTCGGATTTTGGGGAACGTGGCTCGCACTTTGTGCACGACACAATGCTGCACATCCGCCTGCGGGTACGTCTCTTTAAAGGCAGCATCGAGCCCTGGAAGTCCGTCAAATACACCCAGCAGCACTTCCTGCGCTCCGCGGGTGTACAGGTCTTTAAGGACCTCCCGCCAGCCATTCGAACTCTCTTGACCGCCAACGTAGAACCCCAGGATTTGACGTTGTCCTTCTTCGTCGATACCCATCGCAAAATAGACCACCTCCCCACGGACAGTACCCCGTTTGAGCTTCACGTACAGCCCATCCAGATAGATCACGGAGTAGCGCTTGCTTAACGGTCGTTTCTGCCACTGGTGGATATCGTCAAGGACGGTAGCGGTAATATTGCTAACGGTTGTCGGAGAGTAATGGCTCCCGAACATGCTTTCAATAAAACGGGCTACATCCCGGGTTCCCATGCCCGATTTGTACATCTGGATCACCGCCTCCTCGAGCCAACCGTCCCGCCGCTGGTACGGCTCAAACAGCTGAGTTTGGAAGAGGGCCTGGCGGTCGCGGGGGACCTCCAGACCCTCCAGGTTGCCGTATTTTGTATGCAGATCTCGCGTGTAGTATCCGTTGCGGCTATTGCGTGTACCTGCTTCCTCACTGGACATGAACGCCTGGATTTCGGCACGCATGATGGATTCCATGTTGTCTTTGACAAACTGAGTGACAAGATTTTCAAATAGATTATTCAGCTGGTTTTCGGGTAAAATAGTCATCGAGTAGGGTTCCTTTCTTGGTGGACTTCGCAATCCCGAGAATACCCTACTTTTTTGTTGCCTGACTAGGCTCCAAATCTTGGTACACAACTTATTTTACGCCATCAAATATACCTGCTTTCAGTGAAATTTTGCTGTACAAAGTGCAATCATTTTCAAGTTCCATGCCAAATTGGCTGATAGATGTGACACCAAAAGCCCCTCCCTGCCGATTTCGGTAGAGAGAGGCCATGCTATTCGTCCATTCGTTCATTCGTCCAATTCGTTCATTCGTTCATTCGTCCATTCGTCTACTCATCTATTTGTCCATTCGCCTGTCATCTATCTATCCCTCTAAGATATCCAGTCGTCAACAGGCCTCGCCAGCTTCAACCCGAAACTGTACGTCGCCTACATCGCCTCTTCCTGGCTGCTGAGCAACCGGCTGAACATGCCCCCTTTTTCTGAGGCCAGCCCGCCGAACACGCCCTGCTGGATGACCCGCCCCTGGTCGATGACCAGAATCTGATCGGCTCCCCGGATGGTGGACAACCGGTGGGCGATCACGATTACCGTCACGGAATGCTTTAGCCGCTCGAGCGCTTCCTGAATCCGCTTCTCGTTTTCGGTATCGAGCGCGCTTGTTGCCTCATCCAGGACCAGGATGGAAGGCTTGCGGATAATCGCGCGTGCCAGCACCAGACGCTGCCGTTCGCCGCCGGACAGGCGGATGCCCCGGTCACCGATCAGCGTATCCAGTCCTTCCGGCAGCTTGCGGACAAAATCGGCCGAAGAAGCAAACTCCAGCGCTTCCCATAGTTCTTCCTCGCTGGCATCCGGTTTGATCATCGTCAGATTATCGCGGATCGTCGCGTTGTACAGAAAAGGATCCTGCGCTACATAACCGATGGAGCGCCGGTAAGACAGGAGGTTGTCTCCTGAAATGGACTGACCGTCGGCCCAGATCTCGCCCGATTCCGGCTGCATCAAGCCCATGAGCAGATCGACTAGCGTGCTTTTTCCTGCGCCCGAACGTCCGACAATCGCCGTCATCTTGTTAGCCGGAATCACCACATTTACCCCCTGGAGCGAATATTGCGGCTCCTGCGGATCATAACGGAAGTTCACGTTCCGGGCTTCCAGGCTTTGCTTCAAAGCCATAGGTGTAACTTGCTTCGCACTTTCCCCTTCCGTACCGTGCTCAGCAGCCTGCAGGCATTCTTCCTGCAGCGCCTGAAGCTGCTTGAAGGAAGGCAGTACAGAGGCGAGCTGCTCCATCAGCGACTGAAGGGCAGCAAAAGTCGGCCACAGCCGGGCAAACACGAGGATAACCAGCAGGAAAGATGGGCCTTCCGCGTGCAGAAACCGGAATGACACGAAGATAAACGCAGCGATCAGGAGCGTCGACGACATTTTGTACAGCAGCTGGGAATTCGAGCGCAGTCTTGTATAGTCCAGCTGCTCGTTTTTGACCTCAGCGGTAAACCTATGCAGCCAATCCAACCGGGAATGCTCCAGATTATTGCTTTTGATATCCTTGATTCCGTTCAATTGGTCCGTGATTCCGGCTAGATACATCTGGCCGAGCTGGGAGCTGCGACTGCCCAGCCTCTTGGCTTTGCGGATGAATCTGCGGGAGAACAAGGACAGCAGGACCGCACATACCAGTACAGAGAGAGTCATCTTAGGGGACAGCCAGAAGGCGAAGCCGATCTGCACCAGTGTGAACAGGAGCGAGGTGAGAAACTGCAGAAAACAGCTGATTCCAGCGAGCACCCTCGCCATTTCCGTGGTCATTACGTTGATAAGGTCCGAGGTGCGTTTTTTGAGGAAAAAGGCCCACTCTGACCGCAAAAGTGCGCTGTAAACATCATACCGCAGCTGCCGGCTGTAGCTCTGCTGAATTTCCACATTACGGACCGCGACGAAACGCGAAATCAAATTTTGACAGAGCACGATAACGACATACCCGCCGAGCACAATCCCAAGTGCCGTAGTCTGCGGCAGCTCTGACAGAAAACCGAGCATAGGTATACTGTACCCCGCTCCTGTTCCGCCTAGCTGAATACCGGCCATTCCCAGCATCGGTACAAGCAGCAGAATGGCTGAGCTCTCCAGCAGTCCGCTGATGACCATGCCAAGCAGGTTAAGGTACAGTTTAACTCCGGACAAGCGCTGAAGCTGCCGGATGTAATAGATTATGGCTTGCATGGTCCCACCTCGATTACTCGGCTTGTAACACTTTGGCAAACTTCTCCACAACTACAAAACCCTGCATGGCATCATCGCCGGAGACATAATAAGCTCCGCTGCGCAGCCAGGCATGGGCGATCATTTGACCTTGCTTATCTCTGGCAACCCCCATATAGAGTGTGCTTTCGATCCCGCGTCTCTCTAACATCTGTAGTCCAGCCACTGCACGGACCATACAGGTACTCTTCCAGGGAGTATAACGGCTGATGACACGAATCGCTTTCGTAATATGCTTAATCCGGGGAATATCGGCTGCATTGGACACCTCAGAAGTCTCCTGAGACTGTATCCCCAGCCGTGGAGCCGTTCTTGCAAACGGAAAAAGCAGCTGGATTCTCACCAGAAAAAGCCTCCATAATGCCTCTGGAATCAGCGCCACAGCAGCCTTGTCAACGGTCAGCAACAGGCGGATGCGACGGAGGGTTGTCATGATCCGCTAACATTTAAGACGAGATCCTCATCCAGCAGACTTTGCACAAAAGCAACCACATCCTGCTCAGCAAGCTCCGCCGAAACTTCAAAAATCTCCTGGATGGTCTCCACAATCCGTCTTACGGTAACCGGTGATGCCAGCGCCGACCAAATCTCTCCGCCAACCTCACCCAAATTGTAGTACTTGCCATTCTTCACATTCAGCATGACTTTCTCGCCATCCATGTCGCTGGCGATATTGCCCTCACGCTGCACAAGGACCGTTTCGAGGGACAAAATATTTGTAGTATTCATAGGTTCATCTCTCCTCCACTTGATGTTGGATCGTTTCATATATAAGCGAAGCTTGTGCCGGGGCACTGAAGCCTGCTTCAGGACGGGTAAGCCGGTACATCGGCAGCCGGTTAACGAAAGAGGCCAACATGCCAAAATGCCATTCTCGGATCCCAATCCGGTCAATCATTGCCTTTTGATAAGTGTGATTAAATAGAGTATGGAACCGTTCCAGGCCGCTGATGGCCTGCAGGGTTACCGGACTTTCTCCGGCCGCCGACAATTCAAACACACCTGCGAGCGGCAGCGGTTCAGCCTGGAAGCGGTCATGCACGGGTACGGCAAATTTAGTTTCACGTTCGAATAACGGGCGGTAAGAGGACGAATTCATTCCCAAATAGTCCAAGCTCTGCTGCCACAACTTTTGCTGCGGATAGCCTGGAATTGCTAATGGATGTCCATTTTGCACCATAACGGGAATAACGTCGTCGCTGATCAGCAGGTGGCCCTGATCCATCAAATAGGAGGCGAGTGTCGATTTACCTGCCCCTGAACGCCCAACCAGCGCGTAAGCCTTGTTGTCCAGTACAAGCGCACTGCCGTGAAGAGGGAGAATTTTTTTTTGCATCAGCAGAACGCCCATGCAGCTTCCCAGAATAAAGAGCCGTACACAGTCGCCGTCCGCACCTGGTGCAGGTGACACTGTAATCGTACTGCCGTCCCGAATGGAGAAAATAGCGGTGTCCTTGGCCTCAAACATAACTTCGTTCCCTGATACACCCAGGCTGGCTGTGACCTTCGGAATGGCCTGCCAACGCTCCGACAAGTCTTCTTGAATGACCGATACACTGCCGATCAACCCCGGCTGGTCAGTAAGAGGAAGCTCCGGCAAGGGAAATTCACTATGAATTTGCAGGCCAAATGCTTTATAAGCCAAGCCTTGAACGATACTCGCCATACGATTCACTCCATCCTGTAAATTCACATGTTCTAAAAGGTGATGATGAAAAGATAGCCCTTCTCCCCCTTCAGCAAGCATAGGGGGATGAGGGCCGCACGACCAAAAGCAGTCTTAGGAGTAGTGCACGATCTCATCCGGATCATCTTGGAAGGAGTCGGCGAGTTTAAATCCTGGTCCAGCCATAGTCATTTTAACGTCGAGCACTTCCAAAGCAGGCTTGCTGTATTCCTTTTTCATATTCTTTCACCCCCTTTCAGGCGTATTTCGATCAGGATAATGATTTCAGAAAGCGGTAAAATACAAGTCCCCGTGTAAGGAGGCGGAACTCCGAATTGTAAATCATCTCCGGTTTAGGCTCACTAATCCGGTCCAAACATCCCGCAAGCACATTGTTGTTCAAGTAGGCTGTAGTCCGGGGGTCCTTAATCATTTCCCGAAGCTCTCCGAGGAAGCTGTCCCACTGCGGCTGCATCCGGAGAATCCCGTCTGCTCCCTGCACCCCGCGCTGCTTCCGATTCATTCTGACTCCATCCGGCAGACGTCCCTCCATGGCTCTGCGAATCAGGGAACGGTCCACACCGTTCTGGACAAACTGTCCCTCCGGCACGGACAGGCAGAAGCGGATCACGCGCAGATCATTCGTGGGATCACGGTCCCATACCCGGTACTTCAGCGACATCTTGGTAGCCACTGTTCCGTTGACATTCCAGATATGCGGCTGCTCAAAATGCTTCTGGCGGATATCATAAACCGTCTGTGAAGAGGGTCTACGGTCCATATTGAATTCCCGAAGACGTTCATGGACCTCCGTTCGTTTGGCAAAATCGGGATGAATCAGCTCAAGCTGCATCTCCCGTTTCCGGGGCAGCAGCCGCTCAAGCGCCGGAAAGGCCTTTTTGCCGACGATCTGCAGCACCTTTCTGCGGTTCGCTTCCATCGACTGGTTGTATTGCTTATTCTCACGGTAGAAAGAGAGCCACCGGAATTCACGAATCAGCTTGGCCTGATAATCCAGCGCAGGTCCCCAGGAAACACTCCAATTGCCTCTTTGTCCACTCAGCAGAACACCAAGTCCCTGCTGTTGTGCCTGTTCAAATATGCCTTTAAGCCAGTAAGAATTTTCAATGAACTTGTAGGGCATCTCCAGAATATCCAGCCATTCGTCAATCTCGGTATAAGGACTCTGCTCGGGAAAGTTCAGAAAGCTCGGCTCAATATTCCCTACATGATCAATCGTCTCCTGAATAAAGGGACGCTCATCTGCTACCCTTTTGCCCAGATTAAAACCGGTAAAGCTGTCTACAGGATAATAACTGAAGGTGTGCAATGGTTTCCCGCGGCGACGGAGTTCTTCAGCAGCGAAGCTGACTACCGAGCCGGAGTCAAGCCCCCCGCTCAGGTTGGCACCGGCGGCAAGATGGGTCCGAAGCCTGTCTTTGACCGCCTGTCCGAAGACTTCGCGGAAGGCTTCCTCGTATTCCCCGTTGGAGCCAAGACGCAGTTTAGGCGGTGCCTGCAATATAAAGTAACGGGAGAATGTAATTTTCTCCCCGGTGATGGTCATGGAATGTGAAGGCGGCAGCTGTTCAATAGCTTGATAAACCGTTGAAAAGCAGTCCGTGGCATCGACTCTATTCTGAATAGCCAGAAACTCTGAGACCCATTCTTCATTCAGCTTATGGCTTACACCCGGCATAGATAAGAGCGGATGAATAACTGTGCAAAAAGCGAAACTTTCAGTGGATCTATGAAAATAGAGCGTCCGGTTGCCGGAGAAATCTCTGGCTCCGAAAAGGGTTTGCTTGCGCTCGTCCCAGATCATGAAGGCAAAGTCTCCTACCAGATGAACGGGTGTCTGATCTCCCCACTTCTCGTAGGCGAGCAGGATAAGCAAGCTGTCGGGTATGGTGTCCCGGTCTTCATAGGGCACCTGAAGCAGCCCAAACAGCTCGCTGCGGTTGTCGATAATGGCATCCGCTGTAATTGCCAGCCTCCGCTCGGGATCATAAAACGGCAGCTTTTCGTTCAAGGATTGTGGAGTAATCCACTGCGCCCGGCAACCGAGGAAAATCCCCTGACCCTGCCAGCCCCTGGCATCATCCGCAGGATAACGGCTCAGCTGCTGCATAAGACTCGGTCCCTGATCAGGATTAAGATTATGGTGCTGCAATTGGCAGATACCGGCGATTGCGCTCATTTTGTGGCCTCCACCTGTATAAAAAATCTCCACTCGGCTCTTAAAACCCGGCAGGAGTTTTCCAGCGTTTATATTTTAATAGTTCTTAATAAAGAACACTTCTTAATATATAAGATAACGGTATTGCCATTCATTGTGAATAGCACCTAAGACTACTTTTAGGTATCCTTTAGCGTATTGACCTCAGTAGACTTTTGTGGTAGGACAAAATAACACTTTTGACCTTAACGGGTTAATGATCATACAGAAAAAAAACGTCCAAGAGAGATCCTGGGACAGCGGGAGTACATGTCTCTGCCGGTAGTCAGTTCGATATTACTGCTTCCGGGAATAGTTAGTGCCGTCGGTTGATTATTGTTCGGCCATTGCTTACTATAATAAATAGTATCGGCAACCTGATCAGTCAGCCACCAGACAAGCAATACCCTAAATATAACGATTAAGGAGTGTCTATTGTGTCAAATAAACTGATCGGCGCGGCAGCAGTCATCCTGAATCTGGAAGGGCATGTCCTTCTGGTTAAACACAGCTACGGGAAATACAATTGGGAACTGCCCGGAGGGTTATCCGAGGCACAAGAGTCGGCAGAGGAAAGCGCGCGGCGCGAAGTGCTGGAGGAAACAGGTCTTAAGGTCACTCCAGAGTCTTTAACCGGGGTCTACTATGACCCGGGTAATGACATGCACCATTTTGTTTTCACTTGTAAAGAAGACTCATATCAAGCACCTAAGCCCTGCTCGCCGGAGATTGTGGAGTGCAAATATTGTGCTGTAGACGATCTGCCCCGGCCCATTAGCGATTTCACAGTGCAAAGAATCCTGCACGCGCTGAATCCCGCCAGCCAGCAACTTTTCCATGTGATCGGACCCAGACAATGGACCGAGTAAAACCAAACAGGATTCATATCATTGGTCCCGTCGGCAGCGGCAAATCCACCTTAGCAAGAAATCTGTCCTCCGCATTAGATATCCCTTATTACGAGCTCGACAACATCGTATGGAGGCGGACAGAAGGCGGTGATGTCAGGAACAGCGTGGAAGACAGAGACCAGATACTGAATAATATCCTTGCCTCTGACAAGTGGATCATTGAAGGCGTGCATCATAAATGGGTAATGCAATCCTTCGAGCAGGCAGAGATGATTATGTATCTGGACACGCATATCTGGAAAAGGAATTACCGCATATTCAAACGATTCGCCATACAAAAACTGGGGTTTCAAAAAGGAAATTATAAACAATCCTTTGAAATGCTGAAAAAAATGTACATATGGAATTACGGACATCAGCAGAAAGAGCGGCCTGACATTTTTGCAGCCTTGAAGCCGTATCAGGATAAGCTGCTTGTGTTACGGGACAACAGCAAGCTTCACAAGCACATTAAGCTATAAATCCGCCTGTATTATTGCTGGAATCGTCCCGTAACCCTATAGTTCGGTATATCAAGCGATACATTAATGTTGAACGCAAAGTCAATTTTGTTGTCATGGAAGGCTATTGTATAGGTGACCACATATGGCGTTTCGATGTAGAACAGGATGAGTTGAAGCTTGCTGGCATTTTCCCAGAGTGCATACGTGACCACCTCCTGCCGCTCTTGGGATAAGTCTTTAGGGAATACATCTACCCCATGAAGCGGCTTGGAAAAATGAAACAGAATGACGTTATCCCGCTCATCCCCATAGAACATATGAAGCTCAAGTTGTTCGTCTTTCCACTCGAAAATGATTTTTTGGAGACCGTGGGGATTTTCATTGATTAAATAACCTCTGTTGACCAGATTCGGTATATTTTCCGGTATAGGCTTGAAGGCAGGAACAGGATAAGCCATAGCCCCCAACCGGTGCTGGAGCTTGAGCATATCCTCAGAGTGACTGGAAATCCGTTTGACCCCACCTTGGTCTAATCGATCGATAATGAACTTATAAATCAAGTCTAAAAGATGCTGCAGCTTCGTCATATTCTCAAAGGCCGAGGTGGCGGCAATGACTATTTGCTGTTCAGGAGCCACAAAACAGAGCTGGCCAAAAGAGCCGTCCCCCCGAAACGCCCCACGCCGGCATAGATGAAATTGGTATCCATAGCCTTGTGCCGAGTCGACCCGGTCTGCTCTGGCGAGGCGGCGGTTGTCACTTTGTTCCGTAGTAGCTAATTCGATGTACTGCTCAGAAACAATTCTTTTTCCCGCATACAGTCCTTTATTCAGCAGCAACTGGCCCAATTTCGCGATACTTTCAATAGATAAGCTTAATCCCATCCCGCCTGCTGTAATGCCCAGCGGACAAGTCTCCCATGATGGGCGGGGTATGCCCAAAGGCTCAAACAATCTTGGCATCAAATAATTGACCAGACCCTGTCCCGCAACCTGCTCCATAATGGCAGACAGCATATAGGTAGAATGCGTGCTGTACACATAATAACTTCCCGGCTCATGCGGAACGTCCTGTGCCAGAAATGCCCGCACAAAGTCCTGCTCCCTGGCCACAGCAGCATAGATATTATCATGGTGGCCTGCGTTCATGGATAAAAGATGGTGCACCGTCATTTTCGCCAAGTTGGCAGAGATCCGCTGCGGCAGCTTGTCCGGAAAGAAGGAGATCACCGGGGCCTCCAGTTCCATGAGTCCCTCGTCACAGGCGATGCCTACAGCTATGGAGGTGACGCTTTTGCTCAGCGAATACAGCAATTGCGGGCAATCCGGACGATACGGTGTCCGCGAGAACTCAGCCGTTACCACTCCGTTCTGCAGCAGCATAAACTGGTTCACCTCAAGCTCCCGTTGTTCGATCGCAATGAAGAAATCTAAGAGGTCTCTGGAAGATATCCCGTGATGATCGGGGATACCTCTGGATAACTTCATGGTTTATACCTCCTAATCTAAAATATTATATAGAATGAACTTAAAAACTTGAGATAAGGAAAAGGAGCAACGGAGGGGGATTTTGGAACTGGAGGAGCGGTAGTGTCCGCCTTTGTCTTCGGATTTCTACCGCTAATAGCGGTTAAAATCAAGAAATTCTTACGACAACAGCGGCCGGAAGTCCAAATATTCACCGTAGTTGCGACTGATCCTGTACTCTAAAACCTTAAGTTCAATCTATATAGTTGTTTTATCGTTACTATTTGTTTTCCGAGTGTATTAATTCATAGTATAGAACAATTACGATAGAATATAGTCTAGTCAAATCTAATCAAGGAGTTGGACCTATGGACACCGCAGATAGCAGCCTTATTATGTTATCCATACCTGAAAGCTTTGAAAGTGAACGGCTGCTGATCCGCGCCCCACATTGGGGAGATGGTCTTGCTGTAAACGAGGCCGTCAAAGAAAGCATTGAGGAATTGCGTCCGTGGATGCCTTGGGCAAACAAAGTGCCTACCGTTGAGGAATCCGAAGCAAGCATCCGCCGCTCGCGGCTGGAATTCCTGGAGCGTACAGATCTGAGGCTGCTCTTATTCCGGAAGGAAACGGGGGAATTGATCGGCAGCAGCGGCCTGCACCGGATCGATTGGCAGTCACGCAAGTTCGAGATTGGATATTGGGTTCGTTCCGCTTTCGCTAGACAGGGGTACATTACAGAAGCCGTAGATGCCATTACGAAATACGCGATTCAGGAGCTGCAGGCGAACCGGATTGAAATCCGCTGTGATTCCCGCAATGTGCAGAGTGCAAGAATTGCTGAGCGTTCAGGCTTTACCTTGGAAGGGACGCTGCGCAACGACAAATGTGATGTAACGGGTACTTTAAGACATACTATGATATTTGCCAAGGTTCGGGGTGTAGAGTACGGAGGGGAGTGAATTCCCCCATTGTTCCTAGCTATAATAACGAAAAAAGCAGGCGCCGTTTGCATAACAGCGTCTGCTTTTTGGACTATCCTGATTACGGCGTCGGCATCCCGCCATTGGCATTCAGCGTTTCACCACTGATGTAGCTGGACTCCTGGCTTGCCAGGAAGACATAGGCCGGAGCCATTTCGGCGGGCTGGCCGGGACGGTTCAGCGGCGTCTTCGCCCCGAAGTCCTTCAGCACCTCTTCCGGCTGGCCGCCGCTGACCTGAAGCGGGGTCCACACCGGACCGGGAGCCACAACGTTCACCCTGATCCCCTTGCCCGCCACCTGCTGGGCGAGTGATTTGCTGAACGTATTAATCGCAGCCTTGGTGGTTGCGTAGTCCAGCAGAATCGGTGCAGGCTGATACGCCTGAATCGAAGAAGTATTGATGATCGTGCTGCCCGGCTTCATGTGTTTGATCGCCGCCTTGCAGAGCCAGAACAGCGAGTACACATTCGTCTTGAAGGTGGCGTCGAACTGCTCCGTAGTGAGATCGGCGATATCGGTGACGAATTGCTGCTTGCCCGCAATATTGGCCAGAATATCGACTCCGCCCAGTTGTTCGACAGCGGCGGCAATCACCTGCTCGCAGTAGCCCTCATCCTTGAGATCGCCTGGCAGAGCGACTGCCTTACGGCCGGCTTCCTCTACAAGCTTGACCACTTCCTTCGCGTCAGCCTCTTCCTCCGGCATGTAGGACAGGACTATATCAGCACCTTCGCGGGCAAAGGCAATCGCCACCGCGCGGCCAATCCCGCTGTCTGCTCCGGTAACAATCGCTTTGCGTCCGGTAAGCCGTCCGCTGCCGCGGTAAGTTTCCGCACCGTCATCCGGCTTCGGATGCATCGCCTTCTCCAGTCCCGGAGCGGGCTGCTGCTGCTGGAACTCCGGCGTGGCTTTCTGATATTGTTTCACAGGGTCCTGAATCGTATATTGATCACTCATCGTAAATTCCTCCTCAGTCCAAAATGATTCGACTCTTTTCTCTTTATGTAACCAGAACTGGGTCCTCTAAACGAAAGATTATTTCCAATCCGCAGCAAAAGGCACAACAAAAAGGCCGCCCTTACGAATAAGGATGCGGCCTGATGCTGTTAGGATCGGGAGAGAGTCCCGCTATAATTTGCTGCCTAGTTCACCGGAATCGTATAGAATAGCCGCGAACTATTGCTGTTGGTGTACCAGACAATATTGCCCCCGCTGACGACCGGATTGCATTCGGATAATACAAAATGCTTAATCGTCTGGATCGCACCTGCGGCTTGCCCCGAACCATCGATGAATACATATTTCAAATCACCCGGATGATTGTCCTTATCAAATTCCTGCCACAGCACCATGAATTTGTCATCCGTTATCTTCACCAGTTTCGGTATGGAGGCAATACGATCGGTGCCTGCATACTTAGCCAGGGTGATATGGTTAACGGAAGCGCTGGCAAGGCTGTTCTTGGGCAATACATTCAGCATAATATCCCGCTGATCCTTATCCAGCCCAACCATCTCATAAGAGGTGTAGTCTTTAACCAAGGAATGGTCGATGCTGTTCATAGCGACAATATAATTGCCTGCGGACATTTCGAATCCGCCAACCGAAACCCCGGTGGCATTCGCCCCGGTTCTCCCCGGAATCTGGAACAGGTCCACCTCGCTGTAACTCTTGCCGTCGCCTTTATTCAGGACAATTGAACGGGGATAGGCATCGCCATGATCCACAAGCACATGGCTGCTTCCATCGAACAGCACATATTGATCGAAGGAGTGGCTGACATGATTTTTCTGAAATCTTCCCATATCATTGGTCACGGTCATGGTGCCGGTGTTCACGATAATTGTGAGCTGGGACTGATGGTTTAATCCGTCTTCTGTCGTGTATCTTTCACGGCTGGTGTGGAAGACAAGCGTATCTCCCTGCTCGGCCATCCTTCCGGAGGCTGCATCAAAAGGTACTACCGTGTAGCTCTCCCCGCCTTTAACGGACACACTGTCGATACGGTTGAAGCTTTTATCATAACGGACGATGCGAATGACCTCTTTGCTGTTATCCTCTTCACGGTTCTCTTGTCCAAACGCAATATAGTTGTACTTCACACCACTGTAGAAGCCGCCGAACAGCGGAAGCTCATATGCTACTTTTTGAGTTGCTGTCAATTCATATTTGGCATTGTACGTTTCAATCGCAACCTCCTTGCCCGCCTCAATGACGCTTACTGTCCCGTCGCTATTGTTGACAAGGTAGGACTCTATTGTACTTTTCCATCTGGGAAAATTAGAAGATTCGGCATTGCTCTCCACCGGAGCCCCCGTCTTCACGCGGTACGCATGGTCCGGAACCTTAGAGTACATCGCCAGCTGGTTCAGCTTATTGTCGTATTCGAGCTCAAAGGGAATCTTGGCGGCCAAATCTCTCAACTGAAAATAATTTCTGCCGTCAATCGTGTAGGCCTTAATAGACTGCAACTGCCCGTCAAGCACCACCTTGGAATTGGACAGTGTAGCGCTATAGCTGCTGCTCTGGCTGTAATATTTGCTGCCTCCGCTCTCCTCAGGCGTATAGGCTTGTCCGGTTATGATCTCAATCGCGTTGTTTTTCTTATTCCAGGTAATATCGAACTGGCTGGAGGTTCCCGAGAAATGTTCGGCGATATCACGCAAGCTGTAATAATTATTGCCGAGTATCGCGAATCCGTTAGACTGTTTCTCTTCTCCATTAATAAATGTGCTGCTCTCTGCCACCTTAGCCTTCACCGCATTGTCCGCAAAGGTTGTGCTGCCAAAGGCTGGTGTAACCATTAACAATATAAGCAGCAGACTAAATAGCTTTTTCATTCGTTGTTTCCTCCATCGACTATAATTTTGCTAAGAATACTCCTGCCTGCTCCAACATTGAACCTTACCGAATGCCCCCGTTTCCGCTTGGTCTAAGAACCGCTATACTATGTATGTTTTTGTTGCTTTGGTGCCTTATGAAATAGAATATTTACTTACTTACGCAGTTTCTCCCTTTTTTCTTGGCCCGGTATAAGGCGGTGTCCGCAGACTTCATGACCGTATCCGGCGTTTTGTTTTTTTCATTTTTTTGGGCAACGCCGATGCTTATCGTTATGTATATGGGCCTGGCTGATCTCGTGCTTGCAGATTTCGATTTGCGCTTTGTTTTGCCTTTTCCTCTATTCTTCCCCCGCAGTGTAAAAGCACGCTTAGCCACTTTCTCGCGCAGCTCTTCCAGATGCGGCAAAGCATCCTGAATGCTTTTACCCGGGAACAGGATCGTAAATTCCTCACCGCCATAACGGAAGGGCCTTCCGCCTCCGGCAACCTCTCTTAAAGTAGAAGCCACCAGCCTTAGCACTTCATCCCCCGTATCATGGCCATAAGTATCATTGAATTTCTTAAAGTGATCGATGTCCAGCATGGCAATCGCATAATTCATCCCCAGCTTCATCATATCCTGCTTCAAGGCCCGCCTGGAAGGAAGTCCGGTCAGCTCATCGGAGAACGCCATCGAATACGAATCCTGAATGATCGAGGTAATCAGAATGATCCCCGACACGCCCCATAATATGGCATACCGGATAGGATCATACTCGCTATGCAGCACATATAACATTCCCGCCAGCACCGCAATGAAAGAAATATCCTGCGATGACTTC
The DNA here is from genome assembly GCF_038002865.1 of Paenibacillus sp. FSL H3-0321. Lineage (NCBI taxonomy): Bacteria > Bacillati > Bacillota > Bacilli > Caryophanales > Paenibacillaceae > Paenibacillus > Paenibacillus sp. FSL H3-0321. Next base: position 5,132,548 of record NZ_JBBODH010000001.1, on the reverse strand, counting down.
TGGGAAACTTGCCTGATGATAAGTCTTATCCCCGCCAACACAAAAGCAACCAGCGAGGCTTGCGACAATGGGGTGAGATCACGCAGCGTTACAGGCAGCAGATCCTTGCCGATCCGGTGCAGAATGGCGCTTTGGTCCGGGTTCAACAACCATACGGCTGCTGCTGCCTGAGCCAATATAAATGCAATGCGGAGAAGTCCCCATAGACTGAATATCCCGCGCTCCTTAAAGAAAGAGAAGATCAGGACATTAACAGGAATCACCAGGCAAAGAATGGAGTGAAGATCGGACACCGACACCTCGCCACCCGCGCCGGGCAGCTCCCGCAAATATTGCAGTGAGGCCAGACTGAGCGTAAAAATAAGGAGCAGAAAAAACTCCCGGCTGCGGTTGAATTTCCAGGAGAGGACGCCTCCGATCAGAAAGATGGGGTAGGGGGCAAGCCTCACAAGCTCCAGCTGCGGCTGGGACAAGGTATGTGTGTTATTGGCAAAGAAATACGCCAGCACAAGCAGAGCAAACGGCAGTATGATCGTGGATGCGACTTTGAGTATATTTTTCAACGTTCAATAAATCCTCCGTGTCCATTCAACTATACTTATTTATCGGTTACATGCCCGCGCCCGCTTAATTATGAATCGCACCTTTTTACCCGCCTGCACATAAAAAAACCTATCCATTACTGCGGATAGGTTTGTCCGATCTATAGCTTTTGTGAACGCACATGCGTTAAGTACGTTTAGAATTCCTCATAGGTCGCCGGATCTTGATCCGCGATACGCCCGGATGCTGAGGTTAGTCCCGAAATTGTCTCCATTTCTGCTTCAGTCAGAGCGAAATCAAACACGTTCAGGTTATCCCGCTGATGCTCTACAGATCCTGCTTTGGGAATCGGAACCGCTCCAAGCTGGACATGCCAGCGCAGGATGACCTGGGAGATTGACTTGTTATATCTTCCGGCAATTTCAGCAAGCTTGTCATTCTCTAGAATACTGCTGCCGCGTCCGAGCGGACTCCAGGATTCGGTCACGATTCCGTGCTCTTTATGCCATCGACGCTGCTCTTCCTGGTTAAACAGGGGATGCAGCTCGATTTGATTCATGCTTGGCGCTACTCCGGTTTCCTTGATCAAACGCTCTATATGCTCCGGCAAAAAGTTGCAGACCCCTATGGAGCGGATCAGCCCTTGCTTCTTGGCCTCGATCATCGCCTGCCAAGCCTCAACGTATAAATTCACATTGGGGTTCGGCCAATGGATGAGATAGAAATCATAATAGTCCAATCCGGCCCGATATAAGGATTCCTGGATCGTTTCCACCGCTTTGTCATAAGCGTGATGGCGCCCCGGCAGCTTGGACGTAATGAACAGCTGATCCCTCGGCACAGAGCTTTGGCGAACCGCTTCGCCAATCGTTCCTTCATTCTCATAATTAAAGGCGCTATCCAGCAAGCGATAGCCGGCATCAATCGCTGTTGTAAGACTCTTTACACCGCCCACACCCTTCAAGCGGTAAGTCCCAAATCCAATCGCAGGCACCTTTAGTCCATCGTTCAATTCAATTTCCGGGATTCTTTCAGTCATCGTTACTCTTCTCCTTTGTGTCGTGCAATTCCCAAACGGGCTGCACTCTATTTATGTTGAAGACGCAAACGCGCTTGCACCCAGTTCTAGTTTACCTTATTTAGTCTGGAGGTGTCGCCTCTGTAACTCTCTGTGCTTTGAGCGGATCAGGATCATTCAGCATTTAAATGGACTCGATTCAGCCTGCTCATACATTCAGGTCTTCCTTAATTTTATAACGGACTGCAATGAACGTGAATACTGCAATAGCTGCAACCGCAACAAAAGTCGTATGCATAACTTCGCCGGTATTATTGAAGTCCTTTATGCGGACCAGCGTATTGATGAGCAGGTATTTCGACAGGTGAATTCCCTCAACAAGCGATTCCAGTGCAGCCAGCGACATTCCCACAACATTTAGGGCCAGGATAAATCCAGCGGTCAAACTTACCAGCAGGTTTTTGGCGATCATTGCAATACAGAGAATCAGGATCGAAAATGCCCAATGCAGCAAAAACTGGCCGACCAGCAGTTTAACGAAAAAACCAAGATCACCAAGGCTGGCATTACCAAAGAATAGGCTTCTTCCAATCCAGTCAGACATCAGCAGCGTGATGAACAGAAGGATTATAAACACGGCCAGGATCAACATTTTCGACAAGACAGAATAGATTCTTGCTTTTCTCATCGAGATATAATTTTTGTGGAATCCGGAGTTATATTCACTCATATAGAAATAAATACTGAAGACCGCAATGTAAATCAGCATCCAGGAGGAGGGCTGTGAAATATTATATTGGATAAACTCGCTCTCATTCATGCTGCTGACCACAACGCCTCCCTCTTCAATCGACTGTGAGTATTGCTGCATCATAAAGATGCCGAAGATTTGAAAAGCACAGAACAGCAGCAGCAGCAAATACATGATTTTATTATTTCTGAAGCGGTGAAAATCCATCTTAAGGATATTAATCATAGTGATCACCCGCACTTTCCGTCCGTTCCAGGAAGTATTGCTCCAGGCTCTGCTTATGCTTATAAATTGAATCTACCGATACCCCATGATCCACCAGCACCTTCGTAATTTGCCGGATTTCAATGTTCCGGTCATAGACATACAGCGTTTGACCGTAGGCAACCTTGTACTTTGAGATTTGCAGTTCCCGCTCCAAAACCGGAATGGCCGTTTTGGCTTCATCCACCCCGATCTCAATCCGTTCCTCACATTTCTGCAGCAGTTCTTCTCTGGAGATCACCTCAACAATCTCACCCTGATGAATAATTGCATACTTAGTCGCGATTTTGGATAACTCCTCAAGAAAATGACTCGAAATGATAATGGTTAAGCCGTCTTTGTTCAGCTCCAGGATCAACTGTCTAATCTCAACAATACCTTCCGGGTCAAGCCCGTTGATCGGCTCATCGAGTATCAGGACATCCGGACTTCCGAGTAAAGCAATCGCTATGCCGAGCCGTTGTTTCATCCCCATGGAATAGCTTTTGACTTTAGCTGTATTCTTATGATCTAGTCCAACCAGCTGCAGCAATTTCTCTATCTGCTTGTTCCTATCCTTGAGGCCATAAGCCATGGCCAATAGATTCAAGTTCTCATAGGCCGAATAATGGGGATAGAGTCCGGCATTTTCAATCAGCACGCCCATCCGCTCGAAGAAAGACTGATTCTCACCCGAAGACCGGTTAAAAAAATGAAGTTCTCCCGACGTCGGATAAATTAATCCGCCGATCATTTTCAGCAGCGTCGATTTCCCCGCCCCATTTTTCCCGATTAATCCTACAATCTCACCTTTGAATATTTTGAGATCGGCATTCAGCACAGCGGTTTTTGATTTGTACCTTTTCGTAAGTCCACTCATTTCAATAATACAATCTGACATGGTAGCACCCTCCTTCACCATAAGTTAACAGGATGAAGGCTAAGACATCGCCAATAAAAGGTTAAGAAATGTCAAAGCGTTTCACTTACTCAGCCTGAAGCCGATTCCCCAGATCGTATCAATATAAGGTTCACTATCATAGCGCTTAATTTTATTGCGGATATTGCTGATATGCACCGTTATCGTTTTGTCTTCTCCCATATAGATTTCATCCCATGCCAGCTCGTACAAATCCTGCTTCGTGAATACCCGCGTTGGGTTCCTCACCAGCAGTTCAACAATTTTATACTCCTGTCTCGTCAGACTAAGTGTCTTATCCTTTACTTTGACACTGTATGCCGTGCTGTCCAGCAGCAGGTTTTTATGCTTGTACTCCTTGGAGGATTCATCTGCCGCGTTTCTTTTGATATGGACATGGATGCGGGCAATCAGCTCTTCTATTTCAAAAGGCTTGGTGACATAATCGTCTGCTCCCAAAGCGAACAGGTTCAACTTATGATCCAACTGGTCTTTAGCCGACAGGATGATCACCGGGACCCCAGACTTTAAATCCTTCCGCAAATAATGCATGAATTCTTCCCCCGATAAACCGGGCAGCATCAGATCCAGCACAATGAGTTGGTACTCGCGGTGAGCCAGATTCATCTTCCCTTCACTGCCGGAATATGCTTGTGTGCAAAGAAACTTGTCTGCTGTAAGACCGTCATAAATAATTCCGTTAATATGTTCATCATCCTCAATAATCAGGACCCGCTGATTGTTCCCGTTCCCGCACATCTGCATTCTCCTTCGCTGTTTTCATAAATTCTGTTTTTAGGCAAAAGGTATCGCCGATGCATTCGGCCTCCGTATCTCCGTTCATCTTTTCCATAAGTGATTTCACAATTGATAGACCCAAACCGGAGGAATGAACGGTACGTGAAGGATCTTCTTTATAGAACCGGGTGAAAATCCGCTCCATATTGACCTGGGTCCCTGCCTTCAGCAGATTGGTGAAATGGATACACACGGTATCCTGCTTATCCTCATAACCAATAGATAACGAACCTTCCCCATGTATAAAATAGTTGCCGACGATATTCGCAAATACCCGCTCCACGGCATTCACATTCCCCACGATAGAAACGGGCAACTCCGGAAGATTAAGCATGGGTTCATCACCGGCCCGGGAAAAATCATCAATGAAATGAAATAAGTTCCGCTTCAGCACATCCATAACGTCAACAGATTCAAGTTCAAAGCTATATTCCGGATTCTGCAGCTTGGTGTATAAAAACAACTCGTCAACCAACTTGATGATCTGCTGAATTCTGGATTGGGCTAGTGTTACATATTGTGTCTTGTCTTGAAGTTGTTCTGAGCGCAGAGCTAATTGGAGATAACCATCTAATGAAGTAAGCGGGGTTCTGATATCATGCGACAGGCTGATGATCGTAGAATTCATCTCTTCATTTTTCCGGCTGAATTGCTGATCCAGGGCTCTTTGACGGCTTAACAAAGCATTGCAGCGGTGGATTAAGCTATCGATTTCCTTAGGCTTTAATTGTGTTCCTATAAACTTAAAAGAATTATGTTCCATAATAAAAGACAGCTGATTCCCGATATCCCTAATCTGGCTTTTATAATACAGCAGGTAAATAGTTTGGGCCATTAACAAAATAATAGCTATAACCAGGACAATAATCATGGTGTCACTTCCTTCCATATGAATATCATTATATACGACTACACATCAAAAAAGAGACGCGGCTCTCACACGTCCCTTTTTCTTCCCTGTTCTACATTCTCAATTCACCGCTAACAGAGAATCCGCATATTAAACAAAATGTCTCGTATCATTATTCCGACCAAAGTTATAGGTCGCGAGCAAGAAAAAGACCACGGAAAAAGCGAATAAAATCAACAGATTAAACCCTATCCCGCCGAAGTTCTCCCCGCTCTGCAGACTTTCGAACGACTCCAGTACCCAAGTCTGGGGCAGGAAGCTCGCAATCCGCTGTACCGCCTCCGGCATCACACTAACCGGGAAGAAGCAGCCGGAGATGAAGCAGGTCGGAACGATAATCAGATTCTGCAGCGCACCCGCAGCAGCCGTACTTTTCGCCACAGACACGATAACAAGCGAAATGCTGACGGATACCAAGGCGAATAAAATCAACAGCCCGAACATCTCCCACATAGCTACGCCCGGATCGAGCCGGAATACTTCCCGCATAACGAACAAAGTAACAGCGATTTGGGCAATCATTATCAGCAAATTCACTATAATATTGGACAGCACATATGTCCGGGCGTGAACAGGTGAGGAGAGAATGCGGAAATACGTGCGGTTCTCCCGATTTTTCAGGATCAGCTCCGACAGGTTTACCGCCGAGGTCATCATGAACATGATCAGGAAACCAATGGATTGAAAAGACATTTCCTGCGCAGCAGAGGTATCCTCCACCCATTCGGACTGCAGCTGGAATTCCGCGCTCCGGTACTCCTCATACAGCTCATTAAAAGCAGTCTCCTCTCCACCGGCTGCTCTGCCGATAGCCGCCACATGATCGATATATCCATACAGCATCGACTTGAGATATAAGGTTGCTTCTGCCCCCTTCAGCGACTCTATTTCGATATGACCGGGTTCGCCTTGCAGCACACTCTCGGAATAGCCGGATTCCATAATGAGCCCGCTGTCCAGTTTGCCGCTGGCAAGCCGGGTTGTGAGTTCATTTTCCGTCACCTCTGCTAGTTGTATATTATCCAATCCCCGCATGAAGCCTAGCGTATCTGCGGCAATTCTGCCTCCGGTGTCCTTATTCACAATACCCACCTTGAGCACAGTTGGCCCTTGCGAGCCATAGAGCAGTGTACACAGTAGAATTCCGGCAACCGGAAGGCCAAAATATAAAATCAGAGCGGAACGTTTCCGAAAAGTAGCTTTCAAGGTCCTCCAGACCAGAAACCAGATATCCTTCTTCATTTACATGCCCTCCTTATGCCGCATAATCACAATCGCCGCCCCCAGAAACAATGCCGCCAGTCCCAGGTTCAGGCCCATAACCGGCCAGGCAGCTGACAACCGGTTTCCATAGATCACCTCAGTCAGCGCATGATTGGCCCATTGGTTCGGTGACAGCTTAACCACCCATCCCAACAGCCCCCCTCCATCACCTACAGGAAAATATGCGCCTCCCGCCAGTGAAGCAATCTGCAGTACAATCATAATAATGCCTTGTGATGCCGCTCCCTTTAGAATATAACTGCCGGCCAGTCCGAAGCTGATCGCCATAACCACTTCCGACAGCAGCACACCGAGCACGATTGCCATATGTTCTCCCCAATAGGCATTGAACACGTATTTGCTGAACAGGATTAACACAAGGACACATAACATATTAATAACCAGACTGCCCATCAGCTTGCCCGTCAGCATCTCCCGCTTCGATAAAGGTGCCGTCATCAGTCTGGGGGCTGTGCCCCGTGTAATTTCATTCTTAATCAGCCCCGATGCAGGCATTGCGCTCCATAATCCGATCATCACGGTCATCGCCAGCGCATAATAATCAATCGAACCCGGCTTCCGGTCAGGAACAATCGATACCTCTTGAATATAATTCCGCTGTGCAGGGTCAATGATCAACAGTTCCGCCTTCCCCGGCTGGAGCCGGCTCACAGTCTCAGCTGCATTATAGCTGTCTGTAAACGAAACCAGCATTCCCTGTACTATGCTGCTCTCAAGTGTACTGCGGCTGCTTCCATATAGTTCAATCCCGCTATCCTTAAGCTCTATGTAGCTTGCATACCGGCCCTTCTCTACTTCTTCACGTCCGTTCATCCCTGTCTGCAAAGGATCCATCTGTATCCCGGATTTATCTGCTTCTAAAGAGAACAGGCTGAATGCCCGGGATAAGGGTTCATTTGCGCTCATATCCTTCACAATCACCTTTACAGTCCCGATACTGACATTGCTGTTAAACGCATTAGTCAGTGTGAGCCCGAGAATAAGGATCAGCACAATCGGGAAAGCGAGCATGAACAGCATCGTGCCCCAGTCGCGGACCCCCTGTTTTATCTCCTTGAATGCAATCGACAACGTATTCACCGGTTATCCTCTCCTTTCCCAGTCAGTCCCGCAAGCTGCGTCCTGTGAGTGTCAGGAACACGGTTTCCAGACTTGGCTCCCGCTCCTCCACCGACCGGATTTCCGCCCCCTCGTCCATCAGCTTCTTCAGGATCCGGTTCAGATTGTCCACCGCCGCATCGCTTTGAATCACAATAACCTGCCCGTCCTGCTGCACGGTACGGATGCCCGGTATGTCTTTCAAATGTTCTCCTTCCCCTCCGCCTGATGACTTCAGCTCCAGACGGATATCCTTCCTATCCGTAATGCTCGCTTTCAGCTGTTCCTTGGTGCCTTCGGCTATAATCTTGCCATGGTCCACAATGGCGATCCGTGAGCACAGCTCCTCGACTTCCTCCATGTAATGGCTTGTGTAAATGATCGTGCTGCCCGTTTCATTCAATTGCCGTACGGAGGACAGGATGTAATTGCGCGACTGGGGATCAATTCCCACGGTTGGCTCATCCATAATAATCAGCTTCGGCTTATGGGCGATCGCACAGGCGATATTCAGGCGCCGCTTCATGCCTCCCGAGAAGGTCTTGGGAAAGGCCTTGGCTTTATCGCCCAGCCCCACGAACTCTAATGCCTCAAGCACTCTTTCCTTCAGCACAGTTCCTCTCAGTCCATATAATCCGGCAAAAAAACTCACATTCTCATAAGCGGTCATATCCTCGTAGATGGCTAAATCCTGCGGCACAATGCCAAGATTCAGCTTGGCGAACCGGCTCTCCTTCATAATATCCTTGTCCAGAATGCGGATTTCACCTCCACTGGGCCGCAGCAGGGAGGAGATCATATTAATGGTTGTGCTTTTCCCCGCACCGTTAGCTCCGAGAAATCCGAAGATTTCGCCTTCCCGGACCGTTAAGGACAGGTTATCGACAGCCAGAAAATCGCCGAATTTCTTCGTCAGGCCTCGAATATCCAATACATTCATGCCGGAATCCCTCCAATTTTTCAGTGGCTTGCTGCCTGTTCTTCTTGTGCAGTTCTATTGTAAGAAAAAAGGATGCCCTTATGTCAGTGCATAAGTTCATCCTTAAGGTATGAGAATCTACTATTCTTCCAGGGACAGGGTGAATAATCTCACCTGTCTCCGTATGGAATCAATGTGGTAACCGTGAATCCCCGCTTGCCGTCTGCAATCACAGTCCCGCTTACCGCCGCCGTCCGCTCTTCCATTCCGCTTAGTCCAATCCCCTTGATGATCCTGGCCGCCCCTCGACCATTGTCGGAGACAACAGCCTTAATATACTGCTTGAGTACCCTGATCTCGACATGCACTGCTGAAGCCACAGCATATTTAGCTGTATTGGTCAGCGCTTCGGATACATTCTTATGTATAATTCCCCATTGCAGCGGAGTAATGACCTCCATGTCACCAGCATGTACAACTGATGTCATCAGACCTGCCTGAGCACCAAAGGACTCCACAGCCTTATTTAAGCGGTGCAGACCCAGCTGTTCTGTGGCCGGCTTGTTATTGTGCAGCGTGAGCCGGATTTCTTCAATACCCTGCTTGGAGATGTTTATAGCGTTCTGAAGTAATCCTCCTGCTGTTACAGGATCGGTGCTTAACAGCCTCTTCGCTGCCTCCATCTGGATCAGCGCACCGGTCATCGAATGCCCGATACCGTCATGAATTTCCTGAGTCAGCCGGTTACGCTCCTCCAGCTTGACTGTGTACTCCGAGGTTTTGATCAAGTCATGGCTCTCCAGCAGATGTTTGGCCTTCTGCTCCAGGTCCGTGCGCAGCTGCTCCAGTTCTCTGGACTGTGTGCAGACCTTAGCCACCGCTTGTCTCAGCACCGTATAGCTGAGAAAGCTCAGTACAGCAAGGCCGCTGTAGAGAACAAGCATGGAAGGGGGCAGGTAGAGCATCGGCAATAGCACCAGCAGTAGTCCCGCAGACAACCCCCACCTGCTTCTGGCGCTGCGGAATTCCGCGAATTCATAGACAATAAGCGGAAACAGCATCCAGAAAGACGGATGTGTGTAAATTGCACAGCCTATAAGATAGACCATGAGCAGCAGAAGAAGTGCCTGCCGGAACAAAGCAGTATGCACAATTGAGATCAGCAGATTCATGGCAATGTAGATCAGAACAAGCAGCACCAGCCAGCGATCAGGCTCCACAACTGTGAAATATGCCGTAAAGATGACCAACAGCAGCAGCAGTATTTTGTTGCCGGCTATCCATAATTGCATCATGCAGCCACCATCCTTTCGCTCAGCGGGCCTGTCCCTTCAGATAATAGATGGCGATCTGGGTACGGTGCTGCAGCGCCGTCTTATTCAGAATCGAGGTAATATAATTGGCGGTTGTTCCTTCGGAAATAAACAGCTGGCCGGAGATCTCTTTATTTGACAAGCCCTTGGCAATCAGCGCCATCACCTCCAGCTCCCGCTTGGTGAACAGAGTACGGTCAAAGGGTCCAGCCCCAAAAGGAGTGGTGTGCAAAGACTCTTCCTGCGGGCTAATCGCTGAGGACTTCGGTGTTTCTGACGTCTCTGTCATCGTAGCCCTCAGCTTATCCAGCATCACATCCTGAATCACGTTGTTCCCGGCCTGCACACTCTTAATAGCATCACGGATACGCTCCGGATCATTGTTCTTGAGCAGATAGCCCTTTGCCCCGAAACGGATGGCATCAAGGATATAGGCATCATCATCGAATGTCGTTAAGATGAGCGGCTTGGTCGCCGTCTCTAACACCAGCAGCCTTGCCGCTTCCACGCCATTCATGTTTGGCATGCGCACATCAAGCAGTGCCACATCAACCTCATGCGTCCGACAATAATCAACGGCAGTTCGGCCATCCCCTACCGTATCCAGCACCTCAAACTCTTCAAATGTGTTCAATATAATCTTCATCCCCTCACGGATGAAGGAATTATCATCAGCAATCAGCACCCGGATCTTCATGAAGCAGACTCTCCTCTAACAGATTTCAAAGGAATCTCCAAAATAGAAGATCCTGAATCAGACCCCCTCATTATACATGTTATTCCATTTACAATGTGAATAAGTGTATTTAGAAACTATTATTCCCTTTAAGAGCAGTAAGCTTGAAATATGACATACTGCCGTCACTGCTCTATGGTATAACTAGAATAAAAACGAGGTGTGTGCTGTGGCAAGCTATGAATATTCGTCCAAAGAGGAACTAATCGAGACCATTCATTCCAAATATGTGCTGCTGGATGCAGAATTTGACGGGATCGACGACAGCCAGAGGGATGCTAGAATACCTGAGGTGGATAAAACACCCGCCGAAATTATCGCCTACCAGCTTGGCTGGCTTCCGCTTGTCATGGGCTGGGACAAGGATGAACGGGAAGGCCATGAGGTACACATGCCGTCACCCGGCTATAAATGGAACCAGCTTGGCGGACTTTACCAGTCCTTCTACGAGCAATATGCCGCATTATCCCTCGCCGAGCTGCGAGACCTATTCCGTCAGAGGGAGCAGGAGTGGCTGGAATGGATCGGTACGTTAACCGAAGAAGAGCTGTTCACCCAAGGCACCCGCAAATGGACCGGCAGCAAGGACAACTGGCCGATGGCCCGCTGGATTCACATCAATTCAGTCGCCCCGTTCACCAACTTCCGCGCCAAAATCAGAAAGTGGAAGAAACACAGTGCAGAGGGGAACCAGGGTAATGCATAAAGATACCTTTGTTATTCTTGAGCTTGTGGATCAGGCTGCGGGATTCTCCATTGCCTCATCCAAAGCATTAATCACTTCGAGAGAGGATCTCTACCTGCTGGACTATTTGCTGAAACCGGATTTTATATTGAAGGAAGAGCGTTAAGCTCGTTATTGGAGCAAGCCATAGAGTCCCGTTTACTCCCCCCAATCGGGTAAGTGGCTAAATGGACATTTGCACCTGATAAGCCGCCCATTATCAGCGGAACACTATCAATTTGCGGAGGATCGGATAACGGTGTGCAAATTTTTACAGTTGCACACAATCGACATTTTTCGTGATAAACTTACATACACTGCCGCGATAAAGCAGGAGTCAGGGCTTAGTTATATTTCCATATTGAAACCGGGGGGAAGTAATGAAAACAGCATTGCTCAAGTGGAACCAAGTGAGCCTGGTACAACGAATACTTGTGGGGATTGTAGTTGGTATAATTTTGGCTGTATCCATTCCTGATGCAACAGGGGTCAGCATTTTCGGCTCTTTGTTTGTACAGGCATTAAAGGCAGTCGCACCTGTATTGGTCTTGCTCTTAGTCATGTCGGCCATATCCAAACATAAAAAAGGCCAACAAACGAATATGAAAGCGATTCTTGCTCTGTATGGTTTAAGTACATTTTTAGCAGGGCTGATTGCAGTTATCGTAAGTTTTATGTTTCCGGTACGCTTATCACTTGTAACGGGTGTGAGCGGCCTGACTCCACCTGATGGAATTGTAGAAGTACTCAAAGCATTGCTGTTTAATGTGGCCGATAACCCGGTAAACGCCCTAATGAATGCCAACTATATCGGTATCCTGACATGGGCTATATTACTTGGCTTTGCTCTTAGAAATGCTAATGATAACACCAAAGACACGCTTACTTCTTTTTCAGATGCTGTCTCGCAAATCGTCAAGTGGGTAATCAGCTTGGCACCCTTAGGTATCATGGGTCTTGTCTTTGATTCTGTTACAGCAAAGGGACTTTCATCCCTGCTTGATTACGGTAAACTACTTCTTGTTCTCATTGGATGTATGTTATTTATGGCACTTGTGATTAACCCGTTAATTGTATATCTGAATATTCGTAGAAATCCTTACCCCCTTGTTTTCCATTGCCTGAAGGAAAGTGGGATTACCGCATTCTTCACTCGCAGCTCAGCCGCAAACATTCCCATCAACATGAGATTATGTGAAAAGCTCAATCTGGATGCAGATACGTATTCTGTGTCCATTCCCTTAGGTGCCACGATTAATATGGCTGGTGCAGCTGTTACGATTTCTGTCTTGACCCTCGCTGCTGTTCACACGGTCGGCATTGAAGTGGATTTTGGTATGGCGCTTGTTCTTAGCGTGCTGTCTGCTATATCTGCTGCAGGTGCCTCAGGTGTTGCCGGAGGATCGCTCTTACTGATTCCTCTAGCATGCAGCGTCTTTGGCATTCCGAATGATATTGCGATTCAAGTCGTTGGTGTAGGTTTCATTATCGGTGTTCTGCAGGACTCTTTCGAGACTGCGCTTAACTCATCTTCCGACTTACTATTCACAGCAACCGCTGAATATGCAAAAAACCGCAAAGAAGGCGTGGAATTTGTGATTAATACCCAATAAATAAATGTAGATAAAAACAAGCAGGAGACCTTGGGCTCCTGCTTGTTTATTGTTCCCGGTTGGATTGGGTTTCTACGAAAAGCTGCTGAATGAGGAAAACGGTATTCCCAATGGATTTTATTCCTCACGGGAATCTCAGCAAGTGAAGGTTGCTATCTTGAGATGGCTATCGGGTGGTGAACAATTGGAGCCTTCCTATCTAATCTCCACTACAATTTGTTTGATTGCAGCTGCGCTTATAGTCAGGCTGGCAAGGGTGTCCAGCCAATGATCGCCTGCGCTGACAAATTCAATTTCCAAATCCGCCGCAGGCTGGTTAAGCGCAAGAACGGCTCCGGCGCTGTTGCCACTGTCGAAAATGAGCATACTGCGCTGGATGGCGGATATGCTGTAATGATTTTGCCTGAGCATATAGATGATGCGTAGCCTTGCAATTTCTTCATCTCCATAGACGCGGGATTGATCAGGCTGCCGCGGAACACAGATCAGCCCGTTGCGCTCCCAATTGCGCAGCACTTCCGGTGTGACTCCTAACAAAGAGGCGGCTTCCTTATGGCTATACACATTCCCTGTGCCGGGCAACTGGCCTTTCTCGGTCCAATTCTTAAGCAGCGACGCTGTTTCCAGTGCAGAGGCGTATTCCTTCTCCAATAGATGCTGATAGGCTTCAGCATTGGTTAACGCCAGCTCCACATCCCATGATTTAAGGGCAGCTGCAACCGAAAAGGCGGTGTTTCTTAGAGTGCGGTTGGTGTAGGGGGTACCGAAGATCAATCGGCAAACCCGAAGCTGTGTAAGATGTCTGTATGTAAACTGCCGATAGCGGTTTTCCGTGCGTTCTACTGGTGAGATCAGCCCTATTTTTTCATAAAACCTTATCGTATTGGGATGTACGCCCAGCTCCTGAGCGATTTGTCCTGTCCTATAAAATGCTTCACCGGATGTATTAAGAATCGGCTTGGGCTTCGCGGGTGATTCACCGGGGATAAACTTCATAATCTCTCCAATGTCACAAGCAAGCGCTGTGCAAATCCGGGCCAGAACGCCAAGATCGGGACGCTTAATTTCATTGGTGATATACAGATTCAGCTGACTTCTCTGAACGTGCGCAAGCTGAGCCAGCTTCCCGCTGTCAATGCCTTTCCTGCTCATGACTGACCCAAGGATAATATCGAAGTGTCCCCACTGTTCCGGCATGCAACAACCCCCTCTGGAAAAAAGATACAACTGTTATACCACAGAAAACAACAGCTATCAAATAGAACCCTCCAGTTTTGCACCACCCCTCCCCCGGCATGATAAACTCCTGTCATCAAAGGAGGATGAATCTATGGCGTATCATATCGAAGCAAATGGATTATCAAAAACATATCGTATTCCGGTCAGGGAAGCTGGCCTTCGTTCGGCGTTCGGCAGCTTGTTCCGTCCGCAGTTTAATGAGGTTAAGGCTGTAGACGAGGTGAGCTTTGCCATAGAACGCGGCGAAATGGTCGGGTTCATCGGGCCGAATGGCGCAGGCAAGACCACGACACTCAAAATGCTCTCCGGGCTGCTCTACCCGACTTCAGGCAGTGCAACGGCGGCAGGATTTACCCCCTGGCAGCGCAAACCCCAATATCTCAAGAAGATCAGCATGCTCATGGGCAATCGCAGCCAAATGCAGTGGAATAACACCGTGTATGATACGATGCACATTTTCAAAGAGATCTACGGAGTGCCCACAGCGGATTTCAAAAGACATCTTGCAGAGCTTGGGGACATGTTCGATGTAGGTAAGCTTATGCAAAAGCGAGCACGCAACCTCTCGCTCGGTGAACGGTCCAAATGCGAATTTATTGTCACCCTTCTGCATAAGCCGGAAATCCTGTATCTGGATGAGCCGACACTTGGGATGGACGTGACAATGCAATTAAGGCTGCGGCAATATATGAAGGAATATAACCAGAAATTTGGTACAACGGTTATTCTGACAAGCCATTATATGTCCGATATCACTTCGCTTTGCTCCAGGGTGATGCTGATCAACGGCGGACATTTGGTCTATGACGGTAAGCTGTCCAGCCTGACGGACAAGATCACACCGTACCGGATCATCAAGCTGACCCTTGAAGAAGAGAATCCTCCGCTGAGCCCGGAGAGCCTTCAGATAGATGGAATTCCCGCAGAATGGATTGAGAATAGCGGGAATGAACATACCCTCCGGGTAAAGAAAGAGGATGTCGTGAGGGCCAGCGGAATGCTGATGAGCAGGTATATCCTCATTGATTTCGGAATCGCTGATCCCCCCATTGAATCAGTGATTGACACCATATATGCAGAGGGGATCACCGTATGAATATCCGCGGCGGAATAGCGATGATTCGGGGCCAGCTCTTCAATTTCATGTCGGAAAAAGGATTCTTCTGGACGCTTGCACTCGGCTGGATGATCGGGCCTGTGATCTATATGATCGTCTGGTCGACGGCTGCGTCATCCGGCACAATCGGGGGATATGACAGGAATGCCTTTGTTCTATACTATCTGTGCCTCATCCTCATCAATCAAATGACGTATCCGACGACACACTGGTCAACGGCTCAAGCGATACATAATGGCTCGATATCCTCAGCGCTGCTGCGTCCGTTGCCTCTTATTTATGGAGCGGTCGGACAAGAAGCGGCTGTCAAAATGGTATGCATCCCGTTTGTTGCAGTTGTGGTTACGCTGCTCGGGTTATTGCTGGGCGTGCAGGCCAGTTTTACATTTGTGTCCATAGCTGCCGGCCTTGCGGCCCTTATGCTTGCACTCATGATTCGCCTTCTGCTCGCCTACATCCTGTCCCTTCTCGCTTTTTGGACACAGCATTCCTCGGCACTGCTCAGTGTCAACGATACCTTCATCTTTCTGTTCGGCGGACAGGTGGCTCCGCTTGCCTTGTTCCCCGGCCAGCTTAACCAGCTTACGCATTTTCTGCCCTACCGGTACATGATCTCTTTCCCGGTGGAGGCGCTTATGGGCACATTACACCGTGAGAGCATGATCCGGGGCTTCACCATGCAACTGCTCTGGACTGCTGTATTGATGCTTGTGTGTTATGGTGTAAACCGGTACGGCCAGCGTAAATATTCGGCAGTGGGGGGATAATCATGAGATATTTCAGACTAATCTTCACCTTCATGAAGGCGGCGTTTCAGAATGAGTCAGCATATCGGCTGAACTTTGTTATGAATTTTTTAAGTGCGGTGTTAGGTCTGGCAGGCGGTATTGGGGGAATTTATATTCTCTACGTCAACAATGAGGTCCTTAACGGCTGGACGATGCCGGAGACTCTGGCTGTGCTCGGCGTTTACATGCTGGTGCAAGCCGTAAAAAATGTTGTGATCGGCCCCAGCATGAATAAGCTTGGCGGCATGGACGGCGAGATTGAAAGCGGGACGTTTGATTATACCCTATTGAAACCTATATCGACCCAATATTATATCAGTGTGCGGGAATGGTCTCTCTGGTCGATTTTGCATATCGCCGTTGCCACAGGTGTAATCCTTTTCGCGATAGACGGCATGAACAGCGAAATTACCCTCCTAGCCGCTGCTCAGTTTCTGCTTGCACTAGTTATTTCACTCGGAATTCTGTATTCCGTGATGCTGATTCTGAGCTCTGTCGCTTTTTGGTACAGAGGGACCTACATGTTGTGGATTATGGAAGATATCCTGCAAGCGGGAAGGTATCCGATCGGCATCTATCCGCGCCCGCTCCGGTTGGTCTTGACATGGGTGCTGCCTGTCGGGTTCATTGTATCGGTTCCGGCTGAAGCACTTGTCCAGAAAGCTGAGCCCCTCATGCTTGCGGCAGGGGCCGTGCTTATGGTCATCCTTTTTACAGTTGCGACACTCTTCTTCAACCGCAGCCTCCACAAGTATTCCAGCGCATCCAGCTGAACAACCAATTTGGATGATCCCGACGAAAAGCTTGGCTGGAAGCACATCGCTGCCTGGTTGTTCCACTTTTACGATGGCAGCTTCCCAGTTGTATAATTCGCTTTGAAGCGTAATCGCTCTAACTCTTATACGACGTAAAGAGAACGTCCATTTCAGGATGTTCTCTTTACGTATTTTAATCGATTGCATAGCCGATCGTCAGGATGAACCCGTACAGCTCGTAGCCAATCTGAGTATATAGGCGAATGGCCTTCTGATTGTTTCCATGTGTGCCCAAGGTGGCGATTGATTTGCCCTGCTGCTTCAGATGCTCCAGAGCTGTGCATATCACGCTCCGGGCGACGCCTTGTTTCTGCCATTCCGGTATGACAAAAACACTTTCCGTTGCGCCCCGCTCATCCGTGATGCGCCATGTGGACGTGTTGCCGATCAATTGATTGCCAGCAAACGCACAAAAATTGACCATTTCCGGCGATCCCTGCATCCAGCGTAAATGGTTCATACTCCACGCGACACCGTCAAAGGAAGCGAGCTCAGCTTGATGGTACTGTTCCAAAGCCTCGCTGTTATCTAGTAGAAATGGCAGCACCTGCACCCCCTCCGGTAAAGAATAGCGGGGAATGTCCTGACTGAGGTCGAATCTAAATACGACAATCGTGTCCCGGATGGTAAATCCGCGGGCCAGGTAGTAGCTCAAATCCTTGAGATTATCCGCATCTAAATATTCAGCCAATACAATGCGCTTGTCCGGATGCTCGGCTTTAATTTCTCTGGACCGTATAATTAACGCATCCGTCAGGGCATCTTTGATCTGTTCATCCTCAACACCGTCCGCAAATAGGATTTGAAACTTTAGATATCGGATGAAATCCTTATCTTCATCATGTCCGGCCGCATGAAAGGTCTCATGCTCCATCAGGTGGGCAACCGCAATAATTTTATCTTCCCCATTCACTGCGCATAACATATTTCTCTTATCCAGATCGCCATGATACAGATAGGTCATATTAAGAACAAAATCCAGGCTCCCGATCTGCTCCGCATCTTCTTCTTTCGGATTTCGGATTACAAAGTCCTTCATTACTAGCATCGCCCTCCAATTTTCTCGGGTACCGCTTACTTTCCTAATTCAATATTGACTGAGTACACTGCACCCGGCAAGGTAGACTTTAAATATAGTCATCTATAGCTTTCGTTTTTCTTCATTTTTGCATGGTATAGTAAAATATCTAAATAGGAAATAAAACACAGTTTAGTGAGAGGTGGTTGCTAATGAAGGAGCCGTATACAGCAAGGCTTGTGCTGTTCGCACAAAACGCACAAAGTATCAAAAAGGAGTTCCCTTGGCAAAATGCGCTGGTCAGCCGGTTAGCGGCATTACTGTACACAACAGAGGATAAGGTTGCAGATGAAGGGGCGATCCGCGCCAGCTATGAGCTGATCAAGGAGAACACCGGCCTCTTCTCCTCATTCAGGGGGTCTTCTGCAATCAGCATTTCTGCCCTGCTCTCCCTTTCTGCCGACAGGGAAGGACAGCTTAGAAACACGCTGTCCGTATATGACATGTTGAAGGATATCAAATTCTATGGCTCCGATTACCTGGTCGTGGCGGCTTATCAAATTGCCGCAAACCAAGCGCCGGATCAATATCTGCGCACGGTAGAGCGGGCAAAGCGGTTTTATGACTACATGAAGGCGAAGCACCGTTTCCTCACGGGGCAGGATGATTACATCTTCGCCGCCATGCTCGGCCTGTCCGATATCGATATCGAAAGCGGCGTGGAACGGATGGAGCAGCTTTATGCCACGCTTAAGCCCGAATTCCGGTCCGGCAACAGCGTGCAAGCCTTGACACAAGTACTGGTTCTTGGCAATCAAGCCAAGGCGGCGGCGGACCGTGTACTGGCCTTACGCGATGCCTTCCTTGCACAGAACATCCGCATGGACAAGCAATTCACCCTCTCTTCGCTTGGCGTGCTGTCCCTGCTTCCCCTAAGCAGGGAAGACATTGTGAACGATGTCTCCGGGACCTTCGAATTTCTCCGCACGCAAAAGGGGTTCGGCAAATGGTCGATCACCGAGCAGGAGCTGCTGCTGCTGTCTGCTGCGCTGGCAGCGATCAAAGCGGTGGATGAAGTGCAAAACGGTATCCTGAACACGGTGCTCTCCACCAGCATTACCAACATTATCATTGCCCAGCAGACTGCAATCACCGCAGCTGCAGTTGCTTCGGCTGCCGCGGCGGCCTCGTCAAGCTGATGACGGGGGAAGATCGGGAGCGCATACGCCGGATCACAACCAGAACGGAAGCTCTGCTATCCGGTCTATTGGACATTTGGGAAGCATCGGTACGCCTTACCCATCATTTTCTCTCCGAACAGGATATCGCTGCTCTTCGGCCTGTGGTTCTTGAAGGACTCCGGGAAATCGGCCATTTGCTTGTGTTCACCGATGAACAGGAGCAGCCGCTGGGCTTCATAGGGGTGCAGGATCATAAGATTGAGATGCTGTTCGTAGCCCCTGAGGCGATGGGGCAAGGCATCGGCAGAAAGCTGGTTGCCCGGGTTTTTGAAGCACTGGATGTACACGAGGTGGACGTGAATGAGCAGAATCCCCAAGCTGCAGGGTTCTACGAGCATATGGGATTTCAAGTGTTTGACCGGTCTGCATTGGATGGGCAGGGAAATCCTTTTCCTATCCTGCATATGAAATTATCGTCCCTTATTTGACAAAAAGCCAGCCGATATCGGCTGGCTTTGCTCATATTGTTATCAAGCGTTATTCCACTGACTTGAGCGCCTCAATCATATGAATCCGTTTGAGCTTGATATGCATGAAAACCATAACAATCCCCGAGAACAACAAGGTTAACAGCGCGGCATACACATAGCTGGGCCACTTGATAATTGGGGCGAACATCGTCGCATCCAGCTCAGCCGTCCTCAGAACGAAGCTGTGCAGCAATATGCCGAGGCCGGAACCGGCCACAATGCCGAGCACACTCAGCAGAATATTCTCGCGGTAAATATACAACGTTACTTCCTTATCATAAAAGCCCAGCACCTTGATCGTCGACAGCTCGCGGATCCGCTCGGACACATTGATATTGGTTAAGTTGTAAAGTACGACAAAAGCCAGTGCCGCCGCTGACACAATGAGCACCAAGGTTACAACGTCCATGCTCTTCATGGTATCGTCGAAGGCGGAGCCTACACTGCTGGAGAAGCTGACCGCAGCAACACGCTCACTAGCCGTCAGCTTTTCACTGAGTCCGTCTTCCCAGGCTGCATCCTGCACGCCATAGTTCAGCAGTTCTGTGTTGAATACCGGTTCTTTCCCGAATACAGAAGAATAATACGCCGGTGTCATGTACACATAGTGCATCACATAGTTCTCCGTAATCCCCGCGACCTGAATCTTGAAGGTTTCGTTCTTGTTGTCCACGACGGTCAACTTGTCGCCCGGCTCAACCCCGTACAGCTTAGCCAGCTTCTCCGAGACAATAGCCCCCTCGTCCGTAAGCTTCCGCCCTTCTCCACTTGTCCGGTCCCGCAGCTCCACATAGTCGGATAAAGAATCAACGGATGCTGGTATGAACAAATTCACATCCTGGTCATTTACACCGCTGGCACGTGCGGTCATCGTTTCCTGCGCCACATTCAGCGTCCCGGTAATGGCGGACTCACCGGTGATCAACTGCTCATAGGCATCCCGTGAACCGGCAGGCACATCATCATGCAGCGCTACAAGCGCATCATATTTCATAATCGTGCCGAATTGCTCTCCGGCGATGCTGCCGATCGAGTCCTTGAGGCCAAACCCGGTCAGGATCAGCGCCGTACAGCCAGCTACACCGAACACAGTCATGAACATCCGCTGCTTGTAGCGGAACAGATTCCGTGCGGTAACCTTCTGGACAAAATTCAGCCGTTTCCAGACAAAGGATACCCGCTCCAATATAATCCGCTGCCCGCTCTTCGGTGCCTTCGGACGCATCAATACAGAAGCGTTGCTGCGCAGCTCTACCCGGGAAGCAATCCAAGCCGTGAGCGTAGTGCAAATTAGCGCCACAATAACGGAGAGGATGGAATACGAAGGATAGAAGCTTTTAACGATATCCGGCAGGTTATAGAGCGAACTGTACGCATTATAGATAATGGTAGGCAACAGGGTGAAGCCCACGGCAAGCCCAACCACCGAAGCCGCCAGACTGGCAAGCGTGCCATAGACCATGAATTTGGCCATAATGTCACGGTTGCCATAACCAAGCGCTTTAAGTGTTCCGATCTGCAGGCGGTGCTCCTCAACCATCCGTGTCATGGTCGTCAGGCTGACCAGCGCAGCAATCAGGAAAAAGAACACCGGAAACACGCTCGCAATCGCCGACAACCGGTCAGCGTTATCTTTATATTCGGTATACCCCGGACTTACATTCCGGTCTGTGACATAGATTTTGGGCAACTCCAGCCCCGCGAGCTGCTGCTTGGCAGCAGCCACCTCCAGGGGGCCGCCGGACAACGCTTTCCCGCCTTCCGCCCGCAGCTCCGCAAGCCGCGCTTCCGGCACGCCGGATAGCGCCTGCTCCACCGCTTGGGTATGCTGTTCGATCAGCGCCTCATACTTCGGCGAATAAGCCTTCAGCCCGGCAGTATCCGTGAAAGACAAGTAGGCTTCCGTATAAACCGGCAGCTTAAAGTCTGCCTCCGGGATAGCGGCGAACGCATCCGCCGTGCCTTTGCCAATCGTACTGGTCCCCCGGTTGTTCTTCTCAATAAACTGGGGGCTCCGCACAAAGCCCACTACGGTATAATCCAGTGTCCCGAAGTCGTCTGACAGCTCCGTATCCTTACCGTTTCCGCTAAACGTTACCTTGTCTCCCAGCGCATATTCTCCGGCCAGCACGTCATCCAGCACGATTTCTCCGGAATGCTCCGGTAGATGTCCTTCGATCATGCGGTATTGGTTAAGCGTTGCATCTGTATTGTAGGAAAAGACCTTAAGGATCAAAGCATTGTCTCCGGCGAACACATCCGCGCTGTAACCCGGCTGAATCTCACCGATCCCCGGCACATCCTTCAGCAGCTTAAGGTTGTCTTCGGTCAAACCGTAGGTGCTCTGCACTTTCAGATCCATCAGCCCCGTCTCCCGGTAAAAGGTTCCGGCGGTATCCAGCATATCCGGCCCGGCTGCCTTGATCCCTGAGAAAAAGCTGACGCCCAGCATAATAATTGCAAATATTGAAATAAAGCGGGCCTTGGTGTGCCCGATTTCACGAAAAATATCTTTCCATAGCGCTCGTTTTTTCATGGATGCCTTCTCCTTACCATTCGATATCGTCAACGGATACCGGCGAAGGATTGGTTACCATCTTCCGTACCTTAGCGTTGTTGATCTCAATGACCCGGTCTGCCATCGGGGCAATCGCCAGATTATGCGTGATTACGATGACCGTAGTTCCGGTATTGCGGCAGGTATCCTGCAGCAGCTTCAGCACCTGCTTGCCGGTGTTGTAGTCAAGTGCGCCTGTCGGCTCGTCGCAGAGCAGCAGCTTCGGCTGCTTAGCCAGCGCTCTGGCAATCGCGACGCGTTGCTGCTCACCGCCGGACAGCTGAGCCGGGAAATTATCCAGCCGCGCCCCCAGTCCTACATCCTCCAGCACCTTACGCGCATCCAAGGCACGCGGGGAAATCTGCGAAGCAAGCTCGACATTCTCCAGCGTTGTCAGATTGGGCACCAGGTTGTAGAACTGAAACACAAAACCCACGTCATTGCGGCGGTAGCCTGTTAACTCCCTGGCACTGAACTTTGCAATGTCCGTACCGTCCACAATGACCTGACCTTCGTCAGCGGAATCCATTCCGCCAAGAATATTAAGCACGGTCGATTTACCCGCGCCGCTGGGACCGACAATGACGGCAAATTCACCTTTATTAATCTCAAAATCAATCCCGTCGTTGGCGACAATCACATTCTCGCCCATCCTGTAACGCTTGTACTCACCCTTTACGGCAACAAAGCTCATGCCTCATCCTCCTGTCTCTATCCGGACCAAGCCAGTTATCACTCTATGTACATTTCAATACGCTGTCCGGTGCGGCTGCATATGGTTTAAGTTTATCACAAATACAAAGTTGAGGCCCGCCGGGGCTCGGCAGGATCAGCGGATCCGGCATCGTGTGATTTGTTATAGGAGAGGCCGTATGCTAAGTTAGCAATATCTGTTTATATCATTTTATTTTGCTAGGAGGCCGTGAAATGGATTACGCCAAGTCAAAAGCTGCCCTTGCAGACGAAGCAGCTTCATACGTCGAGAACTATAAAAAGTACGCATGGTTTCATCAGCCCCGCTCCATTTATGAGCTGGACACACTGAAACTTCTCCAGGTCAAACAGATCACAACCTACGAGCCTTTAAAAGAATTCGCAAATCTCAAGAAGCTTGAATTCGGCACCACAAATTCCAGGCTGACCCTGCCTGATCTTGCCGGCCTGGACTCCGCTACGAGTCTGGAACATCTAAGCTTCATAAGTAAAACAACGATTAAAAAGAATATAGAGACCCTTTCCCGGCTTGAGCATCTGGAATCTCTGCAAATGTTCTATGTCCAGCACACGCTGCCCGATCAATTACTGTCCCCTCTTAAATCCTTAAAGTCGGTCAGTTTCTCCAAGCATAATTATGACAGTCAAACCGTTCTCCCGGACAGCCTGGAGACTATCAGTATGAGCTTTGATGAGATTGAGGCTGTGCCAGGCTTTGCACCCGCCGCGGGTGTGAAGAAGGTTTCTTTGGGAGGGCAAACCTGCCAGCTGGAAAGCCTAGATTCATTCGGGGTTTTTCCAAATGTAGAGGAAATCAGATTGATCGCTCCTAAAAAGCTTGTGGATCTTTCATATGTTTCACAGCTGAGGAAACTGAAGGTTCTGGACGCTAATTTTGCTGCCGCAAGTGACCTAAGTCCCTTCTACCAGCATGACAGCATTGAGGAAATACGGCTTAGAGGCTCATCTGTGGAGAGTTTTCAAGAAATGGGGATTTGTCCAAACCTAAAAACATTGTATCTGGAAAAAACAAAACTGAATTCCATCGAAGGCATACGGGAGCAATTCCCCCATTTGGAGCTGCTTTGGATATGGGGAACCAAGGTAAAGAATCTGGAAGCACTGACCGGGATGTCGTCGTTAATCAACCTGGATCTGACTATGCTCAAGCCAAAATCATGGGAATTCATCTCCACCCTGACCGGGCTTGAAACACTGGATTTATGCAAAACCTCATTTTCGGATCCCAGCCTACTCCTGAACCTCCCTCATTTGAAGAAGCTCAGACTGTCAGGAAGCAATGTTGACTCCCAGTCTAGTGAATATAAGGAATTAGAAGAGGAAATAACCGGGCGAAACGGTAAGCTGAGTTAGTAATGAACCTGACCGCCAGTAGACTATGAAGAGTGCTCCCCCGGCTGTTCGTCGGGGCACTCTCCCGCTCTCGCCGCGGTAATAACGGACAAATAATCTTCTATCATATGCCGGCTAATATTCATTTCGTTAAGATATAAATCGGCCAGTGTTTTTTTGAACCGCAACAGCATCTCCCGGTCGTCAGCAGCTTCGGGGACGGGAGTATACTGTACCAAAAACACTGTTCTAGCCACATCATATAGTAAATCTCCATGACACACGTTCATGAAGTCAATAACAACGGGCTGCCCGCTTACGAGCAATATATTACCGGGATGAAGATCGCCATGGCAAAGGGTGTCTCCATCCTTAAGTTTATCCAGAATCCCGCATATTTGTCCGTGATCCATTCTTTTAGACGACGGAACATTTAATAGATGATATTTTAGAAAGTCTTTGTAATTCAATACATCACTGACTTTGTTCTGAAGAATTGTCTTATGCAGTCTTGCCATATATTCAGCACAGCCCTGAAGGTCGCCTGTCCTCAAAACCCAATCCAACAGGGATTCACCATCCACTTTCTCATATATAATGCCCATGCGCTCTTCGCAGCTAATCATTTCATAGGCCTTTGCTTTGGCAAAGCTCAAATCATTGATCATTCTGGTGTTTTGAAACTCTGTTTCCACAGCACTTTGGGGATAACCCGAGGCGAAAAGCTTAAGCACTTTCCCTTCTTCCCATTCATATACGGTCGCCGTATTCCCCTCACCAATGATCTTCCCATATTTCATTTAGATCACACTGCCTTTTCATATTAATTTTTTCGAAAAACACGACAATTTTAGATGATTGAAATGAACAACAACAGGTTGGAATAGTGCAATAATTCCGGGGCAGGTCGTGGTATTATGGCAGCATAAACCAAGAATGGAAGTGTTTTTTCATGCACAAGGATCTGGAAGCATCCTTTAACAAAGTCGTAGAGATTTTAAAAAAAGATCAGCGCTGCAAAGGCGGCTGGCACTATGGGTCGATCAGCAGAGGGGCAGAAGATATTTATTCGGATTATGATCCTGTTTTTCTGGTAGCGGATAAGGACTTTGAATCTTTTGCCGCAGATGTGCCCACAGTTCTTGCCGCTGCTTCAGATGAGCTATTAATTTTTTGGGGCGAAAGCTTTAATAATGAGTATTTCAAAAATTACTGTAGTGTGCTTCGTATAGGCAGCCAGCTGCACCAGTTCGATTTCTTCATTATTAACGCTGATTATCCTGAAGAATGGATGTGCAGGCAGCATTGCAAAGGCTGTACAAGAGATCAGCTTATTTTTGACAGAGCCGGTGAAACAGCAGCATTCCTTGATCAGGGTTATCGTACAGATAATAATCTTCCCGACACTGTAAGGGCTATGGATACTTACTGGTTACATACAGAGATGTTGATTAAATACTTTAAGCGAAAGGATTTATTTAAAATCATCAAGAACATGGATGTGTTGTTCCATTCGCATGTAGACCTGTTGTTAAGCTGGTATGATACGCTGGACTGGGGTGCTTGGGAGAGCAAAGTAAAACTTTGTGTGCCCGAGGAGAAGCAAGAACATCTGAAAGCCTATTATACAACTGCAGAATTTCATGATTTAGAAGCTGCTGTCAAAAAAAGCATAGCCCTATTTCAAGTGGACGCGGCAGAAATATGCAAGGCTAAGGGTATTGAGTACCCTGACAAAATAGCTGCGCAGATTACTGCATACTTTCATAACAGAATAGACTCAGAGGCTTAGGGATCATGATCTTGGCAACCGGTGTTTCCTGCTGTTTAGCGGGGAATCAGCCGGCTGTATTGCCTGGAGAGAAACTTCATATAGATCAGCAAGTATTTGCGGCTGATGAAGGCAATTCCACCAACAAACAGGCTGAACAGAAGGGCAACAGGGATGCTCCACGCGTAGGGAACTTCGTAGCCGTTACCCAGGTTCATATTGATCCAGGAAACGCCGAAGCTGCGGATCACCCCTGCCAGCAAGATCAAAACTGCGCTAAAGCCAAAGCCATAAGCGATAGTAGCCAGGATCGGAATAATCATGATACTTAGCAATCCGGTAGTGCAATAAAAAGTCACCATCTGCCACAGGGATTTCAGCGACAGGCTCCTGCCCCGGCCCATCATATATTCACTTTGGTAAGCCTTGGCCAGCTTGCGCGGATTGCCAAGTCGAGCTAATATGACCGCCTCCGGCTGGCCGCTCGCCATGCCGTCGGCTATGCTGCTTTCAATTTCACGGACAGCATCTACCCGTTCCTCCTCAGGCAAAAAATCCAATGCCTCATAAAACCTGCGAAGATAATCATTCGAGTTTGTCTCCATTTGTGTTTCCCTCCAACTGAACATGTATTTGCCGCACCTGATTACCTAATCAATACAGCTGAATTTGCCCGATTGCACCTACAACCTTGCTCCATTCCTCTGTCATGGAAGCAAGCAGCTCGCGTCCAGGCGGGGTGAGCGAATAATACTTGCGGCGCGGGCCAGTCTCCGATTCCTTCCAAAAGGCTTCTAAATAATTCTCCTTAAGCAGCCGCCGCAAAAGAGGATAAAGCGTCCCTTCATTAACGGCCAGCACCTCCCATTGACCCAGCGCCGTCACAAGCTCATAACCGTAACGGGGCTGGCTGCTGATCAGCTGCAGGATGCAATATTCCAGCAGCCCCCGGCGCACCTGAGAAATCCATTCCGACATATCCAAAGCCATCCCCCCTTACACTACTATAATACCACACAGTACTGTGCGGCGTACACTAGTGAACAAACTTTATTTTCCTGTTTTTCTATGACTACCCCAAACAACAAATGATAACGGTTTCAAGATAACTAAAGAAGAGAGGCTGCCTAATGAGCTAAGCAGCCATCTCTTCTACATTATAGATTCCAGCAAATATCTCAATATGGTTTCACATCATACGCCTATACGTTTTTACGCACTTTTTCTTTGATCGGCATCAACAGGTCCAACTGGATCGTGCTGTCATCCGCCGCAAGCATGTACTTGTGGATGTAATTCAGATGTTCCTCCAAAAGACCGCTCATGTATTCGGGATCTCCTCCCGCATACTCGTATATTTCGTTGTTCTTCACCCACTCGCCAAGCCGCTCCCATTCGTCGAAAGCTCCCATGGGAATCATATGGGCGGCATAGAGGCCACCGGCAAAGGTTTTCTTGACAAAGGGTGCCTCCACTGACAGCTCATCCGGAATGGTGATCCATCTTTCATAGCCATGATCACTCCCATCTGGCAGTTGCCCATCCGGATGATTGAACCCGATATGGCGGAAATCCGGCTTGATCTGCGGCAGCTTGTTTTTTTGAATAAACTCATAAATCGGTTCCTTCCCCTCAAGCTCCGCTGTCTTCCCAATAATGTGCAGTGCGGCTACCGACATCGGCGGCAAATAAAGAATCCGCACCTCCCTGTCCGTCAGCTTCTCCAGCCGGTCGTTCGCCTGATTTAAATCCTCCATCGTCTTGTCCTCCTTGAAATGGATTTTGCTTGTGATTAAGGAGTCGAACAGCGGCAGGATGGACACATCATCTAGCAGATTCCGCTTCAGATTCAGTTGAGTACTTTCATTCAGTCGGACGATGAACGTGTTCAGAATGGTGCGTATGGTAGAGAGCGCTGTAATTTCATCCGCTACCTGCTTCAGGTTCTGTTCAAACGTTGCGATGATTTCCGCCGAATCCTTGCTCTCCAGAATCACAATGATTTGCTTTAGTGGAATCCTAAGCTTCCGCAACACCACGATTTGCTGCAGACGCAGCACCGTTTCGGCATCATAGGTCCGGTATGCATATTCCGCTACCTTTGTACTTTGGATCAGTCCGATTTGCTCATAGTAGCGCAAGGTGCGCGTAGAGAGCTTAAAGCTTTTGGATATCTGGCTAATGGTCTGAAGCTCCATGCGACTCCTCCTCTCAGGGTCATTGTAAAGTGCGACGCGACGTCAAAGTCAAGGACCCATATTCAACCCGTTCCTTCTCTAATTCCGCAAAATCAATCAAACCCCCTTCGAAAGAGTTCAATTGATTGTAACAAGAAAATATTCCAGTAGCCGATACTTGGCCGTTTGATAATGTTATAATCACCTTGATTTATTCATTCTTTTTCCAGCAAGAGTGAAAGAACATTCAGAAACAGGTGATTAGATGTTCGAACTAAAATGGCTGTGGCAGAACCTGGAGGGAAACCGTACGCGGTACATTCTGGCGCTCTGCCTCTCGGTGGTAGGCTCAAGTCTTACGATCGTGAATCCGTACATCAGTCAGCGCATTGTCGACACGTTCATAGCCGGCGATAATGCGCAGCAGAATCTCACACAAGAGCGGGGGCTCTTGATCGCGCTCTGCCTGGGCATGATCGGCTTTTCCCTGCTCCGCACGGGTCTTGCTTATTTGACAACCATGCAGTACGAAAAGTCCTCGCAGAACATGATGTACAACATCCGTATTTATTTGTACAACAAGATTCAGGGACAGGACAGGGAATATTACGACCATAACCGCACCGGCGACCTCATGACCAAGATGACCGGCGATCTGGACATGGTCCGGCACTCCATGGCATGGATTTTCAAGACGATCATCGAATCGTTAACGATTTTCCTTGCTGCCGTTATCTATTTTTTCACGATAGATGCGGAGTTGACGCTGTGGATGCTTATCCTGTCGCCACCGATTTTTATCGTGGCCTTCATCTTCGCCAAACGCGTCCGTCCAATGTATATTGACCTGCGCGAGCGGCTGTCCCAGCTTAACACTACTACACAGGAGAATATTTCAGGCAACCGTGTAGTCAAGGCTTTCGCCCGCGAGGAGTTCGAGATCGAAAAATTCACAGAGAAGAATGTCAACTATTCAACAGCTAACAAAAAGGCTGCCCTGGTATGGCTTGATTATTTTCCTTATCTGGAATCCTTCGCTCAGGGCTTCAACGTCATCCTGATGCTGGCCGGCGGGCTGTTCCTTATGGAAGGCCGGATCACTTTTGGTGAATTCGCTGCCTTCTCTTCGCTCATCTGGGCCATATCCAACCCGATGCGCAACATTGGGATTATTATCAACGACATTCAGCGCTTTTTTGCCAGCTTGACTAAAATCATCGACATCTATTATGCCCGGCCTAATATTGTAAACGAACATAAGTCCATACAGAAACGCCGTTACGAAGGCCGCATTGAGTTCGATCAGGTGCGCTTCAAATATGATAGCGCTACCGTGCTGGACGATGTCAGCTTTACGGTTGAACCCGGTGAAACGATAGCGATCATGGGCTCGACGGGATCGGGCAAAACGACAATCATCAACCTGATCCCCCGCTTCTACGACGTATCCGCAGGACGTGTGCTGGTAGACGGCGTGGATGTCCGCCAGCTTGAGCTTGATGAGCTCCGCGACAATATCGGCATGGCAACCCAGGACGTTCTCTTGTTCTCCGATACCATCGACGGAAACATCGCCTATGGCGACCCCGATCTTCCGGAGGAAGAGGCCATGGCCTATGCCGGGCTCGCAGCTGCCCACGACTTCATCTCCAAAATGCCCGAAGGGTATGACACCGTTGTCGGAGAACGTGGGGTTGGACTGTCCGGAGGACAAAAGCAGCGTATTGCGCTGGCGCGGGCCTTGGCGGTCCACCGTCCTATTCTGATTCTGGACGATACGACCTCTGCCGTTGACCTTGAGACGGAGGAACACATTCAGAAAAGTCTGCGCGATCTGGACTATCCCTGCACGAAGATCATTATCGCGCAGCGGGTGTCTACTACCTCGCAGGCTGACCGCATTCTCATTCTGGATGGCGGACGCCTGATTGAAGAGGGTACCCACGCCGAGCTGCTGGCGAAACGGGGCTACTACTACGATGTGTTTATGCTGCAGAATGAGGGTATTGGAAGGCAGGTGACCGCTAATGGCAAGGAATAAATTCGACGTCGATGAGAATCTGGAATCGCCGTTTAATATCAAACACTTCCGTCGTGCAATGGTGTATATCAAAAGGAAGAAAAAGCCCATGATCTTTGCGTTTGTGCTCAGCGCGATTTCAGCGGCCATTTCACTGTCCGCTCCTCTGATCATGCAGCATGTCGTCGACGTGACCATTCCCGCCAAAGCCAAACTTCCGCTGCTGGGCTGGTCCGCGCTGATGCTTGTGACCATCGTGGTCAGTGTTATTCTGGCTACCTATCGCTCACGCATCATGACAAGCGTCGGACAGGACATTATTTTTGACATCCGCACGGATTTGTTTAAGCATCTGCAGGATTTGCCTTTCAAATATTATGATGACCGGCCGCAGGGCAAAATCCTGATCCGGGTCGTGAATTACGTCAATTCGGTTTCGGATGTGCTGTCCAACGGTATTATCAACTTTGTTCTGGAAATCGTGAATCTGGTCTTTATTGCCGCATTCATGTTCGCTGTCGATGTACGGCTCTCGTTCGTTATCCTGGCAGGACTGCCCGTATTCTTCGGCATCATGCTGCTGATCAAAACCCGGCAGCGCCGGGCATGGCAGGCGGTGTCCAACAAAAGCTCCAATCTGAACGCCTACCTGCAGGAAAGCATCAGCGGCATCGGCGTCACCCAAATGTTCAACCGTGAACAGCGCAATGAGGGAATTTTCACGCGTCTGGCCGGCAATTTCCGCAAGGAATGGATAACAGCGGTGCGTTTCAACATGCTGATCCCGTTTAGCGTCGACAACCTGAGCACCATCGTTACAACGATGATCTTTCTGGTGGGTCTCCTGACGCTGGACCCTGTAAATGTCACCTTTGGTGTGATTCTTGCCATGAGCAGCTATGCCGCCCGCTTCTGGCAGCCGATTCTGAATCTCTCGAACCTGTACAATAACTTTATCAATGCCGTCGCCTACCTGGAGCGTATCTTCGAAACGCTGGATGAGCCGGTTACCGTCAGCGATATTCCGGATGCGAAGACACTGCCGCCTGTACAGGGCCACGTCACCTTCGACAACGTAA
This sequence comes from Paenibacillus sp. FSL H3-0321, assembly GCF_038002865.1. NCBI lineage: Bacteria > Bacillati > Bacillota > Bacilli > Caryophanales > Paenibacillaceae > Paenibacillus > Paenibacillus sp. FSL H3-0321. The sequence goes on along the minus strand of NZ_JBBODH010000001.1, from coordinate 5,101,320 downwards.
CCTTCGCCTATGATCCAGGGCTTAACATTCTGGAGAACATCTCCTTTGATGTTCTGGCAGGACAAAGCATCGCCCTGGTGGGTCCGACAGGCGCAGGCAAAACAACGGTCGTCAATCTGATCTCCCGCTTCTACAATCTTACCGGCGGCAGGATTCTTATGGACGGACAGGATATCTCGCAGGTTACGCTGAAGTCCCTTCGCAGCCAGATGGGGATCATGCTGCAGGACAGCTTCATTTTCTCCGGGACCATCCTGGATAATATCCGTTACGGCAAACTCGATGCTACTGAGGAAGAAGTGATCGCTGCGGCCAAGACCGTTTGTGCCGACGAATTCATCCGTGAGTTTGATCAGGGTTACCTGACCGAGGTTAACGAACGTGGCTCCAAGCTCTCGCAAGGGCAGCGGCAGCTCATTTCGTTCGCCAGAACGCTGCTGGCTGATCCGCGCATTCTGATCCTGGATGAAGCGACTTCTTCAATCGACGCGAAAACTGAACGTCTGCTCCAGAAGGGCCTCAATGAGCTGCTTAAGGGACGCACCTCGTTCATTATCGCGCATCGCCTGTCCACCGTAAAAAACTGCGACCGCATTATGTATGTCGCAAACAAAGGCATCGCGGAAAGCGGGTCGCATGACGAGCTTATAGCACGCAAGGGCCACTATTACCGGCTTTATACGGCGCAGAAAATGGAAGCATAGCCACTAAATCAAACTCAGACATTATTCTATAGCTGTCATAATCCCTTTCAGGATGAACCTGGAAGGGATTTTTTTATTCGCTAAAACCCACGGCATAGGAGCAGCAGAATTTATCGGCAAAGCTTTGAAAGCATATGGGGATATGCAGGCGGGGGGCAGAGTCCCGCCAATATAAGCTCAGGCTGCTTACGCAACCTGAGCTTCCTAATTCTAAGCACTACTTCCCGGCCAGCAAACGGCTGGGAAGCACCCTCTGTGTATTTTCAGCTTCCACTAGTTATTCACGGACGGGATCTTTACCAGCACGTTATAGTCCAGACCTGGCTTCAGATCCTTCAGGATGCCATCTTCAATCAAACGGCCATCAACATACACTTCTATTGTCTGAACGCCCGGTTCCCGCTTCATATTAATATGCAGCTCTGCGCCCCTGAAGCTGCGCTTCACCTTCACTCCCTGCCAAGCGGACGGAAGCTGCGGCTTAAATTGCAGTCCCGCCGGATTCCCCTGCAATCCAAACAGGCCATCGATCAGACAGCGATACACCCACGGAACTGTTCCCGTGTTAAAAAGATGACTGGAACGTCCGGCTGTATGCGGAAACTGTCTATAGGCGCCACGGTAATAGTTCGGAATAAAGACCGGCAATTGGCCCCGCCGGATGAGATCCTCCGCGTCCGGTCCCGGGATCATCTTGCGCAGCAGCCGGTACGCATCCTCCTTCTCTCCTACTGCATACAGCCCGTAGATATAAAAGGCAGCCGCATGATTGTATACAGCTCCATTCTCAGCCGTTCCCGGGTGCTTCTGCGTAACTCTGCCCACATCCTCGCGCATTGAGGTATAGGAGGGTGCCAGCTTCTCCACACCGTACGGGGTTTCCAATTGCTCTCTGACCGCCCGGATGAGCTTCTCCTGCTTCACTTCATCGGCAGCCCCGCTGAGCAGCGCCCATCCCTGGGGGTTAATGAAAATCCGGCCTTCCTGATCTGCACTGATGCCGAAGACCACATTGTCATCGGTTATTCCCCTTGCATACCAGTCGCCATCCCATAAGTAGGTGTTGACTGCAGCATTCATTTCATCCGCCGCCAAACGGAACTCGTTGCTGAACTCCGGCCGGCTGCTATGTTCACAGAGTTCAGCCCAGATCATACATGCATAAGCCGTAGCTATCGTCAGCCATCCGGAAACCCCTTTCCCCTGGTAGCCAACCATATTCATGGGGTCGCACCAATCGCCTTGATTGATATAATTCAGTCCCCGTTCATCCCGCTCATGGATAAGCCAGTGCATGGCCCGGTTAATATGTTCAAATACAGTTCCGTTCTCCTCTCCACCTGCATAAGGAACCCTCTCGTCCAGGATGGAATAATCATTCGTTTCATCCAGATAGGTACTGAGGCAAATAGGCAGCCAGACGCAATGATCCGTATGCGGAACCTGATTAATATATTTCAGTTCAGCACCCTCATGCAAAATAATACCGTCCGGCATGGCTCCGCTTACATTTTGCTGGCTTACAGCTGTCAGGAAAGCCTCTCTTGCCACCTGCGGCTTAATATAACTCATCCCCATATTATCCTGCAGATAGTTACGGGTCTGGGGATCTGTCGTCAGGCGGTTGGTCTGGCCATGATAATACATTTGCCGGGGCAGCCAATGGTTCACAAAGTTATCCAGATCGGCGTCAGGAGTGGTGATCGTAAGGCAACCTCTGCCTTCCTCTATGTAATCCGCGTACTCCCGTTCTGCTAGAACAAACCCATCCTCACCACTGGAATCGCAGTCCAGGAAATAATACTGGCGGATTTGGGCAATCTCCCGCTCATCGCGGGCCGGACCAAAGATAAACCGGTATTCCCGCTCTTCCCCCGGGTCCAGATTTATTCTGTACTGCAGGACTGCAACAGGCGTTTCATAGCGTGCCTCCCCTTTGGATAAGGCTTCCTGCTGGATGGCTGACGGTGATGTTATACCGCCTTCGCCTTCAAAGGCCTCCTGATTAACTTCCCATGCGGAAGGCTCATGATCGGCGAGCAGGAAGGTTTGGTCTTTCAGATGTTTGATCTTGTCGTAATCCTGATACTTCTGATAAGGGGTAACGGAGGAAGCTACAATTCCCTGCAGATCTTTCTTGTACTCTCCGGATTGATTCATCCATGACATATAGCCTACGGTAAAGTAGGGATAGATGCTTATGTTTCTTTTATTCGGCGAACGGTTCGTCACCTTCACGCGCCACAGCTCCATGGCATCCTCTTTCGGCAGGCTCAAGCTCATCTCGATACCGATGCCGCCGCTTGCTATCTTCCAGCTGATATTGTGTTTGCCTACAGCAAAGGTGTACTGATCAGGAAGCACGCGGACAGGTTCATACGGCGCAGAGAAAACTTCACCGCTCTCCTCATCCTTTACATAGACAAACCGGCCGGGATGATGTGCATAATAAGGCTGCTCCGGCTGCATGAACGTCTTGGCTTCCAAATTCGGCGCATAGGAATACTTGGCGGGTTCCGGCTGCATAAACTGGGCTACGGCATACCCGCGGCAGTTCATATGAATCATCATCTGCTCATTCCACAAAAACCCCGAAGCCTTTGGAAGCATTGTAGGACTTGTCAACTCGACATACTCATGATTTTCTGATGCTCTTATCATTTCCGTGCCTCTCTTTCTTCACCAGCTATAATTCCTAAATTATACCTTATCGCAAGAACGGTTGTCATAAACGCGGAGTTTGACACAGCTGTATTCTAAAACTGATTTTACATCTTAACACTGTAAAGATTATATGCTACAATCTTAACAGCGCTAAGATTAATGGAAGGATGCATCCATCACATGAAAGACAAACCCTATCACCACGGCAATCTGCGAAATCAGCTTATAGAAGCCGGCATCACACTTATTAATGAAGATGGTTTGAAGAGCTTTTCCTTGCGCAAGGTCGCAGCGAAATGCAGTGTCAGCCATACCGCACCTTACAGTCATTTTAAGAATATTGACGAATTGATTTACGCTATGGGCGAGCATGTCACTGCGCAATTTATGGACACACTGCGTACATCCATTCACGGAAAGGAGGGCACTCAGGAGGCGATTTCCTTGCTGGGGCAGGCCTACATTGACTTTTTCGTTGACCATCCGCAGTATTTTCAATTTCTTTTCTACCATTCGGACATCACCATTGACCTGGACCATTATAATTCGGATAATTATCCGCCGTTTGCTCTATTCCGCACAACAGCCTATCAGTTGTTTGAGAGCTTTGGCCTGCCGGAAGAAGAATATGCGAAGCAGCTGGTTGCCCTATGGTCAATGGTGCACGGAATGGCCTCACTGCTCACCAATAACGGGGTCCGGTATTCCGGAGATTGGCGGGATATCTTTACGCTCAAACCTGTATTTTAGGAGGATAACCCATGAAAATGATTATTCACGACTTGGATCCGCAACAATTTGCGGCATTGGTTGAAGACAACACCCCCGACGTAACTGTAATCTCCGACATGGTACTATCCGTCATTGTATCGGCTGCTTCGGGTGCTGGATCCGGACGCCTGGAGTCTGTGTTCTGAAGGACGGCTATAACAACATGGGGGAACTTCTCTCGAAATGCGATGAACTGACGATTATCAGTAAATGTGAATATGGAAGCTACAGTCCTTTCATCCTCAATGTGTTGAACCGGAGCATTTCCTACGTGCTGCCTTATTTTGTAACCAAAAACGGTGAAACCCATCACCGCAACCGTTATGACCATGAATTTGCCCTGACCGTGCATTTTTACGGTGAAGACATCACTGAAGCCGAGAAGGGAACAGCACAAAAACTGGTCGCAGCAAATAGCTTAAATTTGTATTCCTCAGGGAATTCGGTCTATTTTCATAACGGGCTGCAAGCCGTCAAGGAGGTACTGGCATGAACATCGCAATGATCAACGGAAGCCCCAAGCTGCGAAAAAGCAATTCAGACCACCTGCTGAAGACACTGGAGCCGCTCATAAGCACCGGGCATGAAATCACCCATTATAACATTAACAAAAAACCGCTGACCCCCGGGCAATATAACGAACTGTGCGGCATGGATATATTGATTATTGCCTTCCCGCTTTATGTGGATGGAGTCCCGTCCCATCTATTCAGAATGCTTGTTACCCTTGAGGAATACATGAAAACGCGGCGTGAGAAGGATATTTACGTTTATACCCTGATGAATAATGGTTTTTTTGAAGGGAAGCAGAATCACATTGCCCTTGAGATCATTCAGAACTGGTGCATCCGTTCCGGTCTAATTTTCGGGCAGGGTCTCGGTCAAGGCGCCGGTGAGATGATGGACTTTATCGAGAAGGTTCCCCTTGGAACGGGCCCGCTTAAGAATCTGGGCAAGGCAATGGAAAGCCTGGCTCATAATGTACATTCGCAAAGTATAGATGAATCTATGCTCTTCAGTCCAAACTTCCCGCGCTTCGCCTGGAAGTTTGCCGCGACCCACTCTTTCTGGAACGCCACCGCCAAGAAGAACGGCCTGAAGAAGAAGGACATCCGAAGAACCCTATAGCTTGCCTTGGGATTACGCTTGAGACTTCAGCGGCCTCCCGCAGCGGACAGTACAAGGCAGGGAGTGCTCACTGTCTCCCGCCTTGCCCGCCGTCCGTCCCTTGACTGCCGCTTCTTCCCGGACCTCCACCCTTTATTCCCTGGCCGGCCCCACCCCGGTCCGTGCCGCCGTTCACTCCCGGGAACCCGTTCATTCTTGAGCCGGAGTCCGTTTTTGTGATTTTTTGAGCGGTTATGGCCTCGCATGAGGTGAGCACCAGTGAACAACCCAGCACTGCTGCAAGTAAGAAGATTGAGTATCTCTTGGTTCGCATCTTCAATCACCTCTTTCTGTTCAACATATAATCATATACGTCTTTGAATCCCATGTACGACAGCACGATCAATAACGGATACACCGGATAGATATAACGGGACTTTATTTCCCATAGCAGATAGAATGCGATAAAACCCAGAACCACCAGAATTAAAGAGGTTTCCTCAAACCTTTTAGCCCTTATGCCGCCTATCAAACGAATGAGAATAAAGCCATACATCAGGAAATTCTGGACGTACAGCACCCAGAGCAGACCGCTTCTATACTTCGAATCTCCTTTAAACAAATCCGTGGCAAAGGTAGTATAACTATAGCGGTCCATCACAAACCCCGCTCTCCCTCCGCTTCTGGACGATCCGTCATTTCCAATGCCGTATCTCTCCATCTGGTACGTCCCTTCTGTCCAGGTCCACACCAGCTTTTTATAATACATTTCCGCGAGTTCACCCAGACTGGCCTCAGAGAGCTTATCGCCGATGGATGCCTTGAACAGCTCTACGCTGTCCGTTTTATTATAGTTTGCCTCTCTCTGGTATATATTGTAGCTCTGCTGATTGTCCCAGAACCCAAGGGTCTCCAGATTAATGCCCATATTCAGCCACATATAGACGGGAGCGGAATTCTTGTTCACCGGCTCATCTACGACATGCGTTGCCTGCAGTACAGCATTCTGGGTCCAGCCGGGCACATTGAACAGCAATACTGTTATGCCTATAGAAGCTAATGCCTTCTTAAGCCCAAGGGTCCGGATGCTGAAGAACAGGCAGATCAGGACTGCGATCAGAAAGATCATCCCGGTGCTTCTGAAATAGTTACCGATAGCCAGCAGGATGGCAGCCAGCAGGATATCCTTCATGGACATTCTTCGGAGGAACCTGACGGCAAAATATAAAGCGCTGGTCAGAAAAGCTGTAGCAATCACATCGTTATATATAAAATTGCTCATGAACAAGGAAGGAATATAGGTTGCGGCAATTATCAAAACCCCATAATCATTTTCTTTCGACCGGGCATTAAGCTCTTTATACAGCAAATAGACCATTAACGTTGTAACGAGCGAGAACAGGATGTTGAATATTTTAATCACCAGATAATTATCCGGAAATAAGAACAGCAATGTTTTCAGGTACAGGACCATGGAGAAATTAAACGGAAACATATACAGATATCCCCCCGTTTGAAAAGAGGAATAATCCTGTTCATACAGCATATCCATCGCCAGCGACAGCACCGTTTGCGAATCATCCGTCGGCATCCGGGGAAACAGGAAAATGATCACGAGCTGGATCGCAAACGAAAACAGCAGCACAGCCGGAATTACGATTTTCCTGCTGTACCGGTTAAGCTTTAAGCACATTCTGTACAGCACAAAGCTTACAGCCAGAACGGCCGCGGCCGCCAGGATAAACAGAACCCATTGTTGTTTCTCCAGAACCGTGGTGTCACCGTACACAGAGTAGGTATACTTTGCCCGGATAAAAAAGGAGGATGCGATAAAAAGTCCAATACAGAAAGCAAGCATGATATACAGTATTCTTTGAGTTCCCCTTACCATGGAAAACCTCCTATGCGTAATAGTTTCACAGCTTTATATTCTCTTGCCCCGATTCATAGACGTATTATAAACACCCAACCTGAATATCCAATGAAAATCGTGAGGGTCGAAGTCCCCCGCCTATCACAAGCCCTATAGTGCCTGTGTATCCAAAAAAAAAGACGCTGCGGGGAGCAATTCCCCGAGCGTCTTCCAGCGTTCATGTAGTTCAGCTGTTGCATGGCGAACGCTCCAGTTCAATAATCATCCCTAGGCGTTCTCCCTCGATCCGCGCGTCCAGCTTACCCCCATGCAGCCTGATGATCTCGGCAGCAATGGATAGGCCCAGCCCCGCGCCTTCGCCAGCCCGCGACGAATCCCGCTTGTAGAACCGTTCAAACAACCGCTGCAGCTCCGCGCTGTCCATCGCTTGGGCCGGCGTGCTCCACAATTCCAGCCGCACCAGGAGTTGGCGGCGGCTCTCTGCCACCGGTTCCCGGAGGCGGATGACAAGCTCCGTATCTGCGCGGCTGTATTTGAAGGCGTTAGACAACAGATTTTCGAGCACCCGGACGAAAAGGTCAGCATCCACCTCCACATAAACCGCCTGATCCGGGAGCAGCAGAACCGGCTCAATATGCGTGTCCCTGCTTTGGGGATGGTACCCCTCCACAACCTGGCGCAGTAGCTCCTGCATATTCACCCTGCTCTTATTTATCACCGGCGGTTTCCATTTCAGCTTCGAAATTTCAAAAAACTCATCAATCAGCTTCTTTAAGTACCCGGTCCGCTCCTCCAGAACCTCGACGTACCGCTCCCTTTCCAGCTCACTGCCATATGATTTCTCTTTGAGCAAACTGAGAAAACCCATGATGGAAGTTAACGGCGTGCGCAGGTCATGGGAAATATTGAGCAGAAAATCCTTCTCCTTGCTCCGGCTTGCGACGATTTGCTCGGCCATATCATTCAGTGCTGTAGCCATGGTGGTAAGCTCGTTGTTGTATTTTAACGGGATACGAGCCTGAAAATCAGTCGCGTACAGCGTATGCGTGCCCCGTTCGAGAGTATGCATATACCGGATTCTCCCCCGGACACCAAGATAAAAAAGCAGCAAAAACACAACAACACCCAGCAAAGATACAGGACTCTCTGTATAAGTAATCGTGCTTGCAGCCACCAGATAGAGCCCGTTTCCGAGCTTCCGCGTTTCCTGCAATTTTGTGCCGGAGCCGTTGTTATAGCTGATGTTGATGCCTTCCTTTGGTGAAAAGAAAACGATATTGTAGACCTGCTCCTCCTCGGGATTGCCGATCACGAAACCTCCAGCCCCCGGCGCAGGGGAATAATCTGCGGTAGACAGCAACGCCTTTCCCCCCGGCAATGTCTCCCCGGAGCGGACAATGACAACATGCGAATTGGCTTGAAGCAGCTCCCCCTGCCCATTCACCACAGACACGACTACTTCCTCTGCGGCCCTAAAGCTTTTATTGTAGTCCAAGGGAAACTTGACCCGCAGCTCCTGCTCCAGCCGATGGGGAATAGCCGCCTCGCCTGCCCGGGCCTCCAGCCAAGCCGCCAGCGGATTGCCAACCTTCTCCCTGTAGCTCATCATCCGCTCCGTATCGGTCTGCGCCGGATAAAATAATGCCGAGCCTTTCAGGAAATGGGCTGTCAACGAAACTGCGACCAGCGTGGCTGCCAGTGACAGAATAAAAATCAGGACCAGTTCCCCGACTAGCCCTGTTTTAAGCTTCTTTGTCCACTTTATAACCAACACCCCAGACCGTTCTGATGTACTTGGAATTTTTGACGGTATCCCCCAGCTTTTCCCGCAGATTACGGATATGGGTAAGCACGGTGTTGTCGCTCTCCAGGTAGGTATCCTCCCAGACCAGCTCATAAATATCGCGTGAGGTAAACACCCGGCCCTTATTCCTGGCCAGCAGCAGCAATATCCCATATTCTTTTGGCGTCATGTTGATCTCCACACCATTTTTGGACACTACATGCTCCTCCGGCAACAGAGTGATATCCTTAATCTGCAGCTCCCCCGGGGCTACAGCCGTCTTTTCTGCAGCCGCCGGCCTGCGCTTTAAAATCGCTGAGATTCGCAAGGAAAGCTCCGTCAGATCAAAAGGCTTCGTCACATAATCATCGCAGCCGGCAATGAATCCCCTGATTTTATCCTCCTGCTGATCCTTGGCGGTCAGGAAAATTACCGGAACCTCCGAGATTTCCCTAATCCGCCCAATCAGATCAAAACCATTCATGACCGGCATCATAATATCCAGTAAAATGAGCTGAAAGACCTCATTCCGAATGTGTTCCAGCGCCTTCTCCCCATCATAACAGGACGAAATGCTGTACCCTTCCCGCTCCAAAAATATTGATAAAAATTCCACAATCGTCCGGTCGTCATCCACAATTAAAATCCGGGCGCACATCTCGGCCAGCCGCCTTTCGTTCCCTGTCTCCTCTATGCAAAAAGCAGCAGCTTCATCAGATACATGTAAAAGATTCCGCTCGCTCCGGCCAGTCCCATTCCCAGTATGACCGCTGCGTCAAGGAGATGCAGTTTTTTGCTTCGCCCATATTTTACCGCAAATCCAGCCGAGCACGCTATGCCTGCTGCGATTCCCGCTGCAAGGAGGTTGGCGGCAAGCAGCCAGTGGCCCTGTACCGCACGGCTTTCGGAGAAAACGCCCAACATCGTAACTACCGCCGTACCAAGAATAAGCGGAGCAATAAGATAGGCAGGAAGCCTGTGCCGCAGGCTCATCCGCTTGGGTCCCGATTTTTTGCGTCTGCAAATGGCAATCACTCCCGCTATAAGACCCAGCAATGCGCCAGCCAGCGCTACTTTCCAAGCCAATCCTCCGGCCCCTGCTTTCCAGGGATTCAGCTTAACAAACGCCTGGAAGGGCACTGTAGTATCCAGCACGGCATATTTGCTCCCGCCCTCCCCTTCTTTAAGCACAAGATATTTATTGACCTTTTTATTGTAAAAAATCTGCTTGCCAATCTGTGTATATTGCCCGTTCAGCGCCTCACCCGCCGATTTCAGGGTAACCGCCCCTTGCTCACTGACGGTCACTCTTGGTGTAACCATCTGGTAACGCAGCTTGGAAACCCCCGGGCCCAGTCCCTCGCTAATCACCATAGCGTATGTACCCGCGTAGGCTTGAATGCTTGCAGCGGGTTCCGGCGCCTCCCCGGTCGATTCGGCCAGCGGCTGATCCAGACTTACTCCGAAAAAGGAGTAGAACTGTTCCTCAAAGGCATCCCGGAAGGTCCCGTCGTCTCCTTCGTATTGGGAGTTGCAGCCGATGAAAAACCCGAGTCCCTTGGACGGCATGACAGATATCAGACTGGAAAAAGCCTCCGTATCTCCGGGGTGAACCAGAATGGCAGGATTTTTGTAGTTTTGAAAAAAGCCGTAGGCATAACCGGGCATCAGGGGATGCACGGAATATTGCAGCGAGTGCATCTGCTTGGCGGTGTCTTGTTGTAAAATCGCGTTCTCCCCTTGGCCCCCACCCTGCAGATGGGCCAATACAAACTTGCCCATATCGTCAGCGGTTGACCAGATAGAGCCAGCGGGGTAGGTCAAAACCTCTCCCTGCTTCATTTTGACAAACCCCTTATCGTAAGAATATCCCTGGGCCAATTGCTGGTTCAAACGCTCCGGCGTAAGATAGGTCAAGCTGTTGTCCATATGTAGAGGAGCAAAAATATGCTGGCGGATATAGTCATCGTAAGACAGGCCGCTTGCTCTTTCCACAATATATCCGGCGAGGGTGAAGCCTTCATTGCTATACTGCACCGCATCTCCCGGTGCCCTCACCAGCGGCGGCAGCAGCTTTTGCAGAGTCTGCTCCAGCGGAACCCGCTGCTCCGGTACCGTGTTCGACCAAGCCCCTTTGCGCTGTTCGGCATTGGCGAATCCCCCGGTATTGGTCAGCAAATGTTTCATGGTTAGCGGAGTTTTGTAAGAGTTGTCTACTTGCAGCGAATCCGGCAAATACTGGTTCACATCCGCCGCCAAGTCCAGTTTCCCCTGCTCCGCCAGCTGCATGGCTGCTGTAGCCGTAAAAACCTTGGAGACCGAAGCGATGCTGAAACGGGTCTTGAGCGGATCTACCGGCACCTTGGCCTCCACATCCGCATAGCCGTAGCCCTTCTCCAGCAAGACAGCGCCATCCTTGACCACCGCCAAAGTTACGCCCGGCACATGGTACTTGTCCATCGCTGTCTTCATAAATTCATCGGTCTGCTGCTCGAAGCGCTCCCGTTCCGCGGAAGCGGCTGCTTCCTCATGCTGCTCCGGCGAGGTGGCCGCTGCAGACGATAGCGACTGCGCCTCCTTCGGCTGCACCTTCATCGCTTGTGCCTGCGCAGACTGCGGCTGCATCGCCACTGGTTGCGCCAAAATCGCCACCACCAGCCCTATTTTCATCAATAACCCTGTTCTCATGCTCCCACTCCTGTCTCTATTAAGACCTTATAGGACCATGATACAGCGGCAACATGGAGAAAAAAGCGGTATAAATCTAAAGGAAAAATAAAGCCGCGCACAATGCGCAATCCGGCGAATAACTGCGAAATCGAAATAGGCCATGAGCTCTACTGACGTAGAAATTCATGGCCTTATCCATTTACGGAAAACCATACTATAATTACCCAAGTATTACCTAACGCAATCTTTCTAATTATAAAGCATCATGATATAATCGCAGAAGCAATAGAATAGGCTTAAAGGGTCGGTCGGCTACCTCTCTAAGAAGGGAGGGATGCCTTGTGACAGTGTTTGAAGCAATGATGATTATGCTAACCTTTGGTTCGCTTATCGTAGCGCTGCTGTCCAATAAACGCAAATAGACCGCCCCCTCACAAAGGCATGCGGTCTATCTGTCGTATCCTGTTTGTTGAGGCCTACCGCCCTTAGAAGCGGCTATTGCATGGGGAGTCGTGTTGGCAGCACGGCTCTCTTTGCATTGTACGCTTGTTCTGCTTTTATTATAACATGGCAAGAGGGGATTTCAATCCACACTCCACACTTTCCATGTGAAACAACGCCACTCTTCTTACGCTTTCTTTTTCCATAATTAATCGATTGCTGTCCAAATGTCTAACGCAAGGGAACGAATCTCAAGGTTCGTATGATTTCTATATAATCTTAAAAGCCGGGCACAATCCGGACTCCACAATAAAACACTTCCTGCAACCTCAAGCAATGAAAGTCCAATAAACTGAGATTCATAACAATCTTCCGACCCTATGACATCTACAATTTCTAATAGGGTTTCTGGATTCCAGTAGCCTTTGCTGTCTTTTAAATTTTGTGCAACCTGCTTATAGGCATCGCCTAAACGATGTGGCTGATTTGAAATGCAATGAACTATTTTAGTTAGGTAAGCAACGGATTCCTGAACATTATTCCAATCTATTGAGGCTACATACAATTTCATTACAACCTGCTTTAAGGTCTCATCCGCTGCCAGACAGTCAATAATACCCATATACAGAGGCACGAGGTTTACGCGTGTGTTCTTTGGCAAAGAGGTCAGTTGGTCAGCAAATTTCAACAGCCGTTGCCGATGAGGCAAATCTCTTTTGGCATTAGCATTCCATTCCTCAATAATTTCAACACTGGTCAAATCCTTAAACACACCAATTACCCTCTCATTGACCTTGCCATCACGGCATGTTTCTGTCAGCGTGTTCATTGCAATATTCCATCTGGCGTTATCTTCTAAATCCAGAATAACCTTTGCAGCGGCAGCCGCAATGATTTCTTCATGTCCATTTGTCCAACGTATCATACTGTTCAAAGCAAATCTTCCAACATCCGGATCTGTATGACCGGCAATTCTAATGATTAATTCTAAATACCGGGATCTATAGTTTACCGGAAGTTCATTGGGTTGTTGCAATAGTACACTTTTCGCAATATCACTTTGTGATGAAATGGCCATGTTGCTTAAAATCTTCCATCCGCATTCATCATCTAAAAGCTGTCTCGCTGCATGCCCTATGGCAATGATTACATCTTTATGTGCATTAGGCTTTTCAAACTCGTTCATCAATAGCGGAATGCTGTCACTGCTTCTATAAGCACCCAGTAACCGGATGGCCTCTTTTCTGACAGTGATTTTAAGTTTGTCCCGGTTTAACAGTTCTTTAAGTATTGAAGTCAATACAGCCGGATTCACTCTACGAATGCATCTGGGTATCGAGTACATGGCTACACGGGCTCTGTCTCCATCCAAATTCTCCAGTAGAACGGGAAGTGCCTTTTCGGGTTCTTCCAACAATGAAAGTGCATAAAGTGCAGCTTCTACTACAGCTACTTCCTTATCTTTTAAATACTTTACCAGCTTATCCGGACTGACCTCAGGCATTCTTGCCATTAGCTTTATAGCTGTTGAACGTTCATAAAAACTGCGTTTGGCATCTGACGCAATGCTTTCTATTGAGGTTCTAAAAGATTGTTGCTGACGCGGCAGCCACCTATGGAACCCATCCGTAGCCGGCACAACATGAATGGTTTTCCCCGTTAAAAACCTGCCCGAAATAACCTCACCCGAAATAAATGGATCCAGCCATTCTTGACGTTTCAGATGCAGATGCAGGAACACTTCATTTACGGTAATAAACGATTTATCCAGGGTTAATAATTCTCTGACTCTCTCATCCCGTGTTTTAGGATCTGCAAGCCAATGTCTTGCCGCCCGTACTGCGATAGAAGCTGTTTTCTCCTTCACCGCATCGCTTAGTAAATTTTGAAGTTTGGAGATGCCAAAGCCTCTTTTTCCAAAGGAGTTCGCCAGGCTGATCACCAAATTGTAGTCTTCCCTTTGATTTGCCGCCACTGCCAGCGGATAAATCACTTCAAATAAACGCTCTTCTATACCCCGGGGTATATTCTCCTGGAAGGATGGAAGGGTAAGCTGTCCGCTCTGCTTGGCTAACTTTACAATCGTGCTTAAAGCGAACTTAAAGATCTCACTTCCGGGATTTACTGCATTAAACCGCATAATCACAAATGCTAATTCCTGAGTGGCATGCCTTGTAGCATAGGAAGTATCTCTAGCCCCAATAATACTATCAACGAGTAAAGTAAGTTCCTTTACATTCTCATCCGTAAACATAGATGCCGGGCTGTTTGCGAGCTCTCTAATCACTGCAGAGCGTACAGGATCCTGATCATTTTTGATGCGGCCCAAATACACCAAAGTTTCATTCATACCTTGTCTTGATAACGCAGTACTCTTAATCAGCTGCACAAGTCCCATTGCGCGTTCGTCTGCATTAGAGGCATATGCCGCTTTTTCAAGCAGCTCTCTTGAATGATGAATAGAACGGCAAGCCGAAATCCTAACCGTTTTGTCCCGGCTGTCATAGATTTCACGCAGACCAAGCATTCGGGTTGCTTCCTTGTCGCGTAATGTATGCGGTAACTGATACAGTAATGTCTCCGGAAAAATCCGTGCTTTACGCTTGTCCTCTTCATAGACCGACTCAAAAATCGCCTTACGCTTTGAAGGAGCCATACACCCAAGTAATTTCGCTATATGTATGGGGTTATCTGCAAGCAGCCTGGCTAATTCAATCCATTGCTCTATGGACAAATAATTTTTTCTTTTTAAAATGCCATCCGGCACACCATGAGAGATCAGATCGCTTCGTGACTCCTTCCGGGTTAGCAGCTTATACACTGCTTCAGGATGGATTCGGACTAAAGTACCCAGATGTTTTTTAAGCGCAGGATGGATAATACCCATGGGTCCATGATTCATGGCACATTCGAGAATGAAATCCGGCTTTACATGGCATAAAGCTTCGATAGCTGCAGAAAATCTCCACCACACATATCCCTTTTCCCTAAGGGGGGTGCCTTCTAACGTTGTTTTAAAATACTCCGCAACGGCATCAAGATGACGGCTGGCTAATTTTTTCCAGTTCACAACGATATATCCAATCTCTGCAAGCCATTTACTGACCGTTTTCTTAGAACATGCAGGCAGCAGAATAGAGGCCTCCTCCGCCCCCCACCGGGCATACACCACAGGCAGTAAACGCTCCGCCAATTCTTGACGATTAATAAATGAAATACTGCGCAATACTTTGCGGCGGCAATCATGGGATAGCTCCGGAAGTTCACGTTCAATATCAATATCTGAAGCCACCTTGGCCAGAAGACCGGCTGCCTGATTTCTAATAGTAGCCATAGGATGCTTTAACGCTGACACAATAATCTTTGCATCCTGTGTGGCAATAGCCCCCGCTAAAGCTAACTGTGCCTCATAGACACCGCCTTCCAGTAATGACCCGAGCAATTTTGAATATCGGGCGGAACCATGATTATTACGGCCCAGTATAGCTATTTTATGAATCCTGTCTGAATAGCCTAGTGAGTCTAATTCTTTAAGCAGACTTTTTTTATCCATTGGATTTTTTTTGAAAATCATAGGTCCCCTCCTTCTCCTCTTCTTGTGTCATCTAAACTTTATTCTATATATATCAATCCATACCCTTTAAAAAAATCTCATACCATGCTTTCTTTTGCATCGGCAAAAATTCATTAGATTATTTTATCTATATTGTATCCTTTTATTGACAATATGTAACCAGGTCGTTACAATGATAATGTAATTGGTTGATTACATATAGGAAGGAGTTCATTACATTGGTTAATAATCGTATTAAAGTTTTGAGAGCTGAACGAGACTGGACACAAGCAGATCTGGCAGAACATGTCGGGATTTCACGACAAGCAGTTATATCCATTGAAAAATATAAATATACACCTTCGTTGGAGTTGGCTTTCAAAATTGCCAAAGCATTTAATGTATCTATTAATGAAGTATTTGTACTTGAGGAGGAGGAAAAATAATGATTTATCAATTCGTAATGTTAGTGGTGTTGGTCGTATTAGGTATATGCACTATTGCCCTTCCATGCTTCCAAGCTGTAAAAATAAAAGAATATAGAAATGATGAACGTTGGCAATTGATTCAGAATAAGGCGAACCACGTGGCAATGCACTACTATAGTGCACTTGGCTTTGCAATTTGTATTGGAGTTTTTATAACAACAATCTTCGATATTCAATATAGTATGGGTCTTGATAGAGTGTTGCTATATTCGTTAATTGCAATTTTTATGCGAAATGCAATTGAATTATTTTCCTTACGCCACTTTGATAAAGTTTTATAAGCTTTACAAACACAGTTAATACGAGGCCTTATTCGCAGACAAACTCCTTTGTTCCTAATGGAACTCAGGAGTTTGTCTTGTTCAAGAAGCTAGACCCTGCGCATAAGCGAACGGCGTCCCGCCCAGATGTAAACACCAGAGGTTACCGCCACAATGAGAATGAACGGGATCACATCCAGCCGGGGCGACAAAGCCGTTCCCCTTGGATACATCGCGTAGTAGGCCGTTGTAGAAGGAAACCAGGCGCCGATCGAAGCATGAAGCCCGGTAAGCACAATGTTGGCTATCACGATCGAAGCCGATAAAATCAAAGAGGAAACAAACGACTTCAAGCGCATAGATACCCATAACTGCAGCGCCGCAAACGGCAGTATGGCCAGCCAGCCCCCAACCGTACCGATGATCAATTCGGTAAAATCCAAATCGTTCCCCAATTGAAGCAGTTCTCCCGCGAGCAGATATGATCCGGCAAAAAGCAGTTGAATCAACCCCATCAGCAGCATCAGCGTTCCCAATTTGGCATAATAGACACGGTAACGGGGAATGGGCAGACAAAACAGTTGCTTCCAGCCCCCGTTTGTATGCTCATAACGGCAGATAAAAGAAGCTAGTACCCCGGCATAAAGCGGATAAAAAAACAAACCGTGAAAGCTGGCCATATGCAGATAAAAGGTTTTCCATCCGCGCTCAAAAAAACCGACAAAATTTTCCGAATTTAAACTATTCATTCCGAGCATCACAGTTCCCAGCGCACCGAGGAGGAACAGGATGAAGATGACGGGATACTGCAGCTTCATTCGTTCGGCTTTCATCAAATTTTCCATAATCACACCCCTGTTAATTAAAATTGTTTGTTTTTAAAATGCAAGGCCCCGGCGGCTAGCAGCACCGTTCCCAGGCCTGCACTGATGCCAATCCACCTCTCGGGATATGCCATGAACGGACTGGACATCGTCGGATAGGCCCATGGCCACAGCCAGGTCCATAATGCTGCTCCGCTGTCCCGCGCTATGAATAGGCCAGAAACAGCGCCCAGGAAGCCGATGGACATCGGAATGGCCGGGTTCGAGAATTGGATAGACAGCCACATCTGCAGCCCCAGCACCGCAGTTGATGCGAGAAAGCTGTACATAATTTGCTTGATTAGAAGCTGGAACGGCAGCGGTTCTGAAGTGTAGCAAATCCAGAGCAGGGTCAGGCCGGCAATAATCAGCAAGGCCGTACACAACAGCAGGAAAAGAACCCACAGCGCCTTGGCCCAATAAAGAACAGAGCGGGAAACAGGCAAGGTCAGCAGCTGCTTCCAACTATTGGATTCGTGCTCCAAACCGGCAATCATACCCGTGAATAACGCAGTATTTAGCAGCAATACGAAACCTAGAAACATATACATCACATTAAATACGCTGTATACACCTGCCGGGCCTTTGAAATAGAGATACCATTCCAGCGACATAAATGCGATGAACAGCCCGGCGCTGATAACCGGCAGCCAGCGGGCCGCAGGTTTGAGCCTCATGCCTTCAGCCCGCAGGGCCCGCCACATCATAAGCTTACTCCTTTTCCGGTCAACTCCATGAACAGCTCTTCCAGCGATTTGCTGTTTTCCCGTACATTCATAATCCCGTAAGGGCCCAGCAGTTTGAACAATTCTGCCTGCGACATACTGACATTCTCTGCCGAAATTGACAGCATATTTCCTTCCCGCTCCACGGCAAATCCTTGCAGCATTAGCGTGCGAAGCGCTTCCTCCGGGCGCTCCACTGCAAATTCCATGACTTTTCCCCTGCGCCGCTCCAGCATTTCCAATGCTCCCTGATAGACCAGCTTGCCGCTGCTGATAATTCCGATCTCATCTGCAATCGTATCCACCTCGCTCAGCAGATGGCTGGAGAGCATGATCGTCATTCCCTGATCATGGGCCAGTGACAGCATCAGATGCCGTATTTCTTGGATACCGGCCGGGTCTAGGCCGTTGGTCGGCTCATCCAGGATCAGCAGCTGCGGATCCCGCAGCAAGGCTGCTGCTATGCCGAGCCGCTGCTTCATGCCAAGGGAATATCCGCTCACCTTGCGGTTCGCGCTTGATGTCAGCCGCACAATTTCCAGCACCTCACCGATGCGCCGGTCAGGCAGCTTCAGCAGTGTGCTCAGTATTTTCAAATTTTTGTACCCGGTCAAATGCCCGTAATAGGATGGGTTCTCTACTAATGAGCCTACCTTGCGTAAAATCTCCTGACTGTTGCCCGGCATCTCTTGTCCAAAAATACGGATCGTCCCGCTATCGGCCCGGAGCAAACCCAGCAGCATTTTGATCGTTGTAGTTTTCCCTGCACCGTTCGGCCCTAGAAAACCGTATATTTTCCCCTCGGGAACCTCCAGGTTTACCTCATTCACCGACACCTGCTCGCCGAAGCGGCGGGTCAGCCCTTTTGTCTCCACTATAAGTTGTGGCATCTCCTGTCACCTCATATCTTTGATATAAAGACAATAATAGGCGCTGGAAGTAGCAGCGGGGTAAAGAAAAGTAAAAATTAAGTAAAAAAACAGGCCAACACCACAAAAAAGTGGATGTCCGGCCTGCATTCAATAAAGAAAAAAAAGTGTGATTTGCGTTCCTTGCTGCGGTTTGCTATGTACAGCCATTTTGCCGCAATGCCTTGTTACAAAACCCTTTGCCAGCACCATGCCCAGGCCGGAGCCCGTAAGTCTGGCCCGCGCCGACAGCATATTGTCCTCCGCAGCGTTCAGCCGCTCTAACGCCGCCGCATCGATTCCCGTCCCATTGTCGCGAATCTCAACCGTCAGTCCGTACTGATCCCAGCGTAGCCCGGTTTCAATGTGGCACCCCGCGGGATTGTGAACCACGGCATTCCACAGCAAATTATGCAGTGCCCGCCGAATCATGCGTTGGTCGATATCAAGACATTTCTCCCCGTCGGTATTGAAGGCAAAGGTATGCTGTGCAGCCAGCGGATGATCAGCGACATCGGTAACGATCTGCCTGATAAACCCTGCCATCTCCGTAGACTCCCGCGAGAGCGGAACCTCGCTGCCGTCCAGCTGATAGAAAGCATTCATATCTTCAATAAGCTGCTCTACCTGGATCGTCTTTTGTTCCATTAAGGAGCCGAACTGAATTATTTCTGCAGTAGACCACGCATATTGATCAGCGGCTGCAATCATGGAGCTGTAACCGCGAATATAGGCCAACGGGGTTTTCAGATCATGCCGCACGCCCGCAATCCAGCTTTTGCGCTTCTCATCCAATTCATGTCTTTCTTTCTCCGTACGCTGCATTGCAAGGGTCAATGTGGACAACTGCCCGATTATTTCTTTAAAGAGAGTATAAGGCAGCGTGAGCTGATTCCCGGGAATGGGGCGGCCGCGCCAATTACTCCGCGAAGGTTCATCATATTGACCTTGTGCCAGCCGCTTCAACCAGTTCAGCATATAAAAAATCGACTTCGTCAGGCTCCACAGATAGAAAACAAGCGCAGCCAAGCACACGATCAGGAAACTCCAGATTTGAAACTGTATGTACTCAATTCCCTTCAGCCATGGAACCATTTGCCGGATAAAAATAAAAAGGATAAACAGAACAAGCCAGGCGGCGATAACACCTATACCCAGGGCAAGCAAAAAAAGCAGCAGCCGCAAGCCAACACGAACGATCCCTTTCATATTTGACCAGCCGGTACGGGGTTCGGAATAAATTTGTAGCCTAACCCACGGAAATTGACAATGTAACGAGGCTGCTTCGGGTCCTGCTCTATTTTGTTTCTGATTTTGGAAATATAAATAACAACCGTTTTCTCATCGCCCAGCTGCATTTCACCCCAGACCTGTTCATAGAGCTGGGCCGTTGTGAACAGCCGGCTCGGATGCTCGGCAAAAAACAGCAGCAGCGCAAACTCCTTAGCCGTACAGTGAAGCTGCTGGCCGCGTACCGTCAGCCCGCCGGTATCCTTGCTGATTTCAAAATCAGCAAAAGTGTAACAGGCAGATGGAGCCTCCTGCTGATACAGTCTTCTTCTGGCAAGCTGGGCTTTGATCCGCGCCACCACCTCCAGGGAGTTGAACGGCTTGGTAATATAATCGTCCCCGCCCATCGCAAATCCGGTCAGCTTGTCATAATCGGCAGCCCGCGAAGTCAGGAATAAGATCGGGGCGTTTGTTTTTTTGCGCAGCTCCAGACACAGCTCGAAGCCATTACAGTCCGGGAGCATCACATCCAGTAAAATTATATCCGGTTCCCGGCTGTCCATCAGGCTCATCGCCTCCGCCCCGGTAGAAGCGGTAAGGACGGAAGAATACCCTTCCCTGGACAGCAGCAGTTCCAGCATGCAGGCAATTCCTGCTTCATCTTCTATAATCAATATCGCATCGTTCATCGCCATTTCCCTCCATTTTCCATCCTATTATACTGCAAAATGGAAATGGTATCTTCCGAGTGTGTCAAACCCGCCTGGAATTGGGCTCAGGCCTTCAAGTTCGGCAGGCCCTTGAAGCAAACGGAGGATTTCCGGACAATAAGCTTGGGCGGGATAATGATCTTGACCGGATCGCTCTGCAAGCCTCCGATCCTGTCCAGCATTTGCCGGGCCGCCTCAACGCCCCATTGGTCATGAAAGACCGATACTGTGGTCAGCTTAGGCTCCACCGTTTCCGTCTCCAGAATATTGTCAAAGCCCACAATGGCCATATGCTCACCTGGGATAAAACCTTGCAGCCGCAAGCCGATGGTGACGCCAAGGGCAATAATATCATTATGGCAGAAGCAGGCCGTCGGCGGGTTCTCCAGCTGTAGCACCTCCTGAATGGCGCGGATTCCTCCCTCACGGTTCAGCGGGGTAGGTATAATGAGCTTGGGGTCCACTTCCAGGCCGTATTCCTGCAGGGCGCTGCAGTAGCCGTCTATCCGTTCCTGGTAGGCTGTATTGCCGGGAAGCATACCACCGATATAGGCGATCCGCCGGTGTCCCTGCTCTACCAGATGCCGGACAGCCAATTGGGAACCTAGTCTGTAATCCGTTCCCACATAATCCGCGCCGGAGCCCGCCACCTCCCGCCCCATGAGAAGCGCCGGTATTTGCAGGGCGCGCAGCTTGTTGAACAGAGTCGGCTGGGTGTCGACCACCGGAGTCAGAATAATCCCGCATACCCGGTGCTCCAGCATCGTTTCCAGCACCCGTTCCTGCTTCTCCCGGGATTCGGAGGACATGCCCAGCAGGAAAGTAAACTGCTGTTCATAGAGCATGTCCTCGACCTTCGTTAGCATCTGATGATAGAAGGGGTTTTCAAAATCGGTAATCACGATTCCCACTGTGGAAGAGCTTTGGGAGCGGAAGCTCGCCGCCACCCTGTCATACACATAGCCGAGCTTTTCGATGGATTCTATTACTTTCTTGTGGGTGCTGGGCTTAATAGACTTGCTTCCTCTGACGACCAGCGATGCTGTCGCCCGGGAAACCCCGGCATCATCGGCCACATCCTGAAGGGTAACCCGCTTGTCCCGCGAAGCCAAACCGCATTCCTCCTTTTTCCGTACGATTCATTTCCTTTATCCGGATAAATTTACAATAGTATAGCATACATTTCAAACAGATAATATTTAGTATTGACAGGCTCACAGGCACCTGCTACGATTATCCCCAGTAAACTTATATGCATTTAAGATTATTATTTCCGGACGGAACAAAAATTTTTTTTCTCACAAAATTAGATCGATATAATTTTACGGGAAAAGGACGGTTTCGGCAAGATTTATTCCCCGGAAAGCTGCAGAAGGTTCCATGTTGTCTGGTTATCCGGTTGTTACGGTGAAAGGGGTTTTGCCATGATCGAAATCAAAGAGTTATACAAATCCTTCGGGGACAAGCCTGTACTCTCGGGCATTAATGTAACCATCGGGGACGGAGATATTTATGGTCTTGTAGGTATAAGCGGCGCCGGGAAGTCCACCCTGCTGCGCTGCATCAACGGGCTGGAAACCTTCGAACAGGGGACCCTGCGGGTGAACGGTACGGACATCAGCAGGCTGCGTGGTGCCGAACTCCGCAAGTTCCGCAGCGGCATCGGCATGATCTTCCAGCAGTTTTCCCTGTTGGAGCGGAAGACTGTTTATGAAAATATCATGTTTCCGATGAAGTGTTACAACTACAAGAAAGCTGAGGCTGATGCGCGTGTTCATGAGCTTCTGCGGCTGGTGGAGCTGTCGGACAAAATCCACTCCCGGCCCAACCAGCTTTCAGGGGGCCAGAAACAACGGGTAGCCATTGCCAGAGCCCTGGCCATGAATCCGAAGATTCTGCTGTGTGACGAAGCTACCAGCGCCCTGGATCCCAATATTACAAACTCCATCCTGGCGCTTTTGAAGAAAATCAATCAGGAGTTGGGCATTACCATCGTGATTGTGACTCACCAGATGGAGGTAGTGAAGGAGGTCTGCACCGATATGGCTCTCTTGAGCAAAGGGGAGCTAAAGGTATCGGGTTCCGTGCAGGATATTTTCCTGGGCCGCTCAGAGGTGCTGGACGAGCTTCTCGGGTTGCCCGGTACGGGGCAGCCGGAAGACAAGGTAGTGTTCGAGATCGTACAGCGGCCAGGTCAGAATGATCTGCTGTCACGGTTCGCCACAGCTACGGGAATCCGTTTCGAGGTTGTATGGGGCGGGCTTGACCGGTATGCGGAGAGCATCGCGGGAGCCTTTACCCTTGCGGTGGACAAGGACGACTTCCCCAAGGCACAGACTTTTCTTGAGGATACGAGTACAGAATGGAGGAGAGTGTAATTTACCAGTACGATTTCCAGACCATTTTGGACCGCATCATTTTGCCCGGCTTGCGCGAAACGCTTATCATGCTGGGCGGCACAGTCGTCACCTGCACCTTCTTCGGCTTTGTGCTGGCGCTTATTCTTATTACCACCGATGTGAACGGGCTCAGACCCAACCGGCTGGTGTACGAAACCATAAGTGCCATTATCAACGTGCTTCGCTCCGTGCCCTTTATCATTCTTATTATTACCATCATTCCGCTGACACGGCTTGTGGTGGGCACGACCATCGGAACCACGGCGGCTATTTTTTCCATAACCATTGTGGGCTCTCCGCTTATCGCCAGACTTCTGGAGGGCTGCTTCAAGGAAGTTAATCCCAGCCTCATCGAGGCAGCCAAATCCTTTGGTGCCTCTGATTGGCAAATTACATTCCATGTCATTGTGAGTGAATCCATTCCGTCCATCGTATCCCATCTGACCTTAGGGTATGTTTCCCTGCTCGGCTTTACGGCCATGGCCGGCACAGTGGGCGCTGGAGGACTGGGAGCGGTGGCGCTGACCTACGGCTACCAGAACTTCAACGATACCATCATGTACAGCACTGTGGTCATTCTCATTGTTATTGTGCAGTTCATCCAGTTCGGCGGCAATTTTCTTTATCGAAAGCTAAAATAAGCTTTTATTCCAAACCAATCCCAAGAAAAGAGGTATGCTTTTATGAAAAAAATGTCCTTCACCGCTCTGTCGCTGGTCATCGTCCTTTCCCTGTCGGTGTTGGCGGGCTGCGGCAAAAGCGCCTCCGGTGACCAGTCCAAACAAATCGTCATCGGGGTTATCGCCCGTGAGCAGCCGGATATCGATTACGTGGCCGAAAAGCTGAAGACCGAAGGCTATGACATTGAGGTGAAGGTGTTTAACGACAACATCGCGCTGAACAATGCCACAGCGGAAGGCGAAATTGACGCCAACTACTTTCAGAATGAGAAGTACCTGACCAGCTTCAACCAAAGCAATGGTACGAACCTGATTACCTATGGTCCAAATATCTATACGACTCCTGTGGTTTTTGTATCTAAAAAACACAAAAGCTTAGACAGCCTTCCGGAAGGTGCCAAAATCGGCATCGCCAACGATTCCGCCAACCGGGCCCGGGAACTGCAGCTGCTTGCCACCAACGGTCTAATCAAGCTCCGTGAGGGTGTAGATCTGCCAACCCTGCTGGATATTACGGAAAACAAGAAAAAGCTAAATTTTGTAGAAATTGATCCCCGGAGCCGGGTAGGCGCATTTGCTGACCTGGAAGCCATGACCGCTCCCTCCATTACCGTGTATCAAATGAAAGATCCCGAGGTCACCATCGATACGGCGCTGCTTCAGGAAACCCCAGAGGTTTACAAGCAGTACGGGGGTATCGTTCTCGCTATCAATAAAGACACGGAAGAACAAAACAAGGAATGGCTGGATAAGGCTGTGAACATTCTGTCCTCCAAGGAGTATGCGGAATGGCTGCTAGAAACCTATAGCGGTGTGAAAAAACCTTACAACTCATAATCCGGCACTATTAAAATCTTATATAAAAAAAGGAGAACTGATCCAAATGGCAACTGTAATCGTTTTGGCAAACACATCCCTGAATGAGGCTGACAAAAAACGTTTTGTAGAGGAAATCGGCACCGCCGTAACGGAATCACTGCAGCTTCCGCCCCATCTGAAATCCATCACCCTGCAGGAGTTTCCGCGTATCAACAGCACGCCGAAGGATTACGAGGAGATTACCTTCTTCGTGTACACAGCTCCGGGCAAACCTGTGGAAGCCAAGCGTGCCCTTGTCCGCAACATCCAGCTTACAGCGGAGCGGGTACTGGCCGGAGTGAACGTGAAGACCATCGTCATTATTAAGGAACACGGAGATGAAAATGTGGGCGTGGGCGGCCAGCTGCGGCTGGACCAGATCCAGGCTTAAGGAGCGGCGCTATGAAAACAATGCAAATCGGCAGTAGTGGAATCGAGGCTTCGGTCCTGACTCTGGGCGCTTTCGGCATGGGCGGGGGCTTCCAGTTCCCGGACACGGACGATGGGGAATCCATCCGGGCCATCCATGCGGCACTGGATGCAGGCATCAACTGCATCGATACGGCGCCCGTGTACGGCTTCGGCCACAGTGAGGAAATCGTGGGACAAGCGATCAAGGGAAGACGCGACAAGGTGATCCTGTCTACCAAATGCGGGCTGTGGTGGGGTGATGAGGAAGGCAGCTACCGCTTCACCTGGGAGGGGCGCCGGGTCAAGCGCAACCTTAGCCCCCGTGTCATCCGCATTGAAGTAGAGGAGAGCCTGAAGCGGCTGGGTACAGATTACATCGATATTTACTATACTCATAACCCGGCCATAGAGCCGTTCCTGACGCCTATTGAGGAAACCATCGGTACCTTGATGGAGCTGAAGAAGGAAGGGAAAATACGGGCCATTGGTGCATCAAACTGCGAGCCCCATCATATTCAAAGCTATATCGGGCACGGGGAAATTTCCATTGTACAGAAGAAATACAACATGTTGTCCAGAGAGGCGGAGGCGGATGTGCTGCCTCTGTGCAAGGACAATGGCATCAGCTTCCATGCCTATTCCCCGTTGGCCCAGGGTCTTCTTAGCGGGCACATCGGCAAGGATTACCAACTGCCCCAGGACGATCCCCGGCACAATGACCGCTGGTGGCAAGGAGAGGCTTTCCTGCTGGCTGTTGATTTCGCCCGGGAGCTCGAGGGATTTGCGCTGGAATTCGGCATCTCCACCAGTTCTCTGGCAGTGGCATATTTGCGGGCCAAGCATGAGCATGTGAATGTAATTCTGGGCATCCGCAAGGAACGCCACCTGCATGAAAATCTGGCCGGAGCAGACTTCCGTTTCCCGGACGGTGCTATAGAGGAAATCGACCGCCGGCTTAACCGGCTGCATCTTACGGCTGCCGGGCAGGGCCGATGAAGCCAAGCTCTATGGAGATGAAGAGCAGCCAGGAACTGGACTGGCACATTTCTCAGTTTCTTGAAGCGAACCAGGAAGCCATGATCGAGGATGCCAAAGGGCTCATCCGCATCAACAGCGTAGGCCTGGCTTACAATCCCGGAAGCTCCCAGCCCTTCGGCGAAGGCTGCAGCTCTGTCCTGGACGAAGCCATCCGGCTCATGCAGCGGGAGAAGCTGGATGTGACGGACTTTGACGGCTACGGTGTCAAAGGGGAATTGGCAGCTTCGGAGCGGGGAAGCATCGGATTTTTCGCCCATCTGGACGTGGTGCCGGAGGGCGGGGACTGGAGCTTCCCGCCTTACGAGCCCTTTGTACGGGATGGCTACCTATTTGGACGTGGGGCCATGGATAATAAAGCGGCGGCTGTGGCGGCGCTTTATGTGCTGAAATTTTTTGCTGACAGCAAGCTGCCCCTCGGGCATGGGCTGTATCTGTTTCTTGGCTGCAATGAGGAAAACGGCATGCGCGATATCCGCCACTTCCTGTCCCGGCATGAGCCTCCTCAGTTCGGGATTGTGCCTGACGCCTATTTTCCCCTGTGCTTTGCCGAAAAGGGAATGCTGCGTGCGGACTTCGAAGGTGAAGTGGCAGACGGCAACCTGCTGGCCTTCAACGGAGGAACCGAATATAACGTGGTTCCCGCAGCCGCCTCGGCAATCTTGCGGGACGTGGACCCGGAGCATGCAAGACAGGTGCTGCCCGGTTCCTTCACGGTTGAGGCTCTGCCGGAGGGCATCCGCATTACGGCATCGGGAAAAGCGGGACATGCTGCCTTCCCCGAGGGCACGGACAATGCTGCCGTGAAGCTGGCAGCCGCTCTTGCCGCCCATGGGCTGGTTCGGGGCAGCCGGACGCTGCGGGCGCTGGCTTTCGTGCAGGAATGCTTCGCCAGTCCTTACGGGCATGGCTTGGGCATCGCCTTCCGTGACATGTCGGGAGAAGCCACAGTCAATGCAGCCGTCCGTATGGAAAACGGCAGGCTTCGCCTGTTATGCGACATCCGCTACGGGGTTACCCAGGAGAAAAGCGGTATACAGCAGTTGCTGGAAGAGGCGGCTGCCCGTTACGGTATGCGGCTGACCCGCACGGAGGATAGTCCGCCGCATTATATCGCCCCGGATGACCCCATTGCGGCGGCCCTATGTGATCTGGCCAACCGGGAGCTGGGCACCAACCAGCCCCCTTATGCCATGGGCGGCATTACCCACGCCAGATGGCTGCCACGGGCAGCAGCCTTCGGCCCTCTGCGCCGGGACAAGCCCTCCCCTTTTCCTGCCGGAAGAGGAGGAGGTCACCAGCCGGACGAGGCCATGTATTTGGAGGCCATATGGGAGGCCTTCCAGATTTATGTTAAGGCGGTTCTTGTGATAGACAAGCTGTTAAGCGAGGAGAAAGAACAAAATTAACAGTGTGAAGCACCGGCCTGAAGGGTCGGTGCTTCTGGTTGTCTCCACTGGCATGGAACCCGAATGGAGAAGCTTTTTTCACTCTACATAGTCTTCTTTTAAAATACTGTATATCTCTAAATCGATGATTCCTTTACCTGCCCATAGTGTCGCTTGTCTTAATGTTCCTTCTTTGATGAAGCCATTCTTCAATAATACCTTCTTTGAAGTCTCATTTAGAGGCATCACTTCAGCTTGTATTCTGTTGACGTTGACATCCATAAACAAAAAATCGATTAATATTTTTACCGCTTCGCTAGCAATACCTTTGCCCCAATGTGCTTCCGATAAAAAGTAGCCAATCGTCACAGCATTTACCTTTTGATTAAAGTCGGCAGCTTCAATAATTCCAAGCAACCGATCAGGTTTAGGACTGGCGAATATCCCCCACTTAACTCTTGACCTTTTATTAAAATCTCTCTCGAAATGGCCAATCATATTTTTCACAGTATCTTTATTGTGTTTGGGTATTATGCCACAGTATTCAAATACTTTGTCATTGTTATAGATTTCAAAAACTTCCTCAAGATGATAATCTTCAATCTTCTTCAATACGAAACCCTCTGACTTCAGGTTAGGTAACTGCTCAAAAACCGCTTCAATGTTCATTCCGTCACGCTCCATATTTTCTATATTTAAGTCATCGTGTTTTCTTGACCGGTATGTATAAATCGACTTTACATTTCCCTTCCTTATCCTTAGCAGGATCATTCATACAGAATTCGAGGCGTGGCCTATCGTCGGCATCATACTCACTGTTCGGTAACCATAGACTGAATACATTTTGATAGGCGAGAACAAATTTATCGATTGTGTCGTAGTATGGATATACAGCATACATTCCACCGGATAGTGTTTTGAATTCCACATGTTTTGTATGTCCGGATCTCTCGAATCCATTTGGCAATGTGACACAAGCATCGTATCGGCAAGCAAATTCTTCTACGAGATTTATTAGTTTCAGCCAAAAGATAAACAGCCTTTTGTAAACGCTCTTGATTTACAAACGCAACTGGAGTCACACCGACAATAGAGGTAAATATTCTTGTAAAATGATATTTCGAAAAATTTGAAACGCCAGCCAATATATCGAGAGTGAGTTTTTGATTGCTATTTTCCTTAATGTATTTAATTACGTTATCAATCCTATTAATATAGTCATTATTCATCTATCAATCCCCCAATATCTATGTATTTATTGATTACTAAAATTATACATTATTTGCATCCATTATAAGCGCTTATAAATAAGTAAGGGTGAACGGGTCTATTGCAGCAAAAAGCTCAAGCACCGGGCATATAGCCGCAGGCTTGAGCTTTTTAACTGTTTTAATTCCTTCAATCAATTTCCTGTTCCTATACAGACTTTATTACCACCAGTTTTCGTAACTTTTTGTATAAACACATAGGTGCTCTCATTTGACAACTCATCCACAAATTCGAAATCAAACCCGGTAAACCCTTTGATATCCTCCACGCACCTGATTTGCCGCTCAGCCATGAAGCGTACCATTTCACCTCGGGCCATCTTGACCAGGGTTGCTTTTTCAATCACCTTACCACCGATGTACTGCCCGAATACACAAGTAACCATTCGAACTTCTCTGCCCAGATAAGGGGCAATGCATTTGCTGTATTCCTTAGAGGCTAAATTCAGAATGCAGCCGCTCTCCGCAAGAAGCTGATCGGCCAGTTTTCTGCCCCAAAATCCATAAATCGAACTGAAGCCCGGTCCGGCCAGTTTGGCCTGCATTTCCAGTCTGTATGGAACAACCCCGTCAAACGGCCGGAGTATCCCGTAGAACCCCGACAAGATCCGTAAATGCTGCTGAAGATACTCCAGCTCCTCCGTTTCTAGCACCCCCGGTGCCATGTATTGATACTGAATCCCTTCGTAGGCGAAGAGAGCAGGTACCAAATTGCGGGTTAAATCCATATTCTCAATCCGCTGGGCATTCAGCGTGGTGATAGCATCATTGCATTTCCATAGGGATTTTGCTTCTTCATAGTTCAGCTTTTTTAATGTGGCCAGCAGAATTTCCGACTCGTTTATAAATTGCGGCATCTGGCGGCTAGTAAAGACATCCGTGTCCGGCTTCATCTTTTTGGCAGGCGAAATAATAATTCTCATGTTGCTCCCTTTTCTTGCCCCGTGGGGAAAATAATGTACCCTTATCCTATTCCAATTGGTCTTCGGAACCAGGCTATCATAGTTTACTTAGAAACTTATATCAGATCTTCATATTTGCGCTTACCGTAGAGTATTCGTCTAATTTCAACAATATCGTCAAACACGACATAGAATACCATATAATTCTCTACAACTAGAAAACGATATTCATCTTTTAGACCATTAATGTTGTAACAGATCGGCCCTGAAAAAGGGAACAGCTCTAACCTGGATATGGCCTCATCAAACTTATCCACGAGATCATTCGCTGCATCCGGCGCAGAAAGCTCATTACACACATAATCAACAATGTCCTGCAAATCTAAATAAGCCAAAGTTAGATAACGCAGTTTATATTTCCCGTCCATAAGCGCCTCCTCCAGGTGAATTACTCATACCTATCTGTTCCAACAACCAGCCTCTTTCCAGAGAAAATCTCTGTTCGGCTTCTTGAATCTGCTCTTCATATTTCCGCTTATTCTCTCTAAGCTCAGCTCCTACTCGATTCATCAAATCTATAGAGAGTAAGGGGATTTCAAATTTTTCTAATTTGGACGGATTAATCAATTTAATTGTAGTCCCTGTCTGCAGACCATCAAGCATTCTACGTCCCACTTCACTTTGTAAGAACTCATACAAAACATAGACATTATATAGAGCATGATCCACTCTGATGATGGACAGGTTACCGCTCACAAAAGCTTCCTCACACTTCTCTTCTACAATTGCGAATTTGACCACAGACCCTTTGGAAGTCATGATGATATCCATAGGGCGGATCGCAAATTTCTCCAGCCAGTCCTGCTTCTTATACGTTATCCTTGACTCCTCATCATAGGCAATTCTTCCATTCTCGATATCTTTAATATTCAATAAATAGTGAGTGGCTGTATTTGATAGCTCCTCAAGCTCTTCTTTCGTTAGTTGAACGCCACGTCTAATTGCGGCAATCTCACCAAGCTTGACTGTTTGATGAAAAGAATGTTTCAACACATCAAAGTCTAAATATTCCTTGGGGTTAAGACTATAATCGTACTCTCTTATCTTCGCCAGATCAACAAATCTGCTGAAGTTCTCCTCTTCAATTCCATTTCTATATGCATAGACAATTTTCGAAATCCCCTCTTCCTGAATCGAGCATTGGTTCCTATTTAATCTCTGTGTATACTTGCTGGCGTCAATAAACAATATCAGTCCACGCCTACTTTTTGACTTAGCCTTATTAAATATAATGAGTTCTGTACCCACTCTCGTTTTAAGGTAAAGATTCTCCGGCAACGTAATTACTGCTTCAATTAAGTCTTCTTCCGTAATCGCTTTGCGAATATGCACTTCAGTACTCCTTACCAACGTGCCCTTTGTGCCGACTACGGCTGCTTGTCCATGGTTATTTAAATGATATAAGGCATTCTGATAAAATGCCCAATCTGCAGAGGACTTGGGAGGAATGCCATACTTGTATCTTGGATCATTCTGACCTTCCGATTGGTTCCATACCATTCCGAAAGGAGCATCTGACCAGATAAAGTCAACCGTTAACCGTTCAGGCTCTCGATAAATCCTATCTAACACATCTTTATTCGTAATATGAAAAAAGGGGATATTATTGATGTTCAACAATAACTTCGAAATCAAATAATCTGATGCATTTTTCTCTTCACCATAATAAGAGACAGGCTTATTAGATCCCTCAACTCTGAAATGTCTAAACAATTCAATTGCAAAACTAGATATTCCAGAACAATAATCAGCAACTGAAGAAATATTCTTGAAATCAATCAAACCCAAAACTAGCTTAATGATTGTTTCCGGCGTCTGATTCCCTCCATTATTACTACTATATTTCAACGCAATGAAATTAATAAATTGAACAATCTCTTCTTGATCGATGAATTGAATATTGATAATCTTCTCAATCATTGTTTTAAAGACTGTGTCAGAGTAGTTATATTGAAGGAATGAGGGAACCAATCCTGTAAAAACTCCTTTAAACTCTTTGTGTAGATGCTCAAGTTCAATCACGGTTTGGTCCAGCATATGGGCAATTGATCGTGATTCTGAGAGTACAGCTCGAGAAACTTGGTCCTTTTCACTATATTCTAACTCTCTTAAATAAAATATAGTCACAATAACCAAGATCATTCGAGCTATCTGTTCGTTAGGATAGAGGCCCTCTAGATCTTCCGTTATGGACTCAAGTATGTATTTAAGCTCGTTCTCTCTTTTATTCATTAGCGTACCTCCAAATATGTATGGCCATACCTATTTATAACTTTCTAAAAAAACACGTCTTAGTAAGACGTGGGAAAATCTTCTCATGGTTAAAAATGGATGTAAATAATGTTACTTATTGGGTCTATTCCGAATCTGCATCCTCAAATTATTGAACACCTCAGAGTGACTATAACGTTCATTAGAGGTATCAGCTTCATGCTCAGATTCTTTAAGCTTCATAAAGATCTCTTGGTTCTGTTGAATATTTTCATATTGCTTGATGCTCATAACAACCATATCACCATATCCGTTTTTCGTGAGAAAAACTGGTTCCTGACTTTCGTGTACTATTTTAGATATTTCAGCAAAGTTGTTGCGCAAATCGGATACAGGTCTAATCTGTGGCATAGCTCCCCCTCCTTCTTAGCGACATCATATCATAATTATGATATCGATTCAATATTATGATCCATGTGAAGGTTACAAACATTGCTCCCCTTATCTCCATCATACTTCTCTTATCATAACTCTATACAACCTTATCATGGCAAAAAAGCTCAAGCATCGGCATATAGCCGCAGGCTTGAGCTTTTTGAATGTTATTTAATCGCCAATAGTTAAGATAATCGTGTCATACGGAGCTAACTCCAACATTTGTTGCCCATACTCCGTATCAATCGTAGTGCTTTGAAGCTGATCACTATTGTTAATCACAACCAGCATTTTACTTTCCGGATAATAGGCACACTCTGTAAATAAGTTATC
Source organism: Paenibacillus sp. FSL H3-0321 (assembly GCF_038002865.1). NCBI lineage: Bacteria > Bacillati > Bacillota > Bacilli > Caryophanales > Paenibacillaceae > Paenibacillus > Paenibacillus sp. FSL H3-0321. The sequence continues at coordinate 5,068,590 of NZ_JBBODH010000001.1, read as the reverse complement.
CGTAATGTACTTCGTTTCATGTAACTCATTGCCCGCAAAGCGAATCAGATTCAACAGCAATCTTGTATTCGCAAAGCTGAATTCGAACGAAGGAAGGTAGATCCCTTGGCCTTTACCGAAGGCATGAGTAGACAGTGTGATCCTGCCACCCGTTTCATCCACTACCGCAGCTGACCCGTCGGTAAGATAAATGCTATTCTTGGGTGTTATGCTGGCCCCTTCAGGTACCAAGCTGTGCTCGTCCCGAGTCTCATAAGTCCATTTTCCATGAGCGACCCTGGAGCCGGTATCCTCATCCAGACCGAGAACATGTGCCATTCTGAAGTAGCTGTCATAGCCATCGACCGCCGAAGGCTGGTTAATCCCGATAAAAGCACCGCCCTCATACACCCATTGGGTCAGTATATCCACACACTTGTTTTCCTTCCAGTAGTCCCCACCGCTCCAGGCAGATCCGGCAGAGCCGGCATTGATCACTACATCACAACCCTGCAGTACGCCCTGACGGATATCCTCAAAATCAATGAACTGGACGTCAACCGGCAATCCGGATAAAGCCTCATTAATATGAATCAAATCATGCATATACGTTTCATGAAAATGGCCGGACAATGTCCATGATCTTAATTTGCCCCAAGCGTGGAGAATGGCTACCTTCGTCTTAATCTGATAAGGCTTGCCTTGTTGATGCAGCTCTTTAATTTCTCTAAATTCATTGGCAATCTTTTCGATGTAATCGCAGAAATCCGGGTAAGGCTCGACCAGATGCAAATACCCGCCCAGTCCGATCCGGTCAATAGACTCCCTTAGGAGCGCGCGCCGGATGTTGATCCAGTACTTTTTGGCATCCAGCGTGGGATCGCCGCCCTCCATAAAGGTAGGATGCCCGCCTAACCCGACCGGAAAAAGATACGGATGCAGCCGGATCTCATGCGTATCCACTTTTACACCTGAACACAACCGTGCCTCATAACCCGAGAACACGCATTTAATCATCCCGTCAAAGCCAAACTCCTGAAAGCGGTCATTGTAAGGCTCTACGCCAACCCAGCTATCATCATAGAAGACATACGCCAGTTTGTCGTGCCGATGCACAATGTCAATCAATTGCTTGCCAAATCCGATTACAAAATCATTGATAAAGGCCATCCAGTCGAGCTTGCGCTGCTCAGCCGGGATGTGACTGACGCGATATTTGCCGCCATTCACAAAATCCTCGGCAGTCAGCGAATATCCATATCTCTTGGCGAACAGATCAAGCGCTCTTGAACTTACCGTGAAATCGTATGAACCCCAGTCCGAGAACAGATGGCGGTTGCGCTCACTGCTGCCCCAGATCCAGGCGAAATTATAAAAAAGCGAAGTAAACCGGACAACCGTTGTTTCCTTATGCTGTACACACCATTCTTCCATCCAGTCCAGCAGATACTTTTGCGTTTCCGGATAGATGGGATCAATCTGCATCAAATGCTCTTTATCCCAGTTGTTCGTCGTATGATTGTACATGGAGATCTCTTCCCAGATCCGGTAGGCCATGAAGCTGACCGTGTATTTATGCCAAGGAGCAATTCCGGTAAGGACTACATTTCCCGATTCCCGATCATAATTCCACTGTTCTCTTGGAACTTCCTCCCCGGTCGTCCGGTCTACAACCTGCCAATATTTAAATGCCTCTTTGGAATCATTCACTCTGAATTGTTCAGCAAAAAAATCCTCCATCAGATAGATGGATACATAATCTTGTACAGCCACCTTTGGATTCGTAATTAAAAAACACTGCTGCAGCTTATCCGGATTTTGCGACGCCCACACATTATGTTCCCTAATGATACAGATTGTAGAGTAGATACCGTATCCTGCATTTATAATCTCATCGGACAATTGCGTGCCGTCGCTGTCACGGATGACATCGGCACCCCACCGTTCAGCGAGTTTCAGGGTCAGTGCCTCATAACCGGATTCTCCCGGCAGGGTAAAGGCTCCCTTGGTTAGATTAGACAACCTGATTCCCTCCTATTTAAGCATATCGGACAGAAAAGCGAGTGCTAAGCCTTGACCCCAGCCCTGAATCCAGTCTTTGGGGATATTCCGATACCCTTCCCGATCCTTCATCACCGCTGTTCCGCCCGATACACCCAGTACCCGCCCATCTTCGCTGATATTGTCCAAGATGCCTTTCAGGGCCTTTTGCACATATTTGGTATGCAGCGGATTGCCGTTATTGATCATAGCCGCCGCAATCCCGCAAGATGCGGATACTTCTTCATAGGACTCTTCGTCATCCAGCACCGTCCGCCACAAGCCGTTCTCCGTCTGAACAAGCTTGAGTGCCGCCAACTGATCCCGGAGTGAACATTCTACATCCATACACTGCGGATACAAATACCAGTCCTTCAAAAGCGGCTTGACCTGCGACATGGTGTAGGCGCCCCAAGCATTCGCTCTACCCCAATATAACCCGGACATGTGATCCTGCTTGATGTTATTGTAGCCGTGGTACCAGAAACCGCTGCTTGGGTCCTGCAGGTATTTGATATGCCAGTAATATTGATTCAGGGCATCCTGGATCATTTCCTGGTCATTTAGCTTGCTTCCTACGCGGAGCAGAAAAAATGCCGCCATAAACAACGTATCCGCCCAGGCCTGCTCCGGAAAATCATTCGACACAGATACGGTATGCTGCAGCACATTGTCCCCGAACCTCAGCGCATTGCTGCGGATATAATCCACCTTACTCATCACAATATCCCAATATTTCTGGTTGCCTGTCTCTTCATATAAGGTGATCAGCATGTGGCCCATGGCACAGGTATTTACCGTCCAGTCCGGCAGGCCCAGCTCGATATATTCATCTGCCCACTGGACAAGCATTTCCAAATACTCTTTATTTCCTATGGTCTGATAGGCTCTGGATACCCCATAATAAGCCACCCCGCAAGGCCAGTCCCACGTTAAATCCATCGCAAGTGTTTTTCTGGTGACTTTGTCGATAACGCTTAATATTTCTTCCCTGTCATAATTGATTTGAAGCATCTCTATTCCCCTCTCCTTCGCACACGCCCCCAAAGGCGCCTTTAGAGCCGTCCGTCTTATTGTAAACGCTTTATATACTCTATTGTAAGCAGTATAATGGTATACATCTAAGCACATTCGCAGCAAAACTGCGCAATTTCAACCATTTGTTGTTGAAGCAACACAAATTCACGTTATGGAATGGGAGCAGCGAATATGCCCAGAAAAAAGAAACCTGTCATCGAGTACCGCCATTACAGCTTGCCTATCCATTTCCCTGTCCTGCTGTTAAGCGGGGACCGCTGGAGGATTTCCGATATCAAAAGCGAACACCTTCATTTCCATAACCATTTGGAGATTGGCATTTGCTATTCAGATAGCGGCATTATGGAGATCAAAGGAGAAGCTGTCCCCTTTAAAGCCGGAGATGTGACCTTCCTCCCCAGATACCTGCCCCATACCACGTACAGTTCGCCTGATACCGCCAGTCTGTGGTCCTATCTCTTTTTTTCACCGGAGGAGCTGTTTCAGCATTCCTTCAAAAGTGCCTACAGCAGCTTCGAGCCGAACCTGTGGAGGGTGCTGGGAAAGAACTGTATTTTGAACAAGGAGCAATATCCCAAAGTCTATTCCCTAGCCACGTCGGTCGTAGAGGAGCTCAAGCAGCAGAAGCCTTACTACCAGGAAAGCGCTTACGGTTTGTTACTGTCTCTCTATATAGAATTGCTTAGAATTCATTCCACAAATGAAACGCTGGCCGAACAAGAAACAGAGCATAGTATGAAGGGCTATTTCGCCATTTCTCCAGCTCTGGAGTATATCACGAAAAACTATATGACCCCCATCACCATTGATTTCCTGGCGGATTCATGCCACTTAAGCACAACGCATTTCCGCAGAAAATTCCATGAAATCATGGGAACGGCACCTCTCGATTTCCTGAGCAGCACCCGAATCGAAGAGGCCTGCAAGCAGCTAAAAAGCACGGATGATTCCATTCTTTCGATCTCTGAGCAGGTCGGTTTTCGTTCTATTTCCAGCTTCAACCGCTGCTTCTCCAGGCTCATGGGAGAGTCGCCCAAACAATGGCGTAAAGGGGCACAGTCCGAAGCGCAGTCGGCGAAGGCATCGATATTGGAGTTTACGGGGTGGGTGTGAGGTGGGCGTATATGGTTTTAGTAATCTTTCCGATCTTCAAAGTGCTCCGGTGGCTTATCCTCCAGCAAGACGATATCTTCTCCTTGCCGTTGTCTCATTTTAATGTTCTCTTTTCCCCAAGTACACATAACGTCAACGATCTTATTGGCTGTAACTCCATATTCCGTGAGGCTATATTCGACTTTTGGCGGCATCTGCGGGTATACATATCTTCTGACGAGTCCATCCGCCTCAAGTTCCCGAAGCTGCTGGATCAGAACCTTTTGTGAAATGCCTTGAATATTGCGCTGTAATTCGCTTGTTCTCTTCGCACCGGGCATCAGTAAGCAGATGATCAGAGATTTCCACTTTCCACCGATGATTTCAAGTGTTGCCTCTATGCCCAGATGATATTGCTTCATTGAATAACACCTCGTTAATGACGATCTTATAACACAGGTCTAAAAATTCATTGTTGCATATATTTTTTTCCGAGTCCAGTACGTACTTTGAAGTAACCATCTTACTTTATTGTGTGTATTTTCTTTTTTTGGGGCCTGCAAGATAATGATGATATTCAAAAAAATACAGGCCTGTGAAGGGAGATTCCCAATGAAAACACTGGTGATTCTGGCACACCCGAACCTTGAGGCTTCAAGGGTCAACCAGCGATGGAAAGAAGAATTGCTGCAATATCCAAGCGATATTACAGTTCATGAGATTTACAAAGAGTATCCTAACTGGAATATAGATGTTCCTAGAGAGCAAAATTTATTAGAAGCCTATAATCATATTATCTTTCAATTTCCATTGTATTGGTACAGCTATCCTCCACTATTAAAAAAATGGTTTGACGATGTATTTGCTTACGGGTGGGCTTATGGTTCACAAGGTGACAAGCTTAAAGGGAAGAGGTTAGGGCTTGCCATGTCCATCGGCGATAAAAAAGAAAATTATTTGCCGGAGGGCTCTGTTTCTTTTACCGTGGATGAAATGATCACGCCTTTCAAAGCCAGTACAAGACATGTAGGTGCAGTGGCCCTCCCCTACTTTGCTGTCTTCGGAGCTTCATTTCAAGCCAGCGATGAAGAAATTAATAATAGTGCAAAAGAATATATCAACTATATCTTTAAGCACCAAAAGTAACTAAATACAAATACAACAGGGGCTATCCCAAGTCTTTATCTAAGACTTTATGGATAGCCCCTACTTCACAAAAGTGGACAACGCTCCACTTGTGAGCCCTGTGCTCAAACCAACTCAAAGACTGCACGCTTCAACCACACTGTCAAACGAGTCTACAATGTTTCCGTACTGAGCGTAAAGCCCTCGATTACGACTTCTTCGTCAACCTCGATCATGATGCAGCGTTTCCCTTGATAATTCACCTGCTTCACATATCTTAGGTCCTGCGGGCTGACGGAAATGGTGGCTACCTTTGTCTCGATCTTAATCGATTTTGAAGTATATTTCGGTATAACACTGCTTGCCTTCATTTCATAGTACTTATCGTCGACGACCGTTTCGAACGCCCGCTCCACCTTTTCTGCCGTCACATTCTCCACGCCGCTTACCTTCAGGACGCGTTCCACATCCTTATAATCCAGCTTGGGGGCTTCCTCCTCCTCTGCACCATCTTCGATGACCTGCTGGATTTCCTCATACACCTGGGCGAGAGTGGTCGTATCGAGCTGTTCACCCGCCAATTCCTTCACGATATCTTCGAAGAAGCTTCTCTCTTCCAATGCTGTTACAGATCTCTCGGCATTCAGGACCTGCTCGATGAACTGCGGGTCCGGATAATTCGATTTTCCCGTACAATACAGAATGCGGTTCACATCAGAATAGTTGTCTGTCACACTCGGATAAAAGAACCCTTGCTCCGGTGAACTCAGCTTGATGATCGGATCGACAATGATATTGTACTTAAATTCCCGCTCCACATAGTCGAACATGAGGTTTTTGCGCTGCTGTTCCGTGGAATTCACGCTGCACAGAATGAACGGATGCGCGAACATCTCGTCCTTCCCGCTCTCTTCGGCTTCATCATTCCTGGCCTTAGTCGGCCGGTAATACTGCCCGCGAACAAAAGTGATTACCATATCCTTCTCATACTTAACATCTACCAGCATCTTGTCCACGAGCAGCATCATCAGGTCCTGCCATTCTTCAGCATCACCTGTCACCAGGCCTTGGTGAAGCATTACCCGCGTCGGGTCCTCCGCTTCCTCCTGAAACTTCAGCTCGAACAGCTTATGGTCCAGCTCACCCGTTAGCAGTTTTTTAAAATTCCCCATATACAGTTCCTGCTTCTCTCTGTCCACGAGGCCAAACGGCAGGCGCTCCCAATGATAGATCTCGTTGCTCTCCTTCATAATATACACGTTAAGAATATCGTAGATGTTCATCAAATCATGATCTAGCTTAAACTGCTTGCGTATGTGTGCGACTTCTTTTTTGTTCATAATGGGTTCGGCGGCTCCTTAGATGTGTAATAACTTTATTCAGTATAAATGATAAGGAATGAAAATGGTAAGGACGGAATTTGTTAAATATATTACAGCTGGCAAAATACCCGTAACGGATCATCACAGGCATTTACCGGGAGATACGGAACTCCGCTATAATTTCTCAACATATTGCTTCGCTTCGCCCAGAGACAGATTAGTATGCATGCGAACCAATTTGATTGCCGGAATGAGCTTACCGTCCTGCTTCATTTTCCATACAGAGGCTTGGATGTCATCGGGTAGAATCCGTCCTGCGCTGGCTGCTTCCTCTCTGCGTTTCAGTTCAGCGGCTACTTTCTGCTCCAGGTCTGCCGGCAGCGTCTCGTCTACCGTCTGAATTAGCTTATAATCGCGTTCTGGCAATCTTCTGTTAACCGCCCCAAGTACGGTCCCGACAATCGAATAGAGGGCCAAATACTGCACGAAGCGGTACAGATACAGCCATGCCGTACTGAGCTCTATAATCTCCCCATCCTGCTTCAGAATCGCTATGTTATCAGAAATGGCATATTCACCGGGTGCATAATTATTTACGTCCTGCATGACCTGCAATTCCCCCATAGGAGACACGATCCATTCAAGCGGCTTATTGTACATGGGGTTGCCTGAAGTATCAAACATCATGCCCACCAATGTAACTACGGCGATGACATAGACAATATGGTTACTCCACGTAAACCGTTTACCAAGCACCACCCCAGTAAAAATCACCAGCAAAGTAAGACCCCTTATGTAATAGTTATGTAGATAGATTTGTAAAACTGCAGGTAAGACCCATCCGAACAACAGCACCATAGTGGCTGCAAACACAAAGACAACTAATAGAACAATGGCATTCTTCTTCATCCATCAACGCATCCTTTCTTCAGATATATTATATTCTTACCCCAATGTGCAGACGTTGTTATAAGAAAAGATAAGGGCGAACAGGAGATGCTGACCAAAATACAAGTAACGCTCACTTCTCCGGTTTCGCATCTCCGGCAATATATTGCTATAGAGGAGTTGTAACTGTCACGGGATTTAGCAGAGCTTCATCATCATAAATTTTGAGCGGGGAGGGCTTCCTTTGCAAGAATTATTTACAGAAATGATCACGAAAGACGTCAAACCCTTTTTCTCCAAACATGATTATCTTAAAAAAGATCTGAATTTCTACAAACCGGATGATACTCTCGTCTATAAATTCAATATTCAAAAATCGAAGGCGAACACCTGGAATCACGTCCTGTTCTACGGGATTTGATCTATTGTGCAAAAAAAGAACGCCTAATCAAGACGTTCTTTACACTTAACAACATCGTATAATAACAGAAGCGATAGAAGGGTATATGGGCGACAAAAAGAAATAGGCCGTCCTGCTCAAAGGTAGCGGTCCTATTTCTATGGATAAACCCTTTAAGCCTCCGCCATTACAATGCCAGCGATCCGCCTATTTTATGGCCAAGCCCACGTCCGCTAAAATCTCACTCCCGAACGCCCCAAACCGAATCAAATAACTCATCCACTGCCTGAATTCTGGTCACCGATGGTGTCTGTATAAGATTTTCTTTCTCCAGCCAATGCTGAAGGGATGAATATCCGGATAGACAATCCACTGGGGCAAAAAGAATTTCCGGGACATATCCATCCAGACCGTTTCTGATTTCCATCAGCAATTTGCCTAGTCCTTCTCTTCCAGTTCGCTTGTTAACGACGTGTTTTTAGAAGGGGCCATCCCTGTCAAATGCATAAGCCCCGAAATAAACTCCGCCTCAGAGCCGGAGCCGAATACAAAGTGTTTTGAACACCATATCTACAAATCGATCTCATCTTTTCCTAAAGATAAATATGTTAGTCTGCTGCCATAGCAAGTTGCATTGATAATCTGATCGGAAGAGCGGCATCAGCCATTTGGTTTATATCCCCTACAAAAAACAAATCCTTTATAGGATAATAAAAAGCAAACGAGCCTGTGGACCCGGAATGACCGACCAGTTCACCTTTTCCCATAAAAAGTGTGACCCATCCATTTAAGGGAATTTGCATATACCCGCCACCGTAGTAAATGGGCCCCATGGAAGCCTGCAGCTTGTTATAGATTGATATCCTGTTGAGAATTGTTTTATTAAACAGCCTTCCTCCAAAGAAAGCCTTTACAAATATCATTAATTCATAAGCAGTAGTGACACAACCGCCACTTGCACGGCTGCTAATAACAAACTTAGGGCGATGAAGGAGCTGATTCATATAATAGACTTGTGGTATATCATCGTTTTCGCTATCTGGAAGATATGTATTTACAAGCCCGAGCGGTTCGATAATATACTTTTTATATGCATTTGATAATGTTAATTGGCTTTCAGCTTCAATAATTTCACCAAGTATATCAAAGTTTATATCTGCGTAGTAAGCTTTCCCTTTGCCTCGTGGCGCAAAATGTGGGCTCAGTTTCTTAACCCAGGCGATCATCTCACTAAAGGTGATATAAAAATCCTCTTTAATAACCCGCTCTTTTACACTGTCTTTACCTTCTTCATATACATCAGGCAGTCCACTTGTCTGAAACAGCAAATCCGATATTGTTAATTCAAAAGAGTAATCCTTACCTTTGTAAACATGAAGCCCGTTTAAAGTTTCAACTTCAAAATACTTTGAAATCTTTTCGTCTAATGACAGCTTCCCCTGCTCTACCAAAATCAAAATACAAGCAGTAGTAAATAACTTTGTGATACTCGCCATAAGCAAAGGTGAATTTAATTCCTTCCCGCCATAGCCTTTACTAAATGAGAAGTCCTCGTTTGTGCTTTCTATTAATAAAATTCCCTCATTGATTTTCTTTGAGCTTGTGAATTTATTGAATACCTTTTCAAATTTCTGCATTTTAATATTCGACATAATTTACGCCCCCCATTATAATCCGTCTTTCTGTATGTATGGAGTATTCCAGCTAAAATGGCAAGCCGAACAAGCAGAACCGGATAAAATCAACCACGCCATGCGCAATCATCGCTGAAGTCGCATCCCGCTTCCACTGCAAATAAGCAAAAGGCAGCCCGAAAATAACCGTGTACAGTATGACACTAACAAGACCCGAAATCACCCCCTGGCTCATAAAGGCCTCTGGCGTATGAATCAGCACATGCGGAATGACCATCATAAACCAGCAGGTAAACCGCTGCCCCTTCGTAGCAATTCTTCCTTGCAGCAGGCTGTAGCAAAAGGCAAAAAACAAGGTTCGCATAGCGATCTCTTCAAGAACTGCCGGACTCAGCGATACGAGAAAGCGTGACAGCGAAAGCTGAAAATCGAGCTCATTATTGGAGAGCATCAGCCCCACATTTACAGCACCCAAAGCCAGCCCGAAGAGCAGCCCCCATATAATACTGCCCGTGACCCCGCCCTTTTCATTCCGTCTCAAAAATTGAACCGGGCTCTCCCGATATACTGCAAATGTACTGAATACAGCAAGTGCAGCCATCACGGTAATCAGAAAGCTGCTGATTATGGAGTAAGCACTTCCTTGAAGATAGGACAAGGATACCAGCCCACCCAAAATCAACGAGATACAAATTTGCTTGGCCGACGGCAACCGATGCCGGAAAAGCAGAACACTCGAAAGGACCAGCGACCACACATCCATTACAAGCCACATCCGCTGTGTTGCATTAATATCCGATACCACACTCATATTCAAAATAAAGATAACGACAAATATGACAAACATGATCCATATGCCTCGAAGCGATTTGCCCTTCATACTAGCCCTCCCGAACCCTATGTTGTTCCTCGGCCACCATCATATCGGAATAAGCCGCAGCTTGTCTGTGAGCTTAACAACATTAGAAGCCCCGAAAAAACATAAATTCCCCAAACATACACTAAAGAAAATGGAGCCTTGACTTTCCTATTATAGGATAGTTTATGATCGCTTTACATAACCAGTAAGGGAGTGGAATAATTGGAAGCTATTATAGTGAAGGAACTGAGTAAGATATTTAAAAATGGAAAAAAGGCTTTAAGCAATTTCAGCTTAACTGTTTCACAAGGAGAAATATTTTCTCTGCTTGGCCAAAACGGGGCGGGAAAATCCACATTGATCAACATCCTTACCACTTTCATCTTACCAACTTCCGGTGAAGTTACAATTATGGGACATAATTTAAAGAAAGAAAGCCAAAGCATCCGAAACTGCATCTCCTGTGTCGCTCAACATACATCCATAGACAAACACATGTCACTTAAGGAGAATTTAGAATTTCAAGGCAGACTGTTCGGTCTAGATTCTACAGCCATACACGCTCGCAGTGAAGAACTAATACAAGCCTTCCACCTAACAGAATATTGTGATTTCAATGTATCCGAATATTCAGGAGGGGTGGCAAGACGGCTCGATATTGCAATGAGTATGATATCCCATCCAAAAGTTTTATTTTTAGATGAGCCGACCGTTGGCTTGGACATAGAATCAAGACAGATTTTGTGGCAAATGATTAAGACAATTCAAGAGAAGTTTAACACGACTATATTTTTGACAACTCATTATTTGGAAGAAGCTCAATTATTAAGCAGCACAATTTGCATCATGAAAGACGGGCAACCTCTAATTCAAGGCAGCATGGAAGAACTTAGACAATATTTCAGCGAGCCTGTTATTAGAGTTGAGCTTAATACCGTTGATAACATTGCTGCTATTGTAGAACGTTTGAATGCTCAGAATTTTTTCAAACATATAAGAGTCGAGGAAAATACATTATATATTTCTGTAGATGACAGCTCTGAAGGCTTTGCTAAAACAAATTTATTGTTAACCGAAAATAATATTGGATTTTGTGCCATAGAAATTCAAAATCCTTCATTATCCGATATTTTCCTGAAATTCACTAGTAAGTCCATAAGATGAGCTTTTAAATAATTATACGGGAGGAAGTAAAATGAGAACCTTCAGCATTGTCTTAAGAAATGTAAAATGGCGATTCAAAAATATGGAAACTATAATTATGACACTCATACAGCCGTTAATTTGGCTGCTATTATTTACAACGATGTTCCAATCGGAAACGTATGTTGGAGATAATTATACGGCTTATACGCTTCCTGGAATTCTGATTCTCGTAACACTTACATCCTCCGGTATGAGCGGAATTTCGAATTACTCTTGGAAATCAGAAGGGATTTTTTACCGAATATTCATCTCTCCTGTAAAAAGAAGCTCTATTGTATTAGGACATATTTTTGATGCAGCTATTTTAACTTTTGTCGAAGTTTTTATACTCTTTATTTTTTCTTTTTTCCTGTCAGTCAAAATAGCAACTGGAATGCTCGGGTGCCTACTCATTATTTGTTTAATCTTCTTGTGCGTTTTTTTTGTAGCAAGCCTCTCCTATGCTCTTAGTATGATTTTCAAAACGGAAAATTCCTTTTTAGCCATTGTTAATACATTCACCCTTCCCATCTTTTTTGTGAGTACTTCATTGATGTCTTATGAATATATCCCGGATGCTTTCAAAATCCCAGTATCGGTAAATCCTTTCACATATGTTATAAATGGTATAAGGGGTCTAATTTCACAAAACTCTATTGACTGGAACTCGATATTAGGTACTATCTTGTTATTTCTGATCTTGGGCGTTTCGGCATTTCTGCTCGCTTTACATTTATTGAAAACCAGAAATTAGACAATGGTAGGGAGGATTTCGATGCTTAGAATTAGTGACTTTTCCATTCTTTCGCAGTTAAGTACTAAGATGCTTAGGCATTATGCTGACATTGATTTACTTCCTCCGGGCTTTATTGATGAAAGTACTGGTTATCGGTATTATTATGAACACCAGCTGGCAGTAGCTAACAAAATAAACATGTTGAAAACCATGGGACTCAGTCTGCATCTAATAAAAAAGATTTTATATGAATATGATGAGGATATTCATCTGATGAAGTTCTTGAATATGCAAGCGACACAATTGCAGGAGGAAATAAATGAGAAGCAAGATAAAATATTGTTGATAAACTCCATGATTAAACACCTAAACGCTCAGAAAGAGTCATCAAAATATACAGTAACGGCAAAGAAAATACCACAACGACGGGTCATTTATTTACGCGCACAAATCAAGCAGTATCAGGATGAAACTCTGTTATGGAAAAGACTATCCAGGATCGTTCGTGGCCAGAATGTGCGACTAAGCTATCCGCATTTTAATATAACAGTTTTTTACGAAGAGGATGTTCAAAATCAAAGGATTGATATTGAAGTCCAAAAATGCATTTCAGGGGATTATGAAAATCTGCAAGAAGCAAATATTAAAATAGAAAAAGAACAAACCGTGGCTTCATTTATCTATGAAGGAAGTTATAACAAACTTAGTGAAGTGAATGAAACAATCGCTAGATGGATATTAGATAATGATTATGAACTGAACGGCTCCCCATTTAATATTTATCATATCTCCCCTGAAGAGGCCAACGAAGCTGCCAACTTATTAACGGAAATTTGTTTTCCTATAAAGAAAAAAACAAATTTCATACGATAATAATGAATATTTGACCTCTCGATGAATGCACCCTTTCTTTTTTATATGACATAAGATGACATATTTAAGATTTATAATGGGTAGTAGATCAACGAAAGGAGTAACAAATCATGAACCGAAAAATAATTTTAGATTTAGCAGTTACTTTAGATGGTTTTATCGAAGGGACAAACGGGGAGCTTGATTGGTGCATTATGGATTCTGAGATGGAGTTTATTCATTTCTTAAATCAGATTGACACTATTTTGTATGGAAGAACAAGCTATGATTTATGGGGACAATATACTCCAGGAATTGAACAAGATGCTACTGAAAAAGAAACTTGGGAATTAATTCATAGTAAAGAAAAATACGTGTTTTCCAGGACACAAAAAGGGACTGACAATAAAGCAATATTCATAAATGATAATATTCTTGAAGAAGTAAATACATTAAAAAACACGCCTGGCAAAGACATCTGGCTATATGGTGGAGCAAGTCTTATTACAACTTTTATCAATTTAGGGCTTGTTGATGAATTTAGATTATCTGTTCACCCAGTCATTTTGGGAGAAGGAAAACCGTTGTTTATTGATATTAAACAGAGGTTGAGTTTGAAAATGGTTAATACAAGAAAGTTCTCCTCTGGCGTTGTGCAACTAATCTATCATTTGAATGAGAACTAAACCAAAAAAAATGAAGCGGGCATACGCCCGCTCCATTCCTTAATCTTCTCTTTTCCTTAAATCAACCTGCCATATACTGACTTTGGAAAAGCAAATCATAGGTCTCGTTTCGGTTACATAGGTTTTGATGGGTATCGAAAGCTACCACCCTGCCATCTTTAAGAACCATTACCTTGTCGCAGTCCAGAATAGTAGATAAACGATGAGCAATGGAAATCATGGTTTTCCCCGATGAAAGGCTCTTGAGTTCTGTTATGATGTCATTCTCATTTTCGTTGTCAAGAGCGCTGGTACTTTCGTCAAAAATGATGATGTCCCTGTCCTGTAACAAAGCACGGGCAATCGATAAGCGCTGTCTCTGGCCTCCTGAAAGCTGTACACCCTTTTCTCCGATTATCGTATCCAATTTATTCTGCAAGGTTTCAATGAAGTCATAAATACTCGCTCTGCGGCAGCACTCTATCAATTCCGCATCGGTTGCGCCGGCTTTTGCCAGCAATAAGTTTTCTCTGATCGTCATATTGAAAAGAACGGGTTCCTGCACAACTATACTAACTTTTTCTGACACACTCTCGCTGTTCACCGTATAGATATCAATGCCGCCAATCTGTACAGTCCCCCCTTGCGGGTTAATCTGCCCGGTCAACAGTTTAGCGATTGTAGACTTGCCGCTGCCGCTTTCTCCCACGATGGCCAGATGTTCGCCCTTACTCACGGAGAACGAAATACCGTCAAGAGCAAATGCTTCGTTCCCCTCATAGGTAAATCTCAGATTTTCAACGTTTAGATTTGTCCCGTCAATTTTCTTATAGGGTCTCTTGCCTGCTTCTAAATTTAATATCTCGATAACTTTTCCGATATTCACTGAATCATTCTTATAATTCATCATGGAATTACTAATGCTCTCTATGTACCCGAAGAACTGCCCGTAAAAGCTGATAAAAACAAGCAGCACACCGACTTCCGAGTAGCCCTTAATTACAAATAATCCGCCAATAAAGTAGATAAACAACTGGGTAATGAAGTTTTTCGTGAAGAACGAATAGGTAATCCCCAGATGCAAATAGAGCTGGTTGAGGAACCAAATATGTCTTATTTTCTTGTAGTGTCCGTTTAATTCATCCAATTGTGCGTCTTCAAGGTTGTTGGTCTTAACATCCTTCCAGTTCTGAAAATTCGAGTGTAGGAAGGATTCATATTTAATTTGCAGTTTCCATAGTTCCTCTCCGGTTGTCTTCGTTTTACCTCCCAAAAAATTAACCGTAAATAAAGAGACCGGAACAAAAACAAAACTGAGGAGCGCGATTCGCCAGTCGTAGCATAACAAAATAACCGCCAGCGCAGCAGCGTAAACGACAGCATAGATAAAATCTAATATATGGGTCGTAAAAAAATTCCCGGCAGCAGTAGAATCGTTTTCAATCCGGCTTCTAACGTCGCCAATGCTATATTTGCTATATACATCATTATCAAGGCTGATATACTTTTTCAGCAATTTATTCTTTATTCTCAGGTCATATTTTAGTATTAACCGGTTGGAAAACCGCTTACTGACTGCAATCCCGATTGTCGCGAACAGGAAAACAGCCAGATAACCGCTGATGACCGGCCACAGCTCATTCATATTCTTATCTACTAAAACGCGATTAACCAAAAACGAATACAAGAACAGAGGGATAAGCCCGAATATTAAGTTCCACAGCTTGAAAAAACCGAGCGCAATCAACGGCTTGTTAATACCGTCTATATCCCGGGTTAATGCCTTAAATGTGTCCAAGCGTTTCATACAGCTTCACCTCCTAAACACTGTTCGCTGAATAAGTCTATATACGTTTTATTGTTTCTAATCAGTACGTCGTGAGTATCAAAGCCTTTGACAACGCCATCCGCTAAAACCGCGATTTTATCACAGCTTTTAATGGTGGAAAAACGGTGGGCAATGATAATAAGCGTCCGATCTTGTGACATCTCACTCATCACGTTCCGGATAAGCGCTTCGTTCCGGCTGTCGAGGAATGCTGTGGCTTCGTCGAAGACCAAAATCTTAGGATTCTTGACAAGTATCCTTGCGATAGCCAGACGCTGCTTCTGCCCGCCGGATAATTCTTGCCCTTCAGTCCCAAGCAGCGTGTCCAGTCCGTCAGGGAATGTCAGGACAACATCATAAAGGGCGGCTTTCTTAATAGCTTCCATTAATGCGTCATCATTATCCTTGTTGTTGGTAAATGAAAGATTGTAACGCAGGGTATTATCGTAAAGGATGGTCTCCTGATGGACAATCCCCACCTGGCTCCGCAAGCTATGCAGGTTATACTCATTGACATTCATTCCGTCGATCAGAAGCTCGCCGCTGTCAACGTTATATAGATTGTAGAGCAGGTTCCCCATCGTTGTTTTACCTGCGCCACTTTTTCCGACAATGCCAATCGTGCTTCCTGCATCCACGCGAAGATTGAATCCGTTCAGAATAGGTCTATCTTCGGTGTATCCAAAGGTGACATTGTTAAATTCAATCTTGCCCTCCTTTATTTGTTTTGGAGGATGGTTTTCTTTGTAATCTTCTTCCTCTTCATTCAATATATCCACGACACGTTGTAAGGAGACGGTCTGTCCCCAGACATCGACAATTTTGCTGTTGATGGAGCTGAAGTAGTTCACAGCTATATTGAAATAGCTTATGGCGGCCACAAAAACGCCGAGCTGCATTTGGCCTTTAACGATGAAATAGGCGCAGATCACAAATATCAACAGCTGTGCGATAAGTGTGATGAACGAATTAAGCCTTTCTGTCGTCACTTCGATTCTTCCGTTTTCCACGTTCATTTTATTGATGGATGTCGTTTTTCTTAAATAAACGCTCCTTACTTTTTTACTTGCGTTAAGGATTTTTATCTCCCGCAAATTTTTCACAATCTCAAATAAGTAAGAGGATAGTTTACCCTGTTCCGCTGCAATGTCTTTATTGACCTTCTGCGCTCTTGCCTTGAAATATTTTGAGCTAAAAAACACGACGGGAACCAGCACGACCGTAAAAGCCCCCAGAAATATATTGTAGTAAAACATGAAGCAGACAGCGAATAGGATATGCAGAAAGTTGGAATATCCCCAAAGTCCGCTCCAGAAAATGAGATTCATAATATCCGCGGCGTCGTGGTTCATTCGGCTGATCATATCCCCGCTGTACATCCCGGAGAGGTCTTTCCCTTTTTTATGTAATATCTTTTTGAAAAGAGCCCGCCGTATATCAAAGACAAAACCCGTCATCAATTGCGAGGAAATGAGATTGTTTAATGTCGCAACGACAAACTGATTGAAAATGAGTATGCCGGCATAGATTAAGCACAAATTCAAAAAGGCGCTCATGTCTTTATCATAAAAAGCGATATTGATAACTTTCCCGCCCAGGAACGGATAAATAAGATTGATCATCGTCATTAATGTAGTGATTATGAATCCGCATACAAGTACCCATTTGTGCATCAGCATAAATTTAGTGACCCATTGCCTTTTTGTCATAAACTCACCGCTTTCCATATATTCACAAATGGTATCATAGCACAAATGTTCGTATGTGAGAAGCTCAAAAACACCTGCCAATGACAGGTGCTTGTGAATTAATAACAAATTTATTCAGTGGCTCCGCACTAAGCTGAGGTTCCTTGGCTGCCGCTCAGGCCAGCAAGGCGCGGGCCACCTGATCCACAATGCAATTGATGCCTGTCGGTCCATAGCAGCCGATCCATGTAGCGGCATCCACCGGATATATATGCTGCCGCCTGTCTGCATCCAGCATGCCCCAGACGCTTTGCTCTGTCACAGATATTCCCTCCTGCATCATCTCGTTGCTAAGTAAAAAGTAGTGGTTAGCATGCACAGCCGGTAGTCTGTCGACTGAAATATGATAAGCCGTGTCGGAGGTGTCTGCGACAAATAGCGGAGCAGGCAGACCAAGGTCCCGGTACAGCACGGCGCCTGTGCGATGAGAGGCAGTATGTACCCGAACCACTGACTCACGCGGGCGGATCAGAGCCACGCTTTTACCCGCCAGTACCGGGGCAAGTTCTTCTGACAGTAATGCCGTCCGGTGAATGTAATCTGTAATAATACGTTCCGCCTCCGCCCGTTTGCCTGTCAGTTCGCCGAACAGGCTCAGAATTCTCTGCCAGCTCTCATTACGCTTAAACATTATAGTTGGAGCAATCCGGCTTAAGCGTTCATAGTGCTGATCATGCACCTCGGTACAGATAATCAAATCCGGCTGCAGCCGTTCCACAGCCTGCAGGTCCGGGTACTCATAGGTTCCGAGCATTTCCGTTGCCTTAAGCCGGTCCCTGATATATGGGGGGAAATTTAACGCCGCACTGCCCAAGCCTACACTTCCTGCCGGTAGCATCTCAAGCGCAAGCAAATGGTCAGCATATTGAACGTCGAGTACGGCGATTCGCTGCGGAGAAGAGGTAACGCAATATTCGCCTCGCATATGGCATATCACCGTTCCCTTCAGCGATTCGTACGAGCAGGCCAAGCGGTCCGGCAGCCCGGAACAAGCGGAGAGCGAACCGGTCCCGGAAGCGGCAGTGCGCCTGTAGAGCTGTGGGGGAACTCCATAATATTTCTTGAACGCTCTGCTGAAGTAATACATGTCGTGGTAGCCTGTTCTTTCAGCGATTTCGCCGATGGGAGCGTCCGTATGACGCAGCATCCGCTCTGCATTCTCCATCCGCAGCTGGATCACATATTCCATCGGTCCAAGCAGCTTCTCCTGTTTGAACCGCCGCTGCAGCTGTCTCGCACCGCATCCGGCAAGCGCAGCCAGCTCTTTAAGCTTCAGCTCCTGACGATAATGCCCCGCTATATAGGCAGCTACAACATCCACCATGTCCGGCTCTGCACCGCCCCGGCCGCGTTCATGCTCCATAATAAGCTCATACAGCACTCCTTGCAGCAGCGCATTGGCATGGAAACGCTCCAGCCCCTCTCCACGGCTCCATTTGGCTACAATCTTGTCCGCCGCCTGATGCAGCTCCGCCGGGAGCACAGGATAGTGAACAAACGAAGTGCGCAGCGGGTGATTACGCTGCGGGAACAGAACATGGGCGGCTCCCGTCATAGGAATTGCCTTGTAGATAATAACGGTATAATGAATGTTTTCTGATCCGGCAGTCAAAGTAAAAGCTGATCCCTTGACAGCGTGACAAGCAAAAGAGGCCCGGATATGGCAAACTTCACCATTCATCACAAGCCCCCCTTCTCCGCCGCCTGCCAGCAGCAACAGATTGGCTGTCAATCCCGTTTCGCTCATAACACCGCCAGGCGGCAAAGTACCGCTGCGCACGTCAAGCGTCTTGATTGTCGTATCACTCCATAAACTTGCCTGCTCTTGCAGCGGCATTTCGCTCATCTCCTGACAATGTTTCTATTGTCATTTTAATTGAGATTCATTCTCATTGTCAATTTTCGGGCACTTTACGCAATATTCTCCTGACATCCGGTAATAAAAGCAGCAGGTGATGCGCTTGTTCTTCGCAACCTGAACCAGGTCATTATTCTCTGTAAAACGGGTAAACGGATTCCGCCTTTCACCAAACAGTTGCCCGGGGGCCATCCGGGTCAGGAACGTAAAATCTGCATTCATCCGTTGCCTTTCTTGTCTGGATTCGTCTGCTCCAGGAGAATACAGCGGAGCAATACGCACCATAATATTCTCCCAAAGCACCGCTATAGAGACGGGGCCAATGGCGGCAAGCGTCTGCAGCAGCGGCGCAAGTCTTACCGCAAAAATCTCCTCTACGACCTCTTCCCGCCACACTTCCCTGTCTTCCGGTGGCGATGCTGCCCGAAGTCCGTTCAGCGCCAGGAAAGGAAAAGGTGTATCCACTTTAAAAGCCGGGGAAGCCGGATGATAAAGGAAGCTGTTGTCCAGCGGGAAGGAGACTTCCCGATTATGAAAGGTCATAGCGGTCAGCAACGGCGCGATCCACAGATAGCCGATCCGCTTGGCCAGCATAGAAGCGGCAACCTGCATATCCGGCGCGCCGATATAATCCTTAAGCCAGCTTACATATTCACGGCATGCAGCTTCTTCATACAACTGGCTCAGAGCAATAGTACGGACGCTGCCTTTAGGCGGCTCACCTAGCCACAGCCGGTATTCTTCCGCCATTTTCTTCCAGGATACAGACGACAGATAGTTGTCCATTTCAATGCGATCCCAGCAGCGCTTCCGAGGCCTGATCTACGATAATGTTGAGAGCAATGGGACCATAGTAAGCGATCCAGAGCGTTGAATTCACGTTATATGCACGGTTATTCTTGACTGCATCAAGGGATTTCCAGACCGGACTGCCCGCCAGAGCCTCTGCCTCTTTGGCAAACAATTCATCCGATAGCAGGAAATAGTGATCTGCTCCGATATCAGCGACTCTCTCCATCGAAATTTCTACGGAGGTGTCATCTTTAATCTCCTGAACGAATGCAGGGACATTTAACCCCAAATCCTCATAAAGAATGCTTCCGGTCCGATGCTCGGGACCATGTACACGAATACCTTCCGGTCTCGGGCGAATCAGCGCTACCGTTTCGTCGCCCAGCTTCGCCGACAGCTTCTCCCGCAGTCCGACGATTTTGTCCTCGTAAGCCTGACGCACTACCTCCGCCTCCGCCTGCTTGCCTGTTATCGTACCGATGGTAGCCAACGTATCCCGCCAATCCTCGTAGAAGTCGAGTACTATTGTAGGCGCAATTTTACTGACGCTGTCATACACCTGCTCCTGAAAGTCGGTCATCAATATAAGATCCGGATTCAACGCCACAATAGCCTCAAGATTGGGCTCATCGCGTGTACCGAGGACCTTCACCTCACCCAGTTGGTCGCCTAAATATTCTGGAAACTTGGCGTCCTTCCCTCCAGCCACAACGCTGCCTGCCGGGTGCTCACCAATCGCTATCAATTGATCGACAAATTTCACATCAAGCGCAGCAATCACCTTCGGCTTCCCGGTCAGCGTATATTCGCCCTTCATGTGCTGGATGGTAACCGGGAAGGCTGCAGCAGCCTGCGCCTCCGGCGATGTCTGAGCCTGTGTTTCAGACGCTGGAGACGGCTCGGCTGAAGCTGCAGCAGACGGCTGTGCGGCTGTGCCTGCATTGGTGCCCCCTCCATTGCCGCAAGCCGTCAGCACAAGTACCAGTGCCAGCATCCATACCATTAATGGTCCACATTTTTGGGCGGCGTTTATCCTGCTGCCGGTTGCCTGCCTCTTTGTTGCTCTGTTCATGCTGACTCCCCCTTTTGTATGATAATGATTTTCATTATCATATTATATAAAGCGAGTATAATCGATCAACACACTCCGTTTCCATGTACTTTTGCGACATTGCAGCCGGATTAATGCGACATTGTGTTCCATAGGAGCATGCTTCCTTTTACACAGTATCCCTTCGGGATTCCGATAAGCCAATATAAAAAGACTGCCGACAATACCTTCGACAGTCTTAAGGAAGGGGACCTGCTCCCCTCATTAACTAAGTTAAATATTAATTACCCCAATATTGCTGGGCAATCTGTTGTCCTTGTGTAATCTTCGCCCACTGTTCATCTTCCGTTAATTCATTGCCGCCATCACAGGATGCAAACCCGCATTGATGAGAAAGTAATAATCTATCCTTGTCAATAATTTTCGATGCTTCATCAAGCATTTGAACTACACGGGCCTCATCGTCAAGCGTACTGGTCTTAGAAGACAACAATCCAAGTACAATTTCTGTATCAGGCTTATCTTTGAACACCGCAAGCGCCTCAAGGGAGCCTGCACGGTCATCATCCCATTCCAGGAAAAAGCGGTCGTATTTCAACTGCTTCAAGAACAGATTAGCAATTTTGGCATAGGAGCCACCACCCATATTACGGGAATCATAGTTACCACGGCAGTTATGAGTCCAAATTTTGAGGCCTAAGCTATGACCGAAGTCAATGATTGTATTGTTAATGTCAATAAATTCTGTAGCTAGAGCCTGTACTTCCTCTTGATTGATATTCTCGCCGGTATATGGAGAGTTCGGGTTATCATCTGCAAATAGCTCCCATAAGCAATCGTCGAATTGAAGGATTTGTCCTCCAGCAGCAGCAAATTCCCCTACAAAATCCTTATAAGCCTTAACCAGACCGTCTTTAAGCTCATGTCTGTCCTTATAAACCGCTTCTGTGCCGCCAATGTTATCCGACCACGATAACTCACCAAAAATATGGGATGGAGATGGTACGCACAGCTTGGTTTCACGGTCGCCTGCAAGGGCTTGAAGTTTCTTAAATACATCAATAAAATGATGGTTCTTTCCACCTAATTCACCTGTGATGCGCAAACCAATATCTTTTCGAGTCTCATATTTCGAAGCCCCATCTGTATCTCTGAAAAAATATCCATGATCCGCTATATAGCGGCTAATTCCTTGGAAGCCCCAGACAAAATCCAAATGCCACATAGATTTAGAATGTTCTCCATCCGTAAGAATGGACAAACCATTATTAATTTCTTTATCGACTACAGCCTGAATCGCCTCAGCTTCACACTGCTCATACCCTTGAAAATCCTGGTAGAAGGGGTAGCTGATATCATCACGATGTTCAATCTGCTGTTTATATTCTAATAAATTCGACGGACGCAACAGGCTGCCTACGATTTGAAATCTATTGCACATGTAAAATCCTCCTCTATTCTCACACATCTCTTTCTCTTGTGTTTAAATTCTAGCATGGAGGACTTAGAGGTACGTAACACTTAAAAATGATATCTGGTTATAGTCAAAAAGTATAATGAGTGTCTTAGCTTTCTAAGGTTATCAAATAAATAGCTATTATAGCCTTCTTAAAGGCGAACTATATAAACAACAACCCGAACTTAGAAAAGTTCGGGTATCATAACCAATACCGCAACGGATTCCACATGCCTTGAGCGGTTATCACGGAAGACGCTTCAATTCCGGAAAGAAATAAGCAACCTCCGCTTCATATCTGTCCTGTGCCGACAGGCAGGTGTCCAGCAAATATCCTTTTTCCGAAGAGTACTCCTTCAGGCCGCGGTAATAAAACAGCTTATACTCATGGTCGATGATAAAGGGGAGTATACCATTTTTCAAACATTCCTTGAACAGGATGATCCTGCCGACACGACCGTTTCCGTCCTGAAAAGGATGGATGCTTTCAAATTCATGATGGAAGTCTACGATGTCCTCAAACGAAATTCCGGGTTTTTGGTGATACATGGTGAGCAGCTTCCCCATCGCGCTTGCCACTTTTCCCGGAGCAGTTGTTTTCATATCTCCTACCACATTGGGCCTGACTTTGTAATCCCCCACGCGGAACCAGTCTTTTCTTTCATCTGAAGTATTTCTTTTTAAGATTCTATGGAATTCCTTGATCATTTCTTCGGATAAGTCTTCATGTGCAAGGTTCAACATATAGTCAAAGCAGGCGAAGTGGTTTACCGTCTCAATAATATCGTCAACACTTGCTGTTTCTTCAGGTTCTACGTTTATTGTGTTGGTTTCAAAAATATATCGTGTCTGATCCTCAGATAACCGACTGCCTTCGATCCGGTTGGAGTTATAGGCAAGCTTAATTTGGGTCTGATGGTACAGCCCTCCTTTAAGCCCCATCTTCATTTCTTCCTGTAAGAGCTCTATTAATGTTTCATATTTCATCCACATTTCTCCCAGTAAATTCAGAATGATTCCATGAATCTTAACAGTCAAAATAGCCTTACCTATTGTTATCATTATAGCATTCTCTATTGTAAAATATGCAGTTGTGCAAGATTCTGTCTGAGCTTCTCCACATCCGCGAATTCCGCGAGTTGGATTGAACTCCTTGTAAATTTGAGCCATTGGAGACTCCGCATATTTCTCGTCAATTAAAGGCTTTTTAAATTGTGCCTCCGGATTATCCCAGCCAAATTGTTCATGCAAGCCATATAGATAAATTCTCCCTGCACGCCCGACGATGATGAGCACTACATCTATGCTAAAACGCTACGATCATAGACAGCCACGGTCGCGCGCAGCTGACCGAGCTGTTTGTCTCTGCCACGATGTCTCAAGAAATTAGATCTATAGCGTAGAATAGTAGAGAAGATTGAGGCCGTTATACACGATATGCACCACGACCCCGGGCCAGATGGAACCCGTCTTGCGGAACAGTATACCATTCAGGATGCCGACCATGAATGCGTCGAACAGGATGACGTTGAATCCATGAACGACGCCGAAGATCGCAGCGCTGCCAACCACGCCGGCCCATGCTCCGTAACGGTTCAGCGCATTGGCAATAACGCCACGGAATACAAACTCCTCGCCGAGCGGCGTGAGGATAGCGCCAGTGATAAGCAGAACGAAGAGTGAGAGCGCGCCACCTTGCGCTGCCGTCTGGAAGTCCGCTTGGTTGTTCAGCTCGGTGATGAAGTGAAAATACACCCCCTCTATAACGAAGCATCCGCCGAACGCGACAACACCGAGGGCGGCTCCCACAAGCAGCCATTTCCGTTCGATCGCCCGGAAACCGAAAGCGCGCAGATCGCGAACCCGCAGGGCGTAGGCTGCGAACAAGGCGGCGAGGCCAACGAGACCATTGCCTACACCCCCGATGTTAATTCGGAAGATGGCCTGCTCGTCAGGGATTTGCGACATCCAAAGACCGAGCATAACAATGCCGATCAGATAGAGACCCAGTGCAGTTAGGGTCTCTGGCCAGCCAGGTCGGGCTTGGGGCATAGTGGACGTGGAAGAGCTAATTACCTCCATGAGTTCCTTTTCAGTTTCAGACAATTTTTGAACATTTTTCACGGGTGTACACCTCTTTGCATCGTTATGCGTAGATAACGACTTATTTAGTATATAAGTTGATACGCTAGAGATTTCAGAGATTATCGGCAGAACGGAACGAACGGTCTATAAATATTTGCGGCTGACGAAGGAACAGCAAGAACAACTGAAGCAGACCATCGTATCACCTATACGCTAGCTCGGTGGATGAAGTCAGGCAACAAGCCTTCACAGAAGTAACTTTTCCTACTTTGAAAAAAGGTTAATGGACGAGAAAATCGCTCACTTGCTCTTCAAAGATGAGTCGATGATCCGCGATTACCAAGCGCTTCAGCATACGTGGTTTCTCAAAGGCAAGCAACGTGTCATCCAGACAACAGGCAAACATCGTGGTGTTAAACGATCACGGCCGTCCCGCTTACGGCAACCATCAGCATGCCATCGCGAATGACTTCATAATCAATGTCGACTCCGACAATCGTATTAGCTCCCATCCCTGAAGCTTTCTGAGTCATCTCAGCAAATGCCGTATCTCTCGCTTCCTGAAGCTTGCCTTCGTAAGCGCCCGAACGCCCCCCTACGAGGTCGGTAATCGAAGCCTTAAAGTCTCTGAATACGTTGGCTCCTATAATGACTTCACCGGTGGCAATGCCCAGATACTGCCTTATCGGGGAACCTTCAATAGTTGATGTAGTGGTTATAATCATAAATTATCCTCCTCAATTGGCCTGGCTATAGGGTAATACTTTTGTTGCTGTTTTCCGCTTCAGGCCCCAACCGGCCTTTTTCGGATGACATGAATACAACAAGAGCGGCGGTGACTAGGGACGATCTTCTCATAAACCAATCCTTTGTATGTTCGAATAGCTTTCTCACCCCTATCCTACCAGCCCCAATGAAACAGAACCTAAACGGATAGACAAACATCAGCTTAATTTCACTCCCGCCGTTTAGGTTCTGTTAAAGTGATTATGCTACTATGGAAATGGGTGAAAACAATGACAAATCTATCCGATTTTAAAATCGCAATCGTCGACGACGAGCCTTCGATTGTCACGATGCTGCAAATGGTGCTTCGCAGGGAAGGGTTTCATCAGCTGTACACGGCCTCCACCTGTGCGGAAGCTCTCGATTTAGCGAAGCGTGAAGCCCCCGATATCCTCCTGCTCGACATCATGCTCCCCGACGGCAGCGGCCTGGAGCTCTGCTCCAAGCTCCGCAAATACGGGAATCCGCATATTTTGTTTCTGACGGCCAAGGCTTCCGATCTCGATGTCCTGCGAGGCTTCGCTATGGGCGGGGACGATTATATCACGAAGCCCTTCAATCCTCTGGAGGTGGCCGCAAGAATTCAGGCACGCATACGCCGACTGGAGCCAGAAACCTCGACGTCCAGTCCGGCGAAACGGCCCGATCCGGGGATTTATCGGTTTGGCCGCTTCACCGTCAACGAGGTGGAGGGCGAACTAATCGTGGAGGGACAGCCAGTTCCTTGCCCCGCGCAGGAATTCCAGCTGCTGCTGCACTTCTGTAAGTTTCCCGGCATCGTATTTTCCAAAACACAGCTCTACGACAAGGTTTGGGGGATCAACGGACAGGGCGATGATTCGACGGTAATGGTGCATATCCGGCGCATCCGAGAGCGGATCGAGATCGACCCCGGTAATCCGAAGCTGCTGCTTACCGTACGCGGGCTTGGCTACAAGCTGGTGAAGGAGCCGCAGGAGCGATGAAGATCCAACAGCGCATGGCCTTCCACTTCACGTATCAATTGATTTTTTATGCCCTGCTTATGGTGGCTATTACTCTGGTTGCCTGCATCTTGTTTTTCCAGAACATGACGAGTAATGAGATACGCCGGAACTTTCCGGTTGGCGTCCTGCAGCAGATCGCTCAAGAAGCTCATTACAAGGACGGGACGATTCAGATCTCCCCCGAGTGGGACAAGCTCATCGAGGAAAAAGGCATGTGGCTACAGGTTGTCAGTGCCGAAGGAGAGGTGATCTACGCCGTCAATACAACTCCGCATCATACGCTGCCGGCCTCCTACTCCATCGCTCAACTGCTCGATATCCAAGAGACACGGACGTTTGGGACGTATGCCGTACACACTCAGCTTAATTTTGCTTTTCAAGACCCGCTTCTGTATATGCTGGGCTATCCTAGTCCTGACCTTGACCAGCTCGTTGCCTGGTTTCATGCCTACGGGCAGGATGGGATCGTGCGTAGCGAAGCGGTTTCCCACTTGGACCAGCGGCTGCGCAAAACCGGCAGCTATCTGCAGGTGATCGACCCCGAGAGCCATATCGTACAAGGCATCGGCGATGGAGCATACGTGCAGAAGGCGTATCGACAGCTGGATATCCTGGCCATCCAGCAATCGCCCGGCAACTATGACACGAATATTGTCGCCCATCGGGACAAGCTGAGCGGAATGACGTGGATTCTCTATACACCCCATGCAGCGGGAGCCCCTCTGAAGCATCCTGTGATGGAAAAGGCAACGCGTGGACTCGTCCGGATTACAGTTCTGATCCTGCTCTTGGCGCTGCCGATCTCCATCTGGCATGGCTACCGCTACGGTCAGCCGCTGATTCTGTTCGCAGGCTGGTTCGAACGTATGGGCCGGGGACAGTACGACCAGGTACTGACCGCCAAGGACATGCGCAAGGTATTCCGCCGCAACGGCATGATGCGCATCCGCTACAGGCTCTATAAGGAAGTGATTGAATCCTTCTATCAGATGACTCATCAATTGGCTCAGATCGAGAAGGAACGCGAGAGGCTGGAAAAGGCGCAAGCGGAGTGGATGTCAGGGATTTCCCACGATCTGCGCACGCCACTGGCCACAATTCAAGGTTATGGGTATATGCTGGAGAGCTTGCCTGAGCAATGGAGCCAGGAGGAGATGCGCATCATGGGCTCGACGATCCGGGAAAAGGGGGATTATATGCTGGAGCTGATCTCCGACTTCTCATTGATTCATCAGCTCAAGCAGGGCGATTCGATCATGAAGTTTCGGGAGATCGACTTGGTTGAGCTGGTGCGCTGCTCCGTACTGAAGTACGTCAACGACGCCATGATGTCTGAGTATCAGTTTCACTATGTTGGGGAGGATTGTCCCTTGCTGATACAGGCCGATGAAACCTGGCTGATGCGGTTGATGGACAATTTGCTGTCCAACGCCGTGAAGCATAACCCGCCTGGCGTGATTGTCAACGTCTATGTCGGCAGGATGAACGACAAGGCATGCATACGAGTAATCGATAATGGCAAAGGGATGGACGAGGAAACGCTGCATCATTTGTTCAATCGCTACTACCGGGGAACGAATTCCGATGAATCGACGGAAGGATCCGGGCTCGGGATGAGCATCGCCAAAACCATCGTGGAAGCGCATAGCGGCGAAATCCAGGTAAAATCCAAAGTGTGGCAAGGCACGATAATTGAGATCTTATTGCCCAACTGAGCGTTTGGCTGGGAATGATTCTTCCCTGTGTAAACGCTCAGCTGAGCAAAATCAGGACACCGCTCTTTCTCATCTCTAGGGGGAGACTGATCTGTAAGCATAATTGTAAGCGGCCCCCCCACCCATAAGCACGTATAATATCAAAAAAACTGCAGTCTCCAGTATGTACTCCCAACATTGAACACGATTCCACATGTGTGGAGTAAGCAGAGTCAACACATACAACAACAAATTAACGGGAACGTGCAGCCATCACGGTAATCAGGAAGCTGCTGATTATCATGATGATTTGGCCTCCCGTTACTTCAAATATTCCGAACCTCCACAACCCTCCCTAAATCCACATACTGCTCATGATCCAGTTTCACCTTTACTTTACCCCTGCGGCGTTTCTCACGCCATTCGCGAATATCTTCCTCCGTTTCTAAACGGAGCTCTGCAATCTCCAAGGCCCGGTCCAGGATATACTTACTGGTATAGAGCACCGTATAAATCCCTTGTCCTCCCAGCAAGACAGGCGCCGCTAACTGCTGCCAGGCCTCAATCGTGAAGCGTATATACAGCTCTTCTTCTGTACCCGGGCGAGAAGGAACCTCCTTGATCTCCTTACGCCGCAGCACCTTCCAATCGGCTACTTTCCCAACCCAATGAATCCCCGTTTTCGCAGGATCATAGAATTTTTTTCTGGATTGGCACATTGCCACGTATTCGATCTGAGTGAGGATCTTTACATCTGAAAGATTTTTTAATGGCATATGATAAAAAGATTTCTGCAACGCCACCTCCACTTGCTCCGGTCCGCGCACAGAACCGACCAGCACATTCTTGCCCGCAAGCTGATTGGCATAGTATTCTCTCGTCCCCCGTGGACGTGTGGAGCGCTCAAAAGCTTTTTCCGGACTATCCCGGATAATCTCATCCAGGAATTGCTCCACCAAGCTTGTAGAATTCGGTAAGAATGGTAACGCGCCGATATTTAATAGCTCAATGCTTTTGTAAAAGTGGTGGGCTTTGTACCGCTCCTCATCCGGATAGGGAAACAACACATACGCCCCAAACATGCTTCGCTCATATTCCCCTGAGCCTTTTTCCTGATACACAATCGCGTCCCGATAGCGGTGCATCGTGTTGATGTCATCCTCTTCCGGCCCAGGCTGTCCATACGTCCGATGATAGGAAGTCCCCTCATAGGCAGGGTTTAAGCGATACTTGGCATCGAAGACATACTTGTACTCTTTGATTGTGCCCGCATCCTTCTTCTTCAGGGTTAGCACATTATCCGGGCGCTGATTAAGCGTTGGAGTCTTGTCCGTTCCAGGAATCGCATTATAATACAGGATGAACTGCTCCCCGTTGACCGGATTCTCATAGACCATCTTGGCGCTCTGCGAGCGATCCAGCGTAACAAAAATACCGTTCCGATTCACCTTAATAATATCCTGCTTCACCAGCTTATACTTCTGCCCCAGGAGCTGATTCAGCTTCAAGAAGCACCAATACTCATAGAGCTGAGCAACATCCTTCATAGATAAGCGGAACAGGTCGCCTTGGATAGACAGGCCTTTAAGCAGCATCAGATAACAGCGATAGACCTCGCGGTATCCAGGGGCCATCTGCAGCACAAGCGTAACGGACATCTGCTTCAGCACTCCAGCCTCACGCAAGAAATCCATCTTGAGCACCCGCTCTAGCTGAGTGAGCATGGCGTCTAACCTTTTGATAAGTAATGGATCTGGGGTTCGGCTGTTCATCTTCCAGCGACCCTTGAGCTCCTTCAGCTTCCCATGAATACGTTCCAGCATCCAGCGGATGAACCGATTCTCATTAGTATCATAAGCGAGCCGTTTACGTGTCTCTATTAAATGTGTAGCTGTATAATTCCGGCTGCCGATTGTTAAGAATCCATGGTTCGTATCTTCTCTCAATCGTTCGGGATGTTTCGTGAGCTCGCGGATATTCTCTCTCCCTGCTTTTTTGACCCGATTGGCATCCACGAGTCGGCGATCCTGGAGCAGCGCGTAATTAGGATTCTTGTTAATCCGCTCGACGGCATCCAAGAGCTGTCTAAAGACATGCTGTAGTATGGTGAAGAACTCCGTCAGGCTCTGATGCTGCGTCTCCCGCAGGCCTGTTAGTTGGTAGGTTCGGCGCAAAAAATCAAAGGCCAAATTATAAATCTGCGCGTTTACTTCATTCAAAATATTCTGGTAATCCAGCTTGTAATCCATCTTGGAGGGGAAAATCTCCATTTCTACCCGCAGTAAAGTCTGTCCCGCGCTTCGGACCTCCCACTCCGTCAAACCAACCTCATTCCCAAAGTTCAGAACACCCGCAAGAATAGAGTCCCCTAGAGGCTTAACCGCCTGCCGCAGCAGCACATTCTCATGATAAAAAGAAAGGCTATCCGTGCTCTTATTCTGGATAACCAATTCATACGACTGTGTCTCATAAAAACAAGGAAATACCGACTCATTCGGCTGCCACTCCACCATCCCGCCCAGTTCAGGTGAGAAGACTTTGATCTGCACATTACCCAGCCGTTCGGAGCAATCTAGCCCAAGCTGTGCACTCACCCACTCCTGACTAGAAGAACGATGAAGCTGCAACGTCTCTACCGTAGGATGATAGGGACGTCCTTGAAGAAAAAGCGTAAAAAGCTCCGTTTCTACACGGAGCAACTCGGCCGCCCCATTAAGAGAGCCAGAATGAGGTGAATCCATCTTCCTCCAGCCTCCTGAGCATAAAAGCCAATTTACGAGCAGTTTGCGGATGTTTGGCCGTAGGCGGAGTTTGGCCAGCAGCCCATCTCATATAGAGTGGAGTAGCATCCTCTTTGAGTTCTTCAATATTTACCGTCACGCCAGCACCACTACCAATAGCACCCTTAATCAAGCTCAACAGAACTCGGCGAACCGAGGAGTGGCTCCCTTGGATGCGCGGCAGTATCTTTTGCAGCAGCTGCCAGTCAAAGGCTTCTTCCTCACTCATCAGCTTGAACCGATCGTTATAAATCATATAAAAGCAAATCGCATCCCGCACCCGGAAGCCCACATGAGCATGAATATCCTCAAGCAAGGCATTGATCTTAACCAATCTTTCTGTCGTCCGGACAACGAGCTCTTTGTTGACATCATAGGCATCTACTAGCTGCAAATAATCGGAGCGCAGGAAAAGATGATTCAGTTCGGCAGCGTCAAAGCTATCACTAGCCTCCACCTGCTCATCCAAATCCGGATACTGCTCTAGATTGATGTAATTGAACTCTAGGGTGCTTGCGCGGTCGAGTACTTTTTTGCTAAAAGGATGTGTGGTCTCGTCCATGTTCACCGTCCCGATCAAGAACACATTCTCCGGGATGCCAAGACTGCCATACTCCTCTTGATCCTCAGGCGCATCCAGCAAAGTTGGAGAGATAAGGTCCTGCGTCGTAATCTTTTCCTCTCGCCACTCCTGTGTTTCCATAACACTTAACAGATCACTGAAATAATGCTCCACCCGTGCCAAATTCATCTCATCCAGGCAGATAAAATAAAGCTTATGCTGATTCTCCGGCTTCCGCGCATCCACGAGCACCTTCGTAATCGGACCCGGCTGAAACCTCCCCGAGAGGTCCTTGTACCCCAGCAGATCCGCAGGATCACTCCAATCCGGCCGGACTGGAATCAAGGTAAACTGACCATTATCCCTCGTTGCTCCAAGCGCCTCCGCAAAGAGCTTCACTAGCCGAGTCTTTCCTGTGCCCGATATACCTGCCAGGATGACAAAAGGCTTGGCCTTTAGCGAGAGGTAGAAGTTCTCAATCAGGTGCTCAGGGAAAAAGAAGCCTTGGCGGCGGATGTGGGATTGGATTTGGTGGAGTAATGTTGTAATCGTAGAATCTGACGGCGGTAAAATAGAAATCACCTCATGCGAGCTCTCCGTATTGGAGGCAGCCTCATCTTGATCTAGAATGGTAAAATCGGGCCAAGTCATCTCTGCCGTGAGCGATTGAAGCATTTGAAGTCCTTGTCTTGAAAAGCGGAACAAATACCCTTGATTCACACCGCCTCCAGAATGAAGCGGACCTTGGGTTAAATTCAGTTGCATAATTTGCTGATTAAACTGTTGTATCCTAATAGGCGGAATAAGTTCCGCATACTCCGATCGAACCAATCGTCCTTCTTCTTGCCAGCTCGTATTGGCCATGGAGCCTGGTTTAAGTGCTTCCACTGCAGCATTTGTTACTTGGCTAACATAACGAATAGCTTTATTTGAATAATGGAGGATGATATCTCCTTGTTTAACTTCCTTCATTGTCTCCCAATGATACAGTTTTCGTCCTTGAGTATTCAGTAGAGGCGCCCATAGAATCCCCTCTTCCTTCTCTGCTTGAATGGTAGTTCCCTGGTTTACCCACCATACATTAGGCTTCGACTTATACGTTATAAACTCTAAACGGTATTCGAAAGGAACTCCTGTCGCAAAGAAATCTATGTATTCAGCTTGATCTTCAGGAACGACAACCTGGGGTTTCTTCGCATCATCTGCTAGTTGATTCGTTCTCTCTTGCATAATGTAGGAGTATGAATGCTTGAAGGTTTCAATTAACAAATCCTTCAACGTTTGATTTCCATTATAGCGGAGTTGAAGAGCTTCCCTGCTAGCAGAAACTTGATCGCTTTTAACTAACGCAGCCTCATAGTTCCTATCCCCATAGATGAGCTTAACCTCTCGTCTATCACCTAGGTTAGGCTGTTGACCATGATTAGCTTCCAAAAAATCCGGATGAAACTCAACAGGAATTTGCGTGCCGTCACGAAAGATGGAAAAGTCCACTTTTTTGCGGCCGATTAGCTTAGGAATCTCGGTATCCTTCCACCAGCTTCGTAGTTGTTTGATCATTTCAGTTAACTCCCTTAGTCCTATGATAGGTAACTTACAGGTGCTTCTCGGTCTTTTGCTTTATTCTCTGTACATGAAGCTTGCGGATCTCGGCATCGGTGATATTAGCCTGAACCAAATGATCGTATATGGTTTGGGCCTGCGCCGCAGATATAGGAGATTCAGGAGTTCCCGTTTTCAAGCTGATCAGCTTCCTAGAGATAAACTCACTTAGTTCCACATCATAGACAACCAGTTCGTCCGAGTGGATTTTCCGAAGCTCCGGATCAATACTGAACCCGACATCTCATCGTGAATGAAACCATAGAGATGAATTTCACTGCGGCTACACCTTTTAACAGGCTCTCGATGGCCTTGATATGTCCATAGTTTTGCTTCAGCGGATTGTACATCTTGTAACGGTTGCTGACTGTCCATTGTTGATCCGTTCGTCCACCTTTAATTTCTCCATTGTAGTTTTTCGTCTCAATGACAAATAAGCAATACGGGGAAATAACAATATGATCAATCTGGGTATAACCTGTTCGAGACTTGGGATTAGGGAGCAATAGATCGGTTAACGATTTACACTCCTTAGGTAGCTGGTCAAGTTGGATATTGATTTTATGCTCGCCTAGCTCTCCAATTCGTGTGGCAGTAACCTTCGGTTTCGACTTAGGAGTTGGTGCCTTACGCACAGTCTGTGGCGGCTTAGTGTCGGACTTTTTGAAGAGAGATAATAGCGCTTTAAACATAGCAAAACCTCGATATCAACTAGATTTACAATATGTATGGTAATTCGACAATATGGGAATGTATTCCTTCCAAACATGCACACAAGAAAAAAGGACTGTCGCATGGACAGTCCCAACATAAAGTTAACGCATACCTTGGATTCCCTCTTAATCTGAGAGAACAGAAGGAACAGCAAATGCATTAGCAAGCTGCATTCCATCCTTGAGCCCTTGTAGATATAGACGTTCATAAAGAACGGATTGCTTTAAAGAAAGCTTATCCTCCCAATACTCAAACTCTGGCTTACGTGCAATATCCATGGAGGCAAACAATGCTTGAAAAGCTTTGCGCTCTGCTTCAAAAGCTTGTCTAGGCTCGGATTGATGTTCAATCAGTGCACTCACCTCATCCAATCGACCTTGAATCGTTTGTATAAACCATGCTGGAAAACTCACCACATCTCCTCCAAGACAGAAGTTTAAACGAAACGCATGTGAATATCCGTTCTTTTCTTGATACATCTGATTAATAAGTTCATCCACTCTACGACTCTGAACCTGAAGTGCCTCATTGGTGCTTAACGGAATTCCCTGCTCCAGTGACTGCTGCCCGAGTTCATTCAACTTGCGCTTCTCCTCCTCATATTTGTGCGTCAGATTGTGCATTGCATCCTCACCTTTCTGGCAGAGCTATTTTCATTAGCTAAGCTTTTCAAATGGCTACAACTCGCACTCCAATGAAATTCTTGTCACCCGGAGACTCTTTTCGATGCTTCATTTCGGTATCACCTCACAGTATAGCCAAATTGTATGCGAAGAAAATGTTATTTTATTGCGAATATCGAATTAAATTAAAATAAACTAATGGACGTATTAGAATTTCTATACCCATCTATAGAAAAGAGAATTCATTTCCAAGTTGCAAACCTTCGGCTTAGACATTAGCCCAACCAGTTTATCAAGATTGGAAGGTCAACATAGACTCGTGCAGGATTATGAGTGGTTGCTATTTCGAAGGCGTTGGAGGTTTCTGTTGGGGAGTTGTTGGGGGAGAAATAAATGAGCCCCCTTAAAACACGTATTTTTCTTTACTATGAAATTCAAGAGGCTCTTTCGTATTATTAGGTCAGCCAGAAAATTAACTTGGATCTGAAAATATGGAATGATGCAATGGAAACGATGGATCTGCTCGACGTAATTTACTTTCCAACTCGGCCTTTTGTTTTTTAAGTCCTGCCACTTTCCTATCTTCGCCTAGCTCTTTTATGTAGATGAGTATTTTCTGATTGTTCGCTTTGACAATTTCCTAAGTAGAACGTTTCAGAATTTGAGATGGAATGTAATGATTCAGCGTTCCTTTATGAGACCTGCTACCATTTATGCTAAAAGCGTAGTTTCCAAGCAAAAACTCTATAAACTTTTTCCTTAGTAAAAGAAGTAGGTGATGCCTTAAAGACATCACCAAAAAACTCTAGATGAAAAAACCTAATGAACTATATACACAAACCACATTACACAGATTGATTTAATCTATCCTTTTATTCTTTACTTGTTTTTATTCGTACATTCCTCTTCCAAAAGGTTAACTCTTCAATCGCTTTTAAAAGAAGATTTGTGTTGTCAGGTGATATTGATTTTGCAATCAACTGGTCTATAATAGCCAATGTCCCTAACTCTCCCTCAAGTAACTTTCTACCTAGAAGGGATAATTGATTGTATTCAATTTCAGATAGGTGTGGAAGCGGGGCTTTTTTTAAATGAGTTGCTTCTAACTTTAGTGCGCCACCTCCCATCACAGACCCAATCAATTCACAAACCAGTAAAAACCAACTACTATTCAACAATGCAATCAACCCATATTGGTCAATCTTCGCTTCATTTGTGATCCATATTGATGAAAAATTCGCATCAATAACAGTAGGTGGATCAGTATTAAGAAAAAATTTAGGTGTTTGATTTATTATCCTGGGTACGAATATTAACGGTTTGTGTCTATCCGCCAATTCAGGAAGCATATACCAATACCTTACTGTATTTGGATCATGACTTTTCATCTTAGTCTTATTTGTTTTAACAGCTGATAAGTAGGGAATATATTTAGGATCAGTCTCTGAACCTATGTTTTTAACACTTACCTCATCAATAAAATCTGATAAGTCTTTATTCATTATCTTTCTACTTATGCTTATTTCTTTTATTGCATGGAAATCTCCAGGATGTATCACTTTATCA
This sequence comes from Paenibacillus sp. FSL H3-0321, assembly GCF_038002865.1. Classification (NCBI taxonomy): domain Bacteria; kingdom Bacillati; phylum Bacillota; class Bacilli; order Caryophanales; family Paenibacillaceae; genus Paenibacillus; species Paenibacillus sp. FSL H3-0321. Next base: position 5,032,644 of record NZ_JBBODH010000001.1, on the reverse strand, counting down.
AGTATCAAAACTCTCCCACTAACTTCAGATGAATCAAGTGCAAACCCTAAAGGTAACTCGGCCTGTTTTCTGAGCACTGGTTCTAGTAATATAGTAGGTAATTCAATCGTGTCTTTATTAAAAATTTTATCAACTTTAACTACAGTGTATTCTTCGTCTTCCCTCACGTAATCTACATAGAAAAACTTATTTGCCCCCGTCCTCAACCCTTGTCCTATTGACACACCCATGTTCTCTAAGGAAACAAAACCTGAAGATGATACTTCAAGCATTCTCTTTAACGTTGTAGGAAATATATTAATATTTTCAATACCCTTATTAACAGATGTATAGTTACCTTCTATGTTTTTAAACCAGTTGTATTTTTTTGCATTTACAAGTACGTTTTCAAGCGTGTCTGAAGTCTCTACAATTTGACATATCTTCATCGATACATACTTTTCCAAATTCTGTTTAATTTCTTTTTTAAAAGTAAGTTCCTTATTGTCCACTGGGGAAACTAAATGACTCACTAAACTAATCTCATCCCCATGTTCTTTTCTTAAAGCAATGTGAACATACTGTTTTCCTTGATAATGTGTAATTAGGTTTGAGACTCGTGTCCTTCTCTTGGCAATTATTAAGTTAGTTTTGACCTGAGCTTCCTTGAACCAACACCTATCAACATCTTCAATAACATACTCTAATTCAAAATACTTTAACAATAAGTATTGAATAGAATAAGAATAATCTCGTTTTAACCAGGCCTCAGGCACTACCATAGCTAACCTTCCACCAATCTTTGTGAAAAGGCAACACAGAATCCAAGACGGAACAGCAAGGTCAGACAATCCTGAATACCCCTTAACTATTTCGGTAAATATTCTTTTATCTTCAATATCTAAGTGCACCATTTCTTGAACAAACTCTAATAAAGATTTTCTCACTTCTTCTGCAGTAGGTAAATCTTGGTTGTCGCTATTATTACTCAGTGTTTGATAGCGGACATAAGGAGGATTAGTTATAACTAGATCAAACTGTAAAAAAGGTAACTTTCTAACGATATCTGTTGAGAGCGCATTTGCATGAAATAAATGATGCAATTCATTAGACTTATTTACGGTTTCAAAATTTTTTTTAGCAGCATTTATTGCTATAGCATCTATATCTATACCGTACAAGTCTGCTTTTTCATTAAATGTATTAGCTGCAACAAGCATATCAGCTTTACCGCACATAGGATCAATAATCAAATTATACTCTGGATATACTGAAAAAGCCGAAAGAAGTTTGGATAACTTTTCTTCCGTGAAGTACTGCCCCAATCTTTTCTTCCTGTTTATTTTAGAGATATTTTGGTCCCTACTCTTTATATGCAAAATAATCACCCTCACGAACTACAGCACTTAGAGAACCTAATTTATTGTAGAAATCACTTGCATCTGTAGCAACCATGATTTCTCTCTCTAAGCAATAGTTTATAAATCTTGAATACAATCTTTCAGCTGTGACTTTTTCTTTTCTGTTTTCTGCTTCCATAAGTAGTTCAAAAATAATTTGGGTTATATCACTTTCGTTAGAGAAAGGTTGAGAGATACTATTGTTTTTTTCCAATAACAATAATGGATCTCCCTTTACAGTAACATTTGAAGAAACTTGTTTAAAACTTCCCTGCACCTTGTCGAGTACACTCGATAGGACAATCTTTAAATTAGCTTTATTAAATGCATTTTGTAAAGCTCTCCATACCTCAGCCTTAGCGGAATGAAATACTATAGTAGCAGTCCCATCGTTCATCAATATTCTTGAAATCTCAGTAAAGACTTTTGACATTAATTCCTCGTATTCAATAATCCCTTTTTTCTGTGAAGAATTAATAATAATTTCTTCCTCTACATTAGTTTTATTACCAAGCCAAATCTCATTTAAAAAGTTGAGTTCAGAGTATGGAATGTAGTCTCCGAAAGGTGGATCAGTAAAAACATATCTTACTGAGTAATTATCAATTTCATTCATAGCCGTACTACTTTTATTAATAACTTTTACAGTGCTGCTACTATTACTTACAGTTTGAAACGCTTTATAGAAAGTATTAATTTTTCTTTCGAGACCTATAAGTATATTTTTCTCTACAGGTAGATTACTTACATATAGTACACCAGATTGAGCACCAGTTAATACAAAGTCGTTTTGATTTTTTTTAAGCACTACTCTGGTCATTAGGGTGCTGTGAGAGGAATTATAACTCAAAGCAAGTAGCCTCAAAGCTTCTTGTACCTCTTCGGGTGCATTATTTATTTCATTTAATAATTCTGAAATGATGTGAAGGTTTCTTTTTGTATAAAAGTGATGCGCATAAGTAATACCAAAATGGTAACCCGATCTATACAAATCGCCCCACTCAAGCTTCTCTTTAGGGATTGGTGCATCAAAATTGCTATATTCTATTTCGCAAAGCAGTTGACTATCGGAATCCAAATATCCCCTAACCCACTTCCTTTTTCCTGTCTGTCCATATATTTTTTTTATTATTCTTTTCTTTCTAAGAATTTTTTTATTTAAAACCTTATCAAAATATTCTTCAGTCGCTCTTGTTACATTGCTTATACTAGTTGAGTAGTGACAATTCGGACAAATGAACGTATCGGACAATGCGAGAGGATTGTAACTTACTGCTTGATCCCAGTAGCTTGACTCTGTTCCGCAATTGTTACAGCTAAGGACCTCACTCCAGATAGCATGTCTTAGAACTCCCTGATCTCCACTGGGATCTTCTACTCTATACATCCAACCAAGTTTACTATCAACTGTTTTTAAAAGCTTTTTAGCCTCTTTTATAAATATTTCTGGGTCTGGCGGATTACACATAATACTCCCTATAAAAGAACCTAATGAACTAAGTTCATATATATATGCTTTTCTAGGTCCCCATTTAACTGATGCTCCCATCTCATTTGCAATTTCTATGACCTCAGGGGTTGGATTAGAACACAAATGAGTTGCTAACCCCGTCGTTCCACTACCGCCAAATGTGTCTACTATCACTTCTCCAGGTTCTGTATGAGAAGCGATAAACACAGCAATAACCTCAGGGGATATCTTAGTAGGGTAGGAAAAAGCATTGTATAAATTCCCACTTCTCTTAGAAGGGAATGCTTTGTCATATATTTTTTTCATATCTAAATTTTCCATTAACTCACCCCATCTATTTGCGAACTGTTGTTCTATATAATTATACACGAAAAACTGTGAGTTGTTTACGATATCTTAGTATTTATATTTGGTGTAGAATATTGGTAAACCATATTATGTTTAGGAGAATATCAAAGATGGACAACTTAACTACTCAGCTAGAATTAGGTCATGTGGATGAATCACTAAACTTGATCAGATCTATTATTTCAAGTAGTACGCTTAGTGAAAGTGCTCGAAAAGAATTGTTAATCCAATATCTCCCACGAATTTTCCCACAGAGAGACAATCGTTCCAAACTTGAATCGTTTGCCGCAGGTGCAGAATCGTATGTTAGAACTGCACCATCTCAAGCAAGCACTTCCACTCGTGGATTTGTTGATACTTTAAATGGAAAGTTGATTGTAGAATTTAAGAAAGATTTATTAAATACCAAATCATTTGAAGAAGCTCAACTTGAATTAAAGCGCTATGTATCTAGCTTGTGGACACAAAGTGGTACGAATGCTTCTTTTGCATGTATTTCAACTGACGTGATAAATTGGAGAGTTTACCGTCCGTCCCCTTTAATGGTTCCTGCAGAAGGTATATATACTGCTGATATGGTCAATCTAGAATTAATTGAACACCTACAGGTTAATGCAGCTGATGAATCAAATGCTCAACATTTAACTATTTTCTTAAAGAGAATTCTAATCGATGAGAATTTACTTACCTTGACTGCAGATAGTATTCAAAGAGATTTTGGATTAAATAGTAATCTGTTTGCAATAGTTTACCCACAGTTACTAAATATTATCCAGAATTCATCAGTTAACTCTGAGGTGAGATTAGCATTAGATCTATGGAAAAAACAAAATAATTACAATGCTATATCAGAAACCGTGTTAAATATTGATCTGTATACCAAACAAGTATACTTACTTATCCTATCAAGATTAATGGTTGCAACAAGTTTTCAAAAGACCTTAATTAATGACGATCGAATAATTAGAGGAATTTTAAATGGAGAATTCTTTCGTAATGTTGCTAAAATAAATAACCTTGTTGACTATGATTATTATGGCTGGATAACTAACGATCAATGGGTCAATAATTTCTTTCCAGTTGCAAGACATCTTTTCCATCATTTAAAAATGTATGATTTCGAAACTGTTAAAGAAGAAAACATGATTCAACTAATATATGATGAAATGTTACCTGATGAGCAGAGGGGGGCGTTAGGCCAAAAAAGCACCCCAAGTTACTTGGCAGATAAGATTATTGATGAATTATTTGTAAATCTAAATGAAAACTTTAAATATCTAGATCCTGCTTGCGGTTGTGGTAACTTTATAAGGGCAGCTCTAAAAAAAACTCGAGAGTATTATAATGATAGAGAGTGCACCGATGAAGAAAAATTATTATTAATAACTGACACTGTAACTGGCATTGATATTGATCCTACTGCCGTAATACTTTCAAAAGCAGTTTGGGCAATGACCTTAACAGATTTAATAAAAGAATCTCAACGACCAATTGATATACCTATTTATCATGCAGATTCTTTATTCATCGCGAAAGATGAAACCACCGCTACTGACAATGACGTCCCTGTAATCTCATTTGATAACGTAAGAATTGAAATTCCTAACCTTATTCTCAGTCACGCAAAAGAATTTGATTCGTTTATAAATTGGTGTAACAGAAGAGCACTACAAGTTGCGAAACACTACGAACTCACTAATGAATTAGTGCCATTTGAAAGTACCGATTTAAGAAATAAATTAGAAAACATATTAACCGAAAATTTTATAAACCTGCTAAAGGAATCCGACTTAGAATTATTAAATAAGTCAACAGCGAGTTTAATTAATGAGATGGCTTACAGAATTATAGAAAAACGGGACGGCCTTTGGGCATTTGTCCTTAGAAATAGCTTCCGACCAAGTTTAATCGCAGGTCAATTCGATTTAATTGCTACAAATCCACCTTGGTTAACAATAAGTAGCCTTCCTAATGTACCATATAAAGACCAATTGGAGAAACAAGGGCGATTTTTTGATATAAGTCCACCAGGTGATAGTTTTTTACATTCTGAAATATCTACAACATTCGCTTTACACAATATAAAACACTTTTTAAAAGAAAACGGAAATGTGGCATTTGTTGTTTCACGAAGCATTGCTGATGGAGATAATCATTCACCTTTTAGGCAATTTAATTTTAGAAAAACAGTTTCATTTAGTATCAATGAGTTTTGGGATCTAGAAGAGATGGTTGATTTATTCAATTTACCAAGTTGTGTGATTTTAGGATCAAAAAAGCAATTCACGGGCACGATCTATGATAATATCGCCGCAAGATTTTATCATAGAGATATGGATCACTATCAGAGAGGTAACATTGCACTTTGTACTTTAGCGGATAAAAATGCTTGGCTTCGCGTAGATGAGACCGGGTATACGGTTCGTGGATGGAACTACTATACTCCAAGATTTAAGCAAGGCGCAGATTTAATGCCCCGTACAGCCTTATTTATAGATTTAATTGACGATAATAATACAAATAATATAGTTCATGTTCAAACATCAGCAATAGAGTTAGCAAATAAAGATAATAAAAAACTTAAAGGCATCCAATTTGAAAATTTCGTAAATAGAAAGTATATATTTTCAACTGTGACTTCTAATACCTTACTACCTTTTGCCATACTAGAAGATTATCTGCCTAAAATATTACTACCAACTGAGATTATTGGAAACCGACCTAGAATGTTAACCCCCGAACAATTAATTGATCGCGGTGATGAATCAATCGCAGATTGGTTTGAAGAAATTGATAATCACAAAGCGTTAAATGGTAGTATATACCAGAAAATCAACTTGCGTGGCAAAATAACTCAGCAATCACACCTACTTAAAGCTTATTTGATTCATTGTGGTGCTGGTGGAAGTATACCTTGTGCTGCTATTCAACGTAACCATATAGATGGAACATATCCTTTTATAGCAGACCAAACCACCTATGTTTATGGAACAGATGACGAAGAAGAAGCACTATATTTATTAGGAATGATAAATTCTAATTACTTAAATGAAATCATTAGACCTTTTCAAGCCAGGGGACTCTTTGGGGAAAGACATATTCATAAGTTAATCTATAAAGTTATACCTCCATTTGATCCAGAAAATATATTGCACCAGCAAATAGTCGGTTTTTCCCGACATCTGGAAATCATTTCAAAAAAACTTATTAACCAACAAGCAACCTTTCATGATTTCAATAGACCTATTAAGGATAGAAGAACTTCCTTAAGAGCAGCTCTTAATATTGAAATCGTAAATAACCTTAATAGTGTTATAGAACTTACTTTAAATGAACTTAAACATTAAAATTTTAATCTTAAATGATAAGTTCATAGTGCGTGATAAATCTGGTTTTTCCCTGTGCTTCATTCAACCTATCTAAATCCAAATGGTAGTATTACAGCGAAAAAGCTCAAGTTTCAGCGGAATAGCCGCAGACTTGAGCTTTTTATATACCATGGTTCTTTTCCCGTTCCCTACCAAATTATATTACTAAGATTAGTCTATTAGTTACACTAATCTTTCAGCACAAACTCTGCTCATCTCTATCCTCAAAATAACCCTTCCATTTTAGTAACCAGGATATAAAATATAATACAAATATCTATAATTCAGAAAAAATTTCATTTTGAAAACCCTTCTGCAACCTTCATGCCGAAAGCAGGTTAAAAATATCTAAGATAACAAACTCATACATCCATTTGCTCAGTATATCCACACATTGTTATCATTTAAGCACTCCTGATTTTCCTATCATCTAATTCCGGAGCCGAGCAATATAAAAATACATATTTACATTTCAACCTCATAGAATGTGAATATATATTTCCAAATGAAAACATAGACAAGTTGTATTTCCAAAGCAAAGCTTGACTTGGACTTTACTCATAGATAGCCAATAATAGAAAATCACCTCTGTTTCATTCCAACACCAACAACGCCCCCCTCTCTACATATGTCGAGTGTTCAGTGAGAACAACCTCGACCCAAAGTGCCCCAACAAATAAAAACCGACGACCTAAATCAAATAGGGTCTTCGGTTTCATAATCACAACTATTCGCTACTTAAGAGTGAGTTCTTAATTATCACTACCCTATCCATTTACCGGGCGCCCCCTCGCCCATCTTTAATCATTCGCAGGTAAAATCATCCACCTCACAACCCACCCCGCCGCAACTCATAAAAATACCGCACAACCGGATGCTTCAGCTCCATCTTCTCCGCCATCCCCAAGATCCGCTTCTTCCCAACTCTTCTGTCCACCAATGCTAGTATATTCAATACCATATCGCTGCTCTCCAAGCTCTCCTCTATAGGAGTAGTCAGAAACTTATTAGCCACCACGATAAAATTCGACTTCGTTAATGCAGCCTGTGCTGACATAAGCTCTTTTGCATGTTCTGTACTTTTTCTGCTTCTGGCCATTACTATTAGACGATCCTCCGGCACTGGTCCCTTGGTTGCTTTTCTGATCGCTTCAATGTCGTCACTAGTGATAGGAATTTGGATATCTGGATCATTCTTAATTTCCAGCTCCGTTTGATACCATCTGATAGTGTTCGTTTTATCACTCATGTTGAGTACGTTCTTTTTATCTACCGAAATATAACAAATCCCTGATTTATCAGGCAGATAACGGTAGCCTGGTGCGCGGTATTCTACCCTTCCATTTAACGCAGGACAGAGAAAGCCCTCCAGTTGTTGCTTCAATTTGCTCCAGGACATGTAATCCCCTCCATATACAAACAGAGGAAAGGCTTGTTGGCTCCGGGTTTATCCCCTCTCCATTCAGCCGATCCTCTATCATTTCGCTTCAATTTTCTATCTAAGCCAAACGCCCGCGCACAGCTTTATTTCCTCGGAATGGCAATTCCGAGCCTGAATAACATTCAAGCGTATACACTAATTTCATCACCCAACAAACGGACTCTCAGTCAACCCTAGCGCTACACGTAAAAGGTTCGCATCGTTTATTTGAAGTTACAATCCTTTCACATAAATCCATCTTCAGGTTCACCAACGTCAAAATCTAATACCTTTGTTGCTTCTGATTTAAACCTTGTTATCCAGGAATCCCAATCGCTCTGATTCATCTGGGCATAAAATGACAATCCGCCCGGCTCAACGGATGCTTCAATAAAAACATCATCATCTTCCTGCCCGAACCAATGTGGAATCCCGTCTTTATACCCCTTCCAACCGGGCATAGACTTATATATAGCAGCAACTTTACTCCATACTTCATCAGGTAGATGATACCATATATTGAGATTACAATGATGAGAGTTTATGTTATTCATTTACTGGGCACCACTTCTCTTATTGCTGCCTACAATTGTAGGTCAGCGAATCAGTAAGTCGAGTTTGGCAACGACATCTGACAGTATGATCTGTGGTACTTTACAGATGAACACTGCCTGTCGGGATTGCCAATCTAGACTCTTTACTTGATCGGCAAGGATAACCCCTTCGATGGGCAGATCCTGCGGAATGACTACTTCAAACGGGTAGCCCTTTGGTTTAGAAGTTACCGGACAGAGCAAGGAAAGTCCGACCTTACCATTATAGGAAGCAGGAGACACGACAAAAGCCGGACGTTTGCCTGCCTGTTCATGCCCCGCTTGCGGGTTGAACTGCAACCATACCAAGTCGCCTCGATCCGGCACATACCCGCCCGTTACCATACTTCCCGTCCTTGTTGTTTGCCTGTAGAGACCTCATTATGGAGATTTCCCGGGGTGACCTGGGAAAGGATTTCGTCCAGTGTAGCCGACTTCGGCTTGATGATAAGATGTCCATCTTCCACATCAAGATCGACTTTGGAGCCTTCCTCAATACCGACCTTTAGGGCAAGGGATTTCGGAATGCGAATGCCCAAGCTGTTACCCCATTTTCGAACCTGAAACATAGAACCGCCTCCCAGAATGTATAAACAAAGTGTAAACAAAGTTTTTTTAGAAGTCAAATCATTGTGTAGAATATATATAAAAAACAGAGGAAAGGCTTGTTGGCTCCGGGCTCATCCCCTTCCCCATTCATCCGATCCTCACTCGTTTAGCGTCTATTCTATTTCCCACTCGGATTTCTACAATCTTGGCAGCTTAATTCCCACTTTCCTCCGCCTCGTCATGCTCCTTGCTTCCAAATTCATCGAGCAGCGCACGCACTTCACTTGTGGACTTAGTGTTCATTAAGTTATTTCTTAATTCACTTGCCCCGCGAAATCCGCGGACATATATTTTAAAGAATCGTTGAAGAGGGCTGAACGAACGTGGTGCCTGTACGGAGTATTTATCATAGAGATCCAGATGCAGCCGCAGCAGATCAAGCAATTCCTCACTACTGTGATCCTTCGGCTCCTGCTCAAAAGCAAACGGATTCTGAAAAATACCGCGACCAATCATAATACCATCCACACCGTACTCTTCAGCGAGCTTAAGACCAGTCTGACGGTCGGGGATATCCCCGTTAATGGTCAGGAGTGTATGGGGTGCCACCTCATCGCGAAGCTTCTTAATCTCCGGAATCAGCTCCCAGTGAGCATCTACTTTACTCATTTCCTCTCTTGTGCGCAGATGAATAGACAGATTAACAATGTCTTGCTTCAAAATATGGGTCAACCAGCCGCGCCATTCGTCTAAGTCACTGAAACCGAGTCTTGTTTTCACACTGACAGGCAGTCCCCCGGCTTTTGCGGCTTGGATGATTTCGGCTGCGGTTTCCGGACGGCAGATCAGGCCGCTTCCCTTCCCGTTCTGTGCTACATTCGCTACAGGGCAACCCATATTAATATCGATGCCCTTGAACCCTTCTTTCGCCATACCGATGCTCATTTGACGGAAGTATTCCGGCTTGTCTCCCCAGATATGTGCTACGATGGGCTGTTCATCCTCTGTAAAAGTCAAACGCCCGCGCACAGCATGGTGCCCCTCGGGGTGACAATAGCTCTCTGTATTCGCAAACTCCGTAAAAAACACATCCGGTCTGGCAGCAATACTTACGACATGGCGAAAAACAACATCCGTCACATCTTCCATAGGCGCCAGTATAAAAAAAGGCCGTGGTAAATCACGCCAAAAATTATTTGTCATCTCAAAAACCTCTCTATGAATACGGCATGATAAATCAAAGTATATCATAAAAGAAGGGGTATTTTTTTGTTTTACACCTCATCCTATATATTTCCGTCGAAAGAAATATAATAAAGCTATGGAGGTGTTGTGCGTGGGAAATACATGGCTTGTTCCGGTTGACGCTGAAAAACCGGCTGACGGACGATATAGGAGCGCTAAAGTAAAGGCTGGTGAATATAAATGAAACGGATATTTTTGGTTGAGGACGATAAGGCAATCGCTAAAAACCTTATCCTTTTGCTTCGCTCGGAGGGATTTACAGTCATCCACGCCCCTACGCGGAGTGAAGCCCTTGCCGCACTTGCCGGGAATAAATTTGACTTGGCGTTGATTGATATTTCTTTGCCTGACGGAAATGGCTTTACGGTTTGCACGGAAATCAAAGAAACAGGGGATGTACCCGTTATCTTTCTGACGGCTTCCGGCGATGAGGCGAGTGTTGTTACCGGGCTAAATATGGGCGCGGACGACTATATCACCAAGCCTTTTCGTCCGCGTGAATTGATTGCGCGAATTGGAACCGCCCTGCGAAAACGCGGGCGTTCCGGGGCGGATTTTGAAATTCGCGGGCTTCATGTCGATACGGCAAGCGGCGTTGTGAAAAAAAACGGCAACGAGGTTTTTCTTTCAGCATTAGAATACCGCTTGTTGCTGGTGTTTATTAGCAATCCAAAAAGTATTATCACGAGGGGCAAGCTACTTGACGAATTGTGGGACGCGGCGGGTGAGTTTGTCAATGACAATACATTGACCGTGTACATCAAACGCTTGCGGGAGAAGATAGAGAACGACCCGGCAAGCCCGCAAATTATTCTGACCGTTCGCGGGACAGGGTATAGATTGGGGGGCGGGCATGCTTCGGAATAGAGAGTTTCGACAGTTTTCCATTTTGTTCTCCTTCATGGCCGCCGCCGCTGTAATGCTGGGTTTTGCAATAAATGAGGTGGCGGGAATCCTTGCCCTTGCTTCTGCCGCCGCCTTTGGCACAGCGTTTTTCGTGTTTACCAAAGCCCGATACAAAAGCATTGCGCGGATTTCAAATCAAATTGATCTTGTACTTCATAATGCTGACCATCTGTATATTGGTGAATCGGACGAGGGCGAACTTTCCATTCTGCACAGCGAGATAACAAAAATGATGCTGCGTATTCGGGAGCAAAACGACGCGCTGAAAAAAGAAAAAGAACATCTTGCCGATTCGCTTGCCGACATAGCCCACCAGCTCCGAACTCCGCTCACATCCGCGAACCTGATTCTGTCATTGTTAGCGAATAACCCTGATGAGAACGAGCGGAAAGCATTTGTACGGGAAACAGAGGAATTGCTTGTGCGGATGGATTGGCTGATTACTTCTCTATTGAAATTATCCCGCTTGGACGCGGGCATTGTGGTGTTCCAAAGCGGGCAGATCGATGTAAACGCTCTTGTATGCGCCGCGCTTCGCCCGTTCCTAATCTCAATGGAACTGCACAATATTGATTTGCAAATGGACGTGCCGAAAGGGGTACTGATTCAGGGCGATTCGGGTTGGCTTTCGGAAGCCATTCAAAATATCCTCAAAAATTGCATGGAAAGCGCAGGCGAGAACGGGAAGATTGAGATTGTCTGCACGGACAACCCGCTGTTTACCGGGATTGCTATCCACGACAGCGGCGCGGGCTTTGAAAAAGAAGATTTACCCTGCCTGTTTGACAGGTTTTATCGCGGGAAAAACCCAAACGCTACAGGATACGGGATTGGACTTTCTCTCTGCAAGATGATTATTACACGGCAGGGAGGGACGATTACCGCAAAAAATCACCCGCAGGGCGGTGCGATATTTGCCATTCGTTTCCCAAAGTGACGAATCTCTCACCTGAAAGTCACAGCGATGTAAGATGAAGGTTCTATTATATGGGTAAACCATGAGAAGGAGACTCACATAATGGAGTTCTTAAAAATTGAAAATCTATGCAAGGTCTACGGCAAGGGCGAAAACCAAGTTACCGCGCTTGACCATGTTTCGCTTACCATCGAAAAGGGGGAGTTTACCGCAATCATCGGCTCCTCCGGCTCCGGCAAATCCACATTGCTTCACATCATCGGCGGCGTGGACGTGCCGACAAGCGGAAAGGTGTATTTGGACGGGCAGGATGTATATGCCCAAAGCAATGAGAAACTCGCCATCTTCCGCAGGCGGCAGGTCGGACTGATTTACCAGTTTCACAACCTCATTCCCACTCTGAATGTGATGGAAAACATCACCTTACCTATACTGATGGACAAGCGGAAGGTCAACGAGGAACGGCTGAATGACTTGTTGGATCTGCTTGGGCTGAAGGACCGGAAAATGCATTTACCCAATCAGCTTTCGGGCGGTCAGCAACAGCGCGTTTCCATAGGACGCGCTCTGATGAATGCCCCGGCGGTCATGCTTGCCGACGAACCCACGGGCAGTTTGGACAGCCGAAATGGACATGAAATTATCAACCTGCTGAAATTAAGCAATCAAAAATATCGGCAGACTCTTCTCATCGTCACGCATGACGAAAATATCGCCCTGCAAGCAGACCGCATTATCGGCATATCAGACGGCAAAGTAGTGCGGGACGAGAGGCAGGTGGCACGGTCATGAACATTTTCAACAAGGTCGCCCTACAAGGACTGAAAAAGAACCGCACACGAACGCTAGTAACGATTATCGGAGTTGTTCTGTCTGCTGCCATGATTACGGCGGTCGCCACCTTTGGCGTATCCCTGCTGAGCTATATGACAAATGGCGCAATTGCAAAATACGGCGATTGGCATGTCGAGTTTTTGGATGTTAATTCCTCTTTCGTACAGGAACGAACCCACGACGATGGAGTTGCAAGCACCGCAACCTTTGAAAATATCGGTTACGCAGCGCTTGACGGCGGCAAAACCCCGGGCAAGCCGTATCTTTTTCTGGCTGGTTACAGTGAGGAAACCTTGGATGCTCTGCCTGTCACACTATTTTCCGGCAGGATGCCCGAAAACAGCGGAGAGATTCTTGTTTCGGGGAAAGTCGCAACCGAAGCCGGAGTGAAATTCGCGGTGGGCGACACCGTTTCCCTCACGGTGGGAAGCCGCATGAGCGGCGGCGAAAAGCTCGGTCAGAATGTCCCGTACAATGCCCAGAGCGAAACCTTTGTACCTCAGGGTGAGAAAACCTACAAGGTTGTGGGTATTTGTCAAAGACCCCGCTTTGAGGAAAACTCCGCGCCAGGATATACCCTAATCACTAAAACAGATGCCGGGGATAGCACAGATAGCTTCAGCCTGTTTGTCACACTGAAAAACCCGCGCCAAATACATGCTTACATCGACAAAACAGCCGGAGACCATGCGTATTTTTTGAATGATTATGTGCTGCGCTTCATGGGCCTTTCGGACGATAACATGTTCAACAGGCTTCTGTATGCGGTTGGCGGCATTGTGGTCGCCATCATCATGATAGGCTCGATTTTTCTGATTTACAACTCCTTCAACATCTCCCTGAATGAGCGTACACAGCAGTTTGGTATCCTCATGTCGGTGGGAGCCACGGCAAAGCAGCTACGAAATTCAGTGCTGTTTGAGGGACTTTGCATCGGTGCAGTCGGCATACCGATAGGTATACTGGTTGGCATGGGCGGCATCAAACTCGTAATCGACATTGTCGCCAAGACGTTTGGTAACATCCTCTACACTGATGTCCCATTGAATGTGACAGTATCTATTCCCGCAATTATTGCTGCGGCAGCGGTCAGCATGGTTACGATTCTGATTTCGGCCTATATCCCGGCAAGAAAAGCTGTAAACACGCCTGTGATGGAGTGTATTCGCCAGACGAACGAGGTCAAGGTTGAATCCAAAGCTATTAAAACTTCAAACCTGTCACAGCACATTTACGGTTTGGAGGGAACCCTTGCACTCAAGAATTTTAAGAGAAACAAGAAACGCTATCGCAGCATTGTGCTGTCACTTGTTTTAAGCGTAGTGCTGTTTATATCAGCCAGTGCTTTTGTGACGGATCTGAAGCTGGCGTTAGGTCAGTCGACAGAGGTTACGACCTACGACATCGCCTTTGCCGCACGGGACATGGACGACAGCGAAATGCTGCCGCTATATGACAAGATGAAGACCGCTGATGGCGTCTATGCAAGCTCATATCAGGCGCTTGTTACCTATTCAGGCACTGCCAAAGCAAGCGATATGACAGACGATTACTGGGAATATGCGCCTTCTTATGCAACGGGCGACACCGTTAAACTGCCCATGCAATTTCAGTTCCTTGATGAAAGCACCTATCTTAGTATTCTTGCAGAGCTGGGTCTGCCGGCAGAGGAATATACCGGGCAAAATGCGAAGCTGATTTCCGTTGCCAAGATTGAAGAGGCGGGCGAGTATGTGGACGTGTTCAAAAACTCTGCCATGAATTTCACCATTGTGCCCAAGACAGATGACGGGGCGGAGCCGGAACAGGGGAAAAACGTCAGCATTACGTTTGTCGATACCGCGCCGCCCGATACACTCCCGATTCTGGATGCCACGGAGCCGACGCCGATCTTTTTCTATGTGATGGCTCCCTATTCGCTCAAAGAGCAGTATGTAACACCTGACACTCATGTGGCTATGAAGGGCATGACCTTTCAGTCAGAGAGCCCCACGCAGTCGGCAGCTGAAATGGAAACGATGATCGAGGGCGCGGGGATCACAGCTGCGTACAATATGTACAATATGAACAGACTGATGGATGAGAGCCGTAATTATATCTTCATTGCCAACGTGTTTGCCTATACTTTTATCATTATGATTTCGCTGATTGCAATTGCCAATGTGTTCAACACCATTTCCACGAACATCAAGCTGCGCCGGCGGGAGCTTGCCATGCTTCGCTCGGTGGGAATGTCGGAACACGATTTCCAGAAGATGATGAATTTCGAGTGTGCCTTTTATGGCATGAGGGCGCTGCTCGTCGGACTTCCCGTAGCGGTGATTTTCTCTTGGCTGATTTACAAAGGGATGTTCATAGGCGGAGCGGACGGTATCGTTTTTGTGCTGCCTTGGGCCAGCATCGGAATCAGCGTGTTCAGCGTTCTCTTTATTGTGTTTGTTACAATGCTGTATGCCATTAGCAAGATCAAAAAGGAAAATATTATTGATGCGCTTCGGGATGATATGACTTGATTCAAAACCGGTAAGCAAAGTGAAAAGGCAGTTCAAAAAGTAGTACAAACCTACTTTTTGAACTGCCTCATTTTGTCTAAACAGCTTCATGAACTATATCTACAAGAGATTCGCAACTCTAAATAAGTTTAAGATCCTTTGGTGTAAGGTCATCCAAAACTAGGTGTTCACCAGCCAATCTCTTTGTTTTCAACTGTTCAAACACTTCCATGAAATCACTCTCCAAACAAAGGACAAAAAAGCTATCCGTGAAATTACAGGCAACATTACAGATTATTGATTTTGTGATTTTTCAACAAAATGGTATGAAAAAATTGACTTTTGTCCAAACTGATGCATATATTATATTTGTAATTTGCAAAAATACTGCAAAATGGAGGTGTAATCATGCTGCTTGATTTCAGAACCAAAAACTTTAAATCATTTCAAGACGAGCTTGTCTTCTCCATGACTCCTGCCCCCAAGCAAAAGGGTTTGGATTACAGTCTGCTTAAAGAAAAAATTGGAGCTAAGGAATACAAAGGCCTAAGCTCAGCGGTCATTTACGGCCCGAATGCATCGGGTAAGACAAACATCATAGGAGCCATGGATATCCTGAAACAAATCATGTTAAGAGGACATATCCGCAATGAAGATAAAAAGTCCCGCTCTAATCCTGCCGCTGGGGCATTGGAGTTGATTCCCAACAAAGCGGATAAACAGAAGACTCCGGTCGATTTCGCGATCAAGTTTACCGACAGCGGATTTCTTTTTGACTATAGATTGTCCCTTGATCTGGGGAGCTTTCTGGAAGAAGACTACGATCGTAAAGTACTGACCGAAGCTTTATATATAAACGAAAAGATGATTTTTTCCCGCAACCCGTCGCTGGAGTTAGGTGACACGAATATCATCAGAAAGTACGCGATCAATGGATTTGAGGAAAATGAAAAGAGTGTGAGAAATTTAGCCAAAAAGAATTTGATCGATGATGAGTTATTTCTAATGAACGGCTTCAAAGCGATGTTCAGTTCCAAGCTGGTTGGCATCATAACGGATTGGCTTGAGAATAGATTCATGGTTTTCTGCAGGGCAGATGCTCTTCAGGCTCGGCCTTCCACCTCGAAAAAGGACACCCTTTATGTCAATACAACCGTCAATGATGCCGCCCGGATATTCGGGATCAATTCCAATGGACTCGGCTTCCTTTCGTCGGATGAGGATTCAGAACCGAAGCTGTATTCCATTCTTGATAAAAAAGGCATTGTGCAAGCAGACACCTTCGAGTCTTACGGAACCATTCGCTTTGTCAACATGTTCCCGGTTGTTATTGATGCTCTTCTAAGCGGAGGGACGCTTGTTATTGATGAATTCGATGCTTCCCTGCATCCGATGGCGATCATGAGTATCGTAAACATTTTTCACAATGATGATTTGAATAAAAAAAATGCACAACTGATCTTCAACACACACAATCCTATCTTCCTGAATTCGAATCTGTTTCGGCGCGATGAAATCAAGTTTGTGGAGCGTGACGAAGAGACCTTTCGCAGCACCCATTATTCGTTGTCCGATTTTGGCACCTCCGGAGAAAAAGCCGTCCGCATGGGCGGAGATTACATGAAAAATTATTTCGTCAGTCAGTATGGCGCCATCAAAGACGTGGACTTCACCTCTGTGTTTGAACAACTACTGGAATCCAGAGGGGAGTTGTAAATAGATGACTGTCAAAAAAACTAATCGAAAATATTATTTTTCTGTAGAAGGTGAGACGGAAAAATGGTATCTGGACTGGATCAAGCAATTGATAAATAACGATCCCTCTGCTACGCATACAGTAACCGTTGATTGCAAGAAAGAAAAAAATCCGCTTAAGCGAGCGAAATCATTAACGATACTCGACAAAACGGTCATCACACACTGGTTTGACTATGAAAGTGATGAGGATGTTCATATCAGACAATTTAAAGAAACATTGGATGCGCTGAAAGAGTCCACAACCTTTAAAAAGCAGATTAAATACAATTTAGGATACAGTAACTTCACTTTCGAACTGTGGATGATCTTGCATAAGAGAAGTTATAATGCTGCACTTGCCCACAGGCGGCAATATCTGCAAGGGATAAACAGCGCCTTTGGAGAAAACTTTGCAGAACTCTCCGATTATAAAGAAGAGGCTAGCTTCAAGAGAGTTCTCAGAAAAATATCTTTGGATGATGTACGGTCGGCAATTGTTCGAGCAAAAGGTATCATGAAAAGAAATGAAGAAGCCGGCTTAATTCTGCATCAGTATAAAGGTTACAAGTACTATAAAGAGAATCCTTCGCTCCTCGTTCATGAGTCTATCGAAAATATGCTGAAGGACTGTGGACTGATCTGAATTTGTTATGAATGCTCTTTTGGGGGATGCAAGGCAGCATCGGCGTGGTCATGTCGCACAAAAGCAGCAGTACGTTGCGTTTACAGCTGGCTACATACTGGGCCAGTTTGACGCTGACGGTCGTTTTACCGCTGCCGGGACTGCTCCATATGACCAGCACCTGGTTTTTTCCTCCGGCCAGGCCGGTTCCGGTTCCTTGTTTGTTCGAGAAAATAAGCAGCCCTTCATAAAGTTGAGCATTTACACGCCTCCGCCTTCCGGTACGGAAGGTACCAGTGTTTTGGCGCCACCAGCTAGCGCTGGAGTAAGGGGGGCCTCATCTTTCTTCGGAACGGAAGGCATGAATCAAGCAGGAGATCAAACGTCTGCGGGAGGAGCGTGACCAGTTGATCCGCTGCGAAAGGTTCGGATAATCTGGAGCAAGCGTCTCTGTATTTGATCTTCTTCAAATGAGAATACATCATTCTTGTTCATTGCCCTCTCCTACTCTCTTAGAAAATAAAAAAAGCAACCACACGCTGAAATGTGATTGCTTTGAGTCCTGCCTTATTTTGTTGTTAAGAATGTCCATTAGCCTCTTAAGAGTACCTTCTCGCTGCTCCAGTGCTGCCCTTTACTCCTGCTGCTCTTCCAGCCAAGCAATCATGTCAACGAAAGGCCCCATAGGGCAGCTTTAAAACCCCTGCCTCAGTCAAACACCTAGCCAAACCGCCATTTAGCCCTAGAATTAAAGTCCATCTATGGAAAGGGCACTTTTCGCCCCGAAAGCCGCCAACAAAATAACGTAAAAAATCAACATGTAGTGACATTGTTATAACTAAACACTACATATTTTTTTCAGCCTTTGCCGATAAAGTCCATCCAAGCTACACACTCCACATGTAATGGCTGCGTAAAATAGACATCTATCGATGTGGCAGTATTCGCTTAAATTGGCCCTATCAATCATAGCAAGAAATAATATATTAACTACAATTTCCAATACCAACAGCCCTGTGTCGGATATGATAGGGAAGCCACTGGCACATAGTTCATCAATATACCGAGAAACTGTTCTTATATTTATCTCTAGCTTTTCCGATATTTACTTCACAGTCAATCTCTCTCCCGAATTCAACATCCATAATATTGTTGGCATATTACCATTTTTGGCATAACATAACCCTCACCTTGTATTGCCACTCTACCTAAATTCTAACAAACACTTGAAGTGTTTGCTAATCCACTGTATTCCTTAATTTTGAGCCTGCTTAACGACGTAAGATCGGTCATATTATGAATAAGCATGGATTAGGATTCAATTAAACCGTCGCGCAATATGTACTTTCAACAAGAGTTTTTAAGTAGGATAAGCATTGAATAAACGCGATCGAAGGCGGATAATGAGAAATAAGAGTTTGATAAAACATTACTTTTTATTAAAAGTGCTTGGTATAAAAATATGATGGGGGCGTTATTATATGGGCGTTTCAAGTGATAAAAATGAAGATACTAATGGAGAAATATTTTTTTTGAATACTAATTTTGAAATAGACATCAATAATCTATACGATGAAAATTCCTGGTATTCCAGTTTGAAAAATCGAGATGAGGAAATTGAAGGAATAAAGAGTTTGATCATTGAAGAATTTAATATAATTATGGAAAATACTAAAAAATCACTTAATGACTATAATAAGAACGAAAAATTTGATTTAAGTTTAACTTTTTTGAAAGATATGCATTTTGTAGCTTGTACTTCTAATTCGGAGATAAAATTAAGTGAAGGTCTTATAATACACTACTATAATTTTTTTAAAGGCTTTTTAAAAGCACACCACAATTCATATGATTTCGATGATGGTATTGTAGAAATGATACCTATTAAGTTTATTTTATATCATGAAATAGGACATGTTGTTCATGGTCATATAAAATTGCTTGAAAACCGTAAATCTAATAATGAAGCTATATCAACATTAGATCAAAAATCTCTTGAATATGATGCCGATGCTTTTGCTTTAAGCAGAATTTATGATGAGTATAATGGCGTTATCAAAAATTCAATAGATAACTGTAATAATAGTGAGGAATTCAAAAAAGGATTTGAATTGATGCTACTAGTACTTATTTTTGAAAAAGTTATATTAGGAATAGTGATAGCTTTTTTTATAATAAGAAAGCCAGATGATTTTAATAAGTTCGATACAAAAAAACATCCTCCTACATTTTACAGAGAAGTCCTAGCTATTGAATCATTAAAAAGTTTGTTGGCCTCAAAAATTAATGTTCAAAAAATTTTCGCTGACTGTGAATTAACATTAACTAAGTATGTAGGATATGACGATTCTATTATGCAAAAATTTGTAGCTGATATATTAGACAATATCGTTCATGTAGACGATATTATTAAAAACTGGAATGAAAGAGTTAAATATGAAGTAAAAAAGTACTCTCGATTTCCGGTTGAAGGTATTGATTTTGTCTTCGAAGATGGGAAGCCAGTTTTAAAGGGTACTTTCTAAAGCTTTATTTCGATAGGAAGACAGGTATATTAGCTATGTTCATGTTAATAATAGAACCATCACGCTCCCTATTTTGCCCCGCCGATATGGTTGGGGCTTTCTTTGTGCGTATAGAAGATATTCGCAAAAATTTCAGACGGGTATGACAAGCCTTAACATCGGCTCAGAAGCAATAATTTGTTCATCAGGCACTGGGTGGGGATACTACAAAGACGACTATCAATAGCCGCCCCAACTAAACTTATGGACAAAAAAAAGAAGCGGGATTTCTCCCGCTGCGTTGCTGTATACGCCAATACATCTCAACTATTAGTCTTTCCTGACCAACAGTGAACAGCACTCCACATGTGACGAGTAGACAGGGAGTACAGGCTTTTAATACTAATGGAATGGCATTTACCCACAACTTCTAGGCGCCCTAATACGGCGTCTTTTCTTTTGCGCGTGAGAATACACGAAACGCTATACTGCCAAATTCGGCGTCTGACGGCATAAAATATATCACGTAATATTACTATCTTGTTTTTGAAGTCACTGTTAATATATTCTCTTGAGAAAATTCATACCACGTTACATCCCTTTTAGCATCTTCTTCTTTAACAAAAGCTATATATGAATCTTCAGTAACTAGTTTATTATTGATGTAGTATGCAATGGCGAATGTGGTGGATGATTCATCAGTAGCACTTGATTCATGATAAGCTAATTTGTCAGTTTCACAGGAATTGGTTTGGAATCTTAATTTTCCATATCCGTTGTAAGTTAACCCGCCGCTTAACCATCTAAATGTTCCGTCAGTTTTAAGAAAACGTAACTGGTTGTTTCCAAAAAAGTAGCCATAGACTTCACCGTTCATATAATGCAGGACTTCAACAAAATTTGGATTCTCATCTACTGTTAATCCAAGAACAACTTCAGGTATTCTGTCACCATCCATATCAAGCACGGCAAAGTGATTTATTTTAATTTTAGATGTAGTTCCATAAATCTCGTTATTAGTTAAAAAATCATTCAAATACACCTTTTTCTTAGTTTCTGTGCTGTAAAATTCAATCTTATTTTGCAATACTATCTTATATGCTTCCATTGCTAAACTCTTATTGTTCTCAGGTTTACTTTCAGAAGGAGTAATATGTGCAGAAGAAGTAATTGTTGGAACACTGGTGTCAGAAATTTTATTACTACTTGAGCTACTGTCATTATTCAGGTTTGAGCTGCTTTTATTGGTGGAACACGCAGTTATTGAAATACTTAACAGAAACATAAGAAGCACACACTTAATTTGTGATTTCATTTAATCTCTCCTCAACTATTTGCTTCTGTCGCACTTCATATTACAATCCGTCATTTATATATGCTACAAACGGGTGAAGAATAAGAATGTTCAAGTCTTCTTTTCCGAAATGTTAAGTAACAAGTATATTCCCCGACAGGCGTAATGGGACGTATATTTGCGGCGGTTACGTTAAGCATACGTCCGCTTTCTGTTCGTCTCACATTATCGAACAGCAGAAGCTTGATGAAAGGATTAAGATTCACTATAACCTTTCCAATCCTTACGCCACCAACTAAGGTACAGTCTATTCGGCTGTATCCTTTCTTTCGAGTCTTACTGTAACCTCCACATGGGATGAGTGCTGACGGTAGAATAAACTATGATGTGGCTGTTTTTACCTTTTTTACAAAAAAGGAAGTAGTCAAAAACAAATATAATTAACCAATACATTTTTCCCAAAAAATAGATGTGTTATTGTAATTTTATATAATGATAACGAGGAGAGATTTGCGATTGGATAAAAACTTAAGTATAGCAAAGGAAGCATTAAGTAGAAAGTTTTTGGAGTAAGCAGGAAGTGATCCACTCCGAAATGGTCTGGCTTCACGCCTTAGCCTTAGATACAGATTTAACCCTGCCTTCACCTTACAAGAATACCCGCGGAGAATTCATTACGACCGTAAACAATACAAACTGCACTTTACTACAATGGGTGGAAGGTGAGCAGAAACCTTTAATCCTTACAATAGATGACGCTAAATATATAGGTGAAATGACCGGTAAATTACATAGGCAAGCCTCTAACTGGCAAATCCCAAGTTTATTTGAACGTCCTGCCTTTGATAGTTCCCGTATATTACAATCACTGGGCAAGCTTAAGGAGCGGGCTAATGCAGGTCTGCTTAATACAAGCGATACCGAACTTCTTCAGATTGCAGGTGGGCAGGTAATTACAATGATGAACTCTATTGAGAGAACGTCCGGTAATTGGGGAATGATTCATGCCGATTTGATTCCAAGTAATATTGTGTTTCATGAAAAAGAGGCGCGGCCCATCGATTTTGGCGCTTGCGGGTTTGGTTACTATTTGGTTGATCTGGGCTGGACGTTCTCATATATACATCCTTCATTCAGAGAACAGTTACTGAAATCATATTCTAAGTATCATTCATTACCGGATAACTATATTGAGCTATTGGAAGGTTTTTTCGTTGCAGCACAGCTTGAGACCATGAATTTCTGGCTGGGTCTGCCCGACTCGCAGGAGTGGTTACCAGACCATATCAGTAAATTAGCCAGTAGAGAAATTAATGCCTATGTAAACAATGAATCGTTTCTCTTCACAGGTGTTCCGTATTGGGAATAACAATTTATACCGTCATAAGCAAGAGCGGAATGGATAGAACACGACGGATTACTACATTGCCGCCATAACGGAAAAAGATTGCCCCAAAACGATGAGCAAGCTTGAAATACCAGCTCTTTTATGGGCAATATTTGAGATACCCGGCCCCCCTGCCTGCAGCAATACCAAAGTTGAAATGTTCTCAAACGAAAGCATTAGCATACACAATATCTTTCAACCCTGATGTCAAAAAGGAGCCTAGCCGGCTCCTTTTTGACATCAGTTTTTTTGAGTCATCCACGCCACCGACTCCACATGTGCGGGTTTCGTAATTTATTTATTTATTTTGCCGTTTGATTGATAAAATCAACTTCATACTGCCGCTCACCGTATTTTTTTCATTGTCAGTAATATAGGAGTGTTGTTCGATCATGTGTTCAGTTAAAATCAAGGCCGCATTGCCCTGTATATCAAGAATGCGCCAATGATACCCGCCAAATGGCAAGATGAGCCGATATTAAAGTCCCTCATTCTCTTTCTCCTCGTCCCCTTACTTTTTATTCGAATCAGGGCGCCGCGGATTGACCATGCCAAAGATATGATACGGTGTTATCCCATTTGCAAATAGGCTGTCTACCAACTTGACCAATTCTTCCGACGATAGATCTTTGCCGTTGCGTATCCAAAGGCGAAACATAGATATTAATGTTGATATGTAAAACTCAATTATGTATGGTGCTAAAACATCATTTGTTGGAAAGTCCACAATCAATCTCTCAAAGGGAATTTCTCTTTTCAGGCGTTCAACAAAATGAACAGAACCATAGTCGCCCAAGAGGGCTTTAAGAACTGAAATTTCCTCTGCATTTTCCAAGCATTGAAGTGCATCTTGAAAAGTATGTGTAGAAAACTCTCTGCTTGCCATTTCCTCGTTAATGGTTTTAAAGACACGCTCTTCAACGCAGTCCAACAACTCATAGATATCCGTAAAGTATTGATAAAATGTACTGCGATTATATCCTGATTGGTTAGCAATCTCTTGAATGGAAATTTTTTCAATTGGTTTTTGGCTATATAAATCACAGAATACATTTATAAATGTTTGCCTAGTTTTGTCCGTAATTTCAGGTTGCTTATTCATTATTTGCCTCCATTTTCTGTTCAATCGATTATACGACAGATAATAAAAATCTGATGGTTGATGACCGTATAGTGAATCTATACAATAACATTATACAACACGTTGTTTGATCATCAACAAGGATTAATATATATTTTTAGGAGGCTAATATGAGAATTTTATTCTTCGGTAGAGGTGTAATATCGACCCAATATGCTTGGGCTTTTGAAAAGGCAGGGCATACAGTTGAGTTTTACGTTAGAAAAGGGAGAAAAGAAACCTTCGGAAGCAACATAGAGCTTGAAATGTGGGACGCACGAAGAGGGAAACAGCTAATAAAAGAAAGCTGGAACGTCAAACTGCATGAGGAGATGAGCCCAAATTATGATCTCATTATTGTGAGTGTCAACACGGAACAACTTCCAGAAGCAGCACAATTACTATCGACTGCTGCTGGAAACACCCCTGTCCTAATATTCAATAACGTTTGGCAAGATTTGAAATCATCGATCTCACCATTGTCTATGAACAATGTTGTCTTTGGGTTCCCAGGAGGAGGAGGAGGCATCGCGGACAATAGGCTTAGAGGTGGCTTTTTAAAAATGCTATTTCTGGAAAAACCACGGGTAGGCACTGAACATATTAACAACAAGGTCAAAGAACTATTTGAAAGTGCCCATTTTAAAATTAGTTGGATAAAGGATATGCAAAACTGGCTATGGAATCACTTTGCCATGAATGCGGCTATAGAGACCGAGGTGTTAAAACTGGGAAGTTTTCCAGCACTCATGAATCATAGTGACTCATTCGCAAATGTTGGTAAGAATATGAGGGGAATTATCCCTGTACTTAAAGCAAGAGGTGCAAAGATTGATACGATTTCTCTACTGTTAACTAAGATTCCACCGGCACTTCTCGGCACGCTTTTTAACAAGGTTATTTTTGCAAAGGGCAGCTTACCACGACTTTTCATCGAATACAACAATAGTAAAGCAGGTTTTGCGGTACTTGAAGTTGTGAGAGAAGCAAAAAAGTTAGGTATTCCTTTACCACGTCTTACTTTGGCATTTGAAAACACTGAACAACACAAAGCTATTGATAATTCCATATCATAAAAATTTCCAGGATTCTCTGTCATCATGCGGATAATTTTGGCCTTAGATTCTATTTTGCTCCAAGCCTTTCCTTCATTGAGCTTAGCTTTTGATTATCGTGGTAAGCACCTGCCCGTATCACAGCGTTAATACCATAAAGATTTTGTACGCTTTCTATGGGGTTGGCGTCCAGAAGGACCAAATCGGTGTTTTTGCCGATATCCACGGTCCCCATATCATTCATCCGGTCCAGAAATCCAGCCCCGTTCAGGGTTGTCATCTGAAGAACATGAAGCGGCGGGATACCGGCCTTCTCCAACTCGTCTTCGATATCTTAATTTATTTGTAGAATCCGATTGTTCTTCTAAAGAGTAAGCCAAAATTTGTGATACATTAGGACTCATTCAGGTAAATGTGGCTCCAAATCACTACTCCCTCACCAACAACACACAGCATTCCACATGCACCGTATGCGGGAACATATCCACCGGAGTTACCTCCACTGTTCTGTACCCGCCATCCTCCAATATCCGCAAAT
The DNA here is from genome assembly GCF_038002865.1 of Paenibacillus sp. FSL H3-0321. NCBI lineage: Bacteria > Bacillati > Bacillota > Bacilli > Caryophanales > Paenibacillaceae > Paenibacillus > Paenibacillus sp. FSL H3-0321. The sequence goes on along the minus strand of NZ_JBBODH010000001.1, from coordinate 5,006,866 downwards.
CCCTCGCCAGTGTCGATGGATTACAAGATACATACACCACCCGCTCCGGCTTCATCGCCAGAATCGTATCCAACAGGCGCGGGTCGCAGCCTTTACGCGGCGGATCAACGACGATGACGTCCGGCGTGACGCCCTGCTCTTTCCAGTTCGGGATCACGTCCTCTGAGGCACCTACCTCGAACACTACGTTGTTCATATTGTTAAGCCGTGCGTTCGCACGCGCGTCCTCAATAGCTTCAGGCACAATCTCTACGCCGTACACCTTAGACGCGTGCTGCGCCAGGAACAACGAGATTGTCCCGATGCCGCAATAGGCATCGATTACAGTCTCCTTGCCTGTCAGACCGGCATATTCTACGGTTTTACTGTACAGTACCTCAGTCTGTGACGGATTCACCTGATAGAACGAACGGGCGGAGATGGCGAACTGCACATCGCCGATGTAATCGTAGATGACGTCGGTGCCCCATAAGACACGGGTCTCATCTCCGAAAATGACATTTGTCTTCTGCGTATTGATGTTCTGGCAGATGCTTGCCACATCCGGCAGCTGTTCGCGGATGCTGCCGAGCCAGGCGTCAAGATGCGGGATGTCGCGGCCGTTCGTGACCAGTACCAGCATCATCTGCCCGGTGCGGAAGGCTTTCTTCACAACGACGTGGCGCAGCAGGCCGCGTCCGGTCTCTTCGTTGTAGGCGGAGATGCCTAGCTCTCTGCCTATGCGTTTCACTGCGGCAACGACGTCGTCGTTATGCTCATGCTGGATCAGACAGGTCTCCATGTCTACGATCCGGTGGCTGCCGCGGGCATAGAAGCCGCCGACAAGGCCGCCTTCGGTGACGCCGATCGGTACCTGGGCCTTGTTGCGGTAGCGCCAAGGCTCGTCCATGCCCAAGGTTGGCCGGACGATAATACCGTCAGCCTGGCCACCCGCAGCACCTGCACTGGCCACACTCCCGCCCTCAGCTGCCGCACTTTCTGCCCCGGCAGTCAGATCCCCCGGTTCAACGGCCTCCTTTGCACCAGCGTTCCCAGCAGCTGCGCCTCTGCCCGGCGCACCCGCCACCTGCAGCTTCCCGATCCGCTGCAGGTTGTCCACCACCAGCTGGCGTTTCCACGCCAGCTGGGCGGTGTAATCCATATGCTGCAGCTGACAGCCGCCGCATTGGTCATAGATGGCGCAGGGCGGCGCGATGCGGTCGCTGCTGGCCTGCACAAGCTCCAGAAGCTTGGCGTAGCCATACTGCTTCTTCGTCTTAAGCACCTTCGCCCGGACCTTCTCACCGGGGAGAGCGCCCTGCACAAATAGGGTAAAGCCCTCTACGCGGCCTACCCCTTCGCCTTCATGGGTCATGCCGATGATATCGAGCATAACCTCGTCATTCTTATTCACTGGCAGTCCGGCGACAGGCGCCGTGCCTTCCCGGCGGCTTGCGCTACGTCCACTGCGGTGTTTACTCATATCTATAGGTTCACTTCTTTCATTATCTTCGCTTTTGCAATAAAAGTGCAGGCCAGCCTTACAGCCACCTGCACTTCCCTTCATTTAACTGCCTCAAGGCTTCTGCGCAAAAATCCGCAAATGCTGCGGCAGGATCTGGAATTTACCTGGCAGCGTACCGCCGAGTTCACCATCCAGATTAAGCTGGACATACCCCGGGGAAGTGACTTCCATGGCATCGGTACGGAAATAAACGACCTTCTTATCCTGCAAATGCTCACCGCGGATCGCCAAAGTCACGAGACGGATGAACTCTGCAAGGTTGCATTTCTTAACAGCAATGACGTCGAACAGTCCATCGTCAATGCTTGCATCCGGGGCAAGCTTCTCAAAGCCGCCTACCGAATTGGTGTTGGCGATCAGGAACAGCATGAATTCGTCATGAATCAGCTCCTGGCCATTGGCACGGATGTATAGCTCCTGCGGAGAGAGACTGGCCATTTTCTCAATACCCTTCAGGTAATAAGCAAGCTGGCCCATCATCGTCTTAAGTCTGCTTGGAACCTCGTATGTCAGCTCGGTCAGGCTGCCGCCGCCGGCTATATTAATGAAGTAACGGTCATTGGCTTTGCCGAGGTCAATCAGGCGCGACTCCTGGCGAAGAATCAGATCACAGGAATCCTCCCAGTTCTTCGGAATACCCATAGCCCGGGCAAAATCATTGGTTGTACCCAGCGGCAGTACGCCAAGCGGGGGAAGATTCGGTCTCTCCGCCATGCCGTTGATTACCTCATTTAATGTGCCGTCGCCGCCGGCCGCTATGATCAGATCATAAGTTCCGCGTTCGACCGCATCAATTGTGGCTGCCGTAGCATCGCCCTCACCGGTTGTTGCGTGACATGAGGTTTCGATGCCGCCAATATCCAGCCGGTCCAAAATGTCGGCGAGCCGCTTTTTCATTTCTTCCCGTCCAGAAGTCGGATTATAAATCAGTCTCGCAGTTTTCATTACCGGAACGCCACCTGTTTTTATAATAGATAACCTTACTGATTATACCCAATTCTGCACCCCACAAGCAATGCCAGAGCCTGAGGAAGAATATATTTTACTTATTGCGATGACATCAAATCAGCAGCAGCAGCAGAAAAGTATAAATATATGTATGCGGCAGCCACCGAAAAAAACACAATAGAAACGCGATCTTTTCAAAGTTAGCGGCTTTAGCGGCTACATCAGTCCGATGATATTTATACCTGCGCCCGCAGCTTCACGAGCATCGTATTTACCTGCTCTTCGATCCAGTGCGGCAGCAGCGGATGAGGCAGCAGTGTCCGTCCTGAATAAGCATACTTTAATCCCTGAAGTCTCTCCGGAATGACTACCTTGGTGAAATAGCCTTCACTTAAAAAGAGCGGAGCCACCAGTACATCATAGCCCTGCTCCTGCCAATATACCGTCCGGCTTCTGATACTGTCCGGGTTCAGCAGGCCGTAATCGGCCGCCGCCACTCCGCTCACAGTGCGCACACGTTCCGCCAGTGAGGAAATGCCCTGCTCCCAGCGCTGGCGGAAGCCGTCATGCTTGCTGCCGTGTCCCACGAGCAGAATCGTCTCCCGCTGCGGATTAGCGGACAGCTCACGGACCTTGTCCCAGATCATGACCGCAATATCCGGATCATCATCGACGGGGTAGCCGAAATGGATACGCGCATTAACCGTAAAGCGTTCAAGATCCGTTTCACGTTCAGGGGCAGCTTTGGCGCCGAGCGCATACTCTATTTCATCAATATGCGTACTTCCCGAAGACACAAACAAGGGGATCACAATAATATCTGTGACCCCTGCATGTTCCAATTCATTTATACCATCCTGTATCAGACAGCCCTCTACCAGCTCCAAAAAAGAAACCGCCACAGGCAGCTCCTTCTCCAGTGATAAATGGCCGACAGCTTCTTCAACAATAGAAACCCATGTCTTGTCCCGTGAGCCGTGACTAATAATGAGTACGCCCGGCTTCATCAATTATCGTCCCAGACGTTCCAGTGTAAGCTTATACCCGTCATTGCCGTAATTCAGGCAGCGTTTCACACGGGAAATAGTCGCTGTGCTTGCGCCAGTCTCTGCTTCAATCTGATTATAAGTAGAGCCTTTACCCAGCATCCGCGCAACTTCCAGACGCTGTGAGAGCGATTGGATTTCGTTTACTGTGCAAAGATCATCAAAGAAAACATAACATTCTTCCATATTTTTCAATGTTAAAATAGCCTCAAATAATTGGTCAATACTTTTATCGTTTAGCTTCTTAAGCTGCATCGTAGATCATCCCCTAAAAGTTTGGTCAGCATTAGCATCATTGAATAAGCATCGTACAAAACTGACATTAAATACATAATTTAATATGACTATCTTGCCTCTACTATATTGTACTGGAGCAGTTTTTTCAAGCATTAACGGTTTCACGCTGTAAAGAACGAAAATCATGGACAAACGTCCACCCCAGGCGCACACAATTTATGTATTCGACAGTCTTCATTCAAAATCCTTATAGGATTACCGCCTTAATTATAGTACTACATAAGCACCGAAAATCAAGCATAGACACGGTTTCTTCACTTCCCGTCCCTCCTTGTAGGCATTCGCCCTTTTCCGCTACTATCCCGGTAACCCGGGCATTCGTCTATACCTTATGTTCGCCCATGACATACAGTATAGCAAACCACTAACGAAGGATTGTGATGTTATGCCTCATCATTACTATAATCATTCCCGCCGGGATGGGCGTTCGCTGGCCGGGCCGTACACGTCTTCCCCCTATCCCGGTATCACTTCATATGCGCCGCCTGTTCCCGTGGAAACCGGATTGCTTCCTGCCCTTGGAGCGGAAGCTGCCGAAACAGCGCTGGCCCTGCCTGCCGCTGAAGCCGCCACCGCCAAAGCAGGCGGATTGCTGGGCAGTCTCGGCGGACTCGGCAATCTCGCGAATATGGAGCAGATCAAAGGTATCGTCGACCGGCTGGGCGGAATTGACGGCATCGTGAGCTCCATGGGCAAGGTGCAGAAGGTGATGCAGGGTTTTCAGCAAATGGCCCCTATGGTTAAGCTCGTAATGGGAAGCTTCGGAAAAGGCAAAAAAAGCGGGGCAGGCGCGCTCGCAGCGGAAGAGGATGCCGCTCTGTACAGCCCCAAACGGCGTAAAAAAAGACGCTCCGCTCCGAAGCGCCGCAATTCCCCGCCCAAGAACCGTAAAAAAACGGCTCCTGCCTCCAGTAAACGCCGCCGCACTTAAGCGGTGGCGTTTACGCTTCCTTTACTTAAACCATCCGCTCCGCCGGAACCATCTGAACATCCCCACTCCGAGCAACAGCATTAGCAGCAGTACCAAGGGATAACCGTACGTCCAGTGGAGCTCCGGCATCATCTGGAAGTTCATCCCGTATATCCCGGCAATCAGGGTCAGCGGCATGAATACAGTAGTAATTACCGTGAGGGTCTTCATGATGGAATTCATCCGGTTGGAGTTAAGCGAAATATAGCTGTCGCGCAGATCAGCGGTCATTTCCCGGTCCACCTCGATCATATCGGTCAGCTTCAACAGATGATCATAGATATCGCCAAAATAAATCCGTTCCTCTCCATTGCTCTGCACATGCTGCGAATTGAGGATCCGGTACATCAGGTCGCGCATCGGCACAATCGTCCGGCGCAGCTTAAGCAGCCGTCCGCGCACATTGAAGACCTGGCTCATAAGCTCTTCCACTGACTCGCTGCCGCCGCTGCTTTCCAGATCGGCCAATTCATCTTCAAGGCTGTACAGGCTAGGAAAATACTTATCGACCAGCTTGTCCATTACGGTGTAGGCTGCCGCAATTGGACCGCCCGACCAGCCTTTGCGGCTGTGAATCTCCGATTGCACCGAAGCCCAGGCCTCATCCATCTCCGACTTCTCCTGATGGTGATAGGACACGAGAAAGTTTTTACTCAGAAACAGGTCGACCTCTTCCGCCTCCAGCGTGCGCTCATTGAGCGCATGCAGCACAAAAAACTGCACATCCTCGTAATAATCCAGCTTCGGCCGCTGCAAGATATGCATACAATCCTCAATTGCCAAGGGATGAAAATGAAAATAGGTGTCCAGCAGCAGGGACTCCTCCGCCGTAGGCATAGCAAAATCCGCCCAAATCCAGGCATAATCAGCAATCACTATATTTTGCAGTGCCAGCCCTGTCAGCACTTCACCCTGATGTGTTATCACTAATGTACGTATCATAATGAATCCTCCGTTTGTTCCTACTTACGCCTTTCAGCAGCTTCATGTTACCATTGTACCGCATGAGGCATCCCCAGCCCAAATGTTGATGTGAAGCCTACCCTGCTTACATCTCTGCGCAAAAAAATAACCACCAGCCTGCTGTTCAGCAGTTCCGGAGGTCCCATGATCCCTACATCTATAGTTGCACCTTAGCGGCCCAGGCCGTCCAGCAGTTCCAGATGCAGCACTTGCAGAAATTTCTTGATATTCACCTTAACCTTGCCGGAATCCCGGCCCTGCTCGATCTCCCTCATCTTCAGCCGCACCTCCTCAAAATCAAAATAAAGCGGCGCGTAATATTCGAACTTGGGATTCCCGTAATCCGTCAGTCCAATGGAGGCCAGATTCGTCAGTCCGGCAGACAACGCGCGGCGCAGTCGCTGTTCAATCGCTTTCACCTCTTTCGCTGCTTCGGCGGGAACGGTTTTATAGCTGGCTGCAGCCATTTCGTAGAGTTCCTTAAGCGGTGGCAGACTTCCGCGGTTACTGTGCGTTGCGGCCAGCTCCATCATCGTGATAATATCGCGGCTTCCGCTTTCGGACACCATGCCCATATTCATCAGAATCGGCTGAATGATCTCCCGTACGGAACGTTTACTGATCTGCACCGGCGGCAGTCCGAACTGCAGTCCCTCCAGCTTGCTGAGGCTAGATTTGATCTCATCCAGGTAGCGGTTAATCGCATAACGCTCGTTCACCTTATACAGCACGGCCTCCACTTCGATCTTATTGATCGGTTTGCGGATGAAGAACTCGATTCCGCTGCGGTAAGCGCGGCCTACCATGTCACTGTTTTCAATTTGCGAGATCATTACGAATTTGGAGCGGCAGCCCTGGGCTTGCAGCGAGATAATTGTCTCGATCCCATCCTGATCAGGCATGAGCAGATCCATCAGTACGATGTCCGGACATTCACTTAAGATCAGCCGTACCCCGTCCTGCCCGCATTCCGCGGTACCCGCCACTTCGCCAAGCCCGCTATCCTCAATGATATGCTGCAGCATTCTTCTGGCGGCCGCATCATCATCCACTATACAGAAAGAAAGCGGCATCCTTTATTCCTCCTTCCGCAGCTTTGCCGTCGGTAAAATAATCTGAAACATCGCCCCTCCGGTATGGGAGGCCTTATGAACCGTAATCTCGCCCTCAAATGCATCAACAATATCCCGCACATGCGAAAGTCCGATTCCCGTAGCAGCAATACCTTCTTCATCAAATTTCGTTGTGAACCCGGGCTCGAACAGCAGCTCACGATCACGTTCCTTAATTCCGCCGCCGCTGTCAGTTACGGTGAGGATCGTAGACCCGGCTTTCTCATAGATATCTAGGGATACGCTCCCTATTCCTTTTATAACCTCAACCGCATTGGCGGTAAGATTGTTCAGCAGGGTAAGCAGTGGAATGTAGCTTGCGGTGGTATAATCGGAGTCTTGGGGAATATGGGTACTGAAGCTGATACTCTTACCCAGCATTTCGGCGTACTTGGCATTGCTCTTCACGGTAAAACTCAGGATGCCGGATAGACGCATGTCCCCGGTAACCTCGCGCTCCACCAGCTTCACCAGACCGGCCAAAATCCGCTGGGTATCCTTCTTCACCTCATGAATCTGCTGGGTAATATCCAGTACCTGGCGGCTGTATAACTGATGCTCCTCACCGGCCTTAAGATTCCGATATAGGTCATAGCTGCTCAAGGTAACACTCTCCAGTGTTCCAATCGACTTCTTCAGATAAAATACTTCACCGTAGAGGCCCGAGCCGAATCCGAGCATTTGCTCAATCCGCTGCTTCTGTTCTCTTTGCGCGATTCGCAGCTGGCTGACGGAAATACTGCTGTACACACCGGTCGTAAAATACGTGCGGATGACAGCAATAACCATCAGATAAGTCCATTCATTCAGCCGGAAAGAGGCCGAGTCCAGCACAATCAGCCGGGTCAGCAGCTCCATTTCATTCGACACCAGATCAATAAGCGACGCAACACCGCCAAGCACAAGCGGATGGAAGGTATCCAGCCGGCTCTTAAGCAAATGCATCAATATTGCGAAGACAATATAATAGACCATTGCTGAGAAATGGCTGGTTAAACTCTGCACAAAGCTCAGCTCAGCGCCTCCCGCAGCATCCAATCCGGTACGAAACAGCAGCACGACAATGCCTGTGGCAATACCTGTACTAATGTAAGGCAGCCGCCTCATTAAAAGCAAAAACAGCAGAAACGCACTGCTGCCCATTGCAATCCGGAAGATGTCGCCATCAAACGGATTTATTTTGAATTCACCGGCCAATGCCGTCCCGGCGGCTACTATGATAATCTGCGCATATTTGGATTTCAGTATGAAATGTCCCATCGCCCACTGCTCCTGCCAAAGATGTTGACAATTATACTACCATAACCGCCTCTGCTTTCCTACGCTAAAGTACACGATCCCTGTCCGTCAGACCACTTTATTCTCCAATCTTCGCGAGAGGATCGACAGCAGGAAATTGACTGCAAAGTAAATCAGTGCTACGAGCAGCAACGTAGGAATTGCATAGCTGTAGCCGTGCCCGATGACAATCCCGGCGTTATGCATCAGCTCCGGCAAAGAGATCACAACTGCGAGCGAGGTATCTTTTAGCAGTGAGATGAATTGGCTTACCAGAGGCGGAACCATACGCCGCAATCCTTGAGGCAGCACTATATGCCATAAGGTCTGGAAATTGCTGAGTCCGGAGGATCGCGCCGCTTCAATTTGCCCCTTGTCAATCGAGGTTAATCCGCCGCGCACAATCTCAGCAATCATTGCAGCTTCAAATATCGTTAATGCGGCAATAGCCGCCGTGATCAATCCCAGCTTGATCCCCACCTCCGGCAGCGCAAAACGGATGAAGAAAATAATCAGCAGCAGCGGCAGATTACGGATCAGCTCCACCAGTACGAACATTACCGGCGACAATACCGGCACTTCCGAATAACGGATCACTCCCATAATACAGCCAATGACAAAGCTCAGGATGATCGATACAAAAGCCACGATGAGCGTAATATACAGCCCATCCAGCAGAAACTTTAAATTATCAATGGAGTATGCGCCGGTAAAATCCAAAATAGTAACCCTCCTTAGGTGCTTTGCATGGGAAGTGTTGAAATGTTGATATACGGACGGATGATTGTCCGTAGGGTTTGGAGTGGGGAACGTGATGCGGTAGCTGGCTGGAGGCTGGGGCTATGCTGGATGCATGGATTCTAAAGATGCGGGCTTGGAATCGATCCGGTGACGGGTAACTGCGGTGAATGTTGGACCTCCGGCCGCTGTTATGTTTGGATTTCCTGATTTGAACCGCTGGCTGCGGTAGAAATCCAAACATAAAGGCGGACGCTAACGCTCCTCCAGTTCCAAAATTCCCCTCCGTTACTTTCACCTTCTCTATGCCTGCTTATCTTCATCATTATTTATCCGGTATAGCTTAGGCTTCCAGGCGGGCACTACCGCTTCCGCCCCCCACAGCGCCAAACCCTCTCTCCATTCATTCCTTCTTATCAACTGGAATTCAAAGCTTCGCCAAGCAAAGCTAAGATCGCGAGCCATTGATCGAAGGCCTGTTATCCCGGCCTTCTCTCATCGTTACGAACCTTAATACATAAACCGCGAACCTTACAGCCGCTTCACGGACTGTAAAAACTTTAAACCCTAAACCGCAAACCTTACAGCCGCTTCGCGGACTGGTAACAACTAATAATTCACCCCATAAAACATCCTATTCTAGTAATTGCGCTGCAGACGGCGCTCCCATACCCGCACGCCGTAGCTAAGCGGAAGAGTCAATACGAGATAAAACAATGCTACGAAAATGTAGGTATCGAATGTGCGGTATGTTTCAGTTGAAATGCTATCTGCAAAATACATCAAATCAAGACCGGCGACGATGGTCAGCACCGAGGAGTTTTTAATCAGGTTAATAAACTGGTTGCCAAGCGGCGGGATGACCAGCTTAATCGCCTGCGGGAGAATGACATGCAGCATAGTCTGTATGTAGCTGAGTCCGGACGAACGTGCGGCCTCCATTTGCCCTTTGGGAACAGCCAAGATTCCGGCGCGGATCGCCTCGGCGATAAAGGCTGAGGTGTATACGGCCAGGCCGATAGTTCCTGCCTTGAAGCCATCAAGTGTGAATCCCAGTGCAGAAGGACCGTAATAGAAAATATACACCACGAGCAATAGCGGAATATTACGGATAAACTCGACGTAGCCCGTTCCGAACCAGCGCAGCCCCTTCACCGGTGTAATGCGGAAGACGGCAATCACTGTACCCACCAGAAAGCTGCCGAGGAGAGCGAGTACGCTGGAGAGTAAAGTGCCCTTGAAGCCCTCCATATACTGGCCGAAATAATCGGTTAATATCGTAAAATCCATGGATCTCACCTACCCTTGCCTAAAGATGCTTGCTCACTTGCCCCGTTCATCATCCGTTTGATCTTACAGGCAGAAACGGCAGAGCCGCCCTTTAAAGGACGGCTACCGTTCATGCAAGGACCAATGGTGAATGTAGAGCATGATGTCAAAGATGCCTGACCCTCCTTATTTTGCCGGAGCTTTACCGATCCACTTCGTATAGATGGCAGCATAGTCACCGCTTGCTTTCAGTCCGTCCAAGGTATCATTAATGGCTTGAACTACATCGGTGTTGCCCTTCTGTACCGCAATGCCGTAAGGTTCGTCGGTGAACGGTTCGCCTACAACCTCGAAGCCCGGGTCCTGCGAAGCCATACCATACAGGATGGCATCATCTGTTGTTAGCGCATCCCCTTGACCCGCCTTCAGGGCGCTGAACGCATCCTGGTAGTTATCAAATTCCAGTACAGTTACACCCGGAACCTTCTCTTTAATGTTTTTGATCGAGGTTGCACCCTTGGAGCCGAGTATCTTGGTATCCTTCGTTACATCCTCAAGACCGGTGATCGTACTGCCCTTCTTTACTAGCAGCGATTGTCCGGCTTGGAAATAAACGTCGGAGAAGTCAACCTCCTTCTTGCGCTCTTCGGTGATGGTCATGGTAGCAACAACCATATCGATCTCACCATTGTTCAGCATTGGAATCCTTGTCTTGGAGGTTACTTCCTTCAGTTCAATTGCGTTCTCGTCACCGAGGATATGTTTGGCAATGGCCTTGGAAATGTCGATGTCGAAGCCTTCCACGTTGCCCGATCCCGGATCTTTCAGTCCGAACAGTCTCGTATCGTATTTCACACCTACCAGCAGCTTGCCGCGTTCCTTAATCTTGGCAATGGCTTTGGAATCGGTAGATCCCCCTGAAGCATTGTTGCCGCCGCCAGCATTGTTACTGTTCACATTGTTGTTGCCACATCCGGCAATTACGAACAGGGCGGCAGCGATCATCAGCACACTTAACCGTTTGAAGCTTTTGGACATTTTCATTTCTCTTCCTCCCCTTATTGCTGTCTATTTGGTTAATGACTTAATACACGGCTGAGAAATGTGCGTGTCCGCTCTTCCTGCGGGCTGGCGAAGAACTGCTCCGGCTCCGCTTCTTCTACGATTTGTCCCTGATCCATGAAAATAACCCGGTCCGCAACCTCGCGGGCAAACCCCATCTCATGGGTGACCACAACCATCGTCATGCCTTCACGGGCCAGCGTCCGCATCACGTCCAGCACCTCACCAACCATTTCCGGATCCAGCGCGGATGTCGGTTCGTCAAAAAGCATTATTTTCGGCTTCATCGCCAGTCCCCGGGCAATTGCCACACGTTGCTGCTGGCCGCCTGACAACTGGGACGGATAAGCCAGAGCTTTATCGGCAATCCCTACCTTTTCCAGGTAATACATCGCTGTCTTCTCCGCTTCCGCCTTGGAAAGCCCAAGCACCTTGATCGGTGCCAGTGTAATATTGTCGATCACCTTTTTATGCGGATACAGGTTGAAATGCTGAAACACCATTCCAATTTCTTTGCGCAGCTTATTGATATCCGTCTTGCGTTCATTTACAGTTATCCCGTCCACGGTCAATCCGCCGCTCGTAATCGTCTCCAGCCGGTTAATGCAACGCAGCATCGTGCTTTTACCGGAGCCGGAAGGACCGACCACGACAACCACTTCCCCTTCCTGAACATGCAGGTCGATTGCTTTCAGTACATGAAAATGTCCGTAATGTTTGTCTACTTGATGAAAGTCGATCAACGACAGGCCTCCTTTGCCACGCTTTTTAAGTTCTTGCACAATCTTTGAACCGTTCTCTGTCAGCTATGGTAACACTTAAAACACACCTTACTTTAAAGACTACGAAATCCTACATAATACTACGCGAATCACAAATTTTTCATGTCATTTTCTTTTTTAAACGTGATATATTTCCTTTTCTTTTACCTCTGATTAATGCATTTTATCGGGATTGCGTTACTTTTTGTGACATTCCTCTCTTGAAATATAAAAAGACACCTTTCGGTGTCTCCGTTCTGATCCTATTCCATTCATCTAAAAAGACAACAAAAAAAGATGTCCGCAGCCATCCGTGGCTTCCGTGACATCTTCATACCGTGCTCTAGAAGAAAATTGTGAAGATAACTCCCGCCAGCACTGCACTGATCGGAATTGTAATAAACCAGGTGACGATAATCCGTCCGGCAACTCCCCATTTCACAGCGGAGAAGCGTTTGGCAGAGCCTACACCAAGAATAGAGGATGTAATGGCATGCGTTGAACTTACCGGCAAATGCATCAGTGTGGCCGAGAAAATAACAGAAGCCGCGGATATATCCGCTGCAAAGCCGTTGATCGGCTCGATTTTGAAAATTTTGGTCCCCATCGTCTTAATGATCTTCCAGCCGCCAATCGACGTTCCAAGTGCCATCGACGTAGCTGCAGCAATCTTAACCCACAGCGGAACCTCCATAGTCTCCAGACGTCCCGAAGTCACGAGCGCAAAGGTGATAATCCCCATCGCCTTCTGGGCATCATTCGTGCCGTGCGTGAAGGATTGCAGCGCCGCTGTAATGATCTGCATCGAGCGGAAGCCTTTATTCACCGTATGCGGACTGCGTTTGGCGAAGATCCATTTCAGTATCGTCATAACAATATAACCAATGACAAAGGCAATGAGCGGGGAGAAAATCAATCCTTCCACAATCTCAACAAAACCGCTCCATTTGATGTGGTCCGTACCGGCCCCTACATATACAGCACCGGCCAGTGCTCCGATAAGTGCATGTGAAGAAGAAGAAGGAATCCCCAGCCACCAGGTAACCAGATTCCAGATAATCGCGGCAATCAGGGTAGCTATAACAATATCAATCCCGTTATCTAGCAAGGTAGGGTCGGTAATGCTGCCGCCGATCTTCTTGGCTACTCCTGTAAACATCAGAGCCCCTACAAAGTTCATCGACGCCGCCATAATGATAGCGGTACGCGGCTTTAGCGCCCGTGTGGAGACGGAGGTGGCGATTGCGTTGGCTGTATCATGGAAGCCGTTGATGAAATCGAACGCAAGCGCGAGAAATATAACAAAACCTAGCATAAATAATGATGTTTCCATATTTCAGAGCCCCTTATGAGTTGCGCATGATGATCGATTCCAGCATGTTGGCTACGTCTTCACATTTATCCGTGGTCGTCTCCAACCGCTCATACAGCTCTTTGCGCTTGATCAGCTCAATCGGGTCTTTTACGGTCTCGAATAAGGCTTTGGTGCAAATGCGAAGCACTTCATCCCCTTGATTCTCCAGATCATTCAGACGAATGGTATACTCACGAATCGCCAGGAGTTTCTTCTGGGACAGCAAATGAACGGCTTTTTGGATTTCATAGGCAGATTGGCGCAGAATTTCCGCGAATTGAACGATATATTCATCAGGGTCCAGCAGGTTATACATATAGAAACGCGAGGCCGAAGCTTCCAGGCCGTCAATGACATCGTCCATACTGGTAATTAAGTCCATAATGTCGTCGCGTTCCAGCGGCGTGATGAAGGTCTTGTTCAACTCTTTAATAACGGTGTGCGTGTAAGTATCGCATTGGGATTCGTACTTCTTCATCACCGCAGCGAAGTTTTCGACATTCTCCTGGAGAGTTGTAATATTCTGAGCGAAGTAATCCGCAGCCTGGACAATGGTGTCAGCCATATTTTCCAGGGTCTCAAAGAAAATGTCCTTTTTTTTAAACTTCATTAGTTTAAACCCCTTTACATAAAATTGCCGTGAAAACTTGAAGCCACTCATATGTAAACAGCATGAAAATGAATGACAACCCTTGTTATCTTATCATATCAATAGAAGGGATAGAAGTAAAAAGAACGAACTTTTTTACACTATATTAACAATTCCCAGTAATAACAGAAATAATTCTCTGAACAGCCATTTTCCAGGTTTGGAATCACGTTGTACTTGGAACCGCTGTATAGCTCACATGGCTGCTGAAGGCTGGCGCATTAGGGACGATCAGAATATGTGTGACGCCCGGATACATCAGCGCTTCTGTCCCGTCACTCTTCACAAACCGGATGACATCGTCCGGCTTGCGTGACCATTTGCCTTTGATCACCTGCCCGCGCTGAAACAGCAGCGCTTCGCCGCCCAGCTCCACATCAATCTGCAGTCTGCCGACATCATCCAGCACCTTATGGTCCGATCCAATTACCATGACATTCGCCGCTTCCACAGGACTGGCATTATTCAGATCCAAATGCGGCTTCCCGTTCACCCAGCGCAGGTAGGTCCGCGTCTCGGGATTATATTTATAACCTACGTTATAACTCGTCAGCAGAAAGTTTACATTTAACTCCACAGCAGCCTCACCTTCAGTCGGCAAGAAATCGGGATCGGTGAATGGATACCCGGAAACCTGGGCTTTCTCCGCATACCCCAGCTTTCCGGCACCCTCCCGCAGCTTAGCTGCATTGCTGTAGAGGTTATGCGGAGCTTTGCGCTCCTTGTCCCGCCAGAAATAGGCACCGGCCCGGCCGATCTCATCCATATCCTCCTTCTTCTGACCTTGCAGAATCGCATAAGCAGCGGGGCTGCCGCCGGCATGTACCGTGACCGCCCCATAACTCTCACCGATATCGATCAGATAAGGGCGGATACTGCGGATAGGTCCGATTTTGACGACTCCGGTATGACTCTGGAAGATCCCGATCAGCCGGGTAATTCCGCCTTCGGCCAACACTTCGTACAGAATGTCCGCTTCGCTGATACCGGACTGCGGCCGGGCAGCGGGTGCATTATTGATCATTACAGCCAAAGGCCTCAGCAGCTCACCTTGCACCGGAAGCCCGGTCAATCCGGACAACTGCCCCGTGTTAGCAGGATCGGTTGTCGGCGACGGCTCTATGGAAGCCGTTGGCACCGGAGACAGTGTTGGCGACGGGGACGGGGCAGGTGGATTCTCCGCGCTTGGTGTTCCGCAGGCTGAGAGCAGCAGTGCAGTAAGCATAAGGCCGGATATGAGACGGGAAGAATAGCGGTTCATGGTCATAAACTTGTTGTTCCTCCTAAAAGTTTTGTGAGCTTAACTTCATAGACTCTACTCCGTACAAAACTGGCTTCGAAAGCATGTGCTTAAAGTTTTGTAGCTTTACTTCTTTGAATTCACTTCGTACAAAATTCACACAAAACCCGTATCGCGTTTCTTCCATTTAATCACAGGCTAGCAGATTTGTCTTGCACACTGCCTTCTTCACCCGCAAAAAAGGATACAGCCCGCTATCGGCTGTATCCTATGTTTATTGTATGAATTTGCGCTAGTCTACCATCCAGCAGTTCAGGCTGAGCGTTCCGTATTGATACGCCTGAATCATCAGTTGTGCCCGCTTGCCTTCATCTGCGGCGCCCATAATATAGAAGAGCGGAACAAAATGTTCCCTTCCATAAGACGGAACCGCTTCGCGCACATGCGGTGCCTGCTTCTCGTATGCGAACAAAGACGGCAGATCCCATACCGCAAGTCCTTTGGCAACCCACGCATCGAAATCGAGCGCCCATTGCTCGGGTGTATCATCCTGCTTGAGCAGCCGCAGATTGTGGACTAATCCTCCGCTTCCGATCAGCAGTATTCCCTCATCCCGCAGCGGAGCCAGCATTCGCCCGATAGTATACTGCTCCTCGGGAGAGCGCAAAGAATCGACGGATAAGGCCACTACCGGAATATCGGCCTGCGGGAACATCTTCTTCAGGATCACCCATACGCCATGATCAAGGCCGCGCCCCAGAACAGGCTGATGGGCGAGATTATTCTCCTTGAAGAGCTCGGAAATACGGTTGCTGAGTGCGGGATCACCCGGGGCAGGATAGGTCAGCGAATACATTTCTTCCGGAAATCCATAGAAATCATGCTGCGTCTCATGCTGTGCGTCCACTGTAATCAGCTGCTCAGGGCTATCCCAATGCGCGGAGAAAACTACAATACCGCGGAGCTTCCCCAGATCCTGACCAAGCCGCTCCAGGAAACGCGTGTACTCATTATCCTCCAGAGCGAGGAGCGGAGAACCGTGCGCAATAAAAAATGCCGGTAATTTCATAGGGTGCCAACCTCCATAACCCAGTATATGGTGTGCCCCTTTATTTTACCGCTAAATCACAGTTATTGCTAATGCTACATATCACCTATATCATCCAGTTCTGCCATTCCTGCTGCAGATGCTCCTGCTGGTTCATCCACTCCCGGGTCCGTTTCAGCACCTGCTCCTGCGCCGGGCCTGAGGAAAAGGTATGGTCTCCCTGAAAAATGATCTCCTTGTCGCAGCGCCCCTCCGGACGGGTCCAGAACAGCTTCTGGTAAAGGAAGGCATAATCAACCGGAATGACATCGTCGGAGGTGCCATGAATAACGAGCACATCTCCACTGAACTTCCCGGCCTCCTGAAAAGGCTGGAAAGCAGCCAGCGAGTTGAAGTATACCGGCGTAAACGTATATCCGGCGTAATCGGACGACCCGCTCTTCACCGACCGGTCATAAGCTTCCCTTCCTACAATCTTTACGATATCATTGAACGGATAGCCGACAGCAGACCACAGGACCAGATTCTTCACCCTCCGGTCGCGGACTCCGGTCAAGAGAGCTACGGCACCGCCGAGACTGTGTCCGATAAGCGTAACGCGCTGCGGATCCACATCAGCAGAACCGATCCCGTAATCAAGCACGGCCCGGGTCTGGGCAATCATGGATTCCATATCCTCGCTGCCGTAATTCCCGGTGCTCTCTCCGCATCCTGCATAATCAAAGCGGATCACCATATATCCGTCCTGCGCCAATTCACGGGCTGCCTTGACAAAGATCCGGTCAACGCCGATCCGGCTGCCTACAAAACCATGGCAAATAACCGCCAGAGGCACACGGTCCTTGCAGCGGCCGCTGCCCCCCTTTTCACGCGATGGATAATGTATGCTTGCTGTGAGCTCCTCCTGGTTATGCCGGATAATAATGTTCCGTTCCATGGCCTTATCCTCCTCTAAAAGTAAAGCTATTCCAAAGTATAATAATTCCGATTAATTTAGTGTGATTTATATCTTTATTATACGGTTTACGTTATTATTGTCAACAAGAAGCCAGCGGAAATCAATAATAACCGAAAAGGCCCCTTCCGCTCCCAAAGGAACAAAAGAGGCCCCTGCCCGCAAAACTCACTCAATCGTAGCTGTCGTGAAACATATCATGGGTTTCCCGTCTGCCTTCCCAATCCTCCAGGCCGTTATCCTGGTCCTGCCCCGCTGCGTCCCACAGGCTGAAGCCGTCGGAATTGCCCCAATCGCCCACTTCATTAGCCTGCACAGGCGCGAAGCCGTCACCCATGAATTTGCCTGGTTCTTCTTTTTTCTCATGCCCCATAACGCTGCCTGCCTTCCTATAAGCTGTATTTGGTGAAGCAACTTCAAACTTCCTTATCAGTGTTCACTCTTCCAAAAGGATTATTCACGGGACAGGCAAAATGGATGTCCTTGCACACAACAGCCGCCCAACCGTATACTCTAGGTTATAGGCTATCTCGATCAAGACTACTGGAGGTTTACATCCATACTATGAAAGTCAAAGCTATGATTAAACAAAATAACGTTCTGCGCGAGCAGATGACACCCTCTAACCGCTCTTATATGGAAGATATGATTCTGGAGATGCGGAGCAGCCGGGTAGAAGCCGTCCGCGCGGAGGAACTGCTGCTGGAAGCAGCAAACCTTATGCTGCGGGAACAGAGTAAAGGCAAAGATGCCAAGCAAATATTCGGAGAGCAGCCGGGAGATTATTTCCGGGAGATCATAGACAGCATTCCTAAACGGCCTGTGCGCAGCCAGTGGAACTATTACTTGATGATATCCTGGGCATCTCTGACCAGTCTGTTCGCTGTACTCGCAATTGCCGGGCTCATCCTGTTATGGATCACCGGGTCAGCAGGCATATTCAGCCAGATCAGCCTGTTTACGATTCTCCTCGTAGGCGCAGGGTCCGTGGTTATCATTGAACTGCTTATGAAATGGCTGTCTTCCCTGTCCGAAAGCGATGCCCCCAAACCTAAACCCTTTGATCTCAAAGGGCTGGGCGTCTATGTCGTTATCGTCATCATCGCCGTATTTGCCGGGGCATTCCTCGAAAACTTGTTTCCGGTCATCTCCATCTCCCCCTGGGTGAGCCTGATTCTGTGTCTGGGCGGAGGGCTTGGACTAAAACTTATATTCTTCAGATCATAGATTTCTTATTCTACTTCCGACCAAACAGGAGGAACTTCCATGAAGAAGCACATCATACTAACCGCGGTTATTGCTGCAGTACTGGGAATCCAGCCGGGCTTCGCTGCACCCGTGCAGGCGGAAGGATCAGCCGCTGCATCTGCCGGAGCCTCCAAATCGGTGGTAACTGAAGCCGCTAAGAAGCAACATGCCGAGGCGGTCTATAAAACGACCTTGTCGCTGCTGAAATCTTCCAGCACGCTTCATCAGGGAATCAGCTACCTGAACAGCAACATTTACTCAGTCACCCCCTATCAGGCGGCATTAATGACCCTGAGGCTGGAGAATCTGCAAAAATCGCTGCTGCAATCCTGGGAGAGCAAATTCAGCAGCAACGAAATCCAGCGAAAACTCACCTCCATCTACAAAGAGGGCAGCAGCATGGCCAAGCTTGCCGAGAGTACAGAGGATGCTGCCTTGAGCAGCCTGCTGAAGAGCGCCGGAGAGAGCGGCTACAAGCTGGAGAATGCGGAAGGGACTTTTTTTCCAATCATCGATTATTCAACCTACCGCAGATATAAAATGTATGTTACGGATGACATCCGCGATTATATTACGATTATGGCCATCGAGTCGGAGCTTCCTTCATCCAAGGACAACGGCCTTGTGATTTCCTGGACGGATGTGGCTGCCCGGGCGCTGTCCCAGGAAGAGTTCACCCTGTCCTACCCCAAATCCAACCGGATCGCGGCAGTTAAGTCGCTGTATTCCATGTATGTTGGCGATACTTTCTATGGGCAGAACAATACGCCGCTCTTCCACTATGACAATCTGGAGATGGATCTGGAAGCCCAGAAAGCCTATAGCAGCATACTGGCCAAGCACAACGGCAGCAGTCAATTTCTCCAGAAGCTGGATGGCCTTATGAAGCTGTTGAAGGAGAATGGCTATAAGCTTGATGAAGGTGTCCAGCAGTATCTGAAGACAGAAGTCCCCCTCACCTGAACTATGCAAAAATGCCCGCCCCTGCTGTTTCGGGGGCGGGCATTTTGCATAGATACCGGTAAACCGTGTTTCCCTGTTTAAATCAGCATATTAAACAGATTGGGCTCCTTGTTGATCTCGGTATAATCAAGACCCTTCTGCTGCATCCGTTCGATCAGCGGAGCGTAGTCATCTGTGTTCAGAAGCTCGATGCCGACCAGCGCCGGGCCGTTCTCTTTGTCATTCTTCTTCGTATACTCGAACCGTGTAATATCATCGTTAGGCCCAAGCACCTCGGCCAGGAACTCACGCAATGCACCGGCCCGCTGCGGAAAGTTGACCATAAAGTAATGCTTCAGACCTTCATAAATCAATGACCGTTCTTTAATTTCCTGCATCCGGTCAATGTCATTGTTGCCGCCGCTCACGATGCAGACCACCGTCTTGCCGCGGATTTGATCACGGTACTGATCAAGCGCAGCCATGGGCAGCGAGCCTGCCGGTTCAACGACAATGGCATTTTCGTTGTACAGCTCCAGAATTGTCGTGCACGCCTTGCCCTCCGGTACCTTAATAACGTCATCCAGATGCCGGGAGCAAATATCATAGGTAAGTCCGCCGACACGCTTCACAGCTGCGCCGTCCACAAACTTATTGATTTCTTCAAGGGTCACTACAGCCCCGTTGTTCATGGCTTCACTCATGGAAGCCGCACCGGTCGGCTCTACACCAATCACCTTGGTATTCGGGCTTACAGTCTTCACGTAGGTAGCTACACCAGCAGCCAGACCGCCCCCGCCGATGGTAACGAACATGAAGTCCGCCGGCTTGTCCAAACTTTCCATAATCTCCATGGCAACCGTCCCGTTGCCGGCGATAATACGCGGCTCATCGAAGGGATGGATCAGTGTCATCCCGTGATCTATACAAGCCTGCAAGGCTTCATCATACGCATCGTCGAAGGTATCCCCCTTCAGAATAACCTCAACATATTCACCGCCGAACCGCCGGACCTGTTTGATCTTCTGGTTGGGGGTCGTGGTTGGCATATAGATCTTGCCCTTAATGCCTAGTGCTTTGCAGGAATACGCCACGCCCTGCGCATGGTTTCCCGCGCTGGCACAGACAATTCCCTTGCTTCTATCCTCCGCAGACAAACTGCGAATCATATTGTACGCGCCGCGAATCTTGAAAGAACGGACAATCTGCAAGTCCTCACGTTTCAAATACACATTGCAGCCGTATTTGGCCGACAACACCGCATCCAGCTGCAGCGGTGTACGGACGATAACCTCCCGCAGCACATGGTGTGCCCGCACAATATCTTCCATTCCTACGATCCGGTTTTCGCCTTCTCTCATCAATTCCTCGCCTCACTGTCTCTATCTAATCTATTTGCTTCTTGTAACATACTCTTCCAAGGACATTTTATCAAGCATTGTCCTCTCCGGGCAACACATGAATACCTTTTATATACGGCCTAGTTCGGCAGTTAGGCTTTGAATCTGGATACCGTTGTCAGCAATTGGGCGGAGCTGTGTTTGATTTCTTCCATCTCGGCCACGATGCCCCCGGATTTGCCAATAATCTGCTCGGCTTGGGCAGCGATGCTCCCCGCGCCCTCAGCTCCCTCGTTCGTGGCACTGCTGGTCTCGCTGATTGCGGTGAGCATACTCTGGATGGAAGCCAGCAGCTGCTCGGAGGTGGCGCTGAAGTCCGTTACCAGCTCATCGATATATTTGGCGTCCTCGCTATACTGACGGCCTGTCTCCTGCATGGAATTATAGTCCTGCAGCACCTGCTGGTCCATAAAGCGCAGCATACTCTCCGCCCCCTCCACCAGGCCGGACACCGCTCTAACTACGGCCTCCGTTGCCTCCTGAATCTCAGTCACCGTGTCTCGCGAGTTGTCGGCCAGCTTACGGATCTCCTCCGCCACAACAGCGAATCCCCGGCCTGCTTCTCCCGCTCTGGCTGCTTCAATCGAGGCGTTCAGCGACAGCAGGTTGGTCTGGGCAGCAATCTCCAGAATCGCACTAGTCAAGGCGCCAATCCGTGAAATGGATTTCGATTGCTCTATCGCGCTCCGCAGCTTTTCTTCGCTTTCTCCATACATCTCATCCGCCTGCTTCCGCGAGCGGAACGCCCCCTCTTTGAGCCGTTCGGCCCGCTCATTGATCGCTCTGGCAGCATCAGCGCCCTCCTGGGCTTTGCGGGCAATGCCGCTGACCGCATGCCCGATCTCATTCGTGCTGGCGTTCATTTCCTCCATAGAGGCTGCCGTCTGCTGCATTCCAGCCGATAATTCCTCCGTTATAGCCGAGATCTCGGAGATGCTTCCGTCCAGCGCAGATACATTTCTCTCCGTATTGTCTACAGCACCCGAAATGCTCTGCGAGCTGCCCATAATGTCCTGAATCAGCGCCTGCTGCGAAGAGATCATCTCGTTGAAGCCGTGCGCCAATACCCCGATTTCTCCTTTGGCTGTAACCTTGGCCCGTACCGCCAAATCACCGGACATCGCCTTCTGGAAAGCAGTAGTCAGGATCGGAATCTGCTTCAGAATGCTGTTGGAGACAAAATAGAGCAGCACGGACATCACTACTATAGAAGCGATGATGGAGAGTATGAAGATCAGTTTGAACATCTGCAGTTCCTTCTCCGCATTTTTTTCAGGAACAATCAGCGCTACCGACCACTGGTTCTCCACCGCAGGGGAATAGGATACATAGCTTGCCTTTCCGTCGATATCCGTCTGGATGACATTGGAGCCCCACTCAGTCATTTTTTCACCGACTGCTTTCCAGTCCTCGCCAAGATCGCCCATCTTCTTCAGCAGAATATTATCGCTGTCCGGATGATAGATGAACGTACCGGTCTTATCAATCAGTACGGCAAAACCGCTGCCCTTATAATTAAAAGCACTCAACGCCTGTGTTATTTGCTCCGTGGAGATATCCGCTCCCGCCACTCCAATCAGCTTGCCGGCATCATTCAGAATCGGCGCACTGACACTGACTACCATCTTGCCCGAGCCGGCATCAATATAAGGGTCTGTAACTGTAACACGGTTATTCTTGGCCGTCACCGCGTACCAGTCGCGTTCCTTCAAATTAAAATCTGCCGGAGGTTCAAACTCATCCTGGGTAATTACTTTGTTCAACGCATCCAGTCCCACATATACGTTCAGCAGGTTTTTGTTGTTGTCCTTAATCAGATTAAGTGTACGGATCAGTTCAGTATAGCCGTTTGTCGTCTTAAGTGTATCCCCGGAGTCTGCCCGATCGATAAAGTCACGGACATAAGCATTGGCATTGAGCAGCTCCACACTGTTCATAGCGGGCTGAAGCAGATCATTGACCTTTACACTGATTTTCTCCTTCTCATAGGTCAGCGAGCTGTTCAGATCATCTACAATAATTTGTTTCGCATTGCTGTAGATCACAACCGATACAATAACGAAAATAGCAACGACAGATAAAATCACGGACAAAAACAGCTTGCCGCGGATACCCATATTGCTAAAGGCTCGAATCATTGAACGCAATGCGGAGAACAGCCCGCTTACCTTCTTTTCCTGTACAGCCGGGTGATCCGGCTCCTTCTTCTCCACAACCTTAAGCTCAGGCTGCAGCCCGTTCTTGATCTTCTCTTCCTTATTTTTTCTTAGTGCCATAGGACTCCCGCCTTCCATAAAATATGGGCCGACAATACTCTCTCTATGAATGTTTCCTTGTTTTCGACTTATTTCTGCAAAAAATCCCTTTATCCCTTTAACGTTTTACCTGGAGCTGTGAAAAAACTGTGTCCATGTCAGGTATTTTCACAAAATAGCAGAATAAAAAACACATTTTTATGTAAAAATGCGTAATTCGACCCTATTTATGCTGATATCAAGGATTTCGTCGGTTTTTATGTGAGGATTTATATCAGAAAGGGGGGGGGTAAATAGAGAGTGAAGAGGGAGGTGATCCGATTTATTCTTAAAGCTTAGCGCTGGGAGAGGATTGCAGTTGCGGCACCAGATGATACTTCGAAAATTGTGCAAACGATTTGCCGCAACCACGCAAGTTTTTATAACTTTTAACTTTTAATCCTTCTGTGTTCAGACAAACCGGAGACGCAGGGAGTGGGTAGGCCAAAGCTCCTCGTTTACAGGTTCATTGTTGCTATGGAACGATTTCATGGCTGTACGCGTGCCAGAACTCCTGTTGTATTCATTTATAAGTTCGTCGAGCACCATCGATTGATGGAGCACGGCGGGATGGCCCAGAGTATATTGATTTTCCAACTTATTCAGCTTATACCGGGCTTGTTCAATGCGTTGTTTCAAACATTCCGCTTCCTTCACTCTTATCCCTCCTCATTTAAGTATTTTAGAAGAGTATTTCTTTTTCCGGGTGAAAATTTTTTTCAGAGAACTTCCGCTATAAATTAAAAAAGACACAGCCTGAGCGGCTGTGTCCGGTATACATCATATGATGAACTATTGCTTCAGCATCCACTTGAGCAGGTCCGGCATGCTGGCCCATAAACGGGAGTGCATGATGACATATTCAATCGCTTCATTAGAATCTCCCAAGCCTACAAAATCCGGCAGGTTATGCGGCAGCCGCTTCACGCCCAGTAAATAATCCGGCACATGCTTGTTCACGCCACGCGCTACACGGTACAGCATCTTGAGCTGGGAAGTGATTCCGTTCTTCTTGTATTCAAGGACAATCCGGTCATAGGCAAATGCAGCCGCGGCATCATCCTTGCCGTATTTCTTCAGCACACGTTCTGCATCATTCAACCGGTTGGTGTACAAGTACGCAGCCGCCAGCAAATAACGCGCACCGGTATTGTCTTCCGGATTAAGCTCCATGATGCGTTCCAGCATCTGCGCCGCTTCTTCCGCGTTGCCACTGAACCAGCAAGACTCGGCATAGCTCTTGCAGACGCGGATGTATGGCCGGGTTTCATGCAGGCCCCAGAAGTATCCTTTATTTTGGTTAAAATACAGCTCCCCCAGCTCACGCTCACCCGCAGCAATTCCCGCTTTGAGGTAGGCACGCGCCTCCTGCTCATTCTCCGATTCCTCAGCCAGAATAAGATAAGCGTCGGAATTGTCCGGATATAATTCAAGTGCAGCTTCAGCCAGTTGAATCCGCCGTTTGGTAGAAGTGGCTTCCGCTACCTGATACAGAAGGGCTTGTGCTTTCTCCTTAGGAGTACCCGGACCGTTCAGCACTAGCAGCTCGTCAGACTCGCCGCCCATGCCGTATTCCTCCACGTAGTTAAGCATTTCCTTAACCTTGCGGGAAATCGTAGCCGCAGTAACCTCATATTTGGTTGCAAGTTCAGCCTGCGAAATCATAAAGCCGTACTCCTCGGACAGTAAATACTCGATCGCGGCACAGAAGGAGCCCATTTTCTTCACAGCAGGTTTAGTCTGGCGGGAGAAGCCGTTCCAAAGCACTAATGCTTCAAAAATCAGCTCCCGCTCGTACTGGTTTCTCATGCTTTCGATAAGCTGCATCGCCAGCTGCTCGTGGGCCGGATGCTCCCATTTCAGCTCGCGTGTTACCATCTTTTTCAGCTTGGTCAGGGTAAGCTTGCTCTCTGGACGAAGGACAGGCTCCAAAGCCTCAGGGCTCATGACAGGTTCAGTTACTACAGCCTCATGGGCTGCTGCCTCCTCCGTTGTTACGAGCCGAAGTATGGATTCAACCGCTGAGGTTTCTTTACCAAGGCAGCATCTTTTATATTTTTTCCCGCTTCCACATGGGCACAAGTCATTTCTTCCAACCTTACTCAAAAATAATTCCCCCTTAAATCTGTGACTAGCCATACACATAAGCGCATCGCTACTTTTGCACTATAAGTATCATTTCCCGGCAAGACGTATTCTATATTACGGGAACTTCACGGGCACTCCAAAAACCTAATTTAAAAAAGGCCTTTCCATGAAAGGAAAGACCCTTTATCTGTATATATCCGCACATTTTCCCCCGTACGAATTGTATTATAGCACTTCTTCTATCACTTGTCAGTCCTTTTTTGGGACTAATAGCGTAAAAATTTGCTAGGTTGCAGTCCTTTATCCTCAGATGAGCGCCTTCATGGCGATGTCACTGCGGTTCTGCTTTCCCTGGAAAGATATTGTTTCTGCACTGGCGTATGCGGCCGCACGGGCATCTGCAATACTCGCGCCCCTGCCGACAACACCAAGCACCCGTCCGCCATTCGTAACCCAGCTTCCATCTTCGCCGCGTGCCGTCCCGGCATGGAAGATCAGCGCGTCCTGGCTGCTCTCCAGACCGGAGATAGGCACGTCTTTAGGATAAGGACCCGGATAACCCTCTGAAGCCAGCACTACGCATACAGCCGCTTCATCGCTCCACTGAATCTCAATATCCGCCAGCCTGCCTTCAGTGACAGCCAGAAAAATCTCCAGCAGATCACTCTTCAGCCTAGGCAGTACGACCTGCGTCTCGGGATCGCCGAAGCGGGCATTGAACTCAATCGTCTTCGGCTTGCCATCCGGTGAAATCATCAGCCCGGCAAACAATACGCCGCTAAAAGGGCGGCCTTCGGCCACCATGGCTTTGGCCGTTGGCTCGATGATCGTTTCCACCGCCTCGCGGATAATATCCTCAGCAATGTGCGGCAGAGGTGAATAAGTGCCCATTCCACCGGTGTTCGGTCCTTTGTCGCCGTCGAATATCGGCTTGTGATCCTGCGCCGCCGCCATTGGCCGCACCGTTTCACCGTCAACAAACGCAAGAATCGACATTTCCTGCCCGGCGAGGAATTCTTCGATGACTACCTGCGCACCGGCTTCTCCGAATACCTTGTCCACCATAATATCACGCAGCGCCTGCTCGGCTTCTTCACGCGAATAAGCTACGGTAACGCCTTTGCCGGCAGCCAGGCCGTCGGCCTTGATGACGATCGGCAGCTCCTGTGCGCGCAAATAAGCAAGTGCTGCTTCATAACCGCTGAACTTCTCGTAGGCTGCTGTCGGGATGCTGTATTTGTGCAGCAGATCCTTCATAAACGTTTTGCTGCCTTCGATTTCAGCGGCATTCTTTCGCGGGCCGAACACAGGAATATTCTGCGCTTCAAAGGCATCAACGATACCTGCCGCGAGCGGATCATCCGGTCCAATGACTACAAGACCAACCTCACGCTCCTTGGCAAAGGCAGTCAGCCTGTCGAATTCGAACACGCCGATCGGCACACATTCAGCAAGCTGCGCGATCCCGGCATTGCCGGGTGCACAGTAGATTTTACCGGCTTTGGGGCTTTGGGACAGACTCCAGATGATCGCATGCTCCCGGCCCCCGCCGCCAACCACTAAAATATCCATATAAACGAAATCCTCCCCGGGCCTCTAGTGTTTGAAATGGCGGACGCCGGTGAAGACCATGGCAATTCCATATTCATTCGCAACCTTGATGGATTCCTCATCCTTGATCGAGCCGCCCGGTTGAATAACTGCGGTAATTCCAGCCTTCGCAGCCATTTCCAGCGTGTCGCCCATCGGGAAAAAGGCATCGGAAGCCAGTACAGCGCCTTTGGACTTCTCTCCGGCCTGTTCAATGGCAATTTTGGCCGCTCCGACACGGTTCATTTGTCCGGCGCCTACGCCAACAGTCATATCATTGGCCGCCAGTACAATCGCATTGGACTTCACATGCTTAACCACTTTCCAGCCGAACAGCAATTGCTTAAGCTCTTCTTCGGTTGGCTTGCGGGTAGTGACCACTTGAAGCTCTTCCGGATTCACGGAGTGCACATCACTCTCCTGCACCACCATACCGCCCTCAATGGAGGTAACGACAAAGCTGCTCTTGCGTGCGGAGGCCGTGCTTAAGCTGCCGATTTTGAGCAGGCGGATGTTCTTCTTCTTCGTAAGGATCTCCAGCGCTTCTTCCGTGAAGCCCGGTGCCAGCACGATTTCCAGGAAAATATCTTTCAGCAGGTTAGCGGTATCCGCATCAATAATACGGTTCGCAGCCACAATCCCGCCGAAAATGGAGGTTGGATCGGCATTGTAGGCTTTTTGGTAAGCCTCGTATACACTTGCGCCCACGCCCACGCCGCATGGATTCATATGCTTAACGGCCACAACCGCCGGCTCTTCAAATTCTTTGACGATTTGCAGCGCCGCATTGGCATCGTTAATGTTGTTGTAGGACAGCTCTTTGCCGTGCAGCTGCTCGGCTGCCGTCAGCGTATCCTGCGCAGCGAGCGGCTTGCGGTAGAACGCCGCCTTCTGATGCGGGTTCTCCCCGTAACGCAGATCCTGAATCTTCTCGTAAGTCACCGTATAGCGCTCCGGCAGCGGTTCACCGGTCACATTAGCCAAATAATCGGCAATCAGGGCATCGTAAGCCGCCGTATGGCGGAACACTTTTGCCGCAAGACGTTTGCGGGTCTCAAGGGTCGTATCTCCGCCTGCACGCACCTCATCAAGCACACCTGCATAATCGGCCGCGTCCACCACCACACTGACAAAAGCATGATTCTTCGCCGCCGAACGCAGCATCGTCGGTCCGCCGATATCGATGTTCTCGATAGCTTCCTCGTACGATACATCCGGCTTGGCAATCGTCTCCGCGAACGGATACAGGTTCACCACGACCAGATCGATGTAGTCCAGCCCAAGCTCGGTCATCTGACGCGTGTGTTCCTCGTTGTCACGAACTGCCAGCAGTCCGCTGTGTACGGCGGGATGCAGCGTTTTGACGCGTCCGTCCATAATTTCCGGGAACCCTGTGACATCGGAAATACCGATGACTGGTACGCCTTCTTTAGCCAAAAGTGTGCTAGTGCCGCCTGTGGAGATGATTTCTACGCCCAATGCAGACAACTCGCGGCAAAAATCCACGATGCCCTGTTTATCCGATACGCTGACCAGCGCTCTTTTGATACTCACTTTGAATAGTCCTCCTCCGGATGATGCCCGATTAGTTGTGTTTGAATGGTTAACGCTTAAACATGTGATGCCCTAAACTTGTATAACTGATCTACAAGCTCTTTCACCCGAATAAACCAGCCTTGCCAAATCACTAAAATTCCAGCAGCTTACAGCATTCTTTCTAAGGCATAAATCAGGCGTTCCATCACTCTCCGACACCCTTTGCCCGCTTGTGCAATATTTCCCGAGAAATATCGGAAGTGACCGCAGAGATCAACCTTTGTCGATAAAAAGATCAGCACACTGCGCAATCCGCCAGTATTTAACGCTATAGACGTGCTAAACAATACTTTTTTTAAAAATTTCTGCGGAATCGCAGCTCATGTCCATAGTATGCGACACAGGATGACTCCATTTATGGCAAGCTCCCTGTCCTAAGCAGCAATCGCGCTTATACTTCTATTCGGAAATTGTGGCTTTTCTTCCGTCCAATCCAATTTTCCCGGCGGCAAAAGCAGATACTACCTCAGGGTAAAGCTCATACTCTACCTGATGAATTCGTCCGGCAAGGGTTTCCGCTGTATCTTCGGCCTCTACGGCAACGCCGCGCTGGGCAATAACCGGCCCGGTGTCCATACCTCCATCGACAAAATGCACCGTAACCCCAGTCAGCTTCACACCGTAGTCTAATGCCTGGCCGATGGCGTCCTTGCCGGCAAAGGCTGGCAGCAGAGAAGGATGAATGTTGATGATCCGCCCGGCGTAAGGCGTAAGCAGCACCGGAGTAATCAGCCGCATATATCCCGCCAGTACGACAAGCCCGATATCCCGGCGCTGCAGCTCAGCTACAATCTCCGCTTCATACAGCTCCCGGCTTGCGAAGTCCTTCGGCCGCAGCAGGAGGGCAGGAATCCCCGCTTCCTCCGCACGCTGTGCCACTAGCGCTTCCGGCCTGTCGGATACCAGCAGCTCAATGCGGCCTCCGCCAAGCTTCCCTGCGTTCTGAGCCTGAATCAGCGCAGCAAAATTGCTGCCCTGCCCGGAGGCAAACACAGCGATCCGGCTGTACTGCATCACACTTCAGCTCCCGTAAAGGTAACCTTGCGTTCCCCTTCCGTTACTGTGCCGATCAGATAAGCCTCTTCCCCGCCTGCTTTCAGCAGTTCCAGCGCTTTTTCTCCGTCTTCTGCAGACACTACCAGCACCAGACCCACGCCCATGTTGAAGGTAGTGAACATATCGCGGTTACTTACATTGCCTTTGCTCTGCAGCAAGCCGAAAATCGGCAAAATCGGCCAGGAGCCATAATTAATCTCCACATTCACATGATCCGGCAGTACGCGCGGAATGTTCTCGATGAACCCGCCTCCGGTAATATGCGCCATACCTTTGACCGGCAGCTGTTCCAGCAGCGCGAGCAGCGGCTTCACATAAATCTTCGTCGGAGCCAGCAGCACATCCACCAGCGGAGCTCCAAGCTCAGGGACCACATCGTTCAGCGCATAGCCGTCTTCCTCAAGCAGAAGCTTGCGTACCAGCGAGAAGCCGTTGCTGTGCACACCGCTGGACGCGAGACCGATCACCGTATCACCCGGCGCGATGTTTACGCCCGTAACCAGCTTCGCTTTGTCGGCTACGCCAACTGTGAAACCGGCGATATCATATTCGCCCGCCGAATACATCCCCGGCATCTCAGCCGTTTCACCGCCGATGAGCGCGCAGCCTGCCTGATGACAGCCTTCCGCGATGCCGGCAACAATAGCCTCGATCTTCTCCGGCACAACCTTGTCACAGGCGAGATAATCGAGGAAGAACAGCGGCTCTGCGCCTTGTACTACAATATCATTCACACACATGGCTACGGCATCGATGCCAATCGTGTCGTGGCGGTCGGCCGCGAAAGCGATTTTGAGCTTCGTACCCACGCCGTCGGTTCCCGATACGAGCACCGGTTCTTCATACTTGTCCTTATTGAGACCAAACAGCGCGCCGAATCCGCCCAGCTCCGTCATAACCTCCGGACGGTACGTGCGCTTTACATGCTTCTTCATGCGTTCAACGGCTTCATTGCCAGCCGCAATATCCACTCCGGCGTTTTTATAAGCTTCCGACACTTTTGGACACCTCATTATTAGTTAGTTTAGAGCGCGTTTCGGGGCGGCAGGGATTGGGTGGTGGCTATAGTCGTCATTACGAGGAATGTTTGGACTTCCGGTCGCTGTTATGGTTGGATTTCCTTGATTTGAACCGCTGTTCGCGGTAGAAATCCAACCATAAAGGCGAACGCTACGCTCCTACAGTTCCAAACTTCCTCTCCATGACTCCAGCCACCGGGGTCAAACCCAGCCGCAAGCCGCTGTACGCGCCTTGCACAGCAGCAGCAAGGCCTCGGCGCTTGGCAAAGCCAAAGCGCCTCCTCAGCGAGAAAAGCGTTCCCTGCATTTGCGCAGCAAACAAGGGAGAGCTTTAAGAGCTTTGTCTTGGCGCGCGGGGCGAAGCCGGGCGCGCCCAAGCGAGAGGACCCCCGATTTTGCGCAGCAAACAGGACGGGTTCTTGAGCACTTGGCCCGGCGAGGCAGCATGCCGCCAGGGCGCGGAGCGCCGTAGAGCGTGTCCCGGCCGTGCGCAGCACACAGGGACACAGCGGGCCCCCGCACCCCAGCCTTCTTAGCAAGTTAAAAGCAAACTCCTACCGCCAAACTTTCGGGTGGCCGGAGGGCAGAGCCCTTCGGAATCCCCCTTCGCAAGGGGGACTTAGGGGGATGGGCCACTCGACTATAGGGGGATGGACCCGCTTAACAGGAACACCCGTCCTTCTCTTCCCCGCCGAAATCAACCTGCGTCGGGTAATCGTTATCGAAGCAGGAGAGGCATAAACCGCCTTTGTAATCATCGCTATTATAACCGCCGATGGATTGGATCAGCCCTTCCGGTGAAAGGAAAGCCAGGGAATCGGCGTTGATCTCCTCGCACATTTCCTGAATACTCTTGTAGGAGGCGATGAGTTCACGCCGATCAGGTGTATCAATGCCGTAGAAGCAAGGGTTCTTGAATGGCGGCGAGGTAATCCGCACATGCACTTCAAGCGCTCCGGCCTCGCGCAGCAGGTTCACGATCCGGCGCGAGGTGGTGCCTCGCACAATGGAATCGTCGATCATGACGACGCGCTGGCCTTCAACGACGCGGCGCACGGCGCTCAGCTTCATCTTCACGCCTTGCTCACGAAGCTCCTGGCTCGGCTGGATGAACGTCCGGCCAGTGTATTTGTTCTTGATCAGTCCCAGCTCATAAGGGATACCTGTTTGCTCGGCAAAGCCGATGGCTGCGGAGATACTGGAATCCGGTACGCCGGTTACAATGTCCGCATCCACAAAAGCTTCAAGCGCCATCCGGCTGCCCATCCGCTTGCGGGCGGAGTGCAGGTTCGAGCCGTTCAGGTCGCTGTCCGGCCGGGCAAAATAGATATATTCCATGGCACACAGCGCCTTGCGCTTCGGCTCAGCGAAGCGGTCTTCCCGGATGCCGTCCTTATCAAGCACGAGCAATTCACCCGGCTCAATATCACGCACCAGCTTGGCACCGATAACTTCCAGCGCACAGGACTCTGAAGCGAAGACATAGGCTTCACCGAGCTGGCCCATTACGAGTGGACGAAGTCCGTGCGGATCCGAAGCGACGATCAGCTTGTCGTTGGTCATCAGCAGGAAGGCAAAACCGCCGACCAGCTGCTGCAGGGCATCTTTCGTGGCTTCGACAAAATCCTTCTGCGAACGTGCGATCAGATGCGCCAGTACCTCGGTATCGCTTGTAGTCTGGAAAATAGAGCCGCCTTGCTCCAGCTGCTTGCGGATCAGCGGTTCGTTGACAATATTGCCGTTGGTGGCAATGGCCAGATCGCCGTCACGGTATTTGAAGACAAGCGGCTGCGCATTGGTCAGCCGGCTGTCGCCGCTGGTGGAATAACGCACATGGCCGATGGACATGTCACCCACCAGTGAAGCAATTTTATCTTTATCGAATACTTCCTTGACGAGGCCCATGCCGCGGTGATAGTTGAAGTCGCGTCCGTTTGCCACGCAGATGCCCGCGCTTTCCTCTCCCCGGTGCTGCAGCGCATGCAGTCCATAATAAGACATGGAGGCGGCTTCCGGGTGTCCGAAGACCCCGAATACGCCGCATTCTTCTTTTAAAGTGTCAAAAATATCTCCCGAGCCCGTTCCTTCGTTGTAAAAATCGCCGGTCCACAGGATTGGAGCCGCCTGCTCTTTCCCGGTCTTTATTTCATAAGACATGGAATAGCATCCTCCCAAATGGTTTTTAATTCCGTTACAGCTTCATCCAGTGCAGTCTTGCCGTCTAGAGCCAGGCGCAGTCTGTCCCCGCCAACGGTTCCGATGATTTCCACCGGCACGCCGTAAGCGGCAACTGCTGCTTTCAGCTCTTCCGCACGATCAGGAGCAGCGGTCAGTACGATACGGGATTGGCTCTCGCTGAACAAGGCCACATCGGGCCGCAGCCCGTTCGCGGACAGCTCTACGTTAGCGCCAATACCGCCGCTGATGCAGCTCTCTGCCAGTGCAGCCGCAAGGCCGCCTTCGGAAAGGTCATGCGCCGAGCGGACCAGACCGCCGCGGATCGTGCCAAGCACAGCATCCAGCAGCTTTTGTTCAGTAGCCAAATCCAGTGCCGGTGGACGGCCTTCCGTCAGGCCATGTACAGCATATTGGAACTCACTGCCGCCAAGCTCAGCCTTGGTCACCCCAAGCAGCAAAATGGCGTCGCCCTCTTGCTTGAAGGCTTGAGTAGTAATGTGATCGGTATCTTCCACGAGACCCACCATGCCGACAACCGGTGTCGGATAGATCGCTCCCGAAGCATTTTCGTTGTACAGGCTGACATTTCCGCCGATAACCGGCGTATCCAGCACACGGCAGGCTTCAGCCATGCCGTCTACCGCACGTTCCATCTGCCAGAAAATCTCCGGTTTCTCGGGACTGCCAAAGTTCAGGTTATCTGTAATTGCCAGCGGTTTAGCCCCGGAGCAGACAATGTTGCGCGCCGCTTCGCTGACTGCAATCCGGCCACCGACTTCAGGGTCCAGATAGACATAACGGCCATTGCAGTCCGTAGTCATTGCCAGGCCTTTGCGTGTGCCGTGGATCGTAACCACTGCCGCATCAGAACCGGGACGAACCGCTGTGCTGGTGCGAACCATATAGTCATATTGGTTGTATACCCATGCTTTGCTTGCTACCGTAGGGGAAGCGAGTACCGTGCGCAGCGCGCCGCCCAGATCGGTAACCTCGGCATAACGCAAAGTATCGACCGATGCATTCTCTTCATAATAAGCAGGAACTGCTGACGGTTTGTTGTAGATTGGACACTCATCTACGAGAGCCGTTACCGGCATATCGCCGACAACCTCACCGTGATGGAACAGCTTCAGGCGGCCGTCATCGGTTACCTTGCCCACTTTGCGGCAAATGACGCCCCAGCGGTCAAAAATCTCCTGTGCCTGCGCCTCATCCTTAGGCTCCACCACAAACAGCATCCGTTCCTGTGATTCCGACAGCATCATCTCGTAAGGGGTCATGCCTTCTTCACGCTGCGGTACCTGATCCAGATACAGCTCCAGGCCATTGCCCGCTTTGCTGGCCATTTCTGCACTGGAGCAGGTCAGGCCTGCTGCGCCCATATCCTGAATGCCAAGCACGATGCCGCTGTCGATCAGCTCCAGACAGGATTCCATCACCAGCTTCTCCATAAACGGATCCCCAACCTGCACTGCTGTCTTCTTGGCTTCCGACTCCTCGCTCAGCTCCACGGAGGCAAACGTCGCCCCGTGAATACCATCACGTCCTGTAGGCGGACCTACGTAGAATACGGGGTTGCCTACACCTTTGGCGACACCGCGCTGGATTTTATCATGGTCGATCAGGCCGACACACATCGCATTGACCAGCGGATTACCGTCATAGCTGTTGTCGAACATGATTTCGCCGCCCACGGTCGGAATGCCGATACAGTTGCCGTAACCTGCGATACCGGACACGACATGCTCGAACAAATATTTTACCCGGTCGCTCTCAAGCTTCCCGAAACGCAGGGAGTTGAGCAGCGCTACCGGTCTAGCACCCATGGAGAAAATATCGCGGATAATCCCGCCCACGCCTGTAGCCGCACCTTGATAAGGTTCTACCGCCGACGGATGGTTGTGGCTTTCGATTTTGAATACAACCGCCTGGTTGTCACCGATATCAACAATGCCGGCGCCTTCGCCCGGTCCCATCAGGACACGCGGTCCGCTGGTCGGGAAACGGCTAAGAAGCGGCTTGGAATTTTTGTAGGCGCAGTGCTCGGACCACATTACACTGAATACGCCGATTTCTGTATAGTTGGGCTTGCGGCCCATGAAGGACGTGATCAGTTCATATTCGCTGTCCGACACGCCGAATTGACTGTAGATTTTCTGCTCCGCGATTTGCTCTGCGGTCGGCTCCTTAACGGATACTTGCTGCGTCATAACGATCCCTCCAGGTTTTGAGTATAGATGTAAACATCCGTTTGCCGTCTTCCGAGCCCAGCAGACTGTTCGCTGCACGTTCCGGGTGAGGCATCATGCCAACCACATTGCCCGCTGCGTTGCTGACGCCTGCAATATCGGCTACCGAGCCGTTCGGATTGTCGCTATATGTGAATACGATCTGATTGTTTGCTTTGAGCGACGCCAAAGTCTCTTCATCACAGTAATAATTACCTTCGCCATGCGCGATCGGAATGACAATCTCTTCATCCTTCGCATAATCAACAGTAAACGGGGTTGTGTTATTAACGACCTTAAGCACGGTATCATGACAGCGGAATTTCATCGACATGTTGCGGCGCAGCGCACCCGGCAGAAGTCCCGCTTCGGTCAGAATCTGGAACCCGTTGCAGATGCCAAGCACGAATTTGCCCTGCTCCGCAGCTTTGGCCACTTCAGCCATCACCGGAGCAAACCGGGAAATCGCGCCGCAGCGCAGATAGTCACCATAAGAGAAGCCGCCTGGTACCAGAATGCAGTCATACGCCGACAGGTCTGTCGCAGTATGCCACACATAATCCACGGGTTCGCCAAGGCTGTCTTCTACCGCCTTATAACAGTCAATGTCGCAATTGGAGCCTGGAAAGACGAGTACAGCAAATTTCATGACTTTTAGTCCTCCAATTCGTAGCGGTAATCCTCGATCACCGTGTTGGCCAGCAGCTTTTCGCACATTTCCTTGAGGCGTCCTTCCGCTTCGGCGCGGTTATCTGTATCGAGGATAAGCTCCATATATTTGCCGATACGCAGACTTTCAACTTCCTGGAACCCTACCGAATGCAATGCTCCTTGCACGGCAACACCTTGGGGATCGAGCACGCTTTTCTTGATGGTGACATAGACTGTCGCTTTTAACATACGCTTGTAGTTCCTCCTAAAATTTTATGGGCCTCAATGGGCAATCAACAAGAACTCGGATGTACCTGAGTTTAATATTGAGATAACTGCATTCTGTACAGCTAAATTCCTTTTATTTCGGGCAAAACCCACTTTAATTGCATTCCATACAGCTATATTTTGAAACAACCGCCGTTCCAGGCTTGTTCGCCTGATTTAGTTGTACCGGATACATTTATAAGGCAGCCAGCGGCGATTTTGCTCAAAATAAATGCAGAGAATGCAACTAGCGGATACACTACAGCTGGCCAAGTTAATAAACTATAAAGACTTGCCGGTAAGGCGATGATAGATGTCCAGATAACGGCGGCTCGTTTCTTCCACGACTTCAAGCGGCAGCGGGTCCGGCGTGCTGTTCCTGTCCCAGGAGGATGCGGCAAGATACGTCCGGACAGGCTCTTTGTCCATGCTGTCGATTTCAATATCCAGACTGTATTTATCTTTGGCCCAGAAGCGGGAAGCATCCGGGGTGAAAATCTCGTCGATCAGAATCACCTTGCCGTCCAGCAAACCAAACTCAAACTTGCAGTCCGCTAGGATGATACCTCGCTCTTCACAGTACTCTTTGGCAAAAGCGAACAGCTTCAGGCTTTTCTCCTTCAGCTCAAGCGCCAGGTCGGCACCGATCAGCTCCTGCATCTGCTCAAAAGGGATATCCTCATCATGGCCTACATCATTTTTGGCCGCAGGGGTGAAGATCGGCTGGGCCAGTACGGCGTTTTTACGCAGGCCTTGGGGTAGTTCAATACCGTTAACCTTCCCGGTCTCCTGGTACTGCCGCCAGCCCCCGCCGGTGATGCAGCCGCGCACGACACATTCAATATCAATGCGCTCTGCTTTGCGGACAACCATGATCCGGTTCTTGAGCGCCTCTCTGTCGCGTGCGATATCTCCGAGCTGGTCCACATCAATATGCACGACATGGTTCTCCATCAGTTCCTTCGTCTTGCCAAACCAGAAAGCGCTGAGCCGGTTCAGCACATTGCCCTTCTCCGGCACCGCCGGATCAAGCACATAGTCGAACGCAGAAATCCGGTCCGTAACGACAATCAGGGTCTGTTCCCCCAAGTCATACAATTCGCGAACCTTTCCTTTATAGAGCAGCGGTGCATTTACGAGATCCACAGCCGTGGATACGGCAGGGTGTGTCATGACCTTTCCTCCCTTGAACAAATGATCTTGCTAATATCTTGAGCAAAAAGCGCTGGGACGTTTTATTTCCTTCGATCTGGATCAACAGAAATTTGTAATACTTCCTCTGGTTAATAGGTTCACTGCAAGAAATATTTGGACTTCCGATCGCTGTTATGGTCATATTTCTCTGATTTAACCGCAAGCTGCGGTAGAAATCTGACCATAGCTCATGCTTCCGAAGCGAGCTTTCCTACGGAAAGCTTTCAGGCGAACGCTGACGCTTCTACAGTTCCAAAATTTCTCTCCGTTCCACTTTACCCCAAGTGCTTATTTCATTCTCACTGTAGCTCCGCTTCTCAGTATAGAAAAACTGCCTAGTGCTCCCGCTCGTATTATTCTCCAGCTCCTCCGTTCACCACTAACTTACCTTTTATTAGATAAGCTCCAGCTTACGGAAGATAGTGTCGACATGCTTAAGGTGCCATGTAGGGTTGAATGCATCTTCGATCTCTTCCGGGCTGAGTACGGCGGTGATTTCAGGTGTGGCTTCGACGATGTCGCGGAACTGGGTTTGCTCTTCCCAAGCCTGCATCGCACGAGGCTGAACGGTATCGTAAGCCTGCTCGCGGCTGAAGCCCTTGTCGATCAGCTTGGTCAGGATACGGCCGGAGAACGGCACGCCGAAGGTCCGGTTCATGTTGCGCTTCATATTTTCCGGGAACACGGTCAGGTTCTTCACGATGTTGCCGAAACGATTCAGCATATAGTTGAGCAGCATGGTCGCATCCGGCAGAATAATCCGTTCCACCGAAGAGTGCGAGATGTCGCGTTCATGCCACAGCGGTACATTCTCATAAGCAGTAACCATATGGCCGCGAATGACGCGCGACAGGCCGGAAATATTCTCGCAGCCGATCGGATTGCGTTTATGCGGCATGGCGGAGGAGCCTTTTTGACCTTTGGCAAAAGCCTCTTCCACCTCGCGGATTTCACTCTTTTGCAGCGCGCGGATCTCGGTGGCGAACTTGTCCAGCGAAGTGGCGACCAGCGCCAGCGCAGCCATATATTCGGCATGGCGGTCACGCTGCAGGGTCTGCGTGGAGATCGGTGCCGGGCTGGTGCCCAGCTTGCGGCAGACGAACTCTTCCACGAACGGGTCGATGTTGGCATAAGTGCCGACCGCGCCGGAGATTTTACCGAACTGCACGCCGTTCGCAGCATGGCGGAAGCGCTCCAGGTTGCGTTTCATTTCCTCATACCACAGCGCCATCTTGAGTCCAAAGGTCGTCGGCTCAGCGTGAACGCCATGTGTGCGTCCCATCATCGGCGTATCCTTGTAAGCTACCGCTTTATCCTTAAGAATTTCAATGAAGTTAATGATGTCCTGCTCCAGAATTTCGTTCGCCTGGCGCAGCAGGTAACCCAGCGCCGTATCAACAACATCCGTGGAGGTTAATCCGTAATGCACCCATTTGCGCTCCGCGCCAAGGCTTTCGGATACCGCACGGGTAAAGGCGATCACGTCATGACGGGTTTCAAGTTCAATCTCGTTGATGCGTTCAATATCAAACTTGGCATCCTTGCGCAGCTTAGCGGCGTCTTCCTGCGGAATAACTCCCAGCTCCGCCCAGGCTTCGCACGCACATATTTCCACTTCGAGCCATGCATTGAATTTATTTTCTTCGGTCCAAATGGCCCGCATCTCAGGTCTGCTGTATCGTTCGATCATATCTTGTCAGTTCCTCCAAAGGTTAGTTTGCTCCACCCAGGACAAGCCGTCTCCGGTGTCCTTGCAGAGCAGGTTGATATGGCCCATCTTGCGGCCGGTCTTGCTCTCAGTCTTGCCATATATATGAAGCTTGGGGGAAATCCCCAGCCGGTTTGCTGCTTCGTCCATCTCACTAATCCGCTCCACTGCCCCGTCCAGATGCTGCCCAAGCACATTCACCATGACTACAGGAGTCAAAAGCGAGGTATCGCCAAGCGGCAAGTTGCAGATCGCCCGGACATGCTGCTCGAACTGCGAGGTGACGCAGGCGTCCATCGTGTAATGCCCTGAATTATGCGGGCGCGGAGCCAGTTCATTGACGAACAATTCTCCGTCGTCCGTCACGAACATCTCTACCGCCAGCAGTCCGACGGCATTCAGTCCGGACACCAGCCGCTCGGCAAGCTCGCAGGCTCTCCGCTGAATCTCCTCCGGCACACGGGCAGGCACAATCGACAGATGCAGGATGTTGTTTACGTGAATGTTCTCGGCAGGCGGAAAGCTCTTAACCTCACCGGATGCGCTGCGGGCAGCAATAACAGAGATTTCGCAGCTAAAAGCAACGAATTTCTCCAGCACCAGCTCCGGCATAACGTTTCCGGCTGAGGCTGCGGAATCGGTGGAGCTGTCTGTTCCGCCAGCTTGCGGCGCCTCCTGCGCTCCGCCAGCTCCCGGCGCGACCTGCCGGAAGGCTGCTTCCAGCTCTTCCGGCCGGCGGATGACGGCTTGTCCCTTGCCGTCATACCCCCCTGTGGCTGTCTTCAGCACACAGGGCAGGCCCAGGTCGGCGGCCGCGGCGTTCAGCTCCGCCAGGCTGCCGACCTTGCGGTACGGGGCAACGGGCACGCCTGCCGCCTCGATGGCCGCTTTCTCGCGCAGCCGGTGCTGCGTGGTGTACAGCAGCGCGCTGCCCTGGGGCACGTACGACTCTGCCGTCAGCAGCGCGGCCACGCCCGCATCGACGTTCTCGAACTCGTACGTGATCACGTCCGAGCGGCGCGCCAGCTCCCGCGCTGCGTCCCGGTCGTTGTACGCCGCGTGAATCTGCGGCGTCACCTGCCCGCAGGGCGCATCCGGCGCCGGGTCCAGCGCCACGAAGCGGTAACCCATGGCGCTGCCGGCCAGCGCCATCATCCGCCCGAGCTGGCCGCCGCCCAGCACGCCGATGGTTGCACCGGGGCGCAGCGTCCGGGGCCTGTCTCCACCCGGTGCGGCGACGTAGGACACCGCAGCCTCCTGGCCTGGAGCTTCCAGGCCATTCTCTTCACCCCGCTGTCCAGCTTGTCCCTGCTGTGCCACGACGTCCATGCCATTATCTGCGCCCCGCTGTTCAGCCTGTCCCTGCTGTGCCAGGACGTCCAGGCCATTCTCCTCGACCCGCTGTCCAGCTTGTCCCTGCTGTGCCACGACGTCCATGCCATTCTCTTCGCCCCGCTGTTCAGCCTGTCCCTGCTGTGCCAGGACGTCCAGGCCATCCGCTGCTTCGCCCCGGGACTGCCTCCCGTCCCGCGACGTGCTCACTTCCAAACCAACCGGCTTCAGCTCTTCCGGTTTCATAAGGTGTCGCTGCTTTCCAGCACTTCGCGCTCTGTAGCTTCGCGCCGCTGCTGCACCCGGCTCTGCACCTCTGGCTCGAACGCGCCGATTATCTGCGCCGCGAGCAGCCCTGCATTGACGGCCCCGGCACGGCCAATGGCTACTGTCGCCACCGGAATGCCGCCTGGCATCTGCACAATGGAAAGCAGTGAGTCCAGACCGTTAAGCGCCTTGGACTGCACCGGAACACCGATAACGGGCAGCACTGTCTTCGCTGCCACCATACCCGGCAGATGCGCCGCGCCGCCTGCTCCGGCGATAATAACGCGAAGTCCGCGGCCCGCCGCTTCCTCCGCATAGCGGAACATCAGATCCGGTGTGCGGTGTGCGGAAATCACTTTTTTCTCATAAGGCACACCCAGCTCTTCCAGCACCGCACAGGTATGCTCCATCGTTTCCCAGTCGGATTTGCTGCCCATAATAACCCCAACTTGCACAGACATGACTCAACCTACCTTCCGTTCCCGATATTGATACTCTTATCTGCTTTAAGTTTGTCCCATTTCTCGCAAGTTTCCCATAATTCCGAAAAAAAAAGCCCGGATTCCAAACGCATTCTGCTGCGGGTGGACCCAGACTACTGCAGGAATCAGGAGGGACTGCTCCATCTGTCTCCGCCTCGGCAGAGCATACAGGGACAAGCACATAGTGCACTGCCCTAATATCCCCGGGGCGGCGCTGATGGCCATTCTAGTCATCCTATTTCCTCGTAGTCCGGAAATTTACGGTTGCCGGGTAGAAACTTCCGGGCCTTATCCCCGGTTTTATACGAGCTCTTCATAGGTTCAGTTTAACAATGGCCTACACTTCATGTCAACTTAAACACGAACATTGTAAAATTTACACGTTAAATCGTTCGCTTTTTGGCAAATTCTAATTCCTGTTCTTGGCTAATTGGGCAGGGAAACTAAAGAAAAAGGGGGGAACACCTTTGTGCTCCTCCCGGAATAAAATCTATTATTTTACGACCAATACCGGAATACGGGCGCTCTGCACCACATTATGGCTTACGCTGCCCAGAACAAATTCACGTATTCCGCCAAGTCCGCG
This sequence comes from Paenibacillus sp. FSL H3-0321, assembly GCF_038002865.1. Taxonomy (NCBI): domain Bacteria; kingdom Bacillati; phylum Bacillota; class Bacilli; order Caryophanales; family Paenibacillaceae; genus Paenibacillus; species Paenibacillus sp. FSL H3-0321. The sequence goes on along the minus strand of NZ_JBBODH010000001.1, from coordinate 4,965,546 downwards.
GCTGCCGATTACAATAACATCCACATCATGCTCCTTGGAATAATTCAAGATCACTTCTGCAGGAGATCCTTGCAGCAGCTCCACCGTAGCATTCAGTCCTTCTGCTTCAAGCCGGCTCTTCACTTCTTCTGTGGTCTGCACCGCCAGATCATAGTAATCTTTGTTTACAGAAGCAGGTAGAGGCGCAAGAGCTTCCCCGATAAAAAAGCGCGGGAATTCAAATGCGTGTACAACGTAAAGAGATGAACCCGGAGTTACCTTAGCCAGCTCGATCGCGCGCTCCAATGCCTGATTGGATGCCTTGGAACCGTCATAGGCGAGCAAAATTTTTGAGAATAACATGTACGCCACCTCTTTTTCTGTTTTGTGTAGCCATAACGTAATTCAAAAAAGCTTATCTTAAAAAGTACCCATACAGCAGGATATTAAGCAGCAACAGCAGCGGAATTCCGATCCTGAAAGAAGTATGCCGCGTCTTGTGGCGCTTGCGGTACATGGCAGTCAGCACACCCAGCGCACCGCCCATAAATGCCAGCAAAAAAAGCGTCTTCTCAGGTACGCGTTCCCGCCTTGTACGGGCCTTGTTCTTGTCCTCGGACATTACCACATACCCGATAATATTAATTAGTGCAAACCACAGCAACACACCCTTGACCATTCCTTCCGGCTCTCCTCCCTCTTATCCTATCTACTTCATATTATAGTACCCTTTCCGGCAAAAAACCAATAATCCTCACATTACCTGCCATGTATACGCCCTTGCTTTCCTGTTCTTTCGCGGGACCCGCCAGCATCCGTAATCCATACCCAGGATAATACGGCAGCAAGTGCTGCCGCGATTCCGCCCAGCCAGAATCCGCCGCTTAGACCATAGGCAGAGCTCATCCAACCCGCCACAAACGGCCCTCCAGACATGCCTATTGCATACACCGCCTGATAGAAGCCCATCGCAGTTGCCCGTTTAAAGGGCGCCACTCCCGATACTGATTTGCCAAGCAGCAGCGGAAAAATAAGTCCCTGCATAAAGCCGTTCCCGATTTGTGTCGCACACAAGGCGGCAAGCGTCGGCATTGAAGGAATCAGCAGCGTGAACAGCGCGCTTCCGGCAAAACCCAGCAGCAGTGTCCCACGGTCGCCAAGCAGCCTGCCAAATAAACGGGAACCGTAGAGTGTCGCAACGGCATGGGGCAGCATGAATGCCAAAGTCAGCCAGCCTAAGCTTTCCTTGCTTGCACCGATGTCCAGCGCCTGGTTCGGAGTATAGCCGAACATTGTAATAAAGAGCACACAGTGCGCCAGCACGGATAACAGCGAGACTTTGACCAGCAGCGGCTCTTTAATTACCGCAGCAAGGTCTTTAAGCTGGATCGCGTTCTCCCGCTTCTCCTGCTGCTGTTCCGGCAGACGCAGGGCGAGTACCAGAGCCGCTATCGCCACAAGCCCGCCGATAACAAACGGGGCATTCCAGCCCCAGTGCTCCACCATGTAGCCGCTGATCATCATGCTCATCAACTGGGCGATGACCGTGGTGAACTGCAGCATGCCCATCGCTTTTCCCGCTTCCTCTTTCGGAAAATAGCCGGCAAACATCACCGAGTACACTACCCAGGCGGAGGCTGCTATTCCGGATACGGCACGAGCCGCCAGTGCCCAGCCCGGATGCGCTCCCGCCATAAACAGCAGGCAGCTTGCGCCGCTGGCGATCAGCCCCAGATAAATGAACGGCCGCCGCCGGTTCAAATAATCCGAACCGATTCCGATCGGCAGCCGGAACAGAATCTGCATCAGACCGTATATCCCTAGCACTGAGCCGACCATAACATACGAAGCTCCGAGATGCTCCACATAGGGAGAGAGCACCGGAACATAAATATATGAAGAGAACCAGAACATAAAGACGATGACCAGGAAGAAGAAACGGCTGCTTTCCTTGGTTTTTGAAGCTTCTACCGACTGGGCCCCGTTTTCTTTTTGCTTAGGCACTGTCACTTTACCACCCGCTCATTCATTTTTTAGAGTTGCTCCTGCTCTTTTGCCGATCTTCTTAGTAAAACATATCTGTCTTTTGTTTGACAGCCCTAAAATCCACTCCGGATTCTGATTATTTCACGGTTAACCGGAATTTGTGTCTCTCCAAGCACTTCGGTGCACAGCAGCACCTAAGCCGCCCTTCTTAACCTAAATAAGCCTGCCGGGGATTCCGGCAGGCTTATTTAGGTTTCTAATTTATAGTTTAAATGTCCGCTCCACAGAGGTTATTACGCTTAATTCCCCTTCTGTTTGGCCTCCATTGCCGCTTTGAGCAGCTCACCCAGATTCGAGCCTACGCTTTCAGGTTTGCTGTACTGCTGTACCAGCTTCTGCTGCTCACGTTTATTGATATGCTTGTGGTCCTTGTCCATTGTCTCTGTTATTCCGCAGCCCAGACACTGTACGTAGAGGCCCGCCTTGCCTTCTTTGAGCTCCATTTTCTTATGGCACTGCGGACAACGGCGGTTCGAAAGCCGTTTCTCTCCGGCACGGGTATAGCCGCAGTCATCAGCAGGGCAGACCAGCAGCTTGCCCTTTTTGGTCTTCTTCTCCAGCATTCTTGTCCCACATTCAGGACAATGGCTGCTGGAGACATTATGCGGCTTGTATTCTGCGCCGCTGCTCTTGACGCCGGATACGAGTTCCTGCGCCATACTGCGGATGCCTTGCAGAAAAGGCTCAGGCCGCCCTTGTCCGCGGGCAATCTTCTCCAGCTCGGCCTCCCAGCGCGCCGTCAGCTCCGGCGTGCGCAGCTGTGCCGAGACTAGTTCAATCAACTGCTTCCCTTTGCCTGTCGGGTGAAGAGAATTGCCTTGCCGCTCGATAGTATCCGAGCTGACCAGCTTTTCAATGATATCGGCCCGGGTTGCGGGTGTTCCGAGGCCATGCTTCTCCATCTGAGTCAGCAGCGAAGCCTCGTTATACCGTTTGGGCGGCTGTGTCCGCCCTGGGCGGATCACACAGCGCAGAACCTTAACGGCCTCACCTTCACGCAGCTCCGGCAGCTTCACACTGCTTGCCGCAGGCTCATCGGCTGTATTATCTTCTTCGTCGTCATTGCTCATATCACCGCCGTACACCTCACGCCAGCCTGCGTCCTTTACCGTGGTGCCTTTCACATGAAAGCTCTCGCCTTCCACGCTTACCGTGACGGCCACCGCGTCATAACGGGCCGGCGGATAGAACAGGCTGATAAATCGCCGCACGATCAGATCATAGAGCTTACGCTCTTCCGCACTAAGCAGATTTAAGAGCACTGTCTGCTCCGTAGGAATAATGGCATGGTGATCGCTCACCTTGCTGTCATCTACTATCCGCTTTGTAATGGGCAGCGGTTTACGCAGCAGCGGCCGTGCCAATGCCGCATAGGGTCCGACCGCGATGCTGTCCAGCCGTTCCTTTAACGTCCCCGTCATATCCGAGGTTAGATAACGGCTGTCCGTACGCGGATAAGTGACCAGCTTATGCTGCTCGTATAGACGCTGCAGCACACTGGATGTTTGTTTTGCCGAGAAGCCGAACTTGCGGTTGGCATCCCTCTGCAGCTCGGTGAGATCATAAGCCAGTGGATGCGGCTCGCTTTTCTCGCTTTTTTGCACCTTGGCGATACGCCCGCTTCGGCCGGTAAGCTTGTCATTGAGCTTCGCTGTCTTCTCCTTGTCAAAAATCCGGCCATCCCCGCCCGGAGCACGCCAACCCGCCTGGAAATTCCCGAAATCTGCGGTCAACATCTCATACTCCTGGGAACGGAAGCCTGTAATTTCGTTCTCCCGGTCCATGATCATGCCGAGCGTGGGTGTCTGCACACGGCCAGCCGACAGCGGAGCACCGAACTTGCAGGTTAAAGCACGGGTAACGTTAAGACCAATCATCCAGTCCGCCTCTGCACGGCAGCGCGCCGATTCATACAGACGGTCAAAATCCCGGCCCGGACGCAGTGACGCAAATCCCTCTTTGATCGCCTTATCCGTCTGCGAAGAAATCCATAGACGCCGGAACGGCTTTTTCCAGCCGGCCATATTCATGATCCAGCGGGCCAGAAGCTCCCCTTCCCGCGCTGCATCCGTTGCAACGATCAGTTCGTCGATATCCTGGCGTTTCATCAGCTGCTGCACAGCCTTATACTGCTGGCTTGTCTCACGCAGCACCTTCAGTTTGGCCTTCTCCGGCAGAATCGGCAAATCCTCCAATGCCCAAGAAGCAAATTTATTGTTATAGTCTTCAGGCTCTGCCAGACCGACCAAATGCCCCAAAGCCCAGGTAACTACATATTTCGGACCTTCAATATAGCTTTTCTGTTTATTCCCGCATCCCAGCACCCGGGCAATCTCACGCGCAACCGACGGCTTTTCCGCCAATACCAATACCTTCATAATTCTCTCCCTTCCTTGCCAACAACCTATTATACCATGATCTAAAAGACCGCAAATATCGTCAGGCTGAATTCCACCTCCACATTATACAATAGGCTGTATCCGTTATCCGAAAGGAGTCACAGTAAATGTCCAAGCAAGAAGTGTATAATGTCATACCAGTAGGTGTGGTTGCCGGGCAGCCTGACAATCTGCGTCTTGAGCTTAAACCTGAATTTCACCCTGCCTTGAAAGGCCTGCAAAATTTCAGCCATTGCCAGATCCTTTGGTGGATTCATGAGTTTGCAGATGACCACTTCCGGCAAACCACGCAGGTTCAGCCTCCATATGAGGCACCTTTAAGTGGAGTTTTTGCCTCCCGCTCTCCTGTCCGCCCCAATCCTTTAGGCCTTAGTGTAGCTACCATAGTGTCTGTTGATATGGAATCGGGCATTGTCGAGATTGCCGGACTGGATGCTTACCCTGGTACGCCAATTCTCGATATCAAGGCTTACTTTCCCACTACGGACCGCGTCAAAGATGTCACTGTCCCTGAATGGGCCGCTGGCTGGGGAGACTGGGTAGCTGATTAATGAGTGCTGATAGCTGCTCAACTGCAGTGACTTACATTTTATTCCATTAATTCCCGAGGGGGTAGACATGAACAATTACCAGCTCGTCGTCCAGGCTTTGGACCATATTGAAGCTGAACTGAAATCTCCATTGTCTGTAACTGCCCTCTCCAGGAGAACCGGCTATTCTCTGTATCATTTCATTCGTTTATTCCAGGCCATTACGGGGATAACACCGGGGGATTATATAGCCAGACGCAAAATTACCGAGGCTGCCAAGGATCTTAAACGATGGCCGGAGCGTTCTTTCCAGGACATTGCACTGGATTATCATTTTAACGACTACGAGACCTTCACCAGGGCCTTTAAAAGGTTGCTGCATACCACACCGACGCAGGTCCGCAATAAACGAAATAATCCTCTGCTTCCACTGCTGCACCGGCTTCACGAACAGGACCTGCTTCATTTGCCTGTAGTTCAAGGAACGCCTCCGCAGATCGTAAAGCTAGATGAAATTACTCTCAAGGGACCTATTGTGAATGTTATCGCTGACTATTCTGTAATCTCCGAAGCCTGGTCCCAGCTGTTCACCAGAGTGCCCAGTCTGCACGGCCGCAGGCTTCCCGAACGATATTATCAAGTGGGCTACTGGGCTGATGATTTTGAAAACAGCGGGGTTTCCTTTATATGTGCTTGCGAGCTTTACCCTCAGCCAGAGATATCGGGCCGTCGTCAATATGCCGTAACTCAAACCTCTTATCGCCATTCCGCCTCTGAACAAGCGCAACTATCAGCGGATTTTCCTATGTATACCTTGCCTGCAGCCACCTATTTAAAGTTCATACATAAAGGGTTGTCGAAGGATGTCTCTTATACCTACAAATATATTTATGAGACTTGGCTTCCAAAAAGCGAATACCGGCTTTCCCTGCCTTACGAATTCGAATATTATGGTGAGCAATATCTGGGCCCGGATGACAAAAATTCAATAAGCGAGATTTATGTTCCCTTGGAACTGGTATAACACAAATGTCCGTATCTGCTAAGCAGACACGGACATTTGTATAGGGATTCTAAGTCTCGGATAGTTGCCCCTCAAGTATAATTCCTATATGTATTTCCGTTAACGTGCTTCTTCACCAAGTTCCAGACAAGCTGCAAATGATATGGCCTGCTCCAGCTTTCCCTGAACAAATGCACCTTCACTTGTTAGCTGTGACCGCACAATCATCAGTTCATCCCCATATTTTGCCTCCTGTACATAAGTAATCCGGAACCGCTTCAGTTCCTTCACACCCCATTCCTCCAGAGACAAAGCATCGCAGCACAAATCACCATAACGTGCATTATTCAAATGATTATTGCTGTCCAGACCACTGTATCTGACCTGATACTGGTAGGCTTGTTCCATGGAGATGTCCTGAGGAATGGTTACCTTATCTGGAATACTGCCAACCGAATCACCTTCATAATGCAGTACTGATATGGGAAGAGCAGATGGCCGCAGCAGCTTACGCTTCTCTGTATCTACAAGCGCCCAGGTTGAACGCGCCACAGCTACCTCTGTATGGTCCTTATCATAAATACGGTAGTCACGCTGCCATATGGCTCCTTTGGTCCCTTTACTCCATGTGTGCACTATCAACTCATCATTCAGCCGGGGGATACGTTTAAACTCCAGATCAAGAGTGATCATCATCCAGCCCATTCCGGCCTCCAGCATCTGTTCAAGACTGAGGCCAAGTGCACTTACCGCTGAGTCAGCCGTACGCTGCATCATTTCCAGAATAAAAGACAGCTTAGCCTGGGAACGGTAATCCGTATCGCTGGCTTGAACTACAAATCTTTCTATCCACACAAGATCGTCTGTATTATCCACTGAAATATCCCCTTTGCTTGCGAAGCTCCCTATTATCAACATTAAAAGTCACATATATCCACAAATACTCAATACTATCCACATTAATTGGGGACTACTTTTGATTCATTGTATATTTCATGATTCTTATCCACATGTGGACAAGTTTTTCTTCTATTCACTTTATCCCCTATCCTATCCACATTCAATAGCCAGCAGTTAAATCTTAACGCAAAAGGCAACAAAAAAGCCACTGTTGAGAATCTCAACAATGGCTTTGTGTGCTTGGCGGCGTCCTACTCTCCCAGGACCCTTCGGTCCAAGTACCATCGGCGCTGGAGGGCTTAACGGTCGTGTTCGGGATGGGTACGCGTGGAACCCCTCCGCTATCGCCACCAAACGGGCATTTACAGCGTAAATGCTTCAGGAACCTTAATTCCTGAAAACTGAATCCGAAACGAATCTGCGTCTTAATTCTTGGATAAGCCCTCGACCGATTAGTATTGGTCAGCTCCATGCATTGCTGCACTTCCACCTCCAACCTATCTACCTCGTCGTCTTCAAGGGGTCTTACTAATTGGGAAATCTCATCTTGAGGGGGGCTTCACGCTTAGATGCTTTCAGCGCTTATCCCGTCCGTACGTAGCTACTCAGCCATGCTCCTGGCGGAACAACTGATGCACCAGCGGTACGTCCATCCCGGTCCTCTCGTACTAAGGACAGCTCCTCTCAAATTTCCTGCGCCCACGACAGATAGGGACCGAACTGTCTCACGACGTTCTGAACCCAGCTCGCGTACCGCTTTAATGGGCGAACAGCCCAACCCTTGGGACCTACTTCAGCCCCAGGATGCGATGAGCCGACATCGAGGTGCCAAACCTCCCCGTCGATGTGGACTCTTGGGGGAGATAAGCCTGTTATCCCCAGGGTAGCTTTTATCCGTTGAGCGATGGCCCTTCCATGCGGTACCACCGGATCACTAAGTCCGACTTTCGTCCCTGCTCGACTTGTTGGTCTCGCAGTCAAGCTCCCTTATGCCTTTGCACTCTTCGAATGATTTCCAACCATTCTGAGGGAACCTTTGAACGCCTCCGTTACTCTTTAGGAGGCGACCGCCCCAGTCAAACTGCCCGCCTGACACGGTCCCCGTACCCGATTAGGGCACTAGGTTAGAACCTAGATACGATCAGGGTGGTATCCCAACGGCGCCTCCGCAGAAGCTTGCGCTCCTGCCTCTACGGCTCCCACCTATCCTGTACAGATCGTACCCAAATTCAATATCAAGCTGCAGTAAAGCTCCATGGGGTCTTTCCGTCTTGTCGCGGGTAACCTGCATCTTCACAGGTATTAAAATTTCACCGGATCTCTCGTTGAGACAGCGCCCAAGTCGTTACGCCATTCGTGCGGGTCAGAATTTACCTGACAAGGAATTTCGCTACCTTAGGACCGTTATAGTTACGGCCGCCGTTTACTGGGGCTTCGGTTCACAGCTTCGGATTGCTCCTAACCGCTCCCCTTAACCTTCCAGCACCGGGCAGGCGTCAGCCCGTATACTTCGCCTTGCGGCTTCGCACAGACCTGTGTTTTTGCTAAACAGTCGCTTGGGCCTTTTCACTGCGGCCCCCTCGGGCTATTCACCCTACCGAGGCACCCCTTCTCCCGAAGTTACGGGGTCATTTTGCCGAGTTCCTTAACGAGAGTTCTTCCGCGCGCCTTAGAATTCTCTTCTCGCCTACCTGTGTCGGTTTGCGGTACGGGCACCTTCTCCTGACTAGAGGCTTTTCTTGGCAGTGTGAGATCATGACCTTCGCTACTATAATTTTCGCTCCCCATCACAGCCCAGCCTTAATGGTGTGCGGATTTGCCTACACACCAGCCTCACTGCTTAGACGGACATCCATCAGTCCGCGTCACTACCCTCCTGCGTCACCCCATCGCTCATAGCGGATTACGGTGGTACAGTAATTTCAAACTGTTGTCCTTCGACTACGCCTTTCGGCCTCGCCTTAGGTCCCGACTTACCCTGAGCGGACGAGCCTTCCTCAGGAAACCTTGGGCTTTCGGCGGATCAGATTCTCACTGATCTTTTCGTTACTCATACCGGCATTCTCACTTGTATGCTGTCCAGCGCTCCTTACGGTACACCTTCAACCTGCATACAACGCTCCCCTACCCCAGATACATAGTATCTAGCCATAGCTTCGGTGGTGTGTTTAGCCCCGTTACATTTTCGGCGCAGAGTCACTCGACCAGTGAGCTATTACGCACTCTTTCAATGGTGGCTGCTTCTAAGCCAACATCCTGGTTGTCTGTGCAACTCCACATCCTTTCCCACTTAACACACACTTGGGGACCTTAGCTGATGGTCTGGGCTGTTTCCCTTTTGACAATGGATCTTAGCACTCACTGTCTGACTCCCGGCAAGAAGTTAATGGCATTCGGAGTTTGACTGAGCTTGGTAACCCTTGCGGGCCCCGCACCCAATCAGTGCTCTACCTCCACCACTCCATTCACCGAGGCTAGCCCTAAAGCTATTTCGGGGAGAACCAGCTATCTCCGAGTTCGATTGGAATTTCTCCGCTACCCCCACCTCATCCCCGCATTTTTCAACATACGTGGGTTCGGGCCTCCAGTGCGTGTTACCGCACCTTCACCCTGGACAGGGGTAGATCACACGGTTTCGGGTCTACGTCCACATACTCAGTCGCCCTATTCAGACTCGCTTTCGCTGCGGCTCCGGCTTCTCACCTTAACCTTGCATGTTAAACGTAACTCGCCGGTTCATTCTACAAAAGGCACGCCATCACCCATAGATCGGGCTCTGACTTTTTGTAAGCACACGGTTTCAGGTTCTATTTCACTCCCCTTCCGGGGTGCTTTTCACCTTTCCCTCACGGTACTGTTTCACTATCGGTCGCCAGGTAGTATTTAGCCTTAGCAGATGGTCCTGCTGGATTCATACGGGGTTTCACGTGCCCCGCACTACTCGGGATCCGTCTCGGAGAGAACACAGTTTAGGCTACAGGGCTTTTACCTCTATCGCGGGCCTTTCCAGACCTCTTCACCTACCATATTCCTTTGTAACTCCATGTGAGACGTCCCACAACCCCAAGGGGCAAGCCCCTTGGTTTAGGCTGTTCCGCGTTCGCTCGCCGCTACTGACGGAATCACTATTGTTTTCTCTTCCTCAGGGTACTTAGATGTTTCAGTTCCCCTGGTCTGCCTCTATCTCCCCTATGTATTCAGAGAGAAGTAACTGCGAATTACCACAGCTGGGTTTCCCCATTCGGACACCCCCGGATCAAAGCTTGCTTACAGCTCCCCGAGGCAGTTTCGTTGTTCGCCACGTCCTTCGTCGGCTCCTGGCGCCTAGGCATCCTCCGTGTGCTCTTATTAGCTTAACCAATGCGTTTTTCCAGAAGGAAAATCGCTAGCATCGCTATAATTAAAACTTGTTCACACAAGTTTCAGCTAAAAGATGTTCTAAAACGCAAATTCGTTTCGGTATCCAGTTTTCAAGGATCAAGGTACTACTTGAGAGCTTAAACTCTCAAAACTGACCAACGAGTGAGTAACAGGCCTAAACCTGAGTTTTGGAAGCTAAGCTTCCGATTTGAATGTTTCCGTTGCAGGAAACGATTCTCCATAGAAAGGAGGTGATCCAGCCGCACCTTCCGATACGGCTACCTTGTTACGACTTCACCCCAATCATCTACCCCACCTTCGGCGGCTGGCTCCCTTGCGGGTTACCCCACCGACTTCGGGTGTTGTAAACTCTCGTGGTGTGACGGGCGGTGTGTACAAGACCCGGGAACGTATTCACCGCGGCATGCTGATCCGCGATTACTAGCAATTCCGACTTCATGCAGGCGAGTTGCAGCCTGCAATCCGAACTGAGACCGGCTTTGCTGGGATTGGCTCCACCTCGCGGCTTCGCTTCCCGTTGTACCGGCCATTGTAGTACGTGTGTAGCCCAGGTCATAAGGGGCATGATGATTTGACGTCATCCCCACCTTCCTCCGGTTTGTCACCGGCAGTCACTCTAGAGTGCCCAGCTCGACCTGCTGGCAACTAAAGTCAAGGGTTGCGCTCGTTGCGGGACTTAACCCAACATCTCACGACACGAGCTGACGACAACCATGCACCACCTGTCTCCTCTGTCCCGAAGGCCGCCACTATCTCTAGTGGATTCAGAGGGATGTCAAGACCTGGTAAGGTTCTTCGCGTTGCTTCGAATTAAACCACATACTCCACTGCTTGTGCGGGTCCCCGTCAATTCCTTTGAGTTTCAGTCTTGCGACCGTACTCCCCAGGCGGAGTGCTTACTGTGTTAACTTCGGCACCAAGGGTATCGAAACCCCTAACACCTAGCACTCATCGTTTACGGCGTGGACTACCAGGGTATCTAATCCTGTTTGCTCCCCACGCTTTCGCGCCTCAGCGTCAGTTACAGCCCAGAAAGTCGCCTTCGCCACTGGTGTTCCTCCACATATCTACGCATTTCACCGCTACACGTGGAATTCCACTTTCCTCTTCTGTACTCAAGCCACCCAGTTTCCAGTGCGACCTCAGGTTGAGCCCAAGGTTTAAACACCAGACTTAAATAGCCGCCTGCGCGCGCTTTACGCCCAATAATTCCGGACAACGCTTGCCCCCTACGTATTACCGCGGCTGCTGGCACGTAGTTAGCCGGGGCTTTCTTCTCAGGTACCGTCACTCCGGTAGCAGTTACTCTACCGGACGTTCTTCCCTGGCAACAGAGCTTTACGATCCGAAAACCTTCATCACTCACGCGGCGTTGCTCCGTCAGGCTTTCGCCCATTGCGGAAGATTCCCTACTGCTGCCTCCCGTAGGAGTCTGGGCCGTGTCTCAGTCCCAGTGTGGCCGTTCACCCTCTCAGGTCGGCTACGCATCGTCGCCTTGGTGAGCCGTTACCCCACCAACTAGCTAATGCGCCGCAGGCCCATCTCCTTGTAGCAGATTGCTCCGCCTTTCATCCTTCGTCCATGTGAACAAAGGAATTATCCGGTATTAGCTACCGTTTCCGGTAGTTATCCCAGTCAAAGAGGTAGGTTGCCTACGTGTTACTCACCCGTCCGCCGCTAAGTTAATCCGGAGCAAGCTCCTTCATAACTCCGCTCGACTTGCATGTATTAGGCACGCCGCCAGCGTTCGTCCTGAGCCAGGATCAAACTCTCCAAATTGGTATTTAGAAAGAGCGATTGCTCAATTTGAAACATCTGACGAGAATTTACATTCTCTAATTTTGGATCTCACTTGCGTGATTTCCATACTCACTCGTTGTTCAGTTTTCAAAGATCAAGCTCGTTGTCAGTGTCGATTATCTCGTCACCAGCAACTCTTATAATATATCACGTTTGATTTAGAAACGCAAGCTTTTTTTTGAAACAACTTTTCAGCCATTCCTTATTTACTTGGGTGCGCTCTAACAACGCTTACCTATAATACCCCACATCAATATAAAAAAGCAACCCCTTAAACAAAAAAAGATAACCGGCTTAAATATTAAGCCGGTTATCTTAGAGTAATCATCATTCTACAGGATTAGTAGATCTTAGCTGCTGTATATTTGCTCGACGCTTTGGTGAAGCCTGTTTCTTTGTTCTTACCCAATCCGGCGTCTACTGTCGTATCGATCGTTACCCATTTGCCGTTAAGCAATACTTCATTCCAGGCATGATATACAGATACATAACTCGTATTGCCCATTACCAGCTTTGTCGGAATCCCTTCACTGCGGAGCATGGTGGCGAACAAAGATGCATAATCGTAGCAAATCCCTTTCTTACTAGCAAGTGTGTTGTCGTTGTTCGGGATATAATCCTGCGTAACATTAGCTGCTAAGGTGTAGTCGTACTTTACATTCGCCACGATGTAATTATAGATAGCTTGTACCTTTGCTTCATCAGTGGTCAGCCCTTGCGTGAGCTGCTTAGCTTTCAGTACTGCTTTATCGGAAGAATTCCATTTCACATTCTGTACGGAACTCAAATATACGGCATTGGTGTTGCTCATGCTCAGATCTACGGTTTCGGAAGAAAGTACTTTGTATTTGTTGCCGCTGGTGTTCTCTAAGACTGACACTTTATAAGCGCCATTCCCCTGCTGCAGTGGAAACGTTTCTGTAGATTTGGAGGCATATAAGTTATAAGAGTAGCTCTTATTGTCTTTGGTAATCATGAGCTTGATACGTTTGTCCTTGGGAACATCATAGGAAACTTGGACAACCCCTTGGCTCAATTGCGATGTATTTAACCAGCCTGACTCTACGCTGGAAGCGTTAGCTGTGCTTACTTGAACTGAAGTAACCAGGACGAACAAGGTCAAGAACATATAATAGAACTTCTTCATGGATAAAACCCCTTTCGGTAGCTGGCTGCCATCCATACCCGGGAAGGCCCTTTAGCTTTGCGTCCCTACCTTTCGATAGGTTTGCCGTTATCGTTTAAGCTTTATCTGTTCCTACTACTATTGGAATATACTAGATTCATCTTAAGAACAAACAAAAAAAGCCTCTTCATTCGGTAGCTGGCTGCCATCCTTACCGGGAAGGCCCTTTAGCTTTGCGTCCCTACCTTTCGATAGGTTTGCCGTTATCGTGTTTAGCTTTTATAGTTATATAGTATCATATTAATGCCTAGTTACAAGACCTAAATCACTAGATTTCTACTTAATTCATTTAAATTTTTATAATTTTCGCATTTTATGATCTGTTCTCTTACTTCAAACCGCTTTAGCGTGGATAATCAGTCGATGGGTCGGATTTACCAAAGGATCACATGTAATGAGGGTAAGGATCTTATCTTGTTTATTCCCGTTCAGTACAGACACATCGGTAGGCTCAACAATCGAGATATCGTAAACCTCGTATTTATACTCCTGATCGCTTGTCTTGACGGAAATGGTATCTCCGACCTTTACTTCGTTCAGTCTGTTGAATAATCTCCCTGCAGTCCTAGACCTGTGTGCAGCTATGGCAGCATTGCCTATTTCACCGATTGGAGCGGTTTCCTTCATATGGGCTGCGGCATGCTTCATGTTGGCTTTGGTCGCCCCTTCCAATATGGGCAATTTCAAATCGATTTTGTCGATTGTGATAATTCCGGTCACTTTGCCGCCGACCTCTATTTCCTGCTCTGCCGGTTCGGCAGCCTGCACTGGTTCATCCCCAGCTGATTCTTCTGCCAGCAGTGCAGTGACCTCGGCGTACTGTTTTTTCAGATCGAGCTCTGACGAAGGGGCCAGCTCACTATAAGCCTGTTCAGCCTCCTTCAGCAGCTTCTCTTGCTGCCGGTCGTTATACCATTCGCTCGCTTTTGGATACAGCATGACTAGAACTCCTGCAATTATGATCAAATAGGAAAACTTACGCATCAAATCCCCCCCCGATCTTTAAGATAAAGAAACTCCACGGCCCATCATCTGACTTAAAATACCCATTTACGGCTACCAAAGAAATTGATGATGACGGTGACGAACGTAACCAGCACTTTGGAAATCAGCACCTGAACTCCAAATTTGTCCGTTAGCAGATGCATCAGCAGCACTGATATCCCCAGTACAACCAGGTTCAGTATGATGAATCGGACTAATTGCATACGGTTAAAACTGTCCTTGCTAGCCTGACTCTTATCCTTAAAGGTCACCTTCTTGTTCCAAAAGAAACTGTTCGCTGTCCCTGCGCTATAAGAAATTATCTGTGCCGGGGTGTTCATCATACCCAGAGAATGCAGCAAGGTAAATACGGCGAAATCAATCAGCGTATTCAGTAAGCCTACAGCATTAAATTTTAAAAACTGGATAAATCCCGCATTCAGCTTCCTATCTGCCATAATCATTGTCCTCTTGCCGCTCCTCATGCTCCCCACCCCGGTAACCCTTGGTCTCACGCACGATATACAGCGGTCTATCCTTGGATTCATCATATATCCGTCCAATATATTCACCTATTACGCCAAGCAGCATCAGCACGATGCCGTTAAACAACAAATTGACGCCGACGATGGAAGCCCAGCCCGGAACCGTCCATGAGGTGAAAAAGATTCTCTGGAATAATACAAAGAACAGATACACAAAGCTGGAGAAGGAGAGAAAGAAGCCTACATATGAGGCTATTTTCAGCGGCTTATGTGAAAATGAGGTGATTCCGTCAACCGCAAACCGGATCATTTTCTTCAGCGGGTATTTGGTTTCACCTGCAAAACGTTCCTCCCGCACATATTCCACCATCGTCTGCCGGAAGCCGACCCAGCTCACCAAACCTCTGACATAGCGGTTTTTCTCTTTGAGACCGCGCAGCACATCGCATACTTTACGGTCGATGAGCCGGAAGTCGCCTGTATCGGTGGGAATCTCCACACTGGTCATGCTGCTGAGCAGACGGTAAAAGAGCTTGGCGGTCACTTTCTTGAAAATAGTCTCCCCATGCCGTTTCAGCCGTTTGGCGTAAACTACCTCATAGCCCTCTTTCCACTTGGCAATCATCTGCAAAATGACCTCGGGCGGATCTTGAAGATCCGCGTCAATCACCACAACAGCCTGGCCTTGCGCATAGTCCATTCCGGCCGTAATCGCGACCTGATGGCCGAAGTTACGGGAGAAGTCAATCAGCTTAACATGCTCGTCGCTGCTGCTGATTCCACTCATGATCTCAGCTGTGCGATCCCGGCTCCCGTCATTGACGAAGATCAGTTCATAGGTATCACCGCATTCGTCCATGACTTTCTTAAGCCGCTCATACGTATATTGAATAACTTCTTCCTCATTGTACATGGGGACAATAACACTGTATCTGGCTTTCACCTTTGTTCCTCCTAAAAGTTTTGTAGCACTACGCGCTCCCCTCCTAGAATACCCAGGAAGGGAACCAGCGCAGCACATCCGTCACATAATCTCTGTCTACCACCATTCCCGACAACACCGGATAGAACAGTACAAAAAGCAGTGCTGCGACAGCCACATACGCATACCGGATATACCTAGCTTCCCGATATTTGCTGTCCAGCAGCTTCATGATATATATAATAGCAAGAATCATGAACGGTACCATCGCAAAATAATGGTATAGGAACGTCTCACGCGGCACAAGCATCCAAGGGACATACTGCGAGAAAAAGCCGATCCAGATCATGTACATGCTTTTGTCTTTCCGTTTTATGGTAAGCCATACCGTAGCCAGCATCGCGAAGATCCCGGTCCACCAGATTAACGGATTGCCTATGGTGACTATGCTGCTCACCTTGCCTTCCGGCAATCCTTCGCCGCCGCTGAAGAACCATACCGGCCGTTTCATAAACGGCCATTCCCACCAGGAGGAAGCAAACGGATGCGTGGCGACAAGCTGGCTGTGGTAGTTATACATATTCTTTTGCGCATCGATCAAGCCTTTTACAGTAAACCCGTCGGCTGTTACGGACAGCGCAGGGATAAAGGACAGGCTATAGATAACGGCAGGAATAACTACAAAGAAAACAACACAGCTGGCCAGCGTAACGATGGTGTTCTTCCAAAAGGAACTATCTGCCGTCCGGCAGGCGTCCTTGAGCTCCTGATCACTTAATTTGCCTTCAGCCAGCACACGCCCAGCGGCCTTATGTTCCCTATAGCGTTCAAATAAGGCGAGCGCCAGCATAATGGCCAGCCCGGCTCCTCCATAGAGCACAATCCATTTGGAGGCGACGCCGATCCCGAAGAACACTCCGGACCAGAACAGCGGGACGAGTGTCTTGCGCAGCGGAACACGGTAGAAATTCATTGTGAAATACCGCTGCATGAAATAGAACATTAACATGATGAAGAATACGCCGTATACATCAATTGTAGAAATCCGGGTCTGCGTAAAATGCATGAAATCCAGTGCGAACAGTCCCGCGGCAAGGGCGGCGTAAATGCTCTTTTTGAACAAGCGCAGCGCCATGATATAGATTAGCGGCAGCATAGCGATTCCGAACAAAGTACCGATAATCCGCCAGCCGAACGGATTAACACCGAATACCTCCATGCCGATAGCAATCAGAAGCTTGCCGAGCGGCGGGTGGGTATTCTCATAAGGGACGATGCCATGCGTGTATTCATAAGCTGTCCGTGCATGGTAAATCTCATCAAAATAGGTGCTGTTCATGAAACCGGTATTTTCCGGTATGATTGACTGTTCGTCAAACAGGTTGGAGGGGACGCCTCTTTTTGGCGCTGCACCGGCATCCGGGGTGACACTTGTAACCGGAAGCGGAGTTTTTCCACCCCCCTGCTCGTAGAAGGCCATTTCATTTAAGGTAAAGCCCGGTGAAGTCACCGTAAGTTTCACGTATCTTGCCGCAACGTTCAGCGGCTGGCTTTTCCAGATGAATACATTGCCGACATCCTCATTCACATCGAGCGGACTGCTCCAGGCATCCGGCGTCTGGCTGAATTCCAGTTTGAATTTACCGGTCCCGACACCTCCAAATACGTTGACACGCTCCAACTGGCGGCTCTGGCCCAGATCGACATAAAAGCTTTCGCCGCTGGCGGCCGGTTCCCATAAGGTTTCGGGAGCTTTTGATGAGCCCAGGTGGTAAAGAGCCAGGGCTGCGTAGACGGCAGTAATAGCCAGCATCCAGATCCAGTCTTTACGCTGCAGTCTGAACCTGGATCTCTTACCCGGCTGCGGAAGCGGACGAAGCTCCTCGGCGAGTTTCATATCAGCTTCGTACTTCTCTGCCGGGGCAGAAGGCAGCGGAAGCAGCTTCGTTTCGTTACGGATATACAACGAATACCCAATGTACAGCATATATAACAACAAAGCGAGATTGGCAATCGACGTAACCAGAACAATTCCGTCCGAAGGCGGATTATTTCCGGCGTTCAGATGGGCAAGCGTGTAGCCTA
Source organism: Paenibacillus sp. FSL H3-0321 (assembly GCF_038002865.1). Taxonomy (NCBI): domain Bacteria; kingdom Bacillati; phylum Bacillota; class Bacilli; order Caryophanales; family Paenibacillaceae; genus Paenibacillus; species Paenibacillus sp. FSL H3-0321. The sequence continues at coordinate 4,947,846 of NZ_JBBODH010000001.1, read as the reverse complement.
CATTAATGTATTGCGTCAGCGAAAATCCGAGAAACAGCGTCAGAAAACGGCGGTCCCGGCTTTCAATATAAGCGAACAGCGAGAGAATCAGAACCGGATACATGTAACGCTCATGCATTTTGGTTCCGAGTACAAACATAATGACAATCAGCACCATGCCGATGAAGAAAGATTTGGACAGCTCCTTGCGGTCCCGCTTGAAGGAATAATACGCCGCCACGGCTACTGCTGCCAGGATGCAGACATAACCCCAGACCCGGTACGTAATCCCAAGCCATGTAAAATCGAGCGGGGACCACATCGGGTCAGTCAGTGCATAGAGATTAAACGCATTAACCGTAGAATACGGATAGGAAGACAGCGTGCTCTTATACAGATCAATAAGCGCGCCTACCCCGCCGTTATTCCAGAAGAATGGTGCCGCCAGCAAGGCAAAGATCCCAAGTCCGTAAAGAGCGCCTACCGCAAGCTGCTTCCAGGCCCGGTGATGATAGAAGGCAAACAGCAGGACTGGTGTGAAGATAAGTGCCTGCGGTTTGATCAGCGTGGCCAAGGCAAAAAATATCGCTGCACGCACAAAGGCTTTATCGGAGGCCCCGGCAATGCTGAGCAGCAGGAACACTAAAAAGAACGAATCTGCCTGTCCCCAGGCAGCGGAATCCATCAGCACCGCCGGATTAAACAGGAAGAGCAGCGCTAAGCCGATTGCCATGCCTGATCCGAGCTTTTTGCGTCCGCCTTTGTAAATCAAATACCCCAGCACCAGATCGGAAAGGATCGCCGGCAGTTTAAAGAGCAGCGTTTCCCCGCCTGAGCCATGCGCCAGGCCGAACAAACCGCGGATCGAGGCTAACAGATACAATATATATAAATACCCTGGAGGATAGTCTGCAAAATAACCCTCCTCATAGAACTTGCCCGGACCCAAATCCACCATGCGCTGGCCCCAGGCTATAAAGGTATTCATGTCATTCTGATAGCCCTGCGCAGTCAGGCCAATCCAGACCCGCAGGATTAAAGCAGCTCCAACGATCAGATAAAGCCATCTTGTATAAATCACATCCGGCTGCTTCAGCAGTCTGTCGCTCTGGAAGGCTCTATTATATAGAAAAGCGAAGAACACACTGAATAACGCCGAGATCAGCAGCAGCTTGGCCGGTGATACCTTATGCGGTGTTTCCTCTGCCGGATTGTCTCCTCCCTGGGAGGCGGCGCCGCTATCCAGCGAAATGACGCCAGCTCCCTCGGGGGCGGCATCCAGCTGTTCTACAGCCAAATCATCGAAATAAGCTTTGCCCTGAATCAAATTGGCATATCCGCCAAGGGCTGCACCTATACCAAGTTCGGTCTGCTCTTTCCCGGTCTGACCAATAAACTCAAGATACTGCCAGTCTCCGGCAGTATCAGTTGTAGCGGGATACCCGCTGCCGATGCCGACCGGGAATATATTAGCCCCCAGCCCCTGGCCTGCGGCGCTGGCGATTTTGACAAACCCCGAGATCTTGTAATAGCTGTCCGGAGTAACGCTTATATTCTGCACCCATTTCAGATGATTCGGTTCAAGATTCTCAATGACTGCGGCTTTACTGCCGGAATGAACCTCCCCGGACTGGACTGACAATACGCCGGAGCCGTCTCCGGATATCCATGCATCCTTGGTCCAGCTGGAAGGTGCTCCCTCCTCCCCATCTTCAAAGCCTGGATTCTGCAATAAGTTTCCTTCTGCATAGATGCTTGTTACCGGAAGCACAAACAATAACAGCATCAAAACAATGATAGCAGCCGCGCGTGTATTTTTGATCATCGTTCCAACCTCACCTCGTCAATGTTAATCCAGCCGTTCCCGCCGGTTATAAAAATCTCTGCCCGATCTCCCTGATTTAGAGCAACAGGCGGCAGTGTAATCTGATGGTATTCGTCTCCCTTGGTCAGCTCTGCTTCAGCCTGCACGATACCGTTCACCCGCAATCCGATCTTTCCACCCTCGCCGCCGGCACTCACCATGGCTGACAGCTTGTATTCCCCCGGCTCTGTTGGTGCTGTAAAAGCCTGCACGACACTTTTGTCACCACCGGCATCAAGATAGGCAAGATAAGTTCCGGCACCCGGGTTATTGCTGGCAACCCCCGTTCCCTCTGAAAAGCTCCAGCCAGCAGCCCCCTCTTCAAAACCACCGTTTGAAAACTCCTTATCCGCTGTTGTGTCCAGGGGCGTTCCCCCGTCTGCATACTCTTTAACGAGAAGAACACTATAATAGGCAAAATGCTTGACCGTCCCCTCTCCTGTCACAGCTTCAGGGAGGGGGGTTCCGTTCCTGAAGAGATATGCCGAATTCCCGGTCACAACGTCCGGTTTGCCGAACCTGTATCTGCCAAAGGCAGATACCTGCTGAAAAGCCGCTCCCGGATTGACATAGACAACAGATTCCAGAAAATCATGCGGATTGATTCTTTCGTAAAACAGCACAAAGATATAAGGCATATTGATTTCATCCGTAATGTAGACATCTTCTGTACTGTGTTCAGATGCATATTGTATCGCCTCACCCAGCGAATCATAAAACGCCGGACCGATACGCCCGGGGAATTCACGGAAATATGCATTCGTGAATGACCCGAACAAAATGGTGAAAGCAAGAGCAGACAGAATGCCTGCAATTTTTAATTTTTGGTATAGCCATGTAAACCCTGCTGCAACCAGCAGGATCAACGGATAAAAGATAATGTTGATCCGGTTGATATTCACACTCGTGATAAAGGCCATGAGTATGGCAAGGGAGAGCCACAGCAGCACAACCGCATGCGGGATACCCTCGCGGCCGCGTGTCCGCAGCGTATGAATCATCACAAGAAGGCCAGCTATAGCAAAAGGCAAAGCGATCGGGTAAGCATAGCCATACGGTGAGATTGAATTCCACGGCAGGCCGTCGCTTCCACTGAGTAGTATTTTGCCAAAAGCACTAAAATTGTCTGCAGCGGTCTGCAGCAGCTGTCCGCTGAATACGGAAGAGACCTCTTCTACACGCGGCATAGTTAATTTGGGAATAGAAAAGAATGGAGTCGCTATCCCCGGCTGTTCATAGCGGTTGATAACTACAAATAAAAATATGGGAAGGGCCAGCAGGATTAATAGTGCGCTGTTCCACAATAATGTCCGTAATTTTAGCGCTCTACTATACAATAGAAGAAGTGCGGTGCCTAAGGCAAATAAAGGTACAAAAAAGTAGGCTGTTCCGTATGCATAAAGCGACAGGGCAAGCATGATTGTAAAGCCGTAAGTCCATTTGGCGCTACGGAAGGATTTCAGTCCAAAATATACCGCAATACATACCAGAGTAGGCAGCAGGTTGGACTCCAGCGCCCATCTTGACATCATAATATGCCAAGGATTAATCGCGATAAAGAACATAGCGGCAAGACCGGCCACTTTCGATGGGAACAGCTGCCTCATAATTAAATAGAAAAATAGCATGCCCAGCAGCCCCATCACGATACTTACCGCCCGCACAGACAGTGGTGTCAGCCCGAACAGCAGGAGAAAAGGCAGCGATAAATAGGCATAAAGTGCATTCTGCCCGCTGCCCCAGGAAATGAGATGAATGGGCAGATGAACGCCGTTGCGGTCTATCCCATAATGCAGGATGGCATAAGCATCATAGCCTATGGATGCTTCATCCTGGTTAAGTCCCGGAGGGATACTCCCTATGTATATCACCCGCACGATGGCCCCCAGCAGGAAGATCAGCAATGGCCAAGGGTTGTTCTTCCAGGAGCTGTACGCTCTATTAACAATGCCGGACAACATTAATCACCTCTTCAACAATATAATCTAAATGCCGGTTGAAGAAAAGACCGGGACCGGTCGATGTCCCTGGCCGAAACCGCAAGATACAGGTGCTTTGATTCTTGTTCTGCTACAGCAAAACGGCCCCTTCATCACTGAAGGAGCCGTAATATTCGGGTTTATATTAGAAGTAGACTTAGCCTTGGCTGCCGATCAACACGTAGCGCAGCACAATTAGAACGGCGAGCACCCACATCATCCAGTGGATATCGTATTTCTTTTTGCCGGCCAGATTGGCTACACAAGCCAGGATTACATAGGTAACAATCCCGAACGAAATGCCGTTGGCAATGTTGTAAGTGAATGGCATGATGACGAAAGTCAGGAAGGCTGGAATAGCATAAACCATATCCTGAAAGTCGATCTCGCGAATCGATTGTGCCATAAGCACACCGACCACAATCAATGCCGCTGCCGTAGCGGAACCAGGAATTAGCGCAACCACCGGAGCAAGGAACAGAGCAAGCAAGAAGCAAACACCGGTTGTTACGGCAGTCAGACCTGTCCGGCCGCCTTCAGCAACCCCGGCAGCACTTTCTACATAAGCAGTAGTGGTGGAAGTACCCAGCATCGCACCGCCGGCAACAGCAACTGCATCAACAAACATCGCATTGCCGACACGTCTCTTGCCATCTTCCTTGTCCTTCATAATTCCCGCACGTTCAGCAGTACCGACAAGCGTGCCAAAGGTATCAAACAATTCTACGAACGTAAAGGTGGCAATTGCGGAAACAATACCGGTGTGCATAATGCCTTCCCAGTCAAATTCCCAGAAATTCAGCTGTGTGAAATCAGGAACCCAAGGCGTCTGTGGATTGTTCAGCGAGCTGAAATCAACTGCACCCATGAGGATGGCGACAACAGTAGTTCCCAGAATTCCGAACAAAATCGCGCCGCGGACTTGCAGCACCATCAGAATGGAAATCAGCAGCAAGCCGATGATGACCAGCTGGACATTGGTATTTTCAAGGCTGCCCATATGAATAACAGTTTCGAAGGACAAAACATCAGTGAACTTGTTAGCAGCAATGTCGCTGCCGGCTTCAACGCCGATAGTCATAAGACCGCTGTTCTTCAAGCCGATAATGGTAATAAACATCCCGATCCCAACGGTAATGGCATGCTTCAGATTGTCAGGGATGGCTGTGAGCAACATTTGCCGCACCCTCGTTACCGTTAGCAGGATGAAGATGATACCGGAAATGAATACGGCAGTCAGACCCATCTGCCAGGTAAATTCATGTTCAGTTGTAGCCGAGGATAAAACCACGGATGCGAAATATGCATTAAGGCCCATGCCAGGCGCCAGAGCTACCGGGAAATTAATGAAAAGTCCCATGGCAATTGTAAAAATACCAGCTGCCAGCGCTGTAGCCAGAAACACGGAATACCAGCCCATGTCAATCCGGCCAAAAGCCGTCAAAGTGCTGGGATTAACCGAAAGAATGTAAGCCATTGCCATGAATGTGGTCAGACCGGCCATAATCTCTGTGCGTACTGTGGTGCCGTTTTCTTTCAACTTGAAAAAGCGATTCAAATTGTTCTCCCCCTAAGATCTATGTGAGTGTCTCGCGCGGAACAGAAAAGCCGGTATCTTGGTAGACACCGGCCCGAAAAAAGAGGATTCACCCGCCTGTCTTCAGCACAAAGGCCAAAGATTCCGGGAACTCGCTCTTCTTAATCGTAGCCAGGTCATTACGGTGACCTTGTAGAGACTTTCGGGCCGATTCCCGAAATTATACGAATATTTATGTTGCTCAACGCTTTATCATTTTAGGTGTACATCACATAAGTTGTCAATGGCAAATACGAACAATGCGCGTTATATTTTTAATATTGTTCGTAAATCAAACATTTTCATGACAAAATCTGCAGGAATGGTTAATCCGGAACCTCACTCATAGGATACGGGCGGTATTTCTCTATTTTCATTGCGAATTCCCGCAGTCTTGTAATACCTTCCTCACTGCAGGAGATGATGGAGCATCCGTCAAAAGTGCTGGTTTTGCCATCATAAAGACAAGTAAAGCGCCAGACATTGCTTACGGTTTGCTCCTTGGCATCAAAAAAGGATTCAAGGATATCCCATTGCAGAACCTTATTCCCTGGCTCATGCCAGCCGCGAAACCACTCCTGACATTCGAGAATGCCGGAGTATTCTGCACCATCACATTCTTCTATTCTGACATCCTTATGTAAAACGCTAAGAAATGCAGCCTCATCCTGCTCCAGCCAAGCTGTGAAATAGACTGCCGCCAGCTGTTCGCCCTGGATCTGATTCATTTTTCCGCCTCCGTTCTCCATTCAATCGTTAATGTCTGCGTGCAATTGCATGCTATCATTTTTACCACCTGACACGAAATTCATTTTCTTACATTCAACAAAAAAAGCCGGAAGCACCCTGTTAAAATGGTGTTCCGGCTCTGGATATACTTTTATTCAGCTGATTGCTATTCCCATTCAATCGTTGCAGGCGGTTTCGAGGTAATATCATAAACGATGCGGTTCACGTTATCCACTTCGTTGACGATACGTACGGAGATTTTCTCAAGAATATCCCACGGAATACGCGCCCAGTCAGCGGTCATACCGTCGATGGAAGTAACTGCACGGATGCCCACGGTGTAGGAATAAGTGCGCTCGTCTCCCATAACCCCGACACTCTTCATGTTAGGAAGTGCAGTGAAATACTGCCAAATTTCCTGGTCCAAACCGGCCTTGATGATTTCCTCGCGCAGGATGTAATCGGAGTCGCGGACAATCGTCAGCTTCTCTTCGGTCACTTCGCCCAATACGCGGATAGCAAGTCCAGGACCCGGGAATGGCTGGCGCCAGACGATGGCACGCGGCATGCCCAGCTCTTCTCCCAGTTTACGGACCTCATCCTTGAACAGCGTGTTCAAAGGCTCGATCAGGCTGAACTTCATGTCTTCCGGCAATCCGCCGACATTGTGATGCGATTTGATAGTCTGTGCTGTTGCTGTTCCGCTCTCCACAATATCCGTATACAGCGTACCTTGGGCGAGGAATGCGAAGTCACCCAGCTTGGCCGATTCTTCGTCAAAGCAATAGATAAACTCGTTGCCGATGATTTTACGTTTTTGTTCTGGATCGGATACACCGGCCAGCTTGCCCAGGAAACGCTCGCGGGCATCAATCTTCACGACGTGAATATCGAATTTGCCGACGAAAGTCTCCATTACACTCTCTGCTTCGCCTTTGCGCAGCAGGCCGTGGTCAATAAACATACAGGTCAATTGATCGCCGATGGCCCGGTGAATCAGCATAGCCACAACGGAGGAATCCACACCGCCGCTGAGTGCGCAAAGCACCTTCTTGTCCCCGACTTTGTCACGGATATCCTTGATGGCATCGTCAATGAACGATTCCATCGTCCATTTGCCCTCGCAGCCGCAGATCTCGTACAGGAAGTTCGAAATCATCTCATTGCCTTTCACGGAGTGGCGAACCTCCGGATGGAACTGCACCGCGTAGAATTTGCGGGCAGCATTGCTCATTGCGGCAATCGGCGCACTCTCCGTACCGGCATCCAGCTTAAATCCGGATGGAAGCTCCACTACATGGTCGCCGTGGCTCATCCATACCATCTGTTTGCTCTCCAGGCCTGCTGCAAGCACAGCACCCGCTTCGAAATCGACATCAGCTTTGCCGTATTCGCGTTTGGCTGCACGCTCCACCTTGCCGCCGAGCTGCTGAGCCATGAGCTGCATGCCGTAGCAAATGCCGAAAATTGGCAGTCCCAAATCATAGATAGCCGGATCCAGATGTGGTGCGTCCTCAGCATACACACTGCTTGGTCCTCCGGAGAATACGATCCCCTTCGGCGAAAGTGCTTTGATCTTCTCAATTGGCGTATTGTACGGCAGAAGCTCGCTGTATACCCCCAGGTCCCGAATTCTGCGCGCGATAAGTTGGTTATACTGTCCCCCGAAATCGAGAACGACGATCATTTCATTTGGCTTGTTCATTACGTGCCTCCCTTGATTATTGGATTCATTATACTCATGGATAAATCTCATCGTCAAGGAAAGGAGAGCACGCATCTCTTATGCTTTTGGCGCAGTTCATCCGGCCGCTTGAACGATCTGAGGAGAGCGGAAAAGACTTATGGCATCTTTTGGTCAAGGTATCCGCTTCCATGCGGCCTATAAGGATTTATTGGCCAGCCGGTGCCCGCCAGAAAGCCTCAGGTCAGGCGGAAAATGATGAGCAGGCAGCGGCTGATAAAGCCTGCGGCCTCCGCAGCGGCTGCATCCGGCGGCGGCTGCGCCGGGCCGGGGCGCGGCGTGGCACGCTGCGCCTGTGCCGTGCCGCTGTACGCCAGGGTTTCCCACTGGCGGACGAACACCCGGACGGCGGTGCGCAGCCCCGCGTCCTCTATATTCAGGGAGGCTGCGTACTCCCTGGCCGTCACACCGGGCAGCGGCGGGCCGTACCGCGCCGCCAGCCCGTGCCAGGCCAGAGCGGCTGCGCGCAGCTGCCGCTCGCGGCTCACGCTGCCGGCGCGGCGCGCCGCCGGCAGCAGAGCCAGGCTGCGCCGCCAGCGCCAGGTGGCAGCGAGCACAATCGCCGCTGCAGCAGCAAGCGGCGCGGGGTTCCCGCCCGCCAGCGGCAGGGCGGGCAGGATGTCCGCGCCGCCAGCTGCGGACGCGGGGGTTCCCTGCGGCGCAGATGCAGCCGCAGCGGGGGCCGCCGCCGGACCTGCGGCGGCGAGGGCAGCACCGGGGGTGGGATCAAACGGGATCCAGCCGGCGCCGGGGAAATAGACCTCCACCCAGGCATGGGCATCGCCTTGGGTAACGGCATAACGCTGCGGCAGGGAACCGGCCTCCGGTGTCCCCGGTCCATAGCCCTGGACATAACGGGCCGGAATGCCGCTACTCCGCAGCAGCACCGTCATCGCCGTGGCGAAATGCACGCAGTAGCCCTGCTTCGTCGTGAAGATGAAATCATCGGCGAAGTCGGCGCCGGCTGGCGGAATCCTCGTCTGCAGGCTATAAGAGTAGCCGCTCTGCAAATAATCGCGTACAGCGGCAACGGCATCATAGCGGCTTACGGCAGAAGCTGTGAGCCGCTGTGCCAAGGCGGCGACCCGCTCCGGCATTGCCGCGGGAAGCTGCAGATAACTATCGGCAATGGACTCTGGATCCTCGCTGCCCAGAGCGCGAAGCACAGCCGGATCACTCTCCGGCAGCAGAGAGCTCACTGTATACCCGGCAATCTTCGCAGAGCTTTCCGTCTCAGGCAGGCGGAAGCTGTTCTTCTCCCGGTTCGCCAGCACATAGCCTAGCCGGCTGCCGTCCGCCAGCCTCACCTGTTCCACGTTCACCACGGTTCCGGCGCTGAACAGCGGCAGGTTGCCGGAGGAAGGATGGGAAAACTGGATTTCCTGTATCAATGTCCGGTCTTCGTCATTGGCGAATACCGGCAAGCTTTCGGCAGGCAAGCTCGTTAAACTAAGCGGTAGGTATACCGTCCCTTCCCTGCTCCAGCGGCGGCCGTCATAATAAGCTGAGCTTTCTCCTCTCCAGTAAGCCGGGCGGCTGGATGTGACCGTAAATACGGCTTTCGTACTGGGGGATAGCGGTGCCCCAAGCTCACCTTTGCCCGAACCGTAACCTGTAGTTCCTGCCTCAAGCCGGATTTCATCCTCCGTCTGCCGCTGAACTTGTCCACTCGCCCATTCCTGTAATTGGTTAAACACCGGCTTCAGAGTAATAGGTACAGCCGGCCGCGTTCCATACAGCTGGCCGCCTATCCAGGATGCTGCCGTCAGCAGCATTGCCCCTGCGAGAGCATAACCTCCCCAGCGGGCATAGGGAAGACTGACCCGGCCGGTTCGCTCCTTCAGGCGCAGCAGCCCGCTCATGCCCTGCATCCACAGAATCAGTCCCGCAGAGACCAGCACTTCGCCGGTTGTCTTTACCCCAAATCCTATATCCAGCATCAGAAGATAACATACAGTCACAGCTGCGAACAGAGCCGTGCTTCCTCTGTACAGCGCCAGCTGCTGCACGGAAGAAACCAGCAAACCCCAGCCCAATACCAGAATCAACAGCCGGCTGTGTTCACTTAGCTTCGAAATCTGTCCCGTGAACAACAGGACGGCGTCCTCCGGAATTCCTGCAACATAAGGGCCAAATTGCGCTATTCCTTCACTGCTGACACAGGTGTATAGCCAAGTCAGAGCAATCAGAATAGACCGGATACTGAGCTGCAGCCATCCCGGGAGCCGAAAACAGCCCCATAACAGCAGTGCCGCAGCAGAAAACATCAGGATTTCGAGCAGTTTCGCAGTAGAGGGCAATGTTGTGGATCTGTGCAGCGGAAGCAGCCATGCCATAAACATTCCCATAATCGCCAAAGAGAACAGCAAACGATAATGCAGGGGGATGTCCTCCCTGTTATCGGTATAACTGTTCTCAGCTTGTCCATCCACCGCCTGCGGTTTAACCGTCACTGCCGGTTTGCCGAACGGCCCCTCGCCCTTCCAAGTGCTGGAAGAATCAGCCGATATTCCGGCAGTCCCCCGATATCTACCGTTCTGTCCGTTTCCCCGGAGATTCATGGAATTCCGCCCCCTTGTACCCGTATGACAGAGAGGAATTCTCCAGACAGTAGATCCGCGCTCCAAGCCGCTCCAGACTGCCCCCTACCGTCCCGGTATTACGCTGTGTGCAATCCCGCGGCCATTCCTTCATCCCCGTTGATTGCTGCTGATTTACCGGAGCAGGCTGGTCCCACACAAAATAAATCTCCACCTTCACGCCCTGTACCAAGAACCGGGCAAGCGTCCGCGCGGATTCCTCCTCCAGCCTGCCTGTGATCACCGTTACCGTCATTCCCGGAATCCAGCTCCGTGAAGCATCTTCCAGCAGGTCGCTCAAGCTTCGGGTACCGTCGGGAGCAATTTCCGTAAGCATATCCTGCACTCTGGCAGGAATTTTGCCGAGTCCCTCATGTCTGGCCATACCTTCCGGCCATCCGCCGCTGAACAGCTGCACATATGTGCCGGAGCGCTCCGCTGCAAGCAACAGGCCCATTGCTGCAGATACGGCTTTTTCGAATGCCGGAGTTGTTGTGCCACGCAGCCCGCGCGGAGTGAGCGCTCCGTAGGGAATCTCATAATTTTCCGGGCTGTTGGCAAGAACGATACAAGCCATCCGGCCCTGTTCACGCACCGGTACCCTGCTCTGCAGCGTTCCCTTACGGGCGCTGTTCTTCCAGTCAATCCGGCTAAGCGGATCACCCGGGGCATACTCACGGAGATCTGCCGCTTCACTGCCGCTGTCTCTTCCCCTGCCTATGAGCATCATATCCCCGGCCAGCAGGCCGCTCCCCGGCACAGCTGCCCCTACATAGAGCGGTCTGGGAAGCACTTTGAAGCAGTCCTTGAACTCCGGCTTGGTTCCGCCTGTGAACAGCCCCGGCAGATCTCCCCAGCTTATGCTGCAGCTCTGAAGCCGATGAGTTCCCCGGGGGACTTCCTGCAGCTCATAAGAATAGGTGAATTTGCGCCGGAACCCGGGAAACAGCAATTCCTGATGCCGCCGTCCGCCCCAGGTATCGGCAATGATCATCCACGGGAGTGGAATCCGTGAAGAGAAGCTAAGCTGTACTTCTACAGTCAACGTATCTCCGGCTGCCGGACGCAAAGGGGATATACGGCGGACAATCTGCACTTTCCGTGGACCGCAGAGCTGCAGCAGGAGTCCGCCGAACATAAGAATTCCGGCTGCCGACAAGAGGAACAGCAGAGACGCACCTCCACGCCATGCATATAAAGCACCGATGACTGCCGTTATAGCCAGCATCCGCAGCCATTCACCTAAAGCACTGCGGTTTCGCGGGACAGGCCGGATCATGTCACCCGGGGAATCAGACTTCTGCTGCTGCATATTTTTTTCTTGCTCTATTAATGATGAAGAGGACAAGGGGAAACCCTTCCTTCGGCATAGACTAGCTCCGCCCTGCTGCCGCGATCAACGAGGAAGTACTTTCGGAGCCTATTACTGTCTATTCTTCCCACGAAAAAGAGTGCCCAAACCCTTGGAGGTTACTTTGGTCCCGTTCTTGAACGGCATGCCGAAGGGCTGCCTAAGTTGTTCTAACTCTGCGCTCCTCTGCCGTCGCGCGGGCCTCCTGCGGCAAATGCCCCGCTGTTGTGAGCAATTCCCGCAGGGATATCCAGAGAGAGGAACCGATCATTTGCACCTCTGCCCCTCTTGTTTCCAAACTTCCGTCAGGCAAAGCAAGTTTTAGCTGCTTCTGTAATGCATCCACTGTCAGGTTCCGCCCGTTCCAGGCAATCAGTCCGCTGCGGCTGGCGCTATCCCAGCTAACCCGCCCGCCCAGCCGTTCAATGACCGCTCGCAGGGGAACCATGTATTGCCCTTGGCTGATTCTGTATTCTCCCGGGTCCAGTTTGGTCTCCAGCCTGCCCACCTCAAGGACCAGCGGCTTGCCGGAGGCAAATAATCCGGCATTCGGCACAATGTTAGAATGAATCCAATCCTGTGGAGGTTTCGAGCGGTTGGCGCCTGCCATAGTTGCAGATACTCTGAAGTGTACAGGCTGCTGACTTGCATCCAGCTGACCAAAGTTATATCCGGCAGCCTTATAACGCTCAATAATCTTGGGCAGTGCTTTGGCACTCTCTTCATGTCCCGCACCGTCATGCAGCAGCAGGATGACTTGGGAGGAAGACATGTCCGCCACCGATCCCTGCAGGATTTCCGACGCCGGCACACCCCTGCGTCTGGAATCTCCGCTGTCCACTGTCCAGTCCATTACCGAGTAGCCCGCCTGCTTCAGCAGGTCGAAATAGGTTGCATCAAAATGGCCGAAGGTGCCTCCCGGCGCACGGACAAGCTGCGGACGGACCCCGGTAATCTCTCTGACAATCTCTTCCGTTTGCTTGATTTGCGTCCAAAATTCTGTGAATCCGCTATATAAATCATGATAATTATGATTATAGGTATGATTGCCGATGACATGCCCCTGCTCCCAAATCGCATTAATCAGCTCGGGGCGGCTCCGGGCCTGCTCTCCCAGCACGAAGAAGGTCGCCTTCACCTCCTGCTGGCGCAGTATTTCCAGCACCTTGGCAGTGACTTTGCTGGGCCCGTCGTCAAACGTAAGATAGACTGTCTTCTGTGTTTTCTTTGGGGCTGCCGCCACCACAGCTGCTGCGGGTGCATCCTTGGATTTGACTAACGCTGATATAGCTGCCGAATCTTCTGGATTCTGGAGATTTTGGGTCGATGTTATTGCCGTGGAGACAACCGGTGCAGGTGAGGCAGAGCCGCCGGAATTCACGGGCGGGGCAGGCAAATCTTGCGTCTGAGCAGCCGGAAGATTATTCTTAGAGAGTACAGGATCAATTATCCCAGCCTGTAGAGGATACATTTTCGACGATGCCGAAGACTGTCCAGTTTCCCAATCAGGCTTTACCAATAATATAATTGCCATAGCAAGCAGCCCGCGGATAAGGATCCGGCGGATCTGGGTACTTTTGCTATCTTTCATCTTCTCTACCTCCAGCATTCTATTCACTTCCAGAACCATTTGGTAGATTGTATGAAGACAAGCTTCAAAATAGAATTAGGCATGCGGCCCTTGGAGAGTGACAATATTATGGAAATGTTGAGATGGATACAGGAATTGTTCGCCAATTACGGATACAGTGTGCTCTTCTTCGGATTGCTGCTGGAATTTATTGCGCTGCCCTTTCCCGGGGAAACAACAATGGCTTTTGCAGGCTTTCTTTCCTATACCGGCAAGCTTGATTTCATGACACTGATAGTACTGGCTTTTGCAGGAACAACAAGCGGGATGACCATTACTTATTTCGTCGGGCTCAAGGCAGGGATGCCGTTTATCCAGCGCTACGGCAAATGGTTTCTCTTTTCACCGGCCAAGCTGGAGAAAACGCAGCGCTGGTTCGAGCGGTACGGCAGCTTTCTGATCTCAATCGGCTATTTCATTCCCGGCGTCCGGCATTTCACCGGCTATTTCGCCGGTATTATCGCTTTGCCTTTCCGCAAGTTTGCCCTGTATGCCTATGGAGGAGCGCTGCTCTGGGTACTGGCTTTTCTGGGCATAGGCAAATTGTTCGGGCCGCAGTGGATGGGCATCTTCCACCTGTTTGAGCTGTATGCCCTATGGATTGTCTCCGGAATCCTGGCTATCGCAGCCCTGATCTTTCTTTACCGCTACCGCCGGGGCATTTCCGCCCGCCTGCTGCGGCGCAAGGTCAAAGGTTAAATCTTAAGCATAATGCAAAAAACATAGAGAGCTTCCGGGGACGCCACGCAACCTGAAACATTAAAAAAGCAGCCGTTTGACGCATAATTCGAAGAACCCTTCGAAGAGCATCGACAGCTGCTTTTCTTATGCAACTCGAGATGAACTTACTGACTTTAAATACGGGACAGACTCTTCCGTTTGCTGCGAACCAGGTAATATCCTCCCAGCAGCAGCGCAATTCCGGCAAAACCGGCACCTCCGGCAAACCCTAATTGCCTGGGTTCCACGTAGTCAAGCAGCCAGCCTGCGCTTAGCATCGATACCCCAATCAGTGAACCGCCCGCCGCCGACAGCATTCCGAAAATAACCGGCTGCATGGAAGACGGCGTCTCTCTCATCACCAGCGTGTCCAGACAGGCATTGCCAACTCCACCCGATAAAGACAGCAGAATATACAGGAGAAATGCGGCCGCAAAATGGCTGCTGGCACTGATCCCCATCAGCAGTAAGCCTTCCGCCAGCAATCCTGCCAGTGCCACCGCGAGCAGCCTCTTCTTCAGCAGACGGCCGGCAAAAAAGCTGAGGCTAAGCCCGATGCCAAGTGCCGCATAAAATGCCCCGACTCCGACATCCCCGGCATGAAACACCTGCACGGCATACACACTGATCAGTACATTGTCCCAGCCGTTGATAACCGGCACCAGCAGCTCATAAGCAATAATAACCTGCAGCACCAGACTTCCCCCTGCCACGTATTTAAGCGTCCGCAGGCGCCCTGCTTTGCCTTGCTGCAGTTCGCTCTGTTCTGCGGAAGCATCATGTTTTGTCCCCGCTTCAGTTTCCCCGGCATGATTCGGAAACTGCAAACCCCATAGCAATAAAGCTGCAACCAGAAAAGATGCGGCGTTCATGACGAATGCCGTCTCCGGCCCGAACCAAAGGGACACCAGCCCTCCCGTAAAGGCCCCTAGAATGAGCACAGAGCCATTCATCAGCTGTTCCAGGCCATTAATGCGGAGCAATGAATCCGGAGCAGCCAGGAGCGGGATAGAAGACTTGCGGACCGGACTGTAAACCGCCTCTCCCGCTGCGAGTATAAAACTGCCCGCATACAGCAGCCACAGCCGGTCCTCCCCATTGATCCAAAGAAAGGACAAGGCTACAGGCACTCGCATAATATCAACGGCCATCATAATCGTTTTACGCGGCAGCCTGCCTGCCAGCATCCCGCCGAGCGGAGCCATAAAAAGATAAGGCAGCACCCTTACACCAAGCGATATGCCTACCGCCATTCCCGATCCGGTCAGTTGAAGCACCAGCGCCAGCATGGCCACACTGCTGAACCGGTCGCCTATTCCATTGATTAATCCGGCTGCGAACAGCCTGGAATACCCCTGCCCGCGCAGAACAGATAATCCATTTCCGGTTTGTGTCATTTCATGAACCCTCACAATCTAAATTAAATAAATATCTAATTAGATATTAATCGAATAATATATTTATGACAATGTATTATTTTCTTTCTTTGGCCAAGATTATAGAATGAGGGTTGACTGCAACTCTCCGGGAAAGAAGGGACTCATCTTTTGAAAATAGATCGTTTGCTCTCCATAGTAATCCTGTTGATGAACCGCCCGCTCATTCAGGCCAAGGAGCTGGCCGACATGTTCGAGGTCTCCGCCCGCACCATCTACCGCGATATCGACAGCATTAACAATGCTGGCATCCCTGTCGTAACCTATCAGGGTGCAAACGGCGGAATTGGTCTCATGGAGGGATACCGCCTGGACCGCAATCTGCTGACGGAGCGTGAGCTGGCCGATATTTTCACCGCTTTGCAAAGCGTCTCTTCCTATGTCGGAGGAGAACACACACTGCTGATGGAAAAAATCAGCAGTGTAATCCCCCCTGCCCAATCCGCCGCCTTCCGCAGCAAAACAACCCAGTTGATCGTCGATTTCTCTCCTTGGGGGCTGAATGGCCCCCTGGAAGAACGGCTGACTCTGCTCAAGGAAGCGCTGGAAGAAGGAGTCGCTGTCGCCTTCGAATATGTAAACGCCGACGGCAGGATGAGCAAGCGCTCTGTGGAACCTTACACGCTGGTGCTCAAAGGGCAAGCCTGGTATTTGTACGGCCTGTGTGCAAAGCACGGAGAGTTCCGCTTATTCAAGCTGCTGCGTATGAAAGCGCTGGTAAAGGAAGACCGGGTGTATGTCCGGCAGGATATCCCCCTGAAGGATTTCCCCTGGACTAAAGGGTGGATGCGGCCCGCTGACTCACTGCCAGTGGTACTGCATTTCTCAGCGGCAGGCAAACATCTCGCCGAAGATTATTTTGATTCGACTGAACTTCAGCCGGACGGCAACGGCGGGTACACCGTTAGGGTTCATTATCCGGAGGATAACTGGCTTTACGGTTTTTTGCTGGGGTTCGGAACCTCGGTTGAGGTGCTGGAGCCGGAGCATATCCGCGTCCGGATGGGAGAACTTGCTGCAGGCATCGCAGCAAAATACAAATAATTCGCAAACGCTAGCAACGCTCCAACAAACCTGACTGAATGCTGTCTAGTTTGTTGGTTTATACTGGACTGGAATGCGGGCGGTACTCGTCCCGCGAAATCTAAGGGAGTGTGTTGATATGAATATAGAAGAGACTTCGCCCCATCAACATGAGGCCGTATTCTGCCAGAGCTGCGGAATGCCAATGCCGGAAGCGGAGCTGCTGGGCAGCGAGCAGGATGGCACTAAGAATGAGGATTATTGTATCTACTGTTACGAAGCTGGGGAATTCAAGCAGCCTGACATAACGCTGCAGGGTATGACGGATCTCTGTACCGGATTCATGGTGGAGGAAGGTATGGATGAGGCTGCGGCCCACAAGCTGCTCGCCGAGTCGCTTCCTTCACTGAAACGCTGGAAGACGGCAGCCGCGGTGGAGTAAGCGGGGTCTTCTCCATAACAAAAGGGACTAGCCATACACCCGCCGGTGCTGGTTAGTCCCTTCTTTAGTACATCACAAGTTATGCTTGTTGAGATTTAACGGCTTGAGGTTGTAAAGACTCGGCTTCTTCCGTCTTCAGGAAGTCCGGCTGCGGTGAAGTCTTCTTGATGAACAAGGCCAGCACCAGAGCCACTACGGTCACCCAGGTTGCCACGGCGAATGCATGGGTAATCCCATTGATCGTCGCGTCCTGCGTAAGTTTGAGCATCGCCGCCTTATCGGTCTGTGAGACCGCGCCGCTGGTTACTGCTTCCGTAATATTGCTCTTCGTGCGGTTGGTCATCAGGCTGACAAACAGCGCCATCCCAAGTGCTCCCCCGACTGTACGCAGTGTGTTCGACATCGCTGTACCGTGAGAGCTGAGCCGCTGCGGCAGCTGGTTAAGTCCGGCTGTCACAATCGGCATCATCAGCATCGACATCCCGAACATCCGCGCCGTATACGTCAGGATCAGATGTGTATAGGTTGTGGAATCCGTAATTTGACTGAATTCCCATGTTGTAATGGTGGTAATAAGCAATCCGATAACCGCTAGCCATCTTGCACCAATCTTATCAAAGATAATCCCGGTGATCGGAGACATAATCCCCATCAGAATAGCACCCGGCAGCAGCATCAACCCGGATTCCATCGGTGTAAAGCCGCGGATGGTCTGAAGATAGATCGGCAGCAGGATCATACCGGCGTACATGGCCATGGTAATAATAATATTGATTACCGTTGTAAGTGAGTACATGTTATAACGGAAAATGCGGAATTCGAGCAGCGGTTTGTCGGCGGTAAGCTCGCGCCATACAAACAGGACCAATGCCAGGGTTCCGAGAATCAGACAGGTAATAACAGTCGTGCTGCCCCAGCCATCTGTTCCCGCATCACTGAAGCCATACAGCAGTCCGCCGAAACCAAGGGTTGAGAACACGACGCCGGTCTTATCCAGCTTCGGAGAAGTCAGCTTTCCGACGTTCTGCATAGTCTTCATCCCAAGCAGTGTGGAGAAAATGGCCAGCGGCAGTACGATAAAGAACAGTACCCGCCAGGAGTAGTTCTGCACAACCCAGCCCGAGAGGGTAGGTCCGATTGCCGGGGCAAAAATCATCGCTACCGCCATAAGCCCCATGGCTTTACCGCGTTCTTCAATCGGGAAGATACGCAGGAACACAATGTTCATCAGCGGCATCAGAATACCGGCACCGACGGCCTGGATTACTCTGCCGACCATAATCATTTCAAATCCGGTTCCGATACCGCAGACAAGCGTACCTATGGAAAATAGTATCATTGCTGTAGTAAACAATTGGCGGGTGGTAAACTTCTCCACCAGATAAGCACTGATTGGAATGAGCACACCGTTCACAAGCATAAACCCTGTGGTCAGCCATTGTGCCGTATTGGCGACAATGTTAAGATCCTCCATCATTTTCGGAAGCGCCACATTCATCAGCGTTTGATTCAACAACGCCACGAAAGCGCCAATTAAGAGCGCTGCGATGATAGGCCCTTTGCGTATAGCCTTAGTTTCCGCAGCAGCGTTAGCAGTTATTGTACTCATGGTTACTTTTTATCTCTCCCTTGTACCAAAATTTTTACGATTTCACCATGAAGCCGCAGCAGTTCCTTGACATCCTCTGAAGGTATGTCGGACAGCGGCTGCAAATGCTTTCTCATGGACTGCTTGCTTCGTTCCCTGATTTCCTGACCTTTGTCCGTCACCGCCAGCTTGAATATACGCCGGTCGCTCTGCGAGCGTTGTCTGGTGATCAGCCCTGCCTTTACCATACGGTCAACTACTCCGCTAGCAGCGCTGTTCCCCAAATGGAGCAGGTCGGCAAGCTCGGTAATTCCGATGTCTGGGTGCATAGCCAATTTGCGCAGCACCATCAGTTGGGTGGAGGTAATCTGCAGCTCCTCTGCGTCCTTCCACAAAAGCTGCTGGAAATTATGATTGATACAGCGGAAAGAGGTCAGAATATCATCAAGCTGCTGTTCTTTTTCCTCCAACACCATCACCCCGTTAGTTTGATAAATAAATACTTCGTATACGAACTATTTTACTCTTTACCTATTTATCCGTCAATCAATTACTGAAAATTTCTGAAAAACTCTTTCTTTCTTTCATTTAACTAACATGCTCCGCCGCCCCAGAATAGACACCCTTCCAGAGTGCCCAGCTTTGGGAATTTTAGATATAATTTAGATGGATGACAATACTCGAAAGCGGTGATTGTGCAATGAATCCTGAACAGCGGAAAATTTGGAGTGACGGACATAAAACTTTAACGGGACTCTTGAAGAGGCCGGAGGAGCATGAGAATGCGGTTGCTTTATTCCTGAGATTGCATGCCTCTCTGTACGCGTCAAACGGGGAACATCCGGAGCAGCCAACCTATGAAGACGAACTCCTGAAAGATATCCGCGAGCAGACTCTACGCAGCTATCCAGTACATACCCCCGGCAGTAAAAATTCTATAGTGTGGCATCTTTGGCACAGCGCGAGAATTGAAGATATCACAATGAATATTCTTGCCGCCGGCAGTGGGCAGGTTCTTCACGAGGCGCATTTTGCCGACAAATTACAGACGGTTCACATTCATTCAGGCAATGGCATGACCGATGAGGAAATTTCCGGTTTCAGCTCGTCGGTTCATATCGAGTCTTTATTTGAGTACAGGAAAGCGGTTGCCAGCAGAACGCGGAGTATCCTTCCTTCACTGAGCTCGGAGCAATTGAGGGCGAAGCTGAGTCCTGCCAGGATCAGAAGAATATCGGAGGAAGGGGCGGTAAAAGATACGGAGCAATGGCTGATTGATTATTGGGGAAATAAAAACATCGCCGGTCTGGTGCTGATGCCAGCCACAAGGCATAATTTCATCCACCTCAACAAAGCGATGCGCGTGAAGCTTAAGCTGCAGAAATAAGATCATTCTAATGTTTCTTATAAAATAAAGCGGGCCCGGGGAAATTGCCCCGGACCCGCTTTTTAATATGGATTGTACTATATGGATTGCACTTCTCTTATACCCCGCTCCCTAAGCTCCCCACCACCACCGGCCGCTGTGGTCCTGAGATTTCAGCAGCAGTTGAACTGCTGCCGCTTTCCAGACCGCAGGCGATCGACATCATCAGTTTGATCCGGTTGGCCTGGTTCACTACACTGACCCCGGCATCATAATCAATAGCGGCGATATTGGCCCCGGGATACAGCTCCTTCAGTCCTTTGATAGAGCCGCGTCCGGTAATATGGTTCGGCAGACAGGCAAACGGCTGGATGCAGACAATGTTATTCACACCGTTATCCAGCAAATCCATCATCTCCGCCGTCAGGAACCAGCCTTCGCCCATCTGATTGCCGACGGACACAAGCCGGCTGGCCTTCTCCGCGAGGCCGTAAATATTCTCGCGGCCTTTGGCCAGTCCCGCTTCCTCCAGCGCCACTTTAACCGGCTTACGGTAGATTTCCAGATAAGAGATCAGCATGGGATTGATGTATCCCAGCTTCTTGCTTTTGCCGAATTGCTCCGCTTTGTAGATCGGATTGTACACGCAATAAAAGATAAAATCGAGGAAGTCCGGCATTACTGCTTCGCCGCCTTCGGCTTCGATCATCTCAATGATCCGGTTGTTGGCGTCCGGATGGAACTTAATCAATATTTCGCCGACAATGCCCACCCGCGGCTTCACTGCCGGTGTGACCGCCAGGCGGCTGAACTCGG
Source organism: Paenibacillus sp. FSL H3-0321 (assembly GCF_038002865.1). Taxonomy (NCBI): domain Bacteria; kingdom Bacillati; phylum Bacillota; class Bacilli; order Caryophanales; family Paenibacillaceae; genus Paenibacillus; species Paenibacillus sp. FSL H3-0321. Next base: position 4,927,024 of record NZ_JBBODH010000001.1, on the reverse strand, counting down.
CGACGATCTCGCGGATCACCCGCTTATACTCCCGGAAGGAGAACGTCGACAGGCTGCTCTTGCAGCGCTCCATCCCTTTGCGGTAGAGGGCTTCCGCGCTTCCCGGAATCCGCTCATAGGGTCTGAAACGGTGCAGCAGCCGCATCATCAGATCACCATAGCAGGCAGCGGCGATCAGCCGGTTCGCCAGCTTGAGGTGGATGCGAAAGCCCGGCTGATTCTCCATTCCCGAAGCATTGAGAGAGATGACGGGAATTTGCCCCAGGTCGGAATCCTTCAGCGCCTTGCGCAGCAGCGAGATATAGTTGGTAGCCCGGCAGCCCCCGCCTGTCTGCGACATGATGACCGCTGTCCGGTTAGGATCGTAGTCGCCGCTCTTCAGGGCCGAGAGGATTTGCCCGATGGTGACAATCGCCGGATAACATGCATCATTATTGACGAATCTGAGACCTTCCTCGGTCTCCTGCGGACCGGTGGTTTCCAGTACCTTGAGACGGTACCCGGCGTCACGGAAGACCCGTTCGAACAATTCAAAGTGAACCGGCGACATCTGCGGTGCCAGAATGGTATAGGTCTCCTTCATTTCCTTCGTAAACGGAACATTGGCCTGTGTCTTATAGAGGAGCTGCGGCTGCACATCACCCTTCTCACGCTCGCGCATCGCTGCCTGCAGCGACCGCAGCCGGATGCGCGCAGCGCCGAGATTGCTGATCTCATCAATCTTGATCAGGGTATATACCTTGTTGTGGCGCTCCATAATCTCCTGTACGGCATCACAAGTGATCGCGTCGATGCCGCAGCCAAAGGAGGTGAGCTGCACCAGCTCCAGATCATTTCTGCCGGCTGCAAGGCGGGCGGCACGGTACATCCGGGCGTGGTACGTCCATTGATTCACTACAGCCACATCGCCTTCGCTGCGGTCCAGATGGCAGACCGAATCCTCGGTCAGCACGGCGAGCCCCATTCCGGTAATCATATCGGCGATGCCGTGATTGATTTCAGGATCGGCATGGTAGGGATGGCCGCAGAGCAGAATCCCCTTTGTCCCTGTAGACGTCAGAAATGCCAGCGTTTCTTCGCCCTTCGTACGCAGATCATTTTTGGCTTGCTCAGCTTCGGCAATTCCAGCCTGTACCGCTGCCGCTATCTCTTCTCTCGGAATATCCATAAAGGTCTTGATCAAGCTCTTGGTCAGGGCCGAAATATCGTCGAAGGTCAGAAAGGGGCTGACGAGCGGAACACCACTTTCCTTGAGACCATCCATATTATTGCGGATAACCTCAGGATAAGAAGCAACCACCGGGCAGTTGAAGTGATTCTGCGCCGCATCGTCCTCCTTCTTCTCATACACAACCGCCGGATAAAAGATAAAATCGACGCCTTTGCCGATCAGGCTCTGCACATGTCCATGGGCCATCTTCGCGGGATAGCAGATCGATTCCGAAGGGATCGTATCCATTCCGCTCTCATACAGCTTCTTGCTCGACTTCGGCGACAACACTGTCCGGTAGCGCAGTGTCGTAAAAAAGGTGTGCCAGAACGGATAATTCTCGAACATATTCATGGTCCGCGGAATGCCGACGGTGCCCCGCTCTGCCTGTTCTTCCGGCAGCCCTTCATAGTCAAAAAACCGTTCATATTTATACTGCATCAGGTTCGGCAGGTTGTTCTTCTCTTTCTTGCCACCCGCACCGCGTTCGCAGCGGTTACCGGTAACGTGAAAGCTCTTATCGGGGAAACGGCTGATGGTCAGTGCGCAATTGTTGGCGCAGCGGCTGCAGCGGCCCGGCGACACCTGATATTGGAAGGTTTCCAGCTCTTCCGGGCCAAGAATCGTGCTGAAGCCGTCCAAGCCGGCATGTTCTCTGGCAATAATCGCACAGCCGTAGGCCCCCATAACACCGGCAATATCAGGTCTGACCACAGTCCGGCCAGTCAGCAGCTCAAAGGCCCGCAGTACGGCTTCGTTATAGAAGGTGCCGCCCTGCACAATGATGTTGCACCCGAGGTCCTCGGGGTTGCGGATTTTGATAACCTTTTGCAGAGCGTTCTTGATTACGGAATAGGCGAGTCCTGCGGACAGGTCAGCCAGGGAAGCCCCTTCCTTCTGCACCTGCTTCACCTTGGAATTCATAAATACTGTACAGCGCGAGCCCAGATTCACCGGTTTGCTAGAATCCAGCGCGGACTTGGCAAATTCCTCGATACCGAGCTCCAGCGCGGAGGCGAAGCTCTCCAGAAAAGAGCCGCAGCCCGCCGAGCAGGCTTCATTCAGCATCAGGCTGTCAATTGCCCCTCCGCGGATCTTGATGCATTTCATATCCTGTCCGCCGATATCCAGAATAAAGTCCACCTCAGGCATGAACTTGGACGCAGCCTTATAGTGGGCCACTGTCTCCACTTCACCGCCGTCGGTACGCAGCCCGGCCTTAACCAATCCTTCGCCGTAACCGGTCGCATAGGAGCCGGCGATATAGCAGCCTTCCGGCAGAATCCGGTAAATCTCCTTCAGCGCATCGGTGACGGACTGCAGCGGATTGCCTTTGTTGCTCCCGTAAAAGGTATAGAGGATTTCATCGGCGGAGCCGGTAATGACAAGTTTTGTTGTCGTCGAACCGGCATCAATACCGAGATAGCAAGGTCCGCGGTATGAAGCCAGCTCAGCGCGGGCAACCGAAGCCCTGCCATGGCGAAGCCGGAACTCGGCTAAATCCTCCGCGGTCGCAAACAGAGGCGCCAGTTCGGCATCCTCTGCACGGTCCGCCTTGAAGTCCACCGCTTCAATCCGTTCCAGCCAGCTAGGCAGCGGCAGCACGAGCGGGTTGCTCTGTGACAGCGCCGAACCAATCGCGACAAAATATTGCGAGCGTTCCGGGAACAGCACCTCCCCTTCCTTCAGTCCCAGCGTCTCTGCGAAACGTTCCCGCAAGGCGGGCAGAAACGTCAGCGGTCCGCCCAGGAAAGCCACCCGTCCGCGAATCGGACGGCCGCAGGCGAGGCCGCTGATCGTCTGGTTCACGATGCTCTGGAAGATCGAAGCCGCAACATCCTCGCGCCGCGCCCCTTCGTTCAGCAGCGGCTGCACATCGCTCTTGGCGAATACGCCGCAGCGCGAGGCGATCGGGTAGATCCGCTCATGCTTCTCTGCCAGCGTATTCAGTCCGGCAGGGTCGGTCTGCAGCAGCGAAGCCATCTGGTCGATGAACGCTCCGGTGCCGCCGGCGCAGGCAGTGTTCATGCGCTGCTCGATGCCGCCGCTTAAATAAATAATCTTGGCATCCTCCCCGCCAAGCTCAATCGCCGTGTCGCACCCTGGAATCAGCTCGCTGATCGCTTTGGTGCAGGCGATGACCTCCTGGACAAAGGGTACTCCGCCAAGCTTTGATAAGGACAGGCCCGAGGAACCGCTTACAGTCAATGCTGCCTCTCTATCCGGGAACCTGTGCTGTACATCTGACAGGAGGGATAGAGCCGCTTTTTTTATATCGCTATAATGTCTCACGTAATCCTGATAAATAATTGTACTTCGTTCCATAACAACCAATTTGGCCGTAGTTGATCCGACGTCCAGCCCAATACGCAGTATCATCATGCCATCACCATGCCTTGCTCCAAATTTGAAGTAATATGAGGCAACTATATCATGAGAGCGCATTAGGAAGGCTGTTAAAAATGTAACAGACATTTACAATTCACTACTAGCATACTTAATTATTTCGTGATTTCACTCAATGCTGTCTCCACATGACCCTTAACGCGAATTTTTCTCCACGCTGCCGCAAGCTTGCCTTGCTCATCTATAAGAAAGGTGGAGCGCACGATGCCCATAAACTCCTTGCCGTACAGCTTTTTCAGCTGCCACACCCCGAACATCTCGCTTACACTATGCTCCTCGTCGGACAAGAGCGGAAAAGGCAGGCCGTTCTTCAGGGCAAACTTGGCATGCGAGGCCAGATTGTCGGCACTGATTCCGAGTACCACGGCACCCTGCGCGGCAATCCGGTCGTGGGCGTCACGGAAATCGCAAGCCTCCTGTGTGCAGGCGGGGGTCATATTCTTCGGGTAAAAATATAGCAGCACCTTGCGGCCGCGATACTGGCTTAAGCTGATGTTCCGGCCCGTGGATGCGGGAAGGCTGAAGTCCGGGACTTCATCACCGATTTCAATTCCATTCATTTATAGTTCACTCCTAAAGTTTTTGGGGGAATATTCCGAAATTGCTTGTATTCCTAAAAGAAATTATAATGTAGAGAATGCAAATGCGAAAGGAAGAACGAAATGCCTCCAAGAAAGAAACGGCACGTAAAAGCCGGCAAAACGAAGAAGAAACCGCTGCTCTGGACTCTGGCAATTATACTTCTCGTGGTGATCGGCGGAATTGTCTACTATTTCTCCTCCGTCTACAACCAGCTCGACAACATGCACAAGACCGGTGATAAATCGCCGTTCGCGTCCGTGCCCTCCCCTTCGGCGGATGTTATTGAGCCTCCTAAATGGGAAGGCACGGAGCCTGTAAATATCCTGCTTATGGGCGTGGATGCCCGTGGTGTGAAGAAAGGGGAAGTCCCGCGCTCGGATACGATGCTGGTTGCCTCCCTTGATCCGGTGCGAAAGAAGTTCTATGTCTTCTCCATTCTCCGGGATACCTATGTATCTATACCAGAACATGGCAAAGACCGTATTAATACGGCAATTACACACGGACCCAATACGGCGATGCAGACAGTAAGCGACTTGCTGGGCATCCCGATTCAATATTATGTCTATACCGATTTCCAGGGCTTCATCAAGTTGGTGGATGCCGTCGGCGGGGTGGATTACGAGGTTGAAAAAGATATGGTCTACAAGACAAAAGCTGACGGGCCGGAATTCGACATTGATCTGAAGAAAGGCTTTCAGCATCTTGACGGCAACATGGCGCTGCAATATGTGCGTTTCCGTCATGATAAGACATCCGACTTCACCCGGACGGAACGGCAGCGGGGTTTCCTCAAAGCTGTAGCGGACAAGGTGATCAGCACCACTTCCATTCTTAAACTGCCTAACATATTATCTGAGGTGATCCCATACATCGATACCAACATGGATATGGGCGATATGTGGAAGCTTGCCACCGTCGGCTATGACGGCTCGATGGGCGGCAGCCAGCAAATACCGCCGATGAACTTGCTGACAGAAGATACAACAAGCGGAGGCTCCTCCGTTATCGGCATCAGCAGTGAAGATAAACTGAAGCAATTCGTGCAGGATACCATAACTGCTCCTGAGCCGACACCGTCGACTGAGGCTTCCCCGGACAGCAGTCCGTCCGCTAGCGCAGAGAACAATTAAACAAGTGGAAGCGGCTTTGCCGTCCTTTTTAAGGACGGTACCGTTTCAGCGAGAAATAGAAGGATAAGTTATCGTGTGAAACATATAAATTCTTATATTTTCAACAACCCATGCTTGGCCTCAGGACGGGCGAACAGCGGCATCCGCCGCCAGTTCGCCCGTTCCCTTGCCCAAGACATATGAAAGGATGATTATTCATGAACCGTACCACATCAGAACAGTTGTATCAGGAAGCCCTTCAGCATATCGTCGGAGGCGTCAACAGCCCCTCCCGGTCCTTCAAGGCCGTTGGCGGCGGAGCGCCGGTATTTATGAAACGCGCGGGAGGCTCACGCTTCTGGGACGAGGACGGCAACGAGTACATCGATTACCTCGCAGCCTACGGGCCGATTATTACCGGCCATGCCCATCCGCATATCACAGCGGCGATTACGGAAGCCGCACAGAATGGCATCCTGTATGGCACACCCACCCAGCTTGAAATCAAGCTGGCCAAAATGCTCAAGGAAGCAATCCCTTCTATGGATAAAGTGCGGTTCGTCAACTCCGGCACGGAAGCCGTTATGACCACAATCCGGGTGGCACGCGCTTATACCAAGCGCAGTAAGATCGTGAAATTCGCCGGCTGCTACCATGGCCACTCCGACCTTGTGCTGGTCGCTGCCGGCTCCGGCCCTTCCACACTGGGCATTCCTGACAGCGCCGGAGTTCCCGGCAGCATCGCCCAGGAAGTCATCACCGTTCCGTTCAACGATCTTGGCGGACTGCGCGAGGCGCTGGAGAAATGGGGCGGCGATGTAGCCGCTGTTATGGTGGAACCGATCGTCGGCAATTTCGGTATGGTTATGCCGGAGCCCGGTTTCCTGGAGGGGCTGTGCAAGCTGGCCCATGATAACGGATCGCTTGTCATTTATGACGAGGTCATCACCGCTTTCCGTTTCCATTACGGTTCTACACAAACTTATGCAGGCCTTGATAATCACGAAGATATTACACCTGATCTGACCGCGCTCGGCAAAATCATCGGCGGCGGTCTTCCGATCGGCGCTTACGGCGGCCGCAAGCATGTGATGGAGCAGGTTGCGCCGCTCGGTCCCGCTTACCAGGCCGGAACTATGGCCGGCAACCCTGCCTCCATCTCGGCAGGTATCGCCTGTCTTGAGGTGCTGCAGGGTGAAGGAGTATATGAGGAAATGGAACGGCTCGCCATCCGGCTGACAGAGGGACTGCAGCAATCGGCAGACCGTCACGGCATTCCGTTAACGATCAACCGGATCCGCGGGGCGTTCTCCACCCATTTCTGCGCTCACCCGATCACCAACTACGAGGAAGCTCAAGATACGGACGGCGAAATGTTCGCCAGCTTCTTCCGCCATATGCTGAACCGCGGGATCAACCTTGCCCCGTCCAAATATGAGGCCTGGTTCTTGACCACAGCGCATACGGATGCCGATATTGACGCAACACTGGAAGCTGCGGAAGCTTCCTTCCAGGCAATGGCGGCAGAGAAATAATCATAAACAACTGCCCGGCTGCAGCACTGATTACTTAAGCTTACTAGACCTGCTTCCATTAACAAATTCAAACCCACTGCGGCTTACCGCAGTGGGTTATTTGCATAGCCGTATTCAAGTGTGGGAATCAAACCAGCCGATCAATAGAAATCAATCTGCTTGTCCAGCTTGACCTCTTCGAAGACGGGACGCTGGAATCTGCTGCTTCCGGGCACCAGAGAAAACTGTGTGGTGCTGAGATCCTCCGGAAGAGGCGGAGAGATCATGAACTGCATGTGAACATGCGCTCCGCCGCCGTTTGCACCGTGATTTTCTACTTCATAGCTTGTCTCACTTAGAACAGCAAGCTTAAGCATGGGATTAATATGGACACGCTCCACCGTTTCTTTCAAGCACTTGATTTCCAGGGTGACGATGCTTAGCTTCTCATACTGCATGGAGTGGGTCAGCATATATTCAAAATCGCCATCCAGCGTAGTCTTCATTATTGCCAGCACCCCAAGCAGCGGCCCGGGCTCATCCCAGAAATGCCGTCTGGGCCGGGCTTCGTTCAGATTGCTTAGAATCAGCGATATTTCCGAAACCTCAAGACCAGACTCCGCCGCCAGTTGCTTCAAGGTTTCCTCTTCCGGAAATAGCGCCCTCCCTCCGGAGAGCGCCTTGCGCTGCTGCACCAGTCTTAAGATCTGTTCATCAATTACTCTGGCCTCATCATTGTAATCATTCGGTATTCCCCGTAGTGGCATCCTGCTCCAGCCCATTTCTTTTCCCTCCCAGGTTCAGTGTAATCTGTTTCCATCCTAGCTATGATTGTGATATTATATCACTTTTTTCCCATTTATAAGAAATCTAGATAGACAGCACAAAAAGCTGTCATCCCTAAAGACAACAGCTTTCTGCCATCGGCAGCTCTCTTCAGTTTGCTTTCTGATCATATAGGCTGCGGATTTCTACATCCTGCGGAAGTTTGAACGGATTCTCCTGGTTGATCCGGTCATAGAACATAATCCCGTCCAGGTGGTCCATTTCATGCTGAATCACTATGGCCTGGTAACCCTTGAACTTCAGGACGATTTCCTTGCCGTTCAGATCATAGCCTTTTACCTTTACCGTCTCATATCTCGGAACAAAACCATGAACCGGCCGGTCCACAGACAGGCAGCCCTCGCTCTCCGGCAAATACACCATCGCCAGCGAATGGCTAATGATCTTGGGATTCACCCAGGTATGCTCCACAATCTTGCCCTTGTCATCCTTCAGGTACATCACGAACATCCGCTTCTGAAGGCCGATCTGATTCGCGGATAAGCCAATGCCGGAACGCAGCTTATGTTTGGCGGAAGCCTCCGGGTCCTGGCTGTTCTTCAGAAACTGCATCATGCATTGCAGCGCTTCACGGTCAGCATCCTGCAGCGGCAGCTGTACCGGCTCGGTTACACTGCGGAGAATAGGATGACCTTCCCGAATAATATCATCCATCGTGATCACATAATCTTCACTATATTTTGTACTAGACAACAACACTCATCCACCTTTGCCATGCGGGCTAAATTCATAATGATGATTTATAAATTGCTACTTGCACCTATAAGTATTTGCTCAAGGCGTTACACTATTATCTTATGCAGCTTTATGGATTTATGAAAGCAGTCTTCAACTGGCTGCTGTATTTCACGTCGAAACCGAGTCCCGTAGCAAGTGCGGCAAGCGGCAGGTAAGTTTTCTCCTCTTTGCCGACCTTTTGCAGAAACGCCGGTGTATCAATTGCTTGATCTTCCCCATTGACCTTAATATACTTAGAGCCAATGGTAATAACCACCGTCCGGTCACCGTAAACAATTGTTGCGCTGGCTGTCTTACTGTCCCACTTTCCACTGGCACCCACAGCATTCAGAACATCACGCAGTGCGAGAAAGTTCTGGCCGTTCTTAATGACTGGCTTATTTGGGGTATTAAGCTCTGTGCCTTTTACCACAATCGACATCGGTGCCGAACCCGGCGCTGTTGCAGCAACAGACGGTGTGCGGTATTCTCCCCACTGCAGTTCTGCAAACACCCGGGCGATTTTCTCATATCCCAGCTGTGTAGGATGAAAATCCAACGATATGATATGTGTCAGCGAGCCCTCAAGACCCACGAATTGTTTGGCAATATGGGCTACCCGCACCGGTGCCCCGGTCTGGTCGAAACTGGCCGCAATACTGTCCGCCATGGCTGTCAACCGCTCCGCTGCGCCCATCAGCTTGGGATAGGCCTCTTTTACCGCAAATTTGGGAGCCGGCTGATACTGATCGGCTATCAGAATGGTTGCTTGCGGGTTCACGACACGGATGTTCTCAAGCGCTGTCTTCACATTCGTATTGTAGGCGCTCAAACGCTGCTCCAGCTGAGCCTGGAAATCTTCATCCGTCAGTTGCTTGTACTGAAGGAATAGGCTGCTGACATCATTTCCGCCGATCGTGACTGTAATTAGATCCGCCTGAGCAAGCTCGGTCCGAATCTGCGGAGTCAGTGCCGCAAACTGCTCTATCCGCGGATCGGGCAGCCCTGCCTGAATACCCTCAGCTGTAATCACAGCCCCGTCTTTAATCGCACCGGTATAATTAAGCAGCCCTGTTGAGGTCAGCCCCAGAATACCGTAATTGCCGAGTGTGCTTCTTCCATGATAATACCCCTGTTCCAGCAGTCTTTCTGCGTAACCGTAGGGTTTCACGTTTACATCGGTCATCCCCGGCTCATATCCGGCAGTTATCGAATCTCCCAGTGCTACAATGCGAAAGATATCCTGCTCCGATCCCTGGGTTGCTGCAGCAGCCTCCTCGGCCTTGGCGTATCCTGCACCTGCGCTAACCAGTATGGCGAGCAGCAGCAGACCGCTTGTTCCGGCAGCCGCTATTTTCCTCCATGTATTCAGCATCGTTCCCCTCCTAAAAGTAATATAATTCCATTCTAACATTCTGCCGCTCTGCGCAGAAGAGCGGTTTCCCGTATCGGGAAACCGCTCCTGCTGTTGGCCCGGTGACTTATTCCTGTCCGCTGCCGGACCCGGTGCTGTTCTTTGTACCCTCGGCGTTGCGGGGAGCGTGGCTCTTTCCTGCACGCTCCAGAAATCTGTCATAACGGTCATCCAGTTCATAAGCTATTTTACGGTAGCGCAAGGTTTCTTCTACAATAGGATCGAGTGTAGTCTGGATCCGGATTTCATACTTGGGCGAGATTTGACGGATTTCTTTGTCCTTGTTGTCGCCCTGCTCCATGTCCCCGTCTTCCAAAAGCTCACTGAGCTTGCGCTCCAGATCATCATTACGGCTCATGGTTCCAGTTGCCTCCTTAAAGCTAAAATCCCGTTGCTTTGGCTTCCTTCAGGGATGAAACCAGATAATCATGAATTTTACCGTTGCTCGCCACAACATGGCGAGTGCCGATGTCATAAGGATTACCCAAGGTATCGGTAACCTTGCCGCCGGATTCCCTCACGAGCAGCACGCCCGCTGCGCAATCCCAAGGACTCAGGCCGACCTCCCAGTAACCATCCACCCGGCCAACCGCCACGTAGGCCAGATGCAGCGCAGCTGAACCTCCGGCACGGATGCCGCGGACCTGAGGCAGAATCTGCTGCAGTCCCGCCATATTCGCCGGCTGCGCAAAGGTGCGGTCCGGCGGAAAGCCCATCGCAATAAGACTGTCCCCAGGTACCGTCTCGGCAGAAACCGAGGTAGGAACGCCGTGCATGTAAGCTCCTTTACCCTTCTCGGCGACGAACATCTCGTCACGGATAGGGTCGTAAATAACGCCTACAGTAAGTTCTCCCTTAACGGCGAGAGCTATGGAAACACAGTAGAACGGAAATCCGTGCACAAAATTGGTGGTGCCGTCAATCGGATCGACAATCCACAGGTATTCGTGTTGGCGTCCTTCTTCCAGAGCGGCAGCAACCGAATCTGTTCCCGGCTGAACACCCTCTTCTCCAAGGATAGCATGGTCAGGATAATGGGTCAGGATCAGCCGGCGGATCATCTGCTCCACGCCTTTATCAACTTCCGTTACCAGGTCCTGGGCCGATGTCTTGCTGCCCAGCTCCTTCACTTGACCTTGTCTGCTCTTGATCCATTCCCCCGCTTTGGCTGCCGCGTTAATCGCTGCCGCCGTGTGCCCTTTGCTTGTAACTACATAGGGCTCCCGTTCCTTCCGGTTCTCAGGATTTAAAGGATTCATATCTTCACTCCACTTTCTTGTACTTAATCGCTCTCCCATGAAACATTGCTGCTACACACAGGCTCACTGCTGCTTAAGTTTCATTCAACGTACCTTATTTCAGTCTACTTATCAAGTCAAACCTGCCAGGCTTCCTGCCAAATCTTCTGGCATGGTGCAGGTTACGGCTCAATATTAATACTGGCCCCGTCCAATATCGTAATTCCGTTGCCGGCTTCCGCCAGCTCCTTCATTGCCTCCATCAGACCAAACAGGGCACCATCTTTCGATTTCGCTTCAATCATGGCATCCACAGCAGGGGTATCGGCTGCAATCCGCTTTAGAAAAGCCAGCAGCGGCGCCGGTTCCACACCATCGGCATGGCTGCGGGGATCAGAAGGACTGCGCGGACTGGAGACATGGATCTTAGGCGGCAGCAGTTCGCCTGGAAGCACATCCTTCAGTGCCAGCGGACTCTTCCAGGTCTTCTGAATCTCCGGCCACAGCTCCCATGGAAGCTCGCCTTCATTATTCACCCACTGGTGATGAATATCGAGCACCATCGGCAGCCCGAGACTGCGGGCAACCTCCAGCGTCTCCTGCGCGTTAAATGTCTTATCGTCGTTCTCGAGCGTAACCCGCTCCTGTAGTTCAGGAGCAAGCCCTGCAAAATGCTCCCGGAACCGCGCTGCCGCCACAGGCTTGTCCCCATAGGCCCCGCCGATATGAATGTTGCTCTTGGCCGTTGCCGGCAGCCCCATTGCAACGAGCATATCCGTATGATGCTGCAAATCACGGATGGAACTCGCCAGCACCTCGGGACGGGGCGTGCTTAGCACCGTAAAGTGATCAGGATGAAAGGACACCCTCATCCCGTGCTTCTTCACATAGCTGCCCACTTCGGCAAACTCTTCAGCCAGTACGGCCAAAGGGTTCCAGTCCCGCAGATCAGGATGCGTTGCCAGCGGAATCAGCTTGGAAGTCATGCGGTACACCATAATATCTGAGCCGGCATTATGCTTCAGCAGGCGCAGCGTATTATGCAGGTTCGTCTTCGCAAGGGTCTCCAGACGCCGCAGCCCGGCTTCACGGTCGTTCAGCTTCGCAAAGCTTGCCATCGTCATTGTCTTGGATGGTGAACAGTCTGGGATGACGGTGGACATGGCTACATATCCAAAGCGGACAATCATCCTTCTTCCCCGAAGAACATCTCATAGGCAAGCGCCGTCTGCACCCGCGACTCTTCTTCGTTCAGCTTGCGTACCAGCTCCATCTCGACCGCTGTAACCTCATTGCCCTGGAAGTTGATCTCCGCGATCGAAGCGGAGATCTTGACGATCGCCACAGCCACATTCTCCGGTGTATAGGCAATAACCTTCTGGCCGGTCGGATACACGCGAAAACCCTGCTTCACCATCTTGGTGCGGCCGTACTCCAGCAATTCATACAGCTCCTGCTCATTCTTGAACTTGCAGACCGAATTGAATTCCGATTGAAAACCCATGCTGTTGTCTCTCCTTTCCGGCCGGAAGGATCCCGCCGCTCACCTGATTTTATTCATTGTCGTATTTAAGGCCTTGTTTATACTTGTAACGTTCCAGCGCCAGCTCGATCATGCGGTCCAGCAGAGCAGGATACGATACACCTGTCTCGCGCCACAGCAGCGGGTACATACTGAACGGCGTAAAGCCCGGCATTGTATTCACTTCATTAATCAGAATTTGGCCGTCGGATTTCCGTACGAAGAAGTCGGCACGGGTAATCCCGCTGCCTTCGATCGCCCGGAAGGCAGCAATCGCCGATTCACGCAGGCGGTCCGCCACCTCAGGGTCGACAGGAGCCGGAATCAGCATCTGCGATTTGCCGTCGATATATTTTGCCGCATAGTCATAATATTCTCCGGAAGAGACGATTTCACCCGGAACGGAAGCCTCGGGTTCCTCATTGCCAAGTACAGCAACCTCCACCTCGCGGGCATCAACAAATTCTTCAATGATGACCTTGGTATCATAGCGGAAAGCAAAATCGACAGCCTTGATTAGACTTTCCTTATCTACGGCTTTGGAAATGCCCACACTGGAGCCCAGATTGGCCGGCTTGACGAACACAGGGTAACCCAGCTTATCCTCTACCCCCATAATCAGCTCATGGCTTTTGTGCTTCCACACGGCAGCGTTGAAATAACAGTACTCGCATTGCGCAAGTCCCGCTTCACCGAACAGCTTCTTCATCACGACCTTATCCATACCTGCGGATGAAGCCAGCACGCCTGCGCCGATATAAGGAATATTCGCCATTTCAAACAGGCCCTGAATCGTACCGTCTTCCCCATTGGTGCCGTGCAGCAGCGGGAACATCACATCAATGCTCTTCTCCCCGCCCGCTAGTCCGCTGAATACCGCATTCAATGCTGTGCCCATATCTCCGGCTACCCCGGCAAGCTTCAACTGCTCAATTCCGCTGTAAGCGGCGGTGAGTGTTTCGCCAACCTTCCACAGCCCCTGTTTGGAAATATAGAAAGGAATAATCTCATATTTATCGTAGTCAAAAGCGTTCATAACCGCGAATGCCGTCTGCAGCGATACCTCATGCTCTCCGGATTTGCCGCCGTACACCAGTCCTACGGTTAATTTTGTGTTCCCCATGCCCTAACCTCTTTCTGAATTATAAGTAGTCATTGATATGAAAAAAACGGTAGGCCGTTCTGTCGGTCCATGCATAGGAATCACGGTAATCCCAAAAGCGGTGACGGCTGCTGACCGTTCTTGCATTCACCAGCGGCATTCCGCCCGCGTCAAAAGCGGTGACGATCGTGCTGTGCTGGTAATGGCCGTTGCCGTCCCAGTCGTACAGGATGACATCGCCAAGCATCAGCTGATCCGGCCGCTCCACGGCCTCAGCGCGAAGTCCGCTGCTCCGCTCCCCGCTCAAATAGCGCTGCAGGCTGTCCGACACAGCCCAGCTGAAGCTCCACCATTCCTGCGCTCCATTGTAGCCTTTGTACCACCAGCCGGTTTCTCTTTTACCAGTATAGTTGATAGGTGCGCCCCCTGCAAAGAGACATTGAGACACATAATTTGTGCAGTCCACATCAAAAACCTCAAACTCCGGATTGCCGTCCTTCCACCAGCGGTCAGCATAGGCTGCCGCTTCTTCCCGGCGGTAACGGACCTCCTTCGATCCGGCAATCCCGCGGAGCACATTCCGGTTAAGCAGCGGCTGCGACGGCTGCGGGGCAGGCAGTACCTCGCCCCATTTGGACAACCGCAGTGCGGGATCCGCATCCAGTGCTCTGCGCTGCGTATTTCTTTCCTGCACACTGCGCTCCACAGTGGCTATCTCCCAGGCGCTGCCCTCCCGCACAAAAGTCAGACGTTCCGTCTCGATCGTATCCTCACGGTGCGTCATTCCGCCCTTCTCATAATACAGTGCACTGTGCAGCGCTACATCGGCTACGACCTCACCCGGATTCTGGCGGACGGTGCGCAGCGTCCTGACACCGGTCTCCGCACGCAGAGGAGTAATCCCCCGGCGGTTATACCACTGGGCAAGCCGCCGGGAGCGCTCCCCCTGGGCCACTAGATAACGCGGGTCCATGACGGCAGTACGGCGCGGTTCGGCCCCCGGTGCCACCCGTGCCTTGTTTAACTGATCCACATAAACATACAAGCTTTTCTTCCACTCTAATTCCATCCCGTTTCCCGCCCCTTCATCCCTGTTTGGCTGCTGTCCTATGTATATGAAGGAATACCTGCGGCTATACAGATGGAATCAGTGAATGACAAGCAGGCCAAGCTAATTTCCAAGCTTTAGGCAAAGCGCAAGATAGCCTGCCGGACAGGGCAAATCTGGGTGAAAAAGCAGGAAAAAAAACTTTACTCCCCCCTTTGTAACCGTTATACTTAACATACAAACAATATGAAATGATGTTTCACCAGATGAAACGAGGAGGCGCATATATGCCAAGCAAGGACCATTTTTCCCTGGCTAAGAACCTGGAGTCAGGCGGCAAAACCTACCGCTACTATCATCTTAATTCCCTTGAAGAACAAGGCGCAGGCAGCATTTCATCCCTGCCATTTTCCATCAAAGTACTGCTTGAGGCGGCTGTCCGCCAGTATGACGGACGGGCGATCACGGAAGAGCATGTAAAACAGCTGGCCGGCTGGTCAGGTGGCATAGACCGCAATAAAGAGATTCCTTTTATTCCTGCGCGGATCGTCCTGCAGGATTTCACCGGTGTGCCCGTGGTTGTCGATCTCGCTGCAATGCGCGATACCGTCAAGAAAGCGGGAGGCGATCCCAAGAAGATCAATCCGCTCGTTCCGGTTGACCTTGTCATTGACCACTCTGTCATGGTCGATGCCTTTGGCACCGCCGATGCGCTCGAATACAACATGAATGTAGAATTTGAACGCAATGAAGAACGCTACCGCTTCCTGCGCTGGGCGCAGACCGCTTTCAACAACTTCCGCGCTGTTCCGCCGGCAACAGGAATTGTGCATCAGGTCAACCTGGAGTATTTGGCGTCCGTGGCCACTACCAAGTCCGTTGACGGTGAAACTGTAGTCTATCCTGATTCCCTGGTCGGCACAGATTCCCATACCACTATGATCAACGGCCTCGGAGTCGTCGGCTGGGGTGTAGGCGGTATTGAAGCCGAAGCAGGCATGCTTGGGCAGCCGCTGTATTTTGTTACACCGGATGTAGTTGGCTTTAAGCTTACAGGCAGCCTGATGGAAGGTGCTACGGCAACCGACCTGGCCTTGACAGTAACGCAAATGCTGCGCAAGAAAGGCGTTGTCGGCAAATTCGTAGAGTTCTACGGACCGGGCCTTGCCAACATCAGCCTTGCTGACCGTGCGACCGTAGCCAACATGGCTCCCGAATACGGAGCGACCATCGGGTTCTTCCCGGTTGATGAAGAAACGCTGGCCTACCTGCGCAGCACCGGACGTCCGGATGAACTGGTCGAGCTGGTCGGTGACTATTACAAAGCTCAAGGCATGTTCCGCACCGCGGATACACCGGACCCGCAGTTCAGCGACGTCATCGAGCTTGATCTTGCCTCTGTTGTTACGAGCCTTGCCGGACCGAAACGTCCGCAGGACCGTGTCGAGCTGACACATATGAAAGAGAACTTCGAGGGCATCATCCGTACCCCTGTTGACAAGGGAGGCTACGGCCTCAGTGATGAGAAGATTGCCGAAGTCGTGGAAGTACAGCACAAGAATGGCAGCACCAGCAAGCTCAGCGCCGGTGCCGTCGTAATCGCAGCGATCACCAGCTGTACGAACACCTCCAACCCGAGCGTTATGCTTGGAGCCGGGCTGCTGGCCAAAAAAGCCGTGGAACGCGGTCTGACTAAGCCAGGCTATGTGAAGAGCAGTCTCACTCCGGGATCGCTTGTGGTTACGGAATACCTGGAAAAAGCCGATCTTCTGAAGCCGCTTGAGGCTCTGGGCTTCTATCTGGCCGGCTACGGCTGCGCTACCTGTATCGGCAACTCCGGCCCGCTGCCGGATGAAGTCAGCCAGGCCATTTCAGAACATGATATGACAGTAGCTGCAGTAATATCCGGCAACCGGAACTTCGAAGGCCGTGTGCATGCCCAGGTTAAAGCAAACTACCTGGCCTCCCCGCCGCTCGTTGTAGCCTATGCCCTGGCCGGCACTGTGAACATTGATCTGAAGACTGAGCCGCTGGGTTATGATCCGCAGGGTGAGCCTGTATTCCTTGCAGACATCTGGCCGACTTCTGCAGAGATTCGTGAAGCAATCAGCCTCTCCCTGAGTCCCGAGATGTTCCGGCGTAAATACGAGAATGTATTTACTGCCAACGAACGTTGGAATTCGATTCCTGTGCCGGAAGGCGAGCTGTATGAATGGGATGACAACTCCACATACATCCAGAACCCGCCGTTCTTTGAGCATCTGGCGGATGGTGTCGGAGATATCAAGGACATCAGCAACGCGCGGGTATTAGCACTGCTTGCCGACTCCGTCACTACCGACCATATTTCGCCGGCGGGCAATATCTCCACCTCCGGTCCTGCCGGAGAATATCTGCGCAGCCATGGCGTGGAACGCGCCGACTTCAACTCCTACGGCTCACGCCGCGGGAACCATGAGGTGATGATGCGCGGCACGTTCGCCAACATCCGGATCCGCAACGCGGTTGCACCGGGTACGGAAGGCGGGGTAACCACCTTCCTGCCGAGCGAAGAAGTGATGTCGATCTATGATGCGTCCATGCTGTACCAGTCGGCTGGACAGAACCTGATCGTTATCGCGGGCAAGGAATACGGCACAGGCAGCTCACGCGACTGGGCCGCCAAAGGTACGCTGCTGCTTGGGGTCAAGGCGGTCATCGCCGAGAGCTTCGAGCGGATTCACCGCAGCAATCTGGTCGGCATGGGCGTTCTGCCGCTGCAATTCCAGGAAGGCCACGGCTGGAGCAGCATGGGACTGACCGGACGCGAGACCTTCAATATCACCGGACTCGACAACTACGTGCTGCCAGGCCAGGAACTGACCGTCACCGCTACCCGCGAGGACGGCACACAGTTTGAATTCCCGGTCATTGCCCGGTTAGACAGTACCGTTGACATCGACTACTACCGCAATGGCGGCATTCTGCAGACGGTACTCCGCCAGATGCTGGCTGATGCTGCCGCTTCGGAAACTGCGCTGCCTGTAGAATAACTACAGATGGTCAGGATGGATGAACCCACTGTGCTTGTGTTCCATCCATCCTGACGGTGCTGAACAGACTAAATAGCCCCCGACAATCCCGTAAGGGAGATTGTCGGGGGCTATTTAGCTTACCCTGTGGTGAAGCTTCATCCAATCCAAGCGGTATCTGCAGCTTCGGATCGGGCCTAAATCTCGATGCGTTCGGCATCGAGGATTACCTTATAGATAAGTGCAATAATTTGCGAGCGGTCGGTTACGTTCATCTTGTTAAAGATGCGGCTCAGGTGGTTTTTGACGGTATGCTCGCTGATAAACAGCGTGTTGGCAATTTCCTTATTCGTTTTCCCGTGGACAATTAGCTCAAGTACTTCTTCTTCCCGGGGTGAGACCCCCCATTCTTCCTTGAGTGTAGTCAATGCCGGGCTATCCAGCAGCCTCGCTGCCGATACGATTCTCTTCTTAGGCCGCGAATCCTCCCGGCTCAGCAGAAACGACTGGAACGAGGAAATCCGTTCATCCTCAATCCAGGAAGCAATATTGTAGTCCTTGCTGTATCTGGATGGATCAATCCATTTGTGCGGAGGGCTGCCCAGATGTTTCTGATCTGCACCTCTTCCTGTATGCTGCAGTATCAGTGCAAGCACCTGGCCGGATAGAGGCAGGGGAGGCTTCTCCACAGTAAAGAATTGAGAGGCCAACTCGTCCACCTGCTGCAGCAGCGAGATTTCATCCGGGTAATATCCAAAATCCATTAACGCTTCAATATGGAAAGGAGACAGCAGAGCCGTCTTTCCCACCCTTTCAGCTTCCTCTTCAGTCAGGCCTATGTAACGGGCAAAATCTACCGCCATATCGGAAGCGTCCAGCGATAGACTGCTCAGTTCAGTGTTTGCATTCTGGAGGTAACGGCGCAGTTCGGTCATAAAGGCCTCAGCCTGCCCGATATACCTTTCTTCCTTCTCCAGAAGACGAATGGCAACAGTGGCCAGACAGGCTACCGATTCGATGAAGGTCTGCCATTGCTCCGCTTCACTTCGCCCCCTGAATCCGACAGACAACAGTCCTTTGAACTCGTTCCCGGATAGCAGCGGACATTCGAGCAGAACCGAACCTCCTGCCATCTCAAAGATGACAGCAGACGAGAGAAAGGATTGCTGGGAGTAGCGGGACTCCAGCCCTTTGACATACAATGCATCCTCATCTGAGGTCCAGCCTCTGGAAAAATACGTAATGTTTGAACTCTCGATTTCCTGAAAGTAAACCAACGTGGATGAGGGATAGAAAGGCATGGCCATGACAACATCCAGCAGTTGCATACCCAGATCTTTCCTCGACAACGCTTGCGGCAGCAGTCTAGCCGCTTCCTTAAGAAGGAACGCTCCTTCTTCAAGCAGTTTTCCCCTGTGCAGCAGCATTTCTCCCCAGTCGGATATTCCCAGCAAAGAGGCAACGATTTGCTCCTGCCGGTCGTAGCCCTGAACCTGTTCATTTCTTCCAAAGCTGATTGCCAGCAAAAGCGCCCTTTTGCCGTTGTTGATCAAAACCGGATAACAAGACAGGCATTCCGGCAGCGTCATTCCCCGCCGGGTGAAGTAAAGGGATCTTGGATCTTTGGCAATGTCTTTCCAATGTCTCGGATCTTTGCCAAGGACCGCTTGTCCAAAAAAACCGTCCCCTTGCGGAAATACAGCATTCAGCAAAAGATGTGCCTCTTTTCCCGCAGCATAATTCACCTTGAATTGCCCTTCATCGTTCTCCTTGGCAAAGGCATACAAATCGGCGGCTGAAAAAGTCCCTGCCAGTTGCTGGAGCACCTCTTCAATCTTCAGGAAATCCTCCTCCAGATGAGTCAGTAGCCGCGAAATCATCATAGTGTTTCTTTCCGTCACCGGCTTAAGGGCAGAGCCTCCTATTAATTTACACAGGATACTGCCAAGAACGGCTATCTTGTCCCTGATCTCGAATACACGTTCACTACTGCTCTCGGGTAAGGCAGCTAGCTCAGAACTTAGCTGATCATATTCCGGATGATTCTTCATCTTGGACTCGAAGGCTTGCAATACCAGTTCCTTCGCACCTTCCTCCATATAGAGGCCTGACCAGAGATAATAAATCTCTCCGTACTCCGGAACCAGCGGGGTAATGATATATTTCAATCCGGGAATCCACCGGTCCAAGACGGCAGGATGTGACAAGGCCCCCAAGCGGCGCAGTGTCTGCTCAAAGGGACGGTGTACGTGCTGCAAGGAGTCAATAATCTCCTTATAAAACCTTCCTGCAATGGTTGGACGGGTTATCAAGTTTCCTTCCTGATCCGTTAGCACAAGAGCCTGACTCGTAACAGCACCGAATGTGTCTTGAAGTTGTTGAATCTCTTCCATTAATGAATCGGGTACTGCAGCGCTCAATGGAATCACCCATCCCCCCGGAATAAAAAGTATAATTACTTATAAAATCTGAAACCTATAATTTTTTATCATAGTTCATTTTCCCTATAGTTACAAATTGAATATTACTGCTTCTGGCAGCTTTCTCTTTAATTTACCCCCATAATTCGACTGCATAACCAGACTTTCCCGATTACCCCATCATCAATCCCATTTCGGCTGCAT
The DNA here is from genome assembly GCF_038002865.1 of Paenibacillus sp. FSL H3-0321. NCBI lineage: Bacteria > Bacillati > Bacillota > Bacilli > Caryophanales > Paenibacillaceae > Paenibacillus > Paenibacillus sp. FSL H3-0321. The sequence goes on along the minus strand of NZ_JBBODH010000001.1, from coordinate 4,906,678 downwards.
TCTCCGAAAGAATCACAGCATATTCCTCGAGAGTTTCCCGGGACAAGCGGCTGACAGGGCCGGACAGGGAAAGGGCTGCCACTACGCTGCCATTGCGGCCGACAATAGGAACAGCCACTGCAGCAGCCCCTGGTTCCCGCTCCTCGAAGCTGGTCGCATAGCCCCGGCGGGTAATTTCCTTAAGCTGCTCCAAGTATAGGCTTCTATCTACAGTTTCCGGCCAAGCCGGATCTGCCAGCAGCCGGATCTGCACCTCATGCGGCGCATAGGCGGCCAGCACCTTGCTGGAAGCGCCAACAGATAAGGGCAGCCGGGCACCAATCTGTGCCACCCGGCGGATTGCCTGCCGGCTCTGCACAGCCTGAATGCGCACACGTTCCAGACCGTCGCGCAGATAGAGGCTCACCGTCTCTCCCAGCCGGTCGCGCAGCCGCTCCATCGCCGGAAGCAGCAGTGCCGCCGGTTCATCCAGCGTCGGCAGATGGGTAGACAGCTCCCAAATCCGCATACCAAGCCGGTATTTCTCGGTACTTTCATTGCGCATCAGAAAGCCCTTCTCCTCCAGGGTAGTGAGCAGCCGGTGCACAGTACTCTTATGGAGGCTGATTTTGGCGGCAATCTCAGTCAAGCTTAGATCATCATTCTCCTTCGTAAAACACAGCAATATATCCAGCGCCCGTTCTACAGCGCGTACGGTCAGTTTACGATCCTCCACAGCAATCTCCCCTTACCTGTTTCATTAAATGAAACCCGGTTACATAATTGTACATAGTTAATTCTATCTTAGAGCAAAAGCCCAAGGAAAGTCCAGTATATTAACTGACAGGAAAAGGCTGGGCCGCACTTTACAGTTAGATTACAAAAACGGCGAATTCATTGACTTTATGAGGGCGTCCCCATACGATTAAACATATGAATTAATTATGCCGATACAAATGGAAATAGTTCATTACATGAAACAGTTCAGTTTGATTTTGACTTTGCGATTTTAGGAGTGGATCTTATGGATCTGGCAACCCACCGTACCGGCAGACCGGTCTCACGCAAGACCAAGGAGGATAAGTCAGACATCGCCCCCAACCTTTCACTGGGGATGATTCGCGTTAAACATATTGTAGTTGCATTGCTGTTATCTGTATTTTTCTTCTTTGTGTTCTGCTTCATTGCCCTGCATGGCTATATTGCCTGGGTGCTGTCTAATCCGACAGTGGCTCCCCTGTACTCCAACCCTTCACTGGCCAAGGGGCTGGACTATGAAGATGTGACCTTTCAGGCGCATGACGGAAGCCGGACGATGCAGGGTTGGTATATCCCGTCCAAGGACTCTACCAAAACCATTGTCTTCAGTCATGGCTACGGCGCCAACCGCGAGGAATCCTGGGTACCGATGTATGATCTGGCCCATTATGCCCATAGCCTGAATTTCAACGTCGTCATGTTCGACTATGGCTTCGCTTCCCAGACCAACAAGGATATCGCTACCGGCGGCAAAAAAGAATCCCAGCAGCTCTTAGGCGCCATACAGTTCGCCAAGGACCGGGGAGCCGGAGAGATCGTCGTTTGGGGCTTCTCCATGGGTGCCGGCACAGCGCTTCAGGCGGGGCTAGTTACCGAGGACGTCGATGCGATGATTCTGGACAGCACCTTTTTGTTGGAGCCGGATACACTTTACCATAATATCAAGCAAAATATCGATCTTCCCCGCCAGCCTTCCCTGGAAATTATGGAGCTGCTCTTCCCGGTACTGAACGGCACAGGGCTGAATCAAATTCCTTATTCCAAGGTAAAAGCTGAAGACTATCCTTTCCCTGTTCTGTTCATGCACGGCACGAAGGATGACAAGGCGCCATACCCGATTGCCGAAGAGCTTGCGGCCAACCAGAGCAATCCGTACTCGGATTCGTGGATCGTAGAAAACAGCCACCATGAGCTGCTGTTCCGGGAGCATCCCCGCGAATATCTGCGCCGTGTTTCCGCTTTTCTGGGCAATGTGCATTTGGCTAAGAGCCAGGAGAATGAGCAGACTTCCATTGCCGGCAAATAACCTCACTAAGACATCATCTTTGTTCAAAAATAATAGCGTGCAGAATGTATTCATAAAATACAACTCTGCACGCTATTTTTGTTGTTTAGCTGCTACCACCCTAGCAAAGCCCTTATATATGAATCAGCCGACCCTTTGCAGTCTGCAGCTTTGCACTTAATCTCTTCAAAGAAGTTCTCTCTAGGCAAGGCCACATAAGACACTGCTTCCACTCATATAATGAACCGTTTAAGATATCGGACGGGAGGACTGCATGTAATGTTATATGTATATGGACCGTTGCTGCCAGCACGAATACTCGAAGAAACTGTATTTTGGAAGACCCAGGAGAAAGAGCATACCGAAGTCATCAAAGCAATTGTGCCTCAATTGGAAGAGCCTTATGTCAAACTGCTCGATGAATGGGCTGTTGTCTTTGGTGCCACAGAGCAAGCCGCGCGGCGGCTGCTGGAAACTTCGCTCACTCCGGCATTTGCCGGACAGCTTGAACTTGCTGCCGAAACAGAGCTGCTGCTGCAGACGGTCTGTTCCCAGTCGCATGAGTTCATCCGCCAGCTATACGCACTGTGTGAAAGCAGCAAGGCGGTGAAAGCCCAGCCGCTGGCTGCTATTGTACTGCTGCATATTATTCGCGAGTCCGAGTATTTCCTTGCTGTTCTGGGGGGAATGAGCACACCCGGACAGGTATCCGTTCTAATGCGGGAAAGCGCAGCGGACCCTGCGGAGTTTGCGTCTGTAGCTTCTGCAGAGGGCAGCGGCAACGGGTTTGGGCCGGCAACCCCGGCAGCCCAAGCCCGCGAACCCGGTTCTGTGCCTATAGGCGGGCATAAACTGCCTCCGCTCCCTTATGCTTATAATGCGCTTGAACCGTATATCGACGAGAAAACCATGACCATCCATCATGACAAACATCACCAAAGCTACGTAGACGGATTGAACAAAGCAGAAATTAAGCTGGCAGAAGCCCGCAAAACCAACGATTTCGATCTCGTCAAACATTGGGAACGAGAGCTTGCTTTTAATGGTGCCGGGCATTATCTTCACACCATCTTCTGGAACGTAATGTCTCCACAAGGCGGCGGGCGTCCAACCGGCGCCTTGCTGGACGCCATTGAACGCAGCTTCGGCAGCTATGATGCCTTTAAAGCGCAATTTACTGAAGCAGCGAATAAGGTTGAAGGCGGTGGCTGGGCTATTCTTGTCTGGAGCCCGCGCAGCCGCAGACTGGAAATCCTCACTGCTGAGAAACACCAGGATTTGTCGCAATGGGATGTTGTGCCACTGCTCGCCCTCGATGTGTGGGAGCATGCCTATTACCTCAAGCATCAGAACAACCGCGCAGCCTATATTCAAGACTGGTGGAAGGTCGTCAATTGGCCTTATGTCTCACAGCGTTATGCCTCCGCCCGCAAGCTGGTCTGGCAGCCCTTTTGAGATTTTCGAAATAAACAGAGCCCTGCTCTCATCTAAAGTGAAAGCAGGGCTCTGTATGTGTACATATCCGGGAGAATCTCCCCTATCATCCTATTCCTTGATCAAAGCCAAAAACTCCGCGCGTGCGGCAGCCTCCTCACGGAAGCTTCCTCTCGTCGCCATGGTCACCGTCTTGCTGCCGGGCTTCTTCACCCCACGGGCACACATGCACAGATGCTCGCCTTCTACGACGACCATGACCCCATGAGGATTCAGCACCTCGGTCATGATGTCGGCAATTTGAGTCGTGATCCGCTCCTGTACCTGCAGACGCCGGCTAACCGCTTCAACGAGACGGGCCAGTTTGCTTAGTCCGGCAATACGCCCGCTTGGGACGTAGCCGATATGCACTTTGCCGAAGAAAGGAGCCATGTGATGCTCGCATTGGCTGTAATAGACGATATCCTTTACAATGACAAGCTCTTCGTGGGATTCATCAAAAGTTACACCAAGCGCCTCCCGGGGATCTATTGAATAACCGCCAAATATCTCCTCGTACATCCGCGTGACCCGTGCCGGTGTTTCCAACAGCCCTTCACGGCCGGTGTCCTCTCCGATTAACTCCAATATCTTCTCAACATGGTACTCGATCTGCTCGCGGTTCACCGAGACCTTGCCGTTTACGTATTCCTTGATGCCCCCCATGAAACCTCCCCCTTCCGCACCCGCGTATACCTTCATCTATCCGGGCCGTGTTACTTTCCCTTGCGCCGCTGCCCTTTGTTTGCAACAGGAGCACGTCCTGGCTGATTATTGTTCTTCATCATTTGCTGTGCACGCTGCATTTGCTTGCCGTTCAGGTTGTAACCCATTTGCTTCGCAACCTTCTGCAGCATTTCCGGATCATTTTGCATCGTTGTCATTTGTCTGCGTAGATAATATACACCGATAAAGAATCCGCCGATCAGACCAACAACAAGCGTAATAATAGGCCATACAATATTCATCTGGAATCCACCTTTGTACTCAATTGTCTGCAGCGCCCGCTGCGGGCATGCGAATCTATCATAGCATTTCAAGAACTGGACAGCAATTGGTAAATCCCATGAGTCAGAAGAGGTAGGTTCCAGTGTCATCCGGGCGGGCGTGCTCTGCTTCGAGCTGCAGCAGCCGGGTCTTAATCGCAAGGCCCCCGGCGTAGCCGACCAGCGTTCCTCCCGCACCGATTACCCGGTGGCACGGCACAATTACCGGAACAGGATTGCGGTTATTAGCTCCGCCTACAGCGCGCACAGCCTGCGGATTGCCGATCCGCACAGCAATATCCTTATAGGAAGCGGACTCTCCGTAGGGAATGCCACGCAGCGCCTCCCATACCTGAAGCTGGAAGGCCGTGCCACGCATATCCAGAGGCAGCGTGAAGTCCTGCAGTCCTCCGGCAAAATACGCCTCAAGCTGCGCTTTAGCCTGCTCCAGCCTGGACTCATCTTCGATTAATATCACGGTTCCAATCTGTACCTTGAGCCATTTCTCCAGGTTCTCCCGGCCCCCGGCAAATGTCCCGAATTCTATAAGACATAATCCCGCTTCTGTTGCACATAAGGTCAGCGGGCCAATCGGCGATTCCATTTCACTGTAATACACAGCAGTTTCAGTTCCCAGACTGCCCCCCGCCAGCTTGCTCATCGCTCTCCTTCTCCTCCCGCTTCAGCAGCTTGTCCAGCGCCCGTTCAAGCATCTCCCGGACCTGGTTGTCCCCTTCAGCCAACAGTGCCTCTTCAACAGCCGCGAGCGCCTCTCCGCCGCCAATGCGCCCAAGCGCCCAGGCCGCAGTCCCGCGCATTTCCGGGCGTGACTCCCGCAGCACAATTTCGGTCAGCTTCGGTACAGCGCCAGCCTCTTTGAAATTGCCAAGCGCGATAATCGCATTGCGCTGGATCGGCTTTTTGCCGCGCCAGGCCGCCGAACTGCTGCCGAATTTCTCTTTGAACTCACGATTGCTGAGCTCAAGAATCGGCAGCAAAAGCGGCTTGACGATCTCCGGATCAGGCAGCAGCTCCGGGCGATGGTTCCAGTTCTTCCCGCGATTTATCGGGCAGACAATCTGGCAGGTATCGCAGCCATACAGCCGGTTGCCGATCTTGGTCATATACTCATCGCTTAAGAACCCTTTGGTCTGCGTTAAATAGGAAATGCAGGCCTGGGCGTTAAGCTGACCCGGGCCAACGAGTGCCCCGGTAGGACAAGCGTCAATACACTTCGTACACTCACCGCAGCCTTCCTCCACGGGTGCATCCGGGGGAAACGGAATATTCGTCACCATTTCCCCAAGATAGATCCATGACCCCCACTTGGGAGAGATGATCGCACAGTTCTTGGCACTGAAGCCGATTCCTGCCCGCTCCGCTACAGCTCTGTCTACCAGCACGCCAGTATCCACCATACTCTCCAGCACGGCATCCGGCACACGCTCGCGGATAAAAGCCTCAAGCTTCCCCAGAGCTTCACGCAGCACATGATGGTAATCCTGGCCCCAGGAAGCCCGGGCCAGAATCCCCCGGCGCGCACCCGGCTCAGATTTGGGCGGATTCTCCATCTTGGAAGGATAGGCCACCGCAATGGCCAGAATGGATAGCGGTGTCTCACCGGACGGAAGTGCCGGAATAGTCCGCTTATCCAAATCAGGCTCTTCAAAACCGGATTCATACCCTTTGTCCCGGTGATCCTGCAGGATATTTTTTAAATATAGAAACGGCTCCGCCGTCGCAAACCCGATATCATCTATGCCCAGTGCCGGAGCGGCAGCCTTGATCTCCGCCTTGAGATCTTCCCATATGGAAGGCGGAGGAGCATAGGATGACTGAGTTTTAATGTTCATTTCCGCCTTCACCTTCTCTTATAATGAATTCAGTTTGGAGAGCGGCCACCAGATATAAACTGCCTTGCCGACAATACTCTTCTGCGGGACGGTGCCAAAGTAACGGCTGTCCTTACTGGCTCCGGCATGCCGGTTATCGCCCATCACAAAATAGTTTCCCTTTTCGACAGTCAGCCCCGAAAAATCAGGATCCTGAATTTCCGTATCAATATAAGGCTCATCGGCCATTTCTCCGTTAACGTACAGTTTATGGCCCTGCACCTCTATGAAATCACCGGGTATCCCAATGACGCGTTTCACCAGATATTCCTTGCGGTCCGGGCCGGTGCTGGGATCATGCAGCACAATAACATCTCCCCGCGACGGGTTCGCAAAGCTCAAAGTGATCTTGTTAATGATCAGCTTCTCCCCCTCAACCAGCGTAGGCTGCATGGACTGGCCGACCACAGTAGAAATATTGAAAATAAATAAATTCAAAAGCGACATGAACCCAAATACAATTGCCGCGGTGATTACCCAATCCCGCAGTTCTAGAATCCATCTGTTTCCCGGCTGCAGTTTGGAACCGTGATGTGTGACAGATCTGTATCTTTGCTTGCGGCTTCGCATGAATTCCCCTTCAAGCTCCCGGTCCATATGCCACCTTCTTGCCCAGATTGGTAGATCAAGTCTATAACAATAGAAAAGCATATCTCCCGGCCATTTGCAATGGACTCCGGGGAGATATGCTTTAGTATAATGGATCAGACTATGCAAGTCGCTATAGTTCTCTATTTAGTAAATGTTTCCGCTTACGCAGCGCCCAAGATAAAGGTCATTATCCAACGATGCTGAGCTTCCGTACTGATTTGAAGATTTGATTCTCGTCATATCCCATAGCTTCATACAGCGGCAGTGCGAAGGAATTGTGCTCATCAACGGCTACGAAAATACCGCTGACCTTGCGCGCCTGAAATCTGTGTTCCATCGCGGTTACAAGACTTCTGCCGATTCCTCTGCGGCGGTAGTCGGGATGGACGGCAATTCGGAAATAACAGCCGTGGTTCTTCTCGATTGTACCTATCAGCGCACCAACAATTTCTTCTTCATCCTCAGCAACTACAATGAGATCTGAATCCCAAGAAAGCTGTCTGGAGAAGGGCTCGATCGTACTTTCAAAACATTCTTCCGATAATGCGCTCTGCAGCAGTTCAGTCACAGGGGTAACGTCGCTTAATTGAAAGGAACGAACGTGCATTCTTTAAAATCTCCCTTTTCTATGGCTTAGAATTTAACAAAAAGAAGGAGTTCCCGTAACAGTATAAAGAGGAAAAAAGGCATCAGAAAAGCAAAAATGGATGAATTTCGAGGATGTTGTCGAATCCATCATTTCAAGCAGCTTTTCTTGCGATCAAAGAAGTATTAACCCAATGTAAAATAGTCGGTAACTTCTCTAATCTCCAAAAACCGAGGAATACCTGCTTTTGACTCTATTAAAGCACACTTTTCTCGCGATATCACCATTTTTCTTTTGAAAGCGCTTGATATGAAGCGTTTTCATGAAACATGTTTACATATTTTCTTTATAAAGGTAAATTCAAAGGTATAAAAGCAAAGTCTCCACGGAATTCTATAAGTTTAACACAGCATTTACACTTCCGGTCAGGTTTGTTAGATCGCAACTTTTTAAACGTTTATGTTTGTTTAATGTTGCATTATTGTTCCAGATACGGTTTAATAAAAGTATCTTATCGGATATAACCAATAAGAGGCATTGGAAATAAGGGGTTTTGACGTCAAGACTGCCAAAATTCTTTATCTATACAATTCTAATAAACTCAGGAGGGATTTTTCCATGGCATTTCAATTACCGGCACTTCCTTATCCGAACAACGCTCTTGAACCGCACATCGACGCATTGACGATGGAGATTCATCATGACAGGCACCATAATACTTATGTGACGAACCTGAACGCCGCTCTGGAAAAAGCACCTGAACTTCAAAACAAGAGCATCGAAGAGCTTCTCACCGACCTGAACGCTGTACCTGAAGCCATCCGCACTGCTGTTCGCAACAACGGTGGTGGACACGCAAACCATACCCTGTTCTGGGAAGTCATCGGACCAAACGCCGGCGGCGCACCTACAGGTACACTGGCAGCTGCGATTGACAGCGAGCTGGGCGGATTCGACAAATTCAAAGAAGATTTTGCTACTGCAGCAACTACCCGTTTCGGCAGCGGCTGGGCTTGGCTCGTGGTTAAGGACGGCAAACTTGCTGTAACAAGCACACCGAACCAAGACAACCCAATCAGTGAAGGTGCTACTCCAATCCTCGGCCTCGATGTATGGGAGCATGCTTACTACCTGAACTATCAAAACAAACGCCCTGACTACATCAAAGCCTTCTGGAATGTAGTAAACTGGGAAGAAGTCGGCAAACGTTACGAAAGCGCGAAGTAAGGAACTGCGGCGACATCGCCGCGCCTCGCTCAGCCTACTCTAATCTATAACTTAAACGGCCCCGTCCTTTTTTAAGGATGGGGCCGTTGCTGTACGCAGGGTGCGGTGTCCAGCTTACACCTTATCCCTAGATGTGAAAACGGCTGCGCCGTGTCCGGTTAGGACATGGCGCAGCCGTTTTTCATTGATAGGCCCAAAGTTGATGCGGCAGCGTACGCTTAGCGCGCTACAGTAGCGAATGTTTTTGTACAAACCAATTGTTATTTAGACTGAACTTGATCCGTAGCGCTTATGTCTGATTGCTATCAGGCATTTTTATGTGATTGCACTTTCTGCAGTAAAATGCTCATTGCTCAGCAATAAATGACATTCTGCTGTATTTTGTACAACAGATTTCTGGATTTATCGCCAAAAACGCCTATTCTACTAGATTCTGCTGTACAGAGTGCATTAGATTCTATTTTCCGGGTAATTTAGGGGTCATCTGCTGTAAAAAGTGCAACAGAACTGCGTCTCGACCTGAACCTGAAGGGGATACGAGTTGGCTCAGCTGCAATTCGGTTTAGTATTCTAGACTTAGGACGTTACCTGTGCCCCGGTTTCCTTGATAAGCCGTTCCGCTTCATTACCTGCACGTGCTCACTCTCTCAGGTAATCGCGCTTCGCTCCGGTTCGCCCTAGAACCCCATTTACCGCCCGTTCTGCCAGCTTATTCAGTCCTATTCCCCCTATTTCCCTCTTCAAGCCACTCTTCTCCAGTCTTACAGCTTCTGTGCTTCCAGCTCATCGAAATAATGGTTAAGCAGCTTCAAGAAAACGTTCGGAAAGGCGTAGTTCGCCATGTCCTCGCGGTTAATCCACCGCACGGCTCCGGCATCCTCCGGATTTCCGCTGCCGTCTGCGAACTGCTCGACCGGGCTGTCCGCGGCGGAGAAGAGATCAACCGCATACGCATCTGGCGTGTCCATAGCACGCACAACACTGGCTGCCGGCATGCCTGAGGCCAGTACAGCACCAGCTTGCGTGCCATCTGCGGGTGGAGCACCAGCTTGCGTGCCATCTGCGGGCGCAATAGTGCCTGGTGTGCCATTTACAGACACAGCACCGCCTTGCGGACCTTCTACAGATGCAGCACCGCCTTGTGTGCCATCTGCGGGTGCAGCACCGCCATCCGTGGGCACGGCGGCAGCTGCGTATGCCGCCCGTCCCTCCGCCGCCAGCGGCAGCGCCGGGGCGTCCTCTTCCCTGCAGCGGTACACCTGCAGGGTCCACACGATATGGCTGAACGTATGTTCCGCAGCCATCCAGTGCTCTGCAGGCCGGGCGAAGATCCCGGCCTGCCGCAGTGACCGGCGCAGCCGGTCCAGCGCTGCCGCCTCAGGCAGCAGCGCAGCGGAAGCGCCGCCCTCCGCAGGCGGCGCCGGCCAGTGCGGCAGCTCCCACATGCGGGCCAAAAGCCCGCTGGATGGCCGCTGCCGGATCAGCACCCGGCCCGCGTGCTCGCCGCGGCCCGTAACGAGGGCCGCCAGCCGCTCCTCGGGGCGCGGCGGCTTGGCCTTGGTCTTGACGGGCAGCGAAGTCTCGCAGCCCGCCAGGCGCGCAGCACAGTGCTCCATCACCGGGCAAGGCAGACAGCGCGGTGATTTGGGCGTGCAGACGAGTGCCCCGAGCTCCATTAGCGCCTGGTTGAAATGCGAAGCCTCCCCCTCCGGGATCAGCTCCGCCGCCAGCCGCTCCATCTTCACCCGCGTCGGCCCCTTAGCGATGTCATCCTCCATCAGGAAATAGCGGGACAATACCCGCATCACATTTCCGTCCACCGCAGGTTCAGGCCGGTTGAACGCAATGCTGAGAATGGCTCCTGCCGTATAGGGGCCAACCCCTTTAAGGCTGAATACGGCATCGCGGTCATTCGGAACCATTCCGCCGTATTGTTCCTTCACCTGCCGCGCGGCATGCTGAAGATTCCGTGCACGGGAATAGTAGCCAAGACCCTCCCAGCATTTCAGCACATCCTCCTCCGGTGCGTCGGCAAGCGATTCCACCGTAGGAAACCGCTCAATGAAGCGGTTGAAATACGGAATAACCGTATCGACTCTCGTCTGCTGCAGCATAATTTCCGAGATCCAGATATAATACGGATTGCGATGGCGCCGCCAAGGCAAATCACGTTTCTGCCCATGGTACCATTCAAGCAGATTACGGCTAAAAAACAACTTAGTGTCTTGCTGCGCCTGCTCCTGTTGTTCATGCGTTGTCATCATTTATTCTCCTTGATTCTTATATTTACTTCACACGGGCATCAGTGGAGTCACGGCCCGTCAGTTCATTCAAGTCCCATGCTGTAAGCTCCAGCTTTCCTTGCCGCTCAAACCCTCCGTTCCATTACCGCAAAGGTCGAAGCCAGCTCGCGGCTGTGGGTAATGGTGAGATGAATGAGGTACTCCCGGCCTTTCAGCCGGAGCCGTTCCCAGGCCTCCTCCGAGAGTGTAACTATCGGTTTGCCATATGCATCCGGCAGAATCTGAATATCCTGAAATCCCACTTCCCGGCCGATGCCGCAGCCGAGCGCTTTCACAACCGCCTCCTTGGCCGCGAACCGCCCGGCTATGAACTCCGCAGCATTGCCGCCCCGCCGCTCCAGAAGCTCAAGCTCTGCCTCTGTAAGGATGCGCCGGATAAACTTCGCTCCAGATCCTTTATTCATTAATGCTTCAATCCGCTGGATTTCCAGCACATCATGCCCGATCCCGTATATCAAAATCCCACGCTCCTTATGGACGTGCAGTCATAAACCGCTTGAATCTGATAGCTATCCTTAATAGCTTTGTTAATGGTATGATCTTCATATACATTGTCCTTAAATCATATAGATTATAGTTGTCCCGGATTCTTTCTGCTATCTTAAAAGAAAAAACCGCCGAAGTCTATCCTGCTACTTCCCTCATCATGAATCTTAACCACAGAATCTCAATTCTATATTAAGAAGACATAATAATCTCTGCTAAAGAGAGGGGAATTGACCGATGAACCGCAATTTTCAGTTGCCTGCCGGAGAAGATGCCGTCCTGCGCTGCTCACATTTTCCAGCTCAAGGCAAAGCCAATAGTTTGATTGTTATTGCCCACGGATACAAGGGCTTTAAGGATTGGGGAATGTTCCCTTACCTCGCAGCCGCGCTCAGCCAGGAGCATGAAGTGATCTCCTTCAATTTCTCCCATGCGGGAATCGGCGAGGATCTGCAGAATTTCACCGAGCTTGAGAAGTTCGCCCGCAATACCTATAACCGCGAGATCAAAGACATGGAGATCCTGCTTTCCTATCTCAGCCAGCATCATAAATTTGGCAGCCTGCCCTTATTCCTGCTGGGTCACAGCCGCGGCGGCGGCGATTGTCTGCTATACGCACTGGACCACCCCGAGGAGATTGCAGGAGTCATCTCCTGGAACGGAATCACCGATCTGGATTTGTTCACAGATGAACAAAAACGCGAAATGAAACAAAGCGGCCGGACTCATGTACTCAATGGCCGCACGGGTCAGCAAATGCCGCTCGATGCCGTCATTATTGAAGATCTGGAGCGGCAAGCCGGGCGCTACAATCTTCTGGAGCGAATGAAAACTGCCGCTTTCCCCGTTGTCCTCATTCAGGGAACCCAGGATAGCGAACGGCTGCGCCGCGGCTCGGAGCAATTGGTCAACCTCCGGCCCGATATAGAGCGGGTGCAAATTCCGGAGGGCAATCATACCTTTGGCAGTGTCCATCCTTTTGCCGGGACCACTCCGCAGCTGGAACAGGCGATCGGCGCTACCCGCGAATTTATCCGCAGCGTACTAGCGGGATGACCACCGGCCCGCCGCCAACGGAAGACCGCCATATCATATAATACTACACACAAAACCGCCGGAAAGTCTGAGTATACACACAGATTCTCCGGCGGTTTTTGTATAAACTTCTCCTTCTAGATGCCCGGTATTACATTGCGCTTGTGCGCCGTTCTCCGGTAATAAGCTTCCAGTTTCCCGGCAACCTCAGGGCTGACCTGTTTGCCCTCCAGATAGTCGCTGTTGTCATCATACGTAATACCCAGCTCGGTTTCATCCGTCTGTCCGGGCCAGAGGCCGGCCGTCGGTGCTTTGGTCACGATATCCGCCGGTACTCCCAGATAGGCTGCGAGCTGGCGTACCTGGCGCTTGTTCAGCGAGCTCAGCGGTGTAATATCGACTGCGCCATCGCCCCATTTGGTGTAAAATCCGGTGATGGCCTCGGAGGCATGATCCGTTCCTACTACCAGCAGATTATTCTCGAAGGAGAGCGCGTACTGCATAACCATGCGGGTTCTCGCCTTCACATTGCCTTTGCCCTGATGTGTAATGTGACGGTGCTGGCCCAGCGCTTTCAGGCTATGTTCGACCTCAAGTGCGATCTCGTTAACAGCTTCTTCAATATTGGTCTCAACCCTATGTGTCAGTTCAAAAGCTTCAGCAACCGCATAACTGTGCTCGATATCCTCCTGAACACCGTAAGGCTGAAATACGCCAAGGGTGATGTACTCCTTGCCTTCTTCTGCGGTCAGCTCATCGGTTGCCCGTTTGCATAGGCCTGTTGCCACCGCACTGTCGACCCCGCCGCTGATCGCTATGAGCAGCCCTTTTGCTCCTGCCTGCCGTACATATGCTTTCAGGAAATCGACACGCCTCCGTACCTCTGCCTCTTCATCAATGGCCGGCTTTACGCCGAGGGCAGCAATAATCTCTTCTTGCAAGCTCACAAACCACACCCCGTTTCATCACTTTGAACATATCAATTCTTATATTTTGAAAAAATCCCGCAGCAGCCGGATTGCCGGCCACCGCGAGATCCTATGAATTAACCGCTATTACTGGCACAAACGGTTGAATACTTCCTTCAATTCAGCAGCGATTTCGGCAGCTGAACGGTCTTCTACCCCATGACGCTCAATAAAATGAACAAGCTCCCCATCCTTCATCAAAGCGATAGATGGTGAAGAAGGCGGATATGGAGCGAAGTATTCACGCGCTTTGGCAGTGGCTTCCTTCTCCTGTCCGGCGAACACGGTGAACAGATGATCCGGCAGAATTTCGTTCTGCAAAGCTTGGGCTACACCAGGACGGCATTGGCCGGCTGCACAGCCGCATACAGAATTGACGACAACAAGCGACGTCCCCTTTGCGGTTGGAAGAGTGGTTTCCACCTCTTCTGGAGTCAACAACTCCTGGAACCCGATACTTGTCAGGTCATCACGCATAGGCTGAATTGAATCTCTCATATATTGATTAAATGACATGGACATTCCTCTGCACTCTCCTTTGCCTTGTAAAGTGTTTGGTCAGGCTGCATTACAGCAGCACTTACTAACTTTATTATACATGCATACTCTGTGAAAGCAAGGGAGAGACCTGCTGCTGCTGCGGAGCCCATCGTCTGTGACTTGTGCCTCTATCACGGGACGTTCACTTCAGAAGCCTAGTCGTTGCTGCGTTTTCTTCCTTCTCAAAAGGAAAGGATACAGTGAACACTGTGCCCACGCCCTCCTGCGATTCAACCGCGATCTTTCCGTTATGCCGCTCGGCAATACTCAGACAAAGCGATAACCCGAGCCCGGTTCCATGATTTTTTGTTGTGAAGAAGGGGACAAATAAATTCTCAATCTGGCTTGTTGAAATTCCGCCTCCAGTGTCCTTAATCATCAGCTCAACTCTATCCTCATTCACACGTGTCTCCAAGGTCAACACCCCCTTCGGGTCCATGGCCTCCATCCCGTTGCGGGCCAGATTAAGGACAAGTTGCTTAATCTCCCTGACATTCAGCATCAGCAGAAGCAATGACGGGTTTAGCCGGAGTTCAATGCTCTGGCCCCGGAGATTGGCATCCGCCCAGATCAAAGGACTCAGCTCTTCTACTATAAGATGAAGTTGCACCATTTCTTTATCCGATACACGGGTCTGTGCCAGGGACAGAAAGTCATTGATGATGGCGTTGGCCCGGTCTAGCTCATCCATTACGATCTGGTAGTATGAATCCAGCTCTCCCGGACTCTTCTCTCTCATAAGCTGGAGAAATCCGCGAACGACTGCCATGGGATTGCGGATCTCATGCGTGATGCCTGCAGCCATCTGTCCAACCAGCGTTAGCCGCTCTACATTATCAAGCTCGCTGCGGAGTTTCGCCTCCTCGGTCAGATCCTTAACGATCATCACAATGCCGCCAGGAATTCCGGAATCCTGCGGCAGAGGCTCCGTATAAATTTGATATGTACTCGTTGCACATGTAATTTTGGCATTGGTGCGTTGTTTGCTGCGGACGATGTTCTCCAGCCGGGAATAGGTCTGCTCATCAATATATTTTCTGAAAAGCTGGCCTGCGGGCTGGGACATTATAGTCTCCCTTGTCAGTTCAGGATAATGGCGATGAATCAGCTTGAGCATAAATTCGTTAAGTTCTGTCACATACCCGCTGTCATCCATCGACATAATATTCAGCTGTACTGCGTCGGTAATCTGCTGAAGCTTCTCTGATTCCAGCTTGAATTTCTCGGAGATCCCCTTCATCTGCTCCTTGATTTGAAGCTTATCCCAAGCGGTTTCGATACAAAATATAAATAATCCGCCGAGCATAATAGTAATAAACAGATATAACGTTACCAGCAAGGTATCTGCCGAAAGGGTTTCATATATATTCCTGCCCTTCATTTTGGGCACGAGCACAATAAAGAGCATGCTGGGAGCCAGAACGGCCCATAGCACGCCTATCTTCTGAATAATCTTTCCCTTCTTAAAAGGCCGGACAAAGCCAAACAATAGCGGAAACATAAGAACCCCAATATTAACTACCATATTGCCGATTCCCGGTGGTACCGAAAACAGAGCCGTGCAGAGCATAAAAAAAGCAGCCAGGCTTATCCCGGAGCGGAAATTGCCATATAATATACCGATATAAGCGGGCAATATAGCTAAATTCAAATAAACAACCCCGAATAATGTTGTTGAGAAAATGGTACAGAGGGTAATGCTAATGGCACAGCAAATAATCAGCAAAGCCTGATCATCCGGAAATTGCCGATTTCTGCGTATAATGTGGCTTTGGTCCAGCCACCATTGAAACAGAAATATAAAGGAACTGGCAGATAAGATTTGCAATAAAATATCCTTTACCGCATCTAAAATTGCAATCACTCCCCAAGTTGGACAAATTACCCTGTCCCCTTAGATTAAAGCACAGCCAGGCTCTTCTGACAACGATAATCACTTACCGGTTTCACAGGTCTGGCTACACCGCGGCCGGAATGGTATGATGCCGTTAGTAGAATACCGAAAATGCTGAAATTCGCTATTCCTTAAGCATGTAAAGGAGCAGATTCATGAGCAACTATGATGTGATCGTCATTGGAGGCGGCCCCTCCGGACTGATGGCCAGCGTGGCCGCGGCAGAGCACGGCGCCTCCGTATTATTAATTGATAAAGGGGCCAAGCTGGGCCGGAAGCTTGGAATCTCGGGCGGCGGGCGCTGCAATGTAACCAACGTCAAGGAAACTTCCGAGCTTATTGCCCATATTCCGGGCAACGGCCGCTTTTTATACAGCGCGTTTGATCATTTTAATAATCGCGATATTGTAGAATTCTTTGAAGATTTGGGCATCGCCCTGAAAGAGGAAGACAACGGGCGGATGTTTCCCGTGTCGGACAAGGCCTCCAGCGTCGTTTCCGCTCTAATCGGCAAAGTTCGCAGCCTGGGTGTGCAGATTATGACGGATAGCCCGGTGCAGGAGGTCCTGTACGGAGACAGTAAAGTAGAAGGAGTCCGCCTGAAATCAGGCAAGGGGGTTGCCGCTGGCGCTGTCGTAATCGCCACGGGAGGCAAATCTGTGCCTCAGACCGGTTCCACCGGGGACGGCTATCCTTGGGCGATCACCGCCGGACATACAATTACGGAACTGTTCCCAACGGAAGTGCCCATTGTTTCTAGGGAGGAATGGATCAAGTCAGGGGAACTTCAGGGGTTGTCCCTGCGGGATGTGACGCTGAGCGTCTGGAATCCCAAAGGCAAGAGGGTGATCTCCCACCGGGGAGATATGATCTTCACTCATTTCGGGCTGTCCGGCCCGATTGCGCTGCGGTGCAGCCAGTTCCTGAGCCAGGTCCAGCGCAAATCCGGAACGGACACAGTTGAGCTGTCCATCGACCTTTTTCCCGACCATCACCCGCAGGAGGTGGAGTCCCAGCTGCAGAACAAGCTGGAATTGGAGCCTAAGAAGGCCATCCGTAATTCCTTGAAAGGTTTGATTCCGGAGCGCCTCATTCCGCTGCTGCTGGCCAAAGCCGGGGTGGACGGAGATATCACCGGCCATCATCTTCCCAAAAGCGCCTTGCAAGCGCTGGCCGCCCTTCTGAAACGGATGCCGGTCTATGTTCACGGCACCCGGTCTCTGGCTGAAGCTTTTGTTACCGGCGGAGGTGTCAATCTGAAGGAAATTGATCCCAAGACGATGGAGTCTAAGCTTATGCAGGGACTTTATTTTTGCGGTGAGGTGCTGGATATTCACGGTTATACTGGCGGCTACAATATTACCGCTGCTTTCTCCACAGGTTACACAGCAGGCAAACATGCAGCTGGACAGCATTAAAAGCAAGGGGGCGTCCACCGTCTAGGACTACTAAACCCGCCAAGTCATCGCCCATGCCGGGCGAACATTTAAAAACAGCGTTACTTGCGTAAATCCGCAAGTAACGCTGTTTTGTATTTAGCAGGTCTGCGGCACCTATCTCTGAAACCGCATCGTGCTGAACATTCTGGCAATGAACATCCCGATTAAATAACCAAGTGGAATAAACAGCAGAAGCCCCCACCATCCATACAAAGGAATGCACACCACACCAGAACAGATTGCTGTATATGGAACTAGCAGAATCGGTATTGCTGCGGAACCGGCATCGGCTTTCTGAGCTTTGGTAAAGGGCAGGATCCCGATGTAGTCGTCCCCTGCAAACAATAACCAGAAAGAAGTCAGCCAGTAGGCCATTAATAACGCCAGAATAATGAGCAATCCCCATTTCAAAACCCCTGGAACGATAAAAATAGCTACCATGGAAACGCCCATGAACGCAAAGTAGAGCTTCAGGTGTGCCGGATTGCGCACAAGTGCTTTAATGCCTGCCGCCGCGAAGCGGCTCTCCGGCTGCTTCGAAGCCAGGAGCGGTTGTGATTTGCGGAAAATCCATGGTTTAAAGCGTGTGGGGCGCGGTTTATCAAGCACGCCGCGCAGCAATAAACCGGCGATTCTCATCCGCTGCTTGTAGTCTTCCCGCACATCGCTCATAAAGGTTGCGTGCAGCCGCAAGCGGAAGCGTATGGCCCATACAACCACAGCACCATATACGGCGGCGGCTGCCAGCAGGAGCAAGGACTGGCTGTCCCAATAAATAGCAGCCCTGACATAAGCGGCACAGGGGACGGTCACGGCCGGAATGAGCCACAGCCAGCGGCGGAAGCCCTGGCGCTGTACTTTAACAAGGTGTCCCAGCAGTTTGACGCACCAGCTGCAGGTTATGGTCATTGCAAGTAGCGATGCGGCAGCTGCCCCACTGAGTCCATACCCCCGGACGATGAAGGGCAGCAGAATAGCAAATACCGCAGCCATCTTGAGGGCTGTTACGGCAAGACTATACAGAAGCCCCCGCAGCATAATGCTTCTGATCCAGTTTTGCCGCTGCCTGAGAAACAACGAATCCCCTTCCTGGAGCAGCAGCACCATACCTCCGGTAGCAATTAGAGCCGCCAGCAGCAGCGGAAGCAGCATAAAGGGGATCGCGGTCGTCCATGTTGGCATTTCCCCGCTCCAGAACCCGAAATAGAACCGTCCGCCCAGCAGGCCGCCGGGAATAACGAGGTAGAGCAGGACCGTCCAGTCGGCCGCCGTACGGATAATCGCCGATTGCTCACGCCAATGGGAGATCAGGCGCCGCCGGAACAGCTGCGGAGCCGTAGGAAAAGCATACCCGGCTTTTTTGCCGGAAGTTTTAGGGTTAAGAACAGCCTGTTCCTGACTGCTCATGTCAATTCGTCGAAGCAATCAAACAACGACCCCTCCGGCAATCCGGCAATGTCGCGGATTTCCTCCAAAGTGCCTGTTGCCGTTACTTCCCCGCTGGAGATCAGCACGAAGCTGTCGCAGATTTTCTCCGCAGTATCCAGTACATGCGTGGACATCAGAACGCCCGCACCGCGCTTCCGCTCGGCCTCCAGGAGACGCAGGAAATCCTTCGTGGCACGGGGGTCAAGCCCGATAAACGGCTCGTCCACAATGTAGACATCGGGCTGGACCAGGAAGCCAAGCATCAGCATCATCTTTTGCTTCATACCTTTGGAGAAGCCTGCAGGCAGGTCATCGCGCACATTTCCCATACCGAACTGCACCAGAAGCTTCTCGGCGGTGGCCACAAAAGTCTCGTAGCTCAAACCGTAGGCTGCGGCTGCCAAATCGAGATGCTCCCACAGTGTCAGGTCCTCGTAAAATACCGGCTGTTCCGGCACGTATGCATACGATTGACTCTCTCCGCCGATAATCACTTTAGCCTTGGCATATTTCAACAAGCCGAGCAGCGTCTTGATGGTAGTGCTTTTCCCTGCTCCGTTTGGTCCGATCAATCCCAGCAGCTGGCCGCGCCGCACCTGGAAAGAAACATCTGAAATCCGTTTGTCGCCCGCTTCGTAACCGGCTTCCTCAATGGAAACATCGAGCACAATATCTTCCTCTTCCCATTCGCCCTCAGCTTTGAACCCCTCTGCAGACTCATCTTCAAACTCTGTCTCTTTCATACGGCTTCCATCTCCTAAGTGTCAATTCACAAGTGTCCCGGCTGCTATTACCGTTCTTTTTTATCCATTATACGGACAAATGGGAAGAATCATCAAACATTACTTCCCCGAAGTGCGGAAAGAGACCTCTCCGGTTTAAGGAAAGATCCCCAGATTACACGATGATCAGGCAACACTTTCCTGCAGATCCTGAAGCACCCTTTTGTCTTTACCCTCAATTCTGGCCCGCAGGACCAGCATTGCCGCGCCGAGCAGTGCCGTCAGCACACCGGAGACAACATATGCTATAACCGCTCCCGATGCCGTCACCAGCGCACCTCCGGCTACCGGTCCGAGAATAACCGCCGCGCTGGTCAAGCTGCTGACGGCACCAAAGACACGGCCTGTGTATGCTTCCGGAGTCCGGCGCTGCAGCATGGAGTTAAAGGGGATGAAGACCAGGCCTGCTCCCGCTCCGGCAAGCGTAAATGAGCCGAACAGCATGACATTCATCCAAAGGCCAGCTTCCCCGTATTCGGTCACTAAAGCGGCACTGACGAATACACTCCCCATAAGGATAGCCCCGGCGCTCATCAGGACAAGCGGATGTTTGCCGCTGCCCTTCCGTCCTATCGCCAAGGCAGCGCACAGGGTGCCCAAGCCGCTGGCAGCCACGCACCAGCCTAATAAATCTCCACTGACTCCGGGGATTTCGCGGAATAGCGTCACCGTCTGGGAATCGGCGATTGTCAGCACCATCAGTACGGCTACGAGCATAACGACTCCGCTGAGCACCGCCGGCATCATGCCGATCAGGCGCAGTCCGGCACCGGCTTCCTTGCGGAAAGACCCACGTTCCTGCGGGTTTGTTCCGGCCACTTGGCCCCTTTCCGTCCTGAACTTGCCTACGTGCGGTACAGCGAGCAGAATCAGCGCCGAGAGCAGATAGGTTGCCGAGTCGATAATGTAGCAGACCGAAATCCCGAATGCCGCCACCAGAAGACCGCCGGCAGCAGGGCCTACAATTTTGGTAATCTGTTCAATAGAAGAACTGAGAGCGATGGCCTGATCCATCTGCGCCGGGGGAACCAGTTCTTTAAGCTTGCCGCTTTTGGCCGGAGAGAAAAGCATATCCATAACCCCCTTGGCTACTAAGAGGAGGTATACCTGCCATAAGGAGCCGGCAAAGACGAGGCCCATAACAATCCCTGCACGGACGAGGTCGGAGCCAATCATGAGGGCTTTGCGGTCCATCATATCGCTTAAATACCCGGCCAAAGGACCGCCTAGCAGCATCGGCACGGCCATACATAGCGATAACATCGTGATTTCCCATGGCGTAGCCTGCCATTTCAGGCCAACCATCGTCAGCAGCGCCAGCAGATGCAGCCAGTCCCCTACATTGGAGATAAGCTGCGCCGAAATGAGCAGCATAAAGGGCTTATTCGCTGTCAGCCTTTCTGTTTGTGTCTCCTGATGCTTTTCTTCTTTCATACTTACTCCACTCCCCATGCTAATCTTTGCTTCTTTGTAATTTATAGTAAGGGAGTCCAAAGGTTTGTTCATCAATCCCCGGGAGTAAATCTCCGCTGCGCCAGAGGCTGAATATGCCCTCCTACCGGAGACGTACACCAAAAAAACCAATTCAATATGCACCTTTTGCGCGCTCTAAAAAAATTGTTTGATTTTTAATAATTAAAAGTGTGCTCATTGTGACAAATCACATGTTCTTGATCCATTGTTTGACGTATTGTAAAGCTATATCAAGTCATTGCACGGCTAAACCGTGCAATTCAAGCCATGATTTAGTACCGTACGGGGCAACCCGTACGATTAACGATAACGATAGAGGGTGGAGAAGCATGATACAATCCTATGAACGCGATACTCAACTGACATTGCATTTGTACCGGGTTTTTGCCAAGTCTTTCAAGAGCATCAACGAGCATGCCGTTACCGGAAGCAAGATTGAAGGTTTCAATCCCACTGCTTTTGCTGTTATGGAGGTCCTCTACTATAAGGGGCCACAACCCATTCAGCAGATCGGCGCCAAACTGCTCTTGCAGAGCGGAAATGTTACTTACGTGATCGACAAGCTCGAGGAACGCGGCTACCTGCAGCGCAAGCCTTGCGCAAACGACCGCCGGGTTATTTTCGCCGAGCTGACTTCGGAAGGCGAACATCTGATGAACGAAATGTATCCGAAGTATTCGGAGCGTCTGCACCTCGCTTTTAGTGGCCTGAGTGATGAAGAGAAGGAACAAATGATTATTCTTTTGAAGAAGATGGGTCTGCAGGCTGAGAAACTCTCCCCGCTCCCACGCAAATAGGGTTCGGGCCGACGAGATTGTGAATCTATTCACTTTTCAGAATTGCTCTAGATCAAGTAGAAACGGCTGAGCCGTCCTGTTAAGGATGACTCAGCCGTTTCTTTTTTCTTGCAGCAATAGAAGGGTTCTGACACAAGTGTTATTCACTAAGCCTTCTTAAGCACCGGATTCTCCTCTGCAATGGAAGGAACACCACTCCGCAGACCCGAAGAAATAATCAGGGACAAGACTGCGAATGCCGCCATCACAACAAAAAGTGAATGCAGGCCGCCTTCCAGCGCACCATGCAGACTGCTCCAGGCTTCCCCGGTCAGTGTGCTGCCGCCATGCGGATTAAGCAGTGTATTGATGTCATCCCCTGTAACTGCACTGCCAGGCTGCTCCGCCAGACGTCTGTCAATCGTAAGGTTCAGCCAGGAACCGAAAATTGCTACCCCAACCGTCTGCCCGAGTGAACGGGTAAACGTATTGAGTGCCGTTGAGGCCCCGCGCTGCTCATGCTCCACAGAGGACTGGGCGATAATGGTAAATACGGTAGAGGCATAGCCAAACCCGACTCCGCAGAACAGCATAAGACATAGAAGCAGCAACTGTGAGGAATCCCCGTTCATAAACGCAAGGCCGATGGCCCCTATGGAAATCAGCGCCAGACCAAGCATGCCCGTCCGGCGGGAGCCGGAGCGCAGGATCATCCGTCCTCCGGCAATGGAGCCCAGCATCCAGCCTACCGACATCGGAGCGAGCAGCAGGCCTGAGAGGGCTGCACTTTTTCCGAACACTCCTTGAACCCACAGCGGTACATAGGTGGACAAGCCAATGATCAAGGTACTGACCAGCAGATTGGCCCCGGTGGATACAGCAATATTACGAACAGAGAACAGCGTGAGCGGAAGCATCGGTTCAGGAGCACGGCGCTCCACAAACAGAAATACTACCAGCAGCAGAATTGCCGCCCCCAATATCGCCAGCAGCAGCGGAGACGTCCAGGGCAGATTCTGCCCTCCTGTCGTCAGTCCGAAGAGCAGCGCGCCCATCCCTGCCGCGAACAGCAGCACACCGGCTACATCAATCTTCGTCTTGCGTCTTACCCGTTCTTCCTTCAGATAGCGGGAAATAAATATAATCGATAACAGGCCAAAAGGCAGATTAAACACAAACACCCAGCGCCAGCTTAAGTAATCAACAACATAGCCGCCGAGCAGCGGTCCAACCAGAGAGGATATCCCCCATACCGAACTCAGCAGCCCTTGTGTCTTTGCCCGTTCTTTAATGCTGTAGATGTCACCGATTATCGTAAAGGTCATCGGAATCAGTGCTCCCGCTCCGATTCCTTGGATACCGCGGAATATAATAAGCTGTTCCATGCTCTGCGATATGCCGCACAACAGCGAGCCGAGCAAGAATACCACAGCACCGCCGATGAACACAGGCTTGCGGCCAATCAGATCGCTCAGCTTGCCAAATATCGGGGTCGTGACTGCCATGGCCAGCAGATAGGCGGTAAATATCCAGCTCAGCCACTGCATCCCCTGGAAATCCCCAACAATCGCCGGTCCGGCAGGTCCGGTTACTGTTCCTTCAATTGCTGCCAAAAACGTAGCCAGCAGCACCCCTATCAAGATAAGCTTGCGTTCTGTTTCTCCTGGAGACTTCAATGAATCCAAATCCTCTCTCTATATATTAGCGTCTGGCCTCACTGCACAGCAGCGCATACAGAATAACGTCCTGAAAGCCTGAGGACGTATGACGGTATTCCCGCAACAGCCCCTCCCGCCGGAAGCCCAGTGCTGAAAATAACCTCTGCGCCCGGACATTGTCCGGATGGCATAATACTTCAATCCGGTTCAGCCCCATGGTGCCGAAGCCGAAATCCAGTACAAGCTCCAGCGCTTCCTGCATATATCCCTGCCCCCAATGGGGCGGTGACAGCTCACAGCCGATTTCTCCCCGGTACGCTCCCGGCAGCTGCCAGTAGTTATAGCCGCAGCTGCCGATTACGTCACCCTCCGGTCCTATGATGCTCCAGCGCAGACTCTCTTCTTCCCGCGCCATTTGCCGGAGTAATCCAATCAGATGCTCTGCATCAGCGGCCGAAGACAGAGGGGGCATGTCCAGCCAGGGCGCTACCTCAGGATGACACCAGAGATCATATAATGCAGCGGCATGATCTTCGGTCATAACACGCAGTTCCACTCTTTCTCCGCTCAAAGCCGGTACCATCCCATTGCACACGTACAACGCTCTCGTCCCCTTCCAACCTTATAAGTATACAACATATGTAAGGATGTCCTGAATAGAAACATAAATTTCACATATAGAAACGGTACTGTCCTTAACCGGGACGGTACCGTTTCAGTGAGAAATCGTTTAAAAAACGCCTTTATCGGGGCGGCTTGATCCCACCCTGATGCAGACGTTTGTTTTGTACATAAGGTTCGCTCATGCTGTTGTATAGTGGAAACCGGCATAATCTCCAGGATTAACCTGAGGCCCCTGCTGCCTTGACCGGCTTAAGCACCTCGGTGCAGAGAACCTGGAGCTTTTCCTGAATCGCCTTGAATTCTTCAATCCCCGTCCCGGTAATACTGAACTCCTCGCCATGGGCAGTCAGGAAGTTCTCCTGGCAGAGCCGTTCCAGTTCCTGCTTCACTTCACGTTCCGCCACCCGGTATCCCAAATTCTCGAGTTCCGGCTGCATTTCTGATACTGTAAGGTCCCTCTCATGTGCAAAATAAAGCATATGGATCCCTACGAACAAGTTCTGTACATCGGCGCGCATATTCCACTCCTTCCGGCCAAAAGCCTCCAGTTTTAGTAAATTCAATCACTGCTTATTCTTATAAAAGCATTACCCTAGTGATGGCTTGTGGAAACACGGGGGACTGTTACGGTAAGGGTGTGAGCTCTGCAATCTGCTAAATCCGGTAATGCTTGACGTATTGAACGTTGCTGTACTATGTTGTTAGTTACAGTTATGGATTCATACTGACTCAAGGTACAGGAAGGTGATGCTTCATGTTTCAGGCTATGCCCTACGACGGAACGCGCAGCGAGCGTTTTGAAGCGGTTCTATCCCAGCTGGGAGCGCTGATGGAAGGGGAGCCAAATGCCGTTGCCAATCTGGCGAATGCCTCGGCATTGCTTAAGTTCTCTCTACCGGATACCAATTGGGCCGGTTTCTATTTATTTGACGGCAAGGAGCTTGTGCTTGGCCCCTTTCAGGGGCTGCCTGCCTGTATCCGTATTCCACTGGGCCGCGGAGTATGCGGAACGGCCGCAAGCGAACGCCGGACGCTCGTTGTGGATGATGTTCATGCCTTCCCGGGACATATTGCCTGTGATGCCGCTTCGAACAGCGAAATCGTCGTGCCGCTGATTAAGGAGGACCGGCTGCTGGGTGTGCTGGATATCGACAGCCCGCTCAAGCACCGCTTCGATGATGAGGAACGCCGCTTCCTGGAGCGGTTCGCGGCTATGGTTTCGGACGTAATCTAATTTTCCCGGCTGCATGTAAAAGGCCGCCACATTCGCAGGAGCACCTGCGTTTGTGACGGCCTTTTTGCTGTTGTTCATTCTTATGCTGAGGATAACGCCCGATTACTGCCGGACCGGACTAATATTCCAGATTTCGGAGGCGTAGCGGCTGATCGTGTTGTCACTGGAAAATTTGCCGGAGTGGCCGATGTTGATAATCGACTTTTTCAGCCATTCCTTCTGGTTGCGGTAGGCGAGATCGATTTTGACATGGGTCTCCACATAGCTGGCAAAATCCTTAAGCACAAAAAATTCATCGTTATTGTCGAGCAGTGACTGATAGAGCGAATCGAACTCCTGGGTATGGCAGCAGATTGGCCCCGGTGTGATGAGCTGATCCAGCACTTCCTTGACTCGTCCATCGCCATTATAGATATCACGGGAATGATAGCCCCCATACTGGTAGTAATCCAGCACCTGCTCTGCCCGCAGTCCGAACAGGAACATGTTGTTGTCACCCAGCATTTCGTGCATTTCCACGTTGGCCCCGTCCATCGTGCCGATGGTCAGCGCACCGTTCATCATAAACTTCATGTTGCCGGTGCCGGAAGCCTCCTTGCTTGCTGTAGAGATTTGTTCGCTTACATCGGCTGCGGGAATAATCTTCTCCGCCAAAGAGACCGAATAATTCTCCAGGAAAAAGATGCGGATCTTGCCTTTGATGTCCGGATCCTTGTTGACGACATCAGCCACAGTATTAATCAGTTTAATAATCCGTTTGGCCAAATGATAGCTAGGTGCGGCCTTGGCCCCGAATATAAAGGTACGCGGCACCATGTCCATAGAAGGATTGTCTTTAAGCTGATTATACATATGCATAATATGCAGGATGTTCAGCAACTGGCGTTTGTAGGCATGCAGCCGTTTGACCTGTACATCGAAGATGGAATCCGGGTCTACCTGCACTCCATGCTTCTTGCCGATGTATTCCGCCAGGCGCTGCTTGTTGCGGCGTTTGATGCCGGCCACCTGCTCCTGGAATGAAGCATCCTCACAATATTTAATTAGCCCGATCATCTCCTGCGGATGGTGAATCCAGCGTGTGCCAATGGATTCATTGATCAGTCCGGCCAGCTCGGGATTGGCATGCAGCAGCCAGCGGCGGTGCGTGATGCCGTTCGTCTTGTTATTGAAGCGGTGCGGATACATTTCATTGAACAGCCGCATCTCGCGTTTCTGCAAAATCTCCGTATGCAGCGCAGCTACTCCATTCACGCTATGGCTGGCTACTATCGCCAGATGGGCCATCCGCACCTGATCATCATGAATAATTGCCATCTGGTTGATCCGGTCCTGATCGCCGGGATATTTGCTCATCAGCTCACCGCAGAACCGGGCGTTGATTTCCTCAATAATGAGGAAAATACGAGGCAGCAGCTCCCGGACCATCCCCATCGGCCATTTCTCCAGCGCCTCGCTGAGAATGGTATGGTTGGTATAAGACACCATCCGTGTCGTCATGCTCCAGGCCTGCTTCCAGCCGATGCCGTGTTCATCCATCAGAATCCGCATCAGCTCAGGGATAACCAGCGTTGGATGCGTATCATTGATGTGCAGAGCCACTTTGTCTGGCAGCAATTCAATCGGCAGGCCCGTCTTGCTGTAAGTCCGCAGAATGCTCTGCAGACCTGCGCTGCACAAGAAATACTGCTGCTTCAGACGGAGCAGCTTGCCTTCATACTGTGAATCATCCGGGTACAGGAATTCAGAAATGGATTCCACCGAACGTTTGTATTCCAGAAACTTGTGATAATCCGTTCCAGCCAGAGAGCCGGTTATTCTCGAAGACGGGTTGATCGATTCGGCACTCCAGTTCCGAAGGGTATTCACATGCTTGCGGTCCGCGCCAATAATCGGAATATCATAAGGAACCGCCCGCACCGCTTCATAATCTTTATGCTCGAAGGCCAGCTCACCGTTCTCCTCACGGGTCTCCACATGTCCCCAGAACCGCACTTCCACCTGCTTGTCTTCCCGGCGCAATTCCCACACATTATCGTTCTGCAGCCAATAATCGGGCAACTCCACCTGATATCCGTCAACAATCTTTTGCTCAAACAGGCCGTATTTATAACGGATGCCGCAGCCATGCCCTGCATACTGCAGGGAAGCCAGCGAATCCATGAAGCAGGCAGCCAAACGCCCCAGACCTCCGTTACCAAGGCCTGCATCTGCTTCTTCCTCTTCAATATCCTGAAGACAAAAGCCCAGTTCTGCAAGCCCTTCGCGTACTACCTCCAGCACGCCCATGTTGAGCAGATTATTGCCCAGAAGCCTGCCGATCAGAAATTCCATGGAAAAATAGTAGACCTGCTTTTCCTTATCAACCTTATACTTCTGGTTGGTATCTGCCCAGTTTTTGCCTGCATTCTCTCGGATCATATTGCCGATGATGTTATACACATCAGCATTCGAAGCTTCTTCAAGCGGCTTACCCAATTTCCTGATGAGTGCCTCGCGGAACGCTTGTTTAAAGGTTTCTTTATCGTTGAACAACAGCGGGTTCCTCCTGACAGATCCTTATTTTGTGAATGGCATATTTATGAAAACTCAGGATCAGCTGAACGGGGGGCTGCCCGGTTCAACTGATCCTGAGGTTAAATTTTGCTGCTCTTGGCTATAACAAATGGACGTTTGTTATCTCCGACCAGAATCCGGTCTCTGCTTAAGTGCACATCTTTATCCATAATGACATTTTCAATCACGGCATTTTCTTCAATTACACATTTCTGCATGATGACAGAATTGATGATTCGGGCGCCTTCTTTGATCTGCACGCCCCGGAAGATCACGCTGTTCTCCACGGTTCCGGCAATGATACAGCCGTTGGCCACCAGGGAGTTGCTGACCTCTGCACTATCCAGATAACGGGTTGGCGCTTCATATTTAATCTTGGTCTGCACCGGATTCTCCTTGAACAGGCTGAAATAATTGTCCTGGCGGAGCAGCTCCAGACTATTTTTGTAATAGCTTTCCAGCGAATTGATCACTGCATGATAACCTTTGTACTCGTAAGCGGCAATTTTGAATTTGTGCCGGTTCTTCTGGATCACATCGCGGAAGAAGAAACTCTCGCCATGGGCGATGCAATGTTCTACCTGCTCCAGGAACATTTTTTTCTCCATGATGAAGATATCCAAATACACATTGTGATGGTCCTTCTCATGATGAATATTCGTAACCGCATTCTCTTCGTCTACCTCAACACGCAAGCAGGGATCATGCTCAGGCTGGAGCTGGTCTATCGTTTTGTAGACAAGCGTTACATCCGCACCCTTCTCCAGATGGTATTGGAACACCTCCTGGAAATCCACAGTGTTGATATGCTGACTGCCGGAGAACACAATATATTTGGCCGAGGCCCGTTTGAAGAAATCCAGATTGTTATGATAATGCTGCAAATCCCCAAGCGAGGTGTCTGTCGGATCATTCCAGTCAGGCGGCAGAATAAACAGTCCTCCGTGCTTGCGGTTCATATCCCAGGACTTGCCGTCACCGAGATGGTCCATCAGCGAACGGTATTTACGGCGGACAAACAGTCCAACGCTTTCCAGCTCTGCCCGCATCATATTGGAAAGAACGAAATCGATCAGCCGGTAGCGGCTGGCAAAAGGCACGGCAGCACCGCAGCGGAAATAGGTCAACTCATTTAATTTATCCAGTTCATGATCAAGATTGATTACACCCATAAGCTTTTTCATCCCGGTTCACCGTCCTCTAATGGTTATATGGTTTTGGCTGCAACTGATTTACGTTTCTTGCTCCGATTATCGATCAGCAGGATTTCGTCCTCATTCTCCCGATCGACTCCGATCTCCATATAATCCTCGATTACCGTATTTTCGCTGATGATAGCCTTATGGATCCGTACATTCTTGCCGATCTTGACCTTGGGCATAATGACGGAGTCGGTAATGACGCTGCCTTCTCCCACTTCCACACCGTAAAAGAGCACCGAATGCTTCACCTCTCCATACACGATGCAGCCCTCATTAATAATGCAGCTCGATACCTTCGCTCCTGGAGCTACATATTGTGCCGGCTGATTCGGATTGCGGGTGAAAATGCGCCAATTGGGATCATTCAGATTCAGCGGCGGATGATCGCTTAACAAATCCATATTGGCCTCCCACAGGCTGGCCACTGTACCTACATCTCTCCAGTAGCCTTCAAATGGATAGGCAAAAAGGGATTTGTCGTCCTCCAGCATCAGAGGAATGATATCTTTGCCGAAATCATGGGAGGAGTCTGCATTCTCCCCGTCTTCCAGCAGATGCTTGCGGAGAACCTCCCATTTGAATATATAAACGCCCATCGACGCCAGCGTGCTCTTCGGCTTCACCGGCTTCTCGTCAAACTCATAAATTTTCAGATCTTCATCTGTGTTGAGAATGCCAAAGCGGCTGGCCTCCTCAAGCGGAACATCAATGACCGAGATGGTGCAGTCGGCGTTTCTAGCTTTGTGGTATTGCAGCATAGCATTGTAATCCATTTTGTAAATATGGTCGCCGGAAAGTATAAGCACATGCTCCGGATCAAATTGATCAACAAATTTCAGATTGCGGTAAATTGCATCAGCCGTTCCCCGGTACCAGCTGCTTCCATTCTCCCGTTCATGCGGCGGCAATACAAATACACCGCCATCCTTACGGTTCAAATCCCAGTCACTTCCTACCCCAATGTATGAATGCAGTACAAGCGGCTCATATTGAGTGAGCACACCAACTGTATCAATACCTGAATTGGAGCAATTGCTTAAGGGGAAGTCGATGATTCTGTAAGTTCCTCCAAAATAAACAGCGGGCTTGGCAAGCGTTTTGGTCAATCCCTTCAACCTTTTCCCTTGGCCTCCCGCCAATAGCATGGCTACCATTTCTTTTTTCTTCATGGAAGAGCCTCCTTGACATATGGGTAGTAAAGCATGTAATAAATAAGGTTGAATGAAGTTTGATGGTGCGAAATAGACCCAAGATAGAATTCAAAAAGAAGTGAACCAGCAAGAAGTAAAATGAAAGAAATGTGCTTGATAGGAAATTTGGATAAGGTTAACAAACGGGGGGACACCTGATATCGGGACAAGTTGCCGGATTCATGAGAAAAGCTCTCCAAAAACCGGGTTTGTATCCTTATTGTAAAGTGTTCTAGGGTCGCCGTCAAAACCCTTTATTGAATTCCAAAAACCTTAAATTGTAATTACATTCCTTATTAATAGAACTTATATTTCTTATAACTAGATTAACCAGAATGATTAACCATGAACTAAAAATTCTAATCTGATATTGAACTTAAGCAGACGCTTCTTTCAGCAAACATTCAACGTAATGTGTCATAATGAACTATCTTTTACTGTAAACGGAGGTACTACTCATGAAAGCTGCCCAAGGCGTGCGACTACTGCTCGTAGATGACGAGCCTCATATCCTGCAGTTTCTGGAACTGGGTCTGATGAACGAAGGGTTTGAAGTAATGACTGCACCTGACGGTGTCAGCGCGATCGCAATTGCTGCCGATTTCAAACCGCATGTGGCCATTCTGGATGTGATGATGCCGGGGATGGACGGCTTTGAGGTCTGCCGTTACCTGCGTTCAGAAGAAGCGGAGATTGCGGTCATCATGCTGACTGCAAAAGACGAAGTGGACGACCGGGTCAAGGGCCTGTCCATCGGGGCTGACGACTATATGGTCAAGCCGTTCAGCTTCGACGAGCTGCTGGCCCGGATCCAGGCCCGGCTGCGCAATCAGTTCCCGGGATTGCTTGGGGAAGTGCGCTGCGGCCCCTTCCGGATTGACGGCCGCCGCAAGGAAATCCGCCACAAGGAAGAGGTTCTGGAGCTGTCCCCTACGGAATATGAGCTGCTGCAATACCTGGTCATCAATCATGGCCTGGTACTGAGCAAGCCGATGATTCTGGACAAGGTATGGGGATATGATTTTGGCGGAGAGGAAAATATCGTGGAGGTCTATATCCGTTCTCTCCGCGAGAAGCTTGGCGATAAAGAGCATAAGATTATCCGCACGCTGCGCGGCGCAGGATACCGCGTGGACCTGGTATGATTGCCCGCCTCTCGGGCTTATTCAGCAGGCTCCCGTCTCCGCGTTCCCTGCGCAAGCAGCTGCTGGCCATCTCGCTCATCATTTTGTCCGTGCTGCTGCTGCTGATCGGTGTGCTGCAGTATGTGCTGATGCGGAACTTCATCTACACCAACCGGGCGGAATCCATGGAAACGCAGCTGAGGTCCGTGCCGCGTGAGTTCTATTTTACGTTTCTCAATTCCGGGAACAGTACTCCGGCTGACTTGAGTATTTCAGGCGCTTCAGACCCTTCTTGGACAACAGACACACCAGGGATGGTTAAACCGGAACTTCCTGGTGCCAGTCCCGCCACGAGCGGCGGTGACGCAGCACCCGGAGAGAACAGCCCGGACGGGCAGCGGATGGGCGGTGACAGGCGTCCTCTCCTGCTGGATGCCCATACAACTATCGCCATCTACAGCCCGGACGGCACCTTTAAGGATTTCCAGGAGGATACGCTTTCCGATTCTGCCGCTCCAAGAATGACGAACAAAGAGTATGATGAGCTGCTCAAACATACTACGGACAAACAAACGGGAGAATACCGGCTGATAACCGCTGAGGATGGCAGTGAGCACCTGGCCGTGTTCATGAATCTGCGCAAACCGGGTGCACCCAAAATGCTGCTGCAAATGAGCGTGGCCACCGGCCCGCTGAGAGATGTAATCATGCAGCAGCTGATGATCTTCGCCGGCTTGGCGGTAATTGCTTTACTAGCCGGGCTGTTCCTGTATTTGCCTGCACTGCGCAAAACACTGGTTCCCTTATCCAATATGGGCGAAGCTGCGCAAATCATCGACGCCGGCAATTTGGACGTGCGCTTCCCCGTCAACCAGGGACAGACAGAAATCGACAAGCTGTCCCAGTCCTTCAACGGGATGCTGGAGCGTCTGGAAATTTCGTTCCATAATGAACGTGAAGCCAAGGAACAAATGCGCCGTTTCGCCGCCGATGCTTCCCATGAGCTGCGGACTCCCCTCACTTCGATTCATGGCTTCCTCGAGGTGCTGCTGCGGGGGGCGGCGGATAATAAAGACCAGCTTTACGGCGCACTGAACAGCATGCACGGTGAATCCAAACGGATTAATAAGCTGGTCGAAGACCTGCTCCTGCTGGCCCGTATGGACGGCGCGCCTCAGCTAAGGGTCAAGAACCTGCTGCTGGGTGAAGTCATCGATGAGATGCAGCCACAGCTCCTGGTACTGGCCGCGAACCGCAAGGTCAACTTCGATATTTCTTACGGCATCCGTGGCATGTATGACCCCGACAAAATCAAACAGGTCATTCTCAACTTGTTCCACAATGCCGTTCAGCATACGGATGCCGACAAGGGGACGATCCATATCTCCCTGCACGCCCGGGACACCGAAGCAACGCTGACTGTCAGGGACAACGGCTCCGGCATCTCTGCTGACCATCTCCCCCATGTGTTCGACCGGTTCTACCGCAGCGATTCCTCGCGCACGCGCAAATACGGCGGTTCGGGCCTTGGATTGTCCATTACAAAGTCTATTGTGGAGGCACATAACGGGAACATCAGCGTGGAGAGTACTCTCGGTGGAGGCACTGTCTTTAAAGTCTCTCTTCCTTGCTTGCTGGATTAGCTTATGTAGTGTAATTAACGTTATAATAGTGTGTGAAAAGGATGTTATGCTCACAAAACTTAAGTTTATGCTTTCGAAGTGAGTTTTGTACGAAGTCGATTCAAGGATGTTATGCTCACAAAACTTAAGCTTATGCTTTCGAAGTAAGTTTTGTACGAAGTCGATTCAAGGATGTTATGCTCACAAAACTTTTAGGAGGTCGAATTCATGTACGAAATCGCCGTGATCGGAGCCGGACCAGCCGGTGCCAGTGCAGCCCTGTTCGCCGCCAAAGCGGGCAAAAAAACGCTGCTGATTGACAATGACAAAGGAATGACCCGCAGAGGGTGGTATGAGAATTTTTATGGAATCTCCGAAATCGGCGGTCCCGACCTCGTGGAAACCGGACACAAGCAAGCCGTCAAATTCGGGGCGGAATTAGTGGCTGATCAAGCTGTGGGTCTTACCGCCGGCAGTGAGGGTTTTATCATTGAAAGCGAGAGCGGTGCCACTTATGAGGCGAAACATGTGATTCTGGCTACAGGCGTCCTGACCGATTTGGCTGCTAAAGCCGGTGTGGAAACCAAGGATGGCACGGAGCCAAGAATCAAGACCGTGGTAGCCGTCAACGCCGAAGGCAAAACAAATGTCGAAGGCATCTGGGCCGCCGGAACCGTTGCCGGAGTAAGCGTGCACGCTATTATTACCGCAGGTGACGGCGCGAAGGTCGCCATTAATGTCATCAGTGAATTGAACGGTGCAAGATATGTCGATCACGATCTGCTGAAGGCATAATTATATTCATACGAGAGGGACTCCGGGCGGATACTTCGCTTCATGAGTCCCTCTCTTAGCTGGATTGAGGCCAGCCGCGATTGCGGTTGGCCTTTTTCAAAATATAAGAATTTATATGTTTCACACGATAACTTATCCTTCTATTTCTCGCTGAAACGGTACCGTCCTTAAAAAAGGACGGCAAAGCCGTTTCCACTTGTCCGATAATTGCAGTTTGTACAGCTATTTCCCCACGTTTAGCGGCCTACGAAGAGGTAGTTGCACTCCGTACATTTATTTTCACGAAATTCCACTGAACCCCAACTGTTCACAATTTTTAATTGTACCCAATACACCTATACTCTAAAATCGGCCCTTAACGCACCAAATAGCTGTAGCAAATACAACTACGTTCACTCAAGCGTTCAAATAATAATCTTTATGCTGATCACCTGCCCGTTCTCTGTACTGCGACGTGATAGCGGGGGGAACGATCCACTTTTCTTTAGCAGCAAAGGGCACACGTGACAACACTAAATTTGTAATATGTACAGTTTCGATTGGCGGGCCTGCACAAAAGGCTGCTCCAAATTATGATGGCTGTAAGCCAAACATTATCCGGAACAGCCTTTTAAGTTTACACTGGGTCTGCGTGAACGTCTGCCCCAGCATCATCAAAGGATGCGGCTGCTTCTGCCTGCAGCCGTACTTCCCAATACAGCCTGAGCTTCTCACTGCCCTCCAGGCTGCCGAGCAGCTTGCGTAAATACGGCAGGAGTTGCGGCCGCAACTCTTCCCGCTGCAGCCCTATTTCCAGGGTGGCCTGAATGTACCCGAACTTGTCCCCAATATCATAACGTTTGCCCTGCAGATCCAGGGCCAGCAGCCCTTCATTCCGGCACACTTCATGCAAAGCATCCGTCAGTTGATATTCACCGCCAGCTCCGCGCTCAAGTCTGGCCAGCACCGAAAAGATCGAAGGCTGCAAAATGTACCGGCCCATAATCGCATATTCCGAAGGCGCGGCCTGCGGCACAGGCTTCTCCACCAGTCCGCTTACGGCATGCACACCGTCTATGGAACCTCCTGAAGCAATGATCCCGTATTTACTGACTTCCTGCCTTGGCACCCTTTGAACACCGACAATCATCTTCTCCGCCTGCTCATACAGCCTCATCATCTGCGAGAGTGCCGGGGGCTCGGACACCATGATGTCATCACCGAGCAGCACCGCGAACGGCTCATCTCCGATAAATTGCTCTGCACAATGAATGGCATGACCCAGCCCCAGCGGTTCTTTTTGCCGGATGTAATGAATGCCTGCCAGCTCGCTGATTCCCTGCACCTCGCGGAGCAGGTCCAGTTTTCCTTTCTCCAGCAAGGTCTGCTCCAGCTCCACCGATTTGTCAAAATGATCCTCAATCGATTTTTTGTTGCGGCCGGTTACGATAATAATACTCTCAATACCGGAGCGGACCGCTTCCTCTACGATGTATTGAATCGCCGGCTTATCCACAATGGGCAGCATTTCCTTCGGCTGGGCCTTGGTAGCCGGCAGGAAGCGCGTGCCCAGACCGGCGGCGGGAATCACAGCTTTTCTGATTTTCACGTTGGATCGCTCCCTTCGTTATTTGTTAAGAGGAGCCATTCTGCGCTCCCGCACATCCTGCTGCTTTTTGCCGCCATAGAACTCCTGGACGATATAGAGTGGACGGCCCTTGGACTCATCATAAATCCGGCCGACATATTCACCGAGAATGCCCAGCATAATAAGCACGAATCCGTTGAAGGTCAAGGTAATGCCGATCATCGACGCCCAGCCCTTAACGGCCTCGTCCGTAAAGAGCACCAGGTACAGCACATACATAAGGTAGAGAAACCCGGATGCGGACAGCAACGCTCCCAAGTAGCCCGCCAGCTTCAGCGGTTTGTAGGAAAAGGATGTGATGCCGTCCAGAGACAGCTTGAGCATCCGCTTGAGGGGATATTTGGTTTCTCCCGCGAGCCGTTCATCGCGTTCATATTCGATCGCCTTTTGACGAAAGCCCACCCAACTGACGAGGCCGCGTACAAAACGGTTTTTTTCCGGCAGACGTTTCAGCTCATCGCAGACCTTGCGGTCAATGAGCCGGAAATCTCCGGTATCCACCGGAATCGAGATGTCCGTTGAGTAGCGCAGCACTCTGTAAAAGGCGCTTGCCGTCCACTTTTTGAACAAGGACTCCCCGCGGCGTTTGATGCGCTTGGCGTATACAACCTCATAACCTTGCTTCCACTCTGTAATCATGTCCAGAATCAGCTCCGGCGGGTCCTGCAAATCGGCGTCGATAATGACCACCGCATCGCCCAGTGCATAATCCATCCCCGCAGTTATCGCGATCTGATGCCCGAAATTCCGCGAAAGGTCGATCAGCTTCACACTTTCATCCCAGTAGCTGTATTCTTCAATCATTTGCGCACAGTTGTCAGTACTGCCGTCATTGACGAAGAGCAGTTCATACGGCTCACCTGTCGTTCCCATCACTTTTTTGATCCGGCGGTATGTCTCCTGAATCACTGCCTCTTCATTAAACATCGGAATAATTATGGAATAGCGCACGTTGTAGCCCATGAGCAGCTCCTCCTCAAATTGTAGTGATGAAGCACGCAGGACAAATAATGCGGCGCGCTTCATATATATCCGGCAAACAGAATTAGTTCAGGGTAATCTCGTACAAGGTTCCGCCATTGCTGCCTGTAACTGTACCTTGCCAATCGGCTGACGGCACCTCTGTACCGTTCTCGGTAATCCAGCTCGTGATTTCGGAATTGCCGCCGCGTCCGCCGCCCATACCGCCGCTGGTAACGAGGAAGTATTTCACTTTCCCGCTC
Source organism: Paenibacillus sp. FSL H3-0321 (assembly GCF_038002865.1). Lineage (NCBI taxonomy): Bacteria > Bacillati > Bacillota > Bacilli > Caryophanales > Paenibacillaceae > Paenibacillus > Paenibacillus sp. FSL H3-0321. The sequence goes on along the minus strand of NZ_JBBODH010000001.1, from coordinate 4,869,921 downwards.
TCGACTAGCGCCTTCAGGGTATCGGTTGTATAAGGCACATCGGAACTATTGAACCCGTTCAGGATCACAACCGATTCACCTTCGTCGATAATGTAAGGGCCTGCCGTTCCGTAATCCATAGCGGCGAACAGATACTTCTCACCGGTATTATGCTCCTTCAGGTAGGCCAGCAGAGTCTCGTTCACACCGGAGGTACTGTTTCTGCCGCCTCCGCCTCCAGCTCCAGCTCCATCTGGGCCCATGCCTCCGCCTCCGCGGCTTTCACTGCTGTCAGGTCCTGCTGCCGGGGTCATGCTGTTCAAGCCATAGGTGATCGGTGTAAAAGCCCAATAGAGCGGGCCGATCAACAGTACGAGCAGACCGGCGATGGCTGCAGCTTGTGCAAATGGCTTTTTGTTATCTTTAACTATTCGAAGAATTAAGAGCAGAAGGGCGGCAATCATTCCTGCTGCCAGAACCCCTATCGCCCAACCCTTGCCGATGGTATCGTCATAAGGATGAATAATGTACCATTCAAAAACCGCTGTTGTGAGAACTGCCGGCGGCAGCAGCCAGGAAAGCCAGGTTGAACGTTCCTTGTAATAGCTCCAGAGCTGGGACCAGCCTGCTCCAGCCAGCGCCGCAATCGGCGGTGCCATCATAATCAGGTAATATTGATGGAAGAATCCGGCGATGCTGAAGAATCCCATGACCGGCACCAGCCAAGCCAGCCAGAACAGTGCCTCCTTATGCTTCTGCGTGAAGTTTGTTCTGCGCAGGCTGGCAAAGATACCGATACACCCGAACAATACGAATGGCAGCAGCCAGCTGGCTTGACCGGACAGAGCGGATTGGAACAGCCGCAGGGGACCGGCTGTCCCCGTATTGAACATTCCGCCACCCCCGCCGTTCATGCCGCCGCGATTACCTTGGAACACGTCGCCGCCGAACTGCCGTCCTCCATCATCCGTTTGACTTCCCGGTGCCTGCCCCGGCATTCCGCCATCCTCCGAGGATTGGCCTCCGGTGGCAGAGCCGTCGGTTTGGCCCGGAGGTGTTCCCCGGCCGTCACTTCGTTCGCCATCAGCTCCATTCATCCCCGGCATCTCGCCATTTAACGCCGGCATCCCACCGTTCATTGCCGGCATCTCACCGCCACTGCCGAACATTCCGCCGCCATTGGGCGGCATTCCACCGCTGCCCCCGCCGCCAGTACTGCGGTCGCCGGTTAAACGGGAGACCCCGTTATATCCAAAGGCCAGATTTAAAACAGAGTTGGTGCCGCTGCTGCCCATATAGGGACGTTTACTCGCTGGAATGGAATCGACAATGACGGCCCAGGAGAGCGAAACCGCTAGCAGTACTGCGGTGCAGGCTGCCAACACCCCGGTTTTTTTCTTCCAGTTCACTTTGCCGGCCAGAATATAAAAGAGATAAAATGCCGGTAAAACCATATATGCCTGCAGCATCTTCTCATTGAAGGCAACTCCGATTAGCCCAAATGCAGCGAGAAGACTGCCGATTCTATTCGTCTTTGTTCCTTTGAACAGAAACCATGCTGCCAGCAGCAGCGTGAACACCAGCATGGCATCAATATTGTTCGTCCGGCTGACAGCAGCGGCTACCGGTGTAGAAGCCATGGCCAGTGCCGCTAACCGCGCTGCGGTTCTGCCGAAGGTTGGCTTGACCATCAGGTATACGAGAAGCACTGATCCTACACCGCCAAGTGCCTGAGGCAGGATGACGCTCCAGCCATGCAGCCCGAAGATCAGGGCGCTGACCGTCTGAATCCAGAATGTAACCGGCGGCTTATCCACCGTTACTGAACCTGCAGAGTCAAGCGATGCGAAGAAGAAATTGTGAAAGCTCTGCATCATGCTGCCCACCGCAGTGGTATAGTACGTATTTACATATTGATCATTCCAGATTCCATAGCCGTACAGAAACGCTGCAAGCAGCAAGATGCACAGCAGCACAACATCTGAACCCGGCTTCTTAAGCAGTCTCATCTTTCTCCACTCCCATTCCTCTATAACTCAATCATTCCGGCAGTGCTCTGCCCCCCGGTCCAATCTTTGATTAGCTGTATTATTGCATCCGTACCTTAACTCATAATGAAATGTGGCTGAATGTTTGCTGAAAGCTAGGAGAGCGGCATAGCCTTCCTAATAGCGCAGGCTGCCGGGTGCTGGCGGTACTTGGTATCGCGCTTTAGGAATTCTTTTCTGCGGGAAAACCAAGGAAGATTCAGAGGGGAAACCTATCAAGACATCAAAAAAAAGCCCCGGAATCCAGGGCTTCATATAAATACTGCTATGTACATAAATGCAGCGGATTGCATAAACCGCAAAAACCATAATTACGTGATTTGTATTCTAAACCGAACGTCCTAATGCAGCCAGCTTGTTTACCGTATTCCAATTGCGGGCGGTAATAGGCGTCCCGAGAAGCTTGTCCAGCTGAACCTTAAACAGCGGCGATTGGCTTACACTCAACTCATACAGCGTGTACATCTCCTTGCCTGTTACCCGCACCTTATCCGCTCCATCCTCGTAGGGACGCAGCTTCTCCAGTGCCTCTGCCGTAGGTTCATCAGCCAGAAAGGAGACATACAGCCGCTTGAACTCGTCAGCTTCCGTAAGCTGAAAAGGGTTGCCCGCAATCGCTGCTTCCAGCTCTTCCAGACTGCGGATAATTACGGATACGTCAAAACCAAAGGTCTCCCGGATCTGCTCTCCGATCACTGCAGCAAGCTCGTGACCTGAACCCTGCGTGCTTTCAAATACAACATTGCCGCTCTGGATATAGGTGCGGACATGCTCAAAGTGCAGTGACTGGAACATGCTTTTCAAATCCTGCATTTTAATGATTTTGTTGCCGCCGACATTAATGCCGCGCAGCAGCGCAATATATGTAGTCATAACACACCTCTTCCCATAGGTAATTCAAATGGCCGAACTCTTGCTCAGACGTTTACGGATTTCCCGGACAAGCTGCTCCTTCTCCTGCACAGGAACACCCTCAACAAGGCGCGCCGCCGCTACGGGTAGAATCCAACTGTCTATTGCGGCATAGGATTGCCCCGACAATGCGAGGTATTCCCGGATATATCCTTTGGTAAGCCTTTGTCTCATAAAACCTATAACGAATTTCGCCAACTGAGAGGCTCCCGGAGGCATGGCGCCCATACTGAAGAGAAGCACCGAACGCGCCGCATCACCGGCAGGATTCCCCATGATACCGGTCATCCAGTCGATGATCCAGGCTTGTTCATTTATAAGCACATTGTCGGGGTGAAAGTCTCCATGGCACAGCTTATTCCCCTCCGGGAGTCCTTCCAGGTGGTCCAGCACCGCCGACTTCTCCTCCATGGTGAGCATGGGTGCTGCAATAATGCTTTTTCTCAGCTCCGCCTTTTGCCGGCCAAAGTCTTCTGTTCCCTCCAACTGATGCAGGTTATTATGCAGTCTAGCCATCTGTTTGGCATATTTGCCAAGCTGCCAGGGCTGTCCGCTGATCATCCCCAGCAGGGAACGGCCCTGAATTTGCTGAAATACGATTCCTTTACGTCCGTCAATCCCGACAAGCTCCAGCGGCTCAGGAGTGCAGAGACCCTGTTCAAATACATATTTACTGACCAGATATTCCCGTTCCACATACGGCTCCGGGATGTCCCCGTTGTAGAGTTTAATGATTCTTCCTTCGCCATGCTCCCACACCTCTGCCGTTCGCCCTTTTCCAACCTGCTTCCCCTGCATCTTATGTTACGCCTCCCGTTTATTCCAAATGGATACGTTCAAATCCAATATCATTCGATCCACTCCTTGAGATAGATTAGATGGCTATTCAATGCTACAATGCATCGCGGAAAAATTCATGATAGAAATTAATAATCACCAGAAGCACCGCCAGCGACTCATTGACGCTGCCTACCTCCAGCGCATGATTGGCATCGTCGATCCTGTATACCCTGATATTCTGCAGTCCGGTGATCTCGGCGGAATGCTGTTCATTGAACAGCGGATCGCTGCCGCCGTAGATCATGCTGCCCCGGCTCTGCTTTATCCAGGGGATGGAGTCTACAAGCGGTGTCAAATAAAGATGGGAGGTTTTCTGCTGAACACCCATTTCAGCCGCCACTCTTCCGGCTATGACCGTACCCATGCTTTTACTGATGAACAACAGCTGTTCATATTCGGGAAGTGCAGGAAGCGCGGCAATCGCCGCCTTGCATTCCTCTATAACGATATCCATGTCTTCGCGCTTAAAGTCCGCCCGTGCACTCTGATAGCCGTACTCCAGCAGCAGCAGATCACAGCCATGTTCCCGGGCCACCTTGGCCGCATAATCGAGCAGCGAACGCTCCACGGAATAATCCTTCCCCGGAAAGACGACAGCCAGTGCCTTCGCTTCGCCTTGGGCCACATATTTATGTCTGACTTCCCTGCCCCAATGCGAGGACATAACGATACGTGATACACTCATAATGCCTTCTCCTTCCCGTTATCCGTCATCAGCCGTTCTAAACGGATTTGAAATATTTAAAGAAATCAATCGTTTCCTGAAGATCAGCCTCGTCCTGATAAATGTCCATCATCCTGCCGAGTTCAAGCGCAAAATCAACATACCCGTTGGGCTTAGCCGTAAGAATATTTCCGTCCCTGATTACATTGACCTCGTCTGATGCTCCCGCGTCCGGCAATCCTTTGGAACTCTCCGCAGCTTCCCTGCCCTCCTGGTTGTCCACATAGGATCTGCCCTCCAGAACCCCGGCAGCTTTCAGCACCGTAACCCCGCCGCAAATACCTGCGACCGTTTTACCTGAAGCGTTCATGCTGCGGATCAAGGCAAGCAGCCCCTCATTCGCAGCAAGCTCTTCCACTTCACCCCCAGGGATAACCAGCAGATCTATAGCGTTCACATCAATATTCCCGAGTACCGCTGACGGGTTAATCGAGAAGCCCTCACAGGAAATAACGGGCATACTGTTCAGCCCCAAGGTATGGACCTCGCTCTGTGTCTTCATAAAATAAGCAGCCAAAACTACCTCAAACTGAACAAAGCTGTTATATACAAGTACATATGTATTCATCGTTAAGCCAACAGCCCCTTCCACCTTTACAGTCGCAAACATCCTATTCTCTATGAATATCATTATAGCTATCTTCCCTGCAGCTGGGAAATCACAAAAAAAAGCCCGGCCCGGGAGGCGGTGGAGTTTAAGCTTCTCAGATCCGGCACTACGGCTGCGGGGCTGTCTGCTTGCGGCTCGCTTTTCTGGACATAAACTCGGCAACAATCCATAAGAGCAGCGGAATGGCCACCTGAAACGGCAGGGCATAAATTTTGTAGATATGATAGGCAAAGTATTGCATTTGAAGAATATCCTTGTAGATAAAGACAGACATGTAGACCATGATCAGGCCCATCTGCATCACAACGGAACGGTAGCTCTTCAGATTGAACACTTTAGCTACTCCATTACTGGTTACATACAGACATAAACTCGTTTTAATGAACAGCGCGGTTACAAAAGTAATGGAGGACGAGCCTTCAATTCTGGTGAGAAAATCCCCCACATTAATTCTGCTCACCGCGACATAGGAGGGAAAATACAGACTGGATAAAATCTCGGGACCCAGCACCAGCAAATTCCGCAAGGTAACGAAGATCATTATGATTCCTGCAATTAGCAGGCTGCTGAGCAGCACCCGAAACGCTGAACCTTTCTTCGGGAGCACACTAAACGCGCCGAGAAAAACAACAATTTCGCCAAACGGAAAGGTAAAGGAGCCTATTGCATCCGTAAAGACAGGTCCCCAGCCGCTTTCCAGCAGCGGTTTCAAATAATGGAACTCATACTTGGGAATGGAAAGCAGCTGTGCTAAGGCAGTCGCCATTATTGTAAACAGCAGCAGAAATTTGGCGCTTCTCCCAAGCACCTCAAGTCCCGCGTTCACTACCCAAATGCAGAGGAGGCCGATGATCAGCATCGGTGCAAACATCGGTGTCGCGGTTAAGGCTACCGTCTTGCTGAATTCCCCGAAATTCCGCAGCACAAGCGAGCCCAGATGCAATGTATACCAGATATACAGGCAGGAGAACAGCCTCCCGAGAATAGGGCCGAACACCGCATGCAGCATATCATACAGATCCTTGCCCGGAAACAGCGCATGGAGCCTCGCATAGAGGAGCATGAGCGGAACCGCCAGCACAATGGCAAAAATCAGCCCGATCCAGCTGCTGTTGCCGGATTGCCCCGAGACTCCCATGAACAGTGAACTGCCGATAATAAACAGGATCGCTATGCTGATCGACTGTCCCGCCGGTACGATTTCTTTGCTCATGTCTTCCCCTCCTTTCAGGAGTGCATTCTAGAACAGCTTTTTAATCAAATAAACGATCGGCTCTGAGGGACTGGGAATTTCCCAATGCATCGACAAGGCAAAAGCCAGGGAGAAGGAGATCAGGCACAGCGCGGAGCAAACGTACAAATCCCGCTTCTTCCCTTGCTTGAGCAGACCATAGGGGTCAACCAGCACGACAACGGCATACATAAGCACTACATAAAAGAACATGCTAATCCCCCAGCTTAATCGCCCGTGTAGTTTTGGCAGTGCTCTGAATGATCACCTTGGAGCTGACGTCCACATCCAGATTGACAAATTGATCCGGCCATTGCTCGCGGAGCCTGGTCCACGTCTTGGGCAGATTCTCATGAACAGCTTCACCAAAGCCAAAGATATCGGCATGGTATTCCTGCTGCACCTTATGGATTAAGGAGAGTATCTCCTTTTGCAAATCTTCGCCTGCGCGTTTTTCAATGGCCGCTATGCTTTCGTTGCCGGATAAACCCACTGCAGTCATCACTTCGTCCAGCCCGGTATGCGTCACTGTATTGATCTGTATATGAACTTTACCGTCTATCATTGCAGGTTTGACTTTCGTCCTGCTTGATAATATTTCAAGGGAATAAGCGGGAGTCCCCTGCGCACTATTCACCTCCAGTACACCACCTTTTATATCATTTTTGGCGAAAAGCATGTTTTTAGTCTCTTTCCCGTTCAATTTCCCGACCATTTTATCCTTTACAAATACTGCAGCTCCATCTACACGCTCATTTTTCTGCCCGTTCTTCTCATTGATGTACACCAGCGGTGCGACGGCATTATAACCTGAGGTCTCCAGCTTGTCGATGAAATCCCAGATTTCCACAACCGGAGCGCTGCCGACATACTTTTCATCACGCATCATCTGTGCCAGTTCAAAGGACATAATCGCTTCTGTTGTACTGTTCTGGTTAACTACATCCCGTGCATTTTTCTGTTCGGATACAAAAATAAAGACATCGGATCGGGTCTCTGTATCCCTGCTGTACCAGTCTATTGCTTTGATCAAGCCTTCCCGCGCAACCTCTTCACTGAAAATAATCACCTTGGCGTGACTCCAGAAGAGCTTCTTGCCGGTCATCGATATCATGTCGCGGGCGATTTCAAATATAGTATCTCCTGTAAAACTAAGCGTCTTGAAGCCTGCCTGATTCTGCTGAAGTCCACCCTGGGTATCCACCATTTCCACAGTCATCTGCAGCTTGCCGTCCGCCTTGTTCCTGTCGATGGCTACGCCGGCCACGATGGACATATCATCCACCTCGGAATAATTCCAGCAGCCGGAGATGACAAACAGCAGCACTGCGGAGAGCAGCGCAGACAGTATTTTTTGTCCCCTGTTCATAACCGCTTAACCGGTTTCTTGGGCGGCTTCCGCTTCATGTTGCGCGCCCCGATGATCGCCGGACGCAGATACATGTCCCACCAAGGTGCACGGATGGCGGTATCCTTGATATCCTGCGGCCGGATCGAGCCCACCCCGAGCATATAGGGAACTCCGAAGGACCGCAGGCTCATCAAATGGATGACCAAACCGAGCAAGCCGAAGAAGTAGCCGTAGATTCCAAAAAAGAAGCTCATCAGCAGCAAAAGGATCCGGACTACGATCAACGGTCCGGTGAGCCGGGGATTCAGCAGGGTGGTAATCCCGGTAAGGCCCACAACAATAACCATCGGGGCACTGACGATCCGCGCATCCACCGCAGCCTGGCCCAGCACCAGCGCGCCTACAATGCTGACCGCCTGGCCAATGGAATTGGGAATCCGTGCCCCCGCTTCACGCAGAATCTCAAAGATGGTCAGCATAAGAATTGCCTCGACTACTGTGGGAAAGGGAACCGATAATCGTGCGGTGGCAATACTTAGCAGCAGTAATGTAGGAACCATCTCCTGGCTGTAAGTAACAAGTGCGACATAAAGCGCAGGAATACTGATGGACATGAAGGCTCCCATCACTCTGAGCACACGGTTGAAAGTAGCGAACATATAACCGATATAATAATCCTCACTGGCCTGGAAATTCTCCACAAAAACATAAGGCAGCGTCAGGGCAAACGGACTTCCTTCAATCAGCAGGGCAATTCTGCCCTCCATGATCTTACTCACCACCGAATCCGGGCGCTCCGTACTGCCGATCATCTCAAAAGGCGAATAAGGTTCATCACGGATAAGCTCGGCCAGATAACCGGTATCCAGCAAATGGTCGAGCTGTACCCTCGCAAGCCTTCCATGCAGCTCCTTGAGAATATCCGGTGAAGCAAGGCTTTCCATATAGCAGATACAGGCCTGGGTTTTAGACCGGGTACCGATGTCGGTAAATACAAACTTCAAATCGGAATTCTGCACTCTGCGGCGGATCAGCGTCAGGTTGGTCATCAGCGATTCATTGAAGCCTTCCCTTGGGCCCCGGACCGCTTTGTCGGTCGTAGGTTCTTCAATGGCGCGGGTCTGCCAGCCTTGGGCATTAATATTCAGCGCACCGGCGTATCCGTCCAGCAGAAATACCGTTTTCCCTCCCACTATAGCCCCTACTAATTCATCCAAATCCGTAGAGACCATAATGTCACTGATATTGATAATCCGAAGGCGGATAAGTTCCATAAGCTCTGCCGGGGTTCCCAGATCCTTGTCCAGGAATTCGTAGGTCATCAGCGGTTTGGTAATGCCATTCTGAATCAAGTCCCGGTCGGTCATCCCATCCACATAAATCAGGCCACAGCGGATCCGCGTGTTATGTGTATTCTCAATGATCCGTACTCTCAGTGTCCCGTCGTTGCTGAAGATACGCCGGAATAGAGCCACCGTCTCATCCAATGAGGGACTGAGCGGCTGGGAAGAAGATATTTTGCCGGAAGAACGGTCGCTTGTTTCCACAGCCTCTGTATTCTTCACAGTATTCACTCCCGTCACTATTCTTTTGATCTGATTATCCCCCGACACTCTAACTCCTATTCCCCAACTTTTTGCTGTAGAGGAAATTATGAGCTTGCTTCTCACAAGTGGAAACGGCTTCGCCGTCCTCAAAAGGACGGTATCCGTTTCAGCGAGAAATAGAAGGATAATTTACAGCGTGAAGCATATAAATTCTTATATTTGCAAAAAAAGAAGCCGCGGCTGCGGCTCCTTCTGAAAGAGTGTGCTATGTAGTTAATTGATAAATGTGTTGCGCACTCGGCGCGACCGTATAAAGTAAGGAATCCATACCAGGAGTAGAACCATGCTTCTGCCAATACTTTGCACGTCCGGATCCTCTCCGAACTCGGCAAGCAGCGGAATATTGGTGAGCAGCACGTAATCAACGATATGAAACAACGTATTGGCGGCATAAAAAAGGATCATCCAGCGCGGAAAAGAAGCCTTTTTGCGGTACATCAACACGACCAGAAAAGCAGCAAATAAAAGAAAGACAACGTTGCCTGCCAATTCGAAAATCAATGTCGGCTTCCATAGCGGGTCATAAACGTTAGAATCCGGTGAAGTAAGTATATCCCATACCTCTCCGCCAAGCGTTGTGAAGAAAAAATGAATTACAGATAAAATCAAAGTAAAAATAGTAAGAAAAAGTCCAATCTGCACAAGCACCAGCCAGCCGCCAATCCCCTTCGGCTCATTGGACATCAGCTTCATCCCGCGTTTATCGGGTATCAATGTTCCCAAACCACATGCCCCCTCTGTTATAATTCATTGTAATGATCTGAAGATACTACTGCCTACGTAAGCTTAAGGAGCCGTTATGACACCATTTACAGAGAAGGTTATTTGTATTATTCAATCCATCCCCGAGGGAAAGGTTATGACCTATGGCGGGATCGCCCGTGCAGCAGGAAGCCCCAGGGCGGCCCGGCAGGTCGTGCGCATTCTCCATTCCATGAGCCGCAAATACAAGCTGCCTTGGCATAGAGTTGTTAATTCCAAAGGCAAAATTGCTCTTGCCGAAGACGAAGCAGTCTCTACACAAAGATTGTATCTGCTGGGAGAAGGCGTTCTTTTTGATGATCATGGCGTGATCGACCTGGAGTTGTTTCAGTTCCATCCGGAGCAGGACGTTTATCTTTTTCCGCCTTTGGAATAAGCCTGCACACTCCCTGTGCCCAGACCATTCAGCAGGAAATACAGCGTAGCATAGATGACCAGCAGAACAGCTGCGACGAACAGGCTGAAGAAGAGCGATTGCCGGTTCAGGCTGTCAACCACCAGCTGGTAGAGCTGATGCCGGTCGGTCAGAACATCCCAGCTGTTGAGCCGGTATACCCGGCCGAGCAATACGCCATATCCGCCCAGCGCACAGGCTGCGAGGACAAAAATCCAGGAGAGCAGCAGATTGCTTCTGCGGAAGATGACGCTTTGAAATTGGTACAGGGAGAAAAAACCGGTCAGCCAGCCACTCCAGGTGAACAACAGCAAGGTGATTAAATCGTACCAATACCGGCTCTGAACAACTCCGTCTACGAAATATATGTTCTTTCTGATCGTCAAATGCAGCAGGTCGGTCATCAGATAGGGTGCATTCGGAAAAAACAGCAGCCATGCTATGCCAAGCGGCAGCAGCAGCAGCCCGGAAACCTTACGCTTATCCAGGCCGTAAGCGGCCATGGAGAATAAAAAGGGAATCCAGGCCAGAAAGAAGTTCCAGAGCAAAAAATCAAAAAACGTATCGGTCCGCAGCGAAACCACACGGTAGACAGCCAGCGTCGCCAGTGACAGTCCTGCCAAAAGCATGAATACTTTAGGATAATTCAATTCCTTCATTAGGGTGCGGTCTCCTTATCAATCGTAGTGAGATCTGTTCCAGTATAGAACAGATTCATTACGTTAATTGTACAAATCTGGCAGTCATTAGTCCATTATAATATAACAGCCCGGGCAAAATGCACCCGGGCTGTTATATTATAATGAAATTTAGCAACACAGGGATTGGCCCATGCTGTTCCCTCTGGTTCGGCAGTGCTTACTTAAACTTCGCTGCTCAGTTTACCCGCCACTGCCGGTTTGCGGGCTCTAAAGACGCTGCGGCCCGGCGATTCTTCAAGGCCGCACAACGCGCCGCATTCCCGGAACGCCCCATGCCTGCAGCCGGCACAGCGGACCGGATTGATCAGTTCCAGCGCTTCATTGATCGCTTCTCCAGTATGGTCAAAAAACTGCGCGGCCCCTATTTTATCGTACAGCCCCGTCTTCTTCAGCAGATCAAGCGGCTGCGGTTGAATGCCGGAGATCATCAGCCTTCCTCCGTCTGCCTGCAGCTGCTTCACCAGCCCAGACAGATTGGCCTCCCCGGTGGTATCCATAAACGGCACCTTGCCCATACGCAGCAATATAATTTTTGCAAGGTCCGGGCCAAGCTCCGGCATCGTTGACTCGAATCTGTAGGCTGCTCCAAAGAACAACGGGCCTTCCACATTATAAATTCCGATTTGCGGGCAATCATGGCTCTCCGTTACCATATGCGCCTCTACTTTGACCGACGAGGGGTCGGGCAGCACCTTAGATACGAGATGCCCTTCACCCATCCGTTTCACAAACAGGACTACGGCAAGCACCAGCCCGGCCTCTACCGCAATCGTTAAATCCGCAAATATCGTTAAGAGGAAGGTAAGGAACAACACCAGGGAATCCCCGGTTTTGAGCTTCAGCAGGTGCAGAAATTCCTTGCGTTCGCTCATATTCCAGGCGACCACCATCAGGATTGGCGCCATGGCCGCAAGCGGAATGCTGGAAGCATAAGGCGCAAACAGCAGAAGAATAAGGAACACTACGACACCGTGAATCACTCCCGACAGCGGGGATGCGGCCCCGCTGCGAATGTTGGTGGCGGTTCTGGCAATTGCACCTGTGGCCGGGATGCCGCCAAACATAGGTGCGGCTATATTCGCGATACCCTGGCCAATCAGCTCACGGTTGCTGTTATGGCGGCTGCCAGTCATCCCGTCGGCTACCACCGCCGACAGCAGTGACTCAATCGCCCCCAGCATGGCGATGATAAATGCCGGACGAAGCAGCTGCCTGATCCGCTCCCAGGTGATCACCGGAAAGTGAAAACTCGGCAGCGTGTTTGGAATATCGCCGTATGCAGAGCCGATCGTAGTCACCTTGCCGCTGAAGAACAGCACCGCAACTAGCGTTGCGAACAGCAACCCGATCAGCGATCCCGGCACCTTGGGCGCAAAACGCATGCCGAGCACGACAACCGCCAGACAAATGACCGCTGTCAGAACACTGTACAGGTTGATCGTTGAGATATGCTGGCCGATCTCTTGCATGTTGTCCACGAAGCTCTCATGCCGCTCCATATCCTTCAGGCCGAGGAAATTGGCGATCTGCCCGCTGAAGATAATGACGGCAATCCCTGCCGTAAAGCCGATGGTTACCGGCTTCGGGATAAACTTAATCAGAACTCCCAGCCTCAGCAGCCCCATAACGACGAGGATGACTCCGGCCATCATTCCTGCAATCAGCAGGTTCTCGTACCCGTACTCCATGGCAATCGCGAACAAAATTGGAATAAAGGCTCCTGTAGGTCCGCCAATCTGAAATTTCGAACCTCCGAATAAGGAGATCAGTATACCTGCGACAATGGTTGTATAAATCCCGTACTCCGGCTTCACGCCCGAGGCAATAGCAAAAGCCATCCCAAGCGGGATGGCAATAACGCCGACGATCGTCCCTGAAATGATATCCTTACGCAGAGAAGCAATGCTGTAGCCTTTAAAGCGGCCCCACCCTGTCATCATCTAACCTTCTTTTCTTTGAATATCTGATTATTTGAATATAAGAGCAACATTACTCCTGCCTGCCGCTCTTGTCAACGGGAAATCCGCCCCCGGATGGTCCGGGGTTATTCGCTGCGGATGCCCTCCAGGAGCGAAATGGCATTCACGAGATGATTATCGAATATCTGTCTGGCTACCGCCAGCAGGTCTTTAATCAGGGGGTCGCGCAGAGAATAAATGACGGTGGTTCCTTCTTTTACACTGGCTACTACATTCTTGGCGCGGAGTACAGCAAGCTGCTGGGATACGGCGGAGCCTTCCGAGCCGAGAATCGCCTGCAGTTCGTTCACATTCTTCTCGCCTTCGCTCAGCAGCTCCAGAATGCGGATCCGCATCGGATGAGCCAGCGCCTTGAAAAATTCCGTCTTAAATTGCTGAATATCGCTGTTCATTGGACTTCTGCTCCTCATGGCTTTACTTCAAATCTATTGTTATCTTAGCTTATTTCTTGTGCAGTGGCTATGCCGGCAGTAAATTGCATGCCGTATACGGCTGCAGCACCCCGCCCCGCTTACAAGAATACGGGATACATCCCCAGTTCTCCGGTCCGGATCTCCACATAGCCGCCCAGCACCATCGGCTCGCCCAGGCATTCGAACATGATCAGGTCGCCGGCAATCCGCAGATAACCTGTTCCATCTGCCTCAATATTCTCCAGCACCCCGGTTAAGATTATCTTATCCCCATCCATTCGGATGCCGTAATCCACGCCGCTTACAGGCACAATATCCACCCAGCGCATAAATAGCGGGGAAAGCTCAAATTCGACCTCAAGCTCCTCACCCGCTTCCACAGGATTACCATTCCATATCCCCTTGCCCTCACCATACTCCGCAGCAAAATACACTTCGTTCTTACGGGGGCCGTTCCGCAATATTGTAATGTTCATCTCTTCCGCTCCATCATCATAGTGTTACCGTTTATTATACAGGATAGTGATCCCATTAACGATCAGGTGTAGTTCTGGGTTGCCTTATTTAGATAAGTGCCGGGATGCATCCACGGATGCTTGAAGAACTCCTTCTTGTCGCTGATCTTTTTCGAAACACCAAGGTCATAATCAATCATGGATTTGATCCTTTTCGCGAATCCTTCTCCCTTGACCAGCAGTCCCAGCTCAAAGTCATGGCAGGCGCTTCTTTCATTGATATTATAGGAGCCGTGAAAAACGGCCCGCGACCTGTGGTCATAGGTGATTTTCCAGTGGGAGAAACGCCCCGTAAAGCTGTAGTCATAAAAAGAAACGCCGTTAAGAAAAGGCTCATACATATTGCTGCGCACAGCCGCCCGGTTCGTCGGGTGGTCATTGACTTCCAGCGGATTGCATATAGCCAGATGGCAGGAACAGTCCGGGCCAAGCTCACCCAGCCGGTCCCAGAAGGCCTGATCAATCAGATAGGGGTTCACGATCACTGTCTCCTCCGCTGCATAAGTAATCAAATCCAGATAATACTGCTGGATCAGATTAACGGGGTTGCCCGGAAAACTCACGAAGAGCGTACACTCCTCCTCACCTAATGCATAATTTGTATCAGGATGGTAGAAGTCATCTTCCGGATCAAAATGATCGCCCCCAAGCAACAGCCATCTTGATTGAAAAACAGCATTCAGCGGCAATGCCGCCGCGCCCTGAATCCGGAAGCAGCCATCATGCCACTCTTCCTCCCCGCTTGGAGTGCCCATGGGCCGACCGTCTACTTCTACCAGTGAAGAGGCCTCTATCGGCGTCTGATACGTATATTGATCCCCGAAGTTCAGACTGCCGACAATCGAAGTAATCCCGTCAATGACCATGAATTTCCGGTGGTCAATGACATTGAGTCCTGTGATCTCCACGTCCTCCTGTACCTTATCCTGCAGGAAGAGAATACTTTCGGATACCCCCCTGGACTTCAGCTCCGCCCGTTTCTCACTCCATTCTGCCGCAGAATAATAGGAGTTGAACGTATCGAGCAGCCTGGCCCCTGCATTCTCCAGCATTCTGGAGATCTTTGAGAACTTACCCACCTCGAGATTCTTCCCATAGCCAAGTGCGGTAACCGTATAATTCACCATGATGCGGACTTCGACACCCCGTTCCAGTGCCTGCAGCAGCGCTGCCGCAATCAGATTTCCCGAATGGTCGTTAAAGAACAGCATTATGGACAAATGAATATAACGGCGCGCCTTCCCGATTTCCTCAAGGATCATTTCCAGGCACTGCGGTCCGTTCACATAAGGGTCTACCCGGTTATGCCGTGTCGTCTGCGGAGCCAGCATTCGAAGCTTGTCTGAGTCCAGTCCGCTGACTTCAAGTGCAAGCCGTTCAAGCAGTTCTCTGCTAAAACCCGGCATGCCGGACAGCTGGCTAATCTCTGTAATCACCCCGCCGAGAGCCTGCCGATGCGCACGCGCCTCCCGGTCATTCAATACATCGGCAAGCAGTTCCTTGGCCTTATCCATTTCCTTTGCAGCCTTCAGGGAGCCACCCGATAAATAATAATTCACAACGTTTATGATATCCTGCTCTACCCTGTTATCCCATTCCGCTGCCGGAAGTTTGTTCATATGTAAGTCCTCCATTCCACTGCCCTTCCTCTCAGGTGCACATAGGTCTCTGATCGGGCTAAGGTTAGATACCCCTCAGGATTTACTTATAAACAACCGCTACCCGCACGCGCAAATGCCCCCATACAAAATCGCCTCATATCATCTCTCTATTCATTATGGATAAACAGGATCAAAAAGCTTCAGTCCCGCCATCCGATCCACCGCTTCTGCAAGCCGCGCTTCATCGCTCACTAGCCCAACCCGCACATAACCTTCGCCATACGCACCGAAGCCAATACCGGGAGCTACCACCACATGCGCCTTCTCCAGCAGCAAACCGGCAAAACTCTGTGAGGTATAGCCTTCAGGAACCGGCAGCCAGGCAAAAAACGAGCCTTTAGGCGCCTCCACCTTCCAGCCAATCTTCCGCAAGCCGCCGATTAAGAGGTTGCGCCGCGACTCGTAGCGGTCCAGGTTCTCCCGGACAGCATCCTGTGGTCCCAGCAGCGCAGCCGCAGCTGCTTCCTGCACTGCCCCGAACAGGCTCACGTACATATGATCCTGCAAGAGGTTCAGACTCTCGATAACGCTGGCGTTACCGGCAGCAAAAGCCACGCGCCAGCCGGCCATATTATAGGTTTTTGACAAAGTATAGATCTCAATGCCGTTCTCCTTAGCCCCCGGCGTCTGCAGGTAGCTGCGCGGCTTCTGTCCATCATACCCGATGGCAGCATAAGCGAAATCATGCACAACACAAATCCTGTGTTCTGCCGCGAAGCTCACGGTCTGCTCGAAAAAATCCTCCGTAGCTACCGCACCGGTAGGATTGTTCGGATAATTAAGGAACATCAGCTTGGCCTTGGCGGCTAGCTCCGGGCTGATGTCCCCGTAAGCGGGCAGAAATCCATGTTCCGCAGTCAACGGCATCTTCTCCATGGCCGCCCGGGCCAGCTCGATGCCTGACCAGTAATCAGGATATCCGGGATCCGGCACAAGTGCTATATCCCCCGGATTGAGGAGACACTGCACCACTTCAACCAGCCCGGTTTTTCCGCCGAACAGAATGGCGATCTCCTGCTGCGGATCCAGCTCCACTCCATACTCCCGCTTATAAAAGCTGGCTGCCGCTTCCTTGAGATAGCTGTGGCCGCGAAACGGCGGATACCTGTGGTTCAGCGGGTTAGCCGCTGCCGCCTGCAGTGCTTCTACAATGTGGGCCGGTGTAGGCATATCGGGATTCCCCTGTCCAAGATGGATCACATCATGTCCTGCGGCGGCGACAAGGCTGGCCTTGGCAACCAGCGCGGCGAAAAACTGCTTGGGCAAAGCATTCAACACATCGGAAGGCTCAAAAACATTCACTGGCAATGGTCACCCTTTCCTCAGAGGTTACTTGCTGTAATCGTCATCCATATTATAATACAAAAAAAAGAGCCTCCTAGTCCTAGTGGAGTGCTCTTTTCTTCCTGGCTGCAGTTATTCCCTGCTGCCAATAAACTTTCGGATAAATACGATTTGACCAATGTGATAGGCATTGTGCATTGCCGCGTTGCTGATAATCTCCCACCATTCCGCCGGCACAGGAAACCCTGCCGCTTTAGCCTCAAGTCTGTCTTCCTGCAGCAGCGGCTGCCAACCAAGCAGCACCTCCAGCAGCTTCGTCCTTAACTGATCGAAGGCTGTGCCCTCCGGTATGGCAAAACTGCTGTTATTATCCTCAATCGGAGGGACAGCATCTACCCGGCCCAGACGGTATCTGGTTTGCCAGGTATTGTTCCAATACAGCAGATGCTGCGTAATTTCAGCGATACTGTTGCTGTTCCCGTCAGGCTTCCAAAAGGCTTCTTCCTCTGTTAAACCCTCAACCGCCTGCGCGAACGGAGAATACCAGCTTGGATCATTGGCATTGGCTAGTAACTGATTGGCCAGAACATCCTTTGCGTGAACGATTCCCTATCCCTCCCACTTGTTACATTCCCCTTACTGCTGCAACAGCTCGCCGTTATATACCTTCACATCCAGCGGCGCAGTCAGAAATTCGCCTGCCTTAGCGGCAAACCCCGTGAAGTGAGGGCTTGTGTTATGGCTGCCCACAGCAGCTGCATCGCGCCAGGTTTCGACCATAATATATACATTCTCCTGTGAGGCGTGCTTGTACAGCTCATAAGAGAGGTTGCCTTCTTCCTCATGAGTTGCTGCAAGCAGCGTCTTGGCTTCAGCCAGGAACTGCTCCTCGCGTTCGGGGTTCACTTGCATTAAAGCGTGGATAATAATCATAGTTTTGTTCCTCCTAATGGTTTTGTCAGAATGAACTTCACAACTGAAATTGGGAGCTTACGCTCTTATTTCCACTCGGCAATAGTGTCAATCGGCAGACGGACGGATGCGTATCCTTCTCCATCCGCTTTGCCAATCGAAATCAGCATAACCGGGATGTAACGGTCTTTGTCCATGCCGAAGACTTCAGCAATTTGATCCTTTTCGAATCCGCCGATAGGGTTGGTGTCATAGCCGTGGGCACGGGCAGCCAGCATCAGCTGCATGGAAGCCAATGCGCCGTCAATCATCACAGTCTCTCTGTTCACATCCGCTGGCAGTGTCGCGAAATGGCTGGCCAGACGGGTTAATTGGTTCTCTTTCACATCCTGAGGCATAAGTCCGCGCTCAACAGCCGTACCGTAAATCTGTTCAGCATAATCAAAATTGTTCAAGTCGCCGAATACGGCAATAACTGCTGCGGAGGTTTCTACCTGCACCTGATTGAAGCGGGCGATAGGAGCCAATTTGGCTTTGCCTTCCGCACTTTCGATCACGAGGAAGCGCCAAGGCTGCATGTTGACCGAGGAAGGAGCCAGTGTAGTCTCAGTTAGAATCTCGGTCATTTCCTCTTTGCTGATTTTGACAGAGGTATCATATTTGCGGACCGAGCGGCGGCCTGTAATAATAGAATTGAAATCGTTGGTTCTGGTAGCATTCATTTGTAATAATCTCCTTTATAATTGGTATATAAGTCAGGCTACAGTAAATTGATGTTTTGCTGCAGCCGGGTAAGCATATCTATAAGCACTTTGAGCTCCTGCTCTTCAAATCCGGTGAGCAATGAGCGGAGGAACCGGATCTTCTCCTCCTTGTAGGAGAGAATTTTCTCACGTCCTTGTTCAGTGAGCGAGACCAAAGTCACCCTGTTGTCGGCAGGATTATTGCGGCGGGAGATCATGCCGTTCTCCTCCAGCCCCTTCAAATGGCGGGTGACCGCTGCAGCATCAATGTCGACTTCCTTTTGCAGCGAAATCTGACTGATTTCTGCAACCTGAAACAGCTCGTGAAGCAGGCGGAGCCGCGTAGGGCTGATGCCTGCACAACGTTCAAACTTGGGGCTGATTCCCTTGTTCAGCGCCTGCAGCAGTTCAAATATTTGCTCTTCTTCCTCAGGCAGATGTTCAGTCAAAATTAACCCCCTTATAGTTTTATAAGCTCCACTACTGTGGATTGCTTTGTACAAAACTGGATTCAAAAAGAATACACTAACGCAAATATATTGCGCAAAATCCTTTTGATAAAAATTAGTTTACACCGATATGGTTGACCCGTCAACTAATTTATCAATAATTATTAAAGAGGAGGCTGGAAATATGAAAATTTCCCTGATTCAGCTCGATATAGCATTTGGCAAACCCGAGGCAAATTATGTGGCCGCTGAACACAAAATACGCCAGGCCGCAGCAACTCGTCCTGACTGCCTCATTCTCCCCGAATTATGGACGACCGGATACGATCTAACACGGCTTGATGAAATTTCCGATCCAGAGGGGCAGATTACGAAGGACTTTATTTCCGGCCTGGCCCGCGAATATGGCATCAACATCGTTGCCGGTTCCGTAGCCAACAAGCAGGCTGCCGGGATCACCAACAGCATGTTCGTCTTTGGCCGTAATGGCGGGCTTGCCGGGGAATACAGCAAGCTGCATCTGTTCCGCCTGATGGATGAGCACCTGTATCTTCAGCCAGGAGAAGACAAGGGGCTGTTCAGCCTGGACGGTACGTTATGCGCCGGATTGATCTGCTATGATATCCGCTTCCCGGAGTGGGTGCGCGCCCATACGGCACTCGGAGCGGAGGTGCTGTTCATCAGCGCCGAATGGCCGTTGCCCCGGCTGTCCCACTGGCGTGCCCTGCTGATCAGCCGGGCAATCGAAAACCAATGCTACGTCGTCGCCTGCAACCGCGCCGGAGCTGATCCGGCGAACATTTTCGCCGGGCATTCCATGATCATTGATCCGTGGGGCGACATTATATGTGAGGCCGGAGAAAGCGAGGAAATCCTGAGCGGCGTCATTGATTTACAGAAGGTGCGGGAGGTAAGACAGCAGATTCCGATCTTTTCCGACAGACGGCCAGAGCTGTATACGTAGCCGCTGCCCGCAGGAAAAGCCGAAACAAGAATTATATAGTTTGAACAAAACAGCGGTCTCATTACACCGCACCATATAGATGTATTTACTGCAACTAATCCGGTCCAAAATGGAGATTATTTGGAAATAAGTGTATTTCCTGCAATTAAAAATTCCGGAAAGCTATGTTTGGGCCGGATCGACACTTTTTAAGTGTACAGAATGCAGTTATCTCCTTGCCGGGCCTAAAAGGTCAGGTTTTAGTTGTATAAAGTGCAGCTATCCGCTTAGCAGTGCCTCTTATTATCGTGGACACTGTGCGGTTAGCATGGGCACGGTATTTGTCGCAAACTTGCGTTCAGCTCAGCTTATATCAGTAACATTGCGGCTCCTTATCACCCCATAACAAAAGGTGCTGCCGCAGCTGCTTAAAGCAGCTGTCTTGCAGCACCTTTTGCGGGGTTTGGCCGGAATCGCCATACCCAAACCCCAAACTCAAACCCCAGTTCCAACTCAAGCTTCAGCTCACATTCAAGCTCAATCCCTGCAGACGCTCAGCGGGCATAACGTTCCCGCAGCACCCGTGCCGCTTCCAGCACACGCTGATCCGCATACTGCAAGTCATAACCGGTCTCCTCCCTGAGGAGGGCAGCCGGTTTAAGCTGCACTCCGCGCCCGGCGATTGCCTGCCGGATGCCTGAAACGAACACCGCCGCCGAAGCCGGCCCGCCGAGTTCGCTTAACGCAGCGATGGTCTCCGGGCGGACCCGCGGATAAGACAAAGACTCGTCCCCGCCGGACGCAGTCTCATAGAATCCGCGGATCAGCTCTCCGCGCTCCTGCCCGGAGCCGGAGACCACAACGAACGCGTGAACGAAATACGCGCTGCTCTGCCGCCGCTGGGCAATGCCGCAGAACTTGCGGCCGCCGATAGCCAGATCGAAATCGCCGGGACAATAGGAACCGGTGATTTCTCCGGCCTGGATCAACGCCGCAGCCTGCGGATGGCTTACCGCTACGGCTTCCTGAATCAGGGAAGCCAGCAGCCGGAAATCGTCGTGAAAATCCAGCTTGCCCGGAGTTTTCGGAAGGACCAGCGCCACATTGACGATCCCGGCATCCAGCGGCACGGCAGCCCCGCCGGAGTGACGGACCGCCGTACGAAACCCGCGCCGCTCAAGCCCGGCCATCGCCTCATCTGCGCGGGGCAGTTTGCTGTCCCGCAGGCCCAGTGCAACACCTGCGGGATGACTCCAGAGATGCAGGGCTGGAGGGGCCAGTCCCGCTCCAATGTCCCGGCACAGCGTCTCCTCAAATGCAAAGGGAACCAGCATGCCTCCTGCCTCTCCAGCATCTCCTGCCATCACAGCATGCTCTGCCTTCCCCACATCTCCAGCCATCACAGCATGCTCTGCCTTCCCCACATCTCCGGCCATCACAGCATGCTCCGCCTCTCCACCATCTCCGGCCAATGTAACATGTTCCGCTTCTCCCGCATCTCCTGACTTCACAGCATGTTCCGCCACCGCTCCACCTTCAGCAGCCTCACTTCCGCCATATTTTGCTGCCTTCCCGTCATCATCTGACAAATGCTCAAACAGCACCATTTCATTCGGAAGAGCGCGCTCCGCGCCCGATTCTGCTCTGTTAATTCCTTTATTGATCATCATTCATCCCCCGAGTACCTATTGAATGTTAACCTTTGTCCGAACCAATAGTCATATTGTAACCGATCCGCAGCCTGGCGCGAAGGCAAAGCGTGGGTTCAGCATTTGAAATAGCCGCAGGATACCGTTATCCTAATACCATAACAAGTTTCAATCAGCGGCAAGATTAAGCGCTGAAGCTCATGCTATACACAACCTTGAGGAGTGATGCCGCATGACAGTCGAACAACTTGCGAAGGACAGGCAGTTAAGCAAGACCAGACAATGGGAACAGGCGATGCACAAGCTGTATATCAACTTTAGAGACTACAGCAAAGACGCGCTCAAAAACTTTGATGACGAAGAGATTCATCAAGCCAGAGTCAACAGCCGCAAGCTGCTGACCCTGCTGTCCATTCTCGACCCGGATCATTCCGCCGCAGCCGAGCTGTACAGCGTATTCAAGCAGGCCCAGAAAAGGCTGGGCAAGGTCAGGGATGCAGATGTTCTTATTGAATCTTTCAAGGAAAGACGCAAGAGCGCCAAGGAAGCCGGCGAGGTGAAAACTGCCGAACTGCTGAAGGCGGTCATCAAACACCAGAAGGATAAGCGGAAGGAATACCGCAAGAAGCTGGAGGCTGAGCTCCCAAAGCTGGCCGGCAAGGAATTGGACGGGTTATGGGAAGCTTTTCGAAGCAGCACGCTTGAGCCACTGGCAGCGAAAAGAGATGTAAACGTCGTCATGCGCGAACTTGAAGTAGCTTTTGAGCAGAAGAAAAAAACATGCAAAACCCTATTCAAAGGTGCCGAGGCCGAATCACAGGAAGCCTTCGACGCGCTGCATGAGCTGCGGATCGCCGCCAAGGAGCTGCGCTATACAGCCAATGCGGCCGCATTCGCACTCAACCAGAAATTCCATGCCCATGAGGAGATTTACAAACAGATCCAGGAGCAGCTTGGCGAAATTAATGACAAACGCGTATGGCTGGAAACACTGAATTCCATCGGACGTGATGAGCTGGGTGTTGGCAAAAAGACGTGGAATGAGTTCACAGATGCTCTTCGGACCGAAGTGCTGGAGGCATTGCATCATAATGAGGTTGTTCCCGTTGCGGAGAAAGCCAAGTCACTTTGAATTCATAAATAGACATAGGAAGAGGCAGGAAGCGCATGCTGGACATGACGCTCACTGCCTCTTATTCTCTTATCTGTTGCTTACAGCCGCATACTTGTTCAATACACCCTGGTAGGCCGATTTAGGACGCAGGCCGACCAGCTTCTCCACTGGTTGACCTCCACTATACACAATCACCGTAGGCAGGCCCATGACTCCGGCTTCCCCCGCCAGCTCCGGCAGTTCATCACAGTTCACCTTAACGATAGCCACACTGTCTCCATACTCGTCATTCAGCTCCTCTAGAACAGGCAGCAACATCTTGCAGGGCGCGCACCATGGCGCTCCGTAATCAACCAGTACGGTCCCGCTGCCTCTTAGTTTGGCCTTCAGATCCTCAGTTTTCTCTGCATTGATAATAGCCATCGTTAGTTCCTCCCATGTGTATATCTTGAATAATACAAAAAGTACATTCTTTGGACCGTCTTCATTCGGACAGCGCGTTATCAGCTGCCTCTGCCTCCAGCCGTTCCTGCTGGATGGAGGCCATCCGCTGCTGCAGGTTCAGCTTAATTTGGCTGAGCTGCACAATCTGGCGCTCAATCTCCTCCAGCTTGCTGCGGTATAGCGGCATCACTTCCGCGCAGAATGCTTCTTTATTCTTCAGCACGCAGTGCAGAAAACCGGAAATCTCTTCCGTGGACAAACCCAAATTTAAATACAGCTTAATCGTCTCCACCGTCTCTACAGCAAGCGCTGAATACTCCCGGTATCCATTCGCCTGGCGGAGGGGAGCGATAAGTCCCTGACGCTCATAATAACGCAGTGATCGGACACTGACGCCCGTCTGTGCTGCAAGTTCACCTATTTTCATAGCATTCATTCTCCCCGGGGTTCATGAGAACTTCTATTCCAAGTATAAACCCTGACACCAGTGTAAGGGTCAAGGACTTTCTTGAATAACCGTGCTTTATTCGGTGGAAGTCCCGGAAGCCCCGTATTCCTCTATATGCAGCTTGACATCAATGGTTATCGGAACCCGGCTGAAGGTTTCATCCCAGTTCCCTTTCACCTTCCTCCATACGGCAGGATGCTGAATACGCAGGATTTTGCCGAATCCGGCGGCGTCGGCATGCAGCTTTTGCTGCATTGTCTCCACAGAGGCTCCGGCCATTTCCTTTACCTTATCCTGCAGCACCAGTTCATCCTGCTTCATATAAGCAGCGTCCAGCTTTTGTCCTCCATGTGCGAAAGTCTCCGCATATCTGCCCGTTGACTCGATCTTCACGGCAAAAGAGATCTCGCCTTCCTCGACCTTAGCCTTGATTTTGCTGCCCATGGACTTAACCTCATAAGTAATCAGCCTGCCGCTGCCATCCTCAGTAGTCTTAAGCACTCCGCCTTTCCCTTTTCCCGTAAGCCAGACGACACCCTCCAGCTCCTCCTCGTTTAAGAAGCCTTGCAGCTTGCCCGTCTCCCCCTTGATCACACCGGCTCCGGCAAATTTCATCTCATTTTTAGCAGCTATTACATTCTGCAACATAAAGGTGGTTTTCCCATGCAGGGGACCTGCGGCCTTTGCGATAGACACTGGCTCCCAGATCCGCAGGTTCCGGTCCCTGTTGCCAAATATTCCCTCCAGCACAAACGCAGGTGTCTGGCCCGGAAGCACGTTGTTCAGCACATCACTGGCCTTTCCCTTGCTGACGAGAATCAGCACACTGGGGCGGATATCATTATCCCGGCTGAAAAAATCGACCAGCTCTGAAAGCTTGGTAGAACGTGCCAGCTGCTCGCCGATTACGATGACCTTCAGATGATGTCCAATGGGAGGATTGTTTGTACGCAGCGACAGTTCACGGATCGCTTCGAAGATGGAGTCTCCGGTTTCAGTCATATTATAGAAATTTCTGGAGGATGCACCTTCCTTTTTTGAACCCACTGAACCTTGGGGTACGATAAATTGGTAGGTGCAGGACATTCGTCTATTCTTCGGGTACCCCCCGCCCCTCTGCTCAAAATCCTCTTCGATTGGTGTTTCATCCGCTATGTCGAGCGCCACGGCCACTTCCATATTTAAGTTCTCAATAGGCGTGCTGCTCCAGCAGCCGGATAACCCTATGCTTTGAATTAGAAGCACGGCAAGCAGTACGATTCGCTTCATGATCCGGCTCTCCTGAAATGAGCAACAATTAGCAGCGGCAACGGCAGCAATCCGAACAGCAGAATGGCCCAATTACCAAGGCTGGTGCCGAATGCGAACAGGCCATTGATATTCGGAGGAGTTTCCGTAATAAAATAAACAAGCGGAAGCAAGGCGAATAGGCAATGGTCGAGCTTTTTGTTGAAGATTTGCGAAATTCCCAGCGCGGCTCCATAGAAGGAAATGCAGAAGGTACAAAAAATTTGCATAATCCAGATGACCAGGAGCAAGGATTCGAAACGTTCAAACAGCAGGTTCACCTCAAAGCTGCGTATCAGATCGATGAAGGGCCATGTCCGGGTGACTACACCCTCTACAGAAAGTGCCCCTATCGTCATTACAACAGCAACCACATAAAAGATCATAGAAATCAATGTCCCTACGACAAGCACCCGCCCTGCTTTTTTGGGTTTTTCCATAAAAGCTACAAGGAACAGCAGCGCTTCACCAGCCGTATACGTCAGAGCTGTCGGCCTAGTGCCTCTCAATACCGGACCCAGCCCTTCCCCGAGCACAGGGCGGAGATTGTCTATATCAAATATTTTCAGGCTAAGCAGACAGACCCCGAAAAAAATCGCCGCGGCCATGGGGGCAATCAGTCTGCACATCCGGGACAGCGCATTAATTCCCCCTCTGCATAAATAAAGCGCAATCCACATGAATACAGAGGCAACCGCCCAATAGGGTGTACCCTCCAGCAAAAAGAATCCGGTAACCTCCTGCATCGAACGCAGCTCATAACCGGAAATACATAAAAAATACGCAGCGATGACCACTCCCAGAATCGCCGCAAGCGGCTTGCCGATAATAATTCTGCTGTACTGATAAAAGGTCTTGCCCGGAAACCGCTGGCTAAGCAGCACAATTACCATGCCGGCCACCATGGACAGCAGGGCACTCAAAATAAGCGATATCCACACGTCAGGAGTGCCGGCAGCCTGTACAATTGTCCGGGGAAGGGTGAATACGCCTGCTACGAGGATGTAATTGACCATAATAATGGTCGCTTGGCTCGTCGTGATGCTATCCTGTACTTTCGCATTCATGGTTCTCACCTCGATCTCCTGAGTTGTGGTTTATTTTTTACGTATTGGATCCTTGGGCTGCAGCAATGCAGGACGGCGCTTCATCAATTGCAGGGGGATGCGGATAATGAAATCGCGCAGGTCGCTCATCCTGTAGGGAGTTACCATGCTTAAATAGGGAACCCCGAAGCTCTTCAGTTTAATCAAATGGCTGCTGAGCAGGAGGAAAAACATAACGACACCGTAAAGCCCGAATACAGCAGCGAAAAACATCGCCAGGAAACGGAGAAAGCGCAAGGTAATCCCCGCACTGTACATGGGAATCGAGAAAGAGGAGATCGCTGTAACCGCAACGACAATGACCAGAATCGGACTGACAATCCCCGCCTCTACCGCTGCCTGGCCGATAATCAGCCCCCCGACAATGCCCATGGCCGGTCCAATGGGTTTGGGCAGACGCAGGCCGGCCTCACGCAATATTTCGATAGAGATTTCCATAATCAGCGCTTCAATTAATGTAGCAAAGGGGACCCCCTGCCTGGAGCTGATGATTGAAATCGCCAGTTTGGTAGGAATCAGCCCGGGATGAAACGAGAGAAAAGAAATGTAGAGCGCCGGAGCAAACAACGAGACCGATGCGGCAAAAAAACGCAGGAGCCGCAGCAGTGTACCCGAAAACCAGCGGTCATAATAATCCTCCGGTGACTGCAGCAGCATTCCGAAGGTAGTCGGCATTATCAGCGCAAACGGTGTGCCATCCAGAAGAATGGCCGCTCTTCCCTCCAGCAGCGCCGCCATGACCCGGTCCGGGCGTTCTGTGTTCTGGATCTGCTGAAAGGGGCTGAGGTAGTTGTCTTCCATGAGTTGTTCCAAATATCCTGATTCCTGGACATCATCTATATTGATCGTCTTGATTCTCCGGGTGATTTCCTTAATCAGCTCATCGTTGGCGACGCCCTTGAGATAGGTCAGCACCAGTTCCTTCTCAATTCGCTCTCCCACGGTAAAAGAAATCATGGCCAGCTCCGTGCTCTGCCCGTGTCTTCGCAGCATCGCCGTATTATCACTGAGCGTTTCATTGAAACCCAGCCGCGGACCGCGCAGAAGCGCCTCCGATATCGGCTCCTCCACACTTCTTGTGTTGCCTTTCGGAGTACCCAGTATAAAAACCTCTGCCATTCCTTCAATCAGCAATACCGCAGAGCCGAACAATACCTTTTGCAGCGAGAGTCTCAGCTGGTCGGTATATTCAATTTCCGAGACCTGTACTACCTTGTGCACGATAATCCCTTTCAATATTTCTGCTGGCGGTGCTGTGGTCATGCCTTCAAAGGGCCGCACCGTGTTCATCAACGGCATCAGGATGTTCTGGTCCATGCCCTCTTTGTCCGTAAGTCCATCCACAAAAAACAGCGCGGCCTTGATTTCCAGGCTTCCGATGCGCAGCTCTCTGACATTGACGTCGGACATATCGGCACTTATCTCCCTGAAGGACTGTACATCGCGGTGGAACTCTCCGGTATAGGTCAAGGAAGGAGCGGCCTGTTCAGTGTTGTTTTGAGCAGGGGGTGCGGCTGTGGCGGTTTTTTTATTCTGCACGGCGATGCTGGTCTGATCTGCTTCCCCCGTATCTTCGGAGCTTGGAACACCCCCGCCTTTTTTGCCTTCAGCCCGCATTCCCCGGGTGCTCGCCTTGCCCTCTTTCATTCGGAGCCAGATCATTAGGCGGGTTAAGACGACCGGAACGATGAAGATGACAAAACCTTGAAACAGCACCTTCCAGCCGGGCACAAGATCCCATAGCATCTTCCACATTCCATGCGTCCCCCTTTTTATTCGTAACCCTATTTTGACCGAAGCTGGAACATTCATACATCAAAAAAACAGCTGCATGCTCCTCTTGGGAAACGTGCAGCTGTTATGATGTGCTAAAACGATTCAAAGATAGGAGTTACAGCAGACCCGCTGCCCACATTCCGCCTTGGCGGATCATTTGGCGGAACGGCTCTACCGAGAAGGAAGGCAAATGATGCCCCGGCATCAGATAAACTACACGGCCAAGTCCGAACTCATGGCACCAGGCCGCCTGACGCATGGCCCCTTCATGAAGGTACTCTGCCAGCACGGTCGTCTCAAAATAAGGATGCATTTCAAAGTAGTACGGCTCGTCCTCGATGACGAACTCGCTGATCCCCTGCATAATGGGATGCCCGTGTGCCGGTATTTTCATATGCAGGGAGGTGTATTCCGGATGATGGGTGAAATGCGCGCCCAGCATGGCGCCCAGCTCCTGATTCCGCTGCAGGGAGATTCCGTTATGTATAACGAGCAGACCTCCGCCCCCCGCTACATAAGACAGCAAAGCGGCACTTTGCTCCGGGGCTATTTTCTGATCGGAAAATTCGGTATAAGCGATAACCAGCTTCAATCCCTCGAGGTTGTCTTTGTTCAGGAGACTGTAATCTTCAGAAGCCTCCACCTGCAGATCAGGTGACAGAATGCGCTTAATCTCATGATCCACACCGGCAAAAGGATGGTATTTCACCTCACTGTAGCTGCCAAGTGCAAGTGCTTTCCCTTCAGACATGTTCTTCCCGCCTCTCTTCCTGCTTCTCTTAGTGTATAGTTACCAGGGCCAGGCATTGCCGTCCAGGTCGAGATAAGCCGGCTCCTCACCCATATACTTCTTGTGCTCCTGCACGATATTCATAATCTTACGCGCCGACTCTTCAGGAGGAATAGGTGCCTCCAGAGCCTTCTCACCATTCATATAGGACTGCAGCCAGCCGGGGTGAAAGACCATAACCTGCCCGCCCATCACCTTCAAATGGTTGTGCATCAGGGAGGACTGCATATTAAGCGCTGCTTTGGACATACAGTATCCGTACATATTAATCCGTTTGTTCCGGCCAATGCTTCCGGCTTCTGAGGAGATATTAACAATCAATTTCTGCTTGCTCTGCATTAACAGGCCCATCAATTCATTACTGACCCTCAAAGAACCAAGCGTGTTTACATTATAAATGTGAGCCATGGCTTCATCGTCCATATCAACAAGCATCGTGGCATCATCAGCTCTATGAATAATACCGGCATTATTGATAATCATATCAACATGAGCGGTACTGCCCGAAATGCTGCGTGCCGCTTGCTTGACACTCTCACGGTCGCCGATATCCAGCGGAATCAGAGTTAATCGGTCCGGGTACTGCTTTTTCAGTGCGTCCAGCAATTCCGACTCCTTCATATACTGACCGGCAAATACGGAATATTTGTTCTCTAGAAGCCAGCTTGCCAGAAAAAAACCTAAACCACGGTCAGCACCGGTAACAAAAGCAACCCTTTTCATGAATATGGACACACCCTTTACGATTCTTCAGGATACACGCGGCATCTCTTTCACATTAGCATGGCAATCACGTTTTTTCAACGTCCTTCATGGGACTGTAATTCTGCTGAAAGGGGTGCTCTAACTTCCTTTTTGATTTAATTTTGAACTATGTTACAATCGTAGTTACAAGTACTTATAGGAAGGTGAGATACCGATGTCTATCCAACAACTTCACACTCTGGAAGAACTGCAGCAATATGTTGCGCAACCAGGTAAAAAACTGCTTTTCAAGCATAGCACTACCTGCCCGATCAGCGCCAAGGCCAACGAGGAATTCACTGCCTATACGCAAGGCTCCGAGACTCCAGCTGCCATTGTCCATGTGATTGAAGACCGTCCGCTGTCCAATCAGATTGCCGAAGATTTCGGGATCAAGCATGAATCTCCGCAGATCTTCCTGCTGGAAGACGGCGAAGTCCGCTGGAACACCTCCCATTGGAAAATCACCCGGGACGCCATCAAGGCAGCTGTGAGCCAATGAGCCAGCCGGTAATTGTCTATTCCACCACAGGATGCAGCGACTGCAATCAAGTGAAGCAGTGGCTAACCGAGCAAAAGGTTAGCTTCGAGGTGCGTGATGTTATGACAAGTACAGTGTATCAGGAAGAAGTCGAGAAGCTGGGCTTCATGGGTGTGCCTGTTACTGTGTACGAAGGCCGCGCAGTCAAGGGCTTCAACGTTTCCGAACTTAAGGAGCTTATTGGAGCAACCGCTGAATAATTCATAGCGTGAGGCATATAAATATTTATATTCAAGTGGAAACGGCTTTGCCGTCCTTTTTAAGGACGGTACCGTTTCAGCGAGAAATAGAAGGATAAGTTATCGTGTGAAACATATAAATTCTTATATTTTTGAAAAAGGCATCTCCTTGGACCTCTGTCCAGGAGATGCCTTTTATTTGCCCTTTTATTTGGCCTTATCCTGGATTCGTTGAGACATCCGCCAGAAAAGAGACATTTCCGCTGTGGGAATAGATGACGGAATCCGCTCCAAGTCCTTTATAGACCAGTCTGGGATTCATCGAAGTCGTAATTACGTATATTGGCTTTGTCGTCCAGGTCCGGCACATCTGGATATACCGGCAGCATAAGGTCACACTGCTCTCGAACAGAAATACTCTGCCTACCGGAAAAGAGGGGCGGAACCATGTATTCTGATGATGTGTATCCACCACAAGATTGACCTCGATTCCCAGTTCCTCCAGACGCCGCTTCTCCGCTGCATTGTTGGCGATTCCTGCGATCTTGTAGCCTCTGAACTTTAAGATTTTGATAAAATGCTCCCCCGCTTTAGTCGGAGCGTTAATGAGTACATATTCTTCCGAATTCGCCATATCTTCCTCTCCTCCGGCCTAGGACTTCCATTCATTTGCCCGTACGAACACAGCAAAAAACCACAAAGGAATTCCCTCTGTGGTCCAATTAACGGTCACATTGTGCTCATCCTCTCTAATACGCTTACGAGGTTAGCTGTCGGATTCGGGCAGTGAGAGTCGCCCTACCTGTATCCATGCGAGCATTCTCTCGCACTTTCACAGGATTCACCCCATAACCGGCTCCGACTCTCACATCGGCTGCCGATTGTTGGTTCCCCCGCTTTCCATAACGGAAATTAAGCGGACTGCGTATTCGATTGTGTAGTAAACAGAAGTAATCATACTCTGGCGATCACGGCCTTGTAAACCGCCAAACCTGCCAAAATAATGCATTTAGTAAACCCAATCCAGATCGGGTAGCGCTTACTTAAGCCTCAATCTCATCATTCCTCTTATTTACTCGGCTTATCAACGATTTGCGAAAAAGCATTCAGCGTTGTGATTATATTCACCCGCTGTTGAGCAAATTGCCTTTTGGGCTCTAATCACCCTAAATCAAAAGCAGTCGTATGCACGAGATAAAAAGCTGAAAATCGTTGATAAACACCCTTTTAGCACTTCTTATCGTTTCTTTTGCCATAATCCCCTGAAAATCGGCTCAGAAGAATGTTTTTTTCTTTTTACAAAGCTCATGCGAAAAGGTATGATTCGGTTTGAATCCAATGCATGAAATGCGATATGAACGCTGAATTCCCGCAATGCGGGAAACGGGGGAACCATCAGGCCCGCAGGGCCTTACCTGGAAGATAAGAATCTTTCTTGGGGTGAATCCGAAGGAGACTGTGGTCTCATTAGGTAGGGCGACTCTCACCGTCCGAATCCGACAGCTAACCCCGTAAGCGACTAGAGAGAACCTTGATCCGCCACGTGTTTTCGCCAGGTGTATTTAAGCCTGTACCAAAACCGCAGCAGAGGTCCTCCTCTGCTGCGGTTTTTTGTGCTGAGGCTGCAGCTTATAAATGGGTAGGAGGGAAAACGAAATGAACCAGCGCAGGCTGTCACGTATAGAAGTGTTTGTATTCGATGCCCCCTGGCCATTCCATCATGCCGCGGAGTCATCCGGCAAGTGCCGGTATGGTGTGCTGAAGCTTACGTGCAAGGCTGGGTGCAGCTGGGGAGCGGGGATACTGTCTGCGGAAGGCGATCATTTTGACGTCATTAAATGGAGCAGCTTTCTGAGAAGTATACGCAATCACAGGCTAGAAGAAGCCATAGAAATTGTACAGCAGCTAGGTGCGCAGTGGGAGCCGGGTCAGCAAGAAATCGTGCAAACGGCCCTGCTGGATTTAAAAGCCAAGCTGCAAGGCAAGGTCGTCACGTCACATCTGCAAATGGTCCCCTATTCCCGTACGGCTGGGGCCGGCGGTACGCCCCCCTTCAGACGGATGTACTATAAACCTTCAAGTTCCCTGCTGCATAAAGGCAGCTGGCAGGAACCGGACATAGCCGAGCTAATGGACAGATCCATCACTTATTTCTCCATCTTATAATTTCTTATTCAGGAAGGAACGTGAAGACATGCCAGACCCATTATCCCCGGAATGGACAGCTGCCAGCGAGTTTGCGGAATATGTCCAAAAGAACACCGGAAATATTTATGCACTCACCAGTCTGCTGCTGGGAGAGGGTGCCGTTGCGGAAAAGACTGCGATGAAAACCTTCACTGAGCTTTATACCCGGTACCTTCATGATGATTTCATCCCGCAGCCTTTCTCTCTGGATGCGTACCGGGAGTGCATTCAGCAGTGCTCCCGGGCTGCGGAGGAGTGCAGCCTCTTTGTTTCCAATGGATTAGCCTGGGAGGATCAGATTGTGCAGGTGTTATGGTACGGCATGCTGCTGCCCCTGCCGGCAATCAGCACCATTCTTGAGCAAAGCGTGCCGGTGCTGAAAACCCGGCTGAGACATGTGCGCGAGCAAATGTGCCGGTTGGAAACGTTGCGGCCTGAAGCAAACTTGTTTGTTGTATAGCTTCGTATGGAATATAGCAACTTGTCAAAGCGCATGAAAAAGCCGCAGCATAGTGCTGCGGCCTTTTCTATTTATACTCAGCTCTTGCCCTTGCCGCCTTTTGCGAATCTCCAGGCCGCTGTACAGCAGCCCAGCAAGCCCACTCCGAGCATTAACGTCTGCAGCACACCCAGCAGGGTAGAGCCCTCCGGCTTAAGCATGCTGCTGAGCAGAATCAGCAGAATTGAAGCTGCGAGGATCGCGGGGATTTGATTGTTTTTTTTCAAGATTACCACTCCTTATCTTATTAAATAAGGTACACTATAACCCTTCATTTAACCAGCAGGATCCTGAACTCTCCATTCTCTATATGTAGAGACGTATAGAAACAAGCCTTAGAACGCAAACAGAGGCATCATAGTCAACAGCTTTGATTCGTGGGTTCTTCCAGTGCTTCCAAAGGCACATTTGCAGCTTCCTTCGAAACCATCTATCTATCGTTTGAAAGACTGGTGTATCCGCCAGCGAGAAGTATCCGCACCAGCTTAAAGGTACTGACTCAGTTCACGGTGGATACCCTTGTCTAAGCTAATGGCTAGTACTGCCTTCACCATTCTGGACATGAACCCTAGAGATAGCGCCCATGCTGGGCGAACTAAAGGAAGCCGCAGTTTCCGAACCACGGCTTCCTTAGTTAAAACCTATGATCACTTTTCAATGCGCGCATAATGCAGCTCATTATTATTTGGTATCATAAATAAATCATTATTCTTTTATTTTATATTTCGAAAAAACCTCCTTCTTAATTTTTTCATGTTCTACATTCTCTGAATCCGAAGCAAAAGAAACTTCTGTCTCATTAAGGTTGAATTTACCGTTGTTCACGTTAATTACAACGTACTGACCTTGGTCATTTTGCATCAAAAATATAATATATTTCTCCCCTTTTTCTAGTTCAGAATATTCTTCACGAGTAATCTTATTTTCTTTTTTTTCAGGTTTTGCATATCCTATTGGTTCAATAATCTTAAGCGATTGCGATGTTGCAAGATTAAAATCTTGAGGACCTTTTAAAATTTTATCGATTTTCAAATCAGTTAGTGTATAGAAGTCCTGAATTGCTCCATCTCCAAAATACGTTGTAATATGTTCTCTTTCAGGAAAATCCATTGTAGGACTACCAACGAGAATTAAGTCTGCAGCTTGGTCTAATTGATTTACATCATTAAATAGAATATAGTTTGCATCCATATTTATTGTCTCTGCTTTTTCAATGGGCGTACTTTCAGCTTTATTGTTTGCTTCCAATCCTGAAGTATTGATAATGGCAATAGTTAATGCTATCAAAGCAAGGATAATTATCTGCTTGCTGTTAAATTTAATTTTTTTCTTCAACACAATGTATCACCCCTAATTTTAATTTCCCCATTTTGCTTTAAGTTGGTTCTTGTCATACTGTTGAGGGCCAATTGTTTGAACACCTTGAAACATTACAGAATCGGTTATACCTGATTGTGTCGTATGAGCCAAAGATAAGGTATGACCAAGTTCATGAATTGCATTTGAAATTCTTACTGCTGATGAACCAGGAGATTCATATACAATTAAATTATTATTATAGCTTGCGAAGGTCGTAAATGCTCTTGGTACATTATTATTTACGGGATTTCCATTAGCATCGTAATAAGAAGATAATCCAAGAAAAGTAGGATCAGCTGAAAAGCCAACATAATATTTGTCTGGCAAGCCACTCGATGAGGTGGTTTTCCCAATGGCAACATTAGAAGAAATCCCCCCCCAACTTGCTCTTGCCGTATCATATATTCCTTCATATCCATATGTTACTACGGAAGAATCGTAATAGGCATTAAACTTTGCAGAAGAACGTCCGCCTGCAAAAAAATCAGCAAATGCACTAGTTGGAATGCATATAGCCAAAATAAAAACGGATAGTAAAGTGCCTACTAATCTTGTCTTCTTCATTTAAAAACACCACCTGTATAATTTTTTAAAGGATTTTATTTCTATTAATTAACTAATGATTCTAATTAAAGCAATTTCACACATTAATTAAAATGTTTTACGATTAATAAGTATTATACAAACTTTGAGAGACTTTCTTTATCTACAAACTGCTTTTTAAATTACGAAGCCTTAGAATCGATTACCCAAAATGTTTTTACTCTACAAGCTTTACTTGTGGCACAAAAACCTAAGCTTTTTGAAAAAGATGCTGGCCAGCTAGTCCTTTTCTAAGCACACTAATCATAACACTGGATGACATTTATATTAATAGGACATTTTTCCTTTTTTTCTAATTGAAAACATAAATAAAATTCTTTCTAGATCTTACTTCAATAAACGGTTCATAAGAACTAGTTGATTCTTTACAAATTCAACTCCCCAGTTTTGCTAGACAATAGAATCTTCCTCGCTTAATCTTTTTAGTTTACTGAATTATAAGCTAAGTGATTTACAACAATTGCACAAAATTTTACAAATAAAACACAGGTTCTTATCTGAGCATTTTGCATAATTCATATTTCGATTGAGAGTCCATGGTTAGGCCACAGCGAAATCTCAGTGTTGTGAGAGCGGAGCGATAAATGGACAGACGGGCAGAATTTCAATGAATTTGAAATTTCAAGCGGCGTTTTGGACTCGTTGCTTGACGATGGCAAGTGCAGAGGCAAGTAACACAATCGCATTCAAATATTGGTGTGTTGTCACTTTTTGAATCCCCCAGACGTGAAGCTGGTCTGCAGTTAAATAGGTCTTCATTCGAGAGTTGCAGCGTTCTACACTGGTTCGTTTATTGTAAAGTTCCTTCCAGCCTCGGCTTTCCCGATGCGGCAACGCGTAACGCCGGAGATCCGTTTGACTGTTGATTTTAACCACCATTCCATAATTGGACGACGAACAAGTGACCATACCCAAAGGACAATCCACTTGACCTGTCGCATGTGGACAACGAAATTTCAAATGTACCTTTTCCTGTCCCCAATACGTCATAGGAAATCCCATCGAACAACAAGGCGTGCCTTTGCGGGTGATCCCCGCTGGCGGTTCCTTTTCATTTCGTGGATTCAGCGGAATAATGGCTTGCGCCTTGACGTTCCGGGCCGCCTCGTAGTTTTTCATTTGGTCGTAGCCCGCATCCAGCATGAAGAATTTCACTTTGGATTTTGCAGCGACAATCGTCATGAGTGCAGGCCCTTCGTCTCCGTCGTTCACATGGGCAGGAGTCACCTGGAGCACCATAGGAAGTTCACTCTTGGCATCGACGGCCAGATGCAGCTTATAGCCAAACCACTTGACTTTGTTGCCGAAGGTGTCGAACTTTGCACCCCAGTTGGCATGGCCAGTGAGCTCGCTTTTTCGCTTGGGTTCTTTTTTCTCGTAGGCGTGAATGGCTGCGCTGTCGATGGCGACATGAGTGCCGTCGATGATTCCAGCTTCTTGGCACTGAGCCACAAGATCCTCAAACAACTGCTTGGCAAGGCTTTTGCGAGTCAACTCGGCAAAAACCCGGCTTAACGTGGAAATTGAAGGGGCGGGGATGTCCAGCCGAAGTCCACATTGGTAACGGAAACGAAGGTCAAACTCCAGTCTGCGCGCTAGGCCGGTGAACGTATCGATGTTCTCTAAGGGAGCCGCGAGTAATGCGCGAAGAATGCCTTGACGGCAGTGCCCGTCCGCTCCTCGGGGTGAAGGATTTCTCAATTGTCTCGCGTAAGGTCGCAGGTCCAGTGCGCTGAAAAAGATGGGCAATCGCTCTTTTGATTCGATTTTTTGAAGCTCCTCAAAGGAAAATAGACTTTCTTGGAGAATATACAAAGGGGACTTCCTCCTCTTGAGTGTTTTGGTGTCGTTACCAAAAAACTTCTCCAAGTTGGGGTGAAGTCCTTTTTTATGCTCAAAATCTCTTTGTGTACCAAGGGCTTAGATTAATGCAAAATGCTCATCTATATAACGTGTATTGGTAAATGTAAAAGCATGACCTCACTTTAGATATGATAGTCATCAGGCCCTCTTTATCATATGAAGGCCTATTTATCGGTTTCGTTAAACGGAGTCACTAATTCAATATAAAAAAGCCGCGGTTTCCGAACCGCGGCTTCCTCAGTAAAACCTATGATCACTTCTTAGTGTGCGCGTTTAGAATGTCTGCCAAAGATGATTAATGACGCAATCATACCGGCAATGCCCATTCCTGTCAAAAGCCCTTGAATAAAATCAAGCAGATTCGATCCATTGGACGGCATTAACCTGGCGACCAGTGCGATTAACGAAGATACTGCAAACAGCAACCCGAATGTTTGTTCATGCTTTTTATTCATCCTTGCCACTCCTCAAAAGGTTTATATTGATGATTCCAATTAAATTTTGTAGGCCTTCATCGCTTTTCTGATCTCCTTGATGCTTGGGCGTTTGCCGTACATCAGCACTCCCGTGCGGTAGATCTTGGCGGCCAGCCAGCCGAACAGTAAGGTGGTTGCCAGTAAGATGAGAATCGAGACCAGAATCTCCCAGGTCGCTACCTCGCCAACGCCAATACGCAGCAGCATGCTGAGCGGAGAAGTGAATGGAACAAAGCTTGCTACCTTAACTAGCAGGGTATCCGGGACAGAGATGCTGAACATCGGAAGATATAAATTGACGAAGCCTAGCATAAGGATCGGCATGATCGCCTGGCCCAGGTCCTCGGTACGGCTGACAATGGAACCTACAGCTGCGTA
This sequence comes from Paenibacillus sp. FSL H3-0321, assembly GCF_038002865.1. Lineage (NCBI taxonomy): Bacteria > Bacillati > Bacillota > Bacilli > Caryophanales > Paenibacillaceae > Paenibacillus > Paenibacillus sp. FSL H3-0321. The sequence goes on along the minus strand of NZ_JBBODH010000001.1, from coordinate 4,832,420 downwards.
CATCAAGGCGTACAGGAAGTAGCCCAGAATATAGAGTACCAGTCCGTATAGAAGGATACTGATGTCCAGCTGCCCCAGATCAAGATCAAAATCGGTCAGGATACTGGCATTATGCGGAAGCATAAGGTTGGCGGCTACGCCTGCGGAGATAATCGCAATTTGCAGGATGCCGACCAGGAAGATGCCAATCACTTTGCCGAACATTTGCGTCAGTGGTGCAGCACTCGTAATCAGGATTTCCATGATACGGGAGCTTTTCTCTGAAGTGATTTCGGCGGAGATCATATTGCCTGTCATCATAATCGACATAAAGAACAGCATAAGCAGGGCATATACAATCACATAGTTGATAATTGGCGGTGATTCCTCTGCCGTACCTTCATTTCCTGCTCCTTCTGAGCTGATCTGCTGGGTACCAATGGATACCGGGGTGTACATTGCAGCCACCTGTTCCGCAGTCAGCTTATCGCCTACAATCAGCTGAGTATTGGCTTGCTGCAGTGCATTCTGCAGATAGCTCTGCACATCCGAATCAATCTCACCGTTCTTGCTGTAGTAGGTAACTGCGGGAATGCCTTCACCGCTCTGTGCACCCAATGTGATATAGCCCTCGATGTTTTCCTCATCCAGACCCTTCTTGAGCGCTGCATCATCGGCAGTAGCATATGGACTGATCGTTACCGGGGTCACGCCTTCAGGCGGACTATAGGCCTGGAGGAGCTCAGCTACGCGGTTGCCATCCTCTGCCACGACTCCGATCTGCACTTGGTTCTTTGCGGACCCGTCGTCTCCCTGGAACAGCTTCACCATATACGGAATGTTCATCCCGATGCTCAGCAGAACCACCAGAATCAGCGTAGTAATCAGAAATGCCTTGGTTCTTACTTTATTCTTGAATGTAAAACCGATAATCGTCCCCATTTTATTCATTGGATTCACCTACCGCTCTAATAAAGATTTGGTTTAGCGTCGGTTCCTTGATCTCAAAATGCTCTACCTCGCCCTGTGCAACAGCATGCTGCAAAATGCGCTGGGCCGCACCGATTTCGCGGATCGAAAGAACATATCCCCGTTCCTGCCGCTGGACGGCAGTTACACCGGCGATACCTTCCAGGCCAGCCACTTCGCCCACTGTGCGGAGTATAACCTCCTCGCGCGGGTAGCCTTTCTTAATCTCGCGGATATCTCCCTGGACCACTGTATTGGAACGGTCAAGAATAGTAATGTTGCGGCATAGCTCCTCAACATGCTCCATCCGGTGTGTAGAGAACAGGATACTGGTGCCCTGATCCCTCATTTCGCGGACGGTATCCTTCAGCAGCTCCACATTGACGGGATCAAGCCCGCTGAAAGCTTCATCGAGAATCAGGATTTGCGGTTTATGGACAACCGCGGCGATAAAGCCCATTTTCTGCTGATTCCCCTTGGAGAGCTCTTCAATTTTCTTATTGTAATATTCCGGGACCTCAAAGCGGTCCAGCCAATAACGCAGGCTCTTGTCCGCATCGCCTGCCGCCATGCCGCGCAGCCGGGCCAGATAAATAATCTGGTCGCTCACCTTCACCTTCGGGTACAGTCCGCGTTCTTCCGGCAGATAGCCCATCAGATGCTGCAGCTCATTGCTATAGGACTTGCCGTTGTAGAGAATCTTGCCCTCGTCGGGATAGATCAGGCCAAGCACCATGCGCATTGTTGTTGTTTTGCCGGCGCCATTGGCTCCGAGCAGGCCGTAAATCTCACCTTGCTCTACTTTTAGATTGATTTTGTTTACTGCGGTTTTGTCTCCGTACTGCTTTACTACCTGTTCAAGCTTCAAAGCTTCCATTCGTTAGTCCCCTCTCTTCTGGTCGATCAGGATCGGACGATGTCCTTGTGTCCATAAGCTTAAAATCTCATCCAGCTCCAGACTGCGGCTCTTGATAACCTTTACGCCCAAGTCCTGAATGCGTTTCTCATTCTGATTAAATTGCTGGGTTATAAATGAAGCGACTCCCGGTGTCTCCAGTGCAAACTGCTGAGCCCCCGGCAATTCAGCCGCCAGTCCCCTAAGCTCTTCCTCATCCTGCACGCCCACCCACACCTCGCTCCATGAACCAAACAGGCTGTCCTTCTCCGCCATTCCAAGCAGCTGTCCCCGATGCATCAGTACAATAAAATCAGCCAGCCGCCGAACCTCCTCGACGATATGGGTGGAGATAACAACGGTCGCATCGCTCTCATCCATATACTTGCGGATCGACTCAATCATACTCTTCCAGGCGAAGGGGTCGAGACCCGAGGAGGGCTCATCCAGCAGCAGCAGCCGGGGCCGGGAAGCCAGCGCAGCGGCAATCTCGAATTTACGGCGTTCACCTTTGGACATCTTGCCCAGCTTGGCTCCCCTCGGTACTTCAAATTTATCCTGCAGCTCCTGAAAGTAGCTATGATCCCAGGAAGGGTACCAATGCCGGCGGAATTCGGCGGCCTCATCTGAGGTCCAGTAATTCTCCTCCGTTAGCGGGGTTTCCGGCACATAGGCAATGCTCTGGCGTAGTTCAAGCGGCAGACCTGCCTTGTGCTGCTGTTCAAACCAGAGGATCTCGCCTTCCTCCGGAAAGGTCAGCTGCAGCAGCATATGAAGTAACGTGCTCTTGCCGGAGCCGTTCTGGCCCACCAGTGCGGTAATATAGCCTTGCGGGAAATTCAGATTAAGCGGCCCTATCGTCCTGCTGCGCCGCTTCTTGCTTACATTCCGCAGCTCTATGGCCTGCTGTACCATGAGATGAACCCACCTTTCATTCCTGTTTGTTGTATTTGTCTTTTACAATCTCTACAAATATTCCCGTCAGTTCCTCTTCACTGCATTGGACCGACAGGCCAACATCCACCGCACTTTCCAGAGCTTTACGGACGGCATCCCGTTTGTATTCTTCCATCGCCCCGTCGCCCACATGGGAGACAAAGGTTCCGGTTCCCTGTCTTGTCCGCAGCAGCCCCTCATTCTCCAGATCCTGATAGACCCGGCGGACGGTGATCACGCTGCATTTCAGATCTCCGGCAAATTCACGTATGGAGGGAAGCAGTGTCCCTTCCGTGATGCCTCCGCTGATGATCAGCGACCGGAGCTGGGTTTCGATCTGATGGTACAGCGGCTCGGCACTGTTCTCGTTAATCTGTATCGGTATCCACATAAGTTACCTCCGCCCTCTCATACGAGATCGCGGCTTTTAAGCCGATGTATCGTCAATTTGGAAAATAATTGCACGGATACCGTGCCCAGCAGCAGCGTTCCCCACATCAGCGGAGATAACAGCCCCCATTCCTTCGAGCAGGAGACGCTGTACAGAAACAAATTTCCATCCGCCCATTGAATCAGCAGCGCAACCCCGAAGGACGACGTCATCAGGGCCAGGGTGATCCAAAAGTACGCTTTGCCGCTAACCAGAAACTCCACAAAAATATAGATGCCAGTCATCATCAGGCCATAACCGATCCAGGTAAATGCAAACGCAACGTATGAAGTCCCTGGCAGCTGGCTGCGTATATCGTCACTAATGGCGTACATTAAACCGAAGAACAATACGCCATTCAGACAAAATGAGAACATTGCATCCAGCTTTCTTTTGCACAGGATCACCGCAGCCGGAACAGGCAAACTCCGCATATAGGCCAACATCCGGGTATAGGAGTCTTCACTTAAATATTTCATGGTACGCCGCGAGAACGTGAAGCCCAGCATGGGAATCATAGAAATCAGCAGGAAGTCGGACATCAGCCTTCCGTCACTTCCGCTCAGCGCATCTTCCGTGACCATTACAGTCATAGCGGCCATATATCCCATAAAGATAATGGAAAACAGCAGGGCCCTCACTATGTTCAGCTTGTCACCGCGGAAATCTGCACGGACCAGCACCCAGGCGTCTCTAAATATTGTCATTACCTTTAACCTCGCTTTGTTGTTTCTCCTGCGGTAGGCTGCAGCGGATAGACACGGTTCAGTGTGTATCTCTCTGTGCTTACTGTATATATCTATATACACAGTATATGACCTGTATTTTCCATTGTCAAGAATCATTTGTAATAAATTTCAATCGGCTATAAAGTAGGAATCAGCGGAGATTTGTAGGCTACTCGAGAGAAAATACTCAGTATCGGGGAGGTTCATATGATTAGTGACCCATGGTTTACTGTTCAGCAAATGGATGAAGCCACATTCGCAATCAGCGAATACGGGCATTGGGAGAAGGTGCATTCCTTTCTGCTGCTGGGGGAGGAAAAAGCTGCACTGATTGATACCGGTCTTGGCATCGGCAATATCAAAGAAATAACGGATCAGCTGACCCGCTTGCCGATTGAAGTGCTCACCACTCATGTACATACGGACCATATCGGCGGCCATGGACTATTCAGCAGTATTTATGTCCATGAAGCGGATAAGGACTGGCTGGTCCATGGCATTCAGGGTTTGTCTATCGGGCAAATCCGCAGGGACATCGGCAGAGATCTGACCCGGCCTGTGCCGGAGGGCTTTGACCCGGACGCTTACAAGCCTTTTCAGGGCGAGCCAGCCGGCTTATTAAGCGATGGGGACCTCATCTCTCTGGGCGGCAGAACACTTAAGGTGTACCACACTCCCGGGCATTCTCCGGGTCATGTATGCTTTGTCGATAAAGACCGCGGTTATTTGTTTACGGGTGATCTGCTGTATGATGAGACGCCTGTGTATGCTTTTTATCCTTCAACAAGTCCTGCCGATTTGGTCAATTCCCTGGAGAGAATGGCTGCATTAGACGGAATCAACAAAGTTTACGGTTCACATAATACACTGGGTCTAGAAGCGGAGATTCTGGAGGAAGTGAAGCTGGCGGTTAAGTTTCTACGGGAACATGAACTGGATCATTTCGGCACGGGGATTCACACATTTAACGGCTTTAGTGTGCAGTTCTGATACGGAACGTCTGTGATCATGCGGACTACAGTTCCGTTATATTGCCCAATCTCGCGGCTTGTGAAGGAGTTCAGACTCAGAAGACGCTCACGCCCAATCCTGTTAAGGCAAAGAGGGACTGTCCCAAGCATCCATTCGCATGGCGCAGGCACAGTCTCTCAGTAATCCCATTAAATACTACAATTTAAAATTCAAGATTTATGTATATCGTGCCATATTTTGTCGTACAATATCACTTATGCGACATTTTTCCCGAAAAAAAATAGGCTTCTGCGTACTTGCGCATTACGAAGCGATTATGCATTCATTATAGGGCATATCCATACTGCTGTATAGGAACTTCCCAGAAATACTAGCGTATTTTGTAAAACTTTGTCTTATTGAATAAAAATCCGCAGGCTGTCCTCTACAAAATCAGGGGCAGCCTTTTGAATTTGCTGCACGGTATGGAGATACCGCTGAGTAGTATTGATGTGGGAATGCCCCAGCGATTCCTGCACCTGCTGTAGTGAGGCGCCCTGCAGCAACGCAAGTGTGGCATTGGTGTGGCGCAGCCAATGTGGAGTAAGCTTTTTCTCAATTGAGCTCGCCTCTCCGGCTGTCTTGATAATCCGCTCTACTTGTCTTGATGATAACGGGAACATCAGAAGCTCCGGGGCAGGATCACCTTTCCCGGCAATGGCGCTGGATAATTGGGAGTACAGCTGCCAAAGGGTCGGCGGTACCTTGATCTCTCTGCGTTTGCCGCCTTTAGCATTCGCGATGGTCAGCCAGAGAGAGGTTTCCAGCGGATCTGTGTGGAAATCCCCCCATTTCATCGCCGTCAGCTCAGATACACGAAGCCCCAGCATCACCAGCGTCAGCCCAATCAGGTAATTGCGCAGGCCCTGCGTCTGGAGCTCCCCCAGCAAATCCCCCACCTCTCTTTTGGTTAAGAAATTTTTTCGGCTGGTAATCGTAATTTTGGGAATCCGCACACTTGAGGTCGGATTAGCTGCAAAGATGCCAATATGCTGATCACTGCCCCATTTATAAAATGATTTCAAAGGTGCGAGGAACGCGGCAATACTTGCCGGCGCCAGTTGCTTAGGATAGCTGTAACCTCCCTGGGTCAGAAAGAATTTATACGCCTCAATCTCCCTCCAGGTAACCTCCTGCAAGGATGTGCCAACTATAAATTTACGGAAATCAGCAATCGCCCGCCTATAATTACGACGTGTATTTGCATTGGCACAGCAGGTTGCCACAAACATCTGAACAATCTGATCGTCACTGAAATTGCCCTCCCCAGAGTAAACCAAACCTAACTGGGCGTTGCTCAATTCTGCTTGTTTTATTGTCATTTCATTGCTCCTCTATGATTAAAAATGTCGCATAAGTGATATTGTACGACATCTTTCCGGTTTTTTGTCTCATTTCCTCACGTCGAGAAGGACCAGAGACACATCAGGAGTAACATGCTAATGAATTGTTAAGAAAAGGAGGAAGGAACCCAGCGCCTGAGGAGCGGCTGCTTAATCACTTATTTGAGAAAACGGAGGTAAAATATGGAGGCTGCCACACAGAAGCAATATGTCGAATTCGGGGTGGACAACGAGCATTATGCCATCCCCATCTCCGATGTTCATGAAATTATAAGAATGCAGGAAATTACGGATATTCCAAACGGCCACTACTACGTTAAGGGCATTATCAATCTGAGAGGGAAAATTGTGCCGGTGCTAAGCCTGAGGGTGCTGCTGGATATGGCGGAAATTGCCGAGACTAAGCATACACGCATCCTGGTGGTTCATCACCTGGAGGAATCCATTGGTGTCATTGTTGACAACGTGAATAAAGTGACTACGTTCAATGATATTCAGCCCGCACCGGACAGTGTCTCCGGAATCAGCGGTTCCTTCTTCACCGGAATAGGCTTCTCTTCTTCGGGTCTGGTCGGAATTCTGAAGCTGGATGAGATACTGCTGCGCGAATAACCGGAGGCTACACGGAGAGAAGGTGAATTATGGTTGACTTATCAGAATATCGGGGAATTTTTCTTGAAGAACTGGAGGAGCAGCTGCAACTGATCGAAGATGAAGTTCTCCGGCTGGAGCAGATAGGGGAGACGGAAGACGGAATACAGCAATTCTTCCGGGCAGCCCATACCCTCAAAGGCTCCTCGGCGTCCATGGGTTACAACAGGCTGAAGGAGGTCACACACCATCTTGAGCATCTGCTTCACCAAATGAGGAACGGGGAGCGGCAAGTAACGGATGAGCTTATCCGCCTGTTCTTCCAGGCACTGGATGGAATGCGCGCGCTGCAAAGTGAAATCGCCGCTGCAGACCATGAGACGACAGACGTATCCGAGCTGATTCAGAGGCTCAAGACATTTGGTGCGCAGGGACTGCATGGACATGACCGAGGTCCGGCTGTACAGCCAAACAAAACTGAAACTCCGCTACAGCTTTTCTGGCTTCATGTATGGCTCTCCCCGGCCTGTGAAATGAAGCTGCCACGTCTACATCTTATCGACGCCAAGCTGCGGGACCTCGCCACGGTCCTTAGAATGAAGCCGGAGCTGGAAGAGATTGAAGCCCATGACAGCAGGGTCGATGGTGCATCCTGGATGCTGTCCCCCAAGAGGAATATCGAGGAACTCCGGCAGCAGATCTCCTCCATTATGGATGTTGAGAGTATCTACATAGAAGAAGTGAAGGACATCTCACTTAACCCTGCTGCAGAAAAAAATCCGGCGCAGCCGGAACCGGAGAGCCGGGGCCTCCCGGACCCGCTGGAGGCACTGCCGGCTACTGCTGACAAGATAAAGCCCCAAACCATTCGCGTACATATTGAGCGGCTGGAAAAGCTGATGAACCTGGCGGGTGAATTGGTAATTGATCAAACCCGGTTCCATCTCCTGAACCGCAGATTTCACGGGCAATACGGAGCCAATGGCCTGACAGAGGAGCTGGGACAGTTGGCCGATCATCTGTCGACGATCACCCGTGAACTGCAGGAGAATATGATCAAGGTACGGATGCTGCCTATAGAGCAGCTGTTCAACCGGCTGCCGCGCATGGTCAGAGATTTGTCATACTCGCTGAACAAGCAGATCGAGCTGGTCATTGAAGGCAAGGAAACAGAGCTGGACCGGACACTAATTGAGGAACTCGGCGACCCGCTTATCCATCTTCTGCGGAATGCGCTGGATCACGGCATAGAAACCCCGGAAATCCGGCGTAGCGCGGGCAAAAGTGAAACAGGCACCGTCCGGGTTGCCGCCTCCCATGAGGATAATCAGGTCATCCTCGTCATTGAGGACGACGGGGCTGGAATCGATGCCGAGGCCATCCTCCAATCCGCCATCAATAAGAGCATCATCACAGCCGAAGAGGCCCGTTACATGAATGAGGATGAAGCGCTGCGCCTTATTTTCAGACCCGGCTTTTCTACTGCCGCTCAAGTAAGCGATATCTCCGGCCGCGGGGTAGGGATGGATATTGTCCGCAATGATATTGAACGGATTAACGGAATGATTGATATTGAGACCACCAAAGGGCAAGGCACCCGGTTCCGTATCCGCCTGCCCTTTACCCTGGCTATCATTCGGGGGCTTCTGGTAAATGCCGGCAATGCGACCTTTGTCATTCCCATGAGCAGTGTGGCCGAAATTATCCGCACCGCTTACGGTGAGATCAAGACCGTTCGGGGCCAACCGGTTATTACAGCACGCAACCAGCTCGTCCCGGTGGTCTGGCTGCATGATTGCCTGGGGATTCCAAGAGCGGAGACAACTGCATCTTCGATCCCGCTGATCATTCTGGGGCGCGGGGAGAAACGGCTGGCGCTGGCAGTGGATACGCTTGTCGGCAATCAGGACATTGTAATTAAAACGCTGGGCTCATACATAGGCAAGTCAGACAGCACTTCAGGGGCCACCATCCTGGGAAACGGCAAAATCGCACTCATCATCGACACCGCAAGTCTGTTTTTCAAAGCAGGTGCTTTGGTTTAACAAATTCATGATCACTGGGGGAATCGGGTATGAAATGGTTTTATAATTTAAAAACAAGCGTGAAGTTAATCTCATCCTTTTTGGTGGTTGCTGTCATTTTGGCCTTCGTGGGTCTTTATGGTCTGAACAATCTGGGTTCAATCAATGACAGTCTTGATGATATGTATACGAACAATCTGGTGCCCGTCTCCTCTCTTCAAAGCTCCCAGAACAGCTTCACCAGTATGCGCGGCATCGCCCGGGATCTGTATATTAAAGAAACGCCTGCGGAACGGAAGCAGCGCGTGGAAGACTATGAAACTGAAAAGCAGAATGTGCTGGATAGCATCGCAGCCTTCCGCAAAACAAAGCTCAGCGAAGACTCCATCCAGGCGATCGCTCCATTCGAAGCTGCCTGGAACGAATATTTGAATACTTATGAATCCCTGATCAGCGCATCCCTTGCCCAGCGGGACGACGAACTGCTGGACACGCTCCGCAGCACCACTCTGGCCAATGAAGCGGATGCCCTAAAGCAAATCATCAACAATCTGATCAGCATCAATATCAAAGAAGCGGATCAGGCCAAACAGGATGGAGCATCCCTGTACAACTCCTCGCGGACTATTACGCTTGCTGTCGTTGTAGCTGCCGTGATGCTGTGCATCCTGCTCGGCTATATGATCTCCCGAATCATCTCGAAGCCGCTGGCTAAGGTAGTCCAGATCCTCTCCAAGGTAGCTGATGGCGACTTACGTAGCCAGACGGAGATCGACACCAAAGATGAAATCGGCATGCTGGCGTTTAAGGTCAATGAGATGGTCAGCAATCTTCGCCGGACTGTCGGGTCCATCCTTACGCATTCCCAAAGCCTGTCCGCCGCCGCAGAAGAGATTTCCGCCAGTACACAGGAGATAGCCAGCGGCAGCACAAGCACTGCGAATGATGCCGGGACGATCAGCGAATTATTTAAAGAGCTCTCCAGCGCCATCCACTCCGTAGCGCAGAACACCGAACAGGCCTCGGTCATCTCGGATGAAACTGTGCTGATTGCCGAAGATGGCAACAGCATCATTCAGGAATCTATGGAGAGCATGCAGTCTGTCAGCGGGCAGATGGCCCGGCTGGAGGAGGACTCCCAAAAGGTCGGGGACATTATCGATGTCATCGAGGATATCGCTGATCAGACAAATCTGCTCGCGCTTAACGCAGCTATTGAAGCCGCAAGGGCCGGAGAGCAGGGACGCGGCTTCGCCGTGGTTGCCGATGAGGTGCGGAAGCTTGCCGAACGCAGCGGCGAGGCCACCAAGCAGATTACAGGCATCATCAAGGGCATGCAGGCGAACACACGCTACAGTGTAAGCGCCGTACAGGAAAGTGCCGAATTGTCGCAGAAAACCGGCGTCTCTTTTCATAAGATCGTCACGATGGTGAATAACGCCGGCCAGAAAATTTCCGAGATCGCTGCTGCCAGTGAAGAGCAAGCGGCACAGTCGACCAATGTGCTGGCCGCTGTCGAGAATATTTCTGCCACCACCCAACAGTCTGCCGCAAGCAGCGAGGAGTCTGCATCTTCCGCCCAATCTCTGGCCAGCCTGGCCGAGGAGCTGCAGAGCACCGTCTCCTCCTTCCGCCTGTAGCCTATATTTGAACAAAAGACCTGTGAACCTGCAAGTTCCAAAGCGGAACCGCAGGCCTCACAGGTCTTTTGGTACTTTTACAGTGTCAGATCAGGCACCTAAAATAATTTGCCAGACCGGCTTTGTGTGCCCGCCCGGATAAAAGATGTACAGCAGCACATACACAGCGACACCCGTAATAGCAGTAATAAACCAGATGACAGCAGTCACTCTTCCCCATTTCCGGTGTTTGGCAAATTGAGCCTTGAAGCCCAGCGTCAGCGTAGTGATGCCGAATACGGCGGCTACCGTCGCCAGCACGATATGGAAAATCAGAAAGATGTGGTAGAGCGTCGACAAATCGGCCGGTCCACCCCAGGATGTGTTGCCTACGAATGCCGTTCTGGACACGTACACAATGAAAAACAAGATGGCAGCAACAGCGGCGGCAATCATTGTCTTCTTGTGCGCTTCGCGCTTGCCCTTAATGATTTGTCTCCAGCCAATCGCCACCAGCAACGCGCTGATTACGATGAAAGATGTGCTGATCGTTGGAAACAATGTGAAAATATCCATGATTATCCCCCTCGGCGCTCGCCAGCTATGCACGAGCAAGAAGAAGCCGCTACATTGTTCTTTGCAGAGCGTATGCTTCCGATGCCAGCAATACTCTGTATCGCTCTCAGGTATCCGTTGCTTTTAGAAATACAAGGATAATTCAGGCGTGTGACTCAGCCTTCCTTGTATTTCAAATAGCCATCCCCCGGTTCGGCGGATGGCGCGGAAACCTCCGCATCGTCTTGCCCGTTCTCTTTTTTATACCAATGATAGAACACATAAGCAAGCATCGAGGCAAAAATAAATTCCTGAATGAACTTCATGGCGATGCCCCCCACCTGCTGATCGACCTTGGGCGACAGCCATCCGAAGAACGCCGGACCGCCGAACGTCTGCAGCAATGAAGCGGGATTTCCCGATACACAGTAGCCCATCGCCCGTGCCCAGGTGTCGGGATCACTGTACGTGGCATATAGTGGAGTCCCCGCAAAAATAATCAGCCCGCAGGCCGGTGTCAGCAGCACCATATTCAGGAAGATAAAGCCTACCTGACCCAGGCCGCCAAGTTTCCGGTACTCCGGCAGAGGATTTATCAGATTCCACCACATGAGCACAGAGGTCAGAAAAAGCAGGCCGTAATAGAGCCGGTGAACTGTAAAATGCAGCATCACGTAATCATGAACCACTGGAATATGGTAGAGCGAGAACAGTCCGTTGAACAGAAGGGCCGCCACCACCGGCTGTGCCAGAAAGGCAAAACGCCGCAGTGGGTTCACCTTAAGAAAAGTACGCCAGAGCCAATCCGGAATCCCGAGCATAATCAGCGGCACTGCCACCAGATAGGACAGCGCCATACTGACCATATGGAAGGAAAAGAAGATATGGCCCAGCAGGCTGACCGGACCGCCCTGCGCAAGGTAAAGAGCCAACATTCCGCTAAGAAACAGCCCCCTGCGCCATATAGGAACTGCCGAAGCACCGGAGAACCGACCGGCAAGCGGACCGATCAATACGAAATATCCAGCCGTCAGCAGCAGCAGGACCGCCAGAAAAAGCGGACTCCACAAATCCTCAAAGCTGAAATATTGTAATCCCAGCATGATCAGAAGCCTCCTTAATCCCACCAAACCCAATACAGTGCCATGATAATGCAGGTTCCGGCGATAAAAAAGCCGCCCAGCATAAATAGAATCGGTATCAAATGTCCCTTGTCCTTCAGATGCATCCAGAAGCCCATCTGCAGAAAAACCTGCAGAACGGCCATGACCAGCAGCAGAATCACGGCAAAGGTCGCGTTGACTCCTCCGGCCGCAACAGCTGCGAAGGCAATCAGCGTCAGAATAACAGAGAAGATAAACACCACGATATGCCGCTGCGGCCCTTCCTGCCGGTGGCGGTGCTTCACCGCGCTATCCGGAGAACGCTGTTCTGTCGCCATAGCTAACCCACCTTTCCGAGCAGGTAAACAACCGTGAAGATAAACACCCATACCACATCGATAAAATGCCAGTACATCGCGGACACATAAATTTTTGGTGCCGTAACCACCGTCAGCCCTTTATAGCTCAGCTGCCCGATCAGCACAGCGATCCACACAATCCCGAAAGCAACGTGAGCACCGTGGAACCCGACCAGTGTATAGAACGCCGAGCTGAATGCACTGGTAGTCATCCCGAATTTCTCGTGTCTTATATACTCGCTGAATTCGTAGATTTCCAGCCCGAGAAAGGCCGCGCCAAGCACTACAGTAACCAGCAGCCAGTTCCGCAGCAAGGCAGGCTGGTTCCGGTGCATCGCCTGAATGGCGAATACGCTCGTCAGGCTGCTCACCAGCAGCAGGAAGGTTGCGGCGGCAACCAGCGGCAGATGGAACAATTCGTTCGCAGACGGACCGTCATTCGTCTGGTTTCGCAGCGCCAGGAACGTAGCGAACAAGGTGCCGAAAAGCACCGCTTCTCCACCAAGGAACAACCAGAAGGCCAGCACTTTGTTGCGGCCTTCCGCCGTTGCCTTTTCCGGTTCGTGCGGGAGAGTGCCTTTTGAAGCTTCAGCATGTGCCGTTGTCATGTCGGTTCACCTTCCTTCCAGCTCTTCGGGTTCGATATGCCAGCCATGATCATCAAAGAGCGAGCGCATCAGCATCGACCCGAAGGTTATCAGAAGACCCAGCGCCGTAACGATATAGTTATTAAAGAGAAAACTCATAAAGCTGTTGCCAAAATCATCACGGCTGAACATAAAGCCAAGTCCGGCAATAAAGATACCAACCGACATCAGGAACGGGTGCACCGTCGCTGAAGGCATATGAATGGAGCCTACCGGTTCGGATGGCGTCATGCCCTTGTGCCCGGCTGTTTTTTCCTTCCAGAAAGCATCCAGACCGCGCACCAGCGGCGTTTGCTTGAAATTGTATTCCGGAGGCGGTGAGGAAATGGTCCATTCCAGCGTCCGCCCGTCTTCCCACGGATCATCCGCCGCATCTGCCGGCTTTCTGGAAGTGATGAAGACATTGGCCAGGAAAAACAGCATCCCCACACCCATAAGCCCTGCCCCGATCGTACTGATCAAATTTAGCAGGTCGAATTGCTGATTCGGCAAATACGTAAATACGCGGCGCTGCATCCCCATAAGCCCCAGAAAATGCTGTACAAAAAAGGTCATGTGAAACCCGATGATAAAGGTCCAGAAGGTCCATTTGCCCAGGTGTTCGCTGAGCATTCTTCCGAACATTTTAGGCCACCAATAATGCAGGCCCGCGAATAAGCCGAGCACCAGGCCGCCGACAATTACATAGTGGAAATGGGCAACGACAAAATACGTGTCATGAAACTGAAAATCGGCAGGAGCAGAAGCCAGCATGACACCTGTAACCCCGCCCATGGTGAAGGTTGGAATAAAGCCGACCGCGAATAAATTCGGAGTGGTAAAGCGTACTTGCCCGCCCCACATCGTGAACAGCCAATTGAAAATTTTAATTCCTGTCGGAACGGCGATCAGCATCGTGGATACAGAGAACAAGGCGTTCGCTACCGGTCCGAGGCCGGTGGTGAACATATGATGCGCCCAGACCATGAAGCCAAGGAAGGCGATCAGGATCGTCGCGAAGACCATGGAGCTGTACCCGAACAGCCGCTTACGCGAGAACGTCGGGATGACCTCGGAGATGATGCCGAAGGCCGGAAGAATCAGAATATACACTTCGGGATGACCAAAGATCCAAAAAATATGCTGCCAGAGTACCGGATTGCCGCCGCCGCTGGTCTCAAAGAAATTGGCGCCGAGAATCCGGTCGAAGGTTAGCAGCACAAGCCCTACTGTAACTGCGGGAAAAGCGAACAGGATAATAGCGGAAGTGATAAAGGTGGCCCAGGCGAACATCGGCATCCGCATAAACGACATTCCCGGAGCCCGCATCGTAATGATCGTAGCCAGGAAGTTGATGCCGCCGATTAGTGTGCCTAGCCCGGCAATCTGCAAGCCGATCGTGTAGAAGTCCACCCCGTGGGTGGTGCTGTAGGAGCTGGAGGACAGTGGGGTATAAGCGGTCCAGCCGGCATCGGGCGCTCCCCCCATAACCCAGCTGAGATTAAGCAGAATGCCGCCGAACAGAAACGTCCAGAAGCCAAGCGCATTCAGAAAAGGAAAAGCTACATCGCGCGCACCGATCTGCAGTGGGATAACCGCATTCATCAGCGCGAAAATGACCGGCATAACCCCGAGAAAAATCATCGTTGTCCCATGCATCGTAATCAATTCGTTAAAGGTCTGGGCATCCAGAAAGGTATTCATCGGCTTGATCAGCTGGATGCGGATCAGAATGGCCTCCAGCCCGCCAATGCCAAAAAAGATCCCTCCGGCCCAAAGGTACAAAATTGCAATCTTCTTATGATCGACGGTGGTAATCCAGTCCATGATCCCGGTATGCCGTTTGACGCTGTGGCCATGCCTCAAGGGCCCGGAAGGATTCAAGGATTGCGCTGTTTGAGCCAAGGTACGTACCCCCTTTTCAAATATGCTGCTTCTGTTTTGGGCAATAGGCTTTATTCCAGCGTGTAGCCGGCCAGATATTCGGCAATTCCGTCAATCTCTTCATCACTGAGTCCCAGTTCCTTGGGGTCAGGCATCCGGTTGCC
Source organism: Paenibacillus sp. FSL H3-0321 (assembly GCF_038002865.1). Lineage (NCBI taxonomy): Bacteria > Bacillati > Bacillota > Bacilli > Caryophanales > Paenibacillaceae > Paenibacillus > Paenibacillus sp. FSL H3-0321. Next base: position 4,817,204 of record NZ_JBBODH010000001.1, on the reverse strand, counting down.
CGGCTTGACGCTTTGCGGATCATGCAGCCAGGTCTTAAGATTCTCCAGGATCGGCGCTCCGTCGACACCTGTGTCGTCGTTCAGCAGGATACCAGCCACCGACTCGCGGGACCCGATCCCGGTGAGGGATGGACCGTTGCTGCCTACCATATCACCCACTGCATGGCAGGTCAGGCACGCGGATTTGAACTTTTCCGCAAGCGCCGGATCTTCAGGCATCACCGCCGGGGCTTTCATGGAAGCAATCCATGCCGTGAACGCATCCTTGCTGACCGACTTCACTTTAAATTCCATAAATCCGTGGGAAGGACCGCACAGCTCCGCGCATTTGCCGCGGTAAACGCCTTCATTTGGCGCACTGAAGCTGAAATGGTTCGTTGACCCGTCCGGGTTGGTATCTATTTTGCCGGAGAGAGAAGGTACCCAGAAGGAGTGCAGCACATCCTTTGTAGTCAGCTCAAAGGCGATATCCACGCCCGCAGGAATCACCAGATCCTGCGCCGTTGTCACACCGTAATCGGGGTATTCGAATTCCCACCAGTATTGGTGGCCGGTCACCTTGACCTTAACTGCATTCTTATCATTCGAATGATCATCTCCTGCGGCAAACACCGCCTGCACGGTCGGAACCGCCAGCACAATTACAAGGATCAGCGGGATGACCGTCCACAGCACTTCAAGCTTGAAGCTGCCTTCCACCTGTTCAGGGATCTCATGCTGGCCCGGTTTCCTGCGGTAACGGATAAGCACGTAGGCCGCAATGGCAAAGACGATCAGCAGCACGACAATCATGATGGTAATCGACAGCTTCATGAGTCCGAACGAGCTTTCCGCTGCAGGTCCCTGCGGTCTGAGCACCGACAAGTCCTGCCGCCCGCATCCTGCGAGAATGAGTCCAAGCGTTGCTGCCATGGGAAGAAGCCGTTTACCAGCCTGCCACGTTTTCATCATTGATCTACCCCGCTTTTCCCGATTTCGTAGATTAGAGGATTTTCCTGTCAATTATAACAATCACTATTAATATAAGTTTATGGGGGTCTTTTGTCAATCGTTCACAGCAAGTTCACAAAGCATTTTTTCAAACAGCAAAAGCTTGTCCTTACTGTATTTAAGAGCGCTTACATAAAATGAATCTTTTATCATTTTTTCTTTAAAGCGCATACATATCTATTTGTGTCTATAAATTCATTTGACTATTTTATGATTTATGATCTTGCAATAAATATGCGCACAAAAAAAACCGCTTCCTGCGGCAGCAAGCCGCCCGGGCACGGTTTATGAGAATCCTCATGGATGTAATTCCAAATTTGATGTCGTCAAATAGCAGGAAGTATTCCTGTCTGTAAATTAGGAGACGGATGAGTTTATTCTTCCCAACTCATGCTCCACGACCATAGTCAGCTCTTCTTCATAGCCTCCCGTGATCCGATACTTCCGGACATACTCCTTCACAAATTTCTTGGGATCTTTGGGCCGGAAAATGCGTGTCATTTCCCGTAGACTTTCCTTCACTTCGTTATGACCTTTACTTGCCATGATCAGTTCCCTCCCAAAACATTGAAAATGAATGCTCCGTTGTAGAGAATGCATGATGAAAAGTCCGCCGTAACCTCGAAATGCAAGTCAAGAAACCGTAACACATACGTGGCTTGCATTATCCGCCTAAACGTTCATTCCATAAATATGGAGGTCCGCCTTGCCGGTGAAGCAGGTTCGTCGTGATTTGGGCTGAGAGTAAGATGCACCAAATGCGGAACACCTTGACACTTTACTTACCCGAAGAGCCACTTGCTGAATCACTCCTTTCGGGCCTTATCGTTATATTGTATCATATTCCAGTCCAACTTCCACCTTTCCTTGTAAAATTTACGTACGTAAAATATTTTTTTACTCTTCTCTACCGCAGCAGGTGAGGCTTGCAGACTTTTGGTTAAAATAACGTATCCGCCGCCGCATCTTAGACTGCAGCAGGCAGCTTGGAAAGGGGATTGCTATGAGCCAGCAGCTGTCTTTACTACACACACCTAACAACCCGGCACCCGTTATAGCAGCAGCCCGTCCGGATGACACCGGAACCTGTCCTCTTCGACTGGAGAAGGCCCATCAGGCAGTTACGAAAGAATATCCCAAAATGCATAGTATGCTTGTCGTCCGCCACGGGCAACTGATATTTGAACGGTATTACGGGGGATATCATGCCGGAATGCTGAATGATCTTCGTTCGGCCACCAAAAGCTTCCTCTCTCTTCTTATCGGCATTGCCATCGGCAAAGGCCATATTCCGGGAGTCCACACTTTTGTAGCCGAAGCGCTTCAGAGATATCTGCCGCCCCGCTGCTCTCCGCAGCTATCGGAAATTACGCTGCGCCACCTGCTGACCATGACCTCCGGCTTCAGGTGGATTACCGGCAGGAAGCTCGGAGAACCGCTCGTACGTAATCTGCAGCGCAGCCGCCGCTGGACTTCTTACGCTCTTAGCCTGCCCATTGATCATGAAAATATTGGGCAATTTCAATACCGCAGCAGCGACTCGCATCTAATATCGGTTATGCTGAGCGAATTCTCAGGGCTAGACGCTTACAGCTATGCCAGAGAGCATCTGTTTGGACCGCTGGACATTCACCACACCGCCTGGCTGCCCAGTCCTGAAGGGCACAGCATGGGCCATATCGGCTTATACCTGACCTCGCGTGATCTGGCTAAAGTCGGTATAGTCCTGCTGGGCGGCGGCCTTTACAAAGGACAGCAGATGATCCCGCAGAATTGGCTGGAAGATGCGTTCACAGCCCAGACCCCCGGGTATCCGGCCTACGGTCATTACGGGTATCAATTCTGGAACGGCATGATGAGCAGCCAGCCCTACGTGCTGGCACATGGACACGGGGGCCAGCAGCTATTGCTGCTGCCGAAGCTGGACGCCGCCGTTATCTTCACCGCCGAGAGCGCCGTCAGCCGGTGGAAAAACCCCCGCAGACTGGTTGAACAATACATTATACCGGCGATGGAGCTTTAGCATGTCTAACGAAAAGAAAGAATGCCTTTTTACTTGAACCCCTTCCCGGTCCACATACTTTGCCGGGACAAATCATAGGCTCATAGAGAAGAGGGAACCGGTTAACCGCCTTCTTCTCCAAGTACAAGGAGAGTGAGCCTTTTGTCCCCTTTCAGATCTTCCACCGGACTGCCTGACCATATTGCCGCCGCACTATGCTACTTCTTTCCCTTTATTGGGGGCATCGTTTTTCTTGCCCTGGAGAAACGCAGCCGCTTCGTGCTCTTTCATGCGTTGCAGTCGCTGATCGCCTTCGGGACACTGATGATTGTCCATGTCCTCAGCGGCTTCATTCCGCTGCTCGGCGCTCTCGTCGCAGCCTTAATTTCCCTTTGCAGCTTCGCCGTATGGCTTCTCATGATTTACCATACTTTGGGCGGAAGATGGTATAAGCTTCCCTGGGCAGGGGAGATCGCCGAAAGCCAGCTCCGTCAGTTGTAGCCTGCCTCCTGCTGTTTATCCTTATTTTTAAGATTCCCTTTTGAACGTCCACTCCGTACAATGGAATCAGGACATAGAGGAATCTACAGGCTGGAGGAACATACATGTACTTATTGATCATAAATCCCCGTTCCGGCGGCGGAGCAGGCCAGCGGACATGGCACACGGTCGAAGGGATGCTGCATTCACGCGGCATCCCTCATGAGCCCTTGTTCACGCAGAACGCCGACCGCGCCGAAACCCAGGTGCTTGGGGCGCTCGCCCGGCGCGACGACTGGCGCGCCGCCATCGTCATCGGCGGCGACGGCACGATCCACAGCGTGCTGGGCGCGCTGCGGCGCAGAGGTGTGCCGCTGGCCGTCATCCCCGCCGGCTCCGGCAATGACACGGCACGCGGCTTCGGCATCCCGCTGGCCACAGAAGCCGCGCTGGAGGCTGCGCTGCAGGACCGCTGCCTCGAAGCCGATCTGCTCTCGGGGGCAGGCGGCCTCACCCTGACCGCCGTAGCCAGCGGCTTCGATGCACAGGTAGCCGTAAATGTGAACAACGGCTTCTACAAACGGCTGTGCAACGCCATCGGCGCCGGACAGCTGGCCTATATCATCGGCATTCTGCATACGCTGATGACCTTCAAGCCCTGCCGGGTGAGCGTCACCTGCGACGGGAAGGAGCAGGCTTTCGAGAAAGCCTGGCTCGTCTCGATCTGCAACCTGCCAAGCTATGGCGGCGGGCTGCTGATCTGCCCGCAGGCGGAGGCCGATGACGGCCTGCTCGACGTCTGCGTCGTGCATGGCTGCAGCCGCATGCAGGTGCTGCGGCTGTTCCCGACGCTGCTGAAGGGCACGCATGTTGCGCTGCCCTTCGTGACGATGCTGCGCGGGCACAGCGTAGCTGTCCACTTCGCGCAGGCCCGCCATGCCATCGGCGACGGCGAGCCCCTCGGCACTGCGCCGCTGGCCGTGCGCTGCGAGCCGGGCGCGCTGCGCGTGCTCTCGCCGCTGGCTGCGGCCCGGGAACAGGGCGCGGCTGGCCCTTGTCAGGCAAGCGTGTAGGACGCGACCGGCCCGTACCCAGTCAGCGTCGTATGGGATGCGGCTGGCCGGGGTACCCGCAGCGCGAGTTCCATCGCGCTTGCGAATGAATGGCCTGCGGTGGCCACGCTTCGGCGGCCTGCGGCTAGCCCGCAAGCGCAGCTCCATTCTGCTTATACTTAGTCCTCCCAGCTGCGGCTATGCTGCTGCCCTTTGGGTTCGCGGGAGATAATTGCAGTTTGTACAACTAAACGGGCTGATTTCACTTCCGTTCAGTACTTAACTGCACTCTGTACATCTAAATTCCGGTTTCTGGTCCATTTTCGGCATTAAGACGGATATCTACTGTACAAAATACAACTAAAACGGAATGCCGAGCATATAAGGAATATTTAGTTGTACAAATTGCAATTACTGCGCAGTACTCCCTATAGCCACAGCATAAAGACCCCATACTCCGCAAAGCTGGAGCATGGGGTCTTTATGAGCTATAATACTGCGGGGTCAGCCCGGCAGGCCGCCGGCTTCCTCCACGAAGGAGATCAAGCCATCGTCAAGCGAAGCAATCCGTACCAGCGATTCCACACGGTAGCCGGCTTCCTTCAGCAGCTTGTTGCCGGGCTGGAAAGCTTTTTCGATCACGATGCCGATTCCGGCTACGCTGCCTCCCGCCTGCTCCACGATCCGGGCCAGCCCGAAGGCCGCTTCACCGTTGGCAAGGAAATCATCGACGATCAGCACGCGTTCACCGGGAGCAATGAACTTTTTGGAAACTGTGATATCATTGCTTTCTTTTTTCGTAAAAGAGTAGACCTTCTCCACATAAATATCTTCGGTCAGGGTCAATGATTTCTGCTTGCGTGCAAAAATGAGCGGAACCTCAAGCTCCAGCGCCGTCATAATGCCGGGGGCAATCCCCGAGGATTCGATGGTCAGCACCTTCGTCACCTTTTCTCCGGCAAAACGGCGGGTAAACTCGCGGCCGACCTCACGCATCAGAAACGGGTCCATCTGGTGATTCAGAAAAGAATCGACCTTGAGCACACCTTGACCGAGAACAATACCTTCATTTATAACCTTTTGTCTCAATAACTCCATTCTGTGCTCCTTCCTCTCCATCTCAAATGGACCCTGTCTTAGTTTTTACAGGCCGGACGGCTTCTGCGGCAGCAAATTGCCGACAATCGACTTCAGTTCGTTGTCCTCTTTGCTATTCGCCTTGCCGCTGTCAAAGCTCGTGATGCGGATTTCCGAGTACTTCTCTCCCGGATTCACAGGTTTAAAAATCAGCTTCTCACGGTCTTCCAGCCGAACGTTGAACTTCATGTCCTTGAACATGCCAATCAGTTCATTTTCTCCCGGGACTTTACCCTCTTCCAGAAACAAGAGACCTCTGAGTGACTTGATCCCTTCCGGATGCTGCACATCAAAATGAATAATACACTCCACGCTTTCACCTCCCCAGCTTAATTTCGGCTTGCAAGCAGCTTGACCCTTACCCAAACACGTTTCCTAATGGCCTGGCTCTTGCTGCTCTTCCGAGTCTTCCGAGTCTTCCAATTCTTCCAATTCTTCCAATTCCTTATGTTCCTCTTGTTCGTCCGGTTGCTCCTGTTCGCCCAGTTGTTCATGCTCCTGGTCATGCAGCACATATTTACCGTAAATGTGGCTGTAGCGTTCCCCGTACCTTCTTGTTAGCTCGGGGCCCATATCCTCTTCCAGCTCGAAGAGCACCATCTCCTGCGTAAAGTGGTTCAGCAGCAGTTCCACCAGCACCTGATGTTCGGTTACGACCGCCTGCGCCGTTCCGTCCTCATACCGCATGCCGAGCATGCACCAGTTCCTGTCGATCACAAAGGAAAACTTCCGCCCGCCGCTCCGGCGCGGCTTGCCGCCCAGCGGCGGCCATACCGGATAAGGTGCGGGAACCTCGTTGCCGCCGTCAAAGGCCCACAACAGCTTCACTCCCCGCAGCTCTGCCTGCTCCAGCTCATTGCGCAGCAGCGAAGCCTCCTCACGCCATACATCTACTACGATTTCCTGCTCAGCAAGATTCAGTTGGCGGATCAATTCCTCCATCACATTCCGGTCACCCTCCACATTGTAGAAAGAGGGATTGACCGGGCCGCCGCGCGGCATTTCGCTTTCCATATAAGCCAGTGAAGCCGATACCCGTCCGGAGATCATGGTCGCGAGCTCTTCCGGGTCCAGCACACTGTAACGCGCCGGTTCCCCTTCACCGCATCTTACATAACCTTGCTGAGTCAGACGCTGAAGCGCCGCATATACGTTGGATCTTGATACTCCGAGCTGCTTTGCCACTTCATAACCCGAAGCCTGGCCTTTGCTGGCCAGCTCGACCATAATTTTGGATTCCATCTCTGTGAAACCCAAATTGCGCAGATGCAGCAGCAACTGTTCCATCTATGTTGTCCCCCTAGCTGACTGTAAATGCTGACTAGATTTGTTCTGATCCGCAACGCGGGCACCACATGGAACCCTTGGGCAAATCCGCCCTGCAGATCTGACATTTGACGATATCCCGCACGCCGCCTTCACTGGATGCAGCTTCTTCCGCAGGCTCACCGGCTTTCCAGTCGCGGATACGCCGGTCAAGCTCCAGCTGTCTTTCCCGCTCCCGTTCAAGCTCATCGGCTTCACGGCGGCTGCGTTCGGTATCCTGCACCGCTCCGCCATATTCCTCCTGCGGCAGTTCATCGTCTACCGGAAGCACTTCGGTATACACCGTACGCTGCTCCGATCTCATCGCCAGCTCTTTTTCCGCTTCCGTCAGCTCCTCCTCGCCATAATATTGATCTTCCTCTTCATCCTCATGAATGCCGTGCACTGTGACGGGCACCGCTTCTTTTCTTGAAGCCGGTTCCTCCAGCTTGCGTCCGCATTTCGGACAGAAATTGGCGTCCAGAGCTACAACATTCCCACAGGTGCAGAGCTTTTCATTCTTAAGCTCGGCAATCCGGAAGCGCAGCTCCTCAATCTGTTCCTGAAGCTTCAGGCAGGCCCGGGAATGCTCCACCATTTTGCCTTCGGCCAGGGACAAATCCTTCGAACGATATCCGTCGTAGAACAGCTTTCCCATTTTCATAAATTCAATTTCCATCTCATGTTCGATATCGGAAATATGCCCGTTCAGCTTGCCGATCTCCACCGAGCTTTGCGCTTTTTCACTCACCCGGCTGGCACCGTCTTTAATGCGTTGCAGAAAATTCATTGTAGTTCCTCCTTCTCCAGAGTGAGAACAGGGCCGATTTGCAGCCAAATATTATTCCAAATAAACCCTCAACGCTCCGTGCAATAGCGGAAACGTGCTTCTATCATACCAAATGTCTCGATTAGATTCATTATTTGTCGTTCTGTGTATAATAGTAAAAAATAACCATGTACAAGCTTACCAACGATGGAGGGATCGATCTTGCCGGACGAAGAGAAAAAACGCTATTTCGTATCCGTAAACCACAGCCTTGTTCAGGACGTGCGCAATGACTCCAATGCATTTGAAGTGCTGCTTAACGCTGAAGAGCTTACCCTTCTCCAGGATCTCCTGAACGAACTCGAACTCGGGGATGATTACGCCTTCCGGCGCGCCTTTGTGCCTTATAAGTCTGCCGATCACGATGAAGCTGCCCGGCAATTTGACGATGAGACCGTCAGACTGTACCAGACCCTGCACCGTTTTGGCAGCATAGAGACACGGCAGACCATTGAGCAGCTGGGTATACTCCCCAAACTGGAAAATACCGGGTATCATGATAAAGGTTATGACGGAGGCTCCCCTACGAACAAATAATCAACCTAAGCGCCGCACTTTCTATCCCTTATGTGTGCTAATACGCTGCTGCGGGAAGAATGTTGCGCTATTTTGGGTTGGCCGGATTATAGTTGCAAACAGCCTGGACTCTTCGGCACTACAGGGGGGTCTGGGTTTTTTTTGCTTCTGGGGCAGTACATCGGTTAAAATAGGGATATAGACTGGTCCCGGAATGTATAACATATCTTTATTCATGGGTTCATTTTATCCAGTCACAAATAACTAAACTTGGGAGAGTCTCAGTGGAAGAATATGATAGTACACAGGTTACACTGAATCAGCTGCAGGTGCATGTCAAGGATCTGAAGAAGTGGCAGGTTAATGGGGATTTCGCCAAACAGATCGAGGATTTCAAAGCTTTGCCGGCGCTGTACCGCCATGCCCTGAATGAGCTTGAGAATAAAATTGATGTGATCAAAACGGAATGGCAGGTGCGCGACGGCTTCAGTCCGATTGAGCATGTCAAGTCGCGGATCAAAGAGCCGAAGAGCATCCTGCAGAAGATGGAACGCAAAGGGCATGAGTTTACCCTGGAAAATATGGAGCAGCACATTCATGATATTGCAGGCATGCGGATTGTCTGTGCTTTTGTGAAGGATATTTATCGTCTGGTCGATCATCTGTGTGCGCGGGAGGACATCCGTGTGCTGGAGATCAAAGACTATATTGCACATCCCAAACCCAACGGCTATCAAAGTCTGCATCTGATTGTGTCGATACCGCTTGTGCTGCTGGAAGGAACCCACTGGGTAAAAGCGGAAATCCAGCTGCGTACACTTGCCATGGATTTCTGGGCCAGTATGGAGCATATCCTCTACTACAAATTCGATAAGCAGCTTCCGTCGCATGTCGCCGAGGAACTGAAAGAAGCCGCACGTGCCGCCGATGAGCTAGATCAAAAAATGCTCCGCCTGCGCAGGGAGATTCTTGAGTTATCCGAAGGAAGCAGTGCGGGTGAAACCCCGTCCGGGGAGTAATTCTGTTTCTGTTTGCGGACCGTAGCTGAAAAGGTAATAAAAGAGGCAGTGCCCTACAGCTGAGCTGTTGTGGCACTGCCTTTCTATTATTCTCAAGAAGGAAGCAGCAGGTTTCTCCATGTGTGGCCCCCGTCTGCCGTGCTCCAAAGGATTTTCGGCCCGGAAATCCAGCCGTTTCGAGACGTAGAGAACTGTATCTCCGTTGCCTTATCGAACGCTGAACCTTTGGCAACCTGTTTCCAGCTACCTCCGCCATCGTCTGTAGCAAGCAGCTTGCCGCCTGCCTGCAGCGCCCAGCCTGAACGGGCATTCAGCCAAGCTGTCCTTGACGCTTCAACCCCTTGAATGCCGGGGCCATGCTTCCAAGTCTCTCCGCCATTATTGCTGGTGTAAAAGACCATGCTTTTAACGCCGTTCAGGACAATTTCCAGCGGCAGTACCCCATCCTTCTTATCCTTTCCGGAAAAGACAGGAGGGTAGCTGTTGCTATACGCATACCCCGAAAGCGCTGGCGGGGAGACGAGCTTCTCCGGCTTCCAGCTCTTGCCCCCATCAGCAGTTCTAAAGGTAAGAATGGACTTCTGTCCGTGATTGCTGGAGGTTATCCAGCCGTTATCGCTATCCCGGAAGGTTATGCCCGTTGGATAGGCAGCAATGCTTGCGGTAAGATCGCCCACTCTGCTCCAGCTTGTCCCTCCATCCACCGTGCGGTATAACGACTTCTCCATCATGCCAAGTGCCGGTTCGGAACATAGCAGAATATACCCGCCCTGCTTATCGGGAAAATGCATAAACCCGCTGGCGTATCCTTGCTCCCAGCTTTTCTTCACCGGAAGGCGAATAGTCTTCCAGGACTTTCCCTTGTCTAGCGTATGAAAAAGGGCTGTAGGCTTGTGCGGGCCATAGGCGCTTAGAATCCACGCCTCATTGTCACCCGCAAAGTAATGCGCCAGTTTGCCAAGCTGGACATCATTACCGGGCATGGGCACCGTATTGCTAAGCGGATGCTTCCAGCTTAACGCACCGTCCGCTGTATGCCACACTCCGCCCAGCGTGATTCCCCAGCCCTCTTTCACGCCTGTCATTTGGAAATTGTCCGGATACCCCTTCAGGGTGATGCTGGAGCTTTGCGCCGGTGTCGCCCCGATGGTTGAGGCAGAAATTAGAAGCGTTCCTGCTATGAACAGAGAAGCCAGAATTTTATAAACTCTCAATTTAAGCTCTCCCTCATTCCCTGTTTGTCCTGTTATCATAAGACCTCAGCAGGAACATTGGGTTACGATCAGTTCATTCCGCAGTGAAAATATTGTTAATTAAGAGCAACCAGAGCAGCCTTACAGCTTACCCAGCCCTGCCGCCCTACGGGCTGCGGCTTCTGCGACACGCCGCATGATGAGCACAAGCCCCTCACCGGCACGGGGTGTCTTGTCGAGCAGGGTCCCCCAGTTTTCGGTCGGCTTCGCAACCACCGGTGAAGCTGGAAACGGCCGGGCTGCGATTTCATGAAACATGGGACCCGGCTGGTGGAGCGAGCCTTCAGCAGCCGCTTCGGCCAGCCATTCTCCAGTCGGGACAGCCGGCCCTTTGCGCTCCAGCCGGGCCAGTTCGGCTGCAAGCAGGCCGGACGGGGCCGGGCCGGCATCCTCGCTGTCCTCCGCTTCCTCTTCCGCCCAAAGGGCAAAAACTCCGGCCAGCAGCGTCTCTTTGTTCAAACCGCGCAGTTCAAACGCCAGCAGCGGCTCCTCTTCCAGCTGCTTTTTGACCAATCCCAGCAGGGCCATCTGTTCCGGCCCTGAAAGCTTCTGTCCGGCCAACGCCAGTTCTTCATCGCCGGGCAGAAGCTTCATCGCCGCCAGGCCTCCACTCAGGTTGCCCTGCAGCAGACCATACAGCTCACCCGGGTGCTCCGCAAGCCGGATCAGCACCTCCTGTTTCACTTCATCAGACCAGCGCGGAATTTCCAAAGAGAGAACCGTCGTTGGCGCTTGCCCTTGGGCGGCGGCGACGGCAGTGGCGTTTCGTTTGGTCTGCACTCCCGGCGCTTTGGCCGATAGCTGTGTTCCCGTCGCCTTAACCACCCCGGGCTCAATTTCCAGCCGCAGTTCCAGCAGTTCACTCATTGCCCATTCCTCCTTTATGCCAAGCTTGTTCCACTACATCCAGTCCTGCCCCTGAAGCTCGATAAGCTCCTTAAGCTCATGATTGGACATCTCTGTCAGCCAGTTTTCTCCGGAACCGACAACCTGCTCCGACAGGCTTTTTTTACGCTCGATCAGTTCATCAATCCGTTCTTCCAGCGTTCCCTGGCAGATCAGCTTATGAACCTGCACATTCTTATGCTGGCCGATCCGGAACGCCCGGTCGGTCGCCTGATTCTCCACCGCCGGATTCCACCAGCGGTCATAATGTATGACATGGTTAGCCCGTGTAAGGTTCAGACCCACACCGCCGGCTTTGAGCGATAGTACAAAAAACGCCGGCCCTTCCCCCTCCTGAAAGGCATGCACCATCTCATCGCGCTCCCGTTTGGGGATGCCGCCATGCAGGAACAGCGGCGGCGAGCCGTATCGTTTCGCCAGCCTGCTGACCAGCAGCTCGCCCATCGCCACATACTGGGTGAAAATAAGTGCAGATTCCCCAAGCTCGGCAATGCTGTCCAGCACCTCGAACATCACATCCATTTTGCCGGAATGCTCACTGCGTTGGGTCCGGCCCTCCTCTTTGCGGTACAGCTGCGGATGGTCGCATATTTGCTTCAGCTTGGTCAATGAAGACAATACCAGCCCCCGGCGGGCCATGCCGGAGCGTTCCCCGATGACACCGAGCATTTCATCCACTACACCCTGATACAGCGCCGCCTGCGTTTCTGTAAGCGGACAATAAGATTTCAGCTCCAGCTTCTCCGGCAGATCCTTGGAAATGTCCGGATCACTCTTGAGCCGCCGCAGCAAGAAGGGCGAGACGAGGCGATGCAGCTCGCGCAGCCGCTCTCCGCCTTCACCGGATACATACCGCTGGCGGAATGAATGATAAGTCCCCAGATACCCCGGATTCAAAAAGTGAAAAATGGACCACAGCTCGCCAAGCCGGTTCTCCACCGGTGTGCCTGTCATGGCAATGCGATGCGGCGCTGACAGCTTCATCACACTCTGTGCCTGCTTGGTGCGGTGATTCTTGATATACTGCGCTTCATCCAGCACAACGGTCGACCACCGGACGCCAGCGAGATCCTCGCTGTCCCGGCCTGCGAGATGATAAGTGGTCAGCACGATTTCATGGCTGGTGGCCAAGTCGATAAAGCCTTCCCCGCGAACCCGTCTTCCCCCGTGGTGAATATGCACACTCAGCGATGGTGCGAAACGCTGCAGCTCCCGCTGCCAGTTGCCAAGCAGCGAGGTCGGGCAGAGAATCAGCACCGGCTCACGCTTCTCCTCCGGCGGAGCAGCCAGGGCACGGTCCAGCAGACAGGTGATGACCTGCACCGTCTTGCCGAGGCCCATGTCATCGGCAAGGCATACCCCAAAGCCAAGACCGCTGAGCGCAGCCAGCCATTGAAAGCCGCGCTCCTGATAAGGTCTAAGCGTTCCATGAAGACCCGGCGGCACAGAGCGCAGCGGAAGGCCCCGCAGAACATCGCCATGCATGAGCGAAGCGAGCATGCCGGAGGTTTCCATGCCGGTCACCGACATTCCCTTCCAGAGCCGCTCATCACCATCCTCGGCCTCCAGACGCATCCAGTCAGCCGCCGACATTTCTCCGCTTTCGTTGCGCTTCATATATCTCAGAACCTGGCGGATCTCCTTCGGATCGACTTCAATCCATTCTCCCCGGAAGCGCACAAAAGGTACTCCGGCCTCCACCAGCGCATTCAGCTCTTCCTCGCTGATCGTGTTATCGCCCAGCGAAGCCTCGATGCGGAAGGAAATCAGCTCTTCCATGCCGAGGGAAGGCTGGGTCGAACCATCTATGCTGCCGGCCGGAGGCTGCATCTTCATCTTCATCCCGATCCGCCGCCGGCCTTCACGGCTCCAGCGGGATGGCATCTGCACCGTAATTCCCCGTTCCCGCAGCTGCTGCACGCTCTCCTTCAGAAAGAAATAGACGCGGTCCGGCTCCAGTTGAACTCCATCCGGAGCCGGTCCGGCCAGCGCACGCTCAATATCCGGCGATATTTTCGCGGCCCGGCCGAGTGCAGCCAGCAGCTGCTGCTGAATATTGCGGTAGCGCTTGCCCCATAAAGTGAACTCCCGTTCCCTGCTGCTCCAGATCGCCGCCGCAGGAATCCAGAATTCCCCTTCTTCCCGGTTCTCCGCCCAGAAGGTTAAATTCCAGGCATCGCCTTCGTTCGCAGGCGGCTCCAGGCGCAGACCCAGACTAAGCTGGCCGCTGTGTACCTCCTCCGCCCCGGAGTTCGGAATCTCATTCTCAGCCGTACCGTTTACGGCGGCAAGGAGGTCCGCCACCTCGGCCGGAGTCCCCTGGACCGGGATATCACGGCTGCCGGTGAGCAGGCTGTTCCACCACAGCTCGGTCAGCGGTGAATAACCACGGCGATAATTCGCTTTGAATGGCCCAAGCTCGCTTTCCATTCCCGCAATAACCTTTTTGATCTCGGCAGTCATTACAGCCTGCAGAAAAGAATACAGCACGTACGCTCCCGCTTCTTCACGCGACGACAAGTCACCCTCCTCCGCAACATGGGTTCCCAGTGCCAGCACCGGCATGGAAGCTGCCATCTGCAGAAAGAACTCCTTATCAGCCTCCTGCCGAAAGGCCGGAGACCAGCAGGCCGCAGCGGCTTGCTCCCCCCCGCGGCGGCGCGAGCCTATAGGCCTCGGCGGCATTGCGCCGGGCACAATCCCGCCTGTGCCCATCAGTTCAAGGGCAAAACGGGCCGCAGCCGCCCAATAGCGCAGTTCACCGCCAGGCTCCACTCCCTGTGCACGGCACATTTCCTCGTCCCAGGCCAGCAGCAGCTCAAAGGCGTCCTTCGGGGCCAAGGCAAGCCCTTCCAGCGTGCGCCCCGGCAGTCCGCGCCGCGTTGTCCTCCCTTCCGCAGAGGCAGCGGCCGGATACTTCACTTCCGCCAGCCGCAGCGCAGCACCCGCAAAAGGACGTCCTCCTCCCCGAAGCTCCAGCCGTTTGACCACACGTGTCCATGCGTCAACTTTCGGCTCTGAAGTTTCACCGGAGAAGCAGAATAATACGTCCCCTAACCATATTGCATACAGATGCTTAATCATTGGTGATCTCCTGTCTTTTTATGCAAACAGAAAGCGTCAGACGGTTCCGCTAGAAGAAACGGCTTCGCCGCCCTAAAGGACGGAATCCGTTTCTAACATTGCAGAAGGCTGAATCCTTCTCCGCGAGAAATATATTTTTAAGCTGAAAAAATTTCAGAAGTTTTTTTCTTCATCCCTTCATCTTATACGAAAAAGTCCTGATTTAAAAACGTTTCTGTATATTTTCTGCAGATTTTATATTCCGGCACTGTCCGTAATTGAAAAAAACCCGCCAGCGGGCGGGTTCAAGTCGTATCAAAGGGTTCTAAAGTGTTCCGGTTGCTGCTCCGCTACCTCCATCCGCAGCTCCCCGCCTTCCGGGTCATCGTCCACTTGAATAATCACCGCACCGCTCTTGCCATTGCGTGCCCAGCCCCGCCGTCCTTCCTTAAGCTGCTCCAGACTGATTTCGGAGAGTCCTTCCACCGATTGGGTGAAGAAAGACGGATAACAGAGCGCGAAGCGCAGCATCTCCCTGCGGGGCGTAAATTCACGGACTGCATAAGACCAGCTTATCCGCAATGTCCCTGCTTCTCCGGCGGCCTGTACGTCGATTTGCGAATATTGCCCTCTTCTGTACCCGAAGCTGTGCCCGTCATCTTCATACAGGGTAAAGGCAGCCGAGAATCCTTCCCTGGCTTCCGCACCATACAGGTGAAACACCACCGTTTCCTCTGTTTCTTCGAGTGCGTATTGTTTGAGCGGACCTTCGGCGACAAAACTTCCGGCCTTCACATACATCGGCATAATGTTCAGCGGTGCATCGGCGAGGATATGGCGTCCGCCCTCATGAACTTCACCATCCCAATAATCCAGCCAGCACCCTTCAGGCAGATACACCGAGCGATGCTCCGTATCCGGGCGGTAGACAGGGGCGATCAGCACATTTTCCCCGAGCAAAAATTGATCGCACAGGTTGGTCACATAGGGGTCGCGCGGGTACTCCAGAATCAGCGGCCGGATCACGGGAAGCCCACAGGTTTCCGCCTCATGAAAAAGGTTGTAGATATGAGGCATCCAGCGGTAGCGCAGGCCGATGAATTCACGGAGAATCCCTTCGACCTCCTCACCGAACGACCATGGCTCCTGGCGCAGGGTACCGATGGAGGAATGGTTGCGGCAATAGGGGAAGAAAACACCCATCTGTGTCCAGCGTACCAGAAGCTGCGCGGAGGTATGGTGGGCGAAGCCGCCGATATCCGGCCCGGAGAAGGCCAGTCCCGAGAGTCCCATATTAAGCACCATAGGTATCGCCATCGCCATATGCTCCCAGAAGCTGCGGTTATCCCCCGTCCATACCGCGGCGTAACGCTGTATCCCGGCATAACCGGCCCGGGTCAGCACAAAGGGGCGCTCTCCCCCCATATGCTCCGCCAAGCCTTCATAGGTTGCTTTGGACATCATCATCCCATACAGGTTATGGTATTCCTCATGTGTGATCGGATGCCCGTTGTTGAAATGCATCACATCCAGATCCATCGTTTTGCTCTCATTAAACACCGCCGGCTCGTTCATATCATTCCAGATTCCGTCAATGCCGAGGCCGGTATAGTATTTATGCAGATCGCCCCACCATTCAGCCGTCCGGCTGTCGCTGAAATCAGGGAAGGCGCTGATTCCCGGCCACACCTCGCCGAAGAATATATCGCCTTCCAGCCTGCGGCAGAAATGCTTTTCGAGAACCCCTTGCTTGTACACCTCGTAATTGGGGTCTTTCTTGACGCCGGGATCAACAATCGGTACGATCCGCACACCGAGCTCCTTCAGCTCCGATATCATCTTTTCCGGCTCGGGAAAGTTTACAGGATCAAAGGTGAAGACACGGTATTCATCCATATAATGAATATCCAGATAAATGACGTCGCAGGGAATCCTCTTCTCACGGAAGGTCCGGGCAAGCTGCAGCACCTCCTGCTGGTTCATATAACTATAACGCGACTGGTGGTAGCCGATCGCCCATTTAGGCGGAAGCGCAATCCGTCCGGTCAGCGAAGTGTATCTTGTTACAACATCCTTCATTTCGGGACCATTGATAAAGTAGATATCATAAGCTCCAGTGGAGCAGCCGATCGTAAAAGCAACCCCATGGGATCGCATATCAAAATCGCTCCGGCCCGTATTGTCGAGGAATAATCCGTAGGTGAGGTCGCCATGCATATGAATAATCAGCGGAATGGACTCATATAGGGCTTCTATCTCCGGCAAATGTGGCGCAAACACATCGGTGTTCCAGTTCGTATAACGCTCCCCGCGTTTGTCGAGAAAGCTGGATTTCTCCCCCAGCCCGTAAAAATGCGAATCCGGCTGCATATCATACTCGGCATGACTGGCCCCGCGCGGATTCCAGCTTGTCAGGTTCTGCTGCATGATGACCTTGCCCTCCATATTTTCCACACGGAGAAGGAATGAGGTTTTCTCAAGGATCAGCCGAATCGCGCTGGTAGTGAAGATCAGTGCATCCTCTGTCTCCTCTACCGGGAACAAATGCGGCACACAGCTCTCCGCCAGCACTGCTGCAGATGTTGTCAGATCCGGAACGCTGCTGCGAAACACCTTCATCCGGAACATTTCATCATTCAAAAAAACAAATAC